>CAWGBA010000001.1:0-108434 GCA_963820735.1 uncultured Chloroflexia bacterium
ACTCTGGGGATTCTCCAGTGATCGCCAACAATGGCATCGTCCAGCGAAATCCGCGTTTGCTCGGACCATTCCGGTGGGTCGTCAGGGATCGCGAACGATGCGTCCTCGCCAAAGTGCTCGGGCATCGGCCTACCCGCCCAAACCCGGCGTGTGCGCATAGGCACTGAGCGCCGGCTGCCCGCCGAGGTGGGCGTAGAGCACGCGTGAGCCAGCTGGGATCTCCCTTGCCCTGATCATGCCGATCAGGCCGGCCATCGACTTGCCCTCGTAGACCGGGTCGGTGAGCATGCCCTCGGTCCGGGCGGCCAGGTGGATTGCCTCGATGGTCGGCTCGTCGGGGATGCCGTAGGCGGGTCCGGCGTAGCCGTCGACGACGGTGATCTCGTCATCGCGCAGCTCGCGCTCGACGCCGATCGAGGCCGCCGTCGATCGCGCGATCCGGCTCACCTGGTCGACCGTCTTCTGCAGCGTCCCCGAGGCGTCGATGCCGATCACACGTCGGTCTCCCCTGCCCTCGAGCGCGGTGCCCGCGATCATCCCGGCGTGGGTTGACCCGGTGACCGTGCAGACGATGATCGTGTCGAAGAACACTCCCAGCTGCTGCTCCTGCGCCGCGACCTCGCGGATCCAGTTGGCGAAGCCGTGACCGCCGAGCGGATGGTCGGAGGCTCCGGCGGGGATGGGATAGGGCTTGCCGCCCGTGGCCTCGACCGAGTCGAGCGCAGCCTTCCACGAATCGCGGATGCCGATGTCGAAGCCTGAGGGATCGATGCGCACGTCGCCGCCCATGATCCGGGTCAGCTGGAGGTTGCCCACGATCTCGTAGCCCGGGTCGTCCCAGTCGACCCAGTGCTCCTGCACGGTCACGACGTCGAGACCGAGGTGGCGCGCCACGCCGGTCACGGCACGGGTGTGGTTGGACTGGATGCCGCCGATCGAGACCAGCGTGTCACAGCCCTTGGCCATGGCGTCGGCCGCCAGGTACTCGAGCTTGCGCACCTTGTTGCCGCCGAACGCGATGCCGCTGTTGCAGTCCTCGCGCTTGGCCCAGATCTCGACCTTGCCGCCCAGCGCGGCGGAGAGGCGCGGCAGCGGGTGCACGGGCGACGGGCCGAACAACAGCGGCACGCGGGGGAAGTCGTCGAGGGTCATGGCACGCGAACCCTCGGAGCGGGGTCAAGCCGCTTGCAGAACCCTAAATCCGACTGAGCGAAGGACCCGCTCGACATCTTCGCGGAACGGCAGGCCATCGATCACGACTCCCTTGCGACGCGGCGACAGCAGCTCGATCCCGATCACCGACCCATCGGCCCCGTAGTTCACGCCCCTCGCGTCGTCGAGTCGATGTTGGCGCGCCCAGGGTTCATCACTCACCGTGAGGTAAGCGGCATCCACCGACTCGTCGTATTCAAGCAGCAGGTTCGTCATTCCTTCGATCCTCGACGCCAAACGATCACCACACGACCATCGTCCGTATCGACCACAACCTCCAGGCCCTCATCACCGAACCAGCGCGTCTGAACCTCACGCAACTCGTCATGTTCCGAGGTCCGCCGATCATCTGGATCCTCGTAGGTCGACCGGATCATCTCTACCGGGATGCCCTCACGCCGCGCCTCGCGAATGGCATGGCGACTGAGTAGTGATACGTCGAATCGCTCGGGCATCCAGCCTCCGTCACGCAGCGAACACCTTCATGACCTCGTCGCCGTAGTGGTTGATGACCTTGATGGCGACCTTGCCGGTCTTGGGCTTGGGGAACGGCCGGGAGATCGTCGAGTTGACCGTGGCCCAGGCTTCGTCGCTGATGTCGGCCTTGAGGGCGCGGCGGAGCTTGTCGTAGGGGTCGTCGGCGCCGGTGAAGTAGGCGTGGCGGACGATGAAGGCTCTCGCCGTCGTAGTCGGTGTCGAGGAACCAGGCGGCGATGTCGTCCACGGAGCTCGAGCGCACCGCGCCGGTGGTGGGGTCGTAGACGTCCAGGCCGCGGATCTCGATCGTCAGCCTGCCCTCCCCTGCCGGCTTGACCTCGATGTCGGGCTCGCCGAAGACCATGAAGAGGTTGCCCGAGCCGGTCTTCTTGAGCAGCTCGTCGCCCATCGCGAGGTCGGGGTTCATGCGCGCCTGGAGCACGGTCAGGCGGCCGAGCGTCGGCGGCCTCCTCCCCTGCCATGGGGTCGAAGGCGAAGCCGCAGACGACCAGCAGGTCGGCGACCTTGACGGCCTCCTTGGCGGCGTCGCGGATCAGCTCGGGGCCGACGGTGCCGAACTCGGGCCCGAGCGCCACGGCGACGGTCTTGCGACTCGCCGCGCCTCCAGGTATTCGCCGAGCCCCTGGATCCAGACGCCGGGGTAGTGGTCGAGCCGGGTGAAGCGTGAGGCGCTCCTGCGCGCTTGGTGTTCTGCACGCCGGCGCGGCGGAGGTTGTCGAGGATGGTGGTCACGAAGCGCCCGGCATCCTCCGCCAGCGCGGTCTCGGCCGCCGGCTCGTCCTCCGGACCGTCGACCAGCACGCGGTGCGGCGACAGGCTCTCGACCGTGAACGGGCCGGACACGCGCACGATCTTGCGGTCCTCGTAGGGCCGGTCGAAGAGCATCTCGGTCTCGGCGTGGCGGGCGATCGCGGCGTCGATCTCCTCGCGGCTCATGCCCTCGTGGATGTCCGGGTTCTGGGCGATCGACTTGAGGGTCACGTGCGGCACGCGCTCGTAGACGAAGCCGCGGCGGACGTCGTTGGCGGTCGCGGCCATCGGCCGGCGGCGCCTGGCCGGTCAGCTCGGCTTCCTTGCGACTGCCGGCTTCCGAGTCGGCGAGCAGGTAGTACGGGTACTTGGCGGCCATCAGGCGCGAGCGCGCCAGGGCGAGCGCGACGCGACTGGTGTCGACGGTGATCCAGCGCCTCCCCCACTGCTCGGCGACGTACGCCGTCGTGCCGGAGCCGCACGTCGGATCGAGGACGAGATCGCCTGGGTCGGTGGTCATGAGGAGGCAGCGCTCGATGACCTTGGTGTTGGTCTGGACGACGTAGACCTTGTCGTCGGTGAAGCTCCCGTGCCGCGTGTCGATCCAGATGTTGGTAAGGCCGTATACGGGAAGTCGTCGAAGAACCGCACATAGCGCAAGTGACGCCTGTGTCGACATGAGCCAGGCTCGCCAGCCAAGTCGAGCCATCCCGTCCGGTGCTGGTCTTCCAGTAGCACGTCGATCCGGGCGATAGACTCGTTCCGTCGAACTCGACCGCGTAGATCGACTCGCTGCGGACCTTGCGACTGGTCAGGTTGTCGGGCTGAAGATCGCGGACCGCCGGGCAGCGGCAGCGCCTGTCGCTCTCTCGCGTCAGTCGGCGTCGTCCCGCGCCACTCGTCAGCTCGTACCGCGCTGTACTCCGCCGATCGAGCGCCGCGCTGCGTCATTTATCGAGCAGCTGCCAGATCACTTGACGCTGTCGAGCGTCCGGGCATACCAGAGGAGGTAGTCGCACGACTCGCTGCAAGTCGCGCTCATCGCACCGGCTGTCTTCGCGAAGCTGATGACGCTGACAGAAGTTGTCGGCGCCGAAGACCTCGTCCAGGACGCTTCGGACCAGGTGCACGTTCTCGTCGCCGATCTGGACGAACACCGATCCCGACTCGGTCAGCAGCTCGCGCGCGACGACCAGCCGGTCGCGCAGGTACGCCAGGTACGAGTGGATGCCCAGCTCCCACGTGTCTCGGTACGCTCGAACCTGCTCGGGCTGGCGCGTCAGGTCCGTGTCCTTGCCGTCACGGACGTCGCGCTTGCGGGTGCTGACCTGCCAGTTGGAGCCGAACTTGATGCCGTAGGGCGGGTCGATGTAGATCGTCTGGACCTGGCCCTTGAGGCCTTCCTTCTCGGCCAGGCTGGTCATCACCAGCAGCGAGTCGCCCAGGATCATGCGGTTCGACCACTTGCCCGGGTGGCGGTAGAAGTCGACCCGCTCCTCGAACGTCAGGTCCGTGTACGGCGCGAAGAAGCCCAGCTGCTGCCTCCGATCGCCGGCCCTCGCTCTCCGCGCGCAGCTCTTCCACCAGCGCCAGCGGATCGATCGTCTCCTGGATGTAGATCGGGACCGCCGGGACCTCCAGCGGGTGGCTGTCCTGCTCGTCCTTGCCCTTCCAGACGAGCTGCGGGTCCAGCGTGGGGTCACGCGGGTAGCGCACGATCGCAGGCCTCTTCTCTTCGGGGCGGGTGAACGACTCGAGCTCGGCGGTCGGGATGTTCTGGCGCGTGTCGCCGGCGTGCGGGTACGACCGGACGGGCGTCGCCCGCGTGATCTTCTCAGCCACGACTTACTCCGCGGCTTCACGGCATGGGTCACTGCGGTTCCAGGTCGACCGTGGGCACGCCATGGCGTTCGAAGTCCGCACGCAACGTCTCGAACGACAGCAGCAGCCTGGCGGACGGCAGTCGCGGCCTGGATCGCCGTGACAGGCCGAAGGTCGTCCGGATACCGGCTCTCCGCGGCGTAATCCGTCATTCGGTCAAGGCCTCTTCGGGCTCTCTTCGACTGCCAGCCATCGGGGAGCATGACTCGAAGCGCTTCAAGGTCGTGCGTGCGCGGAGGTTCCACGTGATTGAACAGGAGAGCGGCCTTCATGGCCTTCTCGACCGCCTGCTGCGCGTGATTTGCCACAATTCGCGGCCGCCGATGCTCTTGGCCACGAGACCGCGTTGCATCCAAGTCGCCCAACGCGTAGGCAAGCCAACGGAGCGCCTGCGCACGCCAGTCATCGCTCATAGAGCGTGATCCCCTCGGCCACGGCCGACTTGACGGCTGTGCCTGGGAGCGGCTGTTGGTATCGCTCGTCTGAGGCCACAAGAACATCTTTTGCGAAGGGCATGTCCTCAAGCGCGTGACGAATGGCCACCTGCCGCTCTCGCCGGTCGCCCGCATCCACGTTCGCGAACACCACCAGGAGGTCGACATCACTCTGGGAGTTGGCGTCCCCGCGGGCCTGGGATCCGAACAGAACGACGCGGCTGGGCTGGAAACTCGTAACGATGCGACCCAGCGCTACGGGCAGGGCCCGACAAATCTCCGGGCGCTTGATTGAAGCAGGAAGCGATCTGCCTCCGACCTTGAGGTATCGAGACGCGGCTCCCAGGTCCTGTGTGCGTACGGGCCCCAGACGCCATTCCGCAACGTCCCGCAGTGCTTGACGAGGGGCGTCGGTGGCGAAGAGCAACCGTCCTCGTGGGGTCTCTCGTTGAAGCACGCCAGCTCGCAGCAGGCCATGCACCACGCGTTGGAGCGTGGACAGGGACTTTCCCGTGGCCGTGGCGATCTCCGTGAGGCGGGCACCGCCGGTCTCGTCCAAACAGATCAAAACAGCAGCTGTGGACTCTGCGAGAAGCCCGTTCATGGTCGGAGAATCTACGCAGTCTGCGTAGATGTCAACAGGAAGGTCGCCCGAATCAGACGCTCCGCGTCCCATGGATCCGTCACCTCCAGGAACGCCCAGCGACCGAGCCCGCCCCAGTTGTTCACCGCCGGCACCCACTGGTCACGAGCCGTTGCGACCTTGGCCTGCTTCTCCTTCTTCGCCTCGCCGGTGACCTCGAGGACCAGCGTCAGCAGGTCGTCGTCAGCCGTTCGACTCCGCATCGCGAAGTCGGATGAGGAAGTCGGGCACGTAGTTGGCCGGCCGCCCCTCGAACGTGTACGGGATCTTGAAGTTCAGGCCCTGGTTCTTGGCGTAGCTGACCACCTCGGGCATCGACTCCAGCGTTTCGGCCAGCTTGGCCTCCCAGCCGGAGTCCTGGACCATCAGGTTGAGGTGGCTCTTGCGCGTCTCGTAGCAGGTCTTGGTCGTGTCGAACAGCACATCGTCGGTCGATCCGATCGGCTCGTACGGTCGAAGGCTGGGCAGCAGCCGTTTCTCCCCGACGCGTGCCGCGGTAGATCGCGCGCTCGATCCGCTCCGCCGCCGCGTATCCCCACTCGGCGAACAGGAGGAGCTGCGGAAAGGCGCCGTCCTTGAGGAAGACGCAGTTCTCGATCCAGTCGCGCGTGATCCGCAGCAGCTGCGGAAAGAGCCAGGGCTTGACTTCCTGCTCCTCGTCGCCGGCCGTGAGCATGTCGAGCGTTCGCTTGGCCACGCTGAACACGACCGTCTGGAAGCGCACGTCCTTGAGGTGGTTCAGGTCGTGGACATCGACTGCGCCGACGATCGGGTCGAGCTGCGTCCGCGTCGCGACTTCCTGGCTCGAGAGCTGGAGGACCGATGTGCCGTCCCACGCCGCAGTGAGCTTCTCGGTCGGCATCTGGTAGCGATAGCCGACGACGCGCGGGAACTCGATCCTCAGGTTTGAGCGCTCGGGAAGCGCCCTGACGGTGAGGACCGGCTTGGCCGCCTTGATCCTCCCCTTCCCCGCCACGGACAGGAAGGTGAACGGGACGCCGTACACCTCGGCGTACTCGGGCTCGAACATGCCGTCCTTGTCCGTGTCGTAGCTCGCCCGGCGAAGCGCACGGCCGACCACCTGCTCGCACAGCAGCTGGGTCCCGAACGCTCGAATGCCGAGGATGTGCGTGACTGTGTTGGCGTCCCAGCCCTCGGTCAGCATCGAGACGGACACGACGCAGCGGATGTCCTCGCCCAGCTGTGCCGGGCTTGCCGACCGTGTTGAGGACCTCGCGCAGGATCACCTCGTCGGTGATGTCGTCCTCGCTCCTGCCAGGGAACCGCGCGAGGTACTCGCGCTTGAAGCGGTCGATCTCCTCCTTGGCCGCCTTCCGAAACGCCGGGTCGAGCGCGTCGCCACGGTCGAGTTGCGCCGAGTCGACCAGGAGCGTGTTCGGGCGCTCGAGGAAGCGGCCGTCGCGCACGTTCGAGAGGAGACTCAGGTTGCCTGGGACGGCGACGATCTGACCGTCCGGCAGCTGGCGCTCCCAGCCGGAGATCCAGTCGTAGACGAGCTTCGACGTCGCCGTGTTGTTGCAGACGACGATGAAGACCGGCGGCCGGCCCACTCCCGCCTCGCCCCATTGCTCGAACGATTGCTCGTAGTCGTGATACAGGCTCTGGAGCGCGCCCTCGAGCTCCTTCGGAATGATCGGGATTCCCTCGATCGGCGTGTCCTTGACACCCTTCTTGGGAAGGCCGTCGTTGATGACCGGGTTCTCGATCGTGCCCCGCTGGGTGACGCCGACGGCCGGAGCCGGGCTCACCTGATCGATGGCCGTGCCACTGCCCTCCCGCGACGTCGCCTGGCAAGTCGACTGTTGGTTGACTATAGCGCCGACTCGCGTGGCGGAAGTAAGCGCCAGATAAGTCGCCGGGCTCAGCTGGGATCGCGTTCGTCAGGGTGGCGATCACGAGGTGTGGGCGCTGGACGGAGAACTCATCGTGGTGCTGCGCCATCGCGAGATCAACGAACGTACGGCACGCGGTATCTTGACGCGCCTTGAGCCTCAGCTCGGAAAGGATTGGTGGCGATCGTGAGTGACGAGTACACCGTTATCGCCGAACGCTCTGGTTCGTGGTGGTCGATCTCGGTGCACGAACTTCCGGGAGTCTTCAGTCAAGCGCGAACATGGCGGCAAGTGGAACCCATGGCGCGCGAGGCGATCGCGCTATTTCTCAATGTCTCGAAGGACTCTTTGGTCCTTTCGGTGCGCGACGAACCGATGACGAAGCTCACGAAGGCTGCCGGCTGATCGTTCCCCTCAGATCCTTGCGCCCCGGCGTCGCAGTGGGGCTGGGATCCGGAAGGCCTGGCTACCCGCCCAAACCCAGCGTATGCGCGTACGCACTGAGCGCCGGCTGGCCGCCGAAACAGATGCCGCTGTTGCAGTCCTCGCGCTTGGCCCAGATCTCGACCTTGCCACCGAGCGCGGCGTAGAGGCGCGGCAGCGGGTGCACGGGCGATGGACCGAACAGCAGCGGCACGCGCGGGAAGTCGTCAAGGGTCATGGGCGCTGACCGTTCTTCAATCGATCGACCTGCTCCGGCAGGTCCTCACAACCCTCGACGGCGGCAAAGGCGGCTGCCCAGTTGCGCACGTACGCCCAGTTCAGACGGTCGCCCTGTCGGCGGACGATTCCTGCGGCGTCCTCGAGGTCTCGCGGCCGTCCCGCGAAGAGCTTGAGGAGCAGCAGGTCTTCCGCGGAGGCGAACGGGACGGATTCGCTCCCGAGTTCGACGAAGACTGCGCGGTTGACTGCCTCAAGCTCGAACGCCGTGTTCGAAAAGATCAGATCCACACGCGCTCCCAGGGTCGCGTCGGACGCCGGCAGAACGAATGTCTCGGCCACAAACGCACGCACATCCTTCGGCAGTGGCTCCAAACCTGCATCGGCGAGAGCGGCGATGACCTCGGCCAGGGCGTCGATTGACGCCGCGAGCGTGATGTCCACGTCCTGGGTCAGCCGCGGTTCACCGTGCAGAAGCACCGCCTGTCCGCCGACGACCATGAACCTCAACCCGCGCGCGACCAGAGCTCGCGAGACGCGAGCGATCAGCTCGGCGAACTCAACCTGGCTGTTCGAGGCCATTCAGCACCCGCGCGAGCTCGATGTCCGCTTGGATGTCCTCTCGCCAGTCCGTCGGGAAGTCGGGCCGCATTTGTCGGGCGTGATCCCACATCGCGGCAAACACCGCCAGCGCATCGACGTATGACCGGCCGGCGCGGGAGTTGCGCGCGAAGTCGGCTTCCAGCCGATCGAGGGCGGACGTCCGACGGATCACGCCGCGAACACCTTCATCACCTCGTCGCCGTTGTGGTTGATGACTGGCTGCCTCCAGGATCGCCAGGGCCTTCCGCCGATCCACGCTGGGGAACTCCCTCACTCATGCTACTCAGGCCTGCCAGTTGGAGCCGAACTTGATGCCGTATGGCGGGTCGATGTAGATGGTCTGGACCTGGCCCTTGAGGCCTTCCTTCTCCGCCAGGCTGGTCATCACCAGCAGCGAATTGCCCAGGATCATGCGGCGTGCTGTCGCGCGGGTAGCGCACGATCGCCGGCCTCTTCTCTTCCGGGCGGGTGAACGACTCGAGTTCGGCGGTGGGGATGTTCTGGCGCGTGTCACCGGCGTGCGGGTACGACCGGACGGGCGTCTGTCGCGTGATCTTCTCAGCCACGGCTGATTTCGGACTCAGTGGCCGCGGCGGCTGCTGCCGCATCGACCGTGCGGAACGGGTTCTCGACGCGCACCGAGCCGTAGGACGAGCCATCACTCAAGTCGTCCGACAGGACTGTCTCGCAACCCGACACCTCTGCCGCGGTCAGGATCAGTGCATCCCAGTACGAGACCTGCCAGCGACGAGTGTTGCTGATGGCAGCGGCGATCAGGTCGCCGTCGAAGGGAACCACCGGGAGGCTGCGCATCCGGTCCACCAGCGCGATCGCGTCCTGCTCCGGGAGCGTATCGGCAAGCTTGCGGCGGATCACGACCCAGAACTCGCCGAGCACCTGGGCCGAGACGACCAGGTCCCTGCCCGCGGTGGGCTCCAGCACCTCAAGAGCCTGCGCCTGCTTCTGCGGCTCGTCGTCGTCAACTGCGTAGACCCAGATGTTGGTGTCTACGAACGCGCGCCCGATCACGAGCGAGCGCGCACGGCCGGCCTGTCATAGAGATCCTCTCGGCGCCACGTCCGCCCTTCCGGGCCGCTGCCGGCATGGGAACGCTTGGCGATCTCCAGGAACTCGGTCAATGCCTTCTCGGTCGTGCCCATTCCGGCGAATCGGGTCAGGTACTCGCTGACCAGTGAGTTCACAGACGTCCCCTGCTCGAGCGCCTTGATCCGCGCCCTGCGCAGAACGCGCTCGTCAACGGTGATCGTCAGGTTTGCCATTGGGATACCTCGTGTAGCACGGGATCAGCGTAGCACGAGGAACTCGGCGGGGACAAGATCCGCGGCGTCCCACGGACTCCGATCGGTTCCTATCGGTGTGTGGGGACCGTCACCGCTTGCCGGACGGAGTCATCGGCTCGAGGCCGGCGGGCCAGCTCCAGCTCCGGAGGTTCCGCATGTAGTTGGCCCGCTCGAAGGCTGACGGATCGGCTACCGAGGAGGCGCTGGCGCTGCCACGCAGCTGGCGGACCGACTCGTATTCGTGCTCGATCAGCCACGCTTTCAGGTCGGCCAGCATGGTGCCGAGATGACTCGGCCCACGGTGCAGCAATGCCGAGGTCGTCATCGCCACGTCGGCTCCGACCGCGATCAGCTTCAGCGCGTCCATGCCGCTCCAGATGCCCGTCGTCGCAGCGAGCGAAACGTCTGGTCCGAGCTGGGCCCGCAGGATCCCGATCCAGCGCAGAGCCTGGCGCGCGTCGGCGGGGCGCGAGAGCTCGTGGTTGGGCGTCACGTCGAATGAGTCGAGATCGAGATCCGGCTGGTAGAAGCGATTGAAGAGCACGAGGCCGTCAGCACCGGCCGTGACGACGCGTGCGGCGAATGACGAGAACGCCGTGTAGTGCGGGCTCAGCTTGACCGCGAGCGGCACGCTCACAGCAGCCCGCACGGCGGCGATCATGTCGAGGTCCGCCTCCTCCACGTCCGCCGCGGAGAGGTGTGGGTCCGCCGCCAGGTGATAGACATTGAGTTCGATCGCGTCGGCACCGGCGTCAGCCAGCAATCGGGCATAGCGGACCCAGCCGCCCTCGCTGGTCGCGTTGAGGCTCGCGATCAACGGCACCGACACGCGTGCGCGGACCTGGGCGAGGTTCGCGAGGTAGCGCTCCCCGGCATCGATCAGCTCGGGCACCGCGGGGAAGTAGTCGAGCGCCTCGGCGAAGTGCTCGGTCCCCTGCTCCAGCGCGGCGTTCAGCCCCAGCTCTTCGGCGCGAATCTCCTCTTCGAAAAGCGATGGCAGGACGATCGCTCCCGCGCCCGACGCCTCGAGGATCGCGCCGGCTTCTGCCCTCCCCGTGAGCGGCGAGGCGGAGGCGACCAGCGGCGATCGAAGCTCGAAGCCGAGATAGCGGCAGGTTGTGTCGACCGTCCGGCTGCCCGTGTCGTACGTCACGACGCCACCTCATCGGCCGGGGGCAGGCCTGCGTCGCTCTCGACTTCCTCACGTACCTCGGGCGAGGGCAAATGCGGGACAGTCCGGCTGACACCGGCCAGCTGCTCGTAGTAGTGCCAGCGCTCGTCGACGTCTGCCTGGCCCAGTGCCGCAAGCTCGGCAGCGCGCGCCGGGTTGATCCGTTCCAGGACTGCGAAGCGCGTCTCCGAGGCCGTGAAGTCGCGCAGCGGGATCGACGGCCGTGTCGAGTCGAGCTTGAACGGCTGGCCGCCTTCGACCTCTGACGGCCGGAAGCGGTAGAGCGGCCAGTATCCGGAGCGTACGGCGTCCTTCTGGTGGCTCATCGAGAGCGACATGTCGATACCGTGGGCGATGCACGTCGAGTACGCGATCACGAGCGAGGGTCCCGGCCAGGCGTCCGCCTCGAGCAGGGCGCGAAGCGTCTGCTGGTCGTTGGCACCCATCGAGACCTGCGCGACGTAGACGTTCCCGTACGCGCGTGCGATCGCGCCGAGGTCCTTCTTGGTGTTTCCCTTGCCCGCCGCTGCGAACTTGGCCACGGCGCCGCGCGGTGTGGCCTTGCTGGCCTGTCCGCCCGTGTTCGAGTAGACCTCCGTGTCGAGCACGAGGATGTTGACGTTTCGGCCCGAGCTCAGCACCTGGTCGAGCCCACCGAAGCCGATGTCGTACGCCCAGCCATCGCCACCGATGATCCAGATCCCCTGACGGACAAGGCTGTCGGCGAGAGCGAGCAATGATCGCGCCTCGGCATTCGACGGCGCCAGCTTCTCCAGCGCCCCTTTGACCTGGCCGACCCGCTCGCGCTGCTGCCGAATCGCCGCCTCGTCCGCCTGCTCCGCCGCGAGCACCTCGGCGACGAGCTCCGCCCCGATCTCCGGCGCGAGCCCTTCCAACAAGCGCCGTGCCTGGTCCGTTTGCGCATCCAGCGCAAGCCGGAAGCCGAGGCCGAACTCGGCGTTGTCCTCGAATAGTGAGTTGTTCCATGCCGGACCGCGGCCGGCGGCGTTCACGGTCCAGGGCGTCGTCGGCAGGTTCGCGCCGTAGATCGAGGAACAGCCGGTGGCGTTGGCGACGATCATCCGGTCGCCGAAGAGCTGGCTGACCAGGCGGATGTACGGTGTCTCGCCGCATCCACCACACGCGCCCGAGAATTCGAAGAGGGGCTCGAGCAGCTGGCTGCCCTTCACCGTGTCCGGGGACACGAGATCGCCGGCAAGCCGTGGGATCGTCTGGAAGAAGTCCCAGCGCTCACGCTCAACATCGCGGTGCTCGAGAACAGGCTCCATGTTGATCGCCTTGTGCCGCACTTCCGTCTTCGACTTCGCGGGGCAGACGTCGACGCAGACGCCGCAGCCGGTGCAATCGTCCGGGGCGACCTGGATCACGAGGCGATGGCCGGGCAGCTCGCGCGATCGGAACTCCTTGTGGATGAAGCTGTCTGGCGCACCATCGAGCGACGACTCCGGGAACACCTTCATGCGGATGGTGGCGTGCGGGCAGACCATCGCGCACTTGCCGCAGTCGATGCAGATGGATGGGTCCCAGACCGGGATGCTCTGGGCAATCGCGCGCTTCTCGTATTTCGTCGTACCGGCCGGGAATGTGCCGTCAACCGGCATGGCACTCACGGGTAGTCGATCACCGTCACCGGCCATCATCACGGCCGTCACGCGCTCGACGAACTCCGGCGCGTGCTCCGGCAGCGCAAATCCCATCGCACCGTCAGCGGCCGGGTTTCCGAGCGGCACCTGCGAGAGGCGCTGCAAGCTCTGGTCGATGGCGGCGTAGTTGCGGGTAACGATCGCCTCGCCACGCTTGGCATAGGTCTTCTCGACGAAGTGCTTGATCTGGGCGATGGCCTCGTTCGCCGGCAGGACGCCCGCCAGCTGGAAGAAGCACGGCTGCATGATCGTGTTGATCCGGTTGCCCATGCCCGGTCTCCGCCGCGACCGCGAGGGCGTCGATGACCCACAGGCTGATGTTCTTCTCGATCAACTCGCGCTGGACGTCGGCGGGCAGGTGCTCCCACACCTCGGCGGGCGCGTATGGCGAGTTGAGCAGGAAGGTCGCGCCGGGCTTGGCATGGTCGAGCATGCGCACCTTGCCGAGCAGGCCCCACTGGTGGCAGGCGACAAAGTCGGCCTGATCGATGAGGTACGTGGAGCGGATCGGCTCGGGACCGAAGCGCAGGTGGCTGATGGTCATGGAACCCGACTTCTTGGAGTCGTAGACGAAGTAGCCCTGCGCAAAGAGGTCCGTGTCCTCGGCGATGATCTTGACCGATGCCTTGTTCGCCCCGACCGTCCCGTCCGCGCCCAGGCCGTAGAACATCGCCTGGACCTCTTTGGCGGGCCGCGGCGGAGCGAACTCCTCGTCGATCGGCAGCGACAGATTCGTCACATCGTCGTAGATGCCGACCGTGAAGCGGCGGCGTGGCGCCGGCGCTGCCAGCTCGTCGAAGATGGGCTTGGCCATCTGCGGCGTGAACTCCTTGGATGCGAGCCCGTAGCGGCCGCCGACCACGCGGGGCGCCTTCTCGAAGCGCGACTGGCCAGCCTCCGCTTCCTCCGCAAGTGCCGCTCGCACCGCGAGGTAGAGCGGCTCGCCAACGGCCCCGGGCTCCTTCGTCCGGTCGAGGACCGCGATCGCTCGCGTCGTCCGCGGCAGCGCCTCGAGGAGCGCGTCAATCGGAAACGGCTGGAACAGCCGGATCGTGACCATGCCCACGCGCGCGCCCGAGGTGTTCAACACGTCAACGGTCTCCCGCAGCGCACCTGCGCCGGAGCCCATGACGATCACGACCCGCTCGGCGTCGGGCGCGCCGTGGTAGTCGACCAGGTTGTAATGCCTGCCCGTCCGCTCTCCGAACTCGGCCATGACGTCGGCGACGATGCCCGGCACGGCGTCGTGGAACCGATTGGCCGCCTCGCGTGCCTGGAAGAAGACGTCCGGGTTCTGAGCCGTGCCGCGGACCACGGGCGCGTCCGGCGTAAGGCCACGGCGCCGGAAGTCGAGCACGTCCGACTCGCGGATCAGCGCGCGCAGGTCGTCGTCCGCGAGGAGTTCGATCTTGTCGACCTCGTGGCTCGTTCGGAAGCCGTCGAAGAAGTGCAGGAACGGGACCCGGCTGCGCAGTGTCGCGGCGTGCGCCACGAGCGCCATGTCGTGGGCCTCCTGGACGGAAGCGGAGGCGAGCATCGCCCAGCCCGTGCTGCGCGCGTGCATCACGTCGCTGTGGTCGCCGAAGATCGACAGGGCGTGCGTCGCGATGGTCCGCGCCGCGACGTGGATGACGGCGGGCGTCAACTCCCCGCAGATCTTGAACATGTTCGGGATCATCAGCAGGAGGCCCTGGCTGGCCGTGAACGTCGTCGCCAGGCTGCCCTTCTGGAGGGCGCCGTGGAGCGCGCCGGCGGCGCCGGCCTCGGACTGCATCTCGATCACGTGCGGCACCTGGCCCCAGAGATTCGGCTTACCGGCCGCCGACCAATCGTCCGAGTGCTCGGCCATGGGCGATGCGGGGGTGATCGGGTAGATCGCGATGATCTCGGACAGGGCGTAGGCGACGCGTGCGGCCGCCTCGTTGCCATCGACTGCTTCCCAGTGCGGCGCCACTCAGGTCTCCCGGCCGTGCTGTGCGCGTACACGAAGGGGTGATCGGGCGCCCAGGGACCGAGACTACATCGGGCAGCTGATGACCGCCCGATCCGAAAGGCACATTAGCGAGATCAGTCGCCGGCCTCGCCGGACCGAACACTCTGTCATGTCGCGCGGGTCGGGGTCCGCCTCGTCGATCGCCGACGACAGGAGCGACCGGGCGATGGTCCCCGGACTGGTGTGGGTGCGCTCGGCCAGGCGCCGAAGCTTTGCCCCGTGCTCTTCGTCCCTCAATCGGCCGCAAGCAACTCGACGACCGGGGCGAGCGCGTCGAATGCCTCGATCGTGCCGGGGCCGACCATCAGGTCGGCTTGCGTGTATCCCGCCTCGCGGAACGAGCGCAGCGTGTCCGCGATCCGCTCGGCCGGCCCAGCAAGGTAATCGTCCGTGTCGCCGGCCCTGTCAAGCGGGCGTACCTCGACACCGGCAGCCCGCCCGATCGAGCGAGGGTCCTTGTCGATTTCGCCGCAGATCTCCTCGAACAGCTGCATCCTGGGGCCAAGCTCCTCGAGCGTCGCATGCTCCACTGAGTAGGTGCTCCAGACGTCCGCGTTCAGCGCGGCCAGCCGGATTCCCTTTGCCTTCTGACCACCGATGAGGATGGGGATCCCGTGGGGACGAGGACCGACGGGTTGCTGGACCAGGTCGTGCGCACGGTGGTACGTGCCTTCGAAGGTCACATGACCGTCTCGCATGAGCGGGATGATGATCTGGAGCGCCTCCTCCCATCGCGCGTTGACCATGTTCTCGGGCAGCCCGAACGTGTGCGCCTGTGACCCCGCGTGTCCTGCGCCAAGCCCGAAGACGAAACGGCCGCCACTGATCTCGTCCAGCGTTTCCGCGGTCTTGGCGATGATCCCGGGATTGCGATGCAGGGCCGACAGAACCCACGAGCCGATCTTGATCCGGGACGTGATCGCGGCGACGGCACCAGCCATCGACACGCAGTCCCAGAAACCCTGCGGCGTGCTGGTGTCGCTACGCCAGAGCAACTCGTCCGGGACCCATAGCGTGTCCATGCCCATCTGTTCGGCGTTGGTTGCGACTTGGCGGATCTCCGGCCAGCGCGGCGTGATGCGCTCCGGCCCGTATTGGTAGATCGGCAGGCACACGCCGATTTCGAATTTAGCCACCCTAGGAACCTCCCGTCGCCCCCAGGCGCCCGCCGTCAGCCGAGCTCCGCGGTGAATGGCAATTGTTGCCGATCTGCGCACACGGAAGCACCGGGCGGCGACGGAGAGGCGCAGTCAGTCGTACGTACTTCGGGTCGGCCGTGGACCTACCCTGTGGCGATGTCAGGGTCGGTCGCAACCCGTGGGGCGCAGCATCGGCTCACACTTGGTTTCGTTGACGGCGAGCTGGAGAAGCATTACCAGCGGGACGCCGGCCGCGAGAGCCTGAACGGTTTTCGAACCATCGCCCTCGCGTCGGGAGTCGTCTGGGCGCTCGCGACCGTCCTGTTGCCTGTTAGGACCAACCTCGACGACGGGTTCGCGGTAGCGGTCGGTCTTGCGATGTCCACGACCAGCTTCGCTGTTGCCGCGCTGTCGGGTTGGGCACGCACACTTGACCGCCAGCACGCGCTGGCCACGCTGCTCACGACGGCCAACGGCATCGTGATCCTGACGCTCGCGCTTGTCGCCGGCATCCTTCCGGGCTACGGCGTGGCCGCCACCACACTGCTCTTCGCGTGGGCATTCGTGGCGCGACGACGAATTCATCTACGCCGGTGTGCGCACGCCGCCGTCATCGCCATCGGCTTCATCGTCGCCGTCGAGCTGTACACCGGTCCGAGTCGACATGGCGCTCGACGTTCTTCTGTTCGGTGCCGCAGCGGTTGGCACGCTCCTCGCGCTGCGCATCCAGGAGAGCAGTCGGAGCCTGGTGAGCGAACGAGACCTGGAACCTGGTCCGCCATCACTTCCAAGGCGAGGCGCAGGGCGACACGGAACTGCGCGGACACGCGACGATGAGAACCTATTCGATCATCGGGCTCGCCGAAGACCCCGCAGACCTCAGCATCGAACTCCTCCCCTAATCAAGCGATCCGGGCGAAGTCGTTGACAGGAAGGATGAGACCTCTCAGACCATCTGGATACCGCGCCGCGATGGCCGCGACGCCGCGCGCGATGGCAGTCGCTCGCAGGTCCGTGCGTCGGTCGTTGGAGCGGTAGACAAGCAACAGTCCGTTATGGCTCTCAGAGCGGGCCGCCAGCGCCAGGAAGTCGACCGCGTTGCCGGTCAGGATCGCGGCGGACTCCCTCTGAGCTCGCTGCCAGACTTGTTCGTCAGTCGTCGATCGGTCGGGCGGCAAAACACCTTTCGGAAGCACATCCTCCAGCCGGCGTAGCAACTGCGCGACTCGCGAGGTCCTCGTCGACCAGCAGCCTCACGCGGGCACTGGTCCGCCTGTCCTCGCCGCGATCTCATTCTCCAGTTCCTCGGCGAGCACGAGCTCCCGGTTCTCAGCCAGATACCTGGTCGCCTCGAGAATGGCCTCCAGAGGAAGATCGAACTCCGTTGCGGCCTGCTCCGGAGTCCAGCCTTCGACTTCAACAGTTCGAGCGAGATCGCCTGCCGTGAGTCGACGACCTTGATCCACAGCTGCGTTCGCCATGGGTGCGGACGAGCCACCAGCCAGTCGGGCACGTCGTTCAGCTGTTCCTCAACACCGGCCAACACCGGCTCCTCGTAGCGCTCCGGCGACGAATCGGCGGGAACGGCGATCACGCGCTTTCCGGATCGCCTCGCCTCGAGCACCCACGACAGCAGCGACAGAGAGGCACGTACGGTATCGGTGGTCACGCCCCGGAAATAGCGTGTGGTCAGAGACCGAGTAGCGGCCTCTGACTCGGCTGGCAGATCGACGGTCAAGCGACGACGCTTCAGGGGGGCGGAGTTACCCATGGCGACAGACTGTCGACCATTCTGGCGCCTTGTCAACGGCCACCAGACACGCGAGTGCGCTCGTCCGAGATCAAGCCGTGAACACGGTCAGCCTGGGCCTGGCGATGATCGAAGAAGCGGTAAGCGTCACCCGACCGGCGAGCCGTAGCGGCTCCGCATTGGCGTTCACACCGGGCCGGTGGTCGGCGGCGTCATCGGGTCACGACGTTGCGTCGCCCGAAGCGCTGACCGCAGATCCTTCATCAGGAGAATCAGGTGAAGCGTGTCGGTCGGTGATTCCTCGAACGCCGGACTGATCCGCTGGTAGAAGGCCGCGGCCTCGCGGGTCTCGGCGTGAATCAAGAGCGCCCGGATGCCGATCCGTTCCGCAACCAGCGCGGTTTGGAACAGCGCGTCGCGGACCAGGCTCGACCCAAGCCCCATAGCCTGGACTGACACGTCCACGCCCAGCCGCGTGAGAACGACGACAGGAACCGGGTAACGGCCCACGCCCTTGGTGACGCGTGGCGAGACACTGTCATGCGCAACCGCTCCGGCGGACAGTGCGTAGTAACCGGCGACGGTCGTGGTGCCCGGCTTGCACACGACGTAGACGCGTGCCGAGTCTGCGTTCTGTGCCTGCCAGGCGTGGCGCCGAAGCCAGGCGGTCTGCTGTTCCGAGCAGCAGTCGAAGTCCGCGACATCATGGTCGGCGCGAAGCGCTTCCGGTCGCGGAAAGCTGTCACTCAGTATCGAAGACGCTCGATCGAGTGAGGAAGGCGGCCAGTTCAGGCTGCGGTCGCTCGTCCCGTTCCAAGAACTGTACGAAGGCGTCCCACCGTTCGTCTGGAAGGAGGAAGTGCGTCCGATCCGCCAGCACCTGGCTTGCGGCCTCGGTGGCATGGGCGAGCACGAACGCACTCAACGACACAGCCTCTGCCTGTGCCGCCTCCTCCAGGAGTCGGCGTTGACTCGCATCAAGTCGCAACTCGAGCCGGTCGGCTTTGCGGGCGCGGGTAAGCGTCACTGATCAGCCCTACTCTGTGTACGGAAGATGTCCGTACAGTAGATCTGGATAGCGAAACCGTCAAGCGCCCTGACCCTGCGCTATCCGCGCAGTCCGGGCGTATGCCGCGCCGACGTCTCAGTGCCTGTTAGGGTGGCCTCATCGCGACGCACGACTGATCGCGAAGTGGAAGGTGACCCCTTGAAGCCTCGTTCCCTCGCCATCTGTGCCGGATTGATCACGCTGGTTGCGGCATGCGGCGGCGGCGCGGCCACCAGTTCGGTTGCCGTAAGCCCGGCCACGCAGTCTCAGGCGGTGGCAGCCACACAGTCAGCGCCAGGCACCCAATCGGCAGAAGCCACACAGCAGGCAGGCGCGTCCAACGCGGCGGCCACAGGGACCGGTTCCAAGGTCCACTTGGTGGTTGGAAGCGGCCCACTCGCGGGTACGTACGACACCTCGGGTCCCAAGACGGACTGCAACATTTCGAGCACGGGTTCAGGCGCGACGTTCGTTGACGTGAACGCAACCACGGGAATCAGCAGCGCGACGTTCTCGGCGATCGAGGGCGGAGCCAGCCCGAAAGCCTTCTACTTCCAGGTGCTGATGGCGCCGGTGACCGTGCTGAACGCGCCGGAGTTCAGCATCACCACGTTGACGCCGAGTGCCACGGAAGGAAGCGGAACCGCATCCCTCACCGACAACGGCGCGACGATCATCTGGTCGATCGACGGCACGACCAAGGACAACATCCCGGTTACTGCCACGATCGAATGCGGTCCGGTGGATCGAAGCTGAAAAGGTTGGGCGTGACCTGTCGCCCTTCCGTCTACCCGCCCAGCCCCGGCGTATGCGCGTAGGCACTGAGCGCCGGCTGCCCGCCGAGGTGCGCGTAGAGCACGCGTGAGCCGGCGGGGATCTCCCCTGCCCTGATCATGCCGATGAGGCCGGCCATCGACTTGCCCTCGTAGACCGGGTCGGTGAGCATGCCCTCGGTCCGGGCGGCCAGGTGGATGGCCTCGATGGTCGGCTCGTCGGGGATGCCGTAGGCGGGTCCGGCGTAGCCGTCGACGACGGTGATCTCGTCATCGCGCAGCTCGCGCTCGACGCCGATCGCGGCCGCGGTCGATCGCGCGATCCGGCTCACCTGGTCGACCGTCTTCTGCAGCGTCCTCGAGGCGTCGATGCCGATCACCCGCCGGTCTCCCCTGCCCTCGAGCGCGGTGCCCGCGATCATCCCGGCGTGGGTCGAGCCCGTGACCGTGCACACGATGACCGTGTCGAAGAAGACGCCGAGCTCCTTCTCCTGCGCGGCGACCTCGCGGATCCAGTTGGCGAAGCCGAGACCGCCGAGCGGATGGTCGGACGCGCCGGCGGGGATGGGATAGGGCTTGCCGCCCGTGGCCTCGACCGACTCGAGCGCAGCCTTCCACGAGTCGCGGATGCCGATGTCGAAGCCTGAGGGATCGATGCGCACGTCGCCGCCCATGATCCGGGTCAGCTGGAGGTTGCCCACGATCTCGTAGCCCGGGTCGTCCCAGTCGACCCAGTGCTCCTGCACGGTCACGGCGTCGAGACCGAGGTGGCGCGCCACGCCGGTCACGGCGCGGGTGTGGTTGGACTGGATGCCGCCGATCGAGACCAGCGTGTCACAGCCCTTGGCCATGCGCGTCGGCCGCCAGGTACTCGAGCTTGCGCACCTTGTTGCCGCCGAACGCGATGCCGCTGTTGCAGTCCTCGCGCTTGGCCCAGATCTCGACCTTGCCGCCCAGCGCGGCGGAGAGGCGCGGCAGCGGGTGCACGGGCGACGGGCCGAACAGCAGCGGCACGCGGGGGAAGTCGTCGAGGGTCATGAAGCGAACGCTATCTCATGGCGTCTGGCGGGGTGGAACGGCGCGGCCGCTTAGCATCGTCAAGTGCGCAGGCGGTGGGACGTCATCGTGGTCGGTGCGGGTCAAGCCGGCTTGGCCGCTCGTCACGAACTGGCGGCGCGCGGGATCGACCATCTCGTCCTGGAGCGCGAAACCGTCGCCGCCAAGTGGCGTGAGCGATGGGACTCGTTCACGTTGGTGACGCCCAACTGGACGGTCAGGCTGCCAGGCGCGGAGTACACGGGCCCCGAGCCGGACGGCTTCATTCCGCGCGACGAGATTGTCCGCCACCTCGAGCGCTACGCAGCCAGCACAGGCGGTGACGTCGTCACCGGTGTCGAGGCGACGGAGGTCACAGACGCGCCTGGCGGCGGCTACCGACTCCAGACCAACCAGGGCGAATTCGAGGCACGATCCCTCGTCATCGCCACCGGGACGTTTCAGAAGTCCAAGCGCCCAGCCGGAATCGGCGCGCCCTCGCGCGACATCTTCGAACTGCACTCGAGCTCGTACCGCAATCCCGACCAACTGCCACAGGGCGGCGTATTGATCATCGGCAGTGGGCAGACCGGCATGCAGCTTGCCGACGAGCTGCTCGATGCGGGCCGACGCGTCCACATCAGCACGGGCAAGGCTGGGCGTCTGCCGCGCCGATATCGAGGCAGCGACGGTTTCCGCTGGTGGGAGAGACTCGGCCTTTTCGAGCAGTCCGTCGAGACGCTTCCGTCGCTCGCGGCGCGTGGGCTGAGCAATCCGTACCTATCGGGCAAGGGCGGTGGCCGGACGCTCAATCTGCACCAGATGGCACACCGCGGTGCAGCAGGTGCTCGGCCGACTGACGGCACTCGACGGCAACAGCGCCCAGTTCGCCAGCCGACCGGGACGACAACGTTCGCGGGGGCGACGACTATGCCGCGAAGCTTCGCTCTGACGTCGACAAGCTCGTCGAGTCGGGAGCCTTCGACGCCCCGCCGGCGGACCCGGCCGACGACTACGTCGGCACCGACGCCTTCGAGCGGGTGGAGCCCTTGGCCGTCGACCTCGCTACCGAAGGGATTTCCACCCTCCTCTGGTCGGCCGGCTACTCGTACGACTTCTCGTGGGTGAGACCGGCGACGCTCGATGTGACCGGTTACCCAGCTCAGCGCTCTGACTACGCCGATAGTCGAGGGCTCTACTTCCTGGGCATGCACTTCCTGCACTGGCGGAAGTCAGGCATCTTCTATGGCGTGGGCGACGAGGCTGCGGCCATCGCCGCCGATATCGCACGCTAGGCGTCCAACGCAGCCGCCTGCGTCATACGGCCACCGGCGTCGCATGGGCGCCGGCGCCCGGGTGCCACTATGCCGGCGCAGCCAAATCGCGCCTCGGGAAGACCACGAGGGCGTACACGACGGCGGCTGCGCCGACCACCACCAGCAGCAACGTGTCGAACACCTGCAGGCCCTGGCGCAGGACGAGGTCAGGCTGCAGGTAGTGGAACAGCGAGTAGGGCTGGAGCCAGTCGGCGTCCGGCCAGAGCGAGCCGATGATCTCCAGGGCGTACGCGATCAGCACGATTGCCAGCACGACGCCCGCAGCCGGGGCCAGCCGGTCGAAGCTGACTGACGCTGCGAAACACACCGATGCGATCGCCAGGTAGAGCAGAACACCGTTCAGCCACAGCCACGGGATGTTTTCCAGCTTCAGCTGGTCGAGGACGTTTGCCGCAGTGGCGGCGAGGAGCATGCCGACCAGCATTGCCGCGACGGCCAGTCCGATGAAGATGGCGGTCGCAGCGAGGAGCGTCACGTAATACGACCGACGCGAGACGGGCCGAGCGAGGACGATCTCGAGCGTTCCGCGCTGCCGCTCACCGGCGACGCCGCTGAGCGGAAAGGCGATGGCGAAAACGGACAGCAGCGCGATCGCGATCGGGTGGATGAAGCCCACCGCGATCGATCCGGACAGGGTGAACAGGTCGCCGCCACCGAAATGCATGAACTGCTGCAAGCCCGGAAACTGGCCGACGATGGCCTGCATCTGGACGCCGAACGTGGCGTACACGATGGGCATCAACGTCCCCCAGGCGGTCAGCGCGGCCATGACGACCAACAGCCGCAACCGGTTCTGGCGCACGACGTGCCGAAACACGGTCGTGCTCATTTGGCTGCCTCCGAGAGTGCTGCAGCCGCGGTGACCTCGGCTGGGTCGTCGTCGGCGTAGTACTCGAGGAACGCCTCCTCGAGGCGCGCCGGCTCGATGGTGAGGTCCCTGATCGCGGCGCCGCGGATGGCGGCCAGGAACGGCTGCACGTCACCCTGGAGCTGGCACGACAGGTGGCTCGGACGGACGACGACGTTCGACACGCCGGCGACGCCTGCGAGCGCCGGAGGCTCGCCTTCGAAGCGCATCTCGACGTGCCTGCGGCGGTTCGCCAGCAGGTCGGGCACGTTTGACAGCGCGACCATCTTGCCGGCACGGATGATCGCCACCCGGTCACACAGCCGTTCGACCTCCGACAACACGTGCGACGAGAAGAAGATCGTGCGGCCAGCCTTCCGCCGTTCGTCGAGTACGTCATAGAACGCGCGCTGCATGAGCGGGTCGAGGCCCTCCGTGGGCTCATCGAGGATTGCCAGCTCTGGGTCGTGCTGCAGCGCCTGGATGATGCCGATCTTCTGGCGCATGCCGCGGGAGTAGTCGCGCACCGGGCGTTTGAGCGTCTGCTCCGACATCTCCAAACGGTCCGTCAGCTCGGCTCGTAACGTCGTGGGTCGGCCAGTGAGGCGGCCCAGGTAGTCGAGCATCTCCTCACCGGTCAGCGTGTCGTACAGCGCGATGCCGCCGGGCAGATAGCCGGTCGCGGCACGAATCAGGAGGCTGCCCCTGCCGACGATGTCGTGACCCAGCACTCGGGCGCCGCCCGACGTCGGGTGAAGCAGACCCAGCAGCAGCCGAATGGTCGTCGTCTTGCCTGCCCCGTTGGGCCCGAGAAAACCGAAGATCTCGCCCTCGTCAACGCTGACTGTCAGATCGCGCAGCGCAGGGACAACTTCGTGACGCCGTAACGGTGGGAATCGGCCCGACCCGTAGTGCTTCGACAGGCCGTCCGTCTCGATGATTGCCACTTCTTGCAGAGGCTACAACTCGGCTGTTGGAACTCCCGTCTATACCGGTTGATCGGCTGGACCTGGGATGGCCGTCAGGGGCTGGGAAATTGCCTGATCGTTGCGGCAACCGCTTGACGCTCAGGCTCTCTCCGGTTCCGCTGCGATCGGTGCTGCAGACGACGCCCGACGCGATCACGCTGGTGGGGTGCAGACGCGTATCCCGTCGCTTGGTCGGCGTGGTGAAGGGTGGGTCATCCTCCAGCTGGCCCTGTTCGGCCTGATTGCGCTCGCCGCGCTTGCTCGCGATCAGCCAGGGCGACGAGCCGCCGCTGGCGTTCAGGCTCCTTGGGACCGCGGCGTGCGTGGCCGGCCTGCTCGTGATCGGTTGGGGGAGCGTGGCGTTGGGATCGTTCTTGACGCCGTTCCCACGCCCGACGGAACGCCACGAGCTGATTACTGGTGGACCGTTCCGTTGGGTGCGACACCCCATCTACAGCGGCGTGCTGCTCACGGCGCTCGGGGCGTGCCTCATCAGTGGTTCGTGGCTGGCACTCGCGTTCTGGCTCGCCCTGTGCGTTCTCTTCGACCTCAAGTCACGGCGCGAGGAGCTCTGGCTGGCCCAACGGCACCCCGCGTACCTCGAGTACCGCAACCGGACCCGCAAGTTCGTGCCACTGGTCTACTGACTGGCTCACGCTCGTGTTGGCTTCGTGCCGGTGGCGGCGAGATTCCTGTCATGCACTGTCGGGACCGGGTGCCACCATCGACGCCATGACGAATGACCTGACCATCGCCGACACCTCGCTCACGGTGACTCGGGACACGGTCGACTGGCTGATGGATTCGGATCCGGCGATCCGCTGGCAGGTCATGCGCGACCTGCTCGATTCACCGGCCGACGAGGTGGCAAACGAACGTGGCAAGGTTGCCGTCGAGGGCTGGGGCGCTCGCCTGCTCGCGCTCCAGGATCCGGACACGGGCTTGTGGGGCGGTGGCACGTTCGCGCCGCTGTTCACGTCAACCTTCTTCACCCTGAAGCTGCTGCATGACCTGGGTCTCGACCCGGACAGCGAGCAAGCGCGCCGGGCCATTCCCAGGGTTCGCGACGCGCGCTGGGATTACGACCGGAACATGCGCTTCTTCGAGGGCGAGGTCGAGCCCTGCATCAACGGCCGGGTCGTCACTATCGGCGCGTACTTCGGTGAAGACGTACGCGGAGTCGTCGATCGCCTGCTCGGCGAGCAGATGGCTGATGGCGGCTGGAACTGCGAGCAGGAGAACGGCTCGGTTCGCGGCTCGTTCGATACCAGCATCAGCGTCCTCGAGGGACTGCTCGAGTACGAGCGCGCGATCGGTCCGCAGGCGGACGTCACTGCCGCTCGACAGCGCGGCGAGACGTACCTGCTCGATCGCCACCTGTTCCGGCGACAGTCCACGGGCGAGGTGGTCACGCCTCGCTTCCTGCAGTTCTCCTTCCCGACGTACTGGTTCTACGACGTCCTGCGTGGACTCGACTACCTCCGCGATGCCGGCGTGCGGCCCGACGAGCGCGTCGACGAAGCGATCCAGCTGGTGAAGGGCAAACCGGACGCGGACGGTCGCTGGCCGCTGGAGAACGTGCACCGCGAAGGCACGGTCCACTTCGAGCTCGATGGCGCCGAGGGCACTCCCAGTCGCTGGAACACGCTGCGTGCACTCCGAGTCCTGCGTTGGTACGAGGGCTCGCCAGGCGAAACCTTGGCGGAGACTGAAGCGCGCCAAGGCCAACCGCAAGGCCCTCAGCGTTTGGCGCCACGATCAAGTGGACCTGATACGACGCTCGAAGCGAGCGACCCATAACGTCGGTCGGTCGACTACCTCGCGGACTCCCGACAGTCATTACAGCGGTTCGTGCTCGACAATCACCTCCAGTCGAGCGTCCTGGTATGAGTGGCCGCCCGGCCCGCGAGCGATTTCCCAGCGGCCTTCAACGACGTTCACGGCCCGATACGGGCTCCCGCTGAATTGCCAGCCCAGCTTCACGGGAAACTGGAACTCGCCGGCGCCGATGGCCTCCAGATCCTTGAAGCTCAGTTTCTGGTGCTGGTTCCTCGCCATCACGATGTAGGCGCTGCCGAACACTTCCGTCCAATCGTCGTACCTGGCGCCGTCCGGCTTGTTGCACCAGTAGTCGTGGATGCCCTGCCCGAGATTGACGACGAGCGTCAGCGTGGTTGGTACCGGAGGAATCAGATCTCCCGTCAGCGTAGGCCCGAAGTAGTGGTCGAATGCGATCGCCGTGATCTCGGCGCTCGAATGGAGTCCGCTCCGAAATCCTGGTGATGGTCGCCGGAGAGCACGATCCGACATGAGTGATCTTCGTCTGGTCGACCTCTCCGGAACCCGCAATGGTCGATCCGATCAGCCCGTACGAACCCTCGCCGGGCTTCCATTGGACAAAGTATTCGCGCGTGGCCTCGTTCTCGTAGGGATCGTGGCCGGCCCCGGGATCGTAGATCGTCGTCGAAAGCTTTACTCGCCACCGTCCACAACGTGACATGTAGTCGCGGGCCGCCGCGAGGTGCTCTGCAGACGGGTCGCCTGCCATGAGCTCTTCTCGCTCGAAGAACAACAGGTAGTACATGGCAAGTGATGGGAAGTCGCCCGTCCTTGCGCAGAGGTCGTATGCCTCCTTGAAGCAGAGGCTGACTGCGAGATCAACTAGTGCCGCAGGCACGAACATGCCCGCTCCGACAAGATCGAACTCCGGATCATCGCCAACGCCGAGGAGTTGTCGCACTCGCTGGTAGACCAGATAGGCCTCCATCGCGTGCGTTGCGTCGGCACAGCTTTTGTCCGCCATCGCCACGCGGGGGCTGATGACCAACCGCTTGAACGCGCCGAGGGCACTCCGTGCCAGCTCGAAAACGGTGATGAGCGGCGGGAGGCCGAGTAGCTCTCGCTCCCGTATCAATCCAAGCATGGCCGCGGTCTCAGACATCAGGCGCGCCTCTACCTGGTCCTGTGAGAAGAACTTCACACGGATCGAGGGCGGAATGGCGTCGATCGCGAACGGCGAGGAGAAGGTGATTCCGCTGAAGTGGTCGACGAGCGTGGTGATCCCTTTGTCGGACTGGTCGTATGGCTGGAACCCGGCCTGCTCTCCGGAGCCACCGAACGTGAGCATGGCGGCCGACTCGGAGCCGACGGGTGATTGAAGCGCGACCGTCAGAACTGCCGGCTTCGCAAGCGTCAGACCGTCCGGCGCGAACACCACCCCTAGGGTGTGCTCGACCCCGGCTTCCACGGGAATACCGGTGACCGAGGTGATCGGCGTCATCGTGATCTCCGTCGCGAGTGCCAATGCACCAGCCGGAATCGTCAACCTGTACGCAGTCCCATCGGCGCCGGTCGCAGAAACAGCGCCACCGCCCGAACCGATTTCTTTCGTCCCGGCCGTTGCGACATCGGTCGCCAGCGTGAGGTTCAACGGATCGGCCGGTCTCGTGAAAATGTCCTCGGGGATGAGCGACTGGACGGCCGGCGGCAACGTCGGCTCTGGGACAAAGGAAGCCGACGGTATCGTCTCTGTCGCGGCGGGTGATCCCGAGGCGAGCGCGGGACGCTGGCTGGGCACATCGGTCGGGACCGGACTCGCGTCGACCGGCTCGGCTGACGAGGTTGGCTCTGAGGGCGGCGCACCGGAAGCGCGGGTCTGCGGCGCCGTTGGCCACCCATGACCTACGAGCGCCAACACCAGCAGGACGGTGGGCGCCGTCGCGAGATGTCTGCCATGCAGGCCAGTCATCCTGCGACGAGTCTACGGGATGAAGCAAGTCATCCGGGCCCTACCGACATCGTGATCGCGGCTGTGATCTTCGCGATTCGCGCTGGCCTCCAGACTAATTGACCAAGCCACCCAAACTCGATGCGGAAGCGTACGTGGCCGACAAATCGATGGAGGGCGACCAGCGATGGTGGACTCGGCCCGTGAAGACACCGAGATGGCTGCCGTCTTCACGCGCATCTTCCATGGGCGCGCCTGGGGAGGCGAGGTGCCGTCCGGCCCCGGCTCGTCGCTTCAGCGGACACAGATCCTGCGTCCGCGTCTCGAAGCGCTCTTTCGAGACCTGGCCATCACGTCGCTGGTCGATGCGCCGTGTGGCGACGGGACGTGGATCTTCGAGATCACGAAGGGCCTCGCACGCTATGACGGCTTCGACATCGTAGATGAGCTGATTGATGGCAATCGACGCATAGCGCTTCCGGCCAGCCATCGCTTCCATTGCGCCGACATCACGCGCGCAAACCTGCCGCGGGCCGACGCCATCCTCTGCCGCGACGCCCTTGTTCATCTGCCGAACGATCTCGCGGCCGTGACGATCGCGAACTTGCGGCGCAGCGGCAGCGGTTACCTGATCGCCACGACCTTTCCGGGCTGGGGCGAGAATGTCGATATCGATCTCGGCGATTGGCGGCCGCTCGATCTCGAGGCGCCGCCGTTCAATTTTCCCGCGCCGCTCAGCCTGATCCTGGAGCGCGCACCGGATCCCAATGACATCTACAACCGCAAGGCGCTCGGCGTTTGGCGCCTCGACCAACTGGGCCTGTGATACAACGCTCGACATGAGCCAATCTGCGCGACCGACTTCCACTCGGTTGCGCGTGCTGCGACCGTTCACGACCAACGTGTTCAATCGGCTCTCGCGCCACGTTGCCAGCTGGCTGCCGGCGTTCGGGATGCTCGAGTACCGGGGCCGAACGTCGGGCCGGGTCTACCGGACGCCCGCTGAACGTGTTTCGCGATGGCGAGGATTGGATCTTTGCGCTCACCTATGGATCGGACGTGCAGTGGGTCAAGAACGTCATCGCGGCGGGTGGCTGCAGGCTGACGACGCGTAGGAAGACGTACGAGCTCGGCAGCCCGCGGCTGTTCGTCGATCCGAGCCGACGTCTCATGCCGTTCCCGGTGCGACAGTTTCTTGGCCTGCTACGGGTGTCCGAGTTCTTGCGGATGACCGAAACCTGACGGTTCACACCCGTCGGTCATCGCTTCTCAGCCGGCGTTGCCGAACTTCACCCGCCCGCGGGGTCGATACGTGAGGAGTGCCACGCCGCCCGAAGTCGACCGCGACTCGACCAGCTCCAGGTCGTGCGTCTGTCCCTTCTCCGGGAAAAGGCGAAGCCCCTCGCCCACCACCACCGGGTAGAGCCGGACGTTGAGCTCGTCCACGAGGTCGTGCTCGAGCAGCCATCGCAGCAACACGCCGCTGCCATGGACCTGGAGCTCGCGGCCGGGCTTGGCTTTGAGCTCGCGGATCGCGGCGTCCACGTCCCCGCTGAGCGCTACTGGTCTTCTGCCCGTGGTTCGAGGATCACCACCGCGGTCCCATTTGGCCGCCGACTCGCGTACGCGTCGAGGTCCTTGTTGACCGCGCGCCAGCGGTCCCACAACCGAGCCCGATCGTCGCCTTCTGCAGCGCGACCGACCACCGAGCGCGTGCCGTCCTTCAACACGACCGTGGCTTTGGGGTGTGCCTGCAGGTTCAGCCACCACGCAGGCTCGGCCGACGCCCACCCGTTCATGGCCATCGTGACCAGGTTCGGGCCATCCTCGAAGTAGGCGACGATCGCGTTTCGTTCCGTGCCGCTCTGACGGCCAACGGTCGTCAGGAGCAGCGTGCCCCATGCATCGGGTTTGGGACGCCAGAGACCGCGACGACCGCCCGTCGCTCGGTAGGCCGCGCGGTGGAATACCCAGGCGAGTCGGACGAACCCGCGCGGCGGCAGGCGGCCTTTGCTCGCGGTTGATTCAGCCTGTTCCATACGGCCCTCACTCTACGCGCACGGTTGGGCCGACCCATGCGTCAGCCCGGGCGCAGCCCACGCTTGGCTCGTGCTACCGCGTCCGTGATCCGCTTGGCGCGAGTGTCAGGCCGCTTCGCGCCGGCGATCGCGCGCGCGACGTTGTTGCGGTAGAACGTCGGCATCGAGTCAAAGAATCGAGCGGCGTCTGGCTCGCGTCGGAACGCCTCCGCGACATCGGCCCCCATCGTCGTTGACTGAGGGCCCTCGAGCGCGATCTCGACCGTGACTTCGTCACCCGGGTGAAAGCCGGGATCCCGACACCACGTTGGTCCGAGTTCGAGCGCCCACTCCGAGTCGTGGCGGAGAGCGCCGCGGAACCGGTGGCCGCCGATCGTCCCAGCGACGTGATAGGCGTCGCGGTCATCCCATGCGACGGACGGATCAAACGGGATGGCAATCCCAATCCCGCCCTGCGGCCGCGCCTGTGGAATGGCTCGGAATCTCTGCGACTCCATGGCGCGAGTGTCACCGGGCGACGGTGGCACCGTCAATCGACCGGGCCGCAGCGACCGTGGGACCGCGCCGGCGCTCGAGGCCGCCGAGCTCATCGATATGCGCCACCTCCAGCCACAGGACCTTGCGCCACTGGCCGGACTCCCGCGCTTGAAGGCGGTTACACCGGGTCTCGGGAGTCTCCGCAAGAACGAGGCGGCGGCCGCCCTGCTCGGTCTGCCGCCGGTCAGCGGGCCGTATGACTGGAGACAGCCGGAGTTCATTCGCGAGGGGTAGGGGTTCCGCGAGCGTGCCCTTCTCGTCCGTGTCGCGGGTGCAAGGTGACTGGCGCGGTCGGGAGGCGCATCTGGAAGGCTGAAAAGTGACGGTAGGTCGAAGGTCTTCGTGGCCACGGTGGCCGTTACGGCGTCAGCCCGGTCGTGCCGGCAGGGTCGTTCTTCGGCTGGTCAGGCCGAGCGGCAGCCGGCAGGACAACGAGCACTTCTATGGCCGTTGCCTCCAGTGAGTGCCCCGGTAGAGGAGGTTCAACGATGGCGGAATTCGCCGATCCGGAGAGCGGCCTGCGTTTCAGCGAGGAAGAGCTGGACTGGATAGGCGGCCACATGACCGAGCTGCGAAGCAGCATCGTTGAGCGTCGCTTCCGCAACTGGACCTTATGGACCGCCGTGGTGATCGGGCTGGTCGCTCATGTGGCGGGGTTCCTGCTCAAGTCGTCGGCTGCCGGCGAGCCCATCGCGGTCCTCGCGGACCTTCTGTACACCCTCGGCTACGCGCTCTGGACCGGCGTCGTGGTAGTCGCGATCGTGGAGATCATTCCGGCGGCCAAGGAGCGTCAGATCAGCCGGTACCTGGATGCCTACGAGTCTGCGCTGCGCTCCCGCGTGCGTCCGGGCGACAGCAGTCAGAAGTCGCGCTGGCCGGCCATCGAATCGACAACGAACGGGCGACTGGGCTCGTAGATGGCGAGGCGAAGGCGACCCGGGGCGTGGAAGGTCGTCGCCGGACCCATCGGTAGCTCGATGGTTCGGTCGGCCGTCCAACCACGGACCGTGAGGCTCTTCGACGTGACGCTGAGGTTGGCTACGCGGTAGACGAAAATCGGCCGATCGTCCGGCAGATGGTCGGTCACGAGGATCGGTGGCGCACCGATGCCGATTCGCAGCATGGCGACGCGCGTTCCGCCCGACTCGATCGCGAAGATGAGCTCGGCCTCGAGTGTCTCGGTGAACCACCGAACGTCGGCGGCGACGTCGGAGCTCGGCGCATAGACGTAGTCGAGACTCCCCAGCCCAAGCTCGGCCATGGAGCGACGATACCCCCATGCCACCTGTGTTTCGGGCGCATTGGAGTTGTCAGGCAGCTCCAACCGGTGCCGGCGTCTCCGCCAGGATCGCGTCGATCTGCCCGATTGCCGAACTGAGCATCTGGCCCATGTCCATTTCGTCAGCCAGTTCGAGGGCCTCGAGGCTGTGGAATTTGCTCTCGATGACCATCTGGGTGCGTCCCGCGCGGACCGGCTCGATCTTCACCGTCATGGTGGAAGGCCCCTGGTCGACCGGGTGGCCGTCCTCGTCGACGACCGCGTCGCGGAAGACGAGTTTCCGAGGCGGATCGGACTCGAGAACCTCCCACGGGCTTTGGGGAATGACGCCATCAGGTCCGGTCAGGTGGTATTCGACGCGGCCGCCAAGACGCAGATCGACCGCCGTCATCGTCGCCGGGTAGTCCGGCGGACCCCACCAGCGCTCGAGCTGGCGCGGATCTGCCCAGAGCTGCCAGACGCGCTCAGGGGTTGCGTCGAATTCGGCCGCAATGGCCAGGGTCAGATTGTCGAAGTCCTTGCGGACGTCGGTCACGGTCACGAGTTGGCCTCCTTGGATTCGTTGAGGATGTCGGTCATGCGCGCGATGCGACCGCGCCACAGCTCCTCGTAATCGTCGAGAAGACGTTGTGCGGTGAGCAATCCCGACTGCTGGGTGCGAACGACCTTGCGACGCCCGATGCGCTCCTTGCCCACCAGGCCGGCACGTTCGAGGATCGCCACGTGCTTCTGGACGGCCGCGAAGCTCATCGGGTAGTGCGTGGCGATCTCCGCGACGCCCTCCTCCCCTGCGATCGCGCGACGCACGATGTCGCGCCGCGTGGCGTCAGCCAGGGCAGAAAAGATGCGGTCGAAGTCCGTCGCCGTTTGCATGGATACAACCATACGGTTGTATCACTTGCCTGTCAACCTCCCGCACGTACGTCCAGGGCGCCTGGCGTTCGTTCACTCGCGACTCAGTACCTCGACGTCGTCACCGACGCGGATGACGCTGCGGCTGACGGGAACGAGACGCACACCGAACCACGTCTTGTGATCCCACTGGCGATGCCTCGCGAGCGTTCGCAGCGGTTCTTTCCCGCCGAGGAGCGTCTGTGGGTCGAGCGTCGTCAGCACGCAGCGATCGCAGATCTCGGTGAAGCGAAACGTTGCCGCACCGATCCTGACTCTCCGCCAGCGGTCCTCTTCGAACGGCTCGGGAACGTTGTCGACGACAACGTTCGGCCGGAACCTGGCCATCTCGATCGACTGATCATCGGGGATCCAGTCGTTGAGTTGCCGCAGTGACGCCGTCGTCGTCAGCAACAGCGGTCCGGCGTCGGCCAGGGTCAACGAATTCCCGGATATGCCGCCATGGTCCTCGGACACACTGCGCCGGCGCGGATCGTCCAGCCAGGCGAGCCGCACGGGACGGTCGAGGGCGCGCGAGAGCCAGTCGTGCGCGTCGTCGGCTGCCAATCGAACCGACTCGAGGCGCGATACGGACGTCGGAACGAGCTCACCGTCGATTGGGGTGGCCACGACCGTGCGCTGACCATCGCGTGAACGCAGCTCCACCCCGGTACCCGTCGGCGTTGCGGACAGCCCCAGCATTCGATGCTCTTCTCGCGCCGACAACCGCGAGCCGTCCGGCTCCAGGACGACCCAGCGCCGGTCCTCGCGCAGACCCCATGGTTCCACGTCGGCCCGAGCGACGGATGGACCGGCCATCGACTTCACGGGATAGATCTGGATGGCCGTCAGCTGCACGTTGCGATTGTTGTCGATCGATGCCGGTAAGGTCCGCGCGTGGCAGACATGACGAGGGACCTGCTCCTTCAACGGATCGAGATGTACCTGGACGCCGTTCCGCGGAGTGCCGCGGAGCCGGAACAGGTGGGCACATTCACCCTTTTTCGACCCCTCGGACCGTGGCGGTACTACGCGCGCCCCCGATCCTGGCTGGACGAGCCGATTACGCGCAAGGACGTCGACCGACTACGCGAGCGCCAGCGCGAGCTGAAGCTCCCGGAGAACATCGAGTGGGTGTTGGAGACGACACCGTCGCTGGCTGATGCGACGCGAGCGAGTGGGCTGGCAGTCCACGAGTACCCGCTCCTCGCGCGTGACGGACGCGATGTTCTGCCGATCGAGGCGCCCGAAGGCGTCGAGATACGGCTTGTCGATCCGGACGGAGCGGACTTCACGCGGGCACACGCGGTCGCGAACGTCGGCTTCGGCGTTCCTGGCACGCGGATCGGTCCGGAAGGAACGCGGGAGCGCGATGAGGCGGCCGCCGCAACGACCGTGGAGGTCGAGGCGTTCATGCGCGATCGAGCCCGAAACGGCTTGAGCATCAGCTACGCGGCCTTTGACGGCACCGGACCGATCGGTGTCGGCACGCATCAGCCGGTTGGCGACGTGACCGAGCTGGTCGGAGTGGCGACCTTGCCGTTTTGTCGGCGGCGCGGCATCGCGGCGGCATTGACCGCCGCCCTGGTCGCGGACGCAGTCGGGCGCGGCGTAACAACGCTGTTCATGAGCGCCGACAACGTCGATGTTGCCCGAATTTACGCACGCGCCGGCTTCGTGCGGATCGGCACCAGCGGCGCTGCCGACGCGGGGGCGTGACACGCGATTGCTGTTCTTGGTTGGGTGGCCGGCCTTCGCGTCAGGCCATCGGTAACATTTCAGTTACCATTGCTCGCAGGCCCCAGGTCGCTCCACGAGCCTGAGGCCACGCCGAGAACGGGAGCCAGCAATGGGCAGTTCCATGGTCCGCTACAAGGTCCAGCAAGGCCGTGCCGACGAGAACGAAGCGCTCGTCAGGGCCGTCTATGAGCAGCTCAACCGGGAGTCGCCGGACGGCCTCCACTACGCCACCTTCAGGCTCCCGGACGGCGTCAGCTTCATGCACGTCGTGTTCGAGACCGACCAGGCCGGACGCATCCTCAACGAGGTCGCCGCGTTCAAGGCATTCGTCACGAACATCGAGGACCGCTGCGATGAACCGCCGGCCGTGACCGAGTTGAGCCTGATCGGCTCCTACGGCATGGGTTCCTGAGCGGACGACGCCATCACACACGAGGGTCGGCTACCTGCTGGTTGGTTGGGCACGCGCCAGGAACAAAGACGTTAGTTGGCCGCGATCTTGTCGGCGATCCAGGTCGCGAGTGAGGTGCCCGCCACCTCGGCGTAGCCCATCCAGCCGCCGACGACATCTCGGTTCTGGGAATCGACCTCGCCCCAGCTGTTGACCGCGACCAGGCGTGGACCATCCGGCGTGCTGATGACCGCTGGACCACCGCTGTCACCGCTCCCGAGCGAGAGGTTGGCAGTCTTGGTACAGATCTCCGTTGCGCCGTCGATGGGAGCTTCGGCCCGCTCGCAATCGGCGTCGCTCCGCACGCGCATCTGCCCTGACTTCAGGTGGTCGCCTTGGCACGCGTAGGTCTCGGCCGCACAGGTATAACCCCAACCGGAGCTCAGGAGATAGTTGCCTGGCGCCCATTGCGCGGCAAGGGAATCGTCGGCGACGGGCGCCGGCGTCTCGATCGCGGCTCGCTGAAGCTTGACCAGGGCAACGTCGTAGCCTTCGCCGTGGTAGTTCGGATTGATGAACTGCCTGGCGGGTCGGATGACCTCGCCGCCGGCCCGCGTGAGCGTCGTGCGTCCCACGATGAGCTGGTAGTCGGCCCGCCTCGTGCCCTTCAGGCAGTGCGCGGCGGTCAGCACCCACTGTGGATCGATCAACGTGCCGGAACAGAACTCGCGATCGGCGGCGCTTCCGCCGTCGCTCGGGCGGTACGTCAGGGCGACGGCGTACCCGGGTTGGTCGTGACATGGCCGCCGACGAGCGCGTCTGCCGGAGACACCGAGAGGACTGCCGCCAGCAATGCGCAGACGAAGAGCGCAACAGCAGCTTGTCCGACTGGTCGACTGAACCGCTTCATCAATCTTGGCCGCCACCGCCCATTGCGACGGTCCCGTCCGACATGACCGGTGAGATCAGGCCGAAGACGTTGTTGTCGGGATCGAGCAGGTAACCGCCACGGCCGACGCCCGGCCAGTCCGTTGCGGGCAATGCTTCAGTGGCACCCAGCTCGATGCCCTTGGCCATCAGGCCGTCAACGTCGTCCACCCCGACCACGATGTTGCAGCCGGTGACCGGGGCCCCCACCTCGGGACGAGCTCCTCGCCGCGGCACCAAACCACCGTTGATCCCGAGGCCGGGCCGGGCGGCCGCGTTTCCGATCGAACCCTCACCCGTGTCGATGACCCAGTACGGCTGATCGCCGCCGTAGTTGGTGAATCGCCAACCGAGCAGCTCCGAATAGAAATCGATCAGCTTCTGCGGGTCGGAGGCGTGGATCTCGAAGTGCACGACCAGGTTGGCCATCGTGTTCTCCTTTCGGACTCGTCAGGGACGCATGCCGCGGTCCGCCGGCATTAGTGGGTGAAGCCCTCGAGGACCTTGGTGAATGCCCATGGCTGTTGGTCGATCCCGGAGCAGTCGTCCAAACCGGGCTTGCCCGGGCAGCTGCCGTTGTCGCGTTGGATGGCCCACATCGACAGGACCGCCATGCCCCGCTGGTCGGCGAAGTCCAGGAGCTGTCTCGCGTCCCCGAGGGTTGTCGTCTCGATCGCCGTCGGATAGTCGTCCCGGCCGATCATGATCGTCGCGCCTTCGCGGCTCCAGAGCTGTCCGGCGGCCCTGCGTGGCAGGAGTGACGCGAGCTGGTCGTGGAGGCCGCGCAGCGCGCTGATTGCCGAGTCGCCCATGTCGCGATCGACGCCGTCGTAGTAGTCGAAGACCATCGGCTGGACGACGTCGATCCGCACGCCGTTCGCCACCGCATCCTTCAGCACCGCGAGCCCATCCGACTCGAGCCCGTCTCGGGTCGTGGGCAGGGTGTACGAGATGGTCAACGGGCGATGCTCCGCCGTTGCCCATTGCTGGACCATCGCAATCGCCTTGTTCCGCCGATCGATGCCGGCTGGACGGTTCAACGAGAAGCCCTCGATGTCCATGTCGAGACGGCTGACGCCGTAGGTCCGGATCACTTTCTCGTAGGCGTGGGCGATCCGATCGACGCTGTGGCACGAGTCACCGATCTCCGTGCCGCCCTGGTCGGCCGACCAGCCGCCGAACGACGGCGTGACGTCCCCGCCAAGTGCTCGCAACGTCTCGATATCGTCGATGTACTTGCCGGACCCGATGGTGGCGCTGGGATCGCCATCCCAAGCGAGCTTGCACGACCCCTTGCCCAGCGTTTCGAGGAAGGCGAGCGTGAAGTAGCGGGCGCCCGACTGGTGGGCGGTCGTCGCGATCGACTGCGGGCGTCCACGTCTCGAAGTACGGCGAGAACACGTGATCCGGAAGCGGGGTCGCCTGAATCGCCGACGAGGCTGCGGTAAAGCCGGAGGCCGAGAGCGCAAGGACGGTGCTCGCCGCGATCGCAAGGAAAACAACGCGTCGCCAGACCATCACGTTCGACCTCCGATCCCGTTCGCCTCGTGGAGCGCGAGGCTCAGTGTGGCACCGCTGCTCTCGAAGAAACGAATCGGGTGTTCCTGTCGGTCGGCCATCGTCCGACGCTGGCCGACCTCAGTCGATCGCGAAGACTGGATACTTCGTGTGTGGCCGCTGGGGATACCGCTCGCCTGTACCACCGCTTGAGCTCGTATGCGTATACGCCGCCACCATACGAGACCCCGCCGATCAACCACCCCCTGGTGATCCAGGACTTTGTCGCGTATGACATGGAGCGGCTGCCGCCGCCCTGCAAGGTCTATGCGCCGGGTCTGCCTCGCGTGGACTTGCCGCGGACATGGCGGCGGCCTGAGGTTTCGGCTACGGCTGTGCTCGCCGGGCAATCCCACCCTTCACGAAGCGTCGTAGATCTTTCGGTCCTTGCGCGACTGTTGCACTTGTCCGCGGGCATCGTTCGCGTCCGGGAGGCCACGCCCACGTCCCGACGATGGCTGTTCCGAGCGGCTGGCTCTGCGGGTGGGCGCTTTCCGCTCGAGGTTTACGTCTCGGCTCGCGGCGTTGGCGGTCTGCAGGATGGTGTGCACTGGTATGACCCGATCGAACACGCGCTCATTCAGATCGGGCCACCGGCGGACGGCGACACGACCACGCTGGTGATCTCCGGGATCCCCTGGCGCACGGCTTGGAAGTACGCCGAGCGGGGATTTCGACATCTCTACTGGGACGCCGGCTCGATGCTCGCGCAGACGCTCGCCCTGGCAGAGTCGGCTGGGCTCAAACCGCGTCTGTGGACGCGATTCGACGATTTGACAACATCGGCCCTCGTCGGTGCCGATGGAACGCAGGAGTTCCCGCTGGCGCTGGTCGGCCTCGGCGACGGCATGCCTGCCATAGGGCCGACCGGGGACGCCGCGCGTGGTTCCATCGGCGAGGCACCAACCGAATTCCCGCTCGTGACCCTCGTACAACACGCGGGCGACCTGGACCGCCTGGGCGATCCTTGGCCGGCACCTTCTGCCCTGCCCGGCTCGTGCCCGGACTCAGCGGACCTGGACACTGTCGTCCTGCGGCGAGGGTCCGCACGCGTGATGGATGCCGGCAGCACGATTGCGCGTGACACTTTGGACTTCTCGATGGCCGCTTCCCTGCGGGGCATCACGGTGCCGCACTTCGTTGCCGTACACGGCGTGGAGCAGCGAGAGCCCGGCCTCTATCGCTGGCCGATGATGGACCAGCCGGTGCGCCGCGGGGCACTGCGCGAGGAGATGCTGCTCGTCGGCTGGGACGCGAACCTGGTGCGTGACGCCGCCTTCGTGGTGATGGGCACCGTTGACATCGAGGACCTGGACGACCGCGGATACCGAGAAGCCCAGCTCGAAGCGGGGATCGTGGAAGGACGTTTGCATTTGGCCGCCTACGCACTGGGAATTGGCGCCTCCGGCATGACCTTTCTCGACTCAGAGGTGGAGGCGCTGCTTCGGGAGCGCCTTGTCGGGCTGCTGTTCACGTGCGTTGGCGTGCCTACCTATCGGAACAGAGCCGGCGGAATGCCGGGCGAACCGGTGGCAGTCGTCACGCCGATTCCCGGGGACACGCCGCGCACGAACGTCATCGGCTGATCTCCCGGCAAGCCCGTGCCTTGCGCGTGAGTGACCTTCCCCCGGTGTAATTGAGACTCCGGCGGCATGCAATGCATGGAGAGCGAATCAGCTCACGTCGTCCAGGACAGGGACGGTCCCGTCGGCGCGGTCGGTGACGACCGTCGGTTCGCGCCGATCCGTCGGCCGCCGCTCGTTTCCTTTCTTTCTGATTGGCATGCTGCGGTCGTTCGCACGAATCCATCGCCCGTTCAACAGGTTCGTGCCACCCTGCGGCGTCAGCCTGAGCGTGGAACCGAGGGTACTGACTGATTCGGGCGCCCGGAGAGTATCGAACTCCGAGCGAACGCCCGTGATGTGGCAAGACGAAAGGAGATCCGCCGACTCAGCCCGATAACAACCATGGCGTGCAAACACGACAGGAAGTTGTCCGTCGCACTCGTTCCTGCCCGTGGTGTACCAATGCCGTCGGTGCCCGAGCCTGGACCGGGGGTGCAGACGTGCAAGCCTCCAACGCACCGAGAAAGATGATTGAAGCCACGCCGTTCCAGCTCCATCCCGAGCTCGAGGCCGCGCACGCGGCCGCACGCGACCGGCTATGGCGTGGCGCTGGACACCGAAACGGTCAGGTCATCGGTGACCTTGGCGTCCCCATCCTCGACGTAGTGGAACGCCCAGGTCACGTGTCCGCCATTCACCGAGGCGGGTGGCCCGAGTCCGGTCGGGGCCGGCGAGCTGCCGAACTGCGTTGGGTCGCCCGTGCAATCGCCCTTCAGGGAGTCAACGCAACTCGTGACGACGATCGTGCCGAACGCGAGGCCGAGGTTGCACGCAGTACCGGTCACCGTTCCGCCGCCGAACGTGTACGTCGATTCACGGTGGTCGGCGAGGCCGGTGACCCCGTCGACCTTGGCCGTCTCATCGAACACGTCCTGCTCGACCATGTCCCAGGTGCCGCTCGCAGATCCGTCGGCGGCGATCACGATCGTTGCCGTTCCCGCGCCGTCGCTGTGGTCGTTGACCCCTCCGGAGGCACCGAGATCGATCACCTCGGTGGAGGCATTGGTCACGGTCCCGGCGTACGTCCCGGGTGCCACTGGATTCGGGCTACACGCTCCCGAAGGACTCGGCGACGGCGGCACCTTGTCGTGGTAGTCGATCTGCACGTAGCCGGTGCCAGTTGCATCGAGCTAGGTTGTTGAGGTTCGCCTGAATATCGTTGAGGGTCGGTGCCAGGAGTTGTCCCACGAGCGGACGCAGCAGGCTCGGCAGGTAGCCCAGCAGCGCATTGGTGAGTGCATTGCGCAACCGATCGAGCTCCGGCCGATGGACCGCCACGGCCAGGCTGTCCTGCTGGTTGCGCTGGGGCCCGTCTGGGTCACCCGGGTCCGTGCTCGTAACGAAGGCCCACACCGCCTTGCCGTTGTTGTCGGTCACCTTGCTGGGGGGTCCGCTCGATGCCAGCATCGGGTTTCCCGCGGGCTGGACCTGAGCCCAGCTGACGGGCACGTTCTTGGGACTGAAGTCGGGCAGCGTGACCTTGGCCACGGCAGCACAGTCCTGGAGCACCGGCGGCCAATCCGGCAGGTCACCCGCAGTCACCGACGCGGTGACCTGGCCAGCCAGCGGGTCGGTGCCCAGCATGAACCCGCTGGGGCCTATGTTGCCGCCGCTCACGGCGACCTTCACGGCATACGGCAGGATCGAGGCGACCTGCTCGGCGACTGCGGCAATCGTCGCGGCGATGCTCCTGACGGTGCCAAGGATCGTGTCCGTGACACTCGTGATGACGCCCTCGACGAAGTCATGCAGCCGGTCGACGACGAAGTTCCAGATGCTCCCGAAGAACTTCAGGAAGGGGTTGCTCGAGGCGGCCACCTTGAGCGCATCGAACAGCCAGTCGATCCGGGCGTGGATCCAGTTCGCAACGTCCGAGCAATATCCCCCGGAGACGGCCGGCGCTGCAGCGACGTCGACCGCTCGACCGTCCAGCGCGAGTGCGACCAGGCGCGATTGATCGTAGGCACCGCTGGGACTCGGGCTGGGGCCAGGATTGGGAACCGCGACCTGGCCGCCGGCCGTTGCCAAGTCCGATGCAAACAGCACCAGCACCGCGCCTGGAAAGCGCAGCGTCGGAGGCTGGAGCAGGTCCTGGCCCGCCATCAGCGCGCGCGAGAGCGCGCCACCGGGCGTATCCGCGGCCGCCACGTAGGCGGCAAGCAGCACCGAGGCCGGCGCGATCCCGTCGCTGTGCGGCGGCAGCGGCATCAGGCCATCGAGGTCCGAGCCCGACCACCCGGCACCCGCCCACGCGCCGACGGCGAGCGCATGTGCCTGGAAGTCGAGCAGCTCGAAGGGGCTTGCCGCGGCGCTGAGCGGCACCTCCGGCGAGGTGCTCCCGGAGTCTGCGTAGGTGGCGATGCCGGCGCGCGCGAGCCCCTCCACGAGCGCGGCGGTCGTGTCGGCCGTATAGCTGGGCGCTGCAAGCCTGTCGACGAGAGCCCACGTGGCGTCATCGATCGGTCCGGTCGCGCCGATCGGCGCCACACGGACCGCGGTTGAGCCGGGCGGCGAAGGCTCGGCGACGCTGGTCGCCAAGGCGGACGAGCCGCTCCCGACGAGAATGGCCAGGAGGCTCGCGATTGCGAACGCCGACAGCGACCCCGTCCGTACGCGCGCCGAACCGATGTGAGCCGCGCGGCGGATTGCCATGACTGTCCAGCTTTCCTGCCGACCGAACGCAGCCTCGAAGGTCAAGGCACCGGCACGAAGGGGGGACAGGAAGGGAGTTTACGCCGTTACCCCCGCGAGGCCGCGCACTCGGCAAACTCCTTGGTCGGCCGCGGGGACCTACCATCCACGCCCATGAAGCACATCGGATTCCTGTCGTTCGGCCACTGGTCGGATTCGGCGTACTCCCAGGTCCGGTCGGGGTCCGATGCGCTGCTCCAGTCGATCGAGCTGGCGGTCGCGGCCGAAGAGCTCGGTGCGGACGGTGCGTACTTCCGCGTCCACCACTTCGCGCGTCAGCTCGCCTCACCCTTCCCGCTGCTCGCGGCAGTCGGTGCGCGCACGGAGCGGATCGAGATGGGAACCGCGGTCATCGACATGCGCTACGAGAACCCGTTCTACATGGCCGAGGACGCGGGTGCGGCCGACCTGATCGCGGGCGGCCGTCTGCAGCTGGGCATCAGTCGCGGCTCGCCCGAGCAGGTGATCGACGGATTCCGGCACTTCGGACACGAGCCGGCGGACGGTGAGACCGACGCGGACATGGCGCGCCGGCAGACCGAGGTCTTCCTCGACCTGCTGAAGGGCGAGGGCTTCGCCAAGCCGAACCCGCGGCCGATGTTTCCCAACCCACCCGGCCTCCTGCGCCTGGAGCCCTATTCACCCGGGCTGCGGGAGCGGATCTGGTGGGGCGCGGCCTCAACTGCCACCGCCGTTTGGACTGCACAACAGGGCATGAACCTGATGAGCTCCACGCTCGTGTTCGACGAAAGCGGCGAGCCGCTCCACGTCCAGCAGCGCAGGCAGATCGACGCGTATCGCGCGGCCTGGAAGGAAGCCGGTCACGAGCGCGAGCCGCGGGTGTCCGTGAGCCGCAGCATCTTCGCCATCGTCGACGAGCGCGACAACGCCTTCTTCGGTCGATCCAACGAGCGCGACTCGATCGGCTACCTGGACGCGAACACGCGGGCGGTCTTCGGACGCTCCTACGCAGCCGAGCCGGCCGAATTGGTGGAGCAGCTCAAGGAAGACACCGCCATCACCGACGCCGACACGCTGCTATTGACGGTGCCGAACCAGCTCGGGGTCGACTACAACGCGCACGTGATCGAATTGATCCTGCGCTACGTGGCGCCGGAGCTCGGCTGGCGCTGACCGGCAGGGCGCGATCGCGCAAGCCCGTCCGGCCTTTGCGTTCCACAAACCTCCGTTCGGCGTTCACGCCTCCTCCACATCTGAAGCCGACGCTGGCACGGTCCAGTTGGACAACGGCAGATGGAGAGATACCAAGATGAACGGAAAGACGATCCTGGGGCTGGTCGCGATCCTGGGAGTTGCCAAGCTGGTATTCGTGGGTCACCACCACCGCATGGGACCTCGCGGACGAGGTGAGTGGCAGGACCGCGTCGCGGAGTTGCATCGCGAGCTCCATCGGCGCGATACAGAGGCAAACCTCGATGCAGCCACCACGAGCCCTGCAGCCGGAGCCTGATCCGGCTCGAACCCCGCAACGAGAGCCCGTTCACCCGGGCGACAGGCGTACCCTTGGACCATGGCGCATGGTATTGATTACGTTGAACTGGCCGTTGACGACCTCGGGCAGGCGAAGGACTTCTACGCGAAGGCGCTTGGCTGGGGGTTCACCGACTACGGCACGGACTATGTGGGCATCCACGACCCCACGAATCCCGGCCACGAATTCGGCGGGTTGAACCCGCATTCCGCCTCGTCCCGCGGCGACGGCGTCCTCGCCCTTGCGCGATCGGACGATGCTGAAGCCGCGTTGGCGAGCGTCCTGGCCGCCGGGGGCCGAGTCGTCGTGGAACTGAACGAGTACCCTGGTGGCCGACGGTTCACCTTCGCGGACCCCTGGGGAAACATCCTCGGGGTGTACCAGCCACTCGAATAGGCTCCGCCCGCCGTTGCCGGACGTCGCGCGCCCGGGGGCCGGAGCCTCGCCGCCAAGTCTGGGAAGATCGGCTGGATGAGTGACCGCGACGGCGCCTGGCGCCGCATGAACGAGCCGGTGATCCAGAAGTTCCGGTCGTCCGGCGGTGACGCCGGCCGTACGTTCCCGGTCATCCTGCTGACGACCACCGGCCGGCGGACGGGTCGCGCGCTGGTCACACCACTCAACTTCAGTCGCGATGATGACCGGCTGGTGGTCATCGGGTCGGCCGGCGGCTCCGAGAAGCACCCGGATTGGTACCTCAATCTCGTGGCCAACCCGATCGTGACGATCGAGCACGATGGCGCAGACGTTCCAGGCTCGAGCGGAAACGATCGAAGAACCCGAACGCACTCGCCTCTATGACGGGCAGGCCGAGGCAATGCCGTTCTTTAACAGCTACCGCACGCGCGTGACGACCCGCCAGATCCCGGTCGTCGCATTCACCCGGTTGCCCTGACCGGCTCGAGGACAACATTCCACGTTTCGCAGGTCGACTATTGAACGTGTCCGGTAACGTGCGCACATGCAGCCGCGGACCCCGTGACCAGGTCGTCCCGGGGCTAGAACGCCCGGAATCAGTCGAACGCCCGGTTCCGCGCCTCGAGCTGTTCGACCAGTCCCGGCAGCGCAGATCGGACGGCGGCCCCGTACGCATCCGCGACGTGCGCGGCCAGCTCGCGTTGCTGTCGTGCCTTCGGGCCCACGTAGCGCATGTGAACGCGGGTGCCCGCGGACGTCGGCTCGAGCTCGACGGTGTGGGTGAACTTCAGCGCGCCGTGCGGGGTGTCGATGACGGTCCGATCGGTCACATAGTCGTACGGACGCCAGTCCAGGATCTCTTCGACCACGGCGTCCTTGCCGTGCATGCAGTGGTTGGCGGTTCCGGGCCCGCGTCGGCCGCCACGATCCCCTTTCACGCTCACCTCGGTCACCCACGGCTGCCATGTCATGCGCTGGCCCGGCGTGGTGAGGAACTCCCACGCGAGCTGTGGCGGCACCGCGACATCGACCGAGATATCCAGGATCGCCTCGTCCACGGTCACGAAGACACGCTGGCGTGACTCCTCCTCCTGCCACCGGCGCTCCAGGTCGAGCACCCAGGCGCTCACCTCGCCGATGTGCTCGTACGTTTCCGGATGACGCGACATCCCGAGCGCGATGGGTTCAAGGCCTGCCGCATCGAGGCTCGCCTGGGTGAACAGCGCGTACGGACCCACGCCCAATCGCTCCTGCACCTCGTTCTTGAGCAGTCGATGCACCACGATCACGTCGCCGCCAACCAGCTCCTTGCGACCAGCGACCGTCTGCTCGATCACCAGGCCATGGTGGACGACGAACTTGAGATCGAGATCGGGAATCCGCGCGCATGCGTTGCACTCGCACGAGGTGGCCTGTCGCACGTCCCGGCGGCGGCGCCGAAAGCCGAAGTAGCAGCGCTCCACGACGTCGAGCAGCAGCGATCCGTCGATGCGCTCGACCGGGTCGTAGGTGAACGCGGCATCGCCCTCCAGCTTCGCCAGCCGGAATGTTGGCTTGAGCGCGCTCACCACGGCGCCGATGAGGTCGGACAGGATGCCCTGGGCGTGGTCGAGCTCGACACCGGTCAGGTAGCCGGTGTAACCGCTGATATCGGCGATCAGCAAGAAGCTCGACTTCGGGGCGGGCAGCATGACGCCCGGAATGCTACGCAACCGGAGCGTTGGCAACGAGCGGTCACCCTCGTTTGGCGAGCGACGCCAGCCACGCGTCGCGATCCAGCGGACTCGGCCGTGAGCCGAGGACGCTGCGGTGCGTCCCGGCCAACGGGCAGGTAGCCACCCGGCTTGGTTTGCATGATCCCCTCGCCCGCGGAGACGCCGGGCAGCTGGTGCTGCAACGTCCGAACGCGTGCCACTGCGAGCGACGCCTCCGCGTAGGTCATCTCGTTCCTGGAGAACTGTCCGCGGACACGACCGCCGAGACGGCCCAGTGCCGCCAGCACGGCCGGTCCGGTCGAGGCCGGTATCTCCAGAGACAGGTCCGCCATGGGCTCGCAGACCCACGTTCCTGCACGATCGACTGCGTTCATCAGCACGAGCTCGGTCAGGCGCCGAAAGTCCGAGGCCGAGGTCTCCGGGGACGCGTAGCCGCAGTCGGTCATCGTCACGCGGCAGTCGGTGACCTGCCACCCGCACAGGCCCTCCGCGAGTGCCTCTCCGACATACGTCTCCATCTGCGACCGGAACGCATCCTCGGTGTGGAAGATGTACAGCGGTACCAGGCGGATCTCGACGTCGCTCCGGAACTCGGTTCCCGAACCTGGCGGCAGGGGCTCGACGCGAAGCGCCAGCGTCGCCTTGAACGGATTGGTGCTCAGCGGAGAGCTGCGGCCCGTGATGTTGGTGTGTGTCCGCGCGAAGATGACCTCCTCTGCTTCTCCCGTGCCTGCGGGCCGTTCGATGCAGACGGTGGTCGTCTCGCGGAAGTCGGCAGCGATGCCGTAGTCGCGCTCGAGCGTCGCACCGATGACCTCTTTCTGGACCTCGCCGTAGAGCGAGACCGCGATCTCGTGGCGGCGGTCATCCCGGCGCACGTCGATCAACGGATCCTGTTCGGCCAGCTGCCGCAGCGCGGCGTGAAGCGAGCCCTGCTGCTCGGAGTTCCTGGCGAACACGATTGCTTCCAGCGCGGGCCGCGGAAACCGCGCCTTGAGCTCCTCGCCCTCGGGCGCATCGCCGATCGCGTCACCCACCCGAACGGATCCAAGTCCCCGTACGGCGGCCATCTGACCAGCGATGAGCACATCTGCGCGTGGTGCTCCGGCGGGCGCGAAGACCCGGATCGAGGTCGCCTTCTCTTCCTCGGCTCCGCCAACGAGAACGCGTTGTCGCGGTCGAAGCGTGCCGCCAACGAGCCGCACGTACGCGACGCGCTCACCTGCCGGACTGCGTTCGATCTTGAAGACTCGCCCAGAGACCCGTGCGTCTGGGTCGCCATCGGGGGACCACAGCAGCTCGTCGATCGCGCGGACCAACTCGTCAATTCCGATTCCGCGGGCGGCCGACCCCATGAAGACCGGGTAGGTGAGGCGACGACGGGTCTGTGCCCCGAGCGCCGTCCAGAGTTGGGCATCGTCCGGAGCTCCCTCGTCGCCGACGAAGGCTTTCAGGATGTCGTCGTCGTTCTCGGCGAGGACTTCCGCCAGACGCTGGTGCTGCTCCTCGTCCCCTGTGTTGGCGAAGACGACCGCGGGTGACAGCCGGCGTGCCATGGCGGCCACGACTCGCACGGGATCGGCGCCGGCGCGGTCGGTCTTGTTGACGAAGATCAGCGTCGGGACACCCACGCGCTGAAGGGCACGGAAGAGCAACGGCGTCTGCGGCTGGACGCCCTCGACCGCGGAAACCACGAGGACCGCCCCATCGAGGACGCCGAGGACGCGATCGACCTCGGCGATGAAATCGGGGTGGCCCGGCGTGTCGACCAGGTTGACCTGCAGGTCACCGACCTGGAACGAGGCAACCGCCGAGCGGATGGTGATGCCGCGTTCGCGTTCGAGCTCGAGCGAATCGGTCTGGGTGGTGCCGGCGTCGACGCTGCCGACGCGATCGATGGCGCCGGTAGCGAAGAGAAGTCGCTCGGTGAGAGTGGTCTTACCGGCGTCTACGTGGGCGAGGATTCCGAGATTGAGCGTGCGCATGGGACCTCATGTCGTGCAGGGTGGTAGTCACCGACTGGCTGGACATGGGTGCTCCCATTTCGCTCCTTTCTCTGGTGGTACTCGGTCCGTGTTGTGCCGCAAGAGCGTTGCACGACGCGTCAAGTGGCCTATGGCGAATAGCGCAGGCTGCCGGCCCCGTCGCAATGACGAGGCCGGCAGGCGTCCATGTGCGCGTCCGGGACTACGAGACTGAAGGACTCGGCGGGGCGGGACTCGCAGTCGCCTCCGTCGATCCGGCCGGCGTCGAGCTCGGCGATTCGGACGGCGGCGCCGGCGCGATGCGGATGGAGTCCAGGACAGCCTGCACGTCGACCTTCATATCGGCCGTGACGGTCGACGTCTCCGGCGCGTCGATAACCAGTCGTTGGCCGTCGACATCGAGGATCCACACCCGCTGCTGCTCGCCAGCGACCATGTCGTTAGTCGCCCCCAGGGGCAGGATCCAGGCCCGGCACGGGCCGCCGGTGGCAGGCGCGGTCAGGGTCAGCTGCTTTCCCTGATAGCCACCGAATGTGACGTCCGTGGGCGGGGTGACCTGGAGACCCGGCAGGCTCGCCAGTGCGTTTGCGAGGTCGTCTACTGACGGTCCTGGCTGCGGGTTCATGGCCACATTGTCGTTCTGGCAGGGTTCGGCGTAGACCGTGTCGAAGACCTGGAACCGGAGCAGGTCCTGCGAGGCGTCGCCCAACCAGACAGCGTAGGGACCGCTGACGTTTCCCTGCCACGCCACCGGCCCGTCCGGCAGCGTGAACGTGACCCGCGCGAGGAACGGATCGCCGGTCAGGTAGGTGCCGGGCTCCAACGCCGGCATGTCACTGCTGGTGACTGGTATCGGGCGCGGGGAGGCTGATGGCGACGGCGAGGCTTCACCGCCGGTCCCGGCCTGTCGAGGCGCGAGAGCGAAGCCGGCCACGGACAGGGTGAAGACGACCACGCCGACGGCGCCGATTCGTACGAAGGTAGGCATCGAAGGAAACCTCCACGGGCCGAGTACGACCCGCTGCTTGATGGTGTCGATGGACGTTCGGACTTCGTCGTAGGACCGATCGGGCAGCTCCGTTGGTCCGTCCACGAGGTAGTGCTCGAGGACGCTCTTCAGATCGCGCGATGTGGTCATGCGACTTCCCCCCGGGAGCTGGACGGCACGCGGGCGTCGGCCTCGAGGCTGGCCCGCAGCGCATTGGTGGCGTGATGCAGCCGGGACTTCGCGGTCCCGAGTGGAATGCCAAGGCGGTCGGCGACTTCGGTCAGAGGCAGACCGACGTAGTGGTGGAACACGAGAACGGTCCGCTGCTCGACGGTGAGCCTGCGGAAGGCCCGGTCGATCTGATCGCGGTCGTTGATCGCGGCAATGTCTTCCGAGTCGTGTGCACCTGAAATCGGAAGAACCCGGATCTGGGCCGACCACCGCCTGCGACGCCTGGCCTCGGCGTAGCACTCGTTGGTCAGGATCCGGTGCAGCCACGGTTCGAAGCGGTCGGAATCGCGGAGCGTTCGAAGCTCGCGCCAGGCGACGATCAGCGTCGACTGGACGGCATCGTCGGCTCGATCGACGTCGCGCAGGATCCGATACGCGATCGCCATGCAGCCATCGCCGACCGTGCGTGCGAGGGCATCGAACGCTTCTCGATCCCCCCGTTTCGCCTGATCGACGAGCGCTCGCTGCACCCGACTCTCCTTCCATTCTGACGGGTCCCGGTGGACCGATCACGTTAGAGAGTGGTGTCGACCTCCAGAAGGTTCAAACAAGCCGTGCAGGTCTGGGTGGATCGCTGTCCAGCACCAGCCGCAGCGTTTGGACGAGCAGATCCGCATGCTCGCGCTGGAAGACGAGCGGCGGGCGGATCTTCAGCGTCGCTCCGTGCCTGCCGGTCGAGCCGATCAGCACACTCCGACTGCGCATGCCTTCGACGATCTGCTTCGCCGTCGCCGCATCGGGTTCCGTGGTCCCGGGCCGGACGATCTCGACGCCGATCGCGAGGCCGATCTGACGCACCTCGGCGATGCGCGGGTCGCCGCAGCGCCAGCTCGCGCAGCCGGCCGCCCAGGTGCTCCCCCACCCTGCCGGCATTCTCAATCACGCGCTCGTCGTCCATGACATCCAGCACGGCAAGAGCCGCGGCCGCGGCGACCGGGTTGCCGCCGAACGTGCTGAAGAACTCGCCATCGGGTGAGAATCGCTCCGCCAGATCGCGACGGGTGATGACCGCGGCCACCGGCATCCCGTTGCCCATGGGCTTGCCGACCGTGAGGATGTCCGGCTCGATCCTGAACCGCTGGTAGCCCCACATTGCAGCACCGGTGCGGCCATGTCCGGACTGGACTTCGTCTGCGATCCAGAGGGCGCCAGCGTCGTGCGTGCGCCGAACGAGCTGGCTCGCCAGCGACGGTGACAGGTCGATGATCCCGTCGCTCGTCAGCACCGCGTCGAGGATGGCTGCGGCCGGCGGATGGTCCACAGCCAGGAGGTCCGCGAGCGCGCGATCGAAGTCGTCGAGCGGAGCCGTCGAAACCGCGCAGGACGTCCGGTGGCCGCCACGTGCGCACGTGCTCGGGCGCGCGGCCACCCGACCACTCTTCCGGCGTCAGGTCGTGGATCGCGTCGGTGATCCCGTGGTAGGCGAAGTCGGTCGTGATGCCGCCGCTGCCGCCGTCACGGCACGCGCGATTCGCCAGGCCACGTCGTTCGCCTCGGATGCCCGAGTTCACGAACATCACCGCGTCGAGCGCGCCGCCGGTGGTCGCGATCAGGCGTTCGGCAAGCTCGATCGCCGTCTCGTGGAGGTACCGCGAGTTGGTGTTGAGCCGGCGAGCCTGGCGGACGATCGGCCTCGACGACGCGCGGGTGCTCGTGTCCGACCACCGGCACGTTGTTGTAGGCATCGAGGTAGCGGCGTCCATCCGCGTCGATCAGCCAGACGCCGTCGCCGCGGACCAGGTGCAGCGGCTCGCGATAGCTGGGCGGTGTAACCGCGGGCCCAAAGGCCTTGGTGCGCCGCGTGGCCAGCATGCCGACGCTCGTTCCTTCGCCTGGCTCACGACCGCCGAGCCGTCGCCGAACCTCGTCCCAGCCGAGCGACTCGAACATGCGCAAAACCTTGACGGCCTGCGCCGCGCAGGTGCGGCATGACCGTGTCGGGGTTGTCGTACAAGGCGACGCGCGACATCGGAATGGCGACGCCGGCGCACATGCGGGCTGCCAGCAACTCCCCCAGGATCCGCCGCTCGGCCGGCTCGAGCGGCGAGACCTGCTCGTAGCCATCGATCATCAACCGACAGGCACGGAAGAACTCGTCGACGTCTTCCTCGCGCCCGTTGGTCACGGTCTCAAGTGCGGCGCACAGATCAACGACCAGCGCCGACCAGCTCGCGTCGCCGAAGTCGATGATCCCCGTCACGTGGCCCCGGTCATCCACGAGCACGTTGGAAGCGCACAGGTCCGTGTGGATGACCTGGGCGCGAAGGGTGGGCCACACGGGCGTCACGACCCGTTCGTAGCGGTCGAGCGCGCGCTGGACGAGGCCGCGAACGTCGGCTTCCGGGATCGCGTCGAGCATCGAGCGCAGGACGAGCGCGTGCTGGACGTCCCAGAGCATCACCCGGCGCGAGGACGGGTGCCAGAAGCCTCGCAGCGCTCGACCGACCCGCGCTGCCATCGCGCCCCAGTCGCGAACGGCCGCGTCGGACAGCGTGGATCCGACCACCGACGCGTGGCCCGGGAGCCGGTCGTACATCCGTGCCCAATGCGCGTCATCGGCGCCGTCGATCCGCGCGCGATACGCGCGGGGATCGTCCTGATCCAAGGCTGAGCCAGGGACGACCCACGGCAGGGCAACGGGCAGCTCTGGATCCACCAGGACCAGTCGCTGCGCGGCGAGAGCCTCCATGTCCAGCTGTGCCGGATCCTCGGCCGCGTTCGAGATCTTGAGGACCGAGGGCCGTGCGCCGTCGATGAGAAAAGTCTGGTCGCGCTCGCTATCGACCTGGGTCGCCAGGCCCTCGACGCGAAAGATCTCTCGCGCGACGGCCTCGGCCTCCGAGTGCGTGAATGAAGGGCGCTTCGCGGAGAGGACGCGATCGATCGTGGGCTGGGCGACCTCCGTCACGCCGCAGGGACCGGATCGATGTAACCCATGTATTCGACGACCGTCCGGTAGCCAATGCGTTCATAGATCGGGAGGCCCATGTCGCTGGCCTGCAGGATCGCGACGTCGCAGCCGTTTCGCGCGCCATCCGCGGCGACGCGCCTGGTCATCGCGGTTGCGTAGCCTCGGCCCCGCGCTTCCGGAACACTCGCGATGTTGTAGACGCCGATGGTTTTGCCTGTCTGAATGCCAAGCCCAGTGCTGACCGCCTCACCATTCATGTAGCCGACGTACACAGCGACGTCTTCCTGGCCCAGCAGCCGCGGGCTCATGACCTCGTGCCAGATCGACTCGGGCATCCCGAAGCCGGCCACACCCACCCGAATGTGGTCCTCGAGCCCGGCGGTGTCGGTGACCCGGACGATCCGGAGTCCATCGGGCGCAGAGGCATCCGCGTCCGGGATGGGATGAAGGGCCATTCCCGGCATCCAAGGCGTCGCGGAAAGGGGTACCAAACCGAGATCGGACATCAGCGACACGAATGGATCGTCGGCGCCGACCCGCAGGTTGACCACGAAACGGTCGCCGCGTTCACGAGTGATGCCGACGACATCTGCGATTGCCGACCGCGTGGGATGATCGGACTCGACCAGCACCTGATTGAACAGTCGTATCGGCAGCCCGCTGGCGAGCAGCGCAACGCCGCCGACTCGCTCGATCAGAACGCCCGTCGCGTTGGCTACGGCGATCGCGATGGCCTTGACCATGTTCCCGTGTTCGCGTCCAGCCAGCTCCATCGTGTCCACGACAGCGACTCTACCGCCGCCTAGATCCACTGCAGCGACGGTGATGCGCGATCTACGCGGTGGGCAGCTTCTCCAGCTGCAGCGCTCAGACGCCCGGCGAGCTCACATACCGGGAAGCGGCGGCTGGTAGCCTCCCGTTCGTGGAACCGAGCGCGTCGGTGCAATCCGCGGCCGAGCCGATGAACGACGACGAGGCGCGGCCGACAATGGCCGGCGCCGCGGGCCGTCGCCCGGCACCCTACCCACCGAGCTACGTCAACCGCCTGATCGGCGCGGTCCATCGCCTTCCCGTCCCGGCGCCAGTCCTGTACGCGTCACTGGTCGTCGCGCTGCTTGCCATCGAGATGCTCGCCAAGATCGCGGACGGCACCTTTCCGAACGGCATGCGCGTGATCCACCTGGCGCTTCCCGTGTTCGCCGTCGCGTGGCTTCCCGCGGTCGATGGGTTCGGACAGCTCGCCATGCGGGCGCTGGCCACCGCGCGGCCACTCCTGGTCCTCGAGGAACAGTCCGTGGACGAGTACCGCTACCGGCTCACCACGCTTCCACGGATTCCCGCCCTGATCTCCGCCGCGCTCGGGCTGAGCGCTCTCGTCATCCTGACCCTGAGCCAGCCCAGCGACACGTTCCAGGTCCTCGGGATCATGACCTCCACACCCACATCGGCCGTCGAGTGGACGCTGCAGTTCCTCGTCTGGACCGGCGTCGGGCCAACGGCGTTGATGATCCTTCGCCAGATGTCGCTGATCTCGACGATCACCGCGCGCCACACCCGCATCGACCTCTTCGCGCTCGGGCCGGTGTATGGCTGGAGCCGCGTCACGGCCGCACACACCGTGTTCACCGTGGTGGTCGTGGTCGTCGCGACGCTCGCGCTCTCCTCGCTGGCCGCGACCGTCCAGTGGATCGTTGCCGCCGGCGCCGCGCTCGGGCTCGCCGCATCGGCGTTCGTGGCTCCTCTCTGGGGCGCGCACCGGCTGATCCAGCGCGAGAAGGATCGTCGAGACGCCGAGCTGACCCGCACGGTGAACGCATTCATGGCCAACCTGGAGGCCCGCATCGCACGCAACGACCTCACCGACCTCGACGACGTGAAGGCGGGACTCGACGGAACGTTGCTCATCCGCAGACAGGTCCGAGACACCTCCGCGTGGCCGTGGCAACCGGACACGGGTCGCGCCGTCGCATCGGTTCTCCTGGCGCCCATCGCGGTCTACCTGTTCAGCAAGGTGCTCGACACCTACGTTCTGCACTGACCTGTCGAAATCGGTCTTCCCCGTTCGACGCATCTGATGGGGGCTCCTCCCAGCGCTGGCACGAACCGCGCGGAGCCACACGACCAGGAACATGGAGACACACTCGATGACCGATCCGACGACGAAGACGCTCGACGTTCCGGGCGCGATCCTCACTTACGACATTCGCCGCAGCGACTCCACGACCGAGCCGCCCTTGATGCTGATCGGCTCGCCCATGGGCGCGTCCGGCTTCGGCACGTTGGCCGGCTACTTTCCGGACCGCACGGTCGTGACCTACGACCCGCGCGGCGTCGAGCGCAGCCGCAAGACCGACGGGGTGATGACCTCGACGCCCGAGCAGCACGCCGACGATCTCCACGCCGTCATCCACGCGGTCGGGGGGCCCGTCGACATCTTCGCGAGCTCCGGCGGTGCCGTGAACGCGCTTGCCCTGGTCGCTCGATATCCCGACGACGTTCGGACGCTGGTCGCGCACGAGCCGCCCGCCGCAGCGGTTCTTCCGGACCGCGAGAACGCGCTCGCGGCCTGCCGGGCCGTCAACGAAACCTACTCGAAGAAGGGCTTCGGCTACGGCATGGCCCGGTTCATCGCGACGACCGCGTTCAGCGGGCCGTTCCCGGCCGACTTCGCAATCTCGCCGGACCCGGATCCCCAGATGTTCGGCATGCGCGCCGATGACGACGGCAAGCGCGACGACGCGCTGTTGGCCCAGAACATGATCAGCTGCACGAGTTTCGAGCCGGACTTCGAGGCCCTCGGCAGGGCGCCGACACGCATCGTCATCGGTGCCGGTGTCGAGTCCGAGGGACAGATGGCGTCGCGCGCAGGCCACGCCGTCGCCGAGCGTCTCGGCTTGCCCGTTCAGTCATTCCCGAGTGGACACGGCGGCTTCCTCGGCAACGAGTACGGCATGCCTGGCCAGCCCGAAGCGTTCGCGGCAACGCTGCGACAGGCCCTCGGGGCCGATGGAGGTTCGAACTGATGCGCAAGCTGCTGGTAACGACATTCGTCACGCTCGATGGCGTGATGCAGGCACCAGGCGGCCCGACCGAGGACCCGAGCGACGGTTTCACCCATGGCGGCTGGTCGGTCACCTACTGGGACGATCAGATGGGCCAGGTGATGGGCGGGATCATGGGAAGGCCCTTTGATCTGCTGCTCGGCCACCGAACGTACGACATCTTTGCCGGCTACTGGCCGGACGCCCCCGCCGACCAGGGCGGTGCACCACTCAACGCCGCCACCAAGTACGTGGCGTCTCACGGATCGCCGTCGCTTCCCTGGGGTCCGGTCCAGCTGCTCAACGGCGACGTTGCGGCGCAGGTCGAAGATCTGAAGCAGTCCGATGGGCCCGAGCTGCAGGTTCACGGCAGCGGCAACCTGATCCAGACGCTGTTGAAGCACAACCTCGTGGACGAGTTCCACGTGTGGGTCTTTCCGGTCGTCCTCGGCAGCGGCAGGAAGCTGTTCGGTGATGGAACGATGCCCGCGGGCCTGAGGCTGGTCGACTCGGTGGTGTCGAGCAGCGGCGTCGTCATCGGGACATACGTTCCGACCGGCGACGTCAAGACCGGTTCGTTCTGATAGGGCTCGGCTGCGGTCATCGGACGCGTGAACGGCCACCCGCTCAGACTGTCGCGCGACCAGATCCTGTCGCACCGGCGACGTGTCAACGACGTCGACGAGCGCCTTCCACCCGGAAGTGCGTCGCTCGAGCGTGCCGCGTGGCTGGGGTTGTCCGACAGCATGCCGCGCGCGGCGCTGCTCTCGATCCACGCGCGCGTCATCGCCACGCAGCCATCGACGTGGGAGGACCCGGCGCTGGTCCAGGTCTGGGGACCGCGCTTCAGCGCGTACGTGGTCGCCGCTCGTGATCGTGCCGTGTTCACCCTCGGCCGCCTGCCCGCCGACGGTCCCAAGCGACGACGGGCCGAGGAAACGGCCGACAAACTCGAAGCCTTCCTGGCCGGGCGGCGCATGAGTTATGCCGATGCCGGGCACGGCATGGGCGTCAACCCCAACATGCTCCGCTACGCGACCACGACGGGGCGCGTCCTGATCCGCTGGGAAGGCGCGAGCCGGCCGACGGTGTGGATGGTGCCGGCACCGGAGATGGACGCTCGGGATGCGCGCCTGACGCTGGCGCGGCGCTATCTGACCGGGTTCGGACCGGGCACGCCGGACGGATTTGGCGACTGGGCCGAATCACGCCGGAGCGGGCGAAGTCGACCTTGGACGAGCTGGCCGGCGAGACGCTGCCGGCGCGAAGTCCAACAGGCGACGGATGGATCCTCGCCTTCGATGAGCCAAGCTTCCTTGCGGCGCCTGCCCCTGCCGCGTCTGCTCGTCTTCTGCCGAGCGGCGACACCTGGTTCCTGCTCCAGGGCATCGACCGTTCGCTTCTCGTCGCGGACGCCACGCTCCGACGACTGCTCTGGACGCCGCGCGTCTGGCCGGGTGCGTTGCTGGTCGATGGCGAAGTCTGTGGGACCTGGCGTCGCACGAATGGCGAATTGACGATCAGCCCATGGCGACCGCTCTCGGCCTCCGAGGTGGCAACGGTCGATGCCGAAGCCGCATCGCTACCGATCCCCGGGTTCGTCGGTCGGATCGTGACGCGCTGGGAAACGTGACCGATCTGCAGAACACGCGCTGCAGATGCGCATCCCGACACTCGTCTCTCGGGCGGGCGTCTGGTACCGTCGAGCGTGAGGACGATTGCACGGCCCGGGGCCGCTGCCATGACTGGAGCCGTTGCCATGAGCATTGCAACCACGCGTCGAGCGGACGTTTTGCGCGCGAGCATCGCGCCGTTCCTGCAGTTCCTGAACGGACCGATCGGGCAGCGTCTGAGTGATCCCGGGGTTGCCAACTTCGCGGTCGGCAACCCCCAGGAGATGCCGCTGCCCGGGCTACGTCGCGGCACTCCAGCATCACCTTGTCCCGCAGGACAAGGACTGGTTCGCCTACAAGCTGAGCGAGCCGAAGGCCCAGGCCGCCGTCGCCCGAACGCTGTCGGCGCGGACGGGCATGGACTGGGATCCTGAGGACGTGGCCATGACCAACGGCGGCTTCGGCGCGTTGGCGGTCACCCTCCGCGCCATCATCGAGGCCGGAGACGAAGTCGATCTTCCTTTCGCCACCCTGGTTCTTCTACGAGCTGCTGATCCTCGCGTCGGATGGCGACGCCCGTCCGTGTTCGGCTGTCGCCGCCGGCGTTCGATCTCGACGTCGACGCGATCTCGGCCGCCATCACCCCGCGGACGCGTGCCGTCCTGGTCAACTCACCGCACAACCCGAGTGGGAAGATCTATTCCGAGTCGGCCCTGCGCGCGCTCGGGAACGTGCTGACCGCCGCGTCCGAGCGCTACGGCCGACCGATCTTCATCGTCTCCGACGAGCCGTACAACCGCATCGTGTTCGACGGCCGGACGTACACGAGCCCGGCGCAGGTCTATCCGAACACGATCACGACCTACTCGTACGGCAAGACGCTGCTCGCGCCGGGGATGCGCATCGGCTACATCACGGTTCCGCCGACCATGCCCGACCGCGAAGAGCTTCGCGAACGCATCATCCTGGCCCAGCTCGCCAACGGTTACCTGTTCCCCAACGCGCTCCTGCAACACGCGATCGATGATCTCGAGAAGCTGTCGATCGACGTCGGCGCGCTGGAGCGACGCCGAGATCGAATGGTGCCGGCCCTGCGAGCGATGGGCTACGAGTGCTCGATGCCGGAGGGCACCTTCTACTTGATGGCGAAGGCACCGACGGACGACGATCTCGCGTTCTGCCAGGCGCTTGGTAGAGAACGACGTGCTGGTGCTGCCGGGCACGGTGGTGGAGGTGCCCGGATGGTTCCGCATCTCGCTCACCGCGAGTGACGCGATGGTGGACCAGGGCCTCCCGGCATTCGAGCGAACGCTGCAGGAGTGGCACGGCTGAGGACGTCTTGCCCGGCATCGGAAAGTCACAACGGCGGAGGGGACGATGGAACGCGTACTCGGCATCGGCGGGGTCTCTTTCCGGGCGAAGGATCCGGGCGCACTGACGACGTGGTACCGGGATGCGCTCGGGATCGATACGTACTCGGAGGGCTCGAACGCCGTCTGGACGCAGGAGCCCGGGCCGACCGTGTGGTCGGCGTTTCCCGCGGACACCGACTACTTCGGCCGCCTGGATCAGCAGGTGATGATCAACCTGCGAGTACGAGACCTCGACGCGATGCTCGCCCAGCTGCGAGGAATGGGCACGCCGGCGGTTGGTGACGTGCAGGAGATGGAGGGCGTCGGCCGCTTCTGCTGGGTCGAGGACCCCGAGGGCAACCGGATCGAACTCTGGCAAGAGCCGCCCGACGACGTGCCAGAGCAGCCTGCCCGGTAGGCCCGCGGCCCGGGAGCAACCTGGGCGCGCGCCGCGTCGGAGAAACCTGGGCGCGTAGGCAGGAGCCCCGATCCCCGGCGTCCGAAGCCCCGGATTCTCAATCGAGATTCAATCCCACGTGCCGGATCCGTCGAGTCGTGCGGCTGCCGGCTGCCGTTCGAACCGAGGCAAATCGACTCGTGTCTCCGAATCAGATTGAAATTACGCGTGGTTCAGGGGCGCCAATGCCGCGTACGAACCACCGGACGATGCAATCCCGGCCCTTGCTCCACATCTGATGCGAATCTCGCGTCGAGCGCGACCGAACAGACGTGTGCGGCGCCGAACGACCTACGCCGCCGCCAGCCTCTTGTACCGGATGCGGTGCGGCTGGTCGGCGGCGGTGCCGAGCTCCTTGCGGCGGAACTCCTCGTAGTCCGACACGTTGCCCGCGAAGAAGCGCACCTGCGAGTCGCCCTCGAAGGCGAGGATGTGGGTGGCGATGCGGTCCAGGAACCAGCGATCGTGGCTGATCACGACGACGCAGCCGGGGAAGCTCTCCAGCCCCGCCTCGAGCGCGCGCAGCGTGTCGACGTCGAGGTCGTTGGTCGGCTCGTCGAGCAGCAGCACGTTGCCGCCGGACTGGAGCAGCTTGGCAAGGTGAACGCGGTTGCGCTCGCCGCCCGAGAGCGTCCCGACCACCTTCTGCTGGTCCGTGCCTCGGAAGTTGAAGCTCGACACGTACGCGCGCGCGGGCAGCTCCCGCGATCCGACGCTGATGATCTCGTTCGCCCTGGCTGATCTCCTGGTAGACGGTCTTGTCGGCCTCGAGCGCGTCGCGCGACTGGTCGACGTAGCTCAGCTTGACCGTGTCGCCGATCTCGATCGTGCCGGCGTCGGGCTTCTCCGGACCGACGATCATGCGGAACAAGGTCGTCTTGCCGGCACCGTTGGGCCCGATGATCCCGACGATCCCGGCGCGCGGCAGCGAGAACGTCAGGTCCTCGATCAGGAGCCGGTCGCCGTAGCCCTTGCGCAGGCCGCGAACGTCGATGACGGTGTCGCCCAGTCTCGGTCCGGGCGGGATCGCGATCTCCAGCTCGCGCTGCTGCATGCCGCGTGCGTCGTTCGCCTCCTCGAGTAGCTGCTCGTAGGCCGTAAGACGGGCCTTGCCCTTTGCCTGCCGAGCCTTCGCGCCCATGCGCACCCACTCGAGCTCGCGCGCCAGCGTGCGCTGACGCGCGTCGACCTGCTTCTGCTCGCGCGCCATCCGTTCGAGCTTCTGCTCGAGCCAGCTCGAGTAGTTGCCGGAAAACGGAATCCCCCTCCCCCGGTCGAGCTCGAGGATCCATTTGGCCACGTTGTCGAGGAAGTAGCGATCGTGCGTGACGGCAACGACGGTGCCGCTGTAGTCGCCGAGGAAGTGCTCCAGCCACTCCACCGATTCCGCGTCGAGGTGGTTGGTCGGCTCGTCGAGCAGCAGCAGATCCGGGTGCTGCAGCAGCAGCCGACAGAGGGCCACGCGTCGTTTTTCTCCGCCCGAGAGCGTCGCGACATCGGCGTCGTCGGGCGGACAGCGCAGCGCGTCCATCGCAATCTCGACGTTGCGCTCGACGTTCCACGCGTCCGCGGCGTTGATCTTGTCCTCCAACGTGGCCTGCTCGGCGCCGATCGCTTCGTAGTCGGCATCCGGCTCGGACCACTTGGCCATGACGGCGTTGTATGCGTCGAGCAGCGCCTTCACGCCGGCCACGCCCTCCATGACGTTGGCCTTGACGTCCTTCGCCGAGTCGAGCGCCGGCTCCTGTGGGAGGTAGCCGACGCTGAAGCCGGGCGTCAGCCGCGCATCACCGACGAAGCCGTCGTCGAGCCCGGCCATGATGCGGAGGAGCGACGACTTGCCGGCGCCGTTCGGCCCGATGACGCCGATCTTGGCGCCCGGATAGAACGACAGCGAGATGTCCTCGAGCACCGTCCGGTCGGGCGGATAGTGGCGGGCGAGCTTGTAGGTCGTGTAGATGAATTCAGCGGGCATCGCCACCAAGGGTATTCGAGGAACGCCCTCAGGCCGCGACTCGGTCCACCTCGTAGCGCTCGAAGATCGGGTCGCGGCTGACGACGAGCGCGTCCAGCCGTCGAGCCTGTGCTGCCAGCATTCGATCGAACGGATCCCGATGGTGGAGTGGCAGCCGGGCAGCGCGCTGCGCGTCAGCAGTCGTGATCGGCAGTGAGCCGAGGCCCGCCGTCTCGATCGCGTCCAGAAGATCGTCGGGGGCGTCGAGCTTTCCGAGCGCGCGCTTGATCTCGATCTCCCAGACGATCGCAGATGAAACGAGCACATCGTTGAGCGGGTCGGCAACCGTGCGCGCCGCCTGCGTGGTCAACTCGCCGCTGTCCGCCAGCCACCACAACACCGCGTGCGCGTCGAGCAGGACGATCACCGCTCGAACTCGGCCGCGATCTCCGAGTTGATCGCGTCAAAGTCCGGGTGGATCGTGACGCGTCCTCGCCAAGCACCTGGGACCCGCGGTTCCACTTTGGCGCGGAATGGAACGAGACGTGCCACTGGCCGGCCAGCGCGCGCAACGACGATTTCCTCGCCCGCCTCGACTCGCTCGAGGAGACGCGAAAGGTGGGTCTTTGCCTCGTGGACATTCACTGCCGTCTCGGTCATCTACGGGACGCTACGGGATTAGTCCATGTTAGTCAACATGTGTGTGCGCTGCCCTGGGTCGGGGGTAATCTGCCGTCATGACCGAAGAGCCGGCAACCCTCGAGCCGGCCATTGACTACTACGACAACGGCAACGTGCGGTTTCGAGGCGCGAACATGGACGGGCAGATGCACGGACCGTGGGAGTTCTTCCGCAAGGATGGGTCCCTGATGCGTGCTGGTTCGTTCGATCGCGGGCGGCAGGTCGGCGCCTGGCGCACCTACGACCGAATTGGCACAGTGGTCAAGGAGACGACCTTCAGCGATTAGGCGTCCGCATCTCCTCGGCCACCTCGCGTTCGCGCGGCGAGCCGGCCGCGAGCCCCTCGATCGTGCCCTCGATGTCGGCATCGCTCCGGTTCTGGCTGAGCTTGCGCTTGGCGTCGATGCGGGTGATCGTCACTTCGAGTCCGACGATCGCCTTCGCCTGCGTCTCGACGTAGCCGTTCGGCGCGTCGTCGATGGACCAGGGCTCCTCGAAGCGCGCTTCCTGGCGATCCACCAACTCCCGCACGTGGGCGAGCAGCCAGTCCGACTCCTCGTGCAGGATGACCGTCCCGTGGACGACCGCCGTCGAGTAGTTCCACGTGGGCACGACCTTGCCGGTGAGCCGCTTCTCCTCGTACCAGCTGGGCGTGACGTATGCGTCGGGGCCGTTAAAGATCGCGATCACGCTGCCGTCGATTGCGAGCTCTCGCCAGTGCGGGTTACCGCGCGCCAGGTGGCAGCGGAGGACGCCGTTCGGACCTTCCTGCGGATCAAAGATCATCGGCAGGATCGTGGTTCGATAACCGTCCGGACCGTGCGACACCAAGGTCGCCGGTCCCTGTGTGCAGAGCTCGGCCAGCAATGCCTGCGGATCCGAGACGACAAACTTGCCATGGGCGGGCTGGTACATCGGCGCAAGTGTGCCCGCAGACACGCCACACTGTCGGCATGTCGTTCCACATCACACCGGAGATGCTCCTGCGCGCTCGGGAGACCCGATCGTGAATGACACGTGGTCCCGTTCGGTCCGCCGCAACCTGCGAACCGCGTTGGCACTCGAATTCTTCATCGAGTTCGGGTTCGTGGTCGCGCTGCTCGGGACCCTGGGCCTGTTCAACGGCGGCCAACCGACGACCACCCCGCCCATCGCAATGGCCTACTTCGTGGTCGGATTCCTGGTGACGCTCGCCGTGATCGCACGGACTCGGCGGCTGCTCGACGCCGCGGAGACCGGCAACTCCACGCTCCTTTGGCGGCTGAAGATCCGCAACTGGGCATGGATCGCCCTCGTGTTCACCGCGATCCTGCCAGGCATCTCCTTGTTCGCCGCGGCAGCTGCCACGCCTGTCGACCAGTGACCATCCGCACAGCACTCACGGGACCAAGCCGCTGAGGTCCTGACGTCGTGTGACTTCGTCTACCGGAGGCTACCCAAGCGCGGGTTCGCGCTCTGGCTCCGAGCGTAGAGTGGAGCGCCACCGTCCGCGGGTCACGAGGGTTGAATGGACCTGTCCGCCTCAGTTCTGGCGTTGCTTTCCGCGCTGTCCACAGCGCTGGCGACGACGTTCCAGCAACGCGGCGCCCTCGATACGCCAGCCGCCGGAAATGACCCGCGCTTCTTCGTGCAGGTCCTGATGCAGCCGATCTGGCTCCTCGGCGGCGTTCTCATGCTGGTGGGCTGGGTGCTCCAGGCGATCGCGCTCAATCGCGGCGTCTTCGTGGTCGTGCAGGCGCTCGTCTCGCTCAGCCTGGTCTTCGCCCTGCCGCTAGGGATGAAGATCACCAACCAGACCGTGAACCGACGTTCACTGATCGGTGCGCTCCTGACGCTCTTCGGGATCGTCGGCTTCCTCGTCTTCGGCCAACCCGCGGGGGGCGCCAGCAAGCCGGACGCGTCGTCTCTCGTCGTCTGGGGTGCGATCGCGCTGGTGTCGATCGCGGGCCTTGCCCGGTACGCCGTCAAGCGCACCGGTCCGCAGGCGGCCGCTCTTTTCGGCACGGCCGCCGGAATCAGCTTTGGTGTGCAGGCCGCCGCGACCAAGATCTTCGTCGGGCAATTGGGCTTCGGCATGGCCGCCATCCTCGGCAGCCTCTCGACCTACCTGCTGATCATCTGTGCCCTGGCGGGATTCGGGCTGCAGCAGTCGGCGCTCAAGACCGGGTTCCTGGCGCCGGAGATGGCCTCGACCAGCGCGTCTGCACTGACGACGAGCGTCGTGCTCGGCGTCGTGATCTTCGGCGACACGCTGGCCGCGTCAGGCCACCTGCCGTTTGCGCTGGTTTCCCTTGCGACCAGCGTGGTCGGCGTGGTCATCCTCGCGTCTTCGAGCGCATCCGCGGCGGCGCCGCCGCCAGCGGCGGCACCGGGCGCCGAAGTCACGACGACGAGCTGACCGATTTCTCCATCGGCAGGCAGCTGATGAGCACCCCGTCGGGCAGACGCACATCGGTGTAATCGCCGGTTGGACGGAACCCGAAGCGCTCATACAGCTGGATGCCCGGCAGCGTGGCGAGCAGACCCAGTGTCGCGAAGCCTTCTTCGCGTGCCGCCGACTCACACGCTTTGAGGATCCGCGTGCCAAGTCCGCGCCGCGTTCGGTCGCCGCGAACGAACATGGCCCGCACGCGTGCCGGCTCCGTAGCGGGGTCCAGCGGACGCGCATCGTTGGCACCCGCGCCTGAGCCGGTGTACAGCTTGTCCCGCCGGCTCCAGCCTCCGCACGCGACGATCCCCGCGCCCGCTTCCTCGATCACGAAGTAGGTCTCGTCCTCGATCAGCATCTCGTCGGGCACCGCGATGTACGTGACCGACGAGGCGGTCTGTCGCTCGTCATAGAACCGCGGAAAGATGTCGCGGATCGACGTCTTCATGAGCGTGTCGATCGCCACGTAGTCGTCGGCTCGCGCACGGCGGAGCGTCCGTTCGGACTCGGTGTCATTCATCGACCGGCCCGTGGCCCGCATCTCAATCGCGTCCGAGGATTCGGACATCGACGGCAGGAAGCGTGGACCACCAGCGGCTGTAGCGTTGGTAGACCGTCGGCTCGCGATCGGCGAGGAAGACCCGCAACGCTCGCGCCTCTCGCTCGAGCCCGTGCCAGTCGTCGTCGGACAGTGGCCGCAGGGAACTCGCCTCGATCCCCTGATTGGTCGGCCGCCAAACGCCGGCGACGTACCCATCCACGAGCAGCGTCGGCAGCACATCCCCGTTGCTGCGGATGACGTGCTTGCGGAACTCCGGCGGAATGATCCGGTCCCGTTCGGCGTACGCGAGCAGCGCGCTGTCCCACATGGCCATGAGACGTGGTGGTGCGGGCGTCTCCTCGTCGGGAAGCTCGCGTCCGGGCAGATCGAACAGCTGGAGCTTCCCGTGCGTGCCGGCCGGCACGATCTCGCCGCTCCGCTCGAGCGCGTCGAACGCTTCCCGCAACGGCGGCCGGTTGAGCAGGCCGAACGTCCCCACGTCCTGGACGGCGGCGGGCCCGAATCCGCCCAGGTAGCGCAGGACCAGGTACCGCCACGAACGTTCCTGGTCGTCCGGTCGACGCTGCTCCGGTGCTCCGGTGTAGGCCGGACGCGGCCCGAACGACCAAGTGGAGCCGGTCACGGCGTGAACGAACGGTCCGTACTGCCGAAGCGCCCACCAGACGAACGGCTTGGCCGAGCCATAGCGCTGCTCCAGCCAGGCCTCCATATCCGCGTTCGAACGCGGAGTTGAGGCGTACTGCACCGCCTCGGGGATCAGCGCGTCGGCGTCCGCGGGCGTCAAACCTTCCGAGCGGAAGCGACGATCGTTGAGCCGCGCGGCACGCAGGGTCCGCTGCATGGCTTCGTGAAGCTGCGGATAGTCGACCGCAGTGACTGCGTGGAGCGTGACGCGCATCAACTGGGCCTTCACGATCGCTTGCGACGCGAAGGCGGCGTCGAGCTCGGCTGGGTCGAAGTCTCGCAGCCGGTTCCAGAGTGCGATGTAGACAGACGCGGCCTCCTGCGCCTGCAGCGCCACGATCCGGCCAACCGCGTCGACCGCGCTCAGCGATTCGCGGCCGAGGAGGAGCTGGCGCTGGAGGGTCGCGCGATTGAGTTGTCGGGCGCTGATCACACCTCGAGCGATTTGCGGTAGGTCGCGCTTTCAGAAGTAATGCGGAACCCGCAAGCCTTGTACAGGCGCAAGGCGCCGCTCTGGTTCTCCGAGTCGACGCCGAGAGCGCCCTCGGTCATCTCGGCTTCGCGCAGCGCAGTGATCGTCGCGCCGATCAGCGCACGAGCCAGGCCGCGACGCCGCCAGGGCCGGCGAACGCTGATGTGCTCGACGTAGCCGCGCTTCCGTCCGTAGCGCTCGTTCTCGTGCTCGGTGATGTAGCCACGCACCATCCCTGCTACCTGGTCGCCGTCCCACGCGACACGCCACAGGCCCGTGCCGCTCGCGACGGCGTCGGAGGCGAACTGCCGGAAATCGTCCTCGTTCGTGACGACCGAGCCCCAGTGATCCGCGAACGCCTCGACCTCTGCCTCGAAGATCGCGCGCAGCTGGTCCGGTTCGACCGGGCGGACCTGGAGCCCGTCGGGGAGCGGCGCGTCGGGCAGGTCGTCCAGGTTCGGGCGGATCATCTGGTAGAAGAAGCGAACGGGGACGAAACCGCGCTCCGAGAGCACCGCTGCACGGTTGCCGGCATTCGGGACGAGGAGTGCCCGCTCGTGCGGTTCGTGCTCGGCGACGGCCATGGCACGTGCACGAGCCTCGAGCGCATCGGTCAGCGCCGCCTGCAGGTCACTCGACTCCGCCGGATCCTGGAAGGTGACCAGCTCGTACTGGCGCGTTCCCACCAAATCGTCGCGCCAGGAGACGCGCCCATAACCGACGATCTGTCCGACGCGTTCGGCGATGACGACGTCCGCATCCACGTCACAGTTGACGAAATGCGAGTAGAACGCGATGAACTGCTCGTCCGACGTGGCCCAGTCTTCGCCGCCGGCCGCGCGCGCGGCATTGGCGATCGCGTTCATCGGCCTGAAGTCGTCCGGCATGCGGATGTGGCGCAATGTCACGCCCACCGGTGGCGACGTGGGCGATTCGAACAGCTTCGTCGGCGCGTGAGCGTCGGTCGATGGAATCGGCTGGCTCATCGCTGCAGCATCTTCGGTCACGAGCCCGGGCGTCAACCGCGAATGCTCACGCTACCCTGACGGTCGAATGTTCGACGTGGGGGCATCGGCATACGACGCGTTCATGGGGCGTTGGTCGCGACTCCTCGCGGACCCATTCGCGGACTTCGCGGGCGTACTGCCAGGGTGGCGTGTGCTGGATGTTGGTGCCGGAACCGGCGCGCTGACCGCAGAGCTGCTGTCGCGGAGCGCCGCGCGAAACGTGGCGGCGGCAGATCCTTCGACGTCGTTTGTGCTGGCGCTTCGGCAGCGGTTCCCAGGCATCGACGTCGAGGAGGCGCCGGCCGAATCGCTTCCGTTTCCGGCGGATGCGTTCGATGCCGCGCTTGCGCAGTTGGTCGTGAGCTTCATGCACGACCCGGTCGCCGGCGTTCACGAGATGGCGCGGGTCGTCAAGGCCGGTGGTGTCGTCGCGGCCTGCGTTTGGGACTTCGAACGCAAGCGGGACCCGCTGCGCCACTATTGGGCGGCCGCACGCGAGCTGGACCCGGCCCTGGTCGACGAATCCAACATGCCCGGTACGGGCGAAGGCCAGTTGGCCGAGCTCTTCGGCCGCGCCGGGCTCGTGCGGGTCGAGCAGACGACGTTGACCATCGAGCTCGAGTTCGCCACGTTCGAGGACTGGTGGGCACCGTTCGAGTCGGGCGTGGGACCGGCGGGCGTGCACTTCGCGAGCCTGTCCGAGGCGGATCAAGCGCGTGTCCGCGCATCCGCTCGCCGCCACTTCGGCGAGGCTCCAAACCGGATGTCCGCCTCGGCCTGGGCGGCACGGGGGATGGTCGCGAGCTAGGCGCTGTCGGTGAGTGCCTTCGCGGTGATTGCCTCCGGCTCGACCCGCGGCCACGGCAGCCACCTCCGCCACCGCCGCCGTTCTATCGATTTGGCACACCACGGTCTTTCGGCGGCAGACCAGTGGATCTCCATTCGTCTTGGCACACCACGGTCACTCGCTCGAAAGGTTGACCTCCGGCTGCTCACTTCGGGCCAGGGCGGGCGCCGTTTCGCGCTTGGCTAAGCGCGAGATCGACGTCACGTGGCCTTTCGGACGCGTCGAATTGCCGAGGGATTCGCGCGAACGCCCGCAGGGTGCAAGTTCGAAAGAAACCAGATGCCGCGAATCGCCCCGACCGGCTGCTGGAGCCACGATCGGATCTCGCGCGACGTTGCCGGCAGCTCGCGACCGAGCACGTCCGCATGTTTGGCCAGCTGTCGGCGCACCGCGACGCGTTCGGGAAAGATGACGACTACGGCCACCCTCGCGGCCCGCCACCCGAATTGGGAACGCGCAACCCCGCTCGCGAGGCGCGCCTTCACGTTGAGTGGCCGGAGCAATCCTTCGACCGAGCCGAGCTCGGTCTTGATCTCGAAGACGACCAACGTCGCCGATCTTGAGTCCCACGCCAGGATATCGATCGACCCTCGTTCGCCGAACTCCGAGTACGTCACCTCGATGCGTATCGTCCAGCCCCATCGGTCGAGCAAGCTGCTCAGCACACCGATCAGCTGGGCGTGACCCTCGTCCAGGACGCGGTCAAGGCCAGCGCCTTGCCAATGCGGGACGACGTCCAGGCGAACGCCGAGCACGTCTGCGACTGCAAACAGCCGCCCGCACGCGATCGACGCCCACTCGCCGCGCTCGATGCGTGAAACGGTCGTGGTCGAGCAGCGTGCGGCGATCGCGACATCCGTCTGTCGCTTTTGTTGGCGATGACGCAACGTCCGGAGCGCTCGACCGACCTGCCCTGGCGACACGATCGAATCTTCGGCGCCACGGCTTCACCAGCAATTCACAGCCGCTTATCCGGCGCTTACGCAGCCTGGGCCTCGGGCGTGGGCAGCGCCTCCGTATGCGCGATGTAGGCGAACTGGCGCCACAGCAGCGTCACGAGGATCGCCGATCCAAAGAAGGCGAACCAGAACGGTGCGGTGATGCCGAAGCGTGAGGCGATCAAGCCGCCGAGCGGCGTCCCGATGACCAGGCCGCCGACGATCGCGACGCGGTAGACGCCACCAACCCGGCCCATCAGCTCGTTGGGGACCGCTCGCTGGCGCACCACGTTGGACGTCGTGCCCCACACGAACGCGTGGATGCCGAAGACGACCATCACGCCAAGCGCGACCGCGGCCGAGGTCGTGAGGGCGAGCGCGAGATGGGTGAACGTCTCGATCAGCAGCCCGACACGCATCATGTTGGCCAGGCTGAAGCGTCGTTCGAGCGACGAATACGCGAGGGTGCCGATCACGCCACCGACCGCGATCGCCGTCGTCAACAGGCCAAAACCCACGGCGCCCATGCCGAGGCGCTGCGTCGCGTACAGCACCAGCACCGACCACGCCGCGCCGAACGTGACGTTGAACGTGAAGATCGTCAGCGCGAGCGTCCGCATGGGCGGGTGTGCGACGAGCCAGCGAATACCTTCGGACATGTCCTGGCGCCAGCTGCCGGTCGCCTGCCGCATGGCCCGGGTATTGCCGGTCACCCGTGACACCAGCACCGCGCCCAGTGCGAACGCGGCGGCATTCGCTGCAAATGGCAATGCCGTCCCGACGACAAACAGGAACGCCCCGACCGGAGGGCCGACGAGCTGGTTGAGCGTGATGAAGGCGCCCTGCAGCCGCGCATTGGCGAGCCCCAGATCCTGGCGCGACACCATCTGCGGCAAGAGCGTGCTGCTGGCCGAATCCGCGAAGATCTCGCCCGTGCCGAGCACGAACAGCACCGCCAGCACCAACACGATGCTCACGCTGCCGGACACGATGGTGAGCACGAGAAACACGAGCACGGCCGAACGGCACAGGTTCGCGATCACCACCATCCGGCGCCGGTCGAAGCGGTCGGCAGCAACGCCGCCGATTACGGCGAAGAGCAGCGCCGGCAGATATTCCATCAGCAACGCGAGGGAAACGAGGAACGGGTTCTGCGTTTGGGAGGCAACGAGCAGCGGCCCGGCCGCGACCACCACTCCGTCGCCAATGTTGTTGACGACAGTCGCGGACAGCAGCCAGCGAAAGCTCGCGCCAAGGCGCGGCGGAGCAATGGTGTCGATGAGGGAGAACGCCTGGGCCACGAGCCTCCAAGACTAGGCCGTCGACCCGGGGCCGATCAGACGGACTGGCCGATCCCGTCCTCCGGGATGACAAGCACCTTGCCTCGGTTCTGCCCGTCGTCCACTCGTTTCAACGCCGCGGCGACCTGGTCGAGCGAGAAGCGACTGTCGATCTGGGGATCGATCACGCCGGCGGCGACCACCTCTCGCAGCGTCTCCACATCCGCATGCCGGAACGGCCGCCACCCCAACATCAGGCCCATCCGGCGCCCGGTTGCCAGCCGCAGCACGGGGCCCTCGAACAACGACCCGAGCATCCACGACGGCGGTCCACCCATCGCGCGGTACGTCCCTCCGCGCTTCAGCACGCGCCGGAACGCGAGCAGTGACTGGTGCGTGTCGACATCGACGATCCAGTCGTAGACATCGCCGGTGCGCGTGCAGTCGACCTGCGTGTAGTCGATCACCCGATCGGCGCCGAGCGCGCGCACGAAGTCGAGCTTGGCCCCGCTTGCCACGCCGGTCACCTCGGCGCCTCGCCACTTGGCGATCTGCACACAGAACGGCCCGACGTTGCCCGATGCACCGACGATGAGCACGCGATCGCCCCTGCCGATCCCCCACTCGCCGCGTTGCCGGAGTGCCTGAACTGCGAGCAGTGCGGCATGAGGGAGCGTGGCCGCCTGCTCGTGGGTCAGGGTCGGGGGCATGATCTCGAAGGCTCGCGCGGGCGCACAGACGTACTCCGAGAACGCGTTCTGTCCGAACGCATACAGGTCGGCAAACACGTCGTCGCCGACCGCCAGGCCGGTGGCCTCCGGGCCGACCCCTTCGACCACGCCCGCAACGTCGAGGCCGAGGCTGTTCCGACGTGGCCTGCGAATGCCGTAGTACAGGCGCAGGATCGGGTACTTCGGGTACATGCCGTCCAGGTCGGTCCGGTTGACCGACGCAGCTCGCACCCGCACCAGCACCTCGTCGCCCACCGGCACGGGGGTGGGCACATCGCGGACTTCCACGACCGACTCCGGCGGGCCGTACTGATCGCGCCACGCGGTCTTCATCACACAGCATTGGACAATGCCTGTTCATTCTGATCAAGGACCAATGTCGAGATCGCCCGACCGGCTCCGTTCTCCGGCTAGAGCGGCCGACCGACGGCCGAACAGCGTGAGGCAACCGAAAATGGCCAAGTACCTGTTGATCGTCGACTTCCAGCCGGGCATCGCGACGCCCATGGAGGAATGGAAGCCCGAGGAGATCGACGCCCACCTCGACTACTACCGCAGGCTTCACCGCGAGCTCGTCGCCAGCGGAGAGATGGTCTCGTCGGAGGTGCTCGCCGGGCCTGACCTTGCCAAGATCGTCACCTCCGACGGAGCGGACACCTTTGTCACCGACGGCCCATTCCAGGAGTTCAAGGAATGGGTGGCCGGCTACCAGATCGTTGACGTCGACTCCGAAGCGCGCGCAATCGAGATCGCAAGCCGGCTTTCTGCAGTACCAGGGCAGGGTGGCGTGCCGACTCAGCAGCCGATCCAGGTGCGGCGTGTCATGGAGGATTCGCCGTCCGACGCTGCCGAAATGGGCGCCTACATGGAAACGGCGGACGCGCGCTGAGCAGCTCCGCAGACCTGGAACAGCCCGACGTCGAGGACCTGCTGCGTGAATTGGCGCCGCGGGTCCTCGCGGACGTGGCGCGCTCGACGCGCGATTTTGACGCGGCGGAGGACGCAGTCCAGGAGGCGTTGCTCGCGGCAGCGCAGCACTGGCCAAGAGAAGGCATTCCCGCCGAACCGCGAGGCTGGCTTCGACGGACAGCGGCCCTACGGCTGATCGATCACGCGCGCAGCAACCGCTCTCGTCGCGATCGCGAACAGACGACCGCGCCGCTCGACCGGGCGCCCGCACCAACCAACGATCAGGACGATTCGCTGAACGTGCTCTTCCTGTGCTGCCATCCGGCCCTCTCACCCGCGTCGGCGATCGCGCTGACGCTGCGAGCCGTTGGCGGGCTCACGACCCGCGAGATTGCCGCCGCATTCCTCGTGCCTGAGCCGACCATGGCGCAACGCATCTCTCGTGCGAAGCAGACGCTCAAGGCAGCCGACGCGACCTTCCGGATGCCGGAAGCGGTTGAACTGCCGGCCGCGACTCGATCCGTTCTGCGGGTGATCTACCTCATTTTCAACGAGGGCTACGCGACCACCCAAGGGCACTCAGTTCACCGGGTCGAGCTTTCGGACGAGGCAATCCGACTCGCCCGCATGCTCCGCGCGAGCCTTCCCGACGAACCGGAGGCGGCCGGCCTCCTGGCATTGATGCTGCTCGTGGATGCGCGCCGGCCGGCTCGCACGGACGACCGCGGCGAGCTCGTGTCGCTCGATCAGCAAGACCGGCCACGCTGGGATGCGGCGCGCATCGCGGAAGGCACGCAGGTGCTTCACGCCGCCCTGTCAACGGGCAGGGTCGGCGAGTACCAGCTCCAGGCCGCCATCGCTTCCCTGCACGACGCCGCGCCGTCCGCCGATGCCACCGATTGGCCGCAGATTCTTGCGCTCTATGAGTTGCTGGAGCACGTCACCGGCAGTCCGATCGTGACGCTCAACCGGGCGGTCGCGGCCGGGATGGCGGGAACGCCCCAGGATGGCCTGGCAGTGCTTGCCACCGTCGATGAACGCTTGGCCGGCAACTACCGCGTCGACGCCGTCCGCGGCCACCTGCTGCAGATGGCCGGCGATCACGAGGGCGCCGCGGCGTGCTTCCAACGGGCCGCCAGTGGAACGGCGAACCTCCCTGAGCGCCGTCACCTCATTGCACGAGCCGCGCTCTTGCGCGCCGAGCACGCACCAGATGGGGACGCCGAGCATGCACCAGAGGACCGCGGCAACTCAACCCGAACGTGACCCAGACGGAATACCAGCCTGAGTCAGATGGGTGGTCGTCACGAGTGATCGTTGCCGAGCACGATCCAGGGGGACTAGCATCGCCGCCTGGCAATGCAGAGGAGGCGTGATGAACTTCAACAGCATCCTGATCGGATCGGACAAGCCCGAGGCGCTCGTCGATTACTACTCGAAGCTCTTCGGGGCGCCCGGGTTCACGGGTGGTGGCTATTCCGGGTGGCAGATCGGCGAGGGCTTCCTGACCGTCGGCCCGCACAGCGAGGTCCATGGGCAGAATGCCGAGCCGGGACGCCTGATCTGGAACATGGAGTCGACCGAGGTCCACGCCGACTTCGACCGGCTCAAGGCAGCGGGCGCGATCGTGATCCGCGAGCCCTACCAGATGGAGGGTGAGCCCACCGCGGTGATCGCGACGCTCGCCGACCCGGACGGAAACTACTTCCAGCTCACCTCGCCGATGGGGCCACCCCCAGAAGCCTGATGCTCTCGGTCGGGCGGGCGTGACGTGCGTGCCGAGGCGGCATTGACCCTCGGGGCCGCGGCGATCGCAACGATCCTCGTTGCATCGCCGGTGGCGGCCGCTGACGTCTGGACCAGCGCCCCACTGCCCCACGATCCCGATCCCGGTGCCTCGACGACCATTGCGGACGTCGCGGTGTTCGCGAACTCGCGCGCCACGGCTGTCGGCTACACCTTCTCGCCGGTGACACAGAGCGAACAGACGTGGGTTCTCCGTTGGGACGGCGTGAGCTGGAAGGCCGTGCCCAGCCCAACGCCGGGCATCAGCAGCACGTTCCTCGGCGTCAGCGGTACGTCGCAGTCGGATGTCTGGGCCGTCGGAACCAAGACATCCGTCGCCAATGTCCCGCTCCTTGCGCATTGGAACGGCTCTCGCTGGACGGACTTCAAGCCTCCGTTTGCCCCTGGTCCCGACAACACCTACGACGGGCTGTCGGCGGTGAGCGTTCGGACGTCGTCGGACGCCTGGGCTGTCGGCACCGTGACGGTCAACCACCGTCCCCGCGACCTGATTCTCCACTGGAACGGAGCTACGTGGTCGCAAAGCGCGAGCCCGGCCATCGGGACGGAGTCGTTCCTCTACGGCGTGCAGGCTGTCGCCAGGGACGATGCCTGGGCTGTCGGCGCGACCGGGCCGGGCACGTGCTGCCCGGAGCACGAGCAGACGCTGGTGCTGCATTGGAACGGCACGACGTGGTCCCGCGTCCCGAGTCCCAACGGCGCCGCGCCGAACAACTACCTCAAACAGGTGTCGGGCACGTCGAGCTCGCGGCTCTGGGCGGTCGGCTCGTCGGATGCCGGCCTGTCCGACGAAACGCCGCAAAGCGGCCTGCTGCTCCGCTGGAACGGCCTGAAGTGGAAGGTGGTCAGCAACCTCGGCAACGCCCACTACGTGGACGTGACCGCAACGTCGCGCCGCAACGCGTGGGTGGTGGGCGATGTGACGACCTCCGGTGGCGGCACCAGGGCGCTGATCCTTCACTGGGACGGAGATGACTGGGCACGCGAACAAGCGCCGGGACCGCACTCGACCGTTCGGTTGACGACGGTTGGCGCATCGTCGCGCTCGAACGCGTGGGCGCTCGGCTCTATCGGAGCGCACTGCTGCGGGTGACGCCCATTCCCCCTGAAGCTCAGATCACCCGGTCGATCGCCCGCGTGATCAAGAAGATGACGGTCGGCAGCAAGACGCCGTTGAAGAGCACGGCGAGTGCAACCACTGTCCCGAGCGCGGCGCGGTCCGAGATGGTCAGCAGACGGCACAGGTAGCGCTCTTCCGAATCGGGATCCCCCAGCGCAGGCCGGAAGTCTTGGAAGACGCCGATCGCCGTCCGGTTGAGGAACGCTACACAGGCCAGGAAGAGCCCGGCTGAGATCGGCGCCAGGACAGCATCTCGCACCGGTGTTCCCACCGGGACGTCACCGTCTGCCCAGACGATCACCTGCACGAAGAGCGAAATGACCGCGCCCGCCACCAGAAACCAGAGTTCGGAGGAACCTGGAAGTCGAGCGGCGGCGCGGAAGAACCGGTCGATCCGGCTACCCCGCGCTTCTGTTTCCTGGAGAGCACCCTCCCCCGGCGCAACCGCTTCGGTCGCCATCGTCCCCTCGAACGTGTCGTGACGGTGGGCCATTGTGGGATCGAGCGCTCGCGACCGCAATCGGATTCCGCGCGCCTCGACTCGGGCTCCTTGCCAGCATCGTCCATGGGCCGGTCGACCGTTGGACATTTGGTGCCTTCGGCCCTGTCAGCGTCATCACGGCCGCGCGATACCTGACTCCTCGCGGCCGACACCTGGCCGCGCGCTGGGAGGTGAGCCATGGTCGCGCCGGTTGCCGAAGTTGCCGAAGTTCCCGGAGAGGCCGCAGCTGCCGACGTTGCAGCGATAACCCCGCCACATTCCGCGGTTCCGGGACCCGAGGTGGGCGCCCTTGCCGCGTTCTACCGCGGTTGGCGATGGACCGGCACGATCCAAGCCGGTGGCATGGGCCCTGGCTCGCCGCTGATGACCGGCGCGGGACGCGCCACCTGCCGGCCGATCCAGGACGGACTCTGGTACGCCTGTGATTTCGAGCAGGAGCAGCGCCTCGCGGACGGCACGTTTGTGCTCGCATGGCAGCTGCACTGGGTTACCGGCTGGGACGCCGCCGCGCGGGAGTACCGCGCCTCGAGCGCCGACAACAACGGGCCGACGCTGGCCATCTACCGCGGCGAGCTGCGAGACACCACGCTCGTCTACGAGCCCATCGGCGACGCGCTGCCGCGCATTCGTCTGACGTGGCTGCTCGACGATGCGACCCACGCTCGCTGGCGGAACGAGATCAGCGTCGATGGGTCCAACTGGAGCCTGATCGAGGAATACGCCATGGAATACGAGTCATGACGTCGCAGTCCGGGTCCGGAGGCAGCCACGCACCCGACCAGCCTGATCGAAGGAAAGGTCCCATGGAGAACGTGATCGATGGGGTGGCAACCACAGTCGGCAACACTGTTGCGTTCCTGGCCACGAGCGGAGTCCTGTTCCTGGTCTTCGCCGTGCTCTGGCTCGTCGTCGTGGCCGGGATCGTGCTCAGCCAGGGCAGTGTCGATGCGGCCTGGGAGCAGATCCGCCAGCTGCCGCTGATTGTCCAGGCCGTGGCATGGCTTCTCTTCCTGCCCGTCATGGCGGGCGTCTGGATCTGGGAGTCCAGCTGGCCGCTGATGATCAGGGCCGTCCTGGTCTTCGGGCTTGCCGCGTGGACGCTCCTGGTGATGCTGCCGCGTGCGTCCACCCAGACGTAACGCGGCTCGCGTCAGCCGTCGGGACCGTCGACTCCTTCGGCCAGGCGAAGCTCGAGCCCATCGAGGATCAGTCGCCGTCGGAACTGCGAACGGGCTCTTCCAAGGCCTGACACACTGCCTCCATGGGCCGCGTCGTCTATTCGTTCAGCGTCTCGCTGGATGGTTTCGTGAACTCACCGCAGCACACGCTCGACTGGGCCGAGATCGACGAGGAGATCCACGGGTGGTTCAACGACCGCGCGCGGGAAGCCGCGGTCTTCGTTTACGGCCGCCGTCTCTACCAGACGATGGCGTCGTACTGGCCGCACGCCGAGAACGACTGGACCGCCACCCCATCGATGCGCGAGTTCGCGCGCATCTGGAACCCGATGCCCAAGCTCGTCTTCTCGCGCACGCTCGAGCGTGCCGACTGGAACAGCCGCCTCCTGCGCACCGACCCGGCGGACGAGGTCGAACGCCTGCGGGAACGGGTCGACGGCGACCTCGATATCGGCGGCCCCACGCTCGCCGCGGCCCTCGTCCGGCGCAACCTGATCGACGAGTACCGATTGGTCATCCATCCGGTGATCCTCGGGGGCGGAACACCGTTCTTTCCGCCGCTCGACGCACCGATTTCGCTGGAGTTGTCGGAGACTCGCACGTTCAGCTCGGGAGCGGTGCTGCTGACCTATACGAGGTGACGCCGCCGCCCGAAGGCACGCTGCTGGACCGGCGGACGCTGAACCGGACGCTGCTCGCGCGCCAGCTGCTGTTGACGCGCCAGTCCCGGGGCATCGCGGAGACGATCGAGCACCTGGTCGGGATGCAGGCGCAGGTCCCTCGCGATCCCTATGTCACGCTCTGGTCGCGACTGCACGACTTCCAACCGGCAGCGCTCGAGCGGCTCTTCCTGGAACGTGCCGTCGTGCGGATGACGCTGATGCGCACCACCCTCCACCTCGTGACGGCACGTGATGCGGTCCGACTGCGGCCGGTGATGCAGGACGTCTGCGCGAGAGCGTTTGCGTCGAGCCCGTTCCGCCGCGACGTCGACGGCCTCGATCTCGACGAGGTGCGTCAGGCCGGAATGGAGATCCTCAGCGTGGAGACGCTGTCCACTGCCGCACTCGGGAAACGCCTCGCCGAGCGATGGCCAGACCGTCCGCCGACCTCGCTCGCGTACGCCGTGCGCTACCTGCTCCCCGTCGTCCAGGTGCCGCCGAGAGGGCTGCTGTCGTCGACCGCGGCACCGCAGATTGCACCGCTCGCAGCGTGGCTCGGGGTGGACGGTGAGGCGTTGACGGAGCCGGCCCCGGCCGACGAGGCCGTGCAGAGATACCTCCGTGCCTTCGGTCCTGCGACGACCGCGGACATCCGCACGTGGTCATGGTTGGGTGCCGTGAAGCCCGTGATCGATCGGCTTCGGTCGAGATTGAGGGTCTACAGAGATGAGGCCGGTCGGAAGCTCTACGACGTCGAAGATGGGCAGTTCGAAGCGCCGGAAACGCCGGCGCCGGTCCGCTTCCTGGGCGAATACGACAACGCGTTCCTCTCACACGCCGACCGAACGCGCATCACGGGCGACCACCGGTGGGGCAGCGGCTGGGTCGGTCGCGGGGTGATCCTGGTCGACGGGTTCCTCGCCGGCGCGTGGTGGATCGAGCGCGCCAAGGAGCGCGCGATGCAGCGCGTCACGTTCCGGATCGAGCCGCTCGCGCCCCCGTCACCCGTGCACGAGGAGGAGCTTCTGGCCGAGGCGCGTGCGCTGTCGCGGCTCATGGTGCGCGACGCGACGGTCGAGTTCGAGCTCAGTCCTGCCCGTTCCGGCCCGCGCTGACCTCGCGGACGCGCAACCTGACGACGCGCCGCACCAGGTCCAGGGGGATCGGCTGCGACTCCGGGAAGCGGATCGTGCCCTTGCCGTAGAGGTAGGGCGCGATGTCCTCACCGAGCTCGGTACGGACCACCACGCTCGATGGAAACAGGCTGTAGTGCCCGCGGAACGCGCCATACGAGACGACGAAACGGTTGTGCTGACGCAGCGCCGGCATGTCGTAGGAGATGAGCTCGGTCGCGTTCGGCGCGGCCTCTCGGGCCGCGGCACGCAGCTCCTCGAAGACGGCACGCCGCGCCGGGGCCAGGGCGTCGAGGTACTCGTCCACCGAACCGGGCTTTGCCATGCCGAGAACCCTACTCGCCGCGCAGGAAGGGCGTGACGGCTATCGGCAGGAGCGGCCAAGCGTTCAGGACGCCGACAGCTGGCCAAACATGCGGACGTGCTCGGTCGCGAGCTGCCGGCAACGTCGCGCGAGATCCGATCGTGGCTCCAGCAGCCGGTCGGGGCGATTCGCGGCATCTGGTTTCTTTCGAACTTGCACCCTGCGGGCGTTCGCGCGAATCCCTCGGCAATTCGACGCGTCCGAAAGGCCACGTGACGTCGATCTCGCGCTTAGCCAAGCGCGAAACGGCGCCCGCCCTGGCCCGAAGTGAGCAGCCGGAGGTCAACCTTTCGAGCGAGTGACCGTGGTGTGCCAAGACGAATGGAGATCCACTGGTCTGCCGCCGAAAGACCGTGGTGTGCCAAGACGAATGGAGATCCACTGGTCTGCCGCCGAAAGACCGTGGTGTGCCAAATCGATAGAACGGCGGCGGTGCGGAGGTGGCTGCCGTGGCCGCGGGTCGAGCCGGAGGCAATCACCGCGGCGTCCCCGCGTAGGCCGCCTCGAGCGTGGCGACATCCAGCTTGCCCATCTGCAGCATGGCCTGCATCGCCCGCCGCGCACCGTCCGGATCGGGCCCTGCCAACAGCTCGTTGAGCCGAACGGGAACGACCTGCCATGAGACACCGAACCGGTCCTTGAGCCAACCGCAGGGACCGGGCTCGCCGCCATCGGCGGTCAGCTCGTCCCAGTAGCGGTCGACCTCCGCCTGGTCGGCGCAGTCGATCTGGAACGAGATCGCCTCGCTGAAGGTGAACTCGGGGCCGCCGTTGAGGCCGGTGAACGAGTTGCCCGAAAGCGTGAACTCGACCGTCAGCACCGCGCCCTCCGACGTGCTCGGGTTGTCGGCTGGAGAGCGGCTGACCTTGTCGATATGGCTGTCGGGAAAGATCCGGGTCCAGAAGGTCGCGGCCTCTTCGGCGTTTCCGTTGAACCACAAGCACGGCGTGATCTTCGACATGGCTGGGCTCCTTTCGAGCATCTCGGCGCGTGACGGCAGGGCCGTCCCTCTGCTCATTCGTCGAACGAGCAGCGCCTGAATCGACAGTCGGGCCTCTGGGTCAGTTCTGCCGCTTCTGCACCGGCGCTGGCTCAGGGTTCGGGGCCTCGATCTGCTCGACGCGGAATTGGAAGGCGGGCTCCTGGGCGTGGCCGTCGGCGGTCGCCTGGAGGGTGTATGAGCCGGCAGCTGGAATCGGAAACGGGCCCTTCATGGCCATCAGATGGCGAATGTCCTGGCCAACAGCCGCACCCGGTGGCCGACCAGGGCCGATCTGCGCGTCGATGGCGATCACCGCCGAACCGTCGCTGCCAAGGATCTCGATCCGGAGGGTATGCCCGCGGTTCGACTCCGGCCAGCCGATGAGAAAGCTCGCGGCGATGTCCACGTTGAGCGCCGTCGGAAAACCTGGCGCGAAATGCCGCTCGACCGCGCCACCGTGAACGAAGATCTTCCCGTTCGCCGCCTCGGCGCGTTCGGCCAGCATCAGGAACTCCTGTCGCATCGGTGGTTATGCCAGCCGATCGATCAGAGCGGCCAGCTCCGCCGGGCGAGTCAGGAAGGGCGAATGTGCGCCGGGGATCCCGACGGCATCCACGCCGAGTCGGTCGCGAGCGGCCGATCGAACCCAGGCGGGGTTGATCGCCCGGTCGTCCTCACAGACGATGACTTGGCTCTTCACGTCAGGCCAGGCGCGGAGTGGCGTCAGTTCCTGGATGACGTCGTAACACTGCGGCCGAAGGCGCTCCAACGCCCAGTCCCGCGTCAGCTCCGGAACGTCGGGGTAGAAGATCTCGCTGGCTGTATCGGGCCCGATGCCCCAGACATTGCCGCCAAGATCCGTCCACTCGGCGGTCCGTGGCTGCACGGGTGGGTCGATGGGCTCTTCCCCGCGCTGCGCCTGCGCGCTCGTGCCCGGCTTGGGCAGGAACGCGGCGAGGAAGATCAGCGACCGCACGTCCCGTTGCAGGGCAACCAGTGGCGCGACGAGCCCACCCATCGAGTGCGCCACAACTACCGGGGCAGTGGCATCGTCAATCGCCTCCACCACCGTTTGCGCGTAGTCGGCAGCCCCGCGACCGGCTTCGGTCACAGGCAGGTCCATGGCGGTCACGCGATGGCCGAGCTGTTCCAGGTGCGGTCGCAGACGTTCCCAGCACCACGCGCCGTGGAACGAGCCGTGGATCAGGACGATGTTCATTCGCCTCCGGGACGGTGTGAGCGCGACGCACGCGCTTTCCTGCGGCGTTGACCGCCATGGTACGGATTCGCTCATGACTCGACGGATCGTGATCCTTGGTGGCGGCTTTGCCGGCGTCAGCGCCGCGCAGGAACTGGCGAAGCAGCTGCGAAAACGGCATCGCTTGGCTGGGGCATCGACGCGGGGCCGGTTCGGGCGGGCCGGCTCTGCCCCACCGGCGGACGGCGATGCAATCGAGGTCCTGCTCCTCAACCGCGACAACTACTTCGTCTTCCAGCCTCTTCTCGCCGACATCATCTCGGGCACCATCGAGGCCACCCACGTCGTCGTCCCGCTGCGGCGGATGCTGCAGGGCGTGTCCGTGGAGGTGGGTTTGATCGAGCGGATCGACACGCATGCGCGGCAGGTGGTCGTCCGGCGCCGATCCGGCGCGAACACGTTCACGGTCGACTACGACGCGCTGGTCATTGCGTTGGGCGGCGTCACGAATCTGGCCGCCGTTCCGGGCATGGCCGAGCACGGCATCACGGTGCGAACACTCAGCGACGCGATTTACCTGCGCAACCGCGCGCTCGAGATGCTCGAGGAAGCGCGCGTCGAGACGGATCCGGTGCGTCGGGCGCAACAGCTCACCTTCGTGGTGGTTGGAGGCGGATCGACCGGCGTGGAGGTAGCTGCCGAGCTTCGTGACCTGGTCGAGACCGCGGCCGCGAGCTTCAAGGACGTCACGCTCGAGCCAAGAGTCGTGCTGGTCCACGGCCAGCCGGTCGTCCTTTCGGATCTCGGCGATCGGCTCGGCCGCTACACCACCCGCAAGCTCGCCGACTCAGGAATCGAGCTGCGACTGGGTCGGCGGGTCAAGCACGTCGACGCGTCGCGCGTCCTGCTCGACGACGGGTCGGAGATCGAAGCTGCGACCATCGTCAGCACCGTCGGCAACGCGCCCAACCCGGCGCTGTCCGGGCTCGAGGGCGGGCACGACGCCCACGGTTGGCTCACGCCGGATGCGACGTTCGCACTGCCAGGAGTCGAGAACGTCTGGGTGCTGGGCGACTGCGCCAGCATCATCGATCCCAAGACCGGCAAGCCGATGCCGGCGACCGCCCAGCATGCAATTCGCGAGGGCCCGCACGCTGCGCGCAACGTCCTTGCGGCACTGGACGGGACGCCGCAGACGCCATTCGGCTACGACCAGTTGGGCATGCTCGTCTCGGTCGGCCGCTACAAGGCTGTGGGTGACATCCTGGGCATCAAGGTCTCCGGTTTCGTCGGCTGGTTCCTGTGGCGCAGCTACTACCTGCTCCGCCTGCCGACGATCGAGCGACGCCTGCGCGTGGTGATCGACTGGACGCTGGACCTGGTGCTCAAGCCGGACATCGTCGAGATCTCGCTCCGACGAACACGCGCGCGACCGGGCGAAATCCCCGGAGAGGTGGCGGGTGAGCCGGTGTCAGTCGGTGCGCGCACGGACACGACCGACGAGCTGAGCCTCTGACGGCGGCCTACGCCCTCCCCTTCACGAGGTCGATGAGCCGACCGAGCACTCGCTCGCCGTCGGCCCGGAGGCCGTTGTGCTCGAATTCATCGGTGGTCCAGGCACGCAGACCGCGGATGGCGCGCGCCGTCTCCGCGGCGTACTCGCGCACGACGTAGAGGTCGTTGACGTAGATCGTCGCCGCGACCGGGACATCGTTGCGTGCCAGCCGGTCCGCGTCATAGAGCTTGGGCCAGGGATGCTGCGAGAGGATCTGCGCCGCTTCCTTCTGCGGCCCGAGCGTGCCGTAGTCGTCCCACATCCACGGGTAGACGTGCTCGGCGCTGAAGTACCCCTGCTCCTCGATCTCTGCCGGCTGCAATCGCGCACCTGACCAGTTGGTGGCCACGCCATCCGCGTACGACGATTCGTGGAGCGTCGCGTAGATGGGGTTGCGCTGAAAGCGCACGCCGTGCTCGGCCTCGTCGAGGAATGCCAGCGAGCCGAACGGGAGCTCGAGCACGCCGTGCAGCAATTCCCAGCCTGCTGAGTCGCCCAGCCAGAGGCCCAGCTGGCGGAACCGCCGAGCGGTCAGCCGGTCCCTCGAGGGCAGTCGAACGTCTTCGCCATCCAGGCGTCGGAAGATCTCTCGCGCTCGGTCCCGATCTTCGGGGTAGCGCGCGAAATATGCCTCGTTCTTCTCGAGTGTTCGCTGCCAGGTCGTGGCGTAGATGTCGTCGACCGGCCGGCCGATCGGCGACAGCCCGCCGGTGATGTAGGCCTCGCGCAACCCGTCCGGCGCGATCGAGAGGTAGGTCATCGTCGTGAAGCCGCCAAAGCTCTGGCCGAGCACGGCCCAGCGCTCCAGTCCCAGTTCCTGACGGATGAGCTCCGCGTCACGGACGATCGAGTCGGCACGGAAGTGGGTCAGGTACTCCGCCTGCTCCTGCGGCGTCGCACCGGGGATCACACTGCCCACCGGCGTGGAACGGCCGGTCCCACGCTGATCGAGCAGCAGCACGCGGTAGTCGCGCAACGCGCGTGCCATCCAGCCGGTGGGAGGGCTCGTCGGCCGCGTCGCCTCCATCCCCGGGCCGCCCTGCAGGAAGAGCAGGTAGGGCTTGTCCGTAGCACCATCGGGCGGTGCCACCTCGCGGGTGAAGACGCTGATCTGCGGCCCCTGCGGAGCGGCGTGGTCGAGGGGAACCGTGTGCTCGCGCTCGGTGAAACGGGCACCGGGGACCCGATAGGAAACGGACATCAGTCGGACGTTGCCTCCGCAGTCGCCTTCGGCGCTGCTGCGCCCGCAATGGCGCGAGTCCCGCGAAACGCGGGCTTCGCGCCGGCGCTTGCGAGTTTCCCATCCTCGTCCAGGAACGGCATGGACCGCAGGCGCCGGCCGATCGCCGAGAAAATCGCGTTCGAGATTGCCGGCGCGATGGCGATGATCGGCGTCTCTCCGGCGCCGGCCGACGGCTGGTCCGGCTGGTCGAGGAGCACGACCTCGATCGGAGGAATGTCCCGGAAGCGTGGGACGCGGTATGCGTTCAGCGATGCATTCGTGATCCGGCCACGCTCGAACCGAATCTGTTCGAAGAGCGCGCCACCGAGACCCATGACCGCCGCACCCTCGACCTGGTTGGCGAGGTTCTCGCGATCGACGATACGGCCGCAGTCGTAGGCGCTGACGATGCGGGTCACCCGGACGGTCCTATCGCCGTCGACGCGGACCCGCACGCACGTGGCGATTCGGCCGTCCTTCTCGAAGCCGAGCGCGATCCCGATCCCCTCTGATTCTTCGTGGTTCGGCCAGTCCGCTCGAGCCGCTGCTGCGCGAAGGACTGCGGCAAGCCGTTCGTCGCGCAGATGCGCCAACCGGAATGCGAGTGGATCCTCCCCGGCCACCGCCGCGAGCTCGTCCATGTGGACCTCGCGTGCGAACGTGTTGGCGGTCGCGGCAAGCGCCCGGTAGGACCCTTGACGCAGCGGCGCCTCGGTGGGCTGGAACACCAGGTGCCGAATTCGGTACCTCGTACGGCGTCGCGATGGCATTTGCCCCGGCGTTGAGATTGCGCATCTCCCAGGCCACGAGACGGCCGCGTGCATCGAGACCACTGCGGATGTCGATCACGGCGGCGGGTCGGAGGTAGCCTTGAGTGAACTCCTCGGCGCGGCTCCAGCGGACCTTGACCGGGGCCCTCACCGCCCGAGCGAGACGCGCGGCCTCGATCGCCGCGTCACCCGAGTGCTTGCCGCCGTACCCGCTGCCGGTGGGCGGAACGATGACGCGCACCATCTGCTGGCTGACGTCGAGTGCCCGGGCCAGCTGCTCCCGAACGCCAAATGGTCGCTGGGTGCCCGTCCACACCGTCACCCGACCGGAGTCGTCCCACCGCGCCAGGGCGGCATGCGTCTCCAGCGGGACGTGCGCGATGAACGCCGTGCGGTAGGTGGCCTCCAGCGTCCTGGACGCTGCCGCCAAGGCCGGCCTCGACATCACCGTCCGACTCGTCAAGGCCGCCGTCCCATCCCTTGACCTCGGTCGGATGGGCGCGCAACCACTCGTCGATGTCGGATTCCGAGGGACGATTCGTCGGGACGCTCCACGTCGCGTCCACCGCATCGAGTGCGTCCGCGGCCGTCGTTGGGTCTGCGGCCAGCACCGCGACGAAGTCCCCTTCCTCGACGACCCGCACGCCGGCGATGGAAGCAGCGGCCGACGTATCGACGGACCGCAGCTCCGCTCCGACAACCGGGGGACGAAGGATTCGCGCATGGAGCATTCCTGGCAGCGAGAGGTCGGAGGAGTACTCGGCATCCTGTGAAACTGCCGGCGAGCCTTTGCCTGGTGGCAGCGGCCTGAGCCCGCCTCCACGGTCCCAGCGCACCGCCTCGACCGTCGTCCGCCCGCTGACGAGCTCGCCAACGCTCGCGCGCCGCGCGCCATCACGAGTCACGACCGCGCCGTCCGTCAGCACGAGATCGGCTGGCGATGCCTCCCATGCCACCGCCGCAAGCCCGATGAGTGCCTCCCGCGTCGCTCGCGCCGTAGCCGAGAGCAGCGTGCCGGCGTCCGCCATGGACCGGCTCCCGAACGTGCCCATGTCCTCCGGGCAGATATCCGTGTCCCCGGCAACGACCTCGACGCTCTCGTGGTCGCCCATGCCGAGCTCCGCGGCGACGAGCCGGGCAAGCGCCGCCGTGTTGTGCTGGCCAAGGTCCACCTTTCCGGTGAAGGCGCGAACGCGGCCGTCGCCTCCGACGTGAATCCACGCGCCACCGGGCGTCGACCAGCCTCGTCCCGTCGATCGGAGCGCACGTTCGACCTCGCGCGGCTCGAACACGACGACCAACCCATCGCCGAGCACGGTGAACCAGTCACGGTCGGCGGTCGGCGTGAGATCCCACGGACGAGATGGCCCCATTGGAACCGACAGCGATCCAGTGCTAGCGCTTTCCGTGGCCGGCACAGGTGCGTCCGTCGCCGTATGTGCGCGCGCCCGCGCCAGCGCCTCGCCGCGTGCCGGAGCCTCGCTGAGCGCAGCTCCGGCGATCGCGTCGAGGATTCGCCGGTAGCAGCCGCAGCGGCAGAGATTGCCGTCCATTGCCGTCACGATTGCGGACGTGGACGGCTCGGGATTTGCGCGGAGCAACGCGGTGGCCGAGACGAGCATGCCCGGCGTGCAGTAGCCGCACTGGCTCGCGCCGTGCGTTGCAAACGCCGCCGCGAGTCGACCGCTGACTGCATCCGCGGCCAATCCTTCGAGCGTCGTCACGGCCCGAGGACCCACCTCGTCGGCTGGCAGAACGCAGGAGCGGACCGCATGTCCGTCCATCAGCACCGTGCACGCGCCGCACGCCCCTTCGCCGCAGCCGTACTTCGCGGCAAGAAGCCCCAGCTCCTCGCGAAGGACCACCAGGAGGCTGCGGGCCGGCTTATCGTCGACCTCGTGGTCGACCTCGTTGACCATGATCTGCATTGGAGTTGACTTTAGTCCACGAAGTTCGCCACAGCGGTCGGCGTCCGGCCGTCATTCAAACGGCGGACGCGGCATGATCGAGCCTGCTCGTCTGAAAGGAACGCATGACCTACACCCAATGGTCGCCGAAGCGCCGGCGCCGTCGCAATCCGTGGGGCCCGATCATCGGGATCCTGATCATTGTCGCGATCCTGCTCGCCGCGGGTGCCATCGCCACCAACGCGTTCGGCGTCGGCGAGCACTGGGAGCATCTGGTGGCGCGCGTCGATCTGATCATCAACCCTCCACCGAACAAGTCGATTCCGCCTGAGCCGGTGTTCACCGACCCACCCGCGGTGCCCGCCAGTGCCTCGCTCGACCCGCATCCATCCGCGTCCCCGCACTCGAGCGGCAGCCACAAGCCCGCGCCGACCTCGAAACCCAGTCCGACGCCGACACCGCTTCCGGCGCGTGCTCCTGTCGACCTGAAGCTGGCGTTCAAACCCGCGACCACCGAAGTGACGCAGATCCAGGACACGTGGTGTGCCGTGGCGGGCACCCAGGTCGTGCTCGCGGCCGATGGACTGACCGACAACTCGGATGCCACGCAGCGCGAGATCGCCGGTCGGATCGGCGAGTGGGAGAGCGCCAAGGACTCGCACAACGGCGGCTGGGGGCCGGCTGCGATTGCTGCCGCCCTTGACGCGTACGGTGCCCACGGCTACCAGGTCCGTGCCTACCAGAGCCGGCAGTCGGCCATGAGGGACGCGGCCAAGCAGCTCGAAGCCACCAAGGCGCCGGTCGTGATGATGGCCTGGCGCGGTGCGCACACCTGGGTGATGACCGGCTTTCAGGCGGACGCAGACCCGGCCATCTTCCCGGACGCCAACGTCACGGGCGCCTATATCTATGACCCGTGGTACCCCAAGTGGACCTCCTCGATCTGGCCGCCATCCCTGGGACCGGGCGCATTCCACGATTGGGCAAACCTCCAGGTCAACTACCTGCAGTGGCAGCGGCCCGAGGGCTCTTACCCCGGCCGCGACGGAAACTTCATCCTGGTGGTGCCGACGGAGCCTCGTCCGAACCGTAAGCGGCGATTGCAATTCGGGCGGCGGCGATTCCGGCGGCAGCGACTCGGGCGGCAACATGGCCGCACCCTGTCCCACGGCTCGAACCCGGAACGGGAACGCCACCCCCAGCAGTGCAAGCTTCAAGGCCTGCCCGGCCGTGAAGGCCAACGGAAGCGCGACGATCCCCTGCGTCGGCAAGAGGGCCTGGGCCACAACGACCGTGACCGCCAGCCCCAGGATTGACGCCGCGACCGGTATCAGGGTGTTGTGCGTCGCGTAGAAGGCTCGTGCCAGGAGTTGGACGCCGCTCTCGAACGGGATCGAGAGGCTGAAGGCGGCCAGCACCATGCCCGTGCGGTGGACGTCCTCGGCGTCGAACGACCCGCCGCCCAGGAACGTGTCCACCACGCGGGTCGATACCGCGTACACCACGACGGCCGCCGCGCTGGTGATCACCAGGATCGTGGCCAGGTTCGAGAGCGTCAGCCGCACGAACTGCGAGCGGTCGCCCGACGCGGCGACCCGCGACAGCACCGGGAATGCGGCCACCGCAAACGCGACGCCGATCAGGCTCACCGGTACGCTCTGGAAGTTGCGCGCGAAGCTGATCGAGCTGACGCTGCCCGCGACGAGGCCCGACGCCACCGACGTGAAGTAGAGAAATGTCAGCGGTTCGACGGGCTGGCTGATGGTCTTGGGTAGCGCGAGCAGGACGAACTCGCGGAACTCGCTGGTGAAGACGTCCAACTTCAGGCGCAGCGGGATCCGGATGTGGCGAGCCTCCACCAGCCGCACGCCCAGGTGCGCCATCGCGCCGATGACCGTGCCGACCGCGGCACCGTAGATGCCGATGCGCGGGCCAAGGATGAGCGTCCCGGCCACGATTCCGGCGTTGTAGAGGAGCGGGGCGAGGCCGTAGCTGAGGAAGCGCTGATGCGCCACGAGCATCTCGCCGATGGCAAACGAGGCGGAGAAGATCAGCGCCGTCACGCACATGATCCGGAACAGCTGCACGTAGAGCTGCTGTTGCTCGGCCGTGAAGCCCGGGGCAACGAAGCGCAGCGTCTCCGGCGCGAAGATGAAGAGCACGACCGTCGCGACGGCCATGATCAGGATCGACGCGGTCAGCACCGCGCGGCTGAAGCGGTCAGACTCGGCCGCGCTCCGGTCCCGGGCCGAGGCGTAGATCGGCACGAACGCGGCCGTCAGCCCGGCCACGACCAGGACGTCCAGCGCCAGTTCCGGCAGGACGAGCGCGGCGTTGTAGGCGTCCAGCTCCGGTCCGGCGCCGAACGTGCGCGCGAAGGTGCGGTCGCGCAGCAGGCCCATCAGGTAGCCGCCGAACGTCAGCACCGACAGGAGCACCGCGCCACGCGGCAGGAATGTCTCGAGGCGACGACGCATCTGGCTCAGTCCGCTCTGCCCTCCCCTCGCGAGACGAGCGGCAACCATACGCGGTGACGGTCCGGTGGGACTCGGCGATACTCCGGACATGAACGATGCCCTTGCGGCGCTCGCCGCCGAGTACCACGACTTCCAATCGGAGCTCCAGCCGACCAAGGCACATCTCGAGGGCGACTACCGCTGGGCGGATCGCTTCGAAGAAGTCAGCGTGGCGGCCGAGGCTCGCCAGATCGCATCCCTCCGCGAGTTCGCCCACCGGGCGGAGCTCATCCCGGCCGCACACCTGTCCGCGGACGACCGGATCACGCGCGAGATGCTCGAGTGGGACGCGTCGATCCATGCCGACATCCTGTCGTCGCGGCTCGAGGAGTTCAGCGTCGACCCGGTGAGCGGCGTGCAGGCCGCATTGGCCGTCATCCCACCGATGCTTTCGCTGCCAACGGCGGCCGTTGCCGAGCAGATGATTCCCAAGTTCCATGGCGTGGCGCGCTACTTCCGTCAGGCCGCCGAGCGGCACCACCTGGGCGTTGTCCACGGTCGCACCCCGGCGCGCTTCGCGGTCGAGCAGGTCATCGCGCAGCTCGACGAGCTGCTGTCCACGCCGCTGAACGAGGATCCGCTGCTCAACCTGGGGCCCACGGTCGGCGTCGATCGCGACGCGTGGCTCTCGGACCTGGGCTTGGTCATCCAGGATGACGTCCGGCCGGCGCTGGCAGCCTTCCGGGACGTGCTGCGGGACGACGTGCTGCCCGCGGCCCGGTCAGACGACAAGGTCGGCCTCACGTATGTGGCGGGCGGCGACGAGGCCTACGCGCGGTTGGTCCGCTACTACACCACCACGGCGCTGACCCCGCAGGAGATCCACGAGATCGGCCTGCGCCAGATCGAGTCGCTGGGGCGCGAATATCGCGAGCTGGGACCCGAAGCGACCGGCAAGACGACGCTCGACGACATTCTCGAGGCGCTGCGCTCCGACCCGAAGCTGCACCACGAGAACGCGGAGGACGTGCTGCACGCTTCCGAGGCGGCGTTCGCCAAGGCCAAACGACAGATGCCCGACTGGTTCGGGATCCTGCCCCAGGCCGACTGCGTGGTGGAGGTGACCTCCAGCGGCGCGCTGGCCTACTACTTCCCGCCGGCACAGGATGGGAGCCGTCCCGGCACGTTCTTCATGAACACGGTCGTGCCGTCCGATTGGGGCCGGTACCAGATCGAGGCGACCTCGTACCACGAGGGCATCCCCGGCCATCACCTGCAGATGACGATCGCGTCCGAGCTGAAGGGCGTGCCCGACTTCCGCAAGCTCATGTACCTGCCCGCCTACGACGAGGGCTGGGGCCTCTACACCGAGCGATTGGCCGACGAGATGGGCCTCTACAGCTCACCCCTCGACCGGGTTGGGATGCTTTGCGCCGACTCGATGCGCGCCTGTCGTCTGGTCGTCGACACCGGCATGCACGCGCTTGGCTGGAGCCGCCAGAAGGCCATCGAGTACATGGTCGCCAACTCGCCCATGACCGAAGGGCAGGTCACGCGAGAGATCGATCGCTACGTCTGCTCCGCCGGCCAGGCACTGGCCTACATGATCGGCCGGCTGGAGATCCAGCGGATCCGAGCAGAGGCGGAGTCCGTCCTCGGGAGCGGGTTCGACATCAAGGCGTTCCACGACACGGTGCTCGGCTCGGGCCCGATGCCCCTGGGCGTGCTCGACCGACACGTGAAGGACTGGGTCGCCAAGGCCGCGTAACGCAAGCCGGGATGGACGCCCGCGGTCACGCGGGCAGCCACCCGAGTGGGTGCGCAGCACGCCGGAGGCGTGCGGAGGAAACGCTCGTCGGCACGCGGCGAAGCGCCGGTGATGGCCATCGGCGCGGTTGCGCGGACCGACGAGTCACGGCAAGCGATGGCTCCGCACTCGACGTCCTGACGCGCCGCTCGTCGTCCGCCTCGGACCGGAGCTACGACGGACGGTTCTGGCGGCGTACCTGGCCGAGACGGGCCGGGTGGCAAAGCTGCGCCGTGGCGAGCGCGTTCCGCGCGTCGCTCGAGCAGCCGCTGCTCCGGCAGGTTCCGCGTCATCGAGGCGGCCAGCGCAAAGTCGCGGGCCGCCTCGTCCGTTCTGCCGAGCTTCTCGAGCAGATCGGCGCGGACGGCCGGGAGCAGGTGATACGCGCGCAACGCCGGGTCGTCCGCGATCAGGTCGACCGCGGCCAGCCCCGCTGCCGGGCCGTCGGCCATCCCGACCGCAACGGCGCGGTTGAGCTCGACGATGGGCGATTGCGTCAGCTCACGGAGCTCGTCGTACAGGCTCACGATCCGCGACCAGTCGGTCCGTTCGGGTTGTCGTGCCCGAACGTGGCAGGCGGCGATCCCCGCCTGGACGGTGTAGGGCCCGGAGCGCAGCCGCATCCGCTCCGCACGTTCCAACTCCTGCAGGCCGTGGCCGATGAGGACCCAGTCCCAGCGCGCACGATCCTGTTCGTTCAAGGGAATGGGCTCGCCGTCCCGGCCGACGCGAGCTCGCGTCCGTGACGCCTGGATCTCCATCAGCGCGACCAGTCCGTGCACCTCGGGCTCGTCGGGAACCAGCGCCGAGAGGATCCGGCCCATGCGCAGTGCCTGTTCCATCAGCCGCGGCCGAACCCAGCCGTCACCGGAGGTGGCCGCATAGCCCTCGTTGAAGATCAGGTAGATCACCTGCAGCACGGACCCGAGTCGCTCGGTGAAGTCCGATCCCGTCGGCACCTCGAACGGAACGTGCGCCTCGGACAGCGTCCGCTTGGCGCGGACGATGCGCTGCGCAACCGTGGGCTCCGCGACCAGGTAGGCGCGCGCGATCTCGTCCGTGGTCAGGCCGCCGAGCAGTCGCAGTGTCAGCGCCACCCGGGCATCCACCGAAAGCACGGGATGGCAGCAGATGAAGACGAGGCGCAGGAGGTCGTCGCCGATCTGATCATCCATGCGCTCCTCGACGTCGGGTACGTCGAGCTCCTCCTGGATCTGTGACTGCCGTCCGAGCTCCTGCGCCTTCCGGTCGAGCGTCTGTCGTCGGCGGATCTGGTCGATCGCTCGTCGCCGTCCGACGGCCGTCAGCCACGCCCCGGGGTTGTCCGGCACACCTGATTCGGGCCACTGCTGGAGGGCAGCGACCAGCGCGTCCTGGGCGAGATCCTCGGCAAGACCAACATCTCTCACGATGCGCGTGAGGCCCGCGATCACTCGCGCCGACTCGATGCGCCAAACAGCCTCGATGGCGCGGTGGATGTCTTCGGCAGATGTCGGGGTGGACGGGGGCGCAGCGGCAGCCACGCCCCCAGATTAGGACCTCGGGAGGGATTTCAACCTGGGGCGGTCACGGCCTCTTCAGCGCCCGGGATCCCTTCCCCGTTCTCATAGATGCGCTGGATCGTTCCCGAGCCCTCGCCGACGATCTCGTAGAAGCGCCGCGACAGCTCGAGCGCCTGCTCCTCGCTATCGACCCGCACGATGGCCCAGCCGACCACGGCCTCTTTCGCCTCGGTGTACGGGCCGTCGGTGATCGTGATCTCGCCGCCGCGGCTGACGATGTGCTTCTTGCGTGGGTCCATCGCGCCGGTCGAGACCAGGGTGCCGTTGGAATACCCCTCGACGATGAACGCTCCCATCTGCTCGATCACCTCGGGCGTGGGCGGCTTCCCGTTGGCGGGATCCTTGGAATCGGATGCCATGAAGTAGAGCACGGGATCTCCTTTCAGTCTTCTGCTCCGCAGGACAGCGCTCTGCTTGTCCTGCTGCGCGCCCCATCCGGCTGGGTCCCACGTTGCCGTGGGCTCCAGCCGTGGCTTGCGGACTCAATTCCCTGAGACACCCTTGGCGTTGAGCGCCGCGATCTGTTCGCCCTGGCGGCGCTCGCGTTCGCGCAGCTCGGGCGTGAGGCTCTCGGCCATGTCGTCCCATTCGGCGACAGGCCGCAGCTCGACAACCACACCACCGTCGAAGGGCGCCCGCTTGACCCATTCGACGGCCTCGTCGATGTCGCGCACCTCCCAGATCCAGTAGCCGGCGATGAGCTCCTTCAATTCGGTGAACGGGCCGTCGACGATCGTCCGAGAGCTGCCCTCGAAGCGGACGCGCTTTCCCTTGGACGACGGAGTCAGCCCCTCGCCGGCGAGCATGATGCCGGCGCGGATCAGCTCGTCGTTGTAGCGGCTCATGTTGTCGAGAATCTCGGTGCTGGGCAGAACGCCATCCTCCGAGCCGCCTCCTGCGGGAACCAAGACCATCACTCGCATCACGTCTCCTTGTTCTCGTCGCATCCGTCCGTTTGGTTGGAGACCCCACGCCCGATGTTTCGTCCGCAGCCCCTCGGGCTGCGGAGCGCCTCGCCCTGTTTTGGGCTTCGCGCGTCAGGCTCCTCTCGGGCCTCCTGTGATCACGTCGAACGAGCGGCACCCGGAATCGACACCGTTCGAGACAAAGTTTCGGGGAATTTCGCAAGCGACAGTTGTCACGTGATGGCAAGTAGGCCGCCGAGGATCGCCTTCATGGCGAGCGAGACGGAGCCGAGTGAAGACATCGCCATCGAGGTGTTCATCGCGGGCTTCCCGTGGCGGATCCAGACGCTGGCGCAGCGGTTGCGCACGATCGTGCGGTCCGTCTTTCCGCAAGCGGAGGAGCGGATGCGACCCGGCTGGCGCGTCATCACCTACCACCTGCCGGTCACCAAACGGCGAACGCGCGAAGTTGCGTGGGTGATGGTGGAACCGGTCCACGTGCATCTCGGCTTCTCCTACGGCGCATGGATGCGCGACGCCGATACGCGGCTCGAGGGCAGGCAGGAGCACCTCCGCAAGGTGCGCTACGTCACCTTCACGCCGGGCGCAACGATCCCCCGCGCTCGGATGCGCGCGCTGCTGCTCGAGGCATACGACGTCGCGATGCTCACTCCGGCCGAGCGCTTCGCCCGAGTGCTCGACGAAGCCGATCCAGGCCGCACGGCCGATTTCGACGACGTCAGCTCGGGGGGACGTTGAGGTTGAAGCGGAATCGATTGTCCGGGTCGTAACGCCGCTTGACGGCCTGCAGTCGCGCGAATCGCTCCGGCCCGAATGCCGTGCGGACGCGATCCGAGGACTCGTCGGCTGAGGCGTAGTTCGCGTAGCCGGCGCCATTGAACTGCCAGGGCGCCAGCGACTCCATGGTCGCGCGTGCCCAGCCGATCTGGGTCGCGTCCTCGGAAGGGTCCTCCCAGACCGCGATCGCGCTGACGTTCCAGCGGGCGCCGCGCATCCCGAACGCCGCGCCACCCGGTGGCTCGACCAGTGCCTGGCCGGTCATCGCTTCGATCAACACGAACGAGGAACCGCTGGCAGTTCGCATCCCATCCACGATCGCCGCCGCCGCCTCGCGGTCGAGGTCACGGAGGAAGGTGCTCTTCCAGTAGTGCCGCAGCCCGAAGGGCAGGGTGCCGCTCGATTGCTGCACCGCAAGGTAGGTCGTCGGTCCGACCGTGTCGTTGGTCGTGGGCAGAGCCCGTAGCGATCCGAGCACCGTTTCGGCCTGTTCCGGCGATCCGAAGAAGCACGCTGAGATCCACATCTCCTGTGTGCGCTCGGTGGCGGCTCGTTCGTGATCCTGCTCCGCGGCTGCGGGACCGCCGGCGAAGAAGAAAGCCTCCGGTGGTGCGCTCGCGGCGAAGTCGACGAGCACCGCCAGCGAATCAACGGAGTCGTCGAGCGAAACGGCCAGATCACCGCTCGTGACCGGCGGCAGCGGGTGCAGGCTGAACTCGAACTCGGTCACCACGCCGAAGTTGCCACCGCCACCCCGCAGCGCCCAGAGCAGTTCGGTGTCGCCACCCTCGCCGGCGATGACAACCGACCCGTCTGCTGACACGACTTCCGCGCGCACGAGGTTGTCGCACGTCAACCCCGCGATGCCCATCAAGAAGCCGATCCCGCCACCCAGCGTCAGGCCGCCGACGCCGGTGTCCTGGAACGTGCCGCCCGTGGTCGCGAGGTCGTGAGCCAGCGTGGCCCGATCGACATCCTCCCATGTCGCGCCGCCCTGGACGCGCGCGCGCCGCGTCGCGGGATCGACCGACACGCCGCGCATGAGACGCAGGTCGACGACCAGTGCCCCGTCTGCGACCGCGTGTCCCGCGACCGCGTGACCGCCCCCTCGCACCGCGATCGGCAGGTCACGGGCCCGTGCCCATCGCACGGCCTCGACAACGCCGTCGCGCGTGCGTGGCTGCACGATGACCGCCGGCCGACGCGAGACGGTGGCGTTGAAGGTCTGGCGCGCCTCGTCGTAGCCGGCATCGTCCGGCGCGAGGACGTTGCCGTCGGTCGCGGCCCGTAGCTCATCGATGGAGAGCATCGGTCCGCTCAGGCGGAATGACCCCCGTCGTCATGGTCGTTCATCGACTCGATCGCATCGCCGTCGTCGAAGAGGTCTGCCGGCGAACCGACGATGGCGCCTTCCGGGTCCGTGCTCGGGCGGCCCGATCCGGGGTCCTGTCCGGGCTCGTTGTCCGACCAGGCTTCAGTGCCCTCGTCGCCGGGCTTGGTGCTGGGGTCCACGTACGGACGGTTGCCGGGCTCCATGTTGACCTCCAGTCGACATCGCTCGGGTGGCTCGGCCACCATAGCGGCGGAGGGCCGCAGTTTCCAGCCGCAGTTTCCAGCCACAGTCTGGCCCTGCGGCCGAGCCGCCTACGCCGCCGGCGTTCCGAACCACCGGGTGAGCGCCGGTTCGAGCCCGTCGGTGGACCGATCTCCGACCCACGCGACGTAGCCGTCGGGACGGATCAGCACGGCCGTCGGGGCCGGGACCGTCCCCACGACCGGGATCTCCCAATCGCCGGTGTCGGTGGCCTCGACAACGCGGACGCGATCCGCCCACGGCGTGATGTCCACGGAACCCGACGGACCCAGGTTGAGCAGCAACGGCCTCGCGTCGTGGAGCAGCGTGAAAACGCGTACCGGTTTGCCGGATACGAGAAGGTCGAGATCCGGCATCCGGCGCCCGAGCAGCGGATGCCCACTGCCGAGGTCGTAGCGGACGTCGAGTCCCGACATCGTGGCGGCAAGCCGCCTACGGGGCTCGTCCATGCTCAGCAACTCGGCGACGACCTCGCGCAGAGCAGTCGTGTGGTCGTCACCGCGCAGCAGGGCGACCTGTGCGATCGAGTCCCGCAGCACGCCCGCGGCGACCGGATGGCGCTCGGCCTGGTATGTGTCGAGAAGGCTCTCCGGGGACGTATCGCGGATGACCTGGGCCAGCTTCCAACCAAGGTTCAGCGCGTCCTGGACGCCCAGGCTCAGCCCCTGACCGCCGGTCGGGTAGTGGACGTGCGCAGCGTCACCTGCGATCAGCACGCGGCCCGCGCGATATGAGGCTGCGTGCCGTGCCATGTCGGTGAACCGCGAGATCCAGGTGGGGCTGTGGGCTCCGAAGTCGGTGCCATAGGCAGCGACCAGGGCATCGCGCACGTCCCCGAGCGTGGGCTCGTCGGTATGTCCGACCTGCCGTTCGGTCACCAGGACTCCGACCGTTCGCTCGCCATCGAGCCTGACCAGCGAGTGGATTCCACTCGCATCGCGTCGAAGGCCGGGCTGCGGCTCCTCCGTCGTCTGCACTTCTGCGATCAGGTTGCTGATCGTGGGATCCGTGCCGGGGAAGGCGATGCCGGCCGTCTTTCGGACGAGGCTTCGTCCGCCATCGCAGCCGACCAGGTACTTCGCGCGAATCGAGCCGGCATCGGACAGCTCGACGTGCACGGCAGCCTCGTCCTGCGTGAAGTCCACGACCTCGACCCCTCGATGGATCGGCACTCCGAGCTCGCCGACCCAGCCCGCCAGGATGCGCTCGACATGGTTCTGCGACAGCGCGAGGCCGTAGGGGTAGCGGGAGGGCAGGTCGCTCATGTCGAGCCGGATCCAGGCGAAGCCAACGATCTGGGCCGGCGTTCCCGCCGCCAGGAACCGGTCGACGATCCCACGCTGATCGAAGACCTCGATCGTGCGTGAATGGAACCCGCGAGCGCGCGTTTCGACCAGCTCCTGGTCGGGACGGCGCTCGACGATCACCACGTCGATCCCGGCGAGGGCCAGCTCCCCGGCCAACATCAGCCCGGTCGGGCCCGCGCCGACGATCACAACCGCGTGGTCGGTCATCGCGGCCTCTGCCGGGTTGGCGTCACGCCGGCACGCAGCCGGCGCCCGAAACCTAGAAGAACGACGCGCACCAGGGCTCGACGGACGTCCGCAACAGCTGGGTGGCGGTGGCCAGGGACCCGGGCGTGTGTTCCGTGGCACCCGTCGCCAGCACGGCGTCCGAGAGCAGGGTTCCACCGAGGTAGGCCGCGCCCAGCGCGGAGACGTCCAGCTCCAGGTCCGGAGCATCGGTCGTCGGCTCGCACTTCGCACCCGTTGGTGATGCGTCCAGCCGAAGGCGGACGCGCCCGCCGTCGAGCTCAGCGTCACGAATATCGAGCACCAGCGAGCCCGACCGCTCGTAGCTGCGCGCAGCCAGCGCGCGCGGGATATCGAAGATGCGCACCCACAAGCCTTCCGTTGACTCGGACAACCGGGCGGCACGGAAGTTGGTCAGGAACCAGGGAAGCCGCTCGGAGATCGGCCGCCCTTCCGCCTTGACCGTGGTGACCCAGTCGCTCTCGGCAAGAAAGCGCCAGAGGCTCGCGTACGCGTCGTCCGTCACGGCGACCAGCGTGTCCACGGTGATCGTGCCCTGCGGCTCGGCGTCCACGAATTTGCTCTCGGCTCGGTATCGGGCGTATCCATCCGCCTCCCCGGCCGCGTTCCGATGGACGGCGATCCAGCCCTTCCAGAGCTTCTCCCAGTGGCTCTCGAGAAGCCCCAGGTCGAACTCGAAGCGGTAGTCGCGCTCGCGGATCTGCCCGACAGTCCGTGCCCGCGCGCGTTCGAAGACCTGCTTGACCACCTCCTTGGTCTCGGCCGATGAGGGCAGATGCTCGACGGTGCTGGCGTCACCTGCCAGGAATCCGGTGCGCGTCGTTTCCAGTGTCCACGCGCCGATGCGCGTGCCGGGCCCGTATCCGAAGCGACCGTAGATGGGGAACTCGGCGGCATAGAGCAGTCCGAACACCTCATCGCGCGACCGGATTGCGGCGTGCTCCGCGGCCGTCATCTGGCGGAGCAGACCCCTTCGGCGGTGGGTCGGCCTGACGCTCACAGCGCTGACCGCCGACGCCGGCAATTGGGCGCCGCCGGGCACCGTCAACGCTGTTTCCCACGATCGGTACGTCCCGACGACCCGATCTCCTTCGAATGCGCCCCAGGTACGCGACAGGTCCCATCGCGTCGCGAAGTCCTCGGCGACCTTTTCGCTGTCGACGCGTTGAAGGAAGGCAGTGGTCAGCGCGTCCACCCACGAGGGCAGGTCCGCACGCTCGACGGTCCGAACGGTGATGGCCATCGTGGTCGCGCTACTGCGCGTTGGCGGCCACGTTGAACGACCAGGTGTAGACGTGGCCGCTGTTGGTGATGGAGACCGTGTAGGTCTTGCCCGCCTTCAGCGGCTTCTTGGGCATGAGCACGATCGCGTCGCGCTCGCTGAGGACGGCTCGGCCAAGCTGCTGCCCGAACGCATCCCCGGAATTGGTGTAGTTCGTCTCGTCGAACTCGCAGCTCGCCTGGACCACGCCGTTCAGCTTCAACGAATGCGCGGTCACGTGGGGCACCACGCTGCCGAAATGGCCAAGCTGCAAGATGATCGGTGGCCCGCCAGGAGCGCTGTAGCCAGCGCAGCCGCTGAGCGGATTTGGGTACTCACCGGTCGGCGCGCTTCGGATTGGCAGGCCCTTCGTGCCAATCGGATACCGCACGGGATAGTGGACGCTCGACGGGACCGAGCCAAGCCCACGAAGGACATCCAGGACGGCTGCCTCGGCGATGTTGTGGCCGGCAATCACCTGGCGGTAGCTGCCAAACCCGGTCGTGTGGAGTGCCGGATCGACGATCCCGACAGCGTGGAACGGACCCTGCATCCACTCGTCGATGGAGTCGGCATCGCTGGTCGAGGTCTGGTACGAGACCGCCACGTTGCCGTTCTGGGCGGCGTTGTATCCCGCAGTCGTGCACCACGCGTTGTTGGCGTTCTCGTCGTGACCGATGGTGTCGTTCTTGACCTCATAACGAGCGTGCAATCGGTCGCCGTTGCTCCACGTCTTGTTCTCGGTGAGCCCACCGAGCCCTGCCAGCGAGCGGTAAAGATTCGCGCGCGAAAGAGCGGCCGTGATCGGCGCCGATGCGATCGGTCCGGCTGCGTGCGTGCACGAGAAAGCGGCAGGGTCGACATCGCCAGCCACCGGAGGTAGCGTCATCGAGCCGGCCGCCGCCACAGCAAGCGGTGCGGTCACCGGCGCAGCGGTGAGCGTCAGCGCGATCGCGGCCGCGACGGCGCGAATGACCTTCATCGGTGGTTCCCCCTACGGTGCTCGTCAGGCCGCATCCTACCGGCGCGCGGCCGGCTACGCGCCGCTACTTTCGGCTACCGTTCGAATCGTGGCTGACCTCGATCGGGACCGATTGGTCGCGTTGCTCGACCCGCTCGGCGTTGCCTACGAGCTGTTCCCCTGCGACCCTGCGCTCGCCGATACGGCCCAGTTCTGTGCCGCGTACGGGTTCGCGATGGAAGACTCCGCGAACACGATCGTCGTGGCCGGCAAGGCCGATCCGCGCCGCTATGCCGCCTGCATCGTGCTCGCAACGCGACGGTTGGACGTGAACCGCGTCGTGAGCAAGCGGCTCGGGACGCGCAAGGCGTCGTTTGCGGGAGCCGAAGAGACGGCCGAGCTGACCGGCATGGCCATCGGCGGTGTCACCCCCTTTGGGCTGCCGCCCGGCCTGGCGGTCTGGGTCGATGCGGCGGTGATGGAACGCGAGCGAATCGTGCTGGGTGGTGGCAGCCGAAGCTGGAAGGTCATCGCCGCGCCGGAGATCCTCGCGCGGCTTCCGAACGTCGAAGTCGTCGAAGGGCTGGCGACGATCCCAGGCGCGGTTCCGGCTGACCCCGTCGGGACGGCCGAGAGCACCGGATGAGGATCGCGATTATCGGCGCCGGCAACGTCGGCGGTGCCCTGGGAACGGCCTTCGCAGCCGCGGGCCACGAGGTTCGATTTGGTGTTCGCGATCCGGACAGCGACAAGACGAAGGAAGCGCTTCAGACAGCCAGGGATGCACGGGCCATGTCGCCGGCCGAAGCCGTGAGCGGCGCGGATGTCGTCTGCTTCGCGACTCGTTGGGAGGCGGCCGAGGAAACGGTCTCCCATATGCCTTCGCTGGCCGGCATCGTGGTGATCGACGCCATGAACCGGTTCTCCGGCGACCCGTCTCGCAGCACGGCCCAGGACCTGGCCGACCTCCTGCCAGGCGCCAAGATCGCCAAAGCGTTCAACACGATTGGCTTTGAGAACCTGACGACGGCCAAGTCGCGCCGCACTCCGGCCGCAATGTTCGTCGCGTCGGACGATGAAGAGGCGAAGCGCGTCGCGCTGGACCTGGCGACCGAGATGGGCTTCGACGCCTGCGACGCAGGCCAGCTGGCGAATGCCAAACCGCTCGAAGAGATGGTCAAGATCTGGCTCGCGCTTTCCCGCCAGCTGGGCCGCACCGTCGGCTTCGCCATCTCGAAGGGCTAACGGTCCGCCGCCTTTCGGCAACACCGGCGGTAGCTGCCTCCTTGTCAGCGGCGGCGCGCATCGGGCAGACTTGTGCCGTTCCACGTGCGCGACCTGCCGTTCTGCTATGTGGAACGCGCGACCCGCAACACAGCCGAGATGGGAGCCGCGATGCCGGTTCTTGATGACGCGACTGCCGCCGCCCTGGCGCAGCGCCTGGTCGATGCGACGGAGCAGCGGCGCGCGATCGGACGGTTGAGCGACGAGTATCCGGGCATGGACGCGGCCGACGCATATCGTGTCCAGCAGCACATCGTCCGGGGGAGGCTCGCGGCCGGGCAGCGGATCGTCGGCTGGAAGCTGGGGCTCACCAGCAAAGCCATGCAGGACCAGCTCGGCGTTGACCAGCCCGACTATGGCCCGATCTTCGACGCGATGATGGTGCCGACCGGCCAGGCCGTGCCCGTCTCGGAGCTGATCGCCCCGCGGGCCGAGGCCGAGATCTGTTTCGTGCTCAACGCGCCACTGCGCGGGCCGGGCGTCACGCGAGAAGACGTCCTCGGCGCGACCAGGGGCTTGCTCGCAGCCATCGAGATCATCAATTCGCGCATCGAGAACTGGAAGATCACCCTGCCCGACACCATCAGCGACATGGCCTCGTCGGCGCGCGTCGCGACGGCCGCGGCAACCGTCCCGATCGATGGCTTCGACGTGCGCCTCATCGGTGCCGTCCTCGAGCGCGAAGCCGATGGACGAACCGACGTCGTCGGCACTGGCGCCGGTGCGGCTGCGCTCGGTGACCCGGCAGCCGCCGTTGCCTGGGCCGCGAACACGCTTGGTCCGCTCGGCGTGACGATGGAGCCCGGACAGATCGTCATGACCGGCGCGCTGCACGCGTCGTTCCCCGCCCGAGCCGGTGATGTCTTCACCGCGCGCTTCGATCGCCTCGGCTCGGTGACGGTGCACTTCTCATGACAACGGCCAATCGCGATCCGGCCACGTCTTCTGAGCGCATCCCCGTCGCCGTCGTCGGCAGCGGCAACATCGGCACCGACCTCGTCATCAAGTTGCGCAGGTCTGCGGTGCTCGAGCCCGTCGCGCTGGTGGGCATCGATCCAGACTCGGACGGCCTGCGACATGCCCGGAAGTGGGGTCTCGAGACGACCGCCGATGGCGTCGACTGGCTGTTCGCCAATGCGGATCGCCTGGGCGTGAAGATCGTCTACGAGGCCACGTCCGCCAAGATCCACGCGGCCAATGCGCAGCGCTACGCCGATGCGGGCATGCTCGCGATCGATCTCACGCCGGCGGCCGTCGGGCCGGCCGTGATCCCGCCGGTGAATCTGCGGGAGCACCTGGACGAGGCCAACGTGAACATGATCACGTGCGGCGGCCAGGCCACCATCCCGATGGTCGCCGCCGTGACGCGGGTCACGCCCGTCGCCTATGCCGAGATCGTCTCGACGGTGGCCTCGCGCTCGGCCGGCCCGGGCACGCGCGCGAACATCGACGAGTTCACGCAGACGACCGCGCACGGCCTGGTCGACATCGGTGGAGCCGCCAAGGGCAAGGCGATCATCATCCTGAACCCGGCCGAGCCACCCATCCTGATGCGCAACACCGTCTACTGCGCGCTGTCGGACGGCGCCGATCGCGCTGCCATCGAGGAGTCCGTGCGCCTGATGGCCTCCGAGGTCGCCGCGTACGTGCCCGGCTACCGGGTCAAGGGCATCGTCTTCGACGACGGACCGTTTGCCACGCCGGGTGGCACGTCTGCAGCACGGGTGACGGTGCTGCTCGAGGTCACGGGCGTCGGCGATTACCTGCCGCCCTACGCGGGCAACCTCGACATCATGACCGCGTCCGCGGTGCGGGTCGGCGAGACGCTGGCCAGAGAGCGCTTCGGCGTGGATTCCCGGTGACGCCGGCCGGAGTCGTTGCGTGAATGGCACGGGCTCGGCACAGACGCCGGTCTCGCCCGCCCCGCCCGCCTATCGCCTGACCAATTCGACGCTCCGAGACGGATCGCACGCGCTCGCCCACCAGTTCACCGAGGAGCAGGTCGCCGCCGTCGCCCGTGCGCTCGATCGAGCTGGCGTGCCGGTCATCGAGGTCAGCCATGGCGACGGCCTCGGCGGCTCGTCGTTCAACTACGGATTTTCCAAGCGGGACGAGCGTGACCTGATCGGCGCCGCCGCGCGCGCCGTCACGCACGCCAAGATCGCGGTGCTGCTCATCCCGGGGATCGGCATCGCCGACGATCTGATCGAGGTCCACGAGCGGGGCGCATCCATCGCCCGCATCGCCACCCATTGCACCGAGGCGGACATCTCCATCCAGCACCTCGAGATGGCCCGCAAGCTTGGCATGGAGACCGTCGGATTCCTGATGATGGCCCACATGACCGAGCCCGATGCGCTGCTGAAGCAGGCGCGGATCATGGAGGCGGCCGGTGCCCAATGCGTCTACGTCGTCGACTCGGCGGGAGCCATGACGACGCCGAACGCGCGCGACCGCATCAAGGCACTCAAGGACGGGTTGGACCCCAGGACGCAGGTCGGCATCCACGCGCACCACAACCTCGCGCTGTCGGTGGCCAACTCGATGGCGGCGCTCGAGGAGGGCGCCGACCAGGTCGACGGCTGCGCGCGCGGCATGGGCGCGGGCGCCGGCAACTGCCCGACCGAGATCCTGGTCGCGGTCTCCGAGAAGGAGGGCTACGCGACCGGCGTCGATCCGATGGCGATGATGGACGTGGCCGAGGACGTGGTCGCGCCGATGATGCGGAGGCCACAGCTCATCGATCGCAACGGGCTGACGCTCGGATACGCGGGTGTCTACTCATCGTTCCTGCTGCACGCGGAGCGTGCCTCGGCGCAGTTCGGCGTTCCGACGCGAGACATCCTGCTCGAGATCGGCCGGCGCAAGATCGTCGGCGGGCAGGAGGACATGATCGTCGACGTGGCCCTGGAGCTGAGCCAGAACCAGCCCGGCTGAGTCACCTGGTCACGCGAGTGACGCCATACGAGCAGCGGCGGGGCGACACTCAGGCAAGGACGAGAGCTGCGAACGGAATTGGACCTGCCGCGCGCGCGGGGCGATCGTCATCGGTCGAGCCTCGAGCGCCGCCTTGGCCGCGTACCAGCCGCCGATGCCGTGAACGCCCGGCCCCGGTGGCGTCGCCGCCGAGCCGATGAAGATGTCCGGATCGGGCGTCGTGTACGGGTTGATGCGAACGGCCGGTCGCGTCCACAGCTGGCGCAGGTCCATCCGGCCACCGCTGATGTCGCCGCCCAGGTTGTTCGGGTTCCTGGCAGCGACGTCCGCCGGAGTCAGCACGGACGTGGCCAGGATTCGGTCGCGGAAGCCGGGGGCGTGGCGCTCGATCTCCCGCAGGATCGGCTCGCGCATGTCGGCCGTGCTGGCGAACGGGACGTGGCAATAGACCCACACGGTGTGATGCCCTTCCGGGGCGCGTGTCGCGTCGAACAGGCTTTGCTGCGCAAGGAGCACGTAGGGACGGTCCGGCACGCGTCCCTGGTGGACGGCGCGCTCGGCACGGGCGATATCGGCAAAGCCCCCGCCCAGGTGAACCGTCCCGGCACGCAACAGGGACGCGTCACGCCACGGGATCGGGCCGTCCAGCGCCATGTCCAACTTGAAGATCCCGGGCCCGCGGCGGTAGGTCTCGAGCTGGCGCCGGTATCGACCCGCCATGCGGGCACCGGCCACCCCGAGCAGCACGTTCGGCGTGGTGTCGAACACGGCGACTCGATGCGCTGGCACGTCGGCCATCGAGCGCACCCAGTGGCCTGTCTCGATGCTTCCGCCCAGCCCGCGCAGGAGGTCCGCCATCGCGCCGCTGATGCGGCCCGAGCCACCTTCCGGCAGCGGCCACCCGTCGACGTGGGCGGTCAGGAGAAGCGCCAGGCCGGCCGCGGCACTGATCGGTTCGGTCAGCCGCAGAATGCCGTGGGCCGCAACCCCGGCGAACATCGCTTTGGCCCGTTCGCCGCGGAACAGTCGCGCGAACCAGCTCGCCGGCTGGAGTGCTCCGAGGCCGAATAGGCCAAGCTCGACCAGTCGCAGTGGGTTCAGCGGGACATGGAACGGCGCCAGGACCTCCGTGGCAACGCCCGTCCACGAGCGCGTCAACGTGCCGATCACATGGCGATACGTTGATACGTCGTCGGGGTCGAGACCGCGAGCCGTGTCGTCGACAGATCGCTCGACGATCACCGCCGGGCCATCGTCCATCGCGTGTCCAAATGGTGAGGGTGGATCGATCCAGCGCAGCCCGTAGTCGCCCAGGTCGATCGATCCGAAGAACGGCGAGAGGCGGCCGAACGGATGGATCGCGCTGCAGACGTCGTGCAGGTAGCCGGGCAGCGTCAGCTCCGCGGTCCGTGCCCCACCGCCGATCGTGTCGGCACCCTCGATCACGTGAACGCTGCGACCGGCCAGCGCAAGCGTGATCGCGGCCGCGAGACCGTTGGGGCCGCTTCCAATCACGACCGCGTCAACTCGGTTGCTGCTCGACGGCGCTTGCTTTGCGAAACCGCTCATGCGCCGTCCCCTCCCCGCCCGATCGGCGGAACGAGCGTGCCGACCTCGGTGCGCGTCCACCACGCGCCGGTCTCGCGTCGCTCGGCGCGTGACGTGAAGCGATACCGGAACAGCCGCGCCCGCACGTAGCGCGGCGCATCACCACCGAATGGATCACGGTGAAGCAGTCGCAGCGTTGGCCGGTCGGCTTCCAGCAATCGCGCCAGAAAACGCCCGAACCAACGCTCCTGCCGGCCCGGCGAGAGCGGGATGAACCACATCAGCCAGTCGAGCCTGAGGTGATAGGGCGCGATCTGTCGTGGGATGCGCCGCACGTCGGTGGGCTTGCCCTTGAACTCGTACTCACGCCATTCCGTGTCCGCTGCGCTTGCCCTCTCGGCAAGCGTTCCTTCGACCACCACCTCGTAGCGTGTCCTGGTCACGCTGCCAAACGCGCCGTACGTGTTCACCAGGTGGAATGGGTCGAACGACGCGTTCATGGCCTGGTGGCGGCTGAGCATGTTGCGAACCGGCCAGTAGCTCAGCAGGACCACGAGCACCACCAGCGCCCCGGTCGCGACTGCGAACCAGGCCGGCGGCGGAGCCATCTCGGCACCACCGCCCAGGAACGGCAGCACGCTTCGGATCGCGGAGTCCGAGATTCCCGAGGTCATGGCCACGATGGTGATCCAGTTGAGCCACGCGTAGTTGCCGGTGATCACCAGGTACAGCTGCGACCCGATCATCAGCAGCGCCGCGATGGTCGCGAACGGCTGCGGCAGGAACAGGGCGAACGGCAGCACCAGCTGTGCGCCCCAGTTGCCAACCGCCTCGGCGCGATGCCACCAGCGTGGAGCGCGGTGCGCGTACCAACTCAGCGGATTTGGCATCGGCTGCGTCTCGTGGTGGTAGTCCATGCACGACAGGTCGCGCCAGCAGGGATCGCCGCGCAGCTTGATGAGGCCGGCACCGAACTCGACGCGGAACGCGAGCCACCGGAACAGCAGCACCACCGGAAACAGCGGGGCGGACGCTGCGTTGCCGAGGAAGATGGCCAGAAAACCCGCTTCGAGGAGCAGCGTCTCCCAGCCAAAGCCGTAGAACGTGCCACCGACGTTGACGATCGACTGGTAGAGCACCCAGAGCACGAACCAGATCGCCATCGTGAGTGGCAGCGGCAAAGCCGCCGCAACGCCGGCGACCACGAGCGCGGCCAACGTCATTCCGACGATGCTGGCGGCCCGCAGCAGGCGGTCCGAGTAGCGCCAGTGAAAGATGCTCGGAGCGGATCGGAACGGGAGCGCAGCCAGCCAGCGCGGCGCCGGCTCGAGGCCGTGCTCGCCGCACAGCGCGGGGAACTGGCTGTACGCCACGGCGAATGCGATCAGGTAGATCGCGCCGAGGCCTCGCTCCAGGAGAAAGCGCGCGATGAGGTAGTCGTTGCCGACGAGACCCGGCACGCTGCCGACATCCATCTCACCAAGGATGTTCGCGCACGCATGACCGGTGCGCCGCCCGAAACCGCCGTTTTCGTCACAAGGTCGCCACCGTGCGTGCTAGCGTGCCCGCGTGGAGGGCGTCACGATCCGCCGCGTCGACCCGGCCGGCTGGGCAACGCTGCGCGATCTGCGGATCCGGAGCCTGCGCGACTCGCCGCAGGCGTTCGGTCAGACGGTGGACGACGCGCTGGGGCAGTCGGACGCCGACTGGACGCACCTGGCTCGCCAGGCAAGCAGCGGCGATCGCCGGACGTGGCTCATCGCGGTCTCCGGCGGCACCCCCATCGGCGTCGTTCAGGGGCGTCGCCGGCCACCGTCGGAGCTGCTGGTCTTCTCCGTGTGGGTGGATCCGGTGCTACCGGCACCGAGGAACGGGTACGGCACTGATCAACGCCGTGATGGACTGGAGCCGCACGTGGGGCGCGCGCCGTGTCGTGCTGTGGGCGTTCGCGGCAAACGAAGCCGCAATCCGCTTCTACCAGCGCCTCGGATTCAGCGCAGGAGGAGGACACGGACGACGCCAAGTCGGGCGCGCGCTACGGCGCATTGGCCATGTCCCGATCGATCTAGGGCGCCCCGTCCGGCCCTTCGTCAACGGAAACCCAGCGCGGATCGACCTTGAGGTGAATGACCGCCGGCCGTCGCGCCGCGAGCGCCTCGCGGAGTGCCGGCTCGACGTCGTCGTCGCGCTCGACCGAGATGCCAAGCGCACCCGCGGCGGTCGCGACTGCCGCGAAGTCGATCGGACCGCAGCGACGTCCCGGTCTCGGGCATGCCCGCACGGGCCTGGTGCATCCGGATCGTGCCGTAGCCGCCGTTGTCGAACACGAGCGCAATCACGCGCGCTCGCTCGCGGACCGCGGTCTCGAGCTCGGCCATCGTCATGGCGAAGCCACCGTCGCCGCAGACCGCAACGCTGGGGCGATCCGGTCGCAAGAGCGCACCCGCGATGGCAGCCGGAAAGCCGTACCCCATCGCTCCCGATGAGGTGCCGAGGAACGTGCCCGGTCGCGTGAAGCGATATCCGCGCGCTACCCAGCCGCCAAAGTTGCCGGCATCGGTTGTCAGGAGGGCGTCCGGGGGCAGGACGGACTGAAGGGCGGCCACGACGCGGCCGGGATGGACGCCCGTCCCCTGCCCCGGGGTTTCTTCGACACGCCGCGCCTCGAGGAAAGCCTGGCGATCGGAGGCGTTTTTCTCCTGGCGACGCGAACGCATCTCGTTGTCGAGCGCCGCGCCGCGCAGGTCACTCCAGCACGCGTCGAGGAACCGCGCGACGTCGGCCGTGACCGACAGCGCCGGCGCGTCCAGGCCGGCCGCCGCGGTTCGCGGCTCCAGGTCGACGTGGATCAGCCGCGTCGAAGTCGCCGGGAGGCGGTAGCCGAAGGTGGTGATCTCGTTGAGGCGAGCCCCGAGGGCCAGGATCACGTCGGCCTCGAGGAGCCGCGGAAGGACGGTCGGAGCGGCCCAATAGCCGGCCATGCCGAGGTACAGCGGGTGGTCGCCCGGGATCACGTCGGGGCGGCGCCACGACGGCAATGACGGGCACTTCCAGCGCCTCGGCCAGCAGCGTCAGGCGCTTGCTGGCGCGGGCGCGAAGCACGCCACCGCCGGCCAGGATGACCGGACGCTCCGCCGCAGCCAGCATCTTCAGCGTGCGGCGGACCTGGTCTCGCTCGGCGCTCTGGCCGGTGACGGTCGGGGGCGGCGTGGGCTCCCAGCCGGGGGCAGTTTCTGACGCCTGCACGTCCTCGGGGAACGACAGGACGATCGGCCCCGGCCGACCCGAGGTCTGGTGCCTCAGCCCCTCGTTGACGATGCGCAGCGCGTCCGCCTCATCACGCGCCTCGGCCGCCCACAGCGCGTACGAGCCGGGAGCGGTGACCAACTCCGCCTCCTGGAACGCCTCGCGACCGCGGTAGCGCACGGCGCACCTGGCCGAAGATGGCGATCGACGGCGCGGAGTCGGCACGTGCGGCGTGGATTCCGATGGCCGCGTTGGCCGCCCCGACCGCGCGTGTCGCCATCACCACCTGCGGCTTGCCGCTCAGCTGGGACGCGGCACCGGCCATGAACGAGGCGGCACCCTCGTGGCGCGTCGCGACCACGCGGATGCCGGCGGCGCGGAAGCCGTCGAGGATCTCGAGGAAGCTCTCCCCGGGAACGGTGAACGCGAGCCGTGTCCCGGCGGCGGCCAGTTGCCGGGCGATCGCATACCCGACCGTGTGCCGACCGGGTTCGGCCGGGGCAAGCGGCGCAGCGTCCGCGACCACGGGTTCGTCGGCGGGTGCCGACTCGCTGTCCTCGACCACGGGTTCATCGGCGGGTGCCGTCTCGATGTCCTCGACAAGCTCGGCCATCGGTGCGGCTTCGGCTCCGTCAATCAGCTCCACGGTCGCCTCGGACCCCGCATCGTCGAGCACGTCGCTCGATGCGGACTCGGCTTCCACCGCAACGGCCTGAGGCGCCTCCAGCTCGGAGGCGCCCACCTCGTTGTCGATTGCGTCGGCGCTCACGATCGGTAGTTCTCGAACTGGATGGCGACCGGATAGCCCTCGGCTTCCTCGCGCAGGCGCGCGATCACGCGCTGGAGATCGTCTCGGCTCTTGGCGGCCACACGGACAGCGTTGCCCTGGATCTGCGCCTTGACCTTGGGAAACTCGTCGCGGATCAGCTTGCTGATCTTCTTGGCGAGGTCGTCGGGCAGACCGCGCCGGAGCGTGATCTTCTGCCGCACGGTGTTCCCTCCCGCCGGCTCGATCGTGCCCCAGTCGAAGATCTTCAGCGACAGGCCACGCCGAACGGCCTTGGATTCGATCAGGTCCTTGACCGCCTGCGCGTGCATCTCGCTATCGGTTCGCAGCGTGATCTCCTCCTTGCCAAGCTCGAGGTCGACCTTGGCCGTCTTGAGGTCATACCGCGCGATGACCTCACGGCGCACCTGGTCGAGGACGTTGACGAGTTCCTGCTGGTCGAACTCGCTGACCACGTCGAACGTCGATTCGCCCGCCATCAGGCGGTTTCCCCGACAGGCTTGATGGTCGAGTCCGTGCCAACGCGCCGGCTCACGGGCCAGTCGCGCGCCCGCAGGATGCGCTTGTCGTCGTTCAGCTCGAAGGCCAGGAAGCCGCGGCGGCGGATGCGATCGGCGTTGGCACGTTCCGTGTACGCCGCGTGATAGCTGGAGAGAACCCAGGATGCGGACGTCCAGACGTGCTCGGCGTCGAATTCGACGTTGGCCTGGGTCGCGGCGCGGGCGTTCCATAGCTCGCGAATCGCGTTGCTCCCGACGATCGGTTCCTCGAACGGGTCGTCGCGGTGCTCCGCACCGTCGGCATACAGCTCGAGCGCCGCGTCGGGGTCGCGTCGCTCCCAGGCGTCCTTGTAGGCGGCAAGCAGGTCCTGCCCGTCCCCGGGCGTGAGTGTCGGCATAGAACGTTCAGTCTAGCGGTGCAGAGCCGGCGGCCAGCCGCCGCAGGCCCTCGGCTAACCGCTCCGCGATCACGTAGGACCGGCCGCCCCCCATCACGAGCACCACGTCGCCTCGCTGCACGGTGGCAAGGAGCGAGTCGGCGGTCTCCTCGGGCGAGCCGGTTGGCGTCGCCGGCGCCTTTCCGCGCCGATTGATCGCGGCCGCAAGCGCCAGCGGGCTGGTCACGTTCGTGTCGGGGTCGCGGCCGGCCCAGATGTCGGCGATGCGCGCCTCGTCGGCGTCCGCGAGCACATCGGCGAACTGCTCCAGCATCGCCGCTGTTCGATGAAACGTCAGCGGTTCGTAAACCGCGATGAGCCGCCGGCCAGGATGCCGTTCACGGACCGCGGCCATGGTCGCCGCGATCGCGGTGGGATGGTGGCCGTAGTCGTCATAGACGGTGACGCCGAGGACATCGGCCTTCAGCTCGAGCCGGCGTCCGACGCCCGGGAATGTCGAGAGGCCGCGCATGATGTCAGCCTCTTCGAGGCCGAGCGCACGTGCTGCCGCGGCAACGCATGCCGCGTTGGCAAGGTTGTGGGCTCCCGGCAAGGGTGATGTGGCCGTGGAGCGGCATCCCGATCGGCCTGGTTCACCTCGATCACGGTGTGGACACGGCCGCGAATGCGGACGCCCACGCGCGGCAGCTCCCACGGTCGCCGACGTTGACGACGACCGTGCGCTGCTCCGCGCCCGGTGCCAGCAGCCACGCCTCGAACGCATCGAGCACGGCGTCCTC
>CAWGBA010000002.1:0-1289549 GCA_963820735.1 uncultured Chloroflexia bacterium
TTCGCCGTCGGGATCAAGCCCGGTGGCGCGTGGGTAGTAGTCAGCTCGCTTGAGCGGCACGTGGCGATTGGTCTCCATTTTCTTCACCCTCGGAAGTGTTGCGCCGCGGATGGCCCGGCGAGCTCGTGAGCTTCGTAGCGGGCCCCGCGACTCGGAGCAGGATTGGGTCCATCGTCAACGGAGCGCGCCGGAGCTGCTTCGACGGAGGCCCCAGGCCACATCGTCAGCCAGGTCAGCCAGACCGTAGAGGGTGACCTCGCGGTTATCCGGATCGACATACAGCCCGCCGACCCACCGCTCACTTGCTTGGTCAGGCTCGGGGAAGTCGCGCCAGCAGACGTCAGAGGGGTAATCCGTCGGCGACCATCCGGGCTCGGGCGTGCGGTAGAGCTCGCCCTCTGAGGCGTCCCAGTAGGCATCCTCGGCAACAGCGTCGGCGGCCTCGGGAATCACCGGCCAGGCATGGACGATCGCCGTCGGAAGCAGGGCGCCAAGCTGATCGACCAATGACTTCGCCTCGCTGATGGTGAACGTCTGGCGCTCCAAGAAATCGATTGTGACCAGCGATGGGACAGCCAGCATGCGCGCCCCGCCAAAGTACGGTCCGGATGCTGCCCCAGCCGACCGTCGCAGCAGATGGAGAGTGTCGTGATGGCCTCGGCCGGATCTGTCATCGCCGGCCTCGATAGCGACCTGGTATCGGAACCGCGACCGCGACTCCGACGCGTCGTTCGCCATGATTGGGTGGTCCGGACAACCGGGACAGCCCACCGTAGCGAGGCTCCCGTGTCGGAAGGCCTGAATTGCCTCATTCATCGCGATCGCTCCCTCTGCCAAGTGTTGGCGTTCGATGTGACGACGTCTCCGTACCGACGACGGCTGGGTGACATTCGCTGCAGGGCTCGGCGGCCGAGCCTGGTTATTCGTGCGGGTAACTTCAATTTTCCTCGTCCTCACCGTGTGTTGACGATGTGGTCATTTGTCATCGAGCTCGCCTGAGGGCAAATCGTTATCTCCACGTTGAGGTCGAAGGATCAAGCGCCTAGCCGACGTTGGCGTCGTAAGCGTGCGTCGGCGCCGAGCAGCCTTCTGAGCCGCGGTTCGGAGAGCCGCCGCAAATCGATCAGCACCCATATCGTCCAGTTCGCTCAAGGTCCACAAGCCATCTGCGACGACACCTCGAGGGTGGTCAACGCTACCGCTGACCACGACCACCGTGCCGAGATCCGGCACTGAAATGCCCTTGGCAATCAACACATGGACCTGCGCGATGTCGTCTCGCAGCTTGAAGGCGCGTATCCGGCAACGACCTCAGGTGCTCCTGCGACGAACCCGCCGAGAACCACGCGCATCGTGTCCATCGCGAGCCCAACGTCGCTCGGATAGCAGTTTGCGTACTGCCCGATGCCACTCAGCTCATCGCTCACTCGTTGCCTCCAGTCAGGTTGCTGTCGCTCTCTTTCCGTGGTCCTAGCGCGTCGGTTTCGTTGTTCTCTGCGGCGAGAACCCAGGGCCATCGCTGGGCAGGGGCTGGACCAACCCTCGCGTAGCCGTTCTCGCAAAGTGCCTCCGAAACGTCGAGGATCTGCCACCAATACCTCCGCACGAGCGTCAGCGCGTGGACCGCGCTCCGATCACTGTCGGTTGCCGCGCCGTCGAACTCGATTCCGGCGGGATGGGCCGCCGCAGGACGTCACCCTCTCGGGACCATTGCGTTGCGAACAAGCGCGCGAAGGCTGAGACCGTCGCTGTGCGCTGAGTCATGGGCGGCAAGTGCGCCATGTTTGGCTCGACAAGGGCCAATGTCACGAAGACTGGCGTCTTCATGAGGTGGTTGAACGTCATCGCCGAACTGCCGCCTGCGCGATCGCCACTTCGCGGATCAGTTCACCCGGCTGATCGAGGTCGATACCGAACGCACCATCCCCCCACTCGGGATTGAGGGCGATAGCGACATCGAGTGGCTCAATCGAAATCCGGCCTTGGTCACAGAGTCGCTCCGCGTCAGCCTCCAGCGTCCCTGACTCGAGCAGTCGTCGGGTCAGGTCCTCGGCCGCCCACCCAATCTCGCGTCCGGTCTGCTTCAACTCTTCCGCTCGATCCGATGCGGCGATGAGTTCGTCGACGGTTCGCCCGTCAGGCTCGAGTCCAAGGGCATATCCCATCGCCTCTGCTGCCTGGTCGCAGTAGCGGCAGAGGTCGACATTGCCCATGCGCCCGAACACCATGAAGGTCGCGATGTTTGCCGCGAGGATGCTCTGGCACTTGCGGGCCCAGTCACTGAACCCCGGCAGACTGAAGCCGGAGAAGCCGACGCTGGTCGCCTGTCCCGTCAATGCCGTTGCGGCGAGGGCGTGCGCCACCAGGTGGACCGCGGTCTCGCGGTTCAGCGAGTCGTCCGGATCCCCGGGCTGGCGCTCGCTGGCATGGGGTTCAGGGGCTTGCCCGGCGAGGTTGGATGGCCAGTCAGCAAGGCCACGGAATACGGGACTGCCGTGCCGAGTAAGCGGCTCGATCGACGCCCATTGGAGATCGACGGTAGATCGAGCCAGCAGGTCCGCCTGGCACATGAAGTCATCGCGTGCCTCGTCGGTGAGAGCCACTCGGTCTCTCGCCTTCTCCGCGATGTCCAGCGACTCCGCGTCGATGCGCCTGCCGCGGCCGAGGCGTTCCTCGACGACCGAGCCCATGAGCGCCATCACGGCGCTGGCCAGAGCGTCCTGCCACTCCGTGGCGCCACTGGGTGCGGCCCCGTTGCCTGATCCACTAACTGGTGGTGCCATCTCCTAGTCGATCCTCCTCATTGCGCGCATCAACAATCTCCAGCCGCTTCGCGCGGACTCGTTGTTGCCATCAGGCGGGACCCTCTCCCTGCGTCCAGACGAACGTCGCCCAATCGATCGATGGGCCATCACCTGGCGGTGAGAAATGGGGGCTCAAATCACCGTCATTACCGTCACCAGCGTCATCGAATTCGGTGGCCGACCGGTAGGGCTTGCCCTGTGATGACGGTCGTGACGCAGATGACGGTCGATCACCCGCCTGTTCCGCTCGATTGATCGTGATTGCCCGACGCGTGGCCGTCCGCGTGGGGAAGGTGGACCTCGACGCCGATGGACCGCAGATCGGGGGCGAGGCGACGGAGCTGGCCGGAGAGAGCGCGGGGACCGGCGGGCCAGTCGTCACGCTTGGTGACCTTCTCCGCCACGAGGGTGGTCAGCACGTCGAGCAACTCTGCAGCGGTGCCGCTCCACGGGACGGGAAGACGAAGACGCCAGGCACGATGCTGGCCGAAATCGAGCGCGAGCTCGTGTGCCGACTTGCGATTGCGGTTGTACGCCGACAGGAAGGCCCCCTCGGGCCAGCCGATGGCGCGCTCCGCAGCGGTGACCCAGATAGCGAAGTCCGCCATCCGCGGCACCCGGTCGAGCGTGACCATCCTGTATCCGCCGAGCGATGCAGAGGACGCATCCAGGAGGGAGCCGAAGATTGCGGGCGCGGCCGCGTCGAAGGCAGCCCAGAACCGACGCTCTGTGAGCCGCCGGTCATCGGGGATACGAGGCAGTGTGACCAGCAGCGATCGATCCAGAAGGTCAGATCGAACCGCAAGGTCGGTGATGCCGTTGACGATGATCGGGCGGGCTCTGCCAGATCAGCGTCTCGTCGGTGTCGGTGTAGAGCTCCCGGGTGCCGACCTTGCGCCGGTCGAGAGCCGCGCAAGACCATCGCTCTGCCAATCCTTCAGGCCCGACAGGTTGTCGAAGGCGACCACGTGGCCGTTGTTGGCCGCGATGATCAGGTCGCGCTCGTCTCGAGGCGCGGAACGATCAGGCACCTTCGAGGGGTCCACCAGGGCCCGCAAAACGCGACCTGCGGTGCTCTTGGCGGACCCCTGCTCCCCGTTCAACACGAGCACGGGGAAGGGCCCTTTGCTGAAACAGCCCAGCTGGAAGCCGACGATGAGGCGCCAGGCATCGTCGTCGGTGATGTTCAGGAAGTCCTGCAGCCACTCGATCCCGTGCCGTCCGTCGCGAACCGGCTCGGGCAGCGCCAGCATCCCCCGCGGACGCCGGAACTTGACCTGCGCCTCGGGGAGCATCCGCCAGCCCGACGGCGTCACTTCGATCACCCGCCAGGCCGGGTCGCCCAGATCGATGTAGAGCACGTCATCGACATGCGCATGGCGGAGGTGGACGGCGATCTCCGGGCCATCGAAGCGCGCCAAGCCCTCGAGCGTCGTGATCGCGTCCTGGAGGGCGCCAGCTCGCGGGATGCTTCCCTCACGCTCGTAGTACTGCTTCGCCAGCCAGGACTTGAAGGCACTTGAGCGCAGCCGCCAGGTCTCATCGTGGTCACCCACAGGCACGGTGGCGTATGCGTTGCCCTCGGGGTCGTGGAACAGCGGCGCCCGGGTCCCGAGGTCCACGAGCTTGGTGGCCTGGGACTGCTTGCGCTTCCCCGTCGTCGTCGTGCGCATCGTCATGGGGGTGTTCCCGGCCGTCGGGCGCAGCGCCGGGTTCGAAATCGGCGTGGCGCGCCTGCTCGTCGGCGATGCGCTGGAACTCGCCCTCGAGGCCTGGGGGGACCTTGGCGGTCACCGGCGGAACCCGCTGGCGATGGTCGTCCGCGCCTCCCGCTCGGACAGACCGGCCTTCAGCGCTGCGGCGAGCAGGATCCCAGCGGCGGCGTCGCGGTCGACGCCGTGCTCCGCCACTCGGCACGAGGCCCAGAAAAGCACGGCATTGCGGTCGCCTTCGGCAGCTTCGGCGACGACGCGATGGAGCCCGGCGACAAGTGCAACGGCGCGGCTTGGACTCAGCTGCCCAGACGATCGTGCGTAGCCCTGGGCGGGCACGGCGACGAGCGCGCGCAGCCATGCAGGCGCCTCGGCGAGTGCGACTTCGAACGGTGAGCGAACCCAGATGTAGGGACCCCTGGTGACCGACGGCGGCACCGACCACACCGCCGCTGCCCTTCCATTCGCCGATATGGACGCCGTCGAGCAGCAGCCGGTGAGTGCCGCATCGAAGGGGCTCAACGTAGACATGGAGGCCGCCGCGGCCCGAGCACGCAACGGGTAGATTTGGAAGCCCGTGCGCACGGACTGCTTCGCGAAACGCGGCAACGTGCTCCGCTTCGATGTCGACGACGTCGAAGCCTTCCGCCACCTCCGACGTTCGGCGCACCTGCATCGCGTGACCACCACCGCCCGATCAAGGCGGACTCGGTCGTGGCGTCGACCAGCCAATTGGTGAACAGCGGTCGCTTCCCGCCGCACTCAACCGGGTAGAGCCGCCATCCGAGATCCGCGAGGGCGCGTGCACACTCAGCTCTGGTACTGGTGGTGCAGGATTCGATGGCCCGATCCTCTCATGGCTCACCCGCGGGTTCAGCGTCCCGGTTGTCTGCCGGCGCCTCATCCGTGCTGACCGTTTCGCCCTCACATCGGGGGCACATCAAGCAGGTCGTCGCGACCGGATGCATGTGCAGGCAGGCAGGGCACAGACGAGGCACCCCCACGCGATCTCCACGCGGCAGGTCGTGCTCCGTTGTATCCACCGTCCATCCCAGATAGGCACGGGCCCAGGTCCGTGCATGCTGCCCATCGGCAGTTGAGTGGCGAGCGCGACGAGCACCTGACGCAACTCACGGCAGATGTGGTCAAAGACGTGCCATCTACCGCACGCGGGGCATGCCTCGATCGTCGAGCGGTCGACAACCTGGATGTTGTGCGAGGTCGTAACGACGTGGTCGATATCGTCACCGAACACTCGGTGGGCTTCCGCGACGAGGTCGGATGTCGGCTGGCGCGGCGCCTCAGGGCCGACTGGCGATGTTGCTCGCTTCACGGTAGGAAGACCTACTGGACGCTCGTCGAGGTTTGGGCCTCGATCCACTGCTCGAGTTGCTTCCGTGGCACCCGGACGGACTTTCCAATCCGGATGGACGGGATGACTCCGAGGCGGCACATCTCATACGCATGGCTGGTGGCAATTCCCAAAAGCCGAGATGTCTGACGCACGCTCAGGAGCAGTGGTTGCTGCGACGTAGTCAATTGATCGTTCACGAGTGACTCCGCTTGTCTGAGAGCCGTTGCTAGCCCTCTTGCGTCAAGGTCTCATACTGGACAGCGTCATGGAACACAGCGCGGCGACACGGAAACGGCGTTCCGCGTCAATTGGCGCCAGCATGCCGGTCGAGATACGAGAGTTGATCGAGGAGCTCGCTGCAAAGGGCGAAGTGCCGGTCCAAAATCTGGGAGGAGATCGGACGGCGAGAGTCGAAGCCTGGTGGTAACAGAACCCGGGTCCCGATCTCCACACCGTCCAGCGTTACGTCGCGCTACTCGTCGGCCGGGACCTATCCGGCCAGTGGACCGTGGCGGTCGATGCCGGTGCTGAAGCAGCCTTCACGCTGCTCGCTTTGCGCGAGCTCATCCTCGTCGTCGGCGGCTCAGCAACGTTGACAGTGGCGACAGCACGCTGGATCGAGACGATCCATCGGATCGCACCGGACCTCGATCCATGGACCACCTACCGTTTAGCGCGGCTGTACGTCGCTCGGAATACTGGCGGTGATACCAAGGACCTCGATACGTGGCTGGCATTCCGCCCTGGCGTAGCGCCGAGCACGGACCGGCGGTATGAGTCGGCGATCTCGAGTGGCGACATCGAGCGCGCACCGTTGTCCCATCGCTGGAGGAGCGACGTGAACAGCGCCGTGATCGTCGCGATCGGTACAGGTCGGACGGAGTAGCCCGGGGAGCACATTCGCACGGGCAACCCCACCTGGGAGATCGCGGAAGAGTTTGCCGAGCAGATCCGCCGCGGCACACACACCAAGGACGAGGAACGGAAAGGATGAGTCTCTGTGGCCGGGTGACGACTTCGATTCGCCTCGGCAAGGACGGTCGCTCGGCCGGGACTGTCCAGGTCGGCGACGGCGGCCGTCGACGCATTCGAAAGCAAGTGCTCGGTGATGCCCACAACAAGGTCGCCGACAAGCTCGGGGACCTGCAGCGTCTCCACCGCGAGAACCGGTCAACCGGGGTCAGCGCCGCGAAGCTCCGCCCGTTGCTTTGCCGCTGGCTCCACGACTGTACTGCGACGACTTTGGTCACCACGTTTGCTGGTGCGACGCTGCGCGCCGCAATCGAGCGAAGGTTAAGGAGAACGGTATGACCAGACGGGGCGCCGGTGAGGGCACGATCCGACAGCGTGCCGACGGCAGGTGGGAAGCGCGCTATCGAACGCGCGACGGCAAGCGGCGATCCGTGTTCGCGTCGACTCGTCGCGATGTCCAGGAAGAGCTCAGGAGGGCCCTCGACAACGCGAGCAAGGGGATCACGCCTGCTGACGGCCGGTTGACCACCAAGGCCTACCTCGAGATGTGGATCCGCAATTCGGTGCGCCGAGGCTGCGACCGACCACAGCCGACAGCCTACGCATCGATCGTCGAGAAGTACCTCACCCCTGAGGTCGGCAAGATCCCGCTGGCTAAGCTCGAGCCGGCACAGGTACAGCGAGCGATCGGGAATCTCTCTTCGCGGAAAGTCGTCCGCAAGGACGGTACCGCGCGGCCGCTGTCGCCAACAACCGTCCGGTACGCGACGACTGTGCTGCGCGTCGCGCTCGGCCGAGCCGCACGTCAGGGGCTCGTGCCGCGCGACGCTGCATTGTTGGCAGATCCTCCATCGAAGGCGCGTCGAGATCTGGTGCCGCTAACAGCCGATCAGGCGAAGGCATTCCTCGAGTCGGTCCGAGGCGATCGCCTTGAGGCACTGTGGGTCGCGGCGATCGGCCTTGGCATGCGCCAAGGCGAACTCCTCGCGCTGCGCTGGAGCGACCTGGACCTCGACGCCGGCACCCTGTCAGTCCGGCACACACTGCGTCGATCGACACTCGAGCTCGCCGAACCGAAGACTGAACGCTCCCGCCGGACGCTTGTCATGCCGCCGTTCGTGACCACGGCTCTTCGCGAGCACCGCGGCCGGCAGGCTGAGGAGCAATTCGCCGGCGCCGACGGCTACGTGTTTGCGACGACCGTGGAGTCGGCAACGGGCGCCGGGCGCAGGCGCACCGATCCCAAGGTCAAGGGTCGCCCGTTGATGGCCCGGAACGTCACCCGCTCATTCCATGCGGCACTTGAGCGAGCGGGGTTGCCGAGGCGACGCCCCACGACCTCCGGCACGCCAGCGCGACCTTGCTGCTCGAACAGGGGGCGGACCTCGATGAGGTCTCCCGAGTCCTCGGGCACTCGACGTACTCGACGACCGCCGATGTGTACGCGCACTTCACTCGAGCGCGATCGCAGGCCGCGGCAGACCGAATGGAGGCCAAGTTCGGCGGCCGTCGGCGGTGACACCGTTTAGCTCGACCAAAAGGTCCTAAGCGGCCCCGCGCGCCACGATCGCGATTGGTGGGAGCGGGACGGCCACCAGCTCATCCGTTACGCCCATGAAGACGTCGGGCATCGGCGGCGAGAAGCCGCCGGCGAAGGACACCGGGTGGTTCGTGCGGGGTGCGGGGCCGCGGTATAACCGAACTGGTGGCTCCTTGAAGCCAGGTCCATCCCCCCAGACCACCACGTAGGCGGCGATCGAAACCCGGCACGTACTCCGCCAGTGGCCGCAGTCAGTTGGGGGTCGGCTTGGGGGTCAAGGCCCTGAACTGGAGGGGCTCCTGAGTCGGTCCGAGGCTCGTTTCACGCTCAGATCAATGGCGCGCCCGGCAGGATTCGAACCCGCGACCCTCTGATCCGAAGTCAGATGCTCTATCCACTGAGCTACGGACGCGCTGTATGTGCTCCACGAGAGCACCGAACCACAGATCGCCCCGCCAAGAATGCTTCTTCGAGAGCTCCGAGCGCCTCAGAGGCGCAGGAAACGCGCTCGTCACGCATGGCAGAAGGGCTGGCCGCAGTCACCTGTATCGAAACACGCGGCGATCCAGGCGTCAACGTCGCCATCGGGCTCGACATCTGCGGGCCGCCAACCTCAGTCCGCGGACGATCGAGGCCTGCCTTGAGGGCTTGACCCGGTTCGCGCACGCTCCTCGACGAACACGGGATGCCAATTGGAGCTCAACCGCCCGACGTCAGTGATCGAAACACACGCCCAGAATTGGATTTCGTGACGGCTTCAATCGGACCCATCGATCGGGATGTGTCCGAGCGATGTCCGATCGCCGTGCTCTACCAATAGGTCTCGCATGGCGGCAAATCGTTCAGATCCCTGGGAAAGGCCTTCCACGAGCTCATGCTTTCCTGCTGCAACGCCTTCGAGACCGAGACGGCGAACTGCGGCGGCGTCGAGACGAGGTTCCTGTCCGCGCGTTTCCTCGTTGATATGGCGATGAGCCTGCTTGATCATCCGGCTGGCGATCCCACCGACGATCGCTGTGTTGAGGCTCGAGCCCGATGGAGCCCAGAGCCACCATCGGTCGTCCGCCGGAGTCGTTGTTCTGGCGGCGGGCAGTTCCGCGGTCGTCGCGACGAGCTCATCAAAGATGCATTGCGGCGCACTGCGACCGATCACATCCACGACGCGCTCACCGATGCCGCGAATGCCGAGGGCGACATCGAACGCGCCTGGCTGCGAGGCAACGAGGACGTCCCACGTCGCCGCGAACAGCATGGATGCGCGCTGTTCCGGGGTGGACAGCCAGAGCGCGATGTTGATGTAGTAGTCCTGCATACCGGCGTAGACGTCGGGGAGAGATCCCGGAGGCCAACCAGGTTGAGGCTGAACCAGTGGTGCCATGTGGAATCCACGACCACGCGGCCGATGCCAAGCGGATCTCCGTCGTAGGTACCGACCATTGCAAAGACGCGCGGCACGAAATCGGTATTCGTGGTCAGTCCGTGAGCGATGACGTGCGGCCGCGGTTGGAATCGCAACACCGCAACCTCGCCCGCAGCAGTGCCACCGATCATCGCAGCCTCGACGAGCGGCGGCACCGTCGGGTACTCGACTCGGTCGTAGTTGGCGATGTCGAGGGGCGTGTTCAAGGCGACCTCGTCGTCCTCGAACAGACCACCCTCGTGCATGTGGTCGGGGAAGCTCTCGATCACCGCGCTCCTCCCGCAGAGGATCGGGTGAGGTGACGACGGATAGACGAATGCGCCCCGGAAGACCGGGGTGAGAACGGGAAAGATTCGCTGCGGCCATCGGTCGCCCTCTTCCGCGTCTTGCCCGCCCGGAGCAGCGACAAGGGTCTGGTGGCGGTCGCTGCCGTCGAACGAAGGGACCTGCTGCGCGCGGGTCCATCGGCGCATCGTGCGGACCCGGGGGATGCGGTGACACATCGACGCTCCAAGGAGCGAGTGGTCGCCCGTGGCAAAGACGCCTCCGCCGCGATCCATCCAGTCCGCGATCATCTTGAGCTCTTCGTTGCTCAGCGGCAGGTTTCGAGGATCGGCAATCTCGGCGTCATTGACGTTCGGATCGTTCGCAAACTCGCCCGGCCAGTCGCCGAAAAACCAGATCTGGTCGTAATCGTTGATCTTCAATCCGCTCTGCGTGAACCGGAACCCGATGAAATCAAGACCAGCCTGGAATTCCGTGGGCGTCGTCGGGTCGCTCCCGCTAAAGGGGGGCGTCGAGTACGGAGTGTCTCGGTGAGCGACGGTGACCGCCACGTGGACCCACGCTGGAGACTGATCCCGCAACGTACTCAGGACCAGACCCAGACCGAACTCGTTTGGACTTGAGCCCGCCCTGACGCGGCCGTCCATGACGACCAGGATCCGAATCGACGTTCTCAAGAGCAAGGGGTGGCGGGGTGGCGTCCAGCCGGGTCCTGCTGCGGTCGGTGCGCTCCTCAGAACGTCGTTGCCCATGGGTGACGGGTCCATCTGTGCAGCCTCTCTGTGTCCCACAGCCTTCACCCCGCGACGGGGCTTGTGATGCGATCGCTCCGTCTCACGTTTTACCAGTCTGACCGTTCAAACGCCGCGATCTGGGCGTCAACGTCGCCTGCGCGCTCGGCGCCTGGGGGCCGCCAACCTCAGTCCGCGGACGATCGAGGCCTACCCCGAGAGGAGCTCACGCCGTGGCCATCTCCTCCCCGGCAGCGGCAGCTTCGCGGGCGGCCACCCGATGCTCCAGCCCGGAACCCTCGACATCCACGTTCGGCAGCAACCGGTCGAGCCACGCTGGCAGCCACCAGGCGCGTTCACGGAGCAGCACCAGCACGGCCGGCATGATGGTCATCCGGACCACGAAGGCATCGAAGAAGACCGCGATTGCGAACGCAAAGCCGATCGACTTGATGAACGCATCGGCACCGAGGATGAAGCCACCGAAGACGCCCATCATGATGATCGCGGCCGAGGTGACCACGGGCGCGCCGTGTGAGAAGCCCTTGATCACGGCTTGGACGGACTCCAGGCCATGGACGTGCTCCTCGCGCATGCGCGTGACCAGGAACACCTGGTAATCCATCGCCAGGCCGAAGACCACGCCGATCATGAAGACCGGCAACAGGCTGACGATGGCGGAGGGCTGCTCGACCCCGAACAGGCCGGCGAACCAGCCCCACTGGAAAACCGCCACGACCGCGCCAAACGTCGCAGCAACGCTCAGGAGGAACCCGAGGGTCGCCGTCAACGGCACCAGCAGCGACCGGAACACGAGCGTGAGCACGAGGAACGCGAGCCCGACCACCACCAGCAGGTAGGGCAGAAGTGCGTCACCCAGCTTGCGCGAGATGTCGATGACGATGGCCGTCTGACCCGTGACCCCGACGGTGACGCCCGTGGCCGCCTTGATCCCTGGGGCCGCAGCCCTCAGATCAGCGACCAGTTGCACCGTCTCGGCGCTGCTGGGAGAACTCTTCGGAATGACGTTGAGGATCGCCGTGTCGCCAGCCGCGTTGAACACGGCCGGAGCGACGAACAGCACGTCGTTGAGTGCCGTGACGTCTGTTGCCACGGCCTGGGCGGCTGCCTTGGGATCAGCAACACCGGATGCGTCCAGCACGACGGTGAGCGGACCGTTGAAGCCCGGGCCAAAGCCGGCCGCCAGCAGGTCGTAGGCCTTGCGCTGCGTGGTGGACGGCCCGGCAACGCTGTCATCGGGCAGGCCCAGCCGCAGGTCGAGCGCGGGCAGGGCGATCACCACCAGCAGCGCCACCGCACCGATAAGCACCAGCAAGGGCCGGCGCGAGATGAAGGTCGGCCAGCGCAACCACACGGTTCGGCGCTCGGGCTCGGGGCTCCCCGCGGGCCGTCGCACGATGCGTCGCCCGAGGACTCGCATGCCGGCGAAGCCGATCAGCGCGGGCAGGAGCGTCTCCGCGACGAGGACCGCGATGGCTACCGTCAGCGCGGCAGCGACACCCATCTCGGTCAGGATCGGGATGCCGACAACCGAGAGGCCGGTCAGGGCGATGACCACGGTGAGGCCGGCGAAGAAGACCGCGCTGCCCGCCGTCCCCGACGCGCGCCCGATGGCCTCCAGCGGGTCGAGTTCGGCGTCACCGGCAAGCTCCGCGCGATAGCGGGACAGGATGAACAAGGCGTAGTCGATCGAAACCGCGAGTCCGATCATCACCGCCAGGATCGACGTCGTCGCGCTCAGCTCCACGAAGCCGGTTGCCGCCGTGATCAGCCCGACGCCGGTGCCGATGCCAACCAAAGCGGTCAGCAGTGGAAGGCCCGCGGCCACGAACGACGAGAAGGTGAGGAACAGGACGAGCGCGGCGATCGCGATGCCGATCGCCTCGGACGCGCCCTGCTCGGGACTGGGCTGGAGCGCGGAGCCGCCCTCTTCGACAGTCAGTCCCGTTGCGCGACCGGCCGCCGCGGCGGCCAGCAGTGCCTGCCGGTCCGTGTCGGTCAGATCGAACGGCGTCACTGCGCCGTAGCTCACCTGGGCAAAGGCCACGCGCTGGTCGGGGCTCACCGTGCCGGTTGTGAACGGGTCGCTCACGAAGGCGACCTTGGGAGTCGCGCGCAGGCTTGCGAGCACTGCATCCACCTTGGCCTTGGTCGCGGGATCGGTCAGCGTCCCACCTTCCGGCGCGGCAAAGACGACTCGGGCAGAGGCTCCGGACGCGTCCGCCGCCGGGAAGCGTGCCTGCAGTGTGTCGATGGCCTGCTGCGCCTCGGTGCCCGGGATGGAGAAGCTCGTCGAGGTCGGACCCGACAGCTTGGCTGCGGCGAGGCTCGAGCCGATCAGGATCAGGATCCAGAGACCCAGCACCAGTCTTCGATGCCGGAATGCTGCCTGGCCGACTCGGTAGAGGAACAGCGCCATTACGTGGGCTCCTTGTGTTGTTGTTGGCGGTGGCGGGCGGGACCTACGTCCAGCCGTTGATGGAGGTCGCGCAGATCGTGGCGTAGGTCATGACGAACCTTCCTAGCGTGTCCCGCGGCCTTTCAGGCCGCGCATCGCCCGCACCATCTGGCGGGGGCTCGGTGGTGGGGGCAACTCGCTGGCGCCCTCGCTCCGCAATCCGTCGAGCAGCAGGGCAACAAGTCGGCGCGGCGCGTCCGGCGCTACCGTCCCGGTCGCCTCGACCACGCCTGCATTCGCAATGAGCAACAGGACGAGGTCTTCGGGAACCAGGTCAGATCGCAGGGTCCCCTCGGCCTGGGCGCGCGCGATGACGCGGACCGAAAGTTCGTATCCGCGCGTCCGGTGGGCCTCGAGCGTCTTGGCGTCGGGGAAGGTCCGCGTCATGACGTCCTTGAGCCCGCGATCCGCCGCCTGCATGGCGCAGATCCGTTCCACGTAGCCCCGGAATCCGGACCAGCCGTCGGGTGCCTCGAGCGCATCTTCGGCCGCGCGCGCGTAGTCCTCGATCCGCTGCTCGAAACAGGCAGCGATCAGGTCATCGCGGGTGGGGAAGCGACGGTACACCGTGGCGATGCCGACGCCAGCCTGCTCGGCCACGTCCTCCAGGGGAACCTCGAGCCCGTACTTCGCGAAGGCGCGCTGAGCCGCCCTGAGGATCCTGTCTCGGTTCCGCTCGGCATCCGCACGCAGAGCACGATCCGGGCTCGCCGTAGTGTTCATGACCAAAGGCTACCACACATCCGGAGGATTACCTCCAGTTCGTGCTACGATCGGCGCCATCCGGAGAACACACTCCGTTTCTGTGCTCATGCTCCTGAGGAACCCATCGTGAAAGCCTTCGTCCTCACCGCCGCCGACCAGCCCGCCGCCATCGTGGAGTTGCCAACGCCGCAGGTCGCCCCTCACCAGGTCCTGATCCGGGTCCACGCCGCCAGCGTCAACGGCTTTGACGTCTTCGAGGCGCAGGGCGCGCTCGCCGCGATGATGCCGCATGAGTATCCGGTCGTGATCGGGCGCGACTTCTCGGGTGTCGTCGAGGCCGTTGGCGCGGAGCGCTCCGATGTCAAGGTCGGTGACGCCGTCCTCGGATTCGTGCCGGCAGCTCCACCGCTGCACGACGGTTCGTTTGCCGAGGTCATCGCCGCCGGGCCGGACTACCCGCTGGTCAGGAAGCCTGACGTGATCTCGTTTGAGCAAGCGGCAGCGATTCCGCTCGCCGGCATGGCCGCGCTCGTCGCTGTGGACGCCGTGGCGCCCGCACCCGGCGACACGGTGCTGCTCGTAGGAGCCACGGGAGGCGTGGGGTCGATCGCGCTGCAGTTGGCTGCGCAGCGCGGCGCCACCGTGATCGCGACGGCACGGCCCGGCGCGGAGCACCGCCACGTCCTGGAGCTCGGCGCGTCAGAGGTCATCGACTACACGGCAGGCGACGTGGCTGGTGCCGTGCGAGCCCGTTATCCCGACGGGGTCTCCACTCTTATCGATCTCGTCAATCGCGGTGACGACTTTGCCGAACTCTCGGCACTGGTGCGCGACGGCGGAGCGATCTCGACAACGCTCAGCACCGCAGACGTCGAGGGCCTGTCGGCTCGTCGCGTGCGAGCCACCAACGTGATGGGCTTTCCCACCACGGAAAGCCTGATCAGGCTCGTCGAGCTGGTGGCGTCCGGCAGTTTGCGCATCGAGATCCAGGGCACCTACCCGCTGGACGAGACAGCCAAGGCGTTGGCCGCGTTCGCAGCCGGCACGCTGGGCAAGCTGGTCGTTACGGTCGCCTAGAGCTGCCGCCCTCCCGGTCTGCTTCGGAGCCTAGGAAGGAGACGGGACCGGGCACGAGAACGGCGGGCAGTTGAAGACGAGCTTGATGCTGCCGTCGTCGTTGGCCAGGGTAAGACGGCTCGGCGCGGCCGGGTCGTCGAACGTCCAGCGCGTCACCTCGATCAGGGACGTGAGGTACTCGACTTCGGCCACGTCGGCGCCACCGATGCAGATCTTGGACGACACGGTCATCTCCCCCTTGATGGCGAAACCCTTGGCGCCCGTGAGGACGTAGTTGCCGCTGTAGTCGTTGCAGCCGGCGTTGCCGGAGATCTGTTTTGCGGTGAAATTCGCGGTGATCTGGAACCCGCCATCGGGCGGCACGGTGACCCCGTTCATCTTGGCCAGCGTCCAGCCGGACCCAGCTAGCGGGTTCGACGGGGTCGGCGACGGACTTGGCGTCGGCTTGGGTGTCGGCTTGGCGGTGGGTTTCGGAGTCGGCGCAGCCGTTGGCTTCGGGGTCGGCTTGGCAGTCGGCTTGGCAGTCGGCTTCGGTGTTGGAGCTGCAGTCGGCTTGGGTGTCGGAGCCGCGGTCGGCTTCGGCGTGGGCTTGGGTGAGGGTTTCGCCGTCGGCTTGGGGGTGGGGGCGGCTGTCGGCTTCGGTGTCGGAGCTGCCGTCGGTTTCGGGGTGGGCTTGGCAGTTGGCTTTGGCGTCGGCTTGGGTGTTGGTTTCGCCGTTGGCTTCGGCGAAGGCGAGGCTGTTGGCTTCGGCGTGGGCTTTGCCGTCGGCTTGGGGGTCGGCGTCGGCTTGGCTGTTGGCTTTGGCGACGGCGATGGGCTCGGAGATCCGGTCGGCGACGGCGATGGGCTCGGAGATGGCGGGTCGGCGACGGCGAAGGGCTTGGCGACGGGGTTTCCGTCACCGGCGGGATCGTCCCGGGCCTGGCGAAGGTCGCCAGAGTCGTTCCGGCGGAGTCGGCCAGGATCAACAGGTCGTCTTCGATCGTCCAGGTGGCGGCCGCATCCAAGGCCGTGACGTAGGCGTTCTCCTGGGTCGTGAGTGCCTCGCTCGTACATGCGACCCGCGTGGTCGCGACGGGTCCGATCGAGATCGTGCCGATCTCCACGGTGTATGGGCCGAACAACGTGTTGCAACCCGTCGTGCCGTTCACGGTGCCGTCGTCGTTGAACGTAATGGTTGGCGCTGTGGTCGTCAGCGGGACATTCGCACCCGTGGAATCGGCGAGCGAGACGGCCACCCAGTCACCCAGGAACGCGAGGTTGTCCAACCGGTGCAGGATCACGACGATCGACCCGGCATCGTCATGGAACGCCATGACGTCGCGCGCCATCCCCCATGACGTCGACGATTCCAGGGCGGCAAGGTAGGACGATTCCTGCGCTGCCAGGTCGTCCTCGCAGGCGAGAAGGGTCGTGGCGAGCGGCCCGAACACGATCGTGCCGTCCGTGGTCGCGGCCCAGGCACCTCCGTAGCGGTTGCAGCCGGAGCTCCCGGTCAGGGTGCCGTCCGATCGCAGGAACAACGTGAGCTCCGTGCCGCCGATCGGCCGGCCGAGCTGGGCGTCCGGTGGCGCGAATGCGCTGACCGACCACGCCCCTACGAGATCGATGCGTGTCAACGGCGCGTATGTCGCGAGGACGTCACCTGATGCGTCGAGCAGTGACAGCGAGGCGTCCGCGATCGAATAGCTCGTGACGAGCGAGAACATCTGGAGGTACGCCGTCTCGACCGAACCGGACGGTTCGGGGCATGCCAGCCGGCTGCTACCGATGTGCCCGAACGTGAGCGCGGACCCGGACGTCTGATATGTCCCGAAGAAGGCGTTGCAGGCGGCGCTGCCGGTCGCTTCGCCGTTCGACAGGCGCAGTGTCGACACGACATCGGCAGGAATTTCGGTTGGGGCACCGGCGACCGACAGCTCGGCCAGTCGCCAGGTCGTGCCTTCGAGCGGAACCGGGACCTGGGCATCGGCCGTGCTCGTGAATCCGGCAATCGACACGGTCACCACGATCGTCAGCAGGATTGCCGTGATTGCGCTCACGGTCGCGCGCGTTGTCCGCATACCTAGCGGTCGAGCGGTCGGCGAGAGACCAGCCGCCAGCCGATGGGTAGCGTGGCCGGCGGCGACCAGCAGCTTCACGACGTCACCGGGCACGAACGGCCAGATTCCGAATTGGAGCGTCTGGGAGAGGCTCAGCCCCGCGGCGACGGCCAGCCACGGCAGGCCGACAAGGTAGATGGCCGTGGTGCCGATGAGCATCATGGCGACGGATCCACGGAATGAGCGGTCCCAGCCGAGCTCGGCCAATCGGCCAACGATCCCCGCCGCGACCACGAACCCGATCAGGTACCCGCCGGTCGCTCCGAGCACGAGGTGTCCGTTCTCGATCGTTGCGATCGTGTCGATGCCCGAGGCATGCACGCCGGTGGCGGCGTCGATCGCGAAGACCGGCAGCCCGATGCACCCGAGCAGGAGGTACAGCATGGTCGAGGCCAGACCGCGCCGGAATCCCAGCGTCGCGCCGACGAACAGCACGCTGAATGTCTGCAGGGAAAACGGCACGTACGGGTTGGCCGGCACGAACACGTTGCCCAGCGCCAGCTGCGGGACGCTGAACGAGACCCACGCTCCGGCGATGATCAGCAGCGTCCCGATGGCGACCATCAGCGCGTTGCGCTGCCACGTGGCGGCACGTTCGCCGACGCGGATGGGGACCAGGAAGTCGCCGAGGGTGAGACCGTTCTCGAATGGCGGAACGCGCGTCAGTCGGGCGGCTACCACGTGCTGATGCTACCAGCCCCGACTGTGGAAAACCCCGGACCGTTCAGCGGCGCTCGGTCATTCCGATCAGGAAGCGGATCAGGATCGCGCCGAGGAATGCGACCACCAGCGCTCCCAGGAAACCGCTCGTCTGGCCGAGGTTGAAGAGCTCGCGGGCAAGGAAGCCGCCGATCACGCCACCGAGAATTCCGATGAGGATATTGGGCAGGCAGCCTCGCGCGGTCCGGTTGTTGAACACGAAGCCCGACAGGGCGCCGGCGAAGAAGCCCACCACGATCCAGCCGACGATGTCCATGCTCGGCAACGGTCGGTCCTCCCCTACCCTTGCGCCACGTTCTCTTCGAGCCCGAGCTGCAGCAGTCCCGCATCGCGCTCGATGATCTCGATCTCGAGCTTGTGCTTGCCCGCAGCCAGCACGTGCCCGGCAATGTGGAACGTGACCGCGTCGCCCTTGCGAAAGCTGACCGGCGACTGGCGCGAAACGACCGTGGCCGGGATGACCTCGTCGGATCCGTTCCGCCGTGCGCTCACCGCCGTCGGCTCGATGACGGTTCCATCCACGGCGATCCTGCGGATGCCGACCAACGCCCCGTCGCCCATCGGATTGCGCGCCTGGAGGTCAAACCCGTCGCCGTTGTTGCGCAGGCTGCCGCCGACGTAGAACTGGCGGACGATGAATCCCGGTACGCGCACGGGACGCAGGCTACCCGGTCGGGCGCGAACCGCGCCGTTTCGGCTTCGCGCGCGCCGGCACGGGCGCCGAATGCTGTGGCGTCGGGCTGGACGGAACCGAGTCAGCGGCCCTCGGTCGAACGGGCGCTGGCGACAGTGGCGCTTCGGCGGTCATCGCGTCCTCACTGCGGATCACGTGCATGACGGCGTTGATCAGCGCGAGGTGCGTGAACGCCTGCGGGAAGTTGCCCAGGTGGCGGCCGCTGTGGGGATCGATCTCTTCGGCATAGAGGCCGAGCGGGCTGGCGAACGACAGCAGCTTCTCGCACAGCCCGCGCGCACGGCGGATCTCGCCGATTTCCGCCAGGGCCGACACGAGCCAGAACGAGCAGATCGTGAAGCTGCCCTCCTGGCCGGAAAAGCCGGTGTCGGTCTCCTCGACGCGATAGCGCAGCACCAGCCCGTCGACCGTCAGCTCGTCGGCGATCGCCCGGACCGTCGCGCGAATCCGCTCGTCGTCCCGTGGCAGGAAGCGGACCAGCGGCAGCAGGAGCAGCGAAGCGTCCAGCGCGTCCGAGCCGTATGCCTGCGTGAAGACGCCGCGCTTGTCGAGGCCGTGCTCCAGGACGTCGCGATGGATCTCGTCGGCTTCCTTCTGCCACTCGGCGGCCAGGTCGTCGTCATGGCGCAGACGCGCCAACCTGGCGCCACGGTCCAGGGCGACCCAGCACATGACCTTGGACGACGTGAAGTGGCGCGCCTTGCCGCGGATCTCCCAGATGCCGCGGTCCGGTTGGCGCCAGTGGCGTCGTGCCTGCTCGACCTGGCGCGTCAGGATCGGCCAGACCCATTCGTCGAGCCGGTCGCGCGACCGGGTGTGGAGGTAGACCGAGTCCAGCATCGCGCCCCAGACGTCGTGCTGCTTCTGCCGATAGGCGTCGTTGCCGACCCGGATCGGCCGCGCGCCGTCGTAGCCGAAGAGGTGGTCGAGCGTCGTCTCCGTGAGCGTCCGCTCGCCGCCCACGCCGTACATCACCTGGATCTCCTCGTCGGTCGACGCCATCTCGAGCACAAAGTCGAAGAAGTCGTTGGCCTCCCAGTCGAAACCCAGCGTGTAGAGCCCCCACAGCGCGAAGGTCGAGTCGCGAACCCAGCTGTAGCGGTAGTCCCAGTTGCGTTCGCCGCCCGGCGTTTCCGGGAGCGATGTCGTGGCCGCGGCGACGATCGCTCCCGTCGGCGCGAACGTCAGCCCCTTGAGCGTCAAGGCGGAACGCTGGAGGGCCGAGCGCCAGGGGTGATCCGGAAAGGTGCCGCGCGCCAGCCAGTGCTGCCAGTGGTGCGCCGTCCAGACCATCCGGCGATACGCCTCTTCATGGTCCATCGGCGGGGGAACGTCGCCCCAGGAGAGTGCCGCATAGCGCAGCTCACCTTCCTTGATGAGCGTCCGGCCGAGCGCGCGGGGGCCCTCGAAGCCAAGGTTGATGTCGCTCGTGAGGGTGAGGGTCAGGTCCGAACCGGGATCGGTGCAGACCAGCTGGCGATAGTCGTCGCGAGGGAAGTCCCAGCTACCGAATTGCCTGCCGTAATCGAAGACCGGCTCGCAGTCGAGCGTCAGCTGGACCTCGCCGTTGACACAGCGCACGAGCCTGATGAGCGTGTGCGTGGCCGCGTAGTCGGTGGGCGCTCGGTGCTGGTTGGTGGAGCGATCGCCCGTGTGATGCCACGGGCCGATGGCGAGCACGTCCCGAACGACGATCCAGCCGGTGGTCGTCCCCCACGATGTCTCCACGACCATCGTGCCGGGCACGTACCAGCGCGCCGCCGGCACGTTCACATCGGCAGGCCCGAGCCGGAAGCCGCCGGCGTCGCGGTCGAGAAGCGCACCAAAGACGCTTGGTTGGTCGAGCCGCGGCAGGCAGAGCCACTCGACGTTTCCGGACGGCGCGACCAGCGCCATCACCTCGCAGTCGGAAAGGAACGCGTACTCCGCGATGGGCGGGAACGGCGATGGGCCGCTCGGGCCGCGGATCATGCGCGGCTCCCCGGTGCGCGGCTCCCCTGTGCGCGGCTCCGAATCGATGTCCGTTTCGCTCGTCCTCCCCCGTGAGCGCTGCTCGTTGTCGAATTGGATGCTAGCGCCCGTCGGCACCTCCCGAACGATGTCCGAAGTCGATACTCTCGATCGTTAACGATGGCGAACGACGCGGCCGACGACGACCACGACTCCCAGGGCGCCAGTGAGCCGAGCGAGAGCGAGAAGGCGCGCATCAATCGGGAGTTGATCGAGCTCCTGAACGAGCTCCGCGTGGCGCTGCCAGGCGTCCAGGTGCTGTTCGCCTTCCTGCTGGTGCTGCCGTTCCAGCAACGCTGGACGATCGTCGACGAAGTCCAGAAGGCGGCCTACCTCGTGTCGTTCGCGTCGACCGCGATCGCGTCGATCCTGCTCATTGCGCCAAGCCCGTATCACCGGATCCGGTTTCGCGACGAAGACAAGTTCGATCTGCTGCGGTTCGGCAACCGAATGCTGCTGGGTGCGACGGCGTTTCTGGCGGTCGCGATCACCTGCGCCGCGTACCTGATCACGACGGTTGTCACGGACGCCTTTCCGGCAGGAGTCGTAGCTGCCATCGCGGCTCTGCTGATCATCGTGTTCTGGTACGTGATCCCGATTCGCGAGCGCAACAACGATCGGCGTCGGGACGCGGCGAGTGGCGAACGTGGGCAGGGGGCGGACGACGGGGGCTAAGCGGCTGCCGGGGGGGAGAGCGGGGCGTGCGGCAGGTAGGCGCGCGGCGTCGAGCGCACCGCAGGGGCGGTCCCGCGCGTGTGGGGCCGTCGGCGCGCATGGCGGCGGCGGTCGCGACTCTGCGCTTGAAGTGAACGGCCGCACCTCGCAGTAGTCGGCTCGGTGGCGCGATCCGGGTCGACGCTCACGACGATGCCGAGTCGGCTGGACCGTCATTGCCGTTTCTGGCGTGCTCACCGGCGGATTTCCCCCACGAGACTGCCGCCAGGGCGTCTACACGCTGGTCGAACCGCGCCGAAGCGCCATCGCACGTTCACTTCATCTGAAGGTTGTGCGAACCAGCGGCAGGGGCCAGCAGCTGGCGTCATTGGCCGACCGCCGTCGGGCGTCGACGGGCGGGACAGCCACGAGCGTGCCCGCTCGCCGTTCGGGCTCGCTCGGGTACGATACGGCCCCCCACGGTGGCCTTAGCTCAATCGGCAGAGCATTGGATTGTGGCTCCAAAGGTTGTGGGTTCGAGCCCCATAGGCCACCCCAATTTCCCGCACGAGACTGCGCACCAGGGCGCAGCTTTGCGCACTGATAAGCAACGATCGTGTCCCCAATCGTGTCCCCACAGATCGATACTCCCTCGGAGTATCACGTTGGCGGGACCGGATCGGGGTCGGCCCAGTGGGAGCACTACGTAGCTCGCAGGGTGGGTGGCGTGCCCGGAAGGAGTCGAACGCACCAGAGCAACCCGCATCCTAGTCCACGCGCCGATCGAGGGCGCCAAGGAATGGAGGCAAGCCGTACGGCAGTCGGCGTGACGACAATCTCGTCGAGCACAAGCGATGAGGTTCTCTGGCGGACCCGACTGGGGTCGCCCATGCGGGAGCACTACGTTAGCCCGTTCGCGGGTCGCGCGCCCGAACGGCGCCAGGCACAGGCAAACCACCGTCGTCCGCGTGCCCATCCACGGTAAGCAGCAGTGGGATGACGCGAGCCGTGCGGATGCCGCGTCGTGATGGAGATCGGTGAAATCGACCGAGGGACTGTTTTCACAGTGAAGGAGGCCGCAGCGCTCGCGCGCGTCAGCCCGGCCACGATTCGCCGGTGGTGTCGCGCGGGCTACCTCAACTCGTTCCAGGTCGGGCGAAGTGCTGCGATCCGGATACCGTGCGAAGAGCTCGGGAAGCTAACGGCCCGCGCCCGGCTTAGACCGACTGCTACCCGGAGCGCCGACGGCGGAGACCCATTGCAGCCAATAGACCGATCAGCCCGGCGACCGGTAACACCGCGACGGTGGAGGAGAGGTGATCCGGTCACGGGTCCGGCTGCGAAGCCGTCGGTAGGCGGGAGCGTGCAGCTGGGGTTGGACTCGACGTTCAACGGCGGGCTGTCGGCTCCGAAGCCCTCGCTGACCTTCGCGTGCGTCGGTGTGTCCAGCACGATGTCGTAGAGGTAGCCCGACCGTCCGGTGAAGCTGGTGATGAGCTGACATCCAGGGACTGCGCGCAACGTGACGGTCTGCGACTCGTCCGTCTTGACCCTGGCGCCGCCGCCGATGTGATCCGGGACAAAGGCAAAGGCGGTCGTGCCGATCACGAGCTCGTAGTGGAGGCTTGGATCCAGCGTCGGGCCGGCGATCTGCACCGTCACGTAATGAGGGACCCACGGAACGCCGGCAAATGCGGCAGATGCGACGAGCAGCGTCAGCGCCGCTGCCGCCATGGAGACGCGGAGTAGCTCTGTCATCCGTCCGTCCCTCTTGTTCGCCAAATCAGAATGCCGGTCAAGCCATTGATGTCGCCTGCGATCCCGTCGCGGGCGATGCATTGAGGAGACGCTCGGGCGTCCAGATCCGTGAGGGCCGTTTGGCCTGAAAGTCCATCGGCAGTTGCCACAGCCGCGACCTCTAAATGCGCCTCACACCAAAGATGCCGCCTCCCGGCGGTCCCCAGCGGATCGGCGTCGTGACGCTGACAGCGTTGCCTTCGGGCCTGGACGTGTTCCGAGCGGCCAGCAACGCGGATGTCGAACGCGAACTCATCGACCTTGCGCCCAGACGTTGGTGACCTGCACATCGGATGGCCTCGGTTGCGAACGGCACCAGCATCGTGACCAGATGCACGCTGCTGCCCCTCATGCGACAGTTCCAGCACTGGCGCGGCAGGTGTGGCTGGCCCCAGCCCGTCGGCATCCAGCCCTGCATCGGGCTCGGTCTGACCGCGCATGACATCGAACGCTCCATCGCCAGCGAGTTCCCGGATGATCACGTTGCCACGGTCGAACGTGGTGTGCGCGCTCTGGCCGTCAATCACCAGATGCGTCCCTGCCGCGAGATGCCACACTTGGCGGAAGGTGGTCGAGCGTTGGCGCTTCGGCCCGGTCCACGACAACCAGGTAGCCGAGCCGACGCGAAAAGATCACCCGGCGCTCGTCAGCGAGCCCGCTGCTGGATCGAAGCTGGAGCACCGCTTCGTACAGGTCGGCGGTCGAGCGACTCAGGATAAGCTTCCAGACGTCCGCGTCGGAACCCTCGTAGCCGTCGGCGAGGAGCGTGTTGTGAGCGGACTGCGACCCGAAATAGTGCCGGAAGGCGTCAAGGTTGTAGCTCTCGACCCCGGGATCGACCAGCAGCTCGCGCCCATATCCGTAGAGCGTGAGCGCACTGCCGTCGGCTTGGCCGTGGATCACCCTCGGACCGCCGAAGAGCAGCGAGAAGAACCGCTCATCGGTGTAGGGCTGGCTGAGGCCCCAGCCGGTCCGACCGAACACGTAGCCGCGACCAAAAACGGCGATCGTGTCGCTCGGCGCTGACCCCGCAGCACCGCACGTCGCTGCGTATTCGGCCGGAGTGCCTGCGATCACTGTTGCTCTCCCGGGCCGGGTGTCGCCGATCAGCTCGTAGGCTCCGTCCGGACGCGTCGCGCTGCGCGAGGAACGGTCGCCATTCGATCGACGCGGGCGAACGCCTTGGGCAGCGCCTGGCCGCACCGCTCCAATTGCTGCTCGGCGACCTTGTAACGCTGCCAGTTGTACAGCTCATAACCGATCGACCCCTCATTTGTGACCCCCTGACGATCGACGCTCTCGGGGTAGGAGGGTGGCGATCCGCTGTGCTGCGAGGGAGACCCAGTCCGTACGTCCCTGCAGGCAGCCGACCTCGAGCAGGCCGATCGACTGGTTCAGGGCGTGGTTCCCGTGCCTCACGTAGAACGCTGGATCGGCGAGCGTCCGACCGTGGAGGGCCAAGGCATCGTTGAGCCATGCCGGGCACGCTCGGAAGGGCCTGTGCGATGCATGTAAGGACGATCGCGCGGATCGCCGTCGACATGTTGTTCCAGCTGAACGGCGAGGGAGGAGCACTCGGGGGATTGCGCGTGACCCACGATCGCGCCAGCGCAACGGCACGATCGAGATACGCGCGGTTGCCTGTTCTCGCCGATGCCTGGATCAGCGACAGGACCCATGAGAGCGAGTGGAAGCGGAACTGCCAGTTCGCATCGCCGAAAGGATCCTCGGCCCAGGTCAGATCCTGGGGAAGGGGAAGCCTCACGGACGCTAGCGGCCGGAGGTGGTACTGATTGGCGAGCAGTTGGTCCGCCATCTTGGGCGGCATCGCCTGATCGCAGCCCGCGTTGTCCGGCGACTCGGGTGATGTCCCCGCGTGCTCGTACGCTGGTGCACCAGATTTCCCACCCGTGGACGAGCCGGTGGCGATTCCGTTCGATAGCAGGAAGGGCACCACCATCAAGGTCGCCAAGACTGTGAGGATCTCGACCGGACCGGAGGCCACCGTGTGTTTCCACCGCGACGTCTCGCTTCCCGCGAGCGTTCGAACCGAAAGACGAATCAGTTCGAGATCGGGGTCAAAGCGCTCGCTATGGCTGAACGCTGGTCTGACCATCTGGCGCGATCAAGTGCCGGTTGTCAGCTTCACCCCATCCGCATGGCTCGGCGGCCGGCGCACTCGCTGATCGACGCCCGGCTGGTGCATTCGATCGACGACTGAGCGGTCAACCGCTGACCTCTCATCGCGGCGAGGCGACCAGCTCGGGATCGGCCTTTGTCGATCCGTACACCGGCTACTCCTACGGCTTCTGGTCGCGATGTGGCAATAGCCGGATGGCGAACCCGACGGTTTTCGGACCGAGCGGATGCCCGCGGTGACTTCCTCGCCGCGTTCCAAAGACGACTGTCGGTACTCGTTTGCCCGTGGACTCCTGCGAGCCCGATCGCCTCAGTGCGATATTGGCAGCTGATCGATCGGGACGGCCTTGAGCCCTACCGTGTCGTCGGCGGAGGTCGTCCAGGCGAGCCATCCGCTGCCGATCGCCGACTCCCATGCTCCGGGCTCGTCCGTGATCTCGTAGGCGACACGGTCCTGCGAAGACCAGAGGCACAGATGGTCCGCGTCCTCACCCGAGGCCGTGCCGTCGCCGCTGCGCAGGCTGGTCCAGCTGGCGAGGGTGCCGTCCGCGGCGGGGAATACCTGGCCGTCTTCCTGGGCGGACGGCACGGGCCCGATGGGCTGGGGTGGGAAGTCGGGAGCTGACGCTGCCCACATGCGCAGCTTCCCGGTGCTTGCGGCAGGCAGTCTCCAGGCCAGAAGGCCTCCGGCGAGCGAGAACTCGAACGCGTCAACCGGATTGACCGCGACCACGCGAGCGTCTGCCGCGCCGTCGACGAGCATGAGCGTCGCGTCTCCGAGGGCCTCCCCCGTCTTCGGATCTTGCAGCCGTTCGGACCACCCGATCGTCGGCCCTGACATCTCCAGTCCGTAGACATGGCCGTTCGCATGGAGTGTCCGGATCGGTGTGCTGGTGTCGGCGTTCGTCAGCACGATCTTCCAGCGGTCGTCCGGCCGTGACGAGTCCACGATGGCGTAGGAGACGGTCGTTCCATCAAACGCCAAGTACGGCGGCCACGCCTGACTGCCTGCGACATCGGGTTGGGTGCCCGAGGCGACGACCGTCGTGCTGCCCGATGCGATGTCGTACAGCCGGATGGCCCAATCCAGCGGACCGAGGTCGCCCGAGTCGCGTTCGTTGTGCAACTCGATCCACGCGACGCGGCCGTCACTGATCCGCGGTTCCCAAACGTGCCACCCGAACGGAGCGGCGGGCAGGTAGCGCATGGTGCCGGTCGTGAAGTCGACCAACGCAACGGAACGTCCGTCGGTTGCCTTCGGCGCTCCGGACTCCGCCAGTACCGCCAGTGGACCCTCGACGTCGAGACCTCGAACGGACCACTGATCCGGCATCGCAACCAGCACTGGCGGCCCCGTCAATGACAGCGGGACATAGCCAGTTGCGGACTCGCTCGGCAGCGGCGCCGTGGATGGCGAGGGCGTTGGCGAAGAAGGGGAAGGGCTCGGTTCGGCCGAGGCATTTCCGAGCACCGCTTTCGCGAACCAGAGCAGTGGCTCGCCGCTGGGCCCACTGCCGAGGAACGCCACTCCGTCGGGCAGAACGAATGCCTGATCAGCGGTGTAGTCGCCGGCCCCCGTCGGCTGATGCTCCGTGTCGCCAGTAGCGTTCAGTGGAGTCCACGTGCCGTCGCCGGTAGTGACGGAGTAGGCCACGGGAGCGTCATCCCCAGCGTATTCGTCGCCGAGGATGTGGATGCCGTCACTCGCAATCGGGCTTGGGATGGCTCTCCCGTCGGTCGTATCGAGGACCGTCCACGTGCGGCCATGCATCAGCGAGTGCCACATCACGGCTTCGTGCGTGGTCCGGTTGCTGATCGCGATCCATCCGTCCGAGCCCGCAAAGAGCCATCTGAGCTCGTTCCCGACGAGCGCGGAAGCACCGGGCAGTTCGATCTGCTGCCAGCTGAGACCGTCGCCGGAGCGCCACAGCGCTGGCACCGAGGCACCGGAGTCGTAGATGCCGCTCGAGACCGGTCGATGGCCACCTGTGAAGCCGCCGATGGCGAAGCCGTCGGGTCCCGCAACCATCGTGTCGAAGCGCGCATCGTCCATCGATGCCGGTAGTTCGACCGAGGACCACGTCTTGCCACCGGTGCTGGCCCAAAGGGCGGCCTTCCCATTGATGGTGTCCCCGGCCAGCACCACCCGACGCGCCGAAGCACCGAGCGGCATCGGCGCGATCGACCAGTAGTCGCCGGATGCCTCTGGCCTCAGGGTGATCCGGTCCCACGTGGTCAGATCGCCAGACGTCCACAACGCGAAGGGCGCGGGGTCACACTCTTGGCCTTCACCAGGCGGCGGGTAGCAGCGCGCCTTCCCCACGGACCCCGCGGCGACGTAGCGATCCATGACCGGCAGACCCGCGCGGAAGCTGGAACCCGCTCGCGTGCCCGTCGCTCCGTACAGCCGGCGCCACGCCTGCCCGTCTTTGGTCGTGTAGGCGGCTGCCTTGACGACCCCATCAACCTGCTCGGAGCCAAAGGCGAGGTACCCGTCACCGCCTGGAACGATGTCACTGATGTTGAACGGGGCCGATGCGGGTGTGCCCCACTCGAGTCCAGTCCAGCCTGGACGCGGGGACCACGATGGCTCGGGTTTCGTCGCTGATGTGGCGCTCGGTGTGGATGACGGAGCTGTCGAGCCGGCGACAGTCGGCTCGGCCGACATCGGCGACTCCGACAATGCTGACGTTGGGAAGCTGCCGGGCGGCGCTGCGAGGGCGCCCGAGCACGCCGCGATCACAACCGCGCCAATCGCCAGGACGGGGAACCTCGAGAGCCGGACCATCAGTCGCATGACGAGCAGCGTGCGTCTCGTGTGGTAGGACGGCAATGGGCCGAGTGACCCGACGCGGGCTCGCTCCGGTCGATCGTCCGCTGTCTCCAAAGGTTGTGGGTTCGAGCCCCATAGGCCACCCCATTTCTGATCTCAAACTGGCTCACGAATGCGCGTGCCGTAGGCGCAGGACGAGCTGGCGGACCTGGACGTCGCTGCGATCGAGACCGGGTCCTCGAAGACACGCCTCAACAACCGAACCGGCGGCGACCGCCTCGATCGATTGATCTCCGCCGATCGCGGCGCAGCCCTCGACCGCTGGCGTCACATTGAGCTTCGGTGGAACCGGCTCATTCAGGCCGAGGTTTGGTGACACCGTGACGAGGACCCCACCCGGATCGAGTTGATCCAGTGGCTGCGGACACCCGGTATAGGTGCCAATCTCGCCCATCGACGGGCACGGGACGACGGTGAGCGCCTGGTTCGAGAGGTAGAACGTCGGCACGGCGCGGTCGCTGAGCCGTGGTGGTCCCGGCTCGACGTGCCAGGCCGTCGGGTGCGACACCACAAGTGGCCCGACGGTCTCGGTCGTCCAGCCGAGGAACCCAAGGGGGTCCGAAACGGCCGAACACCCAACCAGGGCACAGGCGACGATGAGCAGAACGCCACCCAAGCCAAGCCGCCCACGTCGCACGAAAACCGCGCTTCTCCCCGTTCCGGTGGGCGCTACTTCGTGACCGCCATGTTGGTATGTTCGCTCACGTCCTGCCCGTGGGCTCGGGCCACCGGCAGGGGCGCCATGATCGCACGCGGCCGAAGACAGAGAACGGCCCCAGCGCGCGAGCGCCGGGGCCGAAAAGCGACCGAGTGACCGCCGGGCCCGAGAGCCCGGCAGTTCGAATTCAATGGCCGATGGCGGTGGTCGCCTCGACCTGCTGAGCGCCGCTGTCGTCGCGGAGGTCTAACGTGCCGCTCGTCACCGACCAGGTGGTCGCGTTTTCGAGGGCCGCCAGCAGTTGCGCCTCGAACTCGCTCGAGGTGTCGCAGAACATCATCGTGGCCATGAGCGGGCCGATGGTGACGTTGTTGCCGTTGACGCCGTACCCGCCGCCGAAGTTGTTGCAGCCACCGAACCCGGAGACCGTGCCGTCGGGATGGAAGCTGATCGACGCGCTGACACCAACGGGTGGCGTCACGACGGCCTGCTTGCCGTTGTTGACCATGGTCACGTTCCACGGTCCCTCGAGCGTGGCGGGCACCTGCGGGCCGTATGTCAGCACGGCCTTGCCAGTGCTATCCGAGAGCGTCAGTCCACCGTCTGCGCCGACCGCGTACGAGGCAACGGTTGCCAGAGCAGCCAGGTAGGACTGCTCGAACGTGTTGGTGGCATCGTCGCACGCGATCATGGTCGTGGCGAGCGGACCAAACGTGAGGGTTGAGGCGCCGTCACTGGTGTAGCTGCCGAAGAACCGGTTGCAGCCGGCAAAACCGCCCGCCTCGGCGTCGGCGAAGAGCAGGTCCGCATTGACGCCGCTTGCCACCGGCGCCCCGCCCACGCTCGCGAGCAGCCAGTCCGTGTTGGCAAGGCCACCAGCCGCGGCACTGGCTTCCGGGGACCCCGACTGGGCCCCAACGCCACCGGCCACGCTGGCCACCAACAGGCCCGCGACCAGACAGCCGAAGAACATTGAACGTCTGCGCATTCGAAAAACCCCTCCTGGATCGTGGTGGTTGTGCCGCTCGGAATGGCCTGAGCGTGACCCACGGCCGGCGTCGGTCACCATCGACCTTCTTGCCTACCGGCGGATCACCCCAGTGGGATGACGAACCAACCTAGGAAGTTGGGGCGGTGTTGGATCCTGTCGACGGCTCGGTCTTGAGCAGGTACGGGAAGAGGCGCGCGGTGAGCTCGGGTTTGGGCATGGCACCGACGATGCGGTCGACGGTCTTGCCGTCGCGCAGGACGACCAGCGTCGGGATGCTGCGGGCGTTGAACTCGCGGGACAGTCGCGGGTTCTCGTCGACGTTGACCTTCACGATCTTGAGCCGCCCGCTGTACTCGGCCGCGAGCTGCTCGAGGATCGGCGACACGAAACGGCACGGGCCGCACCACGGAGCCCACAGGTCCACGACGACCGAGACGGAGGCACGCGACTCGACGGGGAACGTCGCGTCGGTGGCATCCACGACCCAGGGCAGCGCCGTGCCACAGCTGCCACAGAACGGGGTACCGCGCTCGCTCGGGCGGATCTTGTTCTTCTTCTGACAGCTTGGGCAGTCGATCAGTGTGACCGGCGCGGCCGAGTCCTCGGTGGTGTTCATTGGACGGAACGGTAGCCGGTCTTGGCGAAGTCGGGTCGCGCGCGCCTTGGCCAGCCGGTCTTGGCCGACTTCGGCGCGATCCCTTTCGATCGATTAGATTATCAACGTGACCTTGAGCATTCCCAGCCGAGCCGGCCGCCGAATTGGCGTTGCCGGCAGGGCCGACTCCCGGCGCCACCGTGCCGGAGGTCGCCGTGCCCGCCGCGATTCCGCCGACCGGCCGCAGCCGGGAGCAGCTGACCGACGACCTGCTCGAGGCACTGACGGCGTGGAACCCGACCGAACGCCTCTCCGCCTTCAAGACCTGGCAGCGGCGAGCCCTGAGCCTGATCCACCTCCAGGTGATCACGATCCTGGAGCTGCAGGGTCCCCTGCCCATGAACCGTCTTGCGGAGCTCACCGGCGTGTCGGTCGCCAGTGCGACCGGGATCGTGGCACGGATGGAGGGCCGACACCTCGTCGAGCGGCGCCACGACGCCAGTGATCGACGCGTCGTTATGGTCGGGCTCACCTCGACCGGCAAGCGCATGTTCCGCGTGATCGAGCAGCGTCGGAGAGCGCACCTGCGCAAGATCCTTGGCCAGCTCTCGGAAGATGAGCTCGCCGCGTTCCTCATCGGGCTGCGGGCGGTGAAGGCCGCGGGCGCCGCGATGAGTGCCGCCGCCGAGGCCGCCCAGGCCGCTCACGCGAAAGACGCCCCACAACATGCGACCGGCGCCCCACGACACGCGGAGGCCACGGCGTGATCAAGCTCTTTCGGACGTACCTGCAGCCGTACCGCTGGCAACTCGCCCTGGTGCTGATCCTGTTGCTGATCCAGGCGGTCGCGAACCTATACCTGCCCGACCTCAACGCCGACATCATCAACAACGGCGTGGCCAAGGGCGACACCGCCTACATCGTGCAGACCGGCGCCGTGATGCTGGTCGTGACGCTGCTGCTCGCGATCGCGGCCGTCATCGCGGTCTACTGGAGCGCCAGGATCGCCATGGGCCTTGGGCGGGACCTGCGGAGCGCCATCTTCGTGAAGGTCGAGAGCTTCTCGCAATCCGAGATCAACCACTTCGGCACGGCGTCGCTGATCACGCGCAACACCAACGACGTCCTGCAGGTGCAGACGCTCGCCTTCCTGGCCTTGTCGGTGATGGTCTCGGCGCCGATCCTGATCATCGGCGGGATCATCATGGCGCTCCGCCAGGACGTACAGCTCTCCGGCCTGCTGCTGTTCATCCTGCCGGCGATGGCGCTCGTGATCGGCCTGACGATGCGCCGCGCGCTGCCGCTGTTCCGCGTGCAGCAGGCCAAGCTCGACCGGATCAACCAGGTGATGCGCGAGACGCTCACCGGCATCCGCGTCATCCGGGCATTCGTGCGCACCAAGCACGAGGAAGAGCGCTTCGAGAAGGCCAACCACGACTTGTTCGAGACCGCCATCACGGTGAACCGGCTCTTCGCCATCACGATCCCGGCGATGACGGCGATCTTCCAGCTGTCGACCGTGGCCGTGATGTGGTTCGGCGCGATCCGCGTCAACAGCGGCGAACTGTCGATCGGCAACCTGACGGCGTTCCTGCAGTACCTGACGCAGATCCTCTTCGCGGTGCTGACGGCCGTGATCATGTTCATCTTCGTGCCCCGTGCCGCGGTGTCCGCGGGACGGATCCAGGAAGTCCTGCAGACCGTGCCGTCCATCGACGATCCTCAGCGCCCGGTGGCGCTGCCCACCTCCACCGGCGGCCGGCGCGGCACCGTCGAGTTCCGCGACGTCGAGTTCCGCTACCCGGGTGCCGAGGACCCGGTCCTGCGCAACATCTCGTTCACGGCCAAGCCGGGCCAGACCACGGCCATCGTCGGTTCGACGGGCTCCGGCAAGACCACGCTCGTGAACCTCATCCCGCGCCTCTACGACGCAACCTCCGGCTCGGTCCTGGTCGACGGCATCGACGTCAGGGAGATGCGCCGCGAGGATCTCTGGCGCGAGATCGGCTTCGTGCCGCAGAAGGCGTTCCTGTTCAGCGGCACCGTGGCGACCAACCTGAAATACGGCGACGAGAGCGCCACGGACGAAGAGCTGTGGAAGGCCCTCGAGATCGCGCAGGGCCGCGACTTCGTCGAGGAGATGGAGAAAAAGCTCGATGCGCCGATCGCGCAGGGCGGCACCAACGTCTCCGGCGGCCAGCGCCAGCGCCTCGCGATTGCGCGAGCCATCGTGAAGAAGTCGCCCGTCGTCGTGTTCGACGACAGCTTCTCCGCGCTCGACTTCGCCACGGACGCGCGGCTGCGCGCCGCCCTGGACCGTGAGCTCAGCGGTGCGACCGTGATCATCGTCGCGCAGCGCGTCGGCACGATCATGAAGGCCGACCAGATCGTGGTGATGGATGCTGGGCACATCGTTGGCATCGGCACGCACCAGGAGCTGCTCGAGAGCAACGAGACCTACCAGGAGATCGTCTACTCGCAGCTCACCCAGGAAGAGGCCGCGGCATGACCATGCGCGGCGGAGCGGGTCCCACGATCGGCGGTGGCCGGCCGGGAGCGGGAGGCGCACCGCGCGGTCCGGGAATGATGGGCATGGGCATGGGCATGCCCACCGCGAAGCCCAAGCTGTTCCGCGTCTCGTTCGTGCGCTTGCTCAAGCACCTGCGCCCAGAGCTGCCGCGCATCGTGCTCGTCTTCGTGCTGGCGATCGGCAGCGTGACGTTCACGATCTTCGGGCCCAAGATCCTCGGAGAGGCGACCAACATCATCTTCGAGGGGGCGGTCGGCTCCCAGCTTCCCGCGGGTCTGACACAGCAGCAGGTCGAGGCCGGGCTGACCGCCAGCGGACAGACTCAGCTGGCCCAGATGTTGTCCGGGATGACGGTGACGCCCGGTCAGGGCATCGACTTCAGCGCGCTGGCGAGCATCCTCACGTTCCTGGCCGTGCTGTACATCCTCGCGTCGGTGCTCAGCTGGGGCCAGGCCTATGTCATGGCCGGCGTGACCCAGCGGAGCGTCTACCGACTGCGCACCGACGTCGATACGAAGCTCGCGCGGCTGCCGCTGCGCTACTTCGACTCGCACCCGCGCGGCGACCTGCTCAGCCGCGTCACCAACGACATCGACAACATCGGCCAGACGCTGCAGCAGAGCCTCACCCAGCTGATCACCGCCCTGCTCACGATCATCGGCGTCCTGATCATGATGATCACGATCAGCCCGATCCTCGCGCTGGTGTCATTGCTCGCGGTCCCACTCTCGCTGGTCATCGCGATCGTCATCGCGCGTCGTTCGCAGCCCCTGTTCGTCACCCAGTGGGCGTCGACGGGCAGGCTCAACGGCCACGTCGAGGAGATGCACACCGGTCACGCGATCGTGAAGGTGTTCGGGCGGCAGAACGAGGCGATCGACACCTTCAACGAGGAGAACGAGAAGCTCTACCAGGCCGCGTACCACGCGCAGTTCATCACCGGCATCATCCAGCCGGCGCTGACCCTCGTCTCCAACCTCAACTACGTCGCGATCTGCGTGATCGGCGGCTTGCGCGTCGCGTCGGGCCAGATGTCGCTGGGCGACGTGGTCGCCTTCATCCAGTACGCGCGCCAGTTCACCTTCCCGATCCTTCAGACGGCCAGCATCCTCAATGTGCTGCAGTCGGCAGTCGCTTCGGCCGAGCGCGTCTTCGAGCTGATGGACGAGACCGACGAGATCGCCGACCCGGTCGCGCCGGTCCAGCTCCGCGAGGTCAAGGGCGCCGTGGCCTTCGAGAATGTGGCCTTCCGATACGAGCCCGACCGACCGCTGATCGACGACCTTGACCTGGTCGTGAAGCCAGGTGCGACGATCGCGATCGTTGGCCCGACCGGCGCCGGCAAGACCACGCTGGTCAACCTGCTGATGCGCTTCTACGAGATCGACAAGGGACGGATCACGCTCGACGGTGTTGACACCCGCGACGTGACACGCGACGAGCTGCGCGGCGAGTTCGGGATGGTGCTGCAGGACACGTGGCTCTTCCATGGCACGATCCGGGAGAACATCGCCTACGGGAAGCTCGACGCGACCGAGGAGCAGATCGCGGCTGCCGCGGAGGCGGCTCACGTCGATCACTTCGTGCGGACGCTCCCCGACGGCTACGACACGGTCATCGACGACGACGCGACCAACGTGTCGGCAGGTGAGAAGCAGCTGCTCACCATCGCGCGCGCATTCCTGGCCGACCCGCCGATCCTGATCCTGGACGAGGCAACGTCATCGGTCGACACCCGCACCGAGGTGTTGATCCAGAGGGCGATGGCGCGGCTGATGAAGGGCCGCACGACGTTCGTGATCGCCCACCGGCTCTCGACGATCCGCGACGCGGACACGATCCTCGTGCTGGAGAACGGCCACATCGTCGAGCAGGGCACGCACACCGAGCTGCTGGAGCGCCGAGGCGCCTACGAGCGGCTGTACCGCAGCCAGTTCGTCGAGCCACTCGAGGCCGCGGCCGCGGCGTAGGCCGCCACCGCTGGGAGTTTTCCCCGGCTCAGCCCGCTGATCGCCCGAGGCCCTTGCCCCTGGTGCGGTGGCCGCCCACTTCCCAGCCCCTGACGTGGTGTCGCCCGAGCCCTTGCGCCTGGTGTGAGCAAACGGCGAACGAGCGACGGGCGGGCTGATTTCGTTGGCCAATTGCCCCCGTGGCATGCATGAAACGGCCAAGGACGGGCCGGAGACGGCGTGTCGGTTGGTGCCGTCGTGCCGCTAGCCAGCACCAGATGCAAGCCCACGGGCCGCCGCCGGCCAACCCACCCTCAACTGCAAGCCCAGCGGCCGCTGGCAGCCAACCACGGCCGCCGCTTGCACCGCAAGGCGTGCAGCGGGGAACAAGGAGTCATCGGGGTCCCTTGCCTCCCCGCCAGCCGTCACGGTGCGCAAATCCCGGGGTTGTTCCGTCCGAAAACTGCCGTCGCGCTGACTTGCCTCCCTGTTGCATGCCACCGCGTGCAAGTCCGCCGTGCGAGCCAGCCTCGGAACTACCACCTCGCCAGCGCGGGCCGGCACGGCGCGCAAGTCCTGGCGTTGATCCCTTGGAAAAACCTTCGTCGCGCTGACTTGCCTCCCCGCTGCATGCCACCAGGTGCAAGTCCGCCGTGCGAGCCAGCCGTCGGAACTACCGCCTCGCGAGCGAAGGTAGTGGCTTGCCTCCTGCTGCCCCGGCGTCCGGTTGCGCCTTGCGGACGTTGCTGCCGCCGGAACGCTTGACCGTGTACATGGCCGCATCGGCGGCCGTGGAGCAACCGCTGCGGAGAGCGCCCGTCGCGCGGGTAGTGGCCAGGCCCGCCGACGCGCCGACGATGTCCCTCGGCGCCGTCGCTCAGCTCGTGGCGCGACTTCCGATTCCCGACGACGATCCGTTCGGCGACGGCCTTGGCCGCGGCCTCGTCGGTGTCCGGCATCAGCACCACGAACTCGTCGCCGCCGTAGCGGGCCACGATGTCGTTGGTGCGCACGGCCAGCTTCAGCCCGGTCGCGACGCCCTTGAGCACCCGGTCGCCGTCGGCGTGGCCGTGACGGTCGTTGATGCCGCTTGAAGCCGTCCAGGTCGATCATCAGAACGCTCATCGGCGAGTGCATCCGCGCAGGCGCGGGCGCACTCCTGCTGGAGCCGCTCCTGCAGGTAGCGGTGGTTGTGCACGCCGGTCACCTGGTCGATGTCCGCGGCCTGCCGCAAGCCGCTCGATGAGGCGGACGTTCTCGAGCACCGATGGCGGCCTGGTTGGCCATCGTGCGCAGCACGTCCACCTCGGAACGGCCGGATGGCTGCGACGCTCGTCCAACCAGAAGCAGCTCGACCAGTCCGACGGTCCGGCCGCCGGCGGTGAGCGGCAGCATCAGCAGCGTCTCGGCGCCGATCTGCGTCAGCAGGCGCATCTCGGCCGGGTCGCCGTCAGGGCTGTCGACGTGGACCAGCTGCGGCGTGCCATCGCGAAGCACGCGCCGCGTCAGCGGGTAGTCGTACACGTCATACGACCGGTCCACGCCGCTGACGCCGATGCACGCCCAGTGTTCGCAGCAGCGTGGAGCCCTCGTCGAGGCGCGAGACGACGCAGGCGCCGGCATGTCGCGGCGCGCTGGCCAGCTTCTAGGCCAGGCACCCCGGCCAGCGTCGGCTCGTCCTGTGCGAGCTGGGTCGCCTGGCTGATGTCCAGCAGCGCCTCGAGCTCGTGGACGAGCCGGTCGCGCCCGGCCAGCAGGCGGGCGTTCTCGATGCCGATGGCGGCCTGGTCGGCGATGATCTGGAGCAGGCGCAGGTCGTTCTGGTCGAACTTGCCGCGAGCCCGATCCGGACCGAGCACGATCACGCCGATGATGCGACGCTCGTGGCGCATCGGCACGACCAGCATCGATTCTCTTCGGTCGCGGTCGTCCGTGCCCGGCACCTGGATCGACCGAGGTCGCCGCCGCGTCGTCGATCAGCAGCGGGACGCCGCGTTCTCGGCGACCCAGCCGGTGATGCCCTCACCGAGCCGACGACCAGGCCCTCGTACGTCTCGCCGGCGTAGGCCGGGTCGGTCGACGCGGAACGCGATCGGCTCCAGCACCGGCTCGCTCGGCGACGATCACGTAGACGCGCGCGTTGTCGTACTCGATGACGCGGCGCGTCTCGACGCAGACCGCCTCGCCGACCTCGCGCATGCGTGGTCAGGCGGGTCAGCTGGGCGGCCACGTTCTGGATGGCATCCAGTTGCCGGGTCCAGATGGCGGCTCGCCCGGAGAGCGCTGCCGGGATGCTCGACCTGCTCGGCCAGCTGGCGCGCGTAGACGCGCGCGACCGCGCGATCCTCGGCGGTGAAGTCCTCGTCGCCGCGGCGCGTCAGCAGGATCAGCGAGTGACGCTGATCGGGAACGGGCACCAGCAGCGCGCGCGTTGGCTCGACACGTTCCTCGGTCTTGCCGCGGCCAACGATCCGGGCGATGCGCGACGCGGGCACGGTCGCCACGGTCGCGGCGACCTCGTCGCAGCGTGCCCTGGCCGTCGTCCGCGAAGAGCCGCACACCGGCATCGGCGGCGACTGCCTTCGCGAGCTCGCCGAGCAGCCGATCCGCACGGAATCGTGCGTGACGGTGGCAGCGTCGCCGAGGGACCGCCTCGGATTCGCCCGACATCGGTCCACCGACGCGAACCAGGCTGGAACGTTGGATTCGATCGCGTCGCTCATCGCGTGCCGGCCACGGGCTGCTGCACGGCGGCCGGGGCGGCTTCGGTTCCGTCGCGAGCCGGCCCGGCCGCGCATCGCCCGGACCAGGAACCAGACGGCTCCCACGCCGATGAGCACGTCACCGATCGAGAAGACGTTCGCGAATGGGATCGGTCGCGGCAGGATAGAAGACGTCACCGAGGAACGGGAGCGGCGTGTCGGGCCCGATCAGCGCCGAGTTGGTGTAGTCCGCCGTGGGCAGCGTCGCGACGCCGTTGAGCGCTGCCCATGCATCCGGTGACGAGGGCATGAAGCCGCCGTTGGAGAGCGATCGCGACCAGGTTCAGGAAGGCTCCGACGGAAATCACCGCGAGGCCCGGGAGCCTGATGTTGCGCAGCAATGCGGCAAGCACCATGAGGGTGGAGGCCACGTAGAGCGCCGGGCCGGCGGAGCCGATCCGCGAGGTGACCTGGTCGGAGAACAGCACCACCTGGCCGAGCAGCCCGATCAGCGCCAGGCCCATCCAGTGGATACGGACGCTGGCAAGTGCAGAGATCGAACCGCCGAGCAGCTTGCCGAGCAGCAGGCCGATGACGATCGAGTAGAGCAGGAGCACGGGTCAGGCGGCCAGGGTGGAGAACGACGACATCAAGGTCCTCGAGAGGCGCCGGGAACAACGACGCCGGCGCGCAAAGAGCGCACCGGCGACATGGAGGGGCCGCTCACCCGATGGTGTGCGGCAGAAGAGTTGCCGGCGACAGTGGCTGCGATCACTGCCGCCGGCTGAGTGGTTCTGAGAGGTCAGTCCCAGCGGAAGGGGGCGGCCAGGGCCAGGACGAACGCGGCCACCACGGCCAGGCGCAACGCGAGTGCGGCGATTCGGTTCACGTCGTGACTCTCCGGTGTTGGGCACTTCCGGGCCTGTGCGGCCCGATTGGCGCGGCCGTCGAAGAGCGGCGACCGATGGCTGTCAAGCTACGAGCCGGCGCTGGTCGGCTCCATAGATCGCTCGTACTAGGACGCGGTGTCCGCAATCAACGGCGCGATCCGTATGCTTCGGGCATGGGCGACGAGCGACTCATCGAACGCGTCGTGGACGAGCACGACGTCCACTCGGGCGGTTACCTCACCTACAAGGTCCTGACTATCGCGGACCACACCGGCGCGCGACACACGCGGCAAGTTGTCGTGCATCCCGGCGCCGTGACGATCGTCGCGGTCGATGGGGGTGACGTGCTCATGGTGCGGCAGTACCGGACACCGGCAACAGAAGTCCTGTTGGAGCTTCCAGCGGGCACTTTGGATCGCGCAGCGGACGGCAGGATCGAAGATCCGACAGGTCGCCGCGCCGCGCGAACTGGGCGAGGAAACAGGCTACACGGCGCGCCTCATGGCGGCTCATGGGGAGCTTCTTCACGGCACCCGGCTTCGCAACGGAGTTCATGCATCTCTACCTCGCGACGGGCCTCGAGCCCATCGAGGGCTACGCCGGACCGGAGCCGGACGAGAATCTCGAGCTGGTTCGCATGCCCATCGCAGAGGCGCTGGTGCGTGCCGAGACCGGCGGCATCCGTGACGCCAAGACGCTGCTCGGGCTGTTCTGGCTGGGGCGGCTCATCGATCGCGGCGAGGTCGCGCTTCCGGAGAGCTGACGCTCCTCATTGCCAGCGGATGGTCGCGTCCAGGAAGACCTCCTCGTCGGCAGACAGCTCCGTCCCGGCGACGCTGAGGTGGAGGTCGGCGTCGTCGTGTCCGGTCTGGAGCGAGAGTCTGCGTGCCGGTTCCGGTCTGAATGGCGACCTGGTTGACAGTCGGCGTCGAGCGAGCCGGATCGCGCCACGGGTGGGCGCTGGTGATCGTTCCTCGAACCTTGATCGTGCCGGCCTCGTTGTTCAGATCCGCCTCGACGCCGTTGAAGCCCTGGTTCTCGGTGCCCTGGAAGCGGAAGCCGGTCACCGACACGTTCGGATGCAGCGCACCGAAGTTGATCACCACGTCGGCGATCGGCGAGTCGCCGCCGGTGCCGATGCCGGTGACGATCCAGGCTCGTCTTGCCGGACGCGGAGGTCGTGCCGCTCAGGTCGGCGTGGTCGTCGTCCACGCAGGTCTGCGCGCCGCCGACCCGCTGCAGGCAGAGCTGGACGTTGCCCGCCGTGGTCTTGGCCAGCTTGACGGTCACCGTGCCGGGTCCGTCCGTGTCGAAGGCGATCGTGCGAGCCGTGGGCGTCGTGGCCGCGGTGCTGTCGAAGCCGAGGCCAACGAAACGGATGCTGCGCGGGCGGAACGGTGACGGCCGATTCGCTCGGTTGTGAGCTCGATGGAGGGGACGTTTCGCTCGAGCCCGGCGTCGGTGTCGGGCGTCGGCGTCGGAGTCGAGGTGGGAGAGGGTTTCGGCGTCTTGGGCGGCTTCGGCGTTTTCGACGGTCCGACGCTCGGACCGTTCAGGGGATCGGTCGGCGTCGGTGAGACGAGCGCGATTCCCGAGGGCGGCGGAGTCGTCTGCGGGGCCCCGGGCCGGAGGAAGGCGACGATCGCCGCTGCGCCAACGAGCACGACCAGCAGCAGCGCCAGCACCTGGCTGACCTGCTGCCAGTTGCGACTGCTCATCCGAGGCGTGCCAGGGCCGCGCGATAGAGCGCCGAGTCAGGCGCCAGCGCACAGGCAAGCCGAAGATGCGTGCGCGCTTCCTGCCGCCGCCCGACCTGCTTGAGCGCCTGGCCGAGCGCGTAGTGGCCGTAGGCCGCCGACGGATCGATCTCCAGCAACTCCCCGAATACGGCGGCCGCGCGCTCGTGCTGGCCGCTGTTGTAGTAGGCGCGCCCGAGTGCCTCGAGGATCGAGCCCTTTCCCGGTTCGAGGCGGGCTGCACGTTCGAGGACGACCGCCGCCTGTGCGTTGTGACGCTGCTTCATCAGCGCCTGGCCGCGCTGCAGCAGCTCGTAGGCCGACTCGCGCTGCACCGACGGATCGAGATCGGCCGTCGGATCGAGGTCGGCCGTCGAATCGAGGTCGGCCGACGGATCGAGGTCGGCCGTCAGGTCGCCGTCCAGTCCCGCAGATCGACACGCTGCAGCCGCGGGCTCAGCGTCAGGCCCGGGATCCGGCCGCGCTTGGCGATCGGCTTGCCGTCGATCTCCTTGAGGTCGCCCGTGAAGTCGATGGGCGTCGCGCCGCTGATGAAGCTGCCGACCGCGAACGAGTCGACGGGTGCGTCCGCGTCCTTGAAGGTGCGGATCCGGTCGGGCGTCAGGCCGCCCGAGACGATGATCTTGACGTGCGCGAAGCCGGCCAGGTCCAGCCGCGCGCGCACCTCGCACACCAGGTCCGGCGTCACCCGGCCGCGCTCGGCGGGGGTGTCGAGGCGGACGCCGTAGAGCCGATCGCCGAGCGCATGCGCCACGCGCAGCGCCTCCTCGGCCTCGTCGCGGAACGTGTCCACCAGCACGATGCGTGGCACGTCCGGGCTCAGGTTCCGATCGAAGGCCTCGGCCGCCGAGACCGTGTCGCCGAAGATCAGCACCAGCGAGTGGGGCATGGTGCCGGTCGGATTGAGGCCCGCAAGCCGTGCGCCGGCCGGTGTCGAGGCCCCGACGCAGCCGCCGACGATCGAGGCGTAGTCGAGCTGATCGGTGATCTCCGGGTGGACGTGCCGGGCACCGAAGCTGATGACCGGCTCGGGCGCGGCGGCATCGACGACCATGCGTGCGGCCGTTGCCCAGCCGGTCGACTGGGCCATCATCCCCAGGATCGCGGTCTCGTAGAGGCCGAACGCGCGGTAGCGAGCGCGGATGCGCAGCACGATCTCTTTCGCCTCGAACGTGTCGCCGTCGCTGAGCGCCTCGACAACGGCCTCCGTCTCGGGCGCTTCGCCGAGCACGTGCGCGAGCAGGACCTTGGCCTCGTCGACACCGCACAGGATGCCCGCCTGCCGCGAGAAGACCTCCATGACCACGACCGGGTCCATGCCCTCCTTGGAGAGGATCTCCTCGGCTCGCGCGAAGTAGACGTCCGCGGAGTCGCCCGTCAGCACCTCGCGCGAAGGCCGCCGCCGCTGCATCACGATGCGCTGCATTGATCCGGGACTCTAGCAGGGCGCTGAGGCGGGCTGCCTCGTTCCTGTGCAGCGAGCCGCCGAGCGGCCGAGCCATTCTCCGCAGATTCCCACCACCGCGGCCTTAATACGATGGCCGGGGCGAGTTTCCGACAGGTCACGCTCGTCGGTTCTCACCACATGGGAAAACGAGGTGAACGTGCCTCGGCGACCAGGCTACGGCATCGCCTGGTGAGAATCCGAGGGGATTTGGGGACGGTCGCCTTGGACGACGGAGCGCCGAGGGCGGTTAGCGCGCTCCGTCAGGTCGTCGACGCCTCAACCGGCGGCACCGGACCAGGTCCAGCGGCGCTCAATTCTGTGGCTGCCAGTTCCGCCAACTCTGCCGCATATCGCTCCAACAGCTTCGGATTCCGCCCCTCCCCCTCCGCATGCGGCGGTGCCTTCGCTCCCGGCCAGAGCCAGCGGACCGACTCTGCGAGCAGCAGGTCGCAGACGGCGACGAGGCGCGCCAGCATCAACCCGAGGGCGTGCTCGTCGATCGAGCCGACGGGCACCTCCGCGGACAGCACGGGACGCTCGTCCTCAGAGAGGGCGAACTTCACAAAGGGCAGCTCGTCGTTCCAGCGCAGGAACTGGCGATACGACTTGCGAAAGCTGTCGGAAAGCGGCGGTGCGTAGTGCAACCAGCCGACGATGCCGACGCTCGGCTCGAGGATCAGCGTCAGCCGGATGTCGCGCCGCGATCGGCCGTCGACGATGAGGTCCCAGCTGACGACGCTTTCGCGCTCATGGCGCTCGATCGGCGATAGGGACAGCTCCGCGAGCCAGCCGTCGACGTCCGTGGGCGAGGTGCTCAGACGGCCGGCCGTCCCGTCTCGATCGACACGACGCCGCGCTGCCGGCTCGTGCGTGCCTTTGATACCTCGGCACCGTTGGTCTTGCCACCGGCGGCAGCGCCTCGCTCGCGCGCGACGTTGGCCTTGCGGCTCACCGTTGCCGCCGCTGGCCACGGTCTTGCTGCGGCCGAAGTCCGACGCGTGCACGCCCTCGTCCACGCGGACGTTGCGCCCGAGGCGCATCCCGGCCGGGATGACGGCACGCTTGCCGATCACCGTGATCCCGGTGTTGAGGCGCGACGGCTCCAGCCTGTTGGGCGTGTCGTAGTCGGAGCCCATGCCGACGATCGCGTTCGGCCCGACCGAGACCTCCTTGTCGATGATCGCGCGATCGACCACCGCGCCGGCGCGGATGACGGCGTCGAACATGATCACGCTGTCGCGCACGATCGCTCCGGGGTCGACGCGGACGCCAGGCGAGAGGACCGAGCGGTCGACCGTGCCGGCAATCTGGCAGCCATGGCTGATGAGGCTGCGATGCACGTTGGCCGTGGCGCCGATTCGCCCTGGTGCGCGCTCCTCGGATCGGGTATGGATGACCCAGTCGCGGTCGTACAGATCGAGGGCGGGATGGTCCTCGAGCAGCTCCATGTGGGCACGCCAGTAGCTGTCGATGGTGCCCACGTCCTGCCAGTAGCCGTCGAAGTGGTAGCCGAACACGCGCGCGCCGCCCTCGATCATGGCGGGCACGACGTGCGCGCCGAAGTCGGTGCGGTCCTCGGCCATCCAGTTGAGCAGCGCCTTCTTGGAGAAGACGTAGATGCCCAGGCTGGCCAGGTCGCTGCGCGGCTGCCTGGGCTTCTCCTGCCATTCGACGACCTCGTCGTTGTCGTCCAGCGCCAGGATGCCGAAGCGGTGCGCCTCGCCGATGGGCACGCGCTTGACGGCGATCGTCACGTCGGCGCGCTTGCGACGGTGCTGCTGCACGAACGGCTGGTAGTCCATCTTGTAGATGTGGTCGCCGGCCAGGATCACGACCGTGTCCGCGTCGGACTCGCGCAGCAGGTCGATGTTCTGGAGGACCGCGTCTGCCGTGCCGCGATACCACTCCGCGTCGCGCTGTCGCGAGATGAACGGCTGCACGGATCCGCATGCCGCCCGTCGTGCGGTCGAGGTCCCACGGACGGCCGGCGCCGATGTGGTTGTTGAGCGAGTGCGGGTTGTACTGCGTCAGGACGACCACGTCGTCGATGTCCGAGTTGACGCAGTTGCTCAGCGTGAAGTCGATGATCCGGTACTTGCCCGCGAACGGGACGGCGGGCTTGGCGCGCACGCCGGAAAGGATCGAGAGCCGCTCACCCTCGCCTCCGGCCAGCACGATCGCGAGCAGGCGCTTCACAAGCCGATTCTAGGGCAGTGGGATTGCCGCGCCGTTAGCAAACGGGCAGCAACACGCAAAACGTGCCGCGAATTCGGAGTTTGGGTTGCGGCGGCATCGGTTGCGGCGGCATCGGTTGCGGCGGCCTTCCTGTTCACTCGCGCATCCGGTGCACGTTAGGCACTCGGTTGTCAGCGCGAAGGGATCGCGACGCGAACGTTCACGCGCGGCTGAGCGTGCGATCAGCGTGGGATCGGCGTGGCGGTGATGCTCGATGACCGTCGTGGAGCCCGTTCGACCGCCGAACGTGCTGTCCACGCGCGTATGACACGTTGACCACCGCTCGAAAGCCCGGGTAACGCTCCCTACGCGCCCATCTGACCCAGAGGATCGAACTGACGCAGCCGATCGAACGCTCCCGCGGAAACGATCGGAACGTCCAATCCGCGAGGCGCTAGAGGTAGTTGCGCGGGTTCTCCGGGACGTTGTTCACGTACACGGCCCAATGCGTGTGCGGGCCGGTGCTGTGCCCGGTATCGCCGCGGTAGCCGATCACCTGACCCTGCTGGACCAGCTGTTGGGAGTGAACGACCGCGCGCGGCAGCAGGTGGCCGTACCACGTCTCCACTCCGTGGCCGTGGGCGATGATCACCATGTACGACCCGCCGAGTCCCCAGCCCACCATTGCCACGACGCCCGTGGCGGCCGCATGGACCGGGGTGCCGATCGGGCCGGCGATGTCGATGCCCTGGTGGAAGTGTGCGCAGCTGCCGTACGGCGGCTCCCACACGAACCCGGTGCAGCCGAACTCCTGGGTCACGGTTCCGGCTACGGGCCAGATCATGCTCCCGTTGCCGCCGCCGCCGCCGTTATTGCCGCCACCATTGCCGTGGTGCTTGCGCTGATTGGCCCGACGCTGCGCCTCCTCGGCGCGTTTCTGCGCGAGTGCGACCATCCCTGCGATTCGCTTTTCGAGCGCGGCCTGCTCGCGGACCTGCTGTTGCAGCGCGGCGTTGACCTGGTCCTGTGACGCGTTTGCCTTGGTGAACGCCTGCTGTTGGCTCTGGCGGAACGCCGACGTCTGCGCCTCCATCTGGCCGAGCTGCTGCTGGGCGTTCTTCAGCTTCTGCTTCTGCGCCAGCAGTTGCCTCTGCGTCGCCTCGGTGTCGCGCCGAAGGCCGTCGGTGCGGTAGCTTGTCGCCTCGGTGATGCGCTGGAGCGAGTCCAGGGCTGTCTGGTCCTGGGCGATTGACGCCGCGAGGTCCGCGTCCTCCTGACCGAACGACACGTATGCCGATGCGTTGGTGAGCACATCCGTGAACGAGCCCGACGAGAGCACCTGCTCGAGCAGCGAGGTCTGCTGCGTGCGATAGGCATCGGCAAGGCGCTGTCCCAGCTCACGCTGGCGGGCCTGCAGATCCTGTTGGCCCTGGCTGATCTGGTCTTCGAGCAGCGAGAGCGTGTAGTCGAGCTGCCGCAACTCCGCGGCGAGCTGATCGTGATGCGCCTGGACGATATTGATTGAATCCGACGCTGCCTTGATCTTGGCCTGGACGGTGTCCTGGTTCACGTTGATCTGGTGGAGTTGGGCAGTCGATTGGTCGATCGCGTTCTGCGCCGCCTGCTCGTCGGCCTGGAGGCTGGTGAGCAGCGCCCGCTGCCGATCGATCGAATTCTGCAGATCCTTCTGCTGCTGCTTGGCGGTATCGATCTGGTTACCGAGCGGATCGGCGAAGACCGACGAAGGACCGAACACGGCACCCTGCGGCGCAAGAGCCGTGATGACGAGGCAGAGGGCAACGACGCGGGAGAGCAGTCCGCGGGAGCGACGAGAGTTCACGTAGCGCGACGAACTTGACGTGGGCGGCGTGTGGTCGGTGCGTGCGGCCGCGCGCGCGTCAGTGGCGCCATACCTCAACTCGCAGGTCCTCTTAGGTTCGCAGCTTCGAGCGGGATTTGGAGGTGCTGGGGCACCTGGTTGGCCCGCCGGTGGTTGCGCCGCCCCGTGCGTTCGGGCACGTTCGCCGTGACGACTCCGGCTGCAGGGGATGATAGCCGCACCCGTCAAGAACGTGCAATCGCGCCGTCATCGGCGCTTTCCTGAGCGTGGATTCCTACGTAACGCCTGCGGAATCCGGGCGTAGCGGCTGGCTCATGCCTGGGGTTGGGAGCTATTTGCAGGGCCTTGCGGGCGCCGCGGCTGACTTGTGGGCCGGGTCTCGGGGCGCGCGTGGCGGCTGCCGCGGCGCGGGTCTTTGGAGCGCGCTTGGGGGGCTGCCGAGGAGCCGGGTGTGTTGGAGCGCGCTTGGGGGCTGCCGAGGAGCCGGGTGTGTTGGAGCGCGCTTGGGGGCTGCCGCGGCGCGGGGTCTCGTGGCGGGCGTGGCTGCCCTCGGCAGGCGCCCACTCGGGCCAAGCATTGCCGGCGGCCCTATCGATCCGCATATCGACTGCATGGATGCCACTTGCTCAAGTGCCGGCTTACGAGGCCGCGGGAGTCCCGGTAAACGGTCGGCCGAGCTCGCGTTCACGATCAGCCCAGCGTCGTGCGAGGGAGACGAACCAGCAACAGATGGCTGCAGACGAGCCTAGCGATCGCGTTGCGCTGTCCGTAACCATGCAGGCGATACGGGATCGCGCAAGCTCCAGCCCGGCACTGGCCCCACCCCGGGAACTGGCACGAGCCCAGGCACCGGCACGAGCCCAGGCCCCGGCACGAGCCCAGGCTCCCGGCACGAGCCCGGGCACCCGCTCGAGCCGGAGCACCCGGCACGAACCCGGGCACCCGCCACCAGCCCGGGCAGCGGTCACGAGTGATCCCTTACGTTTGCAACGACGGCGCGAGCGCGGCAAAGACGCCCGCCAGGATGAGGATCGGCCCGAACGGGATGTGGGAGCGGAGTTGCAGCTTGCCCAGCACGATCAGCACACCGAGCACCACCGCAAAGACAACCGATGCGACGAGGAAGCCGGCAATCAGCAGGTAGATCCCGCACATCAGGCCGAGAGACACCGACAGCTTCACATCGCCCAGGCCGAGGCTGCCGCCGAAGAGACGATCCGAGACGAGCAGTCCGATCGGCGCGAGGATCCCCGCCACGATCCCCGAGGCGATGCCGAGGCTCTTCCCGGCGAGCAGCGGATCCCAGCCGAGCAGCAGCACGACCAGCGCAAACGGAATCAACGGCAGGGTGACCAGGTCCGGCAAGAGCCGCTGGTCGAGGTCCGTGGCCAGGAGCACGGTCAGTGCCGCGAACCAGATGCCCAGCACGCGCCAGGTCGCGCGGCTCCGACCAGCGCGCAGCGAGGAGCGCGAACGCGACGGCCGCGCCGATCGTCACGACGGCCGTTCGCCAGTCCATTCGGCGGATGACACCCTCGGCGTGTGCCGGCCAGCGCGCTGCGAGCCGGTCGGCCGCGAACCCGATGATCGCGCCGAGGACGGCTGCGCCTGCGAGCAGGGCCGGGTGGTCGGTGCTCAGCTCGCGGCCCCGGCCAGTGCAAGCTCGACGAGCGTGGCATGCATCACGCCCGTGGCGCCTCGCGCTGCCCACGGCATCGCCTTGCGCAGATACGCGCTGCCACCGATGTCCAGGTGCGCCCACGGCCGCGTCACGAACTCGTGCAGGAACATGCCGCTCTTGATCAGCGACGCGTCGGCCGAGCCGCTGTTGGTCATGTCGGCGTACCAGGAGTCCATGTCTGCGCGGTAGTCATCAACGAGCGGTACCTGCCAGTAGCCGCTCGCCCTGGCGCGCGCCGGCGGCAGCGACCTCGTCCCACCAGTCCTGCGGCGTGCCGAAGCCGCCCGTGATCAGCTTTCCGAACGCGCGCTCGACGGCGCCGGTCAGCGTCGCGACGTCGACCAGGTGCGTGGCACCCTGCTGCTCGGCCCAGGTGAGCGCATCGCCCAGGATCAGGCGACCCTCGGCGTCGGTGTTCGTGATCTCGACGGTCTTGCCGTTGAGCGCTGTGACCACGTCGCCGGGTCGCGTCGAGTGGGGGCCGGGCATGTTCTCGACCGCCGGCGCGACCGCGAGCAGCCGGCGTGCCGGGCGCCAGCCGCTGCAGCGTCGCCATCGCGGCAAGCACGGTGCATGCGCCGGTCTTGTCCATCTTCATCTCTTCCATCCGGTCGGCCGGCTTGATCGAGATGCCGCCCGAATCGAACGTGACGCCCTTGCCCACCATGGCCAGCAGCCGGCCCTTGGCGTCGGTCGCGCCCTTCTTGCCCGATCGCAGCGCGATGAACTGCGGCGGGTTGTCCGAGCCGCGGCCGACCGCCATGAACATGCCCATGCCGAGCTCTGTCGCCTTCTCCGGCCCGAAGACCGTCAGCTTGAGTCCGAACTCCTTGCGCGATCGCGGAGGCCTCGTCGGCGAGCACCTCCGGCGAGACGTCGTTGCTGGATCGCTGCGCCAGGCGCCGAGCGCGATTGCTCCCCTCGCCGATGACGACGCCACGCTCGGCGGCCGCTCGCGCGACCGACGTCGTCCGAACCGGCAGGCACGACCAGGGTCAGCTCGTCGATCTGCGGCGGCAGGGACTCCACCGCCGTCGCGGTAGATCGTGGACGGGTCCGACGAGCCCTTCGACGACGCCGCGCGCGATCAGCTCGCAGGCGGCCGCGAGGTCCAGCGCGCTGCCGAGCATCCAGCCGGGGACGAGGACGGCCAGCTTCGTGACGTGCCGGCCGGCAAGTCGTCGCTCGATGGACGCGCCAAGCCGAACGGCAGCGAGCCGATCGACGCCGGCGGCCTCGCCGACGCCCATGCCGAGCAACCAGTCGGCACCCATCTCGGAGCCGCGCAGCAGCGCACCGCTCCAGGCCGAGCCCTTGAGCTCGCCGACCGAGCGGTAGTCGGCCAGCGCCCCGCCGAGCCGGCGGTCGAGCTCGCGTCGTCGTCGCGTCGGGCGTCGCCGTCCTTGGCGAGCGGGACGGCGAGGACGTCGGCGCGAACATCCCAGGGCTGATCGGTGACAACAGAGACATGCATGCTCGAAGGGCTCCTCGTTCGGCACGGTCCAGAGCGGCGGCACCATCCGCTGTGGTGTGGCGCCTCGGTTGAGGTGAGTCTATCCGGGCGACGAGCTCGGCACGGGCCCTGGCGCGGGCTCTGGCGCGGCGGCCGCGATGGTTCCGCGGAGTTGGTCGAGCGTGATCATCCCGAGCGTGACCTGGTCGCCGCCGAGGTCCGAGACGATGACGGTCATGGCCGTGCCGTTATCGGGCAACGAGGCCTGCGCCTGCTTGACGACGTCGAATGCGTGCTGGGCATCGGCGGTCATCACGCCACCGCTCCCCACGAGGATCGCGTACAACGTCGTGAGCGCGGCGTCGTAGCTCGCGTTCCGGTCGATGAGCGAGCGGAGCGTGCTGATGTCGAGGCCCTGCGTGGCCGCTTCGTCCGCGACGGTGCTCGCCCCGTCGAGCGCGGATCTGCGCCGTGGCGAGTCCCTGCAGCGCGCCCGAGTAGTCGGCATCGCGGGCGTGCGAGGTCGCGTCCAGCACGGCAGCGTCGTGCTGGGCAAGGGCGTCCACCAGGACATCGACGCGCGTCGCGGCGGTCGTGATGCCGTTCCATGCTCCATTGAGCTGCTCGGCTGCGGTTGCGGCGGCGTTGATGGCCAGCACCTCGGCGCGATTGGACTGGCTGATCGCGCTCATCTCCGTCCCATCGATGAGGGAGGGACGAGCGGCCTCGATTGGCGCGAGATCTGTGGCGACGTGCGCGAGCAGCTGGTCGCCGGCCGTGCACGTCCGCGCGGACAGCATCGGTGTCGCGCGCGCGCAGGTGCCCGTACAGCGTGCGTGCCTGCTGCGAGATGGCGTTCGCATCCGCGGAGAGCTGCGCGGCCGAAGGCTCGAGTGCGGCCAGGCGCGGAGCCACGATCGCATCGCCGCGCGCAGTCAGCTCGGGCCGGCCGGCGTCGTTCTGCGGGTGGTCGAACGAGAGAATGAGGCCGGCGCCGCAGATCGCTAGGACCACGACGAAGACGATCCAGATCCCGCTGTTGCCGATCCGCTGCAGCCGACTGGGGCGTGGCCGCGTGCGGGTGAGCCATCGGTACGAGTTTAGGATGCCGGCCGTGACTGTTGCCTCAACCGATCACGTCGGCGCGCCGGTGGCCGATCCACGGTGGCCGATCCGGTGGACGCGCTCATCGCGCGAATGCCCAAGGCGGAGCTGCACCTCCACCTGGATGGATCGCTCCGGCCGGAGACGGCGCTGGAGCTGGCGCGCCAACGCGGCCTGGACGAGGGCATGAACCTCGAGCGATGCGCGACCGCCTGATCGCTCCTGTCCGCTGCGAGAGCCAGCTCGAGCTGCTGCGCGCCTTCGACCTGCCGATCGCGCTGATGCAGGACGCCGAGGCGCTGGAGCGCATCACGCACGAGCTGGTCGAGGACGTGGCGTCGGACGGGACGCGCTACGCCGAGATCCGCTGGGCGCCGACGCTGCACGCGGAGCGCGGGCTCTCGCTGCGGGACGGGATCGCGGCGGTGGTCGCGGGCGCGCGGTCGGGGCGCGGCAGCGACGGGCGTGGAGATGCGGCTCATCGCGGTGGCGCTGCGCTCACATCCGCCCGAGCGGAACCGCGAGATGGCCGAGGAGGCGGTGCGTTTCGTCGGCGACGGGCTGACCGGCTTCGACTGCGCCGGCCAGGAGGAGCGCTTTCCCGGATCCGCTGCTCCACGCGCGCCGCGTTCGACGTGGCGCGCGCCGGCGGCCTCGGCATCACCTGCCATGCCGGCGAGTGGGGTGGCGCGCCGCAGATCTGGCGCGCGCTGGAGCTCGAACCCGTCGCGCATCGCCCACGGCCCCGGCGCGATCGACGATCCCGCGTCTGATGGCCGAGCTGATCGCGCGCGAGCGTCACCCTGGACCTCTGCCCGACCAGCAACGTCCAGGCCGGACATCGTGCCGTCCGTGGCGGAGCACCCGATCGCGCAGCGCTGTTCCGCGCCGGCGTGCCCGTGACGCTCTCGACGGACGACCGCACCGTCAGCGACCTGACGCTGGTGCGCGAGTACCGCAACGTCGTGCGACGAGGTCGGCATGACACTCCCGGAGCTGTGGGCGATGGACCGCCACGCTCTCGAGGTCGCGTTCCTCCAGGACGACGAGCCGACTGCGCGCGCGACTCCTGGCCGAGTTCGACGCCTTCGCTGCGCTCCGAGCCCGCGCTGGAGCCGCCCGAGAGTCCTACTCGGCCGCGAGTCGCTCGAGCACGCGTTCGAGCTCGCTCGCATCGCGCGCCACCGCGGTCGGGCGCAGCGTCGGGACCGTGCGTCGACTGCCTGCTCAGCGTCGTCACACCGGTGAGCATCAGCACCGAGCGTGCCCCGACCGCGGTTCGCGGCGCTGATGTCGGTGACGAGGCCGTCGCCGATGACGACGGCGTCCTGCGCCGGAATGCCGACCGACGCCGCGGCCTCGATGAACAGGGTCGGCTCCGGCTTGCCGACGACCAGGTCCGGCTCGCGGCCGGCGGACCACGAGACCGCGGCGACGATCGAACCGGCACCCGCCAGCAGCCCATCCTCGATGGGGTAGATCGGGTCGCGGTTGGTGGCCACGAACCAGGCGCCGCGCAGGACCGCGTTGACCGCGGACGTCAGGCGCAGGTGCGTGAGCGCGAAGTCGACGCCGACCACCAGCGTGTCCGGGTTCGCGCGCGAGACCTTCCGGGCGTCGGGTCGACGACCTCGAGGCCGCAGGTCGCTCATCTCGCGGACGAGCCCCGGACCGCCGAAGACCATCACGAGCCTTGGGCGCGGATCCCGCGTCGGCGATCGCCAGCGCGGTGGCTCGCGCGGACGAGACGACGCCGTCCTCGGTGACCGGCGCGCCCATCTCCGCCGAGCCGGGCCCGATACTCGGAGCGATGCCAGCGCGAGTTGTTCGTCACGTAGATGACCCGGTCGCCCGCTCGACGCGCCGCCGAAGCACGTCCGGGATGCCGGGCACGGGCTGCGCGCCCGCGGTAGACGACGCCATCGAGATCGACGAGCAGGAGCACGACGCGGATGCGTATCGGCGGAGGGCTCGGGTCGATGACGCCGGCGCGGCGAGTCGGCGGCGTCGGCGCGGTCGCCGGTGCCGGTGGACCAGCGCAGCGACCGGTGCCAGCGACGCGCTGCCGCCCGAGTTCGAGCTGGTGCTCGTCGACGGCGACAACCTGCTCCATCGCGTTCGCGGCATGCGCGACGAGGCGGGCCTCCGCTGGCTGCTGCCGCGACTGCGGGCCTGGCGACCGACGAACGTGACGATCACGGTGATGCTCGACGGGCACCCGGATCCCGGCGAGGCGCACCGCCGTCGCGTGGCCACCGGCGTGGAGTTCCGCCACTCGGGGACCGTGGACGGCGATTCGGCGATCGTCGGGACGCTCCGCGCCCGACCGTATGCGGAGCCGCTCGCGGACCATCGTGGTCACCGACGATCGGCAGCTCGGCGATCGCGTGCGGCACTCCGGCGGGATGGTGCGGCGGCTGGACTGGCTGGTCGGCGGGCTTGCCGCGTCGGTCGGCGAGTCCGTGCCCGGCGGCGGCAGCGGCGCTGGGTCCGGGCCCAGCAGAACGCCGACGGGGATCGGTGGTGGTCCGCGACGACCAACCTCAGCGGCAGAGCGACCCCGCGAGCCCGCCGAACCAGGCACGGGCGACGATGAACGCGAGCCGTGGCGACCCGGTCGTGGCGCAACCACCAAGCGCGGCAATCCGAGAAGACTGGGCAAGGGTCACAAGCCCCAGCAACGGTGATGCTCCCGGCCGAGCACTGTGCCCGGACGACGCGCGATGCGCGCCATCGATATCAACGGACCGATCGAGCCAGTGCCAATCGCCAATCAATGCTCCCCGCGCATGAAAACGGCATTCCCATGCGCACCACGAATGAGAGTGACGGGATTGCCACCTGACGAGCACAGCGACAGGTCGTTCGCCGGGCCGTTGATCGCTTGGGCGCATAACGGCCGGCAGCGGTCCGTGGGCAGCGGTCGGTGGGCAGCGGTCGGGCGGTAACGGTCGGGCGGTAACGGACGGGCGGCGCCGCGGTCCCCGTCGCGGTCACGGGGACGGTGACGCACCATGGACCGGCCCCGCGCCGAAGCACGCGGGCAAGATCGTTCCATCCCGCTAGGATTGGGGCCGTGGTGCTGGCAGCGGATCCCTGGACCGACATCCTGACCTTCCTCCAGACCGTGATCGTCCCCAACTGGGGCGAGCTGATCAGCATGCTGCCGTTCTTCTTCCTGATCGGCGTCGTCGGCCCGATCATCACGCTTGATCATCCTGCATGCAGGGCTGGTACTTCCTCCATCGCCGGCGCGGCCACGTGCGCCGGTGCGAGCCGCAGCCGCAGCGGCAAGCCACGACGCCGCCGGACTGCCGGTCTTCCCGCCGAACGTTCCCTTCTGCGAGGAGCACCAACTGCTCTTCCCGCCCAGGGACACCACCTGCACGATCGACGGTGCCGAGCTGACCGTGATGTGCCCCGTCGACGGACACCACTCGCACGGCCAGCCAGCAGCTCTGCCGCACCTGTGGCACCGAGTACATCCTCGGCGCCACCGAGACGGCACTGACGATTCGCCGCACCGGCCAGCCGCCTGCGGGCGGCGCCGCGGTCGCCTGACACCGCCGCAAGAACCACCGAACCGACCGGGCGCGTATTCGGAGTCGAACAACTGATGGGTCTCGCCGGTCTCTCCCAGTACCTCCTCGTCGCCGGCGCGATCTGCCTCGTGGTCGGTTTCGTGCTGCACGTCGTGCACACCACCGTGCTTGCCGCGGGCCGCGGGCCGCGGCGCGCGCTGGCACCGGCCGCCGACGCTGAGCGGCCAACACCGGGCATGGGCACCGTGACCGTCGTCGGCGCGCTCGGGGCCGGAAACAGTCGAGGCCACCGCGCTCGGTTTCCGCGACTCCACGACGGCCGGCTCGATCGGCATCGGCATGACCTGGACCGGCTGGATCCTGGTCGGCCTCGGCATGCTGATCCGTGCCTACATCGTTGGCCGCGGGCCGTGGGGCAACATGTACGAGTTCACCATCGCGTTCGCGTTCGGGATCGTCGGCGGCTACCTCTTCCTGCAGCGGCGCTACCCGATCCGCACCATCGGCTTCTTCCCGATCGGCGTCGCGCTCTTCCTGCTCGGCTACGCGTCCACGTTGCCCGCGACCATCGAGCCGTTGGTGCCCGCGCTCCAGAACCCGCCGCTGCTGACGATCCACGTGGCCATGGCCATGATCAGCGTACGGCATCTTCGCGATCAGCTTCGGCGCCGCGGTGGCGTACCTGGTCCAGGGCAAGAACGATCGCTTCTGCTGGCTGCCGCGCCACAAGGTGCTGGACGAGGTCGCGCTATCGCGCGGTGATCATCGGCTTCCCGATCTTCGCGACGCTGATCATCCTCGGCAGCTACTGGGCGTCGATCGCCTGGGGCCGCTACTGGAGCTGGGATCCCAAGGAGACCGCCGCGCTGGTGACCTGGCTGATCTACGCGGTCTACATGCACGCTCGCAACCAGAACGGCTGGGCGGGCCGGCCGCGCGCACTGATCCTGGTGATCGGGTTCGGGGCGCTCATGTTCACCTACTTCGGGAACCTTTACTTCTCGGGCCTGCACAGCTACAGCGGGCTGTAAGCGAGGCGGAGCGGACCGCCCGCGCGTCGTTGACGCCGGCTGCGCACCACGCCAGAACCGACCTGACTACCAGACAGGAATGACCTGACCGCGCCGGCCAGCCAGCCCGTACCAGCTCGGCGAGATCGACCGGCGTGCGTCGCGTTGCACGCGTCACGTTCCAGTATTCGTCTGCGACGCGCCGATAGGCTGGCAGGATACTGACCGGCATGACATTTCGTCGAGGCGCACGCCTCGACCCGGGCCAGGTCGAGGACTTCCGCGGCCGGCGCCTGGGTGGCGGCAGAGGCATCGCGGTCGGCGGCGGCGGGCTCGGCGTGCTCGCCCTCGCTGTGATCGTCTACTTCCTCGGCGGCAACCCGGCGCGACGTGATCGACCTCAACAACGTCTCGCGTCGGCGGTCCGGGCGACTCACCGGGCGTGCTGACCCAGTGCCAGACCGGCGCGGACGCGAACGCCAACGAGGATTGCCGCATCCTCGGCTACGTGAACAGCGTGCAGGCCGTACTGGACCGCGGAGTTCCAGCAGAGCGGCCAGCGCTACGTGCCCGCCACGACACGCTTCTTCACCGATTCCGCGCCGACCGGCTGCGGCCCCGCAGGACGACACGTCGGGCCGTTCTACTGTCCCGACGGACAAGCACGTCTACTTGGACCTCGGCTTCTTCGACCAGCTGCGCACGCAGTTCGGCGCCACGGCGGGCCGCTCGCACAGGCGTACGTGATCGCGCACGAGTACGGCCACCACATCCAGGACCTGCGACGGGACGCTCGACGCAGTGCCGGCCAGGACACGGGGCCGCAGGGCGGCTCGGTGCGCACCGAGCTCCAGGCGGATTGCTACGCCGGCGTCTGGGCGGACAACGCGTCCGGGCCGCAGGGCCTGCTCGAGCCGCCGACCGACGCGCAGATCGCCGACGCCCTGAATGCCGCGGCCGCCGTCGGCGACGACCGCATCCAGAAGGAGACCAGCGGCCACGTCAACAAGGAGACCTGGACGCACGGATCGCAGCGCGCAGCGCCAGAAGTGGTTCATGCAGGGCTTCAAATACGGCACGCCCGACCAGTGCGACACGTTCGCGGGGCCTGTCTGACCGCACGGTGACGACCGGTTCGATGCTCATGGCCCATCCGTTCCTCGGGTTCACCGTGCGCCCCGGGACCGTCGTTCGCGACCACATCGGCGTCGAGCGTGCCCGCCGCCTGGCGGAACCCGGATCGTTCGAGACGGCGGACGCGTGGCTCGATGTTCGTGCCAACAATCATGGCTTCTACAGCCCGGTCGACTATCCCTGGCGGCCGCCCTCGGGCGATTCAACGCGGTTGATCGGCCTGTTCGGCGGATCGGTGACGCAGTTCCTGTCGCTGCAGCTGGATCGAGAGCTCGCCCTCGACGTGGAGGCCAGCGGAGCGTGGCCGTCCGATCGCGCGATGGTGCTCAACTTCGCAGACGGCGGCATGAAGCAGCCGCAGAACCTGGTCGCGCTGACGTACTTCCTCTCGCTGGGTCAGCGACTCGACGCCGCGGTGCTGATCGACGGGTTCGGACCTGCGGCACTGTCGTTCCAGAACGCGCGGCTCGGCTACGCGCCCGAGGCCCCGAGCATCACGCACCTGAGGCAGGTCGAGGACGACGTCAGCCGCTTCGAGCTTCGCGGAACCCTGGATCCCAGCGACGAATCGGCGGTCGCCGAGCGCATCGTCGACGCACGTGGGAGCGCTCGACACGCCTGTTCCACGCGACCTGTCGCGCGGCGGAGATCCCGCTCGTTCACCTCCTCCAGCCGAACCAGTACGACGGATCGCGCGGATCGGCGCCCGTGGAGCAGGGTCGCGCGAAGATGCCCGACTCGCAGTTCCGGCGCGGCGTCGAGGTCATGTTTCCGCGCCTACGACGAAGCGGCGGTTACGCTGACGCGCGACGGGGTCCCGTGATCGATGCGACGGGTCTCTTCGACGGCATCGAGGAGGCCGTCTTCGCCGACAGCTGCTGCCACTACAACCTGCGCGGCAGCCGAGGCGCCTCAAGGATTGCGTGGTCGAGACTACTCGCCGACTGCCTCGAGGTCGCTCGAGGATCGCGTGTCCGCGAATTCCAGGAAGCCAAGCTCGCCCGGTGAGTGGCCGGCCAGCGAGAGCAGGGTCGCGGCGTCGCTGAACTGCTGCATCGCGTGCGCGACGAGGTGCATGACGTAGTACCAGAGCGGCTGTGATCGACTCCTCGTCGGGTGGCTTGGCCGCGAGCGCGTCGTCGGTGAGCGACTCGGCCCACGTCCGCATCTGCACCTCGTCACGCCGCCAATGCGAACGCAGGACCGACAGCGTCATGTAGTCGTCCGGATTGAGATCCTCGGAATCCGGGAACGTTCCGTCACGCAGCCGCTCACGCCAGCTCCATTCGACGTCCAACTCGTGGACGAGGGTGGCGCGCAGGTCGCGGGTGGTCACGGTGCTGGCCGTGAGGAACTCGTGCGCGGGCAGTTGCTCGACCGATGTGAGGATCCGGTCGCGCATCCAGTAGATGTAGTCGATCAGCACGTGGGCGTCGGCGGCGTTCATCGCCGGGAAGGATAGGTCGGCGCTGCGTCGCTCAGCGACTCCCTGGACTAGCAGCCAGTCGCGGCGAGGATCGCGTCGATCGCGACCCGCGAGGCACATGGCTGCGTATAGCTCGCCGCCTGCCCGCCCGGCACGAGTGCCTGGAAGGCATCGATGTCGACCCGACGCCCTTCGAGCGCGCGTCGTGGGTGCCCAGCACCTCGACCGTCAGCGTGTGCTCGCGCAACGCCAGATGCGCCGTGAAGACGCGTTGTCGGTAGACGGTGGTCGACGAGTACTCGTCGACGACGGCGACTGGGCTTCCCATCGATCGAGACGCGAGCACGGCCGAGGGTTGGCGCGGTCGTCGCGACCAGCGCAACGTCGGAGCCGCGGAAGCGGTAGTCCACCTTCGCACCGGGTTGCGACGAGTAGCTCGCCTTGCCGTCGCTCAGTGCTCGTCCGTCATCACGTGCCACGATCCCTGCCACGAGGCGTTGCGTTGTCCTCCTGCGGCGATCGCCATCACGAACGAGATCGGTGACGCACTCGGGCTGCTGTTGCCCGCATTGTCCGTTGCGTGCGCCGAGAACACGCAGCCGTTTCCCGGCCGCACGCCGAGCGAGAGCAACTGCGAGCCCGCTTGGTCCGGCGCCGACCGACTGCAACGTGGCCGGACTTGCCGACCCGCAGGCACCGGCGACCGCGGCGTTCGCTAGACCTGAGGTCGCGTCGGACACGCTCCAGTGTCACCGCGACGTTCGCGAAGCCGTTCGCGTCGACCATCGGCCCACGAGGCAGCGAGGTCGTCAGCGGCGACAGCATTGGCGCGACCGTGTCGACGGTCAGGTTCTGCCTGCTGACCGGCGACAGGTTGCCCAGCGGGTCGCGCAGTTGGACCAGCACGGACTTCGGGCCGTCAGCACCCATGCTCAGCGTGACGATCGGCGCCTCGGGCGAGTACGACTCCCAGTTCGTCCACGTCTTGCCATCGACGCTGTAGTGGAAATAGATCCCGTCCCTCCCGCTGAGATCGAGTGACGGCTGTGACGACGTCAGGTACTTGCCGTCGACCGTGCCCAGCTGCTTCGTCCCGCCCTCGAGCGGGGCGATGTCCTCGTCCGCGCCGTTGAAGATGTCTGCGTCCAACGTCTTGCTGATCCCGATGATCTTGGTGCCGCCGGTCTGCCAGAACTGCCAGGTGCTCCACCCGGCCGGCAGGAATGGCGCGTCGCCGCAGGTCCAGCACGCCACCCAGAGCGGGTACTGGCTGAAGGTCGGATCGCCGCGCGTGATGCGAGTCCACATGTATTGGGACGTGTAGATCATCGGCATGCGGCCGGTGCGAACGTACGTCTCGCCCAGGAACGCGCGGATCTGCGCGATCGCGTAGTCCTGGTCAGCCCTGCCGTACGCGATCCAGCACTCCACGTCGATGACCGGCGGGAGCATGCCGTCGAAGCCGGTGGTCGACAGGACCGTATCGACGAAGAAGTCGGCCTGGCTCTTGCCGTCCGCGGTGTAGTCGAAGAAGTGGTAGGCGCCGACCGCGATTCCTTCCGCAAGCGCTCGGCTGCTGTGCTCCGCGAAGTACGGATCGACGATCGTCGTGCCCTGGGTCGCCTTCACGTACACGAAACGCATGCCGGCCTTGGCCACCTTTGGGTAGGCGAGGCTCCCCTGGTAGCGGCTGACGTCGATCCCCGGCGGAATGTACGGAGTCGGAACGGGCGTCGGTGTGGGTAGCTTGGTCGGCTTTGGCGTCGGCGACGGGCTCGGAGGACCGGTGTAGATCGGCGTCGGGCTCGGGGACGGCGATGGACTCGGGGTGGGCCTGTTGCGCGGACAGGTCGGCTTGGTGATGACGTTCATGCCCAGGTAGCCGGCATCGTCCTGTTGGACCGGTTGCGCCGCGACGCCCGCGGGCACGTTCGCGAGCGCGATCCCGACACCGATCGTCGCGAGCGACAGCGCGAGGAGGCGTGGCAACCGCGCCGAGCGCCGTTTTCGTGGGCGCTGTGTGGATCCCTGGGGGACTTGTGATAGACGATCGAGCATGAACCCTCACGGCCGGCGGTCGAGCTCCCGAGCCTCGACACCAGCGGGGCGCCAGTGTGACGGAGGATGCCGGATCGGGCGCGCATGGCGGCTGGGCGCAAGGCAACACGCGACGCGGTGCGCGATCGTGGCGTGCGAAATCGGCGGTCGCCGTCAGGGCATCGCGATCGACGGTGATTGGGCAGGCACTTGGGCTGACGCGAGGACCTGGAACGCGTCGATGTTGACCCTGGTACTCGTCGACGCCGGCCGTTTCGCGTTCAGCACCTCGACGGTGAGCGTGTGCTTTCCGGGCGCCAGGTGCGCACTGAAGACGCGCTGGCGGAAGAGCGTCTTTGGCGCGTACTCGTCGATGATCTTGACCTGCGCACCGTCGATCGAGATGCGAGCACGGCCGCGCGCTGGCGACCGGGTCGCGATGAGCGCGACGTCAGTGCCGGTGAAGCGGTAGGTCATCGTCGCGCCGGCCGCGGTGGTATATCGGGCCGTGCCACCACTGACACGCGGGGTGTGGGCGACGCGCCATGGACCCTTGAACGTGACATGACTGTTCTTTTCCTGGAGCTGGAACAGGCGAAAGGCCAGCGGCGCGGGCTCCTGGGTCGTGTGACCCACCAGGTCGGACGCATCCGCCGTGAGCCTGCACTGCTGACCGACGCGGAGGCCAAGCGCCAGGACGATGGGTTCTGGTTGGTCGCCCGTGACCGACTGGAGCTGCCCGGGTGCATTCGAGCCGCAAGCGCCGGTGATCTCGGCCTGGCTGAGCCCGGACGTCGCGTCGCTGGCGGACCAGGTCACCGATACCTTCGCCAAGCCGGAGGCGTCCTTCATCGGGCCGACGGGCAACGACGTGACGAGCCCGGAGAGCACCGGCGGCGTCGTGTCCACGGCCAGGTCCTGCGTGCTGATCGGCGAAACGTTGCCGAGCGGGTCTCGCAGTTGCACTTCCACGGACTTCGCGCCGTCGAGGCCGAGATCGAGCTGCACGATCGGCGCGAGGTACGAGTACGGCTGCCACGCTGACCAGGTGACGCCATCGGAGCTGTAGCGGAACTTGACGCCATCACGACCGGTCAAGTCGAGGCTCGCGGTTGCAGTGGTCAGGTAGCCGCCGTTCGTGGTCGTGATCACGTTCGTGGCGCTCTCGAGCGGCGGAATCCCCGCGTCGGTGCCGTTGAAGACGTCACCGTCCAGCGACTTGCCGATGCCGGGAATCGTGGTCGCGCCTGTCTGCCAGAACACCCACGATTTCCAGCCGGCGGGCAACGTGGGCTGTGAGCAACTCCAGCACGCCACCCACAGCGGGTACCTCTTGAAGGCGTGGTCGCCGCGAGTGATCAGGTTCCACATGTAGTTCGACGTGTAGATCACGGACATCCGGCCGGTTCGCCGGTAGACCTCGCCGAGAAACGAGGCCAGCTGGGCCATGGCGTAGTCCTGGTCCGCGCGTCCGTACGACAGCAGGCATTCGACATCGACGACCGGCGGCAGGAGGCCATTGAAGCCGGTCTGGGCCTGCACGGTGTCGACGAAGAAGTCGGCCTGTGCCGTGCCATTGGTCGTGTAATCGAAGAAGTGATACGGACCCACGGAGATGCCCTTGCTCATGGCTCCGGTCACGTGGGACAGGTAGTACGGGTCGATGATCGAGGTTCCCTGGGTCGCCTTCACGTACACGAAGCGGATGCCCGCCCTGGCCACCTTGCCGTAGCCAAGGTTGCCCTGGTAGCGGCTCACGTCGATGCCCGGCGGGATGTACGGCGTGGGCCGCGGCGTGGCGGTTGGTGTCGGCGTGGGAGTGGGTGAGTGCGTAGGGGTTGGTGACGGCGTTGGAGTCGGTGACGAGGTCGCCGTCGGTGATGGCGTAGGAGAAGGAGACGGGCTCGCGGTCGGGGATGGGGTCGGCGTCGGTGTGGGTGTCGGTGACTGCGTGGGTGTCGGTGTCGGTGCCGCCGGGTTGATGGGCGGCGCGCTCGGCGACTCGGAGGGGCTTGCGCCCTCTGATGGCGATGGTGATGGGCTCGGTGATTGGGTCGCGGTCGCCGTTGGCGTCGGCGATGGAGTCGGCGATGGCGGCGGGCTCGCGGTCGCGGTGGACGTCGGGCTCGGCGTCGGCGTGGGTGTTGGCGACGGCCGGGGCCTGGGGCAGGTCGGCGTCGTGATCGCGTTCATGCCGAGATACAAATCGTCGATCTGCTGGTTCGGCTGCGCCGCCGCGCCGCCCGGCACATTCGCGAGCCCGACCGCAGCGGTGAGCAGGGCAAGCGACAACGCGAGCAGACGCGGCAGGCGCGGTGCACGGTGACGCTCGACGATCGGTTGATTCAATCTTTCCCCTCGGCGCACGACGGGTCTGCGGCTGTTGGCGCTCTGGCGGCATCGCCAAGTTTGCTGCACACGGTCAACCAGCCATATGCGCTGTCCGGACTACTCGCGCAGGCGCTATCGGCGAAGGTCCCCGTGCGTACCGTCGCGAGGGAGCGGCTTGAAGCCGTACTGTGTGCGAGTCAGTGGCACCTTCTCGATCGATCAGGAAGTCCTCGTGCGCGGGCTGGGCCGCAACTGATTCCGCGGCCGTTCAATCGCATGGCATCGGCACGGTTTCGAGGTCGAGCGCCGGCATGGCCGCGAGCGCAAGCGCAAGCAGTGTTGCGCGGATTGCCCTTCTCCGGCGATTCCGTCGTCTGAAGGCGCCGCGCTCATCGTTTCACCTGCGTCCGGCTCCGTTCATCGTGGGAGCGCCCCGGTCCGGAACCACCCTGTTGCGGCTGATGCTCGACGCGCATCCAAGCATCGCCATCCCTGCGGAAACGGGGTTCTTTGCCGGGCTGGCCACGGCAGCCGATCAGCGCTCCGTGCCGGCCTCTCCGCAGGACTTCTGGCGCTTTCTCACGTCTCGGTCTACGTGGCCGGACTTTGGTCTGAACGAGAGTGAGTTCCGGATGAGGCTGGACTCGCTCCCCGAATTCTCTGTGGCAGCTGGACTTCGGTCCTTCTACCAACTCTATGCCGCCATACACGGCAAGACCGCCTGGGGCGACAAGACCCCAAGTCATTGCCACCACATGCCGATCATCCAGGAGACGCTCCCGGAGGCGCACTTCATTCACATCATTCGTGATGGGCGCGATACCGCTCTTTCACTCCGGGAAGTCTGGTTTGCGCCGGGGCGAACGGCGCCGGTACTGGCGGACTTCTGGGCGACAGCAGTCAGGGCTGGCCGTTCCGGCGGCGCACAGTGCAAGCACTACCTCGAAGTGCGCTACGAAGCACTCGTGCGAACTCCGCGGGAAACGCTTGAGACGATTTGTGAGTTCCTGAGCCTGCCGTTCTCTCGGGCGATGCTCAACTACCACCAGACCGCGCGCGACCGTTTGAGCGAAGCAACGGACAGCAGGCAAGCGGACGGCCGCGTGATCACGATCGCAGAACGGCTGTACCAACAGCGTCGGACCAGCTCCGCACCCGACATCGCGCGCATCGGCCGGTGGCGGACGGAACTCTCAGCGAACGACTTCCGCGATTTCGATGCCACCGCCGGCGACCTTCTCGAGGAGCTCGGCTACAGCCGCTCGTTCTCCTAGCGTCGCCTGCGTTCACGTCGCCTGCGTTCACGTCGCCTGCGTTCACGTCGCCTGCGTTCACGGCGCCGGCCTTCCCTTCACCTGCATAGAGGACGTGCGTTAAGCCGAAGGTTTGGGTCGTTCGGCGGCCTTCCACGACGCGTCCACGCGAGCGCGAGCGTGCCCTGGGCATATCGACGGCCAATCGGCAACTCAGAAGGCGCCTCCATCCTCCTAGTGCACGTACTCGGTGCACCTGACGGGAACGACCCGGCGCAAGGCGGGAACCACCCGCCGCAGGGCGGGAGCCAGGTTGGCGCCGACCCCGGTCGACCCCGCTCGGCACCGCCAATCCTCTTGCACATACTAGAACATCTGTTCTATTCTTCATCCACAGATTGTCCGCCGTCCATCCCCACAACCGTCAACAGCGCCTCCACACTGGCGGGCCGCTCGAACCGGTCGGCCACTACATGTTGGGGCATAGGTACGATCGACCCCCCTAGATATTGTGTTGACACCTTGACATCGAGGCCCGCGACCGACTAATCTTTGGAGTCTGCGGGTCGTCGCCCCAGGCGGCCCAAGCCTGTCGAGATGCTCGCCGGCACGCACTCACACATGCGAGGCGTGACCGGATTTGGGCGGCAAGTGGATCAGGAAGCAATGGCAGATCCAGTCCAGGGAACCAGCCGGCAGGACCGGCGCGGTGGGAGGAGCAGGGAGATGAACCAAACCGTGGCGAGCGAGACGCGCACCACCCCTACGGGTGCGGAGGCGACCGCGCGCAACGGTTCCGGCACCCGCGGCAAGGGCAAGAAGTCCCGAGCTCGCGGACAGGGCACCAGCAGTCAGTCGGTCCCTTCGCCTGTCGCTCCCGCCATCAATTCGCAGGCGCGCTTCACCGGCATCGGCGCCAAGGGCATCACCTTCCCGCGCCGCTGGACCACGCCGGGCGTGCACCCCTATGACGAGATCGCCTGGGAGCTGCGCACCGCCAACATCGCCAACGAGTCGGGCAAGACGGTCTTCGAGCAGAAGGACATCGAGGTCCCCTCGTTCTGGAGCCAGCTCGCAACCAACGTCGTGGTCAGCAAGTACTTCCGCGGCCACATCGGCACGCCGCAGCGGGAGCGGAGCGTCAAGCAGCTGATCGACCGCGTCGTCAACACCATCGCGGGCTACGCCGAGACGCAGCACTACTTCGCGTCGCCGGAGGACCTCGCCGCCTTCAAGGCGGAGCTGACGCACCTGCTCGTGCACCAGAAGATGAGCTTCAACTCGCCCGTCTGGTTCAACGTGGGCGTGGAGGCCAAGCCGCAGTGCTCGGCCTGCTTCATCAACTCCGTCCACGACGACATGGGCTCGATCATGGATCTGGCCAAGACGGAGGCCATGCTCTTCAAGTACGGCTCCGGCGCGGGCGTGAACCTGTCGCCCATCCGCGGCAGCAAGGAGCGGCTCTCCAAGGGCGGCATCGCGTCAGGCCCGGTCAGCTTCATGAAGGGGTTCGACGCGTTCGCCGGCGTCGTGAAGTCGGGCGGCACCACGCGCCGCGCGGCCAAGATGGTGATCCTCGACGTCGACCATCCGGATGTGCTCGACTTCGTCGAGTCCAAGGCCAACGAGGAAAAGAAGGCCTGGGCCCTGATCGAGCAGGGCTACGACGCGTCGTTCACGGGTGAGGCCTACGGCTCGGTCTTCTTCCAGAACGCCAACCACTCCGTGCGCGTGACGGACGAGTTCATGCAGGCGGTCGAGTCGGATGCCGACTGGACCACCCACAACGTCACCGACGGCAGCGCGGCGCACAGCTATCCCGCACGGACGATCTTCCGGCGCATGGCCGAGGCCGCCTGGATCTGCGGTGACCCGGGCATCCAGTACGACACCACTATCAACGAATGGAACCCGGTCTCGAACACGGATCGGCAGTACGCCACTAATCCGTGCAGCGAGTTTTCGTTCTTGAATGACACGAGCTGCAATCTGGCGTCGGTCAACCTCATGAAATTCGTCGATAATTCCGGCGAATTTGACATTGATGCATACCGCTATGCCTGCCGTCTGACGATCACCGCGCAGGAAATGCTGGTCGACAACGCGAGCTATCCGACGCTCCAGATCGAGGAGAACTCGCATCGCTTCCGGCCGCTTGGACTGGGATACGCGAACCTTGGCGCGCTCCTGATGAGCCGCGGTCTGGCGTATGACTCGGCAGAAGGGCAGGCATACGCAGCCGCCCTCACGTCAATCATGACCGGCACTGCCTATTACCAGTCGGCAGTCGTCGCGCGGGACCACGGTGGTCCTTTCAACGACTACGCAATCAACGAGGAACCGTTCCTCGGTGTCATTCGAAAGCATCGCGACGCGGCGTATGTCATCCCGGAGACAGAAGCGCCGCGGGAATTGATCGACGCGGCACGGTCTGCCTGGGATGAGGCGCTCGAGCTGGGCACGCAGTTCGGGTACCGAAATGCCCAGGTGACCGTGCTTGCGCCGACCGGCTGCCTCGTCGGTGGCAGTCTTGTGATCACGGATCGCGGTCTCGTTCGGCTGCGGAGCCTTGGCTACCCCGACGGCGACAAGTGGCAGGGCCTCAACCTTCAGGTCGGCACGGACGACGGAGCTCGCTCCGCGACGAAGTTCTACGTGAATGGCGCTGAGCCGGTCGTCACGGTGCAGACGAGCCGTGGCTACCGAATCCAGGGCACGACCACGCACCGTATCAAGGTCGTCGATGCGGATGGCGCATGGCAGTGGCGTCGCTTCGCAGACCTGCGCACGGGCGACCGGGTCCCGCTGATGCTCGGCGGTCTCATTGGTGAATCCCGCGAGGTCGCGTTGCCGCCGCTCGCCGAGGCGTACTGGACGTCGGATCACACCACGTTCGTTCCGCGCTTCATGAATCCCGACTTGGCAGAGGTCGTGGGCTATTTCATGGGTGATGGCTCACTTCACGCCCGCGGACTGCGCTTCTGCGTCGACGCGAAGGACAGCGACGTCGTCGATCGACTGGTCGATCTCGGTCGCCGGTTGTTCGGGCTCGAGCCGGCCGTGGCAGAAAAGACCGGCTACACGGAGGTCGCGTATCACTCCGTCCGGCTGGCGCTGTGGTGGGAGGCCTGTGGCTTCGCCAAGCTCGCACCCAATGCCAAGCATCGCGGCAAGGGCTACGAGCCGCGCATCCCGGACGCGGTGCTCTACAGCAACGATCCCGTCGCGTACCGAGCGTTCGTGCGCGGCCTGTTCGAGGCAGATGGCAACACCAACAATGGTTATGCCTCGTTCTCGACGACGTCCGAGGCGTTCAGCCACGAGATCCAGTCGCTGCTGTTGGCGCTCGGCTTCGTCACCACGCACAAGGTCGACCAACCAGGTTTCGGCCATCTCGGCGGGAACCCGGTCCACCTCGTTCGCCTGCTCAACGCGAGCGAGGGCGGCCGCTTCGTCCGCGAGATCTCGTTCATCTCCGAGCGGAAGCGGAATTCACTCCAGTTGGTCGAACACCGCCAGGCTGCTCGCTACGACCTGATCCCGGTCAGCCGGGGAATGGTCGATCGACTCGCGCCGCGGAACGACGACCTTCGGAAGACCATGCTGCTGTCGCTGTCCCGGACTGGCCTCGTGAGCCGACGCTCGGCCACGGTTCTGCTCGAGCGGACCGCGGATCCGGAGCTCCAGCAATCGCTCGGCTACTTCTATGACGAGATCGCCTCCGCGGAACTCGGTGCCGAGCAGCTGACCTACGACATCTCCGTGCCGTCAAACGTGACGTACGTCGCCAATGGCTTCGTCAGCCACAACACCATCGCGTTCATGATGGATTGCGACACCACCGGGGTGGAGCCGGACATCGCCCTCGTCAAGTACAAGAAGCTGGTCGGCGAGGGCTTCATCAAGATCGTCAACAACACCGTTCCCGCGGCGCTGCGCAAGCTCGGCTACACGCCGACGCAGGTCGAGGAGATCGTCAAGTTCATCGACGAGCGGGAGACGATCGAAGGCGCGCCCGGCCTGCGACCCGAGCACCTGGACGTCTTCGACTGCGCCTTCAAGCCGGTCAATGGCGAGCGCTCTATCCACTACCTGGGCCACATCCGGATGATGGGCGCCATCCAGCCGTTCCTTTCCGGCGCCATCAGCAAGACCGTGAACATGCCCGAGGCCGCCACGGCGGTGGACATCGAGGATGTTTACCTCCAGGGCTGGAAGCTCGGCCTCAAGGCGATCGCGATCTATCGCGACGGATCCAAGCGTTCTCAGCCGCTCTCGACCGGCAAGAAGAAGGACGAGGGCATCTCGAGTTCGAATGCTGCGGAGGCAGCGGCGCCGGCGGTTACGCTCACTGGGGAGCCGAAGCCCTACCGGCGCCGCCTGCCCGACGAGCGTCGGGCGCTGACGCACAAGTTCCAGATCGCCGGCCACGAGGGCTACATCACCGTCGGGCTCTACAACGATGGGATGCCCGGCGAGATCTTCCTCAAGATGGCCAAGGAAGGCTCCACGGTCAGCGGCCTGATGGACTCGCTGGCGACCATGACCTCGATCGCGCTGCAGTACGGCGTACCGATGCGCGACCTGGTCAACAAGTTCGCCCACGTCCGCTTCGAGCCGGCCGGCTTCACCGGCAATGCCGAGATCCCGATCGCCAAGTCGATCGTCGACTACGTCTTCCGCTGGATGGGCTCGCGTTTCCTGTCCCAGGACGAGCGTGACCAGCTCGGAATCATCTCGAGTGCCTCATCTTCGTCCGCTGGCTCCGCTTCGCCGCTGTCCTTCGGGGCAGCGGCGCCAGCGGCTTCGGCTGCAGCAGTGGCCGAGCCGCCTTCTACTGATTCCTCTCCGGCTGCCTCGGCGACTGAGGAGCCTCAAACGCCGACCGAGGCACCGTCAACGGTTACCGCCGTTGCCGATATGCCCCGCGCAGTGAACTCCGAGCCCTCCTCCTCGGAGTTCACTGCGATTGCTGTGAACCCGGATCCGAAACCGATCGGCGAGCCTGCTCACGCCGGCCCCATGTCGAACGGGCACTCAACCAACGGAAATGGCAACGGTCACTCGAACGGCGCAGCCAAGTCCGCAGTCGCTGCCATCTCGGCCAGCCTGGGCGCCACGACCCGCGTCAGCTTCTCCGTCAGCGCCGACTCACCGTCGTGCATGGACTGCGGCTCGATCATGGTCCGCAACGGCAGCTGCTACAAGTGCCTCAACTGCGGTTCCACGAGCGGGTGCAGCTAACGGACGTTGCTCCAGCCATCGACAGCATTTCCCGAGCCAGACTGGGCCCTGACTCACATCCTCGTCGTGAGCGACTTGGCGCGCTCGCGTGACTGGTACGAGAACGTGCTCGGTGCCGAGTTGTACCGGGCCTATGAGGGTTCGGTCGTGTTCCAGTTCAACGCTGCGTGGCTGCTGATCGTGGAGGGTGGTCCGCCGACGGACGACAAGCCGACCGTCACATTTGCGGCGCCGGCCGACCCGGACACGGTCAGCCACTCCATGACGATCCGCGTGAGCGACTGCGACGCCGCGTACCGAACGCTGACCTCGCGCGGCGCCGAGTTCCTGACCCCGCCGGTGACTCGGGGTACGGAGACGCGGGCGTTCTTCCGCGACCCCGATGGTCACCTGTTCGAGATCAGCGCCTACCGAGGCTGAGGGCCGGTGCTGCGTCGGGCGCAGCGACCGCCGACTACCAGGCACTCACCCCCTACGCAGCGCAGTCGAACAACCTCTCAACGTTCTTGATCGGATCGCCCTTGTCGCGCTGAACCTCGTCGAAGCCGGGGCCGCCGTCGATCACGTCGTTGCCCGAGACGCCGCCGCCGTCGCGAGCAGACGACCCCCTGGTCAATCGCCGGAGATCCAGGTCGCAGCCGGAAGTCGCCATTCGCTGCAGCCGTGAACCGCGGATCCACCTTCAGATTGCCCGGCCCGACATTGACGCTGATCTGTTGATCGATCCAGTCGAGCTGCTCAGCCGCAATGCCCGGCATGTCGCGGCTGGCTCCCAGGGCAAACCGGCTCCAGGGCGCATCTCTGCTACGCTTCGGTCTCCTCGTGTTCGTAGGGCGCTCCGGTCAGCGCCCCGGTCTATTGCCGTCGACCTCGACCATCTTTTGAGCCCTGACCGGGCCCCGCATGCGCGGGAGGGCCTTGTCAGGAGCAGTTCCTTGTCGTTCGATCCATCCGGTGTTGGCATGCGCGCCAGCAACCCGCCGCCGGTGCGCGCCAACAACCCGACGCCGCCGCCCGTGCAAGCTGCGTGGCCTACCCCGCAGGCGCAGCGTCCCGCGGTCCAGGCGGTACCCATCTCCCCGGCCTTCGCGGCCCTCGGCCTCGTGCCGGAGCTCCTTCGCGCCGTGGCCCAAGAGGGTTATACCGAGCCCACGCCGGTTCAGCGCGAGGCGATCCCCCACGTGCTGGCCGGTCGCGATGTGCTCGCCGGCGCACAGACCGGCACCGGAAAGACCGCGGCGTTCGTGCTGCCGATCCTCCAGCGACTGACCAGCACGACACCGCCGGCGGCCGTCAACCACCGCGGCCAGCCGTCAGTCCGTCGCCCGATCAGCGTGCTCGTTCTCGTGCCGACCCGCGAGCTTGCGCTCCAGGTCGAGGAGAGCGTCCGCGTCTACGGTCGCCAACGCCCCGTCAGCTCGACCGCGATCTACGGCGGTGTGGGTTTCGACCAGCAGGTGCGCCGACTGCGGCAGGGTCCTCAGATCGTGGTCGCCACGCCCGGCCGCCTGCTCGACCACGTGACGCAGCGGACCATCGACCTGTCGCGGGTCGAGGTGTTGGTGCTCGACGAAGCCGACCGAATGCTCGACATGGGCTTCATCCACGACATCCGCAAGGTCCTCGCGCTGCTGCCCACGCCCCGCCAGAACCTGCTGTTCTCGGCGACATTCAACGACGAGGTCCAGCGCCTTGCCTCGGCCTTCATCGTCGACCCGGCCTTGATCCAGGTGACGCCGAAGAACACCGCGGCGCCGCTGGTGCACCAGGTCGTCATCCAGGTCGATCGCGATCGCAAGCGCGCGCTGCTCAGCCAGCTCATTCGCTCGGGTCGGATCGAGCAGGCACTCGTCTTCACGCGCACCAAGCACGGCGCCAACCGCCTTGCCGAACAGCTCGAGACGGACGGCATCGCAGCCGCCGCCATCCACGGCAACAAGAGCCAGTCGCAGCGCGTTCGCGCACTCGACGACTTCAAGCGCGGGCGCGCCTCGATCCTCGTCGCGACCGACATCGCCGCGCGTGGGCTGGACATCGACGCCCTCCCTCACGTCGTCAACTACGAGCTGCCGATGGTCCCCGAGGACTACGTTCACCGGATCGGACGCACCGGTCGTGCGGGTTCGACCGGCGACGCGATCTCGCTGGTATGCGTGGACGAGCTGCCGCTGCTGGCCGGCATCGAACGCCTTGGACGCGGTGCGATCCAGCGAGAGCTGGTTCCCGGTTTCGAGCCGGATCCGTCGGTCCGGCCGCAGGCCATCCAATTGCGCTCAGGCGGTGCAGGTCGCGGGATGCCTCGCCAGGGAAGCGGAATGCGTCCGCAGGGAAATGGAATGCGTCCGCAGGGCGCTCCACGGCCGATGGGTTCACCTCGGCCACAGGGCACGCCGCGCCAGCAGGCCACTCCGTGGGCGAATGGCGCTCCCCGCCCCAATGGCGCTCCGCGACCGGCCGTTCCCGCCAACTCGGGACGAATCGGCGGGGGTGCTGCACCGGATCGGCGCTACTGGGAGGGTCGTCGGCCCCCACGCAACGGCAACCAGCCGAGGCGCCAGCCCTCGTTCTGATATGAAAGAAGCCCGGCGTTTCCGCCGGGCTTCGTGCTATCGACCGCTGAATGGATTAGCGGCGCTGAGCGTTGAAGCAGTCGCTGCAGTAGACCGGCTTGGAGCCGCTCGGCTTGAACGGCACCTGGGCCTCGCGGCCGCAGTTGCTGCACGTTGCCGAGAACATCTCGCGCGGTCCGCGCTCGTAGCCGCCGCTTCGGCTGCCGCCGTAGCTGCTGCCACCGCCTGAGCTGTAGCCACCACCGGAGTTGTAGCCGCCCGAGCTGTAGTTGCCCGAACCGCCCGAGCTGTAGCTGCCCGAGCCGCCCGAGTCACCCCGGCTGGCCTTGCGTGCCGCGCGGCACGACGAGCAACGCCGCGGCTCGGTGAAGCCGCGATCTGCAAAGAACTGCTGCTCGCTGGACGACCAGGTGAACTCCTGGCCGCAGTCTGAGCACGTCAGCGCTTTGTCCGTGTACATGAAAAAACACTCCTACTCGTGCAGCTTCCCCGAACCTGTCTCATCGGGGAACCGCGAGAGGAGTGATCGTGTGCGCCGCAATCGGACCGGCGATTACCGGACCTGCGCCTACGACGTTACCACGCCTCGAAACCTCTGGCCATAGGCAATCTGCAGCCACCGGCAATCTGCAGCCACCGGCACTCTGCGGCGATCGCGTCTCACGTCACGGCCGCGCAATTCCTGCCGACGCTTGTCGGGCACCGGCCGTAGTCTTGCGGATATGGCACATCCTCTTGTCGACCAGCTTCGCTTCACCCGCTCCGAATGGCTGCGCGCCCTTGACGGCGTGCCGGAGGAGGACGGGTACCGTCGTTTCGAGCCCATGAACTCGATCGGCTGGACCGTGGCTCATCTCGCGTGGCAGGAACAGCGCAACTTCCTGACCCGGGCGCAGGACCTCATCCCGGTCCCGATCCTCAACGAGATCGCCCCGAACGGCGGACCGGCCACCACACCATCGCTGACCGAGATGCTCGCGGCGTGGAAACAGGTGACCGAGGCCGTGGATCCGTGGTTGGACGGTCTCGACTCCGATGCGCTCCTGCAGCCGTTGCCGGGCAACCCTCCCCGCTCCAACGGCGACGCACTCCATCGCGCCATCTACCACTACTGGTTCCACGCGGGCGAGATCATGGCCATGCGACAGCTGTTGGATCACCCCAACCGACCCGAGTTCGTCGGGCTGACGCTCGAAAGCAACGCGCCGTACCGCCCCGAGTAACGGCGGGAGTGGTCGTATCGGCGACACCGTCCGCCTGGTACTGACAGCCTTCATCTGATGCGACCGTTCCGGCTGATGGTCGGGTATCGCGGGATGCCCGATCGCGACACCCTGCTCGCCGACGCGCGCCGGGCCGAATCGGTCGGATTCACGCACGTCGCGATCCACGACCACCTGACCCCCCAGTTGGCGCCGATCCCCCTGCTGACGGCCGTCGGAATGGTCACCGAGCGGCTCGGCCTCGTGCCGCTGGTCTTCAACAACGACCTGCGACACCCGGCGGTCCTTGCGCAAGAGCTCGCGACGCTGGATCGGCTCAGCAGTGGGCGCCTGACGGTCGGCCTTGGCGCCGGCTGGAACGAGCCCGAGTACACGGCCTCGGGCATTCCCTTCGACCCGCCGGCAACGCGAATCGCGCGGATGGCCGAGGCGATCACCGTCATCAAGGGGCTCTTCGCCGCCGAGCCGTTGAGCTTCCACGGACGGTTCTACTCGATCGACGCCCTGGATGGCCAGCCGAAGCCGCTCCAAGCGCCGCACCCTCCGTTCCTGGTCGGGGGCACGCGGGAGCACGTTCTCAGGCTGGCCGCCCGCACCGCGCAGGTCGTCGGCATGGACCTGCGCCAGAACCGCGAGCAGATCGCGGACGCATTTCCGGCACGTATGGATGAGCGCGTTGGCTGGATCCGCGACGAAGCCGGGGATCGCTTCGCCGAGCTCGAGCTGAGCGTCCTTCGCCTGCTCGGCCCCGTCACGATCACCAACCATGCCCGCCGGGCGGCAGACGACGTCGCGCGTGCGTACACGCGCAACACCGGTCTCGAGATTTCGGCGGTTGACCTGCTTGGCTCGCCGTATTCGATGGTCGGCTCCGTCTCCGAGCTGGCCACCAAGCTGCGCGAGGCACGCGAGCGCTGGGGCATCAACTCGTACCTGCTGGGTTGGTTCGACGAGCCCGAGATCTGGCAATTGGCCCCGCTCGCGGAACAGCTGGCCGGAACCTAGCGCGGCAAACGTAGCGCCAAGACGGCAGCCGCGCCGCACAGTCGCACCGAGGGCTGGTTCGACTTTCCGGAGCACGGCCGCTACGCGGTGCGCGTCGAAGCGGTCGAGGAGCCGCGCTACTTCGCCTGGAGCTGGTCCGCGGCGGCCAAGGACACGACGTTGGCAGACGCCGACGAAGTGCTCCTCACCGAGTGGCTGCTCCAGGCGCGCCCCGATGGCCGCACCGACCTCCATCTCGTCGAGAGCGGCTTCCGCGGTCCGGACTCACGCAAGGACAACACGCGCGGCTGGGACGGCCAGCTCGCCAACCTGGAGGCGGCGCTCGGCGACGAATCGAAGTTCCTGGATTGAACCAAAGCGTCCGACGCTGCCAGCGATTTCTCGCTCGACGGGCACGATGCGCCGGAGGGCCGACATTCCCCTCTATTTCTCACCCGACGAGCGTTAGCTCGGAGAATGGGACCACTGACCGCTGCCTGGTGGCGGATCATGCCGCAGCCACGCTCACCGGATGGGGTCTCGACTGCCCGGAGCCGTTGGAGCGGAGATGGATCCGCGTTAACGCCCGGCCCACGAGAATCCGAGGGGAAGCGTCTGCCGCAGGACACCCCTCACTAGCGGCGCGCGTACCGTCTCCCATCAAACGAGGGATGACTACGAACTCGCGCTCTCCACCGCACCGTTCCTTCGGTACCACCAGATGCCGTAGGCCTCCCCTGCCCCGACGATCAGGTACAGCCCGATCTAGATGAGGCCGCCGGGTCGCTTTGCGAAGTCGAAGACGCCGATGTTCAGAAACGCGGCCAGGGTGATCGGCACGACCAGGTACAGGCCCATCCTTGCGAGCGTCACCCACGTCTCCGGCCGCCGGCTCAAGAAGATCGAGCAGACGCCGACGAAGAGCGCCAGGAAGAAGGCCGAGAAGGCACGCACCGTGAAGACGGTCAGGATGTCGGGAAACACGGTTCGCCCGTCGATGGACGTGTCGTGGATGCCGAGCACGAGCGTCAACAGCGCCAGCACGACGGCCACGAATCCAGCGAAGAGCTTCACCAGCACGGGCACGCCCGGGCCCTGCGTGAGCTGCGCACGAGCGCGGAACACGAGCGGGACCCCAGGCACCGCCGAAGCGACGCCGATGATCAGGGCCAGGAGATAGGGCCAGGAGAGCCAATGGTCGGTCCAGAGCGCGTTGCGGAACAGGACCACGACGAGCATCTGCAGCAGCGAGAACGCCCACAGGTACAGCAGGCCGGCGTAGTTGCTGACAACATCCCAGCGGAGCGCCGCGTCGAGCGCAATCAGTCCCGTCCCGATCGCCCAGCCGCCGATCGTCTGTGCCACGAACGGCGTGGCGTTCCAGGGAAAGTTGGCTGGCGCTCCCGGCCCACCGAAGGACAATCCGACAGGGCCGGGCCAGACGAAGAACACCAGGCCGACCCCGAGGAACACCGCGCCGGCAGAGGCGACGAGTCCTCGCGCGACGGTAACCTCCGACTCGCTGGCCTGCCTTGCGGTGCCTACTGTCATCTCGCCGCGAATTGTGCCTGCGTGGAGCGCCGATTTGTCACATTCCGACGCTGCGGGCGGGACGCCAGGTTAGCCGCGAGCATGCGCGACCAACCGTGTCGCTACCGCGCGCGGCCCAGTCCACAGGATCGGCTGCCAATTCGTGGTCGGCGGCGCAGAACGACTCAGCCGCCGGAGCCGCCACCCGTTGTCTCGCTCTCGATCTCCTTCTCGGCCGCGTTGAGCACGACGTCCGCGCCCTTCGCAGCGGCGAGCACCGTTGAAACGGTCACCGGCACCTTGACCGTCGGCACGATGCCGACACCCTCGATGACGATGTTGCCGTCCGCATCGACGGTCTTGCCGATGGGCATCTCGACGAAGATCTGACTGGGCATCTCGAACTCGTCCACGGATCCGCCACCACCCGCTGACGGGTACTGGCCGACGATCGTGGCGCGGTTGTTGATGGTCATGCCGCGCGAGAAGAACTCGCAGGCACTCACGCAGCCTGGGCCGACCATGACCACGACCTTGCCGTCGTACTGGAGGTCAGACCGCGGCGGGATCATGGTGCTGTCATTGCCGGGGCTGTTGTACTGGGACGACGTCCCGTAGAACGTGTCCTTGTCGAAGAAGTAGGCCGCCATCTGCTGCGCGAGCCAGCCGTCACCGCCACGGTTCTGGCGCATGTCGATGACCAGGCCTGGGATCTTGGCGCCGCTCGGGTTGTTGCCGTTCATGAACGCGAGCGCCCGCTCCCAGAGCTGGATCATCAGGACCTCGTTGTCCGAGAACGTGTCGATCTTGATGTAACCCATGCCGTCGGGAAGGATCTTGAACTCGACGGGGAGCTCGGTCGGTGACTGCCCGGCGTAGAACGACGTGGCGGTGAAGCTGTCGAACTCGTTGACCACGTTCAGGGTCGACGTCTGCTTGCCGCCCCCGTTGGGATTGATGTACGTCACCGCGACCTTGCCCTTGTCGAGCGGGAACCGCACCGCATAGCGCAGCTGCTGCAGGCGCTTCGCGACGTCCGTGCTGAACGGGGACGACCAGGGAACGTTGTTCGCCACGACGTCCTCGATCGGTTTGCCGTCGAGCGAGATGATCTGCGCGCCGAGCTTCATGCCGGCCTGCAATGCTGGACCGCCCTGCGTCAGGAAGCTGGTCACGAAGTTGCCGTCGTCGGTCTGCGCGATGGCAAAGCCGAGACCACCCGCGACTGCCTTCTGGAAGTCGTCGTTCAGCGCGGGCAACTCCGCCCCGATGTGCACGTCCGGGATGGAGAAGAGGAACGCCTGGAGCGCCTGCTGGTACGCGTGATCGTCACCAGCCTGCTCGGCCGCTTCGAACATGGGCCGGAACTGATCCGACTTGGCCTGCCAGTCGATGTTCTTGAGCTGCGTGAAGGGGTAGAACGTCTCGAAGCGCTTGATCATCGCGTCGAACGCGTCCGTGTAGCTCATGCTCGAGAAGTCGTCGAGCGCGGTGTTGCCGGGCTCGATGAGGTCCATCGTCGGGTTTGTCGACCGGTCGATGGCAAAAGGCGTCTGGTCCATATCGATGACGGACCAGCCCTGGGGCACGTCCATCATCGGGTCGTCATCGGTGAAGAGCTTCTTGTCGTCGCCGAAGCCGGACGGGTACTGCTGGTTGCCGTCGGGCGCATAGACCAGGACCTTGCCGCCGGTCCATTCGAGGTAGTTGTCCGGGTCCGAGCTCACGCGCGTCGAGGCGTAGGCGCTCGACCAGCCACCGCCCTGAAGGTCGCGACGCTCGAGGTAGGGATCACCCCAGGTGTTCGTCCAGTACGCCGGCGCGAAGATCATCACGCCGGTGTCGGTCTTGCCGTCGTGGTTGACGTCGTGAAGCGTGCCCTGCGGCTGCACGGGCAGCGACAGGCTGTAGCTCACCGGCGAGGTGTAGAAGTCGGAGGTGAACTTGCCCAGCACCTGCGACTCGATCGGCATCACGAATGAGCGGTCACGATCCACGAAGCCGCCCTCGTCCTCGAGCAGGATGACGGGCTGCGCCACGCCAAGCGTGAAGAACGCGTTCGTGTAGGTCAGCGTGCCGGTGACCGTGGTGGGACCGGTGTCTGTGGCAGGCTCGCCTGACGCGCCGGGCTCTGCCGTCGGCTCGACCGTGGGCTCGGTCGTCGGGCTCGGTCGTCGGCTCGGTCGTGGGCTCGTGGGGCAGTCGTCGGCTCGACCGTGGGCTCGATCGTGGGTTCAACGGTCGGTTCGACCGTCGGTGCGACGGTGGGCTCCACCGTCGGTGTTGGCTTCTCGGTGGGCTTGGCCGTCGGCTCGGGTGTGGGCGCCTCGGTCGGTGCCACTGTTTCGGTCGGCGGCGCCTCGGTGGCCGCCGGCTCACAGGTGGGTGCGGGCGACGTGGACTCCGACGGCTGCGCCGACTTGGGCGCGCTCGAAGCCGCTGCCTCCGCCGAAGCGCTGGGCGAGGACGACTCGTTCGGTGGGGCCGAGGCGCAGGCGCTCGCGCCGACCAGCGGCGCGCGGTTCACCTGAGCGAGCGAGCTGGTCGTGCCGAACCCGGCACCCACCATCGCGATCGTGATCGCGAACAGGGCAAGCCGGCCCACCCGGCCGTGGCGAATTCGAGCCATCAACTTCTCCTCGTCGCGAGCATCGCGCCGCCGGCTCCGTCGCCGACAGTGCACATCGTCGGAGACGCGCCGCAGATCGTCAAACAGCCACCCTCATCGGGCTGTTTCCGCGTCGTCCGTCTGGCCGTTTCGAATCGAAATGCGGCCTACCGGCTCAGCGTGTAGACGGTGGAGCGTTTCAGGCCGCCCTCCTCGATCTCGCGGTCGACCTGAACCGTGTAGTCCCCGACTGGCGCCAGTCTCGTCGCGGCCCCGTCCTGGAACCACCGACGCCCGGGATCACCGAGAAGGACATGCGATCCCCCGGCTGCGGCTTCCTGCAGCCATCGCAGCATTCGCGCCGCCATCTGCTCTTCGTAACTGACGTCCCCGGCGAGGATGACGTCGACGGTTGGTGGCGAATCATCGAGGAGATCGCGCACCTTCACATCCAGTTCGACCCCGTTGGAGTGTGCATTCAGCTCGGCAGCGACGGCAGCAAGCGGATCCACATCGACCGCGACAACCGACGCCGCGCCGAGGGTGGCGGCGACGATCCCGCAGAGACCGGACCCCGACCCGAGGTCGAGCACGGTCTGTCCTCGGACGGTCAGAGGCTGCTCGAGCAGGAATCGCACGACGCCAAGGCCGCCAGACCAGGCAAAGGCCCAGTACGGCAGTGGTGGGTCATCCAGTCGCAGGACGCTGGCCGTGCGGTGCCAGAGTGCCGTCACGTCCTCGGTCTGATAGAGGCGGATCCCTGGAATCCCCGGCACCTCGCGCAGCCGGGTCTCACGCAGAATGAAGCCTCGCAGCTGTGCATGCGATGGGCCGATCATGCCGCGAAGTTGTAGCCGCTCCTGCGTCCGCTCGCCAGCCCCTCAGTCGCTTGGCAGCGGCCTCCGGTCAGCGCATGGTTGGCGGGGAGCGAACGTCCGACTGGCGTTGCGGCCGCATCGATCGATCGGACCCGGGTCGACCCATCCGGGCAGGTTTCGACTGGTGCCGGTCCGTCCGTGCGGAAGTCGCGGCGAAGTGCGCACGATGGTCACCCTCAGCTGGTCGGCGGGGCGGATCGGTTCGGCAGTTGCTGGACGGCCCAGCCATTCCCGTCCGGATCCGCGAAGAAGAGGAAGCGCCCCCAGTCAAGCTCCTGGACCGCTCCCGGATCGAAGCCATGCGCCAGCAGCCCGCGTCGCGTGACCTCCACATCGGGCACGACGACCTGCATCCCTCGCACGGAACCGGGCTCCGCGGTGGTCAGCCCTTCCCCGATCGCAATCGAGCAGGCCGAACCCGGTGGCGTCAGCTGCACGAAGCGAAGGCTCTCGTTGACACGTTGGTCGTAGTCGACATGGAAACCGAACTGGTCCGCATAGAACGCCTTGGCGCGGTCCACGTCGGTCACTGGAAGGGTGATGAGCTCAAGCCGGATCTCTCCACGGTCGTCCATCTGCCGCTCCTGCTGCATCGTTCTGATGGTTCAACCATAGGGCCAAATCCTGTCACTTTCTGTCAGTTGGCCCAAACCGCGCAAGCTTGATTCCGCATATGCCAACTCGTCTTCGACTGGGCGCGCTCTGGTGCGCCGTGGCCCTGGCAGTCGCCGCGTGCAACGGCTTGGCCGCCTCGCTGCAAACGAGTGCTCAACCGTCGCCTGCGTCGACCGCGCCCTTCACGCTGACCAGCCCGGCCTTCTCCGATGGCGGCGCGATCCCATTGCAGTACGGCTGCAGCGGCTCCGACGTGTCGCCGCCCCTCGACTGGAGCGGGGCGCCGCCGGGGACGCAGGAGCTGGTCCTGATCGTCACGGACCCCGACGCGAACGGCTTCCTGCATTGGCTGCTCACCGACATCGCGCCACAGACATCGGGCAGACTCGCCGAGGGCGCCGGAGACGCAGCGAGGTTCCCCGACGGCCAGGCGGTCAACGATTTTGGCCGCCGAGGCTACGGCGGACCGTGCCCGCCCAAGCGACACGCCTACCAGTTCACGCTCTATGCGCTGTCGCGACCCCTCGACGGGAACACCCCGCTGACCGAGATCGCGGTGAAGGCCGCCATGGCCGACCGGTTGCTTGCCGAAACCCGACTCGAGGGCTCATACAAACAGGGCAGCTGAGAGTCGACGCGGCACCGGCCGCCGGCGAACCAGCGTGGGCCGGTACAGTCGATTCGTGACCTCGGTCGAAGAACCACGCGTGGAAGCCGCCGCCCTTGATCTCCACCAGGTGCGGGTCACGGTGGCCAACTGCCTGCCAGCGGCCGCGGCCATCGGGGTGTTCGGCGTGCTCTACGGCGCCGCTGCTCGGCCACTCCTCGGTCCCGAGCTGACGGTCCTGATGTCGGTCGTCGTGTTCTCTGGCTCGCTGCAGTTCGCCTCGATCGGCCTCCTCGCTGCAGGAGCCGGCGCACCGGCGCTGATCCTGACCGCGCTCGTGCTGAACCTCCGCCACGTGGTGATGGGCGCCGTCATCCGGCCCTGGCTCGGCTCTTCCGCGATCCGCCGGGCGCTGCTGGCGTTCTTCATGATCGACGAGACCTTCGGCTTCACCGTCGCGACTGCGCACCGAGTGCCGGCCGGACCCGAGCGGACGCTCGCGGCCGAGCGAACGCTGCTCGTTGCCGGGATCGTGTGCTACGGCGCCTGGCTGCTGGGCACGGTTCTCGGTGTTGCAGGTGCGACGATCCCGGGCGTCGAAGGCTTCGCATCGGCGGTCTTCCCCGTGCTCTTCATCGGGCTCGCGGCCCTCGCCAGCCGGACGCGTTCGTACGCGTTCCGGGCCGTGATGGCGGCCGCGATCACCGCGGTCATCTGCTTCACGCTGCCCGACATTCGCGCGCTTGCCCCAGTGATCGCCGGCCTCGCGGTGGCGCTGCCGGAGGATCGCTCGTGAACCTGCTCGTCATGCTGCGTCCTCGGGGCGATCACCTACGGCAGCCGTGCCGCCAGCGTCGTCGTGCTGCCGCGGCCGCGCGGACGGCTCGAGCACGTGCTTGCCCGGATGCCGGCACCGATCTTCGCCAGCCTCGCGGTCCTCTCCCTGATCAACCCGGACCGAACGCTGGTCGCGGCGCCGGTCTGGACCGCGGCAATCGGCGCGCTGGTGACGACACCGCGCCGCTCGCTGGCCTTCGCGTTGATCGGCGGGGCCGCTGGCTACGTCGTGGGGCGGCTGCTCTTTGCCGGTGCCTGAGACCTGGTGCCTGAAACGGTGAGCGGCCGGTCGTCTACGAAAGAGGGCGGGCGAGGCGGACGCGCCGATCGCTCGGGACGCTGTTGTCGAGCAGCGTCGTGATCGCGTCGCTCTCCTTCCACTCCTGTGGGTCGAGGCGGACGATCGTGCCGTCTCGGGCGATGAGCGTGCGCGTGCCGTCTCCCTCGAGAAGCATCTGCTCGCAATCGGCGTAGCGAACCGTCTGGGCGGCCGCGCTCTTGGCCGGCACCAACGAGATGGCGTCGAGACCCAGGGTCAGGGCACGACCGGAGTGATCGCCGTTCCTGGCCGACAGTTTCTTGCCGTTGACTTGTTCCGTCGGGCCATCGGGGATGCGCGCGAGACGAGCGTCGCTCCAGCGAACGGCGCTTGGAAGCAGCATCAGCAGGGATGCGGTGGCGCGACTGACCTCCGCGGTCGCGTCGACCGTCCGGACTCGCCTGCGCTCGTCGAGCTGCGCCTCCGGGTCGCGCGGATCGCCGCCGAGGAGCAGGCGGTGCGCCTCTGTGCGTGCCACGTCGGCTGCCCGCGCCGGATCGCGGAGCGTTGCCTCCGACGAGATGAGCCACTCGGCAAGTTCGGAGGGTGTCGGCTCGTGCCGGCTGAGATCGTCGACCACGTCCACCAGGGCAGTCGCCACGCTCGGCACCAAACCCTGCTCGCAGTCGGCGATCACGGCCACGTGCGTCCGGTCGAGCGAGATGGGCCGTGCCCGCACGGCCAGCCGCTTGCAGAGCGCCTGGTCCACCAGCGACTGCGCACGCCGCTCCAGCACGAAGACGCCGAGCGCCGCTGCCGGTCCGGTCGGAACGACGATCGAAAGACCGACCCCATCTCCCTCGAACGCCCCGACGCCGGGAAGCGGCAGCCACCCGATCGGCTCGGCCGGTGGCGCTGGGTGCCACTGCCCGTTGGCGAGCGGCATCTCGAGCCAGCGAGGAGGAGCGCCGGCGAACCAGAACGCGGCGTTGTGGCGGCTGAAATGCGTCGAGGCCCACGCGGCAACGTGCTGTGGCTCGGCATGGTGCACTGCCAGCTCCGGCAACCCGGCGCGCCCGACCCCGGTCGCGCCGTAACGACGGCGCAACAGCGTCTCCTCGAGGCCCGGACGGCCTGCCGTCGCAAGCTCGCTGACCACCTCTCTCGCCTCGGTGCCCAGCCGGCCGGCGTTCAGCCGGGCGAGGCTCCGAAGGACGTGCTGGATGAAATCACTCGCCCGCTCCTCGTCGCCGATGGCGTAGAACGAGGTGAACAGCGGGCGAGATGTTGGCGTTGGTATGCACCCGTTCGCGCCCGAGCGCCTCCAGGACGAGGTGCTCCAGGAGATGCGTAAGACCACGCCAGCCAGGCCGCTCGTCGGCGGTACCGACACGGAAGCTGATGCCCGCGGTGAAGGTCGCCGCGCGCTCCAGCCAGAGCGCGGGCACGTCGTCGACCGACCCCCACTGCAGCTGCTGCGAAAGAGCGGTCGCCACGAGAACTCCAGGTCACTTCGAAGAGAGATCCGCCGACGGACGCAACTCTGCGATGTTTCGCGGAACGTTCAAAGGAGCCGTGATGTCCGCCCGGCCGTCCATCGATCGTCCGCAGACCACCTCTCCGCGACCCACCTTCCTGCACCAGCACTCGAATGACGGGCTGCCGTCGATCACCGCTCCCGCGAAACATTCCGAAAACACCCGACTGCTACCCTTCCCGGGCTCGACGAAACGCGAATGCTCAACGCCGTCCGCTCGATGACAGGCAGGAAGGAGTCGCCCGTGGCCGACGATGCCGTCATCGCGGAGGGCCTCGTCAAGATCTATCGCGGCCGCCGGGGCCGCAACCAGGTGCGCGCGCTGGACGGCCTCGATCTGAGGGTGCCCGAGGGCTCGGTGCTGGGCCTGCTCGGACCGAACGGCGCTGGCAAGACCACGACCGTGCGGATCCTGGCCACGCTGCTCAAACCGGACGCGGGCCACGCAACGGTCGCCGGTTTTGACGTCGTGCGCCAGTCACAGCAACTACGCTCCGTGATCGGCCTGTCCGGCCAGTACGCGGCCGTGGACGAGAACCTCACGGGACGCGAGAACCTGTGGATGTTCGGCCGGCTCTACCAGATGAGCTCGCCCGACTCGAAAGCGCGGGCGACGGATCTGCTGGAACAGTTCGACCTGGCCGACGCAGGCGACCGCGTGGTCAAGACCTACTCAGGTGGAATGCGGCGCCGCCTCGACCTGGCGAGCGCCCTGATCGGCCGGCCGCAGATCCTGTTCATGGACGAGCCGACCACGGGGCTCGACCCGCGCTCCCGCCTCGGGATGTGGGACGTGATCCGGGACCTCGTGCGCGAGGGAACCACGCTGTTGCTGACGACGCAGTACCTCGAGGAGGCGGACGAGCTGGCGGACCAGATCGCCGTGGTGGACCGCGGCACGATCATCGCCCGCGGCACATCCGATGAGCTCAAGTCGCAGATCGGCGGAGAGCGCCTGGACCTGGTGGTCAAGCGCCGCGAGGACATCCCCGCTGCCCGAAACGTGCTGGAGCGGGTCTCCGCCGGCGCAGCAGTGACGCTCGACGAGCACACACGCCGCCTGTCCGTGGCCAGCAACGGTGGCGCCTCGATGCTCGTGCAGATGGTCCGCGAGCTCGCCGACGCGAACGTCGACGTCGACGACGTCGCGATGCACCGGCCCAGTCTCGACGACGTGTTCCTCACGCTCACCGGCCACGCCGCCGAGGACGCAGCTGCGACGGAGAAGGCAGCATGACGGCCCCCGCATCCGCGCGCGAAGCGACGCGTCCCGTGCTGCGGAGCGGCTGGGGCCAGACGCTGCGGGACGGCCTGATCATCGGATGGCGCTATCTCAAGCGCGTGCCGCGGATCCCGGAGCTGGCGATCTTCGCGGTCATCCAGTCGATCATGTTCGTGCTGCTCTTCGCGTTCGTCCTCGGCGGAGCGATCCCGATTCCCGGCGGAGGCAGCTATCGCGAGTTCCTGATGCCCGGCATCTTCGTCCAGACGATCGCCTTCGCCTCCGCAACGACGGCGATCGGCATGGCGGACGACATGGCCAAGGGCATCATCGACCGATTTCGCTCACTCCCGATCGCACGCTCGTCGGTGCTGATCGGTCGCTCGTTCTCCGACGTCATCTACAACGCCGGCATCCTGGTGGTGCTGATCATCACCGGCTACGTCATCGGCTGGAGCGTTCACACCAGTTTCGTCGCCCTGATCGAAGGCTTCCTCCTGCTCGCATTGTTCGCCTACTGCATGTCCTGGCTTGGCATCTGGCTCGGACTGTCCGTGCCGAACGTGGAAGTCGGCCAGCAGGTCATCTTCGTGGTGATCTTCCCGATCACCTTCATCTCGAGCGTGTTCGTCCCGCCTGCCACGCTGCCACCGGTGCTGCAACCGATCGCCGAGTGGAATCCGATCAGCACGCTGACGGCCACCCTGCGCGAGCTATGGGGCAACCCCAACCCGTTCGTTGGTTCGGGCCTGCCCGCACAGCAACCGCTGTTGGTGACACTCGGCTGGTTCGTGGTGATCCTGGCGGTGTTCATCCCGCTGTCCGTTCGCAAGTACCGCAACGTGAGCCGCTGACGCAAGCGACGGACGGAGCGCAGCGGGACGCTGCGACCCGGCCGCTTCGCGCGCAGCGGCGCAAGGCGAAGTGCTGCGCCGCGGAGAAAGATCGCCACCGCGGCAGCTACGCTGCCTGCGAGATGCTTCGCACCGTTCGCGCCACTCGCTACGTCACGCCGCTGCGCGAGGGCGGCTCCATGCCCGGCCTGGTGGAAGCGGACGACGACGGGCTCTACGTCCTCAAGTTCCACGGCGCAGCGCAGGGCCCGCGGGTGCTGGTCGCCGAGGTCATCTGCGGCGAGCTGGCTCGTGCGCTCGGCCTGGTCATCCCCGAGCTGGTGCTGTTGGAGCTCGACCCGGCCCTCGGGGCAGCCGAGCCGGATCCGGAGGTCCGCGAGCTGATCGAACGCTCGACGGGGCTCAACCTGGGCGTCGACTTCCTGCCGGGCGCCCTCCCCTTCCGGTCCGCGGTCGGTCCCGTGCCGGATGGCTCCGTCGCGGCCGACATCGTGTGGTTCGATGCGCTGGTGACGAACCCCGACCGCACGGTGCGCAACCCCAACATCCTCGCGTGGCACGGGCGGAACTGGCTCATCGACCACGGCGCGTCGCTGTACATCCAGTACACGTGGCGCAACGCCGCCGAGCACGCGCGGCAGCCGTTCGAGCGGATCCGCGACCACGTGCTGTTGCCGTTCGCGGAGTCGGTGGCGGACGCGGATGAACGCATGGCTGGCGCCGTCACCGTGGAGCGCTCGAGTCGATCGTCGAGATGGTTCCGGACGCGTGGCTCACCGATGGAGATCCGTCCGAGCAGCGGGCGCGCTACGTGGAGTACCTCACGGCCCGCATGACCGCACCGCGCGAGTGGGTCGCCGAGGCGGAGACCGCGCGACGCGGGATCCTCGAGGCGCGGCGTGGCTGATCCAAGCCCATTCCAGTACGCCATCCTCCGGGTCGTGCCGAGCATCGAGCGGGGCGAGTCATTCAACGGCGGCGTGATCCTGTTCTGCCGGCCGCTTCGCTTCCTGGCCGCTCGCGTCGCACTCGAGGAGTCACGCCTGCGCGCCATCGCGCCGGACGCCGACGCCGCTGCGATCCGCTCGCACCTGGACCTGATCGCGCAAGTCGCAGCCGGCGATCCGCGCGGCGGCCCGATCGCGGAGCTGCCCAGCCACGAACGCTTCCACTGGCTGGTGGCGCCATCGAGCACGATCATCCAGCCCGCCGAGGTGCACACCGGTCTCACCCTCGACCCGAAGCGAGAGCTCGAGCACCTCTTCACGGAGCTGGTCGCCTAGGAGGGACCCGGGAGCGAGCCGGGGCGCAGCCGGAGCACAGTCGGTCCCCGGCAGGACGGGGTCGACCGGCTACAACAGCACTTCCTCGAGCGGAAGCCGACCCGGCTGGCCTGGGTTCTTGAGGGCGCGGGCCGCGTCGGTCGGATGGCCGATGCCCATGATCGTTCGAACGGTGCGCCCTTCCGGGACGCCGAGCAGGCGAGCGAGCAGGTCGTGCGCATCGGTCCGCACCCACGCGATCCCAGCCCCGACGCCGATCATCGAGGCGGCAATCAGGATGCGTTCGGCACAACGCCCATCGTCGTAGGCCAGCGACAGCAGCCGGTCATGCAGGTCCGGCAGGGTGATCGCGACGGCCACGGGCGCGGTTCGCAGCGTGCGCGTCTGCGGCACGCCGGCCTCGGCGATCTCCCGGATGCGATCGCGGTCGCGCAGAACGATGAACCGCCACGGCTGGCTGTTGTTGCCACTTCCGGTCCAGCGGGCCACGTCGAGGATGGCGCGCAGCTGCTCGTCGGACAGCGGCTCTTCGGTGAACTCGCGGTATTGCCGGACCTGCCGCAGCGGGCGGAGCACGTCCCGTGGCGAGGCGGCGCTGGTCGTTGGAGCCTTCGTGTCGGTCATGCGCGAAGCGTAGTCAGGCGCCGTGTCTGCCGCATCCGCACGTCCGGTCAACGCCGACGCATTCGCATTTCTGCGTAATCGAATCGACAGGCTGGCCGTTGCAAAGTACGAGCTACAACCGAACAGCGACCCGGACCTCTCCCTCCAGGGTCGTACCTCCTCCCTCCCGAACTGGCGGTTCGCACGAATGCGGGCCGCCAGCTCATTTGTGGGGCAACTTCGGGGGCTGGGACGGTTAGTGCGAGCCGAACGTGCTGCGCATCTCGTCGTACAGCTCGGTGCCGCTCCCTCCGAAGCCGAGCGTCCAGATGCCCGTGCCGCGCAGCCCTTGGTCAATGACCAGCTGGTGCTTGGCCTCCAGGCTCTGCGCGTCTTCGTAGTAGAGCTGGCGCCACGTGAGCGGGCAGCTGGAACATGCGCGCGCCTGCCAGCGCGTCCACGGCACCTCTTCGACCGGATCCCACAGCCGGCCGTGCTCGGCTGCCACGGCTGCGGCGTCCGAGTAGGGAAGACTGCCGGGGAAGCCGTACCTCGAGCTTCCCGGCCGGGTCCTCGAGTTGAGGCTACTGGTCCGCGTCGACCAGAGGTTCCCGTACCACGCCAGTCCGAGCATCAGCTTGTCCGGAGTCGTGAGCTTCAGGAACGCGTCGACGGTGTCGGCCACGTCGTACGTGCTGCGATGCAACGGCGAAACCGCTCCGCTGCGCCGTGACCAGGAGCCCGTGTAGTGGTAGGCCATGATGTAGAGCGCGTCCGCCGCTCCCGGGGCGGTCAACCCGGCGACGTCGTAGTTGGCGATGTACCCGGTCGTGTCGACGGTCAGCTCGAGGCCCGGCTGCCGTGCATCCAGCTCATGCCGAAGCCGGCGCACGAAGTCGACGAAGTTCGCACTCTGCCCGTCGGGGATCGGCTCGAAATCGACGTTGATCCCATCGACGCCGCGCGCGACCACCTCAGCCGCGGCCTGCTCGGCAAGTCGCTCGCGAGCGTGCTGGCTCGACAGTAGCTTCACGGTCCCGACCGCTTCCGTGTGGTTCCACGAGAACCGCGTGAGAGTCATGATCATCTTGGTTCCGGCCGCGTGCGCGTCGTCGATAAGGTGGGTCATTCGCGTGTCGTTCCAGGCGGTCCAGCGGAAGTCCGGTGCGCCGCCCGCCGTCCGGTGGAGCCCGCCGTTCTTGTTCGACGAGATACCGAAGTAGGCCAGTGCGGTCAGGACGCCGAGGTCGGCGTTGGCCTGCACGTCATCGAGCTGCGATGGCAGGAAGAAGCCCATCACCTCCTTGGACGGCTTCGTCGCCGCACTCTCCGAGGGAGCGGCTGCGGACGACGACGGCGAAGGCGAAGGCGTGGCATCGATGGCGCTCGCCGACTCGCCGGCCGAAGTGGAGGCACCAGGCGAAGCGGAGGCACCAGGCGAATCGCCGGCAGGCGGGCTGCTCGTGGCGGCGGGAGACGCGCTCGATGACGCATCCGTGGGCGACTCCGCCACCGTTGCGGGGGGACTCGGCGTGGGTATGACCACACCAGCGGACGCGTCCAACGCGCAGCCTGCAACGATCAGGAGCAGCAACGCCGAGACGAGCATTGGCGTCGCGTGATTCGGTTTCCGCACCGCCCCGACCGTACCACGGTCCACGCGGAAGGCCGCGTCCACGCTCCCCGCTTATGCTCATCTGGTGCCGCTCTTCAGACTCGACAAGCCGCTGACCCTCAAGGCGCCGACCGCGATTGCCGCGTTCGACAGCTGGGTCGATGCCGGGTCCGCGGCAACGACCGCGGCGAACAAGCTTGCCGAGTCGGGCGACGTCATCGGCCAGTTCGACGGCGACGCGATCTTCGATTACCGCGCCAGGCGCCCCACGCTCGAGATCTCGGACGGCCGGCCATCCAAGCTGACCTGGCCCGAGCTCACGCTGCGGCGCTCGCTGATCGACGGCCGCGAGCTGCTCGTCCTGGCGGGTCCCGAGCCGGACTACCGCTGGAAGACGCTCGCGGCGGAGTTGGCGGACCTGGCCAAGACGCTCAACGTCGTCGAGTGGATCGGTCTGGGATCGATCCCCGCGGCCGTGCCGCATACCCGTGCCGTGCCGGTTCTGGGGACCGAATCGCGCCCCGGGCTGCTGCGCGGCCAGGTGCAGGCAGGCCCGGCGGGACTGCTGCGCGTCCCCGCGGCGGCGATCTCCGTGATCGACATGGCGGTGGCCGAGTCAGGCATCCCAACGGTCGGCTATTTCGCGCAGGTGCCGCATTACGTCAGCGGCGCATACCCGGCGGCGGCCATCGAGCTGCTCCATGCCGTCGGGCGGCATCTCAACGTCGAGCCGGCGCTCGGCGGCCTGCCGACCGAGGCCGACGAGCTGCGTCGGCGCCTGGACGCGGCAACGACCGCCGACTCGGACACGCGCGCCTACGTCGAGCGGATGGAGGGCATGGTCGACGAGTCGCGGCTGCCGTCCGGCGACGAGCTGATCGGCGAGATCGAGCGCTTCCTGCGCGATCGCGGCGGCAATGGCAACGAGGGTTCCGGCCGGCCGAACTAGCAGGCCTCGGCCGGAGCGCCGCCGGCCGGCTCGAGAGTCAGACAACAGCTGTCGGCCGGTGACGTTCCGCCAGCCAAGCCCGTACCGGCTGCACGGATGAGCGGCGCGTAGGCCGCGCCGTACGCGCCGCGCGCGTCCTGGCCGCGACCCCGGTCAATCGCTGATCGCCCTCGACGAGCGTGGGTATCGCCTTCCTCCGCCGCGCGTGACCACCCAACGCGGCCTTGTCGAGCTGCTTGGCCTGGCGCTACCCGTGGAGGCGATACGCCAGTCGATAGGCAATCGCCTCACGCCACACCCGCGGCTCGATCAGCAACGAGGCGGCAGGGTCTCATTCGCCGAGGAACTCCCGCTACGTTTGCCCGCTCGGGTCCGGCAGCAGGAGGCGCCAGACCAGCTTCCAGCGCGTGCCGAAGCGATCGAAGACGAACAGGTCGCGGCCGGTCTCGTCGAAGTCATTGCCGTTCATCGAGTACACGATCCGCCAGCGGTAGCTTGCGACGGCCGTGTGACCGCCGATGTCGATCGACAGTTCCGACTCCGCGTACCGGCGCAGCTGCGCCTGGGTGACGAACTCCCGGTAGCTGGCGATGGCAGCCTCGCGGCCGGTCGCGCGATCGGCAAACGCTGGCTGAACGAAGACGACGTCGTTGTCGAGCGCGTCGCGCATCCGCTCGGGATTGCCTGTGACCCAGGCGTCGTTGATGACGCGGACCTGCCGCGCGACCTGGTCGCGCTCGTCTCCGGTTGGGCGCCACTCGGCGGGCAGGTACTCCACCGCAACTTCTGGCGGCGGCTCGGGTTCGGGCGTTGGTTTGGCCGGCCGCTTCGGTTCAGCCGTTGGTTCGAGCTCCGGCTCGATCTCGGGAGCCGGCTCTGCCTTGGCTCTGGGTGGCTCCGCAGGCTTCGGTCTCGGGCTGGGCGGCTTCCGCGCCGACGTGATCGGTCGGATGGTTGCTCCGGGCTCTGCGCCCGCCGGATGCTCACGCTGCGACGCCATGGCGTCCTTGGCGAGGGCGACCGTTCCGAACGGACCGAGGACCATCTCGAGCCCGAACTCGTTGATCTGCTGCGAATCGGTGACGAACCACTGTCCGCCGTCCTGCCGCACGATGAACCGCTCGTCACCGCTGCGATACCGCCCTGCCTGTTCCCGTACGAGCGCGTCTGGCGCCGGCGGCGGCTTGTCCCGCGCACGAGCGGTTCGCTCCTTCGTCGCCATCGATCGTCCTCCCGCTCGTTCGCGTCATCGAACCGAAAGGTTGCGCTCGTACGGTCGCCATGATGACGGAACCGTCCTTGCTCTCCGGCCGGGCGAGCTCCCAGCCGCGCCCCTCCCCGCTGCCTCGACGCTGGCCGGTGGCCGCAGTCGAGATCCTCATCGTGTTCGTGCTGAATGCCGCTCTCATCGTGGGCATGTGGGTGCGTCACGGCGGCATCGCGAACATCGCGGATGCGTCCACGGCCATCAACGCGGCGGGGCAGCTCACGGCCCTGCTGGGAACGTACCTGGCGCTGATCGGCCTGCTGCTCGTATCCCGCAGCCCGTGGCTGGACCAGCTGTTCGGAACGGACCGCCTGATCGGCTGGCACCGCTGGGTGGGATTCGCGACCGTCTGGCTCCTGGTCGCCCACACGGTCTTGACCACGATCGGCTACGCCGGGATCGCGAGGACGGACGTGCTTGCCGAGTGGTGGACGCTGCTGGGCACCTATTCGTTCGTGCTGATGGCGACCGTCGGGCTCGGGATGATGATCGTCGTCGCGGCGACTTCAGTCCGGCTGGCGCGCCGCAGCCTCTCGTACGAGACGTGGTACGGAATCCATCTCTACGGCTACCTCGCCATCGCGCTCGCATTCGCGCACCAGCTGACGGTCGGCACCGATTTCGCCTCCGACACGATCGCGCAGGCGTACTGGATCGCGCTCTATGCGGCCGTCATCGCGTGCCTGGTGGCCTTTCGGATCGGCCAACCGCTTCGACTCTACGCACGGCATCGCTTCCGGGTTGCCAACCTGGTCGAAGAAACGCTCGGGGTGATGTCCGTCTACATCACGGGACGGGACCTCGACGGGCTGCCGGTTCGCGCGGGCCAGTTCTTCGTTTGCCGCTTCCTGACCGGTGGTGGCTGGTGGCGACCACATCCGTTCTCGCTGTCGGCCATGCCGAACACGCAATACCTGCGCTTCACGGTGAAGCGCACTGGCGACGACACGGACGCCATGACGCGCCTCCGCATCGGCACGCCTGTCTTCCTGGAAGGGCCCTACGGCGCCTTCACCGGCGCAGCGCGGACGCAACCGGGCGTGCTGCTGATCGCGGGCGGGATCGGGATCACCCCGCTCCGAGCATTGCTCGAGGAGTCGTCCGGGCGGCGCAACGAGGTCGTGCTGTTGTATCGCGCGCGTTCCTGGGACCAGGTCGTCTTCAAGGACGAGATCGATGAACTCATGCGATCGCGCCGCGCCAGCGTCCACTATCTGATCGGGCGACGCCGGCCGGACCGACAGGGAGACCTGTTCTCGCCGCGATCGCTCGAGCGGATGGTCCCGGACCTCTATCAGCGCGACATCTACGTGTGCGGACCCGAGTCGATGATCCACCACGTCCAGCGCTCCGTCCGCGCGCTGGGTGTTCCTCGAAAGCAGATCCATGCCGAACGCTTCGCGTTCTGATCGGCACAAAGTCGACCGCGTGCCTCGACGCGGGGTCGTGGCACTCGTTGCCACCGTGATCGGCGTGGTGCTGCTGATCAGCTTCCACACGCCGGATGACCCGGCGTCCGCGACGAATGGCAATCCGCCACCCGTGGCCGTTGTCGGGCTGGCGACGCCGACCCCGACGTCCATCCCACGGGCGACGCCCCAGTCCGGGCGCGCGGGCAACCCCACGCCGACCGCCGAGCCGCCCCAGCCGACCGACACGCCTGCGAACGGCAAGCAGGTGGTCGACGGACCCGAGGTCGACAATCCCTACGGGCCGGTGCAGGTCGAGGTCACGCTGCAGGGTCGCAAGCTGGTCGACCTGGCGGCGCTGCAGCTGCCCAGCGACCGGCGGTTCTCGCGCCAGATCAGCGACTACGTCGGACCGATCCTGCGGCAGGAGGCACTGAAAGCGCAGAGCGCCAACATCGACATCATCAGCGGCGCGACCTTCACCTCCGAGGCCTACGTGCGCTCGCTCCAGGCCGCGCTCGACTCGGCGTCACACTGACCTCCGCTCGGCAATGCGCCGCGTCGAATCGATCATGGGAACCGCGATCACGATCGAAGCACGCGACGCAGATGTGCCGTCCGAGGCGCTAGACGCGGCGTTTGCAAGCCTCCGCGCTGCAGATGCTCGCTTCAGCCCATGGCTCCCTGACAGCGAGATCTCACGGATCCAGCGCGGAGAGCTGACGGTCGATGGGGCAAGCGCCGAGGTGCGCGAGGTCGCCGACCGATGCGAGGCCGCGCGGCGTGCCACGTACGGGGCCTACGACGCGTGGCGGCACCGCCCCGATGGTGCGTTCGACCCCACTGGACTCGTGAAGGGCTGGGCGATCGAACGAGCGGCGGCGATCCTTGCAGACGCGGGCGGGCGCAACCTGTTCCTCGCCGGCGGCGGTGACGTGGTCGTCCGTGGCAATGGACCCACCGGCGCGGGCTGGCGAGTCGGCATCCAGCATCCGCGGGCGCACGAGGAGGTGGCCGCGGTGCTGGTCGCGCGGCAGGGAGCCGTCGCGACGTCGGGCGCTTACGAACGCGGCGACCACATCGTGGATCCACGCAGCGGCCGGCCACCGAAGGACGTGTTGAGCGTCACCGTGGTGGGTCCCAGCCTCACGGACGCCGATGCCTATGCGACCGCGGCGTTCGCCATGGGCCTCCACGCGATCGATTGGATCGAGTCGGTTCCCGGCTACTCGGCCCTGGTCATCACGACCGACGAGCGACTCGTCTGGAGCGAGGACTTCGAACCGTATTTCGAGCGGGCGGCGCCGGCCGCGGGCGAAGCGCTCAGCCGACTGGCGTAGGCGCGGCAGGAACCTGGACCGTCGCTGCGGTGCGTCGCGCGACCGAGGCCAGCCCGCGAATGAATTGCGGGTCCACGTTCAGCGACTCGATGCGCGCGAACGCCAGCCCGTGCTCCTCGGCCTGATCGCGCGCTCCGATGTCGACGTCGTAGAGCACCTCCAGGTGATCCGAGAGGAACTGGACCGGCGCGACCAGCACGGAATGATGGCCGTCAGCGGCGAGCTGCGGCATCAGGTCGGCGAAGTCGGGCTTCATCCACTCACCCGGTTCGTGGCCGGCGCTCTGCCAGCAGAAACGCCAGCGGTCCGCGCTCAGGCCGGCCGCCCCGGCGACGGCGGTCGCGGTGTCCTGGAGCTGGGCGAGATACGCCGGCTCCTGGTCCGCGACGCGTCGCGGCAGGCTGTGCGCGGTCAGCAACACGGGCGCGCTGGCCTGTTCACCGCGGGGAAGGCGCTCGAGCCCCTGCCGGATACGACCCGCAAGAGCGCCGATGAAGTCGGGCTCGAGGTGCCACGCGGGAGCGACCGTGACGAAGGGTGCGGTCGGACCGATCTGCCCGAGCGCTGCATCGATCGCACGGCCGTATCCGCTCATCAACAGCGGCGAGTACTGCGGGGACAGCACGATCGCGACCACGCGACGAGCGCCCGCGGCGGAGAGCTCGCGCAGCTGCGCTTCGATGGTCGGGTCGGAGAAGCGCATACCCGCGCGGACGATCGCCTCCCCTGTCAGCTCGGTCTCGAGCGCGGCGGCCTGCGCCTCCGTCACCTGGACGAGCGGCGAGCCGCCGATGACCTGGTAGCGCCGCTTGAACTCGGTCATGAGCTCGGGCTCGGGCACGCGACCACCCCGAACAGCCGTCATGTAGCGCGGCACGTCATCGAGCGACGACGGCGAGCCGTAGGTCATCAGCAGGACGCCAAGATCAGGCATGCACGGGGACTCCAGGTGAGGACGCAGGGTCGGTGGCCGCGGTGATGCCGGCCGTTCGGTCGTGGACGAATGACGCGAGATCGCGGAGCGTGGCTGGGTCGGCGTCACGCGGCGCCGCGTGTCCCAGGTTGAAGACGTGCCCGGCACGGCCGCCGATACGCGCCAGCACGTCCGCGGCGCCCGCTTCCATCGACTCGCGCCCGGCCAGCACGAGCGAAGGATCGAGGTTGCCCTGGATGGCACGCGGACCGACCTCGTGCTCGACGGCTGCGGCGGCCTCGTCGATCGGGACGCGCCAGTCGACGCCGATCGCGTCACCGCCGGCCGCTGACAGCGCGCCGAGGAGATGCGCGCTGCCGGTCGCGAAATGGACGATCGGCGTTGCCGGTGCCGCCGCCAGAACGCGGCGCGTGTGCGGCGCGACAAACGCGCGGTAGTCCGCCGCCGTCAGCGACCCGGCCCAGCTGTCGAAGACCTGGATCGCATCGGCTCCGGCGGCCGACTGGGCAGCGATGTAGCCGACCGCCGCGTCCGTGATTCGGCCGAGAAGCTCGTGCCATGCGCCGGGTTCACGGCGCATGAACGCGCGCGCCACGACCTGGTCGCGGCTCGGACCGCCCTCGATCAGGTACGCGGCCAGCGTGAACGGAGCGCCGCAGATCCCGATCACGCCTGCGGCATCACCGACGCGCCGTCTCGTCAGACGGATCGCCTCGAGCACGAAGCCGAGATCGGCGTCGACGTCGACGGCGCGCAGCGCGCGGACGTCAGCCAGCGAGCGAGTCGGATGCGCGATCACCGGTCCTTCGCTCGTGAGCTCGAGCTCGACCCCCATCGCTTCGACGAGGAGCATCACGTCGGCGAAGAGAACGGCACCGTCGACCCCGAGCGCGCCCACCGCCCCCGCGCTGACCTCCGCGCACAGCTCGGGCGAGCGGGCGATCTCGATCACCGAATAGGTTGCGCGAAGACGCTGGTAACCCGGCAGCTGTCCGCCCGCCTGGCGCATGAACCAGACCGGCGTCGCGTCGACGGGCTCGCGTCGATACGCCGCGACGAGCCGTTCGCGCCCGTTCATGCCGGCACCGGCGCGGACAAGCGGGACTCCTCGTGCGTGCCAACGGGCCACGCGTGCACGAGGTCGACCAGCCGTCGCAACTGGTCGGGATCCGTCTCCGGCAGCACGCCGTGGCCCAGGTTGAAGATGTGTCCGGGCTTGCCGCCGGCCTCACGCAGCACGTCGGTCGCCGAGGCTGCGGTCGACTGCCACGGACCCAGCAGCGCGACCGGATCGAGGTTGCCCTGGACGGCACGCGGCCCGATCTCGGCTGTGATCAAGCGCCACGCGTCGTCCAGCGGGATGCGCCAATCCACGCCGATCACGCTCCCGCCGGCACGCGCCATCGACGGCAGCAGCTGCGGGTTGCCGGTCGCGAAGTGGATCAGCGGGATCCGGAGGTCGTCGAGCGAGTCGAACAGCCGGCGCATGTGCGGCGCGACGGCCGAGTCATATGCCGCGACCGACAGCGTCCCCGCCCAGGAGTCGAAGACCTGTAACGCCTGGGCGCCGGCGCCGGCCTGCGCGCGGAGGTAGGCGATCGTCATGTCGGTCAACGCCGTAAAGAGGCGCTCGGCCAGCTCGGGACGCGTGGCCATCAGCGTCCGCAGCCGGATCGCCGATTGGCTGGCACGCCCCTCCACGAGATAGCTCGCGAGCGTGAACGGCGCACCCGCGAAGCCGATCAGCGGAACGCCGTGATCGTTGGCCAGCTCGCGCCGCACGAGGCCGATCGCCTCGAGCAGCGGTCCGACCGACTCACGAGCGTCAAATGCGCGCAGCCGGCCGACGTCAGCGTCGGTGCGGATCGGCTCGTCGATCACCGGACCGACACCGTCGACCAGCCGGACCTCGATGCCGATCCCGTGCAACGGCGTCGTGATGTCGGCAAACAGGATCGCCGCGTCGACCCCGAGGCGCCGCAACGGCTGCAGCGTCACCTCGGTGCACAGCGCCGCGTCCCCGACGATCTGCTCGAGCGTGGCCGTCTCACGAACGCGGCGGTACTCCGGTAGCGCGCGACCCGCTTGGCGCATGAACCACACCGGTGTGACGTCGACGGGCTCGCGGGCACACGCACGGAGGAAGCGATCGGAACCCGTCGATGCCGCCGTCACGCGCCCGCGACCTCGGCCAGGGCACGTTCCGCGGCCGTGGCGATCGCGTCGATCTCGGCACTCGTGTGCGCAAGGGAAAGGAACCACGCCTCGAACGGAGATGGAGGGAGGAGCACCCCCGCGCGGAGCATGGCCCGGTGGAAGGTGCCGAAACGCTGCCGATCGGCCGTCAGCGCGTCGGCGCCATCGACCGGAGCGTGGTCAAGGAAGAACAGCGTCAGCAGCGAGCCGACGCGCGTCACCGTGCCGGTAACCCCGCGCGAGGCGAGTGCAGCGTTCAACCGCGCTTCCAGCTGGGCGCCGGTGTCCTCGAGACGCACGTAGTCGTTTGGCTGCAGCGCGTCCAACGTCGCGATGCCGGCCGCCATGGCCAGCGGGTGTCCGGACAACGTCCCGGCCTGGTACATGGGACCTTCCGGCGCCACGAACCCCATCACATCGGCGCGTCCGCCATAGGCCCCGACCGGCATGCCCCCGCCAATGACCTTGCCGAGGACGGTGAGGTCGGGCCGCACTCGGTAGCGTGCCTGCGCGCCGCCGGGGCCCACCCGGAACCCGGTGATCACCTCGTCGAAGATCAGCAGCGCACCGTCGGCGCGTGTCAGCTCGCGCAGGTGTTCCAGGAACCCGGCCTGCGGCGGCACGATCCCGACGTTGGCCATCACCGGCTCGAGCAGCACGGCCGCGATCCGCCCGGCATGGCCGGCAAACGCCGTGGTGACCGCCGATTTGTCGTTGTACGGGAGCACGATCGTCTCCGCGGCGACCGCCGCGGGGATGCCGGCACTCCCGGGGATCGCGAAGGTCGCGACGCCCGAACCTGCCTCGGCCAGCAGCCCGTCGCTGTGGCCGTGGTAGCCGCCGGCGAAGGTGATCACGAGGTCGCGCCCGGTCGCCGCCCGGGCGAGCCGAACGGCGCTCATCGCGGCTTCCGTGCCCGAGCTCGTGAAGCGCAGTCGTTCGACCGACGGCATCCGCGCGCGAATCCGTTCGCCAAGCTCGATCTCGAGCGGATGGGTCGCGCCGAGCGCGAGCCCGTTCTTGAGCGCGTCCGAGATAGCGGCAATGACACGGGCATCGGCGTGGCCGAGGATCGCGGGACCCCAGCTGCCGATGCAGTCGATGTAACGATTGCCGTCGACGTCCCAGACGGAGGGGCCGTGGCCGCGCTCGAGGATCAGCGGCGACCCGCCGACCGCGCGAAAGGCGCGCACGGGGCTGTTGACGCCGCCGGGGAAGAGCTCTTCGGCGCGCGCGCGGAACTGCGCCTGCCGCCGCGTCTCGGCTGGCAACGACACGGCTCGTCACCCGACGAGCAGCTCCATGAGCTCGGAGTCGGTGCGGTGGATGCCCAACAGGATCGGGGTGTCGCGCACCGTGGCGCGCCGCGACTCCGAGCCACGCAGGTCACGCACGAGCTCGCCGAAGGCCGCCAGGTCGTCCATCTCGTAGGCGACGACGAAGTCTTGGTCGTCGAGCCCGAACGAGTACGCCAGCGCCTGGCGCACCTGCGGGTACCGATGGCCGATCTTCATGTGCTCGTTCATGACCGTCTGGCGCTCCTCGCGCGAGGTCAGGTACCACTCGGTCGACTTGGTGAAGGGATAGACCACGAGGTAGTGCCCGCGCTCGCCGCCGGTAAGACCGAGCTCCTGTGACGACGGCCGCGCGGCGTATTGCGAGGGCATGGTCCGTCCGAGCAGGGAATGGCGAACCACCAGGGACGAGCCGAGGCTGGTGCGCAGCAATCGTGCGGCCGCCCGTTCGAGGGCTTCCATCTCGGCCGCGCTGCGCCACAGCAACAGGTCGATGCCCGGCTCGAGCCCGACGCTGCTGTAGAGAAAGCTCGCGACGTCGTCGTCCGCAGCGGCGGCGTCCGCCGACAGGAACGCTTCGAGATCGGCCCGCTGTATCTCAGCGCGGGCAGCGCCGCCACGCCGGATCGATGCCGAGTGCCAGCGCCTGCGTGAAGCGACCGCCCTGCGTGCCCATTGCGCCGGGCGTGCCCGAGGCGGCTGAGTCGCTCATCGTTCGAGCTCGCGAAGCCACTGCGCGACGTCCGCGGCGGCGTAGGTGATCACGATGCCGGCACCCGCGCGCACGATCGCGGTGATCGCCTCGAGCGTGGCGGCACGGCCGTCGATCCAGCCGCGCTCGGCGGCCGCACGCAGCATCGCGTACTCGCCACTGACCTGGTAGGCCGCGATCGGCAGGTCGAAGCGCGCACGCGCCGCAGCAGATCTGGTCGAGCTGCGTGAGAGCGGGCTTGACCAGCAGCAGGTCGGCGCCCTCTGCCACGTCCAGTTCCAGCTCGCGGATCGACTCGCGGGCGTTGGCCGGGTCCTTCTGATACGACCGTCGATCGCCGAAGGCGGGAGTGCTCCCGGCGGCCTCCCGAAACGGGCCGTAGAACGCGGATGCGGCCTTCGCCGCGTAGGCCATGATCGCCGTGTCGGCGAAGCCGTTCGCGTCAAGCGCGGAGCGGATCGCGGCCACCTGCCCATCCATCATCGCCGACGGCGCGACAACGTCCGCACCGGCGCGAGCCTGGGCGACCGCGGACGCAGCCAGCAGCTCGAGCGACGCGTCGTTGTCGATGCGACCGGTCGGGCGTGACCACGCCGCAGTGGCCGTGGTCGGTGTACTCGCAGAGGCACGTATCGGCCATCAGGACGAGCGGCAGATCCCTCTCGCGCAGCGCCCGAAGCGCTTCCTGGACGATGCCGTCGTCCGACCAGGCGCCGGTCCCGGTTGCGTCCTTCGAGGACGGAAGGCCAAAGAGCAGCAACCCGCCGATTCCAAGCTTCGCCAGGCGCTCGGCCTCAATCACGAGCTCGTCGACCGAGTAGCGAACGTGGGGCGGGAGAGCCGCGATCGGCTCGCGGACGCCGGACCCGGGCCGCACGAACAGCGGCGCGACCAGCATCTTCGGATGGAGCCGCGTCTCGCGGACCAGGTCACGCATCTGCGGCGAGCTGCGCAGCCGCCGCGGGCGGACGGCCATCGATGTGCCCGCCGCGGCAGACGTCGGATCCGCGGCCGGCTCCTCGACGGTGTCGTCGTCGATCAGGATCACGCGCTCTCTCCCGATTGGTGATGCTGGGGCAGCAGGATGGCCGCAGCAAGATCAGCCAGGGCCGATGCCTCGGTTCGCTCTGCCACGCGGACCTCTGTGAAGCCGGCGGCGGTTGCCGCGGCGGCCGTTTCGGGCCCGACGCAGAGACATGGCAGTTGCCTGATCCTGGCGAGGTCGCCCTCCTCGATAAGGGCAACCATGCCACGAACCGCCGAGCCGCTCAGCATCGCGATCGCGTCGATGCCGACCGGTGACCGGAGCGCTGTCCGAAGCGGTTCTCGGGAGGTGCTCGGACCGACCACCGTCTGATAGGCCGTGACCACGCGAACAGTCGCGCCTCGCGCTCGAAGGCGCTCGGCCAGCCGGTCGTCGGCCTCCGGCGTCGTGGCCAGGACGACCACCTGCGACGGCTCGATGGGAAGCTCGTCCGCGAGGGTCGCGCCCGTCGCGCGAGAAGGAATCCATGCCTCGAGGTCGGTTGTCGCGCGAAGCGCATCGGCGCTGATGGCTCCCACGGCCGCAAGTTGCGGCGGACCGCCGGTGCGTGCGGATTGGCGGAGCGCGTCGCTCAGAGCGGGGACGGCGTTTGCGCTCGTGATCACGGCCCAATCGGCGCCGGCCAGCGCACCGACAAGCTCGTCACGCGAACCGTCGGGGGGCGGCGCGATCGCCACGGTCGGGACGCTGATGGCCTCCAGCCCTCGCTCTTCCAATGCCGCAACGAGCCCGTCGGTCGAACGCTCCGGGCGCGTGACGAGCACGCGCGGCCGCAGCCGGCCAGCGCCGCGGATTCCGACCGAACGGTCCAGCCGCGCGACAAGCTCCGCGGCGAGCCGCGCTCCATCGTCGACGTGTCCCTCGGCCGACAGCACTTCGGCCACGGACCCATCCGTCGAGGCGTATCCGGCGATGAGGCGCAGATGCGCGCCCGTCACGGTCGCCAGCGCGCCAATCGGGGATCGGCAGCCGCCGCCTGCCAGCCGCAGCACGTCGCGTTCGGCTTCGACCGCGATCCGCGTCGGCTGATCATCGATCGCTGCCAGGAGCTCGAGCGTGGCGACATCGTCGCTGCGTGCCTCGACACAGATGGCGCCCTGTCCTGGAGCCGGTGGAACGACCGTTGGATCGAGCGGGAACGAGACTCGGTCGCCGCGACCCAGCCGGGTCAGCCCTGCGACGGCCAGGACCAGTGCGTCGGCGGCACCCTCGTCCAGGCGACGCAGTCGAGTGTCGACATTCCCGTGGAGCGGCACGGGACGGAGATCGCGGCGCGCGGCGCGAAGGAAGCCGCTCCTGCGCGGTGAATCGGTGCCCAGACGCGCGTTTGCCGGCAGCTGGTCGAGTGACCCTGCGCGAACCCCGACCTGGAACACGAGGCAATCGCGCGGGTCTTCGCGCGGCAGGTAGGCCCCGATGACGAGGCCGTCGACGGAGTCCGTCGGCACATCCTTGGCGCTGTGCACCGCCACGTCGACGTGGCCGTCGAGAAGCGCCCGCTGGATCGCGACCACGAACGCGCCCTCGCCCCAGGCCGTGTCCGGGGCACGCCGGTCGCCGGCAGTCTCGACCGTGACGATCTCGATGGGTGTACCGGCACCCGCGACCGTCTCGGCAACGAGCCTCGCCTGGGCGAGCGCGAGCGCACTCCCCCGCGTGCCGATGCGGAGGGACGTGCGAACCGGCGAGCGGCGGTGAACCGGAGTCGTTGCCGCCTGGCTCACAGGTCGAACAGCTCCCGCGCGACGCGGATCTGCGCATCGTCGGCGCTCGTGCCCAGACGCGACAACGGTTCCTGCAAGAGCCGGGCTGCCAAGCGCTCGGTCATCTGCTCGATCTGGACGCGCGCCTCGGCGGGCAACGGCGGGACCTGCTGCCAGAGGGCTTCCAGCTCGCGCTCCCGGATGCGCTCCGACCGTTCGGCCACCTCGCGCGCGGTGTCTCGCTGCTCCTGGCGGAGCGCCCACGCTTCGAATTCGTCGACCGCTTCGTCGGCCAGCCGCTGAAGACGCGCAACCAGGGCGTGTTCCGGGTGCTGGCCGCCGGCCGTCGCCAGGTCGTCGATCGAGACAAGACGGTCGCCGAGCGAGGATCGCAGCGCGCCCGGAACGGCCGGCGGCGATGACAGATCGATCACCGCGGACCTCGCCGCGGCGAGCGTCGTCTCCGTGGCGGGCGCGATCGCCCATTCGCCGGAGAGCGCAACCACGACCGCGGCGTACTTACCGATGGCTGCGCCCGGATCCAGGGGCGACGTCTCCAGGCCCAGGCGACCAGCCAGGGCTTCTGCGCGAGCCCGTGTTCGACTCGCGGCGGCGACGCTGGCGCCACGGTTCATCGCGGCGCGTGCGGCCAGCTCGCCCATCCGACCCGCGCCGACGACCAGCACCGGCTGTCCATCGAGCGCCACGTTGGCGCGATCGAGCGCGAGGTCGGCCAGCGTCGGGCGCCGCGCCGGCAGCCAGCTGCGGGCGCGCCGCCCCGTTCGCAGGGCCAGGTCCATGAGATGCGAGATGCGCGGATCGAGCGAGCCGCGATCCCGTGCTGCTGCGACGGCTCCGCGCAGCTGAGACAGCACCTGGTCCTCGGCAAGGACGACCGAATCGAGCCCGGCCGCGACCTCGATCGCATGACGGACGGCATCGACGCCGGTGAGCCTCCGAACGGCGCCATCCATCTCTTGGCCGCTGGCAATCTCTTGGCGGCTGGCAATCTCTGGCCGCCGCCAACCGCGTACCGCTCGACCCGATGACAGGTCTCGAGCAGCACGCCGTCGCTGCCTCGCCAAGCCGACGCCAGTCGAGCCCGGGCGTCCGCGTCGACCGCTCCGGCGCGCGCGACCGTGACGAAGATCTGGTCGATCATGGCGCCACCGCGACGGCAACGAGGCCAACGCTCTGGGCGGTGATGGTCGCCACCAGCAGCCGGTCCAGCGCGTGCTCTGCCGACTCCATCAGGGTGCTGGCCTGCTCGGCGTCGAACTCGCGCCGCCGCGACAGCAACGCGAGCTCATGCAGGAACGGACGGCGGAATTGGAGAAACCCCTCGACCGCCTGGCCCAGCGAGAGGCCGAGCTCGGCCGCCATCCGTCCATAGTCCGCGGCCTCCGCGGTCGCCTCGACCAGATGGTGTCGACGCTGTTCTTCGTCCCCGTCGTCGAGGTGGGCAAGCAGCTGCTCTGCCAGCCGCCGCCCGTGGACCCGGAACCACTCGCGCTGCTCGGGCTTCAGCGAGCCGATCCAGGCGATCTGCCGGCCGGCGTCCCGCGCCTCTCGACGGTACGCTCGGGCGAGTCGCGCGGGCGTGAGGCCGCCTGCGACGAGGTTCCGACGCCCGGCACCTGCCTGCGGGATCAACCGCTCGAGCGTCTGTCGGTGGAAGCGCCGATGGCCGCCGGGGGTGGTGTAGACCCGGACCTGGCCTGCGTCGCTCCAGCGACGCAGCGTCTGTGGCGAGACGCCCAGGAGCCGGCTCGCTTCGCCGAGGCCGAGCCAGGCGCCTGAGCTAGCTGCGCGAGTCACCAAACCTACCCAAATCTGTCGGATCGTGCGTCAATCGCCACAGGGTACCTGCTGGCGCCGAATTCGGCGCCTCGCACGGCCCGCGGCTCGAAAACACGTGACACAGAATGTCAGGTAGCCGCTACCCTGACGGCCATGCGTGCCAGTCGACTCGTCTCGCTCCTGCTCCTGCTCCAGACTCGCGGCCGGATGACCGCCGCGCAGCTCGCCGAGGAGCTGGAGGTCTCGATCCGCACCATCTACCGAGACGTCGAGGCTCTCTCCGAGAGCGGCGTCCCGATCTACGCCGAGCGCGGCCCGCACGGCGGGGTACGACTCGTGGACGGCTATCGGACGCGCCTCACGGGCCTCACCAACCCCGAAGCCGAGGCGCTCTTCCTGTCCGGACTGCCCGGTCCGGCAGCCGAGCTCGGTCTCGGCACGGTCGTGGCTGCTGCCCGCCTCAAGGTGCTCGCCGCGCTGCCACCGGAGCTGCGCACGCGCGCGTCACGGATCAGCCAGCGGTTTCACCTTGACGCGCCCGGCTGGTTCCAGACGTCGGAATCGGCACCCCACCTGCAGTCGCTCTCGACCGCCGTCTGGGAGGACCGCCGGCTGCGCATTCGCTACCGACGCAAGGACACGCAGGTCGTCGAGCGCGAGGTCGAGCCGCTGGGCCTGGTGCTGAAGGCTGGCGTCTGGTACATGGTTGCAGGCGGCGGTCAGGCGCGGACCTACCGGGTGTCCCGTCTCGAGAGCGCGATCGCGCTCGAGGAGCGCTTTCAGCGACCGGAGACGTTCGACCTCGGCGCGTACTGGTCCGAGTCGATCACCGCGTACGAGACCAGCTTCGACCAGCTCGACGTGGTCCTGCGGGTCAACCCGACGCGGCTCGACTGGCTCAGCGACGCCGTTGGGCCAAAGTCGATGGCCAGCGCCGTCCAGATCGACCGCCCGGACCCGGAGGGCTGGCAGACGCTGCGTGTGCGGCTGGAGTGGCCGGCCGATGCGCACGGCCAGCTGCTGCGGCTGGGCGCGGAGGTCGAAGTGCTCGAGCCGGTCGAGCTCCGCGAGCGCATCGAGGGCTTCTGTCGAGCGGTGCTCGCTCGGTATGACGACTCGGTCGCCGTCCCGATCGTCGAAGACGGGAGCACCACGAATGGGACCGGCCGGACGCGGAATGCCGTGTCGCCGCCCCGGTCTAGGCGGGAGCCTGCCGCCGTCGGACGAGGCTGACGCCGTCGCGCACCGGTAGCAGAACCACCTCGACGCGGGGATCGTCGACCAACCGGTCGTTCAGTCGCTGGATCGCCACGGTGCCCGCCTCGCGAGCACCCGGTCCAGGACAAGCCCGCCGCGCAGCATGTTGTCGAGCACGATCAGTCCGTTCGGCGCGAGCAGGCGGAGCGCCTCCTCGAAGTAGGCCGGGTAGCCGTCCTTGTCGGCGTCGATGAAGACGAGATCGAAACCAGGCTCGAGCGTGGCCAGGGTCCCGAGTGCCGCCCCTTCTCGAACCTCGATGCGGCCGGCAACCGCGGAAGCGGCGATGTTCGCGCGGGCGACCCTCGCGTGCTCCGGGTCGAGCTCGAGGGTCGTCACGGTGCCATCGGCGGACATCCCTTCGGCCATGGAAATGGCCGAGTAGCCCGTGAACGTGCCGATCTCCAAGATGCGCCGCGCGCCGGTGATGCCGGCCAGGAGCTTCAGGAAGCGTCCCTCCAGCCGACCGGTGAGCATCCCGAACCGGTCGGCGAACCGGGCACGGGTGTCGGCTTCGACGGCGGACAGCTGGGCGGGTGCGTCCGTGGTGTGCGCCGCCGAGTAGTTCTCGATGTCGGGTTGGGTGATCCATCGTTCGGTCATGCCCGGAGAGTAGCGCGCTGGCGGGCTACGATCGGCAAGATGGAACGACCCGATGGCTCCATCCGCATCGCCTGGTCTGCCGACGGGTTCCAGGCGATCGACGTGGTCGGACGCTGGCGCACGCGTGAGGAGCTCGACGCGTTCGCGCGTGACGTTGCCGATGCTGCGTTGCTGAACCGAACCGTGCGCGAGCTCGGCGTGGAGCTGCGCAAGGAGCATCCGGGCGAATTCGAGCTCGTCCCCTACCCGCACGACCGAAACCTGCCCCGCGTCGTCGTGCGTCTCAACCCTCCGCCCGGAGAGCCAAATCCCGACCCGTACGGCTGAGGGCTCTCGTGACGTCGCACGGCGAGACGGGCGCCCGCGAGAGTCCTTCCACGCGAACGGCCCCACCCAAACGTTCGACCCACGTCCGAGGTGGAACGTGGGTCGTGTGTTCGTGTGTCCAGGTGATCTGGCTGCGTGGCGCTCTGGATGTCGAGCGGCTCACGCCCCGGGTCACCCGGCTATGCCGGCGCGAGTGTCTCGGCTGAAGTTGCCCGCTCGGGGCCTGGATGCGAGGTTGCTCGAGCCTCGGCTCAGGTCCGCTGTGCTCGGCAGCGACGCGTGCCAACTCGGCGCGCGGAGGCTCCGACGGATCGAGAGATCCGTGTGGCGGCGACTGCTCACGCTCGACATCACCTCGACGTGAATGTTACGCCTCCGAATCAACCCCTTGGCGCCGCAAACGGCACGACGCGCGGTTGCAAGCGCGTTGCATCTCGGTGGAAACGAGCCACTCAGCCGGCAGGTATCTCGGCCGTGAACCGTGCTCCACCGCCAGGCCGGTTCTCTGCCCGGATATTTCCCCCGTGGCGATCGACGATCCAGGCCGCGATCGCCAATCCCAGCCCGGATCCGCCCTCGGGCGCATCGGCGGCACGCCAGAAGCGGTCGAAGACGCGCGGGATGTCCTCGCTTCGGATCCCGGGACCGTTGTCCTCGACGGTCAGCGTCGCCCGGCCGCTGCGCTCGCGGACCGTGACGTTGACCTCACCGGCGGCAGGTGCGTGCCGAACCGCATTGTCAACCAGGATCCCCACCAGTTGACGGAGCCGGAAACGATCCCCGCGCAGTGGCGCCGGCTCGACGTCCAAGCGCAACTCGACCTGCTTCGACGCCGCGACGGGCGAGAATCCGGCGAGTGCGTCGGCGGCCTCCTCGGCCAGGTCTGCCTGGCCGATCTCGAGCTCGAGCGCATCGGAATCGGTCCGCGCCAGGAGAAGCAGCTGCTCGACGAGGGAGCCCATGCGCGTGACCTCGGTTTCGATGTCACCGAGTGCCTCCTGCTGCTCCGGTGTCTTGTCGCGAACGCCGGCGAGCGTGCGCAGGTTGCCGCGGATGACCGTGAGCGGCGTCCGCAACTCGTGGCTGGCGTCGGCAGCGAACTCGCGCTGGCGGCGGATCGCCTCGCGGATCGGCACCAGTGCGCGCCCCGCGTACAGCCAGCCGAGCAATCCCGCAACGACGACCGCGCCGATCCCTCCAAGGGCGAGGACGACGGTGATCTCCTGGAGCGTGCGCAGCTCGGTCGTGCGGTCACCGACAACCTGCAGCACGAACGACCCGAATTGCGTCGACATCGGCTCCGAGAGGACGCGCACCGGCGTGCCATCGTCGGTGGTCGTCGTCGTGATGGAGGTCTGCCCGTTCCGTGCCGCCGCCGCGCCGGTCTGATCGAACACGTTCGCGGTCGAGAGATCGACGTTGGACGGGATGACCGCGGCAACCGTGCCGGAGGAGGGCCCACCAAAGATGAGGCCCAACGATCCTGGATCGCGGGCAACGCCGAAGTCGCGAGGTCCGAGCGGCCCTCGTCCGGCGCTGAGACGCTCCGCCCCCGCGGTGAGCGCATTCGCGCGATCGCGCAGCTGCTGCTCGCCCGTCGCCGTCAGCTGGCTCGCAAGCGCAGCGTAGAGAACCGTCCCGAGCAGCAGCAGGACGACGAGGGTGCTGCCCGCGCTCCACAGGACCAGCTGCCGCCGGGTGCGACGCAGCAGGCGCGATTCGGGCGCGGGTGGCGTTGCGCGCAGGATCGGCTCGACGGGGACGGGAGCCCCCGGCTCGATCACCGCGGCGGCTCGGGGTCGGTCACGCGGCCAGCCGGTAGCCCACGCCGCGAATGGTCTCGATGCGTTCGCCGGCGCCGCGTCCGAGCTTGCGACGCAGGAACGAGATGTAGGCATCGACGCTGTTCCACGTGACCGCCACACCCACCGGCCAGGCATGGTCGAGCAGCTGGTCGCGCGTCAGCACCTGGTCGGGGTGGCGCAGCAAGCACTCGAGCAGGGCGAATTCGCGTGGGGACAGGTCGATGCGCTTGTCGTCGACCGTTACCAGTCGACGCGCCTCGTCGAGCGAGATCGATCCCGCACGCAGCACGCCGCCGCTGCGCGTGGGTGCCGGTCCACCTCGCCGCGAAAGCGCTCGCAGGCGCGCGGACAGCTCTTCGAAGGCAAACGGCTTGACGAGGTAATCGTCTGCGCCCGCGTCGAGACCGGCCACTCGATCGCCGACGGCGTCGCGCGCGGTGAGCACCAGGATCGGCACGGTCGAACCCGAGGCGCGCAACCTGCGGGCAACCTCAAGCCCATCCATGTCGGGCAGGCCCAGGTCCAGGATCACGGCATCGAGCCCGCTGACGGCATCGCACAGTTCGAGCGCGGCGCCACCCGTCGCGGCCAGCTCGACGACGTGCCGATCGTCGCCCAGCAGGCGACGCAGCATTCGTCCAAGGCGAAGGTCGTCCTCGACGACCAGGAGGTGCATTCGTGAATCGCTCCGCTCAACGATTGCTGGGACGGAGGATCCGTCACAGCCGTTCTAGCGCCTCATTCTGAAAGATCGCTGAATCGTGCCCCGGCGCGCTTCGGTCAGCCGCCCTTGGCGCGCGCCTCCGCCTTCCGCGCGGCCTTGCCGGCGCGGTATTCCGCAAGGCTGTCTGGCGAGTCGACATCGGCGAGCGTCGGGTACTCCGGGATGTGCTGCTCCCACCCGTCCGGTTTGAGGTCGTAGCGCTTGGCGAGGATTGCGATGATCGTGCCGGCCTTCATGGCGCCGATCCCGGGCAGCTCGAGCAGCCGCCGTTCCAGCTCGGCCGCGTCGGCGACGTTCGACCAGATGGCGCCCGCGTTGCCGTCGTACTGCGCGACGATCGCGGTGGCGAGCTCGGCCGTGCGCTTGGCCATGTTGCCGGGAAAGCGATGCAGCGCCGGCGGCGTGCGGAACGCCGTGTCGAGCGCGGCGGGGTCCATCTCGGCGATGTGCCGCGCTTCGATCGAGCCGATCCGGCGCTTGAGCTCCAGCGGGCCGCTGAACGCCTTCATCACGGGCACCTGCTGATCCAGCACGAAGCCGATGAGCAGTGCCATCGGGTCGTGGGCGATCAGCCGGTTGGCTTCTTCGTCGTCGGTGTAGACGAGCTGGTCGGGTGTTGTCGGACTCATGAGTGGCGATGGTACTTCGGCGGTTATTCGGGGCGGATCCGTTGCGGCGGAGCACTACATGTAGTATCGTCGCGACCGTGGGTCCACAACATGTGGATCGATTCGGGAGGCGACGGTGATCCGAGTGCCGTTGGCGTCCGCTTCGGCCGGCGTGTTCGGCCTGGCGGGGGTTCCCTATCGGGTTCGCCGCGGGCTCGTCCCCGTGTCAACGCCGTTCACCGGCGTCCTGGCTCCGACGACCGCGCCGGCAGTCCGCTCGACGGCGCACACCGCATTGCCAGCGGCAGAACCGTCGTTTCGCGCGCCGTGGGGCGAGCTGGAACGCGAGCTCCCCTACGTGACGATCACGACGCAACCCTGGCCCGAGGAGTGGTGGCGGCCGTCCGCCGCGTCAGCGCGGACGGCAACGCGGACTTCGACTGCCATCGCGGCTACGGCGATCGCTCGAGCCACGGATACGCCGTCCGAACGCATCGCTGCATCGGCCGTGGCCATCCCGGTGGACTCCGCTCGGCCGATCGCCATCGTGCCGTTGGTGCGGCCCGAGCCGAGCATCGATATGCCGGCGCCGGAAACGCCACGGACGACTGCGCGAACCGAGGCACCGCGTCGCGGATTCCTGGGACGCCTGGCGCTGGTCGCCGCCGGCCTCGTGCTCTCGCTCATCGCCGTCGAGTCGGCAAGCCGCCGCCGTCACTGAACCCGGCCACGCTTTCCGCGGTCCCCGCCGCGTGCCGGTGACCCACGACCGCCGTCTGACCGGCGCGATGGCACCTTTTGCCCCACGGGAGTAGACTTCTGTCTGGTACACGGAATGCGATCCACGCAGCGAGCATGATGAAAGCGCTCGCGCGATTGGCGCAGATGCCCAATAAACGACCCGCTCCGACTCATTCCGTCGTCGAGCGGACACTCATCAGAGAGCGAGGCCCGCACCAATCCCGCGGGAGGCTCGCCGGAAAGCGAAACATTCATGTTGTCCCGTTCCTTCACAGCCTCTGGGTTCAGCCAGAGGTCTGTTGCGCAGCGAAGGCTGCGCCGGTCCGCCGCCGCACGGCGGCTCTTGTGCTCGACCAACGGTTGTGCCACGTTCATGCTCACCAGCCCTGACGGCACTTCCGCCACGTGCCCCATCTGCGGCAATACGCGCCGGCTCCCGGCGCCGCCGCAGCCGGTCGCGCGTCCTCACTGACGCCGGCGCCTCGATCTGTGCGGATCGACACGGGGTCATCGAGCGCCGCGTGAGTCCCATCCGTCGCGACGCTGAAGGCCAGGCGATCGCCGCACCCAACTGGGAAGGCGTCACCGAACGCCTCATCCGCCAGGCCCAGGAGCGCGGCGAGTTCGATGACCTGCCGCACCACGGCAAGCCACTCCCCGTTCGGCCGAATCCCTACGCCGGTGATATGGCGCTCGCCTACGACCTGCTCCAGGACGCCGCCATGGCACCACCCTGGATCGAGGCCGACAAGGAAGCACGTGCGTGGCTGGCGAAGCGCGACACCCTCATGGCGACTGCGCGACAGAGTGGCTACGCCATGCGCCGCACCCTCGAACGGCAGCTGACCGACGTCGTGGCACGCCACAACGCCGCGGTCGCCCGGCTCAACGCCGAAGCACCGACGACACGACAGCACCGGGCGCCGCTCGTCGCTCAGCGACGAGCTGGCCGCCCTCCACCAAGCGCTCGATGACGGCATCGACGACCATTCGTCCGGTGGCGCACCACTCGGACCCCATCGGTGATGAGCTTGCCGAATGGGGCAAGGTCGTCATCCTCGAAACGCGCGGCCGCGTGACCGGCACGCAGGCGACCGCGGCGGTCGGCTACGTCGGGCAACCAGACGGTTCGCTGCTGGTCTCCGCCTCGGACGAGCGCACCAACTGGGCGCGAAACCTTGCAGCCGATCCGTTTCTCCGCGTGACCCGGGAGGGTCGATCCATGGCCTACCGCGCCGAGCTGCTCACGGGCGCGGAACGCAATGCCGCCGTCGCAAGCCTGATCCTGACCTACGGCACGCCAGCCGAGCGCCTGGGCGCCGGCCCGGCATTTCGCCTCGTTCCCCTGGAGGAGTGACGCCACCACCATGACCTTCGATGAGCTCGGGCTCGCGCCCGAAATCCTGCGCGCCGTCGCCCACGAGGGATACGTCGACCCGACGCCGGTACAGGAACTGGCAATCCCCCACGTGCTCGCCGGCAGCGACCTGATGGCGCGCGCCCAGACGGGCACCGGCAAGACCGCGGCGTTCGTGCTGCCGATGCTGCAGCTGCTCAAGCGCCATGCCAACACGAGCTTCTCGCCGGCCCGGCACCCGGTTCGCGCGCTGATCGTGACGCCCACCCGCGAGCTGGCGGTGCAGGTCGCCGACAGCGTGACCGCGTACGGCCGGCATGTGCCGCTCAAGAGCACGGTGGTCTACGGCGGCGTTCCCATGGATCCGCAGAAGCAGCAGCTCCTGTCCGGCGTCGAGATCCTCGTCGCGACCCCCGGCCGCCTGCTCGACCACGCCGGCAGCAAGGGCGTCAACCTCGGCTCGGTCGAGATCCTCGTGCTCGACGAGGCGGATCGGATGCTGGACATGGGCTTCATCGACGACATCCGCCGCATCGTCGCGCTGCTCCCTCCCAAGCGGCAGAACCTGATGTTCTCGGCGACGTTCTCTGCCGAGATCCGCGCCCTCGCCAAGCAGTTCCTGCACGACCCCGCCCAGGTGGACGTGGCGCCGAAGGTGTCGGCGGCCGAATCGGTCGACCAGGTCGTCTACCTCGTCGACGACGATCGCAAACGCGAGCTGCTGGCCCACCTCGTGCGCAGCCGCGATCTGCGCCAGGTCCTCGTCTTCACGCGCACCAAACAGACGACCGCACGCCTCGCCGCCTGGCTCGACCGAGCCGGTGTCGAGGCGACGGCCATCCACGGCGACCGGTCACAGCCCGAGCGGGAGAAGGCACTCGAGTCCTTCAAGAGCGGTGAGGTGCGCGTGCTGGTCGCGACCGACGTCGCGGCTCGCGGCCTGGACATCGAGGCACTCCCTCAGGTGGTCAACTTCGAGCTGCCGGTCCATGCCCAGGACTACGTGCATCGCATCGGCAGGACCGGGCGCGCAGGCATGGAGGGGCACGCCATCAGCCTGGTCAGCTTCGAGGAAGAGGACCGCCTGATGGAGGTGAACCGCCTGCTGAAGCGAGACCTGCCGGTTCGTGTGATCAGCGGGTTCGAGCCGTCGCCGCGATCGGCGACGAGCCGGACGAGCGAGCGTGGCCCCGGCCAGGCACGGACGTCACCCGCGAGACGGTCTTCGGTCAGCTCTCGGAGTCGACCAGCGCGCGCGCCCGGATCGCGCGATCGAGATCGTCGATCTTCTCAGCCAGCAGCCGGCTGAGCGTCTGCTCGTCGGGATCCAGCGAGGCGCGCAGCGCCTGCGACTTCGCCAGCACCTCGGGCTCGGCCCACAGGTCCGGGCTCATGTTCAGCAGGTAGGAGCGCGCGAACGGGTGATCCCGGGTCGCGAACACGTCGCGAACCTCCTCGAAGAAGCGCTCGCGGTACGGCCGCAGCAGCTCGCGCTGCCGGAACGATTGGAAGCCCTGCATCGCCGAGCGGGTGAGGTGGTACGAGCCGTAGCCATCGCCGTGGATCCGGTTCCACGCCTCGCGCTTTGCCTCGGCCGTCGGCCGTGCCGCAGCCGCGCGGATCACGGCGCGCTGGCCGCGATCCGACGGATCGCGCAGGCGCTCCGTCTCGAGCCGCTCCTCGGCCTCCTCGGATCCATAGGCAATGCTCTTGATGGCCAGTGACCAGCGCATGTCCTGGTCGATCGCCAGCCCGTCCACGCGCGCGCGGCCGTCGACCAGGTCGAGCAGTGGCTCGAGGTGCTCGGGGGACGCCGCGATGCTGATGGCGGCGCGCATCCAGATCATGGCGCGGTCCGCGGTTGGCGCGGAGCGGATGGCATCCAGGGCGGTCACGAGCAGCTCGCGTGCCTCGTCTTCGCGGCGCTCTTCCGGCACGTAGGCGCCCAACGCAACGATCGCGCGGCCCAGCACGCTCTCGGTGAGGTCGTCGTCCTCGATGTGCGGCAGGTTGTGTCGCGCCGCGGCGAGAAAGCGCGTCGACGGCAGCTGGACGTCCCAGACCATGTGCCACAGCGAGGTGAAGAGCAGCTGCCGCAGCAGCGGGTCGTCGAGCTCGTGGATTCGTTCGAGCGCGAAGTCGACCGAGCGGTCGTCGAGACGCGTCAGCGCGTAGTCGAGATCGCCGTGGTTGGGAAACACGAGCGAAGGGACGGCCCGGCCGGCCGCCTCCGGCACGACCAGCGTCTCATCGTCGATGGTGGCCGGCAGCGATTCGATCTGCAGCGCGCCGTCGACCTCGTCGACCAACCCGACCACCATCGTGTGCGGCCGCAGCGTCGGATACTCGGCCGGCGCCGATTGGCCGAGCCGAAGCTCGCGGATACGATCGCCCGCGGTCTTGACCGTCGCCCCGATCGTGTTCAGCGACGCGGTCTCGAGCCACAGCTGCGCCCACAGCTCCAGGTCGCGCCCGCTGCCCTGCTCGAGCGCGCCGAGGAAGTCCGCGCAGCGTCGCGTTCCCCCAGGCATAGGTCCTGAAGTAGGCGCGCATGCCCGTCGCGGAAGCCGTCTTCGCCGATCCCGGCCACCAACTGCTTGAGGGTCGACGCACCCTTGCCGTAGGTGATGTCGTCGAAGTTGAGCAGAGCCGTGTCCGTGTCCGTCGCATCGGCCGAGATGGGATGCGTGGTGGGCAGCTGGTCGGCCCGGTAGGCCGGAAGCTTGATCGAGGCGTTGAAGGTTCGCCACGACGAGGTGAAACGGGTCGCCTGCGTCAGCGCCACGAACGAGATGTAGGTTGCAAAGCTCTCGTTGAGCCACAGGTCATCCCACCAGCGCATCGTCACGAGGTTGCCGAACCACATGTGGGCGAGCTCGTGGAGCACCACCTCGGCCCGGTCGAGCCGCTGCGTGTCGGTGGGCGGGTCGCGAAAGACGAAGCCGTCGTGGATCGTCACCGCACCGACGTTCTCCATCGCACCGACGTTGAACTCGGGCATGAAGAGCTGGTCGTACTTGGTGAACGGATAGGGCTGGTCGAAGAGCTCGCTGTAGAAGTCGAAGCCCTGGCGGGTGATCTCGAAGAGCTCGTCCGCGTCGACGGCGAGCCGCGGCATCAGGGACTTGCGCGTGTACAGGCCGAACGGGACGGGGCCGCTCTCGTCGCGCACGACCTCCCACGGACCGCAGACCAGCGCCAGCAGGTAGGTGGCGAACCGCGCGGTCGTCTCGAACCGGTGATGGGTCATCCCCGGACCGGCGGGCTCGGTGTGGATCTCGCGCGACGCGGAGATGACGGCCCAGTCGGAGGGCGCGGTGACCTCGAGCGCGAACGTCGCCTTCAGGTCCGGCTGGTCGAAACAGGGAAAGAGCCGGTGCGAGGCGAACGGCTGAAAGTTCGAATAGGCGTAGACGCTGCCATCTTCGGGATCGACGAAGCGATGGAAGCCGTCTCCGGTGTCGTCGTAACGGTTCTCGTAGCTGATCGTGACCCGATTGCGGCCCTCGAGCCGGTCGGCTGGCAGCCAGAGCCGGTTGTCCCGCAGGTCCACGTCCGCATCGTTGCCGTTGATGACCAGGCGCGTGATCCGCTGGCCCTTGTAGTCGATGAACAACGGGTCGTCCAGCGCGGAGACCGAAAACGTGATGGTCGTCTCGCCGCGGTACTCGAGCTCGCCGGCCGGGAGCGTCAGAGAGAGCTCGTAGGCGACATCGCTCACGCGTGCCGCCCGTGCCTCCGCCTCGGCACGAGTCAGGACGTCGCGCGCCACCTGCGGCCGCGAAAGCATGGTTTGGGTCACGTTCCGCCTCTTTTCAGGCCGCGGCATGCCCCGGAACGCCGCGATCCGCCCGCGGAGTCTACCCGACCGAAACGGTGGCCTCATTGCCGGTGGTGTCAGCCCAGAAGGTCGAGCGCTCAGGGGCGCGCCGTGGATCGTGCTTGACTCTCGGGCCCGTCGGAGGGTGGCGGATATGAGCGTGGCTTATGCATCGTCCGCCGGAAACTCGGTTGAAGCCCCAGGCGGTCTCAATTCTTGGTGGATCCCCAATTCGCTTCGCATCGACGCAAAGAAACAGCCACCGATCGTCCGGTTCCGGGGCGATTCGATCCATCTGCCGAGCTCGAGCGTCCGACTTGGCGGCGACACCGGACCATGCATACGTCCGGCTTATATGAGCGCTCCACGATGTGCGGTCGAGCGGCGCTCCCGCTGCGGTCGAGCCTCGTCCCGCTCGGTCGAGCTACGCATTGGCGCGACCAAACGCCGCGGCCGAAGGAACCTTGCCCTTTTGTGTCACGCTTGCGGCAATGCCCAGCGAACGGACCGCGCTCGACCTCATTCGCGCCGCCGGCCTCCTCGCCGATGGCCCCGTCGCCTGGAATCAGCAGGCACGCAGCCGAAATGCCGGAATCTTCGTCGTCGAGCTGCCGCGCGGGGTGGAAGCGGCACCGATCGAGACGCGCAGCATCGCCGCGTGGCTGCAGCGCGTTCCCGATCTTCACTTGGACGGCGAGCATCCCACTCAGGCCGAGCTGACGGCTCGTCTCGGGAGCTTCTGGCTGCCGAACCAGCGGGTGCTCTACGTGGGCCGGACGAGCAAGAGCCTCAACGGGCGCGTTGGCGCGCTGTACGCCACCGAGCTTGGGCACCGCAGACCGCACCCGGGTGGCCACTGGCTCAAGACGCTCCAGTCGCTCGATCAACTGCGCGTCTGGTGGGCAGATACGGACGCGCCCGAGGAATACGAGGACGCGATCCTGTCGTTGTTCGCCGAGACCGTTCCTGTCGCCGATCGTGGAACCCTGCCGCCGGACCAACCGGTGATGCCGTGGGCAGTCCTCGAGACCGCGACCGGCGAGAAGCGTGAGACGGGCATCACCAACGCGTTCATCGAGGCGCCCGATGGAGGCGCCGGAGCGACGTCGACGACCGGCACGGGCTCGAAGACGACGGCAGGCCGCCGGGCGGCTGCTGGACGAACCGGCTCGACGACCCGAAGCGCCACGACGAGCTCCCGCACGTCGACCACGCGATCGCCGTCGAGCCGCTCGAAGCCGACGCCGCAGTCGCAGGCCCAGGAGACCCATCTCACGGCCGATGGACTCGTGGCGCTCGAAACCGAGCTCGAACAGCTACGGACGGTTCGGCGGCCGGAGGTGATCCTGCGGGTCAAGAGCGCGCGCGAGCTCGGTGACCTGCGCGAGAACGCCGAATACCAGGAGGCGCGCAACGAGCAGTCGTTCCTCGAGGGCCGGATCCAGGCCATCGAGAACATGCTTCGAAGCGCCGTGGTCATCGAGACACGACGCGACGGCGAGGTCGTGCTCGGCTCGACCGTGCGCGTGGCGATCGGCGACGAGGAGATGGACTTCCACATCGTCGGCTCGACCGAGGCCGACCCAGCCAACGGCCGGATCTCGAACGCATCGCCGGTCGGCAAGGCGCTGATCGGGCACCGGGCGGGTCAGACCGTCACGGCCCAGCTGCCCGGCCGCGAGGTCGAATACCGGATCCTCGAGGTCACCTGAGGGCCCGAGCCTCGGCTCGGCTCGGCTCGCTCCAGGGGTCACGCGGCGCTACCTGGGAAGGTGGCGCTCCAGCCGACCCTGGACGTGCGCCTTCACCAGCGGCCACTCCTCGTCGATGATCGAGTAGTAGGCGGAGTGCCGCATGCGCCCGCCCTGGCTGATCTGCTGGTTGCGCAGGATCCCCTCGAACGTCGCGCCGATCCCCAACAGGGCGTTGCGTGACTTGTCGTTGAGCGAATCCGTCTTGAACTGCACCCGTCGAGCAGCCGAGCGTTTCGAACGCATGGGTCAGCTGGAGCAGCTTCGCCTCGAGGTTGGCGCCACCTCGCTGGCGCGACGGCACGAGCCAGGTGTAGCCGATCTCCAGGTTCCGATTCCGATGGTCGATGCCGAAGAACCGCGAGCTGCCGATCACTTCGCCGGTGACCTGGTCGATGGTCACGAACGGGAACTGCGCGCCCTCGTCGCGGAAGCGCTCGGCCGCGGCGAGGTAGGCATCCATCGCGTCGGGCGTGTCGATCCACTCGACGGTCCAGCGCCAGATGGTCGGGTCGGCGAGACCCGCGGCCATCAATCCGGATCGGTGGCGATCCTCCATCGGCTCGAGGCGGACGATTCGTCCGTCGAGGCGGACCGGCTCGACCACCATCGGAGGTGGGAGTCGCCAGTCAGGTGGTGGCGGAGACCAGTCGGCGGGTTGATGCGGGGCGGCGGCTGAACCGTGGGGCGAGGTGTCGTCAGTCACCCCGGGATGCTAGCGGCCGTGCGACAACGGGTACGTCCGCTTGACCTGCACCCAGCCGGTGACGCCCTTCTTGTTGCGCGCCTTGAACCAGAGGGAGTGATGTTTCGGACCGTGGCGCAACTTCAGGATCTTGAGGCTCGACATGGAGTGCACGTGCCCGACGGTGTGCTTCACGCCCGGCTTGCGATGCATGATCAGGCGGTCGGTCGCCAGGCGGCGATCCCCCGGCCGTGCCCAATGCCTCGACGACGGCTGGTCGGGTCTCGTCAGGTGCCGGCCACGAGCGCTCTGCATGAGCGAGAGCACGTTGTGGACGTACTGCCTGGCTACCGGCGACCAGTGCTTCTTGTGCCGGTCGGTCTCACCGGTCAGCCACCAGTAGGCGACGCGGCGCCACTCGCCCAGCCACGAGTACAGGTCGAGCACCTTGGCGCGTACCACGACTTCCTGGTTGGCGGGCGACCAGTCGGTCCACCCGGGGCCGATGTACTGCTGCGTCCAGGGTCCCCAGTTGAACGGCATGATCTGGTACTTGCCGAACGCTCCCGAGTACGGATTGCGGGCGAAGTAATTCCAGCCCGACTCCTCGCCCGCGAGCCCCCACAGGAAACGGGAGGTCTGCTTGGTCGAGGGCTGGTGCGGAGCCGCCTCGGCAGGCGCGGCCACTGCCACGAGGCAGATGAAGGCTGCGCCGATGAGCGTGAGACGGGTGAGACGCGGCAACGACACGACCGCGTGCAATCGATGCGACATGGCTCGGACCTCGCATGGATTTCCGCCGGCGCGGTTGCCGGCGTTTCCGATCCACCCATGAATAGGTGAACCGTCGGCGCGAGACTGACCGAGCCCGGTGCGTTTGGGCACCGTCCCGATGGTCCCGGTGGCCGTGGTCCGTTCGGGTCGGTCCGGTGAGCTCTGATGCGGTCCGGTGAGGTGGGTTCGCGCTCCAATGACGTGGGTATCGCGCTCCAGCGGGAGTCGACCGCAGGCCCAGCGCCGGCGATTGCTCAGGCGAAGCGGAGTTCCGATGCCTCCTCGTCTTCGGCCATTCGCGCGCAGGTGGGGCAGTACCAGCGTGCCTCGAGCGGCGTGCCGCAGGTGGTGTGGCGAAGCGGCTCCGCGGCATCGGCCGATGCGGCGCCCCAGGTCGCCAGCAGGCGCAGGACGCCGGCCAGCTCCTTCCCGTCGAGTGTGAGCCGGTAGTCGACCCGCGGCGGACGCGTCGAATAGGGAGCACTCAGCACGATCCCGTCGCGCTCCAGCCGGCGAAGGCGCTCGGTGAGGATGTTCGGCGCGATTCCCGGGATCAGCTGCTGCAGCTCGTTGAAGCGTCGGGCGCCGTCGAGCAGCGCTTCGACGATCAGGAACGACCAGCGATCGCCGACACGATCGAGGGCGGCGGCAAGCGCCGAGGACGGAGTGGCCACCCGGAGATGCTACGTCCGCTCGTGTCTGGACGGCGGCTCGACATGGTGGTAACTTGCAACTCGCAAGTGACATGCCGACCGCGACCGCAAACGAGTCGCGAAGGCAACGGACCACGGAAACGCGGAGAACAGAACGAAATGGGTGCTCTGGACGAACTTCAGCAGGCCATCACGACGGTGGCGAACGCGGCTCGATCGGGAGTCGTGCGGATCGATGGTGGCTGGCGAGGCGCGAGTGGCGTCGTGGTGGGCGATGGCAGCGTGCTGACGAACGCCCACAACGCGCATGGTGACGAGGTCGGCTTGGTGTTCAGCGGTGGGCGCACCGCCGAGGGGACAGCTCGCTGGCGTGGACGCGGACAGCGACCTGGCGGTCGTCACCGCCGACACGACCGGCGCAACGGCGATCCCGTGGGCACCGGACGGCTCCGTCGTCGTCGGGCTACCGGTCTTCGCCGCAACCGCGACGTCGGACGACGTTCGGGTGACGTGGGGTCTGGTCTCGAGCGTCTCGCGGGCGTTCCGGGGTCCGCGTGGACGGCGGATCCGCGGCTCGATCGAGCACACCGCGCCCATGGCGCCGGGATCGTCGGGCAGCGCGTTGCTCGACGCCCAGGGCCGCCTCATCGGGCTCAACACCAACCGTGTCGATGGCGGCTTCTATCTCGCCTTGCCGACGGACTCCGCGCTGCGCGCCCGCGTGGATGCGCTGGCACAGGGCCAGTCACCGGCTCGGCCACGGCTCGGTGTCGGCATTGCACCGTCGTGGGCAGCCCGCCGCATGCGCCGCGCAGTCGGACTTCCGGAGCGCGACGGGCTCCTGGTTCGTGACGTCGAGTCGGAGAGCCCGGCGGAGCGTGCCGGGATCACGGTTGGTGATCTGATCGTCGAGGCCGCCGGCAAGCCGGTCAGCGGCAGTGATGACCTCTTCGATGCGCTGGCGTCGGTCGAGCAGGGTCACTCGCTCACGCTGACGATCGTCCGCGGAGCAGAAGAGCGGAACGTCGAGGTCAGCTTCGACCAGGCCGCCTGACCGGTCGGTCGGCTCCGGTCTGTTTTGGCTCAGTTCACCGGGTTCGTTGGCGCAGGGCTCGCGGGCGCAGGACTGGCCGGGGCCGGCGACTCGGATTCGGAGCTTGGTGAGGGTTGAGGGGCAGCCGGCGTCGCGGTCGGTGCCGGCGGATGCCCCGCCAGGACCTGCAGAGCGGCGGCCAACTGGGAGTCACCCGATGAGGCGATGGCACTCGGTCCCGTGGCCGCCGCGATCTGCGACGGATCCATCTGCGCGCCATCGGACGGCAGCGAGACGACATAGTCGGGCGTGATGCCCTTCCCGAAGATCGTCTCGCCCTTCGGGGTGAGCCATTCGAGGACGCCGAGACGGATGGCCGACCCGTCGGACAGGCTGTAGGTGTTCAACACCGTGCCGGTCCCGAAGGTCGTCTCACCGATGAGCTTGGCTCGGTCGTTGCCCTGCAAGGAGCCCGCGACGATCTCGGCCGAGCTGGCGCTGCCGTGGTCGACCAGCACGACCAGCGGGATCTGCGTGGCAATGCCGCCGCCTTGTACCTCGATCGGCTTCACGTTGCCGTCGCGGTCCTTTTCCTCGTAGACCGTCCCGGTGTCGAGGAACTGGCTGGCCAGCTGGACGGCCTCGTTCACGTAGCCTCCGGGGTTGCCGCGCAGGTCGAGGACGATCTGCTTGGCCCCGGCATCGAGCGCGCTCTGGAGATCCTTGGTTGCCGCGTCTCCGGCGCCGCTCGAGAACTGGAGCACCTGGAGCACGGCCGTGTCGGTGCCCGGGATCATTGCCCACGAGGACGCCGGAACGGACACATCCGCTCGTTGGATGCTGACGTCCGTTGCTTCGTTCGCGCCCTTGTGACGGATCGAGAGCGTGACCGTCGTCCCGGCGTCGCCACGGATCAGCGACACGATGTCGCTCGGGTTCATCGATTCGGTGCTCTTGCCATCGACGGCGATGATCAGGTCACCGGGCTTCAGGCCGGCCGCTTCCGCGGGCGAGCCCGGAACCACCGACACGATGGTTGGCGGCACCTGGCGGTTGTCGACCACCACGCCGATGCCTGACACGTGGCCGTTGAGCGAGTCGTTTTCGGCCTTCACTTCGTCGGGCGTCAGGAAGACGCTGTGACCCGTATCGCCGAGAGCGTCGACCATTCCGCGGATCGCACCCCAGGTGAGGTTCTGGTCGGTCGTCTTCGACGCGTCGACGAACTTGTCCTGGACCAGCTTGAGCGCCTGGTAGAACACACCGATGTCAGACGGCGCGCCTGGTGGCGTGCTGGGAAGCGCAGCAGTTGAGCCATTGCCCGCGATGTTCCCGGAGGCGGAGTTGACCAGCGAGCCGCCGATACCGATGCCGATGACAAAGACCACGAGCAGCGAGATGGCGAGCGCGAGCAGGCCGCCGACACGATCGGAAGAACGCTTTGCCACCGCAGGTGGCGCGCCGACCCAACCCGTCGATGCGGGCGGAACCGGCCATGCCTGCGGCACCCCACCAGGCGGTGCCCACCCCTGTTGCGGCGGGGGCGCAACGTACGGCGCGGGCGCAACGTACGGCGGCTGCGGCGACCAGCCGGGCGGCAACGGAAAGGATGGTCCTGTCGGGGGTGGCGTCCACTGCCAGCCGTTCGGATCGCTCTCGGAATTGGTTGGGTGGAAGCTCATCAATTCTCCAGCCGGGGCAGCCGGCATCATCCCCCAGATCGCGTTTGGGGATGGTTCGTGGATAACTGCCGGCGACCTTCCAATCTCGTGGAAAAGGTGCCTTGCGACCGCGGCCATCGAAACCCTACTGTTCTGACCAGCCCGAAGGGGCAGAGGAAACGGTCCAGCGGATGGCCGGCTTGCCGGTGGTCAGCGGGAACGGGACCGACGCTTCTTCGGGTCTTTTGCTGCGCGTCGCCGTGTCGATCCTCGCGGGACGAACCTTTCGAACGGGTGACCGCAGCCTCCGCTCCACGAGCTGGCTCGCGCACATGGCTCCGTCCGGAGTGTCCGTTCCGCGGCCGAGCGGCGTTTTCGACCACCTACCAATGGGAGTGCTACTAAACGCACCGCCAGGCGCCGAAGCCGGTCATATCAGGCGAATCCGCTGCCAGGTAGCACTCCCGTTGCTGGATGGAGGCAGATCCGCCGCGTGGCCAACTTAGTAGTACAGGGATTCGTATCTGGTGGGCGTTGGGCCAGTGGTGAGGCGTTCCGCCGGTTTGGTGGGCCCTTGGGTAAGTCGGGTCGGGTCGCAGCTCCGGGCCGACCCTCCCCCACCTTTCCTGACGGGTCAGGTGCGCGAGGCCACCTCGTCGACCTGTTCGACGTGTTCGGAACGATGGCGGTTCGGCAGTTCCACCGCTCGGAGTTGGTCGGCGGCGTCCTCGGGTGTCAGATCGCGCTGCGGCTCGGACAGTAGCTCGTAGCCGACCATGAACTTGCGCGCCGCCCGGCGCAGCAGCGGCGGGTAGAAGTGTGCGTGGAGTTGCCAGTGGTCGGTGGACTCGTCGCCATATGGCGCTTGGTGCCAGCCCATCGAATACGGGAATGGCTCCTCGAACATTGCGTCGTAGCGCGCGTTCAGGTGGGTCAGGAGCTCGGCCAGGTCGTCACGCGCGGCCGGGCCGAGGTCGCAGAGTCGCAATACCGGTCGCCGCGGAACGACGAGCGTCTCGTACGGCCAGGTCGCCCAGAACGGAACCACCACGAGCCAGTCGCCGTGCTCTTCGACCTGGCGCGGCCCACCGGCCTCTTGCGCGGCGTAGTCGAGCAGCAGCCGGCGACCCGTTGAGGCGAGATGCTGACGCTGCGCCTGGTCCTCGCGTTCGGCCTCACGCGGAAGAGACCCAGTCGCCCAGATCTGGCCGTGCGGATGCGGATTGCTGGCGCCCATCAGCTCACCGCGGTTCTCGAAGACCTGGACCCAACGGTATCTCTCCCCGAGCTCGTCGGACTGGTCGGCCCAGACGTCCACGACCGCGCGGACCTGGTCGGCGCCCATTGACGCGAGCCCGAGATCGTGGCGCGGCGAGAAGCAGATGACCCGGCACGCTCCACGTTCGCTTTCGGCAACGGTCAACCCCTGCTCGAACCGCCACCCTGCGGCGTCGGACGTGAGTGCGCCGAAGTCGTTATCGAAGATGAACGTTCGCTCGTAGCGCGGATTGCGCGCTCCGCTGGCGCGCTCGTTCCCCGGACAGAGATAGCAGCTGGCGTCGTACGAGTCGACCGGCGCCTCCGCCGGCGTGTCGACCCGACCCTGCCAGGGGCGTCGCGTGCGCCCGGCCGAGACCAACACCCACTCGTCGGTCAGGGCGTTGTAGCGGCGGTGGGAATCGGTGGCTGGCGCGTTGACCCGCTGTGTTTGCGCCTGGACGGCCGCCTTCACGCGGTCGGTTCGCGGTGGACGCCGGCGGGACGGATCCGGAATGTGCTGCGCGGCGTGCCGCTAGGAGCGCTCCGATCCGCGAGAGTCGCACGTATCCGATCACGAATCAACATGGCAGTCGGGCCCGTGAGCTCGGCGCTCGGCGTCATTCAACAACAGTGCGCTTGTTTGGCACAAGAGTCAACGTCAAAGGGGCAGAAAACGACAGAATCCGACTTGACGGGGATGGTGGCGAAGCGGACAATGCCGGCGCTGACGGCTCCATGGCGAGCCGCATGTGGGGTTGGAGGAGGACATATGATCCGTTCAGTCACGCCCACAAGGTCGAGGCTCGGCGCCTCGGTCGCGTTCGCGCTGACAATCGGCGCGATCATGGGCAGCGGCGCAGTCCTTGCCCAGAGCACAAGTCCAAGCGGCGAGCCTGCCGCGGCAAGCCTGCCGGCCTCCCGGTTCGGCCGGTGCCGTCACGATCGGCTCGAACTATTCGGACGCCGTCCCCAAGGCGGCCTTCCAAGCGATGGTGGACTACTGCGCGGCCCAGACCGGCACCACCGTCACCGTGAACACCACCGAGCACGGCAAGTTCCAGGACAACCTGACGACCTACCTGCAGGGGACGCCGGATGACATCTTCACCTGGTTCGCCGGGTTTCGGATGCGCTACTTCGCCGACCAGGGCCTGCTGACCCCCATCGATGACGTGTGGGCCAACATCAGCAGCAACTATTCCGCCGCCTTCAAGGCAGCGTCCACGGGCAACGACGGGAAGGGCTACTTCATCCCGATCTACAACTACCCGTGGGTCGTCATGTACCGGCCCAGCGTCTTCCAGGCGAAGGGCTACACCGTCCCCAAGACGTGGGATGACTTCACCGCCCTCATGGACAAGATGAAGACCGACGGCCTCATCCCGTTGGCCTTCGGTGACTTCGACGGCTGGCCGGCGATGGGCACCTTCGACATCCTCAACATGCGCATGAACGGCTACCAGTTCCACGTCGACCTGATGGCCGGCAAGGAGAAGTGGACCGACCCGAAGGTCAAGGCCGTATTCGAGCAGTGGGCGAAGCTGCTGCCGTACTACTCCGACGGCGGAGTGGGCCTGAAGTGGCAGGACGCCGCCACGCAGCTCGTGCAAGGCAAGGCGGGGATGTATTTCCTGGGCACGTTCGCAAGCCAGCAGTTCCAGGGAACGGATGCCGAGGGTGACCTCGCGTTCTTCCCGTTCCCCACGCTCGGCACGTCCTTCGACACTGAGCTGGGCATCGACGCACCCATCGACGGTCTGCTCCTGTCCAAGGCTCCCAAGAACCTGACGGGTGCCAAGGCCCTGATGCAGTGCTTCAGCACGGGTGCGGCGCAGAACGCGTACCTCAAGGTCGACCCGAGCAACGTCGCCGCGGCGAATGACGCCGACACCAGCGGGTACACGCCCGTTCAGAAGGCCGCTGCTCAGATCATCAGCGGGTCCGGCGCCATCGCCCAGTTCCTCGACCGCGACACGATCCCGGCGTTCGCCGGCGCGACGGGCATGCAGCCGCAGCTGCAGAGCTTCATCGGGAATCCCACCCAGGACCTCGACGCCTATCTGCAGGGCATCCAGGACCTGTGGGATCAGATCGCAGCGGAGCAGCAGTGACCTCGGTCGCCTGACCGGTCAGGCCCTGTCTCGGGACCGATGACCGAGCGGATCGCCGAAAATCCCGCTGTCCGCCCCGCCGGCAGCCGCCGGCGGGGCGGATGCGCCTGCGCGAGCGGCGACCAGGGCGCGTCGACGGGGACGCTACAACCCACTCAGCCGCCGGGACCGCCTGTTCCTCGGGATCATGGTCGGCATCCCGACGTTCTTCGTTGTGGTGTTCGTGATCGTGCCAACGATCCTGTCGATCATCCTCTCGTTCTCGGTCTGGAACGGCATCGGAGGCATTGATCGAATCCGCTGGGTTGGCCTGCAGAACTACCAGGAGCTGCTCAACTACAAGCAGTTCTGGGCCGCCCTCCAGCACAATCTCATCTGGCTCGGCTGGTTCCTTCTCGTCGCGACGCCGCTGGGCATCTTCTTCGCGGTCATCCTGGACAAGAACCTCAAGGGCACGCGCTTCTACCAGGGCGCGCTGTACCTGCCGGTCGTGCTGTCGCTGGCCATCGTCGGCTTCATCTGGCAGCTGCAGTACGCGCCCACGCAGGGATTTATCAACGGCGTCCTGGGCACCAACAAGCAGGGCAACGTCATCGACTGGCTGGGGAACCAGAACCTCAACCTGTGGGCAGTGCTCGTCGCCGCGAGCTGGCGCCAGGTCGGCTACGTGATGATCCTTTACCTCGCCGGACTCAAGGCGGTGGATCCGAGCCTGCGCGAGGCGGCCGCCATCGACGGCGCCAACGAGCGACAGATGTTCTTCCGGGTGGTCTTCCCGGTGCTGCGGCCCATCAACATCGTGGTGCTGGTGATCACGATCATCGAGTCGCTGCGGGCGTTCGACCTGGTGTACATCCTGAACCGCGGCATCAACGGCCTGGAGTTGCTGTCCGTGCTCGTCACGAACACCGCACTCGGCGAGTCGAGCCGCGTCGGGTTCGGGTCGGCCATCGCGGTCGTGCTGCTGCTGATCTGTGTTGGCCCGATCATCCTGTACCTCAGCCGCGCGATGCGAGAGGAGAACGAATGACCGCAGCATCGGCGCCCCAGTCCGGGAACGCGGACGCCATCCCGACCAGGCCTCGCAAGCCGTTCGATCGGGCGCCGCGCCGGCCTGCACACGTTCCTGATCGTCATCAGCCTCGTGTGGCTGTTCCCGCTCGCGTGGGCGATCTACACGTCGCTGCGCCCCATTGCGGAGACGACCCAGGATGGCTATTTCTCGCTGCCGCGGACGCTCAACCTGGACAACTACGTCAATGCCTGGAACCAGGGCAGAGCTCGTCCGACTACTTCCTGAACACGGTGATCATCGTGATCCCGGCCGTCATCGCCGTGCTGTTCCTGGCCTCGATGATGGCGTTCGCGTGCACGCGGTACAGCTGGCGCTTCAACCTCACGATGCTGATGCTGTTCACGGCGCTCAACCTGATGCCGCCCCAGATCATCATCACGCCCCTGTTCCGCATGTACCTGAACACGCCTGTGCCCGCCCCGCTGAGCGACAACGGCCACCTGTTCGACCAGTACCTCGGCATCGCGCTCATCCACATCGCGTTCCAGCTGGGCTTCTGCACGTTCGTGCTGAGCAACTACATGAAGACGATCTCGCGCGAGCTGAATGAGGCGGCGCTCGTCGACGGCGCCTCGGTCTGGACGACGTACTCCAAGGTGATCATGCCCCTCACCAAGCCGGCACTGGCCGCGCTCGCGACGCTCGAGGTGACGTTCATCTACAACGACTTCTTCTGGGCGTTGACGCTCATGACCACCGGCAGCAAGCTGCCCATCACGACCGCGCTCAACAACCTCAAGGGTCAGTTCTTCATCAACAACAACCTGATTGCCGCAGGCGCGGTCATCGTGGCGCTGCCCACCCTCATCGTCTATTTCGTGCTCCAGAAGCAGTTCATCCAGGGCCTGACCCTCGGGTCGACCAAGGGCTGATGGCGCAGATCACCGGAGATCGCCCGAGCGGCGGCACCGCGGTCGCAAGCGGGCCGACCGCCACACGCGAATTGCGAACCCCGGTCTGGGCCGATCCGGGTCTCGTCGAACGCGGGCGACTGCCAATGCACGCCGTGCCGCACCAGGACCGGTTCCCGCTCGACGGGACGTGGCAGTTCCAGCTGCTGCGAACGCCGACGGCCGCACTCGCCTCGGCGTGGGGGGCAGCCGAGGTGCCCGGCTGCTGGACGATGCAGGGCACGTGGGACCTGCCCCATTACACCAACGTGCAGATGCCCTTCGCCGGCCTGCCGCCGGATCCGCCCGCCGAAAACCCCACCGGGGTGTACCGACGAAGCTTCGACCTCCCGGACGGCTGGCTCGGCCGGCGCGTCGTGCTGCACGTCGGCGCGGCCGAGAGCGTGCTGCATGGTGCAGCTCAACGGTGTCGACGTCGGGCGTCTCCAAGGACTCGCACCTGGCCGCGGAGTTCGACATCAGCGCGCTGCGTACGCTCGGGCGTGAACGAGCTCGAGCTGACCGTGGTCAAGTGGTCCGACGCCACCTTCGTCGAGGACCAGGACCAGTGGTGGCACGGGGGCATCACGCGCTCGGTCTTCCTGTACGTCACCGATCGGCCGTATCTCGCCGACGTGGCGGTCGTCGCGGACCTCGAGCCGGGAGCATCGTCGGGCACCTTGGATCTCGACGTTCTCGTCGACTGGGACTCGCAGCCGCCCGAGCCCGGCTGGCGCATTCGAGCATCGCTTGACAGCGGCGCGCCAGCGAGTCGGACGCGCGCCGAGGTGGACGTGCCGGTCGTCGCGCCTGCGGGGCCCAGGTCGCATGCCGGTTGGTTCGCCGGTCCGCCGCGCCGCGGGGAAGTGGACGTCAATTCGCGAATCGAGCCGCGGGCCTGGAAATGCCCGCAGGACGAGCGAGCTGCCGCGGAGGGCGTGGTCGCTCGGACCCGTGTTCAGATCGGCCGCTCGCACCTGCAACTGACTGTCCAAGGCATCGAGGCCTGGTCGTCCGAGCTGCCTCGCCTCTACCCGCTCACGGTTGGTCTCATCGCGCCGGATGGATCGCTGCGCGAGGAGGTTCGCGTCGAGGTCGGGTTTCGGCGCGTCGAGGTCCGCGGCGCGGAGCTCCTGATCAACGGACGACCGGTGCTGATCCACGGCGTGAACCGCCACGACTTCGACCCCCGCACCGGGCGCGTCGTTGCCGAGTCGGACATGCGAGCCGACCTCGTGCTCATGAAGCAGTTCGGCTTCAACGCCGTGCGCACGTCGCACTACCCCAACGACCCGGCGTTCCTGGCACTGACCGACGAGCTGGGCCTGTACGTGATCTCAGAGGCCGACATCGAGTCGCACGCCTTCTGGGGCTCGCTGTGCGACGACCCACGCTATCTCGCGCAATGGGTCGAGCGGGTCGCACGCATGGTGCTGCGAGATCGCAATCACCCCTCGGTGATTGCTTGGTCCCTGGGCAACGAGTCCGGCTACGGCGCCAACCACGAGGCGGCCGCCGCCTGGGCTCGGGCCATGGATCGCACGCGACCGCTTCACTACGAGGGCGCGATCCGCTTCGACTGGACAGCCGGGTCGACCGTCACCGACCTCGTCTGCCCGATGTACCCCCCGATCGATGCGATCGTCGGCCACGCACGGTCCGGTCGCCTGCGCGGTCCGCTGATCATGTGCGAGTACTCGCACGCGATGGGCAACAGCAACGGCACGCTCGCGGAGTACTGGGACGCGATCGAGTCGACGCCAGGGCTCCAGGGCGGCTTCATCTGGGAGTGGCGCGACCACGGGTTGCTGCAGACAAAAGCGGACGGGACCACGCGATCTGCCTACGGCGGTGACTTCGGCGACGTTCCCAATGACGGAACCTTCTGCATCGACGGGATCACGTTTCCGGACCGCTCTCCCAAACCTGCCCTGTGGGAGCACCGCCATCTCGCGGCCCCGGTCCGCCTCCATGCCGCCGGCGACGGATTCGAGGTCGAGAACCGATCCGACTTCCGATCGCTCGATTGGCTGCGTGCGCGGTGGGAGCTCGCGATCGACGGTCGAGAAGTCGCAAACGGGGACCTGACGCTGCCAGCGGTCGCTCCCGGACAGCGCGCTGCGGTCCAGATCCCGGGGCTGACGGACGCGCTGGCGCGAGCGCCGGAGGCCGGCGAGCGAATCCTGACGGCCACGTTCGCGACCGTACGGGCGAGCGATTGGGCGAAGGCCGGTTTCGAGGTCGCTCGCGCGGAGCTCGTGCTGGGCGGCGGTGTCGCAACGCAACGGAGCGCTTCCCCGTCGGTACGAACGAGCGAGGTTGGCCTGGATGAGAAGGGCCTGCCCGCGATCGGCCTGGCGGCAGGCCCAAAGCTCGCACTCTGGCGTGCGCCGACCGACAACGATCGCATCGGCGGCATGGGCGAGCGTTGGGATGCCTGGGGCGTGGCAGAGTTGTCACGCGAGGTCGCCACCGTTACCCGCGACGAGCGGGGCGTCGTCGTGGATGCGGTCTACCGGACGACCACCGGCATCGAGATCCCGCACCGGATGCGGGTGACCGGCGACGGCGATGGCAGCGTCACGATCCACGAGACCGCGATCATCCCGGCGGAGCTGAACGACCTTGCCCGCGTTGGCACCGTCCTCGAGCTTGCCGCGGGGATCGAGAGCGTCGCCTGGTATGGGCGCGGCCCGCACGAGTCGTACCCCGACCGGAAGCGTGGCGCGATCCTTGGAACGTGGCATTCGACCGTCGACGATCAGCTCGTGCCGTATGTGCGACCGCAGGAGAATGGCGGCCACGCCGACGTGCGCTGGTTGGAGTTGCGCGACGCGTCCGGAAACGGCCATAGGATCGAGCTGGCGCAGCCGCTCCAGGTGAGCATCGGCAGATTTCGGGCAACGGATCTTGCTGCCGCGACCCACGTCGACGAGCTTCGGCCGCGGCCCGAGACCATCGTCCATCTCGATGCTGCTCACCGAGGAGTCGGCACGGCCAGCTGCGGACCGGACACGCTGCCGGAGTACATCGTGCCCACGGGTGAGATCAGCTGGGCGTGGACCATCACGCCGCTCCGCGCTCCCGCCTGATGCCGGTCGAGTGGCGGGAGAGCGACCGCCAGGCGCATCTGCACAACGGCTCGTTCAGCTACATCCTCCGCGTCCTGGAGAACGGCTGGCTCGGCCATCTCCATGCCGGTGCTCCCCTGTCGGCAGGTCAGTCCTACGTTCACCTCGGGCCCGAGAACTTCGAGGGCTTCGCCAACCGGGTCGGCGAGCCATTGGGCCTGGAGTTGCCGACGCCTTTCACCGGCGATGCACGCCCGCCCGCGCTCGTCGTCCAGCACCCCGACGGCTCGGCGGTGCTCGACCTTCGATACGTCCGACACCGCGTCGTCGAGGGCAAGCCCGCGCTCGAGGGTCTTCCTTCGGTCTACGTCGAGCGCGACGGCGAGGCGCAGACGCTCGAGGTGACGCTCGCGGACGCGACCTCCGGTCTCGAGGTCGACCTGCGGCTCACGATCTTCGCCGACCTGCCGGTGATCACTCGCAGCGTCGTGCTGCGCAATGCCGGCCCTGCGGCTCTCGTCGTGCGCACGGCGATGAGCGGTGTGCTCGATCTGCCGGACGATGACTGGCAACTGGTGACGCTGTCGGGCACGTGGGCGCGCGAACGGCACATCGTCGACGCGGCCCTGCTGCCCGGCGATCGCTCGGTCGGGAGCCTGCGCGGCATCACCGGGCACGAGCACAACCCGGTGCTGCTCCTCCGTCGCGCCGATGCGACCGAAGCCACGGGCGAGGTCCTCGCCATGTCGCTCGTCTACTCGGGCAACTTCCTCGCGCAGGCCTCGGTTGAGCCGCGCGGCACGACCCGGCTGCGGTTGGGCATCAACCCCGAGGGCTTCACCTGGACGCTCGACCCGGGTGCCGTGCTGACGCTTCCAGAGGTCATCCTCTGCTGGAGCAACGAAGGACTCGGCGGCGTGAGTGACGCCCTGCATGTGCTGTACCGCGAGCGGCTCGCACGCGGCGCCTGGCGCGACCGTGAGCGGCCAGTCCTGCTCAACAGCTGGGAGGGTGTCTATTTCGATTTCGACCACGATCGGCTGGTCGAGATGGCGCGCGCAACGGCTGACCTCGGCGTGGAACTCTTCGTGCTCGATGACGGCTGGTTCGGCGAGCGCGATTCGGACGATTCGTCGCTGGGCGACTGGGTCGTCGATCGTCGCAAGCTGCCGCGGGGACTGGGTGAGCTGGCCAGCGACATCGAGGCGCAAGGGGTCCGCTTCGGCATCTGGATCGAGCCCGAGATGGTCAGCCCGCGCAGCCGGCTGTTCCGCGAGCACCCGGACTGGGCCATCGGCATCCCCGGCCGGACGCGAACGGAGTCACGCAATCAGCTCGTCCTTGACTTCAGCCGCCCCGAGGTCGTCGACCACCTCGAGCAGCAGATCGGCGCGGTCCTCGAGAGTGCCGCGATCTCGTATGTCAAATGGGACATGAACCGCGACCTGACGGAGCCATTTGGAGGCCTGCTGCCGCCGGACCGCCAGGGAGAGTTCTTCCATCGCCAGGTGCTGGGCGTGTACGACCTGTGGCGCCGGCTGACCGAGCGCTTCCCCGACATCCTTTTCGAGTCGTGCGCCGGCGGGGGCGCGCGCTTTGACCCCGGTCTGCTTGCCTATGCGCCACAGGCGTGGACCAGCGATGACACGGACGCGGTCGAGCGGCTCCGCATCCAATGGGGCACGTCGCTCATCTACCCGCTGAGCTCCATGGGCGCGCACGTGTCCGCCGTGCCGAACCACCAGGTGGGTCGCGTGACGCCACTCGCGACCCGGGCTGCGGTGTCGTTCTTCGGATGCCTCGGTTACGAGCTCGATCCGCGTGCGCTGCGAGACGACGAGCGCGATCAGATCCGCGCCCAGACGGCCTTCTATCGCGAGCGACGAATGCTCTTCCAGCGAGGCCGCTTCGTGCGATTGCGCAGCCCGTTCGCGGCAAACGGCAACGAGACCGCCTGGATGGTGGTGTCGGACGATCGGAGGCGCGCCGTGGCCGCGCACTACCGCGTGCTGGCCCGACCCGTTCCCGAGGTCGAGCGGCTGCCACTGCGCGGGCTCGATCCGGGGCTTCGCTACCGTGTCCGCGAGGCATTCGTGCAGGAAGACGGAGATGCGGTCCGCGGCGCCGACGAGCTCATGTCCGTGGGTCTGCCACTCGTGCCGATCACGATGGATCGTTCGGAGCGGCAACGAGGCGACTATCAGGCGCGCATCTTCGACCTCGAAGCCGAGGTGTGACAGGCAAGCTGTCACGGCGTCCTCCGATGGTGACGCCATCCCGCCACGGTTGGCGGGAGATCGGAGGTCTGAAATGGTGGTCATGAGCTGCCCGTGGTGCGAGGAGCAAGTCGGCACGGACTTCCTCATCGCCGTGCACGAGTACCGCTGCGAATCGTGTGGCACCTGCGTCCTGCTGGCGGATGAGGAGGAGGACGCGCTCGACCTGGCGGCGTAAGCCTGGATCCGCCGGGCCGGCGCGGCAGATCGCCGGCCCGGCGAGGGCGATCCAAGGAGGCCGGGAGAACGCGCGCATACGCGCGCTACCCCGCAGCGAGCGCACCTGCTTTGGTGCGTGAGCGAGGAGCGCAGCGCCGACGCCGGAGCGAGCCGCCCGGCCGGATGAGATGCAAGTCGGTATTGGTGGAGCCAGGCTTAGCGTCAGTTCAGGGCGGGCCACTCATCCAGGCGTGGATCGAGCTCGATGAGCACGGCGCCCGTGACGTTCACCAGGTGCGTGGTCCCGACTTCCGACACGAGTGTCTTCTGAGTCGCCACCGTCGTGTGGCCGTGCAGCCAGAGCGGCGGGCGGGTCCGGCGCGCCAGCCAGCGGTAGGCGGCGAAACCGGCGTGATACGGGTCCGTCGGATCGTCGCCGCAGCCCTCGGGCGGAACATGGCTGACCACCAGCAACGGTCGCCGGGTCAGCAGGTGACGCAGCCACGCGGATAGCACCTGCCGCCACGCCGCGCGGTCGTCGCGAGTTGCCCGTCGCCGATCGCTGCCCGGCCAGGAGAGACCGATGACGTCGAGCCCGTTCAGATGCTCGGCTCGTCCGTCGGGCATCGGGTCCGGAAGATCGGCGGACTGCGCCTGCCAGCCGGCGCCACGATCGTGGTTGCCGAGCACGTAGAACAGCGGCACCCGAAACGCGTCCGCGAGCATGGCAAGGTACGCGGGCTCGAGGTCGCCGGCGCCCACGATGGCGTCGATCGTGCCGATGGCCGCTCGGTTGACCTCCAGCGTCAGCGCATCGTCACGCTGATCGGAGACGGCCAGGATCCGGAACGGACGCACGTGAGCGGGATCATCCGACCGTCCGGCAGGCCAGGGCACGCGCAGGCGGCGGATCATTGGTCCATCCGCTCGGACTCGTGGTCGTAGTCGAACTCACGGCGCAGCGCCTCGGTGTCCTCGAGGCCCAGTGAAGGAGCCGCCGTCGATGAGCGGCGGCCCTCCCCGGCCGCTCGCACTTCGCGCATCGACTCGACCAGGTATTTGCCGGCGTCGGTGGGCGCGTCGTCACGCGGCAGTCCGGGGAGCAGCAGTTCGAGCACGCTGGCGTCCAGGGCCACCTGGTCCAGCTCCAGCGCCGCAGCAACACGGTTGTGCCCGTCGATGACCCAGTACTCGTTGCCCGCCTTCAGCAGGTCGACCGGGGGAAGTGGCTCGAGCCGGTTGATCGCCGACTTGATTCGATGCCAGCGTCCCTGCCAGTTCGAGCCCCGAAGCCTGGGAATCGGCTTGAAGTCGCCGGCCCGCTGCGCGCCCTCCACGGCAGTGCCGCGGATCTGTTCGAGGGGCACGGTCACCAACCCGAGGTCGCGGCGCGGCGCGTTGTTCGCCCTGGGGTGGACCTCCCAGAGGACCGGCAGCGGATCGCGCGAGGTGCGCCCTGCCTGGCGCGCGCGTGCGGCCGGACGGTCCTCGAGCCGCCGCGCCGCGCCGACCGCCAGGCTTCCGGCGCCAACGGCGAGGCTGCCCGCCCCGCGGACGATCGTTGCAGTTCCGTGGGTGACGGCCTTGCCCACGGTCCCTGCAGCGGATTCGGCGGCGTCCGTGATCGCTCCCAGGAACGACGACTCGTCGCCATCCCCGTCGGCGGCCGGGCGATTCGGGCCCTCGTCGCCTGCGTCCGCATCACCGCCATCGGCGGCTTCGACCGCGGCGGAGCCGGCAACGGCGGAGCCGGCAACGGCGGGATCGGCGTCGTCGTTCCGATCGCGCCCGAGCGACAGCAGTCGCGCGAGCAGCGACGGCTCGGACAATTCGACCTCGGTCCCGGCCGCGGGATCAGGGCCGTCCGGCTCGGTGTCGGTTTGTTGTGCCGCGGCATTCGGATGGGCGGTGGGCACCACCGGCCGCGGCTCTTCCTCGGTCATCGCCCATGAGCGTACCGCGGGACCGCGGCGGCGCCAGAGCGCTGCGGCCCGTGCGGGCGGTGCCGATGTCCCGAACCGGTGGTGAACGATCAGGCCAGGGTTGGCGCCTCCGCGAGCGCGTCGGCCATCAGCCGCGCGTAGCCGGGCTTGATCACCCCGTTGATCAACCGCAGCCGCTGGTCGAAGGGCGCGAACGCGCTCTTCATGGCGTTGAGTGTCAGCCACTCCATCTCGTCGAGCCCGAACCCGAATGCCTTCGTCAGCGTCGCGAACTCGCTCGACATCGAGACGCCGCTCATCAGCCGGTTGTCGGTGTTGACCGTCACGCGGAAGCGCAGGCGACGCAACAGGTCGATGGGGTGCTTCTCGATCGACTCCACGGCGCCGGTGTGAACGTTCGAGGTCGGGCACATCTCGAGCGGGACGCGTCGATCGCGCACGTACTGCGCGAGCCGTCCAAGGGCCACGTGACCGTCCGGCTGCAGTGTCAGATCGTCCACGATTCGCACGCCGTGGCCGAGCCGCTCCGCGCCGCACCACTGCAACGCCTCCCAGATCGATGGAAGGCCGAATGCCTCGCCTGCGTGGATGGTCACGTGGAAGTTCGCGCGGTGGATCAGCTGGAACGCGTCGAGGTGCCGGCTCGGCGGAAAGCCCGCCTCCGGCCCGGCGATGTCGAAGCCCACGACACCCTCGTCGCGGTACTTGACGGACAGCTCGGCGATCTCGACCGAGCGCGCGTACTGCCGCATCGCGGTCACGATCGCTCGGACCGCGATCGGGTTGCCGGCACGCCCGGCGTTGGCGGCGCCCGACCGGAAACCGGCCAGCCACGCCCGCATCACTTCGTCGAGTCCAAGGCCGCCCTGGGTCGAGAGCTCCGGGGCGTAGCGCACCTCCGCGTAGACGACACCGTCGGCGGCCAGGTCCTCGGCGCACTCGGCCGCAACGCGCTCGATCGCACTCGGCGTCTGCATCACGCCGACCGTGTGTGCGAAGCCCTCCAGGTACAGCTCGAGGCTCTTGCGGTCCGCGCCCTCGCGGAATCGGCGCCCGAGCTCGTCGGGATCGGTCGTTGGCAAGTCGGCGTAGCCCGTCTCGCGGGCAAGCTCGATCACCGTGGCCGGCCGCAGACCACCGTCCAGGTGATCGTGCAGCAACGCCTTGGGCGCCTGGCGACAGAGCTCGATCGGCACCATTGCCCCGTTAGCCTAACCCGCTCCACGAGCCGCGCGGCACCTGCCGCGCAGTACCCTTCTGGCGATGCCATACGCCTCTGCCAAGGTCGCAACCTTTACCGAATCCGTCATCCGCGAGATGACGCGACTCGCCATCGAACACGGCGCCGTCAACCTGGCCCAGGGCTTCCCCGACTTCCCGGCGCCTGCCGTGATCAAGGAAGCGGCGGTCACGGCCATCCGCAACGACGTGAACCAGTACGCGATCACCTGGGGGGCACGCCCGTTTCGCCAGGCCATCGCCGCGAAGACGGCGCACTTCTATCCGGGCTGGGAGGTGGACCCCGAGCGACAGATCACCGTCACCTGTGGCGCGACCGAGGGGATGATCGCCTCGATGCTGGCGATCCTGAACCCGGGTGACGAGCTGATCGTGTTCGAGCCGTTCTACGAGAACTACGGACCGGACGCAATCCTCTCCGGCGCCACGACGCGCTACGTCACGCTTCACGAGCCCGACTGGACGTTCGACCCGGATGAGCTGCGGGCTGCGTTCACGCCGCGGACGCGCGGTCTGGTGCTCAACTCGCCGCACAACCCGACCGGCAAAGTGTTCACCCGCGAGGAGCTGACGCAGATCGCCGAGCTCTGTATCGAGCACGACGTGGTGGTCTTCACGGACGAGATCTACGAGCACATCCTCTACTCGGGCACGCATATCCCGATGGCGACGCTGCCCGGGATGGCCGAGCGCACGGTTGCCGTGAACGCGATGTCCAAGACGTACTCGGTCACCGGCTGGCGCGTCGGCTGGGTGATCGCCTCTGTGGAGTTGACGAGCGCGATTCGAAAGGTGCACGACTTCCTCACGGTCGGTGCGGCCGCGCCATTGCAGGAGGCTGGAGCGGTGGCGCTCTCGCAGCCCGACGAGTACTACGCGCACCTCGGCTCGGACTACCGCGAGCGTCGCGACCGGCTCGTGCCGGCACTGCGCGACGCGGGCTTTCGCCCGTACGTGCCGGACGGGGCCTACTACGTCATGGCCGACATCCGCGGTGTCACGGACCTCGACGACGTCGCCTTTGCGCGATTGCTGGTCGCCGATCCCGGTGTCGCGATCGTGCCGGCCAGCTCGTTCTACTCCCGGCCGGAGCTCGGCCGCGACAAGATCCGCTTCGTCTTCGCCAAGCGTTTCGAAACACTCGATGCCGCTGCCGCTCGGTTGGCTCGGCTTGCCACCGTCGGAGCCGCTTCCGCTCGAGTGTGATGGGCGTTCGTCGCCGAAAAGCTCACGAGACGCCCGAAAAACGGGCACGCACCTCACAAGAGGGGTTACATCTGCCTTCGTGCTCGACTATGCTTCCCGGAACCGGGCAGCCGAGCCCCGGAGGCCATGAGGCACAACCGAACAACCGCCGCCCGTCAGGAGCTCACAGGGCCCCCAGGTCCTGCATCCGCGCACCAGCACTGCTGGTCTTGCCTGAACGAGTGACGTTTGGCGCTCCTTCGCGAACGCCATGGGTCGCCGCCTCGCGCGACGACTGACCGTCACCGGTTCCCCTTCCCGCCGCCACCCTCTCCCGCCACGCTCCGGATGACTCCTGCGCCAGCGGCCAACCCTACCGTCGGTGCGCCCCAGCGCGCCGTTCCGGCAGAAGGGAGGCAAGCTATTGCCGTCGAGAACGGGCGCCCAACGGGCGTCAGGCCAGACGCCGCACCAGGACGCACGCCGTAACGTCCTCGGGATTTCAGGGCCCCGGACAGCCTCATCGTCCGACCTCTCCCCCGCTCCTGTTTCTGCGACTCGATCGCGCCGTGCCCTCGCCACGCGCTTGCTGATCGTCGCTTTCGCCTTCGGCCTGCTTGGTTTTGCCACGGTGAACGGCTCACACCCGCTGACCGCACAGGCCGCCGCGCCAGCCGCCGGGCTCAAGGCCGTGATCATCGTGGGCCCGGCCAGCGGCAACACCTGGGACTACATCGACGCTGCAAAAGTAATCGCCCAACAGGCAGAGGCAGTGGGGATGACCGTCGATGAGATCTTCACGCCGCACGCCACGTGGGAGCGCGTCAAGCACGAGGCGCAGGGCGCCAACCTGCTGGTCTACTTGGGCCACGGCAACGGCTTCCCGACCCAGCACCGCGACACGCTAAGCGAGGACACCGAGGACGGCTTCGGGCTCAACGCGGTTGACGGCGGCAGCGTCAGCGGCGACGTGAAGTACTACGGCGCCGATTTCATGCGCCGGGCGATCAAGCTGGCCCCCGGCAGCGTCGTGCTGCTGAACCGGCTTTGCTACGCGTCGGGCAACGGCGAGCAGGGCCTTGATCCCCCGGAGCTGCTCACTCCAGACGACGAGGCGCGGGCCGTCGAGCGCGCTGACAACTATGCCTCGGGCTTCTTGGCCATCGGGGCCTCCGCCGTGTTCGCGTGGGGCTGGCCGCAGAAGATCGACCTGCCGGGCGAGCTCGCCACGACCGACAAGACCGTCGACGACATCTTCAAAGAGAAAGCCGGCGACGGGAATGATCCCGAGGCGTACATGGGCAAGCATGACTACTACGCACCCTCCGTGCGCACGCCTGGCGCCACCCTGCACATGGACCCGCATCCCGTGTACGGGCACCTCCGAGCGCTGACCGCGCCGGACCTGAGCTTCAGCGCCACCGATTGGCGCAAGGGCGCCAAGGACCCGGGCCCCGACAAGACGCCGCCAAAACTCACGAATGTCACCGCGGGATCGGGCACGTCGGTCGCGTCCAACACCGACCTTCCGATCTTCAGCCCCAACGGCGACGGCATCGACGACTCGTTCTCCATCGGCCGGACGATGTCCGAGAACGGCACGATCACGACGAGCGTCATCAACGAAGCCGGAAAGCAGGTCTTCACGAAGACCTCCGCAGCCCCGATCGGCTCGGGAACGACCACCTGGAGCGGCAAGAACAGCAAGGGCAACGTCGTCGGCGACGGCGACTACACCGTCAAGCTGACACCCACCGACACGGCCGGCAACGTCGGAGCGACGCAGTCCGTGCCGGTCAGATTGCTGACCGCATTGTCCTCGCCGGCCAGCTCAGCGGATGCGATCGAGGTCGCGGACCTGGACAAGCTGGCAACTGGGACACGGCTTTCGGCTCGCCTCACGGAGCCGGCCGCCGTCGCCTGGAACGTGGTCGATGCGAGCGGCACCGTCGTCCGCCACGGAGCCGCCGCCAAGAAGGCGACCACCGGCATGTTCGTGTGGCGCTGGGATGGCCGTGATGACAATGGCGCGTTCGTGCCGGATGGCCCGTACCGTGCGGTCGTCTCGGCGCGAACCAGTGCCGGCGTCCTCGCCTACGAAGAGAACGTGTACGTGGGTGCCTTCCACCTTTCGTACAACCAGGCCAAGCTGTATCTCGGCCAGGCCGTGCGCATCACGATCTACAACACCGAGCCGCTCGACGGCCCGGTGACGCTCACGATCCACCAGCAGGCCGTCGCGCCGTTCACGGTGACCGCGAAGGTCCTCGCCGCCAACAAACAGGTCGCGTTCGTGACGATGGCCAAGAGTGGCAGTCCAGGACCGGTGACGATCGTTGTCGCGGGAACTGACACCGGCGGTGGCGCCGAACAGGGCTTGTTCCACCAGCACGTCTTCTAGGCGGCGACGCCTAGGGCCTTCGGGCCTCGGGCGTCCCGGACGAGGCGCCTAGCGCGCCGCCGGCTCGAGCGCTCTGATAAAGGCGGCGACGCGATCCAGGGCGTCGTCGAGCACCGGCGTCAGGCCGTGGCCGAGCCTTGGGTAGGTCACGAGCTGCGCGCTGGGAAAACGCTCGGCGATGGCCACCCGGAGGAGGTCGATCCTGGCAAAGGGATCGGCCTCGCCGCTGAGGAACAGGGCTGGCACTCGGATCCGCTCCCAGTGCCTGGTCCGGGGTTCCCACTCCGGCGATCCCGGACGATGCAGCGGGTAGCTGAGCAGCACCAGGCCGGCGAACTCGTGCGGAGCCGGGTCCTCGTCCGTGCCCACGACGAGCAGGCTGGCGACGCGGCCGCCGTACGAGTGGCCGCCGATGACGACGTCTGACCCCTCGCCCGACGCCGCGAGATACGCTGCCACGGCATCCTCGGCCTTGCGCTTGGGCAGATCGATGGCACGAGCCTCGATTCCGCGGGCAAGCAGGCCCGCGACATGGGGCTGCATGCTGGCAGCGGTTCCGGATGCTCCGTGGGCCAGGACGACGCGCATGGTTGTGACAGGCTAGCTGTCACAACGGCCTTCGACGCTGCGGCCATGCAGCAGCAAGCCCGCCTCGTCCCGCTCCCTCCGCTGCCATCGCGGCCGGCCGGCACAGTACGCGTGCTCGGGGACCAGCTCGTGCTCGACCACCTGGTCCTGGCCGATGCAACGGCCACCGCATTCGTCGCCAGCCGCCCGGAGGAGGAGCGCACGCCGCTCGTCGAACGGGCGCTGCGGATCGGGCTGCTCGCGCTCCAGGACGCGGGAGTCCAGGTCAACGTGGATGTCGTGCGGCGCGAGTTCGAGGGGCTCCTGTCACGGACCCAGCAGGTCAACGAGCGCGCGGCTGCGGCGCTTGACACCGTCTTGCGGGACAACTTCGCGGACGGGGAAGGTCGGCTGCCGCGGACGCTCGAGCGCTTCCTGGGCAACCGTGGCGCGCTCCAGTCCTTCGTGGAGGAGCTATTCGATGAGAAGCGGCGCGATTCGGCGATCGGGCGGCTGCAGGGGCTCCTGGGCACGTACTTCGATGGCGACGCGTCACGGCTCGCGCAGCTGCTGGATCCGACGCGCCTCGGATCGCCGCTCCACCAGTTCCGGGTCGAGGTTGCGGAGGGCTTCGAGAAGCTCAACGATCGACTCACGGCAATCGAGTCGGCCGCCGCCACACGGGCGACGGAGCGCCATAAGCAGGCCCTCAAGGGTGCCGACTTCGAGGAGGTGGTCGCGGACGCCTGCGGGCAGGCCGTGCGCGGCTTCGGCGATCTGCTCGATCGCACGGGCACCGAGTCGGGGGACGTGGCACGCTCGAAGAAGGGAGACATGCTGTTGACGCTGGACCCGAGCGCGGCACGCGGCCAGGAGCTGCGCGTCGTGATCGAGTGCAAGGACCGCTCCGTTTCCGGCCGGGAGATGCGCGAGGAGCTGGCGGCGGCCAAGCGCAATCGCGGGGCGTGCGTGGCGCTCGTGGTTTTCACGCCGCAGCACGCGCCGGCAGGGATCGCTCCGTTCGACGTGCGTGGCGGTGACGTCTACTGCGTCCTGGACCCCGCCGTGCCTGACCTTGCCACCATTGAGGCGAGCGTCCGCCTCGCTCGGCTGCTCGCGCTGGCGACACTGCGCGAGCACACCAGCGGGATCGATGCCGATGCGATTGCCCGGGCACTGGTCGCGGTCCGAGAGCAACTCGACCAGATCCGTTCGCTGAAAGTCCGGCTCACCTCCATCGGGCAGCTCTCGGGGGAGGTGACGCGCGGCCTCGATACGATGCGGAACGGCGTCTTGGCGAAGGTCGCGGAGGCGGAGGCGGTGCTGGCGGCCGCGGGGTCGCGCACCGCCGAAACGGTCAGGGCCTGATGGTCCGATCTCTCACCGTGGTGAGGATCTCGGCCCAACGGTCGTAGACAAGGTGGTGGCCCTCACCGGGGTAGAAGATCGCGTCGCAGCGCGGCAGGACGCGGACCAGGTAGCGGCCCATCTCGGCCGGGACCGTGACGTCGGCCTCGCCGTGCCACAGGTGCACCGGCACGCGGACCTGGTCGAGCGGGAAGCCCCATCGCCGTGCCATCACGAGCGCCTCGTCGTAGAGGCCGCGGTTGCCCTGCCGCTGCATCTCGGCCGTGTTGGCGATCATCACGGCGCGCATGCGCGGGTCGGCCAGGATCTGTTGATCGGCCTCGATCATGCTCTCGATGGCCTCCTCGAGCCGCTTCTCAGGGTCGGATCGCTGCTGGCGCGCCCAGCGCCACATCGCCAGGCGGATGGTCCAGGGCGCATAGCCGGCCGCGCGAGACGCGACGCGGTGCCGTGGCTCGAGGTAGTCGGCATGCCGCACGCCGCTCAACGGTGCCGCGGCGCTGACGAGGCCAACGACCCCGACTCGGTCGGGCATGGCCCAGCCACTCGCCAGCGCATACGGTCCGCCACCCGACCAGGCAATGATCCCGAAACGGCCGATGCCACACGCATCGGCAAGCCGCTGGACATCGCTCGGCCAATCGATCAGCCGGCGCTTCGGTTTGGGCGTCGAGTAGCCGATTCCCGGTCGATCCGGGCAGATCAGCCGGATCCCCAGCGACGCCGCCACCGCGTCGTCTGGGTAGCGCAAAACCCTCGAGCTGCCGAAGCCATGGAAGAAGAACACGGGCACGCCGTTCGATGGCCCGACGTCGTCGTAGCCGAGGAGGCGGCCGTCCGGCAGCACGATCGAGCGGGACGCAACCGAGACGTTCTTTCGACGACGCGCGTTCTGGGACGGGCGCTTGAGCGTGGGCAGCAGCGATGAGCCTCCCGCGACGGAGATCGTCCGATCCGGACCGCGGTCCTCGATCATGGCCGTCCGACGCATTATGACAAGCCCACGGCGGGTACCATCGGGGCTGGGAAAGATCGCGCGAGGCGGCGATCCGGGGAAGCGAGGGGTACGCGATTCATGAGCTCATGGCGCTGGAACGCGATCTGGGCCGAGATCCTCGGCACGTTCATCTTCCTCTTCGTCGGCATGGCCGCCGTTGCGGCTCCGAATGCCGACCGGACGATGGTGGCGTTCGCCTATGGGCTGGCGCTGGCGGTAATGGTGTCGGCGCTCGGCGCGATCTCCGGAGGGCACTTCAACCCAGCGGTGACCATGGGCCTGTGGCTGGCCAGCCGGATGACCGGTCGGCGTGCCCTCGCCTACGTCATTGCGCAGCTCATCGGAGCGCTGCTCGCGGCGGCGATGGTCGGCTACGTCTTCAACTCCGCTGACGCGGTCACGGTCAACGTCCCGGCGCTCGGCTCGGGCATCGACGCCGTGCGCGGCAGTGTCATCGAAGCGGTCATCACGGCCGGGCTGCTGATCGCGGTGTTCGGAACCGCGGTCGATCCGCGAGCGCCGCGGACCATCGCCGGGCTCGGCATCGGGCTGGCCTTTGCGGCCGGCATTTTCGCTGCGGGGCCGCTGACCGGCGGCGCAATGAATCCGGCTCGCTGGTTCGGCCCGGCGGTCGTGTCCGGTGACTACACCAACGCTATCGTCTGGATTGCCGGACCGCTCGTTGGCGCGGCCGTCGTCGCCGTCATCTGGCGCCTGCTGTTCCTACCGGAGGCAGACGCGCAGACCGGCGCGGACGTGTAGTTCGCAAGCGCGGTCACGCGGCCTGCGGTCACGCAGGACTCGCGACCAACGCGCGCGCAGCAGCGCAAGCGAAGCGCCGCGCTGCGGAGGGACGTATCAAGCGCGGTCGCGTGACCCCTAGCTTGCCGGTTCGCTCGCGGCGGCCGCCTGGCGCGCGGCTCGCACCGCGGAGAAGGACTCCTTGAACTCGGCACGCATCGCGCGGACCTCGGCGTCGGTGAACCCGAGCTCAGCGCCGATCTCGTCGAGCTCGGCGCTTTCCTCCGCATTGATCGTCTGATCGGCCGCGCCGACGGTGAACGCCGCCCTCAGCAGCCGCTCGAGCTGCTCGCGCGTGGCCGTCCTCGACACCTCGCGGGTGATCACATAGTCGTCGGTCCCGCCGTAGAGCATCGCGTGGTTCAGCGCGATCTGGACGACGAGCACGGCCTGCGCCTCCGGCAAGCCGCCGATCGCCTTCACCACCCGTTCCATCTGTGAGACCTCTTCGGGAGCGATCGTCATGTCGGCGTTCGCGACTCGACCGAGCACGTACGCGAAGCCTGCGATGAACTTGCGTTCCTCGGCTGGGAGCTCCTGGAGCTGCGCGACGATGCGCCGAAGCGCTGCAGTATCGGTCTCGTCGACGCCCTTCACGGTTTCGGGGTCGATGGTCGGCGTCTGGCCGCTCTGACCCTTGAACAGTTGGCCAAGAACCACGTTGTCATCCCTCTGTAGGCGGCGCCCCGCGAATGCCTTCGCGGCACTCGGCAGCGGCTTTGCCAAGCCTACCGTCTGCGCGGCTACACTCGCCAAATGACGGCAGTGCCTGCTCCTACCGCCACGTCGTCGCGGACACCGCGCAGCCCCGCCTCGCGCGATCTGGGCATGTCGGCGACGCTCCTGTTCCCCACCCGTGACATCTGTGAGCGGTACTACCTGCCGCTCGTCTACACGGCCTGCCGCACGTGCTACAGCGAGCTGGAGCCGCAGGACATCTTCGGGCGAGCCACGGCCGGGACGGTCGCGACGACCAAGCAGCAGGACCTTGTCCGACGCGTGATCGAGTCGGGCCACGGCTCGACGATCGAGCACGTCGTCTTCACGTTCGCGATCAGCGGCGTGACCCGGACGCTGTCGCATCAGCTCGTCCGGCACCGCGCAGGTGTCGCCTTCGACCAACAGTCGCAGCGCTACCTGAAGTACAAGGAGCCCGCGTACATGGTGCCGGGCTCGATCGCCGACGCCGATGACGTCATCCGGGATCGCTTCCTCGACGAGATGCAGGGCTCGCTGTCGTTCTACGAGGACCTGCTCGAGGCGGGCATCCCGGGCGAGGACGCCCGCTTCGTGATGCCCAATGCGACGCGCACGAACCTGGTCATGACGGCAAACCTGCGAGCCCTGATCCACATGTCCGGGCTGCGCCTCTGCACCATGGCCCAGTGGGAGATTCGCCGGCTCTTCCAGCTCGTCCGGCACGAGGTCTTCAACGTGAGCCCATTCTTCGGCGCGTTTCTCGCTCCAAAGTGCGTGCCCCTCGGCTACTGCGACGAGGATCGCAATCGGGACGAGCACTGTCCCATCCGTCCTCACAAGGACAACGTCCTCGCGGCCTGGGCCGAGAAGCGGGCGGCAGCGAAGGCGACCGGGCGAGACCTGCCGACGGTCTAGGAAGCGACCGGACGAGACCTGCCAACGGTCTAGGAAGCGACGGCGTCCTCGGCGAAGCCGGCCACGAAGCGGCTGAGCACGCGCGCGAGCCGCGGGCCTGCCTCGTTGGCGGCGCGCAACACCTCCTCGTGTGACAGCGGGTGGTCGCTGATGCCCGGCACCCGGGTTCGTGACCAGCGACACTCCGCAGACCTGGATGCCGGCCCAGCGCAGCGCGATCGCCTCCATCACGGTCGACATGCCGACTGCATCCGCGCCGAGGATCCCCAGCATGCGCACCTCGGCCGGCGTCTCGTACGAAGGGCCGAGCAGACCGGCGTAGACACCTTCCTCGAGGTCGATGCCTTCCTTCCGCCCCGCGGCCAGCAACTGCAACCGGAGCGCCGGGTCCCAGACGTCGGTCAGATCGGGAAAGCGCGGGCCGAGCGAATCGTCGTTCGATCCCAGGATCGGCGTCTTGCCCGTCAGGTTGAGGTGGTCGCGGATGACCATCAGCGTTCCAGCGCCGTAGCTCGCGGTTCACGCCTCCCGCTGCGTTGGTCAGCACGACGGTGGATGCCCCCAGCCGGCCCATCAGCAGGACGGGCTCGACCACTTGCAGCGGTTCCAGTCCCTCGTAGAGATGCAACCTTCCCTGCAGGCAGCAAACCGGTATGCCCTCGATCGTGCCGAGGATGCAGGCGGCCCTCGATGTCCGGGAGCTGAGGGCGCCGGCCAGCCGGGTAGCTCTGAGAACGGAATTGCGACGGCGTCGGCCACGGCATCGGCCACGCCACCCAATCCCGATCCCAGGACGAGCCCGATGAGCGGGTGCAGGTCAGTGCGGGCACGAACCGCTCGCTCCAGCTCATCGAGGCGCGAGCGCAGCCCCAGGGTGCCCTGGCGGTCGTTTGACGACGCGCTCATCGGGTCGCGCCTCCCGGACACACGAAAACGCCCGGAGAGACCGCTGGATCCTCGCTCACCTTGATGTGATCTCGGTGCTCGTGGCTCCGTGCCGCCCCTCCGGGCAAAAAGAACGATACGGGCGGCCACGATGAGCGGTCAACGCGGTTATCCACGAATCCCGGCGACGCCTGGTTGAACCATCCACCATTCATCCCCGCATTGTGGACGGGCCGTGGACAACGCGATAGCGACCGCCGGACATGAAACGACCCCGGTCACGAGACCGGGGTCGTGAAGCGTCTCGACAGTGAGCGCGATCAGGCGGCCATCCGAGCGGCCTTGACGACCATCGTGTGCGCCTGCTTGTCGTGGATGCCCTGCTTGGTCGGGCTCTGCGCCGTCGTGACCAGCAGCGCGATCAGGTAGATGAACGCGATCAGATCGATCAACAGGCCGAGCGTCGGCCACGGGCCGAGGAACTGCGCCAGTGCGAACGGGCCGAAGAGGAACACCCAACGGATCCCCGCCTGGTTGTAGGTCATCGTGCGGCCGTCCTGCTCGTTGCCGATCTGCATACCGAGAAGGCGCATGCCGACGGTGCCGCGCATGGCCACCCAGGTGTAGATGAAGTACCCGGCATTGACGATCAAGCCGACGACGGCCACGACCAGCAACGCCAGGTAGTTGACGGATCCGAAGTTGGGGCTCAGCGGGTTGCTGTTGACGACGCCGCCAAAGATCCCGCCAAGGATGGCGGCGATGATCACGCCGATGATGCCGACGATGATCGCAGTCGATGATGTAGGCAATGAGGCGGTTCGGGATGTCAGCGTAGTAGTAGCCCGCGGGTCCAGCGACCGGCGTCCGATCCATCATCTGCGCCCGCCCACGCACGGCATCTGCGCCTGCGGGGCAGGCGGTGGGCCACCGGCCGGGGGCGCGGGGGGCTGCGGCGTCGATTGCCAGCTGGGCGGCGGCGGGGGCGGCGCACCGCCGGGCTGCGGCGCTCCGGGCTGACCCGATTGCGACATTACCCACTCTCCTAAAGTTGGGCTCGCACCTCACAGGTAGGTGCTCCGACATCGGCCGTCCCATCCAACGACCGCGGACCCGGAACTGAGCATAGCGTCCCCCGAACGCTCGCAACAGCCCCAACGCGTAAGTCAACCGCCGATGTGCGACATCTCCACCTTGGGAAGTGCCTCGGTCGCCTCGGAGCGCAGCTCCGAGTAGCGATCGGTTCGGCGGTTCCAGACGCCCGCGATCTGTCCGCCGATCTCGTCGTCGGATGTGCCGTTTCGCAGCAACGCGCGAAGGTCGTGGCCGCGCACGCCGAAGAGGCACGTGTACAGCGTGCCTTCGGCAGTCAGCCGGGCTCGCGTGCAGCCGGCGCAGAACGGCTGGGTGACCGACGCGATGACGCCGACCTCACCGTTGCCGTCGCGGTAGCTCCAGCGATCCGCGACCTCTCCCGCGTAGTTCGCGCGGCAGGGCGACGAGCGGCATCTCGGCGTCGATCAGGGCGAGGATCTCTGACGCCGGCACGACCTCTTCCAGGCGCCAGCCGTTGCTGTGGCCCACGTCCATGTACTCGATGAACCGCAGGATGTAGCCCCGCTCGCGCGCGAAGCGCGCCATCGGCAGCACGCTCTCCTCGTTCACGCCACGACGGACCACCATGTTGAGCTTGATCGGCGAAAGGCCGGCGCGCTCCGCCGCCTCGATCCCCTCCAACACACGGGCGACGGGGAAGTCGACGTCGTTGAGGCGGCCGAAGACCTCGTCATCGAGCGAATCGAGGCTGACCGTGATGCGGCGGAGGCCGGCCGCCGCGAGCGCATCGGCCTTGCGCGCGAGCAGGGAGCCGTTGGTCGTCAGGGTCAGATCGCGCAGTCCGGGCAATGGCGCCAGCTGTGCCACCAGCTGCTCGAGGTCGCGCCGGACGAGCGGTTCGCCTCCGGTGAGCCGGATCTTCTCCACGCCCTGCGTCAAGGAACAGCCGCGCAAGGCGCGTGATCTCCTCGAACGTCAGCAGCTCGGCGCGCGGCAGGAACTGGAAGTCGGCGCCGAAGACCTCGCGCGGCATGCAGTAGGTGCAGCGGAAGTTGCAGCGGTCGGTGACCGAGATGCGCAGGTCGTGCAGCGGCCGGCCGAGTCGATCGACCGGTTGCACGTTGCGCTGGACCTGCACCAGTTCCACCGAAGGATCGTACCTGTCTCAGGCGGTCGTGCCGCCCGAACTGCCTCGCGCCAGTGCCCAACCACCGACCGCGAACGCGATCAATGCGATCAATCCATGGAGCACGTGATCGGCCGGGTTGATGGCGTTCTGCAGCAGCCCGAACATGTTGTCGCTGTTCAGCGTAGACCAGCAGGATCACGAGGAACAGCGCGCCGAACAGCACCAGCCGAATCGCCGGCCTGCCGCCCTTGAGACCGAACGCCACGTAGAGCGCCAGGGAGCCGGTGATGAGGTGGCCGAGGTCCTGGATCAAGCCCGTGATGAACATCGGGTGCGTGTCGGGGTCGCCGGCGAGTCCGAACCCGAAGAAGCCCGAGAGGCCGACCGCGAGCAGCACGACGCCGATGACGGCCGCCGTGATGCGAACCACGGCATGCCGGAGCGTCGTCCGCGCGACCGGCTGCGATTGATGTTGCGGCGGTCAGTCTAGTCCTCCTCGGCCGATGCCCGCTCCCGTGCGGATCGATTCGACGACGCCGGCATCGGCCAGCGTGGTGGTGTCGCCCAGCGGCCGGCCCTCGGCCACGTCGCGAAGCAGCCGCCGCATGATCTTGCCGGAGCGTGTCTTGGGCAGGTCCGGCGTGAACAGCAGGTACTTGGGCTTGGCGATCGGGCCGATGACCTTGGCCACGTGCTCGCGCAGCTCACCCGGCAGCGCGTCGGTCACCTGGATCGCTGCCCTTCGGATGGTCACGAACGCGAAGATCGCCTGGCCGGTGACCGGGTCGTTCTTGCCGACGACCGCGGCCTCGGCGACCGCGGGATGGTCGACCAGCGCGACTCTCGACCTCGATGGTCGAGATGCGGTGGCCGCTCACGTTCATCACGTCGTCCACGCGGCCGAGCAGCCAGAAGTAGCCCTCGTCGTCGCGCTTGGCGCCGTCACCGGCGAAGTACATGCCCGGGAAGCGGCCCCAGTAGGTGGCGCGGTAGCGGTCCGGGTCGCCGTAGATGCCGCGCAGCATCGACGGCCACGGCCGCTTCAGCACCAGGTAGCCGCCCCCGCCGAGTGGCACGGACTTGCCGTTGGCGTCGACCACGTCCGCGGCGATGCCCGGGAACGGGAACGTGGCACTGCCCGGGCTTGGTGGTGGTGACGCCGGGCAGCGGCGTGATCAGGATCATGCCCGTCTCGGTCTGCCACCACGTGTCGACGATGGGGCAGTGGCCCGCCGCCGATGTTCTCGCTGGTACCAGAGCCACGCCTCGGGGTTGATCGGCTCGCCGACGGAGCCGAGCAGCCGCAGCGACGAGAGGTCGTGCTTGGCGGGCCACTCCTCGCCCTGCTTCATGAAGGCGCGGATGGCGGTCGGGGCGCAGTAGAGGATGCTGACCTTGTACTCCTCGATGATCGACCACCAGCGGTCCCAGGCGGGCGTGTCGGGCGTGCCCTCGTACATGACGCCCGTCGTCGCGTTGGCCAGCGGCCCGTAGACGATGTACGAGTGGCCGGTCACCCAGCCGATGTCGGCCGCGCACCAGTAGACGTCGTCGGGCTTGACGTCGAAGACCATCTCGTGGGTGTACGACGCACCCAGGAGGTAGCCGGCGGTGGTGTGCATGATCCCCTTGGGCTTGGCCGTGGTGCCCGAGGTGTAGAGCAGGTAGAGCATGTGCTCGCTGTCGAGCGGGACCGGCGGGCAGTCGGCCGACTGGCGCTCGACGATGTCGCGCCACCAGACGTCGCGGCCCTCGGTCATTGGCGTCTGCTGCGCGTCACCGAGGCGGCGTGCGACGAGCACCTTCTCGATGGTCGGGCTCTGCGCGGCCGCCTCGTCGGCGGCGGCCTTGAGGTCCGCTGGCTTGCCGCGCCGCCAGCCGCCGTCCGCGGTGATCAGCAGCTTGGCCTGCGCGTCCGCGATGCGGCCGGCCAGCGCCTCGGCGCTGAAGCCGCCGAAGACGACCGTGTGCGGCGCGCCGATCCGGGCACACGCGAGCATGGCGATGGGCAGCTCCGGGATCATGGGCATGTAGATGGCGACGCGATCGCCGGTGCCGACGCCCAGCTCCTTGAGCGCGTTGGCGGTCTTCTGGACCTCGCGCAGCAGGTCGGCGTAGGTGATCGTGCGGGTGTCGCCCGGCTCGCCGATCCAGTGATAGGCGACCTTGTCGCCGAGCCCGTTGCGCACGTGCCGGTCGAGGCAGTTCTCGCTGAGGTTCAGCTTTCCGCCGAGGAACCACTTGGCGAACGGCAGGTCCCACTCGAGGGTCGTCTCGAACGGCTCGTTCCAGGTCAGCCGCTCGCGCGCGAGGCGCGCCCAGAAGGCCTCGAAGTCCGGCGTCCGCCTCGGCGTACAGCGTCTGCCGTGGCGTTGGCCTGGGCCGCGAACGCTGGGTCGGGCGGAAAGCGGCGCCCCTCGCCCATGAGGTTCTCGATCTCGGCACCCTGCTCCGGGCGCTGGCCTTCAGCCTCCTGCACCATGGCGTTCCTCCTCGGGTTTGGCTGAGCCGGGCCTCTGCATCACGTCGCGCGTCGTCACGCGCTGGATCGGCGTGCGAAGGCGATCGCCCAAGCTGCTGGGCTTGTACAGCACGATGTTCACGAAGGTGTAGCTGACGTCGACGCGCTCCCAGGTCACGACCCGATCGCCGCAGTGAAGGTCCAGCGACCCGTCCATGCGAAAGCCGGCCTTGCGCGCCTTCTCTGCCAGCGACCTGATGTCGTCCGGCACGAAGATCCGAACGGGCGTCCCGTAGGCCTCCTTGCCCTCGACGTCCAGCGGCGCGCACCAGAAGTCGGTCGACGTGACCAGCACCCCACCCGGGCGCAGGAGGCGCCACGCTTCGGCCAGGTACGCATCGAACGAGACCCCGTGCTCGATGACCGATAGGCACGCGATCGCGCCAAACGCTCGGTCCTTGAACGTCGTGTTGGTCAGGTCCATGCGGTACGACTGGACCGGTCCCTCGACGACGTCATGCGGCGTGACGAGGTCGATGCCCACCAACCGGCGGTAGCCGTACAGGTACAGCCACGGCAGCAGCTTGGTGTAGTGCGTCGCGCCCATCTCCAGGACGGCATCGCGATGGCTCGTCGACGCGAGGATGGATCCGAGCGCCACGAGGAGGTCCCAGTTCTTCTGATCGCTCGGGTGGCGCGGCAGCCCGCAGGCGGCCTCCTCGGCGAGCGCTGCGTCCACCTCGGCCTGCGACTGGAGCGGTCGATTGAGCCACGCTCGCCAGATGTCCGCGGGGCGCCGCTTCGCCTCGAGGTCCACGCCTTCGTTGCGCAGCGACTTGCGCAGCCGTCGCTCCGCCTGGCCCATGCCATGCTCGAGGTGCAGCGCCTTTCGGACTCGACGGGTCGGACCGGAACCGGCACTCACGGATCAGCCACGTTCGGGCACGTTCACGCCGATTCCCGGTTCATTGAGCCTGGCCCCTCATAGCGTCCTGGTGGAGCGCAGCGCGCGGACCTCCGGCGCTGCGCTCTCGCATGAACAAAGCTATCGCACGTTCACCGTCAACACGAGACTGCGATGCGAAATGAACGCGTGGTCGCCTGGATTGTTGCAGCCAGCGCCACCGAGCTGCTCCCACTGCATTCCCACAGAATGCACGCCGGAACCCGTCTGACCGATGAAGGTGAAGCCATGGGAGGCAGAGCCCGAGCCGCTGAATGGCCAGAACACCTGCGCGAAAGAAGGACTGGCCGCGAGGCCGTCGATGACCGCGCGCACCTCGATCGCCGAGCACCCGTTCAGTTCGCCGCTGAACGCCATGATGAGGTCGGCCGTCTTGCCGGCCGGCACGGTGATCGTCGTGGACAGGTTGGGAATTGCCACGAAGGACGTACTGGTCGTGGTCTGAGGATCTTCCGCCGCGATGAGGCCGTAGCGAGACTGGCCGGGCGGCCTGAGATTGGGATGCACGAACTGGGCAGCCACGCTGTACCCGACGACGAATGTTGCGACGATCACGGCCACGAGCGTCACCGTGATACGAAGCTGGCGAGACATGGGGACCTCCGACTGATGCGGTCAAGCTGACCGCGGCGTGCAGCAGGGGGCTGCGGCCGGATCATCGCACCGAGCGTGCCCGCTCAGGAGATCAAGCCGTCACGGCCGCTGGTGTTGGGGCGATCGTGCGCTCGTCAAGGGCTGCGCCGAGCGCGCCTTCGAACGCCGAGCAGACCCGATCGACGATGTCGGTGTCAGCGTGCGCCTCGCACATGAACCACGGCTCCCGCGAGTCGGGCTCGGGCATCGCACCGCGGCTGTGCATGCCGACCGCGACCGCGTCGTAGAGCTCATGGTCGGTGTTGGCCCAGCCCCGGTAGTCGTCGGGAAGTTTGTCGGTGAACATGATCCCGAACATGGCCGGCACGCCGGTGAACACGTACGGGATGCCGGCTCGATCGATCACCTGGGCAAGGCCGGCCTGGATGGTGCGGCCGTTCGCATGCACGGTCGCGAGCATGTCCGTGTCGCGGATGATCGAGAGCACCCGAGTGGCCGCAGCCGCCGCAACGCGGTTGCCCGCGTACGTGCCGCCGTGGCTCACCTGCTTGGGCAGCATGTTCATCACGTCGCGCCGTCCCCCGAACGCGGCGACCGGGTAGCCGTTGCCCATCGCCTTCGCGTACGTGGCGAGATCCGGCGTGATTCCGAAGGCCTCGGCAGCCCCGCCGCGCGCCAGCCGGAAGCCGGTCTTGACCTCGTCGAAGACCAGCAGTGCGCCGAACTCCGTGCACATCTTCCGGACGCCGGCCAGGAAGCCCTCGCGCGGCAGGATTCCCTGCGCATTACCGAGCACCGGCTCGATCAGCACGGCGGCGATGCGGTCCTGCTTCCCGGTCGAATACGCGGCGAAGCGTCTCGAGGTCGTTGTAGGGCACCGGCACGACGGTCTCGCTGACGGCCTTGGGGATGCCACGGCCCCAGGCAAGGCGGACGGGGTTCTCGCGATCGCCGAAGTCGGTGACGTCGTTGGGCAGCACGCTGATCAGCGCGTAGTCGTGCATGCCGTGGTACTGGCCTTCGAACTTCACGATCAGGTCGCGGCCGGTGAACGCCCGCGCGACGCGAATCGCGTGCATCGTCGCCTCGGTGCCCGATGCTGCCATGCGGGCCATGTCGCAGAAGGTCAGCTCACAGATCAGCTCGGCCGTACGAACCTCGTCCTCGGACGTGAGGCTGAAGCTGACGCCGCGGCGCATGCGTTCGTTGACGTAGTCGTCAACGCGAGCATCGGCGTGGCCGAGGATCACTGGGCCGTAGCCCATGCGAAGGTCGACGTACTCGTTGCCGTCGATGTCCCAGACGAGACCGCCCTTGCCACGGTCTACGTAGACCGTGTCGTCCCCCCACGCCCGGAAGTTCGAGTTGGTGCCGCCCGGCAGCACCTTCGTCGCGCGTGCGTACATGGCGGTCTGGCGGTCGCGCGACAGTCCCCCTGGGGCAGGCGTGGTCATGCGCTCTGGCTCCTCCTTGCGATTTTCGTCGTTTTTCGAGCGACATCCGACGAATCGCGGGCTGTGACAAGTCGCATTCTAGGTGATCCGAACACTGCGCCAGCACGAGCCTGTGACTGCGACAGCGCGAACCTGAGGTCTGCGATGCCGTCGCGGGCCCGCTGGCCCTGGTTCCTGTCACGCCGGCCGCTTCCGGCCGGCGACGACCACGCGGATCCCGTCAAAACGGCCGCTTGCCCTAAGGGTTGACAGTGGACGTGCCTGCTCAGCTGGCGACGAATGCGTCAGCTGCTGCGGCGATGTGCCGGAGTGCAAGGTTGGTCCGCGTCGCAGGCGGCCAGAGGCGATCGATGTGATGGATCGGCGGGCTCGGCATCGGAAGCGATCGATGTGACGGATCGGCGGGCTCGGCATCGGAAGCGTCGAGAGTTGGTTCGCGAAATCTCCCCTGTTCAGTCGATGGGAATCGGGGATCGGACCGGCCTAGCCTCCAGTAAAGCCCATCCGGGCGGACACACGAGGAGCACGACGATGCCCGACCAGATCGAACAGAACCTGGAGTTGCTGCGCACCGGCTACGAAGCCTTCGCGCGCGGGGACCTCGAAGCGATTCGCAGGACGTGGCACCCGGACGTGGTCTGGCACGCACAACGGCTGGGCCAGCTGAGCGGCGACCACATCGGGTGGGACGGCTTCATGGCATTTATCGGCCAGACGATGCAACTGACCGGAGGCACGTTCCGGATCGAGGTCAAGGACGTGCTCGCGAGCGCGACTGGAGCCGCAGCGTCGGTGCGCTCGACTGCGCAGCGGCCGGACGGGCGCCGGCTCGACAGCAACCAGGTACACCTCTTCCGGGTGAGCGACGGCAAGGTCGCCGAGGCCTGGCAGTTCATCGACTCGGCAGACGCGGACGCGTTCTGGGCGTGACCGCGGCCGGCCGGTGATCGGCCCTGATGGCCGCCATCGCCGCATGGCTATCCTCGGTGCGTGCCAGGTCGGACGCCACGCGACGACGAACGGCCGCGGCTCATCGAGCTGCTGGCGGCGTTCTCACTGGTCACCGACCTTGCGCGCGGCCATCCCGAGGAGGAGGCGCTCAGGGCCAGCCTCCTCGCGGCCGAGCTGGCTCGCCGCTGCGGACTCTCGCCCGACGAGGTGACCACTGCGCGGACAACCGCGCTCCTGCGCTTCGTCGGCTGCACGGCGACGTCGCACGAGTACGCCGTCACGTTCGGCGGCGATGACGTTCGCGTTCGAGCGCTCGGCGACCTGATCGACCCGACCAATCGCGACGAGGCGATCGGCTTCCTCGTCGCGCTGTTCGCGTCGCTGCCCGAGGCAGAGCGCGGGGCGGCGATCGCGCTGGCGGCATCTCGTGCGCCAGGGGTCATCGGCGAAGGGGTTCGGGCCGACTGCGAGGTGGCGGTCCAGACGGCTCGACGGCTGGCGCTCGGCACGTCGATCGAAGAGTCGCTCGCCCACGCGTTCGAGCGCTGGGACGGGCACGGTGGCCCGCTCGGTTTGGCCGGCGAAGCGATTCCGCTGCCGTCCCGGGTCGCCGCCGTCGCGTTCGCCGCGGTCATGTTCTGGCGGTTGCGCAGCAAGGGCGCCGCGGCCGAGGGAGTGGAACGTTGGTCGGGCCGGATCCTCGATCCGAGCCTGGCGGCACGCTACGTGCGCGACCAGGAAGCGCTGCTGGAAGCGGCAGACGTGCCGGACGCCTGGGCCGCGGTGACGACGTCCCGGAGCACCAGCGACACAGGCGTGCTCGGCGGTCACCTGGACGCAGCGCAACTCGATGACGTCTGTCGAGCGTTCGGTGAGCTGGCGGACCTGAAGTCGGTCTGGTTCCACGGGCACGCGGCAGGCGTGGCGGCACTCGCCGAGAAGGCGGCGACGCTGACAGGATTGCCTGCGGACACCTGCACGACCGTGCGGCTGGCCGGCCTGCTCCATGACCTGGGCCGTGCGGCCGTTTCGACCGGCACATGGGAGCGTCCCGGGCCGCTCTCGACCGCGGAGTGGGAGCAGGTCCGCCTGCATCCGTACCACTCGCACCGGGTGCTGGCACGCGTGCCGGCACTCGCGGCCGTCGCACGGGTCGGCGGCGACCATCACGAGCGGATCGATGGAAGCGGCTATTACCGGGCTGCCGAGGGCCGCGCGCTCGGTCGCGAGTCGCGCCTTCTCGCCGCGGCCGACGCGTTCCACGCGATGACCGAAGCACGGCCACACCGCCCTCCCCGGTCCAGGAGCGAGGCTGTCGCGACGCTCGAGGCACAAGCCGGCCGATTTGGCACCGAAGCGGTCGACGCGGTCCTTCACGCGGCCGGCCAATTCCGTGCGGGGCGACAGGTCCGGCGCAAACGCCCTGCAGGCCTGACCGCGCGCGAGATCGACGTGCTTCGACTGCTCGCCCGCGGGTCCACCGAGAAGGAGATCGCCGCTGCGCTGGTGGTTTCACCGTCGACGGTTCACACGCACGTCACCCACGTGTACGAGAAGGCGGCGGTCTCGACGAGGGCGGCTGCGGCGATGTTCGCGATGCGTCACGATCTGCTCGAAGAGGACGAGGTGGCATGAACGCAATGATCCAGGCCCGGCCGGGAGCGGCAGTCTCCGACGGATCAGCACCCGAGCAACAGGCCTGGGACGTCGATGTCGTGCGCGCGCACTTTCCGTCGCTCGCGCGCCAGATCGCGGGACGGACGGTCGCCTACCTCGACGGTCCGGCCGGCACGCAGGTCCCGCGCGAATGCATCGACGCGGTCAGCGCGTACTTCGCGACATCGAACGCCAATTCACACGGCGCCTTCACGGCCAGCCATGAGACCGACGAGTTGCTCGAGACCGTCCATGCGGCCAGCGCCGACTTCCTCGGTGCCACCGACCCGGACGAGATCGCCTTCGGGCCGAACATGACCACGCTGACCTTCGCCGTCAGCCGCGCGATCGGGCGGACGATCGGCCCTGGTGACGAGGTCGTCGTTACGCGTCTCGATCACGATGCAAACGTGGCGCCGTGGCTGCGCATGGCCGAGGACCGCGGCGCGACCGTCCGATGGGTGCCGATCACCGAGGAATGCACGCTGGACATGGACGTCCTCGAGAGCGTGCTGTCGCCGCAAGACCCGGCTCGTGGCGGTCGGGCTGGCGTCCAACGCGGTCGGCACGATCAACCCGATTCCGCGCATCGCCGAGCTGGCACATGCCGCCGGCGCGAAGCTCTGGGTCGACGCGCGTCCACGCCGGTCCGCATCTGCCCATCGACGTGCAGGCAGCTCGGACGTCGATTACCTCGTCTGCTCGGCATACAAGTTCTACGGCCCGCATCTCGGCATCCTGTGGGGCCGCCGCGAGCTGCTCGAGGCGCTACCCGCCTACAAGGTCCGGCCGGCGGACGATGCCCTCCCCCACCGCTTCGAGACCGGCACGCAGGCCCACGAGCTGCTGGCCGGCCTGGTCGGCACGTTCGGCTACCTCGAGATGGCTGGGAAGGCGGATCGGCGGCGCCGGCCCGGCGCCACGCGGCGCGAGAAGCTGCGTGCGGCGGTGGACGCCTCGCGCGCATGGGAGCGCGGCCTCGTGCTGAAGCTCATCGCGGACGTGAGCGCTGTCCCCGGCGTGCACATCCGCGGCATCACGGACCCGTCCCGCGTGAACGAACGCTGCGCCGACCATCGCCTTCACCGTGGACGGCCACCATCCGCGGGAGGTGGCCGCGTTCCTCGGCGAGCGCGGCGATCTCGGTGTGGGACGGCGACTACTACGCCTGGGAGCTGATCCAGGCCCTCGGCCTGGCCGAGTCAGGCGGCATGGTCCGCGTCGGACTCGTCCACTACAACACGCCGGCGGAGATCGACAGACTGGTCGCTGCGCTCATTTCGCTGGTGAAGGCCTGAACCCGGGCAACAGTGGCATCAGGCCGGTCGTCTCAGGGTGGTGCCGACGCGTGATCTGATGTCTGACGGAATGGAACGACGACGGACCCGGCCGGGCACGTTGGCGATCCTCGCGCTGATCCTTCTCGTACTTGTGGCATTCGTCGTCGCGCGGAGGATTTACCTACCGCCTGCCAACTGCTGCTACCAGATCTCAATCGCCGACGGCATCTCGCCGGCGACGGATCCGGCCCGCGCAGCGGCGCTCGCGCGTCGTTACCTCGACGAGCAGACGCCCGAGCTCGCAGGCCCGGAACTCCATGAGGAGCCCGTCGTCCACGCTGTGCGTGCCGCGCGCGCCTCAGACGCCAGATCGAGTGAGCCGGCTGATCCCGGAGGGCTCGATTGCGGCCGATCCATCCCGCGTCGTGTGGATCGCACGTGTTTCGGGCGATTTACTGAACCTGCACGATTATCCGTGGAGCCGCAGTGGCGCGCCGGACCAGCAAGGCGACATCGTCATCGATGACGCAACGGGCGAGATCCTCGGCGTGTACCCCAATCAACCGCTCGGCTAGTCGATCGGGGCAGCGTTCGGGCTTGGCGACACGACACGGTAACGCCGCGGTCGATCATTCCGCCGTCGGCGTCACCCACTCGGGCAGGTAGTGGCGCAGCGTGGCCAGCGGCAGTCGAGCCGTGGCCGAGCACCGCGTCGTGGAAGCCCTTCAGGTCGAAGCGATCGCCGTCGCGCTGCCTCGAGCTCGCTTGCGCAGCGCCTGGATCTCGCGCATGCCGGTCATGTAGGCGAGGGCCTGTCCGGGCCACGCGATGTAGCGGTCGGTCTCGGTCTCGGCCTCGAGCTGGGTCAGGCCGGCGCGGTTGCGCATGAAGTCGATCGACTGCTGGCGCGTCCAGCGAAAGGCGTGCATGCCCGTGTCGACGACCAGGCGGCCGCGCGCCAGCGCCTGCGCGTCGAGCATGCCGAAGCGCTCCTCGGGGTCCTCGTACAGGCCCATCTCGTCGGCGAGGCGCTCGCTGTAGAGGCCCCAGCCCTCGGGATAGGCGGCGCCGGTCAGGCGCGCGCCGAAGCGGCGGAACGTGTTCATGCCCGTCCAGCTCTGCCTCGAGCGCGATCTGGAAGTGGTGGCCCGGGCACGGCCTCGTGGTACGTCGTCGAGGCCAGGCGATGGAGCGGCCGCTGTGACGGGTCGTACGTGTTGATGAAGTAGATGCCCGGCCGTGAGCCGTCCGCGAGCCGGCGGGAAGTAGAAGGCCGGTGGCGCCTCCTGCTCCTGGTGCGGCTCGACGGCCCGGACCTCGCACGACGCCTTCGGCAGCCGGCCGAAGTAGCGCGGCGCGATCGCGTTCGCCTTCTCGACCTGGCGCCGTCGCGAGCTCGACCAGGTCGTGCCGGCTCCTTGGCGAAGTTCGACGGATCCGTCTCCAGGTGGGCACGGAAGCGCCTCGACGTCGGCGAAGCCAAGTGCCTTGGCGATCTCGAGGCGCTCCCGATCGATCTGCTTCGATCTGCGCCATGCCGTAGTCGTGCAGCTCCTGCGGATCGGCTTCGAGCGTGGTCGAGGCGAGGATCAGCGAAGCGGTACATGTCGTCGCCGTCGGGCAGCCAGCAGACGCCATCGCCGACGCGAGCGCTCCTGGCGTAGTCCTCGAGCGCCGCGAGGAAGGTCACCAGTGCCGGGCGCACGTCGTGCTCGACGGCATGCTCCAGCTGGCGCGCGTCTCGCGCGTCGGCGTCGGGGTGCGCGAGCAGCAGCGGGTGCTCGGCCGATCGGCGTGTCGACGGCCCGGCGAACCTGCGTGAGGGTTCGCTCCACCACCGCTTTCGCGGCCGTTCTGCCGGCGCGCATGCCCTCGCGCAGGTTCTCGGTGTGCTTTGCCAGGTAGTCGGGGTAGCCCGCGAGCCGGGCCAACAGCTTCTCGAGACGCTCGGGCGTGTCGATGCGCTGGAAGCGTGCCAGCTCACCGGGGAGTGTCTGCGGCCCGCCCAGCTGGTCGACCGCTTCGATCTGCCAGATCCGGTGACGATGGCTTTCGAGTCGCAGGTTCGCGACGACTCGAAGCATGTCCAGGGTGATGCGGTCGTTGCTGTCGAGCGCCTCCGAGTCGATCGCGTCGGCGTCGGCAAGCAGCCGATTGATGCCTTCGATCTCGCGTGCGCGCCCCGCATCGCTCGGATCGTCCCAGCGATCGTCGTAGCGGTCGTCGCCGAGCACCGTCGCCCACAGCGGCTGGATCTCGAGGAACCAGTTCCAGAAGCGATCGGCGAGATCGTCCACGCGGGACGAGGCAACCGGGGCCGTCGTCATGGGACCTCCTGTCCTGCGCCTGTCAGCCGAAGAGCGCCAGCTGCTCTGTCTGGCGTTCGATCTGTGGGTCGAGCCCGAGCAGCGGGGCCAGATCGTCCAGGCTGGCTTCTTCGCGTCCCCACAGCCGCCGGACGTTGTCGGATTTGAGGATATGCCAGTTGTCTTCCTCGATCCGGTCCCGAAGGAGCGGCGACCGCGCCAGCTTCAGGCGAAGCAGCTCGGTCCGTTCGGGCGGGATGACGAGGAAGCGGACGAGTTGATCGCTCGGCGGGATGCGCGCGCCGCGCCGCAGGATCGGCTCGTCGACCATGGCGGTCCACTCGACCTCGAAGCAGAACGTGGCCTTGCCGCGCAGGTACCAGATGCAGTCAACCTGCTCCAGGGCGTCCTGCGGGCCTGGGTAGACGAGCGGAAGGTACGCGCGCTGTTCCACATCCGAGAGGAGGTTCGCCAATAGCTGGCCCCGGTACGTTCGCCGCTGCTCGCGTGGCGAGATCCACACGCGCAGTCCGAGCCGGTGCCCGAACTCGGCGAGCATGCCAACCAGCGTGCCCTGTTCATCGGTGCGTGCCCGCAGCGTCTCGTCGGTTCGCAGCAGCGCGTTGGGGCTCGGGTCAGGTGACGAGTAGGCGTCCAGGCAGGCGTGGACCAGCTCGGCATCGGGCGTGTCGTGGCCCTTGAACATGGCCGCGATCCGATCGAAGAAGGCCTGCTCGGTGAGGCCGCCGCTGGTCGAGAGGAGGCTGAAGACCGACCACTCGAGGCGATCGGAGAGCGGCGTCCGTGCGGCCGCCTGGTCGCGGTCCCTGCGCAGCCACCAGCGACCCGAGTCCAGCTCGAGGAGGCGTGGGTGATCGGGGCGGCGCAGCTCGTCGATCACGAGTTCCAGGAGCAGGCTGACCGGGTCCGCCCCGTGTGATGCGCCCCCATGCGATGGCGTCGTTGCGGTCTGTGGTTGGCCCGCCGCAGCCTGCGGTGCTGGCGGTGCCGAGGGATCCGGCGGATCCGGCGGATCGTGCGGTTCTTCCACCGGCTCCGCCGCTGCGGTGCCGGCGCGCACGGGTCGAGCTGGATCGCGCCAGCTGCTCGTTGCGGTGCCAGCCGATGCCGTGCCGGCGGTGCCGGTCGTCGGTCCGTTCGTGGTCGACGTCAGGAGCCCGGCTTCCACCGCGGATTGCTCTGCCGCGGCCTCGGTCTCCTCGAACACCTGGGTGCCCACCAACCGTCGCAAGTGGCCGAGCCGGTCGAGCCCGATCAGCACCTCGCCCAGCAATCGTTCGAAGCGGGCCGGCTCGCCCCGCGCCTGGAGGACGCCAACGGCCAGGTTCGTGACCGCCCGTTCCATGCTGGCCAGGTCACGGCGACCATATCCCGGCGCATCGGCGGGCAGTGCGGCAATGAGCGCGTCCTCGTCGTCCCAGCCATCGTCCGGCGCACCGCCCTCGAGCGGGACGCCATCCACGGCGATGGGTTCGTCGATCGGTCGCCGGATCGGCGCGGGAAGCGGCGGAAGGTCCGGCATCGCGGCGCTGGGAGGCAGCAGCTCGAGCGTCCCGGAAAGGTCGTCGGGGTTCTCGGCCAGTGCCACGGCGCTCAGCCGATAGCCGGCCCCGACGCCGCCGAGGACCGCCGCGACGAGCGCGCCGGCATCGGCGCGGTCGAGCACGACCACGGCCCGCGAATCCGGGCCCATCACGGGCTTCACCTCAGCGAGCGAGCGGCGCAACACCGCCGAGTCCCATGCCCACTCGCCCCGCGGCGGCGTGTGGTAGAGCACGTCGAGCGGCAGCGTCGCGGCCGCCTCTCGGCCCATGGCGATGCTGGTCGCGAGGTAGGCAAAGCTGAGGTTCTCGGGGCTCCAGTGGATGGGCAGCTGCGCGAGCACGAGCCTCACGCGGGCATTGGCTCGCGACGCGGGCGAGCTCGGGTCGGCGATCGAGGCCAGCGCCCCGATGCTGCCCTGCCCCAGGACCACGTTGGACGAGCCGTCCATGAGCGACTCGATGTCGCGGCCGATCCGCGCCTGTGTGGGCCCGCTGATCTGCGACTCGACCCGCTGCACGAACGAGCGGACGATGCGGCAGCCCTCCTCGAAGAGCAGCCACGGGTTGCGCTCACGCCACTGCTTGTCGGTAGAACGCCGGATCCGTCCCCCCTGGATTCGCAGGGCGGCCACGCGGCCGGGATACGAGTTCAACCGACTTGCGGGCAGGAGCATGTGAACGACGGCAAGCCGCAGGGCCGCGGAGATCGGCTCCGGGCGCAGATCACGGTCGATGCGATCGATGATGGCGGCCAGGGCGTTCAGCGTTCGCGGGGTGTAGAGGTCGAGCACCTGCGTGGCGAGCGCGTCGCCGCGATCCGGGCCCGGCGGGAATCGCTGCAGCATCGTCTCCGTGGAGCGGCCCGCGTCCATCTCGGTGGCCAGCGCGAGATCCTCCTCGCCGACTGGCACCGGGCGGCCACCTTCGCCGCTGCGGCACGCCGCGCAGCGGTAGGACTTGCGAGACGGCGTGGTGGCCTCGCCTTCCCAGATGTACTCGTCGACGACGACCGGGCGGCCGCACTCGGGGCACGGCGAGGTGTACCAATCGTTGATGGCGGCGCGGAGACCGACGTTGCCCGACGGCTGGACGGCCATGGCGTTGAGCGCGGCGTCGAGGTGACGGACGTCCGGCGGGCGAAGCACGACCAGGGCGGCGAGCCGGGTCAGCGCCGCGGATTCCACGTCATAGGCGCGTCGCAGCCGGTTGATGGCGGCCTTGGACACCGCACCGCCACGACCGTGGAGCGCCACCACGATGTCACCCGGCCCGGTGCGCGATTCGATCTCCGCGGCGATCAAATTGTCCGGCGGCGGCGGCGCGAGGCGCTCGAGCGCCGGGAACACGGCGCCACGGTGCGGCCTGATCAGGGATGAAAGCGCTTCGACCATCGAGAGCGTGAGTCTAGGGCGGGCCGTATCGGGTCGCGATCAGCCCACGAAAAGACCTCTCGGCACCGCGTTCGGGCCGGATGCCGCGCGTCCTGTCCGGGTGCCGCGTCCGGGCCTGATGTCCTGCCTTGGCTTGTTCGTGGAGGCGCCGGGATCCCGGCCTGTTCCTCGTCCCATGGGTCTAACAGACGTGCGGGAGACAAGTGGGCCAACCGGTCTGCTACCCGCCCGGCGCCCGATCCAGGCCCCTCCCTGCCGACACGCCCACCAGAGCTGACACGCCCACCATGGCCGACACGCCTGCCAGAGCTGACACGCCCACCAGAGCCGACACGCCCACCAGAGCCGACACGCCCACCAGATAGGAATGGCCGTGCTGTTATGAGGAGGCACCACCGGAATGCCTGCCGGATAGCAATCGCGATGCTGTGTGGGGGACGAATTGGCCTTTGAATCGAATTCCAGGCCGAACGAGCCCACATACCAGCACCGGGGCTGCTATGTGATCGAAACAGCCATCCCGACGCGGCGGCCATCCCGACGCGGCGGCCATCCCGACGCGGCGGCCATCCCGACGCGGCGGCCATCCCGACGCGGCGGCCATCCCAGTGCGGCGGCAGACGCTTGCGATCAGCGCTCCGGCGCGATCCAACGGCCCCAGCGGAAGAGCGGCGCGATTCCCTACCGCACCGTGAACCGACCGTCGGAGAGCAGCGTCCCGCCGTGCGACACCTGTAGGTGGTAACGCCCTGCGGCGAGCGGTCGGACGATCGTGATTCCGAGGCCCTGCCAATCGACGCCGATCGTGACCGACTGCGAGAACACGACACGGTCCGCAGCTCCCGTGAACAGGGACAGCGTCACTCTGGTCGCGTTTGCAGGCTGGCTGAACAGCGCCGACACGGCAATGTGCTGCCCGGGCCGGAACGTGGAGCGGTGACCTCGCAGGACGCCGCCCCTGTTGCTGGTCCCGAACCAGATCGTTCCGGGTTGCTGCACCGCGCTGTTCGCGGTGGGAGTCGGAGTCGGGGCGACCGTGGGAACCGGTGTGGAGATGGGTGCGAACGTGACGGCGTCGGCGTTGCAACCGGCGTCGGCGTTGCAACCGATGTCGGCAGCGGCGGGACCGTCGGGGCAGCGCTCGGCACCGGCGTCTCAACCGGCCCGGGTGATGCGAGCGGGGCGCATCCGGTCGCCGGATCGACAGCCGTGAGGAACGCGCTGCCGGTCAGCAGCGCCTCGAGCAGCGATTGGATCGTCCAGCCGGTGACTGGCACCACACCAGTGACGCTCACACACAGCTGCTCGGTGACCGCCGTGGCGGCAGGAGACGGCAGTTCGAAGCTCGGCTGCGCTGAGCCAGGGATTTCGGTGGGTGACGCCGAGGACGTCGATGGTGATCGGAAGACGGGCGAACCGAGGACGATCCTCGGCGTCGGCGAGCCACCGGCGAGCGGGCTCTGCGCATCCACGCCCTGCCCGAACCACGAGACCACGAACGCCACGCTGAGGCCGAGCGGAATCAACGGAACGAGGCGACGCATCTTCCCTCCCGAGGTCATGCGCTGCGAGATCGGCAACGAGTCCGCCGCTCAGGCTATCCGGTCGACGACCCGGCCGTCTCCCGCCTCACGATGAAACCGGAGGCGCGTCAGCCCTCGTCGAGTTCGTCGTCGTCCTCGGCCTCGAACGCCTCGTCCTCGGTCACCTCGACCGGAAGGACCGAGCCAATGTCCTCGATCTCGTCGTCATCCTCGTCGAGCTCGAGCTCTTCCTCGAGATCCATCTCCTCGCGGACCAGCGTGCCCTTGGTGTACGGACGCAGGTCGGAGACCCTGGCGGCGGTCGGGAACGAGACCTTGCCGTAGTTGCGCGGGTCCTGGTAGACCTCGCGGATGATGATGCGGACGTCCTTGTCGCCAAGGCTCGTGACACCGGCGGCGTACTTGTTGCCCTCGGCGATGAGCTTGAGCAGGCGTGCTGCGACGCGCGGCTCGACGTAGCCGATCGGGCGGCCGTTCGAAATGGCCTTGAGGCGCGGGCCGTCCGGCACGAGCTCCACCGCGTCGCCAGGGTTGACCTGGGCGAGCTCCTTGGCGGACGCGAGGTCGACCAGGTAGGCGAAGCCGGTCTTGCCGGTCTCCTCGACGAAGATCGCCACGCTCGCCTTGCTGCCCGGCTTGGCCGCGACGGTGCGCTTGCCCGCCTCGGCGAGCAGCACGCGAAGACGGTTGATGTTGCGCTCGGCGATGCGATTGGTGGGGTCGATCGACAGTGCCGCCTGGTAGTGCTCGCGCGCGGCGCCGAGCTCTCCCTGTTCCCAGAGCGCCTTGGCGAGCCGGTTCTCGGATTCGCTATCGGGACCGAACTCGAGGAGACGCTCGTTGATGCGCACGGCCTCCGTCCAATCGGCTGCCGTCGCGGCTGCGATGGCCTGCTCGACCAGTTGTCGCTTGAGGCGCGTCTGGTTGATGGCGGCGTTCTGTCCGTTGCCTTCCGTCAGGCTGTTGAAACTCATGGACTCCTCGGGGGTCGTGGCATGCCGCGTCAGGAGGCGACTCGCCATTGGGAAAAGCCGGGCGTAGGCGCGCCAGCGCCGCCTCGTCTCAGTGCGTTGGCATACTACCATTGGCTTCGCGGGGAACTGACCCGTGCTCAGTTGGATGATCGGTCACCGGTCTCGCAGCGGAGGCGGGTTGAGGCTCCTGGTTGGGCCGGCATGAACAAGACCATCTGGAGTTGTTGGTTTCAAGGGCGGGATTCCGCGCCCCCGTTGGTCAAGAAATGCCTCGCGAGTTGGGAACGGAACAACCCCGGTTGGGAATTCCGCTGTCTCGACGCCACCTCCGTCGAGCGATACATCCCACTGCGCAAGTACGTTGACCTGGCCCGGCAGTCCATCACGCCTGCGTCCCTTTCCGACATCGTGCGGATCCTGCTGCTGCAGGAATTCGGGGGCGTCTGGGTGGACGCGACGCTGTTCTGCAATCGGCCCCTTGATGAGTGGTTGCCCGACGCCATGGAGCAGGGATTCTTCGCATTCGCGGCGCCTGCTCCGGACAGACCGCTGTCTTCCTGGTTCTTGAGCGTCGAGTCGCACAGCTACCTGGTCCCGCGTTGGTGTCAGCGGACGATTGCGTACTGGTCGCAGCGTGAGTCAACGGATGACTACTACTGGTTCCATCACCTGTTTCGGGAACTGTGCGCGGATGATCCACTGGCGGCAGAGGCCTGGGAGCGTGTCCCAAAGGTCGTCGCCGACGGACCGCACGCCCTTCAGTCGGACGAATTCATGTTTCAGCCCGCGCCCGACGAGCCCTCGTCGATCGACTGGAGCACGCCGGTGTTCAAGCTCACGTACCGGCTCCCCGAGGAGGGCTGGGCCCCAGGGTCGTTGCTGGATGCTCTCCTGACGCAGGACGACGAGGATCGCGCCACGGAGAAGCCCACGCCAACGATCGCCGACACAGCACGTGCTGATGTGGCGCCAACGAGCTTTGCGTCCCTCAGCGTGTCCACGGACAATCTCGGCGACCACATCCAGGTCATCGCCGGATTGGGTCTGTTGGCACGGTTGGGAGTCGAACCCAGGCGACTCATCGATCGTGACAACGAAATTCGTTCAGCACCGACGCTGGATCAGGAAACCGGTCCGGTCGGCATCCTGCTGAACGGCTGGTTCAAGACGAATTGCGCTGAGTGGCCCCCTCATCCAAAGCTGGCGCCGATCGTCGACGGGTTCCACATTCGGCTGTTCCAGTGTCCTGAGCTCTTGTCCGACGCGTCCATCGACTTCTTTCGTCGTAGCCAACCCATCGGCTGTCGAGACGTGTACACGGAGAGCCTGCTGCGGTCGAAGGGTGTCGACGCCTTCGTCAGCAATTGCCTGTCACTGACGATGCCACGCCGAATTGATGATCCCGCGACGCAAACAGAGGTCTTCGTGGTCTCGCGTGACGAGCGCATACGAGACTGTCTGCCCACGACCATCGGGCCGTATCGCTTCCTGAGCCACTACTCGGGTTCGAGCGACTTTGCCGCGAACATGGCTCGCGCGGAGGGGCTCCTCGAAACCTATCGCTCCCGCGCCAAGCTCATCATCACGACGCTTCTGCACTGCGCACTGCCGGCCATCGCGATGGGTATCCCGGTCATCGTGTTCTATCCGCTCAACGATGAGGCGGGACACGCGTCCGATCTGGAACAATTCTCCGCGCTCGACGGTCTGGTGAGCGTCCATTGCCTGGACGATCTGGACGGCGTCGATTGGAACCCAACGGCCGTAGACGCCGGCGAGATCAAGCTCACGATTCTCGATCGCTTTTGTGAGCTGGCCGCACGATGGAATCTTCCCTCACCCCAGCCGATCCATCCCATTGCGCCACCCAGCCTGCTGCCTCCGCCGCTATCAGGCCTGTGACCTCGCAACCCATGAAATGCGGAACCGGGCGCCGACGCTTTTCGCGCTGACGCCCGGTTGATTCGGATCTCGTCTCGCCGGGGACTCGTTCCCGGCCCGCGTTGGTTCTACTGAAGAGTCAGGGTATTCGACGGAGTGTCGCTCGAGCCACGGATCACGTTGTTTCCGTACGACGAGACTGTTCCGCCGTTCAACTTGATCTTCTGTCCGGTGCCGACCAGGTTGTCGGCGGACAGGAAGGCAGAGCCGCCCCCATTTCCGCGCACGGCATAGCTGCCGTTCGATTCAAGCGTTGTGTTCTCGATCACGGCAGTTCCCGTCACGTCTACGCCTCCGGTGCCGGCGTTGCTCGACGAGCCGTTGAAGCTGATGACACTGCTCAGGATCAACACCTTGCCATTGGCAGTGACGTTCACGCCGTTGGTCGCGAAATTGTGGATCGTGGTGTTCCGGATATCGACGTTGCCTTGAATGATGTTGACGCCGTTGATGCCGGTGCCCAGGCCTTCGATGTCGAGTCCCGAGAGGACGACGTTGTCAGAGGCGTTCGGGGTATTGACGATGATGCCGTTCGTGCCGGAGACGAGCACACCGCCCTCGAAGCCGATAGAACTGATGGTGATCGGCTTGGTGACGGTTACGGCGCCGAATCCGCCTGGATCGAGGACGTTGATCTCGCCTCCGGACGCCGTCTTGGAGATCGCGCCGGCGAAGGTCTTGCACGGCGCCGTGCGGCTGCACGGGTTCGCGTCATCCCCGACGCCGGACACCCAGGTCCGAGTCGCCTGTCCGACGACGACAGGCGGGCTTGCAACGGCCAACGCCAGGACAACCAACGTCGACACCGAGCCAAGCACCGCAAGCGCACGCCTGCGCCCGCCTGTGAACGATCGGAGCATCAGCATTTTCCTCCGGTTTGGACAACCTCCAGCGCATCGGCCGGAGCAAACTCACGGTAACCGGAACGAACTCCCGTCGCAAGAGCTCAGGGCGTCACAAAACGGACCTCGAACATCCACGGCCAGAGCTTCCCGGTGAGTAAGAACGTGTCTGACACGCTGTCGTATGCGATGCCATTCAGCACCGCGTCCTCGTCTCCGGGCCTCTCCTCGGGAGCGAGAAGCCCTGAAGCGTCGATGACGGCATCAACATTCCCGCTGGACGGATCGATACGCACGATCGTGTCGGTGAGCCACACGTTCGCGTACACCTTGCCGCCCACGCACTCGAGCTCGTTGAGCCGGTCGACCGGCGCCCCGGCGTTTGTCACCTTCTCCGTCTTGAGAAGCTCAAACGTCGTGCGGTCACGGAAGTACAGATTGCTGGTGCCATCGGACATCACCAGCCGTGTGCCGTCGTCGCACAGACCCCATCCGTCGGTGTTGTACGTGAACGTCCCGATCTGCTGGAAGTCGCTGATCCGGTACACGAGGGCGGTGTGCTCCGCCAGGGTCAGCTGGATCACCGTGTCGTCGACGACGGCAATGCCTTCGGCCGAGTAGCGGCTGTCCATCGTCACCGAGCGGAGGACCGAGCCGGTTTCCGGATCCTCCTCACGCAACGTCGCGCCGCGTTCGCTGCTCTCGTACAGTCGACCGTCGGCCAGGACCAGTCCCTCCGTGTACGAGGTGACATCGTGCGGACGGCGTTCGACCACCTCGGCTCGGAGCGACTCGACACTCCCGTTCTCCGCGCTCGACGCGACGGGCACGGGAGAGGCAGTCGTCGATGCCACCGCGGTCGGTGGCGGCGGGGAACCGGATCGCGTCGATCCGGTCACGGAGCCGATCGGTGCAGCTGCGGAGGTGGAGCACGCAAGTGCCATGGCGCAAATAAGCAGTCCGGCGGCGTCGCGGCGCATTGCACCGTTCACGGAACGAGGGTTGCTTCGCCCGATGTCGCGCTCGGTGCGTTCGGCACGGTCGGATACGACGGCGCCTGGATGATGGCCAGCTTGTTGAGCGGCCACACACGCAGCACGACCCTGCCGATGACGTCGTTGATGCAGATCGGGCCGACCTGATCCGAACGCGAGTCCATCGATTCAGGCCGGTTGTCGCCCATGACGAACAAGCGACCCTGCGGAACGACCCAACGCGTGTTGGGTGGGCCTGTCAATGGACTGTCTTCGTATGGCTCGGCGAGCCGCGCGCCGTTCACGTACACGTCCCCATCACGCAACTCGATCACATCGCCCGGCTCACCGATGACCCGCTTGATGTACGGCGCCGACCCGGGCAACGGCGTTGCCTCGGAACTCGAGCAGTCGGAACGTTTGACCGGCCGGAAGATCACGATGTCGCCTCGCGAGTAGCTGTCGAAGCGAGGCGTCAGCTTGTCCACCAGCACATGCTGGCCCTCTTGCAGGGTCGGGTACATGCTGTCCTGCTCGACCTGGTACGGCTGCGCAACGAAGGTCGTGACCAAGAAGAGGGCGACGATGGTCAGGGCGATGACTGCGACCACGTCAATCAGGCACCCTAGCGGACGGGCCCGGCCACGCGGGGGAGTGATGGTCTCAGGCATCACGTGTTCGTGACCCATTGCCTACTGGAATACAAGTCTTCGCGTGCGGCTAGGCACAGCCAAGCTCTTGCAGTGCGCGCAGAAGCCTGGTGTCGAAGACGTGGGTTCCATCGCGCAATCCGGCCTCGATCGCTTCAGCTGGCAGCTCCTTATGCGTGTAGACATCCAATAGAGCGCCCGCCATCAGCATGCGATAAAGCAAACGCCACGTCTGGCCAACATTCCCATCCGGGTTCCGCTCGTTCGCAGCGCCGCCGTTCGTGATCTTTCGCAGGAATTGGCTGAACGTGCGGACCGGAAAGTGGAAGATCGTGATGGGACCCTCTGCGGCCGGCGTTCCCAGCCCGGGCATCTCGACCGTGTGATTACCTTGGCCAACACGAACGTGGCGATGAGATCGGTGAGCGACCTTTGGCGGCAGATCCTCTCCAAGGTGATTACGCGAATGGGCCTCGCGGAACACCATGCGGTCGAACAGGCCGCCGAACCTCTGCGGACGCGGCACGAAGTTAAAACGCGGCACGGTCAGGCAGCCATGAGCAGGCGCAACCGACGCGAGTGCTGTCTTGAGGTCACCTTCCTCCGGCCACCAGAACTCGTCCGCGTCGTTGTTGATCACCCAGTCCGCGCCGTGCTTCGTCGCGGCCCTGCGTGCCATGCGAGTGACCCACGCGCTCTGCCGGTAGTCGTCCTCGGCCTCGTACCGATATTCGAGGTGACCTTCTCGCGCGTGCGCGAGAAGGATTTCCGAGGTCGAGTCGTTGGAGCGATTGTCTGTGGCGATGATGTAGTCCACGCCTCGACTGAGGTGGTACCGAATGTTGGCCTCCAGGATGTCCTCCTCGTCTCGCACAAGGAGCGTCATGACCAACTTCATTCGGGCATCGCGAGCCAATCTGACACATCGAGATGCGACAGACTGGCAAACTCCATCAGGTCGGAACGGAACAGATCGCTCAGGTATCGGATGTCCGCCGGCGAGGGACCGGCGGAATTGATCGGGCGTCCAGGGTTCTCGCGCCTGGGTTTCGTGTCGGGAAACGGTGCGATGCCGAGAAAACCGGCGACCTGCCCTAACACCCCACGCGGATCGTGCAGGAGATCCTGCGAACGCAGGCACAGCAGCTGTTCAGGCGGGAAACAACCCAACAGTCGCTTGAGTTGGCCTGTGTAGCAGCCTCGCTCCACATAGCTGAAGATCCGGTTTGCTTCTGTCGTCGCCGGGACCGCCTCGAGCCGGCGACGGCCCTCACGGATCGCCTCGGCAAACGGCAGCGTCTCGATGCCGCGGGTGTATTCCTTGCGCCAATGAGACCACGCCCGTTCGATTGGGTCGCGGAAGAGCATGATGAAGCGAGCGGACGGGTTGTAGGCCGCGATTCGTGCCGGAGACGGCGGCCAGAAGCTGTAGATCGGGGTGCTGTCGAATTGGATCCCGCCATTCGTGCCGGATGGATAGAGCGCGTGCAGCGCGCCGTAGTCAGGTCGCTCCCAGTCGATCGTTTCGTCGTCAAAGAAGTGGGGCTCTTTGTGCGCCGGGGCGGCCAGTTCCGGGTGTTCGCAGCAGATACGCGAACAGACTGCTTGTGCCGGCCTTCTGGACACCCGCAAAGAAGACCTCGACCGTCAACGGGCCAGGTTCCGTTCAGACACCGCCCACCGGCCTTGACACGAGCCCGCCCTGCGGGCGTTTGGATCGTGAGCGCGCATGACGGCTAGCGCTGCCGCCGGCGCAACGACTCCCGCCCCGTTCATCGTCGGCGTCGGCCGCTCGGGAACGACCTTGTTGCGACTGATGCTTGACGCCCATCCTCAACTGGCGATTCCCAGTGAAACACATTTCCTCGCCGAGGTGATCCGGCGCGAGAGGCAGGCGAACCTCACGGCGCGGAGACTGCACGCCCTCTTGGTCGAAGCTCCAACCTGGGCGAACCTTGCGATGGACGCAGCCTCGTTGGACGCCGCCCTGCGAGCCGTCGTGCCGTTCTCGACCAGCGACGGGGTGCGTGCGTTCTACCGGCTGTACGCGCGGCAGTCGGCGAAGACTCGGTGGGGAGACAAGACACCGCCGTACCGCACCCTGATGGCGGAGATCGCCGATCTCCTCCCTGAAGCGCACTTCATCCACGTGATCAGGGATGGCCGGGACGTGGTGCTGTCCTATCGCGGTCTCTGGTTCGGACCGGGTGATGACCTCGAGCAGGCCGCAGCCTTCTGGCGAAACGAAGTCCAGGCAACGCAATGGACCGGTCGCCTGCTGCCCCACTACCTCGAGATCAGGTACGAGGACCTGGTCACCGATCCCGAGGGCACCCTCAAGTCGGTGTGCAGCTACCTGGACCTTCCGTACGACGAGGGGATGTCCCGCTACTACCTGCGCGCATCCAGCCGACTCGCGGAGATCAAGCGGCCTTTCGGCCCGCCGGACCGCGTGCCGGTCGATCTCGAAACGTTCCTCGCCATCCACGAGCGCACGAATTCGCCGCTGGATCGGTCGCGCATCGGTCGCTGGCGAACCGAGATGCCGGTCGCCGACCAGGTGCGCTTCCTGGCGATTGCCGGAGAGCTGTTGCAGGATCTCGGCTACGAGGACCCGGTAAATCGCGTTGCCTGGGAGCCGTGAGGGGTTGGGTCGAGCGGCCGAGCCCAACCGCAACGGCCGCAACGGCCGCAACCGCCGCCACAGGACGCTAGCGTTCATCGGGGGACCGGCGCCAGGGCCCCTCGCATGATTCCTCCAAGGATGTCGTCATTCGTCGCGATCTGTTCGACCGTCAACTGCTGAAGCCCGGGGCATCTCGTGCGCAGCGTGCCGTTCGACAGCATCACCATGAGGCACTCGTCCAGGATGCGTTCGACCAGCGCATCATCTTTGCTGCCGAAGGTCGCGACCGAGTGCCACGGGATCGGACAGATGCTTTCAAAGGGCTGCACGTCGATCAGCTGCCGGTTGGCACAGCAGATTGAATTCAGCATGCTGGCGCCGATCTCGCTCCACGCGAACGTCGACTGTGGCAGCTTCTCGTGCTGCTCGCGCGCCCACTCTCGGATGATGTGACCGCCGGGCCGAGACAAAAAGCAGTTGACGCGGACGAACGGACGTTCCGCGTGCAGTGCCCCGCCATTGTTGAAGCCGACGAACTCGTACAGCGTCAGGCGGTCGAAGAGCCAGTTGAGGTCACGCAGCACGACGGCATCCGAATCGAGCCACATGCCGCCGTACCGCATCACGAGCCTGGTCCTGATCATGTCCGACTTGTGGATGGGGTCCGAGATCGCAAGGACGTCTGGTTCGATGTCCGGCAGATAGCTCAGCAGCGTCTCCGGTGTGACGAGCACCACCTCCGCTCCTGAGTTCCTCCGTGCGATGGCGTGGAGGCCGTCCACGAACCTGGGCTTTTCACCACTGGTCTCCCAGTACTGCCAAATGACATGCTCAGGCACGGCGGTCGCCCGGTCGGAGCAGGCCACAGCGGCGCGCTGTCTTCGGCCTCACGAGACGCGGTGCGGCTTCTCGGCCATCAGCTTCAGGAACGCGTCGCGCGGCAGCGTGTTGGCGACGTTCTTCTTCTCGAGCCAGCCACGGCGAGCCAGGCCAACGCCCCATTTCACGTTGTCCCACTCGGTCATGTAGTGCGCGTCGGAATCGATCGTGAAGGTGACGCCGGCGTCGAGCGCGGCGCGGATGCGCCGGTCGTCGAGGTCCAGCCGCTCGTCGGAGCCGTTGATCTCGAGCAGCGTGCGCGGTCTCCGCGGCCGTCGCGATAGAAGAGCCTCCCAGTCGAGGTCGAGATCGGGGCGAATGCCGATCTTGCGGCCCGACGGGTGGGCGATGATGTCGACGTTGGGGTTGCGCAGCGCGGTCATGGTAGCGCGCCATCAGCTGCTCCCGCGGCTGGCGCCGCCCGACGTGGAGCGATGCGACCACGACGTCGTAGCGGGCCAGGAGCCTGTCGTCGTAGTCGAGCCGGCCGTCGACGCGGATCTCCATCTCGCAGTCCGTGCAGCAGCCGGAAGCCATCGGGGTGCGAGCCCTCGGCGCTTCGCCATCCGCCTCCTCGCGGGCATAGCTCTCGTTGAGCTCGCCGATGATGCGGCGCTGCTGCTCCACCCGCGCCGGCGTCAGCCCGTTGGCGATCGTCAGGCTCTGGGAGTGGTCGGTCAGGACCAGGTACGCGTAGCCACGTCGCCGCGCCGCCTCCGCCCATGCGCTCGATCGGGTCGTGAGCCGTCCGACCACTCGGAGTGGGTGTGGCAGTCGCCCTGGAGGTCCTCGACGCGTCACCAGGTCGGGCAACCGGCCCGCCAGCGCGGCCTCGATCTCGCCGCGGTCCTCGCGCATCTCGGGCGCGAATGAAGGGCAGGCCGAGGAAGTCGTAGACCTCCTCCTCGGTCGCGAAGGTGCGCCGCTCGGCGCCTGCTCCCTCGATGACCTCGCCGTCCTCGCCGATGCGCGCGAAGCCGTGCTCGGACAGCGACCAGCCCCGGTCGCGCGCGATCTCGCGCAGGCGCACGTTGTGCTCGGCCGACCCCGTGAAGTGGACGAGGTACGTGCCGGTCGCGCCCGACCGGCATCGTCATCACGTCGACCTGCGGGCCACGGATCAGCTGGACCGTGGTGCGCTGCTGGCCGTAGGCGCCCGCCATGGCCGCCGACGCGCTCGACGACACGGCGAGGCGTGGATGCTTCTGCGATGACGCCTCTGGCTGGTCTCGTCTCGACGAGGAGGTCGAGGTCGGCGATGGTCTCGCGCCGCCGGCGCTACGAGCCCGCGGCAATGACCTACGCGAACGCCCGGCGCGCTGACCAGCGAGCCGGTCTGATGCGCTCGATCGTCTCCTCGGCCTCGCCCAGGCGCATGCGTTTCGGCGGGCGCTTGCGCAGCTCCTCGAGCCCATCGAGGAGGCTGCTCCTCGGTCTTGCTCGCTCATGCCCTTGAGCCGATCGCAGCGCGCCCGACCGCGCGGCCGCCTCGAGCTCCGTCGAGCGTGCTGATGCCCGACCGCACGCCACAGCTCGCCGGCCGTGCGCGGCCCGAGACCGGGCACCTGCAGGAGCGTGACGACGCGACGGCGGCACGTCGCGCCGCAAGCCGCTCGTAGTAGCGCAGGCGGCCCGTGTCGGCCAGCTCGGCGAGCTTCTCGTCGATGGCCTTGCCCACGCCGGGCAGCCGAGGCGGAGCGCCCCGCCGGTATGCCTCGACGACGTCGACGGGCAGTGCGCGATCGTCTCGGCTGCCCGGCGGTACGCGCCGATCTTGAAGGGCAGCTCGCCGCCGATCTCGAGCATGTCGCCGATCTCGTAGAAGATGCGTGCCAGCTCGTCGTTGCGCGAGCAGGTCGACCTCGTCGCCGCGCGAGACGCGCGGCCGCGTCTCGTACGGCGGATCGTCCGGGTCGACGGTGACGAACTCGTCCGGCTCGGGCGCAGGCGTGTCGGCCTCGATCACCTCGCGCTTGGGGCGAGGCGGGGATGGTGCGCGACGAGGGCTCACGCCCCGAGGATGACAGAGCGGCCGCGAGACCGGGCTTCGCGGACCAGGGATGAGGTTTGGACGCTACCAACCCGGGGTCGCGCTGTTTGCCCCGGGGACCTGGTCAGCCTGGGATCGCACCCTCACGCAGCCCGAGGACATTGCCGTCGGGATCCTTGAACCATGCGCCGCGCGCGGGACCGAGCGGTGCGATCCCATTGGTCGTGATCAACGGACCGGTCGTGTACTCCTCGAACATCACTCCTCGGCTGCGGAGGTCCGCCACCGTCGCCTCGATGTCCTTGACTTCGAAGTGGCACACCGTGTGCCCACGTTCGACGGGCGGGCGCCGGTAGACCGAGATCTGTGTTCCGCCGGCGGCGCCGTAGCGCATCGCGAAGGGCGTCTCTTCCAGCAACCGCAGCCCGAGCGCGTCGGAGTAGAACGGCTTGGCCCGCTCGAGGTCGGTCACCGGAATCGTGGTTACCGCCATCGCGTCTGACAGCATCGAAACCCTCACCACAGCCCAGGCCGGCAGCAGCGGGCCGGCGCCACGCCGGATCGTGACACACGGTTGCGACGCGGAGAAGCCCAAGGATCCCTTCCCGCGTCCGGTGCCCTGCTCTACACTCGCGGCGCCCTCTCGATCCCGCGTGCCGTGGAGTGACCATGCTCTACCTGAGCCAAGCGATCGGAAAGCCCGTCCTCGATCGGCAGGGGGAGTCGATCGGCAAGGTGGCCGATCTGATCGTCGCCGTGGGCGACCGCTACCCGCCCGTCACCGGCCTGGTCGTGTCGACCGGCCGGCGGCGCATCTTCCTGCCCTGGAGCGACGTGGCCTCGATCGACACGACCGGGGCGAAGCTGTCGACCCACGTCATCGACATCAACAAGTTCAGCCAGCGCCCCAACGAGCTGCTGCTCTACCAGGACCTGCAGGACAAGCAGATCGTCGACATCGACGGCCGCAAGGTGGTCCGCGTGAACGACCTGCGCCTCGATGACATCGAGGGCCGCCTCCACCTGGTCGCCGTCGACGTCGGCACGGCCGGGATCGCGCGCCGCCTGGGCGTGGGGGGTCCGTTCCAGACCTTGGCCCGGAACCTGCATCTCCCCAACCCTGAGAAATACATCGACTGGGAGGACGTGGACCCCGTCGAAACGTCGATCGCCTCGATCCGGCTGCGCGTGCCGCACCAGGGTCTCCGCGAGCTCCATCCCGCCGACCTCGCCACGATCATCGACCAGCTCGCGCCGCGCGACCGTGCCGGGGTGCTTGCCGCCCTGGACGACGAAGCGGCCGCCGACGCGATCGAGGAGATGGAGCCCGAGACGCAGGTCGAGGTGCTGGAGGACCTGCCACCGGAACGCGCCGCGGACATCCTCGAGGAGATGTCACCGGACGATGCCGCCGACCTGGTCGCCGATCTGTCCGAGGAGGCTCGCGTGGAGATCCTCCAATTGATGGAGAAGGACGAGGCCGAAGAGGTCCAGTCGCTGCTCGGATACCCCGAGGAATCGGCCGGCGGAATCATGACCACCGAGTTCATCGCGATCTCCGAGGACCTCACCGCCACGGAGACGCTCGACCGGCTGCGCGAGCTCGAGCCGGACGCTGAGACGATCTACTACCTCTACGTGACCGACCACCAGGGACGGCTGGTCGGCGTGCTCTCGCTGCGCGACCTTGTCGTGGCACGACCGGAGTCCATCGTGCGCGACTTCATGATCCCGGAGCCGGTCGCCGTGGGCGTGCTGACGCCCCAGGACGAGGTTGCCCAGGTGGTGGCGCGCTACAACCTGTTGGCCGTGCCGGTTGTCGGCGACGACGGCCGCCTCGAGGGCATCGTCACGGTCGACGACGCGATCGACACGGTTCTGCCGACCGCCTGGAAGCGACGACTGCCGAAGCTCTTCAGTCGCGCCGGGAACTGAGCCCTCGGCAAGTGGCCGCAGGGAGCTGAGCCTCTCGGCAAGTGGCCGCGGGAGCTGAGCCTCTCGGCAAGGGCCGCGCCGAGGACACGTCGACAACATTCCACTGCGAGTGAACAGGCGTGCCGGTTCTGCAAGCGACGGCAGCGACGTTTCCAGTCGTTCCGCAGTGATCGGGCGGATTTGGGCCCGATTTGGCCATCGAGCCGGCTGTCCACGGCCCTTCTGGCCGACATTCATGGGTTGGCGCGAGTGCGAAGCCTCCGATCGCCGACGAACCGTCTACCCACAGTGGAATTCCGTCGGTGTGGGGAGCGGACTCCTTCCAGAGCGCGAAGGTCTGTGCAGCCCTTCTGCAAAACCGACCATCTGCTGAGCTGCCGGGGAGAACTCCGGTCACTCAAAGCGCAGCGGCTTGGGAGCCGGTGCTCGCGTTTACGGCCCAGGCGCGCATTGCGGATCGGTGATGGCCGCGTTGTTGTTGGTCTCGTCGGTCTCCTTGACCTGGTTCGTGGGATCAATCAAGACTCTTGCGTTCGCGTCGCTTCCGGTGTCTGTCGGCAGGAACTTGATACCGACGCTCTTGTACGCCCCGGGTGCAACGTTGTGGACTGTCACCGATTTGTCGGCGCCCTGACAGACCGCCTCGACCTCGAACGAACCCGATGGATCGGTTCCCTCGTTCTTGATCAGCACCGAGACTTCCTTGTAGCTCGTGCCATCTGGGTTTGTGACTCCGACGACCTGCGCATCCGCGAGCCGCAGATCGATGTCGGGCGGCTTCGGCGTGCACAGCGGGTCGGTGATTCGCAGCGTGTTGTTCGACCGATCGATTTCGTGGACGTGCTTTCCGGGATCGACCCATACGCGGGACGGCGCCAGCGTCCCCTTGTCCGTTGGCCCGAAGATGACCTGCGCAGATCGCTCGCTGCCGGCACCGACGCTGTGGAAGTTCAGCGTCTTGATGGCGCCCTGACAGGTCACCGTCGCCTGGAACGACGGAGACGGGTCGGTGCCGTCGTTGCCGATCACGATCGCCACTTCAACGCTGGTGCTGCCGTCGGGATTGGCGATTGCCTTGACGTCCGCGGAAGTTGGCGTCAGGTCGATGACGATCGGCTGCGGGGTCGGCGAGGGCGACGGGCTCGGCTCCTGGGTCGGTTGTTCCGAAGCGGGCGGCTCCGAAGCGGGGACTTCGGAAGCAGGCGGTTCAGAGGCAGTCGGTGTTGGCGACAAACGCGATCCGCCGACGACGATGTTGACAGTCGCAGGGGCACTGGCGGTGCCGTCCGGATGGTAGGCCGTAACCGTCAGCGCGTGGGCTCCCTCCGTTGCCCCGGTCCAGGTCAGCTGCGCCGCGATGCTCTGCTGGCCCGTCGGGATCGGCGTCGTGTACGTGTCGACCACGATGCCATCGGCGGCCAGGTCCAGCCGAGAGACGGCGGTCGTGTCGATCGCCGTGACCACCACCGGGACCGCGACACCAACCGCGAAAGCCGCGCCGTTCTGCGGTGACGTGATCGTCACGGTAGGCCCGGTGATGCCACCCGGAAGCGGAAACAGCCCACCCGTCGCCGTGCAGGCGACCGCGATGAACGAGATCAGGATGATCGGGACGACGGTCAGGCGGCGCAATGGAGTTCCCCCACGACATGAGTCAGCCCACGAACAGTACAAGCGTGGTCACGCGCGCGTGCAACGGCCCCGCGCGACGGTACACTCGGGCGTGGGTCGGCGCCGCACGCGGTACCGGCGGTCGAACTCGCACGAGGAATCTTCCGGCAGTGGAGATCGGACCGAGTACCGGCGGCGCCACGTGCGCCGCGGTTCGCAACCAGGTCCGTCCGGTCAGCTGACGCCGAAGGCACGCGCCACCGGCTGAGCGGCGAACGGACGGCCGTCACCGGGATGGGCAGGCGCGATGCGCATCAAACGCGATGGTGCCAACGGGGCACCGGAGACGCAGACGAGCACCGGTCAGGGGTTGACGCGTGCCGCTGGTCAGGCAATCAGCGGCGCTCGCCGCCGCGTGCCCGGCGTGCGCCTCGGCCCCCTGCCCCGCCCGCCTCGGATCCCCGTGCCGGGTCCCCGACGGCGCATCCGGTTCGGACGCATTGCTCCCCTGCTGGCGGTCCTCGGCCCGGGCCTGATCGCGGGCATTGCCGGCAACGACGCCGGTGGCATCACGACCTACTCGGTGATGGGTGCCCAGACGGGGTTCTACCTGCTGTGGATCTTCCCGATCACGATCGTCGTGCTGGCCGTGGTCCAGGAGATGGCCGCGCGTCTGGGCACGATCTCCGGACAGGGCCTTTCGGATCTGATCCGCGATTGGTTCGGGGTGCGCTGGACGGCATTCGCCATGCTGGTGCTGTTGGTGGCCAACCTGGCCAACACGGTCGCCGAGTTCGCCGGCGCCGCCTCGGCGCTCGAGATCTTCGGTGTCTCCCGGTTGATCACGGTTCCGGTCCTGACCGTTGCCCTCTGGGCCGTCGTCTTCTTCGCCAACTATCGCCGCCTCGAGCGCGTCTTCCTTCTCGTCAGCCTCGTGTTCGTGGCCTACATCGCTGCGGCGTGGCTGGTCCATCCGGGCGGCGGCCAGGTCGTTTCGGGCTTCCTCCATCCCACCTTCCAGGTGCCGGGCGTTTCGGTGCTCCAGGTGCTGCTCCTGGCCGTGGCCGTGGTCGGAACCACGATCACGCCCTACATGCAGTTCTACCTCCAGTCCGCGGTGGCGGAGAAGGGCATCGGCGAGGACGAGCTCGGCTACGAGCGAACGGACGCGATCCTCGGATCGATCTGGACCAACGGCATCGCGATCTGCATCGTCATCGCGACCGGGGCGGTGCTCTTCGGCACGGGCGTTGTCATCAACGATGCCGCCGATGCCGCGAAAGCCCTTCAGCCCGTCGCTGGCGACCTGTCGACCGAGCTGTTCGCGGTCGGCCTGTTCGGGGCCAGCGCGCTGGCGGCCATGATCATGCCCATCAGCACGGCATTCGTGATCTGCGAAGCGTTCGGCTGGGAGTCGGGCGTCGGCAAGAAGATTCGCGACGCGCCGGCGTTCTTCACCCTCTTCACCTTCGTGCTGGTCGCCGGGGCTCTCGTGACGTTGCTTCCGGGCATTGACCTCATCGGTCTGATCCTCGGCAGCCAATACCTGCAGGGCCTGCTGCTGCCGATCGTGCTCGTCTTCATGGTCATGCTGGTCAACAACAAGCGCCTGCTCGGGAAGCACGCCAACGGGCGTCTGCTCAACACGCTTGCCGTTGCGAGTGTCGGCCTCGTGATCGTGCTCGACGTCACCCTGCTCGGCGCGAGCGTTGCGCAGGCTGCCGGGCTATTACCGGCATAGTTCCGCATCACTGACCCCCAGCCACATCGCCCGCGAGGACCGTTCGATTCGACGACGCCTGATCGCCATCGCCCTGGCAGCCGTCTGCATAGGAGGGTGCGCGAGCACCGCTCCCGTGCCACCCCCGCCGTCGTCGGGGCGCTCCTCGCCGACCGCGACATCGACCGCGACGTCGACCGCACCCGTGCAGTCACCTGCCGCCAGTCCAACGGGCAGCGTGACAGCGACCGCGTCGCCTGAGGCCAGCGGTGGGCACACGCCGATCGGTCAGCCCGACATCGTCGTGTTCATGGTCGACGACCTCGCCGAGATCGACCACCGCGTGCTCGACCGCCTGCCGACCATCAGCAATCTCTTCCTGGACCACGGCGTCGAGTTCACCGACTACCTCGGAGAGGACCCCTTGTGCTGCCCCGGGCGGGCGAGCTTCCTCACCGGGCAATGGGCGCACCACCACGGCGTCACGATCAACGATGCCCGATTGTTCGACCCGTCGATGACCATCGCCACGCAGCTCCAGGCGGTCGGCTACGACACGATCATCGCCGGCAAGTACCTCAACGACACTCAATGGCTGTCGGATCTGTCTCCGCCCGGATGGACGCACTCGCTGATCTATTCCGGCGGCTACTGGGGCAGCGAGCTGTGGTTTGGCGACGGAACGTCCCCCGCGCAGGCGGTGCAGCTCCCGGCGACGACGTACACGCTCAGCTACATCGATCAGAACGCCGTCGCGTGGATCAACAGCGCTCCCCCCGACCAGCCGATCTTTGCGTTCCTGACGCCGTTCGCGCCGCACTATGCCGACCAGGAAGGGACGGACGAAGACCCCAGCGGCGTCTTGACCGTCCACCAGCCGTCACCCGATCTCAAGTACCTCACCGACCCGCGCTGCCAGGGAATCCCGAACTGGGATCCGCCCAACTACAACGAGCCGGACGTCAGCGACAAGCCCGCGTTCATCAGAGCGCTGCCTCCGGTGCGCCAGTACCCGAACGGCTGGCCGATGGATCGAGTCTGCGAGTCGCTCCTGTCCGTGGATGACTTCGTTGCCCACGTGCAATCGGCGATGACCGCCGCCGGCCGCACGAACGTGCTGTACCTGTTCACGAACGACAACGGCATGACCTGGGGCGCTCATCGCTGGGCGAAGAAACACGTGCCATACGCGACGCCGTTGCCGCTCTTCATGCACTGGGACCTCGAGCTGGGCGAAGCTCCGTCGCAGGTCAATGACACCGTCCAGAACATCGACCTGGCACCGACGCTCTGCGCCATTGCCGGCTGCAGCCTCGGGCCATTCGACGACGGCTATGGGGTCGACGGTATTTCCATCCTTCCGGCACTGATCCAACACCAGCCACTCGGCCGCCAATACGTGTACGAGGAGTACCCGGAACCGGGACCCGATGGCATGCCGGCCTGGTGGGGCGTTCGCACCACGAACGAGAATGCCCTTGGAAACTGGGTGTTCTCGCAGTACGCCGACGGCGAATGCGAGCTCTACGACCTCCAGCAGGATCCATGGGAGCTGCATAACCGCTGCAACCAGCCCATCCTCAGCTCCGTCCAGGCAACCTTGGCGCAACAGGTGGCCTGGTTCCGTCAGCATTGACCGACCACGCTGGCCGTGGCCAATCGTGCGAACGCCGTGTCGGCGGGCGCGACCGTGACGACGATGCGGTGTCGGTGCGCTTACGCGCGAATGCCATCGCTTGATCGATGGATCCGGGTTGAAACCGGCTCGTCGAGGGTCTGATGGTGCGCCTACGCGCGAAAGCCATCGCTTGATCGATGGATCCGGGGCGAAACCGGCTCGTCGAGGGTCTGATGGTGTGCCTACGCGCGAAAGCCATCGCTTGATCGATGGATCCGGGGCGAAACCGGGCTCCCTCGGCCCTTGGAGCAGCTCTGCCGGCCGCGGACCCGGCGGACCCCAATGGACACCTAGGACGCGGACGCAGACGCGTGCCCGTTCTCGGCTCCCTCCATCTTCGCGATCCGATCGAGGATCTGCCGCTGCTGCTCCAGGATCCGGAGCTGCGTCACGTTGATCGTGTGGAGCGCCGTCAGGGTCTCGTGGTCGGCCTCGGCGCGCGCGTCCTGCGCAGCGGCGGTCACATTCTGGCCGACGATGATGATCGGCAACAGGACCAGCTGGAGGAACGACTGGGACAGCCAGCTGACCGCGACGAAGTTGTCGCCTTGCTGGAACGCGTGGATCGCGTCGGGCAGCGATACGAGCGAGATCAGCACGAACAGGTAGGCGCACCACATGGTGCCGACGGACTTGGTGATCAGCACGGCGAACCGGCTGTTGAACTCGTTGGCTGCACCCGTTCCGTGCACGAGGCGGCGGATCTCGGCGCGACTCACCAGGCGAGGCTTGAGCAGCTCGGGCTGGCCGTTCGCAACCGCCATCCGCGCCGCGTGATCCATCGGCCCAGAACCGACTGCCTGGGCAGCTGCCGAACCCTCGGGAGCCATCGATCGACCTCCTGCGGCCGAACGGCCGCCTACATCATGACCAGGCCGCCATCGACGGCCAACACCTGACCCGTGATGAACGCCGCCTCGTCCGAGGCGAGGAATGCGACGGCCGCTGCAATTTCCTCCGACTTTCCGAATCGACCCAGGGGAGTTCGCTTGATCAGCTCGTCGGTCAGATTGGCAGGCAGGTCGGCGGTCAGCTCGGTGAGCACGAAGCCCGGCGCGACCGCGTTCACGGTGATGTTCCGGCTGGCCAGCTCGCGAGCGGCCGCCTTCGTGAGCCCGATCAGCCCGGCCTTGGCCGACGAGTAGTTCGCCTGGCCCATCTGCCCGGCCTGGCCCGACACGCTGGTGATGTTGATGATCCTGCCGCTGCGGGCCTTGAGCATCGGCCGCGTCACGGCCTTGATGGCAAAGAACGCGCCGAAGAGGTTGGTCTCCAGGACGTCGCGCCAGTCATCCATCGACATGCGCATGATCAGGTCGTCGCGCGTGATGCCGGCGTTGTTGACGAGGATGTCGATCTTGCCGAACGCCTCGAGCGCCTGCTTCACGAGCGCGTCGGCTGCCTCAAAGTCACGGACGTCTGCCTGCACCGCGACCGCTTTGCGGCCCAGCCCTTCAACCAGAGCCCTGGTCTCTTCCGCCGCAGCGGCGTTGCCGCGATAGCTGAACGCGACGTCAGCGCCCTGCTGGGCGAGCCGTGTCGCGATCGCGCGGCCAAGACCGCGCGAGCCTCCAGTCACGAGCGCCGACTTGCCCGACAAATCGATCATGGTGTTGCTCCCTCTCCCTCTCCGTTCGAATCCGTCCCGATGATGCGACGCCGGACGATGGTGACGGGCGTGGTGCCGCGGATCGAGTTGGGGATCTCGGCGATCCGATCAACCTCGTCGACGAGCGAGGCGAGCCCGGCCTCGGACGCGTCGCCGGTGACGCTCAACGTCACCTCGATCGGTGTGCTTGGAGCGCCTCGCGCAGGGAAGTCGCCGTCCACCTCGATGGCCACGCCACGCAATGCGATGCCACGCGTCGCCGCCTCGCGATAGAGGTCGTTCGAGATGCAGGCGGCCACGGCGAGATAGAGCAGCTGGCCGCCGTTGAAGCCACGTCCTCCGCCTCCCGCCGCGGCCGGACGATCGGCAACCAGCGTGTGCGGACCCGCGCTGCCGAGCGCAGTTGGTCCGTCGCCGACCGTCCGCATCGCAACCCGGTACGAGCTCATTCGCAAGCGACGGCCCGACACCGACGCTTTGTCGGGGTCAGGGCCATGACGCGCGCAGCCGGCGCCGAAGGCGGCCCGGCGAAGGAAAAGCGTTCACGCGGGCACTTCCCGGTGCGCCCGTTCGGGCTCGCCGGGAACGACGTCGTCGAGCGGCACGCGCGGCCCCGAACGGTCTTCCAGCACGGCCGCGAGCCGAGGCGGGATGGGGTCCACCGAATCCCAGTCGAGCGGCGCGCGCACCGAGGCAACCGGGATGACCGAGTCGGCCCGACGGCCGTTGGCGGGATCAGCGGTCCACTCCACCGCGGCCGCACCGCTGGTGAAGCCGGCACCGAAGGCAACGAAGACGATCTTCGAACCGACCTGCACGCGTCCGGAGTCGACCGCCTCCGCGAGCGCCATGGGCACCGAAGCCGCCGATGTGTTGCCGTACCGATCGACGTTCACGAACATCTTGTCCATCGGCAGGTTGAGGCCCTTGGCGACCGATTCGATGATCCGAACGTTGGCCTGGTGAGGAATGAAGAGGTCGACTTCCTCGGGCTTCCAGCCGGCGCGGTCGATCGCCTTGAGCGCCGACGACGCCAGCGTCTTGGTGGCGAAGCGATAGGTCGCGCTTCCCTCCATGCGCACGTAGTGCTCGCCTCGCGCGATGGTCTCCGGCGACGGCGGCGCCTTCGACCCACCGGCGGGCAGCCAGATCATGTAGGCGCCATCCGGGTCGGTGGTCAGCTCCAGTCCACCCAGCCCGCCGCCTGGCTCGTCGGAGGCGGACAGCACCACCGCGCCAGCTCCGTCTCCGAACAGGATGCAGGTGCTGCGGTCGCTGAAATTGAGAAAACGGGAGAGCACTTCCGCCCCGATCACCAGCGCGTGCTTGTACACGCCGCTGCGCAGGAACGAGTCCGCCGTGGCGTACCCGTAGACGAAGCCGGAGCATGCCGCCATCACGTCGAAGGCAACGGCGCGCGTGTTGCCGATCGCTTCCTTGACCAGAACGGCAGTGGCCGGCATCCAGTAGTCGGGCGTGAGCGTGCCGAGCACGATCAGATCGATGTCGTCGGGCTGGAGTCCGGCGACGGCAATGGCGCGCTTCGAGGCAATTGCGGCGAGCGTTGCCGTGGTCTCGTGGGGCGCCGCGATGCGTCGCTCCCGGATTCCGGTGCGCGAGACGATCCACTCGTCCGAGGTGTCGACGAGCCGTTCGAGATCGGCATTGGAGAGGACGCGCTCTGGCGCGTAGCGACCCCAGCCGGTGACCCGGACGCTGCGTGGCGCGCTCATCGTCGTCCTCCGATCTGGCTCACGAGATCTCGATCTCGATCAGGGGCTGCTTCGCTTTCACGAGTGCCCCGGTCTCGGCGGCGATCCGCCGGACAATCCCCGATGCGTCGCTCTTGATCTCGTTGAACAGCTTCATGGCCTCGATCAGGCCGATCACCTGGCCCTGGGTGACAGGGCTGCCGACGCGGACATACGGCGCCGCACCAGGCGAGGGTGAGCCGTAGTACACGCCGGTCAGCGGCGCGAGCACGGCGTGGAATGACGAAACGACTTCGGCCTCCGATGTCGCCGCCGGCGCCGTCGTCGCGCTCGACCCACTCGCGGCCGCGCGAGCCTCTGAGCCGGCCTGATCGCCGAGCACCACTGGCGCGGGCGCGACCTGGGCGATGGCCTCCGGTTTCCTCAGCACGATCGTCGTTCCGCCCGCCTCGACCTCCAGCTCGACCAGCTCGGACGCCTCGAGCATCTGTTCGAGCCGATCGATGACGCGCAACAGCCCGTCGACGGGCCCTCCATCGCCGCTGGACTGGGCGTCGCTCATGCAGGCGGCTCGCCAAGGACGACGCTGGCGTTCTGGCCGCCGAAGCCAAACGCGTTGATGAGCGCGATGTGGACGTCGCGGCGCCGAGCCTCGAGCGGTGTGAGATCGAGGTCGCCGACCTCGTCGTCGGGATCGACCAGGTTCAGCGTCGGCGGGATGATGCCGGTCTCCATCGCCTTCACGGCCGCCACCGCCGCGATCGCTCCTGCCGCGCCGAGCGTGTGCCCGATGGAGCTCTTGGTCGCCGTGATGCTCGTCCGCGAAGCCGTCTCGCCCAGGAGCGTGCGCAGTCCCTGCAGCTCCGTGCCGTCCCCTTCGGGCGTGCTGGTCGCGTGCGCCATCACCAGATCGACGCGCGACGGCTCGATGCCGGCTTTCTGGAGTGCCCGCCGCCCGGCACGGACCGCACCCATGCCGCCCGGCGACGGGAGCGTGATGTGGTACGCGTCCGCACTGGCGCCGTAGCCGAGCACTTCAGCCAGGACCCTGGCGCCGCGAGCGCGCGCATGCTCCAGCTCCTCGAGGATCAGCACTGCGCTCCCTTCCGCGATCACGAACCCATCGCGGCCCTTGTCGAACGGACGGCTGGCACCCTCCGGATCGTCGTTGCGCGTCGAGAGCGCGCGCATCGCAGCGAACGCGCCGATGATGGTCTCGAGAACGACCGCCTCCGTGCCGCCGGCGATCATCGTGTCGGCATCGCCACGGATGATCATCTCGTTGGCCTCGCCGATCGCGTGCCCGCCGGTCGCGCAGGCGCTCACCGCAGCGAAGTTGGGGCCCTGGGCGCCGTACTGCATGGCGGTCTGCCCGGCCGGCATGTTGGCGATCGACATGGGAATGAAGAACGGGCTGAGGCGGTCCGGTCCTCGAGTTGCGGCGATCGTGATCTGGTCGATGAGCGTGCCGCTTCCGCCGAGGCCCGAGCCGATCAGGACTCCCGTTCGCTCGGCCTCTTCGCCCTCGAGGCGGTCCGGGAGGCCGGCCATGTCCAGCGCTTCGCGCGCCGCGACGAGCACGAACTGCGTCGCCCGGTCGTTGCGGCGGACCTCCTTGCGATCAAGGACGTTGCTGGGGTCGAACCCACACACTTCGCCCGCGACCTTGCTGGTGACACGCTCGGGATCGAAGGCGGTGATGGTCCCGACTCCCGACTCGCCGGCCGCGAGCCGTTCCCAGAAGCTGGGCACATCGTTGCCCAGCGGGGTCACCGCGCCGAGGCCGGTGATGACGACGCGACGGCGCGCGGTGCCGTTGCCGCCGTAGCCGCCGCTCCCTGTGCCACTCATCGGATGAACCGTCCGGTGCGGATTGTCGCCGCTCGGTACACATCACCGGGAAGGCCGCGTTCGGAGACTTCGTCGGAAGCGCCTTGCGCGTCGTAGCGAGGTCGGAAGAGCTGCGCCGACGGCTCGCCGTCGTCATCGACCGTGACCAGCGCCCAGCAGGCCGAAGCCTCGCCATCGAAGGCGTAGCCGCAGGAGCCCGGATTGACGATGAGCCGGCGTCCCAGGTCGCGGATGTCGGCGACGTGCGTATGCCCGCAGCAGATCACGCGCGCATCGGTGCGGGTGACGCGCTCGACGGTCACCGAGGGATCGAGGTCGGTCGGCAGTCCCTGCGTCTGACTGCCCGGGGAGGCGTGGCAGACCAGGATCAGCTCCTCGTTCGCCGTCACGCGTCGCTCGGCCGGCAATGCACGCAGGAACTCGAGGTCCTCATCGCCGAGCTGCTCGCGTGCCCATTCGGCGGCCGCCCGCTGTGCGGCCGGGACGTCTTCCATCCACGGGAATGCCGCCGCGTAGTCGCCGTCCGCAACCGCGATGTCGGTGTTGCCCGCGATGACGAGCGCCCCGTCCGACACGAGGGTGCGGAGCCGCGCGACGGTTTCGGCCGGCCGCGGACCGTTCATCACGAGATCGCCGGCGACCGCGATCCGATCGGGTCGATGCGCTCGCAATGTCACGCAGGGCGGCCTCGAGAGCGGCCACGTTGCCGTGGACGTCCGCGAGCAGCGCCAGCCGGAACTCCGTCATCGGAGCGCGCCTTCGGGCGGGATGATGAAGCTGAGCAGCGCCTCGCAGGCGACCTCGCCGTCCACCTCGCGACGGCCCGCCCACGGCCCATCCGCCGGCCGAGCTTCTCCATCGTGATCTCGAGCGTGAGACGATCGCCCGGCTGGACGATGCGCTTGAAGCGGCATTCCTCGATCGCGGCGAACAGGCCGATGCGATCGCCCATCCCCGGCTCGCGTGCCACGTAGACCGCCATCGTCTGAGCCAGCGCCTCCACCTGGAGCACGCCCGGCATCACCGGCAGCTGCGGGAAGTGGCCCTGGAAATACCACTCGGTGGCCGTGACGGACTTCTCGCCGCGAATGAAGCCACGCTCGCGATCCTCCTCGACGATGCGGTCGACGAGCAGGAACGGCCAGCGGTGCGGGATCAGCTCCTGGATCTGCGCGGTGGTCAGCAGGACGACGGTCACGACCTTGATCCAGCGGGCCGGCACAGCAGATCGGCCGGATGAGATGCACGTCGGGGTCGGTGAGACGAGGTCATGGGCTCTCCGTTCTCAGCCGGCGGCTACGAGGAACGCAGCGCTGCCGACGCGATCGATCAGGTTGGTCGTGAACGCCCCTCCAACGAAGGTCTCGTTGTCGAGCAGGGCGCGATGAAACTCGATGTTGGTGGTGGGGCCTTCGATGATCAGCTCGTTGAGTGCGACCCGCGCCCGAGCGATGGCGCTTGGCCGGTCGGCGCCCCAGACGATGAGCTTGCCGAGGAGCGAATCGTAATAGGGCGGGATCTCGTAGCCGTCGTACAGGTGCGTGTCCATCCGTACCCAGGGACCGCCGGGAGCGCGGAAGCGATCCACCACGCCCGCCTGGGGCCGGAAGTCGCTGCGCACGTCCTCGGCGTTGATCCGGAACTCGATCGCGTGGCCGCGCCGCTTGATGTCGGCTTGCGTGTAGCCGAGCGGCTCGCCCGCGGCGAGCCGGATCTGCTCGATCACGAGGTCGATCCCCGAGAGCATCTCGGTCACCGGATGCTCGACCTGGATGCGGCAGTTGATCTCGATGAAGTAGAACCGGCCCTCGCCGTCGACCAGGAACTCGAGCGTGCCCAGGTTCTCGTAGCCGGCCGCGACCACGGCCTTGACGGCAGCCTCGCAGAGCGCCGTGCGAGTTGCGTCATCGATGGCCGGACTGGGGCCCTCCTCCACGATCTTCTGGTGGCGCCGCTGCACCGAGCAATCACGCTCGCCGACGTGGACGCCCGCGCCGTAGCGGTCGACGATGACCTGGACCTCGACGTGGCGGTTGTCCTCGAGCCACTTCTCCAGGTACAGCGAGTCATCGCCGAACGCGGCACGCGCCTCCGAGCGGCAGATCGTCAACGCCTGCTGCAGCTCGCGCTGGGAACGGACCATGCGCATGCCCTTGCCGCCGCCGCCTGCGGATGGCTTGATCAGCACCGGGTACCCGATTCGCTCGGCTTCGGCGATTGCCTGGTCGTCGTCGCGCAGCATCCCGGGCGAACCGGGAATGGTCGGCAGGCCGTGCCGGCCGAGGAGCTCCCGCGTGCCGGCCTTGGAGGCGAACCGTTCGAGCACCTCTGACGACGGGCCGATGAAGGTCAGGCCGTGGGCGCGGGTCATCTCCGCGAACGTATCGTCCTCGGAGAGGAAGCCGTAGCCCGGGTGGATGGCCTCGCAGCCGGTGACGAGCGCGGCGCTGAGGATCTGCGGGGCGGAGAGGTAGCTCCTCGACGCCTCGGCGGGGCCGACGCAGATCGCCTCGTCGGCCAGCTGCACGGCCAGCGTGTCGCGGTCGGCCTCGCTGTAGGCGACGACCGGCGTGATGCCCAGCGTCTGGCAGGCACGCAGGATGCGGACGGCGATCTCGCCCCGGTTGGCGATCAGAACGCGACTAAACATGCGAAGAGGTTCCTCCGCAGCGCAGCGCTCTCGCTTGCGCTGCTGCGCGCGCTGTCGGTCCGCGTCCTGCCGTCGCCGGCAGGCTGCTGACCTGCGCTTGCGGACCTCTCGACCTCGTGGTGAGCCGCATCCTCAACTCTCGGCCAGACGTTCGATGCCGTCGATGCGGACGAGCTCCTGGCCGTATTCGACGGCCTCACCCGAGGTGACGAGCACGCGACCGACTACGCCGTCCACCGGCGCGAGCACCGGCTGCGCGACGCCCAGCACATCGACCGATCCGACGCTGTCGCCGGACCGAATGGCGAGGCCGGTGATCAGGCCGGCGCGCGGCGTGAAATATCCGACAGCAGGTGACATGGCCGTGCGGCGGACGACCGCGCTCCGACCCGAGCCACTCGACCCGGCACTCGCCGTGCCCAGGCTCGGGGCCGCCGGCGCGCCAGCGCCGGCAACGCCGGGACCGACCGCGACCGATCCGCGTCCCTCCGCGAGTCGATCGGAGGCACGACGCTCGGGCCGTGAGCCGCGACTCGGGTCGCGTCGGCGCAGACGGACGCGCCAATCTGCCCGTGCCACCTCCAGCTCCCCCAGGCCGCTTTCCGAAAGGCGAGCGATCAGCGCGGGAAGGACGTCGTCCGCCAGCTGCTCGATCGTGCTGGCCGACCCATCCGGACCCTCGTCTTGCGCCACCTAGACCTCCTCGCCGAGCGGCGCCGCGGCTTGCGTGTCGTCGAGCGCGTCGACCGGCAGCGGAGTCGTGAAACTCTCGCTTCCGCCGAGCACGGTACGACCGGAACTCAGCAAGCTACGGATCCGCGACGAGATCCGCCGCCGCTCGCGCCGCTTGCTGCGTGGCTCCTCGGTGGTCACGAACTCGCCCATGCGACGGTAGCGCGCGTAGCGCTCCTCGACCAGCTGGTCGAGCTCGATCCGTTCCAGGCGCTCGAGCTCGGCATCGATCGAGGCGCGCAGGCGCTTGGCCGTTTCCACGGGCGCGTCGTGCGCACCCTCGCCCGCCTCGGGGATGACCCGGTCCACGACGCCGAGCGCGGCCTGTTCGCCGGCCGTGAGGCGCATCGCGACGGCGGCCTGCTGTGCCGCGTCCGCGCTGCGCCAGAGGATCGAGGCGCACCCCTCCGGACTGATGACCGAGTAGATCGCGTTCTCGAGCGCCAGCACCACGTCGCCGACGGCGATTGCCAGCGCGCCGCCGGACCCGCCCTCACCGGTGATGACCGTGACGATCGGCGTACGCAACGAGGTCATGACCTGGATCGATTGCGCGATCGCTTCCGCCTGGCCACGCTCCTCGGACGGCGCATCGGGCGACGCACCTGGCGTGTCCACGAAGGTGACGACCGGCAGGGACAGGCGCTCGGCGAGGCGAAACATCCGAACGGCCTTGCGGTACCCCTCGGGGTGCGGCATGCCGAAGTTGCGGCGAATGTTCTCATCGACCTCGGCGCCCTTCTGGTGGCCGATGAAGACGATCGGCCGGTCGCCAAGCCGGGCGAAGCCCGCGACGATGGCCGGGTCGTCGCCGAAGAAGCGATCGCCGTGAAGCTCGATGACGTCGCTCGCGATCATCTCGAGCAACTCGAGGGTATGCGGCCGGCGCAGGTTGCGGGCCGTCTGCACTCGTGCCCAGACCGCCTCGCGCAGTGTGTCCCCGTCCACAGGCAGCATCTCCGCCAGCGCTTCAGCCATGGATCTCGACCTCTTCGCGCGGCTTGCCGTTGCCTTCCGTGAAGGAGTCGATGAACGCCAGCGAGCGCATCACGCGGCTGTTGATCGCGCCATCCTCGGCGGACGGCAGCTCGGCCGGTCGCAGGTAGGCGAGCAACGCAGCCAGCCGGTCGCGCAGTTCGAGCCGGGGCACGACCAGGTCCACGAAACCGTGCGCATGCAGGAACTCAGCCCGTTGAAAGCCGTCCGGCAGGGCGTCCCCGGTGGTCCCGGCAGCGACGCGGGCGCCGGCGAAGCCGATCAGCGACTGCGGCTCGGCCACGTTGACGTCGCCCAGCGCCGCGAACGAGGCGAACACCCCTCCGGTGGTCGGATCGGTCAGTACGCTGATGTACGGCACGCCCGCATCGCGGAGCCGCGCGAGAGCGCCCACGGTCTTGGCAAGCTGCATCAGCGCCAGCGTTCCCTCCTGCATCCGGGCACCGCCCGAGGCGCTGACCACGATGAGCGGCAGCCGCTCGTCGCGTGCCGCCTCCGCCGCCCGCGTGACCTTCTCGCCGACGACGGACCCCATGGAGCCGCCCATGAAGGCGAAGTCCATGACGCAGATCGCGACGCGCGTGCCCTTGATCGTTCCGGTTCCCCACACCGCCGCGTCGCGGATCCCGGTCGACGCTCGGGCTGCCGTCAGGCGCTCCGGATACGGCTTCGTATCCGCGAAATCCGAGCGGGTCGACCGACTCGAGTCCGGCGTCACGTTCCTCGAACGTGTCCTCATCGAGGATCAGTGCCAGCCGCGCGTCCGCGCGCAACCGCAGATGGTGGCCGCACTTGGGGCAGATGCGGAACGACTTCTCGAGCTGCTTGTTGTAGAGCATCTCCTGGCAGTTGGGGCACTGCGTCCAGAGGTCGGAGGGAAACTCCTCGGAACTGCGCTGGCGGAACGGCAGCTTCAGCGGCATGGCACAAGCACTACGTGCATCCCTACAGTGCCGTCGCGGTCGACTTGCCACGGCGGCGCGCCAGGAAGGCGGCGCCCGCGATCGAGACGCCCGCGATCGAGACGCCCGACGCGATGGCACTGCCGAGCAGGACGCCCGCACGCCGAGGCTGGAGACCCACGGTTGCGAGCGACGGACGGAGCGCGACAGGCCGAAGGCCGGCGGAGGATACGGTTTCTCGTTCTCCCGAAGAAAGCGCTCCGTCAGCGGTGGTCGCGGGCACACGCGGCAGGAAGGCGATCAGCCTTCCCGAGGTCGCCGACTTCGCCTGCGTCGCCGTTCGCAGCCGCTGTGCCAGCCGTTCCTCGAACGCGAACGACGGATGGAATCGGGGCAGGGCCCGCTGAACGGCCACGGCCGCGGTCCGCAGGTCGTCGTCCACGCCCGGCTCGGCGACCTCGTGAATCTCGTACCGGCTCGCCAGCAACGCGTCGAGATAGCGGTCGACCTGGACGAGCTCCTCCTCGCGGCTCATCGTCGCCAGCGACGGCGCGGGGAAGCGCCGATGAGGTGATCGGCGTCGGCGCGGGCGACTGCCTGATCGGCCGCCGAACGTTCGCCCGTTTCGGCCTTTGAAAGCTCCGTCCCGACTGCCCGCAGGGCCCGGTGGAGCAGCACGCGGACGGAGCCTTCCGAGCGGCCCAGGATTTCGCCGATCTCGGCGGCGCTCAGCTCCTCCACGAAACGAAGCAGCACGACGCGGCGGCGGTCTTCGGGACAGCTGATTCACTGCGCGCCAGACGTGCTCCGCCTGATCTCGCGCGATCACCGCCGCGGCCGGGTCATCCGGTGCCGCGACGGCGCTGGCCAGCTCGAGCGGCGCCGTTGGCCGCCGACGACTGGTCCGGCGGCTGTTGGCCAGCAGGTTGCGCGCGATCCGGAAGAGCCAGACACGGAACGAGGACGGACCTTCAGCGTCGAGCTCGCGGAACGTCGACAACCCGCGAAGCGCGTTCAGGAAGACCTGTTCGGTCAGGTCTTCGGCGGCGTGGTGGTCGCGTGTCTCGTAGAGCGCGAACGTGTAGATCTGGGCCACGTACTTCCGATAGAGCGCTTCGAAACGGCCAGCATCCAGGCGCGCAGCCTCGACGGCAGCGCGGTCCGGATCGAACGGAATCGGGTGCGCGGCTTCCCGTTCCCTCCCCTTCTCAAACACCGCGGAAGTCTATCCGTTACAGGTGCCCGCTCGACCTCGAGCGGCCGGCGGATCTGAGGATCCGCGCAGCAGGACGAGCCGCGAATCAGGTTCTACGACAGGCCGGTGGTTGCGAGACCAGACCCACGTCCGGGCAGGACAACCATTATTGGTCCCGCACCACTACGCTGCTACACGCCAAGTGGGGGGCCGGCGCTGGCGCCCACCAGCAGACGAGTGCTACGAGGATTGCCGTGGTGTTCAAGGGTGAGCGCAAGCCTGTCCCGGAAAATCGGGTTGCTGGCCGTTCTGGCGGCCGCCATCGCGTTACCCGGTGACGCACTGGCGGCCAATGCGGTCAACATCAACATGGCGCTCCCAAGCTCGAATCTTTCGCTGACGGGCGTGATAGCGAAGACCGGTGGAGCCGTGGTGCCGGGCGCCGCAGCCGTACTCATCAACCCAGACACGGGCTTCGCCACGCTGACCGTGATCACCGACTCGACTGGCACGTACCGGTTCTGGGATGTGCCCAATGGGACCTACGAGCTGGGGGTGGACCCACACGAGGTGGCGGGCGGAGCGGGCGCTCAGTCGATGCCCGGTTACTACCAAGCGTCCGACGGCACCCATTTCTCGGCCACTGAAGCCGGCGCGACGAAGGTGCACTACGGTGGCACGCTGCTGCACTTGAGCGTGACCGTTCCGAAGGGCTACACGATCAGTGGCAAGGTCAGCGATCAAAGCGGAGCGCCACTCAAAGGCATGCAAGTCGCTGTGTCCCAGGTCGGGTCGCCCGGAGTCTTCTCGGTCCTGCCTGCCGCATTTACCGATGCGCATGGCGACTACGTGGTGCCGGGCATCGCCAACGGTAATTACCAGGTCCAGGTGATTCGGCCGTCGACGTCCACCGCGAATGTCCTCGGCGGCGGCTGCTACAAGAGCGCGCCACCGCACAACTACGCCCCCGACTGCGCACAGGCAACGGCCATACCGATCAACAACGCCAACGCCGCGAACAAGACTGTCGAACTGCCCAGGGGTCACAAGATCTCGGGCACGGTGAAGGACCTGGGCAACCACAACCTCTGCGCGGCCGTGACGGCGCAGCTTCCCAGCTTTCCGTACACGACATTCGGCGTTGGCTCCGGTTGCGGAACCTTCACGATCATTGCCGTGCCGAGTGGCGAATACACGCTCCTCGTGACGCCCTCCGGTGCCTCGCGTTTCGTGGGCGGCTACTACGCCGACAATTCCCGCCATTGGGTCGAGTACGGCGGTACGCCGAAAACCGTCCACGTCGGCGCGTCGGACGTCACGGATTCCGGTGATGAAGCCCGACCCCGGTCACACGTTCAGTGGCAAGGTGGAACGGAGCAACGGATCTCCCATCAAGAACGCGTCCGTTTCCGTATATTCCGGCGTCTATCCGGGCCCTGACTGTGACGACGGCCGCGGACGGCACCTTTACGGTCGTCGGCGTCGGGAGCGGCACCCACGCGGTCGGAGCGAACGGAGGGTCCTCGGGCCTGAACGTCGAGGCCGGCTACTACGAACAGGGCGAATCCGGCAACTTCACGGACAACGTCAACGAGGCAACGCAGCTTTCGGCAAACGCCAACCACGCTGGGATCGTTCTGAAGTTGCCGGCCGGATTCACAATCTCGGGAACGATCACCGAGCACGGTTCGGGGCACCCGCTCAAGGCATACATCTTCGTATTCGACAGCTCGACCGGCTCCTCTGCGAACGCCACGACGAATAGTCAGGGCAAGTACTCGATCATCGGGCTACGGCCTGGGAACTATCTCCTATCCGCGCAGCCGATCGACGGACCGACGGTTCATCACCGTATCGGGTGGTACGACAAGCCGGCTCCGGATCACTACGCTGCTACGTCTTCGGACGCAACAGTCGTGGTGGTCGGTCCGTAGCTCTCCCGATCCGCGACGGCAAATCGTCACGAGCGGTCAGCGCGAGTCGTCGACCGAATTCGCTCCAACCACATGACAGCGGAGCACCTCGCCGGTTGCAATCACGATCGGCGAGCCGTCCGATGACTCGAGTAACAGCGCACCGGAGTCGGGATCGACCCCGCTGCCAATCCCGGTAACCGTGCCCGGCTCGAGCGTCACCTCGACGGCAGCCCCGGTCGTTCGTTGCCGGCTCGACCAGGCGCCTCCGTCGAAGCGTCCCTGTCGCAGCGCCTCGTAGCGCGGCTCGAGGCGGGACAGCCACGCCTCGAGCAGCGCGTCGCGGTCCACCGGCCGCCCACCCGACAGCTCGCGGAGGCTGGTCATCGAGTCCGCAAATGCCAGCGGGAACAGCTCCGCCGGCCAGTCCGCGTTGATCCCGATCCCGATGATCGCCGTGGCCACCCGATCGCGGGCCGTGTCGTGTGCGCTCTCGCCAAGCACTCCGGCCACCTTCAGGACGCGGCCGTCCTCGGCGTCCGCGACGATGTCGTTGGGCCACTTGAGCCAGAGGGTGCCGTCACGCAGCCCAGAGGTCTCTTCGGCGGCGTCGAGCATCGCCAGCGCGCAGGTGGCCGCCAGGCGCCACGCATGGCGCGGCTCGATGAAAACTGGCCGGAAGCCCGCCGAAACCAGCAGCGCCGCTCCGTGGCGGAGCCACCCATCTGCGGTCGAGGCGGCCTCGGCCGGCGGTCTGCTCGTCGGCCGTCGCGACGGCCACCTCGGGCACACCCGCTTCCAGCCACTCGCGCACGACCGGCTGCGTCGACGGGATCGACCCGAACCGCTCCAGGCGGGAGATGAACGCGCTCACGGTCACATCACGCGGTGGCTGGCGACGACGCGGGCTTGCGCTCAGCGGAGCTGTTCGGCCTCGGGTTCCTCCAGCCGGAACGCTGCGTGCAGCGCCCGCGCGGCTCGCTCGACATCGTCCTCGCCGATGATGCAGGTGATGCGGATCTCCGAGGTCGAGATCATCTCGATGTTGATGCCAGCGTCCGCGAGCGCTCCGAACATGCGAGCGGCGTAGCCCGGCGCGTTCTGGATCCCGGCACCGACGATCGAGACCTTGGCGACCGACGAATTGGTGGTCAGCTCGCGCGCGCCCATCTCGCGCCAGATCGGATCGAGCAGCTTGCGAACCTTGGCCAGGTCGACCTCGGGAACCGTGAACGAAAGGTCCGTGGCGCCCGCGTGGCCGACGTTCTGCACGATCATGTCGACGTTGATGCCGGCCGACGCCAGCGGATCGAAGACTGCGCGCGCGATTCCCGGCCGGTCGGGGACGTCGACCAACGTCAGCTTCGCGACCTTCCGCTCCAGCGCCAGGCCGCGCACCTTGTTGCGCTGCTCCACGTGGGGATCCTCCTTGATCAGGGTTCCGGGGTGGTCCGAGAACGTCGAGCGGACGCAGATCTCCACGCCGTTCACCCAGCCGAGCTCGACCGCCCGGGTCTGCATGACCTGCGCTCCCTGGTGGGCGAGTTCGAGCATTTCCTCGTAGCCGATCACGGAGAGCAGCCGCGCATCGGGGACCACCCGCGGATCGGCCGTGAAGATGCCTTCGACGTCGGTGTAGATCTCGCAGCGAGACGCGTCCAGCCGGGCCGCGAGCGCCACGGCGGTGGTGTCGGAGCCGCCGCGTCCGAGGGTCGTGACCTCGCCGGTCAGGTGGCTCTCGTCGGTCGCGCCCTGGAACCCGGCCACGATCACGACCCGCCCGCCCTCGAGCTCCTGCTCCACGCGCACCGGATCGACATTTGCGATTCGCGCGCGCCCGTGTGAGGCGTCCGTGCGAATGCCCGCCTGCGCGCCGGTCAGCGAGATCGCCGGCACCCCCTGCGCCTGTAGTGCCATCGCCACGAGCGTGCCACTGGTGTGTTCGCCGGTGGCCAGCAGGAGGTCCATCTCGCGAGGGTCGGGATCGTCCGTGATGCGCGACGCCAGCTCGATGAGATGGTCGGTGGTGTCGCCCATGGCGCTCACGACCACGACGAGACCCGCGCCCGTCGCGCGCTCCCGCGCGATGCGACGCGCCACATGCTTGATGCGATCAGCGTCCGCCAGGGACGAGCCGCCGTACTTCTGGACGACCAGGACTGCCATGCGCGAAAACCTCTGGGCTTGGATGCGACCGGCTACCCGGTGACGGTGGCGCCACGAAGCCGTGGAGCGACTACACGCGAACGGCCCTCGAGCTCGAGAGCCCGAGCGGCGGCGGCCATCGCTGCTGCGGCAGCCGAGGCACGCTCCGGCGTGTCGGCAAAGGCGATCACCGTCGATCCGGCGCCGGACAGGCACGCGCCGAGGGCGCCCGCGTTGCGCGCGGCAGCCACCAGGTCGGGCAGCTCCGGGTACACGGCTGCGGCGCGGTAGGGCTCATGCAGCCGGTCCACGGTCGCGGCACGCAGCAGCGAGAGATCTCCGGTGGCCATCGCCATCACCGCGAGCGCAGTCGCGCCGAGGTTGTGGACCGCATCGGCCAGCGGGACCGTCTGCGGGAGGGCCGCGCGCATCGCCGCCGTCGAGAGCGGTCGCTCGGGGATGAACAGGGCGCAGACGAGTTCCCTTGGAGGGTCGAGGCGGATCGCTCGAAGCGCTCCGTCGATCTGCGCGACGACCACGAATCCGCCGTAGACGGCGGCGGCCGCGTTGTCCGGATGGCCTTCCAGCTCGGCCGAGAGCGCGAGGATGCGTTCGTCGGAGAGCGCTCCCGCGGCCGAGCCGCACAGAGCGCGGGCAGCGAGGAGGCCCCCGACCGACGCCGTTGCCGACGATCCAAGGCCGCGCGACAGCGGAATCGCGTTCTGCATTCGCACCCGCCAGGCGTACCGATCGAAGCTCACGTCGCAGGTTTCCAGGCCGACGCGCAGCGCGCGGAGGAAACGATTTCCGCGCCCGCCCCGAAGCCGAGCCGCGCCCTCGCCTTCAACGCTCAGCTCGACATGGCCGCCGGGCCGCGCGGAGGGCTCGACGTCGATCTCGTTGGCCAGGTCGAGTGCGAGGGCAAGCGCATCGAACCCCGCGCCAAGGTTTGCCGTCGTCGCCGGTACGTTGAGGTGAACCGGACGAAGATCGAGCTCGCGATGCACGTCGTGGTGCAGTGCCGTGCTCACCATCCCAGTGCCTGGCGTACTCCGGCCGGGGTCGGCTCCGCGCGGAGGATCGGCCCCGCCTCGCGAGCGGCAAGCTCGGGATCCTTGAGGCCGTGCCCGGTGAGGACGCAGACGATCGTCGCGCCCGGGTCGATGGCGCCCAACGCGGAAAGCTTGCGCACTCCGGCCACGGACGCCGCAGACGCGGGCTCGCAGAAGACGCCCTCGTAGCGGGCGAGGTCGCGATATGCGTCAAGGATCTCCTGGTCCGTGACCGACTCGATTCGACCTCCAGAATCATCTCGCGCCCTCAGGGCGAGCGTGGCGGACGCCGGATTGCCGATGCGGATCGCGGTCGCCACGGTCTCGGGCTCCGACACCGTCCGGCCGCTGACCAGGGGTGCGGCCCCCGCCGCCTGAAAGCCAAGCATCACCGGTACGGTCTCAACGAGGCCGGCACCGCGGTAGTCCATGAAACCCTGCCAGTAGGCACTGATGTTGCCGGCGTTGCCGACGGGGATGGCGAGGTAGTCGGGAGCGCCGCCGAGGTCTTCGCAGACCTCGAACGCGCCGGTTTTCTGTCCGGCGAGGCGATGCGGATTCACCGAGTTGACCAGCGTGACCGGGTGAGCCGGGTCCTGCCGCGCGACCAGGTCGCGCACGATCCGCAGGGCGGCGTCGAAGTTGCCCTCGACGGCGACCACCCGCGCGCCGGCCATCTGCGCCTGGACGAGCTTTCCCGCGGCGATCTGCCCAGCCGGAAGCACGACGATCACGTCGAGGCCGGCGGCCGCGCCATAGGCGGCGGCGGACGCCGAGGTGTTCCCGGTCGAGGCGCAGACGATCGCCTGGGCTCCTTCCTCCAGCGCCTTGGCGACCGCAACGACCATGCCGCGATCCTTGAACGAGCCTGTCGGGTTGCTGCCCTCGAGCTTGAGGAAGAGCAGCGGGCAACCCATCGCTCGTCCGAGAGTCTTGGCATGCACCAGCGGCGTGAAGCCTTCGCCGAGGGTGAGGCGCGGCGTCTCATCGCTGACGGGGAGGAACGCCTCGAACCGGTCGATGAGCCGGGGCCGCGCGCCGACGAACTTGCTCTGCTCCTGCCGCAGCTGCCGGAGCACATCACTCATTTTCATGCATTGGTGCCTCGCAAGCGACGGCCGCAGCCTGCGCGGCTACGCGCAGGCCGCGGGCTGGTTCGCGCGCAGCAGCGTCCTGCCGACGGCAGGCTGCGCCGTCGCTTGCGGCACTCCGTTCATGGTTACTCGCCGACCTCAAGCATCGGGTAGAGCGTCGCCGACTCGATGCCGGCGCCGGCCACGCGGGCGCGGGCCTCTTCCGCGTCCATCGGCCGGGTGACGAAGGCCTCCTCGGTCGATACCACGGCGAACGAGGCGACCTCCGACGCGAAACTGCCGATCGCGAGCTCGGGCGCGGCCAGGAACCAGGCTCTGGGTCGATCGAGGTCGCTGGCGAGTTCGGTGGTCGAAGCCTGCGGAAGCGCGCCCCAGGTGGAGCCCTCCCCTCGCGAATACGCGAGGAGGTCCGCCAGGACCGCGCTGCTCGTCGTCGCGCCACCGGCTCCCGGGCCACGAAAGGAGACACTGCCGATCGGCGAGGCCTGGACCTCGACCACGTTGGTGATGCCGCTGACCTCGCCGAGCGGCGACGACAAGGGCACGGCGGCCATGGTGGCTCCCCCGCTGATGGCGCCATCCGCTCCCCGCTCGGCGCGCGCAACCAGCCGCAGCGCCAACCCGAGGCCGGCGGCGTCGCGGAGCTCGCGGCTGGTCACGCCGGTGATTCCCTCGCGCGTCTCGCGATCCAGCGAGGGGGTCGAGCGCGGAATCAGGGTCCTGTCCGGCCACGCTCCGAAGCTGAGGCGCACGAGGATGGCCAGCTTGTCTGCCGTGTCATGCCCGCAGACATCCGAGTTGGGGTCGGCCTCCGCGTAGCCACGGGCCTGCGCCTCGCCGAGCACGTCCTCGTACGTCCTTCCGTCGCGCGCCATCGCGGTGAGGATGTGGTTGGTCGTGCCGTTGACGACACCGCGAACGCGTTCGATGGTGCTGCCGGACAGGTCGTCGACGATCGGGCCGAGAACAGGCACCCCGGCGCACACCGCCGCCTCGAACCGCAGCCTGGCGCCTGACGCGCGCGCCCGTGCCTCGAGCTCCACGCCGTGGCTCGCGAGCAGTGCCTTGTTCGCGGTGACGATCCGCTTACCGGCATCCAACGCCGACGCGACCGCCGCCATTGCATCGTCGGTGCCGCCGACCAGCTCGATGACGACATCGACGTCCTTATCGCGCGCCAGCGCCGCGAGGTCATCGCTCAGGCGAACGTCCGACGGAAGCGCGATTCCGCGCTCGCGGTCCGGCTCGCGCACGCCAACCGCAACGAGAAGCGGTGCCATGTTGCCGCGCAGCTCGACCGCGGTGCGCCACTCGGCGTCAAGCAGGCGCGCGGCCACGGCACGACCGACCGTCCCAAGGCCGAGCAGGGCAACACGAAGCGGCGGGCTAGATCGATCGGGACCCACGCTCCGATTGTAGGTGCGGACCACGGCCTGGCGGTGGCGAGTGCGTGTCGCTTCGGGGCCGGAGAGCCGCCGCGGATCGGGAACGCCGACGTCGGCCTGACGGCCGATGGTTCTTGGGCCCGGGTCGCCTCAGGCGCTCGTCCGCAGGGCTGCCAGCATCGCTTTGAGCTCGGAGCTGGGCTCGACGTCCAAGTCCGCGGCGACCGCGACCGCCTGTTCCAACACCGCATTCGCCCGACCACTTCGGCCTTGCTCGATGAGCGCCTGTGCCAGGCGGACGTATCGCTCCTCTTCGAGCGGGTCGGTGGCGATGGCTGCATCCAGCAGGCGCCCGGCTTCGTCCAGGTCCCCGCGCACGAGCGCATCACCGGCCACCAGATCGAACATGGCCAGCTGGCGTCGCCGAATTCGCTCGCGGGGCGCGTCGGCCCAGTCCTCGTATCGATCGGCCGGCAGCAGTTCGCCGGTCGACCAGGCGAGGGCCATCCTGGCGAGTCCTGCCCGCTCCTGTGGCGGCGCCGCAAGGGCCACGGCCGCAGCTTCTTCGAAGCGACGGGCGTCAACCGATGCACGCGGCTCCAGCGCAAGCCCTCCATCTCGTCGCACGACGATCGGCCCGGACGCGGTCCGAAGGCGGTGGAGCAGGTTGCGCAATCGCGCGGCTCCAGTCTGCGCGTCCACGTCGTCCTGCCAGAGCGCCTCGATCGCGACATCCGGCGTCAGCGTTCCACCGAGAGCCAGCAGCTTGACCAGTGTCGATGGGCGCCCGGGTGGCGGTGTGACGTCGATCCCGTCGCGCTCCACGGCGAACCGCCCGAGCAGGACCACGGTCGCCTGGGAAGGAGTCGTGAGCGCTGCCCCACCGACCGCGCCAGAGGCAACGGCCAACAGCTCCGGCTCGCGGCGCTCGAGGCACTCCGGATCGCCCAGTTCCGCTGCCGCAATTCGCGATCTGCTCGAGCCACGCGGCAGCCTCACCGGGCTCACGCAGGCGGGCATGACACACGGCGCGGAACAGGAACAGGAGCCAGCGATCGCGACGCACGGCGAACGAGCTCGCCTCCAGCTCCGAGGTCAGCATGAGCGCCTCCCGGGGATCGCCGAACGTGCAGGCCAGCCGGACCCTTGCTGCGAGCGGCTGGTCGGGCCGCGCGGAGCCCGCCGCGCGCTCGACGGCGCGCGCGAGGTAGGCCTCGGCGGTTTCGCGGTCGCCGAGGGTGGCCAGCATCTCAGCGGCGTGCGACAGGAACTCCGTTCCGGCCAGCTGATCGAACCATCCAGTTGGGTGAGCCTCCGCCTCATCCAACGCTGCCACGACCGCGACCCGGTCGCGGCGTTGGCAGGCCAGGCCCGCCGAGGACCAGGCCGCGTAGGCGATCGTCCGCTCGTCGCCAAGTCTGTGGCCGATCGCGGCGGCCTCTCGCAGCGCCACCGCTGAGTCTTCGAAACGGCCTTGGAGGGTGAGTGCCTCGGCGAGGTAGGTCAAGGTCGCACCGCGCGAGGCGTCGGGAGCCGGCCGCAAGGAGAGGGCCATTGAAAGATGGTCGGCGGCCAGCACAAAGGAGCCCGCCGTCAGATGACATCCGAAACCGAGCACCTGGTGTGCCTCAGCCTGCCAGTCGCGCTCACCGGCGACATCGAGCAAAGCAATGGCCTGGCCGAGCTCGTCCGTGGCCGCGCGAAGGTTGGCGGCGGTGTCGAGAACGAGGAGCGACAGGCCGCGGACCAGGTGCGCCCGGCCGCGCGTCGCGAGCTCGCCAAGCGACGCACCGTCCAGCACACGGCCGATTTCCGCCACGGCTCCTTCGAGGTCGCCGGCACGAGCTCGATCCAGGGATCGCTCGACGTCGACGGCGCGTCGGGCGGCCGATGGTTCGGGAAGGACCCGAACGGCAAGATCGATCCATCTCGAGCGCAGGCGGGCGTGCCGTTCAGAAGCCTGCACCAATGCGACGATCAGCTCGGGACGCGACGCCAGGACAGGATCCGGGCTTCGATCAGTGCAACCGGCGCGGCCGACAGCAAGGCTGTCAGGCGCGGCCGCCTGATGAGCACCCGTGGGTGATTCCCGCCTGCCACCGTCCCCCTCGCTCCGTCGCCCTCCGGCTGAATCGTAGGCGGTTGGACGTCGGTTGGACGGGGCTCGCGCATCGTGGCGATATGAACGTGTCGGTGCTCTTGCGCCTCATCCCGGCCGGTCGGACCGGCGGCCGCCTGGCCGGCCAGGCGGAACTGATCGAGACCGGCGAAACGACGGTGTTCTCCGACCACGACGAGATGCTCGCCTTCCTCTGCGTGCCTCGGCTGCTGGCGAAGGTGCCCGGATCCAGCTCTCGGCGCCACCGGTCCATCCGACGTCGGGCTGCCGCCATTGGACGTTCGTGATACGCGGCGTTCCTAGCCTGCCGCGGAGTGAGAACCAGGATTTGGAGGGTTCACTGATGAATCAGGACTTCTCCGCGCGGCGCGGCCTGCTCGGTCGCGGCGATCGCCATCTTGCTGCTTCCCGGCACGGCACTTGCCGGGAACGCAAGCGGAATCAACATCACCGTGCCCGGTTCCAAGGTGGCGATCACGGGAAAGATCACGCTCCATGGCGGAGGCGCCGTGAAGAATGCGGCCGTGAGCCTCTTCGATCCGAGCTTCGGATATCCCAGTGATTACACGTTCACCGATAGCACGGGAACGTTCTCGTTCTACGACAAATCCGACGCATCGTTCATCATTGGCGTGGACCCGCACGGGGTGCGCCGACCTACCAGGCAGGCTACTACCTCAAGGGCAACCCCGATCATTTCACGACGACCTTCTCGTCTGCGACCGAGGTGCATTACACCGGCACCCTGATCACCGGCGTCAACGTCGCGGTGCGACTCGGCCACTCGATCAAGGGCCACGTCCACAGTCAGAAGAGTGGCGCACCCCTCAAAGGTGTCACCGTCAGGTCGCAGAGCTCGTCCTTCAGCGCTGCAGGTCGTCACGGACGCGTCAGGCAATTACGAGATTCAGGGCCTGCCGAACGGAGGCTTTCAGCTCACGCTTACGCCCCCGACCACGGTGAACATCCTGTCAGGGTGCTATCGCAACGCACCACCGCACAATTTCACCGCGGACTGCTCCGCGAATGCATCGAAGATCGTCGTCAACAACGCCGATGTCGCCTACAAGAACGTGGATCTTCCGGACGGCCATCTGATCACCGGCAAGGTCCAGGACGCCCAAGGTCAAAACTGTGCGCGTCCGTCTCGGCGCAATCGATGGCCACCCTCGCGACCGTCTCTCAGGCCAAGGCATGCGGCTCATTCACGCTGATTGCTGTGCCGAGCGGAGACTATCGAATCGGGATTGCGCCCAACGGATCATCGCATTTCTAACCGGGTCATACGCGAGCAACCAGCACCATTGGACCGAGAACGCGACAACGGCAGCGAAGGTCCATGTTGGAAACACCAACGTGACGCTGAGCCCGACCCAGCCCGATCCCGGCCATACCATCTCCGGCGCGATCAGAAACTCCGCCAACCAGGGCGTCCACAACGCGACCGTGTCTCTCGAGGGCGATACGAGCTACGCCTACACCAGCACCGACGCGCAAGGCAACTTCTCGTTCTTTGGTGTGGGTTCCGGGACACACACCATCTACGAGAGCGCATCGGCCTCGGGACAGAACCTGCGGAGGGGTTACTACTACTCCGGTGCCCCGAGCCACTGGACGGCCGACGAAGACCAGGCATCCGCGCTTTCGGCCAACGTCAACCACCCCGGCGTCGTGATCAAGCCGGCTACGGGCTACAGCTTCTCGGGCCGCATCACGAATGCGACCCACGACGGCGTGGTGTCCTACGTCACCGTCGGCGGATCAGGGTTCGCGTTCACCGACGACCAGGGCAACTACATCATGAATTGCCTTGACCCCGGCGACTACGCCGTCGAGGTATCACCTGGCAGCAGCGCCACCGCCCACTACCGGGGTGGCTACTACAGCAAGTCCGCACCGGGTCACTTCGTGGCCAGCTACGTCGACGCGACGACGGTCCACGTCGGGCCCTGAGGTCCGATTGCCCGAGGTCGAGGCAGGTTCGCCACGGCCTCGGGCGGCCCTGGTCAGGGGGACAGGGAGCCGGTTCGTCCGTGCACGCTGATAGACTCGGCCGGCCGTGACATCGCCCGTCTCTTCAAGCGTGCCCACCGATCGCACCACCTCCACCGCCGTGCGCCAACGTGTCTTCTCCGGCGTCCAGCCGTCGGGCCTGCCACACATCGGCAACTACCTCGGCGCGTTCCGCAACTACGTCGCGATGCAGGAAACGCACGACACGATCTACTGCATCGTCGACTACCACGCGCTGACCTCGACGCACGATGGCGACGTCATCCGGCGCAACACGCACGAAATGGCGCTCGACCTGCTCGCGCTGGGAATCGACCCGGAGCGCTCGATCCTCTTCCGCCAGTCGGACCGTCCCGAGCACATCGAGCTGGCCTGGTTCTTCTCGTCGGTCGTGCCCACGCCGTGGGTCGAACGCACGCCGACGTTCAAGGAGAAGAAGCGCAGCCAGCCCGACGACGTCAACTTCGCGCTGCTCTCGTACCCGGTGCTGCAGGCCGCCGACATCGCCATCTACAAGGCGACGCACGTGCCGGTCGGCCGCGACCAGGACGCGCACCTGGAGCTCGCGCGCGAGATCGTGCGCGCCTTCAACCGCAGCTACGGCGAGGTCTTCCCCGAGCCCCAGGCCGTCTACACGGAGTCACCCGTCGTGCTGGGCACGGACGGCGTGAACAAGATGTCCAAGTCGACGGGCAACGTGATCGAGCTGTTTGCGGACGAGGCCACGATCCGCAAACAGGTCATGAGCATGGTCACGGACACGCAGCGGATCCTGCGCACCCAGCCCGGGCGCCCCGAGGTCTGCAACGTGTGCCAGCTGCACCGCTTCTTCAGTCCCGACGACTACGAGACGATCTGGGACGGGGAGCGGACAGCGCGCACCGGCTGCGTCGACACGAAGCGCCTGCTGGCCGACCGGATCATCGCCACGTTCGCCGAGGCCCGCGAGAAGCGCCGCGAGCTGGAGTCACGGCCGGGCTACGTCGAGGAAATCCTCCGGGCGGGCGCGGCGAAGCTCCTCCCGATGGCCACCGAGACGATGCGACAGTGCCACGAGCTGATGGGGCTGGGACCGAGGTAGACCTCGGGGCGCAGCGGTTGCGTTGCGCCGGGCGCGTCGCTCGCCGGGCCCCTCGTCGTGTAGCTGTACGCGTCGCTCGCCGGGCCCTCGTCCTTAGCCGGGCTCTTCGTCGCTCGCCGAATCCTGCTTCCAGCCGAGGTGTTTCCGGAACCTGCCAACCTCCGAGACGTGGTAGGACTTCGCCTCGTCGTAGTCCGATTCGCCGGCGAGTTGGTCGGCCGTCAGGTTGATCCGTACCGCCTCGTGCGTCAGGATCGCCACGTCTTCCGCCGACACCACGATGTTGCGCTTGCCGGCGTCAAGCTCGACCCGGAGCCCGTGGAAGATGTCTTCCGCGTCATCTCCGAGGACCTCTCGGACGGTCCCGATCCGGGCGCCATCGCTGGCAATGACCGGCGTCCCGTACACGACGGTGCGCCACGAAATAGGATCGTCATCGACCACGGCAGAACCTCGATACGTCGCGCCGGATTCGGCGTCGCGTCCCATCGTACGTGTGCATCGCCTGGCGAGCCCGCGGTTGCGATGGGACGCCTGACGAGCAGGACGGCTCCGCCCGCCCGGGACCCGGCACTCCGTCTCGGCGGCCTAGTTCGGCAGCACGATCACCGTCTTGGCGTCGCCGAACGACCGAGGCGACGCGTTCGGCGCGACGCTCGCGTTGGGCGCGGCACTGGCACCCGGGATGGCACTCGCGTTCGGACCACCGCCGAACCCGCCGTTGCCGTTGCCGAAGCCGCCACCGCCAAAGCCGCCACCGCCGAACCCGCCGGTTGTCGGATCGAGTTGGATGAGCACGGTCGAACCAACGGCTGCATCGGTTGCGCTGCCGCTCGACGCCGTCTGGTAGCTGGTCGAGCTGGTCGTCCCGATCGTCACCGCCTGCCCCGCGGTCGTCTGGATGGTGATGCCGTTGGCGTCGATCGCGGTGACCGTGCCTTCGAGCGCGATCGCGCCGGCACCACGGCCGGCAAAGCCACCACCGGGCGGGAAGCTCGCGTTGGGGTTGTTGCCGAAGCGGCCGGCGAAGCCGCCGTTGGCTCCGTTGCCGGATGCCGTCGAGGCACTCGCCGGCGCCGTCAGTCGGCCGGCCGCGAAGGCGATGCCACCGACGGCAACGACGAGCCCGAGGCCAAGAAGCACGTTGAGTGCGGTGCTCGACTTCTTCTGCTGCTTCACCGGGGCAATCGGTACGGGGTAGACCGGGGCCTCTGACGGAGCGGCCATGATCGGAGCTCCGCCGTACGGAACGGGGCTGCTCGTGGGCGCCTGACCGCCGGGCGGATACGCGGCCGGGACAGGTGCCTGGCCGCCCGCCTGGTACGGAGCCGGTACTTGTCCGCCACCCTGGTACGGCGCTGGTGGCGGTGGCGGCGGCGCAGACGTGCGGTTATCGGGGTTGGGATTCCAGGGGTCCATGACGCTCCTAACTGGTGCCTTGGTTCACTCGTACCGAAGTGCGACGATGGGATCGAGACGTGCCGCCTGGCGCGCAGGCCAGACGCCGAAGACCGTGCCGACGAGCAAGCTGAAGCCGATGGCAACGATCACCGTGACGGGGTTGAAGACGAAGCCCCAGCCGGCCACCTGGCCGATGCCCGCCGACACGGCCACGCCCAGGAAGACCCCGATGGCGCCGCCGATGACCGAGAGCGTGAGAGCCTCGACCAGGAACTGGACCAGGATGTCCCGCCGCCGCGCGCCGATGGCCAGGCGGACGCCGATCTCGCGCGTCCGCTCGCGGACCGAGACCAGCATGATGTTCATGATCCCGATGCCGCCGACGAGCAGCGAGATCGAGGCGATGCCACCCAGCAGGACGGTCAGCAGACCGCTGACGGAATCGACCGTGGTGAGCAGCTGGGCCTGGTCGGAGATGGTGAAGTCGTCCGTGCCGCCCGCCGCGATGTCGTGGCGCTGCTCGAGCAGGTTGGTGACCTGCGCCTTGACCGTGTCGATCTGGTCGGCCGAGGCGACGCTGATGCCGATCGAGCGGACATTGGCGCTGTTGTCGAAGTAGTGATTGACGGCACCGATGGGCACGATGACCTGGTCGTCGTTGCTGAACGGTCCTGACGTTCCCTTGGCCTGCAGGATGCCGACGACCCGGAATGGCAGGCCCTCGATGGTGATCGTGCTGCCGATGGCGCTGGCATCGAGGCCCAGGTCGTCGGCGGTGGTCGAGCCCAGCACCGCCTCGCGCAGGCCGCCGTCGACGGCGGCATCGTTCAGGAAGGAACCCTGCCAAAGGTCGTAGCTGCGCACCGTGAGGTAGTCGGCGGTCGTTCCAAGGATGGTCGTGGTGGTGTTCTCCGACCCGGCCACGACAAGGCCCTGGGTGGACAGCTCGGGTTCCACGCCGGCAACGCCGGGGAGCGCCCGGATCGCCGTGGCGTCCGCCTGCGTGAGCGTCTGCGCCGAGCCAGCCGCGCCGCGCGTGAAGCCGGTCGTGGACGAACCGGGGTTCACCGTCAGCAGGTTCGTGCCGAGACCCTGGAGCTGCTTGGTGATGCCGCTCGTGGCGCCCTGTCCGACGGCCACCAGGGCGACCACCGACGCGACGCCGATGATCACCCCCAGCATCGTCAGGGTGGCCCGCAGCCGCGACGCGCCGAGGCGTGCAATGGCCAGGCGGACCATCTCGTAGAGGCTCACTGGACGAGCCGTCCGTCGCGCACGTGGATCTGGCGATCGGCGGAGTTGGCCACCTCCGGGTCGTGCGTGATCAGCACGACGGTGCGGCCACTGCGGTGCAGGTCGTCGAGGATGCGCATCACCTCAGCGCCCGAGGCGCTGTCGAGGTTGCCAGTGGGCTCATCGGCGAGGATCAGCGCCGGATGGGTCACCAGGGCGCGGGCGATGGCCACGCGCTGCTGCTGCCCGCCGGACAGCTCGCTGGGTTGATGACGCAACCGCTCGCCCATGCCCAGCGCGGTGAGCGCCTCAGTGGCGCGGCGCACGCGCTCGGCGCGCTTGACGCCCTGGTAGAGCAGCGGCGTCTCGACGTTGTCGAGCGCGGTCGTGCGCGAGAGCAGGTTGTAGCTCTGGAAGACGAAGCCGATGGTGCGACTGCGCACCCGCGCCAGGTCGTCATCCTCAAGCGAGGCGACTTCCTCGCCTGCCAGGCGATAGCTGCCCGCCGACGGCCGGTCGAGGCAGCCGATGATGTTCATGAGCGTGGTCTTGCCCGAGCCAGACGGTCCGACGATGGCCACGAACTCGCCCTGGCGGATCAGCAGATCCACGCCACGTAGCGCCTCCACGGTCACGTGGCCCAGCTGGTAGACACGCCAGACCCCGCGGATGTCGATGAGTGGCGCGCTCGGCTGCGGCGCGGCCACGGGCTGGGGCATCGCCACGACCGGCGGCGGCTGGTGCTGCTGCGGCGGCGGCGGCGGCGGCGGAACGACGATGCTCACCGCCCAACGCCTCGCACGAACGTGCCGCCACCAGGGAAGCCGCCCCCGAACCCACCGGCACCGAAGCCACCGGTCGTCGTGCTCGTGCCGGTTCGTGTCGCGGACGTTCCCACGACGACCGCGGTCCCGGCATCGAGACCCGACTGGATCTCGGCCAGCGAGCTCGTCACGAGTCCGACCTGGACGGGCACCGTCTGGACTTCCCCATCCGTGATGGTGCGGACGCTGTAGTTGCCGGTGGTTCCGATGAGGGCGATGGCGGGAACGGCAACCACGTTGTCGGCGCTCGCGGTGGTGATGCTGACGTTCGCGGACATGCCTGATTTGACCGCAGCGGGCACATCCGGCAGGGAAACCGTGACCGCGTACGTGACCACGCTGCTCGAGGAGCTGTCGGAGGTCGGCGCGATCGCGGTGACCGTGCCGTCCACGTTGCTGTTGGCCGCCGCGACGCTGACGCTGGCCGGCTGGCCCATGGCGATCGAGGGCAGGTCGGTTTCGGTCACATCGGCGGTCACCTGCAGATCGGAGCTCTGCATCTCGATCGCGTCACCCGAAGGTGCGTCCGCGCCGGCCGCCACGTTGACGGCGGTGATGACGCCGTCGTCCGGTGCCGTGATCGTGATGGCGTCCAGCGCCGAGTTGGCCGTGTCGAGGTCCTGCTGCGCCTGTGTCACGGCGGCTTGGTCGCTGGCGATGGTCGCAGCGTCGGTGGGCTCGATCGCGGTGTTGTAGGCCTGCTGCGCGGCCGCCAGCGAGAGGGTGGCCGAGTTGACGTTCTGGTCGGCCTGGTGATTGGACGCCGTGACCTGCGCCTGCGTGTTGAGGTATTGCTGGTGGGCGCTCGTAACCGCGTCACGATCCGCCTTCAGGGTTGTCGATCCGTAGCCGGCGGCCGTGTCGTCGGAGAGCTGTTTCTGCGCCTTGCGCCAGCTGTCCTTCGCGTCCGAGAGCGAGAGCGCGTTCTGCACCTGCGTGTCGGCCTGGTTCTGCTTCTTGTCGGTGAGTGACTGCTGCGCCTGCTGCAGCGCGTTCTGCGCGCTGGCCCGGTCGTCCGCGGTCGGTTTCGCCTGGTCGTCGGCGAGCTTCTGCTGGGCCGACTGCAGGGCCGCCTTGGCCGTCTCCATGGTCGCCTTGGCGTCTGCGTCGTCGGCGGTCGCGAGGACGTCGCCTTTCTTGACGGCCTGGCCTACCGCGGCATTGAGCTTGTCCACCGTCCAGGAACCGGTCGACGTCGATCCGGAACCCGCCGTATCGATGACTTCCGCGGCTCGACCGAAGGCCAGGCCGTACAGCGCAGCAGGCTCGACGTTTCCGGTGGCGACTGCCTGCTGCACCACGTTCGTGGTCGTGGCTGTCGAGGTCAGGTACTGCTCCGCGCTGGAAGAACCAGCTGTCGGTGCGACGAAGACGACGTAGCCGATCGCGCCGACGCCCGCGACCAATAGCAGCGCGGCAGCGAGGATCTTGAGACGCATGGAGCGGTGAGGTCCTTCTACGGCAGGCGGTGCACGTCACGGCGTGCCGGATCGCCCGCAACGGACCAATCCTCCGGTCGGTTTCTGAGAAGCGTCTGAAAACCGATCGAAGTGGCGCGGGACTCCGTGCAACGTCCCCGGACTCCTCGTCACCTCACCCCGAGACCATCGTCAGAGTCGGGACCTCGAAACCTCAGCGCTAGACTGACCGCATGGCCCTGCGGCAATTGCCCGAATCGGAGCGGCGCTGGCTGCGCGCGTTGCTGGTGCTCGGCACGCTCGCGGTCGCATTGCTGCTGATCGGTGAAGTCGGCAGCGTGATCCTCAACTTCAGCGACATCCTGGTGATCCTGGGCCTGGCGTGGCTGCTGGCCTTCATCGTGTCGCCGCTGGTCGACGTCATCACCCGCAACGTTCCGGCCGTGCCGCGCACGAGCGTCGTGGTCGCGGTCTACATCCTGCTGTTCGTGCTCATCGTGATCGTGATCGGATTGATCGTCGGCACCATCGCCACGGGGATCAGGAGCTTTGCTGACGCCCTGCCGAAATTCCAGTCGGAGCTGCCCGCGACGCTGAAGCCGTGGCAGGACCAGCTTTCATCGCTTGGCATCCAGGTCGACGTGCAGAACATCGCCAGCACCGGGATCCAGCAGTTGGGGACCTTCGCCGGAACGCTGGCAACGCAGCTGGGCACCATCGCCTTGTCGACGTTCAGCATCGTCGGCAACGTCGTGATCATCGTGTTCCTGTCGGTCTTCATCGTGATCGACAAGGGACGGATGGTGGCGTTCCTCAACCGGCTCGTGCCACCGCGCTGGTCGGACGAGGCGAACCTGTTCCAGGAGAGCGTCTCGATCGCGTTCGGCGGCTTCCTGCGAGGGCAGGCGATCCTGGGCGTGATCTACGGCCTGTTCGCCGCCGTTGCGAGCGCGTGGCTCAATATTCCGTTCCTGCCCGTCACGTCCGTCGCGGTCGCGGGGCTCCAGATGATCCCGTTCTTCGGGCCGTTCATCTCCTGGGCGCCACCGGTGTTGGCCGCGCATGATCGGGCAACCCAACGCGGTGATCCCGATCTTCATCATCATGTGGATCGGCTGGTTCGTCGTGATGAACATCCTCCAGCCGCGCCTCATGTCCGCCACGGTCGGCATCCACCCGGTGGTCGTGCTGGTGTCGGTGTTGATCGGCTTGAAGCTGTATGGCTTCATCGGCGCCATCTTCGCGATCCCGATCGCCTCGGTGATCTCGACCTTCTTCTTCTATTACCTCCAGCGCAGCTCCGTCGGCGCGCGTGACGTGACCTCGCGAGCGGCGCAGCGCGTCGGCGAGCGGCAGGGCCGTCGAGTCCGCGTTCCCAAGCCACCCGACGTGACCGAGGATCCGGACGCCGTGCCCGGCAGCTCGTCGGATGGCCGTCGCGATGACGACACCGGGCTGGGCAAGGCGACGGTGTCGCCGCAGGCGTGAGCGACCCGAACCAACCACCGCGGCGTCACAGCGGACGCCCAAGGACAGCGAATCGAGCGAGGCGGCGAAGACCACCGCGAGGCGCGTCGATCCGAGCGCCGTGACGTCGACCTGGAGCAGGGTGAGCCGCTTGCCGCCGGCGACCGCCGGGTCACGCAGGCCCGCGCACCGCACCATCGACCCAGGCCGCTGGCCGAGTGGGAGACGCCGCCGACGATCCTGGTCACGAATGACGACGGGATCGAATCGCGCGGGTTGTTGGCGCTGGCGCAGGCGCTCCGCCCGATCGGCGAGGTCTACGTGCTCGCGCCCGAGACCAACCAGTCGGCCGTCGGCCACCAGAAGACCTTCATGCGGCCGTTGCGCGTTCGCGAGCGGACGCTGGCCGACGGGACGATGGGCTGGTCCGTGGACGGCTCACCGACCGATGCCGTCAGCCTCGCCTTCCTGGGCTACTTCGACATCGGCTTCGACCTGGTCGCATCGGGGATCAACTACGGCGCGAACCTCGGCGACGACGTGACCTACTCCGGCACCGTTTCGGCGGCGATGGAGGCGGTGCTGAACGAATGCCCCGCGTTTGCGATCTCGCAGGAGTACTACCAGCATCCCGATTTCACGCTCGCGGCGAGCGTGGCTCGCGTGACGGCGCTGAACATCCTCGAGCACGGCCTCGGTCCCGGCGAGCTGCTCAACATCAACGTGCCGGCGATGTCCCTCGACGAGTTCAGGGGCGTCGTGGTCACCCGGATGGGGAAGCGCGTCTACCAGGACGAGCTGGTCGAGCGCTTCGATCCGCGCGGCGTCCCCTACTACTGGATCGGTGGCCCGCCACCGTCCGGGGTGGCGGCACCCGGCACCGACTTCGAGGCGGTCGTGAACAAGCGCGTTGCGGTCACGCCGATCCAGCTCGACCTGACCGCCCAGAACCTGCTCGAGAAGCTGCAGAGCTGGACCTGGGCGATGCCCATCGCCGAGGCGCCTTCTGCCGTGCCGACCGAGCCCGAAGAGCTGCGCGCCGACGAGATCACCACCGCCCAGGGAGAGCCGCGCGAGGAACGCCGCTGACGCTCGTTCCCGGACACGCTGTTGACGGGCGAGAGCCCCATTTCACGGTTGTGGCGGTTGTCTTGGCCACACACGCGGGACGACTGTCGGCGCCTCGCCCTCGCCCTCGCCCTCGCTCTCATCCTCGCTCCCGTCAGATCGGCCGCTCCTGGCCCCCGAGGACCCTCCGGTCCTGTCATTGCGGCACTCCGCCGCAACAAATGACGGGATCGGAGCTCGCGGCAGCGCCGCAGTTTCCTTCACCTCTTGGCTCGAACGGCCGGTTTGACGGAATCGACGCTGCCCTCGGGGGCCGGATCCGACCACTCTGACGCGAATCAGGGCCCAGTCACCGCGCCGACAGGATCCGAGCCATCGCCCGATCTCGCGTGGCCGGGTCGGACGCGCTGTCCAGGTTCACGCGTGGCACGTTCTTCTTCGACACGGCAAAGACCCCGAGCGCAAGCTCTACAGGCGACGAAGCACGATCTGTGCCGGGAAGATGAGCAGCCAGCAGACCTCCACCAGCGTCGTGCTCACCAGGAGCAGCGGCAGCGAGGCGAACAGCACGATCGGCCCGCTGAGCGAGCGGAGGAAGCCGATTCGAAACTCGCGCGGACCGACGCCCGGGCGGCACAAGCCGGCGCGATAGGCATAGAGCCAGCTCAACGCACCCACTGCCCCGCCGGTCCCCAGCACGACGACATAGAGCACCAGCGCGGCCGGCAGGTCCCCGTGCGCGCCGAGCACGGCCGTGGGGAACGGGATCAGGGCCACGAACCCGAGCAGGACGAGGTTGATCAGGGCCAGCTGCTCGTTCGTCCGGGCGATGGACTGGAATCGCCGCCAGTGGGCCAGCCAGTACATGCCGACCACGCCGAAGCTCAGGGCATAGCTGAAGATGCTCGGTCCGAGCTGCCGCAGCTCGTCGAGCAGGTCCTCGTTGGTCATGTTCGGGAGAGCCGGGATGGTCAGATCGATGACCAGCAGGGTCATCGCGATCGCAAAGACCGCGTCCGAGAAGAAGATCACCCGCTCGAGGCTCGCCGGGATCTCCTGCTGCTCCACCGAGAGCGGATCGCTCACGGCTCCAGTTTCGTCACGCTCAGTGGGCCGTTCGATGTCTGTGCCGTCACCTGGGCCGACCCATCACCGGTCGTCCCACTGATCGTGGCGGAGCCGACGGTCAGGCCCGGAAAGTCGGTCGTGGCCGGTCCGTTGCTCGTCGACCCGTTGACGCTGAAACCCTGATCCGACGGGAATCGGAGCGCCAGGCCGGCGTTGCTGGTGGTGAACGTCTGCGGCCCTGCGGCAAGCCGGCCGCTGAAGGTGATTGGGCCGTTGGACGTTGACATCGTTGCCGAGGCATTTCGAGCGTCCAGCACATCGACGCCTGCGTTGGAGGTGTGGACCGCGATCGCGCCGGTCGGCTCCGAAAGCTCGACGGACGCGTTCGACGTCTGGATGTCGAAGCCCGTACCGGCGCGCGTCGTGGCCGAACCGTTGGAGGTCCGGATGGTCGTCGGCCCGTTGACGTTGATCACCTGCACCTGGCCGTTGGAACTGGTCACGGTCGCGGCGGTATCGGCAGGGATCTGAATGTCCACGTCCGCCCCGCGGGAGGAACCCACCGGCGCATCCCCGACTGCGGTGGCCGTGATGGTCAGCGTCGTCCCGACCTGGTCGACGCTCACCGAGATCGCGTCGAGCGCGGTCTGGGCGTCCGCGTCGGAGAGTCCGGTCCCGTGCGGCGTGATCGACACGTCGGCCGTGCCCAGCCCGATGGCCGTGACATTGACGTTGCCGTTGAACGTGTTCACGACCAGGTCGGTGTGCCCCGTGATCGCGAACGTGCGATGGTCGGTCTTGATCATGCGATGGGTCGCCGCGCTGCAGGCGGGCACGACCAGCAGGAGCCCGACGAGCAGGACGAGGGCTGACGCGAAACGGCTCATCCCTGTCGCAGGCGACCTCGATCGCGGAGGATCTCCCGCGCCGCGTTTCGACCCGGAGTTCCCGTCACGCCGCCGCCCGGGTGTGCACCGGACGCCGCGAGATACAGCCCGTCGATCGGCATGCGGTAGGCGGCCAATCCGAGCATGGGCCGCCACGCGAACCACTGGTCGAGTGCCGGCTCCCCGTGGAGTGGATGTCCCTCGGTGAGCCCGTACTCGCGCTCGAGGTCGAGTGGCGTGAGGACCTGCCGAGCGACGACCAGATCGCCGAATCCAGGTGCCACTGAGTCGAGCACGCGGGTCGTGACATCGCCGAGCTCGTCGCGACGACCGTCCCAGGCCGACGGCCCGCCATCGCGCAGGGCGTAGCTGGCGGACTGGAGCAGCACGCTCATGACGTGGCGGACGCCACCGTCGCGTGCGCCATCGACCAAGAGCGGGTCCACGAGGCTGGGAATGGTCGCCTCGAGCCACGGATCGGACGGAAAGCGGCCGTACTTGGCCGCGTCGGCCGCGTCGTCGAGATAGCGCGTCGATGGCGCCACGACGATCCGGCCACGCAGGCGAACCGCATCGGTCGGATGGATCGATGCCGTTGAAGTGCGGCAGGTCGCGCAGCGCGAAATTGACCTTCGCGGTCACGCCACGCATCCGGAGGTTGCCGGCCTGCCAGCCCAGATGCGGCCCGAGGACCTCGGGATCGATCAGGTCGCGCAGGAGCCGCTTGGGATCGACCGCGCCGACGACGATCGGTGCGTCGATCTCGTCTCCCGACGCAAGCGTGACGCCAACCGTTCGACCGTCACGCTCGCGCACCAATGCGACGTCTTGACCGGTGCGCAGCTCTCCACCTTCCGCCACGCAGCGCGGCGACCAGCGCCGTTGCCACGCGCCGCGGGTCCGCCGCGTGCATAGACGGTCTCACCGGCGAGCCCGCCACTTCCCGGGGAATTGGCAAGCAGGTGCTGCGTCGATCCGGTGGAGCGCGGCCCGAGGGACGAGAAGCGCATGCCGCGGATTGCGACGGCCGCCCGCAACGCGTCCGTTTCGAGGTGGTCCTCGAGGAAGTCATGCACGGCCATGGGTAGGACGCGCAGGAACTCGCGCCGCTCCCCCCGCGACATGCCGCGATACCCGACCCCGACGCGCAATGCCCCCAGCAGCGCACCGGGGTCCGCAGATCCCGGATCGGGCGGCGTCATCCCGGCGATGTGGTCGAGCACCGCCGCGTGTGCGCGCGCCTGGCGATCCAGCGCCGGCCAGGCGTCCGCGTCATGACTCGACCATCCCCGGATTTCCGACGCGGTCCGCTCGGGATCGCCCCACAGCGTGATCGGCGGGCCGTCCGGTCGAACCGAGACGGCGCGGACCTCCGGCTGCACCAGCCGTAACCCGTGCGCGACGAGGTCGAGATCCCGCACCACCGACGGGCGAAGCCGCCCGACCGTGTGGGCGAGAGCGGGCACAAACGCTCCGGGGACGATTTCATGGTTGTCGAGTGCGCCACCGGCTCGCTCGCGCTTCTCCAGCACGAGGGTGCGCAGGCCCGCTCGAGCGAGGTAGGCGGCGCAGACGAGTCCGTTGTGGCCGGCGCCGACCACGACCGCGTCGAACTGGTTCGCCGGCCCGCTCACGCAGCCTTGCCCCTGTGGCTGCGCAGCACCTCGAGCGCCGCGATGCGGCCCGGAGCGCCCATGATTCCGCCCCCCGGATGGGCGGACGAGCCGGCCAACCAGAGGTCGCGGACGGGCGTTCGGAAGCGCGAATGGCTGGGAATCGGGCGGTTGAAGAAGAGCTGCTCGAGCGACAGCTCGCCCTGAAAGATGTTGCCCTCGGTCAGGCCCATGGTCTGCTCGATGTCGAGCGGGGTGAGGACCTGCCGCCCGATGATCAGGTCGCGAATGTTGGGTGCCCGCTCCGCGATCGTGTCGATCACCGTGTCGCCGAAGGCCTCGCGCCGGGCGTCATCCCAGACCGCGCCATCGGCAAGCTCGTAGGGCGCGAACTGCACGAAGCAACTCATCGTGTGCTTGCCCGGCGGCGCCATGCGCGGATCGACCAACGTGGGGATGACCGTATCGATGTACGGCCGGCGACTGAACTGGCCGTGCTTGGCGTCGTCGTACGCCTGCTCCATGTAATCGAGGCTCGGGCTGAAGCTGATCGCGCCGCGCAGGTGCTCGCCGAACCCCGGCTTGCAGGTGAAGTCGGGCAACCCGTCGAGTGCCAGGTTGACCTTGCCCGACGAGCCACGGAAGCGGAAGCGCCGAACGTCCCGTTCGAACTCGGGATCCAGGGTGCCGGGTTCGAGCAGGTCGAGGAACGTGACCTTGGCATCCGTCGTCGCCAGGACGGCGTCGGCCTCGATCTCCTCACCGGACTGCAGGACGACGCCGGTCGCGCGGCCGTTCTTCGTGGAGATGCGCGCCACCGGAGCCTCGGTGCGGATCTCCGCCCCAAGGCTTCGTGCAGAGCTGGCGATCGCCTCCGAGATCCCGCCGGTGCCGCCGCGCGGGATGCCCCACGCGCGAAACGCGCCGTCGATCTCGCCCATGTAGTGATGCAACAGGACGTACGCCGTGCCCGGCGAGCGCACGCCCGCGAATGTGCCGATGATGCCGGATGCCGACATCGTCGCCTTGAGCGGCTCGATGGTGAACCACTGCTCCAGGAAGTCGGCCGCGCTCATGGTCATCAGCTGCACGAATGCGGTCTGCTGCCGGCGCGGCAAACCGGCAAACGTTCGCAGCAGTCCCGCGAGCGGGAGCGCATCGCGCGGATCGGGGCGTTCGAGGTCGACCGGCGTGATGCCCAGGATCGGCTTGATGAAGCGCGCCATCTCCATCATCAGGAGGCCGTATTCCTCGTACGCCTCGGCGTCGGCGGCATTCCAGCGGCGCAGCTCGCGCATCGTCTGGCCGTGGTCATCGGTGCGCCACAGGTAGTCGTCGTCCAGCGGCGTGAACGTGCCGTCGAGCGGCAGGATCTGCAGGCCGTGCCGTGGCAACTCCAGGTCGCGAATGATCTCCGGGCGAAGGAGGCTGACCACGTAGCTCGCGACGCTGAAGCGGAATCCGGGGACGATCTCCTCGGTCACGGCAGCACCGCCGAGGACGTGGCGCCGCTCGAGGACCAGGGTTCGCCGGCCGGCGCGCGCGAGATACGCCGCCGCGACCAAGCCGTTATGTCCACCCCCGACCACGACCGCGTCGTAGCGGTTCGCCACTCCGTTGCCCTCCTCTCCGGTCCGTACACGGTACCCGGTCGGAGACGCAAGGTCAGTCGCGGGCCGATAACCGTCCCGTTATCGCCTGTTGACATATGACGTCCACAATCGGCCCGAGACTGCGTTCCAAAAGGAGGCCACCATGGCAGACGGCAACAACCGACCCGGATGGATTGATCTATCGAGCGCCGACGCGGCAGCGTCCCGCGAGTTCTATGGCGGGCTGTTCGGCTGGGACATCGAGGTCAACCCGGATCCGCAGTACGGCGGCTACGCGCTGGCGCGTATTGGCGGCAACGATGTCTGTGGCATCGGACCCAAGATGGATCCCAACGCTCCGACTGCGTGGAACATCTACATCAACACGGACAACATCGACGGGCTCGCCGGGCAGGTCTCGGCCGCGGGCGGCACGGTGGTGATGGCGCCGTTCGACGTTGGCGACCAGGGTCGCATGGCCGTGTTCCAGGACCCGACGGGCGCCTTCATCTCGGGCTGGCAGGCTGCCCGCATGCGAAGCTTCGAGATGGGCAACGCCAACGAGTTCGGCTGGCCAGAGCTCAACGCCCACAACGTCTCGGCCGCCATCGACTTCTATCCCAAGGTATTCGGCTGGACGACTCGCGCGTCCGACATGGGCGGCACCACGTACACGGAGTTCCTGGACGGCGACGAGAGCATCGCCGGCGCGCAGGAGCATCAGCCGGGCACGCCGTCCTCCATGCCGAGCTACTGGCTGGCCTACTTCAACGTCGCGGACGTCGACGAAGCCGTGCAGCGCGCGAGCGGCCTTGGCGCCCGCGCGGTCGTGCCGCCCATGGACTTCCCGGGTGGCCGCTTCGCCATCGTGATCGACCCGCAGGGCGCGTCCTTCGGCCTGCTGAAGATGTAGGCGGGCTGAACTCGCGAGTTCTTCTCATCCACGGGAGCCGCGGCCGGTCGCCGTGCCGGCTGCGGCTCACGGTGTACGTCGCCGACGATCTGCCGTGCCGGCTGCGGCTCACGGTGTACGTCGTCGACCACCTGCCGTGCCTGGAGGGCGCTGCCAGGGACCGGCGCGGCTCAGCGCCGCATCGACAAACGCGGCCGCGGACCCGCGCGCGGCCTTGCAGGTCGAGCGTCCTGCCAAAGGTCTCGACCTCTCGTCAGGTGCACATAGCAGGTGCACGAGGGCCGCGAACCGCCCGAATTCCCGTCAGGTGCACAAAGTACGTGCACCAACGGCGCGATCGGCTCGGGTTCCCGTCAACTGCACCGCGGACGTGCAGTAGGTGAAGTTGCGCCACGCCCCGGCGCTCAAACCGGGCCATCGGCCACCGGGGGTCGCTCGTGACCCTGCCCGATCACGCTTGACCCCGCTCGATCCCGGGCGGCCGAGGCACGCCTGACTCGTCGGCGGGCCGAAGGGTTTCTCCTTATGCACGTGCCTGGTGCAGTTGACAGGAACCACATCCCTTTGAGGGCTCCGTGAGGCTCACGCACCCACGACGAGCAAGCGCGTGATCGTGCTGGGAGCGCTCGCTCGAAGACGCTCGCGTGACGATCGACCTGACGCCGGATCGTCGAGTCATCCGGAAACACAACCAGGCAGGCGACCCGCCGCGCACGCCACCCAAAGCGCGACTGGGCGACCAGTGCCGCCATCCGAACCTTGACGTCGAGTGGTCGCAACAAGCCTTCAATGGAGCCGAGCTCGGTCTTGACTTCGACAACCAGCAACGTGGCAGTCGGTGCATGCCACGCCAACACGTCGATTGAGCCGCGATCTGCGAAGTGCGCGAAGGTGACCTCGACCTCCGATGTCCAGCCGGACCGCGTCAGCCTGCGGACGACCTCATCGACCAGACGAGCATGCGCCTCGTCGAGCAGGCGATCAAGTTCCGCTCCTCGCCGCGATAGGTGGAGATCAAGACGCGCACCGAGTGCATCGAGAATCGCCAGCAGAGCCCGGCCCGTCAGGTCCGCGCCTCGGCCCGACTCGAGTCGCTGGACCGGCCCGCGAGAGAGACCTGCTCGGCCGCCGAGCTCTCCTTGGGTAAGACTGTCTCGCTGACGCAGCGTCCGCACAACGCGACCGAGTTCCACGTATCGCACGCGGGGATGCTGGCGATCAGCACACACCCGGCCCTTATCGCCGGCTTCGCTGGCACTCACGTGCTCTGGCCAGGGAGTCATCTCGGGCTTGGCGCGCTCGAATCGCATTCGGCGCTACAGTCCCGGCCGATGTATCCCCACTTCCCGATCCGTCACTTCGTGTCCGCGCGCGCCGTGGTCCCAACAACGGCACTCCTCCTGATCATGGCGGCGCTGGCTGCCTGTTCGGGCAACACCGCCCCTGCCGTCGAGAGCGGTGGCGGCGCACTGAGCCAGGCGCTCAAGCTCACGCCATCCGACACCGGCTACCTCTCGGTCACCGACTGGCAACAGGTCAAGGCGTCGGCCGGCCACGGCGACGTCACCAGCCAGAGCTCGCAGATCGATCGCAGCAAGACGTACAAGGACGTCCTCGCCAATGAGGCCGAGGTATCGCAGTTCGTGGCCGACACGTCCGCGCCGGACCAGAACGTCTCGACCCTGCCCGGCGCGTCGGTCGCTCCGAACCAACTCTCGCCACAGGCGCAAGCCTGGGGCTTCGACGCGATGGACCTCGACTGGGACGCGTCGGTCGTCTCGGACAGCGGCACGATCCCGGTCCAGCTGCTGCACCTGCGACCCGGCGTCGACATGAACGCGATCCAGTCCACGTTCGACCAGAAGAACTACAAGAAGAAGCAGGTCGCCGGCTTCACGGTGCGAACGTTGGGCGGTGACCTCGGCAGCAACCCGGCGGGTACGAGTTCGGCCATGTCCAACACGGCATTTCTGAGTGACGGCCGGACGCTTGCGATCAGCGAATCGCTCGACGCGCTGGAGGCCTATCTTCATGGCTTGGGCTCGAGCGCGCCGCCCGAGATCGTTGCCGCCGCGGGCCAGCTCGGGTCACCGTGGGCCAGCGCCATCATCGGCGGAACGCACGCCTGCGGCTTCTTCGATCCCCCGGCTGGGTGGCAGCTCGACCCTTCGTACCAGGCGGCGATCAACGGCGAGATCGCGTCGGTCGGCAGCCTCTCTCCGTTCGAGGCCGTGGCGATCGGCTACAGCCGCCAGAACACGCCGATCGGCCGTCTCTCGTTCATCTACGCCAACCCTGACGACGCGAAGAGCGACCTCAGCGGGCGGCTGGCGCTCGCGCAGCAGGCACGCCGGCTCGCACAGAACCACGAGACGTACGCCACGACGATCTTCACCGTTGGTGGCAGTTCGGTGGACGGGAACGCGCTGAATATCGACCTGACGCCCGTCCTCAACCAGCCGATCAAGCTCTTCCAGGCCTTCGGCAGCCGCGACCTCGTCCCCGCGGTCTGCCAGGACTGAGGGATACTCCGGACATGGCTGTCGGATCCTCCTTCGACGAGCGCACGGCGCCGCTCAACGTCAAGCGCAACTGGCGCGAGTGGTCGGGCTTCTTTGCCTCGAGCGCGTACGCCGCGCACCACGACATCGAATACAACGCCATCCGGAATGCGGCCGCGCTGATCGACGTCAGCCCGCTCTTCAAGTACAGGATCTCGGGACGGGACGCAACGCGTCTCGTCGATCGCGTGATCACTCGCGATGCCACCAAGATCAAGCCCGGCCAGGTCATCTACACGCCCTGGTGCGACGAGCACGGCAAGGTCATCGACGATGGCACGATCCATCGACTTGATGACGGTGGGTCGACTCCCGGAGCCGGGACCAACGAGGACGCGGGCGCGTTCACGTCGCCGACCTTTCGCTGGACCGCAGCCGATCCGCAACTGCGCTGGCTGCGCCTCAACAGCCGCGGCCTCGACGTCCAGATCGACGAGATCAGTGACGCGGTGTGCGCCATTGCGCTCCAGGGTCCGCTGAGCCGCGCGGTCCTCGAAATCGGCGAGCGGTGCCGACTTCACGGACCTGCGCTACTACCGCCGCCGAGCCACCCGTATCCGGGACATCCCGGTCGACGTCAGCCGCACCGGCTACACCGGCGATCTTGGCTACGAGCTCTGGGCGAGCGCGACGCAGGCAATCCCCCTGTGGGACGCTTTGATGGAGGCCGGCGCCGCCTACGCGATTCGGCCGGCGGGCATGCTGGCGCTGGACGTCGCGCGCGTGGAGGCGGGCCTGATCCTGATCGAGGTCGACTACACCTCGTCCCGACAGGCGCTGATCCCCGAGCAGAGCTACTCGCCATACGAGATCGGCCTCGGCCGCCTCGTGCATCTCGACAAGGAGACGCCCTTCGTCGGGCGCACGGCGCTGCTGCGAGAGATCGATCGCGGTGGCGCGTCGCGGCGGCTCGTGGGTGTCGAGCTCGACTGGGCCGACCTCGAGAAGCTCTATGACGAACAGGGCCTCTCGCCTTCGTTCAGCGGACAGGCGTGGCGTCAGCAGATCCCCGCGTTCGCAGGCGGCCGGCAGATCGGCCGCGCGACCAGCGGTACCTGGAGCCCGATCCTCAAGAAGAACCTCGCCCTCGTGTCGGTGCCCGTCGACTTCGAGGAACCCGGCTCGCGGCTGTGGCTCGAGTGGACCGTGGAAGGGCGGCACGGTCGCGTCGGAGCGACGGTCGTGGAAATGCCGTTCTTCGACCCGCCGCGGAAACGCGAATGACCGCCACGGTCGCACCGCCGCCGGCGGCGGAAACACGGACCTTCCCATTCCGCATGACGCGCGCAGCGTCGCTGCTCTTCTGGCCGTGGGGCCTGGGCATCCGCCCGACCGAGGCCGTGCTCGGTCAGGAAACCCTCCGCGTTCGCTTCGGCTGGTTCGGGGCCACCATCAATGTCGCGGACATCACGCGGTTCGAGATCCAGGGACCGTTCACTTGGCTCCGCGCCATCACGGTCCGGCACACCTGGTTCACGCAGGACATCAGCTACTGCACGGACGAGCGCGGTGCGGTCGTGCTCTACCTCGCGACTCCTCGGCACCTCGCGTTCGTGCGCAAGGTCAGCCAGGTGTACGTGGGGATCGAGGATCTCGACGGGCTGGCGGACGCGCTGCGCGAGCGCGGCATCGACGGCGAGGACAAGCGGCGGGTCACGGCCTAGCCTCGACGGACAACACGCACAGCGCCATGCCGCCGACTGGACCGATGCAGAACTGGGCCGGCAACCACACGTACGCGGCGCGTTCGATCGCACGACCGCAGTCACTCGACGAGCTGCAGGAGCTCGTGCGGGCGGGCTTGTCGTTGCGGCCTCTCGGCTCACGTCATTCGTTCAATGACCTGGCGGACACGGACGGTGAGCTCATCTCGCTCGAGGCGATGCCGGCATCCGTCGTGGTGGACGAGGCACGCCGAGCCGTCCGAGTGGAAGGCGGCCTGCGCTACGGCGACCTGGTGGCGACGCTCGATGCAGCTGGCGTCGCGCTGGCCAACCTCGCGTCTCTGCCACACATCTCCGTCGCCGGTGGCTGCGCGACCGGAACGCACGGCTCGGGTGATCGAAACCGCGTCCTTGCCTCGTCGCTGACGGGATTGCAGGTGGTGCGGGCGGATGGCGACCTCGTGACGGTCGGTGGCGGCGAGGGTCCGAACGACCTCATCAACGCTGCAGCCGTGTCGCTGGGCGCGCTCGGCGTGGTCGTCGCCGTGACGCTGTCCGTGGAACCCACGTACGCAGTCCGCCAGGTTGTCTACGAGGACCTCTCCGATCGCGCGTTCGCGGAGCACTTCGACGAGATCACCCGTCTCGCGGACAGCGTGAGCTTCTTCTCGACGTGGCGCGCCACCGGCTTCAACGTATGGCTCAAGCAGCGCGTCGAACCGATCGCCGCAGGGGAGTCCCCTCCAGCCCCATCGGACGTATTCGGCGCGCGACCGGCGACGCGCGATCTCCACCCGATCCCCGGCATGTCGGCGGACGCGTGCACACCCCAGCGCGGAATCCCGGGCCCGTGGCACGCGCGGCTTCCGCACTTCCGGATGGAGTTCACCCCGAGTGCGGGAGAGGAGCTCCAGACCGAGTACCTCGTGGATCGTCGGAACGTAGTGGACGCCTACGCCGCCCTTCAGCCGTTGCGCTCGACGATCGGGCACCTGGTCCAGGTAGGCGAGATCCGCACGATCGCCGCAGATGAGCTGTGGCTGAGCCCCGCCTACCGGCGGGAGTCCGCGGCGATCCACTTCACCTGGAAGCGCGACTGGCCGGCGGTCCGCGAGATCCTTCCCAGGATCGAGGCGAGCCTCGCACCATTCGATCCGCGCCCACACTGGGGAAAGCTGTTCACCTTACCGGGCGACGTGGTGCGACGCGCGTACCCGAAGCGCGCCGAGTTCGTGGCGTTTGCGCGGACGATGGATCCAACCGGGAAGTTCACGAACGACTTCCTGCGACGCAACGTCTTCGGGGAAGCGGCCGGCTGACGGCTCAGAGCTCGCGCTGCATCACCGGACGACCGGGCGGGCGACGGATCGCAGACGGCTCGTCTCCAGACGCCCGAGGCACGGCAGCCCAGCGATCGAAGCGCCCGGTCTCGCGGAATCCGGCTCGCTCGAACATGGAGCGCAGTCCCGTGAACGCCGACGCGTTGTCCATGCGTTCCTCGGGCTCGACGGGGTAGGCCTCCAGGATCGTGGCGCCCTCCCGTCGCGCGTAATCGATCGCGGCGTCCAGCAGCGCCGTCGCTACGCCCTGGCCGCGCCGATCACGATTGATGTAGAAGCACACGACCGCCCAGACCGAGCGCTTGTCACCACCATGCTCGGCCGCGTCGCGATCACCGCTGATGCGCTCGTATTCGTCGCGCGGCGCGAGCGAGACCCAGCCAACGGCGCGCCCGTCCGCGAATGCGAGCAGGCCCGGGACCCGCTCGTCGTCGACGATTTCCTCGAACGCCTCCCGGTTGCCCGCGTTTCCGGCCGCCCACCAGTCCGCGTTGCGTCGCCGGAACCACATGCACCAGCAACCCGCGAACATGCCGCGCTTCCCGGCTAGCTCGAGCATGTCCGGCCAGCGCGCCGCGGTCAGCGGCTGGACGGAGATTTCCGTGGACGCCTCGGCACTCGTCACGGTCCGGATCTTGGGCCGTCCGCGCGACAACCTCGGTCAGGAATCTTCGACCGCGGATCTGCAGCCCTCCGTCACGCCTCGGCGTGCTTCCGTGTCAGCGAATGCCACAACGCCGAGCGTGGGCCTAGGACCAGCGCTACCAGGAAGAACGCCGTTTCCACCATCACGATCGTCGCACCGCTGGCGGTGTTCGCCCAGTAGGAGACATACAGGCCGATGATCGGGCTGCCCGCGCCGATGAGCACGGCGGCGCCGACCAGGTGGCTGAATCGCTGGGTCAGCAGCTGCGCGGTCGCCGCGGGCGTGATCAGCATCGCGACCACGAGGATGATCCCGACGGCCTGGAGGCTGATGACGATGGTCAGCGCGATCAGCACCAGGAAGAGGTACTCGAGGCCGACCACGCGCAGGCCGGCGGCGCCGGCACCAAGCGGGTCGAACGTCGCGTAGAGCAGCTCCTTCCACAGCAGCGCCACGATGATCAGCACCACGGCGCCGAGCACGAGCAGCGCGAGCAGATCGTCCGGGCCGATGCCCAGCACCTCGCCGAACAGCAGGCCGAACAGGTCACCAACGTAGTTGTGGATGGTGCTGAAAAGGAAGACACCGAGCGCGAACATCCCGGCGAACACGACACCGATCGCGGTGTCCTCGCGCAGGTTGCCGCGGCGGCTGATCCAGCCGATCGCCAGTGCCGTCCCGATGGCCGCGATCGCCGCGCCGAGGTAGAACGGGCCTTTGAGCATGTAGGCGATGACCACGCCGGGAAATGCCGCGTGGCTCAGCGCGTCGCCCATGAACGCGAGCCCGCGCAGCACCATGTAGGTGCCCACGACCGCGCAGACGACTCCGACCATCGCGGACGCGACGAGGGCCCGGACGAAGAACTGGAATTGCAGCGGGTCGGTGATCGCGTTCATCGGGTTGGGCTCATGACGGTCCGTGCGCGTGGCGGTCGCTGTCGTGGTGGTGGACTTCGCCGTGCGCTTCCTGGTCGTGGTGATGGGCGTCGTCCAGGACCGCCATGCGGTCGCCGACAAAGACGAGATGGCCCCCGTAGGTCTTCATCAGCACGTCCTGGTCCAGGACCAGGGATGCCGGACCCTGTGCGACGATGGTGCGGTTGACCGCAATGATGTCGGTGAAATGCGTTGCGGCGGCGGCAAGGTCGTGCGTGCTGGCCACGATCGTCTTTCCCGCGGCCGCCTCCATCTCAAGGATGTGCGCCAGGTCGTGCTCGGTCGCCGAGTCGACTCCGGTGACCGGCTCGTCGAGCAGGTAGAGCTGCGGCTCCGAGGCGAGCGCCCGGGCCAGGAAGATGCGCCGGCGCTGACCGCCCGAGAGCGCTCCGATCTGGCGGTTGCGAAGGTCGGCCATCCCGACCTGGTCGAGTGCGCGCTCGACCTGCTCGCGGTCCTCGCGCCCGGGCCGACGAAACATGCCGAGCCGCGCATAGCGCCCCATCATCACGACGTCGCCGGCGGCCACCGGGAACGCCCAGTCGACCGACTCGGCCTGCGGGACGTAGGCGACGTCCTTTGCCCGTTCGCCGACCGGTGCGCCGAGCACCTCGGTCGTGCCGGCCCATGGCTGCAGCAGTCCGGCCATCACCTTCAGGAGCGTGCTCTTCCCGCCTCCGTTCGGGCCGACCACCGCGGTCATCGAGCCCGTCGCGATCGAGAGGCTCACGTCCTCGAGCGCGACGCGTCCGCCGTAGCCGGCACGGATGCCGGCGAGCCGGATCGCGTCAGCTGAGGACATCGACGATCTGGCTCACGTCCCAGCGCATCAGGGCATCGTAGGAGGTCACCGGCGAGTCGCCGAGCGAATCGTCATACAGGTTGTAGACCACGACGACGCCCGTTTCGGCCCCGATCTCATCGGCAAGCGTGCGCGGAAACTGGTTCTCTGCCAGCACCGCCTTGACGCCCGCGTTTCGGACGGCAGTGATCAGCGCGGCGATCTCCCCCGCGCTCGGGTCCTGGCCGGGTGCCTCGACGGCGACGCCGACGATCGTCAGGCCGTACGCCCGAGCGAAGTACGGGAACGCGTCATGGAACGTGACGACGGCCCGGTTCTGTTCGGGGATGGTCGCGATCTGTTGGCGGATCCAGCCATCGAGGCTGTCCAGGCTGGCCATCTCCGTCCCGAGGCTCGACTGGTAGTCCGATGCATTCGCCGGATCCAGCCGCGCGAGCGCCTGGGCGATCTGCATGACGTAGCCCTTCGCGTAGTTGACGTCCAGCCACAGGTGCGGGTTGGCCGTCCCGGCCTCATCTCCTGGGAGCGGCGTGAACCCGGGCACGTCCGACGCCAGGTTGAGTACTGGCGCACCCGAATTCGCGGCCGAGATCGTCGAGAGCAGCCAGTCGTCCAGGCCGAGCCCGTTCATCACGATCAGCTGGGCTGCGGCAACGTCACGGATGGCCGCGGGGTTGGGCGAGAAGGTGTGCACGTCCGCACCGGCCGGCACGAGGCTCGTCACCGCGGCGTGGCCGCCGGCAACGGTTCGGACAAGGTCCGCGAAGACGGTCGTCGACGCGACGACCCGGAGCGGCTGCGAGCCAGTCGCGGGCTCCGTCGTGGCGGGCGCCGAGGCGCATCCAATGAGCGTGACCAGAACAACCAGCAGAACGATCGTCGGGCGTCGCATCACCAGCCGATAGTGAGACTCAGTATCTGGCTTGTCAAATCGGGGCGCGGAGCTGAGCCCGACTGCCCGTCAGCGTCTCAGCCGGCCGCGGCCTTCTGCTGGCACTCGGGGCAGATTGCGAACAGCTGGAGACGATGCGATTGGATCGCGTATCCGGTTCGCCGGCCGACCTCGCGCGCAACCGCCGACACGCCGCAGTCCTCGATGTCGGTGCTCTTTCCGCAGGCGATGCAGAGGATGTGGTGGTGGTGCGACGGCTGGCAGGCCACGTAGACATGATCGCCGGTCGGCAGGTCCAATCGCTCGACCAGCCCCAGGTCCACGAACAGCTCGAGCGCGCGAAAGATCGTCGCCCGCCCCACGCCAAGGCGCCGGCTGCGGGCCTCCTGCTCGAGCTCCGCGGCGGTGAAGTTGCCCTTTCGCGCGGCCACCATGTCGGCCACGCGGCGACGCGGCTCCGTGAGCCGATAGCCTGCGTGGTCGAGCGCAGTGACGAAGGTGTCGGCGTCCAGCATTCTGCTCAGCCTACCACCGAGTTCGAAGATCGCTACCGCGACTCGGTCGCAGTGACCGTTGGCACGAAGCGCGGGTCGACCCCGTAGATCCGGCTGATCTGCGCGGGTGCCAGCACGTCCTCGGCCAGGCCATCGGCGACCAGGCGGCCGTGATCGAGCAGCAGCACCCTCGGGAAGAAGTGGCCCGCCAGGGCGAGGTCGTGGAGCACCGCCAGGATCGTCAGGCCGTCGCGCTCGTTGAGCTCACGAACCAGCTCCATGACCGCGATCTGGTGGCGCAGGTCCAGGTGAACCGTCGGCTCATCGAGGATCAGCAGCCCTCCGCCTTGGGCGATCGCCATGGCGAGCAGACACCAGCTGGCGCTCTCCGAGGGAGAGCTCCCGGACGTCTCGGCCACGCAGGCCGCCGATGTCGACGCGCTCGATCGCACGGTCGACGGCGCGATGGTCGTCCTCGCGCGAGCCGCGCAACGGGTGCTCGTAGGGAATGCGCCCGAGCGCAACGACCTCCTCGACTCGCATCGCAAACGGCAGCGCCACCTCCGTGGGCACCACCGCGACCTGACGCGCGATGCGTTCCCTGCCGATCTCCTCGAGCGGCACGCCGTCGACCAGGATCGTGCCCCGGCGGCCATCCGCGCGCCCGGTCATGCAGCGCAGGAGGCTGGACTTGCCGGCTCCGTTCGGGCCGACGAGGCAGACTCGCTCGCCGGCGCGCGATGTCGGCAGAGACATCGGTCAGTGCCTCGCGCGAACCGTACGAGAGGCCAACGCTCCGGAGCGAGAGCGCGAGTCCGCTCATCGTTCGATCACAGCTCGTATCCCTGCCGGAAGCGGCGCAGCAGGAAGAGGAAGAACGGCGCTCCCACGATCGCCGTGATCACGCCGACCGGCAGCTCACCGGGGATCCGCGCGATCAGATCGGCAAAGGCCAGGAAGGCGGCGCCGTAGAGGATCGAGAGCGGCAGCACGAGGCGCGCGTTCGGTCCCACGACGAGCCGGATGACATGTGGGACGACCAGGCCGACGAACCCGATCAGCCCCGCGAGCGCCACCGCCGCCGCGGTCACCAGCGTCGCCGGCACCGAGCAGGATCGAGCGCTCGCGACCGACGTCGAAGGCCGAGGTTGTGTGCCTGCTCGTCGCCGAGCAACAGGGCGTTCAGCGAACGAGAGCGGGCGAGGAGCACGACCGTTCCCACGACGATGATCGGGCAGGCCGAGCACGAGCTGGTCCCACGAGATCGTGGCGAAGCTGCCCAGCAGGTAGCCGAAGATCTGCCGCAGGTTCGCGCCGGCAAACCACATGGCCACCGAGAGCGCAGCCGCCAGCAGCGAGCCGACGGCATAGCCGGTGAGCAGGACCGAGGTGGTCGATCCGACGCGACTGCCGCCGGATAGCTGGTAGACCAGCGCGACGGCCACGAGCGCGCCGCCGAACGCAAGCAGGTTCGACGACGCCGAGGCCGAGCAGCGAGCCGGCCGATCGGAACCAGCACGCCGATCGCCGCGCCGAGCGCCGCACCGCTGGCGGTCCCGAGCACGTACGGATCGGCCAGCGGATTGCGCATCAGTCCCTGGAACGTCACGCCGGCTACCGCGAGTGCCGCGCCGACGGCCATGGCGGCGATGGCGCGGGGCAGCCGGAGCTCGAGCACGATCGTCTCGGTCGTCTGCGGCCAGTGTCACCGCGGGCCAGCCGAAGAGCCGATGGAGCAGGACCGCGAACGTGTCACTCGCCGGCAGGCTGACGCTGCCGAAGCGTGATCGAGGCGAGCAGGGCAACGGCGAGCAGGACGAACCCCAGCACGAAGAGTGCAACCGGCCGTCGCCGTAGCCCTTCGAGGTGACCGGCACGGAGCGCGATCAGCTCCGTGCCGGCGTGGGTGCTCACGGCGACGTGCTGCTCGATGGCGCTGGAGATCCCTGCGCCCCGCAGAGCGGCGGCTCCGGCGGGAAGTCGGGCAGCGTGATCTCCGGATGGATTGCCCCGAACCAGCGAGACGAGGCCGAGCGGCATGCGCGGCCCGGGCCGGGTGACGACAAGGTCGTTTACGGGTCGCACGGCGCCGTCCTTGACCGCACTCATGCCCTGCCAGCCCTGGCGGGCTGCGACGTCGCTCGGGGCAGGTGCCGTACGCGGCGTCGCCGAGCAGGATGACCTGGGGATCCGCCTGGACGAGCTTTTCGAGCGGGATCACGTAGCTCTCGTCACCGCTGACCGGATCGCCCCCCGCGAGTCGGATGAGGTCCGCGTAGGCGGAGTCGGCCGGCGGCGTGTAGATGTCGGGGCCGTAGCCGACCTCGTAGAACGTTCGTGGCGTGGTCGCTACATCCGCGACCGCGTTCTCGACCTCCTGCACCTGCGACTGCATGGTCGTGACGGTTGATGTCGCCGTATCGAACTCGCCGATGGCTTCGCCGATCAGATCGATGTCGCGCTCCACGCCGTCGAGGCTGCTGGCGGTGAGGACCATCACCGGGAAGCCGAGTTGGCGCAGCTGGTCGATGTCCGCCTGCGGGGTCAGGCCGTTGCCGTTGGCCAGGATCAGGTCCGGGCTCAGCGAGACGATCTGCTCCTTCTGGACCTTGGTCTGCACGACCGCATCGGGTAGCGCGGCCGCCTCGGCCGGGTAGTCGTCCGCGTCGGTGCCGCCGACAAGCCGGTCCCCTGCCCCAAGCGCGAAGACGATCTCGGTGTTGGACGGGGAGAGGCTGACGATCCGTTGCGGCTCGGCCGGGAGGGCAATCGACGTCCCTTCGTCATCGGTCAGGGTCAATGGAAACGTCGGTGCTGTGGTGGGCAAGGGTTCGGACGAGGGGGCCGGGCTGGCGGCCTCGCTTGGCGACTGAGCGAGCGCCGTGCTCGCTCCGAGCAGGGAGGCGATCAACAGCGAGGCGAGCAGGAGCGCGGCTGCCGCCATCGCGCCCGATGCGCCCAGGCCTCGCGTGCGCATGACGCCGCGGGGCATGAAAAAGCCCCGACCGCTGGGCGGTGGGGTTCGATTCGTACCGGGAATCTCGCATTGGTGCCGTCCCTTTCTCACGAAGGGTGGAACACCGACCGCGGGATCCGGCGACCGGACTTCCAGCCTCAGATCGGGCTGGTCACCGTAGCGGGACTGTGCCGGACTTCCACCGGCTTCGCGAACCCCAGGTCAGGCTGTTCGGTTGTCTCGGGAATTGTAGCGCCGCGCCATCGGTTCGCCGGGGCTGCCGAACGGCGATGTTCAGCGACGCCATCGCTCAGGCGATGGGATCCCGGCCAAGAACATTCAGTGGGTCGAATCTGCAGCGAGTTCCATCGCTCAAGCGATAGGTCGCGGCGGTCGGGGGCGCATCGGGATGCTCAACTGCGCCGATCGATCGGTCCGGCGATCATTTGCCGGCCGAAGGTGTGCCAGCCGGTCCAGTGCGCACCGATTTCTATGGCTCGAGCGATCGTCCGGAGCTGAGTCTTTGCCGACCCAGGGAGCCGCCCCAGGGATTTGACGACCCCAATCGAGCCGCCGCCGGGCCGTCACCAACCTACGCCGGAGCGGCCTCCAAGGGCGCGTCCGCCGCAGGGAAGAGCGACGTCTGCGCGGCCTCGGGCAGCATCTCGCCGAGGATGCTCTGCATGGCCAGGATGTGGGCGCACGTCTTCCACGATATCGAAGTAGTGGCAATTGCACTGCCAGCCATCGGACCGAGAGCGAGATGTGGTGCGTGTCGTTGTCGCCGCGGAAGGTCACCTGGATGGCCTCGACCGTGATCCGGTCCCGCTCGCGAGCGTAGCGATGCGCCTTCTCGATCTTGCCGATGACGCTGGAGTGCATCGTGCGCGACCTCCTTCGGTGCTCGCCGAAGGGCGTCGCGGCGAGCCCTGATAGACCCGGGCCGAGCAGGACACCGGTCGTCGCTGCTGGCGGCTCCGATCCGACCTCGGTAGCCTACATCACGACCCTTGCCGCGGCACCGGCCGAATGTCCTGAGGGACGCTAGGACGGCCCGGAAGATTCCGCGGGACGGTCGAATTCGGCGCCGGCGAGCGCCTCCTTGATGTGGTCCAGCACCTCGATCGGCGTCGGGTCGACGCCGTAGAGCACGGCGAGGTAGGTGCTCACGTAGTCGCCCAGCACGATGGCGTGCATCGCCTGCGCGAGGCGTCCCGCGATCCTCGAAGACCACGCGGTCGTTGGCGATCGATCTCGTCGTCCAGCGCGGCCATCGAGAGCGCGGCGCGCGCGCGGTTGCGCGGGTGGTCCAGCGTGCTGGCGAGGAAGACCACGAACAGGTGGTCGCGCACGACCTCGGGACTGCGGGTAGCCGACGACGGTGTTGTGCGTCGCCTCGGGGAGCTCCTCCCAGGCGGCCGTCGTCTTGCCGTTCTCGTTGAGCTGCGTCTTCCAGCGCCGCGCGACCGGGGCGAGGAAGCCGGCTGCCTCGATGATCGGGAGCCGGTCGAGCAGCGACCAGGCGAGCTGCTTGGCGCGGTTCGCTCGGACGTGGGCACGTCAGGACCGTACGCGGCGACCGCCGTCTCCGCGGCCGCGGCGGCGGCCTCGACCTCGTCGCCGGCGAGATCCAGGTGACCGGCACGCTCCAGGAGTCCCGCGAGCAAGCCCGACCGAGTAGCCCACCGCCGCGCGCGGCATGCCGACCTTGGGAAAGGACAGCAGCGGCAGCGAGGCGCGGCCGGCTGCGGTCGCCGAGCGCGCCGCCCGTGGTGATCGCCACGACCGGCGCCTTGCGCTGCAGCGCCGTGCCCAGCGCGCTCAGCGTCTCCTCGGTGTTGCCGCTGTTCGAGCTGGCGATGACGAGCGTCGACTCGGACCGACCCACGCCGGAAGGTCATAGCCGCGCACCACGCGTGAGCGGGCACGCGCAGCCGGTCCGACCAGATCCCGGCCACCAGGTCGCCGCCGATCGCCGAGCCACCCATGCCCGAGCAGCGCCGCGGACGTCGTCTGCGCGGTGCGCGTCGGCCAGCGACAGCGCGCGCGTCGATCGTCCATGCCTCGCGCAGCTGCGCCGGGATCTGCGCGATGCAGGCCGAGCATGCCGCCCGGGATCGCGCCTGCAGCGACCGGCCCGGGTCGTCGAGCGCGTTGCCGCTCTGCGGGAGCTCCCGCCTCTCCATCCATGTCAGACCGCCCGCTCACGCGGCTGTGACCAGCGCGCTCGCCCTCGTCGAGGATCGCGTCGCGCTGCGCCGGCGACTGGCGCCTCCGCGTAGACGCGCACCAGCGGCTCCGTGCCGCTGAAGCGCACGAGCAGCCACGAGCCGTCCGGCGTCCAGAACTTGAAGCCGTCGTTGGTGTCGAGCGCCAGCGTGCTGCACGACCGGCTGGCCGGCGATCGACGCGGGCGCCTTCTCCTGCAGCTCGCGCAGCAGCCGCTCCTTGAGCGCCGGATACGCCGCGCGGTCGGCGTGGACGTCGCGTGCGCAGGTAGAACGACTGGCCGGCGATCTCGTGGAGGTGGGCCACGGCCTCCGACACGGGCCAGCGGCCGCGTCTCGCGCTCGCGGATGAACAGGTCGAGCAGCAGCAGGTCGGCGTAGACGCCGTCGCGCTCGGGCAGGTGCATGCCGAAGCCGTAGCCGCCCGACTCCTCGCCGCCCATCATGGCGCCGGTCTCGATCATCTTGGGGCCGACGTACTTGAAGCCGACCGCCGTCTCGAAGACGGGCACGTCGTACTGCTCGCCGAGCTTGAACGACCATCGACGTCTCGTTGATGGTGCTGACCACCGGCTCGCGCAGGCCGCGGTACTCCAGCAGGTAGTACATGAGCAGGCCCATCACCTCGAGCTGGTGGATGAAGGTGCCCTTCTCGTCGGCCGCGCCGGCACGGTCCGCGTCGCCGTCCAGCAGCAGGCCCAAGGTCGTAGCCGCCCTTGGCCAGGATGCCGAGCGCCTCGTTGATGTTCGGCGCGATCGGCTCCGGGTTCACGCCGCCGAACCACGGGTTGCGCTCGGAGTGGATCTCCGTCACCCGGATCTTGCCGCCCGCCAGCATCCGCGGGATCCAGCCCGCGCCGGCGCCCCACATCGGCTCCACGAGGACGTGCATGTCGGCGGCCTTCAGCCGCTCGATGTCCAGCGAGCGCTTGGTGTACTCGACGTAGCCCGGGTACGGGTCGTACAGCTCGACCTTGCCCGCGGCGAGCGCGTCCGCGTACGGACGGCGCGGCTGGTCGGCTGCCGGCGTTGTCGCGGATGGTCTTCTCGAAGACGGCCAGCATGTCCGGGCTGGCCGCGGCGCCGCATCGGCGACTTCACCTTGAAGCCGTTGTCCTGGTACGGGTTGTGGGAGGCCGTGATCATGATTCCGCACGCCGCGCCGCGCTCGACCACCTCGTACGAGGTCATCTGCGTCGGCACCGCGGTCTGCGAGCCATGGCGACCGGGATGTCGTAGGCGAGCAGCACCTCGGCGGCGGCCTGGGCGAAGAACTCGGACGAGAAGCGGCGGTCGTAGGCGATGACCACGCCCTTCTGCGGTGGTGCCGGTCGATCGCACCCACTCGGCCACGCCCTGGGCGCAGCGGCGCACGTTCTCGTACGTGTAGTCCTCGCCGATGCGCGCACGCCAGCCGTCCGTGCCGAAGACGATCGGCGGCAGTGGCGCAGACGCCGAAACGGCTGTGCTGGATGGCCCTGGGGGAACGGGCGAGGCGGACGTCTGGGCAGACGGTCGCGGTTCGGTCGTCTCGGTCACGTAGGTCCGATGGTAGCCTCCCGCACCGATGGCTGTGGAGTCTGAACCTGCGCAAGACGTTGCGATCGTGCGACCGATCTTCATCGTCGGCTGCGGCCGGTCCGGCACGACGCTGCTGCGCCTGATGCTCGATTCGCATCCCGCGCATCGCGGCCGGCGAGGAGACCAAGTTCCTGACCGACCTCGAACCGATCCTTGGCGAGCACTGGCGCCTGCTCCAGACCTACGGTTTCAATCGCGGCCTGGTGGCTCGAGCGGATGCGCGCGTTCTACGGCGGCTTCAGGCCGAGTACGCGGCGCGCAAGGGAAAGCGCCGCTGGGCCGAGAAGACGCCCGGCTATACGTTCCACCTCGATCTCGTGGACCAGCTCTTTCCCGACGCCCAGTACGTGCATCTGATCCGCGACGGCCGCGACGTGGTCGCCTCGTTCCGCGAGCGCTGGGGCTATCAAGGCCGGCCTGCGGGCCGCCAACTCGGTGTGGCGCGAGTCGATCCTGCGTGCCCGCGCCTTCGGGGAGCAGCTGCCGGCCGATCGCTACCACGAGCTGCGCTACGAGGCGCTCGTCGCCGACCCTGAGCGGGAGCTGCGGTCCCTGCTGGCGTTCCTGGGAGAGGACTGGGATGACGCGGTGCTGCGCTACGACGAGCTGCCGCACGACACCACCGAGCGGTACGCGCACGTACTCGGCCAAGCGGCGAACGGAGTCCGGCGGACGAGAAGGGCGTCTACCGCGCGTCGGCCGGTCGCGGGCGCGGCGGAAGCTCGATCCCGCACTCCGCGCCGTGCTGATGCGTTCGTCCGGGAAGCTGCTCGCCGATCTCGGCTATACGGGGTGACCGGCGCGACAGGCGCCGCGCGGTCAGGCGCCGGACCCGGCCGTTGACGCGGTCGCGATCGTCCAACTCGGCAAGGAGGGCGGCGGCGTGCCGCGCTACGGCCGCCTGCTGGCCGAGGCGGCAGCGGACAACCCCGCGGTGGAGGTCGTCGAGGTCGACGCGGGCGACCGAAGCGCGTCGCTCGGGGACCTTCGGCGGGCGGCGCGGGCAGCCGAACGTCGCGGACGTGATCGCGCATCCAGTGGAAGCTCGCCGATTGGGGCGGCGGCTGGCGCGCGCTCGCGCGGCTCGTCACGTTCCTGGCCGCCACGCGCGGCAAGCCGGTCGTTGCCACGCTCCACGACGTCTACGAGGGTCGCAGACGGCGCGACCGATGGGCGAGGCCGCCAGCCGTGGGCGCTGCGACTGCTCGGCCGGCGAGCCGCGGGCTCGTCGTCCATGCGGACGAGGAGCGGCGGCGCCTCGCGGGGATGGTGCCCGGGACAAGCGGTCACGGTCGTCCCGCACTTCGTCGAGCAGCGCGGCGCCCTTGCCGGATGCCGCTCGCGGCCAAGCGCGAGCTGGGCTCGAAGGTCGGCGGGTCGTGACGTTGCTCGGCTTCATCACCGAGCGCAAGGGCCACCGGCTGCTGCTCGAGGCGCTGCCGCTGCTCGCCGGACGATGTCTCGGTGCTGATCGCCGGTGCACCCATCCCGGGCCGCGACATCGGCGGCGAGAGCTCGACGAGCTGGCGAACGCGCTCGAACGTGGAGGAACGCGTCGTCTTCACGGGCTACGTCGGCGACGAGATGCTCGACCGCGTGCTGGCCGCGACCGACGTGGCGGCGTGCCCGTTCCGCGATGTGTCGGCGTCCGGGTCGCTCTCCACGTGGATCTCGGCGGGGACGCGGGTCGTGGCTTCCGACCTGCCCGCCATCGGCGAGTACGACGGCTCGTCGCGGGCGCCATCCATCGCTTCGCGCCCCGCACCAGGGAGGCGCTGGCGATCGCGATCAGCGCGGCGCTCGACGATGCGGCCGCGAATCCCGGTCCCGATCCGCAGATCCTGTGAGCTCGCCGAGCAGCTGGCACTGCCGCGGATCGTCGAGCGCTACGCCGAACGTCTGGCGAAGGCGGCGCGGACAACGACCGGGCGCCTGAGAAGCTAGAGCAGCTCGTCGCGATGCTCGTGCGGCCAGCCGGTCGACGATCTCCTTGACGTCCTGCGCGGCGTCCTTCGAGAACGACGAGCAGCGCATCCGGCGTGTCGACCACGATCACGTCGCGAAGGCCGACCGTTGCGACGAGCCGATCTCCCTGGGCGATGACCAGTGAGTCTCGTCGAGCCGACGTCCATGTGTGCCGCCAGCGGTGCGATGAGGCCCGCATTGTGCGAGCCGGAGGCCGCCTTGCCCGCCAGCGCGTCGAGGATCGCCGCCCAGCTGCCGAGATCGCTCCAGCCGATGTTTGCCGGAACGACGGCAACCAAGCCTTCGAGCGACGCGGGCTCCATCAGCGCGCGATCGATCGGCGCGCTGCGAAGGTTCCCGTAGCTCTCCGCGAGATCGGTGCCCGAGGCGACCGCGTCGCGGACGGGCGCGATGATGTCCGCGGCGAAGCGCTGCAAGCGACTCGAGCACGGCGTCCCGGCGCCAGACGAAGATGCCGGCATTCCAGAACGCGCGGCCGGTGCCGATCAGCTCCTCGGCGCGTTCGACTCGTGGCTTCTCCTCGAATCGCTCGACGCGCAGCGCGCTCGATGCCGGCCGCAGGACCACCCGAGGTCGGAGACGCCGTCGCGACGACGTACCCGTAGCCCGTCTCGGGCCCGGTCGGCGTGATTCCCAACGTCACGAGGGCGCCGTCGCTGGCGGCAGCCGCTGCCTGCGCCAGGGCGGTGCGGAAACCGGCTTCGTCCGCGATCTGGTGATCCGCGGGCAGCACCACCATCACGTCGTCCCCAGGGCGATCGATGGCAGCCGCCGCGAGCGCCACGGCGGCCGCCGTGTTCCGGCCCACGGGCTCTCCGATGACGTTGTCGCGCGGCACGTCCGGCAGCTGCTCCTCGATGATCGTGGCATAGCGCGCGTCCGTGACCAGGTAGACATCGCGTGGCTCGACCATCGGTGACAGGCGAGCAACCGTCGCCTGGAGCAGCGAGCCGCCATCGAGCAGCGGCAGGAATGGCTTGGGGCGGTCCCTGCGGCTCAGCGGCCAGAGGCGCGTGCCCCCTCCCCCAGCCATGATCACGACATACACGCTCGCCTTGACCTCCCTCTCCCGGAGCATCCGCGTCCGTCGCGCGGCGGCGGCAACATCCGCTCGGGCTATGATGCGGCCCGGCCCCATCAGCCGTCCCCGGCCCACCCATCCTCCCATTCGCACGGACCGCTTAGTGGCATGACCATCACGATGCACGACCCCGACGCCTCGCCCGAACCGGTCTCCGAGCCCATGCCGGAACCGGTGTCCGAGGCCGAGCGACCGCGCAGCACCTACGAACGCCCGTCGGTGGTGCTCACGCGCGGCGAGGTCGACCTGGATCCGGAGCCGACACCCATCAGCCTGGGCACGATCCGGACCCTGGCCCGCAAGACGTGGCGCACCGAGCGCAAGAACTACGTCAGGCTGGGGCGAACTCGCCGGCTGACGTCCAAGCGCCTCGCGGCGTCGATCCTGCCCAACCTCGATCGTGCCGTCTTCGTCGTCGGTGCCGCTCGCTCGGGGACGACGTTCCTCGGCGACTGTGTCGGCCACCTGCCGGAGATCAGCTACCACTTCGAGCCGCCCGCCACCAAGGCTGCGGGCCGGTACGTGGCCGAGGGCCTCTGGGGCTACCGGCGGTCGCGTTGGTTCTTCCGCTCGGTCTACGCCTGGCTGATGCGCGTCGAGCTCGAGGGCGGCCTGCGATTCTCTGAGAAGACCCCCACGAACGCACTGATCATCCCGTTCCTTGCACGCGCCTTCCGGGACTCGCAGTTCATCCACATCGTGCGCGACGGCCGCGACGCCGCCGCGTCCCACATCGATCAGCCGTGGCTGCGCCGAGACTCCCTCGGAACCGGGCGCCGCGAGCCGGGCGGCTACCTCTATGGACCGTACGCGCAGTGGTGGGTGGAACCGGACCGCCACGCCGAGTTCGAAGGCACGAGCGACATCCACCGGATGGCCTGGGCCTGGCGCGCGTACGTCGAGGCGGGATTGCGCGACGGCCGGGCACTCCCGCCGGAGCGCTATCTCGAGGTGCGCTACGAGGACCTGGTCACGAACCCGACCGCCATCTCCATCCAGGTGCTGGACTTTCTCGGGATCACCACGGAATCGTCACGGCGCCACTTCACCGCGGCCGTGGAACGGGCAGACGCTGGGTCGATGGGCGCCTGGCGCCGCCGCTTCAACGACACAGAGATCGCCGAGATCGAGGCGGAGATCGGACCGGTTCTGCGCGAACTGGGATACGAGTAGCTCGACCGACCCGCTGTGGCCCGCCGAGCGATCGGTGCAGCTACTGGTGCAGGCGGCGAGTCCAGTCAGGCGGCACGCGACCGGCAGGCCCGGGGGTGGGTTGATCGAGCGGATGGTGTCGAGGAGGCGCCAACGGCGGTCCGTAGACCTCGTCCTCCCGGCTGAAGTCCCAGAACCATTCCTCGCCGGGCTCGTAGCTCTGCACGATCGGGTGACCGGTCTGACTCGCGTGATGGCGCGCGTGCTGCGACGGAGACGAGTCGCAGCAACCGATGTGGCCGCAGCTCGCACATCGGCGCAGGTGGAACCACCAGCCATCCGGCGTCGCGAGGCATTCGACACACCCCGGACCGCTTGGTGGGATCTGCGGGTGGATCTCTGGACTGTCGTGCACGCTGGTTTGCCTCGGAGCGGGTTCGGTGCGTGCCGTAAAGCGATCAGGCGGTGACGGCGACCAACGGTGCGGCCGCCTCGGGAGCGGGCAGGCCCGCCGCATCGGCAAGCAGTGCCGCCTTGTCGGTGCGCTCCCACGGGAGGTCCAGGTCCGAGCGGCCGAAGTGGCCGTACGCGGCGGTCTGCCGGTAGATCGGGCGGCGCAGCTCGAGCGCGCTGATGATCGATGCCGGTCGCAGGTCGAAGTTCGGCCTCGATCAGGCGCTGGATCTCCTCGTCGGCGATCTTGCCGGTGCCGAACGAGTCGACCGTGAGGCTGATCGGCCGCGCGATGCCGATGCCGTAGGCGACCTCGATCTCGAAGCGATCCGCGAGACCGGCCGCGACCACGTTCTTGGCCACCCAGCGGGCCGCGTACGCGGCGGAGCGGTCGACCTTCGTCGGATCCTTGCCGGAGAACGCGCCACCGCCATGGCGAGCGAAGCCGCCGTACGAGTCGACGATGATCTTGCGGCCGGTCAGGCCGGCATCGCCCATGGGGCCGCCGGTGACGAATCGGCCCGTCGGGTTGACGTGCATGACCGGGTCGGTCGGCCGCAGCGACTTGTCAATGGTGGGCAGGATCACCCGCTCGATGATCTCGGAGCGGAGGTGCTCTGGCCGAACGTCGGGATCGTGCTGCGCCGACACGACGACCGTGCGCACGCGCTTCGGCACGCCGTGCTCGTACTCGACGGTGACCTGGGTCTTGCCGTCGGGCCGCAGGAACGGCAGCTCGCCCGACTTGCGGACAGCCGCGAGCCGCCGCGCCATGCGGTGGGCCAGCGCGATCGGCAGCGGCATCAGCTCGGGCGTGTCCTTGCAGGCGAAGCCGAACATCATCCCCTGGTCGCCGGCGCCCAGCTCCTGGTGGGGAGCCTTGTCGTCGCGCACCTCGAGCGCCTCGTCGACGCCCATGGCGATGTCGGCGGACTGCTCCTTGATCGAAACAAGCGTGCCGCAGGTGAGGTAGTCGAAGCCATAGTCGGCGCGCGTGTAGCCGATGTCGCGGACCGTGTCGCGCACGACCGACTGGAAGTCGACGTAGGTCGATGTCGAGATCTCGCCGAGCACCATGACGAGGCCGGTCGTGGTGGCGGTCTCACACGCGACTCGTGCGTCCGGGTCCTTGGCGATGATCGCGTCCAGGATCGCGTCGGAGATCTGGTCGCACATCTTGTCCGGGTGACCCTCGGTCACCGACTCGGACGTGAAGAGGTAGTGGGGCGCGTCAATAGCGGTCATGAATTGGTCCTTGTGGGATCGGGCAGAAGCCCGAGCGTAACACGCAGGCACCGAAACTTGACCGTTCGAAGGCCGTCCGTCGACCAGGTTCCGGTGCCGAGGAGCGACGCGGGCCAGATCGCCTCGACGGTCCAGACGCGCGACGCATCAGTTGGATCGGCAGTTGGCCTGTTTGTAAGCAGTTCCCTTGATCTTCTCGCTGAATGAGACCGTGGAACCCTGGAGTGCACGGAGCCGAAACACGAAGCGATGCGTCCCACCGTCTGGTGGGAATAGGAATCCATCGGAGCGCTTGAGCTGCAGGGTGTGGCTTGTCCCATCAGCGGCGAACCAATCCTGCTTCAGCGGATAGCGCTTGGCGACGGCCCAATGGCCGTTCGCCCGCCGTTGGAAGCTGCTTGCGATCTGCAGCTGCGTGGCCGGCGTCGCCCCGTCCGAGGTGATCGTGGCCTTCAAGGTGATCCCGATGGCGACAGCGCCGTTGAGCCCGTATCCCGTGCATGTGTCCCGGAGAGTGCTGGTGCTGTAGCCACTCGGAGCATTCGAGAGATTCGAGTCGTTGGCCGCAATCGCCGCCGATGGCAGAAGCAACAAGCACAGACCTGCGGCCAGGATGCAGGCACGAACAACTGACCGGATCGTGACGTTCAACCGATTTCATCGTTCGGACAACTCGCGAGCCACCATCGATCGGTCCGATCACGTTCCGCTCTGCCACGAGCGGACGTAGGCCTCCTGCTCGGGTGTCATCGAGTCGATGTTGATCCCCAGCGCCGTGAGCTTGAGGCGGGCGACCTCGCGATCGATGTCCTCAGGCACGACATAGACCTGCGGCGTGAGCTCGGCATGGTGCTTGGCAACGTACTCGGCCGAGAGCGCCTGGTTGGCGAAGCTCATGTCCATCACCGCTGCGGGGTGGCCCTCGGCCGCGGCCAGGTTAACCAGCCGCCCCTCGGCGATGACGTTGATGCGCTTGTTGCCGATGTCGAACTCGTCGACGTCCTTGCGCACCGCCCGGATGTGCCCTTCGGCCATCTCGCGCAGCGCGACCAGGTCCAGCTCGTCGTCGAAGTGGCCGCTGTTGGCCATGGTCGCGCCGTCCTGCATGCGCTCGAAGTGCTCGCGCCGGAACACGTTGAGGTTGCCGGTCGCGGTCACGAACAGGTCGCCCCACGCCGCCGCCTCGAGCCCGGTCATCACCGAGAAGCCGTCCATTACCGCCTCGATGGCGGCGATCGGGTCGACCTCGGTCACCGCGACGATGGCACCCATGCCGCGCATGCGCGACGCGATCCCCCTTCCGACCCAGCCGTAGCCTGCGATGACGACATGGCGCCCCGCGAGCAGCAGGTTGGTCGCCCGCAGGATGCCGTCGACGGTCGACTGGCCCGTGCCATACCGGTTGTCGAACAGGTGCTTGGTCTTGGCCTCGTTGACCGCCACGACCGGGAACGCAAGTGCGCCGTCGGCGGCCATCGCCTTGAGGCGGATGACACCGGTGGTCGTCTCCTCCGTCCCGGCGAGGATGTCGGGGAGCTGGTTCTTGCGCTCGGAGTGGATGAGCGAGACGAGGTCACAGCCGTCGTCCATGGTCAGCTGCGGCTTGGTGTCCGCGACGGCATTGAGGTGCGCGTAGTACGTGTCGCGATCCTCGCCGCGCTTGGCGTAGACGGGGATGCCGTATTCCGCGACGAGCGCCGCGGCGACATCGTCCTTGGTCGAGAGCGGGTTCGAGGCACACAGCACGACCTGCGCGCCGCCGGCCTTGAGCGTGCGCATCAGGTTCGCAGTCTCGGTGGTGACGTGGAGGCACGCACCGACACGAATGCCCTCGAGCGGCTTCTCCTTCTCGAAGCGCTCGCGGATCAGTCGGAGAACGGGCATCTCCCGCTCAGCCCACTCGATGCGGCGGACGCCTTCTTCAGCGAACCCGAGGTCCACGACATCGTGCGCCGGCAGGGCCGGCTGCGTGGCATTGGCAACGGTCTGGCCTGCGTTCGAGGCGTCACCGGGGATCGGCTGCTGGCTGTCGGCTGCAAGTTCGGGGCGAACGGTCACGCGGTCTCCTTGTCTGCCATGGCGCCGTCGGCGACAGGCGCTCGTTCAGAACGGCGCAGGGATGCTAGCCGACTGGGCGCTTTCCCTCCGCAAGCCTGCAGCTTGCTGCGCGCAAATCGGGCGAGTCCCCGCGTGGCCGCGGGCCTTCGCCCGTTGCTTGCGGCCCTCCGCAAGCCCGCGGCTTGCCGAGCGCAAATCGGGCTAGTCGGTGCGCGGCGCGGGCAGCCAACGACGGAACGGCGACACGATGCTGTCCCACATCTGTCCGCGGCGGTGAACGAGTCGCTCTTCGAAGCGCGTGTGCTCGCGATATCCGAGCGCTCGATAGGCCGCGAGGGCCGGCGGGTTGTCGGACCGCACGTTCAATACGACTTGGTCGCAGAACCGCAGCAGCTCCTGGGTCACGGCTCCCGTGGTGATCTTGGCGTATCCCTTGCCGCGCTGGTCCGGCGCGGTCAGGACATTGCCGACACAGGCCAGACGGGACTCACGGCTGACCACGTGCGTGCCAGCGGCCGCGACCAGGCGGCCGTTGACACGGACGCCGTAGTAGACGCCGTTGGCGATCGACTCCGCCGGAAGCCAGGACGTGATGCCCAGGTTGTAGAGCCGGTTGAGATCGCCGATCTCGGCCGCGACGAGCCGGGTCGCGACGCCGGTCATCGGCCGGAACGTCGCCTGGTCGACCCACATGCGCACCATCGGCGGCCCGGGGTCGACCCGGTAGGCATCCCACCGCGTCGAGCGTCTCGGTGCGCGCGGCGAGGTAGGCGAGTCGAGGCTTGATGATCGACCGCAGGATCTGGCCGACACCCTCGGGCTCGCCCATCACGAAGAGCGGCTGCGGCGCCAGGCCGGTGTACTCGAGCGCCAGCGCTATCGGCTCGTCGCCATCGAACGCGACGCCCCAGCGCGTCCGCTCGAACTCACGCTCGTCCAGGTCGCAGATGGCGTACGCAGCGAACAGACGGTCCTGCTCGAGGAACTCGCGCAGCAGTACGCGATCCCGCGTCGACCGCACCTCGAGCCCGGCCCTGCCGACTTCGCGGGCCCGTGAGACCGCAGCCATCAGCGGCTTCCCGAGAGCGTTTCATTGAACGGGGCGCGATGCACGCCACGCTCCGTGACGATCGCGGTGATGCGCTCCGCCGGCAGCAACTCCACCTGCGGATCCGGCCGCAGCACACGCACGCCGGTCGCGGGATCCACCTGTGGCAGGGTCAGCGTCGGATCTGGCAGGCGAAAGAGATCGAACTCCTCGACGGAGATTGCCGACGAGGGCGCCAGCGCGACGACCATCGCTTCGGTGCCGTGCAGGGTGCGCGCGGCGAGCTCGGCGGCGGTTCGGGCGCCGATGGTGGCAATGGCACTGCCACTCGGACCGATCCAGTCCACCGCCAGCAGCACGGCATCGATCAGCTCGCGCCCGAAGAGCCAACCGAGCGCCATGTCCGGCAGGACGGCATGCTCGACGCCGCAATTGCTGAGCTCCCACGAGCCCAGCCGTCCGCCTTCCCGGCGCGGATTCCCATCGGCCACCCACACCTGTAATTCGACACCCGACTGCTTGAGCAACTGGAGCGCCGTGACGCCGGTGCCCACCTGGCCGCTGGTCATCTGGCCCGGGTCACCCAACATGAGGACGCGCAGCGTTTTCCCGTCCGTGGGTCGCAGCAGGTCGGCCGTCGAACGTGCGATTGCGGCGCACGTGGCGGCGGACTCGCTCGCGATCGAGTCGGCCTCGGTGCGCAGCGCGACCGCGACCGCATCGCCGTCCTCTCCCTCGGGACCAGCCGCGTTGCGGGCCAGCACCTCCATCCGTGCGATTGCCTCGCGGACAGGGTGCGCCGTGGGGCGAGCATAGGTCAGCAGCTGTGCCGAACGGCGGAGTTCCGCCTCGCGCCGCAACCGCGGCCAGGCACGCGACTCGTTCGCCGTCAGCGCCAGGCCGTAGGCGGCGACCTGGGCAAGCAGCGCACCGCCGTTGCACGCGAAGGTGCGCATCTGGAAGGCGACATCCGCCGCTCGTGTGCAGACGATCTCTTCGATCCGCTCGGGCGCCAGGCGCTGATCGACGATCACGAGCTCGCGTTCGTCAACGCGATACGCACTGGCAAACCGGGCAGTCGACGGCAGATCGGCGGCGTCCGCATCGGCTGTTTGCGTGCCGCTTCCCGCCGCCAGCCGTGCGGCGCTCTCGGCGGGATTGCGAAGACCGATCCCGACTGCCTCGACGACCGCCGCGGCAGTCCCGCGCTGGACCGCGCCGGCCATGCCGGCCACTTGGGCAACCGCCGTCACGGTCTGGCGGCTGAAGACCCGGAAGAAGGCGCGCCGATCGACCGAATCGGCGTCACCCTCGCCGCTATCGGGCGGATCGGCGTCAGTACTCGACGACGCTTTGGGTCCGGTATCCATCGAGGCGCTCGCGTCCCTTGAGGAACTTGAGCTCGACCAGGAAGGCGAGGCCAACAACCTCGGCCTTGAGCTGGCGCACAAGGTCGATTGTGCCAAGGACAGTCCCGCCGGTCGCCAGCAAGTCGTCAACGATGAGGACTCGCTGGCCGGGCAGGATGGCGTCCTTGTGGACTTCAAGCGTGTTCGTGCCGTACTCGAGCGCGTATTCCACGCTGACGGTCTCGGCGGGAAGCTTGCCCAGCTTGCGAACGGGTACGAACCCCGCCTGGAGCTCGTAGGCCATGGGAGCGCTGAAGATGAAGCCGCGCGACTCCATGCCCACGACGAGATCGATGCGCTGACCGCGCCAGGGATCGGTAAGCAGGTCCACCGCCTCGTGGAATGCGGCCGCGTCCTTGAGCAGTGTGGTGATGTCGTAGAAGAGGATCCCCGGCTTGGGAAAGTCGGGGATTTCGCGAATCTTTGCGCGCAGTGACTCGACGGACACGCGGTATGGGCTCCTTGCGGGCGAAGCGGGTACGCCTGGCAGATCGGCAGTCTACCCCACGTTCCCTCGACGCCGATCACTCTCGGCGGTCCCGCTCGTCTACCACCACGACGGCGGATTCGCCGTTGGTGGAGGACACTTAGGGCAACCGTCACAACGGGCCTGGAGACGGAGGCAATTCCATGCGTACTCTTTCGCGCGCCGCGCTCGGCGGCGTGTCCGCCCTGGCGGTGCTGGCCGCGCAGGCGTTCTCGGTTCACGCTGCGCTCGCCGCACCGACTCCGGTGGTCGTGGACCGCACCGGCTGGCACGACTTCAACGGGGATGGCTACGACGACCTCGCCATCGGAGTGCCGAGCGAGGCAGTCGGCAACGTCCTCGAGGCCGGAGCGGTGACGGTGCTCTATGGCTCCAAGGGCGGCCTGATCTCGTTGGGTTCGCAGCTCTTCCGCGAGGGTGTCGGCGGGATACCGGGCGTGCCGGAGACCTCCGACCACTTCGGGGCAAGCCTCGCGTCGGGTGACTTCAACCATGACGGGTACGCCGACCTTGCGATCGGCGTGCCAGGCGAGGACGTCATCACCGGTGGGTCGAACGTGCAGGACAGCGGGATCGTGGTGATCCTGCACGGATCCCCGACTGGGTTGCATGCGGGTCAGCCAAACCTTGTCGAGGGCGTCGACCGGGGCGACGGCGCAGGCGCGCTGTTCGGTTCTGCCCTGGCCGTCGACGATTGGCTCAATCCGAACAAGAAGCGTGGCATCGGAACCGATGGCTTTGCCGACCTCGCCGTCGGCGCACCCGGGGCGAACGTCGTCCACGTCTTCAGCGGGCAGCAGTTCACGGCCGGGAACAACAAGGTCGTGACGAAGGACATCCACGGGCCGGACGCCAGTCGATTCGGCGCAGCGCTCGCTTCCGGTACGTTCGAGGCAGGCAACCTCGAACTTGCGATCGGGGCCCCAGACACGGACGGAGGAGCGGGCGCCGTGACGCTTGAAGGCTGGCCCACCACGCATGTGCTGCAGCAGGGCGATGGCATCGTCGATGGCCAAAAGGAGTCTGGCGACGGCTTCGGCAGTGCGCTGGCGGCCGGCGACCTCAACGGCGACGGATGGGACGAGCTCGTGGTCGGCGTGCCGCGCGAGGACGTTGGAACCACCGCAGATGCCGGCATTTTCCAGGTCATGTGGACCGATGGCAGCGGCGGGATCGCCTCTGGGCCTTTCTACACCGAGGAGATCGGCGGCGGAGTCGTCGAGGCCGGTGATCAGTTCGGCGCGAGCGTCGCCGTGGGCGGTATCGGTCCCAAGGGCGCTCAGGCCGTCGCCGTGGGCTCTCCGCTCGAGGACTTCGCGGCCACCGACGTCGGCACCGTGGGGGTCTTCGGGCGAACGAGCGGAACATCCCTCTCCGGAGCGTTCCTCTTCCAGGGCGTCGGCAAGGTCGACGGGACCCAGGAGAAGGCCGACAAGTTCGGCTGGGCGCTTTCGATCGGCCACTTCGATGGCGGCCTCACCGGCGACCTCGCGATCGGAGTCCCGCACGATCGCGTAGGTTCCACGCGCGGCGCCGGTGCGGTCCAGTTGCTGTACGGCGGTCCAACCGGAACGGACGGGACCAAGGAGCAGATCTGGTCCCAGGACTCGCCTGGCGTGCCCGACGTGGCCGAGACGGGCGATCGGTTCGGGGCGTCGGTTCGCTGAGCTAGGCGACGCCGCGCCCCGCGGCCTGCGCATCGCGCACGCGCTCGGTCTCTCGTGCGCGTTCCACCATCGGTGTCCCGGACCCGCCATACCGTTCGGCAACGACCTCCGCCATGATCGCCAGGGCCGTCTCGGCCGGCTCACGCCCGCCGAGATCGAGGCCAATCGGACCATGCAGCCGTGCCAACTGTGTGTCGCTGACACCTGCCGCGCGGAGTCGTTCGCGCCGATCCGCCTGGGTCTTGCGGCTTCCGACGGCACCGACGTAGCGACACCCGCGCGACAGCGCAGTGACGATCGCCGGCTCGTCGAACTTCACGTCGTGAGAGAGGACCGCGACGGAATCGTCAGGCCCGAGCCCGATTTCATCGGCAACCTCGTCCGGCCAGCCGACGATGAGCCGGTCGACATCCGGGAAGCGCTCGGCCGAGGCAAACGCAGGCCGTCCGTCGATGACCACGGTCTCGTAGCCCATGGTTCTTGCGAGCATGACGAGCGAGATCGCCACCTGGACGGCGCCGACGATGACCAATCGCGGTCGTCGTGCGAACGCCTCGACGAAGTACTGGCGACCCGCGATCTCAACCGTTCGCGACACCCCCCGCAGCAAGGCGTCCAGAGCGGCGGTCGTCAGGGCGCGGTCGGCGGTTTCGTCACCGGTCGTGCCAACCAAGCTGTCACGACCGGCCTCCAACGTGAGCTCCGGCTCGGGAGCTGACCCAGCGCCCGGGGGGACCGGACCAAACGCCGGACCCGGCGAATCGGCCGGTAGTGGCGTGATCACCGCCCTGCCCAGCTCCCGGGCCGCCAACTCCACCTCCGCCGGAAGGGAGGGCTGCATGAGCACATCGATCGTCCCACCACAGGCGAGGCCTACGTCCCACGCCTGCTCGTCGCTGATCCCGTACCGAATGACGCGCTGGCGCCCGTCGGCGCGTGCCCGCTCGACTTCCTCGTACGCGGCGCCCTCGACGCAGCCGCCGCTGACGCTGCCGGCGAGGCGACCGTCGCTCGAAACCAGGATGCGTCGCGCCCTCGGGTCGCGGTGCGGAGCCAAAGGTGCGGATGACCACGGCTCGGGCGGACGTCGCGCCGTCTTCGCGCCACGCGTCCAGTTGCGGGAGCAGCTCCTTCATGACGGAATTGTCCGAAACGACCGCGAAACCGGGACCGGCGGGAGCGCGATTGAAACTGGCGCCTGGGCGAAGGCCTGCTCCGCGAGCACCGACGCGACGTGCTGAAGGCTCTGGAGGTCGTGGCACGGCAGGAATCGGTCAATGAACGGGAACGCCGCGGCCATCCCCTGCGCGAGCGGCCGGTACCCGGACGAGCCGGCGAGCGGGTTCAGCCAGACCAGGAGGTGGGAGTTGCGCTGCAGTCGCTCCGTCTCGGTGCCGACCAGACGCTGGGTCGCCTCGATCCCAGCCGTCGGAGACGACGATGACGATGCCGCTCGTTCGCAGCACGCGTCGCGCCCATTCCTGGTTGAACTCGCGGAATGAGTGGCCGATGCGGGTGCCGCCGGACCAGTCCCCGACGGCCTCGGAGACCTCGCGCAGTGCCGAGTCCGGGTCGCGGCGCCGCAGCATCGGCGTGATGCGGGTCAGCCGCGTGCCGAACGCGAAGGCCTCCATGCGGATGCCGGCACGCGCCATCGCGTGGCCGAAGCGCAGCAGCAGGCGGGAGTGGCGCTCCATGGAGCCGCGAGATGTCGCACAGCAGGACCACGACACTGCGCGGCCGCTTGCGTGGGCGGCGCCAGACCCACTCCACCAGGTCGCCCCCGGCAGACAGGTTCCGGCGCAACATCTCGCGGGGTGCCAGCAGCGGGCCCACGGCGGCCGAGCTCCCAGCGTCGCGTGCGGCGCACCGGCAGCAGGGGCCGCATCAGGTCGATGGCACGTTCCGCCTCGCGCAGCTCGGCGGCGGTCATCCGCTCGAATGCCTTGTGCCGCAGCGATTCGGCTGCGCTCCAGGAGTCGGGCGAGACGGTGAGCGCCGGTGGGCCGTCGGGCGCCTCTCCGTTCGTCTGCGCCTCGCGATTCGGCCATCTGCGCGGACTCGGACTCGCCCGCCGGAATGGCCGTCCGGTCCCTCTTCGGGAGGGGTCGGCGGCGGAGGCACTGGCGACTGCGCCAGGCGGAGCCGGCGCCGCCAGAAGCGTGCGAAGGCGCGGTCGTACGGTTCGATCTCTTCGCGGCGTCGCACGAAGAGCGCCGGCACCTGCGGCGCGGACCTCTTCGCGATCGCCGATGTCGATCAGCTCGAGCGCCCGCGCGTAGTCGAGCACGGCTGCCAGGTCGGCGGTCATGCCCTCGCGTCGGAGCTCGCGCCCGAAGTCGAGGACGTTGCGCAGAAAGACACGTCCCGAGACGGGCTGATCGAGCATGTCAGCCGCCGGCTGCGGTCACCTCGGCGACGAGGCGTTCGGCGTACGGTCCTTTGATCTGCTTGACGTCCTCCTGGTACTTGAGGAGTACGCCCAGCGTCGGGTCGACCACTTCCGGCGTGACCTCTTGCGCTCCGAGCGACATCAGCGCCGCCGCCCAGTCGAACGTCTCGGCAACACCGGGAAGCTTGGAGAGATCCGCCTCGCGGAGCCGCTGGACGAAGCCGACGACCTGGCGGCCCAGACGATCCGACATGCCGGGCAGGCGGGCCTGGACGATGGCCAGCTCCTTTGCCGCGGTCGGGTAGTCGATCCAGTGGTACAGGCAGCGCCGCTTGAGCGCGTCGTGGATCTCGCGCGTCCGGTTGGAGGTGAGGATCACCCGCGGCGGCTGCTCGGCGCGGATCGTCCCGATCTCGGGAACCGTGACCTGGAAGTCGGAGAGGATCTCGAGCAGGTACGCCTCGAACTCCTCGTCCGCGCGGTCGAGCTCGTCGATCAGCAGGACCGGCGGCGTGCCGTCGTGCGCCTCGAGCGCCTGCAGCAGCGGCCGCTTGATCAGGAACGCCTCGCTGAAGATGTCGTGCGCGGACGCCGCCTGTGCCTGGCCGCGTGCCTCGAGCAGCCGGATCTCGAGCATCTGCCTCGGATAGTTCCACTCGTAGACGGCGGTGTTGACGTCCAGCCCTTCGTAGCACTGCAGGCGGATCAGGCGCGCACCGAGCACTGCCGCGAGCACCTTCGCCACCTCGGTCTTGCCGACACCGGCCTCGCCCTCCAGCAGGATCGGGCGTCCGAGCCGCAGCGACAGGAAGATCGAGGTCGCGAGGGCGCGATCGCAGACGTAGTTGTGCTCCGCGAACGCCGACATGATCCTGTCGATCGACAAGTCGGTCGCGGCGGGATTGGCCGTGGTTGTCACGGACCGAATCTAACCGCTCACGCGGCGCGAGTGCCTGCCGCCACCAACCGGAGCCAACGATCCGTGCCTCTAGGGCTTCCTCAAGATCGCGTGGCTGCCGACGCGGCGCCAGATGACGTGGGCGCCTTCGCCAGGACCGCGACCGTATTGGAACGTCGCCCGACCGTCCGGCGCCCAGGTCATTTCGAAGATGCCGTCCGCGCCCTGGACGGCCTTCACGCGCAAGCCAGCCCGGAACGAGCCTGATGCCAAGTCCTGCACGAAGTTGCGAACCGCGCGACGGAAGCGGTCTCGCTCTGCAGCGCTCAAGCTTTCCCAGTCACGATCGAAGCGAGCTGAGCGTTCGTACGTGGGCATTCGCTACTCGAGCGATGCCAAGAACTCCTCGTCCGAACCGAACGGTCGGGTTCGCCCGTCGGCGATATCGGCCGACGCCTCGCGTTCACCGGCCTGCCAGGCATCCGTCCAAAACCATGCCTGAGATGCGTCAACGACGGCCTTCGGCTCAAGGAGGATGGCGCCGTCTCGCACGGAGATGGCCACGTAGTCGCCCTCGGCAAGGTGGGCGGCACGACGGATGTCATCAGGAATGGTGACCTGGCCCTTCGGCCGGATCCTCACAAGGGTCACGGGCTCGTCTCCAAGTGGGAAAGTTGGAGAGTCGCATCGTCCCACGCGCGACACGCAGCGTCAAGAACGACTTGCACCTGACGACGTCACAGGGTGAAACGCTCGCGGACTCGGCGAACACCCAACCCCTGATCTCGACGCCCAGGCGAATAGTCGATGCGGTCGACTACCAGCGCTCCCAGCGACAGAACTCTCCGGTCGGCGCCCAGCCGCGCAAGAGTGATGGCGAGCGCTTGTCGGGCAACGGCCGGCCGATCGGGATCACGCCGACTGGCGCGAACTCGTCGGGGATGCCCAGCAGGGCATGCATTTCCACGTAGCCTGCATCGTCCGTTCCGGCAAAGCCGGCAGCCAGGCCTTCGTCCACTGCGGCGAGCAGGACGAGCATGACGGTCGCGCCGACGTCCATCCACCAATACGGGACCGGCCAGATGATCTCGGTGCCATCTTCCTGGAGCTTGTCCGCCTCGCGGTAGCGCCGGTGGTAGACCTCCTCGCTGACACACGGAATGACATGGGCCGGGGCCTCGCTCAGCCACGGATCGAACCCGACCGCAGCCATCTCTTCCTCGCCGCAGAGTCGGGCGATCCGGTGTCGCATCTCCGGATCCGTCACGATCAGCAGCCGTTGACCTTGGCTGAAGCCCGCGCTCGGCGCACGCTGGGCGATCGCGGCGATCCGCTCGAGGACCGCGCGATCGATCGGGTCGGGCGCAAAGTGCCGGACCATGCGCCGGCGACGGACTGCCTCCGAGAATTCCATCAGTTCCTCATCCCTCAGGTGCCTCGAGCTCGCGCGCGTAGGCCGGCATCTTGAAGCGCATGTCGCGGGTGAGCACGCCGCCATAGCCGAGCCGCGCAATCGTCGTCCGCGTCGGCGGGTCGCCGGCCAGCAGCCAGGGAAGGAGCAGGTCCACCGCGGTCGCGCGCGAGTAGGCACCGCAGGTGGGCAGGCCGATGAGGGTGGTGCGGTCGAGCCGGCCCACCCAGAGCATGGACCCCGGGTGAGCGGGGACGCCGTGGCTCACGACGTTGCCGCGGAGCTCGTCGAGGGCCACGAACACGGGATCGTTCGGGTCCGTTGACCCGGCGCCCGCCGTCAGCAGGATGTCAATCCTCTGGGCGCGCAACGCGTCCAGCCGGGCGCGGACGGCATCCAGGTCGTCACTGACGTACTCGATCGCCACCAGATCCGAGCCCAGGTACTCGATTCGCGTCCGGATGCTCGACTCGAAGCGCTCCCGGGCCGCCGAATCCGAGCGTCTCGCGCACGAGCGCGGCAACGCGACGACGCGCGAACGGCCGGACTTCGACCAGCGGCCGCCTGCGACGCCGCAGGACGGCTTCGGCACGTTCAATGGCCTGCACGGGCACGAGGTGCGGTCCGACCTTCACGCTGGCGGCAATTTGACCTTCCGAGAGGATCTGGCCGTCCAGGCCCGTGAAGACCGCGACCGGATCGATCCGGTCGAGCAGCTCGAGCCCGTGGACGTCGATGCGCAGCTCCCCAGCGTGTGAGGCAATGAGGTCGACCCGGCTTTCCGACGGGCCACGGATCGTGACGCTCGCGCCGGCGATGGCCGCGGCCAACCGAAGCGCTGCCTCGTCCTCGTGGATGTCCGTCGGGTCGGGAACGAGCACGCTCACGAGCAGAGGCGATTGATCACCGCCCCGTCCGGCCGCCCACGGCCCGCGTGCCCGCACCGGCTTGCGAGCAAGGCTGTCCAAGTCGTCGATCGACAACCGGCGGCCCTTGGACCAGCGTTCGTCGCCGACGAGCAGGTCGCGGGTGAGCACGGCCCCGGCCAGGGCGCGCTCCAGCGGCTCGCCCGGAACGATCCGAGCGAGCCTCAACGGTCGCGGTGGGTCGGGCTCTCAGCCACCCCGCGCCATCGCTGCGGCGACCGCGCGCCGCACGTAGACCTCCGCCATCGCGGCTCGGTACTCCGCGTCCGCGTGGATGTCCGCGCTGACCGTCTGGCCATCGGTCGCGTGGGCGGCGGCAGCCGCGATTGCTGCCTCGCCGCCGTCGGTGCCGTTGAGTGCGGCCTCGACGGCCGTGGCGCGATACGGGTGATCGCCGACGCCGGTGATCGCCACGCGGACGTCATCGATGCCGCCGCTGACCCAGCGGAGCACGGCCGCGACGCCGACGAGCGCATAGCCCGAGGCGCGCTGCTCGATGACCCGGTAGGCCGAGCCGTAGTCGCCCTTCGGGGATGGCAGCCGGATCTCGGTCAGGATCTCGTCAGCGCGCAGCGCCGTCTCGAACGGACCCTGGAAGAACGAAGTGATGGGGATCTCGCGCTGTCCCTGCGTCGACCGTGCCACGACGACGGCGTCGAGCGCCAGCAGCAGCGGCGCCATGTCCGATGTCGGATCGGCATGCGCGATCGCGCCGCCGATCGTGCCGCGGTACCGCGTCTGTCGATCGGCGATGTTGGGCAGCGCATCCGCCATCAGCGCCAGCTGCGTGACGTTCGAGTCCAGGAGATCTGCGTACGTGGTCGCGGCTCCCACCGCGAAGCCGCCGTCGGACAGCGTGCGGATGCCGCGCAGCTCGGACAGGCGGCTGATGTCGACCAGCGTGCCAGCCTCGGCCAGCCGCAGCTTGAGCAGCGGCAGCAGGCTCTGGCCACCGGCCATCAGCTTGACGTTCGAGCCGTTGCCGATCGCGGAGAGCGCCTCCGTCACCGAGCTCGGGCGGACGTATTCGAAGGCGGCGGGGATCATTTCTCTCCTCCAACGCCTGTGCCGCCTGCGGCACCTTCGGCGGCACGCATGGCGTGCCACATCTTCTGGCTCGTGAACGGCATGTCAAGGTGGCGGATGCCCAGCGACGACAACGCGTTGATGACCGCGTTCGCGACGGCAGCCGTCGACGCGATGGCACCCGCCTCACCGACGCCCTTGACGCCGATGGGGTTGACCGGCGACGGGGTGACGGTCTCGTCGAGCTCCAGGTGGGGCAGCCATGACGCGCGCGGGATCGCGTAGTCGAGCAGGGTGCCCGACAGCAGCTGGCCCGCATCGTCGTAGATGGCCTCCTCCCAGAGCGCCTGCCCGACGCCCTGCGCGATGCCGCCGTGCAGCTGGCCATCGACGATCAGCGGGTTGATCTTCTTGCCAACGTCGTCCACGGCCACGTAGCGCACCAGCTCGACGTTGCCGGTCTCCTTGTCGATCTCGACGACCGCGACGTGGGTGCCGAACGGCCACGTGCAGTTGGGCGTGTCGTAGTACGCGGTCTCGTCCAGGTACGGCTCCATCCCCTCGGGCGCGTCGAACGCCAGGTCCAGCGCGAAGGCGATCTCCTGGATCGTCTTCTTCTTGTCGGGCGATCCCTTGACGCGGTAGTCGGCGCCGTCGACCTCGATGTCGTCGGGTGACGCCTCGAGCATGTGCGCGGCGTACTTCCTGGCCTTCTCGCGGATCTTGCCGGCCGCCTTGATCGCTGCGGTCATGCCCACCGACGACGTGCGCGAGCCGTACGAGCCGTAGCCGAACGGCGTGCCCAGCGTGTCGGAGTGCTGAACGACGATGTCGTCCATGGGCACGCCCAGCTCGTGGGAGATCACCTGCGCGTAGGTCGTCTCGTGGCCCTGGCCCTGGGGTTGCGTGCCGACGGTTGCGACGACCTTGCCGGTGAGGTGGACGCGGATGTTGGCCGACTCCCACATCGCGGCGCCCCAGCCCTCGCCGACGGCACCGATCCATTTGGACGGCGCGACGCCGCAGACCTCGAGGTACGACGACCAGCCGAGCCCGAGCAATTTGCCGCGCCCTTCGGCCTCGGCCTTCTGCTTGGCGAGATCGGCGTAGCCGACCGCCGCGAGTGCCTTGTCCAAGGCCGGCTCGTAGTTGCCCGAGTCGATGTAGATCTTGGCGCCGCCCGATGCCGTGCCGAGACCCGACGGATTCTCGTAGGGGAACTGGTCCGGAGCGATGAAGTTGCGCTTGCGCAGCTCGGCGCGATCCATCCCGATCTCGGCCGCGAAGAGGTCCATCGCGCGCTCGATGACGTAGGTCGCCTCCGGCCGGCCGGCGCCGCGGTACGCGTCAACGAACGCCGTGTTCGTGTACACGCCGGTGACCTCGGCGTAGACGTTGGGGATCTTGTAGCAGCCCGACAGCACGCGGGCGTACAACGTGGTCGGAATGCCGGGGCCGATCGTGGAGAGGCGGCCGCCGAGGTTCGCGAACGTCTTGACCCGCAGGCCACTGACCGTGCCGTCCTTGGAGCCTGCGATCTCGAGGTAGGTGATGTGGTCTCGGCCGTGGATCGTCGACTGGAAGTTCTCGCGGCGCGTCTCGATCCACTTCACCGGCCGTCCGCCGATCAGCTTGGAGGCGTAGAGGACCAGCGCGTAGTCGGCGTAGCAGAAGATCTTGCTGCCGAAGGCACCGCCCACGTCCGGGCTGATGCAGCGCAGCTTGTGCTCGGGGATGCCCATCGTGAAGATGCCGACGAGGAGCCGCTGGATGTGCGGCGTCTGGCTCGAGAACCAGAGCGTGTACTCGTCCGTGCCGGGGTTGTACCAGCCGATGTCGCCGCGGACCTCCATCGGCACCGGGATCAGCCGATGGTTGACGATGCGCTGCTTGACGACGACCTCGGCACCGTCGATTGCGGCCGCGGTGCCGTCCTTGTCCCCGACCGACCACTCGAAGACCACGTTGTTGGGCGCGTTCTCGTGGAGCTGCGGTGCGCCGGGCTGGGTGGCCTTCTCGGCGTCGATGACGGTCGGCAGCGGCTCGTAGTCGACGGCGATCTTCTCCAGCGCGTCGACGGCCTGCGCGGCCGTTTCCGCGACGACGGCAGCGACGCCTTCGCCGGTCCACATGACGCTGTCGGTGGCCAGCACGCGCGGCGTGTTGACGTTGTTCTGGATCCCTGCCGAGCCGCCGGCCGGCCAGGCCATCGGCAGCGGGTTGTAGGGAATCTCGTCGCCGGTGATGACGGCGATCACGCCGGGCATCGTCTTCGCGCCGGTCGTGTCGACGGATCGGATGTTCGCCCGCGCGTACGGGCTGCGCAGGATGGCGAGATGGACCATCCCGGGCATCGAGATGTCGTCGATGTAGCGGCCCTTGCCGGTGATGAAGCGGGGGTCCTCGACCCGCTTGATGGGGGCGCCGAGTACGTCAATTGCCATCGCGCGTCCCTCCTACCCGTTCGCCGCGGACGGACCGGGGAAGCCGATGACCGGCTCCTTCTCGGCGTCTCGCATCTGCTGAGCGGCCCGCGCGATCGCGGCCACGATGTTCTGGTAGCCGGTGCAGCGGCAGAAGTTGCCCTCGAGCGCGTGGCGGATCGCTCCGTCGTCGGGATCTGGGTCCGTGGCCAGCAGGTCGGCCGCCGTCATGATCATGCCGGGGGTGCAGAAGCCGCACTGCAGGCCGTGCTTCTCCCAGAAGGCCTGCTGGATCGGATGCAGCCCTGAATCCGGGGCGAGTCCCTCGATGGTGGTCACTGCGCTGCCATCCGCCTGGACTGCGAGCATCGAACAGGACTTCACGGCGAACCCGTCGACGTGAACCGTGCAGGCACCGCACTGGCTCGTGTCGCAGCCGACGTGGGTCCCCGTGAGGCCCAGGTCCTCGCGGAGCAGCTGGACCAGCAGCCGTCTCGGCTCGACGTCCACGGTTCGTGGGACGCCATTGACGACGAGCGCAACCGACACCGTCACCGTTTCGGCCCTCCTGCACGGCTCCTCGAGAGTCGGGCCATCGTGCACTCGGCGGACCCACTGGGTCAAGGCCGCAGCTTGGCGTCAATTCCTGACTGTCCCGTTGCGTCCCGGGCCTTGACGGCTCCATGGCTATACGTATACTCATACGCATGCTTGCAACCACAGCAGGGAGTTACGATGCCGACGTGCCGAACAAGACCATTTATGTCTCGGAAGGAGACCTCAAGCTCTACCAGCGCGCCCAGGAACTCGCTGGCGGAAACCTGTCAGCCGCGATCAGTGGTGCGCTCAAGCGCTACGTCGACGTCGAGGAAGGACGCCTCGAAGGCTTCGACGAGATCATCGTGCGCGTCGGCGTCGGGAAGAAGCGCAGAAAGGTTCGCTTCTCCGGCGTCCTGCTCGGCACTTGGGCAACCTCCTCGTCCAGCCACCCCGACATCTACCGCGTCTATCGAACGCGCTCGGGCAAGTTCGCGGTCCACGTCGACCGCCAGGAGGGCTGGGATTCGCGCACGCCGGATGGCAAGCCGGCCGGCTGGCGTGCCCAGCTGGGTCTGCAGCCCGCGACCTGGGGCAGCCGCACGGGCAGCTCGTCGATCGACGTCTACGAAACACTCGACGCGGTTCGCGAGCACATTCCCGCCGAGCTCTACGAGCTTGTGGCCGATGCCGCTCAGGACGTGGTCGTGGAGGACCTCGACATCTAGCTCGGTCTTCGGGCCAGCATTGCCTGCGACCATCGGAGGCGGGCGATGAACGGGCAGCCGGCAATCCGGGTCAGCGGACTACGCAAGACCTTCGGCGACCAGGTCGCGCTTGATGGGATCGATCTCGTCGTCGAGCCGGGCACGGTGTTCGCCCTGCTCGGACCGAACGGTGCCGGCAAGACGACCGCCGTGCGCATTCTCGCCACCTTGCTCGCGCCCGACGCGGGCATCGTCGAGGTCGGAGGGATCGATGCCCTGACCGATCCCGATCGGGTTCGCGCACAGATCGGGCTCACCGGCCAGTTCTCGGCGGTCGACATGTTCCTGACCGGCGCCGAGAACCTGCGTCTCATGGCCGACCTGCGACACCTCGAAGGTGCAGCCGCCGGCCTTCGCGTGGAGGAGCTGCTCGAGCGCTTCGAGCTGACCGACGCGGCCGATCGACCGGTCGCGACCTACTCAGGCGGGATGCAGCGGAAGCTGGACCTCGCCATGACGCTGATCGGCAATCCACGGATCATCTTTCTCGACGAGCCGACGACCGGTCTCGACCCGCGCGCGCGCCGCGAGGTCTGGCACATCGTGCGAGAGCTCGTCGGGGGCGGAGTGACGGTGCTGCTCACGACGCAGTACCTCGACGAAGCTGACCAGCTCGCGGATCAGATCGCCGTGATCGACCATGGACGCGTCGTCGCGTCCGGCACGCCGGCGGAGCTCAAGCGTCTCGTCCCCGGTGGGCAGGTGCGGCTGTCGTTCTCGGATGGCGCGCAGCTCGACCGCGCGGCAGCCCTGCTGCCGGGTTCGAATCGAGACGACGACAGTCTCAGCCTCACGGTCGCAGGCGGCGGCGTGGCGACGCTGCGCACGGTGCTGACGGCACTCGATGGCGCTTCGGTCGATGTCCAGGCGCTGTCCGTCGAAACGCCCGACCTCGACGACGTCTTCCTCACCCTCACCGGCCGCGACGATGCGGCTCGCGAAGGAGCGCACCTCCGATGACTGCTTCCGCCTACCTCATGGCCGACACCACGACCATGCTCCGCCGGCAACTGCTGCACCTGCGGCGCTACCCGTCGCTGACGGTGTTCGTGGTCCTCACGCCGATCGTGCTGCTGCTGCTGTTCGTGTACGTGTTCGGAGGCATGCTGGGCGCGGGGCTGCAGACCGCCGTCCCGAGCCGGGAGGCGTACCTCGCCTACCTGACGCCGGGGATGCTCCTGATCGCGGTGATCGGCGCGATCAACGGCACCACGATCGGGGTCGCGTCGGACATGAACACCGGGTTCGTGACGCGTCTGCGGTCGATGGCCGTCTCGCGCACGGCGGTTCTCACCGGACACGTGGTCGCCGGCATGGTCCAGACCATGATCGCGGTCGCGGCAGTGGGGATCGTGGCCGTGCTGCTGGGCTTCCGGGCCGCCACGGTCCCCCAGGATTGGCTGGCGGCGCTGGCGCTCTTGGTGCTGGTGTCCTTTGCCTTCACCTGGCTGGGTGTCGCGCTGGCGATGGCCGCAGGCAGCGTCGAGACCGCCAGCAACCTGCCGATGCTGGTGCTTCTGCTCGTGATCATCTCGAGCGGCTTCGTGCCCACCTCGTCGATGCCGGGCGTGCTGGCGTGGTTCGCTGATCACCAGCCCATCACGCCGCTCATCGAGACGATGCGATCACTGCTGCTCGGCACACCCGGCGGTGACGGCCTCGCGGCCGTGGCCTGGTGCGTCGTGATCGCCGCGGCAAGTGCTGCCTTCTCGGTGCGCCGCTACAGCCGAGACCGAACTCGAGCTTAGGGATCACTCCGGGGCTGCGGGCTCCGGGGCTCCGGGCTCCGGGCTCATGGGCTCATGGGCTGCGCCAGCGAACCGAACGGCGTCTCACCATTTGCGTGGATTTGGCGACACGGGAACGGCTTCGGTGACGAAGATCGCCGCCAGACGGCGTCAACTCCCATCAAATGCCGGCCTTTGCCACGCAATCGATACCGCCGCGCCGCCCCAGGTGGCACCGCTCGGGATCCAGCCGATTCCGATGTCGGGAAATGCCACCAAACGAGGGAAAGCCGGAGGCATCTCCCCGTCGGACGCGGATCAGGCCTCGAGCTTGGTCTTGATGCAGTCGAACGCCTGGCCGACCAGCTTGTTTGCCGTGCTCTGGATCAGGCGCTGGCCGACGGTGGCGATGAGCCCGGTCATCACGACGTCCGCTGCCCACAGGAGCAACGTCGTATTCGGGGCGTCGCCGGGTGAGAGGTTCATCGTCGCCGTCCCATGCGCGGCAGAGCCCGGCGCCTGGCCCTTGGCCTTGATCACGGCGCGGCTCGGCCGCTCCGAATCGGCAATCTCCATGTCGATGTTGAAACGAGCGGAGATGAAGCCGACCCCGACCTTCGCCTTGGCCTTGAACGCCGTCGGCGTGATGATCTCGATCGACTCGACGCCCGGGCCGCAGAACGCGACCTGGTTGGGGTCGAGCAGGAAGTCGTAGACCTTCTCCGGCGGTGCGTTGATGACCTGGCTTCCCGAGAACTCCATCTGGCTCCCCTGTTGTTACGAAACGGTCGACTGCGCGGCCACGGGCAGGAACGCGGTCGCATCCTTCACGAAGCGCGTCCGGCAACCGAGCGTGCAGAACGCGTACACGATGCCATCGTGCTCCGCCAGGTGGCGGATGTCGTCTGCGTCGACGGTCATGCCGCAGACCGGATCCAGGAGCACGATGCCTTCCGGACCCTCGAAGCCGGACTTGGCGATCGACGGCGCCGCCGATAGCGAGCCGGCGGACGCGAGCCGGCGGATGGCGAGCCGGCGCCTGCCAGCGTCGCGGGTCCTGGTGCGGCAACGAACGGCGCGCGCCCGCGGCGAACCTGGACCAGCTCAGCCAGGATCGAGAGGGCGATCTCCTCGGGTGTCTCCGCACCGAGATCGAGCCCTGCCGGGGCGCGGATCGCGGCGATTCGTTCCTCGGGGATGCCCTCGTCGCGGAGGTAATCACGCACGACGGTCGCACGCGTCGGCGAGGCAATCAGGCCGACGTAGGCGACGTCCCTCCGCAGTGCCGCGGCAAGCGCCTCTTCGTCCCACTGGCCCTGGGTCGCAACGACGACATACGGCGCCGAGGTGGCATCGACCCGGGCGAGGTCGCTCGAGGCGACGATCCGGCTCGCGGCGCCGAAGGCCTCCGCTTCCGCGACTGGGTCGATCAGGGTGACGTCGAACCCGGCTGCCTCGCCGAGCTCGACGAGTGCGGCACAGATTGGCGTCGTTCCGAGCACCCACAGGGCGGGTGCGGGCAGGACCGGTTCCACGTTGATCTCCAGCGTTCCCCCGGAGTGGCAGGTCATGACCAACTCGATCACGCCGTCGGCGCGCATCGCGTCGGACGGGTGCGTCTCGCGAAATTCGAAGAAGGCGGCTGCGGCCGTCGGAGATCGATCGAAGCGCCTCGCGAACGACGACGGGCTGGGCGCAGCTGCCGCCAACCCAGCCCTCGATCGAACCGTCGGGGTGGATGATGCCGTGCGCGCCTGGTCGGGCCGAGGTCGGCCGTCTGACCGCCACGACCGTGGCGATCGCGAACGGCTTGCCCGCCTCGACCAGCTCCGATGCCCGGCGGTAGAGCTCGAGCCGGCGAAGTGGCCGGTGTGCCGCCCTCAACGTTCTCCTCCGCAACGCTGCGCGTTGCTGCGCGCGAAGCGGTTGGCTTCCGGCGTGGCCGCCGGTGTCCAAGCGTCGCTTGCGATCAGGACACTCCCTTCTCGTGGAGGATCGCCCACACCTTGGGCGGCGTGATCGGAATATCGATGTTGCGCACGCCCAGGTGCCAGAGCGCATCCACGACCGCGTTCGCGATCGCGGGCGGGGCACCGACCGTGGCCGACTCGCCGACGCCCTTGGCGCCGATCGGATGATGCGGCGATGGCGTCACGGTCTTGTCCAGCTCCCACGCGGGCGTTTCGACCGCCGTCGGGAGGAGGTAGTCCATGAACGTGCCGGTCATGTTGTTGCCGTTCTCGTCGTAGGTGATCGACTCGTAGAGGGCGGGTGCCAGGCCCATGGTCAGCCCGCCGTGGATCTGCCCGTCCACGATCATCGGGTTGATGATGTTGCCGCAGTCGTCGACCGCGACGAAGCGGCGCACCTTCACCTCGCCCGTGCCCTTGTCGATATCGACGACGCAGATGTAGGAGCCGAACGGGAACGTCAGGTTGGGCGGGTCGTAGTAGTCGACTGCCTCGAAGCCGGCCTCCATCCCCTGTGGGTGGTTGGTGTAGGCCGCGAAGGCGATCTCCTGGATGGTCTTGGAGCGGTCCGGCGAGCCCTTCACGCTGAACTTGCCGTTGGTCCACTCGAGGTCATCCGGGTTGGCTTCCAGCAGGTGCGCCGCGATCAGCCGGCCTTTCTCACGGATCTTGCGAGCCGCCACGGCAGTCGCGGCACCGGCCACCGGCGTGGAGCGCGATGCGTACGTGCCAAGGCCGTAGGGCGCCGTGTCCGTGTCGCCGTATTCGATCTTGATGTCCGCGACGGGAAAGCCCAGCTCCTCCGCGATGATCTGGGCAAAGGTCGTCTCGTGCCCCTGGCCCTGCGTCTGGACGCCGATGCGAGCGAGGACCTTGCCCGTCGGATGGACCCGGATCTCGCACGAGTCGAACATCTTGAGCCCGAGGATGTCGAAGTCGTGTGACGGCCCTGCGCCGACGATCTCGGTGAAGCTGCTGATGCCGATGCCCATCAGCTCACCCTTGGCGCGCTTCTCCGCCTGCTCGCGGCGAAGGTCGTCGTAGCCGATCTTCTTGAGCGCCAGCTGGAGCGCGCGACCGTAGTCGCCGGAGTCGTACGACCAGCCCGTCGGCGTCTTGTAGGGGAACTGCTCGGGCTGGATGAAGTTGTCCATGCGCAGCTTGGCCGGGTCAATGTCCAGGTCGTGGGCCAGGATGTCGACCATCCGCTCGATCGCGTGGACGGCCTCGGTCACACGGAACGAGCAACGGTAGGCAACGCCTCCGGGCGGCTTGTTGGTGTAGACGCCGTCGACCTCGACGAAGGCGTCCTTGAAGTCGTACGAGCCGGTGATCACGTTGAACAGGCCCGCCGGGAACTTGGACGGGTCCGCAGCGGCATCGGTGTAGCCGTGGTCGGCAACCGTCCGAACCTTGAGTGCGGTGATGCGGCCGTCGTTGTTTGCCGCCAGCTGCGCGTGGATGTGATAGTCGCGGGCGAACGAGTCGGCCTGCAGGTTCTCGGAGCGGTCCTCGATCCACTTGACTGGCTTGCCGGTCGTGAGCGAGGCGACCACTGCCAGCACGTAGCCCGGGTAGACCGGGACCTTGCCACCGAAGCCGCCGCCGATGTCGTGGGTCTTGACGCGGATGTTCTGCTCTGGAAGCCCGGACACGAGCGCCAGCACCGTGCGAATCGCGTGCGGTGCCTGGCTTGTCATGTGCAGGGTCAACTGGCCGCGAATCGCGTCCCAGTCGGCCACGCAGCCACACGTCTCGATCGATGCGACGTGGATCCGCGGGATGTAGATGTCCTCTTCCACCACGCGATCCGCTGCCGCGATTGCGGCGTCCGTCGCCGCCGCGTCGCCCGACTCCCAGTGCCAGATGTGGTTGTTCTGCTTCTCCTCGCCGCGATCCGGGCGCAGCACCGGCGCCCCCGGGTCGAGGGCGCGGAACGGATCGACGATCACCGGCAGCGGGTCGTAGTCGACCATCACGGCAGCGACGCCATCGGCCGCCGCGTACCGGGACGTGGCGACCACCGCGGCCACTTCCTGCGACTGGTACATGACCGTGTCGGTCGGCAGCACCATCTGCTTGTCGCCGGCCAGGGTCGGCATCCAGTGGAGGCCTGCCTTCTCCAGGTCGGCACCCACGATGACCGCCGCGACGCCTGGCACCTTGAGTGCCTCCGACGTGTCGATCGAGAGGATCTTGGCGTGCGCATAGGGGCTGCGCACGATGTCCAGCCACAGCTGGCCCGGCAGGTTGACGTCGTCGATGTACTCGCCGGCGCCACGGATGAAGCGTGGGTCCTCCTTGCGCTTGACCGAGTGGCCCATGCCACCGACTTCGGGCGTAGTCTGCGGCTCCTGCATTCCGGCGGGCCGCTCGTGCATCTCCGTCGCCATCGCTGCTGCTCCTCGCCCGCTATGCCTGTGCCGCGCCGGCCGGTTCAGCGGCGGACTCGTCGCTCGACGCCATCGCCCCCGCCGCCTGCTGGATCGCCTTGACGATGTTCACGTATCCCGTGCAGCGGCAGAGGTTGCCGCTGATCCCCTCGCGGATCTCGGCATCACTCGGGTCCGCGTTCTCCCCGAGCAGCCAGGCGGCCTGCATGATCATTCCCGGCGTGCAGAAGCCGCACTGGAGGCCGTGCTGGTCCCAGAAGGCCTGCTGCAGCGGGTGCAGGTTGGCGCCGTCAGCCATCCCCTCGATGGTCTTCACCTCGCGGCCGTCGGCCTGGACGGCCAGGACCGTGCACGACTTGGCCGACATCCCGTCGAGGTGGACGGTGCAGGCACCGCAGTTCGATGTATCGCAGCCGATGTGCGTCCCGGTCAGGCCGAACACGTCGCGCAGCAGGTGCACGAGGAGCAGCCGCGGCTCGACATCGGCCTCCTTCGGTTCGCCGTTGACGGTGACGACGATGTGCTTGGTGCCGTCGCTCATGTCGTTCGTCTCCTTCACGCCGCTCGGCCGGCACGCTCGGCTGCCGTCCGCAGCGCTCGCAGGGTCATCTCGCTGACCATCGCCCGCTTGTAATCGGCCGGTCCGTGGCTGTCGGTAACGGGCTCGCTCTGGGCCGCGGCCGCAGCGGCCGCAGCGCGGAAGGTCTCATCTGACGCGGTCTTGCCGACCAGCGCCTGCTCTGCTGCCTCTGCGGCGAACGGCGCCGGCGCGACCGCGGTGATGCCGATGCCGGCACGCACGATCGAGCCCGCCTGGTCGAACAGCAGGAGCACGGCGACGCCGACCGTCGAGAAGTCGCCGGCACGTCGCTCAAGCTTCTTGTAGGCGGCGCCGGTCGTCACCTGCGGGTTCGTTCCGCGTTTGGGAAAGCGGACCTCGGTGAGCACCTCGTCGGCGGCGATCTGGGTCTCGAATGCGTCCACGAAGAAGCCTCGCGCAGGGAGCTCGCGCTCCCCCGCGGCATTGCGAACCACGATCGTGGCGTAGGCCGCCTGGAGAACGGCCGGCCAGTCGGCGCTCGGGTCCGAATGGGCCACGGACCCACCGATCGTGCCCCAGTTGCGGATCTGCGGATCGCCGATGCCGGCCGCCGCGTCCGTGAGCATTTTGTACGGCGCGACGATCGGGCTCTCCAGGATCTGCCGGTGCGTGGCACGACCGCCGATCCGCAGGTACTGGTCGTCCTCGGCGATGCCGTCCAAGCCCTGGACGTCGTGGAGATCGACCAGCAACTCGGGCTGCGCGAGCCGGAGCTTGAGCAGCGGGAGCAGGCTGAACCCACCCGAGAGGAGCTTCGCCTCGCCTTCTCGGTCGCGGAGCACCGCGAGCACCTCGTCGAGCGTTCCCGGACGCACATAGTCGAACTGGGGCGGGATCATCGCCGTGGTGCCTCCTAGCTGCGGATCGGAAGGCTGCACGTGACCTGGGTGCGAGGGACCCGACGCCGCACGGAGCGGCGTCGTGCATCTTCTGTTACGCCGGCCGCGACGCTCGGGATTGTCGGAATGCCGGGGTTCGCCCGTTGGTCGCGCTGGAGTCGTCCGATCCTACGCTTGGCCTTTCGAGACCGTCAACGAACCATTCCACTCTCCGGAACGCAGCTGTCGCGCATCACCCTGCAGCCGTCGGGAGAACGCCTCGACGACCGGTCCGAGACGCTTGATCAGGCGGCGCCGGCGAGGATCCTCGGCAGCCGGTCAGACAGGCGCTCGATGACCGCACGGGTCGTCTGCCACGCGTCGACGTTGCCGCGCGGAACCTGGACGCGAACCTGGTTGGAGCCACCCACGACGCCCCCGATGGGCACGCCGGGAAGCCGATCGCCCGGTCCGGCCGGAGCCAGCGCACGCAGCACACCGGAGCGCGACCAGTCGTCGGCGAAGCGGACCACCAGCTGCGGGCCCTCGCGGGACACCGAGACGATGCCGACCGATTCTGCCGCGAGCCGGAGACGTGCCACGTCCAGGAGACGCGAGGCAGATCGGGGGAAGCGGCCCGTAGCGGTCCAGCATCTCGTCGCGGATCGCGTCCAGCTCTCGTTGCGTGGCCACGCGGCCGAGGCGCCGGTACAGCTCCAGCTTCTGCGGCTCCTCCGGCACGTAGTCGTCCGGCAGGTAAGCATCGACCGGGATATCGATGACCGCCGACTGGCGCGTGTGGCGCGGCTCGCGATGCTCCAGCACCGCCTTCTCGTCCTCGACTGCCTCGGCCAGCATCCGCGTGTACAGGTCAAAGCCAACCGCGGCCATATGGCCGTGCTGCTCGCCTCCGAGGATGTTGCCCGCACCACGGATCTCCAGGTCCGACAGCGCGATCTGGAACCCAGCCCCCAACTCCGACGCGTTGAAGATCGCGGCGAGCCGCTTTCTCGCGATGTCCGACAGCCGCTCCCGCCGGCGGTAGAGCAGGTAGGCATACGCGCGTCGGGAAGAGCGGCCGACCCGGCCTCGCAGCTGGTAGAGCTGCGCCAGGCCAAGCGCGTCGGCACGGTCGATCACGATCGTGTTGGCGTTGGGGATGTCGAGACCCGACTCGATGATGGTCGTGCACACGAGCACGTCGAAGTCGCCGCGTGCGAACGCGAGCATCACGCGCTCGAGCTGGCCTTCTCCCATCTGGCCGTGGGCGACCACGATCCGCGCCTGCGGCAACAGCCGTCGCAGCTGCTCGGCTTGCGCCTCGATCGTCTCGACGCGGTTGTGGACGTAGAAGACCTGGCCGCCGCGATCGAGCTCGCGCAGGATCGCGTCGCGAACGAGGCCGGCGGACGCCTCTGCCACGCGCGTCTGGATGGGCAGGCGATCCTCGGGCGGAGTCTCGATGACGCTCATGTCGCGCACGCCGACAAGCGCCAGGTTGAGCGTCCGCGGGATCGGTGTTGCCGACAGCGTGAGCACGTGGACCTCGGTCTTGAGCTGCTTGAGGCGCTCCTTGTGGGTAACGCCGAAGCGCTGCTCCTCGTCGACCACGACCAGCCCCAGGTCCTTGAAGCTGCACGTCCTTGCTGAGCAGCCGGTGCGTTCCGATGACGAGATCCACGGTCCCCGCGGCAAGTCCGGCGAGCGTGTCCTTCTGCTCCTGCGGCGGCACGAAGCGGCTGAGCATCCGCACGGTCACCGGGTACGCGGCAAAGCGCTGGCTGAAGGTGACCAGGTGCTGCGCGGCAAGCACGGTCGTCGGCACGAGCACGGCGACCTGCGTGCCCTCCTGGATCGCCTTGAAGGCGGCGCGCAACGCCACCTCGGTCTTGCCGTAGCCAACGTCGCCAACGACCAACCGGTCCATGGGGGTTTCCCGCTCGAGGTCGGCCTTGACCTCGAGCGCCGCGCGCAGCTGATCGGGCGTCTCCTCGTAGGGGAAGGCGGCTTCCATCTCCTGCTGCCACGGAGAGTCATCGCCGAACGGACGGCCGTGGGCACGAGCACGAGCCGAGTACAGCTGACAGGAGCTCCTTGGCCAGGTCGCCGACAGCGCGGCGGACGCGAGACTTGGCGCGCTGCCACTCGCCGCCGCCGAGCTTCGAAAGCGTCGGCTCCTCTCCCCCGGCGTACCGAGAGACGCGGTCGATCTGCTCGACCGGGACCCAGATGCGGTCACTCCCCGCAAAGCGAAGCTCGAGGAAGTCGCGCTCCTCGGCTCCCTCGCCTCCCGCCGCGCGCCGAACCAGGCCGGCGTACTTCGCGACGCCGTGGTCGATGTGCACGACCGCGTCACCGGGCTCGAGGCGCTCCAGCAGGTCGCGTGGCACGACCCGTCGAAGGGCACGCGGCCGACGGACGCGGACCGACCCGAAGAGCTCGCGGTCGGTGATGACGACCAGCTCGTCCGGACCACCGGCAAAGCCGGTGTTGAGGCTGCGATCGATCAGCACCACCGCGCCACGGTCGGGCGCCGCGGAAAGATGATTTGTCGGGGCGATCACCAGTCCGGCATCGGAGAGCACCTCCGCGAGACGCGCCGACTGGTCGGATGCAAGAACGACCCGCACGCCCTCTGCTCGCAACCGGCCGATCTGCAGCGGCAGGTCGTCAGTGCGCATCAAGGGCACCGCGGGCTCTCGCCAGCCGAACGGATTGCCGCCCACGGGCGCGCCCTCGGCCTCGCTCTCCCAGGTCAGCTCGAGTGTTCGCGCCGCGACCTGGCGCTTCTTCCAGTCCCGCGGCTCGGGGTAGGCGCTCGGCCAGCCCTTGGTCAGTTGGCCGCTGTGTTCGAGCTCCGAGCGCCGCTCGTCGGCCTGCGCCTGGAGGAAGGCCGCCGACTGTTCGACGTCGCCCGGCTCGTCGACCAGCCAGATCGCTTCCCCCAAATGGTCGAGCGCGGTCGACGGTGCGAGGTATCCGGCCCAGATCTCTGCCGCATCCCCGAGGACGCCGGTCTCGAGATGCGCAAGGTCCCCGGCCAGCCCTTCGGGCAACCGTCGTGCTGCGCTGCCGAGCCGGGCATCGAGGTCGGTCGGGACGCTGAACTCGCTCGCCGGGAGGAGCGTCGTCTCTTCGAGCGAGCCGACACCGCGCTGATCGGCTGGATCGAAGGCTCGCAGGGTCTCGACCTCGTCGCCGAACCATTCGATGCGAACGGGGAGTGGCTGCCCTGCCGGGAAGACATCCACGATTCCGCCACGGCGCGCGAACTCGCCGCGGCCGGAGACCTCAGGCACGGACTCATAGCCGAGCTCGACCAGGGTTCGGAGCGCTCGCTCCTGGCTGATGCGCGCCTGGGTTCGGAGTCGAACCGGCTCGTCGGGCAGTCGCTCCGGGGGCAGCGTGCGCTGGAAGAGCGCCTGGACGCCCGCGACCAGGATCCGCGGCCCATCGGGCTTCTTCCATGCGGCAAGGGCAGCGACACGAGCCGCACTCTCGTCGCGCACCAGCTCCGAGCGTTCGTACGCCAATGCGGTCCGCGGCTCCAGCGTCACCACGGAGCCAGGGCTACCGAGCCAGGCGCGCAGCTCGTCAGCCACGCGGTCGGCGATCTCGGCGTCTCGCGCGATCCAGACGAGCCGCTCACCGGACGCGACGACGAGCGCTGCCGCAAGGTATGTCTTGGCGCCGTGCGGAATCGAGGCGTACGTAACGTGGCGGAGCGCCTGGCCCGATCGGCCGTCGGTCGAGCGGCGAAACCGCTCGACGAGCGCGGTCAGCTCGCCGCGTTCGGCCAGCAATGGCAGCAGGGCCGAGAGGTCCGGCATTCGATGGCGGGCCGAGTCGCCCGAGGTTTGCTTGGCGGACTGCGCGGCCGACTGTGCGCGCGCTTCCTCAGCGATGCGGCGCTCGCGGCCGCGCCGGCCGCGCAATCCGGGCTCGACCGCGGTCATCGCGACCGCTCCGTAGGCGTGCCCGTGGGCAGCAGCTTTCGCCACCCGGTCTTGGTTCGGGTGATGCCGTTCGCCGCATCCGCGCGCTGCTGTTCGGTCGTCTCGGGCTGGAGCGGCTCGATGCCATCGCCCGCGACTTCGGCCGCAGCGTCGGTCGGGATGGTCCAGGCGTTCCATCGGTTCGCGGCCCGCGCTGCACCCTCCGTCGCCCAGTCCTCGACCGCGTCGGCGGCCGCATCGAGGATGGTGTTCGAGCTGGTCCTGTTCGGCCTGGCTGAATCGCGACAGAACGTGGCTCTTGGCGTCGCGATCGCGGTTCGGCTCTCCGATGCCGACACGAAGTCGTGCGAATCTTCTGCGTCTCCATCTCGGCGACGATCGATCGCAAGCCGTTGTGCGTGCCGGCGCTGCCCGCCTCGCGCATGCGCAGCTTGCCGAACGGCAGGTCGAAGTCGTCGTACACGATCAGCAGGTCCGAGAGCGGCACGCGCTCGCGCGCGAGCAACTTGCGGACGGCGATCCCGGATTCGTTCATGTAGGTCATCGGCTTGGCGAGGACGAGCTCCTGGTCGAGGTAGCGGCCGCGAACAACGACGGCAGCGTCACGCTCCTTGCCGCGGCCGCCCAGCCCTGCCCGATCCGACACGCGGTCGAGAACCATCCAGCCGACGTTGTGGCGCGTCTGTTCGTACTGGCGACCGGGGTTTCCCAACCCCACGATGAGCTTCACGGCGACCTTCCAAGGCACGACAACGAGCCGCGATCCGGCGTTCCACGGGTCGCGGCACTGAGCGTTCGGATGGTACCCGACCATTCCAGTACCCGGCCGGCTACTCTCGGTCGACTCGGTCGTGCCGGCCGCCACCGGGCCGGACCCGCCGCCGGAGAAGGTGCAGCCGCTGTCCGACCCGGATATCCGCCGTCGGACAGTGCCTTCTGTCAGTGGTCGTGGGTTCCGGACGGAAGCATCTCGCCGGCACGCACGGCTATCGACAGCCGGTTCTGCGGGGGCGGATATGGACAGTCGTACGCGGGACTGAAGGCGCAGGACGGGTTGTAGGCAAAATTGAAGTCCAGGTCGACCGACGCGTCAGGCTCTTCCTCGTCGAGAGCTGCCTCGACATACCGTCCCGAGCCATACGTCTCGACGCCGGACGTCGCGTCGCGGAAGGGCATGAAGAGCACCGCGTGGCCGTCGCGCTCGCTGACGTACCCGGTCAGGCGGTGCTCGGCGCCGTCCTTCTCGAAGACCACGTCGCCGACCACGTGCATGTGCCGGAGCTTGCCGGTAGACGTGGCCACCTCCGCGTGCTCACCGGCACCGGGCACGGTGGCATCCAATCTGGCAGCCAGCCGCCACTCGGGCGCCGGCGGGAAGAAGCGAGGGCCATCGAAGTCCTCAGGCGGGCCCTGGCCTCGCCAATCGAACTGGTGCTCGTAGTAGTTTGCCTCCGCGTCGCGCGCGGCCAGGAGGACGGCCTGCCAGTCGTGGACGTGCTGGTGCGCTTCGTGCTCGTCGTGCTCGTCGTGCTCGTGCGTGTGGTCACTCATCGTCGTGCCAACAGCTCCTTCTCCAATGCGCGCATGGCGGCTTCCTCCTCTGGGTCTGCATGGTCCCATCCGCAGACGTGAAGCGCGCCGTGCGTCACGAGCAGCCGAAGCTCATCCGCCGCCGACCAGTGGACATCCCCCGTCTGTCCTCCTCGACCCTGCTCCGCCTGCTCGATCGCGCGCTCGACCGACACCACGATGTCGCCCAGGTGCGTTCGGCGGCCGGGCATGGCGAACGCCGGCTCCACGGACACCTGCCGACGTGCGCTGCGGCCCGGGTGGTCTGGAAACACCTCTGGGGGCAAGAGCGGAAAGCTCAACACGTCGGTCGGCCCTTCGTGGCCCATCGCCGATTGGTTGAGCCGCGCGATCTCGGCGTCATCCGTGAGCGTGAGCCCGATCGCGGCAGGCGTCGGAGCGCCGGCCGCGGCCAGCGCCGCGGTGAGTGTGCCTGCGAGCGCCGCATCGGCCATGAGGCGCGGCACGCCTTCCCGGACCGCCAGCTCGATGCGCCACGGCGATCGATAGAGGACGCGCTGCCGCGAACGCTCAGTGCGTGACGCGGACGACAAACGCGTCGGAGCTGTTGTTGACGTGGTGAAGGGTGCGCGTGCCCGGTCCGGGATCGTAGTCGCCGTTCGCCCAGAACCAGCCGGTCGTGTACACGCTCTGGCCCAGTGCCGCGATCGCATAGGCGCCTTCACTTCCGGCCCCACCCATCGACCATGCGTCGCGGAAGGTCCCGATGCTCGAGAGCTCCAGGTTGAACACGTCCCCATCGCCGACGGGCGTCATGAAGAACCGATCCGAGGACGGATCGAAGTCCGTCTTCGACGTGTAGTCGCCGGCGAGGTAGACGTTGCCCGCGCCGTCGATCGCCATCCCCGTTGGCTCCTCCTGCGCCGTGCCGCCGAACGTGTCGACGCGTACCTAGGCACCCGCGACGCCGAGCTCCACCAGGAAGATGTCGTAGCTGCCTTTCGACGTGCGCGTGTGCTTCGTCGGTCCCGGGTCGAAATCGACGGTCTTTGCGAACGTGCCGGCGAGCCAGACATTGCCGCCTGCATCAACGGCCACCGCCGCGGCACCGTCATTCATGGAGCTGCCGAAGCTCGCTCCGCGGACGAAGCTCCCCGAGGACGTGAGGGTCACCACGAAGGCGTCGGAGTCGCCCTTTGAGGTAACGACGTACGACCCGCTTCCCGGATCGAGATCCAGGCTGCCCTCGAAGGAGCCGCCGAACAGCACCTCATTCGATGGTCCCGCCGCAACCGAATAGGCTTCCGCCCCGGATGTCCCGTTGAAGGCATCCGCCCACCCGAACGAACCGTCGGGCCCGATCCTGGTCACGAACGTGTCGATTCCACCCGTCGCGTCATGGTTGTGGACGCCGCTCGTGGGGTCGAGGTCGGCCGTGCCGGTGAAGTGGCCGGCGAGCAGGGTGTTGCCGGCCGAGTCCTCGGCAACCGATTTCAGCTCGTCGAACCCGGGGCCACCGATCCGTGCCTCCCCAGATGAAGCCGCCGTCCGACTGGCGCACGCGCAGCACGAATCCGTCCTGTAGCCGCCATGAGCGGTGACGCGGTGGCGTGCCGGCCCGGGGTCCAGGTCGACCGTGTTCGAGAACGAGCCGACGATGGTCACGGACGTGCCCGACACGACCAGCGCCGACACGATGTCGTACGACGTCCCGCCGATCCCGAACGCCCAGCGCAGGTGATCGTCGGGCGTGTAGCTGGCGACGAACCCGTCCTCGCCGCCCTGCGAGGCGATGAGGTCGGTGGTGTGCGAGGATCGAAGTCGACCGTGCTGCTCGAAATCGCCGCCCACGTAGGTGTTGCCGGCAGCGTCCACGCCGATCGCGTTGCCGTCGTCCTCACCGGCTGCCTGCGATCCGGAACGCCCAGGCGGCATTGGCGGCACCTGCCGGCGCCGACGCGAGGAGCAGGGCACAGATCGCCGACGATCGTCGCCAGGCCGAGACGTCCGCGCGACCCGATGAAGCTCATCCGGCAGACGCGGACGAGGATCCGCCTCCCTGTGCGGAGCGTCGCGATTCGAGCTCCACGATCTTGTTCTGCGGGTACTCGATGCGGCGGTGGTACATGCCCAGCAGCTGCGCCACGAATGCCTCGCGGATCAGGTCGAGGTCGCGCAGCGTGAGGTCGCACTCGTCGAACTGTCCGTCGTAGCAGGCGCTCGGCGATGATGCGGTCGACCATGGCCGCGGATGGCCGGCTCGTCGTGCGAGGTCAGCGAGCGGACCGACGCTTCCACCGAATCGGACAGCATCAGGATCGCCGCCTCGCGCGACTGCGGCTTGGGCCCGGCGTGGCGGAACCGCCGCGCGTCGACCGACTTGGCGGCCTCGTCGGCGCCGGCGTCCCGGGGATCGCGCCCGCGGCGGCGATCGCCTCGTCCCTGGCCTTGGCGTAGAAGAAGCTCATCTGCGCGGTGCCGTGGTGCTGCGGGATGAACGAGATGAGCGGCTTCGGCAGCTTGTACTGGTAGGCGAGGTCGATCCCGTTGGGGATGTGCGCCGCGAGCACGGCGGCCGACTGCTCCGGCGTCAGCTCGTCGTGCAGGTTCTCCATGCCGCCCTGGTTTTCGATGAACGCAAGCGGGTTCGCCAGCTTGCCGACGTCGTGGTAATAGGCGGCCACGCGGGCCACCAGCGGATCGGCGCCGATCGCCTCGGCGGCGCGTTCCGCCAGGTTGCCGACCATCAGCGAGTGGTGGTACGTGCCCGGCGCCTCCATCAGCAGCCGCCGCAGCAACGGCTGCGACGGGTTGGCCAGCTCGAGCAGCTGGAACGAGGTGGTGATGCCGAACAGGTTGCCGAGCAGCGCGAACGTGCCGACTGCCGCAACGGCCGAGCCTCCGGCGGACGCGCAGCGAGGCGCCCCAGAGCTGGATCACGCCCGTCAGGTCGCGGTCGCCGAGCAGCGTGAACGTGGACACGACCGCCACGTTGACGACGGCCATCGTCGATGCCGGCCTGCACGAACTGGCCGAGACGCTCGCCACGACGGACGACGATCAGGCCGGCACAGGCTCGGCGAGGAACGAAGTAGGCGCCGAGCTCGGCGAGGCCGGTGATCGACGCCGCGATGATCCCGATCAGCGCGCTCATGAGCAGCCCGACGCTCGAGTCGAGCAGCACGGTCGAGCAGGAGCGGCCGCGGCCCGCCGGCACGAAGTAGGGCAGCACGGAGCGATCCGCGGTGAAGCGCAGCGCCGCGCGTCACGAGCAGCAGCAGCATGCCGATGAGCACCAGCGCGTTGGTGCGGTGCCAGAACTCCGGCCGGAAACGCCACACCCAGCCAGCAGCGAGCCGACGATCAGGACCGACAGCAGGAACCAGCCGCCGGCCTTGGTGAAGTCGGGTCCCGGGGTGATCAGGTCGAGCGCCTGCAGGCGTTCGTACAGCAGGTCGTCGATGAGCTCGCCCTGGCGGACGACGACCTGGCCCTTGATGGATGTTGAAGCGGACCGGTTCCACGCGGGCCGCCGCGTCGTCCTTGGCCTGCTGCGTCAGGTCCGCGTCGTACGTCGAGTTGGCGACCAGGAACGGCGAGATGATCTCGGCCGCCAGCGAGCGCTGGTCGGTCGGGAAGCGCGTGCGCGAACCTGGTGATCAGTTGCGCCCGCGAGTCGTCGAGGGAGCTGTCGCGCACCTCGTTGCGCTGCGCGGAGTCGAGGACGCGCGCCATCTCGGTGCGCAGGTTGGTCCACTGCAACGGCTGTCAGGTCCTGCAGCGTGGCCAGGCTCGACCCGCTCAGGTTCGGGCAGTGCCTGGGCCAGCGCCTGGCGTCGCGTGGCGTGCATCGATCGGACGCGGCGAAGGCGGCGTCGATCGGGCCCATGTCCGTGTCGAACAGCTCACCCTGCCGCTCGGCGGTCTGCTCGCCCTTCTGGGTGGTGAAGTCGTACTGCGGCCCGACGTCGTTGCTCGCCTGTTCGCTGGCCTGCTGCGTGGCGATGTCGCTGACGTAGGTCACCGACCGCGGCGCGACGATGTCCCGGTCGGCGATGCCGCCACGCACCGCGCGGAACGGCGCGGGCACGATCTCGATCGAGAGGATCGCGGTCATGCCGGCAACCAGCACCGTGGCGGCGATCAGGAGGCGAACCGCGTCTCGCCGCGTGAAGCGGATGAAGCGGCGTGGTCGTCGAGCGAGCACCTAGGACGCTCCGGTCATCCCAGCGGCGACGCCTGCCAGCTCCTCGGCGACCATCGCAGCTCACCGGTCTTGCCGTCGGCGCGGTTCCTGGTGCGCGGCGAGAGGACGCCCATCACCTTGCCCAGGTCACGCGCCGAGGTCGCGCCGGTCTCGGCGATGGCGGCATCGCACCATGGCGCGCAACTCGTCCTCGGTGAGCTGGCTGCGGCAGGAACTCGCGAGAGGATCGCCGGCCTCCCGCCGCTCCTTGTCGGCGAGGTCCTCGCGGCCGGCCTTCTCGTAGGCCTCGACCGACTCGCGCCGGCTCTTGACTTCCTTCGTGAGGACGCTCGTGATCTCTTCGTCGGTGAGCGGGCGACGCTGCGGCCACCTCCGCGTTGTGGGCAGCCGAAAGCGCCATGCGCAGGGTGTCACGACGAAGCTCGTCGTGATCGCGCATGGCGGTCTTCAGACTTCGGCCTGGAGTCGCTCTGCAAGGGTCAACCGGTGCTCCATCGGGCAGGGAACGCCCGACGAGAAGGATCGGTCGGCTCCGCGCGAGAGCGCGTTGCTCCCCGGGCCGACCGATGGTCCCGCCTACTCCTGGCGGGTCGCCTTCTTGCGCTTGGCTTCCTTGCGCTTGCGCTTCACGCTCGGCTTCTCGTAGTGCTCGCGCCTGCGAGCCTCCGCGAGGATGCCGCTCTGCTGGATCTTCTTGTTGAAGCGTCGCAGCGCGCTCTCGAAGGTCTCGTTCTCACCGACACGGACCTCTGCCAATCCGGAATCACCTCCTCGGCGGGACTTCGCGTGCCCGCACACGGCCTCCGCTGAACCGTGAGCACGGCCGTCAAAGAGCCGCGGAAGTGTACCAGAGCGTCCGCCGGGATCGAGGCGGGCAACCTCGCGCCGTTGGGTCGTGGCGGTCGGGCCGCGAGGCGGCCGCGATATGCCGCCGGGTCATGACTGACGATATTCCAATCCTATTGGTGACTGGACGGTCAATCCGCAGCCTTCGGTCGCAGGACGCCGTCAACGGTGCTTGCGTTCGTCTCGGCAGGCTGCCACGGGGTCGCACGAAATCGTTTGCATCCGTCACGACATTGCCTCGATCCATGGAGGGAGACTGCTTCGCCAATCTCGGTCGACAGTCCAGGGCGATCTCGTTCAATAGGATTGGAATCCCGACACGCAACGCCCGCACAACAGGTAAGGCGGCCGTTGTGCGGTCGTTGTGCTCGCCGATGACGCTGGACGTGGCACTCTCTGCGGTCAGCGTGGGACACTCCCCATGGAGGGCACCAAATGGCAGCCAGGTTCGGCGCGTGGACGGCGGCGGCAGTCGCCGCCTGCCTCGTGCTTGCCGGCTGCGCCGCAGGTGCGCTCGGAACGCCCACGCCGGCCGGGTCCGCGGCGCAGTCGCATGGCCCCCAGGGTTCCGGCGCCCCCAGCGGCTCGGGCGGGTCGACGGATGGAGCGCCGGCGTCTGGTGGCGTACCGCCGTCGCCGTCCGAGTCTGCGTCGGCTGGCGTCGTGGACGAGTCGGCTGGTCGCTATGACGACGGACTGCCGAAGGTGGTCGACGGGCAGCAGGTGCTCCGGGACGGGGACGCAATCGACCACGCCAAGAGCGCCGGCGGCTCGCAATCCTTCTACATCGGCGGGTGGCTGACCCCGGTCCAGGGCCTGCCGGCGGGGACCGCAACACCGGTCCCGTGCCCGACAGGCGGTTGTCAGCCCACGATCCAGCTCGCCGACAAGGCCGGAACGGTCGACAACCCGCTCAACAAGGCCGTCGACTTCCACCAACTCGCGGGAGCCGCGCTGGCCACCGGGCCGGTTGTCCTCCAGGTCCATTCAAACGACCCGAACGCGGTCTGCAGCCAACAGGCATGTGACTCGACGATGGTCGTCGACGGCGTCATCTGGTCGCGGTGACAGCGCGACCGATCCCGCGCCGCTGATCCATCGACGATGCGACGGCCGCGATCATCGAGGCAGTCCCGACCGACCTCGTTCGACGCGATCGGCTCCCCCATCGTCGATTGCGGCCATCAACTGCCGGCGGCCACGCTGCTCGTGGCCGAGCCACCCGCCGACGAAGCCGGGGCAGGCACACCGCGCGACTGGGTTGCGAGCGTCTCGGTGGCGCCGTCCGTCGAAGCCCTCAACGCGGCCCTCGATACGGTCGCGAAGGCCAAGACGCCGTCAGCGGGCCCCGGAACGGAGAACGTGTTTTCGAAGGCGAACCTCATCTGCCGTTCGCAACCGAACGGGCCATTCCGGACCTTCCACTACCTGGTCGTCGACAACGTGGCCCTGGTCGTCGCGACGCCGGACACGGCGACCCTCCAGGATCGGGTCTATCTCCAGCAGCTCGAGACCGCGCTCGAGGCTGCCGCCGCTCCCCAGACGCCCTCGCCCGCCGCCGAGCGCGAGCCCGTCGACCGGCGCAACACCGTTGCCAAGCACGGTGCCGCACAGGACGCCCAAGCCCAGCAAGAAGCCCTGACGCGGACCGTGGCCACACCCGACGTTCCCGATCCGACCGCGATGCAGAGCCTGGTCGAGCTGCTCGACGAGGCCGCCAACCGGTACGGAGATCGACCGATCCTCAGCCTGCGCACCGACGAAGGCACGTCGATGGCATGGAGCGCCGTCGAGCTTCGCCGCCGCTCGCGGCTGGTCGCATGGCGGTTGCGTGCCGCAGGCCTGGAGGCCGGCGATCGGCTGCTGACGTGGTCGCCAAGCACCCCACAGCTTCCGGCCGTCTACTGGGGCGCGATGCGCGCCGGGATCCTGCTGGTGCCGCTGGACTTGCGCATGGCATCGGACGTGCTGCGGCGGATCGCGATCCGCGCCGAGACGCACCACCTTGCCCTGGGAACCGGCGTCGACGCGCCCGATCCCGAGGCCGCCGGGCTCGACTACCTGACGATCCACACGCTCGACGAGCTCACTGGCGGACCGTGACCCCGGGCGACCCGACGTTCCCGGACGACTGGGAGACGCAGCTCGATCGGTGGCCGATGCCGGCGCGCGATCACGTCTTCGAGACGATCTACACGTCGGGGACGACGGCACAGCCCAAGGGCGTGATGCTGACCCACGGCAACGCGCTGGCGATCGTGGACGCCTGCAAACAGCTATTGCCCCCGCGGCCGCATCGGCTCGTCTCGATCCTGCCGCTCTCGCACCTGTTCGAGCAGGCGCCGATCCTCTTCTACGGCTCGATGATCGGCGCCCAGATCCGCTATGTCCGGTCGCGCAATCCGCGCGTCATCTTCGAGGCGCTGCGAGAGCTGCGGGTGACGACCATGGTGGTCACGCCGCAGCTGCTCGAGATCTTCTGGAATGCGATCGGGCGCGAGATCGACCGGCAGGGCCGGCGTGAGACGTTCGAGCGGGCCCGGCGCATCGCGCGACGGCTCCCCTACTGGGCACGCCGGCGCATCTTCCGCAGCCTGCACGCCCAACTGGGCGGCACGCTGACGCTGTTCGTCTCGGCGGGCGCGTACCTGCCGCCGGAGCTGCAGCACGCCTGGGAGGACGTGGGGATCATCGTGCTGCAGGGCTATGGCGCAACCGAGTGCGGCGCGGCGGCAGCGGACAGCGAGAAGGACCACCCGGCAGGCGTGATCGGCAGGCCGGTGCCACACGCCAAGGTCAAGCTCGACGAGACGACGTCCGAGATTCTCGTTTCCGGACCAATGGTTTTCCCTGGCTACTGGCGCGACCCGGAAGCGACCGCGGCCGCGCTCGACGAGGGCGGCTGGTACCACACCGGCGACATCGCCCGGTGGGACGACAAAGGCCGCCTCGTCCTCTCGGGCCGGATCAAGAACATCATCGTGCTGCCCAACGGCCTGAACGTGTACCCCGAGGACATCGAGGCGGCGCTCCAGGACCACGGCATCTCGCAGAGCGTGGTGCTCGAGACGGCCCCCGGCAGGATCGAGGCCGTCGTCCTGCCGCCGGGATCGATGCCGATCGTCCGCTCCGACGTGCCCAAGCCGGACCCGCTGGACGAAGCGGCCCTGGCAGAGGCGAAGGAAGCGATCGATCGCATCGTCAAGGAGACGAACGCGAGCCTCGGCCAGCAGCAGCGCATCAACGGCTGGCGGCTCTGGCCGGAGCCCGACTTCCCACGCACCCACACGCTCAAGATCCGGCGCGACGCCGTGCGCGATTGGGTCGGTGCGGACGCGCCATTGCCGGTCAGGGACGAGGTGGCGACTCGGGCCGGTTGACCCGCGCTACTTCACCACGGGGACTGGCTGACCGACCGAGGCGACCGCATTGAAGCCATCCTCGGCCTGCGAGTCGCCACCGGCGCGGCTCGGCGCCCACCAGGTGAAGACGATCGTGTCGCCGACCTGCGAGATGGCGAACTGCGCGTCGATCGGGTAGTTCGTCTGCCCGAAGCCGCTCCCCAGGTACGTTGCCAGTTCTTGCGCACGAGCGGCGGCGGTCTGCTGGTCCGGCAGCTCGTAGACGACCACATAGCCGAGGTCCGGCTCGGCCAGCGATTCGCGCTGGATCGCGCGCGGGGCGGTCACCAGGCCAGCCGGCTCGGACGGGCGGTACGGCTGCGTCGGTGGTTGCAGCTGCAAACCGACAGGTGCCAGGGCCTGCTGGACGAGCGCGAGCGTGCCTTCGACTTCTGCGGGCAGGGACGTCATCGGCGTCGGCAGGGTCGGACCGGCCTGGTTGTTCTGATCCTGGGTCGCCGGGCTGATGCAACCGGCGAAGACGGCAAAACCGATGAGGGCCAGACAAACGCTTCGGGCTCGGGTCACCCCGGTGGCCAGGACATGCGACGACCGCCGAGCACGTGGAGGTGCAGGTGTTCGACGGTCTGGCCCCCATCCACGCCGGTGTTCACCACCGTGCGGTAGCCGGAGTCCGCGACATTGGTCTCCTGGGTCACCTTCTGGATGACCTCGATGATCGCGCTCAGGGTCTCTGCGTCGGCAGCGGTCAGGGCACGGATCGAAGCGACGTGGCGCACGGGCACGACGAGCACGTGCACAGGGGCCTGTGGATTTACATCGTGGAATGCGACCACACGTTCGTCGCGGTGCACGAACCGGGCGGGGATCTCTCCGTCCACGATGCGGCAGAAGAGACAGTCGCTCTCGCTCACGCCGATGCCCTCATGTAGCGCTGATGGTACCGATCGAACCGTAGCGCCGATGTTCTGGCCGTTTGTGCTCAAGCGCGCGGCCGTTCGGCCTCCAGCAGCACCCAATCGGACTCCTGCTCGCGGCCGATGACGTGCATTCCGGCCGCCGCAAGCGCGTGGCGCACCTCTCCCTCGCGGTCGACGTAGATGCCGCTCGCGAGGAGCCTGCCGCCACTCCCCGTCGTGCCATCACCCGGCCGCGTGGCGGCACGGAGGTCGTCGGCGAGCGCGACCAGCAGCGAGGCGATCAGGTTCGCCAGCACGAGGTCGAACGGGGCGTCCGGCTGCGGCAGCGTGCCGCGCCGCACCGTGATCCGATCCGAAACGCCGTTGAGGGCGGCATTTCGCTCGGTCGCCTCGACGGCGATCGGGTCCGTGTCGACGCCGAGCACGCTGGCCGCGCCGAACTTGACGGCAGCGACGGCCAGGATCCCCGAGCCGCAACCGACATCGATGGCCGTCGCACCGTCGAGCAGACCGGCATCGGCCCAGCGCTCAACCCCGGAGAGGCAGAGCCGTGTCGTCGGATGCAGGCCGGTCCCGAAGGCCATGCCCGGGTCCAGCGCCAGGACGACATCCGTCGGCGCCGGGTCGTGCTCTCGCCACGTCGGTCGGATGACCAGCCGGCGCCCGATCCGCAGGACGGGGAAGTGGTCCTTCCAGGCGTGCGCCCAGTCCTCCTCGTGGACGGTGCGAACGTTCAGCTCCCCGATCGGCCGGAGGCCGAACGCCTGCAAGTGTCCGAGGCGCTCCTCCGTAACGGCGACCGCGCGCTCTGCCGCGCCCGCGTCCAGCGCCGACACCCACGCGCGCATCGTCGCGGGGCGGCTCGGGTCGGCGACCGCTCCGAGACCTTCGTCGGTCAGGATGAAGGCTGGCTCGACCGCGACACCACCGGGCGAAACGCGCGAGAGGATCTCGCTGACGGCCTCGACCGCCTCCTGGTCGACCTGGACGGAGAGCTCCAGCCACGAGCCGGCGGCCGACTGCTCCGGATCTGCCGGTGCCAGGTCCACTCCCGATCGCGGATCCGCGTCGTGTGCCGTGATCGGCGCCCGGTGTCAGATCCGGCCCGCGATGATCTGCGCGAGCTTGGTCTCCAGCGTCAGGATGTCGTTCCCGGCCAGGTTCGAGTCGACCACCAGGACCTCGACCCCTCGATCACCCTTCTTCATGTAGAGCGTCGTCACGGTGTCATTGAGCGTCTGGGCGAAGGCGTCGTCGCCAACCTTGACGCGGGTGATTCGTCATGCCGGGAAGGCTCATCGACTTCAGCTGGTCGAAGTCGGACAGCGCAAGGTCCTGCACGACGATCAACGTGGCGCTGTTCGGGTCCGCGGAGGCCCAACCGCACGACGTTTCGTCCCCCGAGCCCGGGATCACCGGCGAGCCGATGACGCTCTGGATCTCTTCGGTCGTCAGGAGTGCGCAGAAAGCGCTCGCGATCTCGCTACCAACCGGGGCTTCGCTCGCGGCCGGAGACTCGCTGGGAGCAGCCGATTCACACGGCACCACGGACGCCTCGACAGGTACGGCCTCCGTCGCGACCGGCGCGGCCGAGCTCTCACTGAAGCTTGGCGCGGCCTCAGTCGGGGCCGCCTCGGTTGGCACGGGCGTCGTGGTTCCGCAGGGCACCGGCACGGCCTCGGTGGGAAGCGGCGGCGTGGTCGGGAAGGGCTCGAGCGAGGATGCCGCGGTCGACGGCTCCTCGGACTGCGACAGCGCCACTCCGGGCATCGAGCCCCACAGGACCGTGGCGGCCAGCAGCGCACCGATGGCGACGACGCTCGAGGCCGACTTCCGCATCCGCATTCGATCTCTCCTCATCCGATGGCGTCCTTGAGACGCTCCGCGATCCCGCGCTTGGCCCGCCGGCGCGCGGCGCGGTTGGGGCTGGCGGCAGCGCCCTGCGGCTCGGCATCCGGTCCGAGCTCGCCGGACTCGGCTGCGAATTGCTCCATCAGCTCGCGCTGGCGCGCCGAAAGCCGCGAGGGCACTCGCACGTCGACCAGGACGTGGAGGTCTCCGCGTGCGCCCTGACGGCGCAGGTACGGAACGCCGCGACCGCGCAACCGGATCTCTGTCCCCGGCTGGGTGCCCGGCTTGACTTCGACCACCTCTTCACCGTCGGGTGTCGGCACCATCAGTCGCGCACCGAGCGCCGCCTGGCTGATCGTGACCGGCAGCTCGTAGAAGAGCTCCGTCTCGCGGCGCTGGAGCAGCGGGTGCGCCGCAACATGGGCGACGACGTACAGGTTGCCCGGCGCGCCACCGCGCGGGCCTGCTTCGCCCTCGCCGGAGAGACGGATCTGGTGGCCCTCGTCGATGCCGGCCGGGACCGTGACGCGGATGGTCCGGCGCCGCTCGACGCGCCCATCGCCGTGGCAGGTGTGGCAGGGCGTCTCGACGATCCTGCCGACGCCGCGGCAGCGTCCGCACTGCGTGATGTTGACCATCTGGCCGAGCATCGTCGAGCGGACCTGCCGCACTTCACCGCTGCCGCCGCACTGCGGGCACGTGACCGGCTGCGTGCCCGGCTCCGCTCCGGTCCCGGAACAGGTATCGCAAACCGCGGGTGACGTGAACGAGATCTGTTTCTCGGTGCCGTGAACGGCCTCGTCGAAGGTCAGCTCAAGGTCGTAGCGCAGGTCCGCGCCGGCCGGAGGCCGTCCACGTCGCGTGCCGGCAGCCTGGCCCGCCGCACCACCGAAGAATGCGTCGAAGATGTCGCCGAAGCCCTGGAAGCCGCCGAATGGGCTGCCTTCCGGGCCGCCTCCGTTCCCGCCAAGGCCGGCCTGGCCGAACATGTCGTACGCCTGCCGGCGCTGCGGATCCGAGAGGACCTGGTAGGCCTCGTTGATCTCCTTGAACCGCTCCTGTGCGTCCGGGGACGTGTTCACGTCCGGGTGCCACTGCTGGGCGAGTTTCCGGAACGAGCGCTTGATGTCCTCGTCGGAAGCTTCGCGCTGGATGCCCAGCACGTCGTAGTAATCGCGGGTGGTTGCCATGCTCCGGGCGAGTATACGGAAGGGTCCGTCCTGACCGATTGGCGCCGATTCCGGCGTGAGCTTTTACCCGATCGCGAGGCCGTCGCCTCCGTCGCGTCAGTGGCCCTGCCACCAGTGCTGCGCGTTCCACAGGATGCTCGTCCCGACGTTCACGGTCACGTTGTGCTCCAGGGGTCGGGCCAGCGCGACCTGGTGAGCGAAGAAGAGCGGTATTTCCGCGGTCTCTGACTGGAAGAGACGCTGGAACTTGCGCATCGAGCGGTAGACCGTGCCGGCATCGACGCTATCGGCTGCCGCACGCACGGCGCTGTCGATCCCGGACGACGAGACCCGGGCGTCGTTGTAGCCACCCGGTTCGAATTGATCGGAGGCGTAGTACGCCTCGAACTGCGTGGCGTCGTCAGCGATCCAATAGAACGCGTACTCCGCCAGATCGAATGTTCCGTGTGCCAGGTTGCAGTTGGTGTCCGCGGTCGTTCCGGACCAGCTGCCGAAGAGAACACTCGATGGGACGGCTTCGATCTGGAGGTCGATGCCCACCTCCGCGAGCTGCGCCCTGACAACGTTGAGGACGCTGATCCGGTTCGGTCGATCGTCGCGCGTGCAGACCTGGATGCGCGCCTTGTAGTCGGCGCCGTTCTCGAGGCCATCGCCGTTGTAGTCGCGGAAGCGCACACCATCGGGCCCCATGGCCCAACCGGCCGCCTGAAGAATGGCGTTCGCCGTGCCCCGATCGTGACCGCGCGGAGCCGGTGGCGCCGCGAACCACATGTTGTCGGGCAGGAAGTTCTCGGTCATCGCACCGAGCCCGTTGAACACCGAGTCGTTGATGTCATGTCGGTCGATCGCGTAGGCGATGGCCTCGCGAAACGCCGGGTCGTGGAGCGGGCATGCGCCGCCTCGCGAAACACTCAGGTCGGAGCAGTGCTGCCCAGCCCAGTTGGGCACCAGCCGATCGACCTGCGGATCAGCCGCGCTCATCAGTCCCTTGTCGTGCTGCAACCCAGGCAGGTCGTCGTCTCCGAGGCCAGTGGCCACGTCGACGCTGTGCGCGCGCTGCGCCGCGATCAGGCTGGCCGGTGTTCCGAACCACCGAATTGACAGGCCATCGAGGTACGCGGTTCGCTTGCTCAGGGGGTCGAGGAACTGCGGATTCCTCTGGGTCAGGAGCAGATGAGCGGTCATGCCAACAAAGCGGAATGGGCCCGACACGGGAGCGGCACTGATCTGCGATGGCCGGTATCCCGCGCCGTTGGCGCTCTGCTGCTCTGGGATGGACGCGAGGTAGTGGTGCGGTAGCGGGACCGGCAGCATGCCCAGCCAGTTCGAGACCGATTGGCGGAGATGCCAGACCATGTCGGTCGAAGACACGCACTGCACCGACAGGTTGGGCTTGCCATCGGACCCGAGGTAGCCTTGCTTGAGGTACGCGACGTCTGCCGGCACCGACAGAAGCCACGCCAGCGTGAACCGATAGTCGTCGCAGGTCAGCGGCTTGCTGTCGGACCAGCGCAGCCCCGTGCGCAGGTGCCAGGTGATGGTTGCGCCGCCCCCCGGCGTGAGCTTGATCTGGCCGTTGTCGACGCTGGGGACCTCGCGGGCCTCTGCTGGCAGGTACCGCAGGTCGTCGGTGAGCGTGACGAGCCCGCGCTGGGTCGCATCGACCACCTCGCGAGTGGTGAGATACGGGTTGAAGTTCGCCGGTTCGTCCAGCGCGCCCACCACCACCGTGCCGCCCTGAACGCCCGGCTCGAAGCGTGCCGGGTAGCTGCTGTCCGTGAGCCGCTGACCCCAGGGCGGCGAAGCGCCTGCGGCGACCGCCACCGGTGCCGCGAGGCTGATCAGCAGGGCCGTGACGACCACCAGACCGAATGCGCGCATCTGATCGACCTCCAAACGCCCGATCGATTCCTCGGACGCTCAACCCGAATCCGCGAGAGACCGTGGAAGCGTGGTGCTGCCATACACCCGACGTCAATGACGCATCTTGTCCACGGCGGGTACCTGACAGCCGATGACCGCTGCCGCAAGTAGCCTGCAGGCCATGGGTGATCCTGCCGCGCAGATCCAGCCGATCGAGCGTGCCTCTGCCGCCGCCGCACGGCGCTTCCTCGTCCGCCGCCAGCTGCTCGCGCCACCGCGGTCGCTGCCGGCCAGCCTGGACGGCGTCCGGGCCGCCTTCGAACGCCTTGGCTCGGTGCAGTTCGACCCGCTCGGCGTGGCCGGCCGCAACCACGACCTGGTGCTCCACGCGCGCGTTGCCGGCTACCGGCCGGCCTGGGCGGACACGCTCCTGTACGACACGCGCGAGCTGTACGAGGCCTACAACAAGGGCCTGAGCCTCGTTCCCACGCGCGAGCTGCCGTGGTACCGGGTCAACTGGGAGCGCGCGCTGCTCGACGATCGGATCGCACAGCAGCACGAACGGCGAGAGACGATCGAGCATGTCCTGACCGAGATTCGCGCACGCGGACCATTGAGCACGTCCGATTTCGAGCGGCACCGGACGGCAAAGCAGGTGGCCTGGTTCTGGGGCCCGACCAACGAGGTGCGGGCGGCGCTCGAGGCACTGTGGGAGGCCGGCGTGCTGGCGCTGCACCATCGCGACGGCAACCGGCGTTTCTACGACCTGGCCGAGCGGATCTATCCGGCGGACCTGCTCCAGAACCGGCCGACCACGTGGGAGCAGCGTCGCCACAAGCTGCTGTCGCGCTTCCGGGCGCACGGCCTGCTGGGGCAGCGTGGCCAGGCGGAGCTGTGGTTGGGCATCGGCCCGGCCAAGGCCAGCCAGACAGACGATCGACCGCCGCGGGATGCGCTCCGGCAGGACCTTCTCGATCGGGGCGACATCGCCACCGTCGAAGTCGAGGGGTTGCGCGGGCCCCGTTTCGTCATCCGCGAGGACTTTGAAGCGTTCCGGGATGCCGCCGCGGAGCCGGACGACACGCCGGCCAACCGCAACGGGCCGCCCGGTGTCACCTTCGTGGCACCGCTCGATCCCCTGGCCTGGGATCGCGAGCTGATGGCCCACCTCTTCGGCTTCGAGTACATCTGGGAGGTCTACGTCCCCGAGGCAAAGCGGCGCTGGGGCTACTACGTGCTGCCGCTGCTCTTCGACTCGCGCTTGGTCGGACGGATCGAACCGCGCATCGACCGGACCGCGAAGACGGTGCGCATCCTCGGGATGCATTGGGAGACCGGCTTCGATCCCGCGCGTACCGATGGCTTCGTGGACGCAATGCGATCGGCGCTGCGCGACTACCTGCGCTTCGGTGGCGCGACGCGCGTCGAATGGAGCACGGCACTCGGGCGCGAGAAGCGGCTCTTCGGGACGCAGCCCGCACGGTCCCTCGGGCGTCAGGTCAGTCGATCGGTCCGTCCAGATAGCGCTGAAACGTTGGCGCCAGCGCTGGAATGAGGCGCCCGGGTGGCGCCGAGGCGAGCGGCTCGACCGCGATGATGTAGCGGGCAACGGCCAGGCCGACGATCTGCGACGCCAGCAGGGTGATGCGCAGCTCCGGATCGGCCAGGTCGAGCCGGGAGACGATCGGACCGAGCATCTGCTCGATGATGATCTCGCGGATCAGGGCTGCCGCACCCGGGTCGCTCACAGCCGAACGAAGCACACCCATCAGCGCACGCCGTTGGACGGGGTCCTCCCACAACTCGAAGAACAGCGTGGCGACGCGCGCCCCGGCTTCGCTCGGCGGTCCGTCCACGAGCAGCGTGGGAATGCGCTGCGGCTCGATCGGGATCCGGACCGCCGCAACGAACAGGCGTTCCTTCGATCCGTAGTAGTGATGCACCAACGCCGGGTCCGTGCCGGCATCGGCGGCAATCTGCCGGATCGAGGCGCCGTCGTACCCGCGCTCCGCGAACAGATGGCGCGCAGCGTCGAGGATTCGCTCTCGACTACCGCTTTGGCCGGGCCGGCGTCCGGTCTTGGCCATCAGGCAGCGTGGGCCGTTCGGACGCTGGCGTCATTCGCCATCAACCGCACGAAGGCCTCGTCAAGCGTCGCGGGCCGTAGCGACAGGGACGCGGCGACATTCGCCGCCACGAGCACCGCGCGGACGCGCTCGATCGGCGCGTCCACGACGCGAGGCGTCCGCCCGACCAGGCTCACCAGCAGGCCGGCGTCATCCAGCGCGCTGAATGCCGGTTGCCAGCGATCCGAAGCCGCCTCCACCACCTGCGCGCCACCGATGATCTCGGACTGGGTTCCGGTCGCGACGACGCGTCCGGCGGCCATCACGAGCAGCCGGTCGCATTGGTCGGCCTCGGACATGTGGTGAGTCGTGACCAACACGCCGAGCCCGCGCTCCGCGGCCCCACGAATCGTGTCCCACAGCCGTGAGCGCTGGAGCGGGTCGACGCCCGACGTCGGCTCGTCAAGGACCAGCAGCTCCGGGTCGTGCGACAACGCCACCGCGAACGCGAGCCGCCGCCGGATGCCCAATGGGAGGTCACCGACCAGCGTCGCCGCCGACGCACGAAGGTCGTCGGGCAAGCCGGCCCGCTCGTCCCGGCCGTACGCGCGCTCGACGAATGCGAGGTTCTCGGTTGCCGTGAGATCGTCGTACAGGCCACCGAGCTGGGGCACGTAACCGATCCGGGAGCGCGTCTCGCGCGTGGGCGCCTCGCCGAAGACGCGGACGGACCCCGTGGTCGGCGGCAGCAAGCCCAGGAGGATGCGGATCAGCGTGGTCTTGCCAGCGCCGTTCGCGCCGACCAACCCGACCACCTCGTGCCCGTCGACGCGGATGTCCACCGAGTCGACTGCCACGAACGAGCCGAACTGCCGGCTGACCTTGGAGCCTTCGAGCTGCGCGACGGTCATCGTCATCCCGCGCTCCCCACAGGTGCCGAACCGCCGGCCTCGGCTGCCAGCTGGGCCACGATCATCGCCTCCTCGAGACGCGGCTGGATGCGCGTGACACCGGGCGCGAGCGTGCCGCTGGGCCACCAGCTGCGCCACGCGCGCGCGTGCCGCCACGCCTCGGCGACCGGTGGCCGGTCCGGAGACTCACCGACCGCGCCCGGGACAGAGGCAATCAGCTCGTCCGGCGTCCCGTCCAACAGCGGCAGGCCGGCGTCCAGGACGAGGACTCGTGTCGCGCGCTCCGCCTCGTCCAGGTACGTCGTGCTGATCACCAGGGCGGTGCCGCTGACGGCCAGGCCGCTGAGCAGCCTCCACAGCTCGGCTCGACCGACCGGATCGACGCCGGTCGTCGGCTCGTCGAGGACCAGCAGCTTCGGGCGATGCAGCACGGCCATCGCGAGCGCCAGTTTGCGTCGCATGCCGCCCGACAGTTGCTCGGCCAGGCGGTCGCGTGCGGACGTGAGCTGCGTTCGGTCGAGCATCGCCTCGATGCGGGGCTCGCGCTCGCTCTCTGGGATCGCGTACGCGCGGGCGCTGAAGGTCAGGTTCTCCTCGACCGTCAGGTCGCCGTAGCCGCCCGGAGCAGCGCTGACGTAGCCGATCTCGCGCTCGGCTGGACGCTCGACGCTGCCGCCGGTGAGCGGAAGTGAGCCCGCCAGCGCGCGCAGGAGCGTCGTCTTGCCGGCGCCGTCGCCGCCGACGATCGCCACGATCTCGCTGGGGCGAACCTCGAGCGACACCCCGCGCAGCGCCGGGTGATGGCCGAGCGTCACGGTCGCGTCGGTAAGCCCCCAGACCGCATTGCCCGTCGGTTCATGCTCGCTCATGCGCGTGCCGCCGCCGATCGACGGGAGAGCCGCGCCCGGAGGCCGCCTCCGCCGGCGGGCGAGAGGTCACGTTGGAACCGCGACACCGAGAAGCCGAAAATCAGTACCGCCATGATGGCGAGCGCCGCGAGCGGCAATGCGACCGCATCGAGCGGAGCGCCGCGGACGATCACACCGCGAGCGATCTCCACGAAGTAGGTCAGCGGCAGCAGATAGCTGATCCAGCGGATCCCGGCGGGGATCGAGTCGAGCGGAAAGATCATCCCCGACAGCAGGATCTGCGGTAGCAGGGCCATGAAGGCCAGTTGGATTGCCTGACCCTGGTTCTGCGACACGGTAGAGATCAGGATTCCGAACCCGGTCGTGACGAAGAGGAAGAGCACGGCGCCGAGCAGGAAGACCGCCGGCGACCCATTGAACGGCACGCCGAACAGGAGTAGTCCCAGGATCACGATGACGGCGGCGTCGATGAGGGCGACCGTGAAGTACGGCGCGATCTTGCCGATGAAGACGTCCCGTGCCCGGAGCGGCATGACCGCGAGCATCTCGAGGGTGCCCGCCTGCCGCTCCCGCACCACGCCGAGGCTCGTGGCGATGGTGCCGACGAAAACGAGGATCATGCCGATGATCGCCGGCACCATGATCACGGACGTCTTGAGCTCGGGGTTGAAGAGGATGGTCGGCGCGGGAAGGTTGGGCATCTGCGAGAACGCCGCAACGGCCGCACGTGCCCCGAACAGATCCGCTCCGTCCACATAGATCTCTGGCTGCTGGCCGGTGACGATGGCGACGACCGCATCTCCGCGCTGCAGCAACTCCTGTGCCTGCTGGTCGCCACCGCTCGGATCGACCACCACGATGTCCGTTTTGCCCGGCGGCAGGAGGCCGACAACCTGCTGCGCCTGCGGCCCGTAGAGAGCCACGCGGAACGACAGAACGTCGAAACTGGCGGCGTAGCCGAAGACGACCAGCAGCACGACCGGGATCACGATGAGCATCGCGGCCGTCCGGTGGTCGCGCCGCAGCTGCTCGAACTCCTTGACGATCACCGCCCACATCGGCCGCTCTCCCTGTACACCGTTGCGGATCCGATCGCGGATCCAGTCGCGCGCTCGTCGCTGGTTCGGTGCGCTGGCCGTTCCACGAAACTCAACGCTCGATGAACTCTACGACCGTTGAATTCTGTGTCAAGGGCGCTGGGACATCGCGGGGCTATTCCTCCCCGTGATCACTCGTCGGTCGCGCATCGGCGGACCGCAGCGTGGCCTACTTGAGCAGCAGGTTGCCCAATCGCCGCGACGTGATGGCCAGCCCGATCGCCCCCAGGACCACCAGATAGACGATGTCGACCGCGACCAGCGCCGGATCAATGACGCCCGTTGTGAGGCTGCGAAGCAGGTGGACGCCACGATAGAGCGGCGAGAACTCGGCCAGCGTGCGCAACGGCTCCGGGTACACCGTGATGGGAAAGAACGTGCCGCTGAACAGGAACAGCGGCAGCGTGATGACGAAAACGAGGTCGAAGTCCTGCCATTTGCGCACGTAGCTGGTCGCCGCCGTGCCCAGCCCGGCTGCGGCGAAGCCGATGAGCAACGAGGCCGGAACGGCGAGAATCGCGGTCGGCGACTGGACCAGGTTGAGCAGGACCATCACGACGATGAAGCCCACCGCGTAGATCGCCCCGCGCATCAGCGCCCAGACGACCTCTCCGACCGCGACATCCGCCACGCCCAGTGGCGTCGACAGCATTGCGTCGTACGTCTTGGCGTACTTGAGCTTGTAGAACATGTTGAAGGTGGAGTCGTAGATGGCCCCGTTCATGGCGGAGGTCGCCATCAGCGCCGGAGCAACGAAGACGGAGTACGGGACGCCGTCTACGGTGCCGATCAGTGCTCCCAGTCCGAAGCCCAGGCCGATCAGATAGAACAGCGGCTCGAAGAACCCTGAGAACAGGATCATCCAGGCCCGCCGGTAGTACAGGACGTTGCGCTCGATGACGCGCCCGGCATGGCGGCCGCCGTAGGGCATCGGCAGGGTGCGCGTGAGGACGGCCATCAGCTACTGCTCCAACCGCCGACGGAACGTGATTGCCGCCGCGGCGAATCCCGCGCCGATGTACGCCGCGATCACGGCCAGGTTGAACGCCGCGAGCAGCGGGTCGAATGGGCCGATCGCGATCTGACGCGCGAGAGCAACGCCGTTCCACAGCGGCGTCGCGTACGCGATCGGCTGGAGCAGCGGCGGCAGCTGCGTGATCGGAAAGAAGATGCCGCTGAAGAGGAACAGTGGCACGAGGATGAAGCGATTGATGACGGCGAAGACGTTGTCCTTGCGCTGTGTCGCGGAGAACGCCTGGAGCGGCATCGCGAATGCGAGCCCAGTGAGCACGCCGATCGGGACGATCGCGATCGCGTGCAGCGCGTCTGCGGCACCGAACGGCACCATCACGATGGCGAAGGCACCGCCAACGACGGCAAGCCGGACGATCAACCAGAGCACCTGCCCGATGACGATGTCGACCGAGCGGACCGGCGTGGCGATGGCCGCATGGAAGGTGCGTTGCCACATCAGCGCGGACATGATCGGATACATCGATTCCCCTGCCGCCGTCTGCATCGCGGCGGATACCAGGAGACCCGGCGCGAGGAACACCAGGTAGCTGACGCCACCGAATGCCGATGAGGCACTCTGGTTCACGAACTGACCGAGACCCACGCCCATGGCCAGCAGGAACAGCACCGGCGAGAGGAAGGTGGTGAAGATGCTGCCCCGCCAGGTCCGGCGGTACACCAGCAGGCTGTGCTCAAGAACGTGGACGGCAGACGTCATTGGCGCTATTCGATCAGGGTGCGGCCGGTAAGCCGGAGAAAGACGTCCTCGAGGGTGCTGCGCCGGACAAGGACGCTCTCGGGCCGGAGGCCCCGCTCGTGGACCGCCGACGCCGCGGCGTCGCCGTCGTCCGTGTAGAGGAGCAGGCGGTCGGGCAGCTTTTCGATCCGATCGGCCAGACCGTCGAGCGTTCCATCGAGGGAGTCCTGGACGCCCGGCTCGAAGCGCAGCTCGAGCACCTCCCGCGTGACGTACTGCGTGACGAGGTCGCGCGGCGAGCCCTCCGCGACGATCTTTGCCTTGTCCATGACGACCAACCGGTCGCACAGCTGCTCCGCCTCGTCCATGAAGTGCGTGGTGAGGATCAGTGTCACGCCCTGACGCTTCAACCGGTAAAGCCGGTCCCAGAGTAGGTGCCGAGCCTGCGGATCGAGCCCCGTAGTCGGCTCGTCGAGCAGCAGCAGGTCGGGATCGTTGATCAGGCCGCGCGCGATCGTCAGCCGCCGCTTCATGCCGCCGGACAACGGCTCGACTTCCGCTTTGGCGCGGTCGGCAAGCTGGACGAATTCGAGCTGCTCGGCGGCACGTTTGCGCCCCTCCGCGTATGACAGCCCGAAATACCGCGCATAGATGATCAGGTTCTCCTCGACGGTCAGCTCCACGTCCAGGGAGTCCTGCTGCGGCACGACCCCGAGGCGCCTGCGGATCTGCGGACCCTGTGTGGTGGGGTCCATTCCGAGGACGCGCAAGGTGCCGCCACTGATCGGCGAGACGCAGCCGATCATGCGCATCGTGCTGGTCTTGCCCGCGCCATTTGGCCCGAGGAAGCCGAACGATTCGCCCTTCGCCACGTCGAAGTCGATCGCATCGACCGCGGTGAAGTCGCCGAACTTCTTGGTCAGGCCGCGGGCATGGATGAGCGCGGCGTCGTCAACGTTGGGCATCGCGTCGATGGTAGCCCGTCGCTTCTGACAGGAGCTGTCAGGGAACGCCGCAGCTGGTTCACAACCGCGAAAGCCTGGTGCCGGCGGGCGCGTGTTGAAGCGGGTCGGGTTCCGGTCACTTGCATCAAGGACGTGCCGTACACGCCGAAAGTGGTCGGGTTCCCGTCAGGTGCACCAAGGACGTGCGGTACACGCCGAAAGCGGTCGGGTTCCCGTCAGGTGCACCAAGGACGTGCGGTACACGGGACCGCCTCGATATGGGCACCCTTCGACCGGCTCTCGCCGGGACGCGTCACGCTCGGACGAGCGCCGCACACGGTGACGATCGACGCGTGATGGACCCGAATCGGGCTGAGATCGTGATGAGATCTCTTCTTGCGCACGTCCTTTGTGCGGGTGCAGGGATGCGCCGCCGTGCGGAACCTGCAGTCCGCCAGGGGTCGTCGCTCGCAATCCCGACTGGCATCGCGGACAATCACCGCAGCATGCGTGTTTCCGCCAAGGCCGATTACGCCCTCCGTGCCGCCGCCGAGCTGGCCGCAGCCGACGCCGGGCCGATGAAGGCGGAGCGCATCTCCGACGCGCAGGACATTCCCATCAAGTTCCTGGAGAGCATCCTGCTCGAGCTGAAGCACGCCGGGATCGTGCGCAGCCAGCGGGGCCCAGACGGCGGCTATGCCCTGGCGCGCCCCGCGAACGAGATCAGCCTCGCGGACGTGATTCGCGCCGTTGACGGGCCGCTTGCCAACGTGCGCGGCGATCGGCCGGAGAACGCCAGCTACCCGGGACCTGCGGCCAAGCTGACCGACGTGTGGATCGCGGTGCGCGCCAGCCTTCGGCACGTGCTCGAGCGGACGTCACTTGCGGACCTCAGCAGCGGGCAGCTGCCGGAGGACGTGCAGACGCTTGCCGAAGACCCCAAGGCGTGGATTTCGCTCGGGCGCATTCGAGGGACGGCCGCCGGCTGATCAAGGGACGGCCGCCGGCTGATCGAGGGACGGCCGCCTGCTGATTGCGGCTCGCGATCGACGAGAACCGTTGCAACAAAGAGCCGCGCCCCCGGGCAATGCCCAGGGGCGCAGAGTTTTTCGCTCGATCCGGTCCCGGCAGGAGACTCCCACCGGGACCTGGAAAGGGTTCGTTACGGAGTGGTGCTACCGCTCGCTGCGGGAGACTCCGGTGCGCCGGACCCTGCCGCACCTGCGCAGGCAGCCGGGCCGGTGGCCGGATCGACGCCCTTGCAGAGGTCAGCCTGGGAGATCTGGTTGCCGTCGAGGACCACCTGGAGGTTGGCCTGGGTGATCGGCGTGGGCTGCAGGATGAACGACTGGACGGTGTTGCCACCCGGGGTGGTGAAGGGCTGCGCGGTCAGGCCGGCAGTCGGCGCGACCGCCGGGTCGATCAGCCCGGAGGGCAGCGCGAGGGCGGACATGTCGGGGTTGGCGCACAGCGCCAGGGCCGCGGCACCGGCCGCCTTGCCCAGCTCGTTGGCGTTCTTCCAGATGTCCACGTACTGCTTGCCCTGGGCCAGGTTGTTGAGGTTGGCGGGGTCGCCGTCCTGGCCCGACAGGGGCGCGTAGGCGATGCCCTTGGCCGTCTCGGCAGCGACCACACCGAGGGCGGTGCTGTCGTTCTCGGCAAGGACCGCATCGATGGTGTTGCCATCGCTGTTGGCCTTGTCGATGATCGTTTCCATGTTGGCCTGGGCGTTCTCGGTCTTCCACGCGTCGGTGAAGGTGCCGTAGTTATCCGGCCAGGTCGTGCCGTCGGTGTTGAGGATCTTGATCTTGCCCGCGGTGACCGCGTCGAGGATGCCCGCTTCCTTGAAGCCCTCGGGCAGGAAGGTCGAGGCGTTGGGATCACCCGGGTCGCCCTTGATGATCACGTAGTTGCCGGTGGGCACCTGGGCCAGCAGGGCGGACGCCTCGGCCTTGCCCACGGCCACGTTGTCGAAGGTGATGTAGAGGACGCTGGGGTCCTCGATCAGCCGGTCGTAGGCGATGATCGGGATGCCCGCCTGCTTGGCCTTGGCCACTGCCGGCAGGATCGCCTGGGTGTCCTGGGCCAGCAGGATGAGCACGTTGGCACCCTTGCTGATGAGGGTGTCGATGTCGGTCAGCTGCTGCTCGGTGGAGAGGTTCGCGTCGGCATCGATGTAGCTGCCGCCGCCGGCCTCGACCGTGGCCTTGATGTTGGGCTGGTCGTGGGCCGCCCAGCGGGGCTGCTGGAAGTTGTTCCAGGAGACACCCACGGTGCAGCTGGCGGCAGCTGCCGAGGGCGACTCCTGCGCCGGCGCCGGGGCTCGGCCCGACGCCAACGTCGCGGCTCCGCTCCCGATGGCCAGCGTCGCCGACACCAATGCGGCGGCGACACCTAGGGATCGTTTCATTGACTCCTCCTGCGTGTGATGCGGCTCGACATCCGAGCTCGATTGCGCGTCGTAGCTGTATGCATCGTCAGCGCGGTTCTCGTCCTCCTCCGTTTCGGGCGATTCGCTCGGAACAAACCTCCGCTCGAGCGATCACTTCCCTGATGAAACCGTCCAGACTCGCTGGTTGACCGCGTTCTCGAGCGCCTCCTGACGCCCGGAGACCGGCTGCGGATCAATCTGGCCGGATGTGACTCGTGACTCTAGATCAGCCAGAGTAACGCCCCCACCGGTGATCTCGGCACCGACGCCGGATTTCCAGCCGGCGTAGCGCTGGGCGCGTGGCCCCTCGAGGGTGCCCTTCTCGAGCATGTCGGCGGCAACCATCAACGCCATGGCCAGCGTGTCCATGCCGCCGATATGCGCCAGGAAGAGATCGTCGCGGGACATGCTCTGGCGGCGCAGCTTGGTGTCGAAGTTGAAACCGCCGGTCGTGAAGTCCTCCGTTCTTCAGGATCTCGTGCATCGGCAGGCAGATCTCTTCCACCGAGTTGGGGAACTGATCCGTGTCCCATCCATTCTGGTAGTCGCCGCGGTTGATGTCCACGCTGCCGAAGATGCCGCACGCGTAGGACGACACGACCTCGTGGTGGAAGGTGTGGCCGGCCAGCGTGGCGTGGTTGACCTCCAGGTTGGTGCGGTACTCGTTCTCGAGGCCGTAGGTCTGGAGGAAGGCATAGATGCTCGCCGCGTCGTAGTCGTACTGGTGCTTGGTGGGCTCCTGCGGCTTCGGTTCGATCAGCAGTGTGCCCGTGAAGCCGATCGCGTGCTTGTGCTCGGCCACCAGCGCGAGGAAGCGGCCGAACTGATCGAGCTCACGCTTCATGTCCGTGTTGAGCAGCGTCTCGTAGCCTTCGCGGCCGCCCCAGAGGACGTAGTTGGCTCCGCCGAGGCGCTTGGTCACCTCCAGCATCACCTTGACCTGCGCCGCCGCATAGGCGAACACTTCGGGGTCCGGGTTGGTGGCCGCGCCCGGCCGCATAGCGGGGATGCGAGAACAGGTTGGCCGTGCCCCAGAGGAGCTTGCGGCCGGTTCGGGCCATCTGCTCCTCGATCACGTCGACCGCGCCCATCGAGGTTCGCCGTGGACTCGGCGAAGGTGCGTCCCTCTGGCGCGACATCGCGGTCGTGGAACGTGAAGAACGGCGCGCCAAGCTTGGCGAAGAACTCGAACGCAGCCTCAAGCCGGGCACGCGCCGCCGCCATGCCGTCCTGCCCGGGCTGCAGCCACGGACGATCGAAGGTGCCGCTGCCGAAGACGTCTGAGCCGGCCCAATTGAAGGAGTGCCACATGCACACCGCGACGCGCAGGTGGTCGGCCATGCTGCGACCGGCCACGACGCGATCGGGTTGATAGACCTTGAAGCTGAACGGATCGTCGGAGTCGAGGCCCCCGAACGGAATCCGCTCGGGCACTCCGGCGAAGAAGTCAGGCACGTGGAACCTCCATCAGATGAACAACCGTGGTCGCATACGAACCTTCCCCGGCGTACGCGACAGCGCGCGCTCGGAGCCGGCCCTCTACGGGTGCAGCTGCACTTTCGCGAGCTCCTCGGCGGTGACCTCGCCTGGCCGCTTGCCCAGGATGATCATGCCCAGGACCTCGTCCTGCGTGACGTCCGCCGGCTTGACCACGTCGACGACGCTGCCGTGGTACATGACGCAGATCCGGTCGGACAGGTCGAACACGTCATGGATGTCGTGGCTGACCAGGAAGATGCCGATGCCCGTCGGACTTGAGCTGGCGAACCAGGCTGTGCACCTGCGCGGTCTCGGAGGGTCCGAGGGCCGCGGTCGGCTCGTCCATGATCAGGACCTTGGCGTTGAAATAGACCGCGCGCGCGATGGCGATCGCCTGTCGCTGGCCGCCCGACAGCGAGCGCACCTCCTGGGAGAAGCGCGTGAAGTTGGGGTTGAGCCGCGCCATTGATCTTGCGCGTCTCCGCCTCCATGCGCGGAGTCGTCGAGCGATCCGGTGCGCGTCGTGAGTTCCCGGCCGAGGAACATGTTGGCCGGCGCATCGATGTTGTCCGCCAGCGCGAGCTGCTGGTAGATCGTCTCGATGTTGTAGTTCTTGGCGTCGCGCGGGTTGCGGATGTTGACCGGTTTGCCGTTCGATGAGGATCTCGCCGCTGTCCGCCGGATGCGCACCGGAGAGGGCACGCATGAGCGTCGACTTGCCAGCGCCGTTGTGGCCGACGAGACCGATCAGCTCGCCTTCATGAAGATCGATGGACACGTCGCGAACGGCGTGGACGCCACCGAAGGCGATGTTGATGTTGCGCATCTCGACGAGCGGGGTGCTCGCGGCGACGGTCATGGCTGTGCCTCCTTCCACGTCACGAGCGCCCACGGCGACGGTTCCAGGTGTCGAAGCCGACCGCCAGGATCAGCACGATCCCGGCGACGACGTTCTGGCCTGGCGAGTTCACGCCGTTGAACGCCAGCCCGTATTGCAGTGACTGCATCACGAACGCGCCGAGGACCGCGCCCGGGATCGTGCCGATGCCGCCCGCGAACGACGTTCCACCGACGACGGCTGCCGCGATCACGTACAGCTCGTAGCTGACGCCGATGTCGAGCGTCGATCCGTTGAGGCGAGCCGCAGCGATGGCGGCCGCGATCGCGCACAGGATCGCCCATCAGCATGTAGATCTTGAGGATCGTCCAGCGCGTGTTGATGCCGGCCAGCTCGGCCGCGTCCGGATTGCCGCCGTAGGCGTACACGTAGCGGCCGAAGCGGCGTCGCGTCGCGATGAAGCTCATCACCAGCGTCACGCCGATCAGCAGCACGACCGGATACGGGAATCCGGTCGAGATCTGGAGACCGCCCGGCGGCACCGGGATGTTGTTGTCCTTGGCGTACTGCGCAGCGAGACCCTTGGGCCAGAAGTTCTGGTTGGCGAACCAGGCAAGCCCGAGGATGGCGCCGCAGCCGAGCACCGCGAGCAGGATCTCGGCCCACATCGGGCGCAGCGGGAACCCGAACCGACGTCTCTGTCTCCGGCTGTACGCGAGCAGGCCGACGACGGCGAGTGCAGCCGATCACTCCGACGACCCAGGTGAGGGCACCGCCGAGCGATCCCTGCGCGCCACCGCCGATGAGCTGGAAGCTCGGGTCGAGGCCCGTCACCGAGGCGCCGTTGGACAGGTACCAGACGACACCGCGGATGGATAGCAGCCCGCCGAGGGTGACGATGAAGGACGGCACGCCGACGTACGCGATGATGAATCCCTGGACCGCGCCGAAGCCCATGCCGACGACGCACGCCGAGCCCGAGGGCGATGATCCAACGGCCGGGAAAGTCCACGCTGGATACCGAGCACACGCCCAAGGAAGTCGGTCATCAGGATCGCGTAGGTCATCGCGATGAAACCCACCAGCGACCCGACCGACAGGTCGATGTTGCGGGTGACGATGACCAGGACCATGCCCGTCGCGAGGATCGCGATGCCGCAGGCCTGGACGGCCATCGTGATCATGTTGCTCGCCTGGATCAGCTTGCCGCCGCTCCAGATGTCCATGACGAGCAGGATCACGGAACAGGGCGACCAGCATCCCGAACAGCCGGAAGTTGATCTCCGTCTGCCCGACCAGGTCGCGGATCGAGGTTCGCGCGGGCGGCTCGGCCTGAGCGGAGACGGGCGCCGCTTCGGCCAGGTTTGTCACGATGGCTCCTCCTCGTCCCTTGCGACGCCGCGTGAAAAGCGCGCCCCCGGGTGGTACCCGGGGGCGCAGCTCGATCTCGGTATGCGACGGTCGAACGATCACGACGGTGTTCGGTCGGTGCCGCCGCGATCGACTATGGGGCCGTGCTGCCCGAGGCAGCCGGAGCCGGTGCGCCGGACCTGCCGCACCTGCGCAGGCAGCCGGGCCGGTGGCCGGATCGACGCCCTTGCAGAGGTCAGCCTGGGAGATCTGGTTGCCGTCGAGGACCACCTGCAGGTTGGCCGCGGTGATCGGCGTGGGCTGCAGGATGAACGACTGGACGGTGTTGCCGCCCGGGGTCGTGAAGGGCTGCGCCGTCAGGCCGGCAGTCGGCGCGACCGCTGGGATCGATCAGCCCGGCGCTGCAGGGTCAGGGCTGGCCATGTCGCCGCCCGCGCACAGCGCGAGGGCCGCGGCACCGGCCGCCTTGCCCAGCTCGTTGGCGTTCTTCCAGATGTCGACGTACTGCTTGCCCTGGGCCAGGTTGTTGAGGTTGGCGGGGTCGCCGTCCTGGCCCGACAGGGGCGCGAAGGCGATGCCCTTGGCCGTCTCGGCAGCGACCACACCGAGGGCGGTGCTGTCGTTCTCGGCAAGGACCGCGTCGATGGTGTTGCCATCGCTGTTGGCCTTGTCGATGATCGTTTCCATGTTGGCCTGGGCGTTCTCGGTCTTCCACGCGTCGGTGAAGGTGCCGTAGTTATCCGGCCAGGTCGTGCCGTCGGTGTTGAGGATCTTGATCTTGCCCGCGGTGACCGCGTCGAGGATGCCCGCTTCCTTGAAGCCCTCGGGCAGGAAGGTCGAGGCGTTGGGATCACCCGGGTCGCCCTTGATGATCACGTAGTTGCCGGTGGGCACCTTGGCCAGCAGGGCGGACGCCTCGGCCTTGCCCACGGCCACGTTGTCGAAGGTGATGTAGAGGACGCTGGGATCCTCGATCAGCCGGTCGTAGGCGATGATCGGGATGCCCGCCTGCTTGGCCTTGGCCACCGCGGGCAGGATCGCCTGGGTGTCCTGGGCCAGCAGGATCAGCACGTTGGCACCCTTGCGTGATGAGGGTGTCGATGTCGGTCAGCTGCTGCTCGGTGGAGAGGTTCGCGTCGGCATCGATGTAGGTGCCGCCGCCGGCCTCGACCGTGGCCTTGATGTTGGGCTGGTCGTGGGCCGCCCAGCGGGGCTGCTGGAAGTTGTTCCAGGAGACACCCACGGTGCAGCCTGTGTTGCCTTCGCTCGCCGCGGCGGACGCGACCGGCGAGGCAGCCATCGACGCTGCGGCGGAAGCCGCCGGAGCTGAGGCAGCCATCGACGCAGCGGCGGAGCACCGGCGGAGTGCAGCCGGCGGCGGCTGGCGCCGGAAGCCGCGGACGCGAGGCCGCCGGCGCTGCAGGCTGCCGGGCGCAGCTCGCGGCGGATGCCGCCGGCGCACTGGCGGGCGCGCTCGAGGCGGATGCGGCCGGGGCGCTCGCGGGCGCGGAGGCGGCGGGGGCTGTTGCCGATGGGCGCGCGGCGGGTGCGCTCGCCGGCGCAGACGCCTTCGGCGATGGCGTCGCGTTGCCGTTCGAGCACGCGGCAACAAGCAGTGCTGTTGCCCCGAGCGCGGTGGCCCACTTCGGAATGTGCATGCGCGTTACTCCTCCTCCAGAGAAACGGAATCGTGGGACCGTCCGGAACGCGCCGGTTCCGGCCGTAGGCTACATCGCTAGGCAACCCCCTTTATGACCAAATCGCGAGGGTTGATTCGGCGCACAGTCGGGCCGCCGCGGGCCATCCGCGAGCGCCCGTTGTCGGCGACGAGCCAGTCGGCTGGATCTGCAAGGAAGGGTTCGAAGGCAGCTTCGGCACCGCCCAACAGCGGGGCGTCCGTGCCAAGGCTGGACGCCACCACGCGGACCGCGGCGCGAGCCGCCGGCAGCGTCAGCCGGTCGATCTCGCGATCGAGGCGCTCGGCAACGAACGGATGGACACGTCCGAACAGGCCGCCCAGGACCACCAGCTCCGGGTTGAGCACATTGATCAGCGCCGCGACGCCACGCGCGATCCAGTCCGCCTCATCGCCCAACGCCTGGAGCGCGCGTGGGTCGCCCGCGCGCGCCTCCCCGAGCACGGCAAGAACGCCATCGAGCCCGGTCTCGGGATCGCGGCCCGCGCGCGCCAGGAGCGCTGCCTGGCCCGCCTCCGTCTCCCAGCAGCCGACTGAGCCGCAGCGGCACGGACGGCCGAGCGGGTTCAGCGGCATGTGGCCGACCTCGCCGCCGAACCCGAGCGCGCCGCGCAGTGGCACGCCATCGACGATCAGCCCGCCGCCGACGCCGACCTCGGCGCCGACGAATACGACGTGTCGCGCGTCGATCGCGACGCCGCGACGCGACTCGGCGAGCGCCGCGAGGTCCGCCTCGTTACCAACATGGATCGGCACGGACGTTCGGAGCTCACGCGCGATCGTCTCGACCAGCTGGACGTTGCGCCAGTCCATGTTCGGCGCGACGGCGACCAGGCCGTCTTCCCGCCGAACCAGCCCCGCGATGCCGACGCCGATGCCGACGAGATTCGGGTCGTCGAGCGGCCGCGTCTCCATCCCGATCGCGAGCCGATGGAGGTCCGCAACGACACGGTCCACCGACGACCCGCCCGCGCGTCGCGGCGCGCGCACGATCTCCAGCACCTCGCCGCCGATCCCGACGGTCGCCGCTGCGACCGAGTCGACGGACACCTCCAGCGCCAGCACCACCGCGCTCCGCGCCTCGAGACGGACGCGCCGCGACGGACGGCCGGGAGTACCGTGCGAGCTGGATGCCGACTCCGTGACGAAGCCACCGGCCGCGAACTCGCGGACCAATGCGCCGATCGTGCTGCGCGTCAGTCCCGTGAGCCAACCCAGCTCCGATCGCGAGAGCGGGCCGTGATCGTGGAGCGCGCGCATCACGGCGCTCAGGTTGGTTCGATGCGCCGTCTCGCTGTTCTGGCCGACGATCAGGGGATGAGGCCTCAAATGTTGAGCTCCATCACGGCACGTCGAAGCGGCAACCGGAAGCGGCTTCCGTCACGGCGGGGGGTTTGTGGAAGACTCTTACAATTGCCGCCCGGGTGTCAACACCGTCGTGGCGGGGATGCAGGCGGGAGATGCCTGCGGCACGAGGAGATGCCGTGATGGCTTCGGGTCGACTCCGGATCGGTGTGCTGTCGACTGCCGATATCGGACTCAAGAAGGTCATCCCTGCGATGCAGAAGGCGACGCGCGCGGAGGTGGTCGCGATCGGCTCGCGCGACGGGCAGCGCGCTCAAGCCGCCGCAGCGCAACTGGGAATCGCGCGCACGCACTCCTCGTATCAGGCGCTGCTCCGCGATCCCGAGGTCGACGCCGTCTACATCCCGCTGCCCAACCACCTGCATGCAGAGTGGGCAATTGCCGCAGCGGCGGCAGGCAAGCACATCCTCTGCGAGAAACCGCTGGCGCTCACGGAGGCCGATGCGCAGCGGATGATCGATGCGGCCGATCGAGCAGGCGTCCGCTTGATGGAAGCGTTCATGTACCGGCTGCATCCGAGTTGGGTCGCGGCACGCGACCTGGTCGCGTCGGGCCGAATCGGCACCCTGAGCGCGGTGCAGAGCTGGTTCTCGTACTACAACGACGATCAGGGCAACATCCGCAACATCGCGTCCGCCGGCGGTGGCGCGCTGTACGACGTCGGTTGCTACTGCATCAACCTGTCGAGGACGCTCTTCGGCGGCGAGCCGACGCGGGTCCAGGGTGCAATCGTGCGCGACGAGGTTGGCGGCACGGACGTCCTGGCGACGGGGATCCTGGAGTTCCCCGCCGGGTTTGCCACCTTCACATGCTCGACGCGGCTCGAGGATGATCAACGGGTCCACATCTATGGAACCAAGGGGCGCATCACGATCCCGATCCCGTTCAACATCCCACCGGATCGACCGACGCAGATCCAGCTGGCCGCCGGCGGCAATCCGCCCGTGGAGCCGGCGATCGAGACCTTGACGTTCGAGGCGGCCGACCCGTACACCGTCGAAACGGACGCCTTTGCCGCCGCGGTCCTGGATGGCACGCCGCTGCCCTTCCCCACCCGGGAGTCGCTGGGCAACCTGCGCGTGATCGAGCGATTGTTTGCGCAGGCCTCCGCCGCGCCAACGCACGAGCCCGCTCGGCCAGGGTGACCATCCGACCGTGACCGCGCCACCGTCTGCTGCCCGCTCGATCGCGATCGGCAGCCAGAGCTACCCCCTGGTCCTGCCGAACGTCCGCGACCCGCGGCTGCACGTGGCCGCCGTGATCATCACGATCCATGTGCTCGGCCAGGTGGCGCTGCACTTCCGCGTGAGCGTGCCGCAGATCCTCGCCGCGATCCTGACCTGCGCGGTGATCGAGATCACGCTGACCTTCCGGCAGAAGCGGGCGTTCGTCTGGCCCGCCAGCGCGATGCTCACCGGCAGTGGCGTGGCGCTGATCCTGCGGGTCGTCGGAACGCCGCCCGATCAACCCTGGAACACCGAATTCTGGTGGGTCTTCGCGATCGTCGCGGGCCTCTCGCTGCTGTCCAAGTACGTCATCCGGTATCGCGGCGGCCCGTGGTTCAACCCCTCCAACCTGGGTCTCGTCGTCACGTTCGTGGTGCTCGGCAGCTCCCGCGTGGAGCCGCTCGACTTCTGGTGGGCTCCGCTGACCCCGGCGATGCTGCTGGCCTACACGGTCATCATCGTCGGCGGCGTGCTCATCACGCGCCGGCTGCGGCTCCTGCCGATGGCGCTCACGTTCTGGGCGACGCTGGCCGTCGGCGTCGGCATCCTGGCGGCGTCCGGCCATTCGATGACCGCCAACTGGGCGTTCGCGCCGGTCTCTGGCTTCGACTTCTGGCGGGTGATCGTGACCTCGCCCGAGGTCCTCATCTTCATGTTCTTCATGATCACGGACCCGCAGACCATCCCCGGCGGACGCGTCGGGCGCGTGGTCTTCGCCTTCCTGGTCGCCGTCGCGAGCACGTTGTTGCTGGCGCCGCAGACCGACGAGTTCGGCACGAAGGTGGGACTGCTCTCCGGCCTGGTGCTGCTCTGCGCCGCGCGGCCACTCCTCGATCGGTTCCTCCCGGTTGCCAAGGCACCCACCGACACGCTCCGCCAGTTCGGAGAGCGCCTCTTCCGCGGCCAGGAAGGCGCCACCGCACCGGCACGCTCCGGGCTTCGCGTCGCGTTGGCCGGCGTCCTCATCGTGGTCCTTGCGGCTGCGGTCGTGGGTGCCGGCACGCCTGCCCGGAATGCGGTCGCGGGCGGAACGGAGAACGTGCTGGCCGTCGATCCGAGCAGCGTGAACATCGGCACGTTGCCGCCGATCACGGTCGGCCAGGACGTCATCGACTTCGACCACGACCTGGCTGGCAGCGGCATGGCCGCCGTGGTGGTCACGCTGGCGCAGAACCTGGAGCTCGAGAACCAGGCGCTGCTCAAGCACGACGCGTCGCTCCTTCCGGCGATCGACCATGGCGATCGCCTGGTCGAGATGCAGGCGGCGATCGCGGCCGCCGCATCCTCCGGCACGACCACGCTGCACCACTATCAGTTCGACAGCATCGATGCGTCGCTGCTGGTGCCGTTCGGGCGACAGACCGGCCTGAGCCTGGGCCTGGCGTCCAAGGGCACCGTGGTGGACGAGGTCTACGACCGGAACGGCGTGCTGCAATCGCGCGACAGCCAGCCGTTCGATCTCACGTTCGCGGTTCGGCGCGCCCTTGGCGATCGCTGGCTGAACGTGGCCGTATTGCCGGCCGACGGGGCGCCGCAGCAGCCCGGCTGACGCTGCGCGACGATACGCAACCGCACCAGGAGGAACGTGAGCAATGGATCGACAGGGAGCGCGACTGGCGCGAGCCGGCCAGGAACCGATCGTCGGCAGCCTGCCGGATGTGCCCGGCATCAGTGTCGCGATGCGCCTCACGCCGGGACTCGGGCTTCACCTTCGCGGCCTGGCGGACGAGCTGCTGGTCAACCCGTTCCCGGGCTCGAGCCTGACGCGGGCGGAGCGCGAGCTGATCGCCATGTCGGTCTCGGCGGGGAACGATTGTTACTTCTGCATGGACTCGCACGGTGCGTTCGCGTCGGTCCTGCTGCGCGACGGCGGCGAGCAGGCGCCCGAGGCGCTCGTTGAGCGGATCAAGTCGGGAACCCGCGACGAGCTCGACGAGAAGATGCGGGCGCTGCTGGCAATCGCCGACACGGTGCGGCGCGACCCGCTGCAGCTGACCGGCCAGGACGTGCAGCGCGCGGTCGACGCCGGCGCCTGCGACGCGGACGTGCAGCTGGCGGTCCTGATCGCGGCCGGGTTCTCGATGTACAACCGGATGGTCGACGGATTGCGCGCCCGAACACCAGGCTCGCTCGACGCGTTCCTGGCACGTGCCACCGAGATCGCGCGCAACGGCTACAGCGCCCCCACGGCACTGCCGCCATCCGGAACGGTGGCCGCCGCGGCTTCGTCGGCTGGGAGCGCCGCGGGGACGGGCGCGTCGCGCAGCTGAGCGCTCCGACGTCGTCTTTGGCTCGGCCGCTGGGAGTCACGCTGGCGTTGCGTCACAGCGTTCGGATGTGCGCGGCCTGAGCGGTCGGCGCGTCGCGCTCATCGCCGGCGTTCTCGTGGTGGTCGTGGTCGCCGGCGTGGCGATCGCGGTCGGCTCCGCGTTCCTTTCGTCCAGCAATCCGCCGATTCCGCACTTCGTGGCCGAGGGCGCGGCGTCCGGGATCGACCACGTCTACTCCGGCGACTTCGACTACTACGTCGGCGGTGGCGTGGCTGCGTTCGATTGCAACGGCGACGGACGCCCGGAGCTCTACTTCGCCGGCGGCAGCGGGCCGGCGGCGCTGTACCTGAACGAGAGCGCGGTCGGCGGCGCGCTGCGCTTCACGGCCAAGCCGGATCCGCAGACCGATCTCGACGCGGTCACCGGCGCGTACCCGATCGACATCGACGGTGATGGGATCACCGATCTCGCCGTCCTGCGCGTCGGCGGGAACGTGCTGCTCCGCGGTCTCGGTGACTGCCGCTTCGAGGACGCCAACGAAGCAGTGGGGGTTCGACGGCGGCGACGCCTGGTCGACGGCGTTCTCGGCCACGTGGGAGCAGGGCGCGAGCTGGCCGACGCTCGCGATCGGGAACTACCTGGACCAGTCCCGGCCGCTCGGCTCCGGGCAGCCATCTGCTTCGACAACGCGCTCTATCGGCCCGGCGCGCGATGCCGCCGCGTTCGCGGCGCCGACACCACTCACGCCGGGCTGGTGCGCGCTGTCGATGCTGTTCTCCGAGCTGGGACCGCTCCGGTCGAGCCGATCTCCGCGTCAGCAACGACCGGCACTACTACGCCGAGAACTCCGGCGGCGAGGAACAGCTGTGGCGAGTCGCAGCCGGGGAGGCACCGCGCCTCTACACGGCGGCCGACGGCTGGCAGTCACTGCGAGATCTGGGGCATGGGCATCGGCAGCTACGACGTCAACGGCGACGGCTACCCGGACTATCTACCTGACCAGCCAGGGCGACAACAAGCTCCAGGTCCTGGCAAGCCCGGGAACGGGATCACCGACCTACCACGACATCGCGCTGTCGATGGGCGTCACGGCCACTCGACCGTACGCCGGTGACACGACCCTCCCCTCGACCAGCTGGGATCCGTCGTTCGCCGACGTCAACGACGACGGGCTCATCGATCTGTTCGTCACCAAGGGGAACGTCGAGGCCGAGGCCGATTTCGCCATGCGCGATCCCAACGACCTGTTTCTGGGCCAACCCGACGGCACGTTTGCGGAGCACGCGGCCGACGCAGGGCTCTCGGGCTTCGAGCGCGGCCGGGGTTCTGCGCTCGTCGATCTCAACCTGGATGGCAAGCTCGACCTGGTGGTGGTCAATCGCGAAGAACCCGCGAGCGTCTGGCGAAACGTGGGCGGTGGCACCGCCGACCAACCGTCCGACCTCGGGCACTGGCTGGAACTGCGTCTCTCGCAGGGAGCGCCCAATCGCGACGCAATCGGATCCTGGGTCGAGGTTCGGGCCGGCGATCACCTGCTCAGCCGGGAGATCACCATCGGCGGTGGGCACGCGAGCGGGCAGCTTGGCTGGATCCACTTCGGGCTGGGAGCAGCAGACCAGTCGCAGGTTCGGGTCACCTGGTCGGACGGAACCCAGACCGGCTGGCTGAGCGTCGGCGCGGATCAGTTTCTGGGCATCGATAAGGAGACCGGAACGGCGACGCCCTGGACGCCGCCGGGTCCCTGACCAGTCCGATCAGGCAGGATCAGCCAGGCCCCGACGAGCTGCCGTTGCTGCGCGGCGCGCGGATTTACGCCGCCACCGGCTCCTGCGCCGCGGACTCGCTCGGCGCGTGCGCCTCGTCGGCGTCGAACACCCGCTCGCGTCGCGTCCGCGCGTAGACGATCTGGCCCGTTGTCGAGCTCGAGCCGCTCGGCCTCGTCGCGCGGCACCTGCGCCCAGACGCGCGACGCCGTCGGCGCGCACCAGCCCGACGCGCACCTCGAAGCCGAGGTAGGTCACGCGCTCGATCATCGCCTCCACGCCGCCATCGACCGGGTCGACGAAGAGGTCGATGTCGTGCGGCCGCACGTACGCCGTCGCCGAGCTGGTTGACCGGGCCGATGAAGCCCATCACGAACTCGTTGGCCGGCCGCTCGTAGAGCTCGCGCGGCTTGCCCACCTGCTCGATCGCGCCCAGTGTTCATGACCACGATCCGGTCGGCGACCTCCATCGCCTCTTCCTGGTCGTGGGTCACGAAGACGGTCGTGACGTGCGTCTCTTCGTGCAGCCGCCGCAGCCACGCGCGCAGCTCCTTGCGGACGCGCGCATCGAGGGCGCCGAACGGCTCGTCGAGCAGCAGCACCTCGGGCTCGACCGCCAGCGCGCGCGCCAGGGCCATGCGCTGGCGCTGGCCACCCGAGAGCTGGCTGGGGTAGCGATCGGCAAGGTGCTCGATCTGGACGAGCGCCAGGAGGTCGTGCACGCGTGCGCTGATCTCCGCCTTGGGCCGCTTGCGGATGGTCAGGCCGAAGGCCACGTTGTCGCACACGGTCATGTGCTTGAACGGCGCGTAGTGCTGGAAGACGAAGCCGATGCCCCGTCCCCTGCGGGGGCACGCGCGTCACGTCCCGATCGCCGAGCCGGACCGTGCCCGAGTCGGGGATCTCGAGCCCGGCGATGATCCGCAGCAGCGTCGACTTGCCGCTGCCGGAGGGACCAAGGAGCGCGGTCAGCTCCCCGTCCGGCACGGCCAGCTGACGTCGTCGACGGCGACGAAGTCGCCGAAGATGCTTGGTCACGTGCTCGACGGTGATGGCCATGGCTCAGCCCTCGTTCTGGGTGGCTGCGGAACCGTCGCGGCTCCGGTTGGCGAGTCAGTCGTCGGAGTCGTCGCGCCGGCACTGCGGACGGGAGAGGTCCACGACCCAGTCACGGGCCCGCGTTCCGCGACCGGACTGCAGCACGTTCATGGCCAGCAGCACGCGCGATCGCGAGGAGTGCCAGCACGACGGCCGCGGTGTAGGCGCCGATCAGGTCGAACTCGTGGTAGCGCTCCTCGACGTAGAGCGTCAGCGTCTCGGTCTTGCCGGAGATGCGTCCGCTCACGACGCTGACCGCGCCGAACTCGCCGAGCGACCGCGCGGTGGTCAGGACCACGCCGTAGATCACGCCCCAGCGGATGGCCGGCAGCGTGACGCGCCAGAACGTCCGCGCCGGCGACGCGCCCGAGGGTGTAGGCGGCCTCTTCCTGGTCGGTGCCGATCTCCTGCAGGACCGGGATCACCTCGCGCGACCACGAACGGCAGCGAGACGAAGACCGTGGCGAGGACCATGCCCGGCATCGCGAAGATGACCTGGAAGCCGGCCGAGTGGAGCGCCGGGCCGAACCAGCCGTTGTTGCCGTAGACGAGCACCAGCGACAGGCCGATGACGACCGGCGAGAGCGCGAACGGCAGGTCGATCAGCGGCGTTGAGGAGGCCGCGGCCGCGGAAGCGGCGGCGCACCAGCGCGAGCGCGGTGATGACCCCGAAGATCGTGTTGATGGGCACGGCGATCGCGGCAGATGGTCGAACGGTCAGCCAGAAGGCGTGCTGGAAGTCGGGCGCGCTGGAGCGCCGTCGATGACAGGCGCCGAGCCCGTTCTCGAAGGTGCGCTAGAAGACCAGGCCAACCGGGATCGCCAGCAGCAGCGCGAGGTAGCCGAGGCCGATGAAGCGGACGACCAGGCGCACGCCACGGCCGCGGGACGCGCGATGGACGGCAGCGACGGTCGTGGCACGGGCCGGTGGCACCGACCCACCGCTCGCGCCTCCGGGGAGAGGCTGTTCGCCGAAGGTTGCGTCGGCGCCGGTTGCGCTCATGCCTCGGCCTCTTCGTCGTGCAGCGTCCGCCGGCGGATCGCGTCCATCACGGCGAGCACGAGCGAGCGCGATCGCAAGCAGCACGACGGAGATGGCCGACGCGGCGACGGGATCGTCGTTCTGGATCTGCGTAAAGATGTTGACCGAGGCGACTTCGGTCTTCATCGGGATGTTCCCGGAGATCAGCACGACCGAGCCGAACTCGCCGACGGCACGCGCGAAGCGCGAGACCGCTGCCGGTCAGGATCGCCGGCAGCAGCGTCGGCAGGACGATCCGCCGCAGGATCGTGCGTTGGTTCGCGCCGAGGGAGGCCGCGGCTTCCTCCATGTCCCGATCGAGCTCGAGCAGCACCGGCTGGACGGAGCGGATCACGAACGGCAGCGTGACGAAGAGGAGCGCGATCAGGATGCCCGCCTGCGTGTAGGCGAGGTTGAGCCCGAACGGGCTCTTCGGGCCCGTAGAGGGCAAGGAGCGTCAAGCCCGGCCACGATCGTCGGCAGCGCGAACGGCAGGTCGATCAGTGCGTTGACGTAGCGCTTGCCCGGGAACGCAGTCGCGTACCAGGATCCAGGCGATCAGCGTGCCCATCACCGCGTTGATCGCCACGACCACGAACGCGAGCAGGATCGTGAGCTGGAGCGCAGCCAGGGTCTGACGATTGGTGATCGCCGCAACGAACGCGTCGAGCCCGTCGGAGACCGACTTGAAGGCAACGGCCGCGATCGGGATCAGGACGATCAGGCCGAGATACACCGCGGCGATGCCGGGGCCGAGCAGCCCGGAGCCGGGCGCTCGACGGGCCCGATGACGCCGCTTGGCACCGGCGGGAGCGGGGGTCGCGGATTGCCCGCCGAAGCGGCCGCGTATCCCTGTGGCGATGCTCATCGGAGCGCCGTCACGGCTGGACGCCGAGCCCCTGCTCGATCTTGGCGACGATGCCGTTGGTCTTGTCGAAGAACTGCGTGCTGACCGCCGGCCAGCCGCCGAGGTCGGAGATGGTGAAGAGTGTTGACGGCGTCGGGAAGCTGACGCCGTCGGGTGGGGTCACGCCGGAGATCACCGGCCGGTAGCCCTTGCCGGCAAAGGCGTTCTGCGCGTCCGGGGTGGTCAGGAAGGTCACGAACGACGAGGCCTTGTCAGGCGTGTCGCCGACCTTGGTGACCGCGACGGGGTTCTCGATGAGGATCGTGCTGTCCGGTACGACGTAGTCGACGTCCTGGCCGCCCTGCTGGGCGGCGATGGCCTCGTTCTCGTAGGCGAGCATCACGTCACCCTGGCCGGCGATGAACGTCTGCAGCGACGCGCGCGCACTGGTGTCCTGCACGAGCACGTTCGCGAACAGCTTCTGCAGGTTCGCCTGCGCCTGGGCGTCGGTCAGATCCGGCTTTCTTCCAGGCGCCGTAGGCGGCCATGACGTTCCAGCGCGCGCCGCCCGAGGTGAACGGGTTGGCCTCGATCACGCCGACGCCGGGCTGGATCAGGTCATCCCACGTCTTGATGTTCTTGGGGTTGCCCTTGCGGACGACGAAGACGACGACGCTGTCGGTGACCATCCCCTTGGTCGGCGTGCTGCTCCAGCTCGCGTCGACTATCCCGTCCTCGACGAGGCGAGTCGACGTCGGGCGCGAGCGAGAAGGCGACCACGTCGGCCGGGAGCCCGGCATCGACGGCGCGGCTCTGGTCGCCGGATGCGCCGTAGGACGTTTCGACCTCGACGCCGCTGCCGTCCGGCGTGGCCTGCCAGAGCGGGATGATCGCGTCGTATGCCGATTTCGGCGTGCTGTAGGCGACCAGGGTGAGCGCGCCGGTCTCTGCCTGGAACGGCGTGGGTGTTGGCGTTGCGTTCGCCGCTGCCGATGGAACGGCTGTCGGCCCAGTCGGCCCAGTCGGCGCGCTCGATGCGCTCGATGCGCTCGGCCCGGGCGGCGCGCCGCTACCGCTGCAGGCCACGACGACCAACGTCAGCGAGATTCCGAGCAGAGCCCGAGCTCCAGGCGTCGAACGCATGAACCCTCCAGGAATGCGGACAGCGTGCCGAGCGCTCCCTGCGAAGCGACTAATCCGCTTTTGTCGAGAGGAATAATAGACATATAGGACAACGCGCGCACAAGGGCCGAATGGACGGTGGGCGAACGAAGACAGCCGGCAGCGCGCACCCCCTCGGCAAGGAGGCCGCTGCTGCCGGCTGGGAGGAGGAACGGCGACGCGTGGAGTGTCGCCGTTTGTGTTGGTGGCCCCGTGCCGGGCGACGAGGGCGTTCTGCCCGTCACCCGGCCCGGGAGTGCAGGTCTTGCCTAGCTGCCGAGGCCCGCCTCGATCTGCGTGACGAGCCCGTTCGTCTTGTCGAAGAACTGGGTGTTGACCTGATCCCATCCGCCGAGATCACCGATGGTGAAGAGGCCGGATGGGGTCGGGAAGGTGATGCCGTCGGGCGGCGTCACACCGGAGATCACCGGCCGGTAGCCCTTGCTCGCGTAGGTCGCCTGGGCGTCCGGCGTGGTCAGGAAGCTGAGGAACGACTGCGCCTTCTCGGGCACGTCGCCGACGTTGGTCACGGCGGCCGGGTTCTCGATCAGGATCGTCTCATCGGGGACGACGTAGTCGAGGTCCTGGCCGCCCGCTTTGGCGGCAATCGCCTCGTTCTCGTACGAGATGAGCACGTCACCCTGGCCGGCAAGGAACGTCTGGGTCGCGGCGCGACCGCTCGTGTCCTGCACCAGCACGTTCTTGAACAGCGTGTTCAGGTTGGCGAGGGCCTGATCGTCCGGCAGGCCTTCCTTCTTCCATGCGCCGAAAGCCGCCATCACGTTCCACTTGGCGCTTCCCGAGGTCAGCGGATTGGGCGTGATGATCCCGATACCCGGCTGGAGCAGGTCATTCCAGGTGTGGATGTTCTTGGGATTGCCCGGGCGAACGGCGAGCACGACCACGCTGTCGGTGACCATGCCATGGGTGTCGTTGCACGCCCAGTCGGCGTTGACCTTGCCGCTCTTGACCAGCCGGTCCACGTCCGGGGCCAGCGAGAACGCAACCACGTCGGCGGCGAGGCCGGCGTCGACCGCGCGGCTCTGGTCACCGGATGCGCCGTACGAGCTCTCGACCTCGACGCCGGTACCGTCAGGCGTCGCCTGCCACAGCGGGATGATCGCGTCGTAGGCGGACTTCGGGGTGCTGTACGCGACGAGCGTCAGGGCGCCGCCGGTCGGCTCGAACGGTGTCGGCGCGGGGGTTGCGTCCGGATTGGCGGGCGGCGCCGTCGGACCCGTCGTCGGAGCCGTGGTCGTGGCGGCCGTCGGCGCGGCGGTCGGGCCAGTGGGCGCCGCTGCGGCATACGCGAGCGAGTTCGTTACCGCACCAGATGATGCGACGCAGCTCGCCGGGGAGGCGCTCGGCGCTTCCGATTGAGCGCTGACCGCGCTCCCTCCGATGGTGGCGGCCAGTACCGCCGTCGATAGCCCGATCGCGATCCGGGCGCCGGTGTGGAACTGCACGATCAACCCTCCAGGAGCGCGCACCACCGAATCTCGGTTTGTGCGCTTGTCCATGTTTGTCGAGCGACATAGTAGACATAATGGAGAAAGCGCGCGCCGCCCAGAACCGGCCGCATCTCGAGCCCAGCCGGTCGACCTTGGTCGCTGGATCGGACGCCGGATCCGTTATGCGGCTAGTGGCTCCCAACCGTCCGGCGCCAGCTCGAAATGCTCGAACTCGAATGCCGGCGAGACCGTGCAGCCAGCCAAGGTCCAATCCCCCATCGTGCCCGACTGTTGCCATGCACCCGGCGGCACGACGATCTGCGGCCGCTGCGCGGCACAGATGTCTGGTCCGAGCACGTGCTCTGTCAGCGTCCGCTTCCCACTCCCCTCCTCCACGATCGACAGCGCAAGTGGGGCGCCCGCGTACCAGTGCCATGTCTCCGCCGCGTCGACCCGATGCCACGCGTCCAGGTCACCAGCACGCAGCAAGAAATAGATCGCGCTGCCCGCGGCGCGTTCGCCGGGTGCGGCATCGGCACGCCACGTCTCGCGGTACCACCCGCCTTCTGGGTGCTGCCGCAGCCCGAGTTCGGCGATGAGGTCGTTTGCGTCCACGCGCAGATCGTATCCGGGTCTCAAACCTCGGAATTCCAATGAGATGTGGAGCATCGGGGTCACTCGGGGCTGTTCGGCTCGGCGGCCGAAGCCTGGATCGACACTGTTCGCATCAGATGCGAAAACCGAGGGCCTGGAGACCGCGCGACCACGCCACCCTGTGTCGTGCTCGTCGATTCGGGCCCAGGGCATCAAATCAGATTGCAAAGTTGCGCGCGGAGCTGCCCGCGAGTCGCGGGGAACCGGGAACGGAACGAGCCCGGCCCCTTCGCGGGAACCGGGCTCGACGTTTCACGATCGAACTGGAGGCGTGACGCTTCCTTCGCCGGGCTGCGCCGCGCGCGCATTCGGCCAAGTCCCGATGTTGCCACCGGGCTCCGGCCTGCAACCTTCCTCCGCAGCGCTGGTGCGCTGCTGCGCGCGGCAGAGTCGTGGCCCCGGTGTTACCACCGGGCTCCGGCCTGCGCTTATACCTCCTTGAACTCGCCCTCGACGGCCTCGTCCTCGGTGCTGGAGGCCGGCTCGCCGGTGCCAGCCTCGGGGCCCGTGCCGTTGCCGGCTGCTCCCTCGGTCGGGCCCGCCGCCTGGTAGGCGGCAGCGCCCACCTTCTGAAGCGCTTCCGCGAGCTCGGTCGCCTGCGACCGGACTGCGGCAATGTCGTTGCCCTTGAGCGCCTCGCGCAGCTGCTCCACGCGTCGCTCGACGTCGGCACGGTCGTCCGCCGACACCTTGTCGCCCAGGTCACGGAGCGTGCGCTCCGCCTGGAACGCCAGCGCGTCGGCCTGGTTGCGAGTCTCGACTTCCTCGCGCCGGATGCGGTCCTCCTCGGCGTGCGCCTGCGCGTCCTTGACCATCCGATCGACGTCGTCCTTCGACAGCATCGAGCTCGCGGTGATCTGGACGGACTGCTCACGCCCGGTGGCGCGGTCCTTGGCCCTGACATCGAGGATGCCGTTGGCGTCGATATCGAACGTCACCTCGATCTGCGGCACGCCGCGCGGAGCGGACGGGATCCCATCGAGAATGAACTTGCCGAGCGTCTTGTTGTCGCCGGCCATGTCGCGCTCGCCCTGGAGCACGTGGATCTCCACCTGCGGCTGGCTGTCGCTGGCGGTGGAGAAGACCTGGCTCTTGGACGTCGGGATGGTCGTGTTGCGGTCGATCAGGCGCGTCATCACGCCGCCGAGGGTCTCGATGCCCAGCGACAGCGGGGTGACGTCCAGCAGCAGGACGTCCTTGACCTCGCCGGCCAGCACGCCCGCCTGGATCGCCGCACCGACTGCGACGACCTCGTCCGGGTTGACGCCCTTGTGCGGCTCCTTGCCACCGAAGAGTGCCTTCACCGTGTCCTGCACCGCCGGCATGCGGGTCATGCCGCCGACCAGGATCTCCTCGTCGATATCGGCAGCCTTGAGACCGGCGTCCTTGAGCGCCGCGATGACGGGAGTCTTGGTCTTGTCGATCAGGTCCGCGACCAGGTCCTCGAGCTTGGCCCGGGTGAGGGTCAGGACAAGGTGCTTGGGACCGGATGCGTCCGCCGTGACGTACGGCAGGTTGATCTCGGTCTGCGCGGTCGAGGACGAGCTCGATCTTGGCCTTCTCGGCGGCCTCCTTGAGGCGCTGCAGCGCCTGCTGGTCCTTCGAGAGGTCGATGCCCTGGTCCTTCTTGAACTCGGCCAGCAGCCACTCGATGACGCGCTGGTCGAAGTCGTCGCCGCCGAGGTGCGTGTCGCCGTTGGTGGCCTTGACCTCGAAGACGCCGTCGCCGAGCTCGAGGATCGAGATGTCGAACGTGCCGCCGCCCAGGTCGTAGACGGCGATCTGCTCGTCCTTCTTCTTGTCCAGGCCGTAGGCCAGCGCCGACGCGGTGGGCTCGTTGATGATCCGCTTGACGTCGAGGCCGGCGATGCGGCCCGCGTCCTTGGTCGCCTGGCGCTGCGTGTCGTCGAAGTAGGCCGGGACGGTGATGACCGCCTCGGTGACCTTCTCGCCCAGGTACGACTCGGCGTCGGTCTTGAGCTTCTGCAGGATCATCGCGCTGACCTCGGGCGGCGTGTAGCGCTTGCCGTCCGACAGCACGCACGGCCACGCCGTCGCTCTTGGGGTCCTTCTCGACCTTGTAGGGCACCAGCTTCAGCGAGCGCTGGACCTCCGGGTCGTCCCAACGGCGGCCCATGAAGCGCTTGATCGAGTAGACGGTGTTCTCGGGGTTGGTGATCGCCTGGCGCTTGGCGATCTGGCCGACGAGTCGCTCGCCGGACTTGGTGAACGCGACGACCGACGGGACGGTGCGACCGCCTTCCGCGCTGGGGATGACGGTGGGCTCTCCGCCCTCCATCACCGCGACGACGGAGTTGGTCGTCCCGAGGTCGATGCCGATGGTCTTGCCCATGTGTGCTTACTCCCTGGAATCCGGCTGGCTGCCGGCGTGGTGTGACTTGGAATGGGATTTCGTGTGAGGAGTGGTCCTGAGCCCGTGTCCGAGTCAGCTGCCGGGCCGCCCTTGGCGACGCTGACGAGCGACGGCCGCAGGATCCGATCGCGGATGCGATAGCCACGCTGCAGCTCGCGCAGGACGGTGCCTTCGGGTACGACGTCCGACTCCTCGTACGCGATCGCGTCGTGCTCGCGGGGATCGAACGGCTTGCCCTCGGCCGACTCGGCCGACCGAGACGCCCTCCGACTCGAGCAGGGCTCGCAGCTTGCGGTCGATGGCGGCGATGCCCTCGACCCACGGGGAGTGCTGCTGGTCGGCCGGGACGTGCTCGATGGCACGATCGAAGTCGTCGGCGATGCCGAGGAGCTTGAGCAGCAGCATCTCGTTGGCCAGGCCGGCTTCCTCGTCGCGCTGCTGGTCCGTGCGGCGGCGGTAGTTCTGGAAATCGGCCGCGCTGCGCTGCCAGCGCGGCCTTGTTCTCGGCCGCCTCCTGCTCGGCTCGCTCGGCTCGGTCGCGCAGCTCGTCGAGCTCGGCGGCGAGGCCGCCTGCGACGTGTCGAGCGCCTCGATGCGCTCTTCGGCGCGAGTCTTCGGGCGCGGCACGGGCGCTGCGCCAGCGTTCTCCGCGCCGTTGGGTGATCGTTCATGGCTTCCGTCTCAATCTGGTGCTCAGGCATACAGGTGGTCGACGAGCTCGTTCATCAGACCGCTCACGTAGCGAACGGTGCTGATCGCGTGTGGGTAGGCCATGCGCGTCGGCCCGAGGACGCCGAGCACGCCCGTCGCGCGTCCCTGCCGGCCGTAGCTCGACGAGCACGAGCGCGACGTCGTCCATCTCTTCGTGCCCGGTCTCTCGACCGATGAAGACATGGACGTCGCCCGGCGCGTGCAGCTGGAGCATCAGCGCGCCCAGGTACTGGCGGTCCTGAAGAACTTCGAAGACGCGACGCAGCTTCTCGCTGCGGGCGAATTCGGGCGCCTCCATGACGTTGAGCAGACCCTCGCTGAAGACGTCCTCCACGGCCGAGGCATCGAACTCGTGGACCATCTGCACGATCCGCTCCATGGCCGTCACCGCGAGCGGATCGTTGAGGCTCGGATCGCGGCGCGAGCCGCGCCAGGTCGTTGTCGATCTGCTGCGCCGAGCGCCCGGCCAGCGCCGTGTTGAGCGTTCGCGAGAGCCGGTCCAGGTCTTCCTGGGCCGCCCATCCGACTGCAGCAGGACCTGCTGGACCGGTCCCTCGGCCAGCACCAGCACGAGGGTGGCATTGCGCGGACCGGTCGAGACGATGTCGATGCGGCGCACGCGACCGGCGGCCGGCTTGGCCGCGGTCGCAAGACCGGCCGCGTGGGTCGAACCTGCCAGCGTGGCGGCCGCCAGGCGGAACCATTGCTCGCTCGCGAACTCCACCTGGCCGAACTGGTGGCGGATCATCAGCTGCTCGACGGGCGCCAGCGCAGTCCGAGTCGGCGATCGATCTCGACGTACGTGCGGTAGCCACGCTCGGTGGGCTGGCGACCGGCGCTGGTGTGCGAGTGCGTCAGGTAGCCGGCTGCCTCCAGCTCGGCCATCACGTTGCGAACGGTGGCCGGACTGACGCCGAGCCGGTACTTGGAGACCAGCGTGATGCTGCCGACGGGCTGCGCGGTGGACACGTATTCCTCGATGACGGCCCGCAGGATGGCCGCGGATCGCGGCTCCAGCGGTCCGGGGCGGTCCTTGCGACGCGCCATGGATGGACCTCGGATGTACGCAGAGTCCCGTGACGAGGACCTGCCTCGGCTCCGGGAAGTTAGCACTCTTACGGTGCGAGTGCTAACCAGTCGACCGAATAGTAGCAGTCGGCCAGTTCGAGTGTCAACGCTTCCGGAGGTCCGGCCTGGCCCGCCTGCGACTCCGCCATCCCTCGGCGGACAGGAAGGCGCGCGCCTTGCAGGAGTCCAATCCGATTCAATGGTTCCGCCCGTGGTTGCGTGACTTCCGGGCATTTCGGCGCGCCGAGCGGCCTGGAACTGCCGACTTTCCCATCCGATGCGAATTGCGCCGTCGTCCGAGGCACGTCCGAGCTCGATGACGGCAATCCACGTGGATGACTCCACATCAGATTGAAATCCTGCGGCCCGAGGGTGCGGTACCGCCGGACGGGGCCATGGGAACCGCGGCGGCTATGGATGCGCCAGCCGCCAGAGGAACTCCCGCGTCGTCAGGCCGCTGGCGTGGATCTGCGCCGCTTCGTCGCGGCCGACGTAGCGGTAGTGCCACGGCTCATAGGCGTAGCAGGTGACGTCCTGCTTGCCCTTGGGGTAGCTCAGCACGAAGCCGTACTTCCAGGCGTTGTCCATCATCCAGGCACCCGGCGGTGTGGTTGCCCAGTCGGGGTAATCCCAGGGCGCCTCGAGGCTGTCGGCACTGCGGAAGTCGATCGCGGTCCCGAGCTGATGCTCCGAGTGGCCCGGCCGGGCGCTCTTCTGCAGCGCCGCCTGCTTGCCCGATTGGCGTACCCAGTATCCGAACGCACCCTGCTGCTCGGCGTAGCTGCGGTAGGTCCAGCGGATGGCGATCTCCGCGTCGGCCTGGACGGACGCGTCGTGCATTGCCCGCAGGTCGTCGATCACGGCGGGAATGACCTCGAAGCCGGTCTGCATCCCGGCCTTGCTGGTCGAGACGAGCTTCTTTGGCACAAAGTCCGCCGGTAGCCGGTAGATCGTGTCGAGCACCATGGTCGCCCAGTCCGTGTCGGGGTCGCCCGTTGCGGGCAGGTCCTTGTACGCACATTCGGGAAGCGGCACGCTCTCCTCGCCGATGGTCGCGCAGGGCGCACTCGGCACCGCGGACTCGCCAGGCTCGGCCGACGCGGCTGGCTCGGTTGACGCGCCTGGCTCCGATGAAGCCGTCGTCTCGGGTGATGGGCTCGTTTGGGGCCCTGCGCTCGATGACGCCGACGGGCTGGAGAGTGGCGACTCGGCCGCGCCGGGCCCCCCACTCGCCTGTGCCGAAGCCGCCGCTACGCTCGCCGGGGCGGAACCGAGCGGTCCCGACGCCGGCGCGGAATCGATCTCGTGGGAGGGCGGCGCCCCCAGGCCGGAACTCGGCGGGGCCGTGGGATCGAACGCCAGGCCGCCTGCCGTACAGGCAGCCACGAGAACGATCAGGCCCGCGAGGATGGCTCCCCGCGGATCGCGCAATCCGTGGCCGGATCGCCGCGCGACTACGGCCGGCTCTCGAAGTGCGTCCAGAGATACCCCCGCGGCACCTTGTTGCTGTCATGGATCCTGGCTGCCAATGCGACGCCGTAATAGCGGTAGTGCCACGGCTCGTAGGCATAGCAGCTGACGTCCGTCTTGCCCTTCGGGTAGCTCATCAGCCAGCCGTATTTCCAGGCGTTGGCGGCCATCCACGCGCCGGCCTTGGTCTGTGCCCAATCGGGGTAGTCCCACGGCGCTTTCGTGCTGTCGCCGCTGCGGAAGTCGATGGTCGTCCCGAGCTGGTGCTCGGAGTGGCCGGGCCGGGCGCTCGTTCGCAGCGCCTCCTTGTAGCCGACCAGGTCGACCCACATCTGGAACGTTGCCGCCTGCTGTTGGTAGCTGCGATACGCCGATCGGACGGCGATCGGCGCACCGGCTTCGCGGGCGGCTCGTGCCATCGCGCGCAGGTCGTCGATGACGAGGTTGCGCACGTCGCCGGATCCCTTGATGTGAGCATTCGCGACGGAAACAAGGTCCGGCGGCACGTACTCCCGGGAGACCCGTCGCTCGGTGTCGACCAGCGTGTGAGCCCACTGCCCGGTCGACCGGAAGCGCGTGTTGACGTCCGCGTAGCGGCACGCCGGCAGCGGCGTCGACGAGGGAGCCGCTGCGCTGATCTCGCCGGCGCCTGCGCCGGTGAAGGACGTCGCGGCTCCGGCCGGCGCGGCAACACCGAGGACGCCGGCGACTGCGATCGCCGCGACACAGAGACGAGTGGCCAGGTTGCGAGTACGCATGCCCGATCCCCCTGCCGCGGATGTGGTTCGGTTCCGCGGCGCTTGGTCGAGTCTCATGGCTTCGAGGAAATGCGTCAAACGCCCGACCTCAAGCAGGTCCCGACTGCGTCGCCCACCACTCGCAGAGCGCCTTGAACGCAGCGGCGGGAGCGGTCGCCTGCCCGACCACCGAGAGCGTGCCGTCGTACCAGACCAGGTGGGCAAGCTTGTCCGTGCCGGTTCCGCTCGTGTAGCAGAGGACGCGCCCACGCGGGGACCCGTTGGTCTTGTAGGCGTTCTCACCGGCCGTGCCGTTGAAACAATTCCCTGAATCGGCGGGGACGCGCGCGTTGGTGCGGGCCGTCTCGACGACCTGTTGGGCCTGGTCCGGCGTGGGATACACGGCGTACGAGAGCGTCTCCACGTCCGTGCTCGGAGGCTGGCAGACGATCGAGGCCGTCGCGCCGGCCGGTTGGGACACCGACGGCGCCGCAACGCATGGACCGTCGCCGACGGTGCGGTGCTGGAGAAGCAGCTGGATGCCGGCCGCTGCGGCCCCGAGCGATGGCGACGGGCTCGGCTTGGCGCTCGGCGACGGCTCGGCACTCGGCGACGGCTCGGCACTCGGCGAGGGGTTGCTGCCCGGAGAGGGCCTGGTGCCCGGCGAGGCGGAAATCGATGGCGACGGGGAACCTCCCGACGGGAATGCGCCCGAGGGTTGCGCGCCGGACGGAGAGGCGCCTCCGGGCGGCCTGCTCGGTTGCACGCCTGAGCCCGACGGCGAAGCGGATGGTCGCGACGACCCGAGCACCACCGAGGACGCGGATGGCGACGCAGCGACGCCACTCCCGGTCGCCGACGACCTGGCGCTGGCAGAGGGAGATGCCACGGCAACCGCGGTTGGAAGGCTCGGAGCGGGAGTGCGCGCACCCGTGCCGAGGTCGTCGAGCGGGATCAGCGCGCCGGCAACGACCGCGACGCCCAGCGCGACGATGGCCGCGACCAGCATCCACGAAACGCCACGACGAGCGCGGCGCGGCGCCGGAGCCGGCATCGGGCCGGCGGCCGGCGCAGGAAAGACAGGTGGTGGCGGAGGCGGGTAGGCGGTCTGCGTTCCATCGGGCATGTAGTACGCGCCCGGGGGAGGCATCTGCGCGGGAGGCATCTGCGCGGGAGGCAGCTGCGGCGGCGCGTATCCGGCCGGGTAACCGGCTGGATATCCGGGCGGCATGCCCGGCGCCACGCCGTCCGCATTCGGCCCGACCGGACCATAGGGACCTTGCGGGGCAGCGGAAGGACCCGGCGCGTAGAACGGTACCGGCGGTACCGGCGGCACCGGCGGCAGGCCGGAAGGGCCGAGCCCGTATTGCGCTGACGCTGCGTCAGGCAGACCCGGTCCGTATGGCGCCGGAGGTGCACTCCGCACGACCGATCCGTCCGGCATGACGTATGCCACAGCGGACGCCGTGTCGGGGAGTACCGCGTCTGCCAGGTGGTCCTCGTCGTTCTGGACTGCGCGAACGACGCGCATCGCGACGAGCGCCGCGATGCTGACGAGGAGGCTCCCCATCGCGATGACCACGAATTCGTCGGCGCGGACCTCGGAGGAGGAAGCGGGAAACGCCAGCAATGCGGACGTTGCGCTGACGCTGGCCGCGGCGATCAAGAACACCACCCACCACGCGGCGATCAGCAGATCGTTCGGGCGCTGGTCGCGAGTCAGCCGCCGGTCGATCGATGACACAACACCGAACGGCACGACCAGGTTGGCGATCGGCACCAACCACCAGAAGATGGCGCCGCGCGGCCCGATCGCGCCGGCACCCGCTCCCAGTGCTCGAACGTTCTCCTCCAACCGGCTGGTCCAGCCAACCCAGAGCAGCCAGGCGAGGAACGCCATCGGCACGAGCGCGAACGTCAGCACGTCGGTGGCCACGAGCACATCGCCGACATAGCGCGCCAACGGGACGTCGGGGCTGGCCGTCATCCACGAGGCAACGGCGAAGAGGATCCCGCGCGCAAGCGCGATGAGCAGCACGTACCCGAGCGCAGCGCGCGCGAAGCTTCCTCGGCGGTGTGCTGAGCGAAAAGGCGGCAGATCGCTGGTGGGCGTCGGCGAGATCACGCGCGGCGGCCCCGGTTGCAGTTCAGGCGGCGACCTCGGCAGGTTCGGGAGCTTGCTGGGGAACGGGCTGGGACGGCAGGAGGCGCAGGAACAGCTCGTTACTGATGAGCCGGCCGCGAGCCGTCAAGCGGACCCGCGGACCCACCCGTTCGAGCACCCCTTCCTCTACGCCCCATCGCAACGGCTCACGCAATGACGATTCGGTGACGGCCGATGCGTCGATGCCCTCGCTGAGCCGAAGCGCCAGCATGAGCCGTTCCGCTTCGGCTGTCGCACGTGAGGCGGACTCGCTGCCACCTGGCGGCAGTGACGGACTGCCGCTGGGGGGCAACAGCGCCGTACGGTATCCCAAGAGCCCGGCATCGTTCCATCGGCGCGTTGCGAAACCGTCGTAGGCATGAGCTCCGGGCCCGAGCGCCTCCCACGGTTGCGAGCGCCAGTAGGCCAGGTTGTGCCGGCCCTCGTGCCCGCTTCGCGCGCGGTTGGCGATCTCGTACCGATGCCAGCCCAACGGCTCGAGCACGGCGTCCGCGAGCTCGTCCATCGCGGCGGCACGATCCTCGTCCTGCTGGGCGGCCGCGCGCCGCCGCCAGCGCAGCGCACCGGCCGTCGCCGGCACGTGGTCCGGTGTCGGCAGGCCGTCGAGCTCGAGCGCCAGGGCGTAGGTCGAGATGTGATCGGGCTCCAGCGCGCGAACCCGATCGAGCGTGCGGGCCCAGGTGCCCATCGTCTGGGTAGGCGTGTCGTAGAGCAGATCGATCGAGACGCTCGTGAATGCAGCCCCTCGCGCCAGGCGCATCGTCTCGTCGACGTCCTCGGGCTGATGCCGGCGACCCAGCGCGCGCAGCTCCGCCTCGACCAGGCTCTGCGCGCCAACGCTGAGACGTGTGACCCCGGCAGCGCGAAAGCCTGCGAGATCGCCACGGTCACTCGGACCCGGGTTTGCCTCGAGCGTGATCTCTGCGCCGTCCTCGATCCCGAAGCGCCGCTCGACATGGTCGAGCAGGCTCGCGACCTCGCGTGATGGGAGCAGGGACGGTGTCCCGCCGCCCAGGTAGACCGAGGTCAGCCCGGGCCGTCTCCCGCCACCGCCGTCTGCGCCCGCCACTGCCGCCTCGATGGCGTCAGCCCGCAGATCGAGCTCCACGTGCAGCGCATCGAGGAATCCACCGACCTCGGATCGCGGCCCGGACGCGGCGCTTCCCGCGTAGACGGCGAAGTCGCAGTAGGGACAGATGCTGTGGCAGAACGGGACGTGGACGTACAGCGCGACCGGAGCCAGGGGCATCGCGTCAGCCCTCGTCCGCGGGCCAGTATCCCTGTCCCGGCTCATCGGGCGCGTAGCCGTCGCCGGCGTACTCCCAGCCGGACGGCGGCGGCGCGTATCGGCTGTGCACCGGCTTCCAGCCGGCGCGGCGTGCCTGCCCCGAGTGCCCGGTCGCGAGGAAGATCGCGAAGCGCGTGATCGAGTGGCCCAACACACTTGCGCCGATGCCGCCGGTCGCCAGGACCAGCCAGCCGGTGACGAGGCCCATCCCGATCGAGAGCAACAACTGCAGCCCGTTGCGACCCGGACCGCCGAGGCGCGTGACCAGCCCATAGACGATGGCCTGGAGTGCCACGGACAGGAACGGCGGCCAGCCGTAGGCAAGGAGCAGTCCCAGGATGATCCCGCGGAAGAGCACCTCGTCGATGAACGCGGTGCAGACGGACGTGATGGCGACGCCCGGGTAGTAGCGTCCGGCGGGCAATTGCAGGTCGCCGTATCGCAGCAGGGCCACGAGGAATGCGACGCTCGTGCCCAGCGCCCCGAGAGCCAACCCGAAGGTGACCGACTGGAACCGATCGTCGCCCATCTGGAGGTGCAGCTGCGAGACCGGCTGCGGGTAGAGCCGGTAGGCGATCAGGATCAGCCCGATCGCGAGTGCGTACCAGGTGATGCGGCGCATCCAGGCCTTGGGCGTGTTGCCGTCGGGCTCGGTCTGGTCGTCGAAGTCGGCCGCTCCGAACCGGCGCGCGTCGAAGCGCAGCATCAACAGCACCGTCGCGAAGCCGAGGAAGAGCAGGTACTCGAGGAGCTCCACTAGCCACCCTCACCCGTCGAACGCAGCACGGCCATGAATGCGGCCTGCGGGATCTCCACCGATCCGACCCGCTTCATGCGCGCCTTGCCTTCTTTCTGCTTCTCCAGCAGCTTGCGCTTGCGCGTGATGTCACCGCCGTAGCACTTTGCCAGCACGTTCTTGCGCATCGCCGCGATCGTCTCGCGCGCGATCACGTTGGATCCGACGGCCGCCTGGATGGGCACCTCGAACATCTGGCGCGGGATCAGCTTGCGCAGCTTCTCCACGAGCTCACGGCCGGCGGATTGGGCACGGTCGCGATGGATGATCAGCGAGAGGGCATCGACCGGCTCGCCGGCGACCAGCACGTCGAGCTTGACGAGGTTGGCCGGGCGGTAGCCGATCTCCTCGTAGTCCATCGACGCGTAGCCCTGCGTCCGGCTCTTGAGCTGGTCGTAGAAGTCGACGATCACCTCGCCCAGCGGTAGCTCGAAGGTCAGCAGCACACGCTCGGGGTCGAGGTACTCCATGCCGGAGAAGCTGCCGCGCCGATTGGTGGCCAGCTCCATCAGCGAGCCGATCGTGTTGGCCGGCGTGACGATGCTGAGCTTCACCCACGGCTCCGCGATCGTCTCGACGTCGCCGGGTGGGGGCAGGCGGGCCGGATTGTCGACATGCACGTCGCCGCGCGCGTTGGTCAACGTGACGAGGTACTCCACCGAAGGAGCCGATGCAATGAGATCCAGGTCGAACTCGCGCTCCAGTCGCTCCTGGATGATCTCCATGTGGAGGAGGCCCAGGAAACCGCAGCGGAAGCCGAAGCCGAGCGCCACCGAGCTCTCCGGTTGGAAGCTGATCGAGGCGTCGTTGAGGTGAAGCTTTTCCAGTGCATCGCGAAGCAGCGGGTAGTCGGGTCCATCTACGGGGTAGATGCCGGCAAAGACGAGCGGCTTGGCCGGTTTGTAACCCGGTAGCGGCTCCGTGGCGCTGTCCTTTGCCGTCGTGAGCGTGTCGCCAACCTGGCAGTCGCGGACGCTCTTGAGGCCGGTCGCGACATAGCCCACCTCGCCAGCGGCGAGCTGCAACACCGGGACCGGCTGCGGCCGGAAGACTCCCAGCTCGAGGATGTCGCTGGTGGCGCCGGAGCCCATCAGTCGCACCTGCTCGTGCGCGTGCAGCGTTCCCTGCGCCAGGCGGACGTAGGCCACGACGCCCTTGTACGCGTCGTAGTGCGAATCGAAGATCAGCCCACGGAGTGGCTCGGACGCATCGCCGCGCGGCGGCGGGACGCGCTCGACGATCGCCTCGAGCACCTGGTCGACGTTGGTGCCCTCCTTGGCCGAGACGAGGATCACCTCCTCGCGCGGGATCGCGAGCACGTTCTCGAGCTCCTCGATGACCACGTCGGGCTGGGCCGAGGGCAGGTCGATCTTGTTGATGACCGGCACGATCACCAACCCCTGCGCCAGCGCGAGGTGGACGTTGGCGAGCGTCTGCGCCTCGATGCCCTGGGCCGCATCGACCACGAGGATGGCGCCTTCGCACGCTTGGAGGCTGCGGCTCACCTCGTAGCTGAAGTCCACGTGGCCGGGCGTGTCGATCAGGTTCAGCCCGTAGGTATGGCCGTCGTTGGCTGCGTATTCGAGTCGAACGGCGCGCGCCTTGATCGTGATGCCCTTCTCGCGCTCGAGGTCCATCGAGTCGAGCACCTGGCTGGTCATCTGGCGCGCGTCGATGGTGTGCGTCAGCTCCAGGATCCGGTCGGCCAGCGTGGACTTGCCGTGGTCCACGTGGGCGATGATCGAGAAATTGCGCAGGCGCGACTGAGGCAGTGTCTTCAAGGGGGCCGAGCTCACTCGCAGAGGATAGGGGCGAGTCCCGGTCACCTTCCGGCGACCCTCAGATCATCACCCTGAAACCGAACGAGCCGAGCGCCTTCAACAGGAACCAGATTCCGAACGAAACGTGACGAGTTCGGTCCGGATGGCCGCCGATACTTGCGCCATGGCGCATCCGATGGCTTCCGTTTACCCCGACTGGGAACAGTGCTCGGCGCGCTTTCGCGACGGCGTGCGGGGGCTGACCGTGGAACAACTGGCGATCTCCGCCGGTCCGGACCATGGCCAGATCTGGCAGCTTGCCGCGCACACGGTCGGCACCCGCGTCTACTGGCTGTGCGGCGTGTTCGGCGAGCCCGGCGCCGAGACGACACCGTGGCACGACCCGCGCAACGGAATCGGATGGGAGGACGAGCCCGATCACCCACGATCAGGCGAAGAGCTCGCGTGGGCCTTCGACGTGACCTGGGAGATCGTCCGCGACACACTTGGGCGCTGGACGACGGACGACGCCGACCGGACGGTGACGCGTACACGAGACGATGGCCTGGTGCAGGTCCACACGCGCGCCTCTGTGCTGAACCGAATGTTCACGCACGAGGCGTATCACGCCGGAGAAGTGTCGCAGCTACTCGGTGTGCACGGCCTTCCCGCCATCGACATCTGGGCCAAGCCATGGGTTCCGGCCGCCGCGAGCTGAGCGGCCGACGCGTCAGCTCCGGAGCATATCGACCAGGCTCGCTCCCCATGCACGTGCTCGATCGAGCTCGCCGTCCAATAGCCGTTCGGTCGCAGGATCGGGTTTCCCGCCATCTTCCGGCTTGGGGCCCTGCTTCACGAAGAAGCTGGTCGGCTCAGTGACCATCTGGCAGCCGGAGCGGCGCAACTGGTGGGCGGCCGAATGCGCGGCCGAGCCGCTGATCAAGCGCGGGTAGTGAAATCGCGTGTCGAACGTGGCGGCCGCGAGGCCAGTCAGCCGGTTGCGCTGCAAGTGAGTCAGAAACGCTGACAGTGGCCTGCTCATACCGTGCGCGTGGGTTGGCCCGCCGATCACCCAGGCGTCCGTGTCGGTCATGGCTGGAACCTGATCGACGCGGTACAACCGCACGTTGCCGAGCGGCGCCATCTGTTCGGCTATCACGGAGGCGACGCGCTGCGTGTTGCCGTGCAATGTGTCGTAGACGACGATCACGTTCATTTTGGTCTCCTTGGTGTGGGACCGATCCTCGCCAGCCGTGCCACTCGCGTCGCGTGCCGAAAGGCCCTGACGGCGCGGTCGGCCCGTCATGAAGACCGACTCTGGTACCATCCAGCGTCGCGCCCTAGAGGTGACCGCACGTCCGGCCGTGCCGGCCCGTCACCCGCGCACCAACAGACACCCCGAGGAAGATCGACTTGGCCCACTCGTCCCGTGGCTGGACCGGAGCACGCACGCCCCAGGCGCTCAAGCGCGTCCGGCAGGCCGCCCGCCGTCATGCCGTCCTCCAGCCGCGCCGCTCCGCGGCCAAGACCTACGTCGCGAAGGCACTCGATACCGCCCAGCAGGGTGATGCCGACGCCACGCGCGAAGCCCTCCAGAACGCCCTGTCGGCGCTCGACCGCGCGGCCAAGGTCGGGGCGATCCATGCCAACGCAGCCGCTCGCCGCAAGAGCCGCCTGACCCTCAAGCTCAATGCCGTGCTCGGCGGCGAGTCCGTCGTCAGCTCGGCGGTGGCACGCCAGACCGGCAAGGCCGCCGCGGCAAAGGCCGCCAAGACGCGAATCGCGGCCGGCAAGGCCGCCAAGGCCAAGGGCGAGCAGACCGCCGCCGGCAAGGCTCGTGCCGCGCTCTCTCGCTCCACGCGCGAGACCCAGGCAGCCGGCTCAACCGCGACGACCAGCACGCCCCCCGCTCCCAAGACGGCGACGAAGGCCGCGCCGAAGACCACCGCCAAGGCGGCCCCGAAGACGTCGGCAAAGAGCACGACGGCGAAGAGCAGCACAGCGAAGTCCTCGACGGCCAAGACCACCGCGACCAAGTCCACCGCGACCAAGAGTGCGGCGGCCAAGACGACCACCAAGGCCAGCGCGTCAAAGAGCACGAGCGCCAAGAGCTCGACGAAGCCGGCCGCTTCAAAGGACAGCTCCAGCAAGAGCTGACGCTCGGGCATTCCGACGCGTTCACCCGGGATTGTCCGTGGCGCACGGCGCCGTCGCGGGTCAGCGTGCTAACGCGCCCCGGCAGGCTATGAAACGGCGGCCGCCGAACCTCGAGCGGACACGGGTTGGTTCGTGATCGATCGCCAGGCGGCAGGGATCAGCGCACCGGTGGTGGTCAGGATGATCAGGATCAGCGCGCCCTGCGCCTGCTCGCGCAACACGAAGCTGCCGAACGATGCACCGTCGGTCACCGCTGCGGCGGCCAGCTCGTCGCCGCGTCCGGCAGCCAGGTAGCGCTGGTAGGTGCAGTCAGGGCCCGTTGAGCACTGGATGCCGATGGGTTGGGCGTTCTCATCGGTGCGGTTGAAGTCCGGATAGCCGGTGTCGGCGTAGATGAAGACGAGTCGCAGCAACGCGTACGTCAGCGCGAGCGCGACGCCGGTGACGATGCCCGCATAGATGCTGTTGGCGAATACCCTCCGGCGCGGCCGCCACCGCGATGAGCGCTGGTTGGCGTATCCGCCGATGAGGATGCCGGCGATCGGGGCGACGATGAAGACGATCGATTGGACCGCCACGACCAACTCGAACGCGATCGCGATTACCAGCGCCATGCCGATGCCGACCCAGCCGGCAACGATGGCCCCCTTGTCGACCACGCGGCGGGTCGGCTGTTGGGCACCCTGGCTGGCCGAGGTGAGCGCAGCTGTCAACGTGAGCTCGCGAGCGAGGGCCTCTGCGGACGAGGACGTCTCAACTCGTGGCCAGCGCAGATGCCCCGGGGTAAACCGCGAACCGGTCGAGCTCCGCTTCGATGCGCAGCAGGCGGTTGTACTTGGCCACACGCTCGCTGCGTGACGGCGCACCGGTCTTGATCTGACCGGAGCCGGTCGCGACGGCCAGGTCGGCGATGGTCGTGTCCTCGGTCTCGCCGCTGCGGTGGCTGATGACCGTGCCCCAGGCATTTCGCTGCGCCATGGTGACCACGTCCAGCGTCTCGGTGAGCGTGCCGATCTGGTTGAGCTTGATGAGGATGGCGTTGGCGCTCTTCTCCTCGAGCCCGCGAGCCAGGCGCTCCGGGTTGGTCACGAAGATGTCGTCGCCGACCAGCTGAACGGTCTTGCCCAATCGCTCGGTGAGCAGCTTCCAGCCGACCCAGTCGTCCTCGGAAAGGCCATCCTCGAGCGAGCGGATGGGGTACTTGGCAGCCCAGTCGGCCCAGAAGTCGACCATCTCGGAGGTCGTCAACCGACGTCCCTCCTTGGCCAGCACGTAGGTCAGCTCGCCATCGCTCGTCGGCGCGGCGTCCATGTCGACCAGCTCGGTCGTCGCCGGATCGAGCGCGATCACGACGTCCTCGCCGGGTCGATAGCCGGCTCGTTCGACGGCCTTGAGCACCACCTCGATCGCGGCCGCGTTGGACGCCAGCGACGGCGCGAAACCGCCCTCGTCGCCCTGGCCGGTCGCGTGCCCGCCGTCGTGGAGCACGGCGCGGAGCGCGGGGAAGAATCTCGGCGCCCGCTCGCAGCGCCTCGCTGAAGCTCGGCGCTCCCGTGGGCATGACCATGAACTCCTGGAAGTCGGTCGAGTCGAGCGCGTGCTTGCCGCCGTTGAGGATGTTGAACATCGGGACCGGCAGCGTGCGCTGTCCGGCACCGCCCAGGTATCGGTACAGCGGCAGGTTGAAGCTGGCCGCCGCCGCGTGCGCGCAGGCAAGCGAGACGCCGAGGATGGCATTGGCGCCGAGCTTGCCCTTGTTGGGCGTGCCGTCGAGCTCGATCAGCAGCTCGTCGACGGCGGCCTGATCGGCGGCGTCCTGCTCCAGCAACGCCGGGCGCGATGATCTCGACCACGTTGGCGACGGCCTTGCGGACGCCCTTGCCGCCGTAGCGCTGCTTCTCACCGTCGCGCAGCTCGACCGCCTCGTGGGCGCCGGTGGAGGCACCGGACGGCACCGCGGCGCGGCCCACGCTGCCGTCGGCCAGCACGACCACCACCTCGACGGTGGGGTTGCCGCGCGAGTCGAGGATCTCGTGCGCGTCGACGAGCTCGATGTCGGTCATGAACGTGCTCCCGCCGTGGCCGGCTGCTTCTTGGCCGCGCCGGCATCCTGCAGCACGGCGATCCCCGGCAGCTCCTTGCCCTCGAGGAACTCGAGGCTGGCGCCGCCGCCGGTGGAGATGTGGGTGAAGCGATCGGTGATCTTCAGCTCCTCGACCGCGGCGACCGAGTCGCCGCCGCCGACCACGACCGTGGCGCCGTCATCCGCCTTCGCCGCGAGGAAGCGCGCCATGGAACGCGTGCCGTCGCCGAAGGTCGGCACCTCGAAGACACCCAGCGGGCCGTTCCAGAAGATGGTCCTGGCAGGCTCGAGCGCCTCCTCGAACGCCTTGATCGACTGCGGGCCGATGTCCACCACCGACCAGGAGTTGGGGATCTTGTGCGCCGGCACGATCTTGTGCTCGGCGCCGCGGGTCACCTCCTTGGCCACGACCACGTCGGTCGGCAGCAGGAACTGCACGCCCTTGGACTCGGCGAGCTCGAGGATGCGACGCGGCGTCCTCGACGCGGTCGCGCTCGAGCAGGCTCTTGCCGACCGTGTGGCCCTTTGCCACGAGGAAGGTGTTGGCCATTCCGCCGCCGATCACGAACGTGTCGACGCGGTCCATCAGGTGCTCGAGGACGGCGATCTTGCCGCTCACCTTGGCGCCGCCGATGACCGCGGCGAACGGCCGCTCGGGTTCTCGAGCAGCTGCGAGAGGTAGCGCGATCTCGCGCTCCATGAGCAGGCCCGGCGTAGGCCGGCAGGAGCTCGGCGACGCCGACCGTCGAGGCATGCGCACGGTGCGCCGTGCCGAACGCGTCGTTGACGTAGACGTCGCCGTACGACGCGAGCGCCTTGGCGAACTCGGGGTCGTTGGCTTCCTCCGGCGGCATGGAAGCGCAGGTTCTCGAGCATCAGCAGCTGGGCCGGCTTGAGGCGCGCGACGGCGTCCTGGGTGCCGATGCCGAGCGCGTCGCCGGTGACGGGCACGCTGCGGCCGATCAGCTCCGAGAGCCGCTGGGCGACCGGCCGCAGCCGAAGCGACTCGACGACCTTGCCGTTCGGCCGGCCCAGGTGGCTCATCAGGATGACGGATGCGTTCTGGTCGACCAGGTACTTGATGCGTCGGGATGGAGGCGCGGATGCGCGAGTCGTCCTTGACCTTGCCGTCCTCGATGGGGACGTTGAAGTCGACGCGCATCAGCACTCGCTTGCCCGCGACATCGACGTCGCGGACGGTCAGCTTTTCCATGGTTCTGCCTCGGTGGTGGTGGCCGTTGCCTGCGGGGTCAGGCGCGTGCGCGGCTTCGGTCTGGTTGTGGTTCCTCGGACCTGGCTGCGGTTCACGCAGCGGCAGCGACGGGCAGCCGAGCCGCCACGAACGCGATCAGGTCCGCGATGCGGCAGCTGTAGCCCCACTCGTTGTCGTACCAGGCGATGACCTTCACGAAGTCGCCGCCGAGCGACATCGTCGAGGCCGCGTCGATGATCGAGGAGCGCGCTGTCGCCCCGGAAGTCGGTCGAGACGAGCGGCTCGTCGCGTGACGCCCAGGATGCCCTTGAGGCCGTTGACGCGGCATCGCGGAAGGCGGCGTTGAGCTCGCTCGGCGGTGGCTGGCTTCTCGAGCTTGGCGGTGAAGTCGACGACGCTCACGGTCGGCGTGGGCACGCGCAGGCTGAAGCCGTCGAACTTGCCCTTGAGGTCCGGGATGACCAGCGCGAGCGCCTTCGCGGCACCGGTGGTGGTCGGGATGATGTTGAGGCCGGCGGCACGAGCGCGGCGCGGGTCCTTGTGCGCGACGTCCAGGATGCGCTGGTCGTTGGTGTACGAGTGGATCGTGTTCATCAGGCCGCGCTTGATGGTCCAGTTGTCGTGGACGACCTTGGCGGCGGGCGCCAGGCAGTTGGTGGTGCAGCTGGCGTTGCTGATGATGTTGTGCTTCTCGGGGTCGTACATGCCCTCGTTGACGCCCAGCACGATCGTGACGTCCTCGCCCTTGGCGGGCGCGCTGATGATCACCTTGCGGGCGCCCGCCTCGATGTGCGCGGCGGCCTTGGTGGCGTCGGTGAACAGCCCGGTCGACTCGAGCACGACGTCGACGCCGAGGTCGCGCCACGGCAGCTGCGCGGGATCCTTGACCTGCAGCACCTTGACCTCACGGCCGTCGATGATCAGGGAGTCGTCGGTGTGCTCGACCGTGCCCGGATAGGCGCCGTAGGTCGAGTCGTGCTTGAACAGCAGGGCGTTGGTGGGCGTGTCGACGAGGTCGTTGACGGCGACCACTTCGCACATCGGGTGCGCGCTCGATGATGGCCTTGAGCGACTGGCGGCCGATGCGACCGAACCCATTGATTCCGACGCGAACCGTCATGGTGGACTCTCCTTCTGCGGTTGATCTCTGCGGTGGTCGTGGCAACGCCGTCACGCCCTCACGCCGTGGCGGCGGGCATGAGCTCAGGGTGGCCATGGGTCGACTGGCCGGACAGGGCCGACCGGACCAGCGGTAGTGCGCCGATCAGCCCAACGTCGTCACCAAGTGACGCCGCCACGATGCTGACCCGCGCTCGTGCGACGCGGAACGCCGTCTTCGCAACGAGCTCGCGTGCAGGCCCAAGCAGCGCCTCCCCCCAGGCGATGGCGATGCCCCCGCCGACGATGATGCGTTCGGGATTGAAGATGTCGACGATGCTCACGACGGCCGCCGCGAACGCGCGACGTGCCGTATCGATGATCTGGCGCGCCGTCGGATCGCCGGCGGCCGCGGCTTCCGAGACGTGGCGCGCTTCGAGCGGCGCAGGCGCGATGCGCACCGCGATGCGGGCCAGCTCCGGCGCGTCGAGCCCGGCCTGGAGCGCCTCGGCTGCCGAGCGAGCCATCCCCGACCCCGATGTCATGCGCTCGAGGTGTCCGCGACCGCCGCAACCGCACACGGGCCCGTCCATGTCAACGCAGATATGCCCCAGCTCACCGGCCACGCCATCCGGGCCGCGCATCAGGGTTCCGCCGCTGATCACCGCGCCACCAAATCCGGTCGAGACGGTCAGATAGACGAGGTCGTCCAGCCCGATCCCGGCGCCGAGGGCGCGCTCCCCGAGGATGGCCACGTGCGTGTCGCGCTCGAGCGCAGCCGGGACGCCCAGCGAGTTCGCCAGGCGATCGGCAATGGGCACGTTCCAGAACGACGGACCGAGGTTGGGCGGATCCCAGAACACACCGCGCAGTGGGTCGAGCGGCCCCGGGGCGGAGATGCCCAGTGCCACGGGCCGTTCGCCACCGGCCGCAAGGTGCCGTTCGGTGATCGCGCGGCAGCGAGTCCGTGCAATCCGCGATGACGGCGTCCGCGCCTCGATCGATCCGGGTCAGCCGGCGGTCGCGGGCGCCGAGGGTGCCGTCGGACGCGACCACGGCGGTGCGGAGGTGCGTTCCACCCAGATCAAGGGCAAGGACCGGGGAATCGGCAACGGGACTCGGGGTCACGGCGTGCGGCATGCGTGGGCGTCCGTCAGGAGTTGTGTTCCTCGAAGTGAGGCGCCCGCGAGGGTCGATTTCGAGCGCGGCTTGAAGCACCCGAATCGTAGCACGGGCCCCCTGCTGGTCCGAGGTTACGTCTCGGTCGCGAGCGGGGTGCGTCGGGTAACCCCGGAGCCACCGGGCCGGCGCTGCAGATCGCCGATCGGGCGAGCGCGATCCAAGGAGGCCGGGAGCACCGCAGCGAGCGCACCTGATTGGTGCGTGAGCGAGGAGCGCAGCGCCGACGCCGGAGCGTGCCGTCCGGGCGGATGAGGTGCAAGCTGGCATCGGTGGACCCGGGGTAACGAAGAGCCCCGGCGAACTGCCGGGGCTCTGATCGTTCTGGCTGTTGTGCTGGGCTTCGGCGCGTCCGTCGCCCTCCCGGTCGCGTCGACCGGTCAGCCTCGGTGCGATCCAGGGGGTAGGCCGATCAGCCGCCGATCCGGAAGACGCTGTTGCCGCAGATCGGGCAGGTGCCCTTGATCGCCGGCTTGCCGTTCTTCATCGTGATGTGCTGCGGGTCCTTGATCTCGACCTTTTGCTTGTCCCGGACGCAGTACGCCTGAGCCACTGATGCCTCCTTCCCGCGAGCCCGGAATTGCCCGGACTCGTCCTCTCGAGCGGCGGCCGGACGTCTGCCGTCGCCGCGTGCTTCCCCTAGGGTGCCATTCCTGATGACCACAGGGAGGGCCGCCAGTGCACGGCCCCCGAGCTGCGGACCTGCTGGTCCATTGCCGCGAGGATGGTAAGCGCCTCGAGGCCAACCTTGATGCACGCTTGCTCGGCGGCCGTTTTCTGCTCGCCCTGCACGAATGCGCCGGTCGTGCGCTGAGCGTAGGCGGCGCAGACCACGCCGGCTCGGCAGCCGGCCAAGCCGGCCAGGACGAGGAGTGCCGAGGCCTCCATCTCGAAGTTGACGACGCCTTGTGCGGCCATGTCCTCCGCGAGGTTGGGGTACCGGATCGGGAGGTGTGGGATCGGCCGGCCCTGCGCCCCGTAGAAGCCGGGTGCCGTCGCCGTGATCCCAAGGTGCGCTGTCGTGCCTGTTCGATCGGCTGCCTCGAGGAGCGCTGCGACGGCCTCGTAGCTGGCCACCGCCGGGTACCCGTCGTGCACGAAGTAGGAGGTCGTCGACTCGAGGCGCACGGCGCCGGTCGAGATCACGAGGTCACCGAGGCCGATGTCCGGGCGAAGCGCGCCGCATGAGCCGATGCGGATGAACGTCGGCCGCTGAGTCAGCGCCAGGATCTCGGCGACGACGATCTCCACGTTGTCCGTGCCGATGCCGGTCGAGACGACGGAGACGCGCAGGCCTCTGTACGTGCCGGTGACCGAGCGAAACTCGCGGTGCTGGCGCTCGAGCTCGATCGAGTCGAGGAGCGGTGCGATCTTCGCGACGCGGTCCGGGTCGCCCGGGCAGGAGGATGTAGTCGGCCAGTTCGCCTGGCCCGAGGTCGATGTGGTACTGCCGATCGGTGTCCGGGACGGCGACGCGGGGGTCCGCGATCGGCAAGGCGGTGCTCCTCATTTCCGGCGACTCCGCGATGCCACGGAGCGTCGCCGAACGATACGAGCGTGCGCGAGCGAGCGTCAAGCACGCCGCCGCCTCCACGACCGATAGCCCAGGATGCCGAATCCCACGGCGGCCGCAATGGCGCCAACGAGTGCGACGAGAGCGAGCAACGCGATCGCCGAAGGGCCACCGCCGTCCGCCGGGCCTGGTTGGAGGTTCGCCGACGGCGACGGCGGTGCTTCGGTCGGGTCTGCCGCGATGAGCGCCGCGCCTGCGCTGAGCCGCGGTCCACGGACGACATCCTGCGGAGCCACGACGACGAGCTCGAGATCCCCGACATCGCGCTGCGAGTCCCAACCGGCCACGTTGACAATCTCGTCCGGAACCAGCCGGAGCGGGTCGAGCGATCCTGGCATGAGCATCCGCACACTGACCTCTCCGGTCGCGTCGACAAGCGAGAAGCCGTTGGAGTCGGGCGACTCCACGCGGCCGGCCAGGCGGACACGCGACCCGACCAACGCCGGCAACCCGTCGACCGTGGTATCGACCGCCTCGGCAATCGAGCCGGCGCCGAGCGGAGCCCCAGAAACGCGTCCTGGGTCGTTCGATCCAGGCGCCGGATCACCGCTGCCGCCGAGCCACGGTGCATCCGAGGGGTCGCCGTCCCAGGGCGAAGGCGTGTCGTCCGACGGATCGGCCGGGTCCCGGCCGTCGCCTGGCGAGCTTGACGGCCTTGGTTCAGCTCCCAGCTGGATGTCCGCGGCCGATCGGGGTGCGATCGCGAAGCGCTGATCCGACGCGGTTGGGTAGGCGCGCTTGACGATGCCCGTGACCGTCGCGCTGCGGCCCTCGACAAGCGCGGTCGACGGAATACCGCTGGCCGCGAGCCCAGCGATTGGCAACGACCCACCGGCGCCGAGGCTGGCCTCCGCGCGCCACGTGTCTCCGCTCTTGGAGACGTTCTCGATCCGCACGGTCACCCGCACGAGCCGCCACTCGTCCGAAGCGTCCGGGGCACGTCGTAGCACTGTCGGCGCAGCGGCACCACCGCGCTTGCGCTCGGGTGAATCGTCCGCTGCCAGCTGGGGCGCGCCGTAGTAGGTGCCGACCTCACCCGTGACGTCGATCCGGGAGCCAACGCCTGGCGCGGTCACGTCCTCGGGGAGACGCAGCAGGATCGCGGCGCCGTGCGATTCGATCGTGACGCGCCGAGCGTCGGCGTCGAGAAACCCTGCGCGGGAGGTGACGGTTCCCTGGACGCGCACCGTTTCGCCGGCCCGACGGAGCGCCTCAGCGATCGAGACAAGAGGCGCTCGGGACGGCCCTGGCGTACCCGTCGGTTTGGGTGACGGGGTGGCGGTGGCTCGGGGCGTGGTGGTCGCTCGGGGCGTGCTCGTGGGGCGCGCCGTGACTGTCGGACGGGGTGTCGGTGAGTCATGCGGCGTGCGGCTCGCGCCTGGGGTGGCGGTCGGTTCTGTCGTAGCGGTTGGCGCCGGCGAAACCAGCGTGACGTCCTCGGCGCCGCGCGGCCACAACCGGTATCCATCGTCGAGGCCCTTTGCCGACTCGCGCTGTCCGACGATGCCGAGTGCCGCATACGCGGCGCCCACATCGAAATCGTCACGACTTGCTGCCAGCGCGGCGTGGAAGAACACCCGGACGTCGCCGGTCGTGGTGGCGAGTGTCAATGCCAGCGAGCCGCTCGACGAGGGATCCATGCGCTCGAGCGTCCCCGTGACCGTCGCGAGCATGCCCTCGGCCGATTCGTCGAGGGTCGCCGCGGTGAGCTCCAATGGCGTGGGATCGAGTGCGACTCCCGTGACCGCGACGTCAGCCGCCGATTGGGGGCGAACCTCCAGGTTCGCGTATGGGGCGGCCAGCACCCCGGTCACGCGCACGACCGAACCGCGAGCGATGGCGTCGGTTGCGACGTCCGACGGCAGCGAGACGCAGATGCCTCCGGTTGCGTCCTGGATCGCGATCACCGACGCGCCGAGGATGCGGCCCGCCTCGACGGTCACCGTGCCGGAGACGGTCACCGATGCGCCGATCGATCGTGTCCGAGCGTCCGAGATCGAGATCGGTGCGGCGGTCGGCGTGGGGCTGGGCGTCGGTGACGGCGATGGAGTCGCCGAAGCCGTCGGGGCAGGCGTCGGCGTCGGGGTTGGGGTGGGGGTTGGCGTTGGGTCGGGGTTGGGATTGGGGTCGGGGTCGGGGCTGTGGGCTTCGACGTCGGACTGACGGTCGCGGTCGGCGTGACGGTCGCGGTCGGCGTTTGGCGTTGGAGCGATCGCAGTCGCGGTCGGAGCTGCAGTCGAGGTTGGCGTTGGAGTAGCAGCGCCGGTCGGGCTCGCGAGTGGCCGTCGGCGTCGGAGGGACGATTGGCGACACCGTTGGTGCCGGCGTTGATGACGGGGTGGAGGTGGGGACGGCCGTCTGACTTGGCATGACGGTTGGGGCGTCACTCGACGTCGCGGTTGGGGCTGAGGTCGGCGTTGGCGCCGCCGTCGACGGTTGGCGCCGGGCTCGGCGTGATGGTCGGCGTCGCGGTCGCGTCCGGAGCCGGGACCGCAGGAGCGGACAACGACTCGGCGATCGGCAGATCGTTGACCCACCAGTCCGACGCGTTGTCGTTCGTGTCGCGACCGTTTCCCGCGGCGCCTCCTGGCAGCCGCTCGATCGACTGGCCCGACGGTGGTGCCGGGGCCGCCGCGCTCTCGGCAAATGCGTTGGCGGCGGTTCCCCAGCTGATCGAGTCGATCACGCCACCATTGATCACCCGCAGAGCGACCGAACCACCCGCGCTCGCGACGCCCCCGCTGTACGTGTCATCCGCGAGCGATGCGAAGACGCCCGCGCTGTTGGCGATCAGCCGATGGCGGTGCGACGGGATCGTCCCGCTGGACCAGGAGACCTTGCGCGTGATGCTCGACCCGGATGCGGTCACATAGACCAGCTCGAGTCCACCCAGGTCGACGGGCAGCGGTCCGGCGTCATAGAGCTCGACGTACTCGTCGTTCGCGCTTGCGCCGCCGGTCACGACTTCCGAAACCAACAGATCCGAGCTGGGCGGCCATTCGGTCGCGGCGCGGGCTACCGGTGTGCCGCCGCCAGTCAGCAGTCCGGCCACGGAAAGAACCAGGAGCGCGGCGGCGAGCGCGGGGAGATGGCGCGAGGTCGACCCGCCTGGAGACATGGAACCTCCGAGAACGGCGGGTTCCGGGCGGGCCGCAACGACCCGCGCAGGCGAGTCACCAGCGATGCCAGTGTGCCGGAGAGCACTTCACGCGCCCTTACGCGCGACTTACCGGCAGCTTGGAAGGCCTGTCGCGAGCGCGCCTGCGATAATTCGCGCTCCGCGTGGGAAATCGGCCCGTCGAGCGGGACCGATCCGGACCCAAATCACCCGTACGCGTTCGACCAGCGAGCGGTCCCGCACGCTCATCACACAGGAGGCCACGTTGGCCCGCGCCAAGAACACGCAGCGCGCCGAGGCGCGCCGCCGCCATCGCGACACCGTCCGGACGACGGCCGCAGAGCAGGATGCAGAGGACGCTGCAGCCACATCCACCGCGGTCGCGGGGCCCGTGCCCACTCAACGGTCGGGCCGCTTTGGCGGACTCTTCACACCGCCGAACCCGCGGAAGGACATCCAGGCACTTCCGGACGTCTTCGCCAAGAAGCGCAACTGGGCGTCGTTCGCGATTCTCCTCGTCGGGTTCGTGATCGGCGCTGGGTATTTCTGGGGTTACCTGCCCGCCGACGCCGAGTCGATTGCAGTGCTCGCGTTCACCTTGATCTTGAGCCCGCAGGCGCTGTTCGTGCCCTTCATCGCCGGCTTCCTCGCCGAGCAGAGCGCATACCTGGTTGGTGCGCTTGTCGGTCTCTTTGACGCCGTTCTCGTGGCGGTGCTCTTCAACGGTCCGATCGCGGTGGACCGCAACGGCGGCAGCGTCGCCACGCCGGGCCTCGACAGCGTCGCCGCCATCGTCGTGGTGTCGGTCGTCTTCTCGACGCTGGCCGCAGCCTTCGCCTCCTGGTATCGGCGCTTCCTGCGCCAGAGCCAGGAGCGTGCCCGCGTCAACCGGATGCAGCGCGACGCCCTCCAGGCAGCCAAGCGCAAAGAGGACGAGAAGAAAGCCCGCACTGCGGAGCGCGATGCCAAGCGATCCGCTTCGTCGACGTCAAGCTCGGGTCCGGCGAAGAAGACGACGCCCTAACCAACGCGCCGCATCCCGGCGTGTCCCATATGCCGTACGCCCGGCGCCGTGCCGGGACCACCGGCTGAGCGTGCGACGTCGGTCAGCGGCCGGATTCGCCTGGCGATCAGGTTCGTGACGCCGTACTCGCTCTGGAGATCGCCCTCCACGTAGAGCAGCGCGTGGCGACGGACAACGCCGCGCAGCTCTGCCCATACATTGGGCCACAACGTGACGTTCACCATGCCGGTCTCGTCCTCGAGGGCCAGAAAGACCGTCCCGCGCGCGGTCATGGGGTGCTGCCGCGTCACCACCAGCCCGCCGATCTTCACCGGTCCCGGTCGCCGATCTGCCAAAGCCGCGTTGGTGACGGCGCCAAGCCTGTCCAGCGCGGGCCGGAACATCTCGACCACCTGCCGGCGTGCGTCGAGCGAGAGGATCGCGTAGCTGTCGCCAAGGCGTTCGAGGTCGGTCGGCGGTGCAAGATCTGGCGCATCGGTGGGTGGAAGCCGCAGGTCCAGCGAGCGGCCCCGCGCCTTCGAGACACGCCCGTCCGAGCCACGCGCCGCTGCCGCAACCTCGCGCAGCTGCCACAACAGCTCGCGCCGTGGCCGTTCCAGCGAATCGAGTGCACCCGAGCGGATCAGGCGTCCGATGACCTCCTCGGAAAGGTCGGTTCGCGCGACCAGGTCGGCCAGCCCGCGAAACGGTCCATGTCGCTCGACTTCCGCGTCGATCTGCTCGCCCTCGGCCTCGCCGATGCCCTTGACCAGGTGCAGCCCGAGCCGGATCCCGTATCCAAGTGCCGACCTGGCGGCCCAGCGTTCATGCGTCTCGCGATCCGGCACGACACAGGCGCTGGAGCGCACCGGCTCCGGTCTCCGGTCGATGCCACAGCCTTCGGGGAGTGGCTCGTCCGGCATGCCGGCCCATTCTGTCCGAGTCCGAAACCGCGATCGGTTGATGTCCACCGGCAGCACCGGCACGCCGTGGCGCTTCGCGTCGTTGATGAGCACCTCGACCGGGTAGAAGCCCATGGGCTGTGCGTTGATCAGGCCGGTCACGAACTGCGCCGGGTAGAACAGCTTCAGGAAGGCCGACTCGTAGGCCGTCCGCGCGAAGGCCGCCGCGTGGCTCTTGTTGAAGCCGAAGCTGGCGAACCCGGCGACCTTCTCGAACAGCTCCTCGGCCTGCTCTCGGGTGAGACCGCTGACCTCCACGCAGCCGCCCACGAATCGGGCGTGAAGCTTCTCCATCTCGCGTCGCGACCGCCACGTCCCCATCGCGCGGCGAAAGCCATCCGACTCGGCGGCACTGAAGCCGGCCACGTCGATGGCCACCTTCATGACCTGCTCCTGGTAGAGGATCACGCCCAGCGTCTCCTTGAGCGCGGGCTCGAGGCTGGGATGCAGATAGGTGACCGGCTCGAGGCCTTGCTTGCGTCGCAGATAGGGATGAACGGCATTGCCCTGGATGGGGCCCGGCCGGATGATCGCGACCTCCACGACCAGATCGTCCAGCGTGGTCGGACGCGACCGCGGGAGCGTCTGCATCTGGGCCCGCGACTCGATCTGGAAGACACCCACGGTGTCGGCCGCCTGGATCATGCGGAAGACCTCGGGGATGTCCTCGGGCAGATGATCGAGGTCCACGCAGGTGGCGCAGTCGACCGTGATGTCGCGCAGCGCATCGTCGATCGAGCTGAGCATGCGCAGCCCGAGCAGGTCCAGCTTGATGAGCTTGATCGTCTCGACATCGCGCTTGTCGTACTGGACCACGACGCGGCCGGGCATGCTGGCGCGCTCCAGCGGCGCGATGTCCACCAATGGCGCCGCGGTGATGAGCATCCCGCCGACATGGATGGAGAGGTGGCGCGGCAGCCCGTCGATGCGGGCGCACAGCTCGAGCCAGCGCTCCCACGGCGAGAGGCCCGTGGTCGAGCCGCGTCCCTTTGGCGGAATCGGGTCGAGCTCGACGCCGCCCATGCTCGAGGCGACGATCCGGCGCTCGGGCTCCGGGCCGGCGTGGGCAGCGGCGTTGGCAGAAGGCCCGCGGTCCGAGCCCCTGCCGAGACGCTTGGTGGCGGGTCCCGCGAACATGCCCGACTCGGGGTCGATCAGCTGGCCGCCCACGGTCAGCGGCGGCAGGAGCTCGTCGGCGGCATGTGATGGGGCGGTGCCGGCATCGGAGAGCGCTGCCAGTTCGGTGCGGCGCTGGGCCTCGGCGTGGAGCCAGCGGATGCTGACTGCCGAATCACCCGGTCCGCCCTCGTCGTCCGACGGTCCGTGCCGGAGTGTCGTCCAGGGCGCCAAGCGCTCGGCATCGCCCTCTTCACCGGCGCGCTCCCTGAGCCGCGGCAGCAGCTCCACGATGCGTGCCGGGGCATCAGGTGGGGCGCCGCTGCGCGTCGTTGTCGGCCTGCCGCCCTCCTTGATCCGGAGGTCCTCGCGGCGCACCAGCCGTCCATCGCCATTGTTCCCGGCGTCGATGGGGATCGTCAGGCGGCTGCCGCGTGGATGGTTGAGCTCGCCCATGGAACCCACGAAGCCATGCGCCGAGGCCTGCTCGGCGGCCACTTCCGCGGCTCGCGTGGCCACCGCCGCGGCAACGGCCTGCGGCAGGCTGCCTCCCGCGGCAGGCGAGGAACCCGGATCGCTGCTGCCTGCCGGTGGGAGCTGGAAGAACTCGGCGAAACCCCCCTCGGCCTCCAGGTCGCGCCGCACCATCACCGAGTCGTAGGTCTCGAGTGCCTTGGCGACGCGATCGACCAGCGGTCTCGGGAAGCCGAGCGCGTAGCCCACCTCCCGCACAGCCGAGCGAGCGCGGTAGGTGACGACGTTGCAGACCATGCCGGTGTGCTCGGTGCCGTACTTCTCGTAGACGTACTGGATCACCTCCTCCCGCCGGCTCGACGCGAAGTCGATGTCCACGTCCGGATAGCTGGTGCGACCCTCGTTGATGAAGCGCTCGAACAGCAGCTCGTGGCGGATCGGATCCACGCGCGTGATGCCGAGCACATAGGCGACGATCGAGTCGCCGGCACTGCCTCTCCCCTGCGCGGGGATGCCACGGTCCTTGCAGAACTTCATCAGGTCCCAGCAGATCAGGAAGAACTCCGCAAGGCCTGTTCGCTCGATGACATCCAGCTCGTGAGCCATCTGCTTCACGACCCGTGACGTGAGCGGGTGGTACCGCTGACGCGCGCCGTCATGGCACAGTCGCACCAGCTCGCTATACGGCGTCTCTCCTCTCGGCACTTCGAAACCGGGGAAGCGGTAGCGCTCGAACTCGAGCTCCACCCTGCAGCGCGCGGCCACTTCAGCGGCGTTGGCGATCCCCTCGTCCCAGGCTGTGTTCACAAGCGAGCCCGCGCCAGGCAGGGCCGGCGGAAGGGCACGCAACTCCGGTTCACCCTTGATGAAGTACTCCCCGTTGGGACGGCGGAGGTGCTGGCACGCGTCGAGCGGCAGGCCATGGCGGATCCCGACGAGCACGTCCTGGAGCTCGCGGCCTTCCGGCCAGGCGTAGTGCGCGTCGTTGGTGACCAGCGTTGGCAGGCCGAGTTCGGATGCCAAGCGCGCCAGCTCGGCGACAAGCCAATCGTCGTCCGGGAGAAGGTGGTGCTGGATCTCGACGTAGAGCTTTTCGCCGAACCGGTCACGAAGGCTCCGGGCGGCCTTCTCCGCTCCCTGCCGGTCGCCCGCGAGCAGCCGGCGTGACAGCTCTCCGTGGCGGCACCCCGTGAGCGCCACCAACCCATGCGTGTTCTGGGCGAGGAGTTGGTGCGTGAAGCGCGGCACCCCCTTGGTTCCACCGAGATGTGCCGCACTGGCGAGCCGGCAGAGGCTGCTGTAGCCGGCCGCGTCCTCTGCCAGCAGGACAAGGTGCGGGCCGAGCTCGCGTGCGCGGACACCGCGCAGATCCTCCTTCCGCGCATCCCGGTGGCCCGGTGGCCGCTTCCGTTCCGTGGCAGGCGTGGCCGGAAGTCCGTTCCCCGCGAGAACATGGGTGTCACTGCCGGCAGGAGCCGGCTTCTTCCGCCGTTTGCGTGGAACGACGACACCGAGGACGTCCGGCACCGCCGCATCGAGCAGCTCGACTTCCATCCCGATGACCGGGTGCAGCCCCGCTTCGTGCGCCGCCGACGTGAAGCGGACCGCTCCGTAAAGACCCTGGTGGTCGGTCACGGCCAGCGCCGCGAGCCCGCGTTCGAGCGCCCGTTCGATCAGGTCATCCGCGCTGGACGCGCCGTCCAGGAAGGAGAAGTCCGAGTGACAGTGGAGCTCCGCGAACGATCCCATCGGACCTCTGATACTAGAACGGATGTTCTATTTTTGGAACCCACTTATCCACAGACGTGGTCCTCGTCGCCCGAACGGTGCGCACACGCACCGGCGTCTGTTTGAGGCTCGTCCGCCGTGGGGTGCCGCGCGGGCCCAACGCGAAGGCGCCATCCGTGGTTCCATATCGCACGTGCCGCATCGCCGTGTCCGTCAGGCGATCTCGTTTGTCGAGTTGCGGGAAACCTCCGAACGCCGCGCCCTTCGCCGCCGACGCGTTCGGGCGGCAGGGATCGCCGGAGGCGCACTCGGCGCCGTTTTCGCCGTCGCCGTCGCCGTCTCCGTGCTCGGCAGCATCCATGGTGCGAGCGCCGAGAACGAAGGCAACGGGATCTCCGCGCTGAGCACGAACAATCCGCACGTCGGCCTCGTCCAGCACGAGCAGCCGAAACCCACGCCAACGCAACGGCCTGACTCGGGATTCGAAGGGTCGACGCTCCTCGGCGACGCACAGGCAGGAACTGCCGGCGGAGCGGCCAGGCCGACCAGTCTCGAGCCCGAGCAGCTGACGGGCTACAAGTGGCCGCTGCGCGGCGCTCGCGTCACGAGCTTCTTCGAGCCACGAGACGACGGCACGCTGGTGATCGACGGCAAGCGAGTCCACGAGGGTCTCGACCTGGCGACGTTCTGCGGCGACACGATCCGAGCGGCGCACGCCGGCACCGTCGTTGCGACGGGACGCCGATTCGACGGGGAGATGGGCTTCGACGGCTCGCTGGACGCCTTCTATCGCACGATGAAGGACAAGATGTACGAGCTGCCGATCGTCGTGATCATCGACGACGGCAACGGCTACCGGTCGATCTACGCGCATCTCGGATTGGCGACCGTGAAGGTCGGCGACCAGGTCAAGGCCGGCGACCAGCTCGGGTTCGAAGGCGCCTCGGGCAATGCCTCGGGTTGTCACCTGCACTACGAGCTGTTCCGGACCGATGGACCGTGGATGCAGCTCGCACCCGAACTGGTGCAGCAGTTCCACTATCCGCCGCAGGAACGGGAGCGCATCGATCCGTTCCGTGTTCTGCACATGGATCAGCCAGGGCACCCGCGCTTCATGCCCGGCGTCGACCCGCCTGCGGTTTCACCCGGTTTGGGCCGTCCGACGGTGACCCGCAAGGGTTCGCACTGAGGGACGCGAGCAGGCCGGCCGGGAGCCTCGGCTCGATCGGTATCCTTTCGCACGTGGGACCTTCCCGGGCACAGATGCTGGCCACGGCCGTGCTGTTCATCGTGCTCGTCAGCCTCGTCGTGATGATCGTGGTGTCGGCGATTCCTCCGGGCGGCCCCCCGACGCTCAAGTAGCCCGGTCGGCGCACGCGACGGACCTGATCAGGGTCGAAATCGGCGGGAATTCGTTTGCATTCCGCGTCACAGCCTTTCGACCTTGATCGTCGTGGGGGTGTCAGGCGTCAGCTCCGGCGTCGGACAGCCGTACTCGGCGTCTTCCAGCCTGGTTACTCCTCTCCAGGCCGGACGACCTCCTCCGAACTCGACCCCGGTCTCCCCCGGGGTCGAGTCGTGTCGAGTTCGTTTGACGCCCAGGCGGCGTTGGCGCCGGCAGCCCGGCGCTCACGCACAGCGAGTGCGCTCGTCGGTGCGTGAGCGAGCGCGCGCAGCGCCATCGCCGGGACGGCATCGCAACGAAGCGCCGAGCTCAGTCGTACAGGCGCTCGAGATGCCAGGTGCCGTCGACACCATCGAGATAGACGAGCGCCAGGAGCCGAGCGCCGACCACCTTGTAGTAGTCGCGCAGCAGCGGACGGCGCCACCAGGCTTCCTCGATGCGCCAGTGGTTGCAGACCTCGACCGGTTCGTGGATGCCCGGCCAGCGCAGGACGACGGGCCGGCCGAGCGGATCGAGCTCGACGTCGATCGTGGGATGCTGGCCGAGCAGCCTGGTCACGCGGTCACGCTCGAAAGATCGCCCGCCGGTCGCCAGGAGAAGCGTTCCTCGGCGAGCAGCGATTCGGGATCGCCGATCTGGGCCATCAGCACGCGGTCCTGGCCGAAGCGGATCTGGAGACTCGCCAGCTGCCAGTCGAGGCGTGCCGCGCGCTCGACCTGTGGCGTGAAGAGGCCGAGCTGCTGTCCAGCGGCGGGTCCGGTCCCGTCCAGCTCCAGGGAAAGCCGCTCGACCGGATGGCGTGGCGGGTCCGCTTCGAGGCGTGCCATCAGGAGGCGCTCCAGCAATCCGGCAACCGCCACCGGCTCGGGCAGCGACTGCTCGTAGCGGACGGGGGCGGCACGCTCGAGCGCCAGCGTGAGGGTGGCGCGGCCCGCTCCCGCGCCGCGCGCCGCGAGCTGGTCGCAGAGTGCTCCACACACGTTGTGCAGCACGAACCGGAGCGGCTCGAGCTCCTCGACCGGCGGATCGAGCTCGGCATCGGCGCGCAGTCGCTCGATGGGCCGGCGCGGACGCAGCGGACGACCGTCCATCCCGCGTGCCAGGTCCAGCATTTCTCCGCCGCTGCTCCCGAAGCGCGCCAGCACCGCCGACCGATCGAGTGCCGCGAACTGCCCGATGGTGGTCAGGCCGAAGAGCCGGAACCGCTCCCGCGTCTCGGCATCGGCAGGCAGCAGGCCGATCGAGAGTGGCGCAAGGAAGGCGGCCTCCGCCGCCGCATCGCCGATGGGAATCGCAAGCGACGCCGCAAGCGACGGACGCAGCCCGGCGGAACACCGGGACGCGACCGCTTCGGGCGCAGCAGGCCCCTGGCCTGCGGAGGGAACATTGATGACCGCGGCGACCTGCGCGCCGAATCGCGTGTTGCCGATCCCGACGCGGGGTCTGCCGGGTAGCAACTCCGCAACGGCCGCGACGGCGCGCTCGGCCAGGATCGGTTCGTCCCCCCATAGCCGCGACAAGCCCTCGATCCCCAGGAAGGCCTGCCCGAACGCCACGGAACGAGGATCCGTCTCTCCCTCCAGCGCGGGCGTGAAGTGCGCGAGCCGATCGAGCGCGGCCTCGAAGTCCGTCGCATACGTGTCCGGATCGGCTGGCAGGAAGACCGCCTCGGGAACGAGGTTGTGCGCCGAGCCGAGCGCCTGGCCGCGGCTCACCCCGAGTCTGGCTGCCGCGGAACTGCAATCGAGCACGGTCCCCGGTTCCCAGGGATGCCCACCGAGCACGACGAGCTCGTCATGGAGGTCGCGACGTCCCAGCTCCAGGCGGAGCGGCAGATGTGGCCAATCGAGATAGAGCAATCGCATGGGGCTCGTCCGTGCCTGCCTTGAAATTCGATGACGTCAGCCGACCGAGGGCTCCGCGAACCGGTGCGCGCCCATCGAGCGGTCTCCCCCGTCGGTGTAGTGGATGTCCAGGCTGACCTGTCGACCCGGTGGTCCGAAGCGGTTCTTCACGATCGTCACGTGGGTTCGCTGGCCGACCACGTCCCGGCCGAGCCGCAGCCAGCCGGTGCGGTCGAGCTCGAGGCGGACACCGGTCGATTCGGCGACCGATCCGCTACCGCCGAGCGAGGAGGGCTCCAGCACGATGAGACGGCAGCCGGTGCGCTGCCCACGCGCGGCGAGCCGTCGCACCTGATCCTCCGACTGCTCCGAGAGGCGTGACGGCAGATCCACGACCACGAGATCGACGGCCTGGCCGCCGATGAGCGAGCCGCAGATCGTGAATCCCTCGGCGATGTCCCGCGGGCGGATGACCAGCAGCCAGCGAAGATCGACACCGCGGGCGGCCGCGTCCAACGGGTCGAAGGCACGGCCGAGGTCGAGCCACGCGCAGATGGCGCCCGCGGCCTGCGCTTCGGCAACGCAGCGCAGCGCCAACGTGGTCTTGCCGCTCGACAGGTCACCTCGAAACGCCGCGCTGGCAAACCGTGGCAGTCCCTCCCCGAGTGCGGCGTCCAGTGCCGCGAACCCAGTCGAGACGAATTCCCGGCCGACAGGCGCGAGCGGTTCCGGAGCAGGGATGGGCGGCGGTTCAGCGAGCGGCGCAAGCGCGAGCGCGCCGGACGTCAGCGGCCCTTCGTCTGACGTGCCCGTCGACCGATGACTGCCCGATCCCGTGTGACTGCCCGATCCCGTGGCAATGCGGACCTCCGCGCCGGTCTCCCGGACAGTGGCGAGATCACCATTTCCGAGGCGAATGGCGGCGGTTCCCCAGCGGCCCTGGAGGCGGGCGAGCGCGCTGGAAAGTGATTCGGTGGCCGTCTGCATGGCCTCGTCCATGCTAGAACAGATGTTCTATTTGTCAAGGCAGATATCCACGAAAATCGAGCGCCGCTGCTCCCGGCCCGTTGCCTTCTCGACCGCCGCCGTAGTCCTGCACTGGAGACGTCAAACGACCAGACACCGGCACCGGGGGATCGACTTCCCGGGCTGAAAACAGCCCGTTCTGGTCGACCGCCATCAGCCCCGCTGCCACTGGACCAAAATCCAGGCTCCGGAGGGCGCCTGCGTCCGGCCTGACGGTGGTTTGACGTCTGTGTTGCAAGGTCCCGCGAGCCCTCCAAGGGGCCCGCGTCCCAGGGACAGGGCCGGTCCCCGGCCCGTCCTCAAGCGGCTGCCGGCAGCGGCTCCTCCTCTTCGCCCTCGGCACGCTCGCGGATTCCCAGCAACTGCCGCCGGGTCATCGCGAAGACGCCCAGGCCAAGGACCGGCATGGCGGCCTTCTGCACGACTCCGGCCGACGGCGCATGCACGCGGAAGCGCTCGATCAGGCGGGTGTGGCTCTCGTCGACCGGCTCGAGCACGAATGCCCATGATCCGCGGAAGCCAGGCATCGCCAGGTCGCTGAGCTTGCCGGTTGCCTCGAGGCTCCGCGGCGTCGTGGGACGCGTTCGGCGGTCTCGCCTTCGCCTTCCGCGCTCGCCTCGGTGCCCTGCATCAGCTCGGGGTCGAGCGACAACACCAGGTGATGTGCAGGCTCAAGCGACTCGACACGGAAGCCACCTCCCGGATGGGTCGGAACCACGTCGCCGACCTCGAGGTGCTGCAGCTCCGGGACGATCCGGTGGCTGCTTTCTCCTTCGTTGTCGAGGCGGTCGTAGCTGTACCAGCCACCACGGCCGTAGCCCATCTGGACCAGCCACGGCCAGATGCGCTCCACCGGTGCCGCGATGGTGATGCCGCGCGTGTCGACCACCGTCGGATCGGCGATCACGTCATCGCCGGGTAGCGTCTTGGCGGTTTCGTCGGGGTCGATCCCCCAGCTCCGCTGCCTCGGACGAACTGCCGCCATGTAGACCGTGACGAGGGTCGCGATCACGGACAGCAGCAGCGATAGCAGGGTGAGCAGGAGCGCTCGTCTCAACATGTGGTCACCTCCGGAGAACGGGGACGCGATCGCGCGCCAGGCACCCCGAAGCGTGGCCGCCCACTCGCTTGCGGAGGCGTGCCGATCGGCTGGAATCGAGGGAGCCACAGGTATACTTCGGGGGCTCGTCGGCGCCACGCGTGGCTGCTGCGATCGCCTGGGGATGTAGCTCAGCTGGGAGAGCACCGCGTTCGCATCGCGGGGGTCAGGGGTTCGAGTCCCCTCATCTCCACCACTTTCCCGATCGGCACCCGTGTGCTTTGTCGTGCCGGCGCAACGCGCCAGCCGCACCGTCGCGGGCGCAATGCCGGGATGGGTGGCATGCTTCGCCCGGCTGACAACCCTCGCTCCGATTTCGGCGATGGACGTGCTCGCCGTCCCGAAAGGCGCTCTTCGTGCGTCGAAGGAGTAGCCAACCGCGTGCCCCCACCTGCAGGCACGCACCCGAGTTCGTACCACCAGGAGAACGCCGTGCCCCGACGCGCACTGCTCATCCCGCTCACCCTCCTGCTCGTCGCAGCGTGCGGCGGCAGCTCACCGACCCCGACGCCGACCCCGGCTCCGACTCCAACCGACGTCCCCAGTGCCGACGCGACCGAGTCCGCGCCGGCGAGCATTGCCGCCGAATCGCCGTCCGGGTCGACGGTGGTCGACGAGGCCTTCTGCGGGACGATCGCCGACCTCGAAAGCACGCTCAATGACTTCGATCAGATCAAAGTGAAGCCGGCCAACGGGCAGAAGCTGCAGGATCAGGCGGCCAAGGTGCAGGTGGCGATGGACGCGATCACGCAGGCAGCCACGGCCGATGTCAGCGCGCTCTCGGACGCGCTCGGGACCGCGGTTGATGAGCTGAACAATGCCGCAGCGGACTACGCCACCAACAGCAGCGGCAAGACCGAGGAGAAGCGCCTCAACAAGGCAGTCACGTCGGTGACGAGCGCGATCGGAGACCTGCGCAGCGCGGCCGGCTGCACGACCTAAAGCCCGGCTGCACGACCTAAAGCCCGGCTGTACGACCTAACGCCGGCTGTACGACCTAAGCATCTCTCCGGTCGCGCCCTGGTCGGTCGCGTCATCCAGGGCGGCCATCAACTCGTCGTGGTGCTGGCGCAGCCATTGCCGCGCCTGGGCCGTCTCGGGTGCGTGCTTCCGCACGATCGTCCAGAAGCGGGGTCCATGCCCGGCCACGCGCAGGTGCCCCAGCTCGTGGACGACCACGTAGTCGAGCACGTATGGCGGCGCGAGGATCAGGCGCCAGTTGAGTGACAGCCGACCCGCGCGCGATGCGCTCCCCCATCGGCTTCGCTGGTCGCGGATCGTGATCGTCGGCAGCGGGACGCCGACGATCGGGGCGAGCGCGGCGACCCGCATGGTGAGCACCCGACGCGCCTCGCGGCGAAGCCAGGCATCGAGAAGCTCGGCCGGCTCCTCACCTGGAGCGATGCGGACGTCGAGCCAGCCGGTCTGACCCAGCGTTGCCGGGGGCCATGCGCGCACGCTGCCGCGCCGCCGTGCCGGCTCGCGCCGGGCGTCGACCCGGTAGGGCACACCGTCGACCTCGAGGACCCGGCCAGCGGCGAGTGGAGGGCGAGCGGCGAGGCGCGCCTGGTTGCGTTGCGACCGATCGAGCGCGCGACGTAGCCACTCGGCGTGGGTCCTGACCAGCTCGTCCGCGACACCGGCAGGCGCACGGCGAGGCAGCACCACGATGGCTCGACCGTCACGCGTAACCGTCAGCCGCGCTCGTCGGGCGCGGTCGGAACGCCTGACCTCGTACGCCGGCTCAGCCATCCGAGGTCGTTTGCTCGAGGCCGTGAACGTCGCGAAGGCGTGCCTCCGCCATGTCGAGATCCGCCGCTGCACGTCTGGCCGCGGCCGCCGCCTCGGGGAGCGTCACGGGCCTGAACGCTACGGCTGACCCGGGCACGAGTTGCCCCAGGATCGGCAGGTCGACCGACGCGATGACACCGATCACGGGATATCCGCCGACGGTGGGATGGTCGGCCAGCAGACAGATCGGCGCGCCTCCGGGCGGCAGCTCGACCGCGCCCCAGACCATCGGCATCGACAGGATCCCGGCGGCGCCATGACCGGCATCTCCCTCATGACCGGCATCTCCCTGCAGAGCCTGAGGCAGCCCACTGCCACGCGCCCGCAGCCGAACGCCGACGCGGTCGCTGCGCGGATCGACCTCCCAGGTCGTTTCGACCAGCGCTCGCCAGTCGCGGCCACCACGGAGGGAAGCATGTGGTCCCGGCATCAGGCGAAGGTCCACCAAATCGCGTTCGACGACCCCGGATGACGCACCCGGTCCCGGCCATCGGAGAGGCATCCGCCCGGCGGCCAAACCAGCAGCCCCGCCGCCCCTGCCGCTCCTGCCGACCGCGAAACACCAGCATGGAGTAGGTCACCGGTGCGCAACGGCCGACCGTCGAGCCCGCCGAAGCCACCCAACAGCGCCGTCGACGCCGAGCCGAGCACGCGCGGCACGTCGAAACCGCCGCCGACAGCCAAATAGGCACGCACGCCGGACCGCGCCGGACCGAACACGATCCGCAACCCCGAATGCAGGGCGACCGCCTCCCCTGGCTCGAGCACCGCGCCGGAGGGCTCGAGTCGTGTCTCGCAGTCGGCACCCGTCAGCGCGACGAGGCACTGCCTCAGCACGCGGAGCTCGGGTCCCAGCAGGTTGATCTCGAGCACGGGCGCGTTGCGCCCGTTGCCGCAGAGGAGGTTGGAAGCTGCGAGCGCGAGCGGGTCGCAGGCCCCGGAGCGTGTCACCCCGAGTGCCATCGCATCGGGCCGACCGTCGTCCTGGATCGTCGTGAGCAATCCCGGTTGCAGGACCTCGAAGACCGGCGCGGCGTCGGCGTCGGCGTCTAAAGGAACCACCGACGTCACGCGGGCACGAACCTGACTCGTTGCCCCGGTGCCAGGCGCGCTGGTGGGTCGGCCGCCGGATCCCACATGGCCATCTCCGTTCGACCGATCAGGTGCCAGCCGCCCGCGGTGGCCGACGGGTACACCGCCGTTTGCCGTTCGGCGATCGCGACACTTCCTACGGGAACGCGGACACGTGGCTCCGCTCGGCGTGGCAGGGCCAGCTCCTCGGGCAGCGTGCCGAGGTAGGCAAAGCCCGGCGAGAAGCCCAGCATGTACACCCGGTAGACCGTCCCGCTGTGGAGCGCGACGACCTCCCGCTCGCTCAACCTCAGTCGAGCGGCGACATCGCCGAGATCGGGGCCATCCGTGCCTCCGTATGACACCGGGATGGCGACCGCTGACGGTTCGGGCGAATCGTTGACGACCGTCTCATCGAGAACGCGTTGAAGGGCGTCGTCCACGGCACGACGCGCCGCCTCCGTGCTCGTTCGCGCTGGATCGAACGGCACCAGGAGCGTGGCATAGGCAGGAACCGGCACACCCAGGCCGACCGGAGCAGCGTCCCGAAGGACAGCCGCGAGCCGATGGACCTGGGCGTTGATGGACGGAGCGATGGCGTCGCCCAGGGTCAACAGGAGGGCGCGATCACCGAACGGTTCGACCGTTGGCGCGCGTTGGCCGGATGTCTCGCCACGCATCAATCGGCTCTCGCGTCAGTACGTGCCCCGGACGGCGAGGCACCGGGCGCCGACGCCAGCGACCGAACTTCCACGCCCGCGGCAGCCAGCGCGCGCCTCACCATCTCGGCGATTGTCGGGGCATCGGGCGTGTCGCCGTGGAGGCAGATCGTTTCCGCCCTGACCGGCACGATCGTTCCATCGATCGCACGCACCCCGCCACCCGTTGCAATCGACACCGCCTGCGCGGCGGCTCGCGCCGGATCCCCATGAACGGCGTCCGGCAGCCGCCTCGAGCGAAGCGAACCGTCCGGCTCATAGGCGCGGTCGGCGAAGGCCTCGGCCGCGACCGAGAGCCCGGCCGCCCTGCCCGCTTCCAGCGCCACCGATCCGGCCAACGCGACGAGCACAACGTGCGACGAGAAGCGCTTCACCGCTCGTGCCACCGTCTCGGCCAGGCCTGTGTCGCGCGCGGCCCTGTTGTAGAGCGCACCGTGCGGCTTGACGTGGACCAGCTCCACGCCGTTCGCCCTCGCGATCGCCCACAGCGCGCCGAGCTGGGCAAGGATCGACGCCTCCAGCTCCTCGCTCGTCATCTCGAGATCACGCCGTCCGAAGCCGTCGCGGTCCGGGTAGCCAGGGTGCGCACCCACGGCCACGCCGTGCGCCTTCGCGAGCGTCACCGTCCGAGCCATGACCAGCGGATCGCCGGCGTGCGCGCCACAGGCAACATTCGCGGACGTGATCAGCGGGATGAGCGCCTCGTCGTCGCCGATGGTCCAGGCGCCGTAGCTCTCGCCGACGTCGGCATTCAGGTCGATGCGCATGAACCGGATCGTAGCCGCGCCTAGGCCCGGAACCAACGGGCCGGCAGCAGCCCGAGAGATGCAAGTCGGCATCGGTGGATCCGGGCTAGGGTAGGATTCGCGCTCCGGGGCGATAGCTCAGCTGGGAGAGCATCTGCATGGCATGCAGAAGGTCCGGGGTTCGAGCCCCCGTCGCTCCACCAACACCGTCCACGTGATCGGGGCCGATGTTTCGGCCCCGATTTCAATTCCCGTGAAGCCGGACTCAAGTCGTTCCCCGAACGTCCTGTTGCAACGTCGCCGAGCGGGTCGCGTACCATGTCGCGGTCATGAGCCGCCGTGCGCAACCCTCCGTTTGCCGTCTCGCGGCCCTCGCGCTTCGCGGGGTCGCCGCGGCCTGACGCTGCGCGCGACCCGCAAATACGCCGACTTCTCCGCTTCCAGGCAAGCACGAGGGGTGACCCCATGACCACCGAGGCTGCGCCGGGCGCAACCGCAACCGCCCAGGCGCCCGACCGAAACCGCATCGACCGCTACACACCAACCGAGATCGAGCCGCGCTGGCAGCAGCGCTGGGAAGAGCTGGGCATGCACACGACCGATCTGCACGATCCGTCGCGACCCAAGTTCTACCTGCTGACGATGTACCCATACCCATCAGGTGACCTGCACATCGGCCACTGGTACATCGTCACGCCGACCGACGCGATCGGCCGTTTCCACACCATGAACGGGGACAACGTGTTTTTCCCGATCGGGTTCGATGCGTACGGGTTGCCTGCCGAGAACGCGGCCATTCGCAGTGGCGTGCAGCCGCGCGATTGGACCCTGCGCAACATCGCGACCATGCGCCGCCAGTTCCGGACCATGGGCGCCAGGTTCGACTGGGCGGCCGAAGTGGTCACCTGCGAGCCGGAGTACTACCGCTGGAACCAGTGGTTCTTCCTGAAGATGCTGGAGGCGGGCCTGGCCTACCGCCAAATGGCGCCCGTCGACTGGTGCCCCAAGGACCAGGTCGTGCTGGCGCGCGAGCAGGTCGAGGGTGTCAACCGCGTCTGCTGGCGCTGCGGCACGCCGGTCATCAAGCGCGACCTGGAGCAGTGGTTCCTGCGCATCACCAAGTACGCGGATGAGCTGCTGAAGTTCGACGACATCGACTGGCCTGACCCGATCCGCATCCAGCAGACCAATTGGATCGGGAGATCCGAGGGCGCGGAGGTGGTCTTCACCACCGCACCGTCCGACCATCACCCCGGCGGCGAGGAGTTGCGCGTGTTCACGACGCGGCCGGACACGCTGTTCGGTGCCACGTTCATGGTGCTGGCGCCGGAGCACCCGATGGTCGAGCGGCTGACCAGCCCGGCACAGAGGCAGGCGGTCGAGGCCTACCGCTATGAGACGAGCCGCGAGACGGAGATCCAGCGCCTATCGACCGACCGTCCGAAGACCGGCGTCCCCTTGGGCGCCGACGCGGTCAACCCGGTCAACGGGGAGCGCATCCCCATCTGGATCGCGGACTACGTGCTGGCCGGCTACGGCACCGGCGCGATCATGGCCGTGCCCGCGCACGACGAGCGCGACTATGCCTTCGCCGAGAAGTTCGGTCTGCCGATCCGGCGCGTGGTGGCAGCTCCCGGCACGGCCGACGACGCGGCCTGGACGGCGCTTACATCTGCCCATTCGCCGGACGAGCGGCTGGTCAACAGCGGCCCGTACAGCGGCCTGCCCGCGCCCGAGGGTGCCCGTGCCATCACCGGCGGCCCTGGAGGCCAGGGGCCAGGGCAAGTCGACGGTCACCTATCGCATCCGGGACTGGTTGTTCGGACGGCAGCGGCCGTGGGGCACGCCCATCCCCGTGATCTATTGCGATACCGACGGGATCGTGCCGGTCCCCGAGTCGGACCTGCCGGTCCTGTTACCCGATACGTTCGATTACCAGGGCGGCAGCGAGAACCCCCTGTTGCGTGACCCGGCCTTCCTGAACGTCACGTGCCCCAGGTGCGGCAAGCCTGCCCGCCGCGAGACGGACACCATGGACACGTTCATGGACTCCAGTTGGTACTGGTGGCGCTACCTGTCGCCGCATGATGACGAGAAGGCCATCGACCGGGCCATGGACGATGCCTGGTGCCCCGTGGAGCAGTACACGGGTGGCGCCGAGCACGCGGTGATGCACCTGCTGTACAGCCGGTTCTTTACCAAGGCGCTGAACGACCTGGGCATCATCCACGAGCGTGAGCCGTTCAAGAAGCTGTTCAACCAGGGCCAGATCCTGGGCGCCGATGGCGAACGGATGAGCAAGAGCCGCGGCAACGTGCAGGACCCGGACGAACTTGTGCTGCGCTACGGTGCGGACACCATCCGCCTGTTCCTGATGTTCATGGGCCCGTGGGACCAGGGCGGCCCGTGGAGCCCGACCGGCATCGAGGGCGTCCACCGCTTCCTGCGGCGCGCCTGGACGGTCGTGCTGGATCCCAACGGCCGCGAGGCAGGCGACCAGGACGCCGGTCGGCTGCCGGCGGGCGAAGATGCCGCGACGGCGTCAACGACGCTGCGCAAGGCCGCACACCGGACCCTATCCGAGGTGACGTCGGAGCACGAGTCCTTTCGCTGGAACACGATGGTGGCGCACCTGATGGAGCTGACCAACGTGTTGATGCGCTACCGCGGCACCGAGATCGCGGGCGGCGAGGCGTGGGACGAGGCGATTCGGTTGCTGCTCCTGATGCTGGCGCCCATCGCGCCACACATCGGCGAGGAGCTGTGGGCACGTCGGCTGGAGACGGCCGGCGAACCCTGGCGCTCGATTCACGCCGAGCGGTGGCCGGAGTTCGACCCCGCGCTCATCGCGGTCGACGAGGTCGAGCTGCCGGTGCAGATCAACGGCAAGTTGCGCGACCTGGTGCCCATGGCCGCCGGCCTGTCGCAGGCCGAGATCGAAACGCTGGTGATGGCACGGCCCAAGGTCCAGGCCAACCTCGAGGGCAAGGCCGTGGTCAAGGTCATCCACGTGCCGGGAAGGCTCGTCAACATCGTCGTTCGGTGAGCAAGGAACTGCTCGACCTCCGGACGGTCACGCCGGCAACCTTCGAGCCGCACGTCGAGACCGCCTTTGACACCGATGCCGGCACTGACGAGGCGGCGGCGCTGACACTTGCGTCGGTGACACGGTTTCCCGAGCGGCCGGGCGCGACTCGGGTCGACCCCTTCGCGCTGCTCTTCGTCGGGCCCGAGGTGCCGAGCCTGTCCCAGGGGATCCATCGCCTGGCCCACCCGAAGCTGGGCGCGATGGAAATCTTCCTTGTCCCCGTCGGACCGCACGGCGACGGCTTGGGTTACGAAGCCGTCTTCAACTGATCCTGCGCCGCGGGTCGCCACCGCAGGAGCGAATAGACCGGTCCGTCTTCGATGGGCTCGAACCCGAGTCGCATGTACAACTGAAATGCCGGATTGAAACGCTCCACGTAAAGGGTGACGTCCGCACCGCTGGCGCTGGCTTCCGTCATGAGCGCCCCAATGAGTGCTGTGCCGATGCCCTTGCCACGACACGTTGGAACGAGCGCGATGTCGATCAACCGTAAAGCCGTGCCAACGCGCCAACGATAGAGCCGGCCGATCCGATCACCATCGCGTTCGATGACCATGAACGCGTCACTCGGATACCGCTCGCGATACTCGCGATCCTGCGCGGTGAATTGTTGGTCGATGAATGCCTCTCGCTGCCCAGGCCCCCAGCTAACCTGGTCAAGCTCCTGTTGGCGTATGGACGCGTACAGATCCCGAAGGAAGTCGCGATCGCCTGGCGTGACCTGCCGGAGCGTCACGCCCTCGAGCGGGTCAGCCGTGGAGCGTCACCACCAGCGACGTGAGCTGGCGCCACGCAGGATCATGGAGTTCCGGCAGGCTGCGCGCCTTGTCCCAGGTTCCAGGCGTCAGCGACAGGAGGTAGCAGCCTTCCCGCAGCTTGGGCACGCCGGCCGTCGCTCCGGGCACCAGCTGGGCGACGCCGACCCGTGCGGAGCCGTCGCGCCGAACCCCGAGCTCGAACCCGAAGTGGTGCTGGAGCGAGGGCTGCACCTCGAACACGGCACGACCGCTGACGGCACGACCGCCGCGATAGCGCCCGGTCCACGCGTACATCTTTCGGACGGAGTCCTTGTTCCCGGCGTCGAAGTCCGCATCCAGCTCGATCGATCGGATGGCATGGTCGGGCAGCTTGTGCGGATACAGCCCGTGCACGACCACGGTCACGCGCCGGTCGAGCAGGTGGCCATCGCCACCGGGGAGAGACCCTGCCGGCACAACCAGGGCGCCGGCAAGGTGGCCCGACCGCATCCACGGACGAGCTTCGAGCTTTGGCCATGCGCCGCTGCCCTTGACATACCCGATCGACATCGGCTCGCGGATTGCTGCCATCGCAGTGGCGGCGTGCGTCGCCGCATCCCTGGCTTCCCGAGCGGCGACTGCCGGATCGATGTGCACGCTGCCATGGCGCGCCAGAGCGGAGCTCGTCTCCAGCGGAATTGCGGCTGCAGCAGCGACCGCGGCAACGCCGGTGAGGAACCGCCGCCGCGAGAGCGTGAATTGGCCGTCGGAGAGGTCGTCGCTCATCTCACGTTCTCGGTGGATACACGCCCTGGAGGGCGATGCAGAAGTTCAGCGTCAGGTACGGCTGCAAGTTGTTGTGCGGCTGGTCGCCTCCGGCCGGCGCGATCATCCGGTCGTCCATCGTGACCAGGTTCGTGTTGAGCTGGTCCTGGTACAGGTTGGCGCCGAGGCTCCGGCCGAGCGCCTCGGTTGCAGCGCTCGCGTCTTCACCCGGCTGGCTCGACGCGCGCAGGGCGTGGCCGTGCGACGGGATCTCCGACTCGAGCAACGACACCGTGTCGGTCCCACCCGTCTCCCCGAGGTCATGGAGGGATAGCCCGGGACCCTGGCCCGGATGCATCGGCGCGTTGCCCTGCATGTTCGGCAGTGCGAAATTGGACTTCCCGTCCCCTCCGTATGTCGTTCCGAGGAGCGAGAACAACGCCGTGTTCTGCGATAGCGGAAGAATCTGGCCGTCGCAGAACGCCCAGCCTTTTGGCGCGAAGTTGAACGGAAAAATGCGGATTTCCGCCACGAATGGATCCACTCAGTGCCTCACGTCTGGCTCGGGAAGATGCCGAAGAGCGAGATGATGAAATCTACGCAGAGGTATGGCATGAAGTTCTCGTGTGGCTGGCTACCGCCGGTCGGCGAGATGGAGTTCCCAGCGAGATCGACCGCGGGGGTATCGGCGATGTACGGCGTGTACGTCGGGGTCTGGGCGAGCAGGTTGCCCTTCGCCGCTGTTGTGGTCGCGTTGTTCTTGGACACCACCAGCGGATGCGAATGAGCAGGAAGTTGCGAAACCGTCAGCGTGACGGTTTCGACGCCACCAGTCTCCGCGAGGGTGAAGCCATTGCCCTGGTGGAGGGGCAGTCGGCCGCGAAGATCCGGCAACCCGAACGTTGACTGACCGTCACCACCATAGGTGGTCCCGATCAGGTTGAACAACGTCTCGTACTCACTGATCGGGAGCAACTGCCCCTCGCAGAACATCCAACCAGCGGGCGCGAAGTTCCCGGCGAACATCCGCAGCTCGCCAACGTAGGGCTGTGCCATCTCAGTTACTCACGTCTGTGACGGGAAGATGCCCTGGAGCGCGATGCAGAAGCTCAGCACCAGGAATGGCTGCATGTTCAGATGAGCCTGTGCTCCTCCGACGGTCGAGACCGAGCCCGGAGCCAGGGTCCCGAGGGAACCGGCGTTGGACTCGTACGACTGATTGAGCGGACTCGCCAGCAGGGCCCCCGTCGGGATCACGATGTCGCCGGGGCTCGAAGACGCGGTCACCGTGTGGACATGCGTCGGGATCTCGGAGAGCAAAAGGGTGTGGCTCTGCTGGCCGCCGGTCTCACCGAGCGTGTGGCCCGACCCCATATGGATCGGCGCGCGGCCCTGGAGATTGGGCAGCCCGAAGGTCACCCGGCCATCGCCACCATAGGTTGTGCCGAGCAGCGAGAACAAGGCCTGGTTCTGGTTGATGGGCAGGAGCTGACCGTCGCAGAACGCCCAACCCTTGGGCGGGAAATTGAAGCTCATGATCCGGATCTCGGCGAGAAACGGTTCGGCCATCTGGGTGCTACGTCCTTCTCACGGGATACCAGAAACGGATGCGACTCCGACGATCTTCGTGGCGATGATCGCGTCGCTTCCACCGGAAATCGTATTTTGAGCGTTCAAGGACGCCTCGACACCCGCGATACCCCCGGGAGCCACGTAGTCCCCGGTCGGCGATAGCACGAGGTTGAACGTCGGCGTGTAGACGGTCCCACCTGCCGGAACCGTTTGATTTGCCTGCCGGACAGTCAGACCGAAGAAGCCCGTCCCGTGAGTACCGGTGGTGTTGCCGCTGATCAGTGCGTTCATGACGCTGTTGCCGCGCGCTTCGACACGAATGGCGTCGAGCGCTCCGGTGCCCACGCTCACGTCGTTGTTGGTCACGCCGACCGTTGTCGTGCCCTGGACCGCGGCATTGCCGCCGTTGCTGGCGACGTTCGCGAAGATGCCGTAGTCCGCGGTCACGTTCCGAACCTTGTTGCCTGAGATATTGGCCGCCAGCGTCCCGAAGCCCTGGTTGAACACCCGGATGCCGAATCCATTCGAGCTGCCGGGTGCGAACGATGAGTCATTCAAGACCACGTTGTTCTTGACCGTACCGGTTATCGATGCCGGTGACGGTGAAGTAAGCGACCCGTTGAAGATATTGATCCCATCGTTCATCAGCGCGGACTCGGTGGTCCCATCGGGCGTTCCAATCTTGTTGCCGTCCACCTGGAACGTGACCGTGGCGCTGCCCGCCGTCGTCACGTCGATCCCGATATTGCCGTGGTTCGGGCTCCCTTGCGTGATCACGTTGTTGGTGATGGTGGCGTCGAGCGTTGACGTATCCCCGGCGTCTGTGTGGATCGTGTCCGAACGGTTGCCGTGGAACGAGCATCCGTCAATGGTTACTGTCACGTTGGCGGTGAGCCTTGACAACACCGTGATGCCGGTATTGCCGATGGACGAGTCGTTGTCGGTGATGAGGCAGCTGGCACCCGAGATGGAGAACGCGGACAACGTCCCGGTCGAGTCGTTGAGGTAGATGTTGTCCTCGGCGGACCCACTCACGTGCATGTTGCTCAGTCCGCCACTGCCGGTGACCTCGATCAGCCGGATGCCGTCCTCGCCGCCGGCGTTGCCGTTTCCGCTGACCGTCATCCACGCGAGGTTCAGGTCTTTGCTGGTCGTGATCAGGATTCCGCTGCCCGTCGAGTTCTGAATCGTGCCGCCGGTGCCCACGCTGCCCGTGCCGGTGATGGTCAGGCCGCCCGACGTGCCGGTGCTGGTGAGCACGATCCCGTTCGCCGCGCCGTTCGACGAGATGCTCCGGAAGGTCAGGCCGCTTGCGCCGATCGTCGTGTTCGACACGTTCAGCGCGGTGCCGGAGGTCGTCGTGATGCTGTTGGTGCCGGTGGCGGTGACCGTGCCGCCCCCGGTGAGGCTAATGCCGCCATTGGTGGTGTTGTTGACCGAGATGTCGGCGAGCGCGAGGGTGCCGACATTGATGCCCGCGCCGTTGATCGCGGTGCCGGTCGTGCCGGAGAAGGTCAAACCCTGAACATTGTTGTTTGAGCTGAGGGTGAACCCTCCACCGTTGAGCGTTGGCGCGGTGCCGTTGATCGAAGGACGCGCGATGGTGCCGGTCGGGGGCGTGATGCCCATGAAGTGGTCGAAGCCCAGCGCGTCCTGAGCACCCTGGCCGGTAATCCACTCGGCGGAATTGAGCGAGAACGTCCCGGAGAACGCCGTCGAGCCGGGAGTCTTGTCGTAGATGAAGACGCGTTGGCTGGCCGCGCTGAGCGCGTCGGCGGAGGCCACGGCATTGAACGGGTGGGCGAGCGTGCCCACGCCGTTGGTACCCGCGTTGGGATTGACGAACCAAATGACCGGATCAGCCTGGAAGTTGATGGTGATCGTCTGGTAGGGACTCGTTCCCGAGGTCGGGCTGCCGCTGTCATTGACGCGGTACAGGAGCGTGCAGGAAGTGGTCCGACCCGGCGGCGGGTCGTAGTCGAACGTGCCGGCGGAGGAATTTAGGTTGGCAATGACGCCACCGGAGCAGGTGCCGCCGACCTCGGTCACGTCGTTGACCGTGAACGTGGCGGAGTAGCCGCCGTCGCCGGTGTCCGGATCCGTCGCACCGGTGAGCAGCCCGGAGAGTCCCGTACGCTCCATGTTGGGCGTGAAGGTGTAGCTCTTGACCGCCGCAGTCGGATTGTCGCCGACCGCGGCGACGGTGATGGCCACGCTGTCGCTGTCGGAGAGCGGGCCACCCGTCCCGGTGTTTCCCTGGTCGTTGACGGTCACGCTCAGGCTCTCCGAGCCGCGCGTCGAGTTCCAGTTGGCCGTGCCGCGGTACCTCATGCCGTTGAGCGCGGTGTTGATGGCGCTCAACGTGCCGGTGACGTGCACGGACGCGGTGCCGTCGGCCGTCGCGTCAACGAACGTCAGCCCAGCCTCGCCGCTGAGCGTCAGGGTGCCGTTGGCGACATCCAGGCTGACCTTGACGGCGGAGGCGCCGGCGTCGACATCGGACACGCTGATGAGGTTGGAGTTGGCCGAGTTGAAGACAAGGTCGGTGTCCTCGTTCACGGTCTGACCTATGGGCACGCTGTTGACCGGCGCGTCGTCGACGGCCGTGACCGTCACCGACTTGGTGGCGGCGGTGCTGTTGAGCGCGCCGTCGTTGGCAACGAAGCTCAAGGTGCGCGCGGTGATGTTGGGGTTCTGCGAGCTGTTGTTGTAGGTAACGCTGCGCAGCACCTGCTGGTAGTGCGCCAGCGTGTCGCTGCCCGAGAGGGTCAGCGTGGGCGCCACGTAGTTCGCCGTGATCGAGGTGCCCGCCGTGGTCGCGGCCAGCGTCTCGAGGCCGGCGTCGAGCAGGTTGCTGATCGTCACGGTGGCCGAGGCGAGGTTGGCGTTGTCGGGATCCGTCACCGTGACCGAGCCGTCCACGGTGATTGCCCCGCCATCCTCGGTGAACGCGCTGCTGCCGCCGGACGTCGTGACCACGGGCGCGTCGTTGACCGGCGTGATGACGATGCCCTTGGTGGCGGTGTTGCTGTCGAGGGCGCCGTCGTTGACGAGGAAGCTGACCGTGCGGCTGGTGGTCGGGTTGTCGCCGGTCTCGTAGAAGGTGATCGAGGCGAGGGCCGCCTGGTAGTTGGCGACGGTGTCACTGCCCGTCAGGTCGAGCGTGCCGGTCAAGGGGTGATAGGTGCCGGTGATCGGTGAGGGTGTCGATGAAGCCGAGCACGTCACCGGCCTGGAAGCCAGAGCTGATGCTGACCGTGGCGCTGGCGAGGTTGGCGCTGTCGACGTCGCTCGCGGTGACGCTGGCATCGATCACCACACCGGCGGCGTTCTCGGTGTAGGCCGTGGTGCCCGATGAGGTGGTCACGACCGGCGGGTCGTTCACCGCGGTGATGGCGATGTCCTTGGTCGCCGGTGCGCTGTCGATCGTGCCGTCATTCACGGTGAACGTGACCGTCTCGCTGGCCGGCGGGTTGTCGCTGGTGCTGGCGAAGGTCACCGATTGGAGCGCGGCCTGGTAGTTGGCCAGCGTGTCGCTGCCGGTCAGGGTCAGCAGGCCGGTGGCGACCGTGTAACTGCCGGTGATGGTGAGGGTGTTCGTGAAGCCGAGCATGTCGCCGGTCTGGAAGCCCGCGCTGATGGACACCGTGGCCGACGCGAGGTTGGCGTTGTCGGGGTCGTCGACCGTGACGCCACCGTCGATGACGGTTGCGGGCGCCTGCTCCGTGTAGGCCGTGGTACCCGAGCGTGGTCGTCACGGTGGGGGCGTCGTTGACCGGCGTGATGACGATGTCCTTGGTGGCGGTGTTGCTGTCGAGGGCGCCGTCGTTGACGCTGAAGCTGACCGTGCGGCTGGTGGTCGGGTTGTCACCGGTCTCGGAGAAGGTGATCGACTGCAGCGCCAGCTGGTAGTTGGCGACGGTGTCACTGCCCGTCAGGTCGAGCACGCCGGTCAAGGGGTGATAGGTGGCGGTGATCGAGCCGATGAGGGCGGGGTAGCCGAGCACGTCGCCGGCCTCGAAGCCGGCGCTGATGCTCACCGTGGCGTGCGCGAGGTTGGTGTTGTCGACGTCGCTCGCGGTGACGCTGGCATCGACCGCGACGCCGGCGGCGTTCTCGGTGTAGGCCGTGGTGCCGGCCGAGGTGGTCACCACGGGGGCCGTGTCGATGCTCGCGACCTGCACGTCGCGGGTGGCGTCGTTGCTGGTCGCAGCGCGCCGTCGTTGACGGTGAAGGTGATCGTGCGGGTCAGCGTGCTCGGGTTGGCCGAGGTGTCCTGGTAGGTCACCGACTGCAGCGCGGCCTGGTAGTTGGCCAGCGTGTCGCTGCCGGTGAGGGTCAGCAGGCCGGTGGCGGCGTTGTAGGAGCCGGTGATGGTGAGCCGTGTTGACGAAGCCGAGCACGTCCTCGGGCGAGGCGTAGTTCGCCGGTGATCTGGATCGTGGCGCTGGCCATCGTGGCGGAGTCCGGATCGCTCACGGTCACGCCCGGATCGATCGCGGTCGGCGGGTCGCTTTCGGCGTAGCTCAGCGATCCCGACGCTGGTGGTCACGGTGGGGGCGTCGTTGACCGGCGTGATGACGATGTCCTTGGTGGCGGTGTTGCTGTCGAGGGTGCCGTCGTTGACGCTGAAGCTGACCGTGCGGCTGGTGCTCGGGTTGTCACCGGTCTCGGAGAAGGTGATCGAGGCGAGGGCGAGCTGGTAGTTGGCGACGGTGTCACTGCCCGTCAGGTCGAGCACGCCGGTCAAGGGGTGATAGGTGCCGGTGATCGAGCCGATGAGGGCGGGGTAGGCGAGCACGTCGCCGGCCTCGAAGCCGGCGCTGATGCTCACCGTGGCGCTGGCGAGGTTGGTGTTGTCGACGTCGCTCGCGGTGACGCTGGCATCGACCGTGGACGCCGGCGGCGTTCTCGGTGTAGGCCGTGGTGCCGGCCGAGGTGGTCACCACGGGGGCCGTGTCGATGCTCGCGACCTGCACGTCGCGCGTGGCGCCGTTGCTGTCGAGCGTGCCGTCGGTGACGGTGAAGGTGATCGTGCGGGTCAGCGTGCTCGGGTTGGCCGAGGTGTCCTGGTAGGTCACCGACTGCAGCGCGGCCTGGTAGTTGGCCAGCGTGTCGCTGCCGGTGAGGGCCAGCAGGCCGGTGGCGCGCGTTGTAGCAGCCGGTGATGGTGAGCGGTGTTGGCGAAGCCGAGCACGTCCTCGGGCGAGGCGTGGTTGCCGGTGATCTGGATCGTGGCGCTGGCCATCGTGGCGGAGTCCGGATCGCTCACGGTCACGCCCGGATCGATCACGGTCGGCGGATCGCTTTCGGCGTAGCTCAGCGATCCGACGCTGGTGGTCACGGTGGGGGCGTCGTTGACCGGCGTGATGACGATGTCCTTGGTGGCGGTGTTGCTGTCGAGGGCGCCGTCGTTGACGCTGAAGCTGACCGTGCGGCTGGTGCTCGGGTTGTCACCGGTCTCGGAGAAGGTGATCGAGGCGAGGGCGAGCTGGTAGTTGGCGACGGTGTCACTGCCCGTCAGGTCGAGCACGCCGGTCAAGGGGTGATAGGTGCCGGTGATCGAGCCGATGAGGGCGGGGTAGCCGAGCACGTCGCCGGTCTCGAAGCCGGAGCTGATGCTCACCGTGGCGTGCGCGAGGTTGGTGTTGTCGACGTCGCTCGCGAGGACGCTGGCATCGACCGCGACGCCGGCGGCGTTCTCGGTGTAGGCCGTGGTGCCGGATGAGGTGGTCACCACGGGGGCATCGTTCACCGGGTTGACAGTGATGGTCACGGTCACGGTGTTCGAGTCGAGGAAGCCGTCGTTGGCGTGGTACGTGAAGCTGTCGCTGCCGTTGAAGTTGGTTGCTGGCGTGTAGTCGAACGAGCCGTTGGCGTTGAGCGTGAAGCTGCTGGCATGGCCCGGCGCCGTTCCCAGGACCGCGGTCAGCGAGCCGTGGGCCGTGTCGACGTCGGTGTCGTTGGCCAGCACGCCGGAGGCGGCGTTCACGGACAGCGGTGTTTCCTCGTTGACGCTGTAGCCGTCAGCGACCGCCACCGGTGCGTCGTCGACCGCGTTGATCAGCAGGGCCGCGCTATCGCTGGCTGCGGAGAAGGCGGTCGATCCGCCGTTGTGGCCGCCAGAGACGTCGACACCGCTCTGGCCGATGCTGCCCGAGGTGCGGTCCCAGGCGTGGAAGGTGAGCGCCGAGTTGAGGTTGCCGTTGAAGTTGGCGGCGGGCTCGAAGTAGAGCCGCGTGTTGGCGTTGGCCGCCAGTAGCAACGCCGAGTTGTCGGCAACCGGGCCGACAGCGTGCCAGCTGCTGCCGCCGTCCGTGCTGTAGAACCAGCTGCCGTTGCTCGTGTCGACGAAGCTGAGGGCGATGCCCGTCAGGGCGCCGGGGTCCGGGTCGCTGACGTTGTCCAGCGCGCCACCGATCTCGACCAGGTCGGAGACGAGGGTGCCCACCGCGCCGCTCGGCGCGCCGGCGTCCTCGTTCTCGGCGGTCAGTACCGGGTTCTTGGTGATGTCCAGCACCGGTGCGTGGTTGACCGGGCTCACCGTGATGGTCACGGTCACGGTGTTCGAGTCGAGGAAGCCGTCGTTGGCGTGGTACGTGAAGCTGTCGCTGCCGTTGAAGTTGGTTGCTGGCGTGTAGTCGAACGAGCCGTTGGCGTTGAGCGTGAAGCTGCTGGCATGGCCCGGCGCCGTTCCCAGGACCGCGGTCAGCGAGCCGTGGGCCGTGTCGACGTCGGTGTCGTTGGCCAGCACGCCGGAGGCGGCGTTCACGGACAGCGGTGTTTCCTCGTTGACGCTGTAGCCGTCAGCGACCGCCACCGGTGCGTCGTCGACGGGGGTGATGGCGATGCCCTTGGTGGCCGTGTTGCTGTCGAGCGTGCCGTCATTGACCGTGAAGGAGACCGTCTCGCTGGCAGGCGGGTTGTCGCTCGTGCTCGTGAAGATGATCGAACGCAGGGCGGCCTGGTAATTCGCAACGGTGTCACTGCCCGTGAGCGTCAGCACGCCGGTGCCAGCGTTGTAGCTGCCGTGGACCGAGGGCGTATCGGTGAAGCCGAGCGTGTCGCCGCTCTGTCGGCCGGCGCTGATGCTCACCTGCGCGCTCGCGAGGTTCGCGTTGTCGGGGTCGCTCACGACGACGGCGCTGTCGATGACCGTGGCGGGAGCCTGCTCTGTGTACGCCGTGTTGCCTGAGCTGGTGGTCACGACCGGAGGGTTCTCGGAGCTGCTGTCGATCTGCTTGGTGGCCGTGTTGCTGCTGGACGTGCCGTCGTTGACCCTGAAGCCGACGGTCTTGCTGGCGGCCGGGTGGCTGCTGCTCGAGTGGAAGGTGACCGAACGCAAGGCCGCGCGGTAGTCGGCCTTCGAGGCCGTGCCGCTGAGCGTGAGCACGCCGGTGGCGGCGTTGTAGTTGCCACTGATGCCGTTCTGGTTGCTGAAGCCGAGGGCATCGCTGGCCGGCTCGAAGCCGGCGCTGATGGCAACCCGGGCGCTGACCATGTTGGCATCGTCGGGATCGGCCAGTGTCAGGCCGGGATCGATCACCGTGGCCGGGTCACCCTCCGCGTAGGCGAGGTGGCCCGCAGTCGTGGTCACCGTGGGTGGGTCGTTGACCGGCGTGACCGTGATGGATCTGCTGGCCGTGTTGCCCTCGCCGGATCCGTCGTCTCCTTGGAAGCGCACGACCCGGCGCGTTCCCGGGCGCATCGCTGGTACTGGCAAAGGTGATCGAGCGCAGGGTGGTGCGGTAGTCGGCGATGGTCGCGCCGCCGGTGAGCGTGAGGATGCCCGTGGCGGCGTCGTATGCACCGGTGATCGCGCCGTGGGCGGTGAAGGCCAGCCGATCACCGGGCTGACGCCCCGTGGTGATGCGCGCAGTGGCGCCCAGCAGGATCGTCGCGCCGTCGTCGCGCAGTCGCAGAGCCGGGTCGACCGAGACCGGCGCGGCGTTCTCCCGGTAGCGGGTCGAGCCGGCGCTCGTCGTGATGAGCGGACGGTAGTCGTGGAAGCGGAACTTGGCGATCTCGAGGCTGCCGTCGGCGAGGGTCATCTGCAACTGGCGGCAGGTGCCCACCCAGGCTCTCTGGGTCGGCCAGGTCAACGCGAATTGGCGGAGTGGGGCGTTGAGCACCGAGAAGGTCGCCGTCGCCTCGCGCCGTCGCGTGTTGGGGATCAGCGCGTTGGTCTGGCAGTCCATCTGCTGCGAGGTGGGTTTGCCAGGGCCGAGCACATCCGTTGTCGAGCCGACGCGGGCGACGAAGCCCAGCTGCAGCGTCGAACCCGCCAGCACGTCGTTGGTATCCCACCAGTCCTTGGTGGGCGCGATCCAGTCGAAGGCGGCGATGCGGAACTTTGCTACGTGCACAGTGCCGTCGGAGAGCGACAGCTGGAAGAGGCGGCAGGTGTTGGCCCACTGCTGCCAGACGCGCCAGGTATAGGTGTAGGTGTCGCTGGCCTTGTCGTACCTCAGGCCCGTGCCGTCTCGCGGCGACGTGGCGTGCTCGTCGTAGGGAAAGGTCTCGCCATCGCTGCACGCGTAGCGGTGCCACCGCGGTGTGCGGGCGGGGAAGATGTTGAGCCCACGGTCTCCACCGAGACTGAAGCTGACACTGACGTAACCACCAGCGGAGATCGAGTTTTCGCTTGGGGGCGACTTCGTCGAGCCGCGCCACACAAAGGGGAATGGCGTCGTGGTGGTAGGTGCGGCGCCGGAGTCACCGGGGCCGCTCGGCGACGACGTCGCCGCAACCACTGACTGTGGCATGAGCCCGGCCAAGAGCAGGATGGCGACCAGGACCGACATCGGGATTCGGCTCGCGCTGACGCGTCGACCACCAATGCGCGATAGCAACCGCACCTCGACCCTTACCCCCCTGCCCCAGACGAACACACGGAGAGGTCACTGTAACCGGATTGCGCAAGAGCGCCGATCCGCACAAATGCGTGCTCCACAACCTCAGCGAAAACAGGCCAAGCTCACGCTCCGTTCGCAGCGCATCGGATCGCTGCGAGCAGCCGCTGCCACTCGACACGAATCCACGGTGGGTGGACACCCAGTGGCGCGCGGCGGCCGGCGCGACCCACGATGACCCCGATTTGGTCCAGCGGGCGCCCGAGGAGCACTGCCTCGTCGCTTCTCGTCGCGTGATGGTCAGCGCCGCGCGTGGGATTTGGTCATTTCCAGGCTCCGAGTCGGCTCGAATCCGCCGACCAACCGCTGAGCTGTTCACCCACGGTGGAATCTTGTCGACAACCGCATGGATGCGTCGCCCCGATGCGGCTGCTACTCGAAGCGATCGTCGGCTTCGCTGCTCCAGCTGAGCTCCCGACCCAGGTACTCCGTCAGCCGCCGATTGGGCGCTCGATACAGCTCGCGCAGCGCTTCGACCACCTCTGGCTCGGCCTCCCGTGGCCGCTGGTTGCCGTGCCGGTGCTTGGGCGGCTTGGGTGGAACGCGCGGGATCCCCAGGTGGTCGCAGACGTCGTCAAAAACGCTCGGTGGATCGGCAAAGAACGCCTCGCTCTCGAGCACCAGCAGCTGCTCGCGCGGAAAGACCGCGTGCCAGCGCGTCAACTGGTCGACGTAGACGCCTCGGGCGACATAGCGCTCGGGCGCTCGCGCAGACGGCTTTCGTCGGCGGCAGCTCGACGCGGTGGCCCCGACCGCGCTGTCTCCGTCGTCGCGCAGGCGCTCCCCCACTGCCGTTGGATCGCTCATCCAGCCGGCGCCCAGCTCGTCCTCGACCGCCCTGGCGAACGTTCGCGTCTCGACGCCTTTCCACGACCGCAGGCCCCAATGCGAGACCGCACGCGCCGCGGGCTCCCGTAGAAGGCAGACCAGGCGTGCGTCGGGGACGACGGAGTGGACGCGAGCCGGCGCGACCGTTGAGGCGAGGTAGAACGGGCTCTTCTCACCCGTGACCGCCGGTCGAGTGCCACCTCGCTCGGCCGCTGCCAGCCGCCACTTCGTCGGAAAGAGGCTGCGATACCAGCCCTGGCCAAGCCGCCAACGCGGGCCGTCGAAGAAGTGGACCTCGTACCCGACGGCCGCGACCACGTTGGGATGGCGCCGCAGCATCCAGAACAGCGTGCCGGTACCCGATCGCGCCGCGCCGATCACCAGGAACGACGGCTTGGCGTGCAGCGGCCCGGTGACGGCACCCTTGGTGCGCCGAAGCAGCGTGATCGAACGGCGGTTTCGGGCAGGGTGACGGGCGGGCGGACGCGCGGGCACGCCCGAACCTTATCCGGCGGCGGCGTCCTCTCGCTTCCGGGCGCGGTGCCGGGCGACCTTGGCCCGGTTGCCACAGGTGGACATGTCACACCACTTCCGCGTGCCCGTGCGCGACGTGTCATTGAAGACCCAGCGGCACTCGTCGTTGGCGCAGATGCGCAGCCGCTCGGGATGGCCCTGTGAGAGCTCGCGCGCGATGCTCTCGGCGAGCCGGCCCATGGCACCGTCGATCGGGTCGCCCTCGTGGCGGTGGTCGAGCGAGACCCCGTCGGGACCGGGCACGAGATAGGTCACGTAGTGGGTGCGGAGGGCACGATTGACCTCGTCGACCTGCCGCTTGTCTGCCGGCCGCCGTTCGACGGCCGCGTTCGCAAGCTCGCGCATGGCATCCCGGACGCGTCGGACGCGCCCGACCATGCGCTCGGCCGTCTGTGGATCCTGATCGACCCGATCGAGCTCGGCTTTGAACATGTATCGGTGGAGCAGGTCGTTGGCGAAGAGCCATCGGACGGTGTTGCGCGCGGAGTCGAGGTGGTCGACCGGCTCGCCCTTCTGGTACTCGAGCGTGTTGATGAACGCGAGGCCGGTCTCGAGGTCGACCTGGTGTCCGTGGGGAACGTCTGCGTGGCTTGGGGCCGACGCGGTCTGAAAGGTGCTCATCTGCTAACCAGCATAAACCTGTTAACCAGTGTTTGCCTGTTGACAGGTTACATTCGGTGGCCTACTATCCCGGAAGTGGTAACCGCCCATCACGGGCAAGCTAGTTACCAAGGAAGGAGCAGGAGCCATGGAACCCGGAATCCTCGTCGCAGCCGTCGCGATCATCCTGGCCGCCATCGGCGCTCTTGCCGCGCTGTTCGGTGCGGATAGCCGGGAGCTGACCGAAGACGATTGGCAGCCCAATGACCACTCGAGGGCACAGATCTGATGTGGCAGGTGTACGCGTACCTCGCTCACGATCTCATCGAGTCAAAGCGGAAGGAGGCCGACCGGGCGCGTAGCGGGCGACACTCGGCTCCGCTGGCGCGGCGCGGCTCGATCGTTCACCGTCTACTGCCGAGGCGCAATCGCCTCTGAGCCTCACTCGGATCGTCCGCTACCCGGATCGCCCGATTTGTTATTTGCCACGGGCACCGGGCAGCTTCCACAATGGGCGACCGCGCCGAGAACGCCGATGTACGGCGTACCCGGGCGCGCAGTTCGAGCAGGTGACCCAGCTCATGTCGCGAAGCCGTGGCGCACTCTTGGCGGTTCTCTCTGCGGTCGGCCTGAGCCTGATCCTGGCTCTGCCGGCCTCGGCCTACCAGCGTCCCCACCACCCGGCACCACACCGACCGTCGCACGTGCGGCCGCACCAGTCCGTCAACAGCTCGTATCCGGACTACCTGGTGGCGCACCGCGGCTTCGTGTACTTCGAGGCGGACGCGCCGACCGGGGGGAATGCGCTCTGGCGCTCGGACGGAACACCCTCGGGCCTGACCGACATCTACGACAACGTCGATCCGGAGCAGCTCACCTGGGCCGGCAACCAGTTGTTCTTCGTCGGCTACGACCCGACCTTTGGTGACGAGCTGTGGGTGTCCGACGGGACGCACCTTGGTACGCACATCGTCAAGGACAGCGTGGTCGGCGGTGATGCCTACATCCGCTACATCACAGCCGTCGGCAACCGCGTGTTCTACTCGGAAGACGACGGTACGCACGGCATGGAGCCGTGGGTCTCGGATGGGACGCCGGGAGGCACGCACATCGCCAAGGACATCATCCCGGGGTTGGGTGAGTCCGATCCGTACGGCTTTACGGCCCTCGGCAACGTCGCGATCTTCGAGGCCACGGACGTGAGCCACGGCACCGAGCTCTGGCGCTCGGACGGCTCGCCGAGCGGCACCAAGATGGTCCGGGACATCGATTCTGGAATCTTCAGCTCGTACCCCACATCGTTCATACCGATCGGCTCCAAGCTGCTGTTCTCCGCCTACGACGGCACCCATGGCACCGAGCCGTGGATCACGGACGGGACCAAGAACGGCACGCAGATGCTCAAGAACATCGGCGTCGGAGACCACAACGGGCTCTGGCCGAATTCATACACTGGGCTGTTCACGCGCTTCGGCGACAAGGTCTTCTTCGAGGCGGACGACGGGACGCATAACTTCGAGCTCTGGAAGACAGACGGAACGAAGGCCGGCACCAAGCTCGCGGTCGACATCTGGCCGGGTCCTCGATCAGGAGATCCCTGGACGATGATTTCCAACGGCCAGGCGCTTGTGCTATCCGCAGCCAATTCGACGCACGGCTACGGCATCTGGCGATCCGGCGGGACCGCGGCAACGACCGACGTTCCTCAAGGATCCGGTACCGACGTCGCCGTACTTGAGCATGTACCTGAACCCCGGAGCGGCCGCGCGCGTCGGGTCGAGGGTCGTCTTCGAGTTGGACGACGAGACGCACGGGTGGGAACCGTGGGTGTCCGATGCGACCAAGGGTGGAACACACATCCTGCAGGACATCGATCCCGGCGCCGACGAGTCAGATCCGAACAATTTCGTGAGCGTCCAGACGGCCGCCGGGGCACGCGTCTTCTTCGCCGCCTACAGCCCGACCTATGGGAACGAATTGTGGGTCACGGACGGGACGCCAGGCGGCACGCACGTGATTGACGTCTATCCCTAAATCGTCGCTTCGAGGGGCATCGCTTCGCCTCGGTCGGCTAGAGTCGCCGGGAGAACCGTTACCGACTGCTCGACTGGAGTTGTCCGATGCCCTCGCTTGACGCGCCCCTGAAGCTCGGCGCCAACTGCTGGAACCAGTACAGCGACTGGTCCTCGTTCCTCGAGGCTGAGCGCCGCGCCGACGCGCTCGGCTTCGACTCGATCTGGACGTGGGATCACGTGTACCCCATCGTCGGCGACCACACGGGCCCGATGTTCGAGGCGTACGTGGCCATGGCCGCCGTGGCGCAGGCGACGACCCGCGCGACGATCGGTCTCATGGTCGGCGCCAACACGTTCCGCAACCCGGCGCTCGTGGCCAAGATGATCACCACGCTCGATCACGTCAGCGGCGGACGCGCGTGGCTGGGCATCGGCGCCGCCTGGTTCGAGACCGAGCATCGAGCCTTCGGGCTCGAGTTCGGTGACGGCCCGCCGGAGCGGTTGCGCTGGCTGTCCGAGGCGCTGCCGGTCATGCAGGGGATGCTCCGGGGGACTCTGCCGTCCGCGTCCGGGCCGCACTACGCCACCCGTGAGGTGATCAACAACCCGGCACCGGTCCAGGAGCATCTGCCGATCCTGATCGGCGGCAGCGGGCCGAACGTGACCCTCCGCCTGGTCGCCCGTTACGGCGACGCGTGCAATATCGGAGGGACTGCCGAGAGCGTCGCCGAGAAGGAGGCCATCCTTCGCCGCCACTGCGAGGAGCTCGGCCGCGACGAGCGTGAGATCGAGCGCACGGTGGGCATGGGCACGCCGATCATCCGCAATTCGCGCGCCGAGGCGGAGCGTGTCCACGCCCAGATGTTCGAGCGTAACGGTGGCGCCAAGACCTGGGAGCGCCAGCCGATCGGAACGCCCGAGGACGTGGTGGAGTTCGCCACGCCGTACCTCGATCTCGGCTATCACCACCTGATCTTCGGCTTCCCGTCCCCCTACGACGAGGAGACGATGACGCGCCTCGCGAAGGAGGTGCGGCCGGCCCTGGAGCGCCATCTGGCGAAGGTGAAGTCCGACCCCGGCTTGCCAGCCACGGTGTGACAGGCGACGGGAGCCAGCACGCGATGGCCGAGCAGCAGCATGTCGTGAGATTCGTTCGGGCCGTCCCGAATCCGGGACACGAAGCCGAGTTGCAGCAATGGATCGACGCGCGGCACCGCGAACGCGCGGGATTCCCAGGCCTGATCTCGTTCTTCTTCATGAGCACGTGGTCGGACGCCGGGACCGAGTTCGCGGTCGCGACGGTCTGGGAAAGTCGTGCCGCTCTCGAGCGGTATGTCGCCGCGACCAAAGACACCCTGATCGAACCAGACTTCGCCCACATGGTCGACTCCATCACCGTGACGGAGTACGAGCTCCTCGAGCATGCCGACTACGACTTCGTGAACCCTCCGAGCTGAGCTCAGCACCTTTCATGCGGGTCCGGGTCCTGCACCCGGCCCATGTGGCCGTGCATGGCGCAAAGAAGTGCCAGGAAATCGCGCGATAAGCGCCAGATAAGGGACGCCTTCTAAAGTCGGGTTCGACCGGCGATCGACCGATGTGCCCCGGTTGTCAGCTTGCGCGGCGGCGCCGAGACCCCTGTTGCTCGATAACGCCATTGGATCGATCACACAATCCGCAGCCAGATCGCTCCGTTGTAGAACCAGAGGCGGCCCGAGGTGTCGACAAACAGGCCGATACCTCCCTCGCGCAGCTGAAGGCGGCTGCTTTGGCGGAGAGAGTGGGTCCGGCGTCAAGGAGAGCTCCACTCCGCCCAGGCGCGTCCGCTGCGGGTCACGTCGATCGTTGTCGAAGGAGCGGCGCCAGCGCGTCGGCGAGCGGACGCCAGATCGTTCGCGAGAAGGTCGCGCTCATGTGGCCCGTATCGCGGTACATGAGCACGTTGCCGACGATGATCGGGCACGGGTCGTATGGGCACGACGTCCGGGTCAGGTCGACGAAAGCGCCACCGGCTGACTTCACGATGCGCTTCTCGAGCTTGTTGTGCTTCTGGTCGATCACGGTGCTCCTCGCCTGCTCGCAGGCTCCGAACGACGAGCGATGCCTGCGCAGGCACCCGATCGGATTCCACACGAATGCGCCGTCAGCAAGCACGACCGGCTGGCTTGAACGCGGCAGTCTCGAGAGCGTCCGCTGGAGACCGATGGCCCAGCGCCTCTCGCGGTCACTCCTCGGGACCGTCGTGCCGTCCTTGTTGTACAGCGTCGTGCCGTGGAGGTTGCTGAGCACGATCAGGTCGGGCGGGTGCTCCCGCAGCCACGTGATCGCCTGGTCCCGGAAGGCCGCGCACCAGGTGTCCGGGCCGTCCTCGTAGCTGCTCCAAACGTACACGTCGGCCGATGGGCAACCGCTGCGCGTCAGGTTGTTGATCGTCCAACCGCGATGCCTGCCGGCGTCGATCAGCGCAGGAAGCCATTGATCGGCATGCGAGTCACCGAACAGCGCCACCGAGTACCGGCCGTCCGTCGATCCGTAATCGCACTCCTTGAACGTCGTGCTCCGCGCACTGACGTGGCAGCCATCCCGATAGGAGACCGGCGTGTCGGCCGCCGCTCCTCGGAGGGACGGCCGTGTGTGATCGGGCAACGGACGGCCGTCGTCCTGTTCGGGACCGTCTGCGACCCCGTCACGATTTGAGTCGTCGCGACCGTCGATCGTGCCATCGCCGTCGGTGTCAGCGTCGAGCGGATCGGTCTTGAATCGCTGCTCCCCCCAGTTCGAGAGGCCGTCGCGGTCGGGATCCTCGACGGAGTCAGGCAACCCATTCCCATCGGTGTCGGCGCGCGTGGGGTCGGTCCGGCTGCGGAGTGTCTCGAAATGGTCCGTCAGCCCGTCACCATCGGTGTCGACCGACGCCGACGGCCGATCGACGGCGAGAACGGTCGGGGACGAGCTCGCGAAAACCACAAGGGCAGCGACGATCAGACCCAGTTTCCGAGCCGTCTGCATTCCGCTCGAGGGTACGGTGGGCCGAGCGATTCGCGCAATGATCTACATCCAGCAGTACTTGGGCGACGTTACGACGCGCACCAGGGAACTGGAGGAACGGGTCGCCGAGAGGTCCCGACACCGAGCTCACACGTGCGAAGCGCTTGGCAAGCCGCGGATAAGCGCCAGATAAGAAGGGCCACCTAGAGTTCGATGCGACCGGCGATCGACCGATGTGCCCCGGGCGGTCGCCGGCAATCTTCCCGTTCGAATTTCGGTCCGCCGTCCCCGCCCCGCCGGCCGCCGAACGGCCCGCCGATCATTGCCCTGCCGTCCTGCCGTCCTGCCGTCGCACCATCTCGCCGTCTCGCCGTCTCGCCAACTCGCCGTCTCGCGCCTCTCCGCCTGTTGACTCCGCCGCTGGAGCCAGCCCCGCCGGAGAAGCCAGGAGTCGGACATGTCAACGCCGCCCAGGGAGTGGCGGTTCTTCGGTGATCCGCTGCCACCGGAGACGCTCGAACCCGCGCCAACTGATCCTGACGAACTCTCGGAGCAGCCCGCCGCCGCGAAGGCCTCCGGCACCAACGGGCTGGCTGCGCGCGCACGCGCGAATCCTCTGCTGCTGGTCAGTGCCGCGATTGCCGTGGTCGGGGTCCTCGCGGTCGTCTTCGTCGGAGTGGCGTTCGCATCCTTCGCCGATCGCTCCGGCAGTGTCTCTATCGCCAACCGCTCGGAAGGTGGCGGCGGGGTCGTTGCTCCTTCGGGTAAGCCCGCAGCCGCTGTTGCCGGAGAGCCCGTGGTCGTGGACGTCGAGGGTGCTGTGGTGCTACCCGGACTGCTGCACGTGCCTGCCGGTTCGCGGGTCGGCGATGCGATCGTCGCGGCGGGCGGCTACTCGTCCGCCGTGGACCTCGATGCGGCAGCCGCCCAGCTCAACCTCGCGGAGCTGGTCAGCGACGGTGACAAGCTCCACGTGCCGAGCCTCGCCGAACGGGTCGCGATCGCTCCACGATCTCCCGCCGCGGACGCCGGCTCCGGAGCGGCCGCCGGCGCGCTGATCGATCTCAACCATGCCGACCAGGCGGCGTTGGAATCACTGCCTGGGATCGGCCCGGTGACCGCGACAAAGATCATCACCGCTCGGTCGAGTCAGCCATTCGCGTCGCTGGACGATGCCGCGACACGCAAGGTCCTGAGCGCGTCGGTCGTCGAGCAGATCCGCCCGTTGGCGACGGTGACCCCGTGACCGACCGATCTGCCCGCGGCGAGCCGTAGCCGTGCCACGGTCGGGCTGGCTCGCAGTCGGCGCGGTTGGAGCCGCACTCGGCGGCGCGTTCCTTGGCAATGCCGGGGGTGCTGCGCTGGTCGTCGCCATTGCCGTGCTCCCAGCCGGCACCATCGCCGTGGCGCTGCTTGCCACTCGCAGGACCAGCAGCGGCTTGCTGGCGGTCGGCGCCGTCGCCGTGATGCTCCGATTGCTGATCGGGCTGGCAGTCCAGCCAGCGGTCGAGCTCGCCCCACTGCCGCAGGGCGCACAACACTGGCTTGCAACGGTCGTGCGGATCGGCTCGACGGACGGTGGCCTGCAGCGGGCAATGCTGGACGTGCGCGTCGATGCGGGCGAGAACGGGACACCCGTCGGCGAGTGGCCCGTCTATGCCTGGCTGCCGCGGTACCCGATCGTCGCCGCGGGCGACCAGATCACGTTCGACGGCACCGTCGAGCCGACGCCGCCCGAACCCGGTTTCGGCGATGTGCTCAGGTCGTTGGGCGCCGTCGGGAGCGCACGACCATCAAGCTTCGAGATCGCTCCAAGCGGGGATGGCATCGGCTCGGCCATCACCGGTCTGCGGACGGCAGCGGACGAACGACTGTTCGCGGCTCTCCCCCAGCGTGCCGCCGGATTGGCGGCCGGCATCCTGGTCGGCTCGAGAGAGCTCGTCGACCGTTCGGTGGCGAACGCATTCACCACGGCCGGCCTCAGCCACGTGATCGCCATCAGCGGTTGGAACATCGGCGTCGTCGGAGCCGCGATGGTTGCCATGCTCGGCTGGCTGCCGCGCCGACCGCGGTCGCTGATCGTGCTGCTCGCGATCGTCCTGTACACGCTCGTCACGGGCGCGTCGGCGAGCGTCGTTCGCGCCGCCGCGATGGGCGCGGCCGTTGTGGTCGCACGGGAATCCGGCCGGCGAGGGACGGCGGCCACGGCACTCGCAATTGCCGTGCTGACGCTGCTCCTCGCCGATCCGCAGATGGTCACCGACGTGGGTTTTCAGCTCTCCACCGCGGCCACCTGCGGGCTTCTCGCGTGGGCGACGCCGTTGAACCGGGCGCTCGCGGCGCGGCTACCGCGTTGGATTCCGCGCTCGCTTGTCGAGACGCTCGCGGTCTCGCTCTCGGCGCAGGCCGCGACCCTGCCGCTCATCCTGCTCGAGTTCGGACGCCTGTCGCTGGTCGCGCCGCTGGCAAACCTCCTGGCGGCGCCACTGATCGTGCCCGTGATGGTCGCTGCGGTTCTGGCGCTTGGCGCAGGGACGCTGGCCGCCTGGGTCCCCGCAATGCTCCTGGCGCCGGTGATTCTCTGTGCGTGGCTGCCGATCGCGGCGCTGATGGCCGTCGCTGACATCTGCGCGGCGCTTCCGTTCGCAAGCGTCACGCTCCCCTCCCCGTTCGACCTGCTTGGCGCCGCCGTCAGCGCCGCCGCGGTCGGCTGGGTCGCGCTGCGGCGGACGAGACGGGCGGGAAGGCCGGCCATGCCGGTGCGATCCTCGACCACGGCTCTGCCGCTGGAAGAACACGCGCGCGGCGTGCCTGGTCGCGGATCCGCGACGGCGTCGTCCGGAACCAGGCGGATCGGGCGTATCGGCAAGCCGGCGGCCTTCATCGCGACGGCCCTGATCCTGGCCACGGCCGCGGTGGTCGCCGCGCGCCCGACGGGCCGCTTCGGCGTGACCGTGCTCGACATCGGTCAGGGCGACGCCATCCTGCTCGACGGCGACCGTGGCGCCCGCGTCCTGATCGACGGCGGGCCGGACCCGAACCTGCTGCTGACCCGTCTCGACGAACGGATTCCGACCTGGGACCGGCGCCTCGACCTGCTGATCCTTTCTCATCCTCACGAGGATCACGCTGCCGGGTTGCCGCTCCTGATGGAACGGTTCGATGTCCGCGCGGTTGCCGATACCGGCATGCTGGGCAACGGTCCGGGTGACCACGCCTTTCGACGCGAGCTGGCGGCACGCGGGATCCAGCCGGTCCACCTGGCAACCGGTGACCATCTCTCCATCGACGACGCATCCGCCGCCGTCCTGTGGCCACCACCCGGCGGTGTGCCACTGCACCCGGCCAACGATGGCGCCGCGGTCAACGACGTCTCGGTGGTGCTGGATATCCGGTTCGGCGCGCGACGGTTTCTGCTCACCGGTGACGTCCAGCAGGAGATCGATCCGCAGCTGCTCGCGAACGGAATCGACGGCCGCCAGCCACCCGTCGACGTTCTGAAGGTGGCGCACCACGGGAGCGCCACGGCGACCACGCAGCCGTTTCTCGACGCGGTGCGACCTCGGATCGCATTCGTGAGCGCGGGCCTCGGCAATCCGTACGGCCACCCGGCGCCATCAACCATCGAGCGGCTGCGAGGCTCCGGTGCCGATGTCTATCGCACCGACCTCGATGGGACGCTGGCCGCCTCATCGGATGGGACCGATCTGCAGGTAACGACGTCCGGGCCGCACGCGGTTGCGACCCCGCGGCCCACGCGCGCGGCCGCACTCACCTCACCGACCGTCAAGGCGGCCACCGTGCCGGCATTCAGCTGCGCCGTGCGGTTGCCGCTGGTCGGTCTCGCGACGTCGCTTGCCTGGCGCCTCCCCCAGAACGTTGCACCCGGCACCGGGTCCGAGATCAGGTTTCCGGCCGGTGTACTCCACCTTCACCACGAGCTCGCGGTCCACCGCCCACTCGCCCAGGACCGGCTGCCCGACCTGCCTTGCTACGATCGGCCGGATGAGCACTCCCTCGCGCGAACAGGCCGTCGCCGTCCTCCTCGATCTGCGACCCGCCGGCGGCCTCCTGCGCCACATGACCGTCGTCGCCGAGATCGCCACGGACGTCGCGTTGCGCCTGGCCACGCGGGGCGTGCGGATCGACCGGCGGATCGCCGAGACGGCGGCGCTGTTGCATGACCTGGACAAGGCGCTCCCGCAGACCGACCCGCTGCGAGCGTTGGGCCACGGCTTTGCCGGTGCCGAGTGGCTCCGGAACAACGGGATGGCCGAGCTCGCGCCTGCAGTTGCGTGGCACCCGGTCTCGCGGCTCGGAGACGACCAGCGCTACGAGCGTTTCGTGGCTGAGGCGAGTTGGGAGGTCAAGGTCGTCGCCTATGCCGACAAGCGGGCGATCCAGCGGCTGGTCTCGCTCGACGCGCGCTTCGCGCGCTGGGATCGGCGCCATCCGGAAGTACGCGACTCGCTGGCGCGCGCCCGGCAACGCGCCGGGGATCTCGAGGCCGAGATCTGCACGGCGGCGGGAATGCGTCCGAACGACGTGCGCAGGCTGCGCTGGGTCGGCGGCACGATCGCACGCGGTCGGGCGCGGGCCGCCTGAGCCGGCCCCGGACCACCGAGCAGACCGTGCCCAGGGACGCCCGTCCGACCGCACCGATCGCCTACTTCTGGGGCGAGGACGCGTTCGAGATCGACCGCGCGATTCGCACCTTCCGCACGCAGCTCGGCGAGGCCGTCGGAGATACGCTCGACGTGTGGCGGTCGCCGGCAGACGACGACGCGAGCACGGAATCAGGCACCGAGCCGGCGAGCGGCGGCGCGGCCAAACGTCGCGCGCGAGTACTCGACGAGGCGTCACTTCGGATCGCCACCGCGCCGCTGTTCGGTGCCGGCACCCTGGTCGTGATCCGTCAACCAGGCGCCATCACCCGAGAGAAGGCCGCGGAACAGCGCTTGGTGGACCTCGTCGGCTCCGTGCCGCCGGGCAATGCGCTCTGCTTCAGCGACCTCGTCGCGGCGGGAGGAAAGAATCCGTCAGGCGGCGAACGGGTCACCGGTGCGGTCGAAGCCGCAGGTGGCGTCATTCGCCAGTTCCCGGCCCTGACCCGCGAGCGGATGGAGGGCTGGGTCGAGGACCGCGCCCGCGACCTGGGAGTCCGGATGGAGCCGGGCGCGGCACGGCTCCTCGCGGAACGCGTGGGCGCGTTCGTGCGGGAGAGCGACGTCGATCGGCGGCGCCAGTCGGCGCTGGCGTTCGCCGAGCTCGAGAAGCTGGCCGTCTACCGGCCCGAGGGTGTCGTGTCTCGGGCGGACGTGGCGGACCTGGTGGCGGAGGCGATCCCGGGCTCGACCTGGGCGTTCCTCGACGCGGTCGCGATGCGCCAGAGCAGGAGACGCCGCGCTCCTCGCGGAGCGGCTGATCGCCGACGGTGTGGCACTGCCGGTCCTGGTGGCGCAGCTCCATCGCCGAATCCGCGAGCTCATCTCGGTGCGAGAGCACCTCGACAGCGGTGCGCGAGCAGGCGACCTGGTCCGGATCATGAAGCTGCAGCCGTTCCGCGCCCAGAAGCTCGTCGAGCAGGCACGCGTTTGGTCGATCGATGAGCTCGTGTCGGCACTGGAAGGGTTGCTGGACCTGGACCTGCAGTCGAAGGGAATCAGCCGCGACGGGTCGACGGTGCAGATGTCAGATGCGCGCGACGCGCTCGAGCTGCAGGTGTGGGTCGCCGATCACGCCGGAGGACACCGGGACCGTTAGAGCGTCGAGAAGCCCCCAGAGGCGGCGCGCTCGCGGAGCACCGAGTCGGACTCGATGGCGAAGACGCAGCGACCGTCCGGAACGTCGAGCAGGTCGATCATCTCGGGCTCGAGGTAGAGCTGGTGGCAGTCCTTGCACAGCGCCGCAGGGATGTCGAAGCAGAGCCGCTCCGAGGCGTCAGGCATGCGGAACGCGGTGTCGAACTTCGAGTTGAGAAGCTGGCGGCTGCACTGCGGGCATCGGTCTCGGAGCCACGTCATCGGAGTTCGATCCTTCGCCATCCCGACCGAGAATCCGGTCGACGTCAGGGATGCTATGTAGGCTCGAACCGGGTCCCCATGACCCATCGGTACCGACGCTCGCCCGACGGAAGTCACGCGCCGCAAACGGCGTGGCGCTCGTTTTGTCCGTTACAGCACGCGCAGGATCAGTGGCGCCTCCGACCACAGCTTCTCGAGCCCGTAGTACTCCCGCTCTGGCTGGGCCATGACGTGGACGATCACCGATCCGTAGTCGAGCAGCAGCCAGTGCGCTGACGCTCCACCTTCTCGCCCGATCGGGCGACTCCCCTCGTGCGCGCAGGCCCTCCGCGATCCCGTCCGCGATCGCCCTGCAGCTGGCGCTCCGACCCGCCCGAACAGATCACGAAGTAGTCCGTCAGCGTGGTCAGTCCGTGGAGCTCGAGCAGCACGATGTCGGACGCTTTCTTGTCCTCCGCCAGGTCCACGGCTCGACGGGCCAGGTCGAGTGCTTCGCGACGCGCGGCCTCCTCGGCCGCGCTGACCTGCGGATCCGCGTCGGCAGCGTCAACGGCACCGGCTGCCGCGCGGGAGCGCGCGGATTTCGAGCGTGTCGTCACCGTTCGTGACGGCAGGCCCGAAGGATCCTTGGGCGTGCCGGCGGATCGCTTTCGCTCGGGCTTCAGAGGCGCGGCGTCGGTCATCGGTACTCCTTGGCGATCAATTCTTCGACCATAGCTCGGGCGGATAGAGCCGGTTGGTTTCGATGTAGCGGCGCACCTCATCGGGCACCAGGTAACGGATCGACAGGTCCGGCGGCAGCTCGGCGACGGATGTTCGACGACGAGTGGCCGAGCCACGGACCCGTGAGCACGATGAAGCGGTCCGATCGGTCGGGGAAGTGCTCTTCGATCCACGGCTGCGACGGCGGTGGGAAGCCCAGTCTCGGGATCACGCCGATGCGCGCAAGCGAGAGCAACTGATCTGGCTCATGCCAGGACGGCAAGTCGCGAAGCGCCTCGGACGACAGCAGCAACAGCGGCTCGCCACCGGCAAGCGGACCGTCGGTCGCCGTCAGCAACCGCACCGTGTCGACGCTGTAGCTCGGCCCTTGGCGCTCGAGCTCCACGCGGCTCACGCGAAAGCGCGGGTTCCCGGCAATCGCGAGCTCCACCATGGCCACGCGGTGACGAGCCACGGTCACGACCCTGTCGGTCTTGTGCGGCGGCAGCCCGGCCGGCACCCACAGGACGCCGTCCAGGCCGAGCTCCTCGATTGCCTGCTCGGCGATCGCCAGGTGCCCAAGGTGTACCGGGTCGAAGGTGCCGCCGAAGATGGCCCAGCCGGCGCTCAAGCCCAGTCCTCGCCCCACTCGAGCGCCTCGTCGCCGATGAGGACCTCGTCGCCGACAGCGACGCCGCTCGCGCGAAGCTCGCGATCGACGCCCATGCGCACCAGTGCGCGCTGGAAGCGCTCTGCCGATTCCTCGTTGTCGAAGTTCGTCTTCGACGCGAGCCGCTCGATCTGTGCGCCGCGCACGCGGAACGAGCCATCGGCCTGGCGGGACACGGCGACGCCCGTCGGCGCCAGGTCGAAGCGGTGGACGACGACACCGACTGCGTCGGCGGGTTGCGCCAGCTCCTCGGCGGACGGCAGCAGCCGAGCCAGGGCAGCCAGAAGATCGTGCATGCCACGCCCGTCGCGCGCGGAGATGCCCACGACCTCGAGCCCGTCGGCGCGGACGCGCTTCCGGAAGGCGGCCAGCTGCTTCTCTGCCAGCCGGCTCGTCCAGCTTGTTGGCGACCACGAGCGTGGTCTTGGACAGCAATCTGGGATCGCGCGCCTCGAGCTCTTCACGAATGATCTCGAAGTCGCGCACCGGGTTCGCGGCCGCGACGTCCACGACGTGCACCAGCACGCGCGTCCGCTCCACGTGCCGCAGGAACGCGTCGCCGAGGCCGGCGCCGGAGCTTGCGCCCTTCGATCAGGCCGGGCAGGTCGGCGATCGTCGGCCGGCGGTGGTCGGCGGAATCGCGCGCCTCGAGGTCCAGGACGCCGAGGTTGGGCTCGAGCGTGGTGAAGGGGTAGTCGGCGACCTTGGGCGTCGCCGCGGTGACGGCAGCCAGCAGCGTCGACTTGCCGGCGTTGGGCAATCCGACCAGCCCGACGTCGGCGATCAGCCGAAGGTCGAGCCGGACACGCCGCTCCTCGCCGGCCAGGCCGCGAGTGGCGTGCTTGGGCGCCTGGTGCGTGCGAGCTCTTGAAGTGGACGTTGCCGAGCCCGCCTCGCCCGCCGCTGCGCCACCGTGAACCGCTGGCCCGGCACGACCAGGTCGGCCAGCAGGTCGCCGCCGTCGGCGTCGAACACGACCGTCCCCGGTGGCACCTTCAGGTCCAGGTCCGACCCGTTCTTGCCGTGACGCCGCGACCCCTCGCCGCGTCCGCCATCGGCGGCACGGAAGTGGTGCTTGAAGCGATAGTCGCCGAGCGTGGTCTCGCCGATGTCGACGATCAGGCTGACGCTGCCGCCATGCCCGCCGTCGCCGCCGTCCGGACCGCCGAGCGGGACGTGCGCCTCGTCGGCGGAAGCTGGACGCGCCGTCACCGCCACGACCGGCCGTGACGGTGAGCGTGACTTCGTCGAGGAACATCACGAGCGAGGCGATCAGTTCTCCCGGGCGGCTTCGGCCGCGGCGTTCTTGGTCAGCGTGGCCAGGAACTGGGCGTTGTTGTCGCTCTTGGCGAGGCGGTTGAGCAGCAGCTCGATGCCCTCGTTGGTGCCGACCGCGGACAGCATCCGGCGCATCGTCCAGACCATCTTGAGCGTGCCCTCCTCGAGGAGCAGCTCCTCGCGGCGGGTGCCCGACCGCTGCACGTCGATGGCCGGGAAGATGCGCTTCTCGGCCAGCTTGCGATCCAGGATCAGCTCGCTGTTGCCGGTGCCCTTGAATTCTTCGTAGATGACGTCGTCCATGCGGGACCCCGTGTCCACCAGGCAGGTGCCGATGATGGTGAGCGAGCCACCTTCCTCGATCTTGCGCGCGGCGCCGAAGAAGCGCTTGGGCGGGTAGAGCGCGATGGGGTCCATGCCGCCGGTCAGCGTTCGGCCGGACGGTGGCAGAGCCAGGTTGTAGGCACGCGCGAGGCGGGTGATCGAGTCGAGCAGGACGACGACGTCACGGCCCGTCTCCACCTGTCGCTTGGCGATCTCGAGCGCCATCTCGGCAACGTGGGTGTGGTTCTCGGTCGGCTCGTCGAAGGTCGAGGAGATGACCTCGCCCTTGACCGAGCGGCGCATGTCCGTGACTTCCTCGGGGCGCTCGCCGATGAGCGCGACCATGAGCAGGATGTCCGGGTAGTTCTCCGAGATGCCGTTGGCGATGTTCTTGAGGAGCATCGTCTTGCCGGCCTTGGGCGGGCTGACTACGAGGGCGCGCTGGCCCTTGCCGATGGGGTTGACCAGGTTGACCAGGCGCTGCGAGAGGTTCTTGGAGTCCGTCTCCAGGTTGATCAGCTCGATCGGGTGGATCGGCGTGAGCATGTCGAAATGCGGCCGCCGGCGCGCCGTGTCGGGATCCACGCCGTTGACGGATTCGACGCGCAGCAGGCCCCAGTACTTCTCGCCGTCCTTGGGCGAGCGCGTGACGCCCCCGACGCGATCACCGGGCCGCAGCCCGAACCGGCGCACCTGGCTGGAGCTGACGTAGATGTCGTCGGGGCTGGGCATCAGACCGCGGACGCGCATGAAGCCGAAGCCGTCATCGACGATGTCCAGGATGCCGGTGGCGTACTGCTGTCCGCCGCGCTCGACCTGGCGCTGGAGGATCCGCTCGACGAGCGCGTCCTTGCCCATGTCACGGGCGTTGGCGACCTCGTAGTCGGAGCCGATCTGGACCAGCTCTTTGATGTTCTTGCTCTTGAGTTCGTTGATGTTCATGGACCTTGGGCGGTTCCTTCGAATGAATGGCTCGCGTGGGAATGGCGAACGCGGGGAATGCGAGCGGTTGACACGACCGCTCTGTGGGCCTCGACACGCCAAACGGACGATGGGTCCGGGGTTGGACGGGGTACCCGACACGGGCCAGCCATGCTGCGGCGGTGTCGGGGAAGTTCGAGGGGCTGCCGTGAATCATACCAGCCGCAGCGCTGCGGTCAACGGGTCAGGCGGATTTCGCTGGTTCTGCGACCGCGAGGCCTCGAGTGCGCCGTGGTGCGCCCCGGCTCCTGGGCGCTACTGCGAGAACGGGCACTGGCTCTGCTTGACCTCGATCGAGATCAGGGTGTCGTGGGCGTCGGCGATGGAGCGGTCGGTGCCGGTGCCGCCGTTGACCAGGTCTGCGGTGCCGTCGGCAGCGCAGATGATGTCCGCGTCCGGCCCTCCGAAGAGCCGGTCCGCACCCGGGCCACCGGAGATCAGGTCGCGCCCCGCACCACCGTTGATGTAGTCCGCACCACCCTGGCCCCGGATGGTGTCGTCGTCGCCAAAGCCGCAGAGGATGTCGTTGCCGGCTGTGCCGGTGATGATGTCCTGCCCCGCCGTTCCCGCGACCGCAACGCCGTTGACCGCCGGCGCTCCGAATTCGTACGCGCCGATGTCCACGCTCTTGCCGGCCAGCCGGTTCATGCCGGCCGCGTCGGTGATGGCGACGCCGGCAGGTGAACAGACAAGGCCCTGGTCGATCAAGGGGGAACTGGCCTTGAGGGTGAGGTCGCCGGCAGGCTCATTGGTGTAGGCGGGGGCGAGCGAGAGCGACGATCCCAGGTCGTAGCCCGTGACCGTATTCGGGCCGTTGGCATAGAAGTCGTTGGATCCGCCCGCGACGACGAAGTTCCTGCTCCCGGGGGTCCTAACGATGGACACCCCATGGGCAGTGGCATGGGACACGGCGGTGTCGAATACGTTGAAGACCATCCCGCCGCCCCCGAGCGAGCTCGAGAGCAGGATCCCGTATCCGGCGCTTCGGTCGAACGTGTTGCCCGCAACGTTGATCAGGCTGTTGCCCGTACCGTCGACGTACGTGGACAGCGCCGAGCCGCCGCCACCCTGGCCGACGTCCCACACGGCGTTGTTGTCGATGTCGGCGTACAGGGTCCCACCGCCATGTCGAAAGATCCTGATGCCGGAGCTCGTGCCCGTGCTCCCGTGACCGGTGAGCGTGTTCCCAATCGCTCGGAACGTCACGAGTCCGCCGGTGGTGTCTGCGTAGAGCTGGATTCCCGCCGGGCCGTAGTCCTTGCCACGAACCGAGGCCGTGCTTCTCTCCACGGTCACGTTCGCAGGCACGTGCGTATTGACGTCAATGGCACCACCCATCAGGTCGGCGCCGACAACGCGCACTCGATCGAACACGATCGTATGGCCGCCCGAGCCCTGCGTGGCCAGGAACGTGAGCAGGCCATCGATCTGCAGGTTGGACACCGTGACGGCGACCGGGCTCGACGCCGGCCAAACGTTCACCGCGCCGACCAGGTCGGCGTGGAACCCGGCTGCCGAGGTGAGCGTGAAGCTGGTGGCCAGCGTGAGCGCCCCTCCCAGGTTGATTGGCGTGTTCGTGTCGATCTCGACCTTGCCACCCGCCAGCGCAGCGTTGACACAGTCCTGGAGCGAGTCGCTGCTGGTGCAGGAGGTGTCGTCGCTGGGGTACAGGAAGTCGAAGCCTGTGGCACCCACCGACGCCGGCGCGCCGAGCGCGCACACGAGCAGGCAAACGATCGAGGCGAAGCCAACCGGACGGCGCACGCGAGTCCCCTCGTGGATCAGGCCGCCGATCGATGTCGACGAGCCACGAGATGGTGCGCGCGATGCGACCCGCGAATCAAAGACCGCACGCTCGTACGCGCGACGCCGCGAGGCTAGCCCGGCAGGATCAGGGCCAGCAACCCCGCCACGAACGTGGCTGCTTCGCGCTCGTAGACGTCGAATGCGGCGCCGGCGCGCGCGACGTGGAGCAGCGCGATCACCGTTCCGCCACGCGCGACGGGCAGAGACGCCTCCCACGCTCGCTCGAGCCCGCCCGCGGCGGTCCGCGTCTCGCGTGTGGCACTTGCCGGCCGCTTCTCGGTGAGCGCCATGTGGTCGAGGTCATTCAACACGGCCGCACTGCCGGGCTGAGCCGCGTCAGGGCCAAAGGACGAGATCACCGTGCCTGATTCGCCCTGGACGCGCACCACGACCGCGCGGGTCACCTCCAGGGTTGCCGCGCACGCCTCGGCGAGCGTCCGCGCAAGCTCGCCGGCGTTCGGCGTTGCCGCGAGCCGCGCCACGAACGTGTGCGTCCGCCGCGCGCGCACGGCGCGAGCGGCAACCTCCTGGCGATCCTGCGCCATCGCGAGAGCGGCGCCGATCCGCGACGCGGCGGAAACCAGCGCCGCGTGCTCGGATTCGGCGATCGCTCGGTTCTCGTCCTGGCCGATCAGCAGAAGCCCGAAGGTCTCACTGTCCTGCGCCACGGGCAGGCAGAGCTCCATCTGTGGATCCCGGCCGCGCTGGTCGGGGTGCGAAGAGGCGTTGGGCACGAAGGCCGTGCGGTGCATTCGCAGGGCGTTGCCGATCGGACCGGCTCGGTCGATGATCTGGTTCGAGGCGAGGTGGCCGCGCTCGGACGCCAGCGAGAACGACTCCCCATTGTTGAGGTAGAGCGCGACGAACGGACGCTCGAACGACTCCGAGATCAGTCCGACCACGCGATCGAGGACCTCGGGTGCATCGCCGTGCTCGCCGAGCAAACGACCCATCTCTTCCAGGGCCGCGGTGCGCGCCTCGGCACTGCGCGCAGCGGACAGCGCGCGGCCATTTGCCGCCGCGAACCGGATCGCCCGCTCGAGCTCCTCGGGTGAGGTCTTGCCCTTCCTGAGGAAGTCGACGGCGCCGAGGCTGGTGGCGGCCTGATCGACATCGGGGTCGCGTTCGCCGGTGAGCAGGATCATCGGCGTGCGCCAGCCCTTCTGCTGAGCCTTGCGCAGGACATCCAGCCCACTCCACTCGCCCAATCGATAGTCGACAAGGGCAGCCTCGAAGCCACCCTCCGCGAGGCGTTCGAGCCCCGTCTCCGCCGACGAGGCGTTCTCGACGCGATAGAAGGCTCCGGCGCGCTCCAGCGAGTCGCGCACCAGCTCGGCTTCGTCAGGGTCGTCGTCGATCAAGAGGATCCGCGGCGCGCCAGGAGGCAGCTCCGTGGCGGTGGCGGTGGCTGTGGCATCACGGCGACGTATTCGACCGAGCATCAGTGACCTCCTTTCCCCTAGGCGGATTTCGGGGAGCTCCACCAGTTGGAGCCAATACCTGCCCAGCTCTTCGGCGACACGAACGAGGCCGTCGAAGGTCACCGGTTTGACGATGTAGGAGTTGCCGCCGATGGCGTACACCGCCTCGACGTCATCACGGGCGGACGAGGTGGTGAGCACGATCACCGGCAGCGATCGCAGTGACGGCTCCGTGCGGATGCGCGCCAGCGCCTCGCGGCCGTTCATCCGCGGCATGTTCAGGTCGAGCAGCACCAGCAGCGGACGCGGCGAGGTGCGTGGATCGCGGTACGTGCCCTGATGCAGCAGGTAGTCGATCAGCTCTTCGCCATCGGCAACGAAGCGCAGGTCACTGACGAGCCGAACACCCTGGAACGCCTCCTGCACCAGCAACCGGTCGTCTGGGTCGTCCTCGGCGCACAGGAGCGGGCCCACGCGCGCTGCGATCATGCCGCCACCGGCATGGCTAGCTCAGCCGGATGCGACGCTGGTAGGACCACGTGGAAGGTCGTTCCCTCGCCGGGGACGCCGGAGACGGAGATGCTGCCGCCGTGCCGCTTGACGATGCGCATGCAGATCGCGAGGCCCATGCCCGTGCCGGGGTATTCCGTCCGGCCGTGGAGCCGCTCGAACGGCTGGAAGATGCGCTCGGCGTGGCGCTCATCGATGCCGATCCCGTTGTCCGATACGTCGATCGTCCACGACAGCTCCGGACCTCCTGGAGCGTCACGACTCGTCTCCGATGTTGCGCGCACGGTGATGACGGTCGTTCGCTCGGACAGCCTGAACTTGAGCGCGTTGCCGATCAGGTTCTGCAGCAATTGGCGCATCTGGAGCGGATCGGCCTCGATGGTCGGCAGTGGCCCGACGTCGAGCCGCGCTCCAGCCTCGGAGATGGCGTGCTCGAGATCGACCTGCACGGCATTGGCGACCTGGTCGAGATCCACCGGCTCGAACGGCCGTGCCCGGCTGGTGATGCGCGAGAACGCCAGCAGGTCTTCGATCAGCTGCTGCATCCGGCCGGCTGCGTCCTGCACTCGTGCGATGTCCGCGGCGCTGTGGATGTCGAGCGTGTCGCCGAGGCGGTTGGCCAGGCGGTCCGTGAACGCCCGGATCTTTCGAAGCGGCTCCTGCAGATCGTGTGACGCGACCGAGGCGAAGTCCTGCAGTTCGTGGTTGCTGCGTTCGAGCTCCGTCCGCGCGTGCTCGAGCTCGGCCTGGATGCGCTTCTGTTCGGTGATGTCGCGCACGATCAGGGAGTAGCCGACCGTGGTGCCGTCGTCGTCCACGATCGGCGACATCGCGATTGAGGCAAGGATCCGGCGGCCGTCCTTGGTCATCCGCACGGACTCGGTGCGCTGCACCTCGTTCGCTGCGACTCGGTCCGTCATGGCGAACGATTCCGCGAGGCGATCCTCGGGCACGATGATCGAGCGGTCTCGTCCGATTGCCTCGGCGGCGGTCCAGCCGTAGAGCGATTCAGCCGCCGCGTTCCAGCTCGTGATGCGGCCCTCCAGGTTGGCACTGTGAACCGCATCGCCCGCGGTCTCGACGATCGAAGCCATCAGTCTTCGCTCGCGCTCCGAGGCGTGCTGCTCGTCGAGTGCCCGTTCGAGCGCGCGGATGTGCCGCGAAACGAGGACAGAGGCATACACCGCAACGCTGCCGCCCACGAAGATCGTGCCCACCACGATCAGCGCCGCATCGACGCGGTCGGCGATGCGGCCCGCGCGGTCCAGGACGCTGGCCAGCGTCCCCAGAACGATCGGCAGCACGACGGTCGCACCGAGGGCGCCGCGAACAAAACGCGAATCCGGGCCACGCCCGCTGAGCAGCTGCAGGACGGCCGGGTGAGCGCGCAGGAAGAGCGCCGAGCCGAGCAGAACCATGCCCAGTCCAGATTGCACCGAGGCCGGCCCGAGGCGAGTCTGGAGCGTGAAGCTCGACACACCCAGCAACCAGCTGACGAGCGAGAGCATGCCGAAGCCCAGCACGATCAGCGACAGGACATCGGCCAGCGCCCGGGTCCGGGGTCTGCCGGTCGGCAGCAGGATCGCGACGGCCAGCAGGCAGAGGCCGCTCGCGCCGAACAGCGCAATCCTGCCGGCGACGCCCAGGCCGTCGACATGGATGAAGTCGTGGACGATCGCCTCGTCGATGTGCAGATCGACGGCCGTCAGCCACTCGAGCACCGTCGCGCCTGCGAGCAGCAGCGCGGCGAGCGCGAGCACCAGCTGCAGTCGACGACCGGACGGTCGATTGCCGGCAAGCACCGCACCGGCGAGCAGCAGCAGCACCACGAGACCGTTGAACTTGCCCACCACCGAGCCCGTGCCGGTGTTGACGATCGCGTCGACATGGAGCAGCCACGCAGCGGCCCCGAGGACCGCCAGGACGATCACGACCAGGGCAAGCAGGCTCGAGAAGTCCAGCGCGAGACCACCCCACCGTGCGGGGACGATGGGCCGGAGTCGTTGGTCGGAGGTCGCGATGGTCATCAAGTTTCCTGCGCGCGGCGACGTGCCACACGGACGGCACCCCGCAGCGTGGGCCTGGATGCACCAGAGTGCGGTACCGAGCCGTTCGGGGCACCCGCCAGATGGTCCCGATGCGGCTACCGTCGGTAGTCACGGGGGCCTCTTCATCCCGTAGGCTCCTCAGGATGTCGAAGCGCCGGCCGGTGACTCCAGAGACCGTCCGCGAGATGGTGCTGCTCGACGAGGTCGCGCTGGCGCCCGACGGCCAGACGGCGTTCGTCACGCGTCGCTGGATCGACGGGATCGACTACCGGTCCGAGATCTGGGCAGTTTCCATCGCAAGCGACGATGTTTCTGCGGAGCCACGGCAGGTCACGCCCGGGCCGTGGGACGGGCAGCCTCGCGTCTCCCCGGACGGCCGCTGGCTGGCGTACGTCGCAAAGCCGGCATTTGCCGAGGGCGCGCCACGCGACGCCCGTCGGGAGGGCGACGATCCCAAGCCGCAGGTCTGGGTGAAGGATCTGGCCGGCGACGATGCGTCGTGGCAGTTGACGCGCGAAGAACACGGCGTCTCCGGCTTCTGCTGGTCGCCCGACGGCACCCGGATCGCGCTCTGGGGCTGGCGCGGACCGAATCGCTTCATCGTCGGAGAGCGGAGTGACGGAAAGCCGCCGACCGCGCGGGTGATCCGCGAGGGCTCCTGGCGCTGGAACGATGTCGGGTTTCAGGATCGCTGGACACACCTTTCGGCGATCGAGCTCGATCCTGAGGCAACCTCGGTCGAGTTGACCGACGGTCCATTCGACGTTGCCAACCCGGCGTGGGACGCCGACGGCAGGTCGCTCGTGTTCTCGGCCGCGATCCACGACCTGGCCGATCTCTACCCGCGGCCGTCGGTCTGGCGCGTTTCCCTGCGCGACGCGGACGAGCCCATCGAGCCTCCGGTCGAGGTGGTCCGGTTGCGCGGTCTCGCGGAACGAGCGGTGCCTTCCCCGGACGGCCGGTGGCTCGCGGTCACCGGCATTGACGAGGAGGGCGCCCCGGACGACGCCCCGACTTCCCTCTTTGTCGCCCGAGCAGCGGGCGGCGGAAGCGCGGAGGCGGTTGCACCGGACCTCGACCGTCCGATCGGCGCGTGGCAAGACGCTGATCTCAATGGCTGGATCACCGACTCGACGGCGGCGCCGTTCTGGCGCGACACCGTCGATGGGCCCGAGCTGGTCGCCCTGGTCACGCGACACGGCCGCTGCGATCCGTGGCGCTTTCCGATCGATCGCGATTCGGGCCGCTCGAGAGGGGCGCCCGAGCCGCTCGGGTCCGGCGACGCTGCCTGCTGGCAGCTCGACGTGTCGGCGAGCGGGCGCGTCGTGGTCGTTGGGACGCTCGGGCCCCGCGCGATGGAACTGCTGGAACCCGTGGCCGGTCGGTACCGAACGCGCACGACGATCGGGTCCGCGTGGCAACAGCAACTGGAGCGACCGGAATGGGGGTCCGCCTCCGTGCCCGGAGCGGCCGGACCGATCGAGACGTGGGTGGCGCGACCGGCCGGCGCCGGGCCTGAGCCGCTGCCGTTGATCATCGACATCCACGGAGGTCCGCTGGGCGCCTGGGCCCCGGCTCCATGGCTGGAGGTGCGCATCCTGGCGAGTGCCGGGTTCGCCGTTGCGTGCCCCAACATCCGCGGGTCGACGAGCTATGGCCGCGGGTGGGTCACGCCGCATCTCGGCGGATGGGGCGACGTGGATGCCGCCGACGTGCTGAGCGTGGTCGACCACCTGGTTGCGTCCGGAGTGGCTGACCCGACGCGCATCGGCCTGCTCGGCCTTTCGTACGGCGGCTTCCTGGTCAACTGGCTGATCGGAACGCATCCCGATCGATTTCGCGCGGCCGTCAGCGAGGCTGGTGTCACCAACCAGATCAACGCGTGGGCGAACGCCGATTCAGGCCCGACCTACCACCGCAGCGCCAGGCTCGGCGAGCCACTGGACGAGGCGGGCGCGATGGAGCTCTGGAAGCGCTCACCACTGCGGCATGCTGCAGCGATCACCGCGCCGTTGCTGATCCTCCAGGGCGAGGCGGACCTGCGCTGCCCGCCGCAGGACAACGAGCAACTCTTCGTGGCGCTCCGGGCACTGGGCAGGACCGTCGAGTACGTGCTGTACCCCGAGTCGGGACACACGTACGCCCTGACCGGCCGCCCCGACCGGCGCCAGGACCGGCACGAGCGGATGCTCGACTGGTTCAGGCGCTATCTGGTGTGACCGGCGGCGCCGCCGCCGTCGACTGGGAACCGGGTTCGACTGCCGGCTCGGGTTCGGCGGGCTTCTTCTGCTCGACGGGGGGAACGGCGGGAGCGGCTCTCGGTTCTCGACGAGCCAGCATGCCGATCGATGGCCCGGCCCCACCTCGAAGAGTGTCGGATCGTCCGAGCGGCCGCGTTCCGATTGCAGCGGGCATCTCGGGTAGAAGCGGCAACCGGCTGGGATGCGCGCCGGGTCCGGCGTCTCCCCGACCAGGATTCGGCGTTGCGAGCGATGCGACGGATCCGGTGAGGGCGCAACCGACAGGAGCGCCCGCGTGTAGGGATGCTGCGGGTCGTGGATCACCTCCTCGGCCGGCCCTTCCTCCACGATCCGGCCGAGATACATCACCGCGATTCGGTCGGCGATGAGCCACGCAAGCGACAGGTCATGCGTGATGAAGAGGTAGCCGACGTTGCGAGTCGTCGAAGGTCAAGCAGCACGCGGAGGATCCCGACGCGCAACGACACGTCGAGCATCGAGACCGGCTCGTCCGCGACCACGATCTCGGGATCCAGCACCATCGCAGCCGCGATGGCAACGCGCTGCCGCTGGCCGCCGGACAGCTCGTGCGGGTACCGGCCCAGGAACCGGTTTGCCGGGCGTGAGGCCGGCGTCATCGAGCGCCCGTTCCACCCGTGCCCGACGCAGCTCCCCACCGGCCAAGCCATGGACGTCGAGCGGCTCGCCGACGACGTCGAGCACGGTCTGGCGAGGGTCGAGACTCTCGTAGGGATCCTGGAAGACGATCTGAACGCGGCGTCGGTATTCGCGCAGCGCCCCGCCCTTGATCCGGGTGACGTCACGACCGTCGAGCAGGACACGGCCGGACGCGATCGGCGCAAGCCGGACGAGCGCACGCGCGAGCGTCGTCTTGCCGCTCCCGGACTCGCCGACCAGCGCCACCACCTCGCCGCGGCCGATCGCGAGGTCCACACCGTCGACGGCGCGAACCACCGGTCGTGGCACGCCGCGAATCGAGTCGGTGAACGATTGTGTCAGCGGGTAGTGCACGCGGATGTTCTCGAGGCGGATGCCGTCGCCGGGCTCGGGCGGCACCGCGACTGCCGGAGCGGCGGTCGCCGGGGCGGCGCTCGCCGGGCCAGGGTCCCGCACCGCGGTCACGCGACCACCTCGGTTCCCTTTTCGTCGGCGACGACGGTCGGCTGCGTCGACGAGATCAGCGGCAGCTCGCTCGGGCTTCGAAGGCGACCGCTGTCGTCGACCGCGTGGCAGGCAACCGCGTGGAACGACGCCGAAGGATCGAGGCTCTGGGTACGACTGCTGGCAGACGGCCATGGCGTGGTCACAGCGCGGATGGAAACGGCACCCGGGTGGCGGATCGGACCAGGTCCGGCGGTCGCCCGGGAATGCCGGCACCCAGGTTCCGCGGGCCGTGGATGTCCGGCACGCTCCCGATCAGGCGTGCCGTGTACGGGTGCAGCGGGCGGTCGTGGAGCTGGACGGTGGTGCCCGTCTCGGCCAGCTGCCCCGCGTACATCACCAACGCCCGGTCACAGGTCTCGGCCACCACCGACAGGTCGTGCGTGATGAGGATCATCGCCAGGCCGAGCTCGGAGCGCAGCCGCTCCAGCAGCTCGAGGATCTGCGCCTGGACCATCACGTCGAGCGCCGTGGTGGGCTCGTCGCCGATCACCAGTCGTGGGTTGTTGGCGAGCGCCATCGCGATCATCACGCGCTGTCGCATGCCGCCGGAGAACTCGTGCGGGTAGCGCTTCTTGCGCTCCGGCTCGATGCCGACGAGCTCGAACAGTCGACTGACGCGGCGGTCGGCGTCGCGGTCGCTGACCCCGGGCTCGTGCTGGAGGATCGGCTCGCGGACCTGGTCGCCGACGCGCTGGACCGGGTTGAGGGCGTTCATGGCGCCCTGGAAGATGATGCTCATGTCGCGCCAGCGGTGCTGGCGCAGGGTCTCCGCCGGGACGCCGACAAGCTCCTCGCCGTGGAGCCGGATCGAGCCGCCAGGTGATCCGTCCGTTCTTGGGCAGCAGCCCCATGATCGAAAGCGCGGTGGTCGTCTTGCCGCAGCCCGACTCACCGACGAGCCCGAGCGCCTCTCCGGGCTGCAACTCGAAGCTCACGCCGTCGACAGCCCGTACGGCTCCACCGGGCACGGCGAACTCGACCCGCAGATCGCGCACCTCCAACAGCGCCACGCCGGTGTTCACCGCCTACCCCTGGATCCGCCGAACTGGCGCAGCAGATCTGTGGGCAGACGAGCGCGCCGTTTGGACGGATGAGATGCAACTCGACATCGGTGGGTCCGCGGTCAACGCTGGTCCGCCATCACCGGCATCAGGTCGGTAAGGGCCTTGTCCTCGTCCTTTGCGGTGGGCCCGCGCTCGCGGAGGCGCGGGTCGAGGATCTCGTCGAACGCCTGGCCGATCAGGGTGAAGGCCAGCACGACCAGCACGACCGCGATGCCGGGCGGCACGAACCACGCCCACAGCCCGAGCGTCAGCGCGCCGGCGTCGAACGACTCCTCGAGCATGCGGCCCCACGAGAACGTGTCCTTCACCCCGACGCCGAGGAACGAGAGCGTCGTCTCGAAGAAGATCGCGCCGGCCACCGTCAGCGTCGTGTTGGCCAGGATCAGACCGAAGACGTTGGGCAGGACATGGCGGGTCATCACGCGCACGTCGCTGGCGCCGTAGGCACGCGCTCGCGAGACGAATGCCCGCTCGCGGAGCGACAGGGTCTGGGCTCGGATGATCCGGGCGGTGCCCGGCCAGCTGGTCACCGCGATGACCACGATCACGTTGGTCAGGCTGGGACCGAGCACGGCGGAGAGGACCACCGCGAGCACCAGCGTCGGCAGGACGTAGAAGAAGTCGGTGATGCGCATGAGCGAGCCGTCGAGCCGTCCGCCGCGGAAGCCGGCCACGATGCCGATGCCGGCCCCGATCACCATCGAGAGGACGCTTGCGACGACGCCGACGATGATGCTCACGCGGGCGCTGTTGACGAACGTGACGAAGATGTCGCGCCCTGCGCGGTCCGTGCCGAAGTAGTGCTCCCACGAGGGCGGCAAGAGTGGGTCGTAGGTGCCGGCTCGATCGACCGGACCGACGATCAGCGGACCGATCACGGCGATCACCACGAAGACGAGCAGGATCAGCGCGCCGACCCGGCCCTGCCGGCTGCGCCGGAAGAGCCGCCAGCCGGAGCGAATGCGCGTCATGGACGACCCCGCGTCACGGACGCTTCATCGCAACGAGGCCCACCGCTCATGCGCGCACCCGTGGGTCGAGCATGCCGTAGACGATCTCGGCGATCAGGTTGGCGACCACGACGCTGATGGCGATCAACAGGAAGATGCCCTGGAGGACCGGAAAGTCCTTCTGGTTGACCGAATCGATGGTCAGGCGGCCGAGGCCCGGCCAGCCGAAGACCTCCTCGACGCCGATCGCGCCGCCGAGCACGTACCCGAGCGACAGCGCCACCAGCGAGACGGTCGGCAGCCACGCGTTCCGGAGCGCATGGTTGCGCAGCACCTTTCCCTCAGGGATGCCCTTTGCCCGCGCGGTGGTGATGTAGTCCTCGGAGAGCACCTCGACCAGCGACGACCGCATGATCAGCGCGTACTCGGCGATCAGCCCCAGCGCCAGCGTGATGGCCGGCAGCGCGAGGTGCGAAAGGATGTCCAACACCTCGTCGATCGGGTCGGTGAAGACCTTGCCCAGGCGTGACCATCTGCTGGCCCGGGAACGCGAGGATCCCGGCCGGCGTGGCGAAGAAGTAGAACAGCAGCATTCCCATCCAGAACAGCGGCACCGCATAGAGCACCAGCGAGCCGTTCACCGACACGGTGTCGAAGAGGCTGCCGCGCCGCCAGCCCGCCCGGACGCCGATGAAGATCCCGATGATGAAGGCGATCACCTCCGCCGTTCCCACCAGGAGCACCGTTGGCCAGAAGCGCTTGGCGATCACGTCGATCACCGGCGCCCGCTCGGCAAACGAACTGCCAAGGTCTGGCGGCCACTGCAGCAGGTTGGCGAACGACGTCACCAGCTGGTTCTGCGTGAGGCTCCCTGGCAGCGTGGACAGATCGATGGCCAGCGAGCCGTTCGTTTCCCGGACAACTGCCGGCAGCAGCGGCTGATCGAGGCCGAGTCGCTCACGCAGGGCCTGCCGCTGCGCGGCGCTGACGTTGCGCGGCAGCATGGAGCGCGTCGGGTCGCCCGGGATCATCCTGAACAGCACGAAGTTGATGACCGCGATGAACGCGATCGTCAGCAGCGCGTCGAAGATCTTCCGAAACAGAACTCGGCGCGTCACGATCAGTCGCGGTTGCTACTGCGACGTCTTCCTCGATGCGGGTCTGCGGTCGGCTACTCGGCGCCGCGGTCCTGCCGGCCGACGTACCAGATCGCGCCGACGATGAAGACGGCCGCAATCGTGATCGCGAGCAGCACCAGGAACAGGATGCTCGGACCCGATGAGCCCGAGGGCGCCGCCGGCGGTTGTGTCGCGACCGGTGCGGGCGTGGCGACGATCGCTACCTCCGTAGAGGTCGCGCCCGGCTCCTCGGTCTGCACGCCGCCGCCGCCCGATCCCGGAGTCTCGGCGGGCGGCACGGTCAATTGCGGCGTCGGCTTTGGCGTCTTGGTCGGTTTGGGTGTCTTGGTCGGCGTCGGCGTCGCCTCCGCGGTGGGCTCCGTGGTCGGCTCGACGGTCGCGACCTCCGTCGGCGTCACGGTCTCGGTGGCGGAGGGCTCTGCGGGGGGTCTGGGTGTCTTGGTCGGTTTGGGCGTCGGTTCGACCGTGGGCTCGGCGGTCGGTTCTGCGGTCGGCTCGACCGTGGCGCTTGCCGTTGGCTTGGGAGACTTCGATGGCTTGGGTGTCCTGGTCGGCGCCGCTTCCGTCGGTTCGGCGGTCGGCGGAGCGGTCGGCTTCGGCGACTTTGTCGGCTTGGGCGTCTTGACTGGGGTTGGCTCAGCGGTGGGCACCGCGGTCGGAGCGGCGGTCGGCTCGACGGTCGGCGGAGCTGTCGGCTCGACGGTCGGCTCGGGAGTCGGTGGAATGGTCGGCTCGACGGTCGCCGAGGGGCAGGCGGTCGGTTCCGTGGTGAGGGACGGCTCGGCGGTGGCTGTCGGTTCCGCGGTGAAGGACGGCTGGGCGCAGGCCGTCGGCGCGGCGGTGATCGTCGGTTCGGCGGACGGTGGAGCCGTCGGGTCTGCGGCGATCACCTGCGCGGCCAGGATCAGCGAACCGGCCATTGCAGCAGCGCTGGGACTCGGCCCAGGTTCCGTGCCGGCCGGGCGCACCGTGAGTCGGCTGCCGTACGGCCCGTACCCCCATGCTCCCCACAGCGCTCCGCCGGAGCGGGGGTGCTGGATGAAGCCGGTGAAGCGGTCGTTGCGGTAGGCCTCGAGCGTGTCCGAGTACCACAGCACCGAGTAGGGCGAGTCGGTATAGAGCTTCTGCTGGAGCTGGTTGATGATCTGCTGCCGTTCGGACGTGCTTCCGGCGGTCTGCGAGGTGCGATACAGCTCGTCGTAGGCCGGGTCGCAGTAGTTGGCGTCCTGCCAGTTGTTGATCTGGCTGCAGGTGAAGACGCTGAGCATGAAGTCGGGGTCCGGGTCCGGTCCCCAGCCCCAGAGGTACAGGTCCGTGTCCGCGTTCGTCGACGAGGGGAACGTGGCGTCGTAGAGGAACGGATCCTCCTTGACCTGCTGGACGTCCACGTTCGACGCCCGGCGGCCTCGAACCAGGTCTGGATCAGGCCGGCGGCCACGATGTCGTTCTGCTTGTCGTCGCGGACGTAGAGGCGCAGCGACCAGTCCTTGCCGGCACCGTTGGGGTCGAACGCCTGGGCATCGGCGGTGTCCGGCACGTTCAGGATCCCGTCTCCGTCCGTGTCGGCGAAACCCGTGCTGTGCCATGACGGCCTGGAAGCGCTGGATGGCGGCCTGCGTGGATCGCCCGGGTAGCTGGCCGGGTCGTCGGCGGGCGGCTTGAACTCGTACGTCGTGATCGACACGGGCCCGATCAGCGACTCGCCGGGCTCCGGCGTAGCCGTTGACGGCTTTCTTGACCAGCGCCTGCTTGTCGACCAACTGTGCCAGCGCCGCCCGCACATCCGGCAGGGTGAGCCATGGATTGCCCAGCGAGCCCGTCGTCGGCCCCTTGTCGCAATCGGCGCAGCCTTCGCTCTTGAACCGCGCTTCGTCGGGATCCCAGCTATTGAAGCCGAGCTCGACGAAGTCGGATGACGGGGCCTGGTTGATCGTGATGTTGGGGTCGCCCGCGATGGCCGAGACGAGCGTCACGGGGACCTCGTTGATGAGGTCGATCTGGCCGCTCTGGAGCGCCGCGATCTCGGCCTGCTCGTTGTCGAAGTACTGGTAGATCAGCTCGTCGATCTTCGGCGCACCGCCCCAGTAGTTCTTGTTGGCGTCGAGGCGCATCACCTGGTCCGGCTGGAAGTCGACCATCTGGTACGGGCCGGAGCCGATCGGGTTGGGGTTCAGGAAGTCCTGCGCCTCGCTCGAAGGTGACCTGGTCCCAGATGTGCTCGGGAACGATGGGGATGAACGGTTGGCTAGAGGATCGGCAGCGGCTGCGTGGTCTTGATCACGACGGTGTTCGGATCGGTCGCCTCGATGGAGCGTGATGCGCGTGTTCGCGTAGCCGTCGGACAGGTCGAGGTAGTTGTCGAAGAGCGACAGCGGATTGTCGGCCACGCCGTCGCCGTCTTTGTCGTTGCCGTCCGGCGCCAGCGGGCCCTTGTAGGCCGGGTTGTGGCTGTCGCGGATGTAGTTGAAGGTGAACGCGACGTCGTCCGCGGTGACCGGCTGGCCGTCCTGCCAGGTCGCGCCAGTGCGGATGTGATACGTCCAGGTGAGGCCGTCGGCCGAGGTCGTCCCAGCTCTCTGCGAGACCCGGCGCAGGCTCCAGGTTGGGACCGAACTCGATCAGCAGGTCGTAGACGTCCGGCATCATCAGCCAGTCCTGGCCGTCTCGCGCCAGGAACGGGTTCAGGGCGGTGTCGGATGCCGGTCTGGCTGACGCCGACGCGCAGGGTGACCGGGTCCGCTGCCGCAGTCGAGGGTCGCGGAGATCAGCGCCGCGGCGCCCATGCGCCGAGCGCGAACGCCGACGCGACGACGACCTGAGCAAGCCGACGAAGACGCGACGCTGACGGCATGGCCCTCTCCTCTCGACGTCCCGGGCGGCGTAACGGTCGCGGCAAGGATGCCATTCGCGGGGGAGCGGCGCGAGTCCGCCGTGAATCGCACGCGTCATGGCTCGCAGATGCGAATCGCGAGCCGAGCGAAGCCCTGCGACGAGATTCCAATCCTATTGAACGACGCATGTACCAACGGTCGCTCAGGTGACCCCACAGCGCTGCTGCCTGGTTACACAGCCGCGCTTTCGTCCCATCGGTAGTCGTATGCGGCTGATCGACGACTGATTGCGACCCGACACGGTGCCCGAGACACGCAGTGATGCACCGTGAGTCATCGATTCGGAGCCCAATCGGCCAATAGGATTGGAAACCTGTCGACGACCGCGTGCGACAGGGACGTCCGCGTTTGCGCTGCGAAGTGACCGGCGCCAACTCGGCGCTGCCGAGTGCCCGTTGCGGTCAGTCGCCCGCGACGGCCCCGGCGCCGGCCTTGGCCGCCGCAGCCTTGCGGGCATCCTCCCAGTCCTTGCGGAACGTGACGATGCCCTTGTCCGTGAGCGGGTGGTGGACCATCTGCTGCAGCACCTTGAAGGGCAGCGTGGCGACGTGGCGAGCCCGCCAGCGCCGCCTGCGTCACGTGCAGCGGATGGCGGATCGACGCGGCCAGCACCTCGCTGTCGAGGTCGTGCATCTCCACGATCGCGACCAGGTCGCGGATCACGTCCATGCCGTCCATGTTGATGTCGTCGATGCGACCGACGAACGGCGACAGCAGGCTCGCGCCGGCCTTGGCCGCAAGCAGCCCCTGGTTGGCCGAGAAGATCAGCGTGCAGTTGGTCTTGATGCCCTCTTCGGCGAAGCGCGAGATGGCCTCGAGCCCGTCCTCGCTCATGGGCACCTTGACCACGATGTTGGGCGCGAGCTTGGCGAACTCGCGACCCTCGCGGAGCATGCCGTCGACGTCCTCGGCGACCACCTCGGCGGAAACCGGCCCGGGCGTGATCTTGCAGATCTCCTTGAGGAGGTCCTCGTAGGAACCGCCGACCTTGGCGTACAGGGTCGGGTTGGTGGTCACGCCGTCGAGGACTCCCCAGCGGGCGGCGGTGCGGATCTCCTCGATCTCGGCGGTGTCAAGGAAGAGCTTCATGGTCGTGGTGACCTCATGTCGTCTTGGTCGATCTGCGCTTGAGTCCCGAGTCTACGCTCACCTCGATGACGCGGGTCCCGGGGCAGGGACCGGCTCAGCCGGCGCGCTCCCAGGCGGTGTGCAGCCAGCCGGTGACCTGATCGTCGACATCGCCAACCGACCCGAGACGCACGCGGTGCGTGAACAGCGCGTTGAAGGTCGCGGCGCTTTCCAGTCGGGCGGTGACCGGCTCTCCGGGAAGGATCAGGCCGAGGTCCACGTGCTTCGCGGCGGGCTTGAGCATCGCGAACTGTGTCCGCCGCCGCGGGCGGTCCGATGCGTCGAGTCGGCCCGAGCCTACCAGTCGGGTGCGGGAACGTTGGCTTCGGCTGCGGCAACGATCGTCGGTACCCGCAGCGCGACCTCGCGTGCGACACCGCGCAGGACATCCGCGGCCCCCGCGACCCCACCAGCGCCCGACTCCAGCTCATCGACGCCACGAAAGATGACGACGGCTTCGAGCCGCCCGTACGCGCGAGCGATCAGTCGAACGAGGCGCGCAACCTCCGATGGACGGCGCGCGAGCAGTTCGAGCGTCTTCTCGACCTGCACGGTGTGTTCCTGGATGTGCGACGACCAGCGCCACTGCCGGAAGGCGAGATCAACGGCAACTCCCGACCAGCCCCCCATCACGGCAAGGTCTTCCGGCGTGAGCGTGGCGTAGCGCGTCGAGGTCGAGTCGAGCAGGTCGTCGAGCTGTGCACGAACCTCGGCGAGCGACCCGTCGGCCTCACGCTCCTCTTCGGGGCATGGCGTCGAAGACGTCCAACGGAGCGCGCTGCGGTCCCTCGGAACGAGGCTGGTCACGGACCGAGAGCCACCACGCGGAGCCCCACGCGTAGCCACGCTGCGAGCTGTTCATGTGCGCGAGCGTTCGGCGAATCGTCCATTCGCCGCCGCCCGGATCGGCGTCCAGGTCAGCCTCGTCGAGCGCGGCCAGGATTCCGTGGAGGTCCCAGCGTGCGGCCGTGGCCGCACCAACGGCATCGCGTGCCTCGGTCGATGGTTGGCCTTCGACAGCGCGTCCCGCTTCGGCGGTGCCACGTTCGACCACCTCCAGCAGCCGGTAGAAGCCGTAGCGCACGTCAGCCTGTGTGCCGTCCCAGTCCCAGAGAGCGCCCAGCGCGGCATCGGGGACAGCGGCCAGGGACGTGAGGGCTGACCTGACCGACTCGCGCGCCTCGAGGATCGATGCATCCAGCGATGCGAGCGGCCCCGGAGCATGCTCCAGGACGAACGGGTCGAGCGTGGCGGTCACGCTCGGATGGCCGCTGCCTCGACCGGGATCGCCGTCCGGATGCCGCCTTCGTCGTCGCTCTCGAGCCCGAGCTGGTCGCCGCCGGCGTAGATGATCGCCGCTTTCACGAAGCCCGAAAAGAGCGGGTGCGGCCGATCAGGCCGCGAGCGGAACTCGGGATGGAACTGCGACGCGACGAACCAGGGGTGGTCGCGCAGCTCGACGATCTCGACCAGGCGCCCGTCCGGAGACTGGCCGGACAGGACCATGCCGCTGCGCTCGAGCGCGTCGCGGTACTCGTTGTTGACTTCGAAGCGATGGCGATGGCGCTCGTAGATGACCTCGTCGCCGTATGCCTCGTGCGCCTTCGAGCCGGGAAGGCAGCCGCGCCGGGTAGAGGCCGAGCCGCATCGTGCCGCCCTTCTCCTCCATCGCTCCGCTGATCGGGCATGAAGTCGATCACGGGCGCGTTGGTGAACAGGTCGAACTCGGTCGAGTTCGCGTCCTGCGCCCCGACAACGTCCCGCGCGAACTCGATGACGCCGCACTGGAGCCCGAGGCAGAGCCCGAGGTAGGGCACGCGGTTCTCGCGCGCGTAGCGAGCGGCGAGCACCTTTCCTTCGATGCCCCGATGGCCGAAGCCGCCTGGCACCAGCACGCCCGCCACGCCGGCGAGACGGCCGGCGTAGTTCTCGGGCGTGAGCGCCTCCGAGTCGACCCAGCGGATGACCGATCGAGCGCTCCTGCGCCCAGCCGGCATGGCGAAGCGCTTCGGTGACCGACAGGTAGGCATCGGGAAGCTCGATGTACTTGCCGACGAGCGCGATCTCGAGCGGCCGCTTGGGCCGCTTGATGCGATCGACGAGCGCGCGCCACGCGGTCAGGTCGGCAGGGTGGGCACTCTCCGCGAGGCCGAGGTCGCGGACGACGAGATCGCCAAGGCCCCAGTTCTCGAACAGGAGCGGGACTTCGTAGATCGTCTCGGCAGTCTCGGCGGGGATGACCGCCTCGGCCGGGACGTCCGTGAAGAGCGCGATCTTCTCGCGCACCTCGTCGCTGACCGGCTGGTCCGAGCGGACGATGATCACGTCGGGCTGGATGCCGATGCCGCGCAGCTCCTTGACGCTGTGCTGCGTCGGCTTGGTCTTGAGCTCGCCCGTGGCCGCCAGCGACGGCGCGAGCGTCACGTGCACGTACAGCACGTTGCCGCGGCCGACGTCCTTGCGCATCTGGCGGATGGCCTCCAGGAACGGCAGTGATCTCGATGTCACCGACGGTGCCGCCGACCTCGACGATGACCACGTCCGCGCGGCCGTCGCGCGCAACGCGGCCGATGCGCTCCTTGATCTCGTTGGTGATGTGCGGGATCACCTGGACCGTGCCGCCGAGGTAGTCGCCGCGCCGCTCCTTGGCGATCACCGCCTGGTAGATGCGGCCGGTCGTGACGTTGCTGAGCTGGGTCAGGTTCTCGTCGATGAAGCGCTCGTAGTGGCCAAGATCGAGGTCCGTCTCGGCGCCGTCATCCGTGACGAAGACCTCGCCGTGCTGGTACGGCGACATGGTCCCCGGATCGACGTTGATGTAGGGATCGAGCTTGAGAATGGAGACCGAGAGGCCTCGGCTCTTGAGCAGGCGACCGATGCTTGCGGCGGTGATCCCCTTACCCAGGGAGCTGGTGACGCCTCCGGTCACGAAGACATACTTCGCCACGGGACTGTCCTCCGGGGGTTTTTCCAATGGTAGCGCAAGGGGCGCTCGCGAAAGCGACGGGAACCGTCGGGGTCGCGAGCCGTGTCCCGCGCAGCAGCGCAAGCCGGAGGCGCAGCGTTGCGGAGTGGCTTGTGGGTTATTCCCACGACTGAGCCTGGTTTAGGACGGTTCGGGGTCGGGCGCGAGCTGTTTCCCGGCATCTTGTGGGCCGGAGCCACAAAACGAGCCAGATAACGCGGCTCCCTGACCGTTTGTACTCAGAGTTGAAGCAAGATCGGCTCAGTCGTGGTCTATTCCCACAACGCCTCCCTCGGCTCGAACCATCTCTTGCTGCAGAGGCCGCGGACGAACCAAGCAGGATCATGCCAGTGGCTGGATGGCGGCCGGCCTTGAGCGTGGCACAGGATCGTCGCCGTGCGCAGGCGCGGCACGTCCGGTGCGAGGTCGCCGAAGTCCATGACCGCGCGGCGATTTGCCCGGGTGTCTGCCACGACCAGCAGGAAGTGCTCCACCGGATCATCGCGAAGTTTCAGCTGATACCGACGCCTCTGGGCCTGAAAGTCGTGGATGCGACTCTCGTACTCGACCGCCGTTCGCTCGCCGCGGCCCAGGATCAACGCATCCCACGCTCGAGCCTCCGGTCGTTCCGACGTGCGCGGAAGCGGTACCTCAGTGCGGTAGCTCAACGGGGTACCGACGAAGCCGAGGAGACCCTGAAGTCCGCGCGATTGGCTGACGTCACGGATGGAGCGGCCAGCCGGAAACGCTCGCAGCGGCACATCCAACCCAAGTACCGCACCGACGCGAGACAGCACTGCATACGGGACGTTCGGCAGCTTCGCCGTCTCGAGTCGGCTGTAGTCCGCTCGATCGAAGCGAGCGGCGAGTGCAACCTGACGTTGGCTCAACCCGAGTTCGAGACGGGCGCGTCGGAACTCTTCACCGAGATCGGCCAGAGCGCGGGCAGCGCGCCGGCTGCCACGGTCGTGGAGACGTTCGAGCGGTGGCATCGACCCGAGCATGGCTCCAGGCGCTTATCTCAGCGTTTGCTGATCCCTGGGTTCCGGTCGCGTCGCACTCCGCTCATGGCCTCGTTGACGATCCGCCGATCGGACATCGGCTGGGCGCTGCCCTCCGCCACCGATGGGTCTGACGTGAGCTGGTGATCGCTCCCGTGTCCAGGTGCAGCCGGCATGTCTGCCAGACCGCGGATCGCGCGGGTTGGCCTCATTGCGCCCTGGAATTCAGTACGAGATGTCACCGATCAAGGTGATCTCGAAACTGCCGGCGCCTGGGTTGAAGTCGGAGTGGCCGTCGAAGGTCCCCGTTCCGGTCGCGTGAGCGAATCGCCCGGTTCCACCGGTGACGGTCCAGGCGCCGATGCCGTGGAACTGCAATGGTCCCGTCGGGCAGCCGACGTCGTCGCTGGAGATCGATAGCTGGTCGCCGTTGGCGGCCGTCATGGTCTCGAAGTTGGTGTTCGCCAGCCCGTTGTCGCAGGCCGCTGAAAGGCCGCTCACGATGGCGCCGCCGACGGTCGTGATTGCGCCCAGGTGTGACGCGTTGCCGGAACCGACGAACGTGGCGTGATACGGGTCGAGCAGGACGGCCGATCCACTGAAGTTGGTCTTGAACGGGACGGCGTGTGACGCTGCGGCGGCGGCGGGCGCGTAGAGCATCGAGATAGCCAAGGCAGGCCCGACTACCACGCTCCAGGGGAGTCGACGATTCATCTTCCGGCCTCCAATCGGTTGGAACGGCTGCGTCAACGACGCCGCACCTCGTTCGTTCCTCCGGTTGTACGGGTACGCGACCATCCGCGGCATCGGGTGTTCACCCGATTACGTGCGCAACCCCCTCGTCTGATGGCGTCGGGTCGATCAGCCCATGACGCATCGCATACATGGCCGCTGCTCCCCGGGTCGTGACGTCCAGCTTGGTGTAGAGGTGCTCGATGTGGCTTCCGGCGGTGCGGCGCGAGATGAACAGCGCAGCCGCGATCTGCTTGTTGGAATAGCCCCGAACGAGCAGCCCCAGCACTTCGAGCTCGCGCGCCGACAGACCCGCCGAGAGGTTCGGCCGGCGAGACGTCCGGTGTCCCGCCGCCGAGAGCACGGCAGACACCGCCTCCGGATCGACCCTGCCCGCATGTGCCTCCCTGCGCAGCTCGCGTTCAGCCTCCTCTCGCGGGAGAGCGGTTCGATGGGGACGAGCTTCTCGCATCGCTTGGTACATCTCCGCCACCGCGACGATCCGTGCCGGGACACGAAGCGTGGCTGCTCCGATGCCGCGCGGATATCCCGAGCCGTCGAGCACGTTCGTGGAACATGCCGGCAATCGCGCCGATCTCGGCCAGGCGCGGCTCGTGCGCCAGCACACGTTCTGTCAGGTATGGCACCGTCCGGACGCGCTCCCGCTCCATCGCCGACAAGGGTCCGGCCTTGTTCCAGATCCCTGACGAGACACCGATCGTGCCAACGCGACAGACGAGGCTTGCACGACTGACGAGATCAACACCGGCCTGCGGCAAGCCTGCCAATCGGGCCGCCTCGCCTGCCAGCGCCGCGACCGCACGCGAGTGGCCCGAGAACCACGGCGACTTCACGTCCGCGTAGTCGGCGAACGCCTCCAGCGTGGTTCGGACCTCGACCTCGTCGAGCGCCCGGTCCAACGGAGCACACCCGTCGATCACGGCACTCCACGCGTCGACGGTCGCCAGGTCGCCGAGAATCTCGTCGGCATTTGACGCGAAGGCGTCCACGAGATCGGGATCGAACGCGCTGCCACGGCGCTCGCGCAGCATCGCCACCGTTGCTTCGGTTCCGCCCAATCGCCAGAAGACTTCCGCGTCGTTCGCGATCTGGGCTACGCGCATGACCGGCTCGATCTGATCGCGCGACAGCCCCCGCGGCCCGCCCTTGCCGTCCCACCGTTCGAGTGCCTGCGGCAGTGCCCGCCCCACGGCCTCTGCCAGCCCAAGGCGATCGGCGATGTCGGCGGTCACCTCGCAGTGGGCAGCCATCGAGGCCATCACCTCCCGCATACCGGTGGCAAGGAAGCGACCGACGAGAGCCACTCGCTGCACGGACGATTCAGCCCCAGCCACATTGCCGATCAGGAAACGCAGCATCGGTAGCCCCGCCCGATCCACCTCGTAGCTGGCCGCGCGAATATGCGTGTCGTCGTCGAACCAGCGAGCCAGCTCGTGGGAGTCGGCGACGCAACCGACCATCGCGAGGAGCGAGACGTAGAAGGCCGACGCTTGCTCGCCGTCGCTCAGGCCGCTGATTTCGGGCCAGTCGAGTCGCGATCAGGGTCTGTCGGAGCACATGCTCCTGCGGCTGACCGAGGCCGAGGTCGGTGGCGAGCGATAGCGACGCCACCAGCTCCGCGAGTCGAAACGGACTCTGCGAGGCTACCTCCATCGCCGAGCAGCGTACCGGCCTCGCAGGAGCCTGGCGATCACATCGTTCGGTCGGCCCGCAGACGTTGTCGTCGGGCACTACGGCGGGCTGCAACGTCCGGGATGGACGCGTACGGTAGCCTTGCCATGTTGTCGATGCCGGTCTCCGGTGTCGACTTTCTGAGTGTCCGCGCCAGAAGCGCACGCAAAATTGCGGCTTTACGGAAACAAGTGCCCGTCTGAGCTGCAATCACCGAAGGTCTCAGGAGTTCCGAGTTGCAACGCTTGCGAGCCCGGGCATCAGGCGCTGGATGGCGGCCATCGGCTGCGCCTGCCCGCCGCCCGGTGCGGATCGCATTGGCCGTTGCCCTCGCGATCGGCATCCTCGGCGTCATCTCGATCCCAGCGACGCTTGCCGCCCAGTCCGCGCCCGACGCAGCGCGCGCGGGCCATGCCGGAGCCGCGTCGCGAAGGGTTCCGTTCCCGGTCCGGCCAAAAGTGGCGATCATCGTCGGCCCGGTCGCGGAGTACACCGCCGACTACAGGCGGTTCGCCGCGCAGGCAGTCGCGGCCGCCAGGCGATACCGAGTCGACATCGTCACGGTCGAGACACCCGATGCCACCTGGCCTCGCGTCCGCGCGGCGCTCGAAGGTGCCTCGCTGGTCGTCTACCTCGGCCACGGAAACGGCTATCCGAGCCCATACCGCTCGGATCCGTGGCCGTACTCGGAGAACGGGTTCGGCGTCAACGTTCCCGGCGACCGAAACAACGACGATCACCAGTACTTCGGCGAGTACTACCTGCGCCAGCAGGTGCGGCTCGCGCCGAACGCGATCGTGATCCTGTCGCACCTCTGCTACGCGTCGGGAAACTCGGAGCCGGGCATGCCCGAGGATGGCCAGAATGTGGCGCTCCAGCGGGTCGACAACTACGCCGCGGGCTTCATCGCCGCGGGCGCCTCGGCCGTCGTCGCCGACGGCCGCCTCTCACCCGCCTACTACGTCTCGCAGGTGCTGAGCGGGCACGGCTCGATCCTCGGCATTTGGCGCGGAGCGCCGACGTTCAACGATCACGTCACGGCCTTCAAGAGCGGCCGGAGCAAGGGGTTCACGGGATATGTCGACCCCGACACCCACAATGCTGGCTACTACCACTCGTTGGTAGAGCGCGGTCGCACGAACGCGGTCGACGTCCTCGCGGGTGCCGGCAAGATCGCGGCCGGTCGCCGATCGATGCCGCCGCTCCGCTATTGGTTGCTGCGGCCCGCTACGCACCCGGCGACGATCGGCGCGTTGCATGTTCAGCGCGGACCGGTCGCCGGCAAGCCACTGACCGTGACGCTGCCGATCACGAGCCGGCCAAAGTCGCTGCCCAAGTCCGGAATGCAACTCGCGGTGCGCTGGGACCCCATGCAGGTCGATCCGGCACCGGCAACCAAGCCGGCCACCGGGAACACAGCCGATGGCGGCGGCGCGGCCGGAACAACCGTTCCGTCCGACGCGAACACGATGTGGATCGCGCCCGAGGAGCCCGGCAAGGTCGTCCAGACCGAGATCGCCAAGGTCACCGCGAACGGCATCCAGGCGAAGATCATGGTGCCTACACAGCCCGGCCTCTACCGGCTGACGGTGGAGATTGCCAACGGAGACGGAGCGCCGCTCGGGCCGCGCATCGTGAAGCAACCGGCCGCCTACCTGGTGACGGTTCCGGCACGAATGGACATCGGGTTCACCGTCGCGAGCCAGGTCCGCGCGGTGACCGGCCGACAGACCGCGCTCGCTGTCACGGTCAGCAACGCCGGCAGCGCGCCGTGGATCGCGGCCGGCCAGGACGCCAGGGGTCTGGCTCTCAGCGCGTGGCTCGTGCCGGTATCCCAGCCGCTCAGCACTCCCTCGCTGCTGCAGTCGATCCCGATCGCGAACCTGGCGCCGGGCGCATCCGCGCACCTGACGCTCAAGCTCCAGTCCCCGACGGCGCCTGGCGACTACCTGCTGCTGCTCGACCTCACGCGCGCCGACGGCTCGCTGCTCGACACCAACGGCGACGCAGCCAAGGTAGTCCACGTCAAAGTCGTGCCGCCAACGCCACCCGCCGCGAGCAGCGGCAATACGGGCGCGGATAGCGGCAATACGGGCGCGGATACGGGCGGCGTTCCGAAGCCGAGTCCGACGCCGAAGGGCCCGCAGACGCCGTCATCAGCGTCGGGCACATAGGCCCGACCCGTTTGCGCTGTGTGGCCGGCTGACGGTTTCCCCCATTCAGCAACCGGGGTGCTGCTAAACAGGGCCAAACCGCTGCAAACGGCATCTGAAGGCGGAATCAGCAGCCAGATAGTGACCGGGTTGCTGCCTGAGAGAGAACTCGTCGCGCGCGGCACATAGCAGCATCCCGATTACTAGCCGGTGGATACGGCTCGGACATCCTGGCGGCGAACGGGCTCTCGTCGACTATTGGAGCCATCGCAACATCGACCGGTGGGAAGCAACAGCGGAAAGCGCCACGATCGGCCGAGGCTCCGCGCCCGCGCCACGCTCGGCCGGCGGCGGCCACCGAGCCATGCTTCCGCGTCAGCCGCCCGCGACCGCCGGAATCACGTAGACGACCGACCGCGTCGTCAGCGGCTGGTCGATCGCGACCCGCTCACCGTCGACGAAGACGTTGATGTGCTCACGAATCTTCGGACCCGGCTCGCAGAGGCGATCCCACATGCCCGGCCAGCGCTCGTCAAGCGCGCGCACGAGCCCCTCGACGGAATCCGCATCGATCTCGAGGTGACGCGGCACCTGCGGAAACAGCGCCAGCAGCGACCGAGGCAGGTTCAGGACGGCCATTGCGGCCGCCACGAGCCGTCGCAGGGTGATCGTCTCGACGGACGAGATCGACGGCAGGAAGTCGGCGATGAGGTGCCACGAGTCGCCGGCGTCGCGGCTGGCGAAGACCTGCCCGGTGCTCGTGCCGAAGTAGATGCCCGCCGGATCGCGCTCGTCGGTCGCCATCGCCTCGCGCAGGACGCCCATGTAGGCGTCGCCGGTCGGCAGGCCGCGATCGAGCTTCTCCCAGCTGTCCCCGTCGTCGCGACTGCGCCAGACGGCCGCCTGCCCCTCGGGCATGGTAGCGTCCCTTGTCGTCGCCGTTCAGCGGGATCGTGTAGATCGTGTGCGGATCGTGCGGGTGGATCACGAGGGGGAAGCCGAACTGGCTCGGCAGCCCGGGCGTGATCTCCGTCCAGTGCTCGCCGCCGTTGTCCGAGCGGTACACGCCGCAGTGGTTCTGCTGGAAGAGCATCCCAGGGCGATCGGGGTGCAGCTTCATCTTGTGGACGCACTGCCCGAACTCGGGTGGTTCGCCCGGATAGAAGTCGGTGCGCACGCCGTGGTTGCGCGTTTCCCACGTCGCGCCGCCGTCCTTTGTTTCGAACGCACCCACCGCCGAGATACCGACCCAAAGGTGATTCGGATCGGTCGGATGGGGCGCGATCGAGTGAAGGATCAGGCCGCCATTGCCTGGCTGCCATTCGGAGCGAGTCGGGTGGTTGGTCAGCCCTTCCACGTGCGACCACGTCTGGCCGCCGTCGTCGCTGCGGAAGAGGCCTGCCGGCTCGACGCCCGCGTAGACGCGTGCCGTGGGCCGGCGGTCAGGTTCCAGACGGCCGGGATCTTCGGGCCGTCCTCGCCGTAGGTCAGACCCTCCGATGACTGCGTCCACGTCTCGCCCATGTCGGTGCTGCGCCAGACCGACGCGCCGTACCACGCGTTCGCCGTGCCGGCCAGCAGGGCGCGCTGGTCCGCATCCCAGGCAAAGTGGCGCACCGGCCACGTCTCGCAGAACGGGCCGCGCAGCGCCCAGTTCTCTCGGTCGGCATCACCCGCGAGGATGAAGGCGCCCTTCTTCGTGCCGAGCAGGACGGCAACACCACCAGCCATCGAGCACTCCCTCCGCCAACGCACAAGACCGGCCGGCATACGCCGACCGGTCCCCGTTATCAGATCCCCGTCTTCTCGGATCGAGCGTTCGTCAGGCGCCCTGCTCCTGCTCGAGCTCGAGGGCCTCTTCGTCGGCCTCCTCGGTGAGCTTGAGCCAGATGAACAGGCCGGCCAGCACGATCAGGGGAATGATCACCGCCGCCGCCACAAGCAAGCCGATGGCGGCCACCAGCAGCTTCACGATCTTCATGGTCAGGTCTCCTCGTCAGGTTCGTGCGATCAGTGTAACGCTCAGGGATCAGCTGGCCGGTCGACTCGCCGGTGCCCCGCCAGTGCGAGCCTTCGTCGACCATCTTGCGCAGCTCGTCCGCGGTGAACTCGGCCAGCACGTGGCGCGCGCCGGTTCGCGTGGACATCAGCAGCCGGATGACGTAGGCGCCGTCCTGCTCGAAGAAGAACACGTCGCGCGGCTTCTGCTGGTCGAAGTAGCGACCGAGCACCCGGAAGGCGCGCTCGTAGGCGACCGGCCTGCTCCATGTCGGGACCTGGGCGCGCCATGTCCACGGCGTGCCGCCGCCTCTTCCATGAAACGGGTGATGTCGTCGTCGAGGAAGGTGTAGGTCTCCTTCTGGACGGGCGTGTTCTCGGACCAGGTGGCCTCGTCTGCGAGCGGGCCCGCCAGTCCCTGCACGATGAACCCGTCCGGCGCCTCCGTCAGCAGCACGTCGCGCATGGCGCGCTGGTCCAGGAACGCACCGATGGAGCGCAGCACCTCTTCGTAGTCCTGTCGCGGCGTTCCGTCGTAGATGCGCACTCGTTCCCCTCTCGGCGCCGCTCGAGTCGCCTGACTGTGGTGGCTCTAGGACCCGGTCGTGAGGTCCAACAGGCCGCGCTCCTTGGCGCGATGCTCGCTCCAGCGGTAGGCCGCCAGCGCCGCGAGTGTAGTCACCGCGGTGGTGAGCAGCAACGCCACGCAGGATCTGCGCGGTCGCGGGGGCGGTCGTGCCCGTCAGCTGCGTCCACGAGCGAGCCCTGGCCGCCGATCGCCGGAGAGCGACCCCGGGCATGAGTGCCTGACGCACGCCCTCGAGCCACCAGGTGAGCGGCACGACGTAGCTCGACGGCCTGCACGACCCGCGGCAGCACGGCCAGCGGAAAGACCGCGCCGACGATCAGGAACATCGCGCCCGCCACTGCCTCCGGGTACGACCACGATTCCTGCCGCGTCTGCATGCAGATGGCCGCCAGCACGATCCCGAGCGACGACGATGGCGATGAAGCCGAGAGCCAGCGACGGGATCAGCAGCAGCCAGTCCACGCGGGTGATGTCGAAGCCGACCCCCAGGAAGACCACGCCGACACCGAGCGTGATCAGCGCGCCCATGGCGGCGATCGCGAGGCGCGCCGCGCCGCGGCCGAGCAGCAGGACCAGCAGCGTGTTGGGCGACAGGTACAGGTACTTGAGCATCCGGTAGCGCTCGCGATCGTCGAGCAGGGACCAGGCCAGGCCGGCCATGCCGCCGATCACGAACGACCACAGCGCGCTGCCGAAGACCACGAAGCGCGCGGTACTCCGGCTGGGCGTTGCCGCCGCTGATGACCTGGAGCATGAACAGCAGGATCAGCACGGATGCGACCGGCTTGAGCGACCGAGTAGATCAGGAAGAGGAGCGGATCCGCCCAGTTGGACTCGGTCTGCCAGCCGATGCGCGCGGCCGTGGTCTGAACGAGCGCCAGGTGTCCGGAGGCTGTCGCGCCCGTTGCGCAGCGGCTTCGCGCGGCTGCCGGCATGCGGAGCATTGGTTGCGCGACCGTGGGCGTCGAGGCGGTCATTGGTTCAGTTGCCCCGCAGCGTCAGCCGGCCTTCGTAGCGCGCCAGACGCTCCACGAACGCAAGCATCCACGGCGAGGCCGATGAAGACGACCGTCATGGCCACCAGGATCAGCGCCTCGACCTCGGGCGGCGGCGTGCCGACCGTGTCGCGGCACTGCCGGCGAAGGCCAGCTGGCGCATCGCGTCAAGGCCGACGGCGAGCGGGATGATCGCGATCGCCACCGCGCCGATGGCACCCAGCCGGCCGACCGGAAAGTTGAGCCCCGACACGAAGTAGACCGGCTCCTGCATCGACCTGCGTGAGGTGCTACGCCTCGCGTCCCCACAGCAGGAAGAGGCTGGAAAGCATCATGCCGAGGCCGTACAGCGCGGCGAGGGTCAGCACGAAGACGGCGAACAAGCAGGAGCCACTGGTCGACGGCGAAGACGACGCCGTACACCACGGCGCCGACGACGAGCACGATCGCCGCGCGCAGCGTGCTGGCCACCAGGCCGCCGAGGGCCATGCCGAAGAGCACGACATGAGGCTGATCGGCGAGGTGATGTAGATGTCCAGGTTGCCCTGGTCCTTCTCCCAGTAGAGCTGCGCGGCCATCATCCACATGACGTTGGTCCAGAACGCGGTCATCGCCCCGCCGAGGACGACGAAGCCGATGTACTCCGGCGGCGCGTGCAGGGCGCGATAGACGAACACGAACGCGGAGGTGGTCAGGAACGGCAGCAGCACCTCGAAGAAGACCCACGAGGGCTCGCGCTTGAAGCCGATGATCCGCGGATAGGCGCGCCCGACAGAGCGCGCGGATGTTCGCCACGAGGACGCGGCGGCGCGGACCAGTCGGCGGCCTCCTGCGGCGATGGCAGTGGCGCGATAGACGTATTACGGCGCGTGGGCGTGCGAAGGCGCGCTGCGTGCGATAGCCGTCATCGCGGCCGACTGGTTCGCGCGGCGCCTCTTCGAGGATCGACGGCTCGCCGCCGTAAGGCTCGGGGTTGTCCGGCGGGCGCCGGTCGTCCACCTCGGCCGTCGGCTTCGCTCGGCTCATCGGCGAGGCCGCGGCCGACCAGCTCGACGAAGACGTCCTCGAGGCTCGGCTCCGACTTGCGCAGCGAGACGATGTGGGCGCCGAGCCCACCGAGGGCCGAGACCACGCCACCGAGGGCCGCGTCGTCGGTGCAGCACGAGCTTGACCAGGATCGTCTGGCGGTCCGCCGAGCCGCCGGCGTCGCTGTCCGTTGCCGTCACCGCCGTGACCACGCCGGGCAATCGGGCAAGGGCAGCAGGTCCGGCGTCAAGGCGATCGAGCTCGAGCAGGTAGATCGACTCGCGCTGCACCTTGCGCTTCAGCTCGGCCGGCGCTGCCGATGGCGAGGATGCGACCGTGATCGACGATGGCGAGGCGTTCGCAGAGCTCCTCGACCTCGGCCATGTAGTGGCTGGTCAGCAGGATGGTCCGACCGGGCACGGCGGCCTTCCAGTCGCGCACCAGCTCGCGCACGGCGCGCGCGGCGGTGACGTCCAGGCCGAGCGTCGGCTCGTCGAGGAAGAAGACCCACGGGTCGTTGAGCAGGCCGCGCGCAAAGTTCAGCTTCTGGCGCTGGCCGGTGGAGAGCTGCGAGATCTTCTGCTGCGCAAGGTCGGTGATCCCGACGGCCTCCATCAGCTCGTCGACGCGGCGCCAGCCGTCGCGCGCCGGCAGGCCGTAGAACTGGCTGAACATCCAGAGCTGCTCGCGGACCTGGAGCAGGCCGTAGCCCGACTGCTCGCCGCCCGAGACGATGTTCATGATCCGGCGGATCTCGGCCGTCTGAGTCGCGACGTCGAAGCCGAACACCCGGGCCGTGCCGGCGGTCGGCAGGAGCAGCGTGGTGAGGATCTTGATGAGCGTGGTCTTGCCCGCGCCGTTGGGTCCGAGCAGCCCGAAGAACTCGCCCGGCTGGACCTGGAGGTCGACGCCGTCGAGTGCCACGACCGGATTGGGGCTCGCCTTGTAGACGCGGCGGACGCCGCGCACGTCGATGGCGGGCGGCGTGTCCGCCGGCAGAGACTGGGACATGCGACCCCTGTTGCGATCCTGGATCACGTGGTCGAGGCGGGCCTGCAGTGCGTGCGACCGCTGCCTCTTTGTCGGCCCCGAGCCTTCGTCAAAGGCGCCGGCTCGCCGGCTCAAGGTGGACAACGTTGATCGTACCACTGGACGATGCGCGACTAACAGTGGACCGCCTCTGCCGACGCGCGATTTTCGAGTCCGATGTGTTGAGGTGCGCGGGCGTCAGCGGCCTCTCAAACGACATTCCAATCTCATGTGGAGCCAGCGCCGGCACGACCAGCCCGCGTCGCCGGATTCCAATCAGTTGTGCAGCCGGCCGCTGTTCCAGCGTCGATCCCCAGGGTCGCGGGCTCGATCGCGGACGGAATTCCAATCTGATGCGGAGCCGGCCGGCGTACCGGGGTCGATCCCCAGGGTCGCGGGCTCGATCGCGGACGGAATTCCAATCTGATGTGGAGCCGGCCGCCGTTCCAGCGTCGATCCCAAGGGTCCGCGGCGCTCGATCGCGACGGAATTCCAATCCGATTGGAAAAAATGCGTCCGGCAGTCCGACCGGCGTCCGTGAAGCGGGAGCAAACCGCCAGATAAGCCTTGCGGCGTTGAATCCGATTGGAATGTCGCCGCGAAAGGCTCTCCGCACTTCGTCGCCCGCGCTGCCGGCCGCGGTTGTGCGCGTGTGGACGCGCTTCGGGTTGCAGGTTCGAGACGCCCGGATGGCACGTGGCTGGTCAGTCGCCGAGCTCGCGCGCCGGGCGGGCATGTCGTCCACTTTCGTTTACCTGATCGAGAGTGGCCGGAGCGGCTCGGCAGAGGCGGCTGCCCGGATTGCGGCGGTCCTCGATCGCCAGGCCGAGCTGCTGCTGGTCGACCCGACGCGCTCGACTGCAGGACGCACCGATCTGTCTGTCGACCTGATCCACTCGGCGATGGGCGAGTTCGAGGCCGGCCGGCTCAGGCGTGCCGGACTCCCCGTGGGCATCGACGAGCCGTACCAGCATTACCAATTCGCGGGCCGCGCCGACCTCGTCGCGTGGGATCTGGACCGTCGCGCGTTGCTGCACATCGAGAATCGGACGCGGTTCCCCGACCTCCAGGACACGGCGGGCGCCTACAACGCAAAGCGCGCATACGTCGGCGCGGCCCTCGCTTCGAGGCTCGGGATCCAAAGCTGGGAATCCGAGACGCACGTGCTGGCCGGCCTCTGGTCCTGGGAGGTTCTCCACGCGCTCCGGCAGCGCCCTGAGACATTTCGCTCCGTTTGCCCGTCGTCCACCGAACGCTTCGCCGGATGGTGGAACGGGGCTCCGGTTGCATCGGGTCGGCACAGCGTGTTCGTCGTCCTCGATCCACGCGCCATGGGCCGCCAACGGGCGTTCGTCGGACTGGATGAGGCGCTGACCGTCAGAGCGAGGTATCGCGGCTATGCGGAAGCCCGCGACGCGATCCGACGGTCGTCTTGAGTCAGTTATCCGGCGGGCTCTGGTGTCAGCGCGACCGCCAGCTCCGCGGCGACTGACGCGTTGTGCTCGATCAGCGCCAGGTTCGCGCGGATCGATTCGCCGCCGGTGATCTGCGCGACGCGGTCCAGGACCCACGGGGTCGAGGCGGGACCGTGGATTCCTGCGACTTCCGATTCGCGGATTGCCTGGGCGATCGCGGCGTCGGCCACCGAACGGGGAAGTGCCGCTTCCTCGGGGAGTGGCACGCAGAACAGCACGCCACCCAGCCCGAGCGCCACCTGCCGGCCGAACAGGGCAGCGGCCTCGGCCGCCCCATCCACCCGTGCCGGTGCTCGCAGGCCGCTGCTGCGCGCGAAGAAGCCCGGCACGTCATCCGTGCCCCAACCGACGACGGGCACGCCCAGGGTCTCCAGCACCTCCAACGTCCGTGGCACGTCCAGGATCGACTTCGGGCCGGCGCAGACGACCGCAACGGGGGCCCGCCCGATCTCGGCCAAGTCCGCGGAGATGTCCATGGTCGACTCGCCGCCCCGATGCACGCCGCCGATGCCACCCGTGGCAAAGACGCGAATCCCGACCGCTGTCGCGGCAATCAGCGTCGCCGCAACCGTCGTCCCGGCCCATCCCCCACCGCCGAGCGCGGCCGCCATTGTTTGCCTCGACACCTTGGGGAGTGGCCCGGCCGCCGGCGAAGCGGCAAGCTCCTCGAGCTCTCCCGCCGACAGGCCGACGATGATGCGACCATCTCGAATTGCCACTGTCGCCGGCACGGCCCCGCCCGCGCGGACCGCCGACTCCGCCCGCGACGCCGCCTCGAGGTTCTGCGGGTAGGGCAGTCCATGCGTGATCAACGTGGACTCGAGCGCAACCACGGCCGCGCCCGAATCGAGCGCCGCACGGACCACGTCCGAGACACGCATCAGCGCCGCCCCTCCACCATGCATCACAGGTCGATCTCCTCCCGCGTCGATCGCAACAGCGCCGCAGCGGACTTGTGGCCCACCAGGGCGGCGCGCCGCAACACTGCCGGACTCCGGGAGCCACGCCAGTCGGGCTCTGCCAACAGTGAATAGAGGAATCCCGCCGCAAATGCATCGCCGGCGCCGGTCGTATCGGTCGCCTTGATCGCAGAAGCGGCCACCTCGATCTGCTGCGGTTCGCCCTCGACGCTCCAAACCAGCAGTGCGCCAGCGCTCCCCTGCTTGACCACGGCAACGTCCGCGAGATCCAGGAGCCGCGACGGCCGCGACCGTGGAAACAACGCAGCCGCCTCCGACGAGTTGGCAAACAGCACGTCGGGACGGATACGGCCGAGCAGATCGCGCGCGCGGTCGCGCCCGAACTCGAGCAGCGGCACCCGCGACGACAGGTCGATGCTCACCAGCGCGCCACGCAGCCGACAGAGCTCGATGGCACGGAGCGCGGCCGCACCGAGAGGCTGGTTGTACAGCGAGTAGCCCGGCACGTGGAGTGCACCCACGCTGCGCAGCCAGCGCTCCGCGACGTCCGCCGGCCGCAGTTGGTCGGCCGCACTTCGCTGCGTCACGAACGAGCGCTCGCCGTCAGGCGCGACCAGCGCCAGGAGTCGAGCCGTGGGGGCATCGACATGCACGACGCGAGCTTCGACACCCGCACCCTTCAGCGCAGTGATCACATCCCGTCCGGCGCGGTCACGTCCGACCGCGCCGATGAAGATGCTGCGGCCGCCAAGCCGGGCAAACGACGCGCACACGTTGGCGGCCGATCCACCACGCCGTGCGCGCACGCTTCCGGGGACGTCCGACCCTTCCTCGAGCGCCTGCTCCGCGGATGCGACGACCTCGAGAATGACGTCGCCGATCGCGGCAAGCGAAGGGCGAATCGGAGGTCGAGCCGAGGGACGAGCGACCACACGTCGAGCGGTGCGCGCGGTCACGCCGACGGAAGGTGGAGGGTGGGACATGCAACGCTCGCGTTAACGGGACGGAAAGGTCGCCGGACTATGATGGCGTTCCCAGCCGTATGAAGCGAGACGTGACCCTAACCGCCCACCGCGTCGACCACCAACTGAATGTCGACACCATCCGTGCACTTGCGATCGACACGGTCCAGAAGGCGAACAGCGGGCATCCCGGCGCGCCGATGGGCATGGCGCCCATGGCCTACGTGCTCTGGACTCGCTTCCTGCGTCACGCTCCGTCCAACCCCAGCTGGCCCGATCGCGACCGATTCGTGCTTTCGGCGGGGCACGCCAGCGCGCTGCTCTACAGCCTCCTCTACCTGACCGGCTACGACCTCTCGCTCGATGAGCTGATGCGCTTCCGCCAGCTCGGCTCGAAGACGCCCGGCCATCCCGAATACGGCCTCACCGCTGGCGTCGAGGCAACCACCGGGCCGCTGGGACAGGGCTTCGCCAACGCGGTGGGCATGGCGATCGCCGAGCGGCGCCTTGCCGCCGAGTTCAACCGGCCCGACCATGCCGTCGTCGACCACTGGACCTACGGCATCTGCTCGGACGGCGACCTGCAGGAGGGCATCTCGTCGGAGGCCGCGAGCCTGGCCGGCCACCTGCGCCTGGGCAAGCTGGTGTTCCTCTACGACGACAACGGCATCCAGCTCGATGGACCGACCTCCTGGGCGTTCACCGAGAACGTGCTGCAACGCTTTGAGGCCTACAACTGGCACACCCAGCTGGTCGGCGATGGCAACGACCTCGAAGCGATCGAGGCTGCCATCACCGCCGCCCGGGAAGATCCTCGCCCGAGCCTGATCGCGGTCAAGACGCACATCGGCTATGGCTCGCCGCACAAGCAGGACTCGCAGAAGGCCCACGGCTCGCCGCTCGGCGAGGACGAGGTGCGCCTGACGAAGGAGGCCTACGGCCTCGATCCGGACAAGCAGTTCTACGTCCCGGATGACGTCCTCGCGGAGTTCCGGACAGCGGTTCCCAAGGGCGAAGAACTGGCCGCGCAGTGGCACGAGCGCTTTGCCGGATACGAGCGCGAACACCCCGACCTTGCCGCGGAGCTCACGCGTCGACTGGATCGGCGCCTGCCGCCCGGCTGGGAGAAGGCGCTTCCGGCGTGGACCGAGGGCAGCGATGGTCTCGCCACTCGCCAGGCGAGCCAGCAGGCGCTGCAGGCCCTGATCCACCCACTCCCCGAGATGTTCGGCGGTTCGGCTGACCTCTCCGAGAGCAATCTCACCGACCTCAAGGCCCAGGGCGACTTCGAGGCCGACGAGCCGGGCCGCAACCTGCGCTTCGGCGTGCGCGAGCACGCCATGGCCGGGATCTGCAACGGCATCGCCTACCACGGCGGCTTCCTGCCGTACGACGCGACCTTCCTGACCTTCAGCGACTACATGCGCGGCTCGGTGCGCCTGTCGGCGCTGTCCGGCCTGCACGTGATCGACGTGTGGACGCACGACTCGGTCGGCCTTGGCGAGGACGGTCCGACCCACCAGCCGGTCGAGCATTACGCCGCTCTCCGGGCGATCCCCAACTTCTGGTTCGTCCGGCCGGCGGACGCGAACGAGACCGCCGCCGCGTGGCGACTCGCGATCGAGCGGCGGGACGGCCCGGTCGGCCTCGCGCTGACCCGCCAGAAGCTGCCGATCCTGCCGGGCACGGCGGAGCGCGCCGTCGAGGGCCTGCGTCGAGGCGCCTATGTCCTTGCCGACGCCGCGAACGCCGACGGCCAGCCAGAGCCGCCTGACGTGATCCTCATCGCCACCGGGTCCGAGGTGTCGCTGGCCATGTCGGCGCGAGCCCTGCTTACCAGCGAGGGGATCCGGACACGCGTCGTCTCGATGCCCTGCTGGGAGCGTTTCGAAGCGCAGACGGCCGAGTACCGCGAGTCGGTTCTCCCCAGGGCGTGCACCAAGCGCGTCAGCGTCGAGGCCGGCGTTTCGCTGGGCTGGGACCGCTGGGTGGGGCCGGAAGGCGCCATGGTCGGCCATCGAGCGCTTCGGCAGCTCGGCGCCGGCGGCGGACATCTTCGACGGCATTCGGCTTCACTCCCGAGCACGTGGCCGATGTCGCGCGCCGGGTCCTCACCAGTGACCTCTCGGGCGTGATCTCGCCGCCGCCCGACCACGAGGCGAACCAGCCATTCGGTGGCGAGGAACCCACGGTGACCGGATGACCGAAACGAGCGAGACCACCGACGCAAGCAGCCAGGCCCCCGGGGCGTCGCCGCTGACCGTCACCAGCGGCCACGACCGCATCCGGGTCCCCGCGTCGCTGGCCGAGGCGCTCGATCGCGTTCTCGCGCGCGTCCAGGACGAGCACTGGGCCCAGCGGCATCTGGGACCGCGACGCGCTCCTCTGGACCACCGACGATGACGTTGCCGACCTCGATCGGCAACCGTCTCGGCTGGCTCGACGCGCCGACCCACTTCCAGGACGAGATCGACGCGCTCGAAGCGTTCGCCGGGGGGGTTGTCCGAGGAGGGTTTCGTGCGGGCGGTCGTCTGCGGCATGGGCGGCAGCTCGCTGGCGCCCGAGGTGCTTGCGCAGGTGTATCCACGCGTCCGCTCACGGGTTGCCGGTCTTCGTGCTCGACTCGACGGATCCCGATGCCGTCAACGCGATCGAGGCCCTGGAGGAGGACGGCCCGAGCCTCTACCTCATCGCCACCAAGTCCGGCACGACGACCGAGACGCTCTCGTTCCTGGCCTACTTCTGGGACGAGGAGCGCCAGCAGGCCCCGTGGTATCGGCGGTCGGCGGCCGGCGACAGCTTCGTGGCCATCACCGACCCCGGCAAGAGCCTCGAGGCAATCCCGCATTCCGACCTCTTCCGCGAGACGTTCCTGAACCCGCCGGACGTCGGCGGCCGATACAGCGCGCTGACGTACGTGGGCCTCGTGCCCGGCGGCGCTGCTTGGCCTCGACCTGCGCGCGCTGCTCGGCGACGGAGCGCAGATGGCCGATCGCTGCCGCGCCGCCGATCTCGGCAACCCGGGCGTCTTGCCTCGGCGCCGCGATTGGCGCGCTGGCCGCGCAGGGCCGGGACAAGCTGACACTGGTCCTCGAGCCCGAGCTCGCGCCGTTTGGCGCCTGGGTCGAGCAGCTGATCGCCGAGAGCACCGGCAAGAACGGCACCGGCATCGTCCCGGTTGACGGCGAGCCGCTCGGCGCACCCGACGTCTACGGCGACGACCGCGTCTTCGTCCGCGTCGGCCGCGCCGGGAACGACGGATTGGCACACGACGACCGACGCCGCGCTCGATGCGCTCGCGGCGGCCGGCCATCCGGTGGTCGAGATCTCCCTCGAGGACGGCGAGTGGCTCGGCGGCGAGTTCTTCCGCTGGGAGTTCGCCACCGCAGTCGCCGGCGCCGTGCTGGACGTCAATCCGTTCGACGAGCCCAACGTGACCGAATCCAAGGAGAACACCAGGGCCGTTCTCAAGGACTTCCACGACGCCGGCCACCTGCCGAGCGAAAGCTCGCTGGTCACGGACGGCCGCCTGTCACTGGTCGGAGACGCACAGCTGCGACTGACCGACGACGGACGTGACGCGCCTGCCGCGACAAGCGCCGCGGCGGAGCTGAAGCGCCACCTGGGGCGCGCTCCGGCCAAACGGCTACCTCGGCACGCATGCCTACATCGCACCGACCGACCAGCGCACCGCACGCGCTGCGCGGCATCCAGGCGCTGCTGCGCGACCGGACACGGCACGCGTCGACGCTCGGCTACGGGCCGCGCTTCCTGCACTCGACCGGGCAGCTGCACAAGGGCGGGCCGCGCACCGGCTGCTTCCTGCAGCTCGTGGCGGGGCATCCGGATGACCTGCCGATCCCCGGGCAAGAAGGAGACGTTCGGCGTGCTCATCGACGCGCAGGCGCTGGGCGATTTCCAGTCGCTCCAGTCGCACGAGCTGCCCGTGCTGCGCGTTCACCTCGGCGACGACCCGGATGCCGGCCTCGCCGAGCTGCGCACCGCGCTCGAGACCGCACTTTCGTGATTGCGTGGCGCCCAGGGCGCACCTTGCCGGCCTCGGTCGTGATGTGGTCTCTGCCCACGAGTGAGACGCATTTGAGCGTCGCGTTGCGCGGCCGGGCCCAGTTCCGGTCCGTTTGGTGGTCCGATGCCCACAGGCCGCACCGGTTCTTTGGGTTGTTGGCTCGATTCTCGGGTTCTGATGTCGATTTGCGGCTCAGTGGTGGGCAATGCCCACATCGACGCCCGGTCGTCCGCACGTGACGGGCAGGGACTGGCGCGACGCCGGCGACCTGGCCGGGCCGGTGCGCAGCAACGCGGAGCGTTGCGGAGGAAAACGAGATGGAGCTAGCAATCGTCGGTCTCGGCCGGATGGGCGGCAACATGGCCCGCCGTCTGCACCAGGCCGGTCACCGGGTGATCGCGTTCAATCGGTCGCCGGACAAGACACGCGAGATCGTCGGCGAGGGGCTCGAAGGCGGCTACACGCCCCAAGAGGTCGTCGGCATGCTCAAGGCGCCGCGGATCGTCTGGCTGATGGTGCCTGCCGGTGACGCGACCGAAGAGACGATGAACGAGTTCGCCGCGCTGCTCTCCCCCGGTGACTGGATCGTCGACGGCGGCAACAGCAACTTCCACGATTCGAAGCGGCGCTGGCAGCTCATGAAGGACAAGGGCATCCGCTTCGTCGACGCCGGCATCTCGCGGCGGCGTCTGGGGCCTCGTCAACGGTTACGGCACGATGGTCGGTGGGGAACGCGAGGACGTCGAGCCGCTCGAGCCGATCTTCAAGAGCCTCGCGCCGGCCGACGGCGGCTACGTCCACTGCGGACCGCCCGGCTCCGGGCACTACACCAAGATGGTCCACAACGGCATCGAGTACGGCCTGATGCAGGCGTACGCCGAGGGCTTCGAGATCATGCACGCCTCGGAGTACCCGCTCGATCTCGAGGCCATCGCCAAGGCCTGGATGCACGGCACGGTCATCCGCTCGTGGCTGCTGGAGCTGGCCGGCCGCGCGTTCGAGCAGAACGGCACGGATCTCGCCGACATCAAGGGCTGGGTGGCGGACTCGGGCGAGGGCCGCTGGACGGTCCAGGACGCGATCGACCACGACGTCCCCGCGCCGATCATCACGCTCTCGCTGCTGGCCCGTTTCACGAGCCGCCAGGACGAGAGCTACTCGGCCAAGGTGCTCGCCGCGCTGCGCAACCAGTTCGGCGGCCACGCCGTGAAGACGGAGGGCTGACGCTCGATGGCCAGGCCTCGCGTCGGGACGCGCCACGCGACCTCGGCCGCGGGCGCCCCGGCCGTCGCGCCACGCCAGGCGATCCAGCTGGAATCCGCGCCCAGCGGAGAGGCTGACGCGCCGCTGGTCAACCCGCTGCGGGTCGGGACCCGCCTCGAACGCGTTCCCGAACCGTGCGTTGCCGTGATCTTCGGCGCCACCGGAGACCTGGCGCATCGCAAGATCCTGCCTGCGCTCTACAACCTGCGGCGGGCCGGGCTGCTGCCCAGCGAGACGACCATCCTCGGCTTCGCACGCCGGCCCTACTCGGACGCGAGTCTACCGTGCCGAGATGAAGAAGGCCGTGCGAGCAGTTCTCGCGCAACCCGGTCGAGAACGCGCTGTGGGACGACTTCGCCGAGGGCCTCTACTACCAGCAGGGCGACTTCGGCTCGACCCGACTCGTATCGCAACCTCGCCGACCGGATCGAGCAGATCGATTCGGCGCGCGGGACGCGCGGCAACATCCTCTTCTACCTCGCCACCCCGCCGTCGGCCTATTCCGAGATCGTCGCCAACCTGGGCAGCGTGCAGCTCCAGGAGGAGAGCCAGGGCTGGGCTCGCGTCGTGGTCGAGAAGCCGTTCGGGCACGACCTCGACTCGGCGATCGAGCTCAACAACGCGCTGATGGACGTCTTCGACGAGTCGCAGGTCTACCGCATCGACCACTACCTGGGCAAGGACACCGTCCGCAACCTGATGGTCTTCCGCTTCGGCAACGGCATCTTCGAGCCGCTCTGGAACCGCCGCTACGTCGACCACGTGCAGATCACCGTGGCCGAGGACCTCGGCGTCGAGGGCCGCGGCGCGTTCTACGAGGAGGCCGGCGCGACCCGCGACATCCTCCAGAACCACATGCTCCAGCTGCTCTCGCTGGTGGCCATGGAGCCACCGATCGCCTTCGAGGCGGACGCGCTGCGCGACGAGAAGGTGCGCGTGCTGCGCGCGATCGACACCGACTGGACCGAGGAGCGCGTCCGCCGCAAGGTGGTCCGCGGGCAGTACACGGAGGGCTGGGTCGCCGACCAGCAAGGTGCTCGGCTACCGCCAGGAGGAAGAGGTCTCGCCCACGTCCGACGTCGAGACCTTCGTGGCCCTCGAGCTCGAGGTGCAGAACTGGCGCTGGGCGGACGTGCCGTTCTACCTGCGCACCGGCAAGCGACTGCCGCGCCGCGCAACGGAGATCGCGATCCAGTTCAAGCAGCCGCCGCTGCGCCTGTTCCGCGAGAGCGCATCGGAGCCCGAGCCGAACCTGCTGGCGATGCGCATCCAGCCCGACGAGGGCATCCTGCTGCGCTTCGCGGCCAAGGTGCCCGAGCTCGGCCTGGACGTGCGCAACGTGAACATGGACTTCACCTACGGCTCGTCGTTCATCCGCGACGCGCCCGAGGCGTACGAGACGCTGATCCTCGACGCCATGCTCGGCGACGCGTCGCTGTTCACGCGCGCCGACGAGGTGGAGGCGGCCTGGAGCATCGTCACGCCGATCACCCAGTCGTGGCACGACTACGACGACAGCCACCCAACCGCAGAGCCGGGCAAGGCCGGACTGGCCACGTTCCGACCACGACGAGCTGGGCGAGCGGCTCGGGTTCTATCCGGCGGGCACCTGGGGCCCGGAGGCCGCCGACCGGTTGATCGAGCGGACAGGACGGCGATGGAGACGGCTGTAACCGGACGGCACCGTCATCGAGGTCGCCGAGGCCGCAGCGCTGGACCTGCGAGCCTCGAGCATCCCCGACACGGTGCGCAAGCTGTCCGAGATCTGGGGCACCGTCGCGCGACCAGGTCGAGGAGCGGCTCGCTGCCCGACGCCCAGGTGAAGGCGCTGCGTGAGGATTCGCACCTGCGCGCCGAGCACGCCTTTGGGGCGCGGCTGGACGGGCAGCGCGAAGTGCGCGTCCGAACGCGCACGAGCGTGCTGACGCTGATCGTGGTCGCGCCCGGTGCCGAGACCGCGGAACGTGCCATGTCGACGGTGTCGGCGCTGTCGTCGCGCCACCCGTCGCGCGCCATCGTCGTCTCGCCCGGCGACCCGGACGGCCCCGCCTCGTTCAGCGCCCACATCTACGCCGCGTGCCGGCCCGCCGGCCGGTGGCAGCATCCGAGATCTGCACCGAAGAGATCTTCATCAAGACCGGCGGCGAGCTGTCGCAGCACCTCTCCACGGCCGTCGCGCCGCTGCTCATCCACGACCTGCCGGTGGTGCTGTGGTGGCCCGATGACGTGCCCTTCGGCAGCGGCCACGTTCCGCGCGCTCGCCGAGGAGTGCGACCGGCTGCTGGTGGACTGCGGCCAGTTCCGCGGGACCGGCGCAGAACGCCTGCTGGGCTGTCCAGCGCGTCTGCAGCGAAGGACTCGTCGTCCACGACATCGGCTGGATGCGCGGCATGCTGTGGCGCGAGCTGCTGGCCGGCCTCTTCGACCATCCGCTGCTGACGCCCGAGCTGCACAACATCAAGAGCATGCGCATCGACGTGGCGCGGCCGGGCCGGACCATGCGCATCGCGCGCGCCGTCGAGTTCGTCGGCTGGATGTCCGCGGTCCTTGGCTGGGAGGTGGTCAAGCCGATGGTGCTCGATGGCGAGACGCTACCGGGCCCTGGTTCGCTCCGGCAAGCGCGACATCACGGTCGAGCTCCGTCCCGTCGTCACGGGCCTGGACGGCACCGTGCGGACGGCCGGATCGCTCGTCCGCGTCGACGTGGTGTCGCAGCACCCGCGTGCCATGACGCGCGTCCACGTGACGCGGCAGGAAGACCACCTGCTCGGCACGGCCGATTGGAACGGCGCACAGGTCGCCCGTCGCGCAGCCCGCCTCGACGTCTTCGACGAGATGCCCTTCCTGGCCGAGGCGCTGGACCGTTCCGGCAAGGACCGCTGGTTCGAGCGCTCGCTCGATCAGATCGTCGACCTCGTCCACGATCTGGCTGCCGAGGAGCGATCGGCCGGGCTGCGGCTGCCCTCCCTGGGCATCGGGGCGTAGCGATCGCTCCGTCGGTGCGGAACGGGGGTCCAGGTTCGGCGACCGGACTGCCGGTCAGTCGAGGGCCTGGCGGTCGACGCCGACGTGCGCGTCGCGGCCGACGCCACCGGGATCGCGGAAGCGTCCGCTCGGCTGATCCGGGACTGGGTCGAGACCGCGCGCAAGACGCGAGATCGGGTTCATGTGGCCCTGACGGGTGGCTCGTCCGCGATCAAGCTCTACGAGGTCTTCAAGCAGCCCGAGTGGAAGAGCGGCATGCCCTGGTCGCGCGTCCACCTCTGGTGGGGCGACGATCAATTCGTGCCCAGTGGCGACGCGAACTCCAACTTCGGCACCGCCTACCGCTCGTTCCTCGAGGGTTACGCGGAGATTCCGGCCGCCAACATCCATCCGATCCCCGTCGACACCGCGGTCGCGGAGGGCGAGGGCGGCGACTGGGCAGCGGCGGCGTACCGCACCGAGATCCTGACGGAGGTGCCGGCGGACTTCACCGAAACAGCAGACGGCGCGCAAGCAGAGCCACGCACCATGGCCCCCGGCCCCCGACTGCCGGCGTTCGACATCGTGCTCGTCGGCGTGGGCCCGGACGGCCATCTGCTGTCGTGCTTTCCCGGAAGCCCGGCTTTCGCCGAGGACGCGCCGCTCGTCATGGCCGTGCCGGCACCCGAGCACGTCGAGCCGCATCTGCCGCGCGTGACGCTGAACCCGCGGCTGCTCGCGGCGGCCCATCACGTCCTGGTGATGGTCTCCGGTGGTGCCAAGGCCACGGTCGTGAAGCGCATCCTCACGACCCCGGACCTCGACCCGCATGAGCTGCCGGGGCGCCTCGCGACGGGCCCACAGGCTGTCTGGATCCTCGATCGCGGCAGCGCCGCAGACCTTGAAGGCCTCCCACTGGACTAGCACTATCGGGTGGCTGCTGCCGCGCACACCAGCAGGCCAGACTGCCCGGCACATGCTCTTGAACTTCGTCGGTTACTCCGCCGACTGCACCATCCAGGGCGACCTCGAGGCAACGGGTGACCGCCTGCGCGACCACCTGAACGATTTCGAGGAGTACGTCATCGAGAACGCCGTGCTCACGCGGCTCGCCGACGCCAAGCAGCTCTCCGTTGGCCGGATGGTCCTGGACCGCGACGAGCTGTGGGCCGTCGAAGCCGATGCACCCGCCGGACTTCCCGACAAGAAGCTGCACACGATCGCCTACCGATCCCAGGCCAGGCTCGGGCCCTACGCGGTGCTCGGGGCCCTGCACGAGCGCCCCGGCGTCTCGCCGCTCGAAGAGTCTTCGCCTGAGCCGGCCGTTCGTGCCCTTCACGGAGGCACGCATCGCCTACGAGCTCAACGGGTCGGTGCAGGTGCGGGATGTCGCGACGCTGCTCGCCAACGGCCGCCTGATCGGCTGGCTCGGCGATGCGAACGGACCGGTCGATGAGACCGCGGACAGCCCGGTGTTCGCGATGCTTCTGCAGAGCGCCTGATCGAATCGACGAGGCCGGTGGCGGCGGAGTAGCGCCACCACTGGTCGTACGCTTCCATGCGGGAGAGTCCGCAGCGGAGAGGCGTTCGAGATGATCGGCAGGTTGCTCACTCGTCTGATCAGTGCGCAGGCCGGCTGGGCTGGACCGTTCGGTGACTTCAACGTGCGCTGGCTGCGCGCGATCTTCCAGCGGATCCGCCCGATCACGGACTTTCTGCACGGCGTCTGGCTTGGCCACCCGCTGCACGCCGTCCTCACGGACGTGCCCATCGGCTGCCTCACGCTGGTCCTGATCTTCGACTTCTTCGACCAGCGCGTCGCCTCGGACGTGTGTCTCGGCTTGGGCATCCTGACGATGCTCGCGGCCGCCGTCGCCGGCTTCGCGGACTACTCCGAGACAGACGATCACCCGCGCGTGGTCGCGACGGTCCACGCAACGCTGATGGTCATCGCGCTGCTCGTGTTCGTGATCTCGCTCGTGCTGCGCCTGGGGCAGCCGGCCGATGCATCTCGCACCGCCCCGTTCGCGCTCGATGTGATCGGCTACCTGCTGCTGGCACTCGGCGCCATGGTCGGCGGGGAGATCGTCTACACGCTGGGCAACATGGTGAACCGGCACGCGTGGCGGTTCTGGGGACCAGGCAAGTGGACGCGGCTGGACGTGACCGAGATCCCCGAAGGGGCTCTGGTGAAGGCCAAGGCGGGATCGCTGGCGCTCGTGATCGTGCGAAACGGCGAGGCGGTGATGGCGCTGCACGATCAATGCGCGCACGCGGGTGGCTCGCTTGGCGACGGCACGCTTGACGGCACGACCGTGCAGTGCCCGCTCCACGCCTCGCGATTCGACATGGCGACGGGGTTCAGACGGTCCGGACCCAGCGACTATGATCAGCCGATGTTCGAGGTTCGCCGGACCGGCGACGGTGGGTGGGAGGCGCGACGGGTGACGGTAGGGAGCGGCGCCTACGCCTGATGCGCAATCTGTCGATGCGCCTGGCAGGACGGAGACCTGCCGCACAGCGACCGAACGTGCTCTTCATCGTCGCGGACGATCTCAATGGATGGATCGGCGCGATGGGCCGGCATCCGGACGTGAAGACCCCGGCCATCGATGCGCTGGCCGCGCGCGGAACGATGTTCGTCAACGCGTACTGCGCGTCCCCGTACTGCAACTCCAGCCGCATGAGCGTCTTCACCGGATGCCTTCCAAGCACCACGGGCATCTATAACAACGAGAAATTCTGGAACACGGAGGACCGTCGTTCGACGTTCGTCGAGAAGTTCCGCGAAGCCGGCTATTACACGTTCGGTGCGGGCAAGGTCTTCCACGGGTACTTCGACTACAGGACGGCAGGACGTGAGGGGCTGCGCGAAGCGACCTGGATCGATTCCCAGAACCGGCCACAGATCTGGGATCACTTCGATCCGTTCATCAGCGAGCCTCTGCCGGACGATCGCCCACTGAACGGCATGTTCGACTTCTCGGAGTTCGACAAGGTCCCGGATCAGTACCACATGTTCGACTGGGGTCCGCTCCCGGACGACGTTGGCGATCGGACGCCCGACGAGGCCGTATTCCAGTCCGTTTCCGCGTTCCTCGGCAAGCCGACGCGAGAACCGTTCTTCTGTGCTGCGGGCCTGTACAAGCCGCATCTTCCGTGGCACACGCCGAAACGTTTCTTCGACCTCTACGATCCCGAGACGGTTTCGCTTCCCGTGGTTCGCCGGGATGATCTCGACGACGTGCCGCCGATCGCTCGGAAGTGGGCACTCAACCCACCCGACCACGAGCTGATCGAGGCACACGGCCAATGGAGAGAGGCCGTCGTCGGATATCTCGCGGCCATCTCGTACTGCGACTGGATCGTCGGACGGCTGATCGAGGCGCTCGACGCGGCCGGTCTCGCGGACACCACCGCGATCGTGCTGTGGGGCGACAACGGCTTCCACCTCGGCGAGAAGCTCCATTGGCGCAAGTTCGTGCTCTGGGAAGAGGCCACCAAGGTCCCGCTGCTAGTCGTGATGCCGGGGATGAAGCAAGCCGCGCGCGTCTACGATCCGGTGAGCCTGATCGATCTGTTTCCGACGCTCTGGGAGGTGTGCGGCCTTGGCAGCATGCCGCCGGTGGATGGGCAAAGCCTGGTCGGCCTGATGAATGGCGATGGCAAGCGAACGGCGCCCGCCACGTCAACGTGGCTGCAGGGCAACCACTCGCTCGCGACTCGATCACTGGCGATACACCCGCTATCGCGATGGCACGGACGAGCTGTACGACCAGGCAACCGACCCGCACGAGTGGACGAACCTCAGCGACGACCCCAGGTTTGCCGACGTGAAAGCTCGGCTCCAGGCCATGCTGCCGTCCGACTGAACGTGCTCCCGACGGGTCCCTCGCTCCACTGCGGCGGGCAGACTCGACCGATTGTCCGGGCGTTCAAGCCTGCAGGGAGCCCAGGCTCACGGTGACGATCGCGACGATCGCCAGGGCGACGCCGGCGGCTCGAACCGGGGTGAGGCGCTCGCCCAGCACGGCACGCGCCAGCAGCGTGGTCTGAACGGGATAGAGCGAGCTCAGCACCACCGCCGTCGGCAGCGATGTCTGCTCGATCGCCGCCAGAAAGAAGGCGTTTCCCGCCAGGTCGCCGATGCCAGCGCCTCCGGCGAGTGGCACGGCCGAGCGCTCGAGCGAGAGGTCGAGCCGCCGACCGGAGAGCGCAAGCGCGGCGACACCGGCGGTCACCAGCACCACCCCGACGATCCGGACGACCATCAGCGACCACCAGGTCGCGGCGCCGGCGTTGTGTGCCGCCGTGATGCCCAGGAAGAACCCGGCGAAGCCAAGGCCCGCAACCACGACCAGCAGCACCTCGGAACGCCCCGAGCCGCGAATGGCACGCAACGACGGCCGGCCGATGCCCAGTGCCGCCTCCGAGTCCGGCAATGAGATGACGACCACCGCGGCCAAGGCGATCACGATCCCCAGCAACAGCACCGGCGTCAACGGTGTCCCGTTGACCACGCCGACGACCGACGGGACGGTCGCCGCGATCAGGGCGGTCAGTGGCGCCACGAGACCCATCGTCCCGCGCGAGAGTGCCGCGTAGAAGCCGGCGAGCCCGCAGATTCCCGCGGTGCCTGCCGCCGCGGCCCAGAACAGGCCCGTCGGGTCCGGGATCGGCTCGGCAAACGCAAGCACAAGCGCCAGGCAGACGACGAAACCCAGCGACTGGCTCACCAGCATCGTGATCGCGACGTGACCTCGACGCGTCGCGAGCCCACCGGCGAAGTCGCCCGTGCCCCACGCGAGGGCGGAACAGACCGCCCAGAGCGGCCCGAGCAGGCTCAATTCTTCTCCTCCGCAGCGCCGCGCTTCGCTCGCGCCGCTGCGCGCGAACCGCTTGGTCCCCAGCGTCGCCGCTGGGTCTCAAGCGTCGCTTGCGTCATCCCAGAGGGAGGGCTGCGCGCTGTTCCTGGGCGCGACCACCGGGACCGGCGGGGCCGGTGGCTCGGGGATCGCGGCGACCGAGCTCGGCGCGACCGACGCAGAAACGACGCGTGCGGCTCGTTCCGATGGTGCGTGCACGTCTTCCGGAACCGCCGCGTCTCGACCCATTGGTCCCGGAAGCTCGACCACCCGATCGGCGAGCGCGTTGTAGCGCGACGAGCAGGTCAGCAGGATCACCTGGAAATCAGAGCCCACCTGCCGGAGGAGCTTGATGGCGCGCGCCGCCCGCTCGTCGTCAAAGCTCACGAACGGGTCGTCCAGGATCAGGGGCGGTTGATGATTTTCGGTGATCTGGCGCACGAGCCCCAGGCGCGCGGCCAGGTACAGCTGATCCCGCGTTCCGTGGGAAAGGCTGCTCACCGAGATCCAGTCGCCGCGCTCCGGGGAGAAGACCCGAAAGGCCAGCGAGCCTTCGTCCACCTCGATCCGCCGGTAGCGGCCGTCCGTGATCAAGGCGACGTCCGTGCCCATCGTCTCCTCGAGGACGCGTGCCGCCTTCTTCATGGTCTGCTGCTCGGCCGAGGTGATGGCCTCGAGCGTCGCCTGGTACACCCGCAGACGCCGCTCGGACAGGCGCAGTCGCTCCTGGGCACCGGCGAGCTGCTCCGAAGACCGCGCGACCGCCTCGGCATCGACCGGGTTCGAGCCCACGCGGCCCTGGCTCTGACCCTCTTCGCCGATTGCCTGGTCGCGCTGACGGCGCGCCAGGTCGAGCGATGCGCGCAGGCGTGCCCGTTCGGCACCCAGGTCGCGCCCGTCGGCCCCCATGCCTGCGAGTGCGAATCGCGCCTTCTCCGCGTCCGCTGCCGCGGCATCCCGGAGCACCGCCGGATCCTCGGTTCGAGGAGCATCGCCAAGGAGCCCGCGCTGCTCCGCGCGAAGCTGCTCACTCATGGCGGTGTGCTGACTCTCCGCGTCCAGCGCCGCTTCGGCGGTCGCCAGGTCCGGCGCGCCGATCGAGGCCAGCAGCCCGTCTCGCTCGCGCTCGGTCCGTCGCAGCCGGTCGAGCCGCTCCGTTCGGCTTTCGCTGCGACGCTGGCTCTCGGCGGCCACGATTTCGTTGCTCGTTCGCACGTCGGTCTCGCGGCGCCGCTGCCGAAGGCCGAAGGCCCCCAACCCCACGGCCCCGACGATGAGCAACCCGCCAAACGCGATCGCCGCGCCACCGAGCACTGAGACGGCGAGCAACAGCAAGGCGCCGAGGATCGCGAGCCCAACGGCCGCGCCCAGCCACGTTCGGCTGCCCGACGGGTCCGCCGCCGGCGGCTGCGGCTGTGTGTCGGGTTCGTGGCCGAGCTCCGCCCTCCCCTCCGACAGGTCGAACTCGAGCTGACGCACGCGCTCGACGGTGTCCTTGAGCTGGGCGAGCGGAATCGCCGAGGGGTGCGACGCATCGAGACGCGCCAGCGCGTCGCGGATCTCGGCGGCGCGCCGGTAGCGGTCGTAGCGCTGCGCGGCCTCTTCCGCGCGGCGGACGAGGTCAAGGGAGCCCTCGACCTGGGTCAACTCCGCCGAGTCCGCCGCAATGCCCTCGTCGAGCGCCACTCTGCGGGTTCGGGCGGCGGCCAGCGACGCGCGATCCCGTTCGAGCCGGTCCAGCTCGCGCTCGCCGGACGCAACCTCCACGCTGAGGCGCGCGATCTCGTCCCGCGTCCGCTTCAACACGCCCGGGTTCTTGGCACCTTCCGACTTGTACTGGCGGATGACGTCATCGAGGCTCTTGCGGGCCTGCGCCGTGCCCAGGTCCGCGCCGGAGATTGCCTGCTGCAGGCGGTCGCGCAGCTCGGGGCCGTCGCCATCGAGCGCGGTCATCTCGTCGTGACGGATCCCCGCGGTCGATCGGTAGAACTTCTCCGACGGCAAGCCGGTCAGCTCGGCAATCGCCTGGTCGACCTGGCGCGGATCGGTGAGCGCCTGGTCGCCGAGCTCGAGGCGCACCGTGCCCGCCGAGCGGGCAAAGTTCTTGACCAGCCGAGCCTGGACGCCGTCTGCCTCGAAACAGAGCTCGATGGTCGGGATCGTCGTCGGCCGCGGAACCCCAGCGACGCAGGTCGGCGAGATCCTGCGAGGTCGAGGTTGCATTCCGGAACAGCGCCATCTCGATCGCGCGCTGGAGGGTCGACTTGCCGGCCTCGTTCGGACCGTGGATGACGGTGATGCCGGGCGCGAACGCAACCGAGAGGTCCGCGTGGCGGCGGATGTTGTGGACGGTGAGCGAGGTGATCCGCACGGCCGAGACGATGGCTCGCCTAGACCAGGTTCACGCGCGACGGCTGCTCCAACAGCACGTGCCCGAGCCGCAGGACCTCGCGCAGCTCCGTGGCCTGGTCGGCCTGGCCGGCCGCGTCGGCCTGCTCGATGCGCGACCGGAGGTCCCTGGCAAAGGCACCCGCGATGGTGTCGGCGGGTGCCAAGGGGCCGTCCGGCAGGCCGGCAATCGACGTATCGCGAACGCGAACGCCCAGGAACGACGCTGCGAGACCGCCCTCGAGCTCATCGGCGTGGATCTCGACGTCGTCGGACGTGATCCCGGAAATGCGCACCTCGAGGATCGTGTCGGGATCGGCGTACGCGCGGAGCTCGCGCTCGAGGTCCGCCTGCGAATGGACGTTCCCCGCGTCCACCTCGATCGCGCGGAAACGCGTTCGACCGACGGCCACGGGCTCGATCTGCGGCGGGCGGCTGCCGGCAGGCTCGGCGAGCTCGACGATGAGGACCTGGCCCGCGCCGTCCTGGTCGACCGCGACCGGCTCGGGCGCGCCCGAATAGGCCCACGTCGTGCCTCCGGCACGGCCCTGCTGGAACGAGTGCCAGTGGCCCAGGGCAAGGTAGTGCAGGCCGCTCGCGGCGATCTCGTCGGTCGTGAACGTGACGTCGTCCGAGTCGACGACCCCGGGGATGATCAGCGCGCCGTGGATCATCCCGACCCGGTGATGGGCACGCGTGTCGGCGGAGCTGTCAAACCCGGCCAGCGCCGACCGCGGCGCCTTCTTGGTGTCGAACACCCGCCCGAAGACCACGATGTCGGCCGCGTGCAGCACCACGTCTGGCTTCCGTGGCGTGAGCACCGTGATCGCGCCGGAGCCTTCGGGCAGCCCGGCCAGCGCCTCGAGATCGAGCGAGCGGTAGATGCTCGTCTGGTCGTAGCAGTCGTGCGTGCCGGGAATGATCACCGCGGGGATTCCCCGGTCAGCCAGCCTCCGCAGCTCGCTGGACGCCTTCTCCACGGAGCGCTGTGGCTGCGCGTTCGAGTCGAACAGGTCGCCCGCGATCAGGACGGCGTCGACCTCGCGTTCGATGGCCGTGTCGATGGCCCGTCGGAACGCCGCGAACTGTCGTTCGCGCTGCTGCTGAGCCGCAGCCCCGAGGTCCCGATGGCGCGCCCCAAGGTGCACGTCGGCCATGTGCAGCAGGCGGGGCATGGGCGGGAGCTCCCTCCAACGACGACGAGCACGACGAGGAATGGCGGGCACTGGTCTCGAGCAGGTCGATTCTGCCCGATGAAGGCCGCGCCTTCCGGCGAGCGCCGGGAGGCCGGAGTGACATCATCGGCAGGACTGCAGGCGCACTCTTTCCATGCACCAAATGCGAGCTTTTGCTGACAGAAAGCCGCACAACCCTTGCAATTGCCGATCCGTTAACACCGGTGGTAGTCTGGTGGCAGCAATCCGGTGCGCCCCAGACACAGGGACCTCGGCAGAGCACCTGGGACGCGCGGCGCCCGGCATTCCCGCGCCACGCCTCTCTTTCGTGCTGCCCCCGAACGGGCCAAACCGGTTGCCTGGCAATTCTGTCTGGCCCATGGGGAGGTCGTTCTCGGTGTCCTATTCCGATCGAAGCGTGACGTGCCTGGACTGCGGCGTGGACTTCATCCACTCGGCTGCGGACCAGGAGTTCTACGCGCAAAAGGGGTTCGTTTCGGACCCCAAGCGATGCCCCAGCTGCAGGGCTTCCCGCCGGGCGTCGCGTGACTCCAACGGGTATGACGTGCGCGACATCGGCGGTCCCCGCGGCTACGAACGCGGCGACTACCGGCCCGCACGCGAGTACTTCGCCGTCATTTGCTCCAAGTGCGGAAACGCCGCCCAGGTGCCGTTCAAGCCGCGCATGGACAAGCCGGTCTACTGCTCCGACTGCTTCCGGACCGTCCAGACCGCGTAGGCCTGGACCCGTCCCTGGGGGGAGACACCGTCGAGCGAACTCGTCCGCGGCGACCACGTCACTCGAAGAGCTCGATCGTCCGATCGGGCTCTTTCGATTCGCGGCTGGACCTCGTCGCGATCCCTCGAGCGGGATCAGAACTTGAAGTAGAGAAACGGGCTGAACGAGCCTGAGATCACGAGGATCATCGCGACCGGCATGGAGGCCGCAACGGTGACCGCCCTCAGCACGCCGGCGAACGGGCTCGCGTCGCGTTCCAGCCGGACCCCCGTAACCCATGTGCGTGGCGACACAAGCGATGCGGCACCGACTGCCAGCGCAATCGCGCCAAGTGGGCCGAACGCATTCGCGACGTCCGGGAGGACTCCCCCACCGGGTCGGAACAGCGCGACCATGTAGCCGATCGCATACGGCAGGTCCGGTGATCGGAACAGGATCCAGCCGATCAGCACCAGGATGATCGTTCTCACCTGTGATCCGATTCCCCCAACCGCCTCCGGGTCCCGACCGATGCCGCGAGCTCGTTCAATGAGCAACAGCACGCCGTGGTAGCCGCCCCACACCACAAACGTCCAGTTGGCTCCGTGCCATAGGCCGGTTACGAGAAAGACGATGATCAGGTTGCGGTACGTCTGAAACGCGGATCCCCGGTTCCCGCCCAGTGGAATGTACACATAGTCGCGAAACCAGCGCGACAGCGACATGTGCCAGCGTCGCCAGAATTCAGTGATCGATCGCGAGCTGTACGGTCGATTAAAATTCTCTGGCAGCGTCAGTCCGAACATTTCGCCAATGCCGAGAGCCATATCCGTGTAACCGCTGAAATCGAAATACAGCTGCACGGCGTAGCCGACGGTTCCGAGCAGTGCCGTTACCGTGTTCAGCTGGCTCGTCTGCGTCTGGAACACGGCAATTACGCCTGGCGCCACGGTGTCCGCGATGATCACCTTCTTGGCAAGTCCATGCCCAAAGCGGCAGATGCCGCGAGCAAACCGGAAGGTCGATTCCTTGCGAGTCAGCAGCTGATCCCGAATCTCGTGAAATCGCACGATCGGCCCGGCGATCAGCTGCGGAAAGAAGGAAATGTACAGCGCGTAATCGATCGGGTTCACCAGGTGGCGCGCCGTGCCTCGATAGATGTCGACCACGTAGCTGATCGAATGGAACGTGTAGAACGAGATGCCGATCGGCAGGAGGATCTGCAGGACGGGCAGGTTCATCATTCCAACCACCGCCAACCATCCAGAAAGTGACGCGGACGCAAACCCGATGTACTTGAAGAACACGAGCAGTCCCACGTTCACGATCACGGCCGCCGCCAGGTAACGACGGCCACGACTCGGACGGCCAGCCTCCATCGACCGTTCGATGCGCTCCCCGAGAAGATAGTTGACCGTGATGGAAAACAGGAGCAGCAGGACCAGCGACCCTGCTCCCCACGCGTAGAAGATCAGGCTCGCCAGGAGAAGCACGAGATTCCGTGCTCGTCGGGGCGCGACGTAATACACCAGGATGACGGCGGGCAAAAAGAAGAACAGGAACGTGATGGAGCTGAAGACCACGAGGCGGCGTCTCCTCCAAAACAAGCGACATACGGGACCGCGGCACGCCCGCTGAGTCAACGGAGCCCCAGGGCGGCGAAATGGTACTATCCGGCGCGTCGCGCCCTGCGCTGTCTCGGTCCGTGCGGCTGCCAGGTGCTGCTACCCGTCCCTCAAAGAGGTGCCTTGCTCCTGTCCGGCGCGCCATGCTACCGGCGGATCCGAACGGAGGACGAGACCGTTGTTCGCATGACGCTCTGCTGAAGATGAGCAGGAAGGTCGATGGCTACGCCGCAGATGGCACCTAGGTCCGCCTCTCCGACGCGCCTCCGGGATCGCGTTCTCGTGACCGGCTTCATGGTCATGCTGGCGTTGCCCGCCATCCTGTTGTTCTCGGGGATGCAACCGGGCAACTACTTGAACCGCGCCCTCGCAACATTTCCGGCGCTCTCAGGCAAAGGGGTTTCCGACGGCACCTACTTCTCGGCCGTTGACGCATATCTCGACGACAACCTTCCGGTGCGGCCTGCGGTGATCGAGGCCAAGGCCGAGTTCGACTACCAAGTGCTTGGCGTGTCGTCCAATCCGTCAGTGGTGGTCGGGCGTGACGGCTGGCTCTTCTTCGACCAGGAGGTCGCGCCGACGTGCAACAAGGATGCCGCAACGGTGTTGCAACAAATGGACGGATTCGCGGCGACCGTTGGAACGGCCAGCAGATCGTTCTATTTCACGATTGCGCCGGACAAGCGAACAATCTATCCAGAGCAACTCCCTGCTTCTTTGCAGGGTGTCGAGACGTGCACGGACCATGAACGCCCTGCCATGCGTTCGGGAATGGCCCGGCGTCCGCAGACGACGATCGATCTGTGGGGACCAGTCGACGCGGCGCGTGAGTCGTCTGGATCAACACCGATCTACTGGCCGAAGGATACCCACTGGAACACCATCGCCGCGATTGCTGCGGTGCGAACGATCGTGCAGTCGATCGATGCGGCGGCGTGGTCCGAGTCCGACGTCGTATCACTGGCCGAGTCCCAACCACACGGCGATGATCTTATGCACTTGATGGGGATCGCGGACTCGGTCGTCATGCCGGCAGTCACCGTCTCGCGCCCGGGACAGCAGATCCAGGCCGTCCCTCCATCTGGCCCCGTGGGGTTCGGTGAAGCGACCCAACGCTTTGTGTCGGAGGGCACGGCACCCGTCATTCCTGGAAGGACCTTGATCGTCGGTGACAGCTTCTTCGATGTGGCTCTGCCGCTCCTGGCTCCGTGGTTCCAGGATCTGACGTTTGTAAGCCCGGCGCGAATCACATGTCCGGAAGTGCTCGATCAGCTCACTGATTACGAAACGATCATCGTGGAGCAGGTCGAGCGGGACGCATACAGGGTCGACTACCAAACGATCCTGGCTCCGTTGTTTGCGCGGCTCACCGGGCAACCGGCCCCAGTTACGCCCGCGGCCTATCTCGCATCGTGCGCACCGCAAAGCGGTCCGAGTGCACCGCCAGGTGGTCCGACGGCTCCACCAAGCGGACAGAACACAGGCCAGGGCGGTCAGAATTTGACGACCGTCGCTCCAGGCTTCGTCGGATCGGCCGATGTGTCGGCGGGTGGCACGACGAGCGGGGCTCAATGCAATGCGGACACGCTCAACGGCGTTGCATTTGATCAGGTGGGCTCTTCTCCGGTCCAAAGCATCAATATTGCCGGTTGGGCTGCGGACCTACAGACCAAGACGGCGCCATCAACGACGTATTTGCAGCTCGTCGGCCCGAATGGCGACCGCTATTACGTGGCAACGCAAGTCTATGAGCGACCCGACGTCGCGAAGGCGTACGACGCGCCGGCACTCACGGAATCCGGGTTCGTGGCTCAGTTCTCCGCGGAGAACCTTGCGCCGGGCGAGTACGCCGTCCGCGTCGTGATGGACACACCGCGCGGACCGCTTGTCTGCAACACCCGTCATACGCTGCAGCTGACCGCAGGCTGACCAGGCGCGGCCGCGTGCGTGGGGCGGGCCGAGGCCAATGAGCCGATAGACTCGCACGTGCAGGCTGCCGCTTGTGGACGGAGATGACGATGACCGACCTTGCCGAACGACCGCGCCTGAAGATCACCTACGCCACCCTGCGCAACGACAACGACGAGCTGCACGCGCAGTTCGAGCGCGGCCTGGAGAAGGCACGCGCGCAGCTCGGCGGCTACCACCGTAACTTCGTCGGTGGCGCGCGAGCGCGACGGCGACGGCACGTTCGAGAAGCGCACGCCCATCGACCAGTCGGTCCATGGGCACGTTCGCGAAGGGCACGCGCGAGGACGTCAAGGACGCGATCGCGGCGGCACGCACGGCCTTCCCCGCCTGGTCGCGGCCGCCCGTGGCAGGAGCGCGTCGCGGCTGCATGCGCCGCGTCGCCGACCTCATCAGCGAGCGACAGATGGAGTTCGCCGGGCTGCTCGCGATCGAGGTCGGCAAGAACCGCCTCGAGGCGCTCGGTGACGTCGAGGAGACCGCCGACCTGATCCGCTGGTCGTGCTGACATGGTCGAGCAGAACGACGGCTTCGACCACGCCATGGGCAACCTCGGCGACGCCGCCGTGCACACCCGCTCGCGTGCTCAAGCCGTACGGCGTGTGGGGCGTGATCTCCCCGTTCAACTTCCCGTTCGCACTCTAGCGGCGGGCCGTCGGGCGGCGCGCTGGTCGCGGGCAACACCGTCGTCTACAAGCCCAGCTCCGACGCGCCGCTCTCGGGCGTGCTGCTCACCCAGGTGATGCGCGACGCGGGCATGCCGGACGGCGTCTTCAACATGGTCATGGGCCCCGGCGAGAGCGTCGGCGCCGAGATCCAGGAGAACGACGGCGTCGACGGCATCATCTTCACCGGCTCGTTCGAGGTCGGCTTCCACCTCTACAAGAACTTCGCGCGCGTGTTCCCCAAGCCGGTGATCGTGGAGATGGGCGGCAAGAACCCGGCCATCGTCTCGCCGCCACGCGGACCTGGACGAGGCGGCCGAAGGGCGTGATGCGCTCCGCGTTCGGCTTCTCCGGCCAGAAGTGCCGGCCAACAGCCGCGTCTACGTCGAGCGGCAGGTGCAGGACGAGTTCGACCGACTGCTGGTGCAGAAGACCGAGGCGATCACGATCGGCGATCCCGACGCAAGCGCGAGAACTGGCTCGGCCCGGTGATCAACGACCGCGCGGTGGATCGCTACATCCAGTCGGTGCGCGAGGCGCGCACGGACGGGCGGCTGCTCATCGGCGGCGAGCGCGTGACCGAGGACGGGCTGGACAGCGGCTTCTTCGTCGCGCCGACCGTCGCCGTCGGACCTGCCGCCGGGCCATCGCCCTGCTGCGCGACGAGCTGTTCGTGCCGTTCACGGTGATCCAGGGCGTCGATTCGATCGACGAGGCGTTCGCGCTCTCGAACGACTCGGTGCTCGGCCTGACCGCCGGCTTCTACTCGGAGGACAAGGCCGAGCAGCAGCGCTTCCTCGACACGCATGCGAAGCGGGCGTCGTCTACGTCAACCGCCGAGCCGGCGCGACCACCGGCGCGTGGCCGGGCATCCAGCCGTTCGGCGGCTGGAAGGGCTCGACCGCAACGGGCAAGTCCGGCGGCGGCTTCTACTACGTGCAGCAGTTCCTGCGGGAGCAGTCGCAGACCGTCGTCGACTGAGGACGAGGTCCGAGCCACGGGTCGCCCTACGGGCCACCGGCACTTCAGGACCGAGCTCCGAACTGTTCGCCGCCGCCGGCCCTGTCGGGACCGAGCTCCGAACTGTTCGCCGCCGCCGGCCCTGTCGGGACCGAGCTTCGAACGCTTTGCCCCGACCGGCCCGGCCCGGTCTGGGCCCCACTGTCCCATCACATTGGTCGCTTCTGGCCACCCACGACCCAGTCGGTTCTTTCAATCCGGCACCCCGCCGCAACAATTGACGGGGTAACCGCAGGCCGTCAAGGCACGTCTGCCGTCAACTCTTGGCACGACCGGCCGTTTTGACGGAATCCTCGTGGTCGCTGCCGGCCGGAAGCGGCCGATTTGACAGGAACCAGAGGCCGGCCAACGGCCCGGACGGGCCGCGCAGCCAGCGACGCACTTCCCGGCCGCGCGCCGGGTAGATGGTGGCCAACGTGGCAGCGTGGCGCTCCGCCACTCGCCGATGTGTCGACTCGTCTGGAAACACGAGCAGCCGACCGACGATCATCGGCTTCACGCCGAACCGATCCTGGCCGATCTTGGGCGCAAGCCGCACCTTGACATCGAGCGACCGGTTCGTCTCCTCGACGGACCCCCACGATGCCTTCACCTCGATCACGAGCAGGGCCCTCTCCTTCTCGTGGAACGCGAGTATGTCAATCGAACCGCGCTCGCCGAACTCCGAGAACGTGACCTCCGTCAGCACCGTCCAGCCCAAGTTGCGAAGGACTCCCACAACGCGCTCGACCAGTGCGGCGTGATCCTGGTCGATCAGTCGATCGAGCTCCGCGCCCTTCCAATAGACCGTGACGCGTGCCCGTGCGCCGAACGACTCGAAGATCGCTCGGACCGTCTCGACAGGCACCGCTCCTGCCTGCGACCGTAGCAGGCGCCGAAACATCCGACGCGAGACCCCGGCATCCGCGATCGCAACATCCAGTGTCTTGCCACGTCTCCGCAACAGTTCGCGGAGCGCGCGAGCCAGCCTGGCGTCGTCGGCATGCACGGGCAGATCGGTGGCGGGATCGAGGGGCGCCATTCCGCAATCGTGAGCGCCGGCGCTCCACTCACCCTTTACCCGAAGTTCACGTCGACTTACGGCAAAAGACGACACCAGCAGCGGATTTGGCCATGCGAAGATGCCGGCGCCATGACCATCACCCGTGGAGTTCGACCGAGTCGCCGCTTCCCAGCGCGGCCGCTGCTGATCCTCGTCGTCGGCGCGCTGGCACTCGTCGGCGGGCCGATGACGAACGCCTCTGCCTCGAGCAGCCCGTACGGCACGGTCCGGCTGATGATCGGCGGGGACGTGATGCTCGGCCGGAGGATCGCGCCACGCGTCCGCGAACGACCCAGCTCGGTGTTCCGCGGCGTCAAAAGCGCCTTCGACAAGGCCGACATCGTGATGGTCAACCTCGAATGCACCATCTCGACCCGCGGCACGCCGTGGCAGAAGCAGTTCCGTTTTCGGGCGCCACCGGTCGCGGCTCAGGTCCTGCACGACGCCGGCATCGACATCGTCAGCCAGGCCAACAACCACGCCGTCGACTACGGCTGGAACGCGTTCGCCGACGCACAGTCGTACCTTGCCGCGCAGGGCGTCCAGGTGATCGGCGCGGGAGCCGACAAGGACCTGGCCCACCTCCCGGTGGTCATCGACCGGAACGGCCTGCGCGTCGCGTTCCTCGGCTACCTGGGCGTGTTCACGGGCCAGCGAGGCTGGAGTGCGTACGACTGGGAGGCGACCGACGATCACCCCGGCCTCGCCCTTGCGCGCCTGCGCGAGATCAGTCACGACGTCCGCCGCGCCAAGGAGCTGGCCGATGTCGTGGTCGTCTACTACCACGCCGGCGTGGAGATGGACACGACGCCGACCCAGTTCGAACGCAACATCGCCCGCGCCGCGCTCGATGCCGGTGCGTCACTGGTGGTCGGCGCGCACCCGCACGTGCTGCAGACGACGAGCCGCAACGGCAACACCCTCGTCGCCTACAGCATGGGCAACTTCGTCTTCGACATGAACGGTGCCGGCCAGACGGACTCGGCCATCCTCGACGTTCGCCTCTCCGCGCAGGGCGTCGAGTCGGCGCGCGCCATCCCGATCGTCATTCGGAACGGGGTCCCAGCAAGAGCGCACGGCTCCGATGCGTCCCGCATCCACGCACACCTGGGGCTGTAGGCAACAGCCCGCCGATCTGACGCCGACTCACGCCGTCGGCGCAAGGGCCTCGCGCGGATTGTCGACCAGGAATCGATCGATCAGCTCGGTCGAAAAGCCTGCCGCCTCCAGCCGCCGGCGGAACTCGGTGATCACGTACACGTACCCCGGGCCGCCCATCGCGAGCAGGTTCGAGCGGAGGCAGACGTCCTGCGAGAGGAGGATTCGATCCTCGAAGCCGGCATCCACGAGCGCCTTGAGCCACGCGATCCGCGAGACGATGTCGTACTCGTTGCCGCCCTGGATGACGTCGAACTGGACGAAGGCTCCGCGCCGGGCCAAGCGCCAGGTGGTATTCCGGGATCGGCACCATGTCGCAGTGGCCGATGATCACGCGCCGCGGGTCGACGCCCTCTTCGGCCAGCAGGTCGAGCTGGCGCGCCACCGATCGGCCAGCGGGCGGCGTGCGTCGTGATGGTGATGCCCGTTCTCCTGTGGGCTCGCGCTGCCGCACGAAAGGCGCGCTCCTCGGCGGACGAGATCCAGCGATCACAGGCGATCTCACCGATGATCCCGGCGCGAACCGCCGTTCCGTCGACACCGGTTTCGAGGTCGCCGACGATCTGATCGGCGAGCTCGTCGACGGTCGATCGGTCGACGGCCGCACGGTCGAGGTACGGCTCGCGGTAGTGGCCCGTGCCCATCACGATCGCCAAGCCGGTCTGCTCTGAGACACGGCGGAGCGCCTCCGGCTGCCGCCCGAGGCCGATGCTGGTGACGTCCACGATCGTGCTGACCGCCGGCATCGCGGAACGCCGCTGACCTCCGGATGGCGAGCGCCTCGTCGTTGAGCAGCCCATCGCCGCGGTAGTCGCGCACGAGGTCGATGAACAGGTGCTCGTGCGGCAGGACGATCCCGAGCTCCGCGGCCGCGACCGGACCGGTGACGGTCATCACGCTCGTGCCCGACGTCATGGCCGACCGCGCCGTCGGTACCTCGCGCCGGTGTTCCGCCTCGCGCCGAGTGTTCCACTATGCATAGAATTCATCCAATGACGCCACCCTGCCCGCTTCCGACGCATTGTCCAGCAGGTGCCTCACCTCGTGACGGAGGTTCCCGGGCTCCGAAGGCGCGCGCTCGAGTCGCGTTCGACGAGAGCATGACTTCGCCGAGCCTGCCGCGCGCCTACCCGATCGTGCCGGTGCGTGGCAGCGGGGTGGCGGTCGAGGACGCGGACGGGAACGTGTTCCTGGACTTCGCGTCCGGCATCGCGGTGACCTCCACCGGCCATGCGCATCCCGAGGTCGTGGAGGCGATCCAGCACCAGGCGGCGGAGCTGATCCACTTCAGCGCGTCGGACTTCTATCTCCCGATCTACTCGGACACTGTGCGCCGAGCTGGCACGCATCGCGCCGATCAGCGGTCGCAAGCGCGTCTACCTGGGCAACAGCGGCGCCGAGGCCGTCGAGGCGTCGATCAAGCTGGCGCGCCGCGCCACCGGCCGGCCGTACCTGGTCGCGTTCCTGGGCGGCTTCCACGGCCGCACCTACGGCGCCGTCTCGCTGACCGCTTCCAAGTCCAAGTACCACGCCGGCTTCGATCCGCTGCTTCCGGGCGTCTACCACGCGCCGTATCGGCAAGGTGGAGGACCTGCGCTGGTTCGACGAGGTCCTCTTCGACAAGCTCGTGCCCGCCGAACGAAGTGGCGGCGATCGATCGTGGAGCCGATCCAGGGCGAAGGCGGCTACATCGTGCCGGAAGACAGGCTTCCTCCAGGGACTGCGAGAGCTCTGCAACCGGCACGGGATCGTCCTGATCGCCGACGAGATCCAGTCGGGCGCCGGACGCACCGGCAAGATGTGGGCGGTCCAGCAGTGGGGCGTCGAGCCGGACATCCTGCTCACGGCCAAGGGCATCGCGAGCGGCATGCCGCTGTCGGCGATGGTCGCGCGCGCCGAGCTGATGGAGGCCTGGGGTGCCGGCGCCCACGGCTCCACGTACGGCGGCAACCCGGTCGCGTGCGCGGCGGCGCTGGCCACGATCCGGCTGCTCGAGGACGGACTGGTCGCGAACGCCGCGGCCCGCGGAGAGCAGGCGATGCGCGGATTGCGCGAGATGGCCGCCGCCCACGATGGCTTCGTGACGCGACGTGCGCGGCCGCGGCCTGATGATCGGCGTGGAGTTCGACACGGCGGAGCACGCAGAAGAGGTCGAGTGGGCGTGCTTCCAGAAGCGGCCTGCTGGTCCTCGAGTGCGGCAAGTCGACGCTCCGCATGGCACCCGCCCTGGTCGTCAACGAGCACGAGGTCGAGACGGCGCTGCGGATCTTCGGCGAGGCCGTCGCCTCGGTGAGCCGTGGCGAGACGGACGCCAGCCCGACCGCGAAGACAGCGATGGCGGCACACAAGGACCCGATCGAAGCGGCCGTTTAGCACCCCGTCGCCGGCGTGCGTCGCCAGTGGGATGAGCACGCTCTCCGCGCGACGCGCGCCAGCAGGATGCCACGCCGCCGCGCGAGCGGGGCGCTGTCCTGCGACCAAAGCGACTGTAATGCGACCGTAATGCGACCGAAAGGAAAATCGCGTACCCTGAATGGCATCGACCCGTTGTAAGCGCGTGCCCAGCTGGGCCGCCGGCCCCGCACAGGGCTGAAGGCAAGCCGCGCCGACCCCGTCACCCAATCACTCGGGCAGGGGCCAACGGGATCGAAACAGGGCTCTAAGTAGTACTATCTACTTGACAGTCTGGCTACTATCCGATCTGCCGCTGAGTAAGGTGCAGTTCCGGTGCCCGGACCGGACCGCTTACACCCGGCACGCCACGCAAAGAGGTTGTCCCGCCATGCCCGTCTCGCGCCTGTCTCTGCCTGCCCTCCGATCGGCTCGGTCCCGCCCATCACGGCTTCGACCGCGGTTGGGACTGCCGGCGGTGCTCGGAGTAATTGCAGCTGGCCTGCTCCTCGCGCCGATGGTGGCGCGTGCCGACAGCTCCGCGATCGACTTCGAGTCCGGCTATACCGCTGGCAACATCGACGGCCAGAACGGTTGGTCCAAGACGGGCAGCTACGACGCCGAGGTCGCAAACGTCTCTGATTTTCCGAATGCAAGCGGCTTCGGATTCGGAGCCAAGGCGCTGCGCATCTCGAGCGCGGTGGCGAGCGGCTCGTTCGGTGACCAGACAATCGAGCCGGCACTGGGCGAGCCCGCGAGTGAGACGGGCAAAACTCACTTCGACGCGAGCTTCGATATCGGCAGCACATCGAACAGCGAGCAGTCGGGCCTTCACGTTGGCGTCTCCGCCGATGATGGCCAGGGCGGACGCATGAGCTACCTGCGGTTCGATGATCAGCCGGATGGCATCCACGTCCACTTTTTCGATGTGACCGATCCTGGTCCCCTGAACACCGTCGCCACCTTCAACGATCACGACATCGCGACGATCAGCCGCGGGACGTCTCACCACGTCGAACTTTCGATGGACTTCGTGCCGGGAACCGGGAACGACGTTGTCAAGGTCCTCATCGATGGCGTCTTGAAAGCGACGGGCGGCTCGTGGGAGGACTACTACCGGTACGACCCGGAGCAGAACGGCAATGGCAACGTGGTCCCAGTGACGGACACGCTGATGTTTCCCATCCGCGGCAGTAGCAATCCGGGCACTGCGGGCGGTGGCTACCTCTTCGACAACATCAGCGACTCCACGGACGACGCGAGTGCCGCCAGCTTGTGCACCGCCGTCTGCTATGTGGATGCGAACAGCGGCAGTGACCTCAACGGGGGCACCAGCACAGGCGATGCGTTCAAGTCGATCCAGACCGCCATCGACACCGTTCACTCCAACGGGACGATCCGCGTGTTGCCAGGCCACTACCGCGAGCAGGCAACGAACCGGTCACCGAGCGTGTTGGGTGGCACATACAACTTCGGCCTGTTCGTTCCGTCGTCAAAGCCCGGCATCAAGATCATGGGCGTTGACAGCTCGAACAATGTGATCACCAATCCGAATTCGACCTTGGCCGACATCACCACGCTGAGCGATGCGAACTTTGGGCCTGATGGGATCTTCGTCGAGGCGGCGAACACGACATTCCAAGGTCTCACCATCAAGGGCAATCTCGACCCGACGTCGCTGACCGAGAACGACAACAAGACGTTCGAAGTCTTTGCTGACAACTTCACTCTCAAGAATTCGACGACTGCTGTCCCCGGCGGCGGTTCGGTGTATTTCAATGATCCGAACGGCGTCATCGCCCAGTACCACATCCTGGGCAATCAGTTCACCGACGGCACCAGCGTCGACATCACCGGGTACACCGGCACCGCGGGCAACGTCACCAATCGCGAGATCAAGAACAACACGTTCGACCTCCACGGCGGCGCCGTTCTGCCTGCGACGGTCGCGACCTACCCCGGAGTCAGCTTCAACGGCGCCGGCACGACCGTGCCGTGGTACGTCGGCCAGGTCGGAGGCGCCACGATCAGTGGCAACTCGTTCACCGGCAGCAGCGTGTACATCCGCTCGCGCGGCACCGTGGTCAACTCCGAGTTCGCGTGGAAAGCCTGGTTCGACAACAACACGTTCGACGGCGCGGTGATGACCGGGCCGGACCCGGCCAACAACAGCCTCACCGGCACGACTACGGTGTGCGGTGGCTCCTACAGCTGCCCCAACACCATGCGCATCGGGTCGACCATCCAGGGCGAGATCGATCGCGCGGCGGCAAATGACATCGTCCTGGTGAAGGACGACACCTACACGGAGCAGGTGGTGGTCGGGACAACCCTGACGATCACCGGTGGCTCCGAGGCGGGCACCATCATCAAGGCGCCCGCGACACTGACCGCCGGCACCGGTGGCTTCATGTCCGTCGTCGAGGTCAACAACGGCGCCGATGTGGCCATGGATCACCTCACGGTGTCAGGCCCCGGGCCGTCCGGTTGCGGAAGCATCCACTACGGGATCTTTGCCTCCGCCGACGCGAACCTGGATGCCTCGCACGTCACCGTCGCGGACATCCGCGACGCGCCGCTGAGCGGCTGCCAGAACGGCGTCGGGATCGAAATCGGCAAGGCCAGCATCCCCACGAACGCCACGGGCACCGTCAACCACGTCACCGTCACCGGCTACCAGAAGAACGCCATCGTGGTGAGCGGTTCGACGTCAACGGCCACCATCACCAACAGCACCTTCACGGGCGCAGGCTCGCAGACCTTCATCGCCCAGAACGGCATCCAGGTCAGCAGCGGCGCGGTCGCGACCGTCTCGGGCAACACCGTGACCGGCAACGAGTGCGACGTGAACGTCCCCGTCGTGTGCGGGCCGGACTTCGTGAACAACACGCAGTCGGTGGGCATCCTGCTCTTCAACCCCGGCTCGGGCACGCAGGTCACCAACAACACCGTTTCGGCGAACGACATCGGCGTCTACGTCCTCGGCAGCGGCCTGACGGTCGACGACAACACCATCAGCAACAACCGGTACGTCGGGATCGGCCTGGACCAGGGCAGCTCGACGATCACGAACAACACCATCTCGGGTGGCAATACCGGGATCTTCGCGGCCGCCTTCACCGGCAATACCGGCGACACGACCGCCACGATCACGGGCAACGTCGTCACCGGCGCGAACTCTGCAGGCAATCCATGCGTACGACGACACGTCGGATGCATTCCTGCCGGTCCTGCATGCGCACGACAACAAGTTCCTCGGCAACGCGGTCACGAACGTCCTCCCCGCCAACCCCGTGGATCTTTCCGGGAACTGGTGGGGAAGCGCCAACGAGTCGACGGTGAATGCCCTGATGACGGGTGCCATCGACTTCACGCCGCTCCTGACGAGCGGCACTGACACCGCCCTCGGCACGCGATGGCTTCCAGGCGGATCACTCGACGATGCGTGTCACCGCGCTGGGATCCCAGTCGGGATCGACCAGCCGGATCGAGGAAGGCGTCAACCTCGTCGATCCTTCCGGCACGGTCCTCGTCGGTCCGGGCACGTTCCCTGGTGACAGCAACGTCGCCAAGACGGTGACGCTCAAGGGCAACCACTTCGGCGACGCAGTCGGCGGCCGCACGTTCGGCGACGCGACCGAGTCGACCATCAACGGAACCACGACGCTTCAGGCGACCGGCATCACCCTCGACGGGTTCTCCGTGACCCACCCCGCCGTCACGATCAACGACTCTGCCAACGGCGTGGTCGTCAAGACGGCCGGCTCGGGGGCCACGATCTCCAACAACATCTTCAAGAACATCACCAACACCGACCCGACCACGAGCGATGGCCAGGCAGCTGCCCAGGCGATCTATCTCGAGAACGGTCCTGACGCCGTGTCGATCACCAACAACAAGATCTCCGACATCTCGAGCCCGCGCTCGGCCAAGGGCGTGCTCATCGGTGATAGCACGGCGAGCAGTTCCAGCACCGGGATCGTGATCACGGGAAACACGATCACCAACGTCACCAGCGTCGTGCGCGGTGCCTACGGCATCCAGACGAACAATGCTGTCGGCGCCGAGCTGGACATCGAGAACAACACCATCAGCAACCTGACGGCATCCGCCGCAGGCGGTTGGATCCACGCCATCGGCCTGGAGAACGACACGCCCAACACGACGGTGTCGCATAACGTCATCAGCGGCTTCACCAGCCCGAGCGCCAACCAGGTTGCCGTCTGGATCGAAGGCCCGAACGGCGTCTACCAGACCGTGGCCATCAACCGCAACAGCCTCGACGTCGGCTCGTCCGCCGCAGGCATCTTCGTCGACCCGACGACGCCGGCGAACGGCCCCGTTAGTGGGACGTGCAACTGGTGGGGCAGCTCAACCGGCCCCGGCGCCATTGCAAGTGGCTCCGGTTCCCTTGTCTCCTCCAAGGTCACGTACAGCCCGTGGCTGGTCAGCAGCAACCTCAACGGCAGCTGCACCACGATCGCGATCAGCACAGGCGCGGGCGCGCACCCGAACCCGGCGAATGGCAACGAGGGCGACACGCTCACGGTGAACGGCTCGTTCACGTCGCCCAGCCCGGTCGCGCCGACGATCACCGCCGACAACGCGGTCGGCTTCGGCACCTTCACCGACCATCACAACGGCCACTGGACGTGGACCTACGCCACGACCGACAACTACGCCACGACCACTGTCAACGTCACCGCGACCGACGAGAACGGCTCGCAGGCGACTGACGCGTTCGACACCACGGCCAACAACGTCGCCCCGACGGCAGCTATCAACGCCCCGGCGGCGGTCCTTTTGAGCTCCGGCTTCCAGGTCAGCCTGACGAGTCCCAACGACGTGTCGTCGGCGGACGTCACGGCCGGCTTCACCTACGCCTTTGACTGTGGCAGCGGGACGTTCGGTTCGTTCAGTGCATCGAGCACCGCGAACTGCACGGCGCCGGCGACCCCGGGCAACATCACCGTTCGCGGCACGATCATGGACAAGGACGGCGGCTCGACGACCTACCATGCGACGGTCAACGTGGCAGGCCCGCAAGTTCAGCTGACTCCGGCCAGCAAGAACTACGGCAACGTGCTCATCGGCAGCACGTCACCGACCACGACCTTCACGGTCACCAACACCAGCACATCCACACGGACCCTCTCATCCGAGCACTTGGCGGGTCTCAAGCCGAACCAGTTCGGGATCGACACCGACAACTGCTTCAACGCGGTGCTGGCGCCGAACGACACGTGCACGATCGAGGTGGACTTCGCGCCCACCTCGGCGGGTGCCAAGTCGGCCACGCTGGTGGTCCAGTCGGACGACCCCGTGCATCCCTCGGTGAGCTCGGCGCTCAGCGGCACTGGGGTCACCCCGGCCGCCGGCATCACGCTCACTCCCTCGAGCAAGAACTTCGGCAGCGAGGTCATCGGCAACACGACGGCCACGACCACCTTCACCGTCACCAGCAATGGAACCGCGGCGTTGTCGGTCCTGAGCGTCGGCCTGTCGGGCACGAATGCCGATCAGTTCTCGGTCACCAACAACGGCTGCCTCAACGCGGTCCTGCCGCCGACGCACACCTGCGACATCAAGGTGTCCTTCTCGCCGACGACGTCAGGTCCCAAGACGGCCTCTCTCGACGTGGGCTCGAACGATCCCGCCCATGCAACGGTGAGCTCGTCGCTGACCGGCACCGGGACGACCAGTCCCACGCCCGAGGCCCAGCTCACGCCATCCAGCAAGAACTTCAGCAATGTGCTGGTCGGCAGCGTCTCGCCGACCACGACCTTCACGGTCACCAACATCGGCACGGCCGCCCTCAGCATCTCCGACACGCATCTGTCCGGGCTCAAGCCCAACCAGTTCGGCATCGACACGAACGACTGCTTCAACGCCGTCATCCAGCCGGCACACAGCTGCGACATCAAGGTGGACTTCGCGCCCACCTCGGCAGGCGCCAAGGCGGCCACCCTGGTGGTCCAGTCGAACGACCCGGTCCATCCCTCGGTGAGCTCGTCGCTCAGCGGCAACGGGGTCACCCCGGTCGCCGGCATCGCGCTCACTCCCTCGGGCAAGGCCTTCGGTGGCCAGCTTGTGGGGAGCCAGTCCGCGACCACGACCTTCACCGTCACCAGCAATGGCACGGCGGCCCTGTCGGTCCTGAGCGTCGGCCTGTCGGGCACGAATGCCGATCAGTTCTCGATCACCAACAACGGCTGCCTCAACGCAGTCCTGGCACCCAACGCCACGTGCGCGATCAAGGTCGCCTTCGCACCCACCTCGGTGGGCGCCAAGTCAGCCTCTCTCGACGTCGGCTCCAATGACCCCAACCATGCAACGGTGAGCTCAGCGCTGGCCGGCACCGGGACGACCAGTCTCACACCCCAGGCCCAGCTCACGCCATCCAGCAAGGACTTCAGCGATGTGCTGGTCGGCAGCGTCTCGCCGACCACGACCTTCACGGTCACCAACATCGGTATGGCCGCCCTCAGCATCTCCGACACGCATCTGTCCGGGCTCAACCCGAATCAGTTCGGGATCGACACGAACAACTGCTTCAATGCGGTGCTGACGCCGAATGGCACGTGCACCGTCAAGGTGGACTTCGCGCCCACCTCGGCAGGCGCCAAGGCGGCCACCCTGGTGGTCCAGTCGAACGACCCGGTCCATCCCTCGGTGAGCTCGTCGCTCAGCGGCAACGGGGTCACCCCGGTCGCCGGCATCGCGCTCACTCCCTCGGGCAAGGCCTTCGGTGGCCAGCTTGTGGGGAGCCAGTCCGCGACCACGACCTTCACCGTCACCAGCAATGGCACGGCGGCCCTGTCGGTCCTGAGCGTCGGCCTGTCGGGCACGAATGCCGATCAGTTCTCGATCACCAACAACGGCTGCCTCAACGCAGTCCTGGCACCCAACGCCACGTGCGCGATCAAGGTCGCCTTCGCACCCACTTCGGTGGGCGCCAAGTCAGCCTCTCTCGACGTCGGCTCCAATGACCCCAACCATGCAACGGTGAGCTCAGCGCTGGCCGGCACCGGGACGTCGCGGGCCATGGCACGGTCTCGATCGTCCTCGAGACCCATCCGGCCGGACAGCACTTTGTCTTCACGCCGTCGACGGGGGCACCGTTCACGCTGCCGAACGCCAGCAACAATCCCAGCGACACACAGGTCCTGGTGCTGAGCCCCGGCACGTACACGATTCGCCAGTCCCACGTCAACGGGTGGAGCCTCATCGGGCTCAGCTGCGTCGGTGGCACACATGCCGCCGCCGTGGACCTCGCCCATCGGAAGATCACGCTGCACGTGGTTGCGAACGACGCCATCACATGCACCTACACGGACACCCACCGGGTGGCCGACGGCCTGATCTCAGCGCATCACTCCGGTCCGTACAAGGGCAACAACATCTATGCGGCGGCCCCGAGGGCAGCCCAGACGGTGGGCCAGGTCGTTGCCACCGGCGAGACCAAGAATTTCTGGGTCAAGCTGCAGAACGACGGCCTCGACACCGATTCGTTCCGAGCGACAGCCATCGTCAGCGGCTCACAGGAGTACCGCGTCGCGATCTTCCGCAAGGGAGTAGACGTCACGGCCCAGGTCGAGGCAGGCACGTTCACCCTCTCGAATCTCGGCGCCGGCCATGTGGTCACGCTGAGGATCCAGGTGACGGCTCACGGCACCATCCCGGTCACCGCGACACGCGATATCTCCATCGTGATGCGCTCCAAGAGCGCACCACGAGCCGCGGTCGACATCGTCACGGCCCACGTCAGGGCGCAGTAAGCGGTGGCCCGACAACGGGTCACGCGCGAGCGCCACGATCACCAGCCCAACGAAGGGAGCCGGTTCGCCGGCTCCCTTCTTCCTTTCCTCCGGCACGCGCCTCGTGGCCCCACGAGGGATGGGGCATCATCCGGCTGTGGAGGGCGGAGTTGCAGGGCGCGGTGAGAAGGTCGCGTCGATGCATGACGCGGTCGCGGAGTTGGTTCGCGACGGCGACACGGTGGCCATCGAGGGCTTCACCCACCTGATCTGCTTCGCGGCAGGCCACGAGATCATTCGCCAGCGGCGGCGCGACCTGGTGCTGGCGCGCATGACGCCGGACCTGATCTACGACCAGATGATCGCCGCGGGCGTGGCACGCAAGCTGATCTTTTCGTGGATGGGCAACCCTGGCGTGGGCGGACTGCATGCGATCCGGCGCGTGACCGAGGGAGACGCGCCGAGCCTGGAGCTCGAGGAGTACAGCCATTTCGGCATGGTTGCCCGGTATACGGCCGGCGCCATGAAGCTGCCGTTCTTCCCGCTGCGGTCGTACTTCGAAACGGACCTGCCCAAGGCCAACCCGCTCATCCGGGAGATCGCCTCGCCCTACGGCGATGGCACCGTCTACGCCGTGCCGCCGCTCCGCCCCGATGTCGCGATCGTGCATGCGCAGCGGGCCGATGCGTCGGGCAACACCCAGATCTGGGGTCTCACCGGGGCGCAGAAAGAGGTCTGCTTCGCCGCGGATCGCGTCATCGTCGTCGTCGAGGAGGTCGTTCCGGAGGACGTCATCCGCGCGGATCCCAACCGCACCATCGTGCCCGGGCTGATCGTCGACGCAGTCGTGCACGAGCCGTACGGGGCGCACCCCTCGTATGCACAGGGCTACTACGACCGGGACAACCAGTTCTACCTCGACTGGGACGACATCAGCCGCGACCCCGAGCGGCTCGACGCGTGGCTCGCCGAATGGGTACACGGGGTGTCCGGGCGCGCCGAGTACCTCGAGAAGCTGGGTGCAGCGGCGGTCGAGCGCCTGGAGCCCAGTGGAGAGGCGCCTTCCGGTTCCGTCGACTACGGGGAGTACCGCGGCTGAACGCGACGATCTGGGTGGACGACCGGCGCGCAGTTGTGGTGCGCATAGTATGGTATGCACATGTTCAGTGAGCGAACCCAGGTCCTTCTGTCGAAGCAGCAACTGGCAACGCTGAAGCGGCGCGCCAAGCGTGATCAGTCGTCCGTTGGCGCGGTGATTCGCGCTGCGGTCGACAGCTACCTCGAGATCCCTTCGAACGACGAGCGACAGGCAGCGCTCCAGCGATTGTTCGCGCTCAATGCGCCGGTGGACGATTGGCCGGTGATGAAGGCGCAGATCGAGGAGAACATGCTGCGGGAGATCGAGCAGAGCATGGCTTACGAGGAGTCCGAATTCGAGATCGGATGCCAGCGTTTCTTGACGCTGCCGTCTTCATGTATGCCGGCGGCGGTGAACACCCGCTTCGGCTTCCTTGCCAGCACGTGCTCCAACAGGCAAAGGACGCGCTCCTGGAAGCAACGACCTCAGCCGAAGTCGTCCAGGAGATCCTCCATCGGTTCGTCGCCATCAATCGTCCAGCGACTGGGATTTCGATGGCGCGCGAAGCCCTAGCGGTCTTTCAGCCAGTGCTTCCGCTTACGGACGCGATCATCCGTCGTGTTCCGGATTTGATCGAGCGCTACCCTGGCCTTGCTGCTCGGGACCTGGTGCACGTGGCGACATGCCTCGAGGAGGGCATCCGGACGATCATCACTCCCGACGCCGATTTCGATCGGATCGTCGAGCTCAAGAGACTTGATCCGCGCGAGGTGGCGGCTTGACGATCGTCCAGGCATCGACCTTCAGCGCGGCCGAGATGATGATCGTTGCCGCGGCGCGCGAGCTTGCGGGCCAGCGAGTCTGCTTCGTCGGCGTGGGGCTGCCCAACATCGCGGTCAACCTGGCCAAGCGGACCGTCTCGCCCGAGCTGGAGCTCGTCTACGAGTCGGGCGTCTTCGGAGCCCGGCCGGCGCGGCTGCCGTTGTCGATCGGGGACCCGACCATCGTCACGCGAGCGACGTCCGTGACCAGCATGCTGGAGCTCTTCGGCTACTACCTGCAGGGTGGGCTGATCGACGTGGGCTTCCTCGGCGCGGCCCAGATCGACCGCTTCGGCAACATCAACTCCACGGTGATCGGCGACTACGCGAAGCCCAGGACACGCCTGCCGGGTTCCGGCGGCGCGTGCGAGATCGCCATCAACGCGCGGCAGGTCTTCGTGATCATGCGGCAGTCGCGGCGCAGCTTCGTGGAGCGGATCGACTTCCGCACCTCGCCCGGGCAACCTCGGCGGCGCCGAGGCGGCCGCACGGATCCGCCGCGAGCAGGGCTGGCTGGGCTCCGGTCCGTCGGTGGTGGTCACGGACCTGGGGATCTACCACTTCGACGATGACGGCGAGATGCGCCTCGACTCGCTCCATCCGGGCGTGTCGGTCGATGCCGTGCGCGGATCGATCGGCTGGCCCATCCGCATGGCGCCTCGATGTCTCCGAGACGCCTGCTCCGAGCGACGAGGAGCTGCGGCTCATCCGCGACGAGCTCGACCCGGGGGGCGTCTACACGGGTTGATCCGGTGCCGATAGCGGCAGCCAAATCGGGTGGCGTCGGTACCCATGGCGACACCCCGGCGGGACGAATGCCGGGTCCCTGCAACGGCCCCAAATCGGGACCATGCACCTATGACTGCTGACGCTGCGAGCCGGCGCGCACGCCCCTTTCTTGCGCGGCTCCAGCCCGGCATCGTGGAGCTGCTCTGGCCACACGGTGGGACCCGCCATGGTCCACGACCGACCAGTCGAAAGTCCGCTCCCGAGCAAGGCTCCGAGTGGAAATCCCGCCGTGCCCAGGCCCGGGGTCGTCACGGGGTCGAACCCGGCGTCCCTTGCCGCGTCGAAGCCGTCACCCGCCTCTGCGGCAAAGCCATCAGCCGTCGCCACGTCGAGGCCGTCGCCGTCTGCAGTCGCCGCACCGAAGCCGTCGCCGACTGCCGTGGCCGGGTCGAAGCCGTCGCTGTCTTCCTCCATCTTCTCCGTCGCGACTCCGCGCGCCGCAGCGCCGCGCGCCGCAACCCCGAACGAGGTCGGTTTGACCTCGCGGACGCCGGATCGGGCCACTGCCACCGCGCGGTCGATCGCGGGGGCCACCACCGTCGCCGCCGTCACCCGAACGCCAGCCGCGCCGACCATGCGTGCCGCGAACGCTTCTGTCGCAAGCGCTGCCGTCGCAAGCCCTGCCGCCAAGCCGATCGCGCGGCCCGTTCCGATCCTGAGGGCCGCCCCGATGCACCGCATCGATCGGGACTGGCTGTCGGCATGGTCGGTGCTCCTTGACGTGAACCAGGGCGTTGCCGGCTACTCGTCCGTCGCTGCGCTTCTCCGCGCGGCACCGGTGAAGGACCCGCCAACCACGTCGCGGTTCCTCCCCCTCGCCGTCAAGCCGGTACCGCAGGCCAAGCCGGCTGCGCAAACCAAGTCGGTGCCGCAGGACAAGTCATTCGCGCAAACCAAATCGGTTGCGCAGGACCAGCCGTTCGCGCAAACCAAATCGGTTCCGCAGGACAAGCCGTTCGCGCAAGCCGAGGCGGATGCGCAAGCCGAGGCGGATGCGCAAGCCAGGCCGGTCGCAGCCGGCACATCGATGGTCACAGCCGGCGCGCCTGCGGTGAAGCCCGCCGAGACTCCCACCGGCTTCATCGGCGGTGCGTTCCCGCCCGCACGCTCGATCGGCGGCCAGATCGGGGACGCCGGCGCGCCGCGCCGCCGCACCGCCGAGTTGCTGGCGGCCCTGTCTGCGGGCCTGGACGCGGCCGAGAGCCGCGCACACGGCCATGCCGTCCGTACCGCAGTCATCGCGGCACAGCTGGGCCAGTTGCTCGACCGCAGCGAGGAGATGCGCTCGGCGCTGCTCTACGCAGGCCTGCTTGGCGATGCCGGCACGACCGGCCGTGCCCAGGAGCCGTCCAGGAAGCTGATCCCGTCGCTATCGCGACGGGCCGGCTCGCGCTCGGGCAAGACGCCTGTCCATCTCTCGCGTCCCGACCGTGCCGCAGCCGTCATCCGGGCGCTGGGCCTCTCCATCCAGGTTGCCGAAGCCGTCTGTTCCGCCGACGAGCGCTGGGACGGCAAGGGGCCGATGAAGCTCCGCGAGCACGCCACTCCGCTGGGCGGCCGCATCCTCTCGGTCGCGTCAACCGCGTCCGTGGCCGCGGCCCGCGGCATGCAACAGGCTGCCCGCAAGGAAGCCAATCGCCAGCGTGCCGTTGCCATGGTTCGCCGCGAAGTCACGACCCAGCTCCAGGGCGAACGGCTGCATCGGCTCGATCCCGAGATCGTCAAGCTGCTGCTGAGCCAGCCGGACACGTTCTGGACGCGACTGGTTACCGAGGACCCGATCAAGCAGCTGCTCGACGCAGAGCCCGCCGGCGACATCCGCCGCAGCACGGCCGCCCACATCGACACCGTGTGTGCCACGTTCGCCGACCTGGTCGACACGCGGACCCCGCTGATGGGTCGCCACGGCGTCCGGATGGCCCGACTGGCAGAGCGCGTCGCTGCCCGGCTCGGCTTTGATGATGCCGAGTGCCGCGAGCTTCGTCGCGCGGGGCTGCTGCACCACATCGGCAAGCTGCTCGTCCCGATCGAGATCCTCGAGAAGCCGGCCACGCTCACCGACGAGGAACGCGCCATCGTCCAGCATCACCCGCAGATCGGCGCCGACATCCTGCGCCGCTCGCGCATCCTGGCCGGCCTCGCGCCGCTGATCGAGGCACAGGCCGAGAAGCTGGACGGTACCGGCACGTTCCCCGCCTTCGCCGACGAGCGAACGGCGCTTGCGGCGCGGATCCTGGCAATCTGCGACCGCTACGAGGCGATGACGGCACGCCGGCCGTATCGCCCGCCCCTGCCGCGAGCCGAGGTCTGGAAGCTGCTCGAGGAGTCAGTGACCGAGCCGCTCGCCAAGCAGGCGCTGTCGGCCCTTCGCATGGTGGTCGAGCCGAACTGATCGCAAGCGCCGGTCCGCAGCCTGCCGGCAACGGCAGGACACGGACACATGGCGCGCGCAGCAACGCAAGCGAAGCGCAGCAACGCAAGCGAAGCGCCGCAATGCAGCGAAGCGCCGCAATGCCAGCGAAGCGCCGCAATGCCAGCGAAGCGCCGCAATGCCAGCGAAGCGCCGCATGGCGGAGGAAACGCAAGCGCCGGTCCGCAGCTCGGCGCTAAAGCCGGGACCCGGCGGCAAATTGATCCGTTTAGCAACCGGCGTGGTGGTAAACGCAGAGAGCGCCCCGGAGAACGCGTCCACGAGCCGGAATCCGCACGAGATACCACGCCCATTGGTGGTTGATCCAGATTTGGCCGGTAGTCGGACTTACCACCACACGGGTTGGTAAGCCGTCGAGTGATGTCCCCTTCGATGCGCCGGGCGGTCGTGGGGCTCCGGTTCACGGCCCCGCGTTGCGACCCATGGCGAGTCACGCTCGGGCCTGCGGAGGGGCCTCCCGCCCGACGGCGCCTATCATCCGGATCTCACCGCGCTTGGGTCGACCGTAGGTTCGGCACTCCGCGCTGGAACCTTCCGTTCACCCCGCACGTTGCATGGCCGATGCCGATTCCCACCACCGATCGAAGCTCTTTCAACAGGCGCCCGTTGGCAGTCGTGTTCAGCGTGCTGCTGGTTTTCGCTGGCTGCGTCGGCAACCCACTCGGGCTCGGTAGCGCGAGCGGATCATCGCCCTCGTCGCCCTCGACGGCCGGATCGCCGGCGCCCGGATCGCCGGCGCCCGGATCATCGGCGCCCGGATCATCGGCACCCGGATCGTCGTCGCCTGGAACGTCGCCCTCGACCGCGCCTGGTTCATCCACGCCTGGAAGCTCCCTCGGCACACCGATCGCGTCGGCGAGCGTCATGCCATCCGCGTCGGACCCGGTTTCGACTCCTGGCGTGCGCCAGATCACGATGGGTATTGCGATCCCTGATGGCCTGGCGGACAAGGACGCGCGCGAGACGGACATCGTCCAGGCGATCGACAAGCTCGCGGCACCTGCCGGCCAAGGCGGTCTCGGCCGGTATCCCGGCGCGTTGGCCTTCTGGACGAATTTCGCCGAATACGGCGGGGAGTACTCGCCCCGTGCGTCGTTCCTGCCGGCGACGCTCCTGGCCGCTCTCGACGAGAGGGGCATCACGCCGCTCGTCAACATGACGCCCACAGGACCGGGACTCGGGCGGTCGCCATCCAACTCGCTCGAGACGGCCATGCCCTACAGCAACGCGTCGGTCGCAGCCGGCTCGTTCGACGACTTCCTCCGCTCGTGGGCGGAGGGGGCCGCCGCCTACGGAAAGACCGTGGTGCTGCGCTACGCGTGGGAGATGAACGGCGACTGGTTTCCCTGGTCGCCAACCCAGGATCGCAGCCGCTACTTTGATCTGGGCAACACGCCGGGTAATTACGTCCTGGCGTGGCGGCACGTGTACACGCTCATCCACGGCATCGCGCCGAACGTGAAGTTCTTCTGGTGCCCGACGGTCACGGGCGTGGAGACGTCGCCCTTCTTCTTCCCCGGTCCGGAGTACGTCGACTACATCGGAGTCGACGGATACGCCCGGGGAGCAGCCCAGACGATGGACAGTGTCCTTGGATCCGGATTGGCACGCATACGGCAGATCCCCGGCGCGGCAGCGCTGCCGCTGCTGATCGGCGAGACCGGCGTCCTTACCCAGTTGCCCGACCGAGGCAAATGGCTCTCGAATGGCTACCTGAGCCTCTACCGGCGCTTCCCGCAACTGAGCGGGATCTTCTACTTCGACTTCAACATGAAGGATGTGTTCGGCCAGAACCTCGAGCCGGTCAATTGGGACATCGAGAGCGATCCAGCGGCACTCGCGGCGTACGCACTGCTCGGCAGCGATCGAAGGTTCCAGGGCAACATGACCGAGCCGACTCCGGATCCGGAGCCGTCCCCGGAGCCGTCCCCGGAGCCGTCCCCATCGCCGTCCGTCGCTCCGTCCATCGGAACGGCGAGCCCGTCGCCGACCGTCTCCGCGAGCGCTACCAGTAGGTGACGCCCGAGTCCGCCCGTCGACGCACGAGCAGGCCGACTCCGACGATGATCAGGACCATCGCAGCCAGCCAACCCACATCGGGCACGCCCGGGTAGAGCTCGCTCGAGATTCGCGAGACGCCGTAGAGCCCGAACACGACGCCCACCCAGAACGCCCACGTCCGCCGGCGATGTTGCCGAAAGCCGATGAGCCACGCCAACAGCAGCGCGATCGCGATGGCGACCGCGGACCAGCCGGGCCCGCGAAGCTCACCCACGTCGCTCAGCAGGCCCTGGACCCCCAAACCGATGAAGACCAGCGACGGTACCGTTGCGCCTTTCCAGCCACCGATCAGCCAGGCAACCCCGCAGGCAATGCCGAGACCGAGCAGGAAGAGCGACCCGAGGTCGACGGCCGGATTCACCTGGTTGATGAAGATGGCGACGCCGGTCACCAACAACAGCACGCCAAGCCACGAAATTCCCGATCGCCGCTCGCCGATCGCGTGTTCCCAGGTCCAGACACGGAATTCCGGTCCTGGCGGTTGCGGCTCGGCCGCTCCGGGAATCGTCGGGCTTTTCGACATCTCCAACAGCCTACCTCTTGAACCCACGCCGATCCCGTGGCGAGCCGGTCCCGACCGGACGAACGTCGGCCAATCGCCGGGTAAGTCGGCGTTGACGGCGAGGTAAGGGCTGCTCGCTAACGTCGGCGTCCCGAACCGCCGTCATGGAGATGCGCCAGAGATGCCTCGGCCGAGGTTCGCTCACTCTCAAGTGGCAGCGTTCATCGTCGCACTCGTCTGGGTTGCCACCGCGCCAAAGTCAGCCATCGCGGCATCGCCTCGCAACGACGCGTTCGCCGCCGCGGCACCGGCGCATCGACTGCCGTATCGCGGGCCTTCCACGACGCGCGACGCGACGCTCGAACCCGGCGAATCACCCGCCTCGTGTGAGGATCGGGAGTTCCCAGGACTTCGCAGCATCTGGTGGCGCTATCGCTCACGCGAGGCCGACCACCTCCTTGCCCACCTCGGCGGAGACGGCGCCGATTCGTTCGCTGTCTACCGCGGCCACGCCCTGGATCGCCTGGCGGAGATCGGCTGCGGACCGATCGGGAGGGAAGTGCTCAACTTCGATACTCGGGCCGGCGAGACGATCTACATCCGAGCCGTCGCCGCAATCGGCGGCAGGGTGGTCCTCCACCTCCACCATCAACACCGGCCCGTGAATGACGAATCAGCGCAGGCTGCGGTGATCTGGACGCTTCCGTTCGCCGGTCGCTCGGATACCACGAGTGCGACGCGCCAAGCCGGTGAACCGACTCCATCGTGCTATCCATCCGTGCACAAGAGTGTCTGGTGGACGTACCACGCCCGGCGGTCCGGGCATTTGATGGCGTTCCTCGGGTCCACCGGGAACACGCTCGCCGTGTATCGCGGGGAACGGCTCGAGGACCTCACCGAGATCGGGTGCATCGACTTCCATGGTCTCCATCTGAATTTCGATGTCGACCGCGGTGACGCGATCTGGTTCCAGGTGTCCGTCGCGGATGGTTACGGCAATGGTGGTGCGGACGTCCTCCACGTTCGGCGCCAACTCCGGCCACCGAACGACAACTTCGCCCATGCAACCGCGGTGAGCTATCTCCCCTACCGCGGCGGATCCAACACCCGGAGCGCGTCCAGCCAACCGCGCGAGCCGGCCGCCAGCTGCGCGCCGGACGCGTCGAACTCCGTGTGGTGGCGGTACACCTCGACGAAAGCCGACAGGTTTCGCGTATCTCTGATCTCGTGGGACAGCCTCGCCGTCTTCCGAGGGTCGCGGCTCCGAGATCTGCACGAGCTCGCTTGCGTCCAGGCGGGTCGCTTCTCGATTGGTCGCCTCGTGATCAACGTGACCAGCGGCGAACGGATCTACCTTCGGGTTGCCAGCGTTTCGACGCAGGGCCACCCGGTCGGCATCTCGGTCAGGCGGACGTCGGCCCAGTCGACGGGCCCGACGAATCCGAAGCCCAGTTCAGATTGTCCCGGTCACCATCCATGCCTGACGACGGCTGGCCGACCAACGGCCGGACCCGACTAGCAGTGTCCGGCCGCCATGCAGGCCTGCACCTGGGCGACGTTGTCCTTGGTCACGAGGCTGGTTCCGGTGTCGACGTTCACCGGAGCGAGGGAGTACTTGACCAGGTTGCTCAGGTTGGCAACCGCAAAGTAGCTCTGCAGGAAGGGCTGCTGGTTGACAGCCGTGGTGATGACACCCTGCTGGATCCAGTCGGCCGCCTCCTGGTCCACGTCGAAGGTCGCGATCGGCAGGCTCAGGCTGTTGTCGCTGACGTACTTGGCGGCGGCATTGCCCGTCGAGTCGTCCAGGCCAACGATGCCGCAGATCGATGAATTGGCCTTCAGCTGGGTGCCGACCAGGGTCTCGTTCTGGGCCTCATCGGTGGTTGCCGCGAGATCCTGCGTGGTGAAACCCTGCCGATCGAGCGAGGCCTTCACGGCGTCGGCGCGGGCTGTCATTTCCGCGTCTGTGGAAGACGGGTTGACGATCAGCACCTGGCAGCCTGGCGTGGTGAGGGTCGGCGCCCAGTTGTCGGCAAGCAGCGTTCCCGCAGCCGTTCCGTCCTCGCCGGAATAGGCAAGGCCGGGGATGCGAGCGTCAGCGGGGGCGTCATCGCCTTCGACGCGCCGATTGGCATAAAGCGCCACCGGGATGCCTGCATCGAGGGCCTGGGTGGTCGCGGCCTCCACGGATTTGCCGGCGTAGTCGATCGCGATGCCGTCCGGACTCGCGCCGACAGCCGCCGTGATGAGGCTTGCCAGTCCGGCGTCGCCGGAGCCATCGGTCGGTGCCTGGAACACGACGTTCACGCCATAGTCGGCTGCGGCCTGCGCAGCGCCGTTCTTCTCCGCGACCCAGAACGGGTCCGTCGCGTCCGGCGCGATGACGAAGATCGTCGGCAGGTCCGGATTGAGTGATTGCGTCGGCGCCTCGGTCGGCAGCGATCCGGTCGCCGGAGCCGTCGCGGGAGCGGTCGCCGGAACAGTCGTCGGTCGCGGCGTCGGCTTGGGAGTTGGCTTCGGAGTCGGCTTGGGCGTCGGCTTCGGAGTTGGCTTGGGCGTCGGCTTCGGAGTTGGCTTCGGAGTGGGCGGTGGCCCAGCCTTGCACGTCACCGCGAGCACGTTCTTGAAGCCTCCGACCGTTGCCACAACGCTGCGCTGACCTCCGGCTGATCCGAGGGAGAGTCCGACGCTCGTCCGGCCAGCGCTGTTCGTGGTGGTCGCGCTGGCGCTCAGCCCGTCACCGTTCGACGCGCCCTTGAGCGACCAGGCCACGGTCTGGTGATCGACGGGCTTCGCCGTCTTTGCATCGCGGACACTCGCGGAGATCGTCACATTCGCCGGGCAGTCCACCTTGCCCGACGGCCCGGAGAGGCTCACGACAAATGGATTGGAGCCGACGTACCCGAGGGACGGCAGAGCGACGCACACGGCCGCGAAGATGGCCACGACGATCGCGGCAGTAGCCCGAGGATGACCGAACTTTCGCATGACTTCTCCACCGTCGAGCTGGGTGACTTGATGCGCCGCCGCAGGCTACACCAGCACAACGATCGACGCCTTTGCGTCGAAAAAGCGCGCGGCCAAGACGGACACGCAACCCTGCCTATTGGCCGGTATGGATAGGTGGGGTAGATTCCACGAGCCGACGGAGCCGTGACCCAGACGGTGTGGCCGTCGGTACGCGCGTGGGGCCGCGGTGACGAAGTGCAGTCCCGTCCGAGGGCACGCTGAATGATTTGCCGACATGGTGCCAGTCTCCGGCTGCTGCTCATGGGCGCAGACGCGACTATCTCCGTGCTCGTCGTTGTCGCCCTGTACCTGGTTCGCTACCTCTTCAGCGCCGAGCAGCCGCCGCAGGTCGCCAACATGTGGGCGCCCGTGGTGCTCTACGCGATCGCGTGGGTCGTACTGCTGTACGTGCACGGTGAGTACCGACTGCGTGCGCACTGGACGATGCGGAGCGAGGCGTCCGGGATCCTGCGGGCGACGATCTGGCTCGCCTTCCTCAGCTTTGCCGCGCTCTTCCTGTCGGACCTCACGTTCGTCAGCCGCGTGTACCTGATCATGCTGTTCCCGCTCCAATTCGCGGCAACACTCGCTACCCGGTTCGCCCTCCATCGCGCGTTCATGTATTTCCGCCAGCGTGGCCGCAACCCGAGGTTCCTGCTGGTGCTCGGAACGGGTCCGGAGGGTCTCGACTTCGCGCGGCGCATCGAGGCGCAGAGCGCGTTCGGCATCCGTGTGGTGGGGTTCCTTGGCGACGAGCCGACGATCGACCTGTCGCCCTGGCCGCACCTGGGCCCCATCTCGTCGATCCTGAAGGTGTTCCACGAGCGCGTCATCGATGAGACGGCGATCTGCGTCCGCAAGACCGACTGGGCCGAGATCGAGAAGATCGTGGGGATCTGCCAGGAAGAAGGCAAGATCGTGAGGATCCCCCTCGAGGCACCACAGGTCGAGACGGGCATGCGGATGATCGAGGAGATCGACGGCGTGGCCGTGCTTTCGATCGTCCAGGGCCCCGACCGGATGCTGGAGCTGGCAGCCAAGCGCATCCTGGACATCGGCGTCTCCGCGACCGCCCTACTCCTGCTCTCACCGCTCTTGGTCGGTGTCGCGGCATACATCCGCTGGAAGGACGGGTCTCCCGCGTTCTTCCGCCAAACGCGCGTGGGCATCCACGGCCGGCCGTTCCAGATCCTGAAGTTCCGCACGATGGTCGCGGACGCGGAAGAGCAGTACATGCAGGTCGTCCACCTGAGCGACACGAACGGGGCAGCGTTCAAGATGAAGAACGACCCTCGGATCACCTCCTGGGGCCGCGTCCTGCGGATGACGAGCATCGACGAGCTGCCGCAGCTGTGGAACATCCTGAAGGGCGAGATGAGCCTGGTCGGCCCTCGGCCGGCGCCCCCTCGCGAGGTCGATGGCTACGACATCTGGCATCGACGCCGGCTCTCGATGAAGCCGGGACTGACGGGGCTCTGGCAGGTCAGCTCCAGGATGGACCACGATTTCGATGATCGTGCCAAACTGGATCTCGACTACATCGACCGCTGGTCGTTCTGGCTGGATCTGCGAATTGTGCTGCGGACGTTCCCGGCGGTGCTTCACCTGGAGGGTCGATAGGGCTTGTGACCCTTGTTTCCCGCCTGCGCGGACGCAGGCTGCAACGATCGGCAATTGCAGTCATCGCCGTCGTCGTCCTCACTGTCGTTCTGTTCGGCAGCACGTCCGCCTATGTCGGGACCAACCCATTCGTGGTCACCTTCGCGGCGACACGGAACACCAGCTGCGACACGAATACCGTCATCACGGCGACCGTCCGAGACGCGCACACCGGCAAGCCGGTGGATTTCCAGACCGTTCGATGGTCCTTCAGGTCCACGCTGACGTCGAGGGACCGCCTCAGTGCGAGTTCGACCACCACGAATAGCGCCGGGCACACGAGCGTGACCGTCTCATTTGGCCCCGCTGGGGGCACCCGCAGGGTCATTGCGAGCGTGGGTGGCTTTGCCAACATCACGAGCGTTGGCTGCGGCGGTGCCGTGGCGACGCAGACCCCGAAGCCCAGGAAGACACCGCCGCCCACGCCCAAGCCGCCCAAAACGGCCACGCAACAGCCCGCCCTTTACTCAACGCCCACTCCCGAGCGGACGCTGAAGCCCAAGAAGCATCATCAAGCGACACCAACGCCCGTGGACGTGTCGTCAGCGTCGGCCGCGCCGTCGTTTCCAAGCGAGACCGCTGGCGCAGGTGATGCGATTTTGGAATTGCCGACGCCGTTGGCCGCCCTCGGAACCGGCGAGGACCTCGCGGTGGTTGGCGGTGCCGCGGCAACGGCACAGCCGGCGGCCGCTGCCGCCGTCACGGACAGCGGCGGGGGCGGCGGATTCGGCAGCTTCGGCATGATCGCGCTCCTGGTCATCGGCGCGCTCCTCGTCCTGGTGGTCATCTTCCTGGTGCGCCAACCAGCACGAGCGCGAGCACGGCGCTGAGCGCGCCATCGAAACCGGATCGGGCATACCTGGACGAGCCCAACACCGGCGGTACTCCTCGATCCGACGCTGGCACCACATCCTCGGGGCAGCAGAATCCCGATCCGATGGCGCCCTCGATGGCGGGCGCTCCCGCGGACCCGTGGGCTCAGCCGGTGCCCGCCAGACCCGGAGTCGCGCCACGCCACGGCATCACGGCGCGTGGTTGGCTCGGGATCGCGATCGTCGTTGTCGTCGTCTTCATCGGGCTCATGGCAATTCGCTACGGGCCCGTTGCGCTGACAGCCTGGGAGATGAAGAACGCCGCACAGACACTCTCGGATGAGCTCCACGGCATGGGTCCGGCGGACCTGACGCACGATCAATTGGCGCACCTGCATTCGGAGCTCGACGGCCTGGCAAACGACGTCGGTACCATGCGCAACTTCCTGGACACGGACCCGCTCGTCGGGATCGCACGCGGATCGGGACGTGCGGCAGCGATCCTGAACGACGCGAACTCGCTGCTCCTCGCGGCGACCGACCTGGCCGGCGCAGGCCAGACGGCGTTGTCACTCGGAGATCGATTCGTCGCCCTGCGCGAAGGCGCGGCCGACCAATCGTTGCTCGCCGGCGTCGTCGCCTTGATGGCCGGTTCCACGGACGAGGTCGATCACCTCCACGACCTCATCGGCGATGCGCAAGCACGCCTCGCTGCGATCCCGCCCACCGCAAATACGCAGATCCGGCACGTGGCGGACCTGATGTCTCAACCACTGCAGAAGTACGCGCCCCTGCTCGACCAGTACCGCGAGCTCGACGGCATCCTGCCGGGCATCCTGGGCTGGGGAGGCGCCAAGCGGTACCTGGTCCTGGCCATGGATCCAGCCGAGCTTCGGCCACAGGGTGGCTACACCGGCACGGTCGGCGTGGTCACCTTTGACAAGGGCAGCATGTCGGACATGAGCTTCCAGGACGTCTATCGCTACGACCTGACCCAGGGCGTGCCGTACGTTCAGCCACCCGACGAGCTCCAGAGCCACCTGCTGGGTGACCAGTCGTGGCAGCTCGCCGACGCCGCCTGGTCGCCGGACTTTCCGACGGCGGCACAGAACGCGCTGAAGCTGTACACCAACGAGTCGAAAGACCAGAACATCGATGGGGTCATCTCGCTGACGACCTTTGCCGTTGACCGGCTGATGCAGGTGACGGGGCCCATCACGGTCGGCGATGGCTACAACGTGACGGTCAAGCCGGGCGATGTGACGATGCAGGTCCTGGCGCAGACGCGGGGCGTGTCGACGGCCAACGGGACCGATCGGAAAGCGTTCCTCAATTCCCTCGCGAGCACCCTGCTCCAGAAGCTCTTCTCGCTGCCGCAGGCCAAGTGGGTGGACCTCTACAACGCGTTCCAGGACATCAGCAAACAGCGGCTGATGCAGGTCTGGTTCAAGGACACGCCCGCAGAAACCATCGCCGCGGATGGGCCGATCGGCGGCGAGCTGCTTCAGGCGCCGGGTGACTATCTGTACGTGGTCGAAGGAAATGTCGCCCCTCCATCGAAATACAACCTCGTCGTGAAGCGGGCGGACGTGTTGAACGTGGTCCTCGGCGCCGATGGCAGCGCCGACGAGACGCTGCGGCTCCTCTGGGAGAACGACTCGATGAGACCCGGCGAGCCGTACGCGACGATTCGAGCGGACTCCACGAGCCCGGACGGCCTGTACGGAACGTACGCACGCGTCGTCACGAACGGTTCAACCGACCTCGTCAATGCCGTTGGGCAGGCTTCCGACCCGATATCCGGAGCGGAAACGATCGACCAGGAGCTCGGCCGGAACGTGATCGGAAACTATCTTCTGATCGATGGCGGCACTCCGACCCAGCCGGGAACGGCCAACCTCACGTACGAGTGGACGGCGCCGAATGCGGCCGTGGAGAACAACGGAACCTGGGACTACAACTTGACCATCCAGCGGCAACCGGCCATCGGCCCCAAGAGCGTCACGGTCCAGGTCACCCTGCCGCCCGGGGCAACGGTCTCGAGCCTGAGCGCGGGTGCGACCGCCGACGGAAACGTCGTGACCTTCGCGACTCCGCTGACGACTGACGAGCAACTGCAGATCACGTACGCGCTGCCGTGAGCGATCGGGACAGTCGTCACGGGTGGCAGACGACCGCGCTCGACGGCGTCTGGCGACGTTCGATGTCGGCGTATCCGGACGACCGCGGGTCGTTCATGGAGATCTGGCGCGAGGGATGGACGGAGAAGCTGCCGGACGCTTTCGGGTCCACACAGATGCGCCAGGCGAACCTTTCGCGCTCACGCGCCGGGGTCTTGCGCGGGTTGCACATGCACCAGCGTCAGGCCGATCTCTGGATCGTCCTCGACGGGCGCGCGTTCATCGGGCTCGTCGACGTGCGACCGTTGCTGTCGGGGAGCGGCGCCGCGGCGATCGAGACGATCGATGCCGGCCCAGGCGATGCCGTATACCTGCCCGAGGGAGTCGCGCATGGCTTCTATGCCCGCGAACCGCTGACGCTCTGCTATCTCGTCACGAACGAGTACGACGGCTCGGACGAGTTGGGATTCACGTGGAACGATCCGGATGTTGCCGTGCCCTGGCCCGATCCTCGACCGATCGTCTCTGAGCGAGACGCGACGGCCCCGAGACTACGCGAGTTGGTGAGTAGGCTGCGGTCCCAGGTCGCCTGAGTTCCGCTTCGTCATCTGGTCGGCTCGACGCGGCAGGTATCGTTCGATCGTGACTGGCCTCGAAACCATCGCACGGCTTTCGGCCCGCGAGCATGTCGTGATCGCGTCGAGCAGGGGAAGCGTCATGCAGTCGATCCCCGACAAGCTGGCCGCTCTCGCCGATGTCGTCTCGGCTCTGGATGTGCTGAGCGCCCCCCACGCGGTCATCGGCGGGATCGCGGTCGACATCCGCTCCGGTGTGCCGCGCGCGACGCTCGACACCGACGTCGCCGTCCGTTCGACCGTGCCCCGGGACCAAATCTCGATGGAATAACGGCCGTGGGCTTCCGCCTGGTCGGCCGCCACCAACACCGCACCAATTTCGAACATGCGACAGGCGAGCCTGTTCGGATCGCGAGTGACCCAGGTTTCGACGTGATGATCGATCGAGCCGAGCTCATGGACCTGGGTGGCATTCACGTGCGCGTCGTCACGACGGCCGATTTGATCGCGATGAAAGAAAGGGCTGCCAGCGACCCGCGGCGCCGGCGCAGCAGGGCGCTGCGCGATCAAGCCGATGTCGAGCTCCTTCGCGGCGATGTTCCCACTCCCGATGAGGGCTGGTAACACACTCCCTTGCCGCGACGGCGCGTGGGTGTTCACGGCTCGCGCCTGGACCGGCTGTCGTCGGCGAACCAATGTCAGCAGACGTCGCCAAGGTAGTCCGAGAGCGCGTCCGCCCACGGGCGCAATCGCACACCCACGGAAGCGGCGCGTGAGCCATCGAGCACGCCCCAGGCCGGAGGCGTCGAGGCGCGCACGAAGTCGGCCTGCGAAATCTGGCGAAGAGACCGGCCCGGGCGGCATTGTCCGAGCACGGCTTCTGCCCACGAATAGCGGGTCGCCGAGCCGGCATTGACAAGGTGGTAGATGCCGCCTCGAGTTGCGCCGACCAGGGCCACCAGGGCAAGCGCCAGATCCACGGTATAGGTCGGGCTGCCGATTTCGTCGGCGACGACCGGAAGTGGAGCGCCCGGCTCGGCTTCTGTGCGTCGATCCGATGCAGCGATGATCTTGGTCGGAAAGTCGTTGCCCGGTGGGCCGTACAGCCACGCGGTCCGTGCGATCCACAGACCGTCACCGCCGTCGAATGCGGACCGGGCGCCCTCCTCGCCCAAGAGTTTCGAGCTGCCGTAGGCGTTTGCAGGAGCAACCGGATCGGTCTCGACATAACCGACTCCATCCATCCGCTTTCCGTCGAACACTTCGTTGGTCGACACCATGACAAGGCCGACGTGGCGGTCGGCGCACGCCTTCGCGAGTCCGGCGACCGCATCGCCGTTCCGGCGGTTGGCCGACTCGGGATCACGCGCGCAGCCGTCGACGTCGGTCCACGCGGCAGCATGGAAGACGAGCGAGGGCAGGTCGCGATCCAGTGATGCCGCCGCGTGCTTTGCCGGGTCAACCGCATCGAGGTCGAACGCTGCCCGGTCCCACGAGACAACGCTCCGCGTTGGGTCGCTCGAGAGTGCCGCCACGAGCGCTCGTCCGAGACGGCCGCTCGCTCCCGATACGGCCACGACGTCGGTCACGCCTCGACCGATTGCTCGAGCCTCCAGCCATATTGGCGCGCGTAGTAGTCCGACCAGTCCTGGTCGCGCATCTCGCGCCACCACTTCTGATTGGCCACGTACCAGTCGACGGTGCGGGCGATCCCGTCGTCGAACTCGACTCGCGGCGACCAGCCGAGCGCGCGGAGCCTCGCTCCGTCCATCGAGTAGCGACGGTCGTGCCCGGGCCGGTCGGGCACGCTGCGCACGAGCGACCAGGGCTTCTCGAGGCGCTGCAGGATCGCCGCGGTGACATCGCGGTTGGTGCGCTCGTCGGTGCTGGCGATGTTGTAGGTGCCGCCCGACTCGCCATGATCAAGGACGACCCCGACACCGTCGGCATGGTCGTCCACGAAGAGCCAGTCGCGGCGCTGCATGCCGTCCCCGTACATGGGCAGTGGCTGATCGGTGATCGCATTGGTCACGAAGAGCGGGATGAGCTTCTCGGGGTGCTGGTGCGGACCGTAGGTATTGGAGCCGCGCGTGATCACCACGTCCAGGCCGTAGGTCGTGTGGTACGCCCGAGCGAGCAGCTCGCCCGCCGCCTTTGCGGCGCTATAGGGGCTGCGCGGGTCGAGCGCATCCGCCTCGTGACTGGCCCCTTCGGTGACCGAGCCGTAGACCTCGTCGGTGGACACCTGCAGGAAGCGCACGGTTCCGGCACCGCGCCGCTCGCACGCGGCCCGGACGCCCTCGAGGAGAGCGTGCACGCCCATCACGCCCGTCCGCAGGAACGCGGTCTGATCGAGGATGGAGCGATCAACGTGCGACTCGGCGGCGAAGTTGATCACCGCGTCCCGGTCGACGATCAGTGCGGCCATCTGCTTGGGGTCGGCGATATCCGCGCGGACGAAACGGTAGCGATCCCGAGTTGCCGGATCGCGGTCCAAGCCCACGAGGTTGGCCGTGGTGCCGGCATACGTCAGCTTGTCGACGACCGTGATGTCGTCCTCGGTCGACGCGAGCCGCCGCCGGACAAACGTACTGCCGATGAAGCCGGCGCCGCCGGTGACGAGCAGTTTCACGGAACCGAGACCTGGAATTGCACGATGCCCGCGATTGCCCTGAGCTGCTTGCCAGTAGCTGGCGGGGGGTATTCCAGTGCGGGTTGCTTGTTGATACCCAATGCATGCGGGCGCAACTGAGGTCCCGCGAACCGCGCCAAGCCCGTCACCGTGTCCGCCTCCCCCGCCCCCCTGGGCCATCCGCCCGGTCAGCCACGATTGTAAGCGACGCAGACGGTCAAAATCATTGAGCGATACCTGTAAGCGTCTAGGTCTCGTTCCCCAACCCGGGCAACCTGACAAAAGTCCGTATTCTTGGCCGTGTGATAGACCGCGGGCACCGGGTGCAGACATCCTGATTCCGGCGAGCCCGACGGATGGGTTCTACGGCCAGCTCGCGATGTACCGCCTCGCCCTTGACGTGCTCGGCGGGCAATACCGCGACGCACGTCTCATCGCCACGGTCGGCGCGCCTCTCGGCACGACGGTCCCTGAGCGCTGGCGGCGCCACTTGGAACGCATCTCCATTCGGTTCGTCGCCGAGGACCCGAGTGGTTTGTACCGGACGCAGGGGTTCGGTCGATGGAACGCCATCCCGCCCGACTCGGACATCGTGGTGTTCGCAGACGCTGACACATTGCCACTGCAGCGGTTCGACGAGGTACTCGATCGAGTCATCGATGAAGACGCGATCGCGGGAACGATCGCCCATGTGCCGCTGGTCATTCGTAATGAGCAAGATCCCGCCGAAGGGTGGACGCGACTGGCACAGGCCATGTACGGTGGTCCGATCTCGCTGGACTTTGGCACGACGCTTCCTGAACATGAAGCGCGCCCCGTGCCGACACCGTTCTACGTCAACTACGGCGCGGTATTCATGACAATGCACATCGCCGACGCCCTTCGCCAGCCATTCCTGGATTACGCGACACGCGTCGAATTCGAGCTCGTCACTCCGTACTACGCAGGACAAGCTGCGCTCGCCCTCGCCGTCGCGTCAACCGGAGTGCCGCGGATTGCGCTAGACCTCCGCTACAACTTTCCCAACGACACGCGCGCAGAGGAGCTTTATCCGGCGGCAGCAGCAGACATCCGCATCATCCATTACCTACGCACCAATGCGTTTGACCGACAGTGCATCTTTGCGGATCCAAACGCATACGATGCCTTTCTTGCTCTTCACCTGAGCGGATCGAATGCGGACCTGCAGCAGCAGATTGGCAGACTCACCGGAGGCGTTTACCCATTCAGATGATCCGACTCGATCGCGAGTCATGACCGGTGCGCGCCAGATCCCATTCCTGCAACCACGCCCGCCGCGCCTCAGCGAGCTCGGTCGAGAGCTGGCGGATATCGAATTCCTCGGGGATCTATTCCAATTTCGGGCCAGTGAATGGACGATTCGAAGCGGCCGTCCGCGATGAGATTTTCGGAGGAACCGGTGGCTGCCTCACGGTCGCGAACGCAACCATCGGGTTGATGCTGGCGATCCGCGAGCAGGTGTCAGCGCAGGACCGCCGCCGGTTTGCCGTCATGCCCTCGTTCACGTTCGCCGCAACTGCCCAGGCAGCCATGTGGTGCGGCCTCACCCCGCTTTTCGTGGACGTGGATCCTGAGACGTGGATGGTCGACCCTGCCGTCGTCGCGGAGCTCCTCGTGGAACGCGGCGAAGAGATCAGTTGCCTGGTCCCGTACGCCTGCTTCGGCAACGAGCTCGATCTCGATCAGTTCGCCGACCTGGCAAGCCAGCATCAGGTCGGAGTCGTCGTGGACGCTGCCGCATCGCTTGGGTCGCGCAACCTGGAGGGCGTCGGCTCCGGAGCGGGCTTCGAACGCCCGGTGGTGTTCTCGATGCATGCCACGAAAACGTTTGCCACGGCCGAGGCCGGATTAATCTACGCGGCGGACCTAGAGCGAATCGACCGCCTGCGCGCGATGGCGAACTTCGGGTTCGGCCAACCGCGCGTTGCAACTATGCCCGGCCTCAATGGCAAGTTGGACGAGGTGACCGCGCTCCTTGGTCTCCAGAAACTCGCCGCGCTGGAGCAGATCCTTGAGCACCGTAGCGAACTCGCAATTCGTTACCGAGCACGGCTGCCGCTGCTGCAGTTCCAACGCCCGACGGGCTCTCGGCAGGCGCACCAATTCATGCCAGTGTTGCTGCCAATCGACTGGCGTTCGAAGCGCGATCCCGTAATTGCGGCCATGGCCGTGGCTGGTGTCGATGTAAAGCGGTACTTCAGCCCACATCTCGCGCAGCAGCCATATTTCTGCGACGCGCCGATATGGCAGCATCTGTCCACCACGGACGACATCGCCAAACGCACGTTGTCGCTTCCGTTGTCGGACGATCTATCGCTGGACGACGTTGACTACGTATGTGAGCAACTCCTCCTCGCGATGGAGGCAGTCGCGTGATCGACTGCGAGGAGGCTGACGACTATCTGACCGACGCCGAGCTTGACAGGCTGGGGCTCGGAGCGGCCGGCCGCCATGTGCGGGTCAGTCGCCATGCGCTACTTCTCTCGCGAGAACGGATCGCGATCGGCGCTGGCACCTGCGTCCATGCCCTGGCGACGCTGTCACCGGGGCTCGAGGGGATTTCGATCGGCGAACACGCTCACGTCGGAGCCTACGTCTCGATCGTCGGCCGGGCGCGTGTCGAGATAGGTGACGGTGCCAGGATCGAAGCGCGCACATCGATCTTCAGCTCGAACGATGACTACTCCGGAAGGAATCTCATGGGACCAACGGTGCCCGACGCGTTGCGCGGCACGATCGATGCGCCGGTCCACATTGGACCGGGTGCGATCGTCGGAGTCGGCAGCATCGTGATGCCCGGTGTCCACGTCGGACAAGGCGCGACCATCGCACCGATGAGCTTTGTCACCGTCGACGTGGACCCTGGCGTCCGGGTTGCTGGAATTCCTGCGCATGTCGTGGCGCAAGCGTCGTGAAATCAGACTTCCTGGAACCTGATGAGCTGGCGTCAGTTGGCTTCGCATCCATCGGCATCGACGTGCGCCTCAGCCGCCACGCGCTGGTGTTCGCGCCGGATCGCGTGACGATCGGCGACCACACGAGGATCGACGCATTCACGATCCTGGCTGCGGGTGTCGGCGGAATCCGGCTCGGCAAACACATTCACATGAGCACGTATTCGGCGATTTTTGGCCAGGCGGGAGTCGACATTGGTGACTTCGTAGGCGTATCTCCCCGGACCACGATCCTCACCTCGATCGTCGACGGCATTGACTCGCGTTCGGGCGATGCGCGATTTCGCCATCCCGGTCGAGTTGTGCAGGCGGCTGTGCGGATCGGCGGCCACGCTGCCCTCGGCACGGGGTGCGTGATCCTTCCCGGTGTCGAGGTTGGCGCAAGTGCTGCGGTCGGTGCCTTCAGCCTCGTAGAACGGAATGTTCCAGAATTCGCGATCGTTGCCGGTGCGCCTATTCGTCGAATAGGTACTCGGTCCTCCGCGCACCGTGAGCTCGCCGCGCGGATGTTGGACCAGAAGGCGGACCCGCGTTGCCGATGAAGCCGGCGCCGCCGGTGACGACCAGTTTCACCTGCCCATGACGGCAATGAGATCGCGGTCGGGCTCTTGTGCTGCCTGGGACGCCATCGCGCCGGCGTGGAGCAGCGAATCGATTGTGCCCGCGTCCGTCCAATCGCCCTCGTAGTGCCGCCAGAAGAGGCCGTTGTCGGGGATGTAGTGGTTCAGCACGTCCGTGATCTCGAACTCGCCGCGACCAGACGGGCTGAGTGTCTCGATCACGTCGAACGCATCGGGCCGCAGGAAGTAGACCCCCATCGGGATCGAGTCGCTCTTGGGCCGTTCGGGCTTCTCCTCGAAACCGACCAGGTTGCCGGACGGGTCGAATTCGGCCACACCAAAGCGTTCTGGATCGGGAACGCGGTAGAGCAACGTTCCAGCACCCCAGGATCCCGTTTCGAAGTCGCGGGCCACGGGCTCCAGCGGCTCGCCTCGCAGGATGTTGTCACCCAGGACGACGCAGAAGCAATCGTCACCGACGAAGTCTCGGGTCAGTCCGATGGCGTGCGCAATCCCCAGCGAACCGCGCTGATAGCGATAGGTGAGGTCCACGTCGAAGTCGCGACCGTCAGAGAGCAGCTCGACAATGTCGCCGATGCTCCGTCCGCCAAGGATGACCATGACCTTGTCGATGCCCATGCCGCGGAGCGTCTGGATCGGCCAGTAGATCATCGGGCGGTCGTACACCGGCATGAGGTGTTTGTTGGTTACGAGCGTCAACGGGTGCAAGCGAGATCCCGTGCCCCCCGCAAGCAACACACCCTTCATGCGAATCTCACCTCCCGCTCCCCGACTCCCGTCCGAGCCCGGTGATTGTACGGGACGGACCGAATCGGGCCGTCAATGTCTCACGGCCAACGAGCTCGCGCGCCTGAACGAACGGGTTGTGTCCACCCTGACCTCCCGGTCACCGGGACTCGTCATCGTCGATCACTTCATGTCGACGAATTTTCACTGTTCTGTTGGATCAAATACACGCGCGACATCGGATGTCGCGCACGGTCGATCGGCTGAGCGGGTGCGGGGCGTCAGTGGCGTTCGATCGGTGGGTGGCGACGCATGTCGCCGATGGGAGGGACGCCGCGGGCTCCGCCGATCACCCTCGGCCCGCCACCTGTGTCGGGTTCCAGCGTCCGCCACGATAATGAGTCGCCTGATGGACTCTCACAGCCCGCGCGTCACCGTCTCACTGGTGACGTATCAGGGTGCGCGATGGGTGGCTGGCTGCCTCACATCGCTCCGCGAGCAATCCCTCCAGGACTTCGAGCTTCTCGCATTCGATAACGCCTCCACCGACGAAACCCCAGGCATCCTGCACGAGGCGGCGGTCTCGGATGGTCAGATGATCTTCGACCGATCGGAGACCAACGTGGGATACGCCGCGGGCCACAATCGCAATATCGAGAGGGCTCGCGGAGAATTCGTCCTGCTCCTCAACCAGGACGTGGAGCTGGACTCGCGCTTCCTCGAAGAGACGGTGCGCGCGTTCCGAGATGCCCCGGAGGTCGGCGCCGTGCAGGCACGGATCCGTCGACTGGGTAGCGACGGAAGGCGCACCGACGTTCTCGATACGGCCGGTTTGGTGATGCAGCGTGACCGCCGTTTCGTGAGCCGCGGGCAAGGGGAGCTCGACGGCTCGGGCTATGAGCGTGAGCAGGAGATCTTTGGAGCCGACGGACCGGCACCGGTCTATCGGCGGCGAGCGCTCGACGACGCGCGCGTGCCACGGCCGCACGGGAATTGGGAGGTGCTCGACGAGGACTTCTTCATGTACAAGGAAGATGTCGACCTCGCGTGGCGCCTTCGACGACTCGGTTGGAAGACGCGGTACGCTCCGGCCGCCGTTGCCTGGCATGCTCGCGGAGCCGGCGGCCCACGGGCCGTGACGATGATCGAGATCGCTCGAACGAACTGGGCCATCCGACGCTGGATCAAGGCGCTTTCCTGGCGGAATCAGCGCTTGACGCAGCTGAAGAACGACAGCTTCGCCGATTACGTGGCGGACCTCCCGTGGATCGCTCGTCGCGAGGCGCTTTCGTGGGCGTTCATCCTGTTGGCCGATCCACTTCGCCTGATCGCCGTTCCAACGCTGCTGTCGTCGCTGCCGGCCATCCTGCGAAAGCGTCGCTACCTGGTGCGCAGGTTCGGGGCGAGATTTGATCCCGGCGCGACTGCTTCCTGGACTGGTACGCGTGCTGTGTCATCGACCCGCGCTCATGGTGCTGCAGCGATGATTGGCGACGAACCGCACGCGAACCCTGATCCCGCGGCACTCGATCCGGATCCGATCGAAGCCGCCGTGTAGCGACCCAGAACGGAATTTCGCCCCGCCGGCACTCCGGGGCCAGAGTGCGTCGCCCCGATGCCAGCCGCGGCGGTTTGCATGCCGTCGGCAATAATTCATCTTCAACAGCACGTGGGATCCCTGGAGGCGACTACGGCGACGACGGCAAGCGCAGCCACTGAGCTGGGCGTTCTGGTGACCGGGATGCACCGCAGCGGAACGTCCGCGCTCGCAGGTGCCTTGCTCGCTGCGGGATTGGAGGGGGGATCCGCCTCCGACCTCGAGAGCACGCCGATTGCTGCCAACCCGGCCGGCTACGCGGAACGGCGCAGCCTTGTCGCGTTCAACGATCGGCTGTTGCAGTCGCTCGGTTGGCGGTGGGATGCGCCACCCGTCGAATTCAGCGTGGCCTTCATGGATCAAGGATGACCTCGTCGATGAGGCTCGCGATCTCGTGGAGCCTCTGCTCGGGCCCGTCTCCTGGTGCTTCAAGGACCCGCGTCTCAGCCTGCTCCTCCCCTGGTGGCGCCGAATCCTCCTTGACCGGTTCGTCGTCGTGGTGTCGGTGCGGCCCGCCGAGGAGATCGCGTGGTCGCTCACCTTGCGTGATGGGTTCTCGAGAGAGCTCGGCCGAGCGCTCACGGCCAGTTACTACCGTCATCTGGCCAGCGGCATCAGCGGCCTCCCGGTCGTGCTGGTCGACTACGTGGCGCTGGTCGCGCGCCCTGCGGACGTGCTATCGGAGCTGTTCGACGGGCTCAGATCGCTGGGAGTGGTTGCCCCACTGAACCTGGAGCCGGCCGCAGCATCAATTCATCCGACATTGCGACGCGCCACGCAGCCGACGGCGGCAGGCAACGGAACGGCGATGCCGGATTCAGTCGATCGGCTCATGGAGACCTGGTCGGTCAAGGGGACCCGGGCTGCCGAGCGGTTCAGCATCGTGGCGCCTCCACCCGAGCCGTGGGAGGTCCGGGCGGTCACGCTCCACCGCGTCGATCTGCTTCGCGAACGCGTGTCGGCGCACGAGCAGGGAACCGATTTGGCGAGCGAGTTGACGGGCCTGCGCGCCGCAATCGCGCTCGCGGAGGACGAGCGGTCGCGCGATGCCGACGACCAGGTGTCGCTGCAGCGCCGGCTCGTGAACGCCGAAGCAGAGCTCGATCAGCGCGAACTCGAGCTCGCCACCGTGCGCGCGATCCTGAGCGCGACCGAGACCGAGCGCGACCAGCGGGTCGCCGACGAGCTCGAGATGCGGACGAGATGGGCAGCCACGGAAGGTGAGCGCGAGCGGCTGGCGGGCGTAGCCGATCGAAGCAACGCGGAGCTGAGCGCCGCGCAGGCACGCCTCGCAACGGCGCTGTCCGATCGCGATCGGCTGGCGGGCGTCGCCGATCGACTGACCGTCGAGCTGTCGGCCGTCCACGCGCGTCTGGCAACCGCCGAGACGGAGACGCAGCGACTGAGAGCGGCGCTCGCCGACCTTCGGGTCCAGATCGAGGACCAGCGGCATCGTTTCGTCGCCGAGCGCCAGGCACGGCTGATCGACGCCCGCAAAGGGAGCGCGGAGCTGAGCGCGGCCCAGGATCGGCTCACGGAGCTGCAAAGCCGGACGAATGATCAGATCCGGCGTCTGATGGTCGAGCGCGAGGAAGCCGTCGATCGAGCTGCCAGGCTGGAGGTCCTGGCCCGTCGACGGACGCTCAAGGCTCGTTTGATCGCTGGCGTGACACACCTGCCGTTGCCGCGATGGCTGGCTGCCTATTCCTTGTTCGACGGCACGTGGTATCGGGCGACCTACCCGGACGTCGCGTCCGGACGCACGGGTCCGTACGTCCACTGGCGCCGCCATGGGATGGCCGAGCGGCGGGATCCGAACCCGTTCTTCGACGTGGACTGGTACCTCAATCGCTATCCGGATGTGGCGTCCAGCGGCATGGACCCAGCTGCGCACTACGTGCGCTTCGGGGCGCGTGAGGGACGCGACCCCTCGCCATTGTTCGACACCGATTGGTACCTCGCTCAGAACCCCGACGTTGAGGCGAGCGGGCACAACCCCCTGGCCCATTACCTTCAACATGGTCGATTTGAAGGACGCGCGCCGAGGCGGGTTCTGCCCGCAGCGCCGGTGGTATCAGCGGCCGCTCCGAGACCGGTCCCGGACCGGGAGCCGCAGCCCGGTGAGGCACGTGCGCACGACAACGGGACGTTCCTCGAGGACACGGTGGCCTTCGACGTGCCGTCGAGGCAGGTCGCTGGGAACGGAAACGGCAACGGAAACGGCCACGCACCGGCGGCGTCTGACGTCACGGCGGATGCGTCGACGGCATGACAAACGGCACGCTGCCGGTCGTGGAAACACGCGGGCCGGCACCCTGGGCCCGACGGGCGAGGGCGATCGCGTTCTACGTTCCACAGTTCTATCCCGCACCAGAGAACGACCGATGGTGGGGACCGAGCTCGACTGAGTGGACGAACGTGGCTCGAGCTCGTCCGTTGTTCGATGGCCAGTACCAGCCCCAGCTTCCGGGCGACCTCGGGTTCTACGACCTGCGACAGGAGGATGTCCGGCAGCGACAGGTGGACCTCGCGCGAGAGCACGAGATCGAGGGCTTCTGCTACTGGCACTACTGGTCCGAGGGAACGCGCGCCTTCGGTCGTCCGTTCGATGACGTGCTCGACTCGGGCAGGCCGGACCTCTCCTTCTGCCTCTCGTGGGCCAACGAGACATTGGAACGAAGAGCGCGCACGAATGGGCATGCACCCGTTGTCCTTGCCGAGCAGCGATATTCGCCGACCGACGATGTCGAGCACATCCGCTGGCTTGCGCGCGCCTTCTCGGACCCCAGGTATCTCCAGGTCCGTGGCCGACCCTTGTTCCTGGTCTATCGACCGTTCGACCTTCCCGATCCCCTGCGGACGACGGGAACATTCCGAAACGAGTGCATCCGACTCGGACTTCCGGAACCGTATCTCGTCGGCATCAATGCGCACCACCCGGAAAGGGACACGAGATCCCTGGGATTCGACATCACCCTCAATTTCGAGCCGCAGCTCGCGTCGGTTCCCGGTCTGAACGAACGAGGCCTGAAGATTGCCGATTACACGCGGATGACTCGGTCGATGCGCGCCAACCCTCCCGACTATCCCTACCACCATTGCGTGGTGGTCGCGTGGGATGACACGTCGCGGCGCGACCAGGACGGCGTCGTATTCATCAACTCCACGCCAGATGCATTCGGAGACGAATTGCGGGCCGTCATCGGCGCGATCCAGTCAGATCCGTTCGACGAGCGACTGATCTTCCTGAACGCCTGGAATGATTGGGCAACGGGAAGTCACCTCGAGCCGGATACGCGGTACGGCCTCGGCTGGCTCGAAGCCGCTCGTGCCGCATTATCAGTGTCCGCATAGGATTGGGGTCGTGACGAGAACTGTATTGATCACCGGTGTGACCGGTCAGGATGGTTCATATCTCGCCGAGTTTCTTCTCGACAAGGGCTATCGCGTCGTCGGAATGACGCGACGCTCGAGCACGGACACGATGGAGCGAATCGCACACCTGCACGGTCGTCTGCAGTTGATTCAGGGTGACGTGCTGGATCAGGCATCGCTCGTGGCGGCCATCCAGGAAGCCAAACCCGAAGAGGTGTACAACCTCGCGGCCATGAGCTTCGTGCCGACGTCATGGAATCAACCCGTTCTCACGGCCGAGTTCACCGGTCTCGGTGTGACCCGAATGCTCGAAGCGATTCGCCAGGTCAATCCCGAAATCCGGTTCTATCAGGCGTCTTCCAGCGAGATGTACGGCATGGTACGCCAGGTTCCCCAGACCGAGACGACGCCCTTTCATCCACGCAGCCCATATGGCGCGGCCAAGGCATACGGGCATTTCGTGACCGTGAATTACCGTGAGAGCTTCGGCCTGTACGCGGTGTCGGGAATCTTGTTCAATCATGAGTCGCCCCGTCGCGGGCTCGAATTCGTGACCCGCAAGGTCACGGACGGCGTCGCCCGGATCAAGCTCGGCATGCAGCGCGAGCTGCACATGGGCAACCTGGACGCGCGGCGGGATTGGGGCTTTGCCGGTGACTATGTTCAAGCGATGTGGGCGATGCTCCAGCAGCCTGAGGCAAGCGACTACGTCGTTGCGACGGGCATTGCCCATTCCGTTCGAGATCTGTGCAGGCTCGCCTTCGGCTACGTTGGGCTGGATTACGAAGAGCACGTCGTGGTCGACGAGACTCTCTATCGTCCGGCCGAGGTCGACCACCTCCTCGGCGACTCGACCAAGGCGCGGGCCGAGTTGGGCTGGGAGCCAAAGGTCGACTTCCAGCACCTGGTCGAGCTCATGGTCGATGCCGATCTCGATCGTCTGCGCCACCACCCGTTCCCGCAGGCAGGCACGGTGCACGTCCCCGCTGCCGATTGACGATGCGGGTCTTTGTGACGGGGGCCAGCGGTTTTGTCGGTGGGTGGCTGAGCAGCGAACTGAGCGCGCGCGGGCACGTTGCGATCGCGGCACCCCCATCGTTCGACATGCTCGACGGCCAGCGCCTGCAGACCTGGTTCACGGGAGCACAGGGTCCCCCAGAAGCGGTGGTTCACCTCGCGGCAGTGTCGTTTGCGTCGGACGCGCGTCGGGACCCGGCACATGCATTCAACGTCAACGTCGCAGGCACGTCGATGCTCTTCGAGTCGCTCCGGGGCGCACATATCCGACCAATCGTGCTCGTCGCAGGATCGTCGGAGGTGTACGGCAGTCCGACGCCGCAGGATCTGCCGATCCGCGAAAGTGCGCCTCTCGCTCCGCGTCACCCGTACGCTGTTTCCAAGCTTGCCCAGGAGGCGGTCGCGATCGAAGCCGCGGCCGTCCACGAATTTCCGGTCGTGGTCGTTCGTGCCTTCAACCACACGGGGCCTCGGCAGCGCGATGACTTCGTCGTGCCGGCGCTGGCAAAACGGATCCTTGCGGTCAAGAGGCACGAAGCTGAAACGGTCCCCGTTGGAAATATCGACGTGTTGCGAGACATCGGTGACGTCCGAGACGTCGTCCGTGCGTATCGGATGCTGATCGAGGCGGCAGCTGCGGGATCGCTGGCACCGATCACCATCGTGAATGTTGCGACGGGGCGCTCGGTCAGCATTCGCTCGATCGTCGATCAGCTGTCCGAGATCGCTGAGATCGAGCCAACGCTTGAGCTGGACACATCGCTCGTCCGCCCGAACGACCCGGTGGAAATTCGTGGCGATCCGAGCCTCATCAGCCAGATGATCGGATGGCGCGCAGAAATCCCATTACGCACCACGTTGACGGATGTCTGGCATGAATTGAATCGTCGCGGCCCAGCAGAGCACGAAACCTCGGAGGTTGCGAAGTCCCAGGCGGCAGAAGGGAGATAGAACCGCGGCCTCGACCAGATCCGGTTGCGACCTGGTGCCACCGAGGCTCCAAATCCCAGACCCTCTACAATGTCGCTTCGCAGCGAGCAAGGACTGGGCATCGAACTGTGCGGAAGGCCGGTGCGTCGACCGTACGGACGGTTGGGCAATTGCGATAGGGAGCCTGATGGTCACTCTGTGGAACGAGTTCAAGAACGCGCTCAGCCGCTACGGTTTCCGCGCGACCGTTTTGCCCGCGTTCCTGGTCATCAGCATCGCGTGCTCGAGCAGCCCCCCTGCCGGCAGCCCTTCGCCCAGTGGCGCATCGACCGTCAGTCAGCTGAGCGCGACCCAACCGACCGCGCTTGGTGCGGTGACACTGACCCCGGGTGGGACATGCTCGCTCGACTACGTGGACGGTGCCACGGCGGCCAAGGAGTCGCAGCCCAACGACCGTTCCGCCTTCTCGGTGACTGGCTGGGGCGCGGACGTCAAGAACGGCCTCACGCCGATCAGCACGTACTTCGTGTTGCGCGATGACCGCGGAAAGCAGTGGTTCGCCCAGACACAGGCAACGTCACGGCCGGACGTTGCCAATCAATTCGGTGTCCCGGCCCTCGCATCGTCGGGCTACCAGGCTGTGGTCGACGCATCACAGGTGCCGGATGGCGAATACGAAGCCGCCGTCGCCATGCAGTTTGCAGCCAGCTCCACCCTCTGCAACACGGGAGTGAAGGTGCGGCTCCTGGCCGCTGGAGCAAGCGCGGGCAGCCAGGCACCAACCATTGAGGCGAGCGGTCAGCCGAGCACCGGGCCGAGCGGTCAGCCGAGCAGCGAATTGAACGGCCAAATGAGTGCGACGCAGCCGAGCGCCCTTGGTAGCGCGGCATTGACGCCGGGCGGCACCTGCAACCTCGACGAGGTCGACGGAGCAACGGCGGGCAATGAATCTCAACCTCAGAACCGGGCCGCGTTCGCTGTCGCCGGATGGGGAGCTGACGTCCAGAATGGAGTTGCGCCGATCAGCTCGTACTTCGTGCTGCGGGATGCCAGCGGGAAGCTGTGGTTCCAGCAGACACAAGCCACGTCACGGCCCGATGTTGCCGCGCATTACGGGATCCCTGCACTCGCCGCGTCAGGCTATACCGCCACCATCGACGCATCCCCACTGCCCGCCGGCGACTACGACGTGGCGATCGCGATGCAGTTCGCGTCCGGGTCCACCCTCTGCAACACCAAGCTCCAGATTCGCCTTTAGGTGGACCGCGAGCAACGCCTCGCAGGACCGTCGCGGCGTGCCCGGGGTCGCGGACAAGATGACGCGAGACGAACCCGGATATCAGAGCGCCGCCTCGCTGCCCGAGGGCGTTTCGCTCCCGGACCTCTGCGGTGAATGCGTCTGGCTTTCGGTGGTGTAACGTCAAATAATGGCGTCAACATTTCCGAAGCCCCCGCTGCGACTCTTGGAGCACAACCTGCCGCGGCAGCATTACTCGCAATTCGGGCAGGACATGCTCGTGGGTGATGTCCTTTTCCGGACCCGACAGGGCGTCTTCGTCGACGTTGGTGCCCGAGACGGCATGATCATCTCGAACACGTACTACCTCGAAGAGTTGGGCTGGACGGGCATCGCGATCGAGCCGCATCCTGACTTCTTTGCCGAGCTCGTGAACACGCGCACCTGCCGCTGCGTAAACGTGGCAGCCGGCGCCACGCACGACCAACTGGAGTTCGTCAAGCTCCTTGAGCCGCCGCTGGATAACTCTGGGCTGCTCGCCACATTTCGCGACCTCACCTGGCTCGACACGAAGCAGCACGAGATCATCACCGTGCCGGTGGCGCCGCTGTCCGAGATCCTCGGCGACCTCCACACCATCGACTACCTCGACGTCGACGTCGAGGGCCACGAGCTGGCCGTGCTGCAGGGAATCGACTTCGATCGAGTGGACATCCGCTTGATCGGCGTTGAGGCCGGCCACCATCGTGCGGCAATCGACACGCTGCTTGCCGTGCATGGGTTTCACCCGTTCCTGGACTTACAAGCCGACGTCTTCTACGCGAAAGGCGAGCTCGCTTCCACGTGGCACTTCCTCCGTAGCGCGCAGGACTAGGCCGCTGCGCCACGCATAAGCCACCCATCCGGGTATCACAACGCGTACGGTGCCGGCGCGCACGCGTAGTCACCACGGGGCCGCGGGTAAGATAGCCCGCAGGAGCCAGCGGTGGATCTCATGGTTTGTCAGTGGGGGTCGCGCACGAGATGACGCGAAACGAACCCGGGTATTCGAGCGCCGCCTCGCAGGCCGGAGAAGAGACGTGAAATCCCGAAAAGCCGCGCGCGTCTTCCGATCAAGCGCCTCCAAGCCGGGGAACATGGAGCGCGCCGGATCGCGTGAGCTGCGCCGGCAGTCGGAGCGGTCAGTCGCCCGGCGCCATGACGCAAGCCCCGCGGAAGCGATGCTCAAGCCGCGCCATGAGTCGGCCCCGTTGAACATCCTTGTTCTCGGGATGCACCGGACAGGAACATCGTCGGTCGCCGAAGCGCTGATCGCGGCAGGGTTTGATGCGGGCCACGAATCCGGGTTGATGGATCCAGAGCCGCGCAACCCGCGGGGTTTCGGAGAACGACTCGAGATCGCCCATTTCAACGATCGACTGCTGGAGTCACTGGATTGGTACTGGGATTCACCGGATGCGTCGCCACGGGTTAGACCACCGGCTCGCCCCGATCATGTTGCGGAGGGCCGAGCACTCGTCCTGCGGGACTTCACGGGCGAGCGTCCATTTGTGTTGAAGGACCCACGCATCTCCCTGCTGCTGCCATGGTGGCGCCAGATCTTGATGGATCGGTTCGTGCCAGTCGTGGTGCTCCGAGATCCGATGGAGGTGGCTTGTTCGCTCAAGGTGAGCGACGACCTCCCGATCGAGCTCGGGATTGCGTTGTGGGCGGCTTATCACCGACATCTCGCCGATGGCCTGGCGGGCATGGAATCGGTCTCATTGAACTATGCGTCCCTGTGCGCCGCTCCTTCCGAGACGATTACGGCTCTCGTGAGTGCGTTGGTCTCGCTCGGAATTCGATCTGACGCGGACATCCGTGCAGCCGCCGATACGATCGATCCATATCTCCGGCGAGCCACCCAGCCTCCGGATTCCAAGATGGATCCTGCGGCACTGAATTTTGTCCGAGATATCCGAAACGCGTGGCCAACTGCCGCAGTCTCGATTGGCACCGAGTTCAAGCCGTCGATCCAGTCGCCGTCCGAATGGGAAGAGACGCTCATTTCGGTGCACCATCGGACGCGCGAAGCGAAGGCTCGCGAACAGGCCGCGCGCACGAACGTCGCAGAGCTCGATGCCCGTTTGCGTTCCCTGGCGTCGGACTACGCGGAGCTTCAAACCACCCTCGCGACCGCATCTGCGCAGATCCATCTGCTCGAGGAAGAACTACAGGGCACGGCCGCGGCGCGCGACGAAGCTCGCGACGACGTGCTCGAGCGTGAGCGGCGCATCGACGAGCTCACGGGGGAACGAGAAGCGGCCCGTGAGAAGGCAGTCGAACTGCGGCGGAGCATCGAGCGCCTTCGGATTGAGCGGGATGACGCGCTCGGTGAGAGCGCGGCGCTGCAGCTCGAGCGCCGCCTCTTGTTGGAGGAGGTCGAGGATCTCCAGACCGAAGACCGCCTCCTGCGCGCGGAGCTTGCCAGCGCGAAACGCGGACTCAGGCAACTGCTGACCGAAGTCGAGGGTCTGCGTGCCAGCACGGCCGCGCGCCCTCCCGACACGGCTGCACGCACCCCCGACACGGCTGCGCGCACGACCGTCACGACGGCGCTCCCCGCAGAGCCGGTTGGCGTCGAGGCGAGCCACTCCCCAGCCGTCTCGAGGCCGAGGGCGATGAACAGGGCAGTTCGGCGCGCCTACCAACGGGCGGTGATCCACCTGCCCAAGGCTGCCGTCACCTTGCTCTGGCACAACCCGTTGTTCGACTCGGAGTGGTACCTGGCGCAGTACCCCGACATTGCACAGGGAACAACGGCGGCAGAGCTTCACTATCGCCGGCACGGCTGGCGGGAGAGCCGGAACCCAAATCCGTTTTTCGAGACCGGTTGGTACCTCGAACAGAACCACGACGTCGTGAGCAGCGGAATGAATCCGCTTGACCACTACTTTCTCTTCGGTGCCGCCGATGGGCGCGACCCGTCCGGCCTCTTCGACAGCGACGCATATCTGTCGGCCAACCCCGACGTGGTTGCCACGGGCACGAACCCCCTGCTGCACTATCTCCGGTTTGGACGGGCAGAGGGACGAGCGGCGACGCCGGCGAGTGGCGAGCCTCTTCCGTCGTTGCCATTGCCTGGCCAGCGCGCAGACGCCGTCGCTGATGTTCGGGGATCCGATCTCGATCCGCAGCTCAAACCCCGGATCGCGGCCGGTGGCTCCACTGCCCGTGCCGTCGATCGCTCGCAAGGGCCGTCGTTCCATGAGCGCGACGTCCGCACTGGCTCCGACCGGGCCCAAGAGGATCAACCGGCCGTGACGCCTGATGTCCGCGTCATCGCCTTCTATCACACCGGCACACCCGCCCTCGGAACTCAACCGAGTGCCGAGTTCTCGTCCGAGTGGTTGAGGGTTGCCAAAGCTCGGCCGTTGGTTGCCGGGACCTCGCAACCCCATGTTCCGGGTGAACTGGGGTTCTACGACCTTCGGCTGCCCGAGACCAGGCTCGAGCAGGCTGATCTGGCCCGCGTATACGGGATCCATGGGTTCTGCTACCGCGAGGCGTGGGGCCTCCCAGACCTGCAGTCGCGCCCGTTCCGGGAGATGCTTCGGTCCGGGGAACCCGACTTCCCGTTCACCCTGATGCTGACCACAGAGTCGCTGCCCGCCGAGAACGGTGGTCCGGCACGTATCTCGGCCGAATGGTTGAAGGGGCACCTTGATCAGCTGGCGTGCACGTTCGACGCACTCTGTGATCCACGGGCGATCCGAGTCGACGACCGGCCGTTGTTGGTCGTCAGCGGCTTCGAGGGACACGACGCAGGGCACGCTGCTGACTTCGTGCGACTGGAGGCCAAAGCCGCCGGCCTGTCCGACGTTTTCCTGGTCGGCACGCTCACGAAGGCAACCAGACCGCCCGAACCGGGTCAGGTCGGTCTCGATGCCTGGGTCCTGCTTCAACCTGACCGGTCGCTTGCCCAGAGCGTCAATCCAACGCCTCCGAGCGCGGGCATGCTCACGGCCGCACGCTACGACGCGTACGCACGCGCTGCCTTCGAGGCGGCCGCGGAAGCGCACGCCGACTACCAGACCGTCCTCGTCGGGTGGGACGAAGCGCCGCTGAACGGGCGGGGCACCCTGGTGCTCACACACCGGGACCCCGAAACGTACGGTGAGTGGCTTCGGGCGACCGTTTCGGCGACCCGGGACGTCCATGCTCCCGATCGGTCCCTGGTCTTCGTCGCCAGCTGGAACGACTGGACACATGGCGCGCACCTCGAACCCGACCTCCAGGACGGACGCGGCTACCTCGAAGCCACGAAGGCCAACCTCGCCCCACCGCTCTGGGCGCCCGAAACGGCCGGGTAATGGGGTCGGTAGCTGCAGAGATAGAAGCCAGCATCGACTCGCCGCTTCTCCCGCGCGCCCGAGCCCTGGCGCTCTACCTCCCGCAGTTCTATCCAACCCCGGAGAACAACGATTGGTGGGGTGCCGGCTTCACGGAGTGGACGAACGTCGTCCGCGCAAAGCCACTGTTCGAGGGCCACTACTCCCCTCGTCTCCCCTCGTCACTCGGCTTCTACGACCTGCGCCTCGATGAAGTCCGGGACCGCCAGGCCCAGCTGGCACGGGCGCATGGCATCGAAGCGTTCTGCTATTGGCACTACTGGTTTCACGGGCGCCGCCTCCTGTCGCGACCGTTCGATGAGGTCCTGACCTCGGGGTCGCCCGACTTCCCGTTCTGCCTGGCGTGGGCGAATCAGACGTGGAGCAGGCGCTGGCATGGAAGCGGCGATACGGACGAGGTGCTCATCGAGCAGACCTATTCCGTGGAGGACGACCTCGAGCACGCTCGCTATCTCGTCCGCGCGTTCGCAGACCCGCGCTACGTGACGGTGGACGGCCGCCCGTTGTTCGTGATCTACGCGCCGTTTGACCTGCCCGATCCACGCCGCACGACGGACACGATCCGGAGGCTCTCGATTGCGGAAGGTCTCCCGGAGCCCTACCTCGTCGGCCTCAATCTGCTGAAGCCGGATGCCGACACGCGCCCCTTGGGGTTCGATCGCACGGTGAACTACCAGCCGATCTTCACGGCCGTTCCGGGTGCATGGGACAAGGGCCTGAAGATCTACGACTACACGATTGCCGTCCGAAACATGCTCGCCCAACCGCGCGACTACCCATACCACCCCGCGATCATCGTCAGTTGGGACAACACGCCCCGGCGCGGCGATGAAGGCATCGTCCTGATCAACAGCACTCCCGATACGTTCGAGCAACAACTCAGGAACGTTGTCACGTCCGTTGCGGATGAACCGCCCGAATACCGCCTCGTGTTCCTCAACGCATGGAATGAATGGGCAGAGGGGAACTATCTCGAGCCTGACGAGCGTTTTGGTCTCGATTGGTTGCGGGCGGTTCGCCGCGCAGTGTGCGGAACGTGATTGCAACGGCGGGCGAGCTCTTGCCCGTGCTGTCCTCGACTCGGCTCCGGCCACCAACAGGGGCCATGAGGTCTGCCTCCGGGCGCGCCGCGGTCATCGTCATCTCGCACGTCCCTCCCTGGCCTGCGTCCGCGGGCAACGAGTATCGACTTGCGCGCCTGATCCACTGGTTGGAAGCAACCGGTCACGATGTTCACTTTGTGTACCGACCGTTCCGTCCGACCCCGATCGACCAACGGGAACTCGGTGATCTCGCGGAGCGGTTTCCCAGGCTCTACGTTGTCGACGACTCCGGGATGAACATCAGGTTCGTGACCGACATCGTCGAGGCAGACGATGCCGTGGTCGCCTTGGCCGGAAGACCGGTCACTGACCACGAAGGCGCCTTGGCGTCTGACAGCCGGCTCGAAGAACGAGTGTTCGATCTCACGCGAACGTTCGCTCCTGATGGGCTGATCGATCTCGTGGCGGCCATCGCGGATGCTGTCGCTCCAGTCGCCATCATCCCGATGTACATCTTCATGTCGCGCATCTTGCCGTTCATGCCGACCGGCGCGCTGCGCATGATCGATCTCGTTGACGTGTTCTCCACCAAGGCCGACAAGGTGGAGCGCTTCGGCGTCAGCGATTCGTTCGCGGTGTCGCGGCATGACGAGGCCTATCTCATGGAACGGGCGGACGTCGTGATCGCCATCCAGGAGGAAGAGGCCGAGATCGTGCGCGCATTGGTTCCCGAGACGCGCGTCATCACGGTCGGCATTGACTATCCGATCCTCCCTCCCTCGCCGCGACCGACCGACCATCGGGTCCTGATCGTGGGGTCGGAAAACCCGATGAACGTCGTTGGCCTGGCCAACTTCCTTCGCTACGCCTGGCCAACCGTTCGCAGCGAGGTTCCTGACGCCGAGCTGTGCGTCGTGGGTTCGGTTGGCAAGTCACTCTCCGGTGCCGAGTCCGGCGTCTCCGTCCTTGGACGGGTGGACGATATCGACGCCGCGTATGCCTCAGCCAACGTGGCCATCAATCCGGCAATCGCCGGAACCGGAGTGAAGGTCAAAACGCTCGAGGCGATCGCGCACAGGCGACCCATCGTGATCTGGCCATCGGGCGCCGATGGTTTGCCGCGGGAGGTACGCACGGCCACCACGGTTGCAACCAACTGGGCGAGTTTCGCGAAACACGTCATCGGACACTTGACGTCAGGCGAGGCAGCCGCCGACGAGCAGGGTGGACCTGACCTCGCGTCGTTTCTCTCCGCGGACTTCGCCTACCGTGAACTCGAGGAAGCGCTCAACACCGCTGCATCTCACCTCGATGGCGGCCATTGATGCAAGGCAGCTCAACGCATCCCTGGGACGTTCTGGTGGATCTGTCGGGCTCGACAACCACCGACGATGGCCTCGAGCAGTTTGCGCGCGTTTTCTCCAGCAGGCTGGGTCTATCGGATGGACAGCGCATCACCGCCATTGCGGACGATCAGGCGCGCATCCTCGTCGGCGGTCGAGTGTACGAGCCGCCAACGCGTACGAGCGCGCTCTTGCATGCCATCGAGTTGGCGCAGGTGGAGGGGCGTGGCCTGTTCGTGATCTCGGGTGCGTGGATGCCCACGCTGCGGGTACTCAAGGACGTGGCAGAGCTCGCCGCGATCGATCCCAACATTGGAACCGTGCAGCCTCGATTCGGCGTGGGTCCGTCGGGCGACGTGGCCATCCTCGCCAGTCGCCCGGGAGCGGGGTCTCCCGTCATCTCGGGCCAGCTGATGGCCATGGCACCGGACCTCTACGTCACGCCCGAAACAGACGCTGCCTGTATCTACATCACGCCTCCCGCGGTAACCGCGATCGAGACACGGCAGTCGGAGGGAGAGGCTGCGGCGCTGCCGGATGTGCTCGTACGGCTGCGCCGCCGCGGATTCAGAAACCTGGTCGCCAATCGCGTCATCGCCGATTGCGGGTTGCCAACGGGCATATGGGTCGCACGAGCGCAAGGCAATCGAGCTTGCTCTCGCGGATGACGCCCGGGCGGGCATCCAGTGGCTGGACCGATCTCCGATGATCAAGTTCGAGCGGATGCTCAGCCGGGCCGTGAGCGGTCGGAAAAAGCGTCTCCTCTTGGACTGCCGCGGGATGACGCCCGTTCACAACGGCTCGGCGCACGCCATTCTCGGGTACCTGCTGGGCATCTCACGGGTGCGCAACCCTGACTGGGAGATCACGGTCTGCGTCGGCCGCGACGCGGCCGACTACCATCGCCTGCTGCGTCGATATCCGGACTTCCTGTACGAATTCCAGCGTCCGCAATCGAGTCACCTCGTGGCACTGCACCTCAGTCAGCCGTGGACGATGAGCATGCTGGCCGAGCTTCATGAGTCGGCTCCGCTGGTCGCGTTCAATATCCTCGACACGATCGCCTGGGACGCCATCTATCCGGCGCCGGCCGATCTCGACAAAGTGACGCGATTTGCCGCGCGCTTTGCCGACGGGATGATCTACCTCTCGGAACACTCACGGAAGAGCTTTCGGCTGCGATTCGCACCGCACGACGCGATGCGAGAAGTGGTGACCTACCTCAGCACATCACTCGATGACTTCCACGTCATGACCACGCACTCGTTGCGGCAGACGACCGGCATCCTGGTGATGGGCAACCGCCTGGATCACAAGGACGTTGCCCGCACCACGGACAAGCTGGCAAACGCCTTCCCGTTCTTACCAATCGTGTCGTTCGGCGACGACCATCCTTCCCGCCACCCGAACGTTCGCACGGTCCCGAGCGGCCACGTGTCGGACGCCACCGTGCGTGACCTTCTCGAGCGAGCGAGCGTGATCGTGTACCCCTCCTTCGCCGAAGGGTTCGGCATTCCGGCCGTTCAGGGCCTGGCACTGGGCAAACGGGTGGTCGTCCGGGACCTGCCGCTCTGGGACGAGATCCGTGCCCTGACTGGCTCGAACGGCAACCTGCGCACGTTCAGAACGGACGCCGAGCTGGTCGCGGCCGTTGGAGAAGCCCTCGAGCCCGCCGAGGGAGCGTCCGAGACCCTGAGGCAGAACCCGCGATCAGTGAGCTGGGACGATTGCGGCGACGCGCTGATCGGGTTCGCCAACGAGCTCGTAAGAAGCTTCGACTACGAGCGTTGGCTGGGCCGCGAGCTTGCCATCACGAGCCCATGAACACGAAGTGCGCCTCGGGAACCTTCGTGGTCAGGAATTGTCCTTTCGGATGCGTCGATACAGCCGAAGCGTGCCTTCCAGGACTTCCTTGAGATTGCTCACCTTATCTTCGAGCGCCTCGCTGTTCTGCCGGCGCGTGAATGCCTCGAGCTGCATATTGCCGCGTTGAAGCCCGAGAGCATCGAACACTGGATCAAGCGCCTGGTCGCCTGAGACGATGTCTTCGTATTGAAGCGTGACAAACGGCTGATTGGTGCGACGCAGGACACTTTCGACGTGTTCATAGAACAGGTTGACCTGTTCGTCGAAGGCGATCAGGTCGCCGGCCTTGAGCGCAATCTTGACCTGTGCACGCGATCTCGACGCACTCGTGAACTCTCCGGTTTGCTCGGCGATCATCATCGACACGTACGCGTCGACGGTGCTGCGCTTCAAAAGGATCTTGAGGATCGTGCGGTCGTTGAGGAGCAGGTCCTGGGCAGCTTCGCTCTGGTCAAGGAAAATCTTGAACCCCACGGCTCGCATACCGAAGTCGTGGCTGAAGATCACGTTCACGAACGCGGAAATGTTCTTGTCCCGACTTCGTGGAGTGAATACCCGAAATTCCGGCACGAGGTCGACTAATTCCTGTGCAACAGGAATGGCATCCGGATGGAAAAGCTCGTAGTGGCAAAGGATGTCCGGATGGCTGTCGAGCCGACTGCACAGGTAGGTGCTGCCACTCCGAGGAAACGCGAAGATGACGAACTTTCTCAAGGACGTCGTCTCCTCAGCGGGTTGGGCACGACGCGGAGCGCAATGCCTCGATCCGGGTTCTGCAAAGGCCGGGTGCTAACTGCCCTTTTCGAAACTGCCGATGTCGCACGCGCCCCCGACGGGCCGGGTGAACCCGCGCTGGTCGGTGGTCAGAGCGTGGCCCGCAGTGTCGGTGCAGGCCGCCCCTGCATCGATGGCCGGGCTGCCGGCCAGCAGGGCGCGGGTGAACGTCGGTCCGCCGTTGTCCTGCAGCGTCCCGACATCCGGGTCGACGCCGGTCTGGTTGCCGGTCGTATCGCCGCCGATGGAACAGCCAGCGGCGTTGCCAATGATGTTGTGGCCAAGTGACGTGACCGAACTGGTGCAATCGGGGCCTGCCCCGTTCTTCGCCAGGATCGTGTCCTTGATGTAGGTCTTGCCGCTGGGATTCGAGCCCAGGCCCGGTGCAATCGGACAGCTGTTGCCAACGAGCGTGGAACTGTAGAGGCGTACGGTCCCCGATCCTGAGTTCACGATCCCGCCACCGCTCAGCTGGCAGCTGTTGCCCGAGAACGTGCTGTTGAACACCTTGCTGGTTCCTGTCGCCGTGTTCAGCAACCCTCCGGCATAGGAATTATTGCAATCGTCACCAGTGCAGTGGAAGCCGGACACGTTGTCGGAAAACGTGCTCGCATTGACGGTCAGCAGGCCGTCATTGGTGACTCCGCCGGCATCGCGGGTCGCCTTGTTGTTCTGCACGGTCGAGTTCACGATGGTCAGGGTGGAATTGCTCAAGCCGCCGGCGGAGCTGTCTGCCTGGTTGCCGCTGATCACCGAATTGCGGATCGTCATGGTGCCCGTGTTCGCAAAGCCGCCGCCGTAACCAACGGCCGGTCTCGTGGAGCGGGCCGTGTTGTTGATGATCTGCGAGTGAACGATCGTAACGCTACCGGGGACACCAGGAGCCTTGGGACCGCCGGTGATGCCGCCCCCGTTGACCTGTCCCTTCCCGGAACTCGCAGTGTTGTTCGAAATGACGCTGTCCGTGATCGTGAGCGCGTTATAACTGGCGATGCCGCCCCCTCCGAGCGCGCTGACGCATCCGGTCACCGTGACATTCACCAGGGACAGGTTTCCGAAGTTTCGGATGCATCCACCGGTTTTCGCTTCCACGTCCGATCCGAAACGAGCCGTCAGGTGCGAGATCGTCACCTTGCCGGGCCCGGTGACATCGAAGATCCGATCGCCGCCTTGCCCCCTGGCCGCGCCGAACTGGACGAACGTTCCACCGGCGGCATCGCCGTTGATCGTCATGCCTGCTCGAATGTCCAGGTCGCCGATAGCGGGATTGGCCGTCATCCCATCGACCCCTTTTCGGGTCAACCGGTACGTCCCTGCCTTCAGCACGATCGTCGAACCGGGAGCAGCGTTGGCGGCGATGACGGCCTCGCGCAGCGAGCAATCTCCGACGAGGCAGCCGTTGGGAGCGGGATCGTTGAACCTGGTCGGCCGGAACGTGGACGCCGCGCTGACGGCTGTCGATACGCCGAGCGTCCAGCCGAGAACGATCGAGGCGACCAACGCCGCGCCGGCTGCGCTCCTGCGAGATCGCGACGCGCTTGCGGTAGTGAGCGAGAAAGACATGTTGACCAGACCCCCGAACTAACTGCCCTTTTCGTAGCTGCCGATGTCGCAGACATCCCCGACCGGCCGGGTGAACCCGCGCTGATCGGTCGTGAGCGGGATGCCCGTCGTGTCCGTGCATCCCGACGGATCGCCCGCGTCGATGGCCGGGCTGCCGGCAAGCAGGGCGTGCGTGAACGTCGGTCCGCCGTTGTCCTGGAGCGGCCCCACCTTCGGGTTCACGCCCAGCTTGTTTCCCGTCGTGTCACCGACAATCGAACACGTTCCGACCTTGCCGATGATGTTGTGGCCAAGTGACGTGACGAAATTGCCGCAATCGCCGCTCGGACCTGCACCTGAGTTATTGGCCAGGATCGTGTTCTTGAGGTACGTCTCCCCGCTCGGGTTCGAAGTCAGGCCTGGGCCGAGCGGACAGCTGTTCTTGACGATGGTGGAGTTGTACAGCCGAAGAACACCCGATTTCACATTGTCGCCCGAGTTCACCAGGCCGCCACCGCTCACCCTGCAGCTGTTGCCGGAAAAGGTGCTGTTGTAGATGTTGGTCGTTGCGACGGCAGTGTTCAGGAGGCCGCCTGCGAACGAGTGGTTGCAGTCGTCGCCTGAGCAGTGGTAGCCCGAGACGTTGCCAGAGAACGTGCTCGCATTGACGGTCATCAGGCCGTCATTGGCGACGCCTCCGGCGTCGCGCGTCGCCTTGTTGTTCAGCACACTGGTTCGCGCCAGCTTCATCGCGCCATCGGGATTGCTGAGCTTGGAGTTGCTGAACCCACCAGCCGCGCTATCGGCCTGGTTTCCGCGGATCGTTGAATTGCGGATGAACATGGTTGCGGTGTTGGCGAACCCTCCGCCGAGTCCGATTTTTAGTCTCGCAGAGCGCGCCGTGTTGTCGATGATCTGCGAGTGAATGATGGTCACACTGCCGGGAGCGTTGGTCGTCTTTGGTCCACTGATGATTCCACCACCATTGACCGATACCGTCGCCGAGCTGACCGAATTGTTCGAAATGACGCTGTCCTTGACCGTCAGCGCGTTGTAGCTCGCGATGCCGCCGCCGGCGATCGGGCTGGTGCAGCCACTCACGGTGACATTCGAGAGAAGCAGCTGGCCGGTATTTCTGACGCAACCACCTGTTCCGGCTGCCACGTCTGTTCCGAAGCGAACGGTCAGATGCGAAATCGTCACCTTAGCGGTCGAGAAGACATCGAAGATTCGATCACCGCCGTGGCCCTTGCTCGGACCGAATTGGATGATCGTGCCGGCTTGGCCGACGCCCCTGATCGTCATGCCCTTCACGATGTCCAGGTCGCCAACGCGTGAATCGGGCGCGCTCGCGTCCGCGCCGGCTCGCGTCAGCTTGTAGGTTCCCGTTTGGAGCCGCACCGTCGAGCCGGATACCGCGTTCGCCGCCGTGATTGCCTCGCGGAGCGAGCAGTCATTGGGTCGGCAGGCGTCCGGAGCCGGATCGTCGAACCGGGTGGGACTGAACGTCGTCGCAGCCTGGGCGGACGATGGGCCGCCAAAAATGCCGCCAAGGGCCATGACCGCGGCGACAATGGCGATGACAACGTACATCGATGTTCCCTGTAAAGGCGTTCCGCACGACGGAAGGGCGCTCGCACTGCCGATGCGGCGGTCGCCGCGAGCCTCCGAAGGATGAACGAAATGTCCCACCTGATCGATAGCGGCTTCTTGCCGCCTGCGGCGGGCCGCCGTCGCGCGACAGTCAAGCGCGCAACGCCGGGCCATCATAGAGCCCGCCGGTATGCTCCGGTCGGTGAGCGATCTCCAGCAAGCGCGCGACGCGTACCTGTGGCTCCTGAAGCAGTGCCTGACCAACCTGATCTACCGTGACGATCGTGTCGCCTTTGACGGCCACGAGGTCCAGCCGTTCGACCTCGATCGCCGCAAGGGCGGACGTGACTGGCCGTTGCAGGCGCACACGATGATCGGTCTCGAGCGCCTGGACCACCTTCAAACCTGCGTCGAGTCGGTGCTCCTGGACGACGTACCCGGCGATCTGATCGAAACCGGAGTCTGGCGCGGCGGCGCCTCGATCCTGATGCGCGGCATTCTCAAGATCCGCGCTGACGCAGATCGGATCGTGTGGGTCGCAGACTCGTTCGCCGGGCTGCCTGCCCCGGATGCCAGTCGCTACCCGATGGACGCGAGCCTCGATCTGAGCAACGTGTCGCACCTTGCCGTGAGCCTCGAGGACGTCAAGGAGAACTTTTCCCGCTACGGCCTCCTCGACGAGCGAGTGCGCTTTCTCGAGGGCTGGTTCCGAGACACACTCCCCATCGCGCCCATCGATCGACTCGCCGTGATGCGCCTCGACGGCGACCTCTACGAGTCAACGATGGAGGCACTCGCTGCCCTGTATCCGCACCTCTCGATCGGCGGCTACGTGATCATCGATGACTATTCAGTGCTTCAGCAGTCGCGTCAGGCGGTCGCGGACTACCGCGATCGCCACGGCATCAGCGAACCCCTCCGGTTCCCCGACGCAGTCTCTGGATACTGGCGGAGGGAGCATTGAGCCGCGCGTCGCGGACAGCGCATGGCGCCTGAACCTGATTCGAGCAGCGGCGTCCAGCTGAACGATGCCGTGGCCGGGAGGAGCTTCACATCCGCGCTCCCCGGGCACGTCTTCGACGGCATCCAGGTTGGATCCGGCGGGCGCAGCGGCACGTTACGGATGACGTATCGCGACGTGCCCTGCTACAAGAGCCCGTTCGACCTCTGTCTGTATCTGCTGCTGATCCAGCGTCTTCGCCCGAAGACCGTCTTCGAGATCGGAACGAAGTACGGCGGCAGCGCCTTGTGGTTCGCGGACATGCTGGCAGTTCACGGTATCGAGAGCGCAAAGGTGATCTCGGTCGATCTCAGTCCCCGTGCGTTGATCACCGACTCGCGTATCCGGTTTCTTCAGGGGGATGCACGCTCGCTTCAGGACCTGTTCGACGCGGCGATGCTGGCCACATTCCCAAAGCCGTGGTTGGTCATCGAAGACAGCAGCCACCTGTACGAAGATGCTCTTGCGGTGCTCGAATTCTTTCATCCATTCTTGGAAAGTGGCGAATACATCGTCGTTGAGGACGGCAACCTCTCGCAATTCTCCGACCCGATGTACCAGCGCTTCCAGGACGGGCCTAACCGCGCGGTCGCAGCCTTTCTGAGGCGCCGCGGCGAGGAATACGACATCGACACGGAGCTCTGCGACTGGTTCGGCTACAACGCGACGTACAACCCCAACGGCTGGTTGCGCCGCAAGTAGCGATGGCGATGGAGCAGCCGATCCGCGAGCCGAAGCACCTCAAACTGTCCGTGGTCATCGTGGCGCACGAGATGGAACGCGAGCTCCCGCGGACGCTCACGTCGCTTTCGCCCGGCTACCAACAGCAGATCGGTCCCGATGACTACGAGGTCATCGTTGTCGACAACGGATCGAGCACCCCGATCCGTCTCGAGCAGGTAGCCCCCGATGCGACGAACGTGCGCCTCGTCCGACTCGATCCTGCACCCGCATCGCCGGCGAGAGCCATCAATGTCGGGCTCGGTCTCTGTCGGGGCGACGTGGTGGGCGTGATGATCGACGGGGCGCACCTGCTCACACCCGGCGTCCTGCACTACGCCATTGCGGGTACCGCTCTGGCCGATCGCGCCGTCGTGGCGACACTCCCCTGGAACCTTGGGTGGGACGGCAGCATGACTCTGGCTCTCGGGTCGGGCTTCGACCAGGTCCAGGAGGACGCACTTCTCGAGCGCATCGGCTGGCCTGACGCGGGTTACCGACTGTTCGAGCTCGGGGCAGCCATTCGCTCGGACGGCTGGCTCGCGCCACTTTATGAGACGAATGCGCTGTTCATGCGACGCGAGCTGTGGCACGAGCTCGGTGGCGCGGATGAGCGGTTCGATCAGCCGGGAGGCGGCTTTCTGAACCTCGATCTCCTTCGCCGGGCCGTCGAGTTGCCTCGCACCAGGTACGTGCTGCTGTTGGGTGAAGGCACGTTTCACCAGGTTCATGGGGACCTGGCACAACGTGGAAGCCCGGACCGTACGCGCGAGCGGACGACTGCTGGTGCGAGTCAATACGAAAGGATTCGCGGCCACCCCTACGCGGTCGCTCGGCCGGTCGACGGCATCAGCTACGTCGGACCGCTCCGCGGGGTTGCGGTATCGCAGTTCGCGTGGCCCCTCATCGAGGCGGACATCGATCGCTCAGGCCCCTTCGGTGGTCGCTTCGATCCTGCCCTTTGGATGGCCGAGCAACCGACAGCCGAGACCGATCCTCAAATCAGGGAGCTCGTCGCCCTTGCGCAGCAAGAGTTCCGCGCGCGCAGGCTTGCCGCGGCCGCAGCCGTTTGTCGACTGGCGCGATCACGCCTTGGACAGGTCCCGGAGATCATGCGGATCCTGTCGCTCGCATCGCCCTGGCTTGAGCTCGGCTCGGTAGACGACGCAATAAACACCGAGGTCCACATCGCGCTTGGGAATGCGCATGAGCTCTTCGACGAGCGAGACGAAAGCCGGGCAGCCTACCTTGAGGCGCTCCGCCTTGATCCCAACGCGCCGAGGGCTCACCTCGGCCTCGCGCGACTCCGGATGCCCGGACCGGACTACCAGGCCACGCTCAACCGACTCCAGGAGTGGCGGCGCCCGGAGATCTACTTCGAGATCGGCGTCGCAAAGGGGCACACACTCGCGCTGGCTCGATCGCCGACCGTGGCAATCGGCGTCGACCCGATGATCGACGCAAAGACGGCCTTTACGACCGAGACGCACCTCTTTGCCATGCCCAGCGATGAGCTGTTCGACAGCAACCGTTTGGTCCCTCTGCTGGCCGGCAGAACCATCTCCATGGCGTTCATCGATGGGCTGCACACGTTCGAGCAGGCGTTGCGGGACTTCGCCAATGTCGAGGCGTTGTCCGACGCGGACACGGTCGTGCTGCTGCACGACACGGTGCCATTGGATGAACCGACGCAACGCCGGGAGCGCGTCAGCACATTCTGGACCGGGGACGTGTGGCGGCTGATCGTGTGTCTTCGGGAGTGCCGTCCCGACCTCGAGATCTTCACGATCAGAGCCGCACCCACGGGTCTCGCGGTGATTCGAAACCTGGATCCGGGATCACGCGTGATCAAGGACCGGTTCGAGGACCTGGCGGCGCGGTACCTTCAGGTCGAGTACACCAGCCTCGGCGACGATCCCTACGGCGGGGTGGAAACCGTCTCGAGCGATTGGGAGGAACTACTCGCGCGGTTGTCACGATCGTCACGTGACGACGGTCGAACCCTCGGTCAGAGTCGCGAGGCAATCAGCGGCCTGCGGGAGGAGGTGGGTTGTCTCCAGCTCGATTTCCTCGTCAGGGCGGGGCTGCAACCGGAGCATCGCGTGCTCGATGTGGGTTGCGAATCGCTACGGACGGGCGTTCACCTGGTGCGATACCTCGCGCCGGGCAACTACTACGGCGTCGACCTGCAGGCGTCCCTTCTCGAGGCCGGCTACGAGCACGAGATCATCCCAGCCGGGCTTGCGTCGCGCCTGCCACGCGACCACCTGCGGTCCGCCAAGGACTTCGAAGCGGCGTTTGCGGGGCCGATCGATGTCGCGTTGGCGCAGTCGGTGTTCACGCATCATCCACCGGCCGATCTGCGGACCTGCCTGGAGGCGCTCGAGGACATCGTCCGACCCGGTGGCCGATTCTTCGTCACCTTCTATGAGGCGGCTGCAGAAGAATTCAATGCGCCGAAGCGTCACGAGCCGGGCGGAATCCTGACGTACTCAACGCACGACCCGTATCACTATCGACCCGAGGACCTGATTCGGGCAGCGGCGGGGACCGCCTGGACCTGCCGCATCCTGGGGCGGTGGGGGCACCCGTCGGACCAACGAATCGCCGAGTTCAAGCGCTGCGCGCTGCCCCAGGTCGAGCCGGCGGTCGGGACTGCTGGATCACGTCCGAAGGGGCGCCACGGCAGTCCTGATGTATCGATTGTCGTTGTCGCATACAACATGGAGCGCGAGTTGCCGCGAACGTTGCGTTCGCTGTCGCGATCGATGCAGCGGGGCATCGCGGACCTCGAATACGAGGTGATCATCGTAGACAACGGCTCGGAGCATGCCGTGGAACGACCGGCTGGCCCGGAGTATCGGGTCATTCGCGTTCGCGATGCCTTGCCATCACCGGCGCGAGCGGTCAATGTCGGGCTGGCCGCGGCCAGAGGAAATCTGATCGGCGTCCTCATCGATGGCGCGCGAATCGTCTCGCCGGGATTGATCAGGCACGCCGTGCTCGCGGACGGGCTGGACAATCGCGCCGTGATCTCGACGCTCGGTTTCCATATCGGACCGGACATCCAGCAGCGGTCGGTCAGACGGGGCTATGACCAGATGGCAGAGGACCTGCTTCTCGATGGCTCGGGCTGGGAGAACGATCCCTACCGCCTGTTCTCGATCTCCGTGTTCGCAATGTCGGCCGCGGGCGGCTGGTTTTTGCCGATGGACGAATCGAACGCCCTGTTTATGCGCCGAGCGCTGTGGAACGAGATCCGCGGATACGACGAGCGCTTCGTTTCGCCAGGTGGTGGGATGGTCAACCTTGACACGTTCGCACGCGCCAGCTCCCTGCGAGCGACGCAGTCGATCGTGCTGCTGGGCGAAGGTACGTTCCACCAGGTTCATGGAGGGGCCGCGACGAACGCCGTCGATCCTCCAGTCGAAGCCTTCGCCGCGGAATACGTCGCAATCCGCGGCGAACCGTTCACGGCTCCAGCGCTGAACCCCCTGCTCTTGGGGACCATTCATCCTGACGCCTTGCCGTCCGTTTACGCCTCGGCCTTGAACGCTCACCAGAAGCTCGGTTTGTAGAACGGTGATGTCCCTCGGTCACTCCATTGCAGAGCGCCAAGGCCGGAGAATCAGGTCAGAGGCAGCGGATTCGCCCGACCTGTTCGAGGACTCGCAGGTATGACAGCTGAAGGTCCCACACGCCGTTGAGGTACCGCTCGAGCACGGGCGGGAGCGGCGGATACGGGACGGCTGCCAGCTTGTCGAGTTGCTTGGAACCGGCCGCGAACGCTGTTTCCACGACGGATCGCGCCTCAGCAGGTGTGACGCCGCCGTATCGGTTGACGGCCTCGAGCCAAATCGTCCGCATGAACGGGTAGGAGACGTTGTCGCGCGGATTGGGCGGTGCCGGAATCGTCTCTCCGAGGATCAGCGACGCGGCTTCGAAGAGCTTGAGCGGCTGTAGCTCGTCGACCATGATCACGGTGATCGCCGAAGCTCGCGACCCATTGACTGCCGCGGACAGGAAATCCGCCCGCAATCCCGGACGTGCGTCGCACACGTTGAGCAGATCCTGCGGCGTCAAGAACTGGAGCCTCATCCCGTTCTTGATCAGTTCCTGGATCTCCGGGTAGACGCGTTCGGTGATCGGTCGGAGCGTCAGGATCAGCTCAGTCTCGACTTCGTCACAGATGCGCGCAATCGGTTCGAACGTCTGATCGGGGAGGACGGCGCGGGAGAACTCCTCGGATGAGATGACGATTTTCGAGAAGCCCAGGCTTTGCGCACGGTCGATCTCGCGTCGTATGGTGTCCGGTTCCGGCGATCTTTTGTTGAGGCCAAGCAATCGCCACGCAAGGACCGCGTGACCGGGCCCGTACTCGGGCGTCGGGGGGTAGTAGTAAGAGGCATTGCCGGCGGCTGCGTGTCGGGCCAGCGCAATCTCGAGGCTCGACGTCCCCGTCTTATGGGGACCGATATGCCAGAACAGCTTCACAGGCGGGCCACATTACCCGAGGTGCGACAGGTCTGCCGGGGGTGTTCCTCAGCCAACGTCGGACATGGCCTCGTCACACTCCGCCCGGGCGATCGCCTCCGATAGCGACGAGGTGGGCGCCGGCGCGGCAGCCGGCCGCACGGGTGCGACTTCGGCTCGCGGCTGTGCTGCCACCACGCGGACGGCGGTCGCTCCGGCCGCTTCGGCCGGGCGTCCACCCTCGCAGGACGCAAGCAGAGCCGCCATCACGGCGTTCACACCCTCCTCGCTGACATTCCGCCTGTCCTCCTCGTAGTAGCTGGCGGGAGCCTGCGGACCAGTGACGATCTCGTATGCCGGGAAGTATTCGACATCGGGCTCCGAGCTGGCCACCTCGTTGGCGGCCACTCGCAGGACGGACTTGCTGTAGGTCGTTGCCACGACGACGTGCTCCTGCGTCGCGGTGGCAACCAGGGGCACGGGCGACACCGTCAAGATCAGCCGCACGCGCGGATTGAACGCTCGGACCTGGTGAATGAAAGCCGTGAGATCGTCGCGGACCTCGTCAACCGAGAAGTTATGGAATTGGTGTTTCGCGGGGTCGAAGGTGCCACTGATCGTTCCAGGACAAGCCGGAAAGACGGCACCATCCTCCGACGACTCCCATGCCTCGGTGAGACCCAGCGTGAAGACGATCACGGTCGCGTGCTCGAACGCGGCGCGCACGGCGCGCAGATGCTGGTCCGTCAGGGCATCGAACTCGGCATCCGACTGCGCCGGATAGCGCAGCCCCGGCCTGAACGGGTCGACGACGAAGCCGTCGACATGCCAACGATCCTCGACCGGCCGGAACCGTCCGAGCGAACGTTCCAGCAGTTGTCGAAGTTGGCGTGTCGTGTAGATGTTGCCGTACGCGGCTGAGAAATTTCGGTAGCCAAGGTTCTCGGGAAGATGCGCGAAGGCCGGGTGGACCCGCTCGGTGCGCAGGTACGCGAAACCGGCGTCCTCGAGATACGGAACCAGGTTGGATGCAAAGCAGCTCCCCGCCGAGACAACCAGGTCGTCGCGTCCGATCAGCGGGTCGACACCAATGGAAGTGTCGCGCGCTTCGAAACCTGCGGCGACAGCCCTGGACCAGAACGCGCGCGCCGGCTGGCTCTTATATGGATGCTCAGGCATCTATGGATGCTCAGCCATCGACAGCGTGGCGCTTCAAGTCACCCCTCCCCGTACGCCCGTCCCATCCGCTGCCCGCGAATGGGTCAGTTGACCCGGCTTCCCTCGGCTGGTGGCATGGTAGCTCCGGGCCTGCCGCGAACGCGGTTGTAAAGAATCGCGAATGAGGAACGGCAGGTGGCCTTGTCCAGGTTGGTGTTGTTGACAGCGTTGGCTGGTCTGGCCTTCGGGGTCAATCCTGCTCCAGCACCGAGTTTGGCCGCGGTGACCATTGTGGTGACTCGCACCGACGACCCGGCACCGAGCGGCTGCCAGCCCACGGACTGCTCCCTCCGGGAGGCTGTGATCGCCGCCAACGTCCACCCGGGCTCGACCGTGCAACTGCAGTCAAAGACCTACACGCTGACCATTCGCGGCCTCGACAACAACGCGCTGTACCCCGCGCCGAACCCCGCGGTCGGTGACCTGGACATCCGAGTCGGCATGACCATCCAGGGCGTCAATGCGGCCGGCACGATCATTCAAGCGGGATCGAGCAGCGGCACGGGCATCGATCGCATCTTCGATGTCTTTTCCAACCGCCTGGTCACCATCTCGGGAGTGACCGTCAGATACGGTCGCGACGTGGACTCGAAGTCCGGTGGCTGCATCAGGAACACGGGCAATCTCCGGCTCGACGCGGTCGTCGTCACCGGGTGCTCCTCACCCATTCGTGGCGGGGCCATCTCGAGCTACGGGTACCTGACGATCACCAACAGTCTGGTCTCCAACAACAGCGTTACGTCCTACTCCACCACCAGTGACACGGGCGGTGGCGGCGGGATTGCCGGCGGGAACAGGGCCGACGGGACCACCGGGCACATCACCATCGATCACTCGCAGATCGACGGCAATTCGGCGAAGAACCTCGCGGGATTCATCGCCTACGGCGGAGGTTTCTCGAACGTCGGCGGGATGATCATCCGGGACTCGACCGTCAGCGGAAATGTCGCCGACAGTTCGGCGGGTGGCATCAACGGTGCCTCTGGAACGATGACCGTCAATCGGTCGACCTTCCGGGACAACGAGGCCACGAGGGATGCCGGCGGACTGGACACCGACGGCGTCCTGAAGGTTCTGTCGAGCACCTTCTCCGACAACCAGGCGGGGTATCACTGCGCGGGCGCGGACTGCAGGCAGGCCTACGCGGGAGGGTTGCTCACCACGAAGACCGCGGCGACGACGGTCGACAACAGCACCTTCACGGGTAACAGCTGCGGCATGAACGGCGGCGGAATGAGTGGCGGTGGACTGCTTGGCAATGCCTCCCTTCAAATCCGTAGCTCGACCATCGTCGACAACTCGTGCCCGCTTGGGGCTGGAGTGACCTCGAACGCCTACGGTGGCACGCACTTGATGGACACGATCGTTGCCGGCAACCATTCGGGCAAAGACGGTGGCGACTGCAGCGGCAAGGTCACGTCCGACGGGTACAACGTCCTCGGCAGCACCCACGGGTGCACGGTCGCCGGCGATCTCACCGGCAACGTCTCAGCGACCGATCCAGGGGTCGACGCGTTGTCCGACAACGGCGGATCGACCACGACCATGGCGCTGCAGCCGGGCAGCCCGGCAGTGAACGCCGGACGCTCCGCCGGATGCCTCGACACCAGCGGTCAGGTGATGAGCACCGATCAGCGCGGCTTCATCAGTCCGCGACAGGGCCGCTGTGACATCGGAGCCTTCGAGCTTCAGCAGTAGATTTCAGGCCTCTACCTACGAGGTATCCGGCGGAATCCCTGATGGCCGTCCGGCAGATGCTCGGATGCCGAAGTGCTCGAGGATCTGCCGCCAAACGAGAACGCCGTAGTCGCCGCTCGCGTGCGTCGAGTCCGTGCCGGCGAAGTCGTCGCACAGGCCGCCGTTCGCATCGACTGCCTCTTCCGGAACGCCGATCACGGGAACTCCCAGGCGATCTGCGGCCTCGGCGAAGGCCGACCTCCGAATCTTCCAGAGCGCCAATCGGAAGGCGAACGGCGTGATTTCGGCCGTGTCCGGAGAGAGGCCTCGCGACCGCAGGGTTGCGACCAGGAACGGCTCGTTCCGCCAGCGGCTGCGGACCGTTTCGTCGGATTTTGGCGGCGGTGGATCCAGGAGCACGATCCTGCGCGGAGCCAGACGTCGGAGGACGATTTCCAGTCCGCTCCGCTCCAGTTTATTGAGCACGAATGCCTTCACCATCTCGGCTGGAACGAAGATCGTCTCCTCCGCGTTGGTCTCGCTTGCTCCGACGACGCGGAACGGGATGTCGTGTTCGAGCAGGAAGTTCGCGTTCATCTCGTTGCCAACCCAGGGAATGGCCACGGGGATCTCGATCGGGACCGCGGCAACCTTGTCCCAGTACGCGTCGTTCGTCTCGAGCGGCGCGTCTCGGTTCGTCAGCACTGCGACGGGAGCATCCACGAGTCCGTTGCGGACCGCCTGGACGAGCGCCATCCGGTGTGACTGCCCGCCCACGATCACGCTGGGCGTGTCGGACCCGATCCACGTCCAGGGATCCCCGGCCGGGGGTGCTCCGCCGCCGATCGCGCTCGAGTTCGTCATGCTGGCGCGGCTCCCCTCACCTGCCGACCCGGCAGGGTGCTGGCATCATAGCCAAGGCGGGCCGCGGGGTGGAACGCCACCGAAGAGGGGACGAATTGGCACATTCACGCAAGACGTCGCTGGCATTGGCGGCAAGCTCGGTGTTCGCGTCGATGCTCGTGGCGGCGGCACCGACCCACGCGGCGGCAACGTTCGTGGTGACTCGCACGGACGACCCGACGCCGAACGGCTGCGGGGCCAACAACTGCTCGCTTCGCGAAGCGATCATCGCGGCCAATGCCGCTCCGGGTTCCAAGGTGCAGCTGCGCGCAGCGACGTACACGCTCAGTATTCCCGGCGGAGACACCAAGGCACCGAACCCAGCGATCGGCGATCTCGACATCCGGGCAGGCATGACGATCGCAGGCGTGAACAGCGCCTCGACGATCGTGCAATTCGGATCGGCGACCGGCAAGGGAATCGATCGCATCTTCGACGTGTACTCCGCAACCGCCGTGTCAATGACCGGGTTGACGATCCAATTCGGACGCGATGCCTACTTGGGCTCAGGCGGGTGCATCAAGAACACGGGGGTCCTTACGCTCGCCTCGGTCGTCGTGACCGGTTGCACTTCACCCACGCGTGGTGCGGGGATCGCGAGCTATGGCACCCTCACGATCCGGAACAGCGTCATTTCGAACAACAGCGTCACGTCGTACGCAACGAGCGGTGATACGGGCGGTGGCGGCGGGATTGCGGGCGGGAGGCAGGCCGATGGCACGCCCGGACACATCACCATCCTGAGCAGCCGAATCGCGAACAATTCGGCAACAAATCGCGCGGCTGCCTATCCCGAGACGTCGATCTCGTACGGCGGCGGCTTCTCGAACGTCGGCGTCATGATCATCCGATCCTCAACCGTCACCGGAAATATCGCCGACAGTTCGGCCGGCGGCATCAGCGGTGCGTCCGGCACAATGACGATCGACCGATCCACGTTCAGCGACAACAAGGCCACGAGGGACGCCGGCGGGCTGGACAACGACGGGATCCTGAACGTCGTATCGAGCACCTTCTCCGACAACCAGGCGGGATTCCAATGTGCCGGTGCGGACTGCAAGCAGGCCTTCGCGGGCGGCCTGCTCAGCACGGCGACAGCAACCACGACGGTTGACAACAGCACCTTCACGGGGAACAGCTGCGGCATGAACGGCGGCGGAATCAGTGGCGGTGGCCTGCTCGGCAATGCTTCCCTCCGAATCCGGAGCTCGACGATCGTCGGCAACACCTGCACGCTCGGTGCCGGGGTGAGCTCGAACGCGTATGGCGATACCCACCTGATGGACACAATCCTTGCCGGCAACACCTCCAGCGCCGGCGGTGACTGCAGCGGCCACGTAACCTCCGAGGGTTACAACGTCATCGGCAACCGGTATGGATGCGCCGTCGATGGCGATCCGACGGGCAACATCTCGGCTCGGGACCCGAAGGCCAGTCCGCTCGCCGACAACGGCGGGCCGACCCAGACGATGGCGCTCCTCGCGAGCAGTCCGGCGCTGAACGCCGGGCGGCCGGGCAACTGCCTGGACACGAGCGGGCAGCCGCTGACGACCGATCAACGCGGCTTCGCGAGACCGGCCGGCGGCCGCTGTGATATCGGCGCGTACGAGTCCCAGCCATCCGGCGCCTCGGCCGGTCGAGTGCGCCCTGCCGCGTGTCGAGCCACAACTCCGTGCAGTCCCTATCCTGTGGACGGCTCAGCGGCGAGAACATCCGGCACCAAGGTGCGCCACCGCAGGTAAGGCCCCATCCCCAGAGGTCGAGATCTCCGATGACGGCAACGCCTGCCGAACACGCCGACACGTCAAGCCTGCCTCGTGCCGTCGGGCCGCACGGTTCGGCTACACCGGGCATGGCATCTGCGGGTGGCAACGCCCCGGACAGGCACAAGACCGTCATCCGGCCACCGAGTCGATGGCCCGGGTTCGGGCTGGACGAGCTGTGGCGCTACCGAAGCGTCGCGCTTGTCATTGCGCGTCGGTCGCTCATGGTCCGCTACCGGCAGACGCTGGTCGGTGCCGCCTGGGTGCTGCTCCAGCCGTTGACGCTCATGCTCGTCTTCGCCGTGTTCTTTGGCGCGGTGATGAACCGTTACGTTGGCACGGAACCGTACTCGGCCTATCTCCTGTGCGCGCTGAACGTGTGGTTCGTCGTGTCACGGATCGTCTCCCAGGGCGGCAACAGCATCGTGTCGGGTGGCACCCTGCTGACCAAGATCTACTTTCCGCGAGCGGATCTGCCGATCGGGATCGCGATCAGCGCACTCGTTGATTTCATCTTCGGAACGATCGCCCTCCTGGGGCTGATGCTCTTTTTCGGGATCATCCCCACGATCGACATCGTGTTCGTTCCCCTGATGCTGCTTTCAGCGCTTGCCACGTCGCTCGGTGTCACCTTCTGGCTCTCTGCGCTGAATGCGGCGTACCGTGACGTTGAGCAGCTGTTGCCGTTCCTGCTCCAGGTGTGGTTCTTCGCAACCCCCATCATCTGGTCGATGAGCGCGCTTCCCGAGAACATCCAGACGCTCGTCTACCTGAACCCACTCACGGCCGTGGTGCAAGGGATGCGCTGGGCATTCCTGGGCGCCGACCCGGTTCCGCTCGTGGGGTGGCTGATCAGCACCACGATTGCGACCGTCCTGCTCGTGACCGGCTACATGTTCTTCCGAACTCGCGAGCACACGTTTGCGGACGCCATATGACAGCCGCGATCACGGATACCGACGGTCAGTCTTTCGCAATTCGCGTCTCGGACATCGGCAAGCAGTACAGGATCCAGTCGCGACCGCGAACCACGACGCTGTACGACCGGGCTTCGCGTCTCATCCCCGGCCGGCGGGCACCGGGCGAGGAAGCTCCGGCGTATGAACTGGTGTGGGCGCTACGCGACGTCAGCTTCGACGTAGAGCAGGGAGAGGTTCTCGGGATCATCGGCAGGAATGGCGCGGGCAAGAGCACGCTGCTCCAGATCCTGGCGCGAATCACGGCTCCAACGGAGGGGATGGCGGTCACCTATGGGCGCGTTGCTGCGCTCCTGTCCGTCGGCGCGGGCTTTCATCCAGACCTCTCTGGTCGCGAGAATATCAAGCTGACCGGCGCTATCCTCGGCATGAGTAAAGACGAGATCGCGGCGGTGGAAGAGCCCATCATCGACTTCGCGGAAATTGGGAAGTACCTCGACGCCCCGGTCAAGTTCTACTCATCGGGCATGTACCTGCGGCTGGCGTTCAGCGTCTCGATCAACCTTGCCGCCGAGATCATGCTGATCGATGAAGTGCTTGCAGTCGGTGATGCGGCCTTCCAGATCAAATGCCAGGAGCGGATCAACGAGTCGGTTGGCAGCGGCCGCACTGTCATTCTCGTGAGCCACACGACGACAACCATCGAGCAGATGTGCAGGCGCGCAATCGTCCTTGATGGAGGGCGGATGTGTTTCATCGGACCAGCCGAGGACGCGACGCTGTTCTATCGGAGCCAGATCCTAGGGTTCGACACCTGAACCGGGTTTCCCGACTCCGCAACGAAGCGCTGCGCCTCGCGCAGGTCGGGTATCGGGCGCTGCCGCTGGCTGACGCCAAGAAGACGGCCTTGAAGGACGCGGTCTACACGAGCATCGGACCGCTGTTTCGCGGAACCGCAGCCCACACGGCGTGGCAGGAGACGAGACGCCCCCTGCGATACGCGCGCCTGCTGCGAGCCGCCTCGCCACGAGCGATCGTCGCGGACGGTGAATGGGAGTGGGAACCGTACGAGGCGGTCAGCGCGAGCATCGTCGCGGTGGGCGAAGCGGCAAAGCGGCAGCGCGTCCCGGTACCGCGCAGGCTGATCTCCACCGGCGGCGCCGATCTTCGGGCCGCCGCGGCGAGGATCAGGCTGCCGCGTGCCGGCAACGCTCCGGATGTCTCGATCATCGTCCCTGTCTATGGCCAGCTGCGCTACACGATCGAGTGCCTGCTGTCGATCGCAGCCGCCGGGAGCGCCACGCAACGCTTCGAGGTCATCGTCGCCGACGACGCCTCACCCGATGACACGTACTCGGTCCTTCATGGCGTCCCGAACCTGCGGATCGTTCGCCAACCCGCCAACCAGGGGTTCGTCCGCAACTGCAACTCGGCTGCCCGTGAGACTCGCGGGCGCTTGATCGTTTTCCTCAACAACGACACGCAGGTGCAGCCGGGCTGGCTCGACGCGATGGCGCGCGTCTTCACCGACGAGAAGGACGTCGGCGCCGTCGGACCCCGGATCCTCTACCCGAGCGGCCACCTCCAGGAGGCGGGGTCACGCGTGCGCAGGGACGGGTCGGTTGAGATGATCGGGCACGGCGAGTTGCCCGAGGATCCGCGCTGGGGCTACCGGCGCGACGTGGACTACATCTCGGGCGCCTGCCTGATGATCGAGTGGGACCTGTTCTCGGATCTTGGCGGGTTCGCCGATGCCCTCGCGCCAGCGTACTGCGAGGACCTTGACCTTGGCCTCCGATTGCACGACCGGTCGCGCCGATCCATCTGCACACCCGACGCGGAGGTCGTGCACCACCTCAGCGTGACAACCGCTGCAACCGACGGTCTGTTCAAGGATCAGGCGATCGTCCGCAACATGCAGGTCATCGCCGAGCAACGCCAGGAGCAATTGGATCGGCTGGACGATGTCCGCTTTGTCTCCTTCTATCTGCCGCAGTTCCACCCGATCGAGCAGAACGATCTGTGGTGGGGACCCGGCTTCACCGAATGGACGAACGTGGCAAAGGCGCAGCCCAGCTGGTTGGGCCACTACCAGCCGCGCTTGCCCGCCGACCTCGGCTTCTACGACCTTCGCGTCCCGGAGACGCTCCAGGCCCAATGGCGGCTGGCCTCGCGTTACGGGATCGACGCCTTCTGCTACTACTACTACTGGTTCGGTGGGCAGCGGTTGCTCGATCGCCCGCTGCAGGCACTGCTCGACAAGCAGTCACGTGTCCATCCGTTCTGCATCTGCTGGGCCAACGAGAACTGGACCCGGCGTTGGGACGGGCAGGAGAAGGACGTCCTCATCGCCCAGGAGCACTCGCCTCGCGATGACATCGAGGTGATCCGGGACATCGCCCGCTACATGCAGCACCCCGCGTACCTGCGCGTTCGGGGTCGTCCGTTGCTGCTGGTGTACCGCGTCGACCTGTTCCCCGATTTTCGTGAGACGGCCGAACGCTGGCGATCGGAATGCCTGCGGATGGGCATCGGTGAGATCGAGCTGGTCATGGTCGAGTCGTTCCTGTTTGCGGGCCTTGGCGGCAATCCATCGCGCTTCGGGTGCGACGCCGTGGTCGAGTACCCGGCGCACCACATCCCTGACACCACGGAGCCGGGCGGCCCCCTCCTCAATTCCGCCTTCTCGGGCGGCGTGGCGAACTATGCGGAGACGGCCGTTCGGAAGGCAACCCGGGCGCACCCGGGATTCAAGCTGTACCGGTCCGTCATGCCCGGGTTCGACAATACGGCGCGGCGTCGGAACAACCCGTTCGTGCTCGAGAACGCCACGCCCGGGGCATTCCAGGCATGGCTCGAGGCGGCAATTGCGGCAACCAAGCGCGACCTCCAGGGCGATGACCGGCTCGTCTTCATCAATGCCTGGAACGAATGGGGCGAGTCCGCGTACGTGGAGCCCGACCAGCGGTTCGGACATACGTACCTGGAGGCAATCCGCAACGCGCGGGAAACCAGCTCGGTACCGGGTGCAGCCCTCGTATAAATCCGTGAGCCAGCCGAGCGTCTGCGTCGTCGGCCATCCCTACGGGCCGCTCGGCTACCACCGCGCGGCACGCTGCAGCTTCGCCTCACTGCGCGCGGCCGGCATGCAGCCGACGTTGATGGACGTGTCGGACGACCGAACGGTCGTTCCCATGTACGCGGAGAAGTTCGCGCCATACGCGACGAGCGAATTCTCGGACTTCACCCTCTTCCACCTGAACGGTGACGAGATCGAGGCCGTCCTGGAGCAACTGGGAGGGCTGCCGCGCGGACGGCGGACCGCCGTTTTTCCGATGTGGGAGCTGCCTCGCTATCCCGAGGTGTGGGCACGCCAGCTCGAGCGGTTTGACGAGGTCTGGGCCGGGTCTCAATTCATCGCGGACGCAATCCAGCCGATGGTCTCGGTACCCGTGTTTCACATGCCGCTCGGAACGGAGGTTGCTTCGCCTCAGATGCGAAGCCGCCGCTACTTCGGCATCTCGGAGGCTGCGTACGCATTCCTGTTCTTCTGTGACCTGCGCTCGTTCGTCGACCGCAAGAATCCGCTGGCGGTGCTGGAAGCGTTTCGGCTCTTCCTTGCGCAACGCCCGTGGGCGCTGGCGACCATGGTGATCAAGTTCCATGGCTCCGAGCACGCGCCCGAGGTGGCCGGCGAGCTTGCCAGGCTCGCGGCCCAACTTGGGCCACGCGTCCTCTTGATCAATCAAATGATGCCGGAGGCCGACGTGTACGCGCTCATCCGCGCGTGCGACGCGTTCCTCTCCCTGCACCGCGCAGAGGGATATGGACTGGGCCTTGCGGAGGCGATGTGCCTGGGAAGGCCGGTCGTCGGGACCGGCTACTCCGGCAACCTGGACTTCATGACGCCCGGGGTCTCGAGGCTTGTGGACTACCGCCTGGTCCCCGTTCCCGAGGGTGCGTATCCGCATTGGCAGGACCAGGTCTGGGCCGAGCCGGACATCAAACACGCCGCGAAACTGATGGTCGAGCTGTACGACGATCCCGACTCAGGACGCGAACTGGGTCGACGTGCGCGTACGCACATGCAGGCACACTTCAGCTACCGTGCCGTCGGCCTGAAGTACGCGGCACGTGTGGAAGCCGCCACGCGGCCATCGGGCGACGATTCTCGCGCGGGCGACCCAGCCTGACTTGAAGATGACCCGTGCAGGTCCGGGCCATCAGTGCAAGAAGCCCTGGAACCTCTTGTCCGTCAGGACACTGCTGTAGGCAACCAGCGCGCTCGACGGTCTCGTCAATCGCCAGTCGTAATTCGTCTGGCCGGGAACCTTCACGTCGAAGTACACGATGGCGGCGATGCTCGGGTAGGCCTTGTAGACCGCGGGATAGCCGGCGCTGATCCAGCCCGGCTTGCGGCTGACACCGTTGATGGAGCGATCGGCCGTCCCCGCTTCGGCCACGATGACCGGCCTCTTGCTGAACTGCGCCAACGCATGCATCGGCTTCGCGTACAGCGCCCGCATCGATTGCCACGGGCGCTTGCCGTCTGCCCAGTTGAGCCCGGTGAAGCCGACATAGTCGACGTACTTGTCGCCCGGGTAGAAGTTCACGCTCCAGTCCGTGGGGTGGTAGGGGCTCCACAACCAGCGGACGTTGGTTGCCCCGACGTTCCTGAAAACGGTGACGATGTGCCGCCATGCGGCGATGAACCGTTTGGCGCTGTTGCCGAACTTCCCGACCTGCCACGGCATCCAGGCGCCATCCATCTCGTGCGCGAACCGCATGATGATCGGGTGGCCGTATGCCTTTGCCTGGCGGGCCCAGCTGCGGATGTAGGTGTCGAACTTGCCCTGGATGATCGATAGGAAGGGAACGAGGTTCTCGTCGGTGTGGTTGGGGTCGTTCGGCTGCCAATTGATCATCGGCACGATGTGCCTGTGTGTAGAGCCCGTCGAGCAGCGTCTTGCCCGGGAATCGCGTGTTCGGCCAGGGCCGAGGCAGCCAATCACGCCAGATCGTCCAGATGGCAGGGGCGCGACTCGACGCTGCTCGTGAAGGCATCGACCGCGGAAAGATCGTCGTAGACCGCGCCTGATGCCGGCAGTACCGCCACACCGAGCGAGAGGCGCCGCTTTGCAGCGGCTGTCGATCCAGACGATGGCGCGACAAACGCCGGCACCGACTGATCGAAGGATGCCGGCTGGGCCGGCTCTGCGACCGCGATGGTCGACGGAAACAGGGCAAGGACCGTGATGATGGCGACAGCCGCGGAGATGGCGCGGGCGAGCATGCGAAAGCCCTCGGGGTCGGTGTGACAGTGGTGTGCCGACCTGATCGTCGCACGATCGGACCCAGAGGGCCTATTCGCACCTAGCTGGTCGGTGCCACTCGATGGTCTTCCCCCATCTGCGGGTACGCTACCGGGCCGAGCCTCCGTCCAAGCCTGCCACCCCGAGCATCGCCAGCCAACCTGCCGTGTCGATTCGTGCCGTGATCGTCAACTTCCAGCGCTACGACCTGGTCGACACGTGCCTGCGTGCGCTCGAGGCATCCAGCCTGGCGCCGGACGAGGTCGCGGTCATCGACAACCAGGCGGATGAGACGGCGCTCGAGGAACTCGCCCAGCGTCGTCCGTCCCTTGTCACCGTGGCGAACCGTGACAATCGTGGCTACGCGGCTGCCTGTAACCAGGGTGCGGCCGGCGCACGGACTGACTACCTCCTGTTCATCAACCCGGATGTCACCGTAACGCCCGACTGCCTGGAGCGCTGCGTCCTCGCGGCGGACGGCGATGAGCGGATCGGTATCGTCACGTGCCGGTTGGTCCGGCCGGACGGACGGCTCGATCATGCGTGCCACCGCGGAATCCCGACCCCGATGGCGTCACTCGCGTACGCGCTGCGGCTGAACCGACGCTTTCCGAACTCACGGCGCCTGGCGCGATACACCATGTCGTGGCTCGATCCACTCACCGATCACGACATCGAAGCGTGCTCGGGCGCGTTCATGCTCGTGCGCCGCACGGATTTCGAGCAAGTTGGCGGCTGGGACGAACGCTATTGGTTCTACGCCGAGGACCTGGACATCTGTGTGCGGATCGGCAGGTTGGGAAAGGTCGTCCGGTACCTGGGGTCCGCATCGGCGTTGCACGTCAAAGGCGCGTCGAGCGGGCTGCACAGTCGATCGGGCCGGCCCGATCGAGCAGCTCGGGCGCGGATCCGCACCCTTCAGGCGGCGATCGTCCAGTCGCACAGCCTGTTCTTCCGCGAGCATCTCGAAGAGGACACCGCGCCTCCGATCTCGTTCGCAGTCAGGTCGATGTTCTATCTCCAGAGTCTCCGGATTCGGGCATCGGACCGACTTGACGCCGTGCGAGGAGCGAGAGACTGACCAGGCGCGATCGCATCGTCGTGACGGCAACCGACCAACAGGTGGACCAGCGACCTCCTCCGTACGTGACGATCTGCCTGGTCACCCACCAGGCGGAGGAGTGGCTGCCGGGGTGCCTTTCCTCGGTTGCAGCTCAGACGCTTCGCGAGTACGAGCTCCTCGTGCTCGACAACGCCTCGTCCGATCGAACGCCGGAGCTGCTCGCGATCGCGGCGGGCAATGACGGGCGCATCGAGGTCCAGTCGTCCGACGTGAACGTCGGCTATGCCGCCGGCCACAATCGGCTCATCGAACGTGCCCGCGGGCAGTTCGTCGTGCTGCTGAACCAGGACGTGGAGCTCGACCCCGCGTTTCTTGCCGAGGCCGTCCGCGCATTCGAGCACAAGCCGTCCGTGGCCGCGGTCCAGGCGCGCGTGCTCCGTCTCGCGGGTCCGGGGTTCCGCGTCCCGGTGGTCGACTCGACCGGACTGGTGATGCTTCGTGATCGTCGTTTCGTGGCGCGAGGGCACGGCCAACCGGACGGCATGCAGTTCGCAGACGCGGGACCGGTGTTCGGGGCCGACGGTCCGGTCCCGGTGTACCGCGTCGAGGCATTGCGCGACGCGCGAGAGCCCTCGAGGCGAGGCGGGTGGGAGGTCCTCGACGAGGACTTCTTCATGTACAAGGAGGATGTCGACCTCGCCTGGCGGCTCCAGCGCCTTGGATGGGACGCGTGGTACGCACCGGATGCCGTGGCCTGGCACGCGAGAACGTCACTGGGGCCAAGCTCAACGCGATTGGTGGATGTCGCGCGTGCCAACCAGCGCGTCCCGGCGTGGATCCGCGCCGTGTCGTGGCGGAACCAGAGGCTGATGCAGCTCAAGAACGACGACTTCGAAGGGTACGTGCGAGATCTTCCACGCATCGCTCGGCGCGAGATCCTCTCCTGGCTGTTCGTGGTCGCGGTCGACCCCCGGCGCATGCGCGCCGGCTTCGATCTCGTCAAGCTGTTACCCGTGACCCTCTCCAAGCGTCGCTTCCTTGCTCGCCGATTTGCTCACCGTTCAGAGCGCGCGCGGCGACAGGTCAGCTAGTGGGATCGCTGCGCTCTTCCGTCGTGTTCAGGCTGCGAATGCAGGCACGCCGGGTCAGGCATGTCCTGCGCATCTGGTACGAAAAATGGTCGTGGCGCCATCCCGGGCTCGACCGCTGGATCCGCATCGGGCTCGCCCCCGTGCGGACGCTGTCGCGGCTCATCCCGGGCCACAATCCTCTCTTTGATCCCGAGTGGTACGTCGCCGAGTACGACGACGTGAGACAGATGCGCGTGTCGCCGTGGAACCACTGGAAGCGCCATGGCTTGAGCGAACGACGCAACCCGAACGGGTTGTTCGACACAACGTGGTACATCGAGCGAAACTCCGATGCTGCCGACGATCCGCTCGAGCACTACCTCAAGGTCGGTGCCGCGGAAGGCAAGGACCCCAGTCCCCGCTTCGACACCGCGTGGTACTTGCGGCAATACGGCGACGTGGCTGCGGCGGGCATGAATCCGCTGGTCCATTACCTCAAGTTCGGCACCCTCGAGCGGCGCAAGCCCATCCCGCCTGCCGTGACGCGCACGCGTTCCGCCGGTGGCCGTCGAGATGGTGGATCGCTCCTTGTTCCAGAAGCGCCGGTGGCGAGCGAGTTGCGACAGGTGGAACGGCGTGCCGCTCCATGGAACCTGGTCGCCCGCATCGAGCACCCCGACGAATGGCAGGTGCTCGCGGACGTGCTCGAAGGCGTTGAGAAACCGTCGAGAATCCTGATCTCGGTGCCGGAGGATCTCGCGCACGAGATGGGCGAGCGCGTTTCGGGGCAGCCCGCGTCGATCGTTCCCGAGGCTGCGATCAGCGTCGGCACCGTGGTGAGCGCGGCCGCGGAAACGGGCGATTCGGCCCCGGATGCGGTATTCGTGATGCTCGACGTGGCCACGGCCCTCGGAGCCGACGACCGGGCAGGACCCGCGCGACAGCTCCTCCATCGCGGAGCAGCGCGCCAGGCGCTGCACCTGTTCCGCTCATCCCCGGAGCTCGGGATCCTGGTCGCTGGTTGCGATGCGCCGGCGGGTGACCAACTCGCGGCGTTCTGGCTGTCGACCAAGGCGGTCGACCGTCGGCGTGATGCCATGCTCGCTGCGTCGGAAGCGAGAGGCGCACTGGGGTGGCGCATGCGTCGCCGACGAATTGGTGCGGATCAGCGGAGGGAAGGCGGCGGTCGGCAACTACATGTCGCCCCGTGACGTCGCGTACCAGGGCTTGGCGGTCGGCGGCAAGCGGGTAAAGCTTGTCGCGTTCTACCTCCCCCAATTTCATCCGATCCCCGAGAACGACGCGGCCTGGGGTCCCGGTTTCACCGAGTGGATGCAGGTCGCCAGGGCACGCCCGCTCTACGTGGGGCACCGTCAGCCACGACTGCCGCGCGATCTCGGCTTCTACGATCTTCGGCTCCCGGAGACTCGCCTCGCGCAGTCGCGACTCGCGTCCGAGTTCGGGATCAGCGCCTTCTGCTACTACTACTACTGGTTCAATGGCGAGCGCTTGCTGGAGCGGCCGCTCGAAGAGGTGCTCGCGAGCGGTGAGCCCGACTTCCCGTTCTGCATCTGCTGGGCCAACGAGAACTGGAGCCGCCGGTGGGACGGCCGCGAAAGCGACGTGATCATCGGGCAGCGGTACGCGGATGGATTTGCCAGGCGGTTCATCAACGACGTGATCCCGATCCTGCGGGACCCACGCTACCTGCGCTTCAACGGCAAGCCGGTTCTCCTCGTGTATCGCGTGCGCCAGATCCCTCACATGCGCGAGGTGATCGACATCTGGCGCCAGGAATGCCGCGACGCGGGCATCGGCGAGGTGCACCTCTGCGGCGTTCGCCTGCCCGACATCGTGGACGTGCATTCGCTCGGTTTCGATGCGGCCGTCGATTTCCCACCCCACCACATTCCGCTGCGAAACGTGACCGCCGCGTTGACCGGCCTCGATGCCGACTTCAACGGCCTGGCATACGACTACGACTACGCGGTCCGATCCAGTCTTGCCACCAAGGGCTTCGGGTACCGCAAGCCAGTCCACCGTGGCGTGATGCTGGCGTGGGACAACACGCCGCGTCGCGGAACGGCAGCACACATCGCTCACGGCGCGACACCCGAGCTGTACGAGAAATGGCTCGCGGGCGTGCTCGATCAGGAGCTGCGGAACGGTCCCGGGGACGAGGCGATGATCTTCATCAACGCGTGGAACGAATGGGCGGAGGGCACCAACCTGGAGCCGGACACCGAGTTCGGGTACGGATTCTTGAACGCGACACAGGCCGCCGTCGAGCACGTGGCGCGCGAGCATGGGTCCGGCTACGTGTCCCCGCAGATCGTCAACCAATCCGACACGTCGAGTCCGGAGATGGCGGTAAACGCCGCGACGTCGTCTCGATAGGTTTCCCGCAGGAACGCAAGATCGGCCGCGGGCACTGACGACTCTCCGATCAGCGAGCGGTTTTCCCACACGGGGTCCCGCGCTGTAAACGGTTCGATGCGCAGAAAGGCCGCGAGCGCGGCCAGGACATCCGATGGCCGCGTGTACAGGTCAGCGGAGCGCAGGAACAGGACGTTGCCACGGTCGACGAGGTCGAGGAGCCGGCGAACTTGAGCTGCATAGAAGCCGCGTTCGACATAGCTGTAGACGCGCCGCAATCGGTGGAGTGCTGGCAGGGCGTCCATCCGATTCCGACCCTCCCGAATGGCGGCAGAGAACGGCAGCTCCTCCTCCCCGCGGCCCGTTTCCAGCCGCCACTGCGACCACGCCCGCTCGATCGGATCACGAAAGACGACGATGAATTTCGCGTTGGGCCTGTAGGCAAGGACTCGCGGGATGGACGGCGGCCACCAGACGGTGATCGGCCTCACGGCGAACTGGAGCCTGCCGGAGTCCAGGGCAACGGGGTCGTAGGACGCCGTGAACCGGCTGTAGTCGACGTCCGGCCACGGCAGCTGCTCATCGTCAAAGAAGACCGTCTCCTTGACTCGTGGCCCGACGAGTTGTGGATGCCCGTGCAGGTACGCTGCAAGCGTCGTGGTTCCGCCCCTCTGCACGCCTGCGATGAACACCAGTGCGGTGTCGTCCTGCGTCAATTCACCGACCTCGATACGGGAAGGCATCACTCTAGAGGTGAGCGATATGGGCTCTGAAGCCCGATCTCGAGTGCACCCCTGAATGCTGCGCAAGCTGCGGGTGAACAGGATCTCGGGAGGCACCGCCGCACGCGACCAAGACTCGGTGGCGGCGGCGGATCCGCACGGGCCGGGAGGCGCCGCGCGCTACCGGTACTGCTTTGTCATCACGCACGGTCGATCCGGCTCGACGTTGCTGCAGGGGGTCCTCAACCGCATCCCCGGCTATGTCATCCGAGGCGAAAACGGCGGGGTCGTCCAGCAGATGCATGCCATGGTGGCATCGCTGGAACGCAACCGGGCCGAGTACCGATCGATCTCGCGGGCACCGACCGACCCGTGGTTCGGGCTCGACGGCGTTGACCCTCCGAAGCTGATGGCGGATCTGCGCGATCTCTTCGTGCGCAACTACCTGCGTCCGCCCGAGGGAACGCGCTGCACCGGCTTCAAGGAGATCCGCTATGGGCCCGACCGCGTCCCGGATCTTCCCGGGCTGCTCGACTTCATGGACGACCTGTTTCCGCGTGCCTGCTTCGTGTTCAACGTCCGGGACCTTTCCCGTGCCGCCACCAGCGGATGGTGGGCGTCGCGTCCAGATGCACTCGCGTACCTGGAGCAGTTTCAGCAGCGTTTGGCTGACGCGTATGGCCGATCCCGGCCCAACGACTTCTGGTTGAGCTATGACGAGTACGGCAGCGATCCGTCTGCCCTGCAACCGCTGTTTGCGTTCCTCGGTGAGCCCTTTGACCTGGCCACCGTCCGCGCGACCATGAACGAGCTCCACAGCAGCCGAACGCAGCGCCCAGGACCGGACTGAGCCCTCCTACCCGGCGTCCGAAGACACGAGCTCGTCGGCGAAGAGAGCGTCGGACGACTCGCCCTGGAGGAAGTCCTTCGGGAGGTTGAACTGCCGGACCAGCGTGCGAAGGTAGGCGCTCGCCCGCTCCTGGACGTCCGGCGGCACGTCAACTCGATCGCGAACCAGGCTCTGAACGGCCGCGATCTCTCGCACGATCGGCGCTCCATACGCCTGTTGCGTCACGCTCGACGAGTCACGCCGGTGATCGTTGAGCACGTCCGCGATAAAGGCCATCGATCCGCCTTCCATCAGCAGCCTGACGTAGGTGAGGTAATCGCCGGCGACGCGCAGGTGCGATATCTGATCGATGTCGCGCGCGAGGACTCGAGCGAGCGCGTCGCGACGAAATACGACCGCGCTGACGTTCGGGATCGGATTGCGGACGGCGAACCAGCGTGACAGGGCCGTCGCGCCGTCGATCGTCCACGAACCGTCCCAGCGGCCAGGCTCGAGGTCATCGACGTAGCGGCGGTAATCGGGACCGAGGGTGCGTCCCTGTCCGTCGATCTGTCGCGACTCGGTATACGACAGGACGATCCCTGGGTCGTCGAACGCACGCGTCGCAGCCGCGAGGAACCCGGGATGTGCCACATCGTCCGACTCGGCGATCCATACGAGCTCTGAACTGGAGCGCTCAACGCCGCGCGCCCACTGGCGGAACACCGAGCCCGAATTGTGTTCGTTGGTGATGATCGTCAGATCCCAGCCGTTCTCCCGCGCAAGTCGAGTGGCCACCTCGACACTGTGATCGGTCGAGGCATCGTCGAGGAGCACCACGTCGCGGACCGGGTATGCCTGTGCGAAGACGCTGGACAGCCGCGCCTTGAGATAGCGCTCATGGTTGAAGTTGGGGATGACGACCGAGACTCGCCAACGCGGGAGGCCGGCCACGGCGAGCAGGTCGTAGACATAGTCGAGCCAGACGAACTCACGGTCCACGATCGAGCGTGACTCGTCCGCTATCCGACGCCGTGCATCTGGATCGGCAAGCAGGTGTTGCACGGCAGCTGCCATCGCCTCGGTGTCCAGGTACGGAACCAGCGCTCCCCCGGCCCGCGCGATCAGGTCGGATGCTCCGGTGGCATCGGCAAATGCGACGACCGGGAGGCCATACGCCATCGCCTCCAGCACGACGGATGGGAAGGGGTCTTCGCGCGACGGCAGCAGCAGCACGTCTGCTGCCGCGTAATATCGCTCGACGTCATCGACCCGAGGCAGCAGGCGCAGGTCGTCGGAGCAGCCCTTTGCCTTCGCGCGCGCCGTCATCCGGCGAATGACCGACGGCCGCTCACAGCCGAGCCAGACGAAGACGGGTGCCTCACCCGCGTCCGGACGATCCGTGCCCGCCAAATGCCCGCACACGTCCACGAACAGGTCGACGCCCTTGCGGGCGTCCGCGTAGCCAACGGCGAGCACGACGGGGCGGCCCTGTGGGCTGCCGAGCTCGCTGCGCACCGCCTCGCGATCCCCCGGCCAGCGGTCCGGCGCCGTGGGCCGACGGTACAGACCCTGGGGGCGAACCACGGCGCGATCGCCCAGGTCCCCCGAGAGCGTTTCAAAGCCACGCTGCACGTACGAGCTCGCGAATACCACGCGGTCGGCGTGTTCTCGGATCTGCTCGACGGCAGGCTCGAGTCCGTAGCTGCTGATGATCCCGGGAAGCTCGTGGACCAGTTGCGTCAGCCGGAAGCCGGCTGTCTTCAGGAGGCCGGCGATGTTGCCGGTCACCGTCGTATTGGCAATCGCCACGTCCACGCCTGCCGCATGCAGCTCGTGGAGGAACGCCTGGCGATCGGCGGTCGTGGGGTAGTCGTGAGCGAAGTCGTGCACCCGCCCGACGGCTTCGTACGCCGGGCGCAGTCCGCCGTCAGCGAGGAGCACGATGTCGAGCCAGGCAGCGAATCGCTCCGTGAGCGTCCTGGCCAACGTGAGCGCGTTCTGCTGCGCGCCATGTTCCTGCGCGTCATGCAGCACCAGGAGCAACCGCAGCGCGGATCCGTCTCGGGGCGGAAGCCCATCGTGCATCGGGTATGCGATCGAGGCGAGCGACGGCTGAGTGCGGCCCGGCATCCCCTCCGCCAAGTACCGGGCCAGCGGGTTCCTGCCGTCGCTCCCGAGCTCAGGGTGTGCTTTCAGGTAGGCACGAGTGCTGAAGGTCGGTCCGGGGTCGCGTCCCTCTGCGGCGCCATAAACCAGGTAGTGATCGAGCGGGTTCAGGCCGGATTGCGCAACGTCGGGGTTGGCGTGCAGGTACCAGGCGGTGCGGAAGACCGGGTTTGGGTCACGTCCCTCTCGGACGCCATGGCGACGGTAGTGGACCTCCCGTCGACCCAACGGGACGTGGACATCCGGGTACGTGCGGCGGTACCACGCGTCGTCAAAGAGCGGGTTGCGCCAGACGACGTACAGCACCACCTCGGGCAGCCAGCGCAGTGCCGCTCGCCGGATCGCGGTCGTGATCGACGTTGTGGTCACGCACCCGACTCTAGTCGATGGTGAGGGCGAGCCGGCCGCCGCCGATCTTCAGTGCGCGAGCCGGGCTGCGATCCGTCGCACGATTCCGGGAGCTTCGTCGCCATGGAGATCGGGCGGCGCATTCTCGATCCCGTGGGTGATCTGCCGCCATCCCTCGAGGCGCAACTCCGTGAGCGCGTCGTAGAGCTGCCGGTTGGGAACGAACGGAATCGAGGGCCCCCCAGAACCGTCTTCTTCCGTCCACGAAGTTCGAGTCGCGGACGGTACCTCGACGGAAAGCTCGTCGACCAATCGCGTCGTGGCCTGGCGAAGCTGGCGCCCGGGTCGGCCACGCAGCGTTCGCATGACGACATGGCGCGGCACGAGTCGCGAGATCCGGCCGATCGCCTGGGCATGGAGATTCGCAGCTCGGATCAGCTCGATGACATCGCGCGGCACGCTTTCGTTCGCAGAGCCGCTGGCTCCCGAGATGGTGATCTCGAGTGCCCGAGCAAAGGCCCCCGCCAACCCATCAGTTGACGAGCGAGCGCTTGCGTAGTCGATCACCGTCACCGGGTCGTCGAGCGTTGCACGCCACTTCGCCTGATTCCGAGCGTGGTCGAACGGGTCATATCGATACTGTTTTGCCAGCGCCTCGCGCGTGGCTCGGCCGAGCGGCACGACCGATCCGTGCTGGACCATGTTCTGCCACAGCGACACCGCGAACCGGACACCGGACCGCTGCACGTACACGACCTTGAAATGCGCGCCTGGAAACAGGTCCCTGATGTGCGGGATGTCCTCGGCCGTCAGGCGCGAGAACTCCTCGCTCGACAACAGGATTCGGCCCGGACGTTCCGCTGTGAGCAGTTGCAAACCGGCGGTGACCGCCTCCGCGGTCGTCCCGCGGATCGTGCGCCCGGCGACGAGCCAGGCAATATTGTGGTGCGCCCCTCCGTACTCCGTGCCTACCTTCGGGTAGACGACGTCCTGCTGCTGGAGCTCGCGTCGTCGCTGTGCGAGCGCGCCTTGAAGGAACGTCGAACCCGTCCGATGCGGTCCGACGTGCACCAGCAGCGTGAGGTCAGTCACTCACCTGCGCGGCCTTCGGAGGATCTCTTCCTGGTAGAACACGATGCCGCCCTCCGCCTCACCGTGGTATCGAAGCTGGCCGCTCTGGAGGACCACTGCCGCACTGCACAGGTCACGCACCGAATCGATTTGGTGGCTCACAAAGAGCACGGTGCGCCCCAGCTTCACGAGCTCGAGGATCCGATCGTGGCATTTCTGCTGGAACGGCGCATCGCCCACCGCCAGCACCTCGTCGATCAGCATGATGTCCGCGTTCAGGTGCGCCGAAACGCTGAACGCGAGCCGCATGTTCATCCCGCTCGAATAGAATTTCACGGGGGTGTCGAGGAAGTCGTCAATGCCGGCGAACTCGATGATCACGCCCTCCAACTCGCGCACCTCGTCCCGGCTCATGCCCAGGACCGCGCCCGAAAGTCGAATGTTGTCGCGACCCGTCAGCTCGGGGTGGAACCCGGCCCCTGCCTGGAGCATCGCGCCGATTCGCCCTCGGGTCTCGACCTCGCCTTCCGTTGGCGCGGTGACTCGGGCGATGATCTTCATCAGGGTCGTCTTGCCGGAGCCATTGCGGCCCAGGATGCCGACGACCGTTCCCGCCTCGACCTCGAAGCTGACGTCCTTCAGCGCCCAGATGACCGGATGCTGGTTGGGCACTTTTCCGCGTGTGCGGTGCATCGCGCGGCCAATACGGTCGTACAGCGATCCGGAGCCGGGCTTGGCCCCGATGTGATATCGCTTGCCGATGCCCTCGATCTTGATCGCGGGATGGGACGCGTGAAGGGTCATACGACGTCCGCGAACGTCGGCTCCCGCTGGCGAAACACCAGGTAGCCGGAGACGAGCAGGGTAATGGCCACGCTGAACCCGATCACGATCCCATCGATGGTCGGTGGGACGGTACCGGCAAATGCCCAGCGCAGGCCTTCGACGACTGTGACCATTGGGTTCAGTGCGTAGATATCTCGATATTGGGGCGGCACGAGGGTGGCCGGATAGATGATCGGCGTCAGGAAGAACCACGCCTGAGTGATCGCCGGCAGCATTTGCGTGACGTCTCGATAGCTGGCATTGAGGGACGACAGCCACAACGCCACTCCGAGTCCGGTCAACGATGCCAGCGCGACGTACATCGGCACAAAGACCACATTTGCCGTCAGGCTGATGTGGAAGAAGGCCAGCAGAAGCGCGAGCGGGAAGAGACCGAAGATGAAATCAACGAGGCTCGCAAAAACGGCCGAAAGCGGAAAGTACACACGCGGGAAATAGACGCGGTTCAACAGCGTGCCATTGTTCACGACGCTCGCACTGCCCTCATTGAGGATTCGCGAGGTCATGTGCCACGGCAAGAGGCCCAGGTAATAGAAGACCGGCCACGGGACGCCCTGGGATGGCAGGCGCCCGAGAGCCCCGAAGAAGATCGAGAAGATGATCATCAGGAGGGTCGGTTGACCGACCGTCCACGCCACGCCCAGCAGGGTCTGGCGGTAGCGGATCATCAGTGAGCGGCGCGTGAGGACCAGGCAGATCCGCCGGTACTGCCACGCCTCGGCGAGCCCTAGTCCCGGCCACGCCTTGGGCGGGCGGCTTCGGACAATATAGTCATCAGCCCGGCCCGATGTTCGTCGGGCGCGGTCTACTACCTGGTCGGCGTTGGTAACGGACTCCACGGCGTGAGGTTTTGGATGCGCGCTAGCCGATGACGCCGCGGAAGTGCTTCTGCGTCAGCAGCGTCTTGTAAGCACTCCAAGAGGGCGCTGTCAGCGTCCAGTTCGGCTGGGACGGGTCTTCCGGATTGATCTTGGTCATGTCGATGTCGAAATACAGGATGGCGACGATCTGGGGGTACAGCGTGTACGCCGCCGGATACCCCTTTGTGATCCAGGCTGCCTGGTCGCCGCCCTTGGGATTGCGGTTGCAGGCGAGCTCGGCGACGATGATCGGTTTGTGGGAAAGCGCGACGAGCTTCTTGTAGCCGGTCTTCATCACGGTGACCATGTCGGTCCAGGGACGGATGGATTGGCCGGGCGTCGTTGCCGTGAACCAGTTGAACGAGCTGTACCCGATGTAGTCGACGAACTTGTCGCCGGGAAAGACCGTCGAGTAGGGAACGCATCCGATGCCCGGGCCGCACGGCTGGTAGGGCGACCAGAGAAACTTCACGTTGGTCGCGCCAACGGTCTGGAAGATCTTGCGCACGTGTTTCCAGGCCTGGATGTAGATCGGGCCCGTGTTATCGAAATGACCCACGCCCCATGGGTTCCACGGTCCATTCATTTCCTGCGCAAAACGCAGGACGACCGTGCTTCCATAGGCCTTTGCTGCATTTGCGAACGTCGTGATGTACTGGTCGAAGGTGCCGTCGACCACGTTCTGCAGGCGACCCGGATCGGACGGTCCGCCGGGATTGGCCGCAGTTGGGTTCGTCGGCTGCCAGACGATGACCGGGACGATGTGGTTCAGCTTGAGGTTGGCCATGAACGTCGGGTTCGTCGCCGTTGGGAAGCGGGAGGAAGGACCGTTCCAGACCCGCCAGATGGACCACAGCGCCGGGTAGCGGCCGGACTGGTTCTTGACCCCCAGGACCGAGGCCCAGTTGGTGTCGGCCTTCCCGGTGGCGTTGTCCATGCTGACGCCCAGGGCGACCTGCCGGACCGTCTTCTTGTGCTTTTGGTTGGCCGCGGCGACTGACGGCTGCGCGGCGGCACCCGGGTGCGACGAGGCAGCGACATCGGCGCCGGTCGCGGAGACCAGGAGGCCAACGGCGGCGACAACGAGAAGGACGGCTCGTAGGCGATGGGTGGTCATGCTCGGAACTCCCTGGTGAACGGCTTCCCCCCGCCGAGCGCCTGACGGCAAGGCTCAGGCTCAGGCTCGGGCGAGTATCGCACAGGCCTACAGACGACCCCGGAAGTGCTTCGAAGACGCCAGCTGCGCATAGGCGGCCAGTGCATCTTCGGGGACGTCGAGCCGCCAGTCAGGCTGATCGTCGGGCGTCATGTCCACGTTGAAGTAGATCAGCGCAGTGATCTGCGGGAACCGCGCGTACACATCCGCATAGCCCTTGGTTATCCACGTCGCCTTGCTGCCGCCGTTCGGTGACGAGGCCACTTCCGCGACGATGACCGGCTTGGAGGTCAGGCGGTTGAGCTTGGCCATCCGAGACTTGACGATCGTGTCGAGGCTGCGCCACTCGTCTCGGTCCGAGCCCCAGTTGAGGGCCGTGAAGCCGACGTAGGACACGTACTTGTCGCCCGGATAGAGCGAGTGCCGGCACCAGCATGGATTGAGCGGGCTCCACAGGAAGCGAACGTTGGTCGCCCCCACGTTGTGGAAGATCCCCCAGACGTGCCGCCAGGCCTTGACAAACCGCGTGGCAGTGTTGCCGTACTTGCCGATGCTCCAGGGGAACCACGAGCCGTCCATCTCGTGCGCGAAGCGAAGGATGATCGGGTGTCCCCACGCCTTCGCGGCGTTGGCCCAGGACTTGATGTACTTGTCGAATACGCCGTCGCGGATGTTGATGTAGGCGTACTTGCCCAGCTGATCGGAGGTCGGATCGGTGGGCTGCCAGAAGATCAAGGGAGTGATGTGGCGCTCGTAGAGACCGTCAAGGAAGGCGCTATCTGGGAAGGTGTAGTTGCGGCCGCCCCAATTGGCCCAGATGCTCCACGTCGCGGGATACCGCCCGACGGAAGCCTTGAACGCGTCTACGTCATCGAGGCTCTGCCACGGTTGAGCCGAGACGCCGAGCGCAATCTGGCGCGGCTTGTGGGACTGGGCGGCCGCCGTCCCATCGAAGACTCCTCCGACTCCGATCAAACCGACGAACACCACCGCGACGAGGAGCCGCATCGACCTGGACATGAAGGTACCCCCGACAGGATCCGCGCGCGAGGTCAAGAGCTACGCAGCAGCATGCCGCGCCTGGGAACTGTCAACAATTACGGCGATGGTACCCGTCTGGGGCAGGAAGGTCGAGAACGGGGCGGTTTTGGCATGACCCGCGGCCGTGCCGTTCTACCGGCCGGCGGGCTGCAACTCGAAGTCGGCGGCGTAGCGTTGCGTAAGGGCCGCGACGGACGCCGTTGAGAGGTCGGGCCGGCCCGAGTCGCTGCGATTCGCCACACGCAAAGGGGTGGCGAGGACCGTGGACGGGACCCCCAGTCGCTCCATCAGCGTTCGCAGCTGATCGCTCAGATCATCCACGGTCAGGAGGTTCGCGACGCCGAGCCGCCCGCTCCCATCGGCAAGCCAGAACGCCTGCGGATTGAAGATTCGATCGGGGCCGGAGGTCGTGCGGAAGAGCTCCGAATCGATGAAGTCGTTGATGTCCCGGCAGGCGTCGAACTCGGGGACGAACCGAACGAAACCGTCCAGCTGGCGCCACGCATCCCACTTGCGCAGGAACCCGTAGATGGACGCGACCCGCTTGGATCGGATCACGCCAGATCCCGAACGTGGTGTAGCTCGGCATCGCGTCGGCTCCGACCACTCGCGCGATCTCGGTTATGGTCGAGTGCTTTGCCAGCCCGAAACGCGCTCGGTAGAACGGCGCCACCGCCTGTCCGAGCTGGGTTCCACCGATCTCCTGGTCGCGGTAGCGCGACGCCTGGGACAGGTACAACGCGACGGACGTGCCGGCATTCTTCGGGATATGCACGAAGATGAAACGGTACGTGTGGTTGATGAGGGTCACGGCAGACCGGCCTGGCCACCCCGCTCCGAACCCGGCTGGACACCGAGTGTTTCGAGGATGGCGCGTGTCGTGAGGGTGCGGCTGAAGCGCTCCTCCACCACGAGGTGGCCGGCGCTGCGGAGGCGCTCGGCGAGCACGTCGTCTTCGATCACGCGAACGACGGCCGCCGCGAGCTCTGGCGCGGTGCGCCCGATCATTCCGCTCTGACCGTCGATCAGGCCGATCCCCTCGTTGCCGATGTCCGTCGTTACGACCGGGATGCCGGCTGCCAGACTGGCAACGATCTTGCCCTTCAATCCGGCGCCGTAGCGGAGCGCGTTCACCGAGACGCGCGCCTGGGCGTAGTACGGACCGAGGTCCGGCACGAAGCCGGTCACGACCGTCCGCGGCCCGCTGAGTGCCGTGATCTCGGATGGTGGCCCGTTGCCGACGATCAGCAGCCGCGTCGCAGGGTGGGACTTCCAGACGATCGGCATGATCTCGCTCGCGAGCACCTTGGCCGCGTCGATATTCGGCGGATGCGTGAAGCCGCCGACGAACAGGACATCACGGCCAGGCGGTGGACCGGCCTCGTCGGGAACGTTCTCGTAGTACGGCGCCCAGACCACGGCCCGCCTCGCTCCGAGCGCCTGAATCTCCGGCAGCTCGTCGCTGCTCGGCGTCGCGACCACGTCCACATCACGGCACAGTGAACGCTCCACCTCGAGGAATTGATCGCTGGCCATCCGGGCCGCCTCGCTGCCCGTCAGTTCGTGCAGGCGGCGCTCGCGCAGGAAATGCAGGTCGTGGGTGTAGTAGATGACGGTGGCGTCCGAGTGCCGCCGCACCGTCGCAAGGCGGCTGGCAGCCATGTCGGGCCGGGCCAGCACCACCCACTTGAGATGCTTCCCGTGCGACCGAAACCAGGCGTTCTCGTCGAACGACCCGAAGAGAGTCTCCACCCCAAGCTGCTGGAGCTGGGCCGCGTACGGCTGGCGCTCCGCATGGTCGTGCGCCAGGTAGAGCACCTTGAACCCGTGTGCCAGCAGCACGGTCATGTACTGCAGCATGTACAGGTCGCCCGCGTTGCGGTCGAACTCGAGCACGTGATGGTCGACGATCAGGATGGCGCCCTCGCGCGACGAGCGCTCCCGAACGACGAACGGCCAGAACCGGGTCGGCGAAACGGTGCGAATCACGCTGCCGGGCGCACCGGCAGCGCGCGGAGGTCGGCCGGGGTCTCCGAAGGCGGGTCAGGTTGGTTGGCGAGCTCCCGCCGCCATCGTTCGCGAAAGGTCCGTTGATTGACCACCTGCGATCGCTTTGCGCCACGTTCGAGATCGCGGCCGGCGCTCCCGCCTTCGATATGGACGATCACGCTCTCGGGTTGATAGACGGTTCGAAGGCCGCGGGCGCGCACCTTGAACGCGTAGTCGGCATCGTCGTAATACCCGAACCCCCAGACCGGATCGACGCCTCCGATGTCGGACATCAACGCTCGAGGCGTCGCCAGCAAGGCCGCGGAGACATAGTCAACGTCGCGCAGAAACGAGTACTCGGGCGCGTCCGGATCGCCGTCCCCGTTGCCGAAATTGGCGGCTGAGCCGTCCGAGAAGATGACCCCGCCCGCCTCCTGCAGGCGCCCGTCGGGGTAGACCAGCCGTCCCCCTGCGATGCCGATGTCAGGATGGTCGCGGAGCGTGCGCAGGAGCGTCGAGAGCCAACCATCGATGGGGATCGTGTCGTTGTTGAGCAGCACCAGGATGTCCCGACTCGCCTCGCGGATGCCCCGGTTCACGCTGCCGACGAAGCCGAGGTTGGACTCGTTGACGAGGACCTTGAGCCCCTGCCGCTCCGACTCGGTCGCTGTCCCGAGACTCGCGACGGTGTCGTCGGTGGACGCGTCGTCGACGACGATGATCTCGTAGTCGATGCCTGGCTCGACGGTTTCGCGAATTGCAGCGAGGCAGGTCGAGGTCATCTGGCGACCGTTGTAGGTGGGGATGACGATCGACGCAGAAGGAAGGTCTTCGGCCGGCTGGCGCAACCAGACAACGTCGTCACCTTGATCTCCGCTGTCCATCGGGATGACGATCGCCGTGCTGGCCACGCGCTCGGCTTCGCGTCGGCGATCGTCATCTGCGTCGGTCACCACGATGTCGATCGTATGGTCGAGGTACGGAAGACTGTTCACGTCCGAGCCGCCGGTTGCAGGCGGCTCGAACGCCCAGCGAGGAACCCGAAGCGGCGCGCCGTCGACCTGGCGCGCTCGCCGCCACCAAAGGACCTGCGGCGGTCTGCCGGTCAGCAGCTGGATCCGGTCACGAACCGCGTCGAGCGTGACGACTCCCGCGGGCGGCCGTTCCAGGGAATAGACGGTGCAGCCGTCTGACGCGGAAACGATCGGGTAGCGTCTCAGGTGAGCCTGAAACTTCTCGACTCCGGCGAGCGACCGCACCGCCGTTGCCGGAACGATCAGGAATCGCGCGGTCCTGCGAAGCGCCTCGAGCGTCGCAATCGCGCCGGTGGCACTCGTGAGGACGCCGGACTCGCCCGGTCGCATCTCGGGAAACCCGATGGCCTGCTTGCCGGCGGCCCGGAGCAGCGTCGAGTCACCCTCGTCCAGGACCACGATCTGGCTCGAGTCCACCGCGAGCGCAGCGGCTGCACTCGCGATCGCCGCGATCACCGCGCCGCGATAGCTGCCACCGGACCGGCTCGGGGCCGGCCCCGATCGACGAACGACTCGCTTGAGTGCCGATCTGAGCCGGCGAGTTTCGGTTGCCCGTCGAGCAATTCCGGGGCTCGTGATGTGACGTCCGTCGAAGTCCGGCCCGGGATTGCATCCCTCGGACACGCCGTGACGGAGATAGTGGAGCAAGGGGTTCATGCCGCTTGCTGCCACGTCCGGGTATTCCTTCAGGTACCAGGCGGACGAGAACGAATCGCTCGGGTCCCGGCCCTCGAACGCGCCCGTTCGCAGGTAGTGATCGAGCGGGTTGTCACCGCGGATCCGAACGTCGTCGTTCTGCTCCAGGTACCAACCCGTATCGAACAGCGGGTTCGGGTCCCGGCCCTCGCGCCAACCGTGCATGCGGAAGTGGGCCTCGAGACTCGCGGGGGTGGTGGCCGAGACATCTGGGTGCGCAGCCTGGTACCACTCCGGATCGAACAGTGGATTCCGGATCGTCTCGGACAGCGCCGGGATCGAGGTGACCGTGCTTGCCGCGGCTTCGAACAACATCGACAAGGGACGTCGCAGGGTGAGCCTGGAGTGCGCGACCGTTCGACGCATCACGCCAAGCTGCTGGTTGGCCATTGCCAACTGGCGTTCCAGCCGATCCTGATGTGCGACCAGCTGAGAGAGCGACTCACGTTCAGTGCGGAGATCAGCGCGAGCCTCGGCGAGCTCTGTTTCCCGGCCTTCCGTCGCGTCGCGGTAGTCGGTCAGGACGCTGACTCGTCGCTGCAGATCCAGCAGCGCCACGTCAAGCGGATCGACGGGTTCTGGCCGCTCTGTGAATCGGACGAATGCCGCTACCGAGGTGGACATCCACGACGCTCGAGTCGGGATTGCCAGCTCGTCCGGGAGTTCCGGATGGGTCGCTCGCCGCAACTGGGGGTCGACGGCGGCCACCGCGGCCGTCCGATCGAGGTCGCCGTTAACACCAAGTTCGACGAGCCGGTCGAGCAATTGGCCCACCATCGTGGCCGGGTCCGAAACGAGCGCTCCGTAATCGACGACGACAACGGGCATGCCGGAGAGGCCTTCGACGAGATGGCGGTGGTACGCACGCCACAGCGCGAGCCCGAGCGGCAGGGAAAAGCCGTTGCGGACGGAGAGCGACCAGGCCACCTCGGCCACGTCACGAACGACCACGACACCGACGAAGCGGTCCAGGAGTGCGCGACGCCACCATGGCAAAAGGACCGAGATCCGGGGGTCCTTTACGGCCCAGGCTCCGTGGGGCGAGAGCCGGCCTTCGACGAGGGTGCGGATCGCGGTCACCTGTTCCTCAAGGAGTGGAGGCTCGACCAGCGGCGCCGCGGCCGGTCCGTCCCAGGTCCATCCGAGCGCGTGGAGGATCCGTTCGTTGAGCTCCATCACGTCGCGCCGTTCGGCGAAACCGCGCGGATTCTCGATGACCGGCTTGATCTCCTCGCCCTCTTCCCAGCCGTATAGCCCGGCTGCACGAAGGGCGCCACCGACGGCGCTCGTGCCGCTGCGATGCATGCCCAGAACGACGACATTCATGTGCGTGGACCGAGTTCGAACAACGCTATCGGGGTGCCCTACGGAGCAACGGTGGCGTGGGCTGGTGCCGCCGTCGCAAGTTGGCCCGAGTACCGCGGATAGAACTGGAACAGCCAGCGGTACTTGTCATAGATCAGGGGCTCGTTCTGAGACGTCAGATACTCGGACCAATGGCCGTGCTGCGTCGCGTTGACCGACCGGAGCGGCACGCGCGGGCGACCGAGGATTGCCGAGAGATCTTCCGCAAGACGCTCCGTGCGCAGCATCCTGAGTTGCCGCGGAATGACACCGTCGAGCGTGTAGAACGATTCGATGGGCCGCGGCGCACGGATGTAGGGGTACGTCGCGCCCCTCACGAACGCCTCGAAGTCGCCGGTCATCGCAAGATCCTGGAGCAGACCGGCATCCCACGGATGCCCGAGCTGGTAGTAGTGGAACCGCGAAACCTCGAGGTCATAGGGGTTGCGGATCACGGCGAGGATCACCCGAAAGCCGTCGACTGTCCGACCGAGCTCCCGCAGGCGTTCAGCCGCCTCGGGCAAATTCTCGTGTCGCCGGCCGGTCACCACGACCACATCGGGACTGGAGCTCGCATGCCCGGCGGGGACGGTGAGCGTCTTGGTTCCCGGCAGGTTGGCGATCAGATATTCGGTGACGGCCATCCCCGCCGTCTTGGGCGGATGGATGAACAGCACCTCATCGGTGAACAGCATCAGCAGGCATGCCAGTCATTCGTGGAAGGTCGACGGTCGCGCCAACGGCCGGCCGCGTGGTGGCTGGGCGCGGGTGCAGGCCCGCCATGCTACTGGAGGACCAGGAAGCCGTCCACGTCGATTTCGGGCACCCGATCCCTTGCCCTTGCCGAGAACCTTCACCGTGAGCGTGTGCTGTCCGGCAGCCGAGCTCGTGGCAAACACGACCTGCCCAGGCTTGTCTCGCTTGGCATAGAGGTTGATCGTGTGAATCAGCTTTCCGTCCAGGTAGACGTTGGCCTCTCCGCGGTTCGGACCATACGTGCTGACGAACCCGACGGAGCTTCCGACAAAGGTGAACGTGGCGGTGTCCCGTTTCCTTGACGACCACTCGACGTGCTTCCCGAACGCGCCGGAAAGATGGGCCTCCGTGAAGTGCCCGTGGAGATCAACCGCCGAGCTCGTCTCCTGCGCGGAGGCGATGGTGAAGTGCTTCGACACAGCCCACGGGCTCGTGCGGCCGTTGACGTCGCGAGCGCGAACGCGGAAGGCGTAGTGGTGAGACTCGGCCAGGCTGGCCGCGGTATCCGCGACCGAGGGTGACTTCAAGGCAACCGCTGACCACTGCCCATCCGTCTGGAGCTGCACCTCGTAGGACGCGATCGGGGTTCCGCCATAGCCGTTCCAATCGACACGCACCCTCTCGGACTTGGCCCTCGAATTGCGCAGCAGCGACACGACGGGTGCCGTAGCCACCGGCGGATTGGGCGGATCCCACGTGAGGCGACCCTCGAACCGAGGATCGTTTGCGATCTTGCGGTACGCCTCGAGTGCGTCGGCCGGCTCGTCCAGTCGCCAGTCAGCCTGAAAGCCCATGTTGATATTGAAATACACGATCGCGATCACGCTCGGAAAGCGTTGGAAGATCGCTGGGTACCCGTTCGCGATCCAACCCGGCTTCAGGCTATGGCCGTTGCTGACCTTGTTCACCGTGCCGGTCTCGGCGACGATGATGGGTCGGTGCGAGATCAACCGCAGCGCATCGACGAGCCTGCCGTAGATTTCAGCCATCGACGCCCAGGGCCGACCAGTGTCGTTCCAGTTCAGGCCGGTGAAGCCAACGTAGTCGACATACGCGTCGCCGGGGTAGATGCCGCTGCCCCGTTTGGCCATCCAGGCCCCCGGGGTAAACGGGGACCAGAGGAAGCGCACGTTCACCGCCCCCTCACCGTTGGGCCCCTTGAAGATGTTCCAGATGTGGCGCCACGCGTTGATGAACTGCGTCGGCGAGTTGCCCGGAAACCTCCCGATCGACCAGGGGAACCATTTGCCGTCCATCTCGTGGGCGAAACGGAGGATCATCGGCTTCCCGTATGCGGCAGCAGCCCGTGCCCATTGATGGATGTACGCGTCGAAGTCCCCGGCGATGATCTTTGCGTAGGTGATCACCGGCTCATTGGTGTGCAGCGGATCTGCAGGCTCCCAGAACACCATTGGCAGAACGCCGAGCGACGCGACCTGGTCCATCAGCGCGGTCGGAAACTCCGCGTTCGGGCCTTTCCAATCGCTCCAGACCGACCAGATTGCGGGGCGATGTGATGGGCCCCCCATCTCAGCCGTGAACGTCTTCAAGAGCGAGAGATCGGTGTAGTGCAACATGGAGACGCCAAGGGATATCTGGCGATCCGATTTCGCCGCGGGCCCGCCTGGGGAATTGCTCGCGCTCGCCGACCCGGGAAGGGCGTCGCCCGTCTGCGCGGCGAGCGCCTGCGCCGGGAGCCCCACCGTCAAGAGGCCCAACAGCATCGTCACGACGAACGAGATTGCCCGCACCTGAAACCCCGCCCCCACTGTCCTGGTTTCGACTCCCAACAGAAAAGCCGGCTCTCAGGGTCGGCGTCGATCACCGCGGAGGCAATCCGTACGAAGTCCTGTTGGGGTTGCCGGAGTGTAGTCCTGTTGGCTCAGACCCGGTCCAAGCCGCCGAGGCGCGCGCTTCAACTGTCCGCGGTCGGGGCCAGCCGGATCGCGCTTACGAAGGCACGGTACGCCTCGATCCCGTCGCGCGCGGCATACCGAATGCCTCGGTCGCCGATCCGCTCGAAGCCCGGAATGGTGGCGGCAAAGTCGGCCAGGCCGGCGTGGGCAAAGTCGATCTCGACGACGATCGGCGGATCGAGCCTGAAAGGGCGGGGCGGGTTCTCGTCGACCGTGGAACGCAGCCGGTCGATTGTTCGACGGGCGGCATCGTGGATCAGCTCGCGCGCCCGCTCCGGGTGCAGTGAATCTGCCGCCGCGCGGGACACGCCACGCTTGACGACCACGCATTCCGCCCACGGCATCCAGGCGGCCACTTCGTCTGCAAGTGCGTCATCACCGGCGACCATCCCAACCGGCACTCCGAGCGCGCCCAGGTACAGGGCGTTAATGCCGTACTCACCGACCGGCCGGCCGTTCAGCGAGGTGAGGGTCGGATCCCCCGTAGTAGGTGTGCGCGATCGTTCCACGCGGATGGCCGGCGCGCGCGTGGTAGCCGACAAACAGCGCCACGTCGAACGAGCCGTCTGCGGCGCCCTCGACCATGGAGTACGGCTTGCGACCCTGGACGAGCCGAGCCCTGGGGTCGATCGCCTCGGGATGCAGGTTGTACATGGAGCCGTGGCTGTCGTTGACCGTGACGTCGGTCGCGCCGCCGTCGAAGGCGCCGAGGACCGCGGCGTTGGCCTCAGCCTCCATCAGACGCACCGCGTCGGCGTAGCCGGGATCCGTTCGACCGGTCGGGTTCGGGTGGCTGATGCCTGCGATTCCCTCCATGTCGACCGAGACGTAGACCCTCACGGTCGCGCCTGCGGCTCGTTGGGACCGCTGCGCGCCACCGCCCCGATCCAGACCGACCCGGTTGCAAAGCGCTCGGACTTCCAGATCGGCGCGCGGCCCTTGAGCTCGTCGATCGCGTAGCGCGCCGCGTCGAAGGCTGCACCCCGGTGCGGAGCCGCGGCGCCGACGACGACGCTCGCCTCGCCCAGCGGCACCTCGCCGGTGCGATGCAGGATGGCCAGCCGCTCCACCCCGAAGCGTTCCTCGATCTCGTCGGCGATCTGCTCGAAGACGCGCACGGCCATCTCGCCGAACGCCTCGTATTCGAGCTCGCGGACCTCCTCGCCGGCGAACCGTGCAGCGGCGGCCTCTTCGCCGGGAGCGGGCGTGCCGGGCGTCTCGCGCGTCTGGCCGAGGAACAGCACGACGGCGCCGTCCTGCGGCGTCGACAGCCGAGCCCGCACGTGCGCCAGGATCTCGTCGTCGAAGGCCGTTTCGCGCAGCTCGAGGATGCGGACCGACGCATCCGCGGCGCCAGCGCCTCCCGCGACCGGCGGGATCACCGCGAGCTCATCGCCATCGCGAAGGGTTTCGCCGATGTCAGCGTACTCGGCGTTGCGCGCGAAGCGCACCGAGTCGCCGCCGGGCGCCAGGACGGGCCAACGGCGCACCAGCTCCTGCCATGCGGACTCGATCGTGGCGCCATCCGCGATTTCGAGATCGCTGGGTCTTCCAGCCAACCAGCTGGCGTTGCTGGGCGAAGAGGCGGACCGTGATCTTCACGTCCGGCAGTATCGCTTCGACGCCGGGGAACCGACGCCCCTGGCACCGAGGCACGCTCACGAGAGCACGCCGGCCGTCAGCGAGAGGGCGGCGGCAACGATCGTCGACGCGAGGATCGCTGCCAGCTCGATGTAGAGCAAGCCGGTCGCCGATTCCATCGAGCGCGTCTGGGCCGTTCGCCAGGCGAGGTACGAGAGCACCAGCGGGAAGACCAGCCCGACGATCAGGCGCAGCCAGATGAGCAGCGCGTCTGGCCCGGTGAATGCGGAGAACGGTCCACCGGTCGCGCTGACCACCTGCCAGGTCAGGAAGATCACCAGCTGGAGCGCCAACGCCGAGGTGAGCCATCGCGTTGCCAGGATGAGCGGCCCCTCCGAGAGGCGCGGCGTGACCAGGTACCAGTGGGCAAGGATGACGCTCGCGACGGCCCCGCCGGTCACCGCAGACAGCATCAGGAACTGGACCAGCAGCGGCACGCCGTGGAGCGCGTCTCCGGCCCACCCGATCGCCGCAAGACCTTCCATGACCGTACCGGCCGCGATCGCGGCGACGCCCAGCCACCAGCTTCGGTGGCCCTGCCGGAGGCGGAGCGTCACGACGAACGCGAGGATCGTGAAGACGATGATCGCGAATTGCCGCGGCGCGTCCAGCTCCGGAGCCGCGGTGACCTTGATCAGGGTCGGCACCGGCAGGGACCGATCGGAGAAGAACAGCAGCACGCCGAGGACGCCGGCCGTTCCCGTGGTGAACGACACGTACCCGCGAGTCGCATCCGTTGACTGCCGGAGGGCCCAGGCCAGCCCGAACGCGCCGAGCGCCAGCGAGCAGAGCATGACCCAATTGATATAGGCCAGCGCCTGGGCAATGTTCTGGGCGGTCACGGCACTGCGAGTGTAGGTCCGGCGATGGTCCCGAACCGGTGCTGACCACCGTCCCTGCCCGACTGCAACGAACCCGACCTCAATCACCCCCTCCCCTCCAGCAGCCGCCGTGGGTACCGGTGCGCGATGACGACAAGCTCACTCGCCCGCGCGCGCGGGTGCTGTGACGGTGGCCCTGCTCGTCACGGACCGGTCGTCTTTGGGTCCCACGAGCCTCGCAGGTCGCCTGCCTGCCAACCCGGGGCCAGAGGGGTCGTCGCCGAATGTCATCCACGCTGCCGCGCGCGAGCCAGCGTTCGACCGGCTCAGGTCGGCGGCTGCTTCGCCGCAGCGCCGCGCACCCGGCAGATGGCGTCGCCGGCGCTGTGCTCGGCCGCATCGACGTCCACGCCCTGCGCTGGCTGGTGCTCGGGATGATGGCCGCGGCAGCACTCGTGATCCCTCTCGTTGCCAACGCCGGGCATCACGGCCACGTCATTGCCAGGGACTCCTTCGAGCGAACGAGCGCGCACGGTTGGTCCACCGCCGAGACCGGTGGAGCGTGGACCTATCCGCAGAACGGCGGGGCGTTTTCGGTGCGGCACGACTCGGGAACGATCGAGTTGGCAGCGCCAGGTTCGTCGGCATCCTCGGTCCTGCCCGCAGCCGTCGGCCGGGACGTCACGCTGCGGCTCAGCGCGCGGCTGATCTCGACACCAACGGGAAATGGCACGACGGTCTCCGCCGTGCTGCGCCACACCGATTCGGCCGAGTACCGGCTGGCCGTGCGGTTCGCGCCTGATGGCGCGCACGCCTCGATCCTCCGCAGCGATCACGGGACAGACCGTCGTCATCGCGCCGGAGGTTCGTTTGGCCGGTGTCGAGGCAACCGCAGGCAGCGTGACCCGGTTCAAGGCGCGGGTGCGCGGCACCACCTCGGTCACCGTCGCGTTGTCGGCCTGGGCTGACGGACGATCGAAGCCGAAAGGCTGGTCCGTCACGGGCGTCGATGCCAACGGAATCGGGCACCCGGGTTCGGTGGGCGTGCGTGCGGAGCTCGGATCGTCGGCGACCGCGGCGGCAACCGTTGCGATCGACGCCCTGCGCGCCAAGAGCCGTGACGCCGCCCACTCCGACCCGACACCAAGCGATTCACCGAGGCACACGGCGCGCCCGACGTCCTCGCCGAATGACGATCCGATCGCGTTGGATCGCTTCGATCGGACGGTCCACGACGGATGGGGTCGCACGGATGGCGGTGATGCGTACGGCCTCCTCGGCAACAGCGGCGATTACTCCGTGTCCGGCGGAGTCGGACGCCTGCTGCTGCCGCCCGGTCAGACACGGGCCGCGACGCTGTCATCGGCCGTCACGCGCGATGCCGATCTCTCCTTCCGCTTTGCCGCCGACCGGCTGCCGACGGACGGGAGCACGTACGCCTATGCCGTTGCGCGACGCCAGCCATCCGGCGACGAGTACCGCATCAAGGCTCGAGTCGATCCGACAGGCGCCGTGTTCCTGCACGCTACCCAGTTCGTGGACGGCGTCGAGTCGGACATCGGCGGTGAAGTGCAGCTGACGGGCCTCCGCGCGCGGCCCGGCTCGTATCTCTGGGTCCGCGCCCAGGTCGTCGGCGGCGACCCTGCGTCGATCCGCATCCGGGCGTGGGCAGATGGCACCCGCGAGCCGCTGAGCTGGCCGTACCAGCAGACCGATTCGGCAGCCTCGCTGCGTGGAGCGGGCGCAGTCGGCGTGATGGCCTATGTCAGCTCGGGCCAGCCCACCCCGCTGACGCTCGGCTTCGACGACTTCCGGGCGGCGCCCCCGACGGCCGGCCGTTTGGTCACGACCGACCCGGAGCCCACGCCGAGCCCGACCGACCCGGAGCCCACGCCGAGCCGACGCCCCGACCGACAGTCCCAGCGACGCACCGACGGCGTCGCCGACGCCGACGATCCATCACCGACGCCGACGGCGGCCCCCACCCGCGACCCGTCGCCCACGCCCACGCCGACACCCAAACCGACGCCCACGCCCTCCCCGTCGCCCACTCCCACCCCGTCGCCGACGCCCACTCCCACCCCGTCGCCGACCGATCCGGGCGCGACCTGGTACGTCTCAACCTCGGGGAACGACTCCGACGACGGCAGCCGTGGTGCGCCTTGGCGGACCTTGCAGCATGCTGCGGACCGGGTGCCGTCCGGCGGCACGGTGATCGTGCAGGCCGGAACCTATGCCGGGTTCGTCGTCACGCGGTCCGGCGCGCAAGGGGACCCGATCGTTTTCCAGGGCGATCCGGACGGGGCGCGGCCGGTGCTCGACGGCAGCGTTGACGACCGGCTCGACGTTGTGCGTGTCAATGGCGCCAGTGACATCCGCATCAGCGGATTCGTGATCACCGGGTCGCAGGGCGGCAACTACGCGGGCTCGGGCATCCGGACCGAGAACGGCGCGAGCCGCATCGTCATCAGCGACAACGTCATCCGCGACAACCACAGCTATGGCGTCAACTCGTACGCCTCGTCGGCCGTGACGATCCGCGACAACGAGGTCACCGGCAACGAGGAGGGGATCCAGATCGCCCGCGACGGCGAGGGCACGCGAATCATCGACAACCGCGTCCACGACAACGACCAGATGCTGCGCAACACGCCCACGAGCGTCAGTTCAAATGACGACGCGGGCGCCACCGCCATCGGCTTCCTCAAGACCACCGGCCACGTGGTCGCCTCGGGCAACCTCGTGTGGGGCAACCGCGCCGCGAGCTACGACTACACCTGGGACGGCAGCGCCTTCGACATCTACGGCGCAAGCAACGTGACCATCACCGACAACGTGACCTGGGACAACGAGAACGTCTTCGAGACAGGCACCGATCCGGGGCTTTCGTGCGATGACAACGTCTTCGCTCGCAACGTCTCCTACGGCGCGACCACGCAGGGCCGCTCGTGGGGCGCGTTCATCCGCTGCGGCACGGACATGGTCGTCGCCAACAACACCTTCGTGGACATCCAGGGCTTCGTCTTCTCGATCGGGACGGACTCGAGCCGCTTCTCGGGCGCGCTGAACGGCCTCGAGGTGGTCAACAACCTGGTGGACGTGGAGGACACCGGGGCACGCGTCTTCGGGTTGACGACGAACCTGCCATCGAGCGTCCGCATCGACTACAACCTGGCGCGCACGTCCGGGCAGCTGGCGATGCTCCCGGATGGCAGGACCACGAGCGACCCGGCCACCTTCACGGGATGGACGGGCTACCAGGCAAACGGAGTTTCGGGCGATCCGCGGTTCGTCGACTCAGCATCGGACGACTACGCCGTGCGCGCGAGCTCGCCCGCCGTCGATGCCGGCACGCGCGTGGCCGGCGTCACGACCGCGTTCAGCGGGTCGGCCCCGGACATCGGCCGCTTCGAGCGACCGTAGTCCAGAGCCGAGACGGGACCGTAGCTGGGCCGCCGCAGGGAGGCGGGGCGGGCGAGGCTGGGCGAGGGGGGTGGCCGAGGCAGGTCGCCGAGCGAGGCGTCGGCCGGGCGCTCGCCGAGGGGACATCGACGTTCAGAGGCGCGACCCGGCCGGCGTATAAACCGGGCTTATGCATCGTCCGGTAACCACGACCTCGTGGCCGTCCCTCGGGTCGAAATGTTGGTGGATCCCCAATCTCGTTCCATGAGAGACGAAATGGATCCCAGTCGGCGGCCCAGATCCGCCCTGACGTCAGCCGGAGATGCGCTCGTTTGAGGTGATTCCGGCCTTGGGGCGGCGTCGACCGGACCATGCATAACTCTGGCTTATGACCACGGATCGGACGGTGCTACCGCGGCAGCCACCGGCGCGGGCAAGCCACTCGGCGCGGGCAAGCCACACGGCGCGGGCAAGCCACTCGCTATTGCCTCGCCACCCGGCGCGGGCGAGCCACTCGGCAGGAGGATCGCCGCGTCTCGGAAGGTCAGTCGGCGTCGTTCTCGGTCGGCGCGGCGCTCGGCGCCGGCGAGCCACTCAGTGCTGGTGAGCCACTCGTCGCTGGGGCGCCACTCGGCGCGGGTGCGCCACTCGGCTCGGCTGGCGGCGTTGGGATCGTCGCGGGCACCCCGTGACAATCGACGCTGCCGGCGTCGGTGAACGTCGCCGGGGGCACTGGATCAAAGCGCCACGAAGCGCTGTCAGCTCGGAGCCAGAGCTCGAGGACGCCTTCGGTCTTGTCGTTTCCGACAACCAACTGGGGCTTGGCGGGGGTCGTCTGGGCGACCAATCCGATGCCACCCGTGCCCGCGACGATCTCCGTGATGCCGTGGTCCGGGTCGGCGTTTCCGTTTGGGTCGAGCGCCTCCCAGCGCTGGTAGTTGTGATCGTGGCCATTGAGCACGAGCTCGGCACCAGCCGCATACAGCGCGTCCCAGAACGGCTGCACGGCCAGCTGGTCGCCGTGTGGCCCGGCACTGAAGCGTGGCTCATGCCACATGGCCAGGATGCACTCGGTGGGGTGCGCCGCGAGATCCGCGCGCAACCACTGCACCTGCGGTGACTCCGCATTGCAGGACACGTACGCGCATTCGGAGTTCAGGACGTAGAGGCGCCACGTGCCCAGGTCGAGCGCGTAGTACCCGTCGGTGCCGGCACTCGCGCCGAAGTACGCGAAGTAGCCGGCGGCAGTCGGCGAGGTGTTGTACTCGTGGTTGCCGACCAACGGCAGCATGCCGATCTTGAACGCGCCCCAGGTCTGGTCGAAGCAGGCGAAGTCGGCCGGCTCGCCGTTCGGATAGGCGTTGTCGCCGAGCGTGAAGACGCGGCCCCCGGCCTGTGCGAGCAGTTGCGCGGTATTTGCCGAACCGTCGCTACCGCACCCCGAGATGTCTCCGGCACCGACGAGGTGGACCGTCGGGTCCTGGGCGGCGGGTATCGCCACGATCGAAACGACGATCACGAGCATCACGAAGATTGCGAGAGCGGGCACGACGATCCAGACGCCGGGTGAGCTGGACTGGCTGTCGTCGCGCGGTGTCAGACCGATTCCTCGAACAGCAATTGGAATGCGCCGCGGCAACCATACGGCAGTCGGCGCCGAAACCATTCACGGCCGCCTGCGCCGGTGCCCGCGAGCGACACCGATGGCCCGAAAGTCATGGACAGAGACAGGACCATCGTTCAGCATCCGCGAAGCCACGTTGGGGGGCGTGGTCGGGAGAGGCGCGTTTTCGTTGGCTGCCTACCCGTAGCGGAGCGCCTCGGTCCGAGCAGCCAGGCGCTCCGCTTTTTTTCTTTTCAGATCGCCGCGCCCGTTTGGCGAATGGTCGACCTTCCCGGCAGCTGGCCGGAGGCGGTCGGCCTGAGACGGTCGGCCGGGCGACCCGAACCAGGCGGTCGGCGTGAGGCGGTCGGCCGGACGACCCGAACCAGGCGGTCAGCCGAGCGTCAGTCGGTCCGGCGGAAGCAGAACTGCCAGGCCCACGGAACGACGCGCCAGGCGGGCGAGAGCACGCGCGCGACCCCGCGGACCTTCTCGGGAATCGCCTCGGGTGGGTAGTTGAACGTGCGGACCTCGAGGGTCTCGAGACCGGCCTTGGACGCGCGCCGTCGCAGGTCACGGGCAGTGACCGAGTAGAAGTCCATCTGCCAGTGCACCGGCGTGAGCTTCCAGTAGCGCTTGCGCAGCGGCGCCGGCAAGTAGCCCATGAACGGCAGGCGGCTGTGCGACTCGACCGGAAAGTAGGGATTCGGCAACTGGCCGACGAGGATGCCGCCGACTTTGAGCACGCGGCGGATTTCGCGCAGCGAGGCATCTCGCTGGTGCGGGTCGATGTGCTCGTAGACGTTTGCCAGGAGCACCAGGTCGAAGCTCTGATCCTCGAAGGGCAGCTCGTGCGCCCAGCCGTGGCGCATCTCCTGGCCGGCCGGCGAGCGGGTCGTCTCGTCGACGTTGGGGTCGACGCCCACCCAGATGAAGTCCCCCGCTCCATCCATCATGGCCATGAGCGCGCCCTGCTGGCAGCCCACGTCGAGGGCCTTTCCGTGGTCGGTCGCGAGATAGCGCGCCGCCAGCTCTGACAGCGCACCCGAGAGCGCGCGGTTTCGGGCGGCGAGTTCGTCGTCGCTCTGCAGTAGTCCCTTTCCGGTCACGTTCGGAAGGGTACCGAGCAATGCGGTGACGATCGGGTGGCGTAATGGTCCCGATGACCAATGGGAGAATGGCTGCCGTGGCACCCGCCCAAGCGCCCGCCGAAACGGCTTCCCTTTCGCTCGACCCGGTTTCGACCTCGCTCGGTTCGTCCACGGACAGCCGACCGATCGCAATCGTCGCGGCTCGCTATCCGCCCGCCGTCGGTGGTGTGGAGTTGCACGTCGAACGGCTGGCACAAGGCCTCGCGGCGCGTGGCATCCCGGTGGAGGTGCTGGTCACGGATCCGCCGGGCGAGCTGCGGCCGTTCGAGCGGCGTCATGGCATCCCGGTTCGACGCTTCCCGACACTCCGGCGTGGCGACGAGGTCTACTTCGTGTCGCCGCGGCTGCTGCGCTGGGTCTGGCGTCACGCGGATCGTTACCGTCTGTTGCACGCCCACGGCTATCACACGCTGATGCCGCTCATTGCCGGCCTGGGAGCGAATCGGCACGACCTTCCGTTGGTGGTGACGCCGCACTACCACGGTCGCGGCCATACGCCGTTCCGCAACCTCCTGCATCTGCCCTACCGGCCGATCGGCGGGTGGGCGATGCGCCACGCCTCGCAGGTGCTGGCAAACTCGCTGGCCGAGGAAGATTGGCTGCGGCGCGACTTCGGCGATCTGCCCATCCGCCTCAACCCGAACGGCGTCGACGTTCCGGGAGGCGGCGGAGGCGGCGGCGCCTCGCCCTGGCGACCAGACCGTTCTGTCGGGGAGATCACGCTCGTCACGGTCGGCCGGCTCGAGCGCTACAAGCGCGTCGACCGACAGATCGGCGCTCTTTCCAAGCTGCCCGAGCGCTACCGACTGACGGTCATCGGCGATGGTCCAGAGCGTGAGGCACTCGAGCGGCGAGCGGTGCGAAGCGGCGTCGACGATCGGGTGCGTTTCCGCGGCCGCGTCTCCACCGAGGAGCTGCACGGCTGGTACGCCGTCGCCGATGCCTACCTGGCGCTGTCGGAGGACGAGTCGTTCGGTATGACCCTGCTCGAGGCCGCGTCGGCCGGAGCGCCGGTCGTCGCCAGCGACATCCCTGCCCACGACGAGGTCAGCGGCTACTTGCCACGAGAGAGGGTCGTGCTGGTACCGGGTGAGGCGAATGACGCGGAGCTCGCACGCAGCATCGAGTCGGCGGTCGCGCGTGGACGATCCGATGACCGATCCGGCTGGCGCCTGCCCACCTGGGCCGAGATGATCGACGGCGTTATGGCCGCCTACGAGGATGCGCTGAGCGCAAGCCACACGTAATCAGCGATCGTGCGGGCGCCGGTCACTGCGCGACCCGACGAGAAGGCGAGCACTGCGCGCCGCAGCGCCGACCGCTGCGCGCCCACCACTGCGCGACGCGACGAGAGTGACGCGCCACTGCTCGCCGCGACGCGGTTTTCCCCGAATAGCAACCCAGGTGCTGGTAAGTCGCGCAGCCGGCCTGATTGCGGTCAGGTACGAATGGGCGTGCTACCTGGTGGCCGAATCGGTCACTTTTGGCCACTTACGATCGAAAGCTTGGATTTAGCAGCACGCGCATTGGTAGACGGTGGACGCTCGCCTGTCGGGAAGGCTGGCCAGCGCTCTACCGCGTCGGCGGCTCGTCTGGATCCGAGGTTCTGCGGCTCAGGACACCGATCCTGAGCGCCTCGCGGCGCTCTGCGACGGCCGCGCAGCGGTCACGCGCGGTCAACTGCCCGAGTAGTGGACCCCCTTGTCGTCCGGGCTTACCCACAGCCCCGCGTACGGGCCGCTGAGCAGCTGCACGAGCTGGATCGTGCCGTCCGGGTGCGAGAACGTCGGGAAGCTGTATTCCTGTGGCGCGGTCGAGTCCGCGGTGAAGGCGTGCGATGCCTGGACCTCGTGGAAGCTGCGAACGGTCCCGTCTTTCACGACGTAGGAGCGGAACTTCGCGGTTACGGCGACGGTTCCCTGGCTCCCGGTCGGCGCCGGGGTCGGCTCCAGCGTGGGTGCCGTGGTCGGCGTCGCGGTAGGCGCAACCGTCGGCGGCGCGGTCGGTGGCGCGGTCGGCACCGGGGTGGGTGCTGGTGTCGGAGGCTGCGTCGGGGTGGGCTCGGGCGTTGAGGCGATCGTTGGCGACGCGGTCGGCGGGACCGTCGGAGGGACGGTCGGCGGAAGTGTCGGAGTCGGCTTCTGGGTTCCGGTCGGAGCCACGGTCGGCGAGGGCGTCGAAGTTGGCGAGAGCGTCGGTGTGGCGACGGGAGTCGGCGGCGGAAGTCGGCGCAGGTGTCTCTGTGGGTGTCGGCGGGACCGCAGTCGGCGTGCCCGCAGTCGGGGCGCCCGCAGTTGCCACCGGTGTCGCGGTGGGGCTCACCGCTGCGACGTCAGTCGCGGATGTACCCGGGCTGGCGTTTGCAGGCGGCGAGATCAGCCCGACAAGTCGTAGTCCGGCGGCACCCGCGAAGGCCACGATCATCACCAGGACGAGCCTGTCGAGCACCGGCAGCACGCGTCGGCGGCTCTCGGTGCGGATGGCTCGGAGGAACTCGCGCAGGATGAGCAGGCCGAGCAGCAGAACTGCCCAGATGATTCCAACGAGGACGACGCGCTCGGTACTCACAGCAGGCTAGATATCCATGGCAGGCTTGGAGGTGGAGTTGCCTCTCGGCAACGGGTTTGCGGTCATCTTCGTTGACTGAGCCCGTGCTGCCCCTCCATCCTGCGGTACGGGGGCCGACAACCGTTCGTACTGTTCGGCGACGGAGTCGACAGCCCTGACCTGGAGATCGCATCTGATGGGGGCATTCCTTCGCGCGCGCGTCGCCGTCGTGCGCTCCCGCGGGCACTTCTGCGCCGCCATCACCGATCCGATCCGCTGCCGTCCGACGCCCGGTGCCACGTTGCACCGGTGTGACTTCCGGGTGAAGGCGCGATGACCGTGGCCGTGGAACCATCCGCGCCTATGACAGCCGAGCCTGCCATCCAAGGGGAGCGCGCTGCCCTGCAGGGCGTGGAAGCGCACGTTCCCGAGGCCGCATCGGTTCGTCGACTCTATGTCGTTGGCGGCCAGCAGCGCGGGCTGCGACCGATGCGGGCCCACTTCCGGGGACACTGGTACGAGTACCAGAAGGCGGTCGCCGCCGAGCTGGACATCGCCACCGGGGCCGCGACGCAACGCGCAGAGTGGGTGACGCCCGAAAGTGCCCGCCCCGACGTCAACCCGGCGATCCTCTTCAAATCCGGCACTCGGGTCGGGGACCGGCTGTACGTCACCTCGCAGACAGAGGTGTTCGTCTACAAGCTGCCCTCTTTCCAGCTCGAGACATACCTCTCGCTGCCGTTCTTCAATGACGTGCACCACGTGCGACCAACGCCCGACGGGACACTGCTGATCGCGGTCACCGGGCTCGACATGGTCGCCGAGGTGACGACCGCCGGCGAGCTCGTGCGAGCCTGGAACGTCCACGAGCCCGGCGCGAGCGTGTGGGGCGGCCGCTTCTCGCCGGAGGTCGACTACCGGCGCGTCACGACGACCAAGCCACATCTCGCGCACCCGAACCACGTCTTCTACCTCGGCAACGAGCCATGGGTGACGCGCTTCGAACAGCGCGACGCGATGTCCCTTGACGACTCCTCGCGACGCATCGAGATCGGCGTGGAGCGCCTGCACGACGGGATCGTCCATGGGGACAACGTCTACTTCACCGCCGTCGATGGCAAGGTCGTCATCGCCGACACGAAGACGCTGACGGTCACCGAGATCATCGATCTCACGACGATGCATCCGCCCGACACACTGCTCGGCTGGTGCCGCGGCCTGATGCTCGACGGCGACCGGATGTATGTCGGCTTCACCACGATCCGCCCGACCAGGTTCCACGAGAACGTGTCCTGGCTGAAGAACGGCTTCCGCCGCTACCTGGGCACGCACGTGGCGGTCTACGACCTCCGCGAGCGGCGCTGCGTCGCCCAACTGGACACCGAGGTCGCCGGCGTCAACGCCGTCTTCGGGATCTATGCTGCCGACGACGAGGGCGGTTTCGAGGGCTCGCCCACGTAGTGAGGTTCATGTGCCAGCCCGGTGGCAGTGCCAGCTATACCGTCACTGACTTGCGTCAGGTGGTGGCAAATTGCGGACCAGGGCCCGTCACCGGGCTCGAACGGGTGCTCGTTGGCTGTTTGCCCACATCGGCTGCAGGAAAACGGCAGGAACGGGCGGCGGGACCTTCGTCGTTGGCTGTTTAGCTGCACCAGGTGCAAGCCAGCCCGCGGCTCGGACGGTCGGAAACGACCTGCGCTGATGCCGATCTGCGGTCAGCGGTGCCACTGCGGAGATCGCCCGAGGCCTCTACGCGGCCGGCAGCGCGTCCTGACGCCGACCTGCAGACCGCGAGCGTCGGCCGAAGACCGATGACCCCGACGACCACGGCCACGACCGACTCGGCGATCAACCAGCCAAGCACGACGCCCGTGACTCCCAGCGGGCCGACGAAGGCGAGGGCGAGCGCAAGGGTCAGGATCGATACCGATGCCTGGACCACGAGGATCTTGCGGCCCTGCCCGTCGATGCGGGCGACGGCCGTGTAGATCGTCCGGACCGTGAACGGGATCACGCCGAGCGCGGCCAGGCGCAGCGCGTCGGCACCGCCGGCCGCGTATTCGGGCCCGAAGATGAGCAGGATCCTGTCGGCGAAGAGGAACACCACCACGACCATCGGCAGCACCAGCCGGGCGAGGTGGATCACCGTGCGGCGCAGCTCGACCGCGACGTCCGCCTGCGAGTGGATCGTCTCGACCGTCATGGACGCGGTCATGTTCAGCGGGATCAGGTTCATCGCGTTGGAGATGGTCCAGACGATGTAGAAGAAGGCGCCCTGTCGCGGTCCGCTGATGCTCACCACCAGCACCGGCAGCAACGCCGTCACCCCGAGCGTAAAGAGCGAACCGACATAGTCGGCGGCGACGAAGCGCAGCAACGTCAGCCTGGCCATCCCGATGGAACGGCCGGCTCCCGCCGTCATGTGGTGTGGCAACCAGCGGATTGCCAGCACGATCGTGACGATCACGACCACGACCAGCATCGGCACGATCCAGGAGAAGAGGATCCCCAGCGCCGGCACGGCGCCGGCGACCAGGATCAGCACCACGATCTTTGCGGCGCCGTACGCACCGTTCTCGACCGGTAGCCAGAGGCTGCGCCGCAGCCCCGCCAACGCGCCGTCCTGCAGCGCGAAGATCGTCCACGTCATGGAGCCAACGGTCAGGAAGGCAATCCCCGCCGGTGTGGCGAGGCCGGCCAGCGAGAGGGCCGAGTCGGGCGAAAGTGACATGAAGCCGAAAACGACGAGCGAGACGACGACGGCGGCCAGCAGGCTCAGAGCGTAGGCCACGGCAACGAGGCGGCCGGCCCGCGCGCCGGCGCCCGGAATGAGCCGAACCAGCGACGCGCGCAGGTTCAGCTGGGAGATGCCGATGACGAACGTCATCGATGAGATGACGGCAGAGCTGATGCCCAACGACTCGATCGTGTACAGACGCGCGGCGAGCCCCCAATAGACGAGGCCCAGCCCGGAGTTGAGCAGGTTGCTTGCGATCATCGCGTAGGCGTTGAGGTAGAGCGGCGTGCGGACGTGATCGACGGCTGCACGGACGAACGCAGGTGCGGTCACGGACCGTCTCAGTGGAGTCGTTGCAGCAACTCGTCCACGTCGGCCGGCCTGCGGCAGTGGAGCAGCTTGGATTCGTACGGTGCCACCGCGTCGGCGGTCAGGGTCCACGTGCCGGCCGTGCCCGGCGCGGCCGGCACCGCGTGCGGCTGTCCGTCGCGAGTGCCTGACTGGACTGACTCTGTCTGACGGTAGTAGCGGCGCGACTCCCGGATGGCACCCCCGAGGCGGCGCAGGTTGCGGGTGTAGTCGCCGAAACGGGTGAAGCGTTCGCGCATGGGCCGGGATCGCATCTCCTGGAACGCACCGCCGACAAAGCGCCACACGATGCGGCGACTCGCTCGAGACCACGTGATGTAATCGAGCCAGATCACCAGGTCCGCTTCACGCAGGATGGGATCGGTCCAGTCGAGGTGCACTCCCTCGGTGACCCAGCCGTCCGTGGCCAGGATCTGGGCCATCAGGCGATTTCGTTCCGCCGCGTCGCGCACCGGTCCATTGCCGCCGCCCAGACGGGCAACGTTGTCGAGGTCGTGGACCGGCAGGTGCGTGAGCGCGCCGATCTCGCGCGCCAGGCTCGTCTTGCCGCTACCCGGACCGCCGATGATGTGCACCCGCTTCAATGGGGACGCGAGCACCTGCTCGACCGGTTTGGTAATCGGCGTTGTCCTGGCGCGCGCTGGCATGGTGGCGCTGCTCATCGCGGCCCTGCGGCGGTCGTATGGAGAGCCGCGGCGTACAGGTTCTCGAAGCGCGCGGCGACGGCGGGCGCCGTCAGATCGCTCACGGACGCGATCGCATCGACGCCCATCCGTTCCCGCAGCGCGGGTTCGTCCAGCAGCCGCCACATGGCCGCGGCGAGTGCCGCAACATCACCCGGGTCCACCAGCAGGCCGTTCACGCCGTCGGTGACCATGTCGGTGTTGCCGCCCACTCGCGTGGCGATGACCGGCCGCCCGCGCGTCATCGGCTCGCGCACGACGCCCGGCAGCGGATCGGGCCACACCGAGGGGGCGACACCGAAGAGGCTTTGCGCCCAGGCCGCCATGACGACCGCGTGCGGCACGGACTCGAGCAGCGTCACGCCATCGGGGACGTCGAACGACGCGCCGGCAACCGGCGTGCCGATGAGGACGAGCGGGGGCGTCATCCCAGGGTGCTGCTCGCTCAGCGCGCCATACGCGCCCAGGAGTACGCCGACACCCTTGTGCGGGCTCAGCTGGCCGACAAAGAGGATGAACGGCTCCTGCGGCAGCTTGGCAAGGAGGGCCTCGCCGGCGTCGTCCAGCGGCCCACTCGACGGCGGCGGAACGACGTCATCGATCCGCTCGACGACCGGCTCCCAGCCCTGGTCACCGTCGAGCAGGTCACGCCGCACGATGGTCTCCACGAAGCGGCTCACGGCGTGGATCGCCGTGACGTGGCGGCGCAGCAGCAGGCGCCCCATGCCGACACCGGCGACCGTCACGAGCCCGCGTGCCGCCCCGTACTGCCTGCCCGCGCAGTGGGCGCATTTGGCGGGTGCCGGTCCTTCGCAGATCTCGCGCCCTTCGTGGAGCAGCGAGCGAACTGCGCAGCTATAGCCGTAGTCGCGTACCGAGAGGACGAGCGGCACGGCCGCGCCCTCGAGCGCGGCCGCGGACGAGTACGCGATCCAGCCGTTGGCGTGCACGACGTCGACACCGCCGCGTTCGTCGACCAGCGCCCGCAGCCCCGCGACCAGGCGCGGATCCGGCAGCGGCGGCAGGAACTTGCGGTCGGCGTCCGCAGACGCGCCGGGGATCGCGGTAGAGAGCGCCGAGAGGCGGCGCAGCGGCACGCCATCGACCATCGCCGATTCCGACTGGCCCCGTTGCCGGACGGTTGCCACCGTCACCGTGTGGCCGCGAGCTGCAAGCGCCGACGCGAGCAGTTGGACCTGTCGCTCGGCGCCGCCGATCGTGGGATGGAAGAAGTCGCTCGTCAGGAGCACGCGGCGCGGCGCGACCTGAGCTCCCCCCTCGCGGTATCCGGCGCCGGCGCGCGCCGCTCCCTCCTCCACCAGGGTCATGGCTTGGAGGGTTTTGGTGTCGCTGGAACGGCGCGGCCGGTGACGACCACGTGCGTCTCGCGGTACGGCGTCTGGTCGCCGTTGCGGTACAGCGCAGCGTCGATCTCATGAGTCCCGGGTGGAAGCGCGGGCAGCACCACGGTCTGCTCCCAGGACTGGCCGTCGGGGAGCGACACCGCGGTCCAATCGGCGAGTGTCTTGCCCTCTGAAGTGACCCGCAGGTCGTAGTGCTCGGCCGTGTTCTCGTGGTTCTCGAAGCCCAGCCGGATGGCGTCGCCGTTCGCTTCCGGGAACATCCACAGCTGGGTGAAGCCGTCCTGCGGCTGAGCCGCCTCGCCCATTCGCGCGATCATCAGCGAGCCCAGGACCATCACCGCGGCGATGGCGATCATGGCGACCGCAGCCAGCGGCACTCGGGGCAGCCGGATCAACATCAGCGCACGGTCGCTCGTTCCCAGGCGCACCCAGGCGACTCCGAGAGATCCGACGCTGATCGCACCGAGCAACGCGCCCCATCCCGGGAGGGTCAATCCCACGGGCAGGATGTTGAGCACCAGGCCGCAGATGATCGAGGCCGAGATCGACAGGCCGACTGCGAACATTGCCTGTTCGGGGTGGCCAAGGAGGCGGCTGGGGAAGAGCGCGAGCGTGAGCGCGTAGCCCGGCAGGACCAGCAGCAGCAGGATCGCTGCCGGCGACGGTCAGCAGCGCGGGCAGACCCGGCACGACGAGCGCGGCGGCGCAGATGGCCGCGATCGCGGCAACCGCGGCGATCCGTTCGCGTTCAGTGCGCGGCATCGTGGATCCTCGAGACGTCGTACAGCTTCAAGGGGCCGGCGTCATAGACACGGTCCACCTCGGGATCGCCATTCCACTTGTCGAGGGCGGCCGCCGGCATCGGCGCCGTCCATGCACCATTGGCGATCTCGCCGCGCTCGACGTAGACGCCGGTGTAGGGCAGCGAGGTCGGCAGGCGGTCGTCCGAGAGGACGTAGTGAACGTGCCCGGCCTGCAGAAGATCGACCACGTCCGAGCTGATGTCCGGGGCGAAATAGGCGGCCTTGACATCGATCTGGTCGCCGACAGCCGACATCGGGTGCTGCAGTCCGTACGCCTTGGTCAGGATGCGGTTATCGCGGTCGGTCATGATCCGGTTGTCCGATCCCAGGTGGTCGAGCATCCATGTCGCCGTGTCGATACCCACCGGCGTGATCGAGCGTGAGTCGGCCGAGACGAGGTACGAGCCGGGAAGTCGCGCCCAGTACGGGAAGCTGAGGATGGCCCCGCCGACCATGACCACGATCGTCGCAGCGACAACCGTCCGCTGTGCGCTCTTCGACCTGCGTTCGTGGTCGAAGAGCGCCACGAGTGCGAGAGCGACGAGAAAGGAGAGGCCGACGAAGACAAAGGCCGCCGAACGGGCAGACAGCTCAGCGCCGATGGCCGTGAAACGGCCGGCGAGCGTCAGCGGGTAGGCAAGAGCGACCAGTCCGAGGGTGAGTGCAGCTGGTTTGTGACGGAGATTGCGCCACAAGAGCAGGCCGCCCAGCGCCATCGAGGCCAGCAGGACCGCGACGGCGGCAAACGCCGTGACCTGCTCGAATGCCGGTGAGCTCGCCCCGGTGGCGGCACGGAAGAGCTCGCGGCCGGCCTCTTCACCCGCAATCAGGGAGAGGACCTGGTCGACCGCGCCACCCAATGCCGGTGCCAGGTACCCGACCGTGACGCTGGCCACGTACAGCATCCAGGCGAACGTGCCGATCAACGCGATCAATGCCGGACCCACCAGGCCCGGAGAGGTGAGCCGGTCGGGATCGAAGCGCGTCGCGGGCGCGTCGGCATCGTCGGCGGTCTTCGCCGCACCCGACGCGGAGCGCGTGCGCTGGAGAAGTCGCTGCGTTGCAGGGATCGCGCGCGGCAGCACGCTGACGATCGCCCAGACGATGAGGAAGCCCGTGACCAGCATGGCCGTGATGTGGTGCGTGACGATCACCGCGGCCATGCCCATGCAGGAACGCCACGGTCAACGGGACGGCGCCACCGCGCGAGTCCTGCTCGCGCATCAGCACACAGGTGATGGTGAAGAGCGCCAGCGCGAGCGCGAGCGACTCGTACGCGTACTGCGCGTCGAAGAAGAGGAAGCTCGGGTTGGCCATGTAGATGAGCGCGGCAATGCCGGCCACTCGCGCCGATCCGCCGACCCGCTCGATGAACAGGTACAGCGACAGGATCGTGAGGAGGCGGGCGACGCCGATCACCAGCACGCCGGCCTCCCAGACCGACAGACCGGCACGTACCAGCGGCTGGGTCACGGTCTCGAGGCCGGGATAGAACGGGCTGGCCGGCAGGATGTTGTTGTGCGTGAAGAGACGATCGCTCGCGAGGATGTCGTTGAGCGTCGCCCAGTGATGGAACTCGTCGAAGAGGGTGAAGGCCGATGGCGCGTAGAGGATCTTGATCCAGTACAGCGCCAGACCCAGCAGCACCACCAGCCAGATGCGTTCCGCTCGGGACGCGCGTGCACCGAAGAGGCGCAACGCGAACGGCAGCACCAGGCAGACGTAGCCAAGCCAGAAGAGAACCTGGCCGCCGGGGATGACGAGCCGGCTGAGCGTGTCGGCAAGCGCCACGATCACCAAGCCGAGCGCGCCGACCAGCGAGACGATCGGGATCAGACCAAGGCGAGTCTCGGCCGTGGCGATGCGCCAGAGCGAGGCGCCGCGCTCGCGGATGTCGGACACGACACCGGTGCCGGGCGCGGCGGACCGCGGCACGATCACGGCAAAGTTGCTCATGCCGCGCGCTCCTCGGCCACGGTGGCGGGGTGGGGCTCGGCCGGCCGGGCAGCCGCGTGCGAGGCGTTCGGCGCGACGAACGCCGCAGTGTTTCCGCGCAGACGGTCTGCCAGCGCACGGTAGGCGCGCGCGGACGTGTCCCATGAAGCAGGGTTCTCGTGGCGCTCACGCGTGCCAGGTCGCAGCGTTCGAATCTCGTTGGCGATGGCAGCCGGGTCGTGCACCGGCACCAGGTGGATGCCCGAGTAGTGCTCGGAAGCTTCCGCGTTGCCGCCGACCGGCGTGATGATCACCGGCACGCCGTAGCTCATCGCCACGTGGAGCGGTCCGCTGATCGAGGAGCGCAGGTACGGCAGCGCGACGGCGTCGGCGCCCGCCAGGTAGGCATCGAGCTCGGCGTCGTGGACGTAGCGGTTGATGAACGTGATCCGGTCGCGCCAGCGCGAGCGATCGATCTTCTCGGCCGGCAGTGTCCAGCCTTCCCACGTCTCTCCGACGACCGTCAGCCAGTAGTCGCCGACCTCGTCTTGCGCGAGGCTGTCGAACGCATCGACGAGGTCCTCGAGGCCCTTGTACGGGCGAATCGTGCCGAAGAAAAGGATGTTGCAGGTGTCGTCCGGGGCCTCGCGCAGGATCTCGGGCGCGGCGGTCGATGCGACCTCGGCGCCCTGTTCGGCCAGGTGGTCGTAGGGGCCGTGGTGGATCACGGTCACGGGCTTTTCGCCGACGGGCCAGTGTTCCGCGACAAGGCCGCGGTCGAACTCGGAATGCACCACGAACGCGGAGGCGAGCCGGATCACGCCGCGGCCGACGAGGCGCGCATAGGGGCCGACCAGCGGCAGACGGAGCTCGCCCGTGTCCTGGACCTCGTGGAACTCGACGACGGTCCGCGCACCGAAGAGGCGCGCCAGGACTGACAGGACCAGGTACGTGTGCAGCACCGTGCCCGTCCACCACTGCAGGATCAGCACCTCGGGGCGCTGCCTTGCCAGGAAGACCGTGCCGCGAATGAGGCTCGGCAACCAGTACCAGTCGATGCCGTCGAAGGTGGCGACCCGCGGGTCGGTCTCCAGGTCGGTCAGGCTCGCGCCCACGCGATCACGCCCCGGGTAGAAGCGGGTCGGCAGCAGCTGGCGCATGGTCAGGAGCGAGACGCGCGCGCCCGACGCTGCCAGCGCGTTTGCGAGGCGGAGCGTGTAGACGCTGATCCCCGACAGGAACCGCGTGCCGGAGCCGACCACCATCAAGCGTGGCGGAACAGCGGATCGGCCGGCGGTCGCCTGCGGCGACAACGAGTCAGTCATCGAAGGCTCACGTGGATTGGGGCCGGTCTCCCACGAGCAGTGGTTGGGATTCGGGAGCACGTCCCGGCGGCGACGCCGGTGTTGTCGTACGGGGCAGTATGGGGATCGAGGGTACAGACTGACCCGCTACCGAAGTACCACCGCGAGAGTCAGCCGAGCTCCAGTCGGGCGACTCGAGGCGTTCTAGCCGATCGCGACGCGATCGATGCTGGTGACCTGGGTGGCGTCAGCGAAGGCCTGCTCGGCCGTCTCACGGCCGGTCTCGACCGGGACCGTCGCGACCATGGGCCGGATGGGCACGATCGCGGCGACACGGGTCGTCACGCCAGGAGTGACCTGCATCGGCGCCGGCCGAAGCCGCTCGCGCACGATCGTTCGAAGCACGCGCATCCCGTCTCGGATGGTGTGCAGGTTGCTGACGCCGTACACGCGCTGGTGCTCGAAGCTGGGCACCTCGCCAACGGTCAGGCCGGCGCGGAGCGCACGCACGTTCATCATCGTCTCGACCTCGAAACCGGAGCAGTTGAGATCGAGCACCGGGACCACCCAGGACCAGAAGGCGTTGTAGCCGTAGCACAGGTCGGTGTAGCCACCGCCGAAGAGCAGCCGCACGGCGGCCACGAAGCTGGCATTGCCGAGCTTGCGGTAGAGGGGCATGTCGTCGGTGCCGCCGCCCTTCAGGAAGCGCGAGCCCTTGACGAAGTCGGCGCCCTTGACGAGCTGCTCGACGAAGGCCGGGATCTCGCGCGGGTCGGTCGAGCCATCCGCGTCGAGCATGACGATGATGTCGCCACGAGCGGCGGCGAACCCGGTACGGAGCGCGGCACCCTTGCCCTTGCCGCGCTGCGGGATGACGCGCACGTTGGGGATCAGGCTCTGGGCGACTTCGACGGTGTCGTCGGTTGAGTTACCGTCGACGAGGATGACCTCATCCACCCAGGTCGGGATCATCGGCAGCACATGAGGCAGATTCCTGGCCTCGTTCATCGCCGGAACGATGACGCTGACCGATGGGGTGATGGACGGGTTCGTAGGCACGCGAATGACCCTCAGACACAGCGTTGGCCTGGGCACTCGGAACCCAGTTGGACCCCTACCGGCTGATGTCTCGGATTCCTTCGGACTGAGCGGGTTCTGGGTTCCGCTCGTCGTTCTTGGAACATCCGGCCGACTGGTCGACCGAACCTAGTACCCGAGTACTGGGAGGGTCAAGGACTCGGCGACGCGAAGCGTTGCGTGCTGTCACAGCCAGAGCAGTTCGGTGCGGTCCGGTGTGGTGGGAGCCGTATTCAAGTCATAGGACCCGGTTGGCCCGCGGGACTCCGTCGGGTCGGCAGCCGTATCGACCGTGCGGTCGTGCCAGCACAACGCGGCAGTGCTGACGCCGCGACCTTGCCGCTGAACCGGTCAGGCTTTGCTCACCACGACTTCGGCTGCCGCAGTGGCCTACCCAGCCCGCGGGTGTAACGGACAGGCACGGACCGCTTCGGGCGTTGTCGAGTCCTCCACGAGCGCGTTCTCGGTCGACTCATGCGCGGCGCGCATGAAAGCGCCTTGGAGGGACGGTTCAGCACCGTAACCGAACTGTTCCGCGGTCCATGGACCCGTCCCGCCGGTAGACGACCACGCTGAGACCACCAGACTCAGCCTGGACGCTCCCTGATTCAGGCCCAATCCCGCGATGGCCTTCGGTCACCTAGCGGCCGTAAACGCGCCGCGTTTCTACCGGACACCGAGCGTCTCTCGTTGACCGTCACGCGGCCGAAGGGCCTCTTTTCTTCGCTGTACCAAACGCCGCGCGTTTGGGATCGTCACGAACGAGGCTGGAATCGCCGCCTCCGACGCCTTGTTCTTCGGTAGAAACGCCCCAGGTTTCGCCTGCGCGGTTAGGCCCAGCGCGGCCGTTCCACGGGAAAGTGCCTGGACCCGAGCACCCCCCAACTCAAAGCCGTTCATCCGCCAGTCCCCGGACCCTGAGCGACTACCCCCAACCGGCACGCCCGCCGTTCCGGCAACGGCCAGCCGTTGGGGCAAACGGTCAGGCGGCCGGCACCGCGCTCGGTCGCTGCGTGTTCTGCAGCACCAGTGCCCCGGCTTCGAGCTCGTCCAGGTCGAGCGCCTCGAGCTCCACGTTGTTGCCCGGGCGGCCGAGCAGGTAGCCCTGGCCCGCGCCGATGCCCAGCGCGCGCACGATCTTGAGCTGCTCTCTCGTCTCGAGGCCCTCGGCGATGACGAAGGATCCCCAGCGTTGAGCCAAGTCGCGCAGGGACCGCAGGACCGCCTGTGACGAGTCGCGCTCGGCGCCTTCCTGGACGAGCGACAAGTCGAGCTTCACGATGTCGAAGCGGAACTGGCTCAGGAGGCGCAGTCCGGCATTGCCGGCTCCGACGTCGTCCGCCGCGATGCGGATGCCGGCGGCGCGCAACGCCACGAGGTTGTTGCGCAACTGGTTGAGGTCCAGAACGCTCTCGCGCTCGGTCAGCTCGACAACCAGACGCTCGACCCCCAGGCCATGATGGTCCAGGATCGCCTTCATCTGGGCGACGCTGAAGCCGTGCGCCTCGAGGGTCCGTGGCGACAGGTTCACCGTGACGATCTTGTCGGCCGGAATCGTTCGCGCGGCGGTTTCGACCACCACGTCAAAGCAGGCCGCATCCAGCTCGACGGTTCTGCCGACGGCCTCGGCCGCCTCGAACAGCACGCTCGGATTGGGGAAGGTGGCCGTCTCGGTCGGGCGAGTCAAGCCCTCGTACCCGATGATCGCGCCGGTGGCCATGTCGACGATCGGCTGGAACACCGCGCGCAGATTCCGTTCGGTGATCACGCGCACGAGCGCTGCCGATTGCTCGTCGTGGCCTGCCTCGTTGAGGGGCATGTCCCGCGACGCGTCGAACGCCTCGACGCTGGCTCGCCCGTGGCGCTTGCACCAGTACAGCGCGGCGTCCGCCTGCGAATAGATGTCCTGCTTGCTCTGCGCCAGCTCGGGGCATGAAGACAAGCCGCCCGAGAACGCGACGGGCCGCTCGCCCGACGTCGCAGAAGCGAGCAGGCGCTGGGCCATGCGCATCGCGCCTTGAACATCGGTATGGGGCATGAGGATCGCGAACTCGTCGCCGCCGATGCGGAACGCGCGATCCGAGAAGCGCGCTGTTTTGCCGATCAGGACACTGAGCCGCTGCAGCTGCTCGTCGCCTGCTGCGTGCCCGTTGGAGTCGTTGATGACCTTCAGGTCGTCGAGGTCGAGCAGCAGCAGGGACACTGGCACGCGGTAGCGGGTTTGCAGGTCGACCTGGCGCTGCAGCTCCTCCTGGAACGCACGGTGGTTGCCCAGGCCGGTCAGGCCGTCGTGAAGCGATTCGGCGCGAGCCTGCTCATAGGCACGCTGCAGGCGCTGCTGCGACAGCTCGAGCTCTTCGGCTGGGCGCAGGATCTGATGCGACATCCAGAGCGCCAGCGCGACACCGACGACGCAGAGGGTCGCCAGCAGCCCGATCAGCTGGAGCGGAAACATTGGCGGCGCGGACGGGGCGAGGACGACGATCGTCCAGGGGTTGCCGATCGAACCGGTCGCAAGTTGCGTGCTGCCACCCGCCCAACCTTCGGACAACAAACGGCCCCAGATGTCGTTGCCGGCGGTCAGCTCCCCGAGCTGCTGCGAAAGGTCGCTCGGTCCGGAACTCGCGCCGTCGCCGCCACCGAGCGTTCGGCTGTCGCCGATGACGGCTCCCGTCGACTGGTCGACGACGAGCGCGACGGCCCCGGGGTCGTCGAAGTTGGCGCCAACTTGGCGCATGACCTCGGGGAGCGAGATCTCGACGACTAACAGCCCGTCCGGGTCCGAGCCCAAGCCACCGGCAATCAACGGCGCAGCCAACGGAACGTGCATCTCGCCGTTTGATGCCGTGAAGGCGGGGCCCTGGTAGACCTGGCCGGCCTCGAGCTTGAGGGCGCCCTGGACGAGCGCCCGATCCTCGGTCGCGTCGGTCGGCGCCGCCGACACCGTGCCATCGGATGACACCAGGCGATCGTGCCCCGACCCATCCGCGAGGCGAGCATCGGTGACCAGGGGGCCGGCCGCTTCGCGCAGCGCGAGAAGGCTGTCGGTGACGCGGTCCTCGGTCCCGCTGGAGGACGGATCGGCGATCAGGTGCCCGAAGTTGCGATTCGCGCTCATGGCCAGGACCATGCCCTCGGTCCGTTGGACGGCAGCAGCGACGGTGGCCGAGATCGTCCCGGCCTCGCTCGTCGCGCGCGCGCGCTGATCAAGCCCCTGTCCGTCCATCACGGCGAGGATCAGGGCCATCGAGATGACCACCGGCACGATCGCCATGGTCATCAACGCCAGGCGCAGGCGCAGCCGCACGAGCGTCAGCGTTCCTCCGTCGGGGCCTGCGTTCCTCGCGCCCCGGCGGGTCAGTTTCAGCACGGTTTGGTTGGCCCTCACAGGGAATGGGCAGATCGAGAGACCCGGACGATCGAGGGACCCGGTCGTCGCGGATTCAACCGGCGGACGCCGTGGAACGACTGTGGCCCGGTCGTATCACCGAACGAAGGGACCAATGGGTAGCGAGGGTGACCCGCGCGAGGGGCTGTGAGCCGCGACTTGCGGGAGGGAGACTCCCGCGGTCCATCCCGTGCCAGCCGGCCGTTGCGGTGCCAGCCGGTGCCTGGTCGTCACCGTGCGAGCGACCTCGGAATCGGGTTGGGTGAGGTTCGGAGCGCTCCGGTGCGGATAGTGATGCCGCGAAAGTACCGGGGGGTCGGAGCGAGATCGCTAGGGACGCAGGCACCGCACGTCACGTCGAATAACGGCATGCCGGAGGGCCACCCGAATTCCATGTCCGACACCGATGCGCGAGTGAGCCGTCACGCACGAGCCCGCACACGCCTGACCCAGCGCGCCCATGCCCGCCGACGAGTTGCGCGCATGACTCTCCTTCGGAGTCGACCTTCGGCCGCTGCGCGCGAAGCGACCGAGTCCCGGCGTCGCCGCCGGGCTTCGGTCTTCGCTTGCGGGCCTCGTCTTCGCCGGTCCGAGTCAGGTCAGACCCTGGTCGAGTTCGCGCTGATTTTCCCGCTCTTCATCATCTTGGTCATGGGCGTGATCGAGTTCGGTCTCGCCTTCAACGCGATCCTCGGCGTCAACCACGCCAGCGAGCAGGCCGTACAGGTCGCATCCGAGGCCGGCAACGATCCGGCCGCCGACTGCTACATCCTCCAGTCGGTCGAGCAGGCGATCCAGGTCCCCAACGACGAGTCCAACATCGTCCACGTCCAGATCCAGTGGACGAACCCCTCGGGCGGCACCACGTACGCGATGGACGAGTACGACCGATCGGGCTCGACCACCTGCACGACGTCGACCGGCACATCGATCACCGTTCCATACACGGCGACGGCGAGTGCCTACGGTCCATCGCAGCGCTGCAATGTCATTGCCGGGTGCCCAACCATCTCGTCCGCCCACAACACGGTCGACACGATCGGCGTGACCGTCCGCTACCAGTACAGCTGGAAGACACCGATCGGCTCGCTGCTGCACTTCATCGGCGGCTCCAACACCTGGGGCAGCGGCATGACCTTCAACAAGCGCAACGTCATGCGCATCGAGCCGATCCTGTGATGCGGGTCACAACCCGATTGATGGGGACTCGCAAGGGGCGGTTCGACACCGACGGTTCGTCGGGGTCAAAACCCTGCCCCGCGCAGCCCGCGCCGAAGGCGCCCGGGCGGAGCAAAGAACTTGGTCAGGGGCTGGTCGAGTTCGCGCTCGTGATGCCGGTGTTCCTGCTGCTGCTGCTGATCATGTTCGAGTTCGGCTTTGCCTTCAACCACAACATGACGCTCGAGCTGGCGACGCGAGAAGGCGCACGCACCGGCGGGGGACTCGCGAACGGTGGCGCGGTCAGTTGCGCCGCCGGCAATGACCCGAACAAGATCGACGCCCAGATCGTCGCAGGCGTCCAACGCATCCTCAAGTCACCCGGCTCGGATGTGCAGATGTCCGACGTCCAGTCCGTCCGGATCTACAAGGCGGACGCATCGGGCAACCAGATCGCCAGCTACGTGGATGTCTGGACGTACACGGGCTCCGGCTCGGGTCCCGACATCATCCCCGGCAACGGCACCGAGCACATCGACTTCACCGAGCAGAGCGTCGGGTGGCCGGTCTGCAGCCGCAACAACGGCGTCAACCCTGACGCGCTGGGCGTCGAGGTTCGCTACCAATACCACCTGAAGACGCCCCTGGCCAGCCTGGTCGGGTTCCTCAACGGGAACCAGAGCACGACGATTCAGATGAACGATCGCTCCGTGTTCAACCTGGATCCAACAGCTTCATGAGGCCTTCCCTGTGACTCGTCAGCTCGCATTGTTGCGTGGACGCATCGCGCGCCCGCTCGTCAACGTCGTTCGCGCCGATGCCGGCGATCGCACTCGCCGTTCGCGGCGTCAGGGCGGCCAGGCACTGCCGCTCTTCGTCCTGATGATCTTCGTGGTGACGGGCTCGGTTGCCGTCGTGACCGACGTGTCGTGGTTCTGGGTGAACCAGCAGAAGATGCAGCGTGCGGCGGACGCCGGCGCGCTGGCCGGCGCCGTCTACCTTCCGGGCAATGTCGCGGGTGCGTACTCGGCGGCCCAGGCCGCCACTGCGAGAAACGGCTACGCCGATGGCGTCGGCGGCGTCGTCGTGACGCCACAACAGGACCCCACGAACAAGCGACGCCTCGGGGTGACCGTCCAAGGCCCTGTCGGCACCTATTTCGCCCGCGTGTTCGGGATGAATCAGATCACGGCCAAGGCTGCCTCAAAGGCCGAGTTCACCCTGCCCGTGCCGATGGGAAGCCCGCAGAACTACTACGGCGTCGGCACCTACATCTACAACCAGGTCACGTACAACAACACCAACAACAGCGCGGACACCGGCTTTGACCCTGAAAGCAACGTCGGTTCCGGGACGTGGACAAACCCCACGAACGCCGCCACGCAGAACACCGTGTTCACCTCGACGGGAACGAACAACGCCCAAGAGGTGTGGAACAGCTTCGGTCTCCAGGGCACCGGCGGCCTTCCCAATAACGCGACGCTCGCGATCGACGGACTCGAGGTGCGACTCAACGGGGTCTACATCAGCGGGTCGGGCACCTCGACGAACTGTTATGTGAAGGTCGAGGTGACCTGGGACGCCGGCGCCACCTGGAGCACTGCCGTCAACACGTCCTCGCTCAACACGACCAACACGACCGTCCGCACGGTCGGCAGCAACACCAGCACTTCTGCGTTCGGCGGCCACTCCTGGGCGTACAACGACTTCACCAACAACAACTTCCGGGTCCGGCTGAGTTGGCTGAACGGTGCCGGCAATGGCCAATGCGCTACGACTCGGGTTGTCAACCTCGACCAGTTGCTGGTCCGTGTCTCCTACCACACGGTCACGACGACGCCCGTGTACACGAAGACGACCGGAACCGTGACCGCGCCGGGCGGCGCGACGCTGGCGTCACAGGGCTTCTGGGGAGCCGTCATCACGCGCGGTGGCAGCCGCGAGAACGGCGACGAGTACAGCCCGCAGAACGACAACGCGAGCATCAGTGGCCATACCAGCACGAACCCGGAATACGACGCCACCGGGTACGACTACACCGTCATCATCGGCAGCGGCGGCAACGGCCAAGTGCGAGTCTGGGATCCGACCGTTCTGCGAGACCGGGCCGAACGGCAGCGGCGGCAACATGGGCGCCGGCGATCACTGGATCGGCGGAACTCCCAACGGAGTGACGACCGTGTTCTCGCTGTGGAGCGAGAACGGGACCCCGTACGACACCTCGGACGATACGCAGGTGGCGACGTCCGGAAACACCTTTGCCAACGAGATCCAGGCGGACTACAGCGGGGTCATGGGCACACCCGGCCACAGTGGCTTGACCGACTGCTCGTCGAACCCGTACCACAACGCCTGGTGGACGCTCGCATCGAGCCTCTCCGCCGGTCGCTATCGCGTCAACGTCAACACAAGCTCCGCCAACAACACCTCGACCAACGCCGAGAACATGTGGTCGCTGTGGGTCAACTCCGGCGGCAGCCCGCAGGTCTACGGCGAGGCCAAGATGGCCGCGTACAACAACCTCGAGGCGGGCACACAGCTCTTCTACCTGGCTCAGATCGACGCCAGCAACGCCGGCAAGACAATGGAGATCAGCCTCTTCGACCCGGGCGACGTGAGCGGCAACGCCTATCTCAAGATCAAGTCACCGGACGGCAATTCGTACAACTACGCGACGTTCAGTTGGACGGCAGACGACGGCACATCGGGCACGAACGTGACCCAGATCCAGACCGCCTCGTCGGGTGGCAGCTTCTTCAACGACCGCCTCATCACGATCGATGTGGTCCTACCGAGTAGCTACGGCTCCGGCGGCCTGACGCCACCCGGCGAGACGCAGGCCGGCTGGTGGAAGATCGAGTACACGGTCGGCGGCGGCAATGACACGACCACCTGGTCTGTTGCCATCCGAGGCTCCCCCGTCCACCTGGTCCAGTAGGCGGCGGGCGGCCGGGTCACACCGGCCGCCTTTCGTCCGCGCCTTTCGTCCGCGCCTGTCGTCCGGTTGACGCGAGGTGTGCTCCCCGAGCACAACCGAGATCCAATTCGCCATCCAGGCCGCCTGAACGAGCCTGCCTGTGATGGTGGAACACAGTCCGCTGCGTTTCGATGCCTGAATCGTCGCTGCACGATCCGATCGGGCCGAAATGGCGCTCAGTGGTGTTCCTGGAGCACATCGGCAACCGGCCACGCCCCGTCAGGGTCAACGGCCTGGACAGCGCCACGGCGGCGCGGTCATGCCCAGCGCGCGCTGTCGGGCCTCGCGGGCGCGGTTGGTCGGCTCACCGGCGGCGCTTGCGATCCCTAGACTCGCCGTCAATGGTTCGCTCATATCGTTTTCGCCAAGTCGACGTCTTCACGGACCGGCCGCTGCAGGGCAACCCGCTCGCCGTTTTCCCGGATGCCGAGGGCCTCTCCGACGACGAGATGCAGGCACTCGCCCGGGAGATGAACATCTCGGAGACCTGCTTCGTGCTGCCACCAAGCGCGGACGGCGCCGCGGAGGGTGCGGACTACCGCGTGCGCATCTTCACGCCGGGCCGCGAGCTGCCCTTTGCCGGGCACCCGGCGATCGGCACGGCCTGGGTGCTTGCCGATGAGGGTCGCTTCCCGCTCGCCGAGCCGAGCGTGCGGGTGCGGCAAGAGGTCGCCATCGGCGTCCTTCCGCTGCAGATCGCCGTGACGTCCGACCCGGTGCGCGGCCTGGTTCCAGGTGCGGTCACCATGACCCAGGGAGCGCCCGAGATCTTGACCGTCTTCGAGGCGGAGGAGATCGATGAGCTGTGCGAGGCGCTCGAGGTCTCAAGCGAGTCGATCGGCTGGCCGGACCAGCCGCGACGGAAGCGGGGTGGAGCCAACCGAGCACGCTGGAGCAGCGTCGGCGACGGCGACTCCGATGCCACCGTCGCGCCGGCCGTCATCTCGACGGGCCTGCCCCACCTGATCATCCCGTTCCAGGATCGGGCGGTGATGGCCGACGTCGATCGCGAGCGGCGCGAGTACGTTGCCGATCTATGTCAGGCGTACGACTGTGACAGTGCCGCCCTGGTGGGGCCCGGCACGTCGGGCACGATCGCCGATGCGGATGTGAGCGTGCGCATCTTTGACTCCGACGCGTTCCGCATCGAGGCGGACCCTGCGACGGGCGCGGCTGCCGGTCCAATTGCCATCTTTCTCGGCATGCTCGAGGGCTGCCGCAACGAAACCTACCGGCTGGTCCTCGAGCAGGGTGTCGAGCTCGGGCGGCCGTCCCGGCTGGTGGCCGAGGTCGACTTCGGCGACACCGGCACGGCCGAGGAGGTCCGCGTGAGCGGCACCGTCGTGCCCGTCATCGAGGGTGTCGTCACGCTGCCCTGAACGATCCGGTTCTCGTTCCGCGTGGGAGGCCGAGTACTGGGTCGGTTGCCTCGGAGCCCATCGCTCAAGCGATGACTCTGACGAGTTGAGAGCCACGCGCGCTCGATAGAGGCACTCTTGCCTCGGAGCCCATCGCTCAAGCGATCACCTTGCCGAGCTAGGCCCCATCCACGGTGCGCAGAGGCGCCGATCGGGCGAAGTCCATCGCTCAAGCGATCACCTTGCCGAGTTGGGGCCTCATCCACGGTGCGTAGAGGCGCCGATCGGTCGGAGTCCATCGCTCAAGCGATCACCTTGCCGAGCTGGGCCCCATCCACGGTCCGTAGAGGCGCCGATCAGCTCGAAATCCATCGCTCAAGCGATGGCAGTCGGAGGCACGCACGCCACGGATCGTGGCCGAGCATCTTGTGGTGGAAACCAAACCGGCCCGTCTGCTCCACGACGGGCCGGTTGGGTGCTCGGACGCTCGGACGGGAATGTCGCGTATTGGGCCGCGTTCGGGCGGGCGTCCTTGGACGTGATCTGGTCGGCCGGCGGCAGGTTCGCCGGCCGTTCTGGCTTTGCTCGGGGCTTCGGCCGGTGCAGGGCCCTAGGGCTGCTGGACCAGGAAGTTGTCGAAGGTGAGGGTCAGCGGGCCGTTGCCCACCGGGTTGCCCAGGTAGCCCCGGACCCCGACCGCACCAGCGTGGGTGATGTCGGTGTCGTCGGCTTCGCTCTGCCAGCTCGCCGGCTCGCCGGTGGACGCGTCCCACACGCGGAGCTGCAGGTGGCTGCCCTGGACCGTGAACCGGTACGCGAGCGTTGCGGTCGTCGAGATGTTCAGGCCCGTGGCTGCCTCTGGCGCAACCGCGCTCTCGGTGCCGTTGACGGTCTTGCGGATCTGGACGAACACGTTGCCGTTGGTGCCGACTCGGATCTGGCCGCGATAGCCGTCCGTGTTGCCGCGCCGTGCCTCGATGTAGGCGAAGGCGTTGCCGGCATCCGGCGTGAGGCTGAAGTTGACCGTCCCGGTGATCGTCGCATCGGCGACGCCGACATCCAGCAATGCGTCACGTGCGACGCCGTGCGTCGTCGTGATGGTGCCCGCGCCGTTCTGGACCGAGAAGCCCGATGACGTGTCGCTGACACCCCAGAGCCCACCCACGTCGGCCGTGCCCCACCCGCTGCTCACGCTGCGGCTGAAGTTGTCCGCCGCGATCCGAGGATCGGGGGGTGGCGCGTCCGTGACCTGGACGTTGACGCCCAGCACGGAGGTGTTCTGGTCCTTGCGGATCTGGAGCGCCGTGACGGCGTCGCCGGCATTGAGTCCGGTGACCGGCAGATTCCAGGTGCCATTGGTCGAGACGATGGCCGTGCCGAGGTAGACCGACGGCAGACCGCTGTTGGAGCCATTGACGCTGCGGGTGGCCTTGTAGACCTCGACCTCGGCTCCGCTGATGCCGGTGCCGGTGGCCTTGGCCGTTGTGGCAGTCGCGATGGTCGGGGGCTGGACCCACTGGTCGGAGCCGGTCTGGCTGGTGGAGTCCCACGTCGCGAGGATCGCGGGGCCGCTGGTGTTGGTGACGATGTTCTGGCTGAGGCGCGTGTTGTAGACCGTGTTCATCGTCATTCCGATACCGGCAAGGCCGACATTGGCGATGGTGTTGCCCTGGATGATCTCCCACTGGGCCTGCCAGCGGAGCCTCACGCCGTAGTGGCCGAGCTGTGCGGGCTGACCGTTGGGCGCGATGCCGATGAAGTTGTCGCGGACCTCGTTGTACTTGGCGTCGGGCGCCATCACCTGGACACCGTCCTGGGGCGACGCCATGTAATTGCCCTTGACGAGGGTGTAGTTGGAGCCGTCGTAGACGTTCACGGCCTGGCCGTTGTCGCCGCCACCCGTTTGACCGGACGTGTAGTTGTTGTCCGGCGAGCCGTCGGCGCGGAAGCCGAGCCAGTTGCCGATGAGGCGGTTGTTGTTGATCTGGTAGGTGGTCTTGGTGTCGGTGCCCCACGGCAGGGTGCGATCCCAGCCGTGCGAGTATTCGACCGCCTGGTACTGGGTCGTACCGAACACGTTGAGCTCGTTCGGGCCGGTGCCGCCGATAAGGCCGTTCTTGGGACCGAAGTTGTGGTCGATGGCGGTCAAGGACGATGCCGTTCCGCCATCGGGGCGGATGGAGAACACGTTGTTCTGGGTGACGTTGTAGTCGGTGCCGGCGCCGTAGTTGTCGATGCCGGCGGTCCAGTTGCCGATCAGGTTGCGATCGGCCAGGTTTGGCGTGCCGACGATGTTGTTGTTGGCGCCGGTGTTCGACCAGGAGTCCGTGACTGCCGCCCGAGTTGGCGCCACTTCCGGTGAAGCCGATCCAGTTGCCGACGATCTTGTTGAGGGTCGCGTTGGCGCCGTCGAGCATGATGCCGGTGTTGATGTTGCTGATCGCGAGACCGCGGATCGTGTTGCCACCCGACGTGATGTAGAAGCCGAACTCGTTGCGGCTCGTGCCGTTGCCGCGCACCTCGACGCCTGGGTGGCCGTTGGTCAGCGTCTGGGCCGTGTTGACCTGGGCGCCGGACTGCGTGTAGCCGTCGATGGTGAGGGTGCCCTTGAGCGAGGTGATGAGCGGCAGGCCGCCCGAGAGCTGGATCAGGGGAACGCCGCTGCCGGGGATGTTGAAGGCGATCGTGTCGTCGCCCTGGTCCCAGTCGGCCTCGACGATCGCGGCGCGAAGCGTGCAGCGACCTTGGGAGTCCGCGCAGACGCCGTCGCCGCGGTTGGCGTCGGTCGTGTCGGCGGTGCTGTTGACGGTGAAGGTCTTGCCCGGGATCGGCGTGATCGCCGACCGGCGGAGATGTGACGTCACGGTCGGATGCGCGAGACGCGCGAGGGTGTTGATCTTGCCGTCGGCCACGAGCGCCGCGTAGGCAGCCTGGAGGTCGACCGCGTCCACGCAGCCATCGAGGTTGATGTCACCGGCAGGGTTGCCGGCGCAGCTCGCGTTCTGGGCGTGGGCGGTTGTCCAGCCGTAGCGGACCTGGTCGAGGTCCATGCGATTGATCTTGCCGGTGCCGATGAGCTTCGTGGCGGGCACGGCTGCGAAACGCGGTGCCAGCGTCGGAAGCGTGGCCGGCAGGGGCGCTGCGTAGAAATGATTGGCCGCGCCCTTCTGGCCCGCAGCCTTCACGCCGATCGTCGCGGTTGACGAAGGCGCGGAGGTCGTGGCATTGAGACGATGACCGGCAGCGTCAGCCGTCGAAATCGATGACGACGCGAAGCTGGAGCGTACCCGAACGATTCGGCAAGACGACCAGCTGCAGTGCGTTGTGGCCGCTGACCGCCGACAGGTTGTAGGCGGCGAACGAGTAGCCGCCCTTGACGGACGCGGGACGAAGCGCGGTGCCCTTGACTGGAACGACGCCCATCAACTCGGCGACGCCGTTGGCCACGAGCAGGCGACCCTCCACGGCGGCAACGTTGCGCGGCAGGTTGACGGTCACCGCTGTCAGCAGATTCTTCTGCGCATGGGCAGGCATGTCGACGCTGACGTTCGAGGAGGCTGCGGTGGTCTGGGTAATCGGTGGCGCGGCGGCGACTGGGGCGCCGAGCGTGAGCAACAGGGCGCCACCGACCAGGGTGAGCAAGGCGAAATGGGGGCGTGACATGCGCGGTCCTTCCTGGGAGCACTGAAAGGACGTCCCTGACGTCATGGATCTACTGGCCGCGCTCGGAAACGACCCGGTTGACATCCGGATGGTGTCCTTCGGGTGGTACGAGAGTCAAGGGGTCCCAGTACGATCGGGCCACAACACGGTGCGCGGCGTCAACCTGTGCTTCGGCGGATCTCGTGGACGCGCGAGGGCCTGTCGTGGCTCGTCACCGCGCACACTAGCCGAACCGCTGGGCCGTCATCCGAGATCCGCGGGCTCCGTGGCTGCGATTTACTCGCGGTGATCCGCTCGTGTGCTGAGTTGTCCGCCACTTGACGACAGGGACGAGACTCACGATTGATACCGAGCTGAGCGAAGAGGGAGTGCGATGCGTCGGGTGATCAGCTTTGGGTGGAGCGTTGTTCTGGTCGCGGCCACGACCGCCGGCATGCTCGCGACCGCCGCCGCGGCTACCCGCGTTGCCTTTCGATCATGACGAGCGAAGACCTCCTCACCCTGGCCGCCGAACTCGACGAGCTGCCCTACGACTGGCACAGCCAGGGGACTCTGCTGCACGGCGTGCTGGCCGCCATCGTTCGGCACGCGCCCACGGAGATCCTGCACTCGCTGGAAACCGGGTCGGGAAAGTCCACTGTGCTGTTCAGCCAGATGTCCCTCGATCATCGGGTGTTCACGCTCGGCGAGACCGACAGCGCGACGAAACCGATGGACCACCCACGCCTGCGCGCGTCGTCCGTGACGTGGACGCTCGGCCCGTCTCAGCAGACGCTACCGCGAGCCGAGTTGCCCGATCTGGATCTCGTGCTGGTGGATGGCACGCACGCGTTCCCGTGGGTCGAACTGGAGTACGCGACGGTCTACCCGCACCTGCGGACCGGTTCGCTGCTGATCGTCGATGACATCCACATACAGACGATCCGGAACATGTTCGACTTCCTCAGCGAAGACCCGATGTTCGAGCTGCTCGAGGTCGTGGAGACAACGGCGTTCTTCCGGCGCACCGATGCCCCGACGTTCACTGACGGCTGGTGGCTACAGCCGTACAACAAATCGCGGTTCCCGTTGCCACGGCCGTCTCAGGCCACGGCCCCGAGCACGGACGAGTTGCCACCGTCGTGATTCCGCCACCGCGAGCCGAGGATCGGGACTGCGCCCGACTCTGTGGCGCAGCAGCTCTTGGAGTGTCTCGTGCCGGGAAATCGTCTTGGGTTGGTCGCAGCGGCTGTGAGCATCGCGGCGTCGTTGCTCGGTGCGTCGTCCGCCTCAGCGGCAACCACGCCGGTCGCGCTCCAGCTGATGGTGGACGACCGATGCTTCGGCGGCACTGAGCCGGCCGGCAGTGATGTCTCCCTCGTTCATCGCACGAGCGAAGGGCGGCGCATCGGCGCGTGGCGCACCCATGCAAACTCGAAAGGCACCTGGAGTGATGGGTGCGAGCTGGGCTATATCGCCCCGGGAGACCGGCTGACGATTGACGCCGGACAGACGCGGCGCACCTTGGTCGTGCCTCGGCTGACCGTGAAGGTCGACCGCGTACACAACATCGTCTCTGGCGTGGGACCGGCCAACACCCCTGTCGACCTGTCGCTCGCGCGAATTGGAAACGTGTTCATTCCGGACCGCCGGGCGCAAGCGACAACCCGATCGGATCGAGATTTCCATTCAGCATCGGGGTGACCGGTTCGACCAGCCTGCAACCGCCCTCTATGTGCGGCTGATCGATGGCAGTGGCGCCGTCGATGGGTACGCCACACCGTTCGAGTCGTTCACCGCTCGCCTCGTGTCCAGCACGGGTGACGTGCGGGCGACGGGCCACGCACTGGCAGACCCCGTGCTGGGGCAGTGGGGTGTGGCGTTCACGAATGCCGATGGCGACTTCATCGACCCTCGACCGGGTGACCGCGTCGTCGTCACGGGAGCGGGCAGCGCATCACTCGTCTACCCAGCCTCGTCCCTCAACGCGAATGTCGCGACCGACGTGGCCTCTGGGCATTGCCTGCCGGATGCGCCGTACGAGCTGCGCGTCGACGACACGTACCTGCCCGGGCGAACCGATGCGCAGGGCACCTTCTCGCGTGACGTCTCATCGGTCCACGATGTCGCGGCGGGCGACTTCCTGTTCCTGACGTGCCGGTACCCCACCGGTGACGAGTTCACCGCGAAGGACATCCCGCACTGACAGGTGGGGTAGGCTCCTGCGGAACCGCCACCCGTCCGAGCCCGCGACCAGGAGAACGATGTGAAGCAATACGCCCAGCCGCCCGCCATGCAGATCGATCCCGCAAAGCGCTACACGGCAACGATCGAGACCAGCGCGGGGACGATGACGGCGGACCTGTTCGCAAGCGAGGCGCCCAAGACGGTCAACAACTTCGTGACGCTGGCGCGCGATGGCTTCTACGAGGGCGTGATCTTCCATCGCGTGATCCCCGGTTTCATGATCCAGGGCGGCGATCCGACGGGTCGCGGCACCGGCGGACCGGGCTACCGCTTCAACGACGAGCCGGTCAAGCGCCCGTACCTTCGCGGCACGCTGGCCATGGCGAACGCCGGGCCGAACACCAACGGCAGCCAGTTCTTCGTGATGCACGCCGACTATGCCCTGCCGCCGAACTACACGATCTTCGGCAAGCTCACCGCCGGCGAGTCGGTCGTCGACGCGATCGCGACGGCGCCTCGAGGCGGGCAGGACCGGCCCAACAATCCCGTGTCGATCACGTCGATCCGCATCGACGAGGCCTGAGCGTGGCGGAGGAGGCTGCCCACGGGGCATCGGCTTCCGCGCCAACTGGAGCGTCGGGCCGTCGATCGAAGCCCGTGGCTGGCAAGGTCGCGGCCGAGCTCGCGGATCGGCTGCGCGTCAAGCCGGGCTCGCGCGTCCGGCTCTCGCGTTGGGATCCGGACGAAACGTTCGGCCACGAGAAGCAGAGCGCCGGCCCAACGCTGGAGCGCGGGCTCGAGCGGCTTCACGCCCTCCAGGAGCGGCTCTACGCGGGCAAGAGCCAGGGGCTGCTCGTCATCGCCCAGGGGATGGACACGAGCGGCAAGGACGGGCTGATCAAGCACGTCATGGGCGGCGGGTTCAACCCGCAGGGCGTCGGCGTCACCTCGTTCGGTGTGCCTTCACCCGAGGAGCGACTGCACGACTTCCTCTGGCGCCACCACCTGGCTGCGCCGCGCCGCGGATGGGTCGGCATCCACAACCGCTCGCACTACGAGAGCGTGCTGGTCGAGCGAGTGGCGAAGCTCGTTCCGACGTCAACCTGGCGGCGGCGCTTCGAGCAGATCAACGAGTGGGAGGCCGAGCTCTCCAGCGAGGGCACCACGGTCGTCAAGGTCTACCTCAACATCGACCGCGACGAGCAGAAGCGGCGGCTGCAGGCTCGTCTCGACGATCCCACCAAGCACTGGAAGTTCAACCCGGACGATCTCAAGGTCCGGGCGCAGTGGGACGACTACATGGCGGCGTATGGCGACGCCCTCAGCCGCTGCTCAACGGATGTGGCGCCCTGGTACGTCGTGCCCGCCAACCGCAAGTGGTTCCGGAACCTGGCCGTGGCCGAGATCCTGGTCGCCACGATGGACGCGATGAAGCTGCGCTACCCGGCCGACACGTTCGACCCGAAGACGATCGTCATCGAGTAGGCGGTTGCCTTTGCTGCGTCAGCGGCTACGCCATGCTGCGTCCTGTCAAATATCAATCCCAGTGCTGTTATGAGCAAGCTCGTCGGCTGAACGTGCTGCTTGGGCAGCAAATTCGCCTTCAAATACCGCGCTGGTTGGTACGTGGCGCGAATGCTCGTCGGACGCCGTGGATAACAGCACCCGGGTTGGTAAACGGGACCTTCGGTCTGGACTGTCCCCACGGTGACGCGAGAGACCAGACGATCGCCGAGACTCAGAACGGCTTCGCGTACATCAGCCAGAGCAGGATGGCGAGTCCCACAACCCCGAGAATGGCGGTGGGGATCGGATCCCAGGCCGCCTGCAACTCCCCGAGGCGCGCCGCTCCCTGCCCTGCCGGCCCGAACTTCTTCTCCAGCTGCTTCTCGTTTCGGGTGTTCCTTGCCCCGAGCTGCCAGCGGATGCCGGCCATCGGCTCGGCCGCCATGTAGCTCATGAGCACCGTCACCACAACCAGCACGAGGATCGCGGTCCAGATCCACCACTGGCCGCTCGTGAACCACTGACCTGCAATGCCGGCAAGGATGCCCGCGACGATCACGACCAGCAACCCAGCGTAGGCGATCAGCAGTCCCACGCGCGACAGGTCGAGGACACGGACCGCCTGGTCGACCGTGGCGACGCTTTTGAACCGGAACCCCGCGTACATCGAAAGCGCATGTCCGACCAGAAACACGATCACCGCGACCACGTGGACCGTGCGCCACGTGTCAAGCCAAGACCCGTCCATCGGCGCCTCCCTCTCCCTCGTCGACACCTTCGCGGCGCATTGTGACGAGCCAGGACCGTGCGGACCGTGCGCAGACGCCGATTCGTTCGGCTGCGGCTATTGCTCCGCGGAAGCTGCTCCACGGGAACTGGTCCGCGACTACAGGGCCTGCCGCTACGGGGCCCGCCGCTGCAGGCCCGCCGCCGTCAGGCCTCGATGGATCCCTGGCCGGCGGCTCCCGTCCATCGTCGCGTCAACCCTTCGGACTCCAGCCCGAGCAAGTCGAGCAGGCGGCCGACCTGGTGGTCGACGAGGTCTTCGATCGTCTTGGGGCGCCCGTAGAACGCGGGCATGAGCGGGACGACCATCGCGCCGATCTCGGCGAGTTGCGTCAAGGCTCGCAGGTGTCCGACGTGGAGCGGTGTCTCGCGCGGGCAGACGATCAAGCGACGCCCTTCCTTGAGCGTCACGTCTGCGGCGCGAGCGAGCAGGTTCTCGTCGTACCCGTAGGCGATCGCCGAGACCGTCTTCATCGAGCAGGGCACCACGACCATCGCATCGGTCAGGAACGAGCCGCTCGACAGCGCGGCGGCGATGTCGCCGATCTTGTACGCCTTCGTCGCCAGCCGTTCGATGTCGCGCGGCTTGTGGTCCGTCTCGAGCGCGATCGTCTGTGCCGCGGCCGTGCTCATGACCAGATGCGTCTCGATGCCCTGGATGCCGGACAGCACTTCGAGCAGCCGTACGCCGTAGATCACGCCCGACGATCCGGACATCCCGACGACGAAGCGCCTCGGGCGCGACGAGCTCATTCCGCGGCCGTGCCCGCTGCCTCGCGCTGGGCCATCTGTTTGGACATGTTCTGGACGAATTCGGCCAGCACCTGGTCCGCCTTCTTCTTCATCACCGCCTGCCCGAACTGGCCGAGCTTGCCCAGGATCGCAGCGTCGGCGTGGACCAGCATGTCGGTCTGGCCGTCGTCGCGGGGAACGAGGTGCATGGTCGCCTTGGTCTTCACGGCGCCGCGAATCCGCTTGTCGGTCGCCTCGCCAACCATTCCGGCAGTCCAGTTGTCGCGGTCCTGTTCGGTCACCGTGATGCGTCCCTCGAGATGCACCGAGATTGGCCCGACCTTCACGCCGACGATCCCGTCGTAGACGTTCTCGCCCGATTCGGCGAACTTCTCCACGTTCGGGACGCACTGACTGACCGCCGGAACGTCCATGAGGAAGTCCCAGACGCGATCGATTGGCGCCGGAATCGTTGCCTGTTGGTCGATGATCACTGCGCTACTCCCTCCCCGGAGTCTCGGAAAGGCTAGCTGACGGTCGTTCGCACGGGTATCGCCGCTGCGAGCCCCTCCCACAGGATACGACGGTATACAGGTGCCCGATGACTCCGAGCGCGGGATCCATCGCTCAAGCGATGACATTGCTCGCCGTCGGCGGAGGATGCCGTTTTCCTCAGCGGGATCCATCGCTCAAGCGATGAGATGGCGCACTGGCGGCGGAGGATGCCGTTTGCCTCAGCGGGATCCATCGTTCAACGATGAAGTCGCGCGCTGGCGGTCGCTGGAACTCGCATGGGCAGTGAGAACCATCGCTCGAACGATCAGATCGCCCGCGGACGGCAATACGCGGACACACCGGCACCCAAAGCCATCGCTCAAGCGATGGCCGACGCTGCGGACCGCCACTCTTGGGGGCCGCTACGCGGGCGGACCGACTGCCTCGCCGCGGAGTCGTGCCGCCGCGTCCATCACTGCCTCCTCGATCTTGATGTAGCTGCCACAGCGGCACAGGTTGCCGGCCAGAAAGTGGCGCACCTCGTCCGAGGTGGGCGACGGTGACTCCGCCAGCAACTCGCGCGTGGCGAGCAGGAAGCCGGGGGTGCAGAAGGAGCACTGGAACGCGTTGTGCTCGACGAACGCCTGCTGGATCGGGTGGAGCGCGCCGGGCGCCCGTCCGTCGCTGTCACCGGTTCCCTCGGTCATCGCCTCGAGCGTCTCGACCGAGCGGTCGGCCGCCTGCGCCGCCAGGAGCAGGCATGAGCTCTGTTGCCGCCCGTCCACGGTCACGGTGCAGGAGCCGCACACGCCGATGCCGCACGCCTCGCGAACGCTCACCACGTTCAGCGTCCGCCGCAGCACCTCGAGGAGCGTCTCGTCCTCGCGGATTGCCACCTCGCGAGGCTCGCCGTTGAGGGTGAACGAAAGGACCTCGCTCATCGGGTGCCCCGTTCCGCGGCGAGGTATCGCCCGCGGCAGCGTCCCAGCACTGCGCCAGCACCGCAACACCGCCCGCTGCCGCCCCGTCCCGAGATTGAACGGCGCGCAGCACGCGCTCGGGCGTGAGCGGGATCTGGTGCAGACGCACGCCGATCGCCCGCGACACCGCGTTGCCCACCGCCGGGGAGACGGTCGGCAGTCCCGTCTCGCCGAGACCATGCGGCTCGACGACGACCTCGGACTCGAGGATCGTCTCGGCCATGGCGGGCACGTCCAGGAACGACGGGATCATGTAGTCGGACAGGTTCGAGTTCGTCAGTTGCCCAGAATCGTCCCAGAGGATCTCCTCGAAGAGCGCCTGGCCGACGCCGAACAGCGCGGCGCCCTCCACCTGCAGCTCGCACTGGAGCGGGTTGATCATCCGGCCGACGTAGAGGCCGACGTGCATCCTGGTGATGCGCACGCGCCCGGTCTCCTCATCGACCTCGACCTCGACACCGCACGCCGCCGGGTGCCATTGCGGCGATCCGATCCCCTGCCCGTCGAGGTCCAGGTGCGCGATCGCCTGATACGAACCCCGGCCGATGATGTTGCCGACGCGGGCCGGTCCGAGGATGGCCGGGAAACGGCAGCGCCTTCTCGGGCGTGTCCTTTGGCCGCACGGTCCCGGAGACCACCTCCAGGTCCGCCGGTGAGATCTCCAGCTGCTTGCCGGCCAGCTCGAGCAGCTGCTGCTTCACGTCCACGACGGCCGCGCGCATCGCCTTGCCCATGTTGTTGGTCGTGCGCGATGCGGCACTCATCTGGTCCCACGGCGTCACCGCAGTGTCCGGTGTGGAGATGCGCACTCGCGAGACCGGGATCGTCGATTCGTCCGAGACGATCTGCGCGAGGGCGGTCAGTGCGCCCTGGCCCATCTCGACGGAGCCGGTGAGCACGTTCATCGAGCCGTCCGTGTTGAGCTTGGCGACGCTCGACGAGGGGAACGCGCTCATTCCCTTGATGATCACGGCGAGCCCGCGGGCACGGACGATGCCGTGGCCGGGCTCGCCCGACACCCGCTCCGGCCCGGGCCCGGCATCGGACCAGCCGACCTTCTCGGCACAGAGCGCCAGCAGCTCCTCGTAATGCATGTTCTCGCGGATCGTCTCGCCAGTTGAGAACGTGTCTCCTTCGCGAAGCACGTTCCGGAGGCGCAGCTCGAGCGGGTCCATGCCCAGCGCGTTGGCCAGCTCATCCATCTGTGACTCGTGAGCCCAGCTCACCTGGGGAATGCCGAATCCCCGGAACGCGGCGGACGGCGTGATATTCGTGTAGACGCCGAACGACTCAACGGAGATGTTGGGCACGCGATATGGGCCCATCGACGCGTAGCCGCGGGTGATCTTCTCCGGCGTCTCCTTGGAGTAGGCGCCGCCGTTGTACCAGCAGGTGGCCCGGTGGGCAACGAGGGTTCCGTCCCGCTTCGCGCCCGTGCGAATGCGCACGCGAGCTCCGTGCTTGGTGTGGGTCAAGAACTCCTCGTCGCGATGCAGCGCGATTCGCACCGGGCGCCGCGCCTTCCGCGCCAGCAGCGCCGCGATCGGTTCGATCGACGGGTCGATCTTGCCGCCGTAGCCGCCACCGAGCGTAGGCACGATCACGCGCACGTCCGACGCCGACACGCGACAGGTGTTGGCCACCTCGGTCTGGACCCAGTTGGGTGCCTGTGTCGAATCCCACAGCGTGAGGCGGCCGTCCTGCCACTGCGCCACGCAGACGTGCGGCTCCATCGAGACGTGCTGCACGGGCGGGCAATCGAAGACGTTCTCGACGATCACGTCCGCCTCGGCGAAACCCGCGTCGACGTCGCCGCGCTTCTGGATGAACTCGTGGATGACGTTGCTGCCCTCGAAGCCCGGCTGGCGGGCGAGGATGTCGGGCCGGCGGCTGGCAAGCGAGCGGGCGCCGGGGTGCAGGATCGGTGCGCCGTCGGCGAGCGCCTCCTCGACGTCGAAGACGGCCGGCAGCTGCTCGTAGTCGACCTCGATCAGGTGGATGGCTTCCTCGGCGGTGCGCTCGTCAATGGCCGCGACGGCCGCGACCGGATCGCCAACATGCCGCACGCGGTCGATGGCGACCACCGGCTGGTCGCGGATGAACAGGCCGTAGGTGGGGAAGACGTCGGGCTTGTCGACGAGGTCGTCTCGCGTGAGAACCGACTTGACGCCGGGCAGCGCGGCGGCCTTGGACGCATCGACGCGAACGACCGTCGCGTGCGCATACGGGCTGCGCAGGATTCGCGTATGCAGCATCCCCGGCAGCTCCAGGTCGAGCACGAAGCCCATCTGTCCGGTGACGCGTGCGGACGAGTCCACCATCGGGATCCGCTGGCCGATCGCGCTCGCCATCTGGTCGGTGTGCCCTCGATCTGTTCCACGTTGTGGTCCGGCGGCCCGTAGTATGGAGCGGCCGATGACTCTCGTGCCACCGCTGTCGTGCCGCCAACGCTGCAAATCGCGCTGATCGGGCTTGGCTCCGCCGGACGACGGACGGCTGAGCTGGTTGCTGCCGGTGAGGCCGGCGATGCCAGGGTCGTCGGCGCGCTCGTGCGGCGCCACGAGGCATACGCCGAAACCGCATTTCGCCTCGGCGTCCCGCTGGTCGAATCGATCGACGCGCTGCTGGCGCTCGATCCGGATGTCGTGGTCGAGCTGGCCGGGCATGCCGCGCTGCGCGACTACGGCGAGCGGGTCCTTCGCGCGGGAAAGACGCTGCTGACGCTCTCCGCCGGTGCGCTGGCCGACGATGAGTTTCGGGAGCGGCTGTTGTCGGCGGCCGAAACGCCCGGATCCGCCGGCGCTCGCCTGGTGCTGCCGTCGGGAGCCATCGCGGGGCTGGATGCGATCGAGTCGGCACGACCGATGGGCCTGGAACGCGTCCGGCACGTCGTGCGAAAGCCGCCGAAGTCGCTCTTCGACGACCCGGCACGGGTGGCCGAGGTGATGGCAAGCCGCGAGGCCGAGACACTCTACGAAGGCCCGGCGCGTGAAGGAGTGCGACGCTTCCCGGCGAATGTGAACGTCGTCGCGATGGTGTGCATGGCCGGGCTCGGCTTCGATCGCACCACGACGGTGGTGATCGCGGACCCGAACGTCGAGCACAACACGCACGAGGTGACCGCCGAGGGCGCCTTTGGGCGCATCGAGGTCCGCGTCCAGAACGTTCCCAGCCCGGACAACCCCAAGACCGGCCTGATCGTGGCCGGCAGCGTCGTGCGTGCTCTGAAGCGCCTCGACGCGTCGGTCAACCTGGGCGGATGAACACGCCGACCACGCCTCGTCCGGCCATCGGAGGCCCGAGTTGGCTCGGACCCGCATGCGCGATCGCGACAGCCATGATCTACGGCACGTCATGGGTGGCGATGGGCATCGCGCTGGAGAGCTTCACCCCGTTCGTGGCCGCCTTCTGGCGCTCGATCGTCACGGTGCTGGTCCTGGCGCCGCTGATCCTGCGTGGCTTCGACCGATCGCTGCCGTGGAGTCAAGGCCGGATCGGACGGCTGCTCCTCCTCGGCCTTCTCGGTGGCGCCCTGTTCGGCGTCGGATCGAACCTCGCGGTCCACCTCACGGGTGCTGCGGTCGCGGCACTCGTCACGGGCTCCTATCCGGTCGTCGCCGTCGCGCTGGCGCCGCTGGTGCTCCATGAGCGGCTCCGGCCCGTCGGGATCCTCGGGATCGTGCTCGCGTTCCTTGGAACCGTGCTGATCGCCGGGGTCGATGTCGGCGGAGCGCAGCTTGCCGGCATCCTCATCGGCGCAGTCACCTCGCTGGGCGTCGGCCTCTTCCTGGTGCTCTCACGTCGCTGGTCCGCGCCGCTGCGGCTGGCGCCGACCATGGTCTCGTTCTCGATGTTCGGGACGCTCGCGGTCGTGGCAGGTGTCATCGCCGTGGCCATCCGCGATCCGTTGCTGCCCGACGACGCCACGACATCATCCGTGGCCGCGCTCTTCTACCTCGGCATCTTCGCGGGCGCCCTCGCCGGCGTGCTGTTGACCGAGAGCTTGCGCCGCCTCCCCGCGCAGGAATCGTCGGCGTATCTGATGCTGAACCCACTCACGGGGGCGCTGCTCGCGATCCCGATTCTCGGCGAGACCTTGGCGCCGCTGCAGCTCGTTGGCGGAACCTTCGTGATCGCCGGTGTGGCGCTGGCAACCGGCGGAGCCACGCTGATCGCTCGCCGGCTGGGACTCGTCCGCGCGTTGCAGCCATCGCGCACACTGGACGCGCCGTGACCTCGACCGTCGATCGCCCGCGCGCACCCGCGCGAAACGCTGCACCGGAAAAGCAAGCATCCGCGGACCCGCGACAGATGCCGGGCAGGCTCGACTGGCAGACCTGGCCCCAGTACGAAGCCGCGGTGCTCGGCTTCCGCAATTACTGGTATCCGGTCACGTGGTCCAGGCACGTTGGCAAGAAGCCGACAGAGCTCATGCTCCTCGGCGAACCGCTCTCGCTGGTGCGCGACGGCAAGCGGATTCGCGCGACGCGCGTGGGTGTCGAAGCGCCGGGACTTGTCGGTCAGGACGAGCTCGAGTATGCGACCTATCCGGCTGCGGAACGGCTCGGCCTTGTCTGGATCTACGTCGGCGACCTTGCTGCGGGCGAGCAGCCGCCGCCAGTCGAGGCGGACATCCCGTCGGAATTGGTCGCCGACGACGCGGTCGTCGTTGGTCGGATGACGCGGCGCCACGGCAACTGGCGCTTCGGCGCGGAGAACGGCTTCGACGAGGGCCACGCCAAGTACCTGCACCGGCGCTCGCTGTGGACACTACGGCGGCAGATGCCCACGTGGGTGCGCCACCACATCGAGCCGACCGGCGAGGGCTGGATCACGCGCGTGCCCGACGAGGTCCACTACGACACCGACTTCCCCGGTCTCGGCTCGTGGCCGCCCAAGCGGTCCTGGCGAGCCGCCGGCCGCGGCAAGGCCACCGTCTCGATCCGGCTGCCCTGCTTCCTGCGGGTCGCCTATGCGCCGTGGCAGCACTACGAATGGTGGGTTCCCATCGACGAGGACCACCACGTGTACCTGCAGCTGGTCTCGAAGCGGGCGCGCAAAGCTGAACGGGTGCGCTTCTGGCTCTACTACCGAGCGTGGGTTCGTTGGGTCTTCCACGGCCTGTTCAACGACGAAGACGCGCTGATGGTCGACGTCATGGATGCGCCCCCCGAGCGCCTGTACCGACCCGACGTTGCGATCACCGAGTGGCGCAAGCTGTGCGAGGCACAAACTCGCGGGGCGCCGCAGACGACGACCCTGGAGGTCGAGGCGCTCCGCTCGCTTGCCGATCGGCCAGAGACCCCTGGCATCCGCAGTGCCGGCATGCCGATCACCCACCGCATCCGGGAGTGGATCCGGCAGTAGCAGGCGGGACGCCCTTGTCGGTGACTGTCCGGGCGGCTCCAGCGTGACGACCGGCAACCCTATTGAGGCCGGGCAGCAGGATCAGCGGCAACTGCGGCCAGGATCTCCGCCCCGTAGCTATCGAGCTTGATGGGGCCCATACCCTTGATGCGGCGGAGGGCGGCGATGGTCGTTGGCCGCGCGCCGGCGATGGCGGCGAGTGTGGAATCGTGGGCGACGACGTATGCGGGGACGGCGTCACGCTTGGCGCGTTCGCGGCGCCAGACCTGAAGGGCTTCCAGCAGCGAACCGCTCGCCGGTGACACTGGCCTCGGCATCGGACCAGCCGCCGCGGGGACATTGCGTACGGTCCTCGGCCGCAGCTCAGCCAGGAAGCGCGACGGCTTGCGCGACCATGAGATTGCCAGGTGCGTCCGAGCGCGGGTGATGCCTACATAGAGCAGCCGGCGCTCCTCGGCCATCTGCTCTTCCGTCTTTGCCTGGCGGATCGGCAACGTGCCCTCGTCGAGATGCGGAAGAAAGACCGCGTCCCATTCGAGCCCTTTTGCCCGGTGATAGGTGAGCAGGTTGACCCCAGAGCCTCGCGCCTCCGACTCCGCCGCTGCCCGCCGATCCAGCTCGGCCGCCAGGTCCGCGACGCCTGCATCGGTGTTGCGCTCGACCAGGTCCGTGGCGATGGCCAGTAACAGGTCCAGGGATGCGGCACGCTCGCGGGATTCCTCGCCAGTCGTCTCCGCATCCGGCTCGAAGCCCAAGCGTTGCACGAACAGGTCACGCACCGCGGTGAACAGCGCGACGCCGGTTGCCGTCTCGTGCGAGCGGCCCAGCAACCGGCGCGCCTCGCGGACCTCGCGACGCTCGTAGAAGCGCACGCCACGGACGCTGCAGGGGATGCCGGCGCGGGTCAGCTCGTCCTCGATCGGCGGCAGTTGGGCGTTCATGCGGACGAGGACCGCAACTTCCGTTTCATGGGTGCCCGCCGCGATCAGCCGCCTGACGCCCGCGACGAGGGCAGCCAGCTCCACCTCCGGCCCGGCAAATCCGTCGCTCGTCGGCTCGGGACCAGGCAGCCGGTCGGTCACCAGCCCGCCGCGCGGTCCGCCCTCGGTCAGTCGATTGGCCAGCGCGAGGATCTGCGGGGTCGAACGGTAGTTGTGGGTCAGGGCGATCGTCTGCGCACCGGGATGCTTGCGCGTGAACTGGAGCAGGTAGTCCGGCGTGGCGCCGGTGAAGGTGTAGATCGTCTGATCTGGATCGCCCACGACGCCGATGTCAACAGAGTCGCCCAACCACAGCTCCAGCAGGCGCTCCTGGAGCGGGTTCGTGTCCTGATACTCGTCCACGCTGATCCAGCACTTCTGGGCCTGGACGATGCGACGCGCTTCGTCGTCCGACTCGAGGAGGTCCACGGTCAGCGCGAGCATGTCCTCGAAGTCGACCACCCCCTGGCGCTGCTTGATGCGCTCGTAGGCAGCGTAGGTTTTCGCGAAGAGATCGACCGGGATGGGAGATCGATCGACCGGCGCCAATGCTCCCCATTCGTCTGGCGCGATCCTGCTGACCTTGGCCCACTCGATCGCGTCGGCCAGGTCCCTTGCCGGGGTGAAGCGGTAGTTGCCGGGCAGGGCACGTGCCAGTGGGATGATGAGAGGCAGCTTCGAATCGAGCGCCGCCGGCGGGCTTGCGCCGCCGTGCCGGCTGGGCCAGAAGTGGCGCAGCTGACGGACGGCATGCGCGTGGAAGGTGCGCGCCATGACACCGGTGTGGCCCAGAGCGTGCATGCGCTGGACCATCTGGTTGGCCGCCTTGTCCGTGAACGTGACCAGCAGGATCCGGTTCGCAGGCACAGTCCCGGTTTCGATCGCGTGGGCGGCGCGCATGCTGATCACGCGCGTCTTGCCCGTGCCCGCGCCGGCCAGGATCACGAGCGGCCCCGTCGTGGCGTCCACGGCCGCTCGTTGTTCATCGTTCAGGTCTGGCATCGCGCTGGGACAGTGTGGTGGAGCGTGGAGCGATCGGCCGGGGCGTGGGGCCCCGATCCGCCTCGGGCGCCGCCAGGTTACTCCTCGTCCGGCTGGTGGATCGGGTCGCCCGTCGGCTTGCCGCAGAGCGCGCATCGCTTCGCGCGAAGCGTGGCATCGGTCATGGACAGTTGAGCGCCGGTTTGCGCGGCGCCACTCATGCTTCCAGCGAAGCTTCCCGCGGCCAACGAAAGACCGAGGCGCGAGTCCTCAGGTGGAACGAACTCGTGCGTTCCTGACGGTGTACCGACACGTTTGGGCATCGCGCTACGAGCGTAGCAGGGCCAGGACCGCAAGCACCCGGCGGTGGACGTCGGGCGTCTCCTCGAGCCCGAGTTTGCCGAAGATCGCGGTCATGTGTGTCTCGACCGTCCGATCCGTGACGACGAGGCGTGCCGCGATCGCACGGTTCGAGAGTCCCTCCGCGACCAGCCCGAGCACCTCGCGTTCCCGGTCGGTGAGCGTTGCCAGTGGATCGTGTCGCCGCTTGCGGCCGAGCAGTCGCGCAACGATAGTCGGGTCGACGACCGTCTCGCCGTCGCTGACCCGCCGAAGCGCATCGACAAGGCTCGCACCGTCCACGACCCGCTCCTTGAGCAGGTAGCCGACGCCTTCGGGGTTGCGCTCGATGAGCTCGATCGCCAGCGAGGGCTCGATGTACTGGGACAGGACCACGACACCCGTGCCCGGGAACGCACTTCGAATCCGTCGTGCCGCCACGACGCCCTCGTCCGATTGAGTCGGCGGCATGCGGATATCCACGAGCACGGCATCGGGTCGGTCACGGGCGACCGCTGCCAGCAGCGCGTCGGCGTCGCCGACCTGTGCCACAACGTCGACGCCCGCATCGCCCAACAGCCTGACGATCCCCTCGCGCGTGAGCATCACGTCGTCCGCGACGATCACGCGCATGGCAGCTCCACGCGCAGGAGTCTGCCACCCTGCGGAAGGCGCTCGACCGTGGCGGTGCCGCCGGCAGCACCTACTCGGTCAGCGATCCGCACCGGAACGTCGCCCGGTGAGCTTGCGGAAGGTCCCGGCTGCGCGACGGTGAGACGAAGCATCCCCTGGTCAGCGCTCGCCGCGACGGAGACCGCCGGTGCTCCGACGGCCGATGCCTCCGAGACAGCGTCCGCGACCGCCTGGTAGGCGGCCTCCTCGACGGCTTCCGGCAGTCGTCCAACCGTGGTTCCGTCGAGTTCGACGGGAAGTGGAGCCTCGTCGGCGAGCGACTGCAACGCGGGAAGCAGACCCGACCGCGACAACACGGCCGGGTGGATCCCGTGGGCGATCCGCCTGAGCTCGTCGACAGCGACCTGGACGCGCGCCTCGGCGTCGGCGAGGCGCGCAGCACGCTCGTTGTAGCTCGTGGGATCCGCGGCAAGCTGCGCAAGCCGCACGTCGAACAGCAGGCTCAGCAGGTGCTGCTGGACCCCATCGTGAAGGTCGCGCTCGAGACGTCGCCGCTCCGTGTCGCCGACCGCCACGATGCGCGCGCGCGACGCACGCAGCTCAGCCAACTGGGCGAGTCGCGCCGCGCGCAATCGTTCGTTGTCCACGGCGATCAGCACGGTTGGCGTGAACGCACCCGCAAGGGCCACCGGATCGACCGTCCCAGCGTGCTCGATCAGGGCAAGTCGGACGCCGTCGCGCTCGACGGGTGTGACCGTTTGTGCACTTAAGCCCGGTTCGTTGTCTGACGTCGTGTTCGCACCGTCACGCTGCGCCGTCCACGGGGTGCCTGCCGCATCCACGGTCGTGCCATCGTCCATGCAGTAGCCGATGCGCAGGCCCGTGTCGCCCAGGCCTTGCCGAAGGACGCCCTCGAGGGTGCCGGGCGTCGGAGCAGCATCGAGCGTCTCCGCGAACCGCCGCATGCGCGACATCCGGCGCTGATGCGTGACGGCGACGGCTCCGACACCAAGCGCGAGCACCAGCACAGCTGCAGCGACGAACGCCCAGCACCATTGCCATGCGGACGTGTTGAGGTCTTCCGACGGATCCGCGGCCAGCATGACCGCGCGAGTGAGACCGACGGCTCCCACGAAGAGGAGGCCGATCGCCACCGAGAGGCGTGACGCATCCCGCCTGTGCGTCAGGCGCAGCCAGAGAATCGAGGTCGACAGCGTCGCCACCGCCACGACCGCCAGCACCGCCGTTCCGAGGCCGCGCCAGCGACGGACTCCCCCAACGACCCGGTGGATCACCAGGAAGGGATTGTCGAAGGTGCAGCCGGTTGATCCGCACCAGATGTCGAAGTTCGCGTCGTACGTGATGGCCGTGCCCACGGCGACCGCGGCGGTGGCGGCATACGCCAGCGCGAGGATGACCAGCACGGGACGCCGGCCGTCCAGGCCGAGCGTGGCCGCACCCAGGTGGAGTAGCAGCGGCCATAGCATCGGTGCGAGGAGGAAGCGGCCGGTCGCTCGCAGGAGTGGCGCGACGTCCGCGTGGCCATAGAAGTCGGGCCCGAACCAGCAGAGCCCGGCGAGCACGGCCAGCAGGCCGACCCGCACGCGAAGTCCGACGAGCCAGCACAGCGCGCCGACGACGAGCAGCGTTTCTCCGACGAGTTGGTCGGCCATCGCCGTGAGCGTGTCAAGAGTGCCGAAGACCGCCACCGGCGTGTTCGTGGTCGGTCGGACATCGCCGACCGGCAGCAGCAGCATCGCGCCGACCAGCACCACGATCGGCCCGAGAAGCCGCAGGATGGCGCGCGGCTCGCTCTCCCGCGCCTGATCGAGCCAGTTCACGCAAGCTCCAGCGGCAACAGTGCGCGGAGCACGGTGCCGAGCCCAGGCGCGGAGTCGATTTCGAGCCGACCGCCCACTGCCTCGACCCGATCGCGCATACCGTGGATTCCGGTACCTCCATCGGGATCCGCGCCTCCCTCACCGTCGTCGGCGACGGTGAGCAGCAACCGCCCGTCGACCGACAGCGCCGACACGCGCGCAGCGCTTCCAGCAGCGTGCTTGGCCACGTTTGAGAGGGCCTCGTTGCACACGAACCAGCCGGCTGCCTCGACGGCGGGTCGCAGCGGCGGGAGCGGATCGATCGAGAGCAACACGTTGACGGGACTGCGCGAGGCAAGCAGGGCCAACGCATTGGCCAGCCCTCCGGATGCAAGCGCGCGGGGATGAAGACCCTCGGCGAGCTCGACGAGCTCCTCGCGAACGTCGCTCAGCGTCTGCCGCAGCCCCGCGTCCGGCTCGCCGTCGAAGTCGAGCGCAAGCGCGTCGAGCGTGGGACCGAGCCGGGCGCGCAACCGATCGCCGACAGAAGAACGCTCGGCAGCCTCGGCGTCAAGCAGTCGCAGTCGGGACGCACGCACCTCGGCGGCCTGCGCACGTAGCTCGCCCAGCAACCGCGCGTTCGCACCGGCCAACTCCGCCGCGCGGCCGACCGCAGCTCGCAACGCGGGATCGGGGGAGTGCGCTCGATCGTGGACGAGCAGGATGCCGCTGCCGTCACCCAACTCGGTCACGGTGCGTACGTCGTTCGAGTCGGGCAACGTCAGCGGCCGTCCCATCGCATCGACATGGCCACCGGCCGGCACCGGGTATGCCACGTCGAGGTGCATGTCCCCGCTCAACCGCCGGAGCTCGTCCGTGATACTCGTGGCAGCGGCCGGGTCGAGGCGCAGGACCAGGTCCGTCACTCGTGCCGGTATGGCGCCGGCCCGAATCGCGGCGGTGGCCACGAGCAGCGCGGATGTGGCCAGTGCGGCCGCGCCGAGTGCCCACGGATTCGCGGGCAGGTCTGGCGCGATGAGGTCGTGGACAGAGCCGGCCCCGATCCCTGCCGCCAGCACGAGGCCCGCGAGGTCGGCCGGATCCCGACGCGGGTCCGGCCCCAGCGCCAGCCATCGCAGCCCGAGCGCCGTGGCGATCAGCACCGCGATCCACCCGTCGCCGTTCGCAGGGAGTGCCAGCGCGACCAGGTAGACACCTGTGACCAGCCCGACCTGGATGCGCGAGGAGGCACGACCCGATGGCGCTGTGAGGATCGTGTGTACCACGATCGCAACGGCCAACCACGTGAAGCGGAGTGGTCCATCCGGCGCGCCCGCGAAGCGGAGCAATGCCGGCACGAACGCTGCGGCGGCGGCCGCGACCAGCAATGGTCCGATCCGCGAACCGGGGGCGCGGTACCAGGTGGTCAACCCAACGGATGCGGTGATCCATCCGCTCGCGAGGACCAGCGCAGACGCCTGGAACTGGAACGCGGCATAGCCGATCCGTGTGGCGACCAAGCCCTCGACGACGACAACAACTGCCAGGCCGCCGGCGAACCACGGCGTCCAGCGGTGCCAACCCAGGCTCGCGCTCATGTCGCCTGCTGTCCCGCCTGGTGTCCGGCCGGTGCTAGTCCGTGACCGCCCGGATGGCCCGGCCGGTCAGGTTGGCTTTCGTGATGAAACCGGCGACCGGCGCCGTCTCGAGCTGCGGCGCGTACGAGGCTCGGTCACGACTGGAAATCAGGATCACGGTCGGTTGCCGCTCGCTCGTCGAGATGGCGACAGCAACCGCGAACCCGTCCAGGTCCGGCAGCTGGATGTCCAGCAACACCAACTCCGGCCGGAGTCGGGCCACCTCGGCCAGCGCGGTTCGCCCGTCGGCCGCCTCGCCGACCACCAGGAACCCCTCGGCATCCAGCAGCGCACGGGCAGACCGGCGGAAGCCCGGGTGGTCGTCGACGATCAGGACGGTCCGGTTCATCGACGGCATCGTCGCAGCCGGAGCAAGTCGCTCCCTCCGAGCTGGCACGGAGATCGAGACGCCGAACTCCGTAGATGGCCACGACGCCGGCAGCTCACCGGGACTTGACGCTGCGCGCATCGTTCAGCCGCAGCAAAGAGGGAACAGCCATGTATCGCTGCAACGGAGTGTCGGCTTCGCTCGCGACCGCGCTGACCGCCATGGTGGTGGTCTTCGGCGGAAGCACCGCACTCGGCGCGGATCCGCCGGTGACGCTGCGCCTCGGAGTCGCCGATGGTCAGGGTCGACCGTCGGAGGCAGCCGTCACCGCGTTCGTCGACGCGGTGGCGAGCGAGTCCCACGGCACGGTCACGATCGAGCCGGTGTGGACCGCCGGCGATGACACACCGCCCGGATTCGAGGTCGGGACCGGGATGGTGCTGAAGAACGGTGACGTTGACCTGGCATTGGTCGCGGGTCGAGCGTGGCACGACCTCGGAAACAGTGCGCTCGATGCACTCCAGGCTCCATTCCTGATCGACAACGACGCGCTCGCTGTGGCTGTCGCCTCAAGCCCGGTCGCGGACCAGCTGTTGGCAGGCCTCTCGGATGTCGGGGTCACCGGTCTCGCCATGTGGCCGGAAGACCTGCGCCATCCGGTCGCGTTCGACAGCTGCACGTCGCCGATCGTCACGCCCGCCCAGTTTGGCGGCCTCACGGTCCGGGCCATCCAGTCGGCGGTCACGACCGAGCTTCTGACGACGCTCGGTGCCACAGTCGTCAACCCGGACAATTACGGGCCTCTGGTCGACTCCTGCGACATCCAGGCCGCCGAGTCGGGGCTTCGCCAAGGTGCCTCACTACCTGGCCAGCCGACATTCACGGGCGACGTCACCTTCTATCCCAAGTACCAGGTGCTTGCCGCCAACGGCAAGGTGTTTGGCGGGCTCACCTCCGACCAGCAGGCTGCGATCCGTACTGCTGCGCTGACAACACGCGATGAGATGCTTGCCTCGCACCCGACCGACGTCGAGGCCGGCGCGGATTGGTGCGCAGGCGGCGGTCGCGTCGTGCTCGCGGGCGCGGACGCGGATGCGGCATTCGAAGCGGCTGCCAAGCCTGTGTTCGACCGACTGGCGGCCGATCCGGTGGCGGGACCCGCCGTCGAAGCCATTCGCCAGCTCAAAGCAACCACCCCGGCGTCTCCAGGCGCCGACGCGTGCAGCCCGGGGCCGGAGTCATCACTGGAGCCCATCGACACCACGGGATTCACCGGCACGCTGCCGCCCTCCGGCACGTTCCGGACTACCGTCACGGCAGATGAGCTCATCGCAGCCGGAGCCAGTCCCGGCTTCGCCACCAACAACGCCGCCACCTGGACCCTGACATTCGACGGCGACCAATGGAACGGGTCGGGCTCTCGCCCGGATCGCGCCTTGATGACCTGCAGCGGGACCATGACCAGCGACGGCACCAAGGTGGTGATGAACAACGAGGTCGACAATGGCTGCGGCTGGTACGACGTGCTCGTATGGCGTGAGACCGGAGACGGCCTCGACCTCCGCGTGCTCGAGCTCACGTTCCCCAGCTACACCCCCCAGGATCTGAAGGACGAACGAGCCGCCAACGATCGCGTCTGGACGCGCATCGAAGGCGACCCTGCTCCGATGCCATCCTGAACAGCACCACTCCCAATGCTGTCCCGCCTCGTTTGAGGCGGGACGGCCGCGTGTTTCGGGGATCGTCCACTGGGGCGGGCCGATCGTTGCGTCAGCTCCCGATCTGTTGCGCCAACTCCCAGGCGTGTCCATCGGGATCGAGGAAGGCAACGGTGCGCACGCCCCACGGACGGTTCACTGGCCCGTTGAGCAGCTCGAGCCCTCGCGACGTGAGGTCCGCGGACAGTGCGTCGACGTCGTCGACCCAGATCGTGAACATCAGCTCCGAGCCTGCACCCGGCGTCGCAACCGGCGCGGGCTCGATCAGCTCCGCGACGTTGTTGCGCACGACCAGGTTGAGGAGCAGGTTCTCCATCTTCATGACGGCGGACGTGTCGTCCTCGAACGCGACCTCGAGGCCGAACATCTCTCCATAGAACGCCTTGGAGCGCGCCACGTCGTCGACGAACAGCGTCACCACCCCAAGTTTGTGCAGATCGTTGCTCACGTTGCTTCTCCAGTCACCGGCCCGAGCTTTGCGTGATCCCAACGTACTCGGTCTTCCACGGCTTCTCCTGGCCGATAGCGGGAGACACCCTCGCCCAACCGCACCGACCGTGCACAGGTAGGATGCGACCGTCCCCTCAATGTTCTGCTCAGGGCCCTGGTCTGGTGAAGCGGTTGACGATCGCGGAGGCCGCGCGAGAGATCCTCGGGCAACACCGAGCTCTGTCCGCGGAGGCGCTCGGCGAGATCCTCAAAGAACGCGGCCTGACCCGGGCGCGCAGCGCCACACAGGCGGTAACGCGCGCGCTTGATGATCAGGATGACTTCCTGCGCCTGAGCGACGGCCGGTGGTCGCGGCCGAGAGAGCTGCTCGACGGTGCGACCCTCGCGCACCGGATCGGCGACGACGAGTTGGCCAGGGACAGCCTGGCCCTCGACATCGACCTTGTGCCGATCGTGGCGCTCAGCAGGGAGCCGCTGCGGACCGCCGATGGGCGCGCGCTGCGCTTTCGCTGGGAGCCGGAGGTGGTGGAAGCGACCGGCGATGCCGACGCGGTACTCGAGGGGCCGCACGGATGGCTCACGTTCTCCCCAGGAGACCTGGTCCAGGTGCGGGTCCACGCTTCCGTCGTCGACGTCGACTCGGGCGCCATGCCGGACCCGGCTTCGCGGATGGCAGCACGCCGCGTCGTCGAGGCGGTCCGTTCCAGGCTGGAGGAGCAGCGCGAGCACCTGCCCTTCCTCCCCCGGATCGTGCATCTCGAGCAAGTCATCCTCGATCTCCTGGTTGACGACCCCGAACTGCTGGCGCAGCCCATGCCCCCATTCGGCGAAGCCCTTCGAGCGGCCGGGCTGGAGACCCATCGCGGCTCTGCGGGACTGCCGGGAACGGACTGGAAAGCAGCGGATGAGTTCTGGTCCGGAATCGACGACGAGCTCGACGACGAGCTCGACGACGACTTCGACCTCGACGACCTGGATATCGACATCGAAGCCGATGACGTCGACGAGGACGAGGGCGAGCACGGCACGCTGCTCGAGCAATTCGGACGAACCTTCGATCTGACCGAAGACCAGACCAAGGCGGTCTTCGGCGTACTCGGTGCGGTCGAGCTTGTGCAGAGCGGCGTCCCACTGAAGCCGGATCTGGTCGCCGCCATCGGGGAGGTGCTCGACGACCAGGCCATCGTGCGTGCGCTCGCGCGCATCAGTTGGTCAGAGCGGGGACTGGAACCCGTGGTGGTGGAGGTTGAGCGGCAGGCACAGGGCCGCGCGGCGGCCTCGCCTCGCTTTCTCTTGGGCGCCCTCAGCGAGGGGCGCGGCGAGGTGCTCGAAGCCGAGCGGCAATTCCAGGCTGCCGTGGAAGCCGACCCGGCCCATGCCATGGCGCTTACGGAGCTCTCAAGGTACGAGTTCGACCGCGGCAACTACGACGCCACGCTCACGCACCTCCGTGCGGCCGGCACGCCTGTGGGCGACCCGGACCTTGCGTTCCTCGAGTCGCACGCCAAATCTCGCTATCCCAGTGTCGGTCGGAACGAGCCGTGCCCGTGCGGCTCCGGGAGAAAGTACAAACACTGCCACCTGGCGCTGAGCGACACGCTCGAGATCCCACCGGTCCGGGCGCTCTTGCACAAGCTGGAGTTGTGGCTTTCGCAGATCGATACCGAACGCATCGTGAGCAAGGTGATCGGGCGCGCCGTGGCTCCGGCGGCGCTCACGGCAGACCTTGTCGAGGACGCCGGCATCCTGGTTGCAGACATCTGTCTGTTCGACCGCGGGCAACTGGCCCGTTTCCTGAAGGTCCGAGGAGTCCTGCTGCCCGCCGCCGAGGTCCAGTTGGCACGGTCCTGGCTCGGGACGCGTCGTTCGCTGTACGAAGTCGAGCGAGTCCGTGGAGCTGATCTGACCGTGCGCGACATGCTCGCGTCGCGAACGATCGAGTTGCACGACGCCGCGCTCTCACACCAGGTGCAGCCACTGGACGTGCTGCTCTCTCCGACTGCTTCCAGATGAGCATGGACGCCTCGCCATCCACGAAGCCATTTCGGTTCCTCGTCCCCAACGGCCGCACGTCGTGGATCTGTTGGAACGGCGCGACGAGATCGCCCTGCTGCGCTGGTTCCTGGGAGCGGAGGCTGGACCCAGCTTGCGCAACACGGAGGGCGAGCCGCTACGGTTCGTGACGGCGAGCTTCCGGATCGGGCATCCCGATGCGGTGCGCGCGGCGCTCGCCGAGCGACTTGGGCCGGGCGCGGACGGACGCTTCACCGAGACGTACCGCCGTGGCAGCCAGGAATGGATCCGCGGCACCATCACGATCGATGGGGGAACCGCCACGATCGAGTCGAACTCCACCAAACGTGCCGATCGCCTCGTGCGGACCCTGTTGCGCGCCGCCCCTGACGCCGCCCTCCTTTCCCGCGAGGATCGGTCGATCGAGGACGCCATGGCCGAACACGGGGCAGGAGGCGGCGACCACGACGTCCACCCCCTGCCCGAAATCGCCGGAACTCGCGGAGTCATGGACCAGTTCATCCGCAAGATGGAAGCCGATTGGGTCGACCAGCCGATCCCGGCGCTGCGCGGACTGACGCCACGCCAGGCGCTCAACGATCAGGAGGTTCGACCGCTGCTCGAGGCGTTGCTTGACGACATGAGCTGGGCACACACCCGTTCGGACTCGGCAGGCATGAACCCGGAGCGAATCCGGCAGACCCTTGGGATGGCTCCAGGTCGTCTCGGTGTCGCGTCAGGTCCGCTCGGCGCGGCTGGCGTGAAACGCGTGCCGCCCCGCGCTCGGGATCGATCCGTCCATTGACCCGCGAGCGCAGCAACGCGAGAACAGCCAACACTCGACCATGGAGATCGGGCGTCTCGTCGAGCCTGAGCATGCCGAAGGTCGCGAGCGGATCGTGGCGCCGCTTGCGGCCGACCAGCGCATCGCCGTCGCTTGCCTGCTCGACGACGTCGAGGCCGGATTCTCGAGCATCGGATCGCGGCGACTTTGGGAACCGGCTGGCCCAAGTCGACGGAATTTCGCTTGAAGTGAACGGCCACGCCCGAATTCGCGCGCGTCTGCCCGGTCAGTCCGATCGGATCCGCCCCACCGGCCCGTAGCCCACGCTTCGATCACGGTCGTGACGAGCGCTGCGACGCGCTCCAGGTAAGGGCGGAGTGTCGGTCGCCACCCATCCGTGAGGGCCATGGCCGCCGGATGACGAGCGGCACGTTCACTTGAAGCGAGATGCTGCCTCAGAGCGGGCCGACCCGGTCGGCGCGTCGCTCCGATGCGCCTGCGACGGGATCCCGGCCATTGCCAGCGGACGGACTACTCGGTCAGTCCCAACTGGGTCGCCGTGAAGAGTGCGGCGAACGGCACCCGGCGCTCCGCAAACTTCTCGCCGGCCGCCCTGTTCGCGATCGACGACGGCGATGACCTGGGTCAGGCGTCGCGCCGGCCGACTGGAGCAGATCGACGGCGGTGAGGCTCGCCCCGCCGGTCGTGACGATGTCCTCGACCAGCAGGACGCGTTCACCGCCGTTCAGGACGCCCTCGACCGACCTGGCCGTGCCGTAACCCTTGGCCGCGTCGACACGGACGAAGACCGCGGGCAATCCCGTCGCGAGGGAGACCGCCGTGGCCAAGGGCACTGCGCCGAGCGCGGTTCCCGCTATCCGCTGCGTCTCCGGCGGGACAAGCTCGACTAGCGCGTCCGCGATCCGGCGACAGTAGCGCGGGCTCGGTGGTCAGCCGGTACTTGTCGATGTAATAGCTGCTCGTCCGTCCCGAGCGCAGCGTGAACGTCCCCCTCAGAACCGCCGCATCGGTGATCTGCCGGCCGAGCTCTTGGCGTTCGGCCGGCGTCATCGAGCGGTGGCGACGAACGCGGGCGGGTCGAACGTGGGCGCTCGATCGTCGGTCGACGAATCCTCGTACGGCTCAGCCTCGATCGGATGGGTGATCGTGGCCGACGCGTTGAAGTCGATCGGCGGTGCCTTCGCGCTGCGGAACCTGGTAGCGCACCGACTCGATCGATCAGTCGCCGGATGCGCAGCCCCTCGAGCGGCCCGAGCACATAGAGCGGCAGTCGGCTTGAGCCAGACGGCGCAGCCGAGGCTAAACGGCGTCCGCGCCCGCCCAGAAGAACTCGCGGCAGTCGTCGAAGTCGCTGGATGCCGGCCGACGCGATGATCGGCAGCCGGATGCCCGCCTCGCGCAGCTCCGAGACGATGCGCAGGCCGATCGGCTTGATCGCGCGGCCCGACAGCGACCCGTAGCGGTTCTTGAGGTACGGCTCGCCGGTCTGCGGGTCGAGGCGCAGGCCTTGACCGAGTTGATTGCCGTCAGGCCGGCGACGCCGTGGCTGCTCGGCCAGGCGGGCGTGCTCGAGGTAGTCGTAGTCGGGCGAGAGCTTGAGGATCACCGGGTGCGCGGCTGGCCGACGGCGGTGCGCAGGACCTCCTCGAGGATCGTCTCGAAGGGGAAGTTCACGTTGTGGCACGAGACGTTGAACTCGACCGCGGCGATGTCACCGGGCTTGAGCCGCGCTGGTTGACGGTCTCGACCAGCTGCGCCGAACTCCTCGGCCGAGAAGCCGCCGAGCGAGATGATCCGGTTCAGGTTCCGGTGCGCGGCTCGTACTCCTCGAGATAGCGCTCGATGCCGATGTTCGACCAGCCGAACGCGTTGATCCAGCCGGCGTCGACGCGCCGCAGCGCCTTGGCGTAGAGCCGGAGCATCTCCGGGAACTGCCAGAGCTTCCAGTCCTCGCGCAGCGTGAAGTGGCCTTCACGCGGCTGCGACCGTGATCGTTCGCGTGGTCACGCGCACCGAAGCGCTCCAGCGGCACCCACTGGGCGATCGGGCGAGAGGCCGTAGAGGATCAGCTTCTTCTTGGCCGCGCCGTAGCCGAGCAGGCTGGCCGACGTCACGAGCCGGTTTCGCAGCCGGATGCCGTTGAGATCGATCGTCATTTCGTCGGGTCGGACTGTACGCGGTCCTGGGTCGATCCGTCGGGCTGCTCGTTGGCGGACAGCCCTGTGCACATGACGTTCATTCGCGACCACACCGAGTCCGGACGCCGGGTCGATCGGCTGTTTGCGCGGCGATTCGGTCGGTTCAGTGCACCGCGTGCACCGATGACCCTTCCATCACGACCCCCGCCCGGCGCGGAGGCGCTCATCGCGGCTTCGCGTCGCGAATGAACGTTCACTGCACAACGCGGCCTAAGAACCAGCACTCGTCAGTGGTTGTCGAAGATCTCCTGGTAGCGGTCCAGCGCCGCCCGCGTCGCGCCCATCTCGTCGCGGGTCGGGTTGCGCGGGTCGGCAGCGGCGGGAAGCGCACCGAGCTTCATGAGCGACGCCATCAGCAGCAGCCGCGCCTTGGTCGCGGTGTGGTCGCCACCGGCGATCGCGAACGGGAAGTAGCGCTGCTCCGTGAACCCGCCCGCATTGCCGCGTCCCACGTGGACGACCGGGAACCCAGAGAACGCAATCCGGCGAAGGAGGGCTGCCGCGGCCTCGTTCACCGTCCCAAACGGTGCGCCCCCCTCGGCAACCACGCCGGCCAGCGGGTGGTCGCGCCGGGCGCGCTCCAGGATCGCCGAGAGTGCCAGCTCACTGTCCGTGTCGACCTCCTCGGTCGCCTCCCCGTACTGACCGGCTTTGAAGAGCCAGACCGGCGGGATCGCGTCGGACAGCATGGCGCCGTCGCCACCACGGACGGGCACGGGGATCGCTCGCGCGCCGTCCGGTCCCCACGAGACGCCCTCGACCTTCTCCGGAAGGTGGGTCAGACGAACTGCCGACGACCAGGTGTGCAGGCGTCGGGGCACGACGCTTACGACGACTCGCCCTGAGCTCGTGATGGAGCCGAAAACAGCGCCGTGGGCGCCGCTCTGAACGTAGCCGCCCGGACGTGCCTCCGCTTTCTGCACAGCACGGGAAGCCACGATTTGCTGGTCCATCACCACGACCGCGCCCAACTCGTCGCGGCCCTCCGCATCGGCCCAGGCGCGTGAACAGAGGTAGCTGACGGCATCGATGATGTTGCGATCGCCGTCGTTACCGACTGCGCCATGTGATCGCTGCGACGCGCACGCCGCGATCGGGCTCGTCGTGTCGATCAGCAGGTTCAGCCACCAGCTGGTCTCCTCGACGTAGGGGCTCCCCTCGAGCCACAGACCGCCGCCGTACGCAGACCCGCGGAGCGCCTCGGAGACCACGTTCGTCACCCGAGCCAGCGCACGGCGCGAAGGCTGGCGCAGCAGGTGCGGCGGCCGATACGGGAACCAGTCGACGCCGCGGCGCTCCCCTCTTGATACGTACCCGCCCGGCGGCAGCGCGCGAATGAAGTCGAAGTCGGCCATCCGGTCCAGGTGGGACGCGAGCCCGTCCTCACCCGGGGAGAGCCGGTCGATCTCCTCGAATACCCGCGACGCGTCCGGGTAGAACGGCTGGCGTGCCCGCTCCGGCGGCCCGAACGGGTCCGCCTCGTCGAATTCCCACGGCCGCCCGTCGCGCTGGAACGCCATGTACGGGAGTGGGTAGAGGCCATCCTCGGGGCGGAGCTCGATCTCGTACACCGGCCGGTCACCGTCGCCCGTCCGTTCGCGGTGGAACACGCCAGCCGAGTCCAGGTAGCCGTCAGCCGGCGCGTAGAGTCTCTCCGACTCGCCCTCGAGCGGATGGGCGGAGAAGGCCTCGACGTAGACGGTCGCCGGTGCGGCCAGGCGCTGCGGTCGGAGGACGTCGAAACGAAGCGGACGTCCATCAGGCCCCAGTCGCACCGGCAGGCCGGCGCGCTCGCGGGCCTTGTTGCTGGTCACCAGCGGCTCGGAGTTGAGCACCGTCGCATTCGGCCCGGCGAACACCGCGATGCGCGGCCGAACCGGGATCTCAGGGGTCACGTTCGGCAATGTAGTCGATCGGCGAACCGTCCCTTGAACGGTCCTGAACGGCGGCATGCGGCCGTATACTCGCGGCCACCGTGCGCGCCAACTGACGCCCGTCTGACCTCAACGAGGACCAAGTGGCTCGTTCCACGGCCGCCGTCGCAACCCGGACCGAGCGGACAGATGGTCTCCCGAGCAGCGAACGCGTCTATCGACGTCTCAAGGAGATGATCATCTCCGGTGAGCTCCGGCCGCAGACTCGCCTCGTGGAGCTGCAACTGGCGGCCGAGTTCGGGGTCAGCCGCACTCCCGTGCGTGAGGCGCTCAAACGGCTAACCGCCGACAAGCTCATCGTCATGGATCCCGTGCGAGGCCTGGTCGTGCACGAGCCCGAGCTCGAGGAGATCGAGGACGCCTATCTCGTTCGCGACGTGCTCGAAGGGCTTGCCGCGCGCCTCGCCGCGCAGCGGATCCGGCCGGAGGAGCTGGCCCGGTTGCGGGCGATCCTCGACTCGATGCACCAGGCGCTGGACCTCGGTGACAACGCACTGGTGGTGAACGCCAACATGGCCTTCCACGACGTCATCTTCCGCGTCGCGGGAAACGCCACCCTCGCGCGCCTGGCGCGCGACCTGTCCGATCTCGTGCGCCGCTTCAGCTCCGAGGCCTTCAACTCGGGTCCGCGCGCGCCGACGGTCTTCGACGACCACGAACAGATCCTCCGAGCGCTCGAGAACCACGACCCGGATGCCGCTGCGGCGGCATCCACGCGACACCTCAAGAACGCCTCGGACTTCCTCACGCAGCTGCACATCCAGCGCGCGATCGCAGGCGTCGCCGAGGCCAGTTGACGGACAGACAGACCGCGACTTCTACAACGCGAAGGCGCGAACCAGGCGGCCGTCCCGTTCCCATCCGATAGAATGCCGTTGCATACAGTGACCGACGAGCGAGCACTTCACGCCCCTTTGGCAACCTCCGCGCCTCCCCTCGGCATGCTCGATGCGCAGGCGCGCGTCACCGGCCAGGTGCCGTACGTGATGGACGTGACGCTCCCGGGAATGCTCCACGCGAAGCTGTTGCCGAGCCCCTTCCCCCACGCGCGGATCGTTCGCGTTGACACGTCGGCCGCACAGAAACTGCCCGGCGTGGTGGTCGCGCTGAGTGGCGCGGACATTGCTGCGCGAACAGACATCCAGCCGGTCTTCGGCCCGGTCTTTCGCGACCGGCCGATCCTCGCCATCGACAAGGTCCGCTACGTCGGCGAACCGGTGGCCGCCGTGGCCGCCGTCGACCTCGACACAGCCGCCGAGGCACTCGAGCTGATCGAGGTCGAATACGAGGAGCTGCCCGCCGTCTTCGACTCGCTCGAGGCGCTGCTTCCCGGCGCACCGATCCTCCACGAGGAACCGCCACGCGTCGGGCCGACGTTCGCGGACGTGATCATCCACGCCGACGGCGGCAGCAACCTGTGCAACTCGTTTCAGCTGCGGAAAGGCAACGTCGACGAGGGGTTCGCCGCGTCGGCGCACGTCTTCGAGGACGTCTTCACGAGCCCGCCGATCCAGCACGTGCCGCTCGAGACGCACGTGGCGCTCGCATCGTTCAGCGGCAAACGGCTGACCGTCTGGGCGACGACCCAGATCCCCTACATGCTGCGCTCGCAACTGGCCGAGGTGTTTCGGCTGCCCGCCGCCGACGTTCGCGTGATCGTGCCACACGCTCGGCGGCGGCTACGGCGCCAAGTGCTACCCGAGCATCGAGCCGATCACCGCCGCTGCTGGCGCGTTCGGCCGGCCGGCCGGTGCGGCTCCAACTGACGCGCGAGGAAGAGTTCGTCAGCGTCACCAAGCACGGCGTGTCGATCCGGATGCGACCGGGCTCGACGCCAACGGCAAGATCCTCGCCCGCCACAGCACCTGCCACTTCAACACCGGCGCCTACGCGGACATCGGGCCGCGGCTGATCAAGAACGGCGGCTACGGCACGGGCGGACCGCACGCGATCGACAACGTCTGGGTCGACTCGTACGCCGTCTACACGAACCTGCCGCCGGCAGGTGCGTTCCGCGGCTACGGCATCAACCAGGCCGCGTGGGCCTACGAGACGCAGATGGACATGATCGCCGAGCGACTTGGCATGGACCCGCTCGAGCTGCGGCGCATCAACCTGCTGCGCGACGGCGACACCGTGATGACCGGCGAGCCGATCCACGACACGCACTTCAGCGAGCTGCTGGACACGGCGGCGGGCGCGATCGATTGGGACTTCGCGGGCTGGGGCCGCGACAACGGCCGGACCCTGGTCGACGGAGGGCGGAAGGCTCGGGCCAAGGGCTTGAGCTGCATCATCAAGGGCACGATCACGCCGTCGACGTCGACGGCCGCCGCGCGGCTCAACGACGACGGCAGCCTGCACGTGCTGACGAGCTCGGTCGAGATGGGCCAGGGGCTGCAGACCGCGATGGCCATCCTCGCCGCCGAGCGGATGGCGGTGCCGCTCGATCGCGTGAGCATCTCCTCGCCGGATACCGACGTCACGCCGTACGACCAGCAGACCAGCTCGAGCCGCTCCACGCAGGCGATGGGCGGCGGCGATCTGCTCGGCGATCGACGAGATCCGCGAGCGAGCTGCGCGAACTGGCGTCGGATCAGCTGGAGGTCTCGGTCGACGATCTCGAGCTCGTCGATGGCTTCGTGCGGCCGAAGGACGCGCCGTCGCGCGGGCTCTCGTATGGCGACCTGATCCGCCGCGACCGGGCCGGCAACATCCAGGGCAACGGCACGTTCCAGACGCAAGGGCGGCCTCGATCCGGAGACGGGCCTCGGGATCGGCAGCGTCCACTGGCACCAGGCCGCCGGCGCGGCGGAGGTCGAGGTCGACCTCGAGACGGGGCACGTCACGCTGCTGCGCTACCACGCCGGGTGTCTACTCGGGACGGACGGTCAATCCGGTGCAGGCCGAGCTGCAGTCCGAGGGAAACGTCGCCTTCGGGGTGGGGCAGACGCTCTACGAGGAGCTGCTGTTCGACAACGGCCAGCTGCAGAACGGCAACCTGGGCGATTACATGATCGCGAGCGTCAAGGACATGCCGCGCGAGCTCTCGCTCAATGTTCTCGAGCACCCGGAGCGACTCGAGATCCACGGCATCGGCGAGACGGGCCTGCCGCCGGTTGCGCCCGCCATCGGCAACGCGATCTATCGCGCCACCGGCGTGCGGATCACCGACCTGCCGATCACCGCGGAGAAGATCCTGCGCGGACTGCGCGCTCATGCGGACGGAAAGAACGGCGCCGAGGCGGCAAGCGCGGCGGTCGCGGCCGTCGGAGCAGCCGTATGACCAATTCGATCTCGTTCACGGTCAACGGCGCGGAGATCTCGGTCCCGGCTCGCACGCACCACACACTGCTCGAGGTTCTCCGCCGCGAGGTCGGCCTGATCGGGACTCGCGAGGGCTGCGGCATCGGCATGTGCGGCGCCTGCACCGTGCTACTCGACGGGAAGCCCGTGTCGGGCTGCCTCGTCCTGGCGCACCAGGCCGACGGCCGCGACGTCGTCACCGTGGAGGGGTTGCGCCCGGCAGCGGCGGCGACCGACCCGGGCGCTTTGCATCCGGTGCAACGGGCGTTCGTCGAGCACACCGCATTCCAGTGCTCCTACTGCACGCCGGGCTTCATCCTTGCGACGACCGCGCTGCTCGAAGAGAACCCATCGCCCAGCCGCGAGGAGGCCGCGGAGTACCTTGCCGGCAACCTCTGCCGCTGCGGCAGCTACGTGAAGATCCTCGATGCCGTCGAAGCGCTCGGTGCCGGCGCGCAGAACCGCTAGATCGTCGAGAGGGAAGCCAAACCGATGCCCAAGGACCTGCGCAGCTACCTGGACGAGCTGATCGCGGCACGCCCCAACGCCGTGATGGTCGTCGACGAGGAGGTGGACCCCGAGTTCGAGGCGGCCGCGATCGTGCATCGAATGAAGAACGATCCCGACTTCCCGGGCTTTCCGGCGGTGCTGTTTCGGAACGTCAAGGGCTCGCCCATGCCGATGCTCATGAACCTCCACGCGACGTTCGATCGGATCGCGCTCTCGATCGACAGCGACGTCCACGACATGGTCAAGGAGTTCGCCGCACGCGAGGGGAACGCGACGCCACCGCGCGAGGTCTCGCGCGAGGACGCTCCGGTCCAGGAGGTCATCCTCCGCGACGACGAGATCGACCTGACCACGCTGCTGCCCCTGCAGCTCCACCAGGAGCTGGACGCGGGCAAGTACATCACCTCGGCTGCGGCATTCGCGCGCGATCCCGACAGTGGCCGCGTCAACGCGGGCATCTACCGGCACCAGCTGCAGGGCCCGCGCCAGATCGGCTTCATGTCCAACCCGGCGCACCACGCGGCGTACATCCTTCGGTCGAGACGGGAGCGGGGCGAGCGGATGGAGGTCGCCCTGGCCATCGGCCACCACCCGGCCATGCTCATGGGCGCGGTGTCCCAGCTGGCCGGCATCGGCGGTGAGACCGAGGCCATCGGTGGCCTGCTCGGCGAGCCGCTCGACGTGGTGAAGGCGATCAGCGTGGACCTGATGGTCCCCGCGCGCGCCGAGATCGTCATCGAAGGCTTCATCGACACGGATCCCGAGAAGGTCCAGCACGAGGGGCCGTTCGGCGAGTACCCGCTCTACTACACGGGCTCCGGGCCGCAGCCGTACATCCAGGTGACCGCGGTCACGATGCGCCGTGACCCCATCTACGTCGACGTCTTCAACTCACACGACGAGCACCTGGTGCTCGGCGCCGTGCCGCGGATGGGCTCGATCTACCGCCGCGTGAAGGCGGTCGTCCCGTCCGTCACCGCCGTGAATCTGCCGCTGATGGGCATCCGCAGCGCGCTGTTCATCTCGATGAAGAAGCGCGTCGAAGGCGAGCCGAAGATGGCCGCGGTGACCGCGCTGTCGGTGGACCCGATCCTCAAGCACGTCTGGCTGGTCGACGACGACATCGACGTGTACGACAACGACCAGGTGCTGTGGGCGATGACGACCCGCTTCCAGGCCGACCGCGACATGATCGTGATGCCCAACTTCATCGGCGGCCACCTCAACCCCGTGACCTACGGCTGGCACCGCGAGGAGAAGGGGCCGATGGAGACAAAGGTCATCTTCGACTGCACGAAACCGGCGCCGCCGATCCCCTTCCCGCCACGCTGCGAGGTGCCGAAAGCCGTCGTCGAGCGCGTCGACCCGGCGCGCGTCGTCAAGCCGCTCGAGCCGGGGACCCGCTTCGGAGCCTGAGTCGCGGATTGCCGTGGCGCGGTCGTGGCGTTGACGCTGGCGCGCGCTCCTGCGCCACGTGACCCGACGCGGTTTTCCCTGGATAGCAAACCAGGTGCTGGTAAATCGCGGGCTCGGCCCGATTGCCGTCACGTACGAATGGGCGTGCTATCTGGTGGGCAAATCGGCCAGTTTGGGCAACTTCCGATCGAAAGCGTGGAGTTAGCAGCACGGGCACTGGTATATGGCGGGTGCTCGCCTGACGGGAAGGCTGGCCGGGCAGGACGCTCGACCTCGGCGGGCAGACCGCCATCGAGCACTCGCGATATGACCGAACGATCGCTCAGGCGACCCGGCTGACCATCCGCCCGCTCGGCGTCCCGACCAGCTGGCCGTCGCGCATCACGATCGAGCCACGCACCACCGTCGCGACCGGGATGCCCTTGAGCGGCGTGCCGTCAAACGGCGTCACGTGGTTCTTGGAATGCAGCTCGGCGTCGCGGATGACGCCTTTCTTCTCGAGGTCCACGATCGTGAGGTCGGCATCGGCGCCGATCGCGATGGCGCCCTTCTGCGGGTAGAGCCCCCAGGTCTTGGCCGGACCCTCGGATGAGGCACGCACGTACTCCTGGAGCGTCATCCGGCCCGCGTTCACGGCCTTGGTGAGGAAGTAGGCGACGCTCGTCTCGACGCCGGGGAAGCCCGAGATCGCCTTCCAGATGTCGTCCTGGAGCTTCTCCTCGGGTGTGTGCGGCGAGTGGTCGGTTGCGATCATGTTCACGCGCCCGTCGACCAGGCCGTCGAGCAGGGCATCGCCGTGGCCTTCCGAGCGAGCGCGGACCGGCGGGTTCATGCGCAGTCGCGGGCCGAGCGTGGCCATGTCCTCCGCGCCGAGGAAGACGTAGTGGGCGCCCGTCTCGCAGGTGTAGTCGACGCCCTTGGCGCGCCACTCGTCGATCATCTCGAGCCCGGGCTGCGACGAGAGGTGAAAGATGTGCACGTCGCAGCCCGTCGACTTGGCGAAGAGGCCCATGCGCTGGATCGACTCGACCTCGGCCAGAGCGGGTCGGCTCTCGACGTGCGCAAGCGGGTCGGTTCGACCCTGTGCCTGCAGTCGACGGATCTCGTTGGCCATGATGTCGTTGTTCTCGGCGTGGAAGCCGAGGCGCATGCCCATCGCGGCGATCTCGCGCATCCCATCGAGGATCGCGCCGTCGTGTGGCGCCGGGATGGCACCGATCGTGATGCCCAGGAACGCCTTGAAGCCGACCACCAGGCCCTGCTCGCCCAGCGGCCGCAGCTGGTCGACGTTTTCTGACACGAGCAACCCGATGAAGCCGAAGTCGCACCACGACTTCTGCTCGGCGATCCGCTTCTTGGCCAGCGCGCCCTCGGGATCCTTGGTCTGCGGGTTGGTGTTGGGCATGTCGAGCACGGTCGTGACGCCGCCCATCACCGCCGCGGTCGAGCCGGTGGTCCAGTCTTCCTTGTACTCGAAGCCCGGGTCGCGGAAGTGCACGTGGCCGTCGATCACGCCAGGCAGGACGTGCTTGCCGGTCGCGTCGTACACCTCGCTGGCCTCGATGCCGAGCTCACCCGGTGCGGCGATGGCGACGAAGCGACCGCCGTCGACGGCCAGGTCGGCCTGCACCGTCATCTGACTCGTGACGACGGTGCCGTTACGGACGATGAGGTCGACCTTGTCGGCCATCGGTGCTCCTCCCAACTCTGGACGGTGACGTGGTTCGGCGGGTGGTGGTGTTTTCAGTCGGCGGCGCGCGGATCCGGCGCGTCCGGATCGAGGATCCACGACCAACGGCGGCGGTGCTCCTCGGCCTGCTCGGCCGTCACGACCGTGTCGGGGAAGCGGTCACGCCACTCCCACGGCCGCGTCGCGTCGATCAGCAGGCGAGAGTTGAGGCCGCGCTCGTCGGGATGGATGGCGGAGTCGAGTTGACCGCTCCACGCTCGATCGAGGATCTGGACGTCGCGTTTCGGGTCACAGCGCGTGGTGATCGCCCAAAGGACGTCGTCCATCGAGGTGACGTCGACGTCGTGGTCGACGACCACAACGATCCGCCCCGAGTAGGCCGTCGACGACACCTGCGACGCCAGCGTCAGGGCCTGGGTCGCGTGCCCTGGATAGGACTGCTCGATCGCGACGACGACCATCAACCGGTTGCCCGCCACCGGCGGCGTCCAGACGGCGGAGACCTTCGGCACACCCGCAGCCTTGAGCTGGTTCTCGACCAGGACGGCCTTCAGATAGGCGAGAAACCGGTTGTCCTCGTGGGGTGGCTTGCCCTGTGGACAGCCCAGCAGGATCGGGTCGTTGCGGTGGTAGATCGCGGAGACTCGGATGACCGGTGACTCACCGTCGCCCGAGGCGTAGTAGCCCATCCACTCGCCGTATGGCCCTTCGCGGTGCCGCTCGACGGGGTCCATCCAGCCCTCGATCGCGATCTCCGCGTTGGCCGGGAAGCCGATGCCGGTGTGCTTCCCGCGCACGACCTCGACGGGCCGACCGCGCACGCCGCCCGCCCACGCGAGCTCGCTCTGGCCGTAGGCGATCCCTTCTGCGCAGGCGGCCATGAAGAGCAGCGGATCCGCGCCGACGACCGACCACGACCGGGCACGGCTTGCCGCGTTCGAAGTACTTGTCACGGATCAGCCGGCCGTGCTTGCCGGCAGTGATGTAGATGCCCATCGAGTCGCGGCCGAAGATCTGGTTGCGGTACGTGCCCACGTTGACCCAGTCGGAGTCCGGATCGGGCAGGAAGTTGAGGCTGGCCGTGCCGATGAAGCGGCCGCCGTCGCGCGGGTGCCAGACCGGGACCGGGAAGCGCTCGAGGTCGATGGCGTCGCCTTCGAGCACGTTCTCCATCACGGGCCCGCTCGGGACCTCGACCGGGGGCAGCGGACGAAGGTCGGCGAGGGCGCCTCGCCAGAAGTTGAGCAGGCCAGCGTGCGTGCCGGCGGCTTGTGGCAGCGCGAGCGTCACCGCCTGTCGCTCGGGCGTGGCGTTGGCATTGACGAGGACGCGGTACCCGCGGGGGTAGCCGGGAACGTCGTCGAACAGGACCGCCGGCGAACCGTCGGTGTGGTCGAGCATCTCGGTGATCTCGCCGATGCCCTGCTGCCAATCGACGCCGCTGACTTCGCGCAGCTGGCCGATCTGCCGGACCCGCTCCAGCCACTCGCGCGTGTCGGCCCACGGCTCGACCCGACCGACGGGATCAGACCGAGCCTGTGCGTCGAGCACCATCAGTGCACACTCCTGAGGAACCGCCGCTGCACTGGCGCTACGGCGCCGCCGGGCGGTCTTCAGGCCATTGTATGCAACGGTATGAAGGCCGCGGCCGCCACGCACCCGTCACTGTCGAGTGGCCCATCGGCGAGTACCGTTTGGCGAGCGCGGTGCCGGCCCGCGGGTTCCCGTCACATCGGCCACTTCTGGTCGCTGAGTTCGCCGACGATCCTGGCAGTCCCGCACGCCACCGCAGCAGCTGACGGGAATTCCGCCGCCCGGGCTCTCGGCCCCCTGTCAGCCGTTGCGTAGTGCGGCCGGTCTGACGCAATCGTTGAGGTCCTCACCGGCCAGTCGTGACCGGATTGACAGAAACCGACGCCGGCAAGTGTTGTGATCCGGGTTGTCTACGTCGATACCGGCTGCATGGGTACCACCGCGACCGAGGATCGCGATAACGGGCGCTCCGGCCGTGATGCGCGACACGGGATCACGGCTTCCACGCTCGAGAAGGCGATCAGCTGCTGCACGGCGGATCTCGACCCGAGCTGTAGAGAGTGCTTCCTGCCTCGCTACGACATCGCTTGCCCGTGGAGCCGGTACGCACGTCGACCAACCGCGGTCCCCGGGCCGACGAGTTGTCGTGGCATGCTCGGCGGCAGGAGGTCAGTCAGCCGCGCCGCTCCCGCTTGAGGACATAGCGCAGCGAGATCTGCACCGACATCGAGCCGACCAGCTCCCAGCCGTGATCGCCGAGAACGGCGAGCACATCGAGCGGCTCTTCCTGCCGGTTCAGCTGGATGTATCGCGGGTTGGAGCGGCGCTTATCGAGCGACTCCGGTAATCGCTGCGACCACCGCTCCACCAGCTCCGGACCCTGTTCGTGGCTGAACAGGATCTGGGTCACGCGCCGGTAAAGGCGAACCTCGACGTATTCCCACAGCGGATCGTGATGGTCAGCCACGCCGCCAACGTACCAGTCGCCGGCGAGCGGCGTCTCGCGACGGTCCGAGCGGAGTTGCTATCGTGCGCACCCCCATGAAGATCGGAGTTGGGCTTCCCGGCTACCTCGGCACCGCCGTCGACGCGACACTGGTGCTCGACTGGGCACGGCGCGCTGACGACGCGGGCTTCGCCGCCGTTGCCGCCCACGACCGGCCCGATCACGACGCGTGGGATCCCCTGGTGACGCTCGCGGCCGTCGCGCCGATCACCCAGCAGGTACGACTGGTGACCACGGTCATCGTTCTTCCACCGCGCGACGCCGGGCTGGTGGCAAAGCAGGCGGCAACCGTCGACGTGCTCTCCGGCGGACGGCTCGAACTGGGTGTCGGGATCGGCACCCGTGAACAGGATTACGACGCCCTGGGTCGCACATTCGCTGGACGAGGCTGTCGATTCGAGCGCCAGCTGGCCCAGATCGACGCCACTTGGAAGGCCGCAATCGCGGCCGGAGAGGCCGCGGGTGTCCTGGGACCGCCGCCGATCCAGCGTCCGCGGCCGCCGATTCGCGTCGGCGGCTACCAGGACGCGGCACTCGCTCGCGCGCTGACTCTTGGAGATGGATATATCTTCGGCAATGCCGGATTGGCGGCAATGCAGGCGAAGACCCCAGAAATTCGCCGGCTGTACCGAGATGCGGGCCGCACCGATCTACCGATCGGCGGGTTGGCCTACGTCGCCATCACGAACGACCGTGACCGGCTCCGTCGAGGAGAACAGATGTTGACGCACTACTACGGCTCGCTGCGCAAGCCGTTCGAGGAGATGGTCCTCATCGGCGACGAGGCAGCCGTGCGCGATCGGGTCGCGGCATTCGCCGACGCCGGGATCGACAACCTCTACCTGTTTCCGGTGCTGCCCGAGCTGGATCAGCTCGACGCGATGGCAACACTCCTGTGAGCAGCTTCGAGACCGGCTCGTCCGCCACGCTGGCGCGGCCGACGTCCGCTGACCAGGTCATCAACGCACTGCGATCGATCCGTGATTGCGCCGCGGAGTTCAGCGATCTGCTCGATCACGAGGGCTTCCGTCTCACGGTTCCGGGCAGTGTCCTGCGCCCGACCATGGGCGGCAGCGTCGTGATCGGTCCGGCAATCACGCTGCGCTACCTGCCGGTCCGCCGGCACACCGGCAACCTCACCGCCGAAGACCCCGCCGGCAAGCTCGGAAACATGCGCATGCTCGCGTACGCACGCGCGGGATCCGTGATGGTCGTAGAGAGCCCGTCGATCGAGGTTTCGGTGCTCGGCTCGGAGGCCGCAACGGGGCTGATGGGAGCGGGCGTCATCGGCGCCGTCATCGACGGCGCCGTCCGCGATGTGACGGGTCTTGCCTCGATCGACTTTCCGTGCTGGTCCCGCGGCCGCACGCCCACGACCGGCCGCTGGCGCATCGAGGCGACCGACTTCGGGTCGGCCGTGGCCATCTGCGGCATCCAGGTGCAGCCAGGCGACATGGTGGTCGCGGACGACGGCGGCGTGGCGTTCGTGCCGGCGGACCGCTTCAACGAGCTCGCCGCAAAGGTGCTCTCGCGCTGATCGCGCGCGCTACCCTTCGGCCCTCGCAGCTGGAGGGTCTTCGTGGCAGCGACATTCGGTGTGCAGGGTGCGCCCGGAGATCCCGGAGAGAGGAACTGGGCGGACTTCATGGTCGAGCAGCTCGGCACGCTGCCCGTCGCGTTCACGACCATCTGGGTCTCCGATCACCTGCAGCAGGATGGCGAGCCGTTTCGCGAAGGCTGGACGCGGGTGGCATACCTCTCCGCGCTCCTGCCGCGATACCGCTTCGGACATCTCGTCCTCTCGCAGAGCTATCGGAATCCGGCACTGCTCGGCGCCATGGCAGCCACGCTCCAGGATCTGTCGGGCGGCCGCTTCATCCTCGGGCTCGGCGCCGGTTGGCTGGAGGAGGAGTACACGCGCCTACAACTTCGAGTTCCCCTCCCCGGGCACGCGCGTGGAGCAGCTCGCCGAGACGATCCAGCTGATCAAGACCCTGTGGCGGGATACGCCGGCGACGTGGACGGGCAAGCACTACCGCATCGAGAACGCAGTGTGCTATCCGACTGCCACTCCGATCCCCGTGCTCGTCGGCACCAACGGACCGCGCGCGCTCATGGTCGTCGCACGGCACGCCGATTGGTGGAGCTGGGACGGTCCGTGGGAACCCACCTTTCGTGAGCCCTACGAGCGACTCGAGGCTGCCTGCCAGGCGATCGGCCGCCCATTCGAGGAGATCACCCTGGTCGCGGCGCTCACCATCTCCATGCCCGAGGATCCGTCGAGCTTCCGACCGACCTACACGCACGACTTCTACCCAGGCCAGGAGTTCGGGATCCTCGGACCCACGCCGGCAGACGTCATCCGCGAGATCGAGCTGCTCGTGGATGTCGGGGTCACTCATTTCCCGCTGGCGATCGAGTCGCCCAGGGAGCTGCGCCTCTTCGTCGACGAGGTCCTGCCGCACGTGAGGCTGGAACGACGCAGCTGAGCGCTCGAGGTTCGTTGCGCGCTCGGACGTGACCCGAGATCTCGAGCTGAGCTGGGGCCCTCAGTAGGTATCGAAGAGCCGCTGCAGCTCCTGCGCGTCGCGAGTCTTCACCAAGCCGAGGATCAGGAGGATGCGCGCCTTCCACGGCACCAGGTTGTCGGCACCGATGTCACCGCGTTCCTTGGCCTTGGGACTCTGCACCGTGCGCCCGGAACCGACGCGCGTCGACTGGCAGACGAGGACGCCGCTGGCTCGTGCCCGCGCGAGTGCCGCGTCCTCACCGGGTGTTGGCCGCCCGGCGCCCGTGCCGGCTGAGACGATCGCCCTGGCGCCGGCCGCGACCGCGGCGTCGATCGCCGTCCCGTCCGCGCCAACGTAGCTGACAACGATGTCGACCCGCGGAAGGTCCGTACCGTCGCCGAGCTCGGCGACCGAGAACTCGGTGGCGGTCGTGTGCGGCCGGACGGGTGCGTGGTAGTAGAGGACGCGCTTGTCGGCGTCCGCGTAACCCAGCGGGCCGAGGTCGCGGTCCTGGAACGTCTCGACGCGATAGGTGGCCGTCTTGGTCACGTCGCGCGCGCTGTGGATCGTGTCGTTGAGGACCACCAGCACGCCTTTGCCTCGTGACTGTGGGTCGCCGGCCACGCGCACCGCGTTGAGAACGTTGAGGTAGCCGTCGGCCGAGAGCCCGGATGATGGCCGCATCGCCCCGACGATCACGACCGGCTTGTCGGTCTTGAGCGTCAGGTGCAGGAAGTAGGCCGTTTCCTCGAGCGTGTTGGTTCCGTGGCTGATGACCACGCCGTCGGCCTCGTCGCGCTCGAAGATGCCGTGGATCAGGTTCACCAGGTCGATCCAGTCGGCGAAGGTCATCGCCTGGCTGACGATGCGGCGGAAGGGCGCTTCGGTCACCGTCGCGACCTGCTCCAGTTCGGGGAGCCGGGCGAAGAGCTCACCCTCCGGTAGCCGCTTGCCCGCCTCGAGATACCAGGCCAGATCGAGCCGGTCCACGCCAACGGAGTCGATCGTGCCGCCGGTGGCAATCAGCGCGACGCGGGGCAGGTCAGCCATGCTCATCTCCCGGGTCGAATGCTCGTGCCGCCGGTGCGAGTGCGGGGAATACGATTGTAGGCGGTGACGAACGAACGACCGGACGAGACGGAAGCTGCCGAGATGCCCGTCTCGACGCTGGTCGAGTGGCGCGCGCCGTCGCTCACGCCGGAGAACGCTCGCGAGGTGGCGCGCCGCACGATCGAGATGATCGGTGGCTTTCCGGGCTTCGTCGAAGGTCGCTTCTTCGGCGACTTTGCGTCGGGCCGCCACTTCTATCTGCTCACGTGGCGCGACAGGGCGGCGCTGGACGACTACGCCAGGAGCGAGCACATGCTCGGGGTACGCGAGGTCGCCGCCCCGTACGTCGAGGGCCGGCCGGAGCGGCTGATCCTCTCCGACTATTCGGTGCGCCACGGATCCGGGCAATCGACCAAGCGATAGATCTCGGCAATTCGACCCCCGGCGGACGCCCGCGCAGGCGTGCAGCAGGATGATCTCATCGCTTGAGCGATAGGTTCGGGCCGAGGACACAGACCTACGGCCGGACGTCCGCGGAACCGAGCCAACCTCATCGCGTGAGCGATAGGTTCGGGCCAATACAGCCCTCTGGGGTCGCTGTGCCTCGCCTTGCCCGTCGATCCCATCGCTTGAGCGATAGGTTCGGGCAGATAAGGCCGTCCAGACTCCAGATCGCTCGCCTTGCGCGTCGATCCAATCGCTTGAGCGATAGGCTCGGGCGGATACGGCCCTCCAGACTCCGGATCGCTCGCCTTGCGCGTCGATCCAATCGCTTGAGCGATAGGCTCGGGTTGCCGCAGTGGCAGCCGACGCTGGTGAGGCCACCATCGGAGTGCTCAGGCGGCCCGGCTGCTCTCCCCTCGCGCGGCGCTGCGCGCATCCTCGAGTGCACGGCGGACCCAGACTCGAACCATCTGCGTTCGGTACCAGGACGAGCCGCGCATGTCGTCGAGCGTGTCGATCCGGTCGGCGTAGCCCTCGGCGATCGATCGGATGGCAGCATCGTCGAGCGGCTTGCCGACCAGCTCCTGCTCGAGCTCGGGGAAGCGTTGCGGAATCTCGGCCGCCGCTCCGACGGCCACTCGCACATCCTCGGCCGTGCTCCCGTCCGCCGACAATCGCACGACCCCGGCCACCCCGATGCAGGGCCGGTCCTCCGACGAGCGAGTCACGAACTTGTGGTACACGGCCGTGGTTCCGGCCGCGAGCAGCGGCAGCCGGACACCGGTGACGAGCTCATTCGCCTCGATCGCCGTGGTGTAGAACGACAGGGTGAACTCGCTCATGGGGATCGTCCGCGAGCCGTCCGGTCCCCGGACCTCCACCTCGGCATCCAGGGCGAGCATGACCGCGGGCGGGTCCGACGCGTAGTCGGCCTCCGCGAGCACGCCACCCACGGTCGCCTGGTTGCGCACGCGCACATTGGCGACTTTGCCGAACGTCTCGGCGAGCACCGGGAGCACCGACTTCACCGTCGCGTCGCGCTCGACATCGCGATGGGTCACCAACGCGCCGATGCGCAGGGCCCCGTCAACAACGTCGATCGACGAGAGCTCGGGCTCTGGGAGGCGACCGATCCACACGAGCGCGGCCGGCTCGATGAGCTTCTCGCGCAGCATGATCGTCAGCGCCGTCGACCCGGCGACCACTTTCGCGTCCTCGCCACGCTCGTCGAGCATGCCGATCGCCTCGTCGATCGAGCCAGGGCGCAGGAAGGCCATCGACCGGGGCATGGGTCAGGAGTCTATCAGCGGCACGTTCACCCCCGTGCCTGCTCGTATGCAGTCGCATGCCGGGCCGACAGGAGCCCGACGAGCGGGCCGATGAGCGGGCCGACGGCAAGGATCGCCGAGCGCAGGCCGAGACCTGCGACGGTGGCAAGGCGGCCCGTCCGAACGTGGAAGAGGGACCGGTCATCGACCGATCCCTCTCGGTTGTTTCGCGAGCCGCAAGCGACGGCCGGAGCCCAGCGACAACGCTGGGACCCGGCCGGTTCGCACGCGGCAGGCCCCAGGCCTGCGGAGGAATGTGCTGGTGACGGTCAGGGAGCGGTGGATCCGCTCGCGGCAGGCCCTTCCGAAGCAGCCGGAGCCTCGCTCGAGGCAGGCGCCGAGCTGGGCACCGGCGCGACCGGGCCCATGTTGTTGTAGAAGCTGTCGTCGTACGTACCCGTTGGCGTCGCGTCGGGTGGCAGCACGTCGAGCGACTGCAGCAACGTGATCGTCGACGCGTAGTCATCCGGGGTCAGCGCGAGCAGGGTCGGATCATCCGCGCCCGATCCGACGATCGGAAGGACGTCGTTGATCGCCGACTGCTCGGCCTGGACCGGGATGGCGCCTTCCGGCACGTACTTCATCGTGTCCGTGACGGCGGCCTGCGGATCCATGAAGGTCTTCTGCCAGCCGCGCACGGAAGCGCGCAGGAAGCATTGGATCACGTCCGGGTGAGCCTTTGCGTAGTCCTCGCTCACCGCGGTGGTCTGCGACGCCATCTTGGCGCCGAGATCCTGCGGGCGGAAGACGTTGAAGTCGTCCGGGAACTTGTGGCTGTCATGCCCGGTGATCGGGAACGTCGGATTGTTCAACAACGCCGGGTGATAGAAGACGACGCCTTCGGCGATCTGGAAGCCGTTCGGCTGTCCGAAGTTCTTGTCGACGCCGAAGTCCTGCGGCACCGGGGTGATGTCGGTTGGCTGCAGCCCGTTGGCGATCAGCATCGCGTCACGCTCGGGATACTGGCCGACCTGGATCTGGCCGACCTTCTGGCCCTTCCAGTCGGCGATCGTGTTGATGCCGCTGTCCTTGAAGGCGTACCAGAAGAAGAAGGGGTCCTTGTAGTTCTGCGCGATGGCCACGATCGGCACGCCCTGCTGGCGTGCCTGCACGAGCTGCACGTAGTCGATCTGTGCCATGTCGGCGGCGCCGGCGGGCAGGTCCTGGGTCGGGTCGACGCTCGGTCCGCCCGGGATGAACGTGACGTCGATGCCCTCGTCGGCGTAGTAGCCCTCGGCCTCGGCGACGAGGAAGCCCGCATGCTGGACGTTGGGGATGAACGACAGCTCGTAGCGAACCGTTTCGCCGTTGCACTTGGCGCCCGTGGCGCCAGATGCGGCGGGCGCGCTCGACGCGGGTTCCGCCGACGGGCCCGATGACTGTGCCGCGACGCCGGTCGTCGCAGCGGCGGATGCCAAGGCCAGGATGGCCGGCAGCGCCAGGATTCCTCTGTGTTTCACGCCTCGTAGTCCTCCTCTCCTACCACGGACCCGTCGGGCATAGCGCCCGAGACACCGCGGGTCAGGTGCGCTGGCGGTTGGCGCTCTCCCATGGCAGCGCCACTCGCTCAAGGACCTCCACCACCAGGTACCAGCAGATGCCGATAGCCGCGATCACGAGGAGCGCGAGCCATGCCTTGGGAGCGTCGAAACGGGCCAGCGAGTCCGCGATCACGAACCCGAGCCCCACGAAGCCGCGAATCGTCTCGGCGACGATCGTGCCGATCAGTGCCAGCACGACGCAGCTCTTGAGCGCAGTCATCAGGTACGGCAGCGCCGTCGGCGCGCGGACCAGTCGAAAGACCTGGTTGGGTGACGCCTCGATCGAGGCCATCAGCTCGAGCGCGTTGGATTCCACGCTGACGAACCCGCGCACGAGGTAGATCACCATCGTCGGGACGATCATCACCGTCACCACGACCACCTTGACGACGAACAGATCGTCGATCCACAGCGCCAGCACCGGTGCAAGCGCCACGATCGGCACCGCGTTGGTTGCGGACAGCAACGGAAGCATGTTGTTGACGAGCCGCGGCGCGAAGCGCACCAGCCAGGTGCTGATCAGGACTCCCAGCGCGAGTCCACACAGGTAGCCGATCAGCGCGGCCGGGACCGTGGCAAGGACCGCGGTCACGATCTGGCCACTGTCCTTTGACAGCGCGGCCGCGATCGAGCTCGGAAACGGGACCGTGTACGGCTTGATGTTGAACAGCGAGTGGATGAAGCCGGCCTGCCAGACGAGCAGGATGGTCGCGCCGAGCAGCAGGGGCGCGATGACCATCGGCGAGACAAGGCGGCCCATCAGCTCACGGCTGCGATGGCGCTGGCGCTTGCGAGACGCCGGTTCCAACCTCGGCTCCGAGCGTGCCGTGGAGCGTGGTCATGCGCGAGCCGCTTCCGTTCGGAAGGCCGGCTGCCAGAAGGACATGCGCTTCTCGACCACCACGACGAGCTGGGTGAAGATCAGGCCGAAGGCCATCGCCAGCACGAGCGCCCCCCAGAGGATCGTCGACTGCGAGGATCCCAGCGTCAGCGACGCGATGAGGAGGTAGCCGAGCCCGTTCCGGGCGCCCAGGAAGTCCACCAGGATCGCGCCGATCAGGCTCAGCGGTGCCGCGATGCGAAGTCCCGAGAAGATGTACGGCAGCGCCGCCCGGAGGCGCAGGTAGCGCATCGTCGTCCAGCGCGAGGCGTTGAGGGAGCCCATCAGCTCGAGCGCGCCGGGAGACACGTTCTTGAGCCCGCGCACGACGGCGATCGTGATCACGAAGAAGCTGACATACGCGGTGATGTAGAGGCGCACGAGATCGGCGTCACGCAGCACCGCGCGCACGATCGGGACGAGCGCCACGAGCGGGATCATCTGGCTGGCAAGCACATACGGGACGATGGCCGCCTCGATCCAGCGACTCTGGATCATCACCATCCCGAACACCAGCCCGAGCGCGAGGCCGGCGAAGAAGCCGACCACCGCGCGCGACGCGGTCGACCATGCCGCGTCGATGAACGTGCGCGGGAAGGTCAGGTAGGCCTGGATGACCTCGTGTGGGTAGGGCAGCTTGCTCGCGCCCGGGTCGTTGGTGGCTCGCAGGAACCAGGCCAGCCCGTACCAGATCAGCAGCACGATGCCGAGCGTGACCGTCACCCGCACGAGCGACGAGCCGCCGCGCGGCCCGGTGTTGGCTCGCAGCGAGACCGGCGTTGCCTGGCTCATTCGCGGCCCGCCTCGGCCTTGATCAGCAGGTGGCGCAGCTGGTTCTCGTAGCGATAGAAGGCAGCCGACTCGCGCACGTCCTCGGTCCGTGGTCGCCCGAGCTCGATGTCGACGGTCTCCACCACGCGGCCCGGCCGCGCGCTCATCACCACGACGCGGTCCGACAGCAGGATCGCCTCGGGAATCGAGTGCGTGATGAACATCACCGTCGTGCCGGGCGTGCTGCTCCAGATGCGCAGCAGCTCATTGGCCATGCGGTCGCGCGTGATCATGTCCAAGGCACCGAACGGCTCATCCATGAGCAGGAACGGCGGCGCGAACGTGAGCGCGCGCGCGATCGCCACGCGCTGCTGCATGCCGCCGGAGAGCTGCCAGGGGTAGTGCGTCCGGAAGTCGGAGAGGCCGACCAGTTCGAGCAACTCGGCCACGCGCGGCGTGATCTTCGACTTCGGCTCGCGCATGACCTGCAGCGGCAGCGAGACGTTCTCCTCGACCGTGCGCCAGTCGAACAGCACCGGCGACTGGAAGACGATCCCGAAGAGCCGCTTCCGGCGCGCCTCGATCGCCGCCAGGCCGTTGACGTTGATCGGTCCCGCCGCTCGGCGTTTCGAGTGCCGACACCAGGCGCAGCAGCGTCGACTTGCCGCATCCCGATGGGCCCAGCAGCGAAACGAACTCGCCGACCCGGATCGAGAACGAGACATGATCGAGCGCGGTGGTCTGACGATCCTTGCTTTCGAAGACCTTGGAAACGTCGTCGACCGCGATGGCGACGGGGTGCTCCGCACGCTCGGACAGCGGTTCGTGGTGGTGGCGCCGCTCGGCAGGCGCTTCCGGGTCGAACGCAGGCGGCGTGTCGACGGGCCGGTTGGCTGCCTCGCTGAGCGCGGTCATTCGGCGGACGCGACCGGCTGGGCTGGCGACTCGCTGTGCTCTGCGCTCGCGCTCGCGCTCGACTTCGAAGGCCCGTCATCGACGCTGCTGTCCTCGGACGCGGAGCCCGTCACCTCGAACTGGTAGGCGCGCAGGCCGGCGATCGTGGGGCGGTATGCCTCGGTGATCGGCTTGCCGCGTGCCGTTTCCTCGACCAGCTTGCGCCACTCGGTGATCGAGATGTCAGGCCGGTAGAGCCGTTCCGGTGGCGCGTCCATGACGTCGACCATCAGGCGGTCCTCGTCGTTGAACAGGCCATGGAAGACCCAGCGGACCCAGGCGCGGTAGTAGATGCGGAAGCGCAGGTTGTCCATCGGACCGCGGTCCATGGCCGCCATCTGCACGTAGATGTGCTCGTCCTCGCCCGTTGGCACCCACCATTCGAAGTGCGTCCACGTCTCGTACTTGACGCGCAGCGTGCCGGGCAAGCGGAGCGACACCTTGGTCTTGTTGCCCTGGCGGTTGCGGTACCAGCGCTTGGGCGGCCACGCGCCCAGCTTGGGGAACTCCGCCTCGTAGAACATCGCGTCCTTCATGCGCGTGATCCAGGGCCCGTCGCGGATCACCCGGATCTTCGACCAGACGGGCATCTTCACCCGCTTGGTCCAGAGCGCGTTGCGGTGCAGGTACTTGGCATGCCCGTCGTCGAAGCCGTTCTCCGCCCCGAAGCGCCAGTTGCCCGGCCGGGTGGTGATGCGGCCGACGACGGCGGCCGTCGGCGAGAGCAGCTCCTCGGGGATGTCATCCTCGACCGGGACCGGCTGGCCGTCACCGAGCCACACGAAGACCAGGCCGAAGCGCTCCTCCACGGGATAGGTACGCACCGCGACCTTCCCGCAGATGGGCGATTCCGGACCGTCGGTGATGGCTGCGACGAGCACGCCACTCTCGAGATCGAACGTCCAGCCGTGGTAGCAGCAGGTCCACGTGCCGGGGAACTCCTGCGTGGCCATCGGATGCGAGAGCGGCACGCCGCGGTGCGGACAGCGATCGTGGAGCGCCCGCACCACGCCCTTCTCGCGGATGAGCATGATCTTCTCGCCCGCGAGGGTGACCGCGATCGGCTTCGAGCCGACCTTGCGCGACCAGGTCACCGGGTACCAGTAGTTACGAAAGCCGAGCACGGCCGCCTCGTACGTGGGCCAGGTGGCCCAATCGCGACGTCCCAGCGATCGGATGCCGGTCTCGGACGGCTGCCCGGTCTCGGCACGCGACGGTTGCGCCACCTTCCGCTCGTTCGTTGCGACCACGTCTCTTCTCCAGGACCTAAGCGTGGATCAACCGGGCCGGCGCGGCAGATGAGATGCAAGTCGGCATTGGTTGATACACGCTAAGCGACGCCGATGTCCGCGCGCGTCCGCGTGCAGGTATCCACGATGGCGTGGATCAGCACCTCGGCGAGCCGCACGACCGCGATCGTGTCAACCGAGCCCATGGAGAACCCATCGAACGGCGAGTCTGCCGGCGGCAGGCCGATCCGTGCCGTCGGAATACCTGCGCCACGCAGCAGCGCGGCATCGCTGGCGCCGCTGCCGTTCTTGGCGAAGGCGTGCTCTCGCCGCTCCTTCCACTCCCATGCGCGAATCACGGTCTGCACCACCCAATGGTCGGGATCGGTGCGCGAGCCGGGAAGGGCGGAGAGGCGGTCCATGTCGCTCTCGAGATCGGGGTCCTCGTGCGCGATGCGATCGAGCGCGAGGCGCAGCTCCCCGGCAACCTCGGTCGGCGAGAGGCTCGGCGGGACGCGGACGTCGATGTCCAGCTCGCACGTCGAGGGCACAAAGGCGAGGCGATTGATCGATCCGGCGTGGATCGCGTTGATCGATGCCTGCGGCAGCACGGCTTCGTCGCCATTCTCCCTGGCGTATTCCGGGAACCACTTCTCCAGGGCGGCCATGAGCTTGCCGGCAAAGAGGATCGGGTTCTTGTAGGGAGCCTTGTGCCGGATGCCGGTGTAGTTGACCTGGCCGCGGGTGTACACGCGGAACCATGCCAGCCCGACCTCTTCGTACGAGGCCGCGTAGCCAGGCTTGAGCACGATGGCCATGTCCGGCCGAAGGCCGCTCTCGAGGAGGAAGCGGACGCCCTGGCCGAAACCGATGTGCGAGAGGTCCACCGTCGGCCGGTCGATGATCGGCATGCTGCCGCCGACGAGGCCGACGACGAGATCACCGGGGAAGTCGATCCCGGCCTGCGCCAGCGCCTCGACCGCGCAGATGGCCGCGGCAGCAAAGCCCTTAGGGTTTTCGGCACCCATGCCGGTGACGCGCGTGCCGTCGCGCTTGGGCGGAAACGCAAAGTCGGCACGCGGTGACGTGCCCAGCCATGGCCCGTCTTCTTCCGGATCACCCGAGAACGCCGTGTCGAGCGGCGCGTAGAGCAGGAGCCGTGGGTAGGGCTTCTCGGCCTGTCCATGGCGCGCGACGGCGTTGGCCATCTCTCCTTCGATCGGCTGGACCTCGGCGCGCACCCCTTTCTCCTGGAGGTGGCTCACGACGAGCTCGGCGACCGCCTGTTCCTGCCCCGTCGGACTGGGAATGGCGACCATCTGTTCGAGCAGATCGGCCGCATCATCGGGATTGAGGTGCTCGCGTGCACGCTGAACCAGGGCCATCGACTCCCGCGGCAGCGTGTCGGTCAGCATCTCCGGCTCTTGCCTCGATCCCTTGCGCCGTCAGCCTTTGGCGGTCGTCATCAATTCTCGTCCGCCGACCAGCTCGTGCCCCCAGAGGCTGGTGGGACCGGCCAGCTGGCGCACGATGGCGACCTCGTCATCCAGCTGGAGACCGCTCCAGCCGTACTCGATCTCCCAGCCGCCGGGCGTCTCGACGTAGAACGAGACGGCCTTGTCGTTAGTGTGGCGCCCGAGGGTGCGCGTCAGCTCGCCGCGCCGCTTTGCGATATCGATGGCGGCGCCGACGTCGTCGATCGAGCGCGTCTCGAGCATCACGTGGCGCAAGCCCGGCTCATCGGTCCCGACCAGCGCCAGCGAGTGGTGCCGCGGATTGCAGTGCAGGAACGCGATGAAGTTCTTGAACGTGTCGCTGACGCGGAAGCCGAGCACGCCGACGTAGAAGTCGAACGCTTCGCGGTAGTTCTTCACGCCGATGACCGCGTGGCCCATGCCCAGCTCGTCGGTGAGATAGCCGTCCATCGGGCGAGTCAGGGTCAGCGGCCGGAAGTCCGCCTCCTGCCCGTAGAACGCCTCGAGCTTGTTGCCGGCAGGGTCGTTGAAACGGACCAGGTCCACGACGCCACGATCCCTGGCGTCGTCCGCGTTCCCGTGTGTCGTCTCGATGCCCAGCGAGCCGAGGCGCTGCTCGAGCGTTGCGAGCTCCGCTGCAGAGCCCACCTCCCAGCCGAGCCAGGCCAGCCGGTCTGTGTCGCCGGCGCGGATGTCGAAGCGATAGACGCGTTCGTCCATGCGCATGCGCAGGCGGTCGCCGTCGCGTTCGGACGGCATGCCCAGGAACTCGGTGGCGAAGGACGCCCAGGCATCGACGTTGGTCGCCTCGATGCCCACGTACGACAGCGCTCGGATCTCCATCGGTCCCCTCGCTCAGCGAAGCTGCATTGTCAGTCCTGGTGGACCGTCTCGCCAGAAAGGAAACGCAGCACCAGGTCGTCGTGCTCCCCTGGGTGCTCCCACTGCGGCCAGTGGGCGGAATCGGTCATGCAGGCGAACTGCGCGCCGGGAATCGCGGCCGCGATCTTGCGGCCCACGTCGGGCCCGGTCCCGGGGTTGTGGTCGGTCCAGAGCACGAGCGTCGGGGCCGCCACGTCCCCGAGCCGCTCCTCGGGAATCTGCCGGCGCGGCTTGCCGACGCCCCCGAAGGCGTGCTCGAACACCGTTCGCAAGCCTGGTTTCACGCGCGGATCGGCGTAGATCGCGAGGCGAACGTCGACCAGCTCATCGGTCACTCGGTCGGGCGTGGCCATGAGCCACTCGAGGCGCTTGCGGATCTTTTCCGGCGTCGGGTTGTCGATCGCGTCGAGCGAGCGCTGCGCGAGCGCCTGGCGGCCGCCGTGGGTGTCCTCGGTGATCTCGGAGCTCCACTGGATCCCGGCCGTCGTGTTGAGGATCAGGCGATCGACGCGATCGGGGTGCTCGAGGGCAAGCCACAGGCCGACCCAGCCGCCCAGCGATTCACCCTCGATGGTGGCGCGCTCGATGCCCTCGGAATCCAAGAGGTCGAGCACCTGCTCGGCGTACATGGGGATGTCCTCCCCGTCAACGTACGCCGGCTGGGACGAGAAGCCGTGCCAGATGAAGTCCATTGCCATCGCGCGGTGTGTCTGCCCGAGCCGGATGACATTTCGGCTGTACGCCTCGGCATGGCCGCCGATGCCGTGAAGCAGAACCAGCGCCGGACCAGCGCCGGACTCGATGACGCGCGTGCGGTAGCGGGTCCCCGGGTAGTGAATGCGCGCACCGAGAAGATCGGTCCACATGCTGGTCACGGGCGTGCCTCGCGAGCCATCGTCACGACATCTCTCCGGTCATCGGGTGCCCCAATATATGGAACGGCGGTCCACGAGGAAGCACTGTGAGTGTGCGGCGCGGTGTGGCACGTGTCAACCAGAGGGCCGGGCCGCTGTACCATTTGGCTCAGCCCTGTTCCACATCGTGAGACACGCATGACGACCGCAACGCAGAGTCGCTCACGACGATCCGGCAGCCTGCCGGACCTCGACGCCCTCGAGGTGGCCGTGCCCGCCGACGCCGACCTGGATCGTCCCACGGCGGCGGCCGGTGGGGGCAGCGCCGGCTCCGACGGAGAGGGCGATCGGATCGTCGGCGCGCAGGTGGTCGATCGCGTCGTCGACATCCTCGAGACGTTCGCGACGATCGGGCCGGAGCTGGGCGTGAGCGACGTCAGCCGCGCGCTCGGGCTCAAGAAGGCGACTGCTCATCGACTGCTTGCCTCGCTGCTCCGACGCGGTCTCGTCGCGCAGGACCCGGTCACCCGGCGCTATCGGTTGGGCATGAAGCTGTGGGAGCTCGGCTCGCTCGCCACCAGCCAGCTCGACTGGGTCGATCGGGTCAAGCCGTTTCTGCAGCACCTCACCGATGTGACTGGCGAGACCTCGCACCTTGCCGTGCTCAACGATGGGCAGGTGCTCTACGTCGACAAGGTCGAGAGCACGCGCTCGCTGCGCATGCCGTCCCAGGTGGGGAAGCGGCTGCCGGTGCACTGCACCGGCGTCGGCAAGGCCCTCGTGGCGTTCCTTCCAGAAGAAGTGCTCAAGGGCGTGCTGACCCGCCGCGGGATGCCGCGGATGACGGCCCACACCATCACCGACCGAGAGCTGTTCCTGCGGCAGCTCGGCGAGGTCCGCGAGCGCGGCTACGCGGTCGACAACGAGGAGATCGACGAAGGTCTGACATGCCTCGCGGCGGTGGTGCGCGATCACACCAGCCACGTGGTGGCGGCCATCAGCATCGCCGGTCCGACGTCGCGGCTCCGGCCGGAGACCTTGACCGACCGGGCGCGCGAGGTGGTCGGCACGGCCAACGCCATGTCGCGGGCCCTGGGCTGCCCCGATGAAGTGCTGCGGCCGGTGTCGGAGTCGGCAGGAGCCTGATCCACCCGCCAGCCGTGGCAACGCCGGCAGCCAGCACCGCCCAGGAATCGAACCCTCTCGATCGCCTGTATACGCGCGCATTGCTGGTCGCGAGCATCTGCGGCGGTCTGGGTTTCGCCCATCAGTTCGTCATCCAGCCGATCCTGCCCCTGCTCATCCTCGCCAACGGTGGCGACGCGGCGACAGTCGGGCTGTTCATTGCTGCGTTCAGCATCCCGTCGGTGCTGATGCGGCCCTTGCTGGGCAACCTCGCCGATCGCTCCTCGATCCGCTCCATGCTCGCGGCCGGCACAGCCGGGCTAGGCTTCGCCGGCCTGATCTACCTGGTGCCTTCGCTTATCGTGCTGTTCATCGGCCGCGTCTTCCACGGCATCGCGTGGGCCGCGTTCAACACCGGCGCGCCGGCACTCTTTGCCAAGCTGGCGCCGCCGACGCGGCGCGCCGAAGCGACCTCGATCTACCACCTGCTGCCGGGCTTGGCACAGACCGTGATGCCGGCGATCGGGCTGATCGTCTACGCCCGGGTCGGCCTGGTCGGGCCGTTCGTGCTGTCCGCCGCGCTCGGCTGGCTCGCCTTCGTGACCGTCGTGATCGGCCTTCCGAGAACGTCCGTCGGCGTGGCGGCGCGGGCGGAAGCTCCGGCACCGACGCGTGCGCGGCCCTCGTGGTCGCCGGAGCAGAGCGCCGTGCTGCCCATGACAATCGAGCTGCTGTTCTCCTTCGGCGTGTCGCTCTTCCTGACGTTTCCACCGATCTGGGCGACGCAGCACGGATTCGACGTTTCGTCGCTGACGCTCTATTACCCGATCTTCGGCCTCGCGCTCGTCAGCGTTCGCGCGGTCGGCAGCCGCGTCCTCGATCGATTCCCCCGCCGTCCCGTCATCGCGACCGGGGCCGTGCTCGCGACGGTCGGCTTCGTCGTTGCCGCATTCGCAGACACCGTCGCGATGCTGACGGTCGCGGGCGTCATCTACGCGACGGCCGCCGCGTTCACCCAACCGTCGACGATGGCGCTCGCCGTCGACCGCTCGCACCCCGCGAGAATCGGCTCATCGATGGCCACCTACACGCTCGGCTACCAGCTCGCGCTCGGTCTCGGCGCGGCCGTGTGGGGCGTGCTGATCGACCAGTTCGGCTTCCCGGCGCCGTTCGTGATGGCGATCGTGCCGGAGATGCTGGTGCTGCTACTCCTGGCGCGCAGCGGCGCGACGCGATCGCGAACGGCCGAAGGATCCCTACGCTGACGCGGGCCGCGCGGCCTGTGGCTCGTCGGCCTTGGCGTAGCAGCCGATGACGCGAACCTCGAAGGCCGCGGTGCGCAACTCGGCGAGGGCGGCGTCGGCAGACGGGGCGCACAGGTCGCCATCCACGTCGACCCAGAAGACGTACTCCCAGGCCCGCGTGCGCGAGGGTCGTGACTCCAGCTTGGACATGTTGAGGTGGTGCGTGGCCAGCACTCCCAGCACGCGGTAGAGAGCGCCAGGCTCGTTGCGCACGCCGACGAGCAGCGTGGAGCGGCGTGGCCGCGGGTCGATCGTCGTCGACGGCGTGACCGCCCCCGGACCCCCGAGAACGAGGAATCGGGTGCGGTTGCCCGGCTCGGTCTGGATGTCGGACGGCAAGCACCTCGAGCCCGAACAGCGCCGCGGCCCGGGGAGAGAGCACGGCCGCGGAGCTGCGCTCCTCGCGATCGCGCAGCATCTTCCCGGCGCCGGCCGTGTTCGTCGACGCGAGCAGCTGCCACGGACGCGTGCGCAGGAACGCCTCGGCCTGCCCGAGCGCCTGGATGTGCGAGTAGACCCGCTCGATCCGGTCGATCGACTGGCCCGGCAGCGCCGCCAGGCACAGGCGGACCGGCACGATCACCTCGCCGACGATGGCAACCGCTGGCGACTCGGCGAGCAGGTCGTAGACCTCGCGGACGGTGCCGAAGACGACGTTCTCGATCGGCACGACCGACGCGTCGAACGATCGCCCGACCCGACGGCTGCGACCGCGTCGGCGAACGTCGGCACCGGCGTCGGTTCGACGCGGCGTCGCCGAAGTACGCCAGCACGGCGTCCTCGGCGAACGAGCCGGGCTCACCGGGAAAAGCGACGCGAAGGCGCCGCGATCCTCGGCGATGCGGCCGGGCGCTTCGGGCAGTGCGGCTTGCCGTTCCCTTCGTCTACGCGGCTCAAGGCATACGCCGTCCGCAGACCATGCCCGCGGCCAAGTGTCATCAGCCGGCTGGACCGGCTCGCAGCGACCAGCCTGGCCTCGCGTCGCGATGGCAATCGCATCGCTTGAGCGATCGATCGGCCGGCTGTGACCCCGCCGACTATGCCTTGAGTTCGCGTGAAGCCAGCGCCGGCATCGGGGACTCCGCGGCACGCTGGCTCCTCACACCCGGGTCAGCCAGCTGGCGTACGTCGGCTCCAGCCCGCGAACGGCGCGAAATAGGTCGTCCTGCAGCCGCTTGACCACCGGGAAGTGACGGCCGTCGCCGACCGGCCGGTCGTCGATCGAGACCACTTCGGCGATCTGCACGCCGGTGCCGTGAAGAACACCTCGTCGGCCAGCAGCAGCTCGGTGCGGTCGATCTTGCGCTCGACGCACCTCGTAGCCGAGGTCACGCGCCAAGCTGCATCACTGCGCTGCGGGTCACGCCCGCGAGCACGTCGTCGGACAGCGGCGGCGTCTCGATGCGGCCCTCGAACACCACGAACAGGTTGGCCGAAGACGCTTCCGCCACGTGGCCCTCCGAGGTCAGCAGGACCGCCTCGCCGTAGCCGGCGGCATGCGCGTCCTCCACGGCGAGGCCGCGTTGACGTACGAGCCGGTGATCTTGCCGCGCGCCGGCACGGCGTTGTCGTTGACTCGCTGCCAGGCGGACGTGGCCACGCGCAGGCCTTCGGTGGCGACGTAGTCGCCCATCGGCAAGCGTGAAGATGCAGATCCGGTCGTCCAGGTCGGACAGCTGCAGGCGGATCGCCGGTGCGCCCTTGTAGAGCAGCGGCCGGATGTACTGGTCGCGCGTGTCGCCGTTGCGGCGAAGCAGCTCGGCGGTGATCTCGACCAGGTCCTGCGCGCGCTCCACGGCACGCGCGCGCAGCAACCGGCCGTTCTGAGCATCCGGCGGTAGTGCTCGAGCGCGAAGAGGATCGCGAGACCGCCGTCGTGCTGGCGGTAGGCGCGGATGCCCTCGAACACGGCCGTGCCGTAGTTGAAGGCGTGCGTGGCGATGGACACGTTCGCCTCGCCGATCGGCACGTAACGGCCCTCGAACCAGGCGTTCGCACCGATGCTGGTGTGCAGCGCGTCGTCGCTCGTGGCGTGTCGGATTGGCGGCCGGCGCGGGAGCCGCAGCGGGCTCTCGTTCTCGAGGCCGGCGGTCGATCGTGGTGCTCATCAGTCGAACAGGTCCGGTCGAGCTTGCCGAGCGCTCGGATCGAATTCGTTACGCGGAGCTCGGATGACGTGGCCGCCGCACGCCAGTTGCCGGCACTCGTCGGTCGCGCCGGCCCACTGCTCCTCGCCGAGCAGCTGGTTGAGCGCCTCGAGGTACGCCTCGACCGATGCGGCCACGATGTTCGCGTCCTGGGAGCTGCCCTGGTACGTGCCCAGCGCGCGCGCCCGGAGCGCACCTCCGGCGGGAGCCAGCTTCACGGTCACCCTGGCGGCCGAGTCCGACCCTTCGTTGCAGCGCGTGGACGTCATAGCCGACCAGACGGGGATGGCCGCTGAGCACGTCTCGCAGCGCCGTGTCCACGGCGCGGAAGAGTGCGTCGACCGGCCCGTTGCCCTCGGCCGACGCCTGCCAGCGGTGGTCGCCACTCTCGACGACGACGGCGCCACGGCTGCGGCTGTTGGAGCCCGACGCGCAGGTCCAGCGCGCCAGGTGGAGCGTCGCGCGCTCCGTCCGCTCCGTGGTCTCGGTCGTATGACGCCCTCCCTGTTGGAACGTTTCCTCGCAGGCGCCTCCGGCGCGGCTGCGCGCGCAACGGCTTCCTCCGCAGACGCCTGCGGCGCTGCGCGCGCGAAGCGCCCGCGTCCTGGCCTGCGGCCAGGCTGCGGCCGTCGCTTGCGGATCCTCATTTCCCGACCAATTGCCTGACACGGTCGAGGTGAAATGCCGCTCATCGCGGCGGCGAAGCTCTGCGCCCGACTTCCAGATCGCGTACTCGAGCGAGTCGACCAGCGCGATCTCGGAGGCGGCGATGATGTTGGTGGCCGAGCCGACCGTGGTCCAGACTCGACCGGCCGCATCGCGCGACTCGATCAACACGCGAGTGCTTGCGCGGCCGTCGCCGCGTCGCCGTCGAGGATGCGCACCTTGTAGTCGACCAGGTGGACCTGGTCGAGCACCGGGTAGAACGCGCGCCAGCGCTTTGCGCAGGGCCAGGTCGAGCGCGTTCACCGGGCCGTTGCCGTCGGCTGCCGTGTGCAGCACTTCGCCGGCGACCTCGACCTTGACGCTCGCCTCCGCCTCGGTTTCGCCGGGCGTGGCCCGGCGGCGCCGTTGCGCTGCTCCACCAGGCAGGTGAAGCCGCGACCTTGAACGGCGGCGCATAGCCCGGCCGGCGCCGATGGATCAGCAGCTCGAACGACGCGTCGGCGCCCTCGAAGGAGGCGCCTTCCGCCTCGAGCTCCTTGATCAGCTGAGAGAGCGCGCGCGGATCGATCACGCCGTCGAGCTCGTGGCCGAGCTGCTCGGCGCGCCATCGCGTGTTGACGCGGCCGCCGAGCTCGGAGACCACCAGACGCGTCTCGTTGCCGACAAGTGCCGGGTCGATGTGCTGATAGGCGTGCCGGACGCGCGCCGTGGCCGCGCCGTGGACGCCGCCCTTGTGCGCGAACGCGCTGACGCCGACGTACGGCTGGTGGTCGTTCGGCATGATGTTGGCCACCTCCGCCACGAAGGCGGACAGCTGCGACAGGCCGGTCAGGTCGGTGCCGCGATGGCACGGTGGTGACATGCCGATCTTCAGCGCAAGGTCGGCCCAGATCGTCACGATGTTGGCGTTGCCGCAGCGCTCGCCGTAGCCGTTGACCGTGCCCTGGACGTGGCGCACGCCCGCCGGCAACCGCGGCCAGCGAGTTGGCCACCGACAGGCCCGCGTCCTCGTGGACGTGGATGCCGAAGCGCGGCAGATTCGCCGCCGCCACGTCCGCGAACGAGGCGATGACGGCCCGCGTGATGTCGCGCACCTCGTCGGTGAGGCAGCCGCCGTTGGTGTCGCAGAGGACACGAGCGTGGTGGCCCCGCCGGCGAGCGCGGCACGCAACGTGGCCAGCGCGTACGCCGCGTCCGACTTGTAGCCGTCGAAGAAATGCTCGGCGTCGTAGACGACCTCGCGGCCGCCCTGGGCGCAGGAAGGCGACCGAGTCGCCGACCATGGCCAGGTTCTCGTCCGGGGTCGCGCCGAGCACCTCGGTGACGTGCAGCAGCCAGCTCTTGCCGAAGATGGTCACGACCGGCGTTTGCGCCTCGACCAGTGCGCGCAGGTTGGCGATCGTCCGCGGGCGCGTTGGCGCGGTGGCGCGTCGAGCCGAAGGCGGCCAGCTTGGGCGTTCTTGCCAGGTGATGCTCTTGGCGGCCTCGAAGAACTCGACGTCCTTGGGATTGGAGCCCGGCCAGCCACCCTCGATGTACGGGAAGCCGACCTCATCGAGGCGCCGGGCGATCTTCAGCTTGTCGGCAAGTGAGAGGACCATGCCCTTCGCGCTGCGTGCCGTCGCGCAGGGTGGTGTCGTACAGCAGGACGGGTTCGTCGGAGCGGGCGCTCATCGCACCACCTCCAGGTGCGGCCGTGCGTCGCCGGGACGGCGCCGCCCTCAGTCGATCGATGACGGCGTCCGTCATCTCGGTGGTGCTGACTACCTCCGGATCCCGGGCTCCGGATCGCAGTCCTGCAAGGTCACGGGTCCGGTAGCCGTCCGAGGCGCGCTGCGCACCGCCCCTCGATCGCGTCGGCCAGGTCGCGGTCGCCCCAGCGACCAGCGCAGCAGCATGGCGGCCGAAAGGATCGCGCCGAGCGGGTTGGCGATGCTCCTGCCCGACGATGTCCGGCGCGGAGCCGTGGACGGGCTCGTACAGGCCGAAGCGGCCGTGCTCCGTCTCGCGGTCGCCGAGCGACGCAGACGGAAGCATGCCGAGCGACCCGGTCAGCACCGACGCCTCGTCCGAGAGGATGTCGCCGAACAGGTTCTCGGTCACCACCACGTCGAACGCGCCGGGCTGCGTGATCAGCTGCATGGCGAACGAGTCGACCAGGCGGTGCTCCAGGCGCGATGTCGGGGTGCTCCGCGCCCGACCTCATCGGCGATGGTCCGCCAGAGCCGGCTCGTGGCGAGGACGTTGGCCTTGTCGACGCTGGTGACGCTGCGGCGGCGCCCTGCCGCCAGCTCGAAGGCCAGCTCGACGATGCGCCGGATCTCGCTCTCGCGTACGGCAGCAGATCGGAGGCGCGGCGCTCGGTGGCGGCCCCGTCTCGCGTCCACCGACGCGCGGCGCCTCACCGGCCTCGTGACGCTCTCCGAAGTAGAGGCCGCCGGTCAGCTCGCGGAGGATCAGCAGGTCCACGCCGCGCAGCCGCTCCTCGCGGAGCGGCGACGACGTCGATGAGTGCCGGCTGGAGCGTGATCGGCCGCAGGTTCGCGAACAGCCCAAGGCCCTTGCGCAGCTTGAAGAGCGCCTGCTCCGGACGCACCGGGGCCGTCGGGTCGTCCCAGCGTGGACCGCCGACGGCGCCAAGCAGCACGGCGTCGGCGTCGGCGCACGCAGCCAGGTCCTCGTCGCGCAGCGAGGTCCCGTAGGTGTCGATCGCGTCGCCACCGACCGCGGTGGACGCTCCAGTCGAAGTCGACGCCGGCAGGCTCGCCAACCGCCTCGGCGACCTGTTGCGCGGCCGCGGTGACCTCGGTCCCGATCCCGTCGCCTGGCAGGACGACGACTCGAAACGTCGTGCCACGATCGGCGAGGGCAGGCTCGCTCACGGACGAGCTCCGGATACCGGCGCGGCATCCTCGGCACCGGTCAGCGCGACCAGCCGCTCGAGCGCACCGAGGTAGGCCTCGAGCGACGCCTCGATGATGTTGGTCGAGAGTCCATGGCCGGTCGCCGATCTCGGCGTCCTGCGTCGTCGGTCGAACGCCGCGCCTTCACCAGCACCTGGCCCTGCGCGTCCTCGCCGCCACTGACGGCGCGGATCTCGTAGTCGGTCAGCACCGGATGCCAACCGAGGAGCGGCTCCACGGCCGCATCCACGGCACCGAACAGCGCGTCCACCGGCCCGTTGCCGGAGCCTTCGGCCGTGAGCGGCCTCGCCCGGACCGTGAGCGCGACGCTCCCCGACGATCGGCCGCCGTGCGACGAGGTGACGCTCCAGCCCGTCGAGACGCACGCAGCGAGCGCGAGTCCTCGGCCGCGGCCGCCGGCCCGCCCGTCGGCGGCCTGCTGCTCGACGAGCGCGACCAGGTCGGCGTCCGTGACTTCCTTCTTGGCGTCCGCGAGCGGCGATCGCCTCGCGGTAGACCGCGTCGAGCGCCTCGCCGTCGAGCTCGTAGCCCAGCTCCGTGCAGCTTGCCCTGCAGCCCGCGACGCCCGCAGAGCTTGCCGATCGACAGGCGGGAGCCGGCCAGCCCGACCGACTGCGGGGTCATGATCTCGTAGGTCAGCGGGTTCTTGAGCACGCCGTCCTGGTGGATGCCGGACTCGTGCGCGAACGCGTTGCTTGCCGACGATCGCCTTGTTGGGCTGGACCAGGAAGCCGGTCAGGTAGCTGACCAGCCGCGATGCCGCGCTGATCTGCTCGGTCTGGACGCCGCTGGCGCCGCCGTCGAACTGGGTCGGCCGCGTGCGCAGCGCCATGACCACCTCTTCCAGCGAGGCGTTGCCGGCTCGCTCACCGAGGCCGTTGACGGTCACTTCGACCTGGCGCGCACCGGCCTGGACGGCGGCGAGCGTGTTGGCCGTGGCGAGGCCGAGGTCGTTGTGGCAATGGACGCTGATGACGGCGCCCTTGCCAACGCGCTCGACGACGCGCGCCGTCGAGGCTCGCCGAACTCGGCCGGGATGGCGTAGCCGACCGTGTCGGGGATGTTGACCGTGGTTGCGCCCGGCGTCCACGACCGCCTCGAAGACCCGCAGCAGGAACTCCGGGTCGCGTGCGCGACGCGTCCTCGGCGCTGAACTCGATCTCGGCGTCCGGACCGAGTGCCTCGCGCGCGTAGCGCACCCAGCGCACGGCCGCTGCAGGACCTGCTCGCGAGTCATGCGCAGCTTGTGGGTGAGATGGATGTCCGAGGTGGCGATGAAGAGGTGCGCATGCGGCCGCTCGGCGGGAAGCAGCGCCTCCACGAGCCGCTGCGGGTCGCCGTCACGGCAACGGGCGAGACCGGCAACGGCCACGCCCTTGGTGTCCCTGGCGATCCGCTGGACCGCCTCGAAGTCACCCGGTGAGGAGGCCGGGAAGCCGGCCTCGATGACGTCGACGTTGAGGCGGACCAGCTGGCGGGCGACCTCGACCTTTTCGGCGACGGTCAGGCCCGCGCCGGGTGCCTGCTCCCCGTCGCGCAGCGTCGTGTCGAAGACGCGGATGCCGGCGCCGCGGCATACGGGCTCTGCCGTACGCCAGGTTCGGATACTGGTGTCGCGCTCATGCCCGTGCTCCCGCGGCCGCAGGCGCCGGTGCCGAGTCAGTGGAGGCCTGCGCCGCGTCGGCGTCGACCTCGACCGGGTTGAGGAACGCCATCTGCGAGCGCAGTGCGCCGCCGACCTGCTCGATCTGGTGGTTGCGGTCCGCCTGGCGCAGCCGGTTGAACTCCGGCCGGCCGTGCCTCGTTCTCCTCGATCCAGCGCGACGCGAATGCGCCGCGTCTGGATGTCGGTGAGGACGTCCTTCATGGTCGTCTTGACGCCCTCGGTGATGCGCGGGCCCGACACGTAGTCGCCGTACTCGGCCGTGTCGCTGACGCTGAAGCGCATGTAAGTTGAGGCCGCCGCGATACATCAGGTCGACGATCAGCTTGAGCTCGTGCATCGTCTCGAAGTAGGCCAGCTCCGGCTGGTAGCCGGCCTCGACCAGCGTCTCGAACGCCGCCTTGATCAGCGCCGACACGCCGCCGCAGAGCAGCGACTGCTCGCCGAAGAGGTCGGTCTCGGTCTCCTCGCGCGAAGGTGGTCTCGAGCACGCCGGCGCGCGTCGCGCCGAGTGCCGCGGGCATAGGCGAGCGTGCGGGTACGCGCCGTCCCGCTGCGCGTCGTGATGCACGGCGAAGAGCGCGGGCACGCCGCCGCCCGACTGGTAGACCGAGCGCAGCAGGTGCCCGGGTCCCTTGGGCGCGACCATGCGAGACGTCGACGTCGCCGGCGGCTGGATGCGCTCGAACCGGATATTGAAGCCGTGGGCGAACATCAGCAGCTGGCCGGGGCGCAGGTTCGGCTCGATCTCGGCGTCGTAGACCTTCTTCTGCTCGGTGTCAGGGACGAGGATCATCACGACGTCGGCCTGCCTCACGGCATCGGCGACGTCCGCGACGCGAAGGCCTGCCTGCTCCGGCGAGCGCGCGGCTCTTCGATCCCGGCTTCAGCCCGACGACGACGTCGACGCCCGACTCCTTGAGGTTGAGCGCATGGGCGTGGCCCTGGCTGCCGTAGCCGATGATGGCGACGGTCTGGCCGGCCAACGCGCCCGGATCGGCGTCGGCGTCGTAGTACATGCGGGCAGGCATCAGCGTGTTCCCTCCTGGACGGCGTTCGCGTCGGGTTCGGCTTCGGTGGTGGGATGCTCGGGGAGCGACGTGGATCCCTGGGGCAGCGCCGGAACGACTCCGGCCTTGAGGATCTGGTCGACGTCGATCGCGGACGCGCCTCGCGTCATGGCGATCACGCCGGTGCGGACGAGCTCGCGGATGCCGTACCCGCCCAGCAGGGCGACCAGCGCATCGACCTCCTGCTCGGTGCCGCCGTACTCGACGATCAGCGCGTCCGGCGCAACGTCGAGCACGCGGCCCTTGTACAGCTCCACGACCTTGAGCAGCTCGACGCGCGTGCGGTCGGTTGCGCGAACCTTGATCAGCGCCAGCTCGTGCTCGATCGAGCCCGTTGCCGGCATGGCCTGCACCTTGAGCACGTCGATCAGCCGGTAGAGCTGCTTCTCCATCTGCTCGACGGCAAAGTCGTCGCCGCGCAGCGTGATGGTCATGCGCGAGATGTCGGGCCGCTCGGTGTGGCCGACGGCCAGCGACTCGATGTTGAAGTTGCGCGCGCGCACGAGGCTCGCGACGCGGTTCAGGACGCCGGGCTGGTTGTTGACGAGCACGGCCAGCACGTGGCGGTTGGCCTGGCCCGTTCCCGGGACGTAACGCTCCGTGGTCGTGGCCGCGTCTGCGGTCGTGGCGCTACCCGGCATTCGCCACTTCCCCCCAGGTCTCGATCAGGTCGGACAGGCCCTTGCCCGCGGGCATCATCGGGAAGACGTTCTGGGTCTCGGCGATCTCGAACCAGACCAGCGCCGGCCCGTCGACGGCCTGCGCCGCGCGGATGGCGGGCTCGACCTCTTCGGGGGTCGAGGCCTTGAAGCCGGGGATGCCGTACGCGTCGACCAGCTTCAGCCAGTTCGGGCCCGGCAGGTGCGCCGAGTGGTAGTTGCCGCCGTAGATGATCTCCTGCCACTGCCGGATCATGCCCAGCTTCTTGTTGTCCATCAGCGCGATCTTCACGGGGATCCGGTCCGCGGCCAGGGTCATGAGCTCCTGGCTGGTCATCTGGAAGCCGCCGTCTCCGACGACCGCCCAGGTCTCCTTGTCGGGACGGCCGAGCGCCGCGCCCATGGCCGCCGGCACGCCGTAGCCCATCGTGCCGAGGCCGCCGGAGCTCAGGTGCGAGTCCGGTCGGCGGAAGCCCGCGTAGCGCGCCAGCCACATCTGGTGCTGGCCAACGTCCGACGCGAGCGTCGCGTCGTGGTCCGTCAGCTCGCCGAGCCTGCCGATCACGTAGTCGGCGGAAAGCAGGCCGTCGCGCCAGGCGCCGGAGCCGTGCCAGCTGGCGCCCTCCGACTCGGCACGCCATTCGGCGAGCTGCGCGAAGTAGTCGGCACGCTCCGAGGCGTCCCGCTGCCGCACCAGCGGCGTGAGGGCTCGCAGGACGCGCTTGACGTCGCCCACGATCTTCACGTCCACGGCGACGTTCTTGCCGATCTCGGACGGGTCGATGTCGACGTGGACGATGCGCGCGTTGGTGGCGTAGGTGCTGACCTTGCCGGTCACGCGGTCGTCGAAGCGCATGCCCAGCGCGATCAGCAGGTCCGCCGACTGGATCGCGCGGTTGACGTGCTTCCAGCCGTGCATGCCCATGAAGCCGTAGCTAGAGCGGGTGCTCCTCGTCGATCGCGCCGACGCCGAGCAGGGTGTGGGCGATCGGGATCTGGGCCTTCTCGGCGAAGACTCGCAGCTCGTCGACGGCGCCCGAGAGCAGGACGCCGTGCCCGGCCAGGATGACCGGCCGCTTGGCGCGCTCGATCTCCTCGGCGGCCAGCTTGAGCTGCCGCGGGTGGCCGTCGAAGGTGGGCTTGAAGCCGGGCAGGTCGACGGTGTCGGGATGCTGGGCGCGCGTCTCCTGCATCAGCGCGTCCTTGGTGATGTCGACGTGGACGGGCCCCGGCCGGCCGGTGCGAGCGATGTGGAAGGCCTCGGCGAACACGCGCGGCAGGTCGTCCGCGTCGCGGACCAGGAAGTTGTGCTTGGTCATCGGCAGCGTGATGCCGGTGATGTCGATCTCCTGGAAGGCGTCCTTGCCGATCAGCGCGCCGGGCACGTTCCCGGTGATGGCCACGATCGGCACGCTGTCGAGCTGCGCCGTGCCGACTGCCGGTGACCAGGTTGGTGGCGCCCGGACCGGACGGTGCCGAGGCAGACGCCGACGCGGCCGCTGGCGCGGGCATAGCCGTCGGCCGCGTGCGCGGCGCCCTGCTCGTGGCGGACCAGGACGTGGCGCAGCTGCGGGTAGTCGTCGAGGATGTCGTAGAGGGGCAGGATCACGCCGCCGGGATACCCGAACATCACGTCGACGCCCTGGCGCAGCAGCGCCTCGCAGACGACGTCGGCGCCGATCCGCGTGCGGGTGCGCGGCTTCGTGTCGTTGAGCATCTCCGAACGGGCTCGCTCGACCTCGGCCGCCCCGGCCGTGCCCGCCGCCGGAACATGGCTGTGCCGCGTTCGGCCTTGATCGTCCGTCTGTGCCTGCTCGGCGGTCTGTGCCTGCTCGGCGGTCTGTGCCTTGTCGGCCTTGGCCGGCGGTGCGCTCGCCATTGTTCTTGCCCTCTCCTTGATTTCGCTCTCAGAAAACAAAAGGCCCCTGCCTTCCCGACAGGGGTCCTGGTGGTTTTCGGTGGTTGCCGCTCGTTGCGGCCTTGCTACCTCCGCGTTCCTCCAGACTCCCGTCGGGAGCCGGTAATAAGGGCGAGGAGCCCAAGTACGAGGAGGTCGAGCTTGGCGAGGAGGCTGTCCGGGGCGTCGAGGCGGACGGGCACGCGGGTGCCGTCGGCGCGAATGGCGACGGCGGCGAAGCGGCGGTTGGTCCGGGTCTCAGTCACGTCCTGGTCCGTCTCCTGCGACTCACGCCGTAAGGGAGTGAGGCGGCGCAGCCTAGCAGGACGTTCGGGGTGCTGTCTACTGGGCCAATTCGGTCGGATGCGGCCATGTAGGGTGCGAAGCAGAAACGGACGGGAATCTGGACTTCATCGGGTGCCTCTATCATCGGCAGCATCCTTGACTGCGAGCTTGACCCGGCAGGACGGTATTATTTGACTTCAACACAGCGTGGAACCAGGCAGGTCACGCCCTGCGTGGCAACGAGCGGCAACTGAGGTGCGGGTGGACGCCACGGATAGTTCCAGCCTCGATCGCCGACAGGACGAGCTCGATCACGATCTCGCGCGCTGGCCGGCCAGAACCAAACAGCTGATCCTGGACGACGATCCGCTCGCAACGAAAGTCGCCGCGACGTATGAACAGTTCCTGCGTCGAGGAGAGTTCGACGAGCTTGACCTGTTCATTGATCCAACGAAGATCTGTATCGATGTCGGGACCAACTACGGGCAGTATTCGATGCGGCTGGCCCTCCGCTGCAAAGGGTGTCTTGCCATTGAGCCCGTCAGCTCCCTTGCACCGCTCGGCAGTCTGCTGCCCGAGAACTGTGTATTTCGAAACGTCGCCGCCGGCGCAACAAGAACCACGAAGCTGCTCCGGATCCCTCATCGAGAAGGTGCGTTGCTCGAGGCACTCTCCACGATGGCCGACCATAACCGGCTGGCCGGCTATGAGGTCGATGAGCAGATGACGGACGTGGTGCCCGTTGACGACCTCATCAAGGACGCCTTTCCCGGCGAAGCCGTCGGCTTCATCAAGATCGATGTTGAAGGCTTCGAGAGCGAGGTTCTGGAAGGCTGTATGCAGACCCTGGAGGCACACAAGCCGAACATCAAGATCGAGCTGTATGGAAATGCCAGCGTCGATCTGGTGTGCAACCGTTTGCAGCCCATGGGCTATCGAGGGCTATTCTTTTTTGAACGCCGGCTTTTCGACGCGTCCCAGTTCGACCTTGGCGTTCATCGCAATCCGAAGAATGAATTTCATACGCGAACGCGAATGGGCATGAGTTTCAATTCAACGAGCTATGTGACGGATTTCTTCTTCGTTCCCGCCGGGACGTAGCCAAGGCAGCATGAAGGTGCTGTCGCTGGTCGACCGCCGACGGGGTTGGAGCTTCGGCATCAGCCCCGGCTTCGACCGCGCATTCGATCGAGTTCGCGTCGCAGCCGCTTGCTCGGACGCCCGGAGCTGCGCGCCTCCTCGAAACCCTCGGGAAGCTCAACGCGAGGCGGTGGAGGCGGACTGTGATCCACGAAGCATTCGGCAGCAACCTGCGCTCCCACGCGAGCCTCGATCACCCGGGTAACTTCGAGGATGCGCTGCCGGTCGCCGATCCGCGCCTCGACACGGTCGCCGACGTGGACTCGGGTCGATGGTTTGGCAGAAATGCCGTTGACGCGCACGTGTCCGCCCTCGCACAGCGACGTCGCCAGCGGGCGAGTCTTGGCCACGCGCACCGCGCACAGCCATCGATCGATGCGTGTCTCGTCCATGGACCGATCCTTGCACGAACCAACCCGGCAGCGCTGCGACACCGCGGCGGCCAGCGATTCGGCACCATGAATCGGTGACCGTAGACCTGATCCTGACCGGCGGGACCGTGTGGACGATGGATCCGCTGCGTCCGCGCGCGGAGGCCGTGGCTGTTCGAGGCGGTCGGATCGTCGCCGTGGGCAACGCGAACGACATCGAGGGGCAACGTGGCCCCCGGACGAAGCGCATCGGCCTGGCGGGTCGGACGCTGGTGCCCGGGTTCCAGGACGCACATGTGCATCCGAGCATGGCCGCGATCGAGCTGCTGCGCTGCCCGCTCCACGACCTTCCGCCCCTGCGGGACGCGTACCTCGACGCAATCCGTGCCTATGCCGACAGGAACCCCGAACGCGAGTGGATCGACGGCGCCGGCTGGTACATGCAGGCGTTTCCCGGAGGGACTCCGCTCGCGAGCGATCTCGACCGTGTGGTTCCGGATCGGCCCGCTTGCTTCGACAACCGCGACGGCCACGGCGCGTGGGTCAACTCGCAGGCGCTGGCCCGTGCCGGCATCACGGCAACGACGCCCGACCCGCCGCACGGCCGCATCGAGCGCGACCGGGACGGCAACCCGACCGGCACGCTGCACGAGAGCGCGGTCGACCTGGTCAAGCGCCTGATCCCGGAACCGACGCCCGAAGAGCGCATTGAAGGACTCCGCCTGGCGCAGGCGTACCTCCACCGCTTCGGGATCACCGCATGGCAGGACGCCTGGGTCACCGAGCCCGAGCTCGACGCCTACGTGACATTCGCCGAACGAGGGCTGCTCACAGCGCGCGCCACCGCGTGCCACTGGTGGGAGCGCGACTACGGCGCCGAACAGATCGCGTCGATCGTCGAGCGACGACGTCGCGCCGACGGCATCGGGCGGCTCCGCGCGAGCACGGTCAAGGTGATGCAGGACGGCGTCGCCGAGAACTTCACCGCCGGCATGCTCTTCCCCTACCGCGATCGGAGCGGCCACGCGACGGATAACCGCGGCATGAGCTTTGTCGAGCCCGAGAAGCTCGCGAGCGCGGTGTCGCATCTCGACCGGCTGGGTTTCCAGGTGCACTTCCACGCGCTGGGCGATCGCGCAGTGCGCGAGTCACTCGACGCGATCGAGGCCGCACGCCGTGCCAACGGGCCGAGCGATCACAGGCACCACCTGGCGCACCTGCAGCTCGTCGACCCGGCCGATTACGCGCGTTTCGCGCGGCTCGATGCCACAGCGACGATCCAGCCGTTGTGGGCCTGCTCGGACGCGCAGGTGACCGAGCTGACCATCCCGTTCCTGCCACCGGACCGCGTCGATCTGCAGTACCCGTTCGCGTCGCTGCGCGACGCCGGCGCGCGGCTGGCCGGTGGCAGTGACTGGACGGTAAGCACGCCCAATGTTCTCGCCCAGGCCGAGGTCGCGGTGACTCGACGCCCCGTCGGCGCGCGCCTCTCCGAGCCGTTCATCGCGGACCAGGTGCTCGGGCTCGAGGAGACGCTGGCCGCGTTCACGCGCGGCTCGGCATACGTCAATCATCTCGACGACGAGACCGGCACGATCCAGCCGGGCAAGCTCGCCGACCTCGTCGTGCTCGACCACGACTTGGACGCGCTCGGGACAACGCCGATCGGAGACGTCATGGTCCTGTTGACGGTTATCGAGGGCGACGCGGTGTTCGAAGCGCCAGGTCTCGACTAGCGCGCTCGAGTGTCGGACGAGCGCTCGGTCGACTCGTGAAGCGGCTCAGCCACCTCGGTCGCCATGGCAGCCAACGACTCGAGCGCCCCGACCGCCGGAACGCCAAGGATCACGTGCGTTGCGCCCGCTCGAAGCATCTCGCGCCCGCAGTCAAGCGCGGTGCGCCGCGACTCGGCCGTCGAGCCGCAGGCGATCTGTCCCGCGAACCCGAACGCCCCGGGGTCCCTGCCCTCCGACTCGAGTGCCCGGCAGATCCGCTCGCGAGACGCGCGGAAGTAGTCGACGTCGCCGGGTCGATTGCCCGGCATCACCCATCCATCGGCGTAGCGCGCCAACAACCGGATCCCACGCGGCTTGCCAACGCCCAGCCACAGCAAGGGGCCCCCTGGCCGGATCGGCGAGGGGAGGTTGGTCGCCCCGCGAAGCGGGAAGAACGGATCGTCAAGGGTCACGCCCGGATCGGACCGCGCCTCGTCGGAGAACAGCGCGCGCAGGACCTTGACCGAGCTCTCGAGTCGGTCGAACAGCTCGCGCGGCTCCGGCAGCGGGATCCCGAGCGCTTCGTGCTCACCAACGTGCCAGCCCGCACCCAGCCCGAGCAGGAAGCGCCCGCCGGTCACGTTGTCGAGCACCGTCGCCGACTTGGCGAGGACGGATGGATGCCGGAACGTGTTACTGACCACGGCCACGCCGAGCCACTTCCCGGGGACGAGATGCGCCAAGGCGGCCAGCGTTGTCAGCGACTCGAATGCCGGGCCGCCTCGTTCGCGACTGGCGTCCGTGAGGTGATCGCTGATCCAGCCCGCGTCGAAGACGGCGCGTTCACCGGCGAGCGCCCATGTCTCGGTCAGGATCTGCCAGTCGACTCCCTGCATCGCCGCGGGCGTGATGCGAAAGCCGATCTGTCCGGGCCCGGTACGCGTTGTCGTCACTGTCGTCGCTGTCATTCCCGGACTGTGCCACGGACCCGCCACGCCAATCTCTTGCCGTCGAGTGCCGCGGTACACGACCCGGTGAGTCGGCGGCCGAAACCGCCGCCATAAGCCGAGCTTATGCATCGTCCGGTGGCGGCCTCGAAGTGGCGCGCCTGTTCCTTGGTTTGCGCTCCCCAACCCGTCTCGGACGTCCGTCCGTGCGCGTGAGGCCCCATTTCTGCGGACTCAGCCAACCAGCGCTTGGGCACGCCGACATCCGAACACCCTTCGAACGCGCATTTTTGCTCGTTAGCGGACGATGCATAAGTCTGGTTGATAAGGGGGGCGGGGCAACCGTCTCCGGCGGGGCGATAGATCGAGCACGAACCGCGGTCGCGGCGGGGCCTCCGGATCGGGACCGAGACGCGACACGCGCCTTTGTTAGGCTTCGGAGATGGCCGGCACCGTTCCCACTGCTCCCACCGCCCCGCGCACGCTCGTCGACAAGATCTGGGACGAGCACGTCGTCCTCGACGAGCCTGGCGCGCCCTCGATCCTGGCGATCGATCTCCACCTCGTCCACGAGGTGACCAGCCCGCAGGCGTTCGAAGGACTGCGCAAGCACGGCCGGACCGTTCGACATCCCGAGCGGACGATCGCGACGGCGGACCACTCGACGCCAACCCACGACCGGAGCCTGCCTATCCTTGACCAGCAGGCTGCCTTCCAGGTGGCTCAGCTCAGCCGCAACTGCGAGCAGTTCGGCATTCCTGTGTACTCGCTCGGCTCCGACCGCCAGGGCATCGTGCACGTGATCGGCCCAGAGCTCGGACTGACGCAACCCGGCATGACGATCGTGTGCGGCGACTCGCATACCGCGACACACGGTGCCTTCGGCGCGCTGGCGTTCGGGATCGGCACCAGCGAGGTCGAGATGGTGCTGGCCACCCAGACGCTGCTCCAGCGGCGGCCGCTGAGCTACGAGGTCCGCATCGACGGCCGGCTCCAGCCCAACGTCACCGCCAAGGACATCATCCTCAACCTGCTCTCGCGCATCGGCATCGGCGGCGGCACCGGCCACGTGTTCGAGTACACGGGATCCGCGATCGGCGCGCTGTCGATGGAAGAGCGCATGACGATCTGCAACATGTCGATCGAGGGTGGCGCGCGTGCCGGACTCATTGCGCCCGACGACACGACGTTCGAGTACGTCGCGGGCCGGCCATTCGCACCAAAGGGTGCCGCTTGGGACGCCGCAGTGGCCCGCTGGCGGCAACTCCCTTCCGATGCGGGCGCGACCCACGAGAAGTCGATCAGCATCGACGCGAGCAGCCTTGAGCCGATGATCACCTACGGCACGAACCCCGGCATGGGCATGTCGATCACCAGCGCAGTTCCGACCCCCGACTCCCAGCCCGACGCCGGCGCCAAGCGTGCTCTCGAGCACTCGCTCGAGTACATGGGCCTCCAGCCCGGGCAGTCACTTCTCGGCCAGCCGGTCGACATCGTGTTCATCGGCTCGTGCACCAACAGCCGGATCAGTGACCTGCGTCAGGCCGCCAGGGTGATGGCCGGACGTACCGTTTCGCCGCAGACCCGCGTGATGGTCGTGCCGGGCTCGCAGCAGGTGAAGGCACAGGCGGAGCGCGAGGGGCTCGACGAGGTGTTCCGCTCGGCCGGCGCGGAGTGGCGCGAAGCCGGCTGCTCCATGTGCATCGCGATGAACGGCGACCAGGGCGCGCCCGGCCAGTACATCGTGAGCACCAGCAACCGGAACTTCGAGGGCCGCCAGGGGAAGGGCTCGCGAACGTTCCTGGCATCGCCGCTCACCGCCGCGGCGACCGCCCTGCGCGGCGTGGTCACCGACCCGCGCACCGTCCCGTCGAGCGTGTAGGAGACGCGACCATGGCCGAGCCCTACACAACCTTCACCAGCCGTGTGATCCCGCTCCCGGCTGAGAATGTCGACACCGACCAGATCATTCCCGCGCGCTTCCTCAAGACGACCGAGAAGGAAGGGCTCGCGGCGGCGCTGTTCTGCGACTGGCGCTACGAATCCGACGGTTCTCCGAAGCCCGACTTCGTGATCAACCAGCCCGCGATGCAGGGGCGCCAGATCCTGCTGGCAGGCGACAACTTCGGTTGCGGCTCGTCGCGCGAACACGCGCCGTGGGCGCTCTCGTCGTGGGGTATCAGGGCGGTGATCTCGACGAGCTTCGCGGACATCTTTCGCAACAACTCGCTGAAGAACGGGCTGCTGCCGATCGTGGTCAGTCCCGAGATGCATCAGCAGCTGTTCGAGACGCTCGAGCAGAACCCTGATGCGGATCTGACGGTGGACCTCTCCGAGCTCGGTGTCCTGCTGCCGGACGGCTCCACGACTCGACTTCGAGATCGACCCCTTCGCGCGCAAGATGATGCTGTCGGGCACCGACGAGGTCGGCTGGGTGCAGTCGCATCGCGACGCGATCGAGACATGGGAGCGGACACACGCTCCGCGAGTAGACACCCGAACGGAGGCAGCTGCGTGAGCCAGTCAGATGCGGCCGTCGTCCGCGAGCTCTACGCCGCGCGTGCTCGCAACGACCTCTCGTCCGCGGCCGACCTCCTGGCGCCGGATGTGATCTGGCACGAACCGTACGACTACCTCGGCACGCTCAATGGCCGGGACGACGTGATGGACGCGATCCGCCAGAGCATGCAGGAGACCGGCGGAACGTTCAGCCTGGTCGTCACGGACCTGCTGAGCAGCGACGACCACGTGGTGGCGCTGGTCGACTTCTCGGCCGAACGACATGGGCAGCAGATGTCCGGGCGGGAGATCGGCGTGTTCAAGGTGGACCGCGGCCTCATCGACGAGGTCTGGTTCTACACCGCCGAAGACCCGGACGCCGTCTCGGAGTTCATGCGGGGATAGCCCGGGGTCTATTCGAAGCGCGTCTGCTCCGTCGAGGTGACGCGGTCGAGCAGGGGAAACGTGAGTGCCACGATCCCCAGGGCTAGCACGATTCCCAGCACAAGCAATGGGAGCAGCGCGACGTCTGGGAGCGATACCGGACTCCTCGAGATCGTGGAGATCAGCACGTCTGCCACCGCGATCCCGAGCACGGCGCTGGCGACGGCGGCCACGAGCAACGGCGGCGCCGCCTCGAGCATCACGACAGAGCGCAGGCGCCTGATCGGCATCCCGGTCAGTCGAAGCAGGGCAAGCGGTCGACGCCGCTCGACCAACCCGCCCGCGACGGCCACCGCGAGGCTGCACCCGGCCATCAGCAGCGTGCCGATGGTGCCGAGCACGACGATCCAGCCGACCTCGGCGAGCTGGCTGTTCCCCTGCGTCTCGAGTTCGGCCAACGTTGGGACAACCCAGTCGGGGTGGCTCACCTCGAGTGCGGTGCGTGCCCGCTCGATCGATGCCGGATCACCGTCCGTGCCAACCAGAACCTCACCGACGGGCGCGGTTCCGTTCTTCACGCTTGCCGGAACGTCCGTCGGGCCGACGACCAGGACTTCGCCGTACTCAATGACACCGTAGGAGACAAGCGTGTTTGCCAGGACGAACTCGGCGCCTTCATTCGTCGATGTCCAACCGGGGAACCCGGCCGCGTACTGCCCGCTCGGGCATGGAGCGACAGCCAGAACCGGATCAATGTCGTCGCACGCAACGATCCAGCCCGTCCCGGCCCCCAGGTGTGACCCGATCGGCCCGTTGCCGCCCAGTTCGACCTGCCACAGCTGGGCAGTCGTCCGCACGCCCGGAACGCCGACCACACCGGCCAGGTCGGGACCCGGAACCCCGGAACCAGTCGCGTTCAGGTCGACGATCAGCGTATCGGGCCGGATGGTCGGCGCGTTCACCTCGCTGCTGTGGACGTAGCCGAGGATCGTAAAGAACGCGCTCGCGACGAACACCGCGAGGACCACACCGCTGATGGCCCCGAACGAGGCGCGAGGCGCATCTCGCAGACGACCAGCGGCGATCAACAGGGATGGGCCTCGCGCGACGCGATGGAGCAGGCGTCCGATCACCTCGGTGACCCACGGACCGGCCAGCGCGATCCCGACGACGATGGCGACGAAGCTCCCGACGATCACGTAGATCCCGGACTGGCTTCGACCGCCCGGCGCGGTCGCGAGTGCAAGGCCGCCGGCAAAGCCAACCAGCGCCAGGATGAGCGGCAGCAGCCGCAATCGGCTCAACGGGCGCACGCCCGCGTGTCGCGCAACACCGAGCGGCGAGACAGCCAGTCGACGCAGCGCGACCACCGCCGTTGCCACGCCGAGCAGCTGAACCACCAACAGGACGGCGAGTGCCTGCCACGCCGGTGGCGAAATCGAATCGGCGAACCACTGGACGCGATCGATCGGAACCATGGCGACCAAGGGGCGAGTCAGGAGGAAGAGGCCAACGCCCGCGAGCGCGCCCGGGATCGTCGCGACGAGCGCCTCGCCGATGGCCAGGCTGCTCATCTGCCGGTTCGTGGCGCCGACCAGTCGGAGCGTGGCTAGTCGCTGTTCCCGGCGCGCGGCCGAGAGCCGCGTCGCGGTTCCGACGAACACGACCACCGGAGCCAGTGCGCCGACGACCGCCAGCGTCACGATCAACACCAGGCCCCACGAAAGATCAGGTGGATGCAGCGCAGTAGGGAACGAGTCGATCAATGTGGTGCTCTCCGCTGGCATCCCCCAGCGGTCCATGTTGGGATCCGTCATCGCCGACGGCATCGGTCCGCTGATCGCGAGCAGCTCGTCCGGGCCCTTGAGCGCGGCATCGCCGATCGTCCCGACGATGGTTCCGAACCGGTCTCCAAGCTGGTCCACCGGCGCGCCGGCGATGAGCTTCGAGAGGGCGGAAGACACGATGCTCTGGCCGGGACCGGGCAGCGTGCCGACGCCTGGAGGCAACGGCGAATCGTCTCCGAGCGCTACCACGGTGTAGTGCAGCAGCGGCGTGCCACGGAAGGCGTCGGAAGTCGCACTGATCAACAGCCCCGTCGCGGGAAGCGTCTGGGTGCCGGCGGAGGCGGAATCGATTCCGCTGTAGGCCCGCCACGCGGTGTTCTGGAAACGAACGTCCATCGCCGGCGAGAGGGAGAGCGCGAACAGCAGCACCGCGGAGCCGATGCCGACGGCAATCACGGTCAGGGCGAGCGACGCAAGCGACGCGCGGCCAGTCGTCGCAAGGCGAGCCCCGAGACGGATCACGTGCTGGCGACCCGCTGATCCGGCCGTCCCGAACAATGATCTCGCGATCGGCATAGGCGGCCACCCGTGCCTCGTGCGTGACCAGGACAACGGCGACCCCCTCCGCCCGAGTTGACGCGGTGAGCAACTCCATCACCTGCTCGCCGGCGAGCGAGTCGAGCGAACCCGTCGGTTCGTCGGCAAAGACGACCGACGGTCGGATGACGAGCGCCCGCGCGATCGCGACGCGCTGCGCCTGACCACCCGACAGCTCGCCCGGCAGCCGGCCCGAGAGTCCGTCGAGCCCGAGCCGCGGGAACCAGGCCGCGGCCTGCTCGGTTGCGGCGTTCCGTCGTTCGCCGTTGAGCAGGAGCGGCAGCGCGACGTTCTCGAGCGCGGAAAGCTCGGGGATCAGCTGGCCGAACTGGAAGATGAAGCCGAAGCGGGTGCGCCGCAGCTCGGACCGCGGCCCGTCGGCGAGATCGTCGATCCGCCGACCTTCGAGATAGACCGAGCCCTCGTCGGGGCGGAGGATGCCGGCAAGGCAGTGGAGCAGGGTCGACTTCCCTGAGCCGCTCGGGCCCATGATCGCGAGCACATCACCAGTTGCGATCGACAGGTCGACCCCACGCAACGCCTCGGTCTGGCCGAAGCGCTTCACCAGGCCGGTGGCAGCGAGCAGCGTGCTTGATGCTGCGAGGGACGGCCGAATCGGCCGGACATCCAGCTCCGGTGCTGCGACGGCGCTGAACAGGTTCATGGCATCTCCCCTTGCCGGCTGGTCGTCGCTCACGCCGATCGCTCCGTCAACGTCGTGGTTTCGTCGACGAGGCGCGCTCGCAGCTCATCGACGCGCGCGCCGGTGAGCTCGATCCAGCGCAGGTCCGCTTCGAGATGAAAGATCGCGTAGTCGGCGAGCAGCGCCGCAGGCAGCGTGCCCGCGCGCCGGACCTGGATCAGAGCCCGCATACGTGCCAGGTGTGCCGCTCGCTGCGCGTCCAGCAGCGAGTCGAATGACTCGCCGCGCATCACCGTCAGCACGACCTTGGCGTAGAGCGCCGACCGCAGGTGGGGCTCCGGTTCCAGCGGTGACCGAAGCCAGGCGGCAAGGTCCTGCTCGCCGGTTGACGTGATGGCATAACGGCGCCGCTCCGGGCCTTCCTGCTTCTCGATCGCGGCTACCTCCACGCGACCGCCTCGCTCGAGCCGTTCCAGCGCCGCATAGACCTGGCCGAACGGCAACGGATGGTCCGGCGCGAACGACCGGTCGTAGCGGTGCTTGAGCTCGTAGCCGTGCATCGGCTCGCTCTCGAGCAGCCCCAGGAGCGCGTGCGGGACGGACATCGCAGGGAACTATACACACAGTGAATAGTCGTGCGCAATCGGCGGGCTGCATTGGGTGCCGCGGCGCTGCCCTGGAAACGTGCCACGGCGCTGCCGCTGGACCCCTTGTGGGCAATCCCCACGAGCGGGCCCAAGATCGTGCCGAAGCAGCTCCTCCTCAGACCGAATTCGGCCCGGCAACTGCTGACTTGAGACCGGTTCGTGGGCACGACCCACCATTCGGATCAATTCGGCCACCCAGCCAGCAACTTGCCGAGCAAATCAGGCCCAGTCGTGGTCCATGCCCACAGCGCGACGCTGCCGGGGAGCGACACCCAACCCACACGACACCCGTCCCCGTGACGCGTGCGGACCTACACTCAAGCGAACGTCACATCGCCCACGAGGAAGCCATGTCTGGCACCAGCCGCGCCCTGCCGTACGACGCGCCCGTCCATCCAGGCAAGCGCCACTCGGCGGCGCTGACCCACGGCCCCGAACGCGCCGGTGCCCGTTCGATGCTCAAGGCGATGGGCTTCACGGATGATGACCTGGCCAAGCCGATCATCGGCGTGGCCACGACCTGGATCGAGACGATGCCCTGCAACCTCAACCAGCGGCGGCTGGCCGAGAAGGTCAAGGAAGGCATCCGCGCGGCGGGCGGCACGCCCATGGAATTCAACACGATCGCGGTGTCGGACGGCGTGAGCATGGGAACCGAGGGCATGAAGGCGTCCCTCATCAGCCGCGAGGTCGTGGCCGACTCGATCGAGCTCGTGGCACGCGGCCACCTGTTCGATGGGCTGGTGCTGCTCGTCGGCTGCGACAAGACGAACCCGGCTGGCGCGATGGCGGCGGCGCGGCTCGACCTACCCACGGTGATCCTCTACAACGGCACGATCTACCCCGGCACGTACAAGGGCCAGGAACTGGACATCGTCAGCGTCTACGAGGCGATCGGCGCGTATCGCGCGGGCAAGATCGCGCTCGACGAGCTGTACGAGATCGAGAACCGCGCCTGTCCCGGCGCCGGCGCCTGCGGCGGGCAGTACACCGCCAACACCATGTCGATGGTGCTGGAAACGCTCGGCCTCTCGCCCGCCGGGCTCAACGGCATCGCGGCAGAGGATCCGCGCAAGGACGAGGCGGCGCGACGCTGCGGCGAGCTCGTGATGGAGCTGATCGGCAAAGACCTGCGGCCAAGCCAGATCGTGGACCGCCGCTCGATCGAGAACGCTATCGCCATGGTCGCCGCGACCGGGGGGTCGACGAACGGGGTGCTGCATCTCCTCGCCATCGCGTCCGAGTTCCTCATCCCGCTCGAGATCGACGACTTCGACCGGATCGCCGCGCGAACGCCGCTGATCGCGGACATGCGGCCCGGTGGCCGCTTTCGTGCCGCGGAGCTCACGGACGCGGGGGGCGTGGAGCTGGTGATGCGCGAGCTGCTCAAGAAGGACCTCCTCCACGGGGATGCGGGCACGATCGAGGGCCGAACGATCGCGGACATCGCGGCCGGCGCGAAGGAGACGCCCGGCCAGGAGGTGGTCCAGTCGATCGAGAACGCCGATCAAGCCGAACGGCGGACTGGCGATCCTGCACGGCTCGCTCGCGCCCGAGGGCTGCGTCGTCAAGCTGGCCGGCCACGAGCGACGCTTCCACCGTGGTCCCGCGCGCGTCTTCGACTCGGAGACCGAGTGCTATGCGGCGGTGCGTGCCCAGCAGATCAAGCCGGGCGATGTCGTGGTCATCCGCTACGAGGGCCCGGTCGGCGGTCCGGGCATGCAGGAGATGCTGCAGGTCACGGCCGCGCTCGTCGGAGAGGGGCTGGGCGAGTCGGTGGCGCTGCTGACCGATGGCCGGTTCAGCGGCGGCACCCGCGGACTGATGGTCGGCCACGTCGCACCCGAAGGAGCGCTGGGTGGGCCGATCGCGTTCGTGCGCGACGGCGACTCGATCGCGCTGGACGTCGACAAGCGCGAGCTGAACCTCGAGGTCGATGAGCACGTGCTGGCTGGGCGCCGGCGTGAGTGGACACGGCCGGCGCCGCGGTACACCACCGGCGTGATGGCCAAGTACGCGGCGTTGGTCAGCTCAGCCAGCGAGGGTGCGGTCACGCGACCTCGGCTCTAGCGACCGCTGTTCCGCGGAGTCGTTGCCGGTTGCCCTGGTCGTGAGCCGGAGCGCACCACTCCCTGCGCCGGCAACCTCGATCACCTGGGACCAGGCGCTGGCGTGGCGCATGCGCCGCCATTTCCTCGCGGCGTCAGCGGCGTCCACGTCGGTCAGCGCGGTCGTCGATCGGCTGAGCGGCGTCCAGGCGCAGGTCGCCTCGTCGGCGGACCTCGCCATTCGTGTTCGCCTCGAGGATCCCGAACCGGCGGTCGTAGCGCAGGCCATCGCCGACGGTCGCCTATTCAAGACCTGGGCGATGCGGGGCACGCTCCACCTGCTCACCGCGAACGCAGCGCGGAACGTCCTCCCGCTGATGGCCTCCGGCCGATCCTGGGAGCGGCCGAGTTGGCAACGCTACTTCGGCATGTCGCCAATGGAGATGGAGCAGCTGCGCGACGTCGTCTACGACGTGCTCGGGAACGGGCCGCTCAGCCGCGACGAATTGATCGCGACAATCACGGCTCGGCCGGGACTCGCGCACATTGGCGAGGAGCTGGCGTCTGGCTGGGGGACGCTGCTCAAGCCGGTCGCGTGGCACGGACTGCTGGCATTCGGCCCGAACCGTGGGACGCGGGTTACGTTCATGCGCACGGACCAGGCGGCGGCCGGATGGACCGGTCTCCCGTCCGCGGACGAAGCCGCGCCACGGGCGATCGCCGCGTACCTGGGTGCCTATGCACCGTCGACGGCCGAAGCCTTCAGCACGTGGCTGGCCGGCGGCTACTTCTCACGCAAACAGCTGCGCACCTGGTTTGCGTCGCTCGACGATGTGATCACCGGCGTGGACGTGGACGGCGAACGGCAGTTCATCCTTCGCGAGCATCTCGATGAGCTGTGCTCGACTGAGCCGACACGGGACGTTCGCCTGCTGCCCGGTTTCGACCAATGGATCCTCGGCCCCACCACCCGGGATGTGCACGTCCTGGAGGTCGCCCGGCGCTCGGCAGTGAGCCGCACGGCCGGCTGGATCGCGCCCATTGTCGTGGCGGGCGGCAGGATCCGGGGCACCTGGGAAGCGCGCAACGGATCGCTCGCAGTCGAGTGGTTCCGAGAGGGAGGCAAGCCACCGACCAAGGCGCTCGAGGCCGAGACCGAGCGGATGGCCGCGCTCACCGGCATCGCGTTGGAGCTGTCCACCGCGGTCGTCTGACTGGCGCAGGGTGCGATACGGTATCGACGAAACCCGCGCCCCGCCCACGCCGCGCACCGCTGTACTTTCGAGGAACGCCCGATGGCCACCGTCGCTGTACCGACACCGCATCCGATCTACCTGGCCGGCCGCTGGGTCGAGTCCGATCAGGTGCTGGACGTCGTCAACCCCGCCACGGACGAGCTGGCCGGACGCACGTTCAACGCCACCGAGGCGCAGTACGAAGAGGCCGTCACTGCTGCAGTGAGTGCGTTCGAGCAGACGCGCCGGTTGCCGGCGTACGAGCGCAGCCGGGTCCTGCGAGACATCAGCGGGGGGCTTCGCTCGCGGCGCGAGGAGATCGGCCGGCTCATGGCCACCGAGTCGGGCAAGCCCATCCGCGACTCGCTCGCAGAGGTCGATCGCGCGGTTCTGACATTCCGGATCGCGTCGGAAGAGGCCGAGCGCATCGGCGGCGAGGTCATGCCGCTCGATCTGAACGCCGCGTCGCGTGGCCGCGTTGGCATTACGAAGCGGTTTCCCTTGGGGCCCATCGCCGGGATCAGCCCGTTCAACTTTCCCTTGAACCTTGCCGCGCACAAGGTCGCGCCGGCCATCGCGGCAGGCTGCTCGATCGTGCTCAAGCCGCCCGTCCAAGGACCCGCTCACGATGCTCACGGTCGCCGAGATCATCGACGAAGCGGGGCTACCGGACGGTGCCGTCTCGATCCTGCCGATGACCCGCGAGCTGGGCGATCGGATGGTCGAGGACGATCGCTTCCGGCTGCTCACCTTCACCGGTTCCCCATCGGTCGGCTGGCGGATGAAGGCGCGCGCGGGGCGCAAGAAGGTCGTCCTCGAGCTTGGCGGCAACGCCGGCGCGATCGTCGATCGCACGGCAAACCTGGACTGGGCGCTCCAACGGTTGCTGGTCGGCGCGTTCTCCTACGCGGGCCAGGTATGCATCAGCGTCCAGCGCCTCTACGTCCACGAGGAGCTGTGGGACGAGTTCCTGAGACGCTTCGTGGAGGGGGCAAAACAGTTCCGGGTAGGCGATCCGCTGGACCCCGAGACGCAGGTTGGCCCGATGATCGACGGCGCCAACGCGCAGCGGACGCAGCGCTGGGTGGACGAAGCCGTGGCCGAGGGTGCGACGGTCCACACGGGCGGACGAGCAAACGGGAGCTACTTCCCGCCGACGATCATCACCGGCGCACCGACATCGGCTCAGGTCTGCTCGAACGAGGCGTTCGCCCCGCTCGTCGTCGCGTTTCCGTTCTCGCGCTTCGAGGACGCGGTGGCGAACGTCAACGACTCGCACTACGGCCTGCAGGCCGGTGTCTTCACCAACGACCTCGACCACATGTGGCACGCCTTCAACGAGCTCGAGGTGGGCGGCGTGATCATCAACGAGGTGCCGACCTATCGGGTCGACAACATGCCGTATGGCGGGGTCAAGGAGTCAGGACTGGGCCGCGAGGGCTTGCGCTGGTCCATCGAGGACATGACCGAGCTCCGCCTGATGGTGATGGCGCAGCCGCAGTAGGTGCCGTGAGCAACGGGATTCGCAAGCCACGCTCGGAGCCCGGCGGTAACGCTGGGACCCGAGCGGTTGGCGCGCAGCAGCCGAAGCGAAGCGCTGGGCTGCGGAGGGAAGCTCGTTGAGCGAGTCGGTCTTCACGGAGCATCAGCGCGCGTTCTTTTCGGAGTCGCGCACGGTCACGATGGCCACTCGTGCGCCGGATGGACGCCCGAGATTGGTTCCGATCTGTTTCGTCGTTGCCCCCGGGTTCGATGGGCGCGGCCGCGCGATCGTCTACAGCCCCATCGACGAGAAGCCCAAGCAGAGCGCGGAGCCCGGAGCGCTGGCGCGGGTGCGCGACATCCTCGTGTTGCCGGAGGTGACCCTCCTCGCGGATCGCTGGTCGGAGGAGTGGTCGGAGCTCGGCTGGCTGCGTGCCTACGGCGTTGGAGAGCTGCTCGAGCCCGAGCCGCGGGAGCGCGACGAGCACGACGCGGCTGTCGCGATGCTGCGCGAGAAATACCCGCAATACGTCGAGCAGAACCTCGAGAGCCGGCCGATCATCCGGATCGCGGTCGATCGGGTCGTCGCCTGGGGCGTGGCCACGGAGTAAACCGGCTCGACTTGTCGGCGTCGGCGGGTTGTGGCCGCGGCTTGGACCGGCTCGACTCGTCGGCGTCGGCGGGTTGTGGTCCCAGACCACGACTCAGCACGATTTGGACGATCGCAGCGGCTCGAGGACGTGATTCGCGCGCCATTCGTGGCGTGCATCCACATTCGGCGCCGAATCCGTGCCGTTGGGACGTGTCGCTGCGCAAACCGGTCTCGGTCGTGGTCTCCACCCACAAAGTCACGCGTGTGGCGGGAGCACACGGTGCTCAGGCGCTTTCAGGTTTGCGGGATTCGCCAAAGCTCAGCCAACCGCCTGTCGATTCCTGCGATCCCGTTCGTTATCTGGATGGACCGGCCAGCGGGGCCGGTCGGGACGGATCCAGGAGGAACCAATCGTGGCCAACAAGGTCATCCACGTCGAGGTCACCGGCAAGAACGGGCCGGCCCTCCAGAAGTTCTACAGCGACGTGTTCGGCTGGAACCTGAACACGGACAATCCCGGCGGCTACGGGATGTACCGCCAGGACGATGGGCTCACCGGCGGCATCGGCGCGGACCAGAACGGCGGTGCCGGACACGTGACGTTCTACGTCCACGCCGACAACCCCGAGCAGGTGCTGAAGGACGTCGCGGCCAAGGGCGGCCGTGTGCTCATGCCCCTGACCGAGGTCGCGCCGGAGACCACCATCGCGCTGTTCGCCGACCCGGAGGGCCACGTCGTCGGCCTGATGTAGGTCGATGTGCGCTGGCGCACAACACCAGGACCGGGCCGGGCGATCGTCGCTCGGCCCGTTTTGATTTAGCGCGAAGCGTCAGGGAGGACCGGATCCGCGGTCGTTGTGTGCACCACGCACGAACGGCGAGCGACGCCGCGTCCGCCGCGTTCTCAGCCCTTGACGGCTCCGGCCGTCAGGCCACGCAGCAGGCCACGCTGCGCCAGCAGGGTCAGCACGAAGCACCGGTACGACCAGCGTCAGCGACGCCGCGGCCATGCCGCCCCAGTCGACCGAGTCGACGCCGATGTAGTTGACGATGCCGACGGTGGCCGGCGTCGTCGTCACGCCCGCCGAGCAGCAGTGGGATGAAGTACTCGCTCCATGAGGCGATGGCGATCAGCACGCCCACCGTGACGATCCCCGGACGCACGAGGGGTATGGAGATCCGCAGAAACACCTGCAGCCGAGACGCACCGTCGACGTAGCCCGCCTCCTCGAGGTCCTTGGGGAGATCCGCAAAGTACGAGGCCATCAACCAGATCGTGAAGGGCAGCAGCCCGGTCATGTACGCGAGGACCAACCCCAGCATTGAATTGATGAGATGCAGCTGATGGAAGAAGAGGAACAGCGGAATGATCATGATCACCGGCGGCACCATCCGGCTGAAGAGCAGCCAGCCGCCAAGGATGTATTTTCCACGGAACTGGCCGCGTGCAAAAGCATAACCGGCAGGCACGCCGAACAGCAGCGTTGCGAACGTCGATGAGGCGGTCAACACGACGGAGACCATCAGGGAACCCCAGTACGGCCCATCGAATAGCAGCGAGAAATTCTTGAACGTGATCGGCGAAAAGATCACGGGCGGCACGGACCCCGCATCGACCGGGCGCTTGAATGCGGTCAGCAGGATCCACACGAAGGGAATGAAGATCAGCACCAGCCCGAAGATCAGGATGGTTGCCCGGACGGCAGCAGAGCGCTGCTTACTGCGCCGAATCGATGACTGGGCCATCAGTCGCCGGACCTCCTGAACACGTAGAACAGGGCCGCAACCGAGCCCGCGATCATCGCGACCATGATCACGCCGTAGGCAGCGGCGTAGCCGACACGGTCATAGAACAGGCCGACGTTGTAGATCTGGAGGTTCAGCGTCGTGCTTGCGTATGCCGGGCCCGCCCGTCGTGAGCGATCTGGATGCCCTCGAACTTGCTTGAACTCATCGATGAACTTGAGCACGAAGACGACGAATAGAACCGGCCGGATCGCCGGAAGCTCCACGTGACGAAACACCTGCCAGCGTGACGCGCCGTCGGCGATCGCCGCCTCCTTCAGTTCCTGCGACACGCTGAGCAGACCTGCCAGCAACAGGATCGACTGGAAGGCGATGCCAGTCCAGGCGTCCGAGATGATCACCGTCGGCATGGCCAGGTTGGGATCGCCGAGCCAGAGCGGCTGTGGCAGGTGCAGCAACCCCAGGAAGTAGTTGATCCAGCCGGCATTGTTGTTGAACATCGCCCGCCAGGTCATGGCGACGATCACGCCGGCGGTCATGATCGGCAGCAGGTAGAGGCTGCGAATGATGCCGATCCCGCGGAACCGGGACTCCATCAACACTGCCAGACCCGAGCCCGATGGTCGTGTCGATGATCGTCGTCGCGAGAACCAGGTAGATGGTGTTGATGACCACCGGCTGCGTATTCGGGTCTGCCGCGAGCTGCGCGAAGTTGTCGAAGCCGATGAACTGCCAACCGGCACGGATCAGGTCGTAGTTGGTCAGTGACAGGCCGAGCGTGAGCACGAACGGGATGGCCGTGACGAGCGCCATCACGATCAGCGATGGCCACGCCGCGGCAACGAGGAAGTGCCGATCGAGGACGCGGGAAAGCGAGAAGCCCCCGGATCCGGGGGCCTCTCGCGTTTGATCCGTGGTCGTTGCCACGATTCGATCGGGCCTCGCTAACCGAGGGAGCGATCCCCTGCTAGTTGCTCGGGAATGGCTTTGGATACCCTGCGGCCGCTTCATGATCGCGTCTTCCTGAGACTTCATCGTGGCCATGATGTCGGCGACCGGAGTGGTCGTCGTGATCAGGTTCGACTGGCCGTCAGAGATCGGCGGGATGAGTGACACGGCCTCGGGGATGAACGGCAGCAGCGCTGCGTCCGGGTGGGCCAGGATGTAGGTCAATGCCGTGGCGAAGGTCGGCGGCAGCACGGACGTCGTTGCCGGATCCGTGATGACCGAGTTGCGGGACGGCGTCAGCAGCGCCTTTGCGGCGACCGCGTTGACCTGGGTCTCCTTGCTGGTGATGTACTGGACAAGGAGCCACGCCGCGTCCTTGTGCTCGGAGGCGGCATTGATCCAGATGCCGAACGGCTGCACCAGGGCACAGTTGTCCGGGTTCACCGGCTGGCACGGGATTTCCCAGAACTTGGCGTCGTTGGCAACCTTGCTCTTGTCCGGATCGAGAACGTCGGGGATGTTGCCCGAGTCGTCCTGCCACATCGCGACGCGACCCTGCTGGAAGTCGGCCAGGCAGTTCGTCACCAGATAGGTGGCGATGCCCGCCGGGGCAGCCTTGGTCAGGATGTCGCGATAGAACTGGCCGTACGCGCTCGCGTTCGGCTCAGTGCCGATGAGGAAGTTCCAGTTCTTGTCGAAATACGTGCCGGTGATCGGGTTGTCGTAGGGAATGAAGTGGTTCCACAGCTGGAACCCGTCATACAGCGTCTGTGACTTGTCGGCGCGGACGCAGAAGCCAGCGTGATCCGGCGTGTTGAGCTTGATCGCGTCAGCGAGCAGCTCGTCCATATCATTCGGCGGAGCCGTGATGCCGGCCGCCTGGAACATGGCGTCGTTGTAGTACAGGACGCCGCCGCCCGTGTGGGTGGCGATGCAGTACGTAACGCCACCCTGCTGGCAGGCCGCCTCGATGGCGGGCGCGATGTCGCCGAAGTCCGTACGCGGGGTCGGTCTTGGTGGGATCTTGGATGTACGAGTCGAGCGGCTCGACGCCGCCACTCCCCACGAACGCCGAGATCTTCTCCGAGCCAGTGAAGAACACGTCGAGTGACGAGTCCTTGGCGCTCAGCTGGAGCGGGATCTTCTGGTCCATTGTGTCGACCGGCAACTGGACGTAGTTCACGTTGATGCCGGTCTTGGCCGTGAAGTCCGCCATCTGGGTCTTGTAGAAGTCCATCTCTGGCGAGTCGGCGTACGTCTCGAGCGTGATCGTCTGGCCCGCATACGTCTGTGGCCAATTCGTGATGGGGCCCGCCGACGTCCCGCCGCTCGCCGCGGGGGCCGCCTCGGATGGTGACTGCGCCCTGGACGACGGCGTTCCCGCTGCCGTGGTGGTCGAAACTCCAGCGACCGCCAGCGCTAATAAGGCCGTCAACGCCGCCCCGCGGCGTATGGCCTTCTCGTGGAGCATGCCAACCCTCCTCCGTCGGTGCCACCTGGGGAGACATCGACTCGACCGGATCACGCCAGGCCCAGAGGGCCGGAGCTCACCTGCGGTCCTGCCTCCACCTCAGACGCCTGAGGCGCGACGGAGGATGACACACGTATGGACGACTGTGCAACTGGATATATCGTATTCCATGCATCACTTGCGTCTTCAGGTGCCTTCAATTGGTTGCGAGGCGGCTATTCCAGTCCTCCGTCCGAGGACCGAAGCCGCGGCCGTGCGTGGTCCGGACCGGTCAGACGCGGCTCACTCGTCGCGCCAGCGAGCGATGAATGCCTCGTCGAGCTGGAGGCCAAGTCCGGGCGCTTCGCTCAGCTCATAGCGGCCATCGCGCGGCCCGCCACGGTTGGCGATCAGGTTCCAGAAGATCGGGTCGCGATCGGGGTGGAAGCACTCCAGGTACGTGCCGTTGGGGACGCCGGCGAGCAGGTGCGCGGCGATCTGCGGCTCCTCGTGATGCCCCATCTCGACGCCGAATGAGTCGGCGATCGCGGCGACCCGCAACCAGGCCGACGGACCGCCACCCCACGACGCGTCGTAGTTGCACACATCGATCGCGCCCGAGACGATCAGATCGCGCGCACCGGCGATCGTCGACTCGCTCTGGCCGGCGGTGATGGGGATGGGCGTCCGAGCCCGCAGGGCCGCGAGGTCGACGCGGTCGTTGGTCCAGGCGACCGGCTCTTCCAGCCAGCGGACGTCGAGGTCTTCGACCAGGCGCGCGAAGCGGACCGCTTCCGCGAGCGTCCAGCCCTGGTTCGCGTCGGCCATCAGCGTGAAGTCCGGGCCGGCAGCCGAGCGCGCGACCCGCAGCCGCTGCGCGTCCTCCTCGGGGGTGAGGCCGCCGACCTTGAACTTGCAGCCGCCGATGCCGAGCTGCCGGTACTCCTCCATCTCGCGGCCGAGCGCCGCGTCGTCGTTGCCGTAGTAGCCGCCGATGGCAATGATCGGCAGACTCGAGCGCGAGCCGCCCCACAGCCGCCAGAGCGGCATGCCCATCTGCTTGCCGGTGGCGTCCCAGAGCGCCGAGTCGAGCGCGGCGATCGCCATGAGGACCGTGCGGCGGTCGCGCAGGATGTCGCGCGTCGGCGGGAGCATGCGGCGCCACAGGTCCGCCGGCGCTGGGAGCGGTGCATCGACGATCAGCGGCAGCAGCTCGTCGCGGATGATCGCAGCGATCTCGTGCTGGGTTCGAGGTTCGTCGCCGTTGTACGCCTCGCCGATCACGCCCTCGCGCGTGGTGACGCGCGTGATCAGCGTGCAGCGCGAGTCCATCGAGTAGTGCGAGCCACGGAACACGCGAGCGAGCGGCACGCGCAGCGGGATGACCTCGACCGAGGCCACGTGGAGCAGCGGCGATTCGGCGTCGGAGCTCACCGTACGGACTCCCCTCCTTCGTTCGTGCCGGTTCGGAGTGCGACCTACGACCTACGCGGCCAGCGACGCGCGTCCTTCAGGAAGCTGCACCAGGATCACGATCACGTCGTCGGAGCCGTGGATCACGGCAACCCGGATCACGCCCCCGTCGGGCAGCACCTGGTCGACGATGCCGTTCGAGGTCACGCTGAATCCGGCCTCCTTCACGCGAGCAACCACCGCCTCGATGTCGGTGACACGGAAGTTGAGCGAGAAGTAGCCGATGTCGCCGGCACGCCGTGGCGAGTCCGTTCCTCGGGGCTCCTCGAACTCGACCAGCTCGATCTCGGTGTTGTCGGGGCAGCTGACGACAACGCTGTGGACCGACGGATGCGTGTAGCCGAAGAGGTCCGCGATCGCGGACGGATCGTGGTAGTCGTCGAAGGTGACTCTCAAGCCGAGCGCATCGCGCCAGAACCGCACTGCCTCGGCCATGCTCCGAACGCCGACCACAGGGTGGAAGATGCCTTCGATCGTGCCCGCCATTCGGTCCTCCTCCCGGGCGCCGAGCGCGCCCCGCGCGGACGGCCGCGGCCTACGGCCCTTCGAATATCGTATTCCGTCACTGCAGGAGGGAGACGAGACCCGTGGAACCGACCGCCGCCGCCGCGACCTGGAAGATCCTGGCACTCGACACCGGTAGCTCGCTGCTCGACAAGTCGATGCTGACCTACACCGTCGGCATGGGCGAGATCGTCAAGATCCCGCGCGTCATCTGGGTGCTGCAGGGGCCGACGACGGTCGTCGTGGACGCCAGCGTGTCGATGCACGGGAAACCCGCGGAGTTCATCGGCGAGGACTTCACGCGCTCGCCCGAGCAGGAGCCGGCAAACGCGTTTTCGGCGGCGGGAATCGATCCCAGGGACGTCGAGTACGTGATCCTGACGCACCTCCATTGGGATCACGCCGGGAACTGCGACCTGTTCCCGGAGGCGCAGGTGCTGGTGCAGGAATCCGAGCTGCGCTACGCCATCGCGCCGGGACGCTTCTTCCGCAAGTCGTTCCTGTCCACCCTGGGAGGCTGGGAGCTGCCGCCCTACCTGGTGCCGGGCCTCGACGTGGTGCAGCGCGAGACGACGATCCTGCCGGGTCTCCGGGTCGTGCCCGCTCCGGGCCATACGCCGGGATCCCAGGCGGTCGTCGCGGATACGGCGCACGGCTCGTTCGCCATCGCTGGGGACTCGGTCTGCACGTACGACAACATCGAGAAGGACATCCCGCCCGGCTTCCACGTGGACGTCGACCAGAGCATGGACACGTACGACGAGCTGCGGGCCGCGGCGGACTTCGTGCTGCCGTCCCACGACTACGCGGTGTTCACCGAAGCCGGACGTACGGAGATCGGCGCCGCGCACACGCAGCGAGGTCGGAGCGCCGACCGGCCGAACCAACGAGGAAAACGCGTTCCGTGAAAGCGCTGCGGAAGCTCACCGCCGAATTGGATGCGCTGGCGCTGGTCGACGTCCCGGAGCCGCACGCGGCCGAGGGACAAGCACGGGTTGCGGTGACCGGAGCGGGGATCTGCGGCACCGATCTGCACATCCTTCACGGCGACTACTTCAGCCGGCCGCCGGTGACGCTCGGCCACGAGGTGGCGGGGCGCGTCGATGAGGTTGGTGTGGGCGTCGATCCGTCCTGGCTCGCCGTGCTGGTGGGCACCGAGACGGCCTTCTCCACCTGCGGCCTGTGCCGTTGGTGCCGTACCGGCCGGCCGATGCTCTGCGCGCAGCGGCTGTCAGTCGGGTCAGGCGTAGATGGCGGCTTCGCCAGTCACGTCGTGGTGCCGGGTCGTCTGTTGCATCGGCTGCCGCAGGACCTGGACGACCACGCGGCGGCGCTCGCCGAGCCGCTCGCTTGCGCTTGCAATGCCCTGCTCGACCCGGACGTCGTGCAGCCCGGCGATCGAGTCGTGGTGTTCGGTGCCGGGGCGGTCGGGTTGCTGGCGGCGCAGGTCGCGGCAGCGTCCGGCGGTGTCATCACCGTGCTCGGAGCGCCCGGTGACGAGGAGCGGCTGGACGTCGCGCGCTCGCTCGGGTTCGAGGTTGGGGTCTCGAGCGATCCGGCGCTCGAGGAGGAGCTGGATCGAAGAACACGCGACCGCAGTGTCGACGTGGTGATCGAGGCGGCGGGCGCGGGCCCGGCGGTTCACCGCGGGCTGCGATTGGTTCGCTCCGGCGGGCGCTACGTCCAGATGGGATTGCTGGGCGGCGATGTGACCGTACCGTTCGGCGAGATCGTCGTCCGCGAAATCGCGGTGCGCGGCTCGTTCGGCACGTCGCCGGGATCTTGGCTGCGCCTGGAGCAGCTCCTGGCGAGCGGCGCAATGAGGCTCGAGCCGCTGATCACGTCGGTGCTGCCACTCTCACGCGCCGACGAGGCGATGGCGCGCTTCCGCGACCGGCAGGGCATCAAGACGATTTTCGACCCGCGACTGTAAGCGACGGACAGAGCCCGGCGGTAGGCCGGGACCTGGCCGATTCGCGCGCAGCAGCGCAGGCAGAGCGCGCCGCGCTGCGAAGGAAAACCCTTCGAGCTTCCGTTTCCCACCAATCTTCTTTCGGCCGTAGCGAAGTCAGCGGCCGTGGTCGGCCGTGGTGCGTCGTTGCCTATGCCGCGACGGTGTCGCGAGACACGAGCCGGCTGAATGACGAGATTCCACTGGGGGTGAACGGCCCGGCCAGGCCGACCTCGGAATCGCGCCAGTTCGAGTGCTTTTGAGCACGGACTGTCACATCGGGGGACGGAACTTCAGGCTCGGCGACTTCGGCGGGGCATCGGTGGCCGTTCGTGGCTACGTCAACTCGCGATCACCGGCTCGACGGCAGCGGATGGCGCCTACGTGTCTACTGGCAGTGGAATGTCGTCGGAATTGTTCAAGACGGACGGACCGGAAACACGTTCCGGCGTCATCACCAGGCGGCCAAGCTGCGGTCGTTGGTTGCGAATCTCAGAACTCGCCGAGCGGAACCGGGATGTCGGGGTCGGGCTCGAAATCGTAGCAGCGGGCGGTCGCGCCGCCGTCGACCGGCAGTGACGTGCCGGTGATGAACGACGCCTCGGGCGACAGCAGGAACGCGACGGCGGACGCGATCTCGCTCGGCCGTCCCATGCGGTTGAAGACGCTGTAGGACGCCATCTGCGACTTCGTGGCGTTCGGGTCGGTCGACGTGTCGATCGCGTTCTGGTTCCAGGGCGTCAGGATCGCGCCCGGCTCGACATTGTTCGCGCGGATGCCGGCCTGGCCGTATTCGACGGCGATGTAGCGGGTCAACCCATAGAGGGCTCCCTTGGACGTGTCATACGCGGCCCAGCCGGGGAACCCAACGCGCGCCTGCAGTGACGAGATGTTGACGATGGCACCGGGCGTGCGCTGGTCGAGGAACGTGCGCACCGCCTCGCGGCAGGCCCAGAAGTAGCCCTCGACGTTGACCCGGAACAGCGCCTTGACGCGTGCCGGATCCACGTCGTGCAGCCTCCCCTGCTCGACGACCGCCGCGTTGTTGACCCAGCCGCCGAGTGGCGCGCGAGCGGTCGCCTCAATTCGAGCCTTCGCGATCGACGTCGACGTCACCGGCATCGCCGACAACGACCGTGCCGCCTGCCGCGGACCGTCCGAGGAACGCCTCCGGCGTCGGCCGCCGCTTTGGGATCCAGCTCGAGCCCGACCGTGACCCAACCGTCGTTCGATAGCCGCTCGAGGATCGCCCGTCCGATGCCTGCGCCGGCCCCCGTCACGACGACGCTCTTGGCTTCGCTCATCTCGTTGACCTCCGCCTGATCGGTTCCAGGATTGTCTTGGGCCTGCCTGCCGGCCGGGTCGGTTTCGCGACGTCGGTGAGATACGATATTCCATCTGCGACGCCCCCCAGCCGGCGATTCGGTCCTGCCAAGCGTCGCCGCAAGCGACGCCCGAAGCGCAGGGGAACGCTGCGACTCGGCCGGTTGGGTGCGAAGCGGGCCCCAGGCCCGCGAAGAAGAGGAGCACAGCATGGCGACCGCGACGGCCACCGTCCCGCACAAGATCTACCTCGCAGGGCAGTGGGTCGAGTCGGCCGACGTGCTGGACGTCGAGAACCCGGCACGAACGGAGCTCGCGGGCCGGACGTACAACGCCAGTGGCGAGCAGTACGAGCGCGCGGTGACCGGCGCCATCGACGCGTTCGAGGAGACGCGGCGGATGCCTGCCTACGAGCGCGGCCGCGTCCTTCGCGACATCAGCGCGGGCATCCGCGGACGGCGCGAGGAGCTGGGCAGGTTGATCTCGACCGAGTCGGGCAAGCCGATTCGCGACGCGCTTGCCGAGGTCGACCGCGCGATCCTCACCTTCCGGCTGGGCGCCGAGGAGGCGGAGCGAATCGGCGGCGAGGTCATCCCGCTCGATCTGAACACCGCGTCACGCGGCCGCGTGGGCATCACCAGGCGCTTCCCGATCGGGCCCGTCGCCGGCATCAGCCCCTTCAACTTCCCGCTGAACCTGGCCGCGCACAAGATCGCGCCGGCCATCGCGGCAGGCTGCTCGATCGTGCTCAAGCCGCCCGTCCAAGGACCCGCTCACGATGCTCACGGTCGCCGAGATCATCGACGAGGCGGGGCTACCGGACGGTGCCGTCTCGATCCTGCCGATGACCCGCGAGCTGGGCGATCGGATGGTCGAGGACGAGCGGTTCCGGCTGCTCACCTTCACCGGCTCGCCATCGGTCGGCTGGCGGATGAAGGCGCGCGCAGGCCGCAAGAAGGTCGTGCTCGAGCTCGGCGGAAACGCCGCGTGCGTGATCGACGAGACAGCCGACCTCGACTGGGCGGTCAAGCGCACGCTCGCCGGCGCCTTTGGCTACGCCGGCCAGGTGTGCGTCAGCGTGCAGCGAATGTTCGTCCACGAGCGCGTCTGGGACGCGTTCGTCGAGCGGTTCGTTGCCGGCGTCGGTGCGCTCAAGGTGGGCGATCCGCTCGATCCGACGACCGACGTCGGACCGATGGTCGACGCTGCGGCGGCGCAGCGGACTGCGCGCTGGGTGCGCGAGGCCGCGGACTCCGGCGCCAGGGTGCTTGCGGGAGGGCAGGTCGACGGGACGTTCTTCCAGCCGACCGTCCTGGTCGACGCGCCGAAGGACGCCCAGGTGTGCAGTAACGAGGCCTTCGCCCCGATCGTGGTGCTCTTCACGTTCAACGACTTCGACGCGATGCTGCGCGAGGTCAACGACTCGGTCTACGGCCTCCAGGCCGGCATCTTCACCAACGACCTGGCGCACGCGTGGCGCACCTACGAGGAGCTCGAGGTCGGCGGCGTGATCGTCAACGACATCCCGACCTACCGTGTCGACAACATGCCCTACGGCGGCGTCAAGGACTCGGGCTTCGGCCGCGAAGGCCTTCGCTGGTCGATCGAGGACATGACGGAGTTGCGACTCATGGTGATGGCGCAGCCGGGCTGACGGCAGTGGCAAGCGTCGGCGTGGCTCGCTCGTCGCCGCCTCCCTCGGGAACGGTCGAGGTCGGACTCAGGCATCAGGGCAGGGTCCGTCGCTACTTGCTGCGCGCACCTGTTGAACTTCGCACACCAGCCGCGCTCATCCTCGAGCTCCACGGCCGGGGCATCGATCCGATCATGTTCGATCGATGGACGGGATACTCGGCATTGGCCGACGAGGAAGGGTTCGTGCTTGCCATGCCGAGCGCGATCGGCGAGGTCTGGAACGACGGTCGCTACGGCGACGGCCGTTGGCCGGAGAAGGATGGCATTGACGATGTCGGATTCCTCCTGGCGGTCATCGATGACGTTGTCGAGCGGCAGGCGATCGATCCGGCGCGCATTTACGTCGTCGGGATGTCGAACGGCGCGACCATGGCCGGCCGCCTGGCCTGGCAGCACGCGGAGCGAATCAGTGGGATCGCCCAGGTTGCCGGCACGGTCGCTGCCGAGATCGTCGCGCAGCACGATCTGGCGACTCCGTTGCCGGTGCTCGAGATCCACGGGACGCGAGACCGGAGCCTGCCCTATGCCGGAGGCCGAGCGGCTCTCTGGATGCGACTCATCGTCCGACGTCCGAGCAGCCCCCTCCTGAGCGTCGAGGAGTGGACTCGCCTGTGGGTCGAGCGAAATGCTGCGTCGGAAGCGCCGCTCGTCGAAACGATCGGCGCCGACATCACCGTCCGCCGATGGCACGGCCCAACCGCCGTCTCTGACCTCGCCTTCTACCGGGTCGAGGGCGGTGGACACACCTGGCCCGGGGCCCGCGTGTGGATGCCGCCGCACCTGGGCCGCGTGAGCCACTCCCTCGATGCGACGCGGGTCACCTGGGAGTTCCTCTCTGCGCATCGCCGCCTGGAGTGAGGCGCTCCGCTGGACTTCGGTGCGTCAACAACGTGTTCGGTCACGACAGCTAGAGCAGCACCACGCCCGAGCCCGGAAGGCGGGCGACCGTCGACAGCGCCGCGAGGATTGATGCGGTGGACGTCTGGAACTCCTCGCCGAGCGCGTCTCTGAGCTCGCGGACAAGGCGCCGGTTCGTGGCCGAGTCGCTGAGAACGATCAACAAGTGGTCCGCCCCACCGTCTCGGGCTCGTTCGCGCATGCGACGGACCAGCGCCTGCTGGTCGCGAATTCGCGTCTCTGCCTCGACGCCGACGAGGTATCGCTCGGTCGGATGACGGAGCAGGAGATCCCATGAACGTGGGTCACCCTCGGCCGGAAACTCCGCCTCGCGCACGACTCTCCAACCGTCTCCGAGCCGTTCGCGGAAACTGGCGATCAACGCCTCGTGACCCTTGTCTCGGATGGGCGAGCCAATTCGGTGGAGCGTCAGCGACGGCTCCAGGCCGAGCACGGACGCGATCTCCGCGATCCTGCACGATGCTCACGTCCGCGACCTTGCCTGCCTCCAGCATCGAAACGGACGCTTGAGTCACGCCCAGCTGCGTCGCCAGAGCCGCCTGGCTGATCCCTTCCGTGATCCGCGCCTCGCGGAGCTGCGCGAGGACGCCTGCCTGGATCTGGTTGCCTCGCCGCCGACCACGGGCGATCCGCGTTTCTCGTGTAACCACGGTCGAACCTCCCGTGCCCACTTGCCGAACGTCGCGTGCCCGATATCAACCTAGCTTATGCATGGTCCGAAAGGGCCCCTCGGGCGTTGGTCCACGAATCGGAAACGTTGGTGGATCCCAAGATTTATGGGCTGTATCCGAAGCCGCTACGTGCCGCCCGCCCAGTGGTGGCTCAAATCGCTGCGATTCGCCGCGGCTGGCGCGGTCAATTGAGAGGCGACCGGGGTCCGATGGCCGGGCCACCGGACCATGCATAAGCCCGGCTTATGAGAGCCGGCGTCGAGCCGCGGGGTACGACCGCTGCAACGAGCGGCCGTCGAGCCACGGGCACCGCGCGGAGAGGGGCCGCGCCGGTCAGGCCTTCGAGTCGAACTCACGGACCGTGTAGCGCTTGACGACCGTCGTCGTCGAGCTCCATGCCGAGGCCGGGTGAGGTGGGCGCGACGAGCTGCCCGTCCTCGATCGTGACCCACTCGCGGAAGAGCTGGTAGAGCGTCTCGAGCTCGTATTCGGGCTGCGTGATCTCGACGGCCCGGACGATCGGGAACGCGAAGCCGAGGTGCTGGTGCACCTCCGGGAAGACGTGCGGAATGACCGATCGCCCCTGGATGCTGGCGAGCGCCGCAGACCGCGCCGCCTCGCACAGCCCGCCGATCGTGGTCGCGTCGACCCGCACCAGGTCCGGCTCAGAGCTCGGCGAGCAGGGCCACGAACGCCCACCGGCCGACCGCGTCCTCGCCGAGCGCGAGCGAGATCGGCACTTCCGCGCGCAGTTGCGGCGCGAGGCCACAGCTCGGGCGCAAACGGGTCCTCGATGAAGCGAGTCGGAGGCCGACCCGTCTCGGACCGTGGGCACGACGTCGAACAGCGTCGCGCCACGCCCAGTGCGCGTCGTAGGACAGGGCGGCCCGCCGACGACCCCGTCGACGAGGCGCCGGATCGCTCGCGGTCCGTCCAGGCCAGGTCCCCGGCGCGATCTTGATCGCGCGAGCCCCGCTCGACGTAGTCATCCACCTCCCGGCGCCAGGTCGTCGGCGGTCGTGCCGGTCGCGGCATACGCCCCGGCGACCGACACTGGCACCCGCTCGCGAGCGCCGCCAAGGAGGGCCCAGATCGGCTGGCCGGCCAGCGTGGCCCTTGATGTCCCACAGCGCGATGTCGACCGCGCACAGGGCGCGCATGAAGATGCCCTGCCCGGCGATCGTCAGGTTGCGGTCGTAGAGACGGTGCCAGAGCTGCTCGATCATGAGCGGGTCGCGACCGACGAGGAGCGGCGCGAGGTTGCGCTCGACGATCTCGGCGACGGGCGCGCCGCGAGTCATGCCGACGCCGAGGCCGCTCGCGCCGGCGTCGGTCTCGATGCGGACCAGGAGGTATTCGCGGGAGTCGAACCGGATCTCGCCCATGACGATCGGATGCGGCAGCGGGATGTCACGGGTGCGACCGTCGCGGATCTTATCGGCGGTGATGCGCAGGCCGTGGGCCGGTCGACGGCTGCATCAGGCTCGACGAGCGGATCCTCGTCCGTGGCCCTCCGCCACCACCCGCTGGGACGCCTCGTCTTCGACCAGCTCGACGATTAGGCGAAGACGGAAGCCCGTGCCCCAGTCGTCCAGCCGCGATCGTGGATCCCGTTGGCGCCCGGGCGGCCGTCTGCGGCCAGATCGTCAGCAGCACGAACGGCTCGTCGGCCTCGTTGCGCAGGCGATGGAACGTGCCGGCCGGGATGATCACGAGCCGCGCCCGGGCCGATGTCGAACGTCTCGCCGCCCTCACCGGTGTTCGGGTCACCGCCGAGGTCGACTGCGCACACCCCGCTGACGCCGTAGTAGATCTCGTCGTTGTCGGGGTGGTTGCCGCCACCCAGGCCGGCTCGGGGCGCCACGGTGCCGCGGTTCAGCAGCAGGTCGTGCAGGCCGGTCGTCTCGGTGCCCAGGACGTGCTGGGATTGGTAGACCGGGTCGGCGGGGTGCGCGAACGGCTCGATGTCGTCGGCGTTGAGGACGAGTAGGGTTCGAAGACGGGTCAGCCTCGGGCTCCTTGTTCGTGAGAGGTAGCGACGGTCTGGGCTGGATTACGAGCGCCAGCTCGGTAGACCGGGGAAGGTGGCAGGCTGCCGCCGGGTTGAGCGCGAGGTTGCCGCCGTCGACGGCGAGGATGACGCCGGTGACCATCGAGCGGCCGGCGATGCCAGGAACAGCATCGGACCGACGATCTCGTCGGGCTGCCCATTCGGCCGATCGGGATGCCGCTGAGCATCTGGGCCGACGAGCGGCGCCTGGCCGGGTTGTCGATCAGGCTCTGCAGCCCTTCGTCACGAACTGGCATGGCTCGATCGCGTTGACGCGGATGCCGTGGTGAGCCCACTCGACGGCCAGCTCGCGCGTCAGCTGCTCGACGCCGGCCTTGCTGACGCCGAAGCCCATGTTGCCGCGGCCCAGCACGCTGGAGCCCGCGATCGAGCTGACGTTGACGATGCTCCCGCCGCGACCGGCCGCGATCATCCGGCGCGCCGCCTGCTGCGACATGAGCAGCACGGACGTCAGGTTGATGGCGGACGACCGTGTTCCAGACGTCCAGCGGAAAGTCCTCCGCCTCGGCCTGTTGCGGGTTGATCCCCGCGTTGTTGATCAGCATGTCGATCCCGACCAAAGGCCGCGTCGAAGCGCTTCGAACGCACTCGAGACAGCCTCCGGATCGCCGACATCGGCGGTCGCGACGGTCGCCTTGCCGCCATCGGACTCGACCAGGCGGCGCGTTTCCTCGAGCGTGGCGCCGTGGACGTCGACGCCGAAGACGCGCGCACCGGCGCGGGCAAAGCCGCGCATCGCGAGCACGACCGAAGGCGCCGCCGGCGCCGCTGACGAGGACCGACTTCCGTCGAGCCGGAAGACGGTCGGGCCCGGGGGACCGCGGGTGGATCGGCGGGTTTGGTTGCCGCCAGCCGCGCCTAGCGCAGCGACGCGCGGATCGTGTCCGCGACGCGTTCGGGGGAGGGCATCACCAGCGCCTCGAGGTTCTCGGCGGCCGGCAGCGGCAGGTGCGGCGCGGTGATTCGGACGATCGGACCCGACAGGTGGTCGATCGCCTCCTCGGCCGCGATCGAGGCGATCTCGGCGCCCCAGCCGCACAGCCGCGGGTTCTCCTCGACGGTGAACAGCCAGCCGGTCTCGCGGACCGACTCGGGATCGTCTTGGTGTCGAGCGGGACGAGGCAGCGCAGGTCGATCACGGTCACGTCGATGCCCTCGGCCGCGAGGATCTCCGCCGCTTCCAGGGCAACCGGGACCATCGCGGCGAGCGCGACGACGGTCGCGTGCGACGCCGGCGCGGACGACGTTGGCCTCGCCGAGCGGCACGACGTGCTCGCCGTCGGGCACCTCGGCCTTGGTCGCGTAGAGGTTCTTGTGCTCGAAGACGATCGACCGGATCGGGGTCACGGATCGCCGCCGCCAGCAGGCCCTTCATGTCGGCGGGCGTCGACGGCGCCACGACCTTCAGCCCCGGGATCATCATCGCCCAGTTCTCGACGCTCTGGCTGTGCTGCGCCCCGAAGTGGATGCCGCCGCCGTTGGCGGTCCGGATCACCAGCGGCAGGCTCACCTGGCCGTTGGACATGTAGCGGGTCTTGGCGATCTCGTTGGCGACCAGGTCCCAGCAGACGGCGAAGAAGTCGCTGAACATGACTCTCGGCGACCGGCCGCAGGCCGGTCATCGCGGCGCCCATCGCCAGGCCCAGGATCGCCTGCTCGGCGATCGGCGTGTCGCGGACGCGGACCGGACCGAACTGCTCGAGCAGGCCCGGCGTGGCCTTGAAGACGCCACCCGCCGCGGCGACGTCCTCGCCGAGGAACACGACCGTCTCGTCGCGCTCCATCTCCTGGGCGAGCGGCCGCGACGACCGCGGCGCGATAGGTCAATTCCGCCACGTCGAGCCTCCGTCGCTCCACAGGTCCGTGGCCGCGTGGACACGGATCCGGTGGCGCCATCGCGCGTGCCTCGTCGATCGCGCCTCGACCTCGGCGCGAACCTCGGCCTCGACCCGGTCGAGCGTCGCCTCGTCGGCGCCGAGCCTCCAGGAGCCGCGCTCCGGTAGTTCGAGTCACCGGGTCCTTCTCGAGCCAGCTCTTGACCTCCTCCGGCGGCCGGTAGTGGCCGGGTCGGCCCGCGAATGGCCACCATGTCGATACGTCTCGGCCTCGATCAGCGACGGTCCGTCGCCGGCCCGGGCGCGTCCGATCACGCGCCTGGGCCGTCGCCAGGACCTCGTCGACGTCGTTGCCGTCGATCAGGATCGAGCTCGAGGCCGTACGCCGCCGGCGCGGTCGGCTGCCGGATGGGCGACCGCGGTCACGTCCGCCGATCGGGGTGTATTCCATGTACTGGTTGTTCTCGCACACGAAGATCGATCGGCAGCTTCCACACCGCCGCGATGTTGAGCGCCTCGTGGAACGCCCCGATGTTGGTCGTGCCGTCACCGAAGAAGCAGACGGTCACCTGGTCGGTGCCGCGGAACTGCGGCGGACCAGGCGGCACCGGCCGCGATCGGCAGGTGGGCACCGACGATGGCGTACGAGCCGAGCGCGCCGTGCTCGACGCTGATCAGGTGCATCGAGCCGCCCTTGCCGCCCATCAGGCCGCCATCGCGGCCCATCAGCTCGCCCATGACCTTGGCCATCGACACGCCCCGGGCGATCACGTGGTTGTGGCCGCGATAGGTGCTGAGCGTGTAGTCGTCCGGCCGCATCGACGCCGCGAAGCCGGTCGCGATCGCCTCCTGCCCGGTGCCCAGGTGCGACGTGCCGCGCACCAGGCCTTCGATGAACAGCTCGTGGGCGCGTTGCTCGAACATGTCCGCAGCCGGAACTGCATCCGGTACAGATCGAGGCGTTCGTCCTGGCTCAGCGCTGCCAGCGCACCCTCTCTGGTTGGCTGTGCAACCGTCACATCCCGCCTCCAATCAGTCGTGCGCGCGCCGCATCCCTGGCGCTCGCGACGGGCGTCCGGGTGAGCGGTCCGACCCGTCTCGGAGGCAGGATCGTATACGATATTCGGTGCGCGCTCCAGCCCTGACTGCCCGTAGAATCGGCCTATTCGGCGGCGCCGCGATCCCGCCCGACTCGCAAACGACGGTCGGACCCCGGTAACGCCGTCAGCCGACCGCATTAGTGCACAGCAGTGGCCGAAAGGCCATTGCGGAGCGAAAGGAGCAGGAGCACACGTGTCGCCGAGGCTCTCTGCCGCCAGCGGGCCGCTGGCCGGCGTGCCCGCCGACGCAGTTCCGGCCGGCTCCAGCATGCGACCGCTGGAGGTGCCGACGTACAAGCGCGCGGCCTACGACTCGCTGCGCGACATGATCGTGTGGTTCGACCTGCTGCCTGGCCAGCGGCTGGTCGAGAACGACCTCGCGGCACGGCTGGGGATCTCCAAGACGCCGGTGCGGGAAGCACTGGCCTTGCTGGAGGCAGACGGCCTCGTCGAGTCGTCTCCCTACCGCGGCGCATCCGTGCGCTGGCTGACCGTCACCGAGATGCAGGAGCAGGCGTTCCTGGTCGACGCGCTCGAGGTTCCGGCGTTCCCCCTGGTCGTCGAGCACATCACGAAAGAGGAGATCGCCACCGTCGCCGAAATCGTCGAACAGATACGCCGCGCGCGCCGAGCAAAGGACGAACGCGAGTACGGCGGCCAGATCGTTGCGATGCACCACGCGCTGTTCCGGCCCACCGGCTTTGCACGTCTCCAGCGGCTGATCGCGACGGTCGTCGGGCCGGTTGGCCTGCGCTACGACCGAGCGCTGGTGTACCAGTACCCCGACGCGTGGGACTTGCACCTGCGATTGACGATCGGCCGCTTCGAGGCACTCAAGCGCCGCGACGCCGAGGGCGCGCAGAAGTTCGTCCAGAAGCTTCGGCGCGAGCTGACGGTGCTCGGCCTGTCGCGCATCAACGAGCCATCCGTGTCCCGGTACTTCAAGCCCGACTGAACCCAGTCGTCTACACGAACTGCGGCGTCACCAGGATCTTGGTCGCTGCTCTGGCACGCTGGGCCTCGAACGCGTCCGCGAACTTCGCCAGCGGGAACGTCGCAGTGTCGATGTGCTCGAGGCCGAGTTCGCTGAGCAACGCGGTCGCACGCAGGTGGGTGTACGGGTTGATGGCGGTGCCCAGGATCGTCAGTTCCTTCGCGTAGACGACGTACGGCGGGATCGCCGCGCGATCCTCGGGACGAGCCACGCCATAGACGAGGATCCGCGCTCGACGAGCCGACAGAGCGATCGCGGTCTCGACGCCGGTGGCCGTGCCTGCAGCCTCGATGACGAAGTCGAAGCCGTCGCCATTCGTCGCGGCGAGGGCGGCCGTCTGCCAGCTGTCTGCGGTGGGATCGATCGTGATGGTCGCGCCGAGATTGGCGGCCACCTCTCGCCGGTGCGCGTCTGGCTCGACCACGACAATGGGTCCGAGGCCCGCGAGCCGGCCGAGTGCAGTGAGATACAAACCGGCCGGTCCGCCGCCGATGACGAGCAGCGGCAGCCCCTGCTTTGGCTCGAGGCGATCCATGCCGTGAATGGCACAGGCGAGCGGCTCGGTCATCGCGCCGATGCGCGGATCGAGCGTCGACGGGAGTTGGTAGGCGAGCCGAGCGGGCACGACCACGGCTTCCGCGAGGCCGCCGTCCAGGTGCACGCCGAAGGCGCGCTTATCGAGGCACATATGCTCGAGCCCGAGGCGGCAATAGCGGCACGTGCCGTCGAAGAGGTGCGGCTCGATCGTCACGAGGTCGCCCTCGCGCACGTTCGTTACGCCCGTTCCGACCGCGTCGACGGTGCCGCAGATCTCGTGGCCGATCACGACACCAGGAGTCGCGGGGAAGGCACCTTCGATGATTTGTTGGTCCGTGCCGCACAACCCCACCGCCAGCGGCCGCACCCGGACTTCGAGCGCCGCGGGGATCGGAAGCGGCTCCTCGACCATGCGCAGGTCGTTCGCTCCGTAGCAACGAACCGCGATCATCTGCTCCCTCGAAACATGTGCGGTTGTCTAGACGGCAGGACCGGATCGTATCTCATGCTAGGATCGAGTCCGTGACCGGGGCGGGTACGAGGGAGTGACCGGGGTCGTGTGCATCGGCGTGGCTGCGCTCGATTCCATCGTGCAGGTCGAGGCGCTGCCGGGTCCCGATCAGCGGATCCCCGCACATGGCGCCGTCCTTGCCGGCGGCGGCCTGGCCGCGACCGCGGCGGTGGCCCTCAGCAGGCTCGGCGTTCCGGCTGCACTTTGTGCCGTGATCGGCGATGACGAGCCCGGTCGGTTCATAACCGAGGGGCTCAGGCGCGAAGGCGTTGACACGGACCTGGTCGAGGTGCGTCCCGGTTACCACTCGGCGCTCTCGTTGGCGATCGTCCCGGACGCGCTGCCGGGCACCCGATCGTTGATTGCGTATCGCGAACCGGCAATCCCACCGCTGTCCGAGGAGCTTGTACGTCGCTGCGAGGATGCCGCGTGGGTGCACGTCGACCACGCCGGCTGGCCAGTCGTCGGTTGGCTGCGCGGGCAGGGCGTCCGCACGCCCATCTCGGTTGACGGAGGCAACCCGATCCCCGACCTGACGCTCGGCGATGTGACGCTCTATGCCCCGAGCGCGACGGAGCTCCTTCGATGGACGGGCGCGTCGACGCTTGGCGCTGCGCTCGAGCAGGCGATCGGGGAAGGCGCGACGATCGCGGTCGCGACGATGGGCGCGGACGGCGCGATCGGGCTGAGCGCGATCGATCCGACGGTAGCGCCGATGACCATCCGGGAAGTCGACGGCAGCTCTCCGATGTCCGACCGCGCGTCGAACAACGATCGGTGGACCCTGCGCGCAGACGCGTTTCCAGTCGACGTGCTGAGCTCGCTCGGCGCGGGTGACGTCTGGCACGGCGCACTGCTTGCCGCGCTCGTCCGGCGCGAGTCGCTCGCCGATGCCCTTCGCTTTGCCGCAGTCGCCGCGGCGTTGTCGTGTGCCGGGCTCGACGGTCGCAGCGCGATCCCGTCATGGGACGACGTGGCACGGCACGCCGCGCATGTCGGCGTCCGCGCGGAGCGCGTTGCGCCGGCCACGGTCGTCCACGCATGAGTTCGCAGGCTGTCCAGCTGACCGGTGCCGACCGATACGCGGCGCTGGCGCGTCCGAGCGGTGCCTTCGCGATGGTCGCGCTGGATCAACGCGTCTCGCTCGAGACCATGTTCGAGACGGCGGGGTTATCGGCGGATGAGCCGGCACTCGACGCGTTCCGGATGGAGGCACTCCGTGCGGTCCTGCCGCATGCATCCGCGGTGCTGCTCGAGACGGGGTTTCTGTCGCGCGGCGGTTTCGAGGAGCTGAAGGGCGCGTCGTGCGGGCGGATCGTCGCCGTCGACCGGCTGCACCAGGTGCGCGGCCACCCGGTGCAGGACAGCGACCTGGACGTAGACGCGGTGCCCGTCGCGGTGTCGCTCGGCGCTCACGCGCTGAAGCTGCTGGTGGTGTGGACACCGGGCCAGGACAACGCACCACGGATCGAAACCGTGCAGGTGTTCATCAGCGCGGCACACGAGCACGGCGTCCTCGCGCTGGTCGAAGGAATCGTGCAGACCGATCCACGGACCGGAAACCCGGCTTCGCCCGAGGAGTTCCTGCGCGCCTCGGTGGCGCTTGCCGAAGGCTGCGACGTGTACAAGGCGCAGGTCCCGGTTCACGGCGGGAGCGAGGCTGGATCGGTTACCGCGCTGGCACGAGAGCTGACCGCCGCTTTGCCGACTCCGTGGGTGGTGCTGTCGACCGGCGTTCGACCCGACGAGTTCGAAGGTGCGGTGACGGCGAGCTGCCGGGGTGGTGCCTCGGGCTTCCTGGCCGGCCGCGCGATCTGGGCGCCGGCACTCAACGCCGAGGATCGGACGCGCTACCTGGACGATGTTTCGGTGCCGCGGCTCGATCGGCTATGCGCGATCGTCGACGCGGAAGGCCGGCCGTGGAGCGAAGCGCTGGCCGGATCCGCGCAAGGCTCGGCCCGCGCATGACCGACGCGAAGGCCGCCACCGTCCAGGGCGTTCTCGGCCCGATCTCGGCCGCCGATCTCGGCCAGGTGCTGATCCACGAGCACGTGGCGGCAACCTCAGCCGGGATCATCCGATCGTGGCCGGAGCTGTACGGCGGCCTCGACGTCCTGATCGACCTCGCCGTGCGCGACATGCAGAACGCGAAGGCGGCCGGGATCAAGACGGTCGTGGATGCCACGACCTTCGATCTGGGTCGCGACATCGGCGTGATCGCCGAGGTTGCCCGGCAAAGCGGCATGCAGATCGTTGCGTCGAGCGGGCACTGGCTGCTGCCGGTGCCGACGATGGCGAACCGGACCGCCGACCAGCTCGCGTCGCTGTTCATCCGCGAACTGAGCGCCGGCGCCGATGGCACGACGACTCGCGCGGGGATCATCAAGGTCGCCAGCGAGGAGCAGATCACCCCGTTCGAGGAGCGCGTACTCGAGGCGGCCGTGCGTGCTCACCGCGAGACCGGTGCGGCGATCCTGACCCACTCCGCTGCGCGCTGGGAAACCGGGGCTCGTCAGGCCGATGCCTTCGAACGCCTGGGGATGGATCCAGCGCGCGTCGTGATCGGCCACCTCGACGACTCATTCGACGCCGACTACCTCGCCAGGATTGCGGCCCGCGGCTTCTTTGTTGGCATGGATCGGCTGCCCAACGGCGCCATGCCAGAGTACGGCGGTCAGACCGTCGAGGGGCGCCTGCAGATGATCGCCACGCTAGTACAGCGCGGGCATGCCGACCGCATCGTGGTCGCGCACGACGATCCGATCTGGGCCGGACTCCTGAACGACGAGGAGCAACAGCGCCACATCGCGATCAACCCGGACCGGATCAGCTTCATCTCCCGCGTCGCACTCCCGCGGCTGCGCGAGCTGGGTCTGAGCGACGACGACCTCGACGCGATCATGGTGCGCAATCCTGCGCGCTGGCTGACCGGCGCCGTCTGACGGGCGCCGGCTGATCCGTCCGGCGACGACCATGATGACCCCCGACGTGGCCGGCGGTGACGTGCCCGAGGCCATCGTGATGGGCCGGTTGCACGCCGACCTCTACCCGCTGCAGTCCAACACGCCGCTCGAGCAAGTGCACACGTTCGAGCGCTTTCTCGGTGGGTTCGCCGGCAACGTCGGCGTCGGCGCGGCGCGCCTGGGCGTTCGCACCGCAGTCATTTCCGCGGTAGGCGACGACGGGCACGGTCGATTCATCAGCGCCACGCTGGAGAACGAGGACGTCGACACGACCCACGTCGGCGTGCACCCCACGCTCCGGACGGCACTCACCTTCGCCGAGATCTGGCCGCCGGACCGTTTTCCGCTGCTCCCGTACCGGCTGCCGACCTGCCCGGACTGGGAGCTGCGCCCCGCGGACCTGCCGGTCGATCTCCTCCACGCGGCGCCGCTGCTGATCGTCTCGGGGAGCGGGCTCGCGCAGGAACCGAGCCGTTCCGCGACGCTCGAGGCGATGCGCCTGCACCGTGAGGGCGGCATGCACACGGCGACTGTGATCGACCTCGATTGGCGCGACGGATATTGGGCGCACCCCGACGAATACCCGGCCCAGATCGATCGCGCGCTCGCGCTCGCAGATGTCGTGATCGGCAGCGATTCCGAGTTTGCGGTCGCGGGCGTCGAACCCGAAGGGGTGCTCGCGCGGGGCGCGTCCCGCGTCTACGTCAAGCACGGACCGGACGGCGCGTCGTTGCTCACACGGGAAGCCCGGTACGAGGCGGCTCCGCGGCCGGTCGCGGTCGTCAACGGCCTGGGCGCGGGCGACGCGTTCGCGGCTGTCGTTCTGTGGGGTCTGTTGCGGGATGCGGACCAGGCGGAGCTCCTGCAACTTGCGTCGAACGCAGGTTCGATCGTGAGCGGCCGCCTGGCCTGCAGCACCGCGATGCCGTATGAAGCGGAACTGTTGGCAACCCTCGATCCGCCGTGAACACCTTCGCGAACCGCCGCTCTGGCGACGCCGTGCTGGCCATCGACGTCGGCACGTCCGCCGTCAAGGCAGGCGTCGTTGGCATCGACGCGATCCCGCTGTCCGTCGCGAGCGTCGCGCAGCGCATGCACGTGGATCCGGACGGCACCAGCGAACACGATCCGTCGCGCGTCCTGGCCGCGACCCGCCGGGCGATCCGCGAAGCGGTCGCGGGGTCGCCTCGGTCTCGGATCGGGGCGCTGTCGATCACCGGCCCGCGCGGGACGTTCCTGGTCTGCGGCCCGGATGGCCGGCCACGGATGCCGTTTCTGACCTGGCAGGACAGCCGCGGCGGCGCGGAAGCGAACCGCTTGCGCGGCGGTGAAGCACGCGCCGACTACCGCGCGATCGCCGGCATGGAACCCGATGCGTCGTCGGCGCTGCCGCGTCTCCTCTGGCTGCGACGAACGGCGCCGAACGTCCTTGGCGATGGCTGGCGCCTGCGGACGCCGCAGGGTGTGGTCACGGGCGCGCTCGGCGGAGACCCCGATGCGGTCGACTCGACGGCGGCGGCCCACGTGGGCTTGCTCGATGTCCATCGTCTCGGCTGGAGCCGCGATCTGCTGGCCGCCTTCGAGATCGACGAGGATTCGCTGCCGCGTGTCGTCCAGCCGGGTGAAGTCGTCGGAACCGTCGACGCGCGGGCAGCCACGCTGCTCGGCCTGCCACGGGGCGTCCCGATCATCGCCGCGGCGTCCGACGGCATCTGTTCGGAGCTCGGCGCCGGGGTCGCACAACCGGGCCAGGTGTATGCCTACCTGGGCACCGCCGGCGCGTTCGCCGGTCCCATCGATGCGGCGGAGGCCGGACCGTCGGTCGCCGCGAACCTTCCGAGCGGCCTCTTCCTGATGCCCGGATCCGTGCCGACGCTCCGCCGGGTGGTCGGACTGACGCGCGCCGCCGGAAGCGCCGTCGACTGGTTCCGGCAGACGCACGGCGTCGGCAGCCATGCGCAGTTCGAAGCGCTCGCGGCCCGCTCGGTCCCAGGCGCCAATGGAGTGGCGTTCGTCCCGGCACTGGCCGGGGATGGCGTGATCGCTCCCGACTCGCAGGCACGCGGTGTCTTCGTCGGCCTCTCGCTCGCGACCACGCGTGCCGACCTCGCCCGTGGCGTGCTCGAAGGCGTCGCGCTCGAGCTGCGGATCGTGGCGGACAAGATGGCGGGCATCGGCATGGCCGCGACGACCGTGGCACTGACGGGCGGCGGATCGCGCTCGAACCTGTGGGCGCAGATCGTCGCCGATGTCCTCGGGATCCAGGTCCGGCGGATTCGCGATCCCAACCCGGGACTTCGGGGCGCGGCCATGTTCGCGCTGAGTCACCTCGGCGTCGACGGCTCTCCGGTCGACATCGCGTCCCGGCTCACGCTGCAAGCCGACCCCTTCGAGCCCGATGCGTCGCTCGCGGCGCTGTACGCGAAGCGGGCGCAGCTGCTCCTCGACATTCGCGGCGCCTTCCGCGCCGGCGGGCTCGACGACGCCCTCACCGCGCGCTGAAACGTCCGGTTCGGCAGTTGTCTAGACTTCAGCCTCTCGACTGAGGCGCGAGCGAGGGAGGTCCGGTGCAGCTCGACGAGATCCTGGGGCTCGATCTTCGCCCGCGCGCGCTGCGCGAGCCGGTCCCGACCGACCTGCGCATCGGCATGATCGGCCTCGGCAGGTTCGTCAACAACAACGTGCTTCCGGCCTACCGAGCCCGCGGATACAACGTGGTGGCGGTCGCGGATCCCGACCCTGCGGCGCGCGAAAAGATCGCCCGACAGTTCGGCATCACCGCGGGCTACGCGGACTACCGCGAGATGCTGGACCGGGAGCGCCTCGACGTGGTCGACATCAACCTCCGCTGGGATCGCGGCATGTCACCCGAGCGCGTCGCCGCCGTTCGCGAGGCCGCCCAGCGCGGCGTTCACATCCAGATCGCCAAACCGCTCGCCGAGACGTGGGAGCAATGCGCTGCGATCGTCGAAGCCGCGGAAGCGGGCGGCGTCAAGCTGGCCGTCAACCAAAATTCGCGCTATGCACCGGCGTGCTTCGCGGCCGGGGAGCTGATCCGCCGGGGCGCCATCGGGACGCTGCTCGCCGCCGGCATCCAGTGGGACGCGGCGCGCGGCCTCCAGCACCGAGCGGACTTCGACGCGGTCCATGACGTGACCGTGCACCAGGTCGACATCGTGCTCTCGTGGTTCGACCGGGCGCCCGCGCGGGTGTTCGCCAACCAGACGCGCAAGACCGGCGCCGGCTCCGTTCTGGCGGCGACGTTGCTGTTCGATGACGGCTCACAGGGCACGATCCGGGACGACTTCGCTTCCGAGCTGCGCCGCTCGTGGCCGATCACGATCGTCGGTGAAGACGGCTCGCTGGACGGCACCGACGACATCGAGATCCCGGAGGCCGGCCAGCCGCGCATGGCTCGCAGCACGCTGCGACTGGGCCTGCACGCGCGGCCGGGCGTCGCGATCGAGGTGCCGCTGCTGTACCGGTACGCGCCGGAATCGTTCGGCGCGACCATGGGCGACCTGCTGCTCGCCATTGCGCAACGGCGACCAGCCGTGGGCGTCGGGTCGCAATGTCCTGCGCACGATGCGAACCCTGTTCGCGATCGAGCGCTCGGTCGCAACCGGGGAGCTGGTCGAGCTCGCGGACATCGGACCCAGCCGATGAACGCCGCGCGCCTTGCGCCGTCCGTGATCGAACAGAGTGGGACCACGCCCGCCGCTGGTGCCTCATCGACCGACGACGGCCGCCGCCAGCCGCGGTATCGCAGCATCGCCGCGGAGCTGGGCAAGCGGATCGATGACCGGACGTACCCGCCGGGCACGTTCCTGCCGAGTGAATCGGAGCTCGCCGCTGAGTTCGGCGTGACGCGCATGACCGTCCGCCAGGCACTCGCCGGGCTATCGGCGCGCGGCATCATCGAGCGGCGCCATGGCCACGGGACGATGGTCTCGCCGATCCACCTGCGCCGCGAGGCCGAGGTTCCCTACGGCCTCTCTGCCGAGCTCAATGCGCGCGGCGTGCGTGTCGATTCGCGCGTGCTCCGTTTCGATCGAATCCGGCCGCCGGCCGACGCCCGGTCGGATCTCTGGATCGGGCCGCGGGGATCGTGCTTCCGCTTGCGCCGCTTGCGATATGCCGACGGCGTCCTGATCGGCCTCCAGGAGTCACTCATCCCCGAGAAATACGCGCCGGACCTGCTCTCATTCGACTTCAACACCGAGAGCCTCACTCGGGTCCTGCGCGAACGCCATGGCTTGTCCGCCACCTATGCCGACCTGACCATCAACTCGCTGGTTGCCGACCGCCCCACCGCGGCGGCCCTCGACGTCGAGCCTGGCGCGCCGATCCTCAACTCGACGCGCATCAGCTACCTCGAGGACGGCCGCCCGCTCGAACGCACGATCGGCTGGTTCCTGGGCAGCCGCTACAGCTACGAGCTGCGCCAGGGCGTCGGGCCGGCAGCGCGCACCGGCTAACGGTCGATGGCGGTTTCGATCGACTTTGCCGGCAAGGCGGTGCTGGTCACCGGCGGCTCGGACGGTGTCGGCGCGGGCTGCGCGCGAGCGTTCGTGGAGGCCGGCGCGACGGTCGTCATCAACTCGCGATCGACCGCCCACGGGCCGGCATTTGCCGAGGAGCTGACGCGAACCGGACCGGGTCGCTGCGAGTTCGTCCAGGCCGACGTGAGCGACACCGATGCGCTGCGCGCCCTGGTGGATGGCGTCGCCGAGCGCCACGGTGGAATCGACGTGCTGGTCAACAACGCGGGCCAGAATTTCGGCTGGCGTCCGATCGACGACATCCCGGTCGACGACTTCCGGCGCCTCATCGAGATCAACCTCGTGCCCTACTTCGCGGGCTCCAAGTTCGCGCTGCCGTACCTTCGCGAGCGGCACGGCGCGATCGTCAACATCGGCAGCATCGTCGCCGACGTCGGCTTCTTCTCGAATCCCGACTACGTCGCGACCAAGGGCGCCATCAGCTCGCTGACCAAATCGCTTGCCATTGACGAGGCAGCCAATGGCGTGCGGGTCAACTGCGTGCTGCCGGGAAACATCATCACGCGGGGGCGCATCGCGCTCCAGGACGCGTCACCCAACGGCGAGGCGTTCCACGAGTTCCTCGAGTCGTGGCAGTGGCTCGGTCGGAGCGGCACGCCCGAGGAAGTCGGCTACACGGCGCTCTTCCTGGCCAGCCCGCTGGCGAGCTTCATCACGGGCGCCACGCTCCTGGTGAGTGGTGGCATGGAGCTGGGCATGGGCACCAAACGCCCGTTCGAGAACCTGATCCGGGCGGAGGACTAGGTCCGCAAGTACGGCTCGAGCCCTGGCCGGGGCGGCCGCATGATTGAGGGCGGGCACCCAACGCCGCGTCCAGGCGCTCGTCATGCCAGGAGGACAACCGTGATGCACCGCATCGTCCACGTACGCCCATCGCTGCTGGCGGCGCTGCTGGCCGCGATCGTTCTTGCCGCACTGTCGATCGCTCCTGCGTCACTGGCTCAACCTCGCGACGGAAGCGATTTCACGGTGACTCACGGTCCCGTCACGATCACGCTCGCCAACCAGGCGTCCGACGGCCATCAGCTGGGCGACCTGCGGGTCACGTCGCTGCCGATCGCGGACGAGTCTGGGACAACCGTGGGGCGGCTCGACAGCACCCTGACGACCGTTGGCATCGACGTTCCGAAGCCCGGGGACGAGGTCCGCATCAGCACGCTCATCTTCTCGTTCGGCGACGGCTCCGACCAGATCGTCGTGAACGGCACGGCGCTCTACCCCAAATCGGCGCCCACGATCGCTTCGAACACGAGCGTTGTCCGACCGATCACCGGAGGCTCCGGCGCCTACGCCGGCGCGAGCGGCTGGGCAGAGACCGAACATCTCGCGGACGGCACCTGGCGCCACACCTTCCACTTCGAGGGTCTCGAACCACCCCAACCGTCCGCAAGCGAGGCCGAGGCAACGCCTGCGGCATCGCCCGGTGAGCGGCATCATCCGTACCCTCCTGGGCGATGTCCTGCCGACGACGGCAGACGGTCAGACACTCTCCCTGTGGCACTACACCATCCCGGCCGGCGCGCAGCTGGTGCCCCACAGGCACCCCGGCTTTCAAGTGGCGCGCATCGTCAGCGGCGACCTGACCTATACGGTCATCGACGGCGATGTGACCATCCTCCGGGCCGATGGTTCGACCGAGACTGACACGAGCGGCAAAGTGCTGAACCTGCAGGCAGGCGACACCGTCATCGAGAACCCAGATCTCGCCCATTTCGGTGCCAACGACGGCACGGTGCCAGTCGAGATCTACGCGGCAAGCCTGTTCCAGACCGGTGCCGCACCAGCGATCCCGTTGCCCAGCGCCACGCCGTGAGGTTCTACTTCAACGCCAGCGCGTTCGCGGTCGAGCCGGAGCCGCCTCGCTTGTTCAGCGGCGCCGCCGTGAACAGCCCCTCGTAGACGCCGTCCCGCGCGCAGTCGTCCGCCAACGCGTCCAGGTCGAACAGCTCGCCGAGCGCCATGCCCAGGAACGTGATCAGGCGCAAGTGGAGGAAGTGGTCCAAATCCGTCGGGGGCGACGGGTAGCGCTCCACCCCCGGGTTGTCCCCGACCACCGCCGCGATCCGTCGGTCCCAGAGCCACTCGGCCATCGCCTCGGTCTGCTCGAGGCCCGGGGTCGCCGTGTCGCCCATCGTCGGCACGCCATCGCGGATCTCCTGCGAGGCATCGCGGTACCAGCGGATCCAGCCGAAGCGCAGGAGCAGGATGTCCCCCGGGCGGAGCTCGACACGCTGTTCGGCGGCCGTCGCCTCGAGCTCGGCGACATCGACCGCGTCGTCACGGAGCATGTCGAACGGGTTCCGCTGCATGTCACGACGGCGACCCAGGTCGAGCAACACGAAGCGGCCCGCGATGCCACGCCTTGCCCACCACTCGATGCCCAGCGGATTGGTTTCCGGCGTCGCGACCGCCGATGCCGGAGTGCCCGCGTAGAAGCCGGCGTCGGGGTGGCCGATGTGCGACAGCGCGTCCCACTGGCTTGACACCTGGGGATAGAAATGGTCGTACCAATCGTCGGTTCCGTAGGCGGTGACCGTGCTCGCGTGGCGGATGCGCTGCCGTCCGAACATCGGCGGATCGGGCAGCTCCAACTCCCAGTTGAGCGGAAAGACGGAACCTCTCCGAACGAGTGACGCGGCATACCGGACGCGCTCCGGCGTCAGCAGGTTGAGTGTGCCGATCCGATCGTCGCGGCCCCAGGCATCCCACGCGTGGCGGGCAGGCAGGCCGGGGACGAGCGACAGGTCCGCGTACCGTGGCAGCTCCTCGTCGCGTGGCACCTCCTCGGCGCGCGGCACGCGGTCGGTCACGTCAGCCGTCGCAATCCTCGACCCGGTACACCGCCGATGACCTCGGCCATCTCCGTCGGGATCGGCGTCGGCTCACCGAACAGCGGGCGCAGCTCGGCGATCCGGATCAGGTGGGCGCTCATGAACTCGACGGCACGCGTCCGGTGGAAGGCCTCGACCAGGTCGGCGCCCTTGGCGAACGTGCCGTGCCACTTCTGGATCACCACGTTCTCCGTTCGGAGGCAATTCGCCATGTCCTCGGCCGCGAGGTTCCAGCCGAACAAGGTCGGAGGCGCCACGACCGACACCTTGGGACGCAGGTAGAGCATCCCGTTCTCGTCCTGCGGCACCAGCTCGTCGCGGAACATCGAGAGCGTGACCGTCTTGGACGGATGCGCGTGGATCACGGCGCGTGCGTCGGTCTGCTGGTAGATCGCTCGATGGATCTCGTACGTGCTGGACGCGAGATTGGCGTTCTCGTCCAGGTGGTCGATCGCGGTCCGCACCACGTCGTCGTCGAGCATGCTGCCCTTGGACGCGGAGCGACGCGTGATGAGCATCTCGTTCTCGCCGATGCGCGCGGAGAGATTGCCGCCCTTGAACTCGAGCAGCCCCAGCTCGACGAGCAGTCGCGAGAACGTGGCGATCTGCTCGCGCAGCTCGCGCTCTTCGGGGTCCACGGTCTCAGCCGGCCGTCGGCGTGTCGGTGCGCTGGATCACGCCGCCAACGCCGAGCTTCAGATTCTGCCCACCGGCGAGTGGCAGCTTCAGCACCGCGCCTCCGGGCGTTGTCTCGATCCCCTCGCCGAGCGGCAGGTCGAAGTACCACTCGAGCACCGTGTCGTGATCGCGCTCGAGATAGACCCGCTGGATGTCTTCCTCGGGGTCGACGCGCGCGCTCACGTAGGCGAAGTCGGCCGCGTCGGTCACCGGGTAGGCGTAGCGGATCCAGGTATTTGGCGCGATCACGATGCCGCGCGTGCCGTCGAGCAGGATCGCCTCGGCATGCTCCGTGTCCGGCAGACCGTCCGCGTCGGGCAGGAACCAGATCACGCTCGGCCGATGGTCGATGGGGATCAGCACGACCGTACTTTCCGGGTGGCGCTGGACGTAGTCGCAGCGCGCGCCGCGGTAGAGGTAGCGGCACGTCGCGATGAACGGCATCCGCGGGTACTGCAGATCGCGATGGACCCACATGAAGGCCATCTGCCCGGGCGCTCGGTTGAGCGACGGATCGTCGACCGCACCCGCCTCGACCACCGAGCCGTAGCGGGCGAAGGCGCTGGGTTCCAGCGGCCGAACCGGGACACGACGAACCGCGGGCATGGACGCCGGGGACTCCGTTAGACGTCTAGATGACTGTGCGATGCTAGCGGCATGGACCTTGGGCTGTCGAATTGGGTCGTGGTCGTGACCGGCGGCGCGGGCGGGATCGGCGAGGCGATCTGCCGAACGCTGGCCGCCGAGGGTGCGCGGGTCGTCGTCGCGGACATCGACACGGCACGAGCCGAGGAGCTGGCACGCTCGATCGAGGCGGCCGATGGGCGGGCGATCGGCCACGTGCTCGATGTGACCGACGAAACCTCCTGGCAGGCGCTGGTCACCGATGTCGAAGGGGCCGCCGGCACGATCGACGGCCTGGTGAACAACGCCGGTCTCAACAGCGAAGCGGACGCGGTCCACGAGACGATGGAAGGGTTCATGCGCATCGTCGGCGTCAACGAGCTGGGCGTCTGGCTGGGCATGAAGCACTGCATCCCCGGGATGCAGCGGCAGAGCCGCGGCGCGATCGTCAACATCGCCTCGATCTCCGGCGTGGTGGCCGGCTTCGGCCGGGCGATCGCGTACCACGCCACCAAGGCGTCGGTGCGCGGCATGACGCGCAACTCGGCGCTGCGCTTCGCCGCCGACGGCATCCGCATCAACTCCGTCCACCCGGGGCCGATCAGCACGGCGATGCAGGACAAGGACCGCGGCACGCCGATCGAGCAGCAGAACCTGGATCAACTGATGATCAAGCGCTTCGGCGAGCCGCAGGAGGTCGCCAACGTGGTCGCGTTTCTGCTCAGCGACCGGGCGTCGTGGATGACCGGAGCCGAGGTGTTCGTGGACGGGGGCTTCACCGCCCGCTGAATGGCGCCGGGGCAGCGAGTGGCCGTCGGTCCGCCGGAAAGCGTCTGGACTGCGTGTGGGCGTGGACCACGACTGAGCCCAGTTTCGGCTCGCCGGCATGCGCCTCACCGCGTTGTGTGGGCGTGGACCACGACTGAGCCCAGTTTCGGCTCGCCGGCATGCGCCTCACCGCGTTGTGTGGGCGTGGACCACGACTGAGCCCAGTTTCGGCGGTGACGCCACGGTCGAGGCTCCGCGATACGACCAATTCGGTCGGAGTTGTGGCCTACCACCACAGCAAGGTCATCTTCGGCACTCATGGACCGTCCAGAAGTCCCGAACCAGGACGAGTCGTGGTCACTGCCCACATTGCGACGACCGCAGAGAACGCGATTGCCGCTCCGGCTGACGACTTACACGACCACGGAGCAGGCGCAGCCGCGAGCTCGGATGCGCGGTCAGCCCGGGTCGCGTGCCTTGATCAACCGCCCGCGTCGCGTCATCGCGTGCGACGCCAGCGCAGCCACGCCCATCGCGACAAGCGCGCGCTCGGCCATGGGAAGGGGCCGGACAATGGCCAGGAACTGATCCGCTCGTGCCCGGTCAACGCCCGAGAGCAACGTGGCGCCGGCCGCGGTCAATGCGAGCGTCCGCTGTCGACGGTCGGCGACTTCCTCGGCCCGCTGCGACCAGGTCGCGCTTCTCGAGCGAGCTGACGATCCGGCTCGTCGCCGACGGCGAGCGGCCGATCTGGTCGGCGAGGTCCGCGACCGTCAGCGTCTCGGTCCCGCCGACCGCGTAGAGGGCCGCCAGCTGGGTGAAGCCGAGACGCAGCTCGCCCAGCTGCGCCGCAAAGCCGATCACCAGGTCGCGCCACAGCGCGCGTCCGATGGCGATCCGGTCGGACAGGGCGCGAGGACTCTGGATCTCGTCACGGGCCGCCTGCACCAGCGGGCTGAGCAGCTCGTCGTAGCCCGGTCAGGTTGGTCGTCATCCGTGCAATGTTGCACCCATTCGCTGCAGGGAACCTCGCCCAACCGCTACGGTTTGCCAGAACCGGGCACGCGCCGCAGCGCCCGCTCGCACGCTCGAACGGAGGTCGACGCCGCGGTGGCGGTTGCGTACGTCTTTCCCGGCCAGGGATCTCAGACCGTCGGCATGGGCCGGCTCCTGTCGTCGCATTCGCCCGCGGCGGCAGCAGTCTTCGCGGAGGCCGACGATGTGCTCGGTCAGCCGATCAGCCGTCTCTCTTGGGAAGGCCCGGGCCGGCGCTCGACCTGACCGTCAACGCCCAGCCCGCGCTGCTCGCGTCGTCGATCGCCCTGCTTCACGCGCTGCGAGGAGGACGCATCGGCGTCCGGCGTACGCTCGAAGCCCCCGCCTTCTTCGCGGGCCACTCGATGGGCCAGTACAGCGCCATGGTCGCCGCGGGCGTGCTGTCGCTCGCCGACGGGCTCCGCCTGGTTCGACGCCGCGGCGAGCTGATGCAGTCGTCGTCCGAGGACGGCTCGATGGCCGCGATCATCGGGCTGGACGATGCGCAGATCCCGCAGCTCGTCAGTGCCGCCGGCAAGGCGCCGGTGTCTTCACCGTCGCCAACCGCAACTCGCCAGGACAGATCGTCGTGAGCGGTGAACGCGCCGCCGTGCAGGCCGCCGCGGACGCGGCCAAGGAGCTCGGCGCCAAGCGCGCGATCGTGCTTGCCGATCAGCGTCGCCGCGCATTCACCGCTGATGGCACGCGCGGCCGACGGGATGCGCGAGGCCCTGGCCGGCGTCACGTTCAACGACCCGTCCGCGCCGCTCGTCGCCAATGCCGACGCGCACCTGATCACGACCGGGGACGACGGCACGCGCCGAGCTGATCGACCACCTGACGCGCGGCGTGGACTGGGTGCGTGCCGTGGAGACCATGCGCGACGCGGGCGTCGACACGTTCGTCGAGGTCGGGCCCGGCAAGGTGCTGACCAACCTCATCAATCGCATCGACCGCGAGGCGCGCCGATCCCGCTCGACGATCCGTCCCATCCCGGCGCGCTCAATCGAACCCTCATCACGGACGCCGTGGCGGCGTCCGCCGTCTGCAGCCGATCGACAGCAGGAGCCCCGAAGCACCATGCGTCGTCCCGACTTCAACCGCCGCGTCGCCGTGACCGGCCTCGGCGTCATGAGCCCCATCGGGCTCGATCTCGACACGTACTGGAAGAACCTGGTCGACGGGGTCATCGGCCTCCGCGAGCATCACCGCGCTGGGACCCCACACCCTACGAGGCCAAGTGGGCCGGCGAGATCCACGACTTCAACCCTGCGCGACTACATGGACTTCAAGGCCGCGCGACGCACCGACCGCAACGTCCACTTTGGCGTGGCGGCGGCCAAGCAGGCGCTGGCCGACTCGGGCCTGGTGGTCGATGAGAGCAACCGCGACGACCTCGGCGTGATCTTCGGCTCGGGTGCCGGCGGCCCCTACCTGCTGATGGACAACAAGATCACCTGGGACGAGAAAGGACCCCGTTCGGTCAGCCCGTTCTTCATCGCCAACATGCTTCCCGACACGGCGTCGGGACAGATCGCCATCGAGACCGGGATTCGCGGCTCGAACATGTGCATCGTCACGGCCTGCTCGACCGGCACGCACAACATCGGCGAGGCGGCCGAGGGCATCCGGCGGGGCGACTTCATCGGAGCCCTGGCGGGCTCGACCGAGAACCCGCTCCACGAGCTGGCGTACATCGGCTTCATGAACATGCGCGGCATGGGCACAGCCGCGCGAGGGCGAGCCGATCGAGACCGTGTCACGCCCGTATGACCTGACGCGCAACGGCTTCGTGCTCGGCGAGGGAGCCGGCGCGATGATGCTCGAGGACCTCGAATACGCCAAGGCGCGCGGCGCGAAGGTCTACGCCGAGGTCGTGGGCTACGGCTCCGCCGCCGACGCGTGGGACCTGATCCAGCCGATCGAGAAGGGTGACGGCATGCGCCGGGCCTATGTCCAGGCGCTCGAGCGACACAACGTTCCCGCGAACGAGGTCGACCTGATCAACCCGCACGGCACGTCGACGCCGCTCGGCGACCTCCGCGAGGCGCAGGCCATCTGGAACACGTGGGGCGAGCACACGCCCAAGATCGCGATCTCGGCGACGAAGTCGCTGACCGGGCATCTGATGGGCGCGGCCGGCGCGATCGAAGGCGTGGCGACCGTGCTTGAGCGTCCACAACCAGGTGCGCCCCGGCCACTGCGAACTACCGCGACGCCGATCCTGAGATCAACCTGGACGTGGTCAGTGGCGGCGCGCGGCCGATGGAGATCCGTTACGCGGTCTCGAACAACATCGGCCTCGGCGGCCACAACGGCGCGGTGATCTTCAAGCGGTACGACGGGGACTGAACGGCCGGACTGGCTGGCCGCTCAGGGCCGGACTGCTGGCCGCTCAGGGCCGACTTCGCGCCGCTGGCGCGGCATTCCTCCGTGCAAGTCGACTCGGAGCATAGAAACGAGGGTAGTGCCGGGTCGAGCCAGCCCTCGCCGGACGCGCCCACGTACGTCTCCAGTCCATCGGAACAAGCCTGACGACATTCCACTGTCCGTAGACACCAAGGCCCGATTCGACGGGTTCGCGCGTAACGGCTCGTTGATGGATGTAGCCGCCAAAAGCTATTTTGGTATCGTCGTGGGGCCCCAACTCCCTCTTCGGTCGCTCGGAACCCCTCGGCACTGCCCAGACGGGCTGGAAAATCGGTGTCGGGTGCCGAGGCGCGACGCGGTTGTCTACTCACAGTGGAAACCCGTCATTCGCCCGAACACGGCCGCCATGACACCATCTCGACATGAGCTACGAGACGCAACGGCCGATCACGGCCGCCTACTTCTACACCGTCAAGTGGGGCTTCCAGGACGAGTGGCTGGAGCTCTTCACGCGCAACCACTGGCCGCTGCTGCGCGAACGCCTGCAGCGCGGTGACTTCACCGACGTGCGCCTGTACACGCCGCGGTTCCACGGCGACGGACGTGCCGACTGGACCGTCATGGTGACGATCACGTACGCGAGCTGGGAGCAGATGGACGCGCACACGGAGCGCGAGATCCGGGAGCGCCTCTTCCCTGACCAGGACGCCTACGGCAAGGAAGAGCAGCGGCGCTTCGAGCTGCTCGACGCGCATTGGGACGTTCCGCTCGAAGAGCATGAGCTTCCCGGAGGCTGACGCTCCAATGGAATTCCGGGACGCGATGTCGGATCGGGGCAAAGCAGTTCGTAGCAACGGGTGAGAGGCGCCCACAAGGGAGTCGCGAACCAAGGAGATCCGAACATGCGCTATCTACTTTCCGTCGTACACGACAGTGAAAGCCGTGCCACTGGCGACGAGATGGCCGCGATCGACGAGTTCAACGCCCGGCTCCAGGCCAACGGGCACTGGGTCTTCGGGGCCGGCGTCGGGGGACCGAGCACGGCTACCGTCGTCGACAACCGCGGCTCCAAGGCGCTGATCACCGACGGGCCCTTCGTCGAATCGAAGGAGTACCTGGCGGGCTTCTGGGTCATCGAGGCGCTCGACCTCGACGAGGCGCTCAAGCTGGCGACGGACGGCTCGCGGGCCTGCAATCGGAAAGTCGAGGTACGCCCGTTCCTGGTGGCGTAGCCAGCCAGACCGACATCGGAGAGGCGATCGCTCGAGCTCACCAACAGGAGTGGGCGCGCGTGGTCGCCTCGCTCACCCGTCGGTTCGGGGATCTCGACATCGCCGAGGAGGGGGCGGCCGAGGCGTTTGCAACCGCCGTCGAGCGGTGGCCGGCCGACGGCGTGCCGCCGAACCCGGGCGCATGGCTGACCACCACCGCGAACCGGAAGGCCATCGACCGGATCCGGCGCGAGAACAAGCGCGACGGTAAGCAACGGGAGGCTCGGGTGCTGTACGACGAGCCACTCGAGACCGGCGCGATCGAGGACGTTCGGCTCCGGCTGATCTTCACCTGCTGCCACCCTGCGCTCGCGATGGAGGCACGGCTGGCGCTGACATTGCGGATGGTCGGCGGTCTCGCGGTGGCAGAGATCGCGCGCGCCTTCCTGGTCGGCGACGCGGCCATGGAGCAGCGGATCACGCGAGCAAAGGCCAAGATCAAGCTCGCTCGCATCCCGTACCGGATCCCGTTCGCGGAAGATCTTCCCGAGCGCGTATCGGGCGTGCTCGTGGTCCTCTACCTCGTCTTCAACGAGGGCTACCTGGCGACAGGTCGCGACACCGATCCCATCCGGCACGAGCTGACCGCCGAAGCGATCCGGCTCACTCGACTGGTCCGCGAACTGATGCCGGACGACGCTGAGGTGAGCGGACTGCTCGCGCTGATGCTGCTCACCGACGCCCGCCGGAACGCGCGAGTCTCGGCGAGCGGTGAGCTCGTTCCGCTCGACGAGCAGGATCGTGGGACGTGGGACCCGGCGCTGATCGCCGAGGGCCACCGGCTGGTGCGCGAGCGCTTGGCCGCCGGGGAGCCGCCCGGCCGCTACCAGGTCCTCGCCGCCATCAATGCGGTCCACACCTCCGCACGCACCATGAGCGACACCGACTGGTGGCAGATCCTGGCCCTCTACGACCAGCTCGTTCGCCTCGATCCGTCGCCGATCGTCGCCCTCAACCGGGCGGTGGCGGTTGCCGAGGTCGACGGTCCGCAGGTGGCACTTGCAGACGTCGACCGGCTCGGCGGCGCGTTGTCCGGCTACCACGCTTTTCATGCGACACGCGCCGATCTGCTGCGCCGCCTTGGCCGCAGCCAAGAGTCGCGTGCGGCCTACGACAAGGCGATCGAGCTGGCGGGCAATACTGCCGAGTCGGCATACCTGAAGCGCCGCCGCGACCAATTGGACTAGCTTCGGACGTTCCCCCGGCGAAATGTCGGATCTGGAGCAACTTGTTCGTAGAAGAGATGAAGCGCGACCGGAACGGTCGCCTCGACAAGGAGCAGATGCATGACGCGGTACTTGATCTCGTTCAACGATGGTGCCATGGACCACATCTCCAATGAGGACATTCCTGCCGTGAGCGACGCCGCGCATGCGGTCGTGCTCGAGGCTCAGAAGGCACGCGTGTGGGTCTTCGGTGCCGGGCTGGAACGCCAGAGGGCGAGCATCGTGGCCACCGATGGCACGGTCACCGACGGCCCGTACCCGGAGACCAAGGAGGTCATCGGCGGTTTCTGCGTCGTCGACGTCGCGACGCGCGAGGAAGCGCTGCGCTGGGCGGCGAAGACCGCCGACGCATGCCGCTGCGCGCAAGAGGTCCGCGAGCTCCTTCCCGACGAGATGGCCGACCGATGGCTACCCGGCGTCGAGCACGCGTAGCTCCGCCGAGACGCTCTGCTGCCGAGAGCCGCATCATCGGCATGTGACAAGCACTCACGGGACGCGACGAACCCACGCGACGCGACGAACTCACGGGCGCCGCGTGCGGACCCGCTGCTCGGGTTCTACGGGCCCGAGTCGATGATGTGGCACGTCAACCGCGAAGCGGTGCTGCTCGGCGCTGGACCGGCCGCGCTATTGCTCCAGATTGCGCACCCGCTCGTCGCTGAGGGCGTCGCGCAGCACAGCGACTATCGCGGCGACCCGTTCGGTCGGCTGCGGCGGACGCTCACCACGACGATGGACCTCGTGTTCGGTGACGGTGCGACCGCCGAGCGCGCGGTCCGGCGCCTGAACGGCATCCACGCCACGGTCCGCGGTGACGTCACGACCGCGGAGGCAGCCGCGGCCACCGGCGCACGAAGCTACCGCGCGATGGACCCCGACCTGCTGCTGTGGGTCCAGGCGACGCTGATCGTCACCAGCATCGAGGCCTACAACCGTTGGGTGCGGCCGATCAGCAACGACGAGCGCGATCGGTTCTGGCAGGAGGCTCGGACCGTCGGGACGCGGATCGGCATTCCGCTGGATCGTTCGCCCGACGACTGGCCCGCGCTCGAACGTTATTGGGCTCGGATGCTTGCCGACGAGGGGCCGATCCAGGTCACGCCGACGGCACGAGAACTCGCGCCGATGATCGTTCGGCCCCCGCTGCCCCACGTCCCAGCGGCCGCAATCGACGCGCTCGTCCTCCCGGGACTCAGCCTCCTGCCGCCGAGAATTCGGGACGCGTTCGGCATCGACTGGTCCCCGAGGCGTCAGCGGCTCGCGGACCTCATCGGCACCGGCGTGCGCGCCTGGACCTCGGTCGTGCCCGCGAGCCTTCGCTCGATGCCCCAGGCTCGGGACGCCTTCGCGCGCGAGGCGTTTCGACGTTCCCGTTCGTAGTCGGCGTACACGCGTGAAGCTCTGTGGACATGGCCCACGAGCGGGCGGAATCTCGGAGTCGAGCACCTCCGAACACCGGTGGAATCACCGCGGTTTCGTGGTGATGAACCACGGAACGAGCTTCTTTGGCGGCCTCGGCCAAAGCGCTGGTGGTCCGAGCCGGTCGAACCCGTTCGAGTCGTGGGGCTTGCCCACAACCATCCCGGAGTTCGTTGGCCCAGGTGATCGCTGCCCTGCGCGGCGCAGGATCTACTGCACGAGATACGAGCTCGTCGGTCCCATCCCCATCGCAGTTGCCGCAGCCGATCCCGCGTCTGGCCCTTCGGCAGCTTCCGTCGACAGGCCGGACTTCAGCGCCATGATCCGATCGTAGGACGCCTGCAGCAGCGACTGGTTGAAGTCGCCGTGCTCGGCCGCGTCGAGCAGCGCGTGGTAGACCGCGTCAGACGCGTGCTCGGAGCTGCTGCTCAGGATCATGTCGGCGCCAGCGGCGCACGACTTGATTGCGAGGCTCTTGAGCGTGACGCCGCGCGCGTGGCCGGTGCCGCTGAGCGAGTCGGTGATCGTGACGCCCTGGAAGCCGAGCTTGTCGCGCAACAGCGTCTGGATGATGTAGGGCGACCAGCCCGCGGCGTTGTCGGGGTCCCAGGCCGTGTAGGTGGCATTCGACAGCATGATCAGCGGGACGTCGTGGCTGATCGCCGTGCGATACGGCCACAAGCCCGGCTTCAACGCGTTGTGCGAGGCCGTGATCGTGTCGACGTAGAGGTCGGTGTTCTGGATCGCGAGGCCGATCCCGGGGAAGTGCTTCATGGTCGCGTTGGCGCCGCCCGCCACCAGCCCAGACGCGAACGCGTCCGCGAGTCGCGCCGTCTCGCCGGCGTTGAAGCCGAAGACACGGCCCTGCTGGTACATGAAGGAGCTGGTGGAGACCGGCACGTCCGCGACGGGCGCGAGATCCGTGTTGATCCCCAGGGCGTGCAGCGCGTGGCCGGTCTTCTTGCCCTGGTTGAAGGCGACGCTCGTGCTGCCGATCGCGCCCATCTGCGGCACCGTCTTGTTCGGCGGAATCCAGCCGATTCGCTTGACCTCGCCGCCTTCCTGGTCGATGCCGATCAACAGCGGCGGCTGACCGCCATTCGCGGCGGCTCGCTGAAGCTTGGTGGTCAGCGCGAGGAGCTGCGACGAAGAGCTGACGTTCGAGCCGAGCAACACGATCCCGCCCACTTCGCCGTGGCGGATGCGGTCGAGCAGCGCCGCGTGCGGGCTGGTGCCGCTCATGGTGATGACCATCTTCTGGCCGATCAGCTGGGCGAGTGTCGGCCCGGTCGCGGCCGTCGGCGACGAAAGGCCGAGCAGGGCAATGAGCACGGGCGCGGCGAGGAGGAGCAGGTGGCGAGACGCAAATCGCATGACGGCAGCATAGGCGGAAGGGCGATTCTGGCTCGAGCCGAACTTTGGCGACACGCCGGCAGCCTGTTCCCGTCCAAACTCGACGCGAGCAGCGCGATGTCCTCGGGCCGGGCGATGTCCCGGGCCCGGGCGATGCCCCTGGGCTGGCGACGTCCTCGGCCCTGGCGATGACCTCGGCCCAGTCACGGCGGGCATACCCTCCGCCACTTACCAATCCCCGTGCTGGTAAGTTGGATCCTCGACCCCTTTCCCTCCGTGCAGCAATCGGGATGCTGTCTGGTGCCGCTTTCGCGGCGGGGACACGCCTGCAGCCGGAAATCGCCGACATAGCAACATCCCGATTGTTAAATGGGGCAAGCCGCGTCCCCAGACTCGGGCATCGGGTGGGGCAAGCCGCGTCCCCAGACTCGGGCATCGGGAGGGGGCAAGCCGCGTCCCCATACTCGGCCTTGGATGGACCGAACGGGCGGCTGCGCCCGGGAACGTCAATCACCTGCCGAACGGGCTCGGAACGACGAGTTTGGTGTCTGGAGCTCCTATTCGGATCGGTCCGGCGTGGAAACGACAACCTCCGCCGATACAATTTCCCAGTTCACAGCCCGAGGAGCCTTGTCGTGCCCCAATCCGATCTTTCGCGCCGCGCCGTTGTCACCGGCATGGGCGCCGTGACGCCGATCGGCAACGACTTTCCGACCTTCTGGCGAAACCTCGTCGCCGGCGTCAGCGGCGCCGGCCCCATCACACATTTCGATCCGACCGGCTTTGACGTTCGCATCGCGGCCGAGGTGAAGGATTTCGATCCCACCGTCGCGATGGATCGAAAGATGGCGCGACGCATGAGCCGCTTCATCCACCTCGGCATGGCGGCCGGCAAGGAAGCCGTCGAGAACTCGGGGCTCGACTTCAGCACCTGGGACATCGAGCGGCGGGATCGCGTCGCGGTCGCCGTGAACACCAGCGGCGGTGGCCAGGAGCAGGTCATCGACGGCACCAAGGTGCTCGAGACAAAAGGCCCAGGGCTGGTGAGCCCGTTTGCCATTCCGGCACTCTCCGGGTCGATGGCCGCGTGCCAACTGTCGATGGAGTACGGGCTCACGGGACCCGTGATCACGCAGATCGCCGCGTGCGCAAGCTCCGTGATCGCGTTCCAGGATGCGCTGAACATGATCCGGCGCGGCGAGGTGGACGTGGTCCTCGCCGGCGGCTCGGAGGCCCCGTTGCTGCCGGTCGGGTTCGCAGCGCTCGGCAACATGGGAGCGCTTTCGAAGCGCAATGACGACCCCGAGCACGCGTCGCGTCCGTTCGATCGCGATCGCGACGGCTTCCTCTTCGGCGAGGGCGCGGGAGTGGTGGTCGTCGAGTCCGCGAAGCACGCGCTGGACCGCGGCGCGAACATCATCTGCGAGGTCCTCGGCGCCGCAATGACTGCCGACGCGTTCCACATCTCGGCGCCGGACCCGACCGGGCGCGGAGCGATGAGGGCGATGCGGAAGGCGATGGAGGACGCGGGCATCACCTCCGACGAGCTCGACTACATCGTCGCGCACGGCACGTCCACGCCACTCAACGACGTGACCGAGACGCGCGCGATCAAGGCCGCGCTCGGGGACGACGCGTATCGCGTGGCCATCTCGTCGCCGAAGTCGATGGTCGGCCACCTGCTTGGCGCCGCGGGCGTGATCAGCGCGCTGGCGGCAATCGGCGCGATCCGCGACGGCTGCATCCCGCCGACGATGAACCTGGACAACCCCGATCTGCCCGAATGCGACCTCGACTACGTGCCCAACGTTGCGCGGGCGGCCACGGTCGATACCGCGATGATCAACGGCTTCGGGTTCGGCGGCCAGAACGCGGTGGCGGTCTTCCGGAGGTTCGTCGAGTAGCAAGCGACGGACGGAGCCCAGCGGAGGCTGGGACCCGGCCGCTTCGCGCGCAGCACGGCGAAGCCGTGCGGAGGAGACCATTGCTTCTCGTGCGGCGGGTTGGCAGTGCGGAGCTGACGCCCAACGACGTCGCAACGCTGCGTGCCCTCTTCGACGCCGCGTGGCCAGATCCCGACGATCGCTTCTCCGACGACGACTGGCAGCACGCGCTCGGCGGCACGCACGTGATTGCCGAGGAGGACGGCCGCATCGTGTCGCACGCGGCCGTGGTCGAGCGCCACATCCAGGTCGGCGACGCCTGGCGACGCGTCGGCTATGTCGAGGCCGTCGCGACCTGGCCTCACGACGAACGCCGCGGCTTCGGGACGGCCGTCATGCGCGAGATCGACGCGATCATCGATTCAGACTACGACCTCGGTCTGCTCGGCACCGGAGAACACGGGTTCTACGAGCGCCTCGGCTGGGTCCGCTGGCGCGGTCCGAGCTCCGTGCAACTGCCCGACGGGTCGTTACGGCCAACGCCTGACGACGACGGGTACTTGATGGCGCTGCCGACCTCTCGGAGCGGCGCACTGACCGTGGACATGCCGATCCGATGCGAATGGCGCCCAGGGGATGTCTGGTAGCTTCGTTCGTGGACTTGGCGCCTATTGGGCCCCCACCGTTTGCCGAGCGGCTACCCACCGTCGGGCACGTTCCCGTCAGATCGTCCGCTTCCGGCCGGGGACGCGGCAGGTGATCGTTGCAGTTCGGCGCAGCGCCGCAGCATTTGAGTGAGTCGATGCCGTCCCCGCGAGCCCGCTCACTTCAGTCGTTGTGACGACCGGCCGATTTGACGGAATGCGCCTGGTCGTCACCGGTCGGATTCGATCGGATCGACGGGACAGGGACGCTCCGGGTCCGGGCAGGCGCATAGGGCGCGGCTGCGCACGCCTACGGATACACCCAAGCGGGAACCTGCGTGAACGGCTCCACAGACGTCCGCCGGTACCGCACAACTCCTTCACATCTCAGAACGAAGCTCAAGCGCATCGAACTCGCACTTGCATCCGAAAGGAGATCACTCGATGCGCCTCCCGAGCTTCGTCAGTTTCATCCTCGTCTTCCTGCTGGCCTTGTTCGCCGGCGGGGTCGGCTACGCGATCGGCGTCAACAGTGCCGTCGTGACCACAACCGCAGCTGCCGGTGACGCCGGCACGGTGGTGGTCGCCCACGCACCGTTCTACGGCGGTTTCTGGGGCTTTCCCTTCTTCGGCCTCTTCTTCGTGATCCTGTTCTTCGCGGTCATCTTCGGCATCATTCGGCGAGCGGCGTGGGGCGGGCGCCGGGGTTGGTACGGCGGGTGGCACGGCTACGGATACGGGTATGGCCCGAACGCCGGTGGCCCCGGCGCGACCGCCGGCACCGGCACGACCAGCGGAAGCGTTCCGCCGTGGGCCGAACCGATGCTGCAGGACTGGCATCGCCACGCGCACACAGACCCGAACGGCCCAACGGCCCCCACAGGTCCGAACGGTTCCACCGGCGCGCCGACGGGCCAGAACCCGCCGCCGCGCGGCTAGGATGCCGGGCGTGCCGACGATCCTGGTTGCGGACGACTCCCCCGAGATCCTGCGGATCACGCGCGACTACCTCGAGCACGCCGGCTTCTCCGTCCTGACCGCGACGGACGGGGCCGGCGCGCTTCGTCTTGCGCACCAGCGGGAGCCGGACCTGGTCGTGCTGGACCTCTCGATGCCAGGGATGGATGGGCTCGACGTGGCACGGGCCATTCGCCGCGGATCGGCCCTGCCGATCATCATGCTGACCGCCCGAGCCGACGAGTCGGACACGCTGGTCGGGCTGGAACTCGGCGCCGACGACTACGTCACGAAGCCCTTCAGCCCGAAAGAGCTGGTCGCCCGCGTGCGCGCAGTGCTCCGCCGAGCGTCAGGCGCGGCCGAGCCCTCAGAGCGCGTGTCCGTCGGCCCGCTGTCGATCGACGTGCCGCGGATGGCAGTGAGTGTCGACGGACGACCCGTCGAGCTGACGCCGACCGAGTTCCAGCTGCTGGTCACGATGGCCCGCCAACCTGGGCGGGTGTTCACGCGCTCGCAGCTGCTCGATGCGGTCCACGGCACTGCCTTCGAGTCATACGAACGCGCGATCGATGCCCACATCAAGAACCTGCGACGGAAGCTCGAGCCGGACGCACGACCACCGAAGCTGATCCAGACGGTCTTTGGCGTCGGCTATCGACTGGCCGAGCTCCAGCCCGCGTGAGCGAAGCGCCCGGCCCCGCCGGCAACCCGACCGCCTCGGCCGCGGCGGGCGCCACCGTGGTGGCCGGAGAACGAGACCTGGCCACCAGCCGACGGGACGTGGGGCCCCTGGGGGGCGGGATGGCGGCGGCGGCGTTGGGCCAACGGTCGACATGGCGGGCCGGGCATCGCGTTCGCGTTCGGCTGTCTGCTGCTGCTGCCGGTGCTCCTCGTCGCGCTGGCGTTCGTGTCGATCGTTTGGGTGGTCGCCTCGCTGACCGGCGCCGTCGGCTTGCCGTACTGGGCGCCCCTCTTCGGGCTGTTGGTCGCCTTCGGGCTGGTCGCCCTCGCCATCCACCTGCTCCGGCGAGTCCGTCGCATGAGCCAACCGCTGGATGATCTGGTCGCCGCGGCCGAGCGCGTCGAGCACGGCGATTACTCCGCCCGCGTCGAGGAACGCGGCCCGCCGCAGACGCGTTCGCTGGCCCGGGCGTTCAACCAGATGAGCGCACGGCTTGCCGATGTGGACATCGAGCGCCGCACGTTCCTTGCCGAGATGGCGCACGAGCTGCGCACGCCGTTGACCGTGCTGCAGGGTCAGCTGGAGGCGGTCGCCGATGGCGTCTATCCCGCCGACCTCGAGCACATCGCGCCGCTGCTCGACCAGACGATGGCACTCGAGCGTCTCGTGGACGACCTGCGCACGGTTGCCCTCGCGGATGCCGGTGCTCTCGCGCTGGCACGCAAGCCGACCGATCTCGGCGCGCTGATCGAGGAGCAGCTGGATGCCTTCCGGGCGTCGGCGCCGGAGCTCGCGCTCGCGACCGAGATCGAGCCGAGTCTGCCGGTGGTGGACGTTGACGCCGGACGGATCGCGCAGGTGATCCGCAACCTGCTCTCCAACGCGATCCGCCACACGCCTGCGGGCGGGCAGGTGGTTGTGTCAGCGCGTGCGGAGCGGCCGAACCTGGTGATCGAGGTGCGCGACACCGGCTCCGGCATCGAGGCGGAACTGCTGCCGCGCGTCTTCGATCGGTTCGTGAAAGGCTCGGGCCCGTCAGGCAGCGGCCTCGGGCTGGCAATTGCCCGCGACCTGGTGGTTGCCCACGGAGGCACGATCAGCGCCGAGAGCACGCTCGGTCAGGGCACGACCATTCGGTTCACGTTGCCGACCGGGTAGCGCCGGCTGCGAACGTCATCGCTTGATCGATAGGGGCCCCGGGGCTGTCGGCCGGGTTTGGGCATCCGGGCCACAAACGTCATCGCTTGATCGATCGTATCCGCGGCTTGCGGCCGGGTTGGGGCTTCCAGGCCGCAAGAGCCATCGCTTGATCGATCGGTTATGCCGCTCTCGGCCGGCTTGGGGCTCCAGGCCGCAAGAGTCATCGCTTGATCGATCGTGTCCGCGGCTTGGCCGGCTTGGGGCTCCAGGCCGCAAGAGTCATCGCTTGATCGATCGTATCCGCGGCTTGCGGCCGGGTAGGGACCTCCAGGCCACGAAAGTCATCGCTTGATCGATGGTGGTCCGCAGGTGTCGGCCGGGTTGGAGCTCCAACCGCATCGGAAGCCGGCCGCAACTCTGGCCATCCGGCCGTCGATACCGGGTGCATGGATCCAGCTACGGGAAGCCGGGCGATAAGCGCTTGGCGTGACCCTCGAGCGACGGTCGAATTCGACTGCGCAGGCTCGTGCACGCACGTGCTGAAGGTCGTCACCGCATCCGAGCGCTATCGGGACCGCTACGGGACAGGCCAACGCTTCCTTTAACCATGCACCCGGTACCCAATCGCTCAAGGTCGAGCGAATCGGTTCGAGCCGACCTCGAGCCCTGTGGAAGGCGCGCCCTCGGCGGCGCGACCCCTCTTGGCGGCGCGACCCCTCTCGGCGGCGCGACCCCTCGTGGCGGCGCGACCCCTCTTCGGCGGAGCGACGCACCCCTCTCGGCAGCGCACCCCTCTGGCGGCGCGACGGGCTGCGGCCGTCAACCCACCGCCCGAGATCTACGTCCCCGGCGTCAGGACGATGTCGGGCAGCTTGCCGTCGGCGGGGACCGTGACGGTTCCGCCGACAGCCTGGTGGTTGTCCGATGGGATCACCAGGAACGGGTAGTCACCCGGGGTGATCGGCGGGTCGGTCGTGTAGTTGCCCTTGTCGTCGGTGATGCCGGAGGTGGACACGTCGGCGTCCGAGCCCCCACCGTTGATCCACGCCTGGAGGTCCGTCCCCGGCTTCAGCAGGTAGACGAAGGCAAAGGTGACGCCCTTGCCGGTGTCGCTGTCGACCACGCGGCCGGTGACCGGAACGGTGTTACCGCCCGTGTTGCCGCCTCCCACCGTGGTGACTGACCCGGTGACGTAGTGCAGGTCGCCGCCCGCGAAGATGTTGAGGCCGTACTTGCCGTTGGTGAAACCGCTGTCCTTGTTGGTCAGCGACACCGAGCTGCAGTCGCCCGCCGGGCCGTCCGACCACTGGCTCGATCCGTAGGCGATCAGCTGCTGCTGATCCGGGTCGAACCAGAGGCGGTACCAGTCCTCACCGTCGGTGAAGCCCGAGAAGCTGAAGTCGGCGGCGAGCTGGTTCGCGCCGGCGGGATACGCGGTCAGCTGGGGCTTGGTCGTGCAGGGGTCTTCGCCCTGTCCCCAGCCGGTGACCGCTGCCTGCTCCTGGCCGGTGCCGGGAACGATGAACGCGGACGTGTACGGCGTGCCGGACTTTGCGGCTGCGAGCACCGGCGCGATCAGGCTGGCCGTCGGTCCGTAGACATGATCCGACGGGTTGTCCGCCAGCCACGTGGCGTAGGCGACCAACGCGCCGCTGGCGTCGACCACGGCACCGCCCGGGAAGGCGACGGGAGTCTTGACGTCGGTGTTCAGCCACACGTTCGGGCTGGGCACGTGAACGTCGCTGGCCCAGCCGGTGACCGTACCGGGCAGCTCCGTGAATGTGCCGGCGCCGACCGGGGTCGTGCCGGTCTCGACGTAGGTCGCGAACGAAACCGCTGCGCCCTGCTGCGGGTCTGCCGCGGCCACCGAGAGGGAGGGCAGATTCAGGCTGCCCGCAGGAATCGGCTGTGAAGCGCCGGTGGGCAGGATGACCTTGTCGAGGTGGACGATGGCGGCGTCCAGCAGGCCATCGGCCGCGACCACGGTGCCCGAATAGGCAACGGCGGACGGGCCGACGGGAGCGGTTCCGCCGGTCCCGACGACCGGCTTCACCGTGATCGTGCTGACGTCGTAGCCGAGGAACGGCCACTGCCAGCCGACCGCAACGCCGGGCGTGCGCGGTGCGACGACGCTCGCGGGCGCCAGCACCAGGCCGGAGGAATCGACCACGACACCGTAGGCAGAAGCCGAAACGGCCTTGCCGTTGTCATCGGTGCCCGTCACGTCGACACGGACGATCGTCGCTGGATTGACCCCGCTGCTGGTGTTCTTGCCGCCGAGCCCGGGAATCGGTCCTGCGCCAATGACCGCTGAACTGATCGTGGCGAGGAAAAGGAACGCCGCGGCGCCGATCGCGACCGTGCGGCGCCGAACCGAAGGCAAGTGCTTCGACATCTGCTACCCCCTCACCGATGCCGCGAACGTCTTGAATGGGTCGATTGCGACCTCGAAGCCGTGCGCCGGGCTCTCCAGCGTCACGATGAGGACGCTCCCGGACGCGGGAATGAACAGGTCCCATCCCTCGATCACTTGTGGGACAGCACCGATCCGGCTGGTGATGTAGGTGTACGTCACCGCCGGCACCGACGCGCCGTTGACGGTCGAGGTGCCCCGGTTCAACACCTGGTACTCCGAGAGGACCTGGGACTTGCCGGCCACCGTCGCGTTCGCGACGGTGTTGGGATCGCTGCCGAGGTCGGTCGGCTGGGTCACCGAGTAGCGCTGACCCGGGTTGCGCGGGTCCGCGACCGTGAAGAGCAGGTCCTGCGAGCCCTGCTGGACCACCCAGGAGGCCGGGATGGCGGCAGACACGCTGCCGACCGTGATCGCGCGCGTCTGGTTCGTCGCCCACTCCCGGACCCCGTAGCCGATGACCAGCGCGACCAGCGCGACCAGGATCACGGCAAGGAACTGGCGCGTGTCCTCGTTCCACTCGCGCCGGATGCCCAGGATGAGTTCGCGTCGCGGGGACGCGGCTTCGGCGGTGGTCATTGGGCGTCTCCCGTCGTCGGGGTGGCGGTCGTCGCAGTCGTCGATCCACCGGACGCTCTCGCCAGCTCGCGGCTCACCGCGTTCGAGAGGAACCAGGTGATCACGACGGCGAGGATCAGCGCCAGGATCAGGCCGATCCAGATGGTCGATGCCCCGCTGATGCCGCCGGTCAGCGACGAGCGCAGGTACCAGTAGCCACCGTCGAGGATCGCGGCGAGGACGACACCCCCGGCCACGTACCAGACCGGCCGGACTTCCAGGCGGTCATGGCCGAGGAAGTAGCCGACCAGGCCGCCGAGGCTGGCAAGGACGAGCGCCGTCAACGCGACGCGGATCGTGCCGAGACCCAGATCGGCACCGCCGGACGAGACGATGAACTCGATGTTCAGCACCGTCGCGATGCCAAGACCGGCGGCCGTGCCGTACAGGATTCCGTCGGTCCACTCGTCCAGCTCGGTCGATTCGTAGACCGACAGGCGGACCACCAGGTAGATGAGCGTCATCTGCGTGATCCCGATCACGAGGATGTTCCCGGCGATCTGCGTCACGAGGTTGTAGTTCAGCCACGCGCCGACGTTGAACCAGTTCTCGACCAGGGGGATGCCGATCGCCGCGGCGACCAGGGCGCCAAGCACGAAGACGCCGATCACCATGCCCTTTGGCTCTGGCTCGAGCCGGTCCTGTCGGTAGAAGAAGATCAGCCAGATGGCGGCAGGGACGAGGGCGATGATGACGCCCACGGCCACGAGCGCCGTCGTCGTCCAACTGGGGTTCAGCACGGCGTCCAGCACATAGACGATCGCGACGAACACGACCAGTGCAGCTACCAAGACAAAGTTCGCACGCCAGAGGCTGCCGCGCTGCCGCAACGCCCGTTCGTAGTGGCGATCGCAGAAGCGGTACGACCCAAGCGTGCGCGTGGCCGGCTCACCGCAAACGCGGCAGCGGTCGCCCATGCGTGTACCCCCTCCCTGTGGGTGCAATGCCCCTCCCGCGGCAAAAGCACGCGCGGCCTCCCGGAGCACGTTGCAGTGTGCCGCGAATCACGACCCAACCGCAACCGTCAACAGGGTTGCGCGTTCCGCTCGACTGCCGCGATCATTGTCGGCAATGGAACCGCACGTCCTGGGCCGCTGCGCCTGTTGCGCCTGTTGTCTCCGGCGAGAGCCGGCTGACCGGGCGTGCGTGCCTGGTTCCGTGGAGCGCTAGCCGCTCTTTCTTCCAGCCGGTCCTCGCTTCCCACCCGTCGCGGTGGGATGGCTGGATGCCGGTTGCGTGACCGCTTCCCTGCTCTCCCCACGCGCGACTTCGTCCGTGTCGCCGCCCTTGCCACTGGCCGGGGCCTCCGGGAGCCGCAGCATTCATGGTCAAATCCGTCGAAGAAGAAACCGAAGGCAAAGGGCCGACGGGCGTCGAAATCCTCAAGGCCGCGAGCGACTACCTGCGCGGGTCGCTGGCCGAGGAGTTCGCCGACCCACAGGTCTACATCAGTGACGCCGCGTATCAGCTGCTGAAGTTCCACGGCAGCTACCAGCAGGACGACCGCGACCTGCGCAACGAGCGGCGTCGCGCTGGCGAGACGTACGCGTTCTCCTTCATGGTCCGGCTGCGCCTGCCGGGCGGAGACGTCCATCCCGAGCTGTTCCTGGCCCTCGACCGACTGGCGGACGAGATCGGCAACGGCACGCTCCGACTGACGACGCGGCAGAGCGTCCAGCTCCACGGCATCGGCAAGCACGACCTGCGAACGGTCATCCGCACGATCAACGCGGAGCTCTCGAGCACGCTGGGTGCCTGCGGCGACGTGAACCGCAACGTGATGGCGTCGTCCGCGCCGCTCGCGACGCCGGCGTACGAGTTGGTTCGCGACACCGCCCGACGGATCAGCACGCACCTGCTGCCGAAGAGCGGCGCCTACGCCGAGCTGTGGCTGGATGCCGACGAGGCCGGCGGCGGCCAGGAGCTGGCGCGGATCGGCGCCCAAGGGAAGACGGTCGAGGGAAACAGCCCGGCGACGGAGATCGACGCCGCTGCTCCGGCCGAGAGCGCGGCCTCGAGCGCCACCGACGTCGAGCCGATCTACGGACCGACCTACCTCCCGCGCAAGTTCAAGACCGCCGTCGCGGTCGCCGGTGACAACAGCGTCGACCTGTTCACCAACGACCTCGGCGTCGTGCCCATCTTCGATGGCGACCGGCACGTGGGCTGGAACCTGTACGTGGGCGGCGGGCTCGGCCGGACGCACCGCAAGCCCGAGACGTTCCCGCGGCTTGCCGACGCGCTCGGGTTCATCGGCGTCGACGATCTCCTGCCGGTTGCCGAGGCGGTGGTCATCGTGCAGCGCGACAACGGCGATCGCACCAACCGGCGACACGCGCGGCTCAAGTACCTCATCCACGAGCGCGGCATCGACTGGTTCCGCGAGCAGGTCGAGGCAGCTTCCGGCGTGACGATCGAGCCGGCACGGCCGGTCGAGTGGACGCGCGGCGACGACCTGCTCGGCTGGCACGAGCAGGGCGACGGGCGCTGGTTCCTTGGCCTGCGCGTGATGAACGGGCGGCTGGCCGATCGAGCGGAAGGTCCGCAGTGGCGTTCCGCGCTGCGCCACATCGCGACGGAGCTCGGGCTGTCGATCCGCATCACGCCGAACCAGAACGCCTACCTCCTGGACGTCACGCCGGCTCAGCGCTTCCGCGTCGACGAGATCCTGGCCGCCAACGCGATCGAGTCGGGTGCAGACACGCGCGGACTGCGGCGGCTCTCGATGGCGTGCCCGGCGCTGCCGACCTGCGGCCTCGCAGTCACGGAAGCCGAACGAGCACTTCCCGGCATGCTCGACACCCTCCAGGTGACGTTCGATGCCGTTGGCGTGTCCGACGCCGTGCCGACGGTGCGCATGACCGGCTGCCCGAATGGCTGCGCGCGTCCGTACGTCGCCGAGATCGGCCTGGTCGGCGATGCAGTCGACCGCTACCAGGTCTGGCTCGGCGGCGACGCTGCCGGTACGCGGTTGCGCACGCCACGTCGCCGACCGCGTCCACAAGGACCAGCTGCCCGCGCTGCTGGAGCCGCTGTTGCTGCGCTACCGGGACGAGCGTCTCGAGGGTGAGGCGTTCGGCGACTTCCTCGACCGGGTTCGGCCCGAGCTGCCGGTGCTGGAGCCCCTGCCCGCGCCGCAATTCGCCCCGAACGGGTCGCCGAGGCAGTGGCGTGAGCGCGCTGCCGGCCAACGTCCTCCCTTTCGGCGGTCCTCCACCGCGCCGCGTTGCCGGTCGACGCGGAGCGGCTCGACGCCAAGGGCGTGCTGGGCCTCGCGCTGGATGTCATCGGCCCCGAGCGGCTCGCCCTGTCGACCGCGCTCGGACCCGAGGGAATCGTGATCCTCGACCTCCTGCTGGAGCTGATCCCCAACCCGCGTGTCTTCACGCTCGACACGGGACGGCTGCCGGAAGAGACGCATGCGCTCATCGATCGCGTGCGCGACCACTTCGGCGTCTCGGTCGAGGTGATCTTTCCCGAGGCGGCCGAAGTCGAGCGCATGACCCGTGAGCGCGGCGTGAACCTCTTCTACCGCTCGGTCGACGAGCGACGGCGCTGCTGCGAGGTGCGCAAGGTCCTGCCACTGCGGCGGGCGCTGCGCGGCCTGGATGGCTGGATCACGGGTGTTCGGCGCGACCAGATCGGCACGCGAGCGGCAACGCCCAAGATCGGCGTCGACCTGGAGCACGGGATGATCTGGAAGGTCGCGCCGCTTGCGGACTGGACCGAGGACGAGGTCTGGGCACGCATCCGCCAGCGCGGACTGCCCTACAACGCGCTCCACGATCAGGGCTACCCGTCGGTCGGCTGCGCGCCGTGCTCGCGGGCGGTCGAGCCGGGTGCCGACGCGCGCAGCGGCCGATGGTGGTGGGAGGAGCCCGACGCGCGCGAGTGCGGCATCCATCTCCCGTCCGAGCGGACCGCGGCGGTGATCCAGGCAGGCGCGGCATGAGCAGCGACATGAGCGGACGCGAGCGGCGGGTGGTCGCTCGGCGACGGCGCGTTTGCCTTTCCGATCTTCGTAGAGGTCCGCGGCAGACGCGTGTTCGTGGCATTGGGGTCGCATGAATCGGACGCGAAGGCGGAGACGCTGGCTGAACTGGGTGCCGACGTCTTCGCCTATCGCGTCTCCGACGGACCGTTCGACCCTACGACTGCTCGACGGTGCGGTGCTGGCGATCGTCGGCACCGGAGATCGCTCGCTCGATCACCGGATCGCGGCGGCGTGCCGCGAGCGCTCGCTGCTGGTCAACACCGTCGACGACATCCCGTGGTGCGACTGGAGCGCGCCGGCGATCCTGCGCCGCGGCGACCTGACGCTGGCCATCGGGACGGGCGGCATCGCGCCGGCACTCGCGGTCCGGCTTCGCGATCTGATCGGCGACGAGCTGGTCGGCCCGGAGTACGAAGCGCTGCTTGAACTGTTCGCCGAGGTTCGGCCCGAGATCATGCGCAGCGGGCGGACGTTCCGCGAACGGCGCGCGCTCTGGTACCGGCTGGTCGATGGACCGGCACTCGACCTGGTCCGCGAAGGAGATCTCGACGGCGCCCGGCGGGCGGTGGAGACGGAGATCGCGCGCTGGGAGGCGCAGGCAGCGTGAGCGGTGATCGAGCTACCGAGACGGTCGGATCGCGCCGGCCGTCGGTCATGTCTGGCTGGTGGGTGCGGGCCCTGGCGACCCGGACCTCCTGACGATCAAGGCGCTTCGGTTGATCGAAGCGAGCCGACGTCGTTCTCCATGACCGGCTGGTGTCTGCCGAGATCCTCGCGCTGATCCCGACGGGCGTGCTGCGCGTCGACGTGGGCAAGCTCGGTCACGGCCGCTCGACGTCACAGGATCGCATCAACGAACTTCTGATCGGCTTCGCGCGCGGCCGGCCACGACGTCGTTCGGCTCAAAGGCGGCGACCCGTTCGTCTTCGGCCGTGGCGGCGAGGAGGCGCTGGCGCTGGCGCGCGGCCGGGCATCGCCTTCCAGGTCGTGCCCGGCGTGACTGCGGGCGTCGCGGTGCCCCGGCAGCGCCGGCATCCCGGTGACGCATCGAGGGCTGGCGCGCAGCGTTGCCTTCGTGACCGCCGAGTCGGAGTCGGGTGGCGACGTCCACGACTGGGCCGCGCTCTCGCGAGTCGACACGTTGGTCGTGTTCATGGGCGCCGTCTCTGCCCCGCGAACGGCTCGCAACCTTCTCTGTGCGGGACGTGCCGAGGCCACACCGGTCGCGGCGATCGTGGACGGGACACGGCCACACGATGCGCACCTGGACCACGGATCTCGGGGCGCTCGCCGCGGGAACGCTCGACCTGCCGCGAGGCCGTCCTTGCACGCTGGTGATCGGCGAGGTCGTTTCGCTCGCGACGCAGATCGGTCCTGCGTTCAGCGCCGGATCGGGATCGCGCGCCCCTCGTACTGCTCGAACTTTGCGCGAAGGTCGGCCGGCAGCCGGGTCACGCGCTGCGACTTGAGGTCGAACATCACCTGGACGGTCTGCCCGTCCGCGAGCACCCGCGGCCCGAGCGTCGGCGATCCCTCCGAGCGCACCCGGTACTCGAGTCCGAACGACGATCGGCCTGCCCACGGGACACGGCAGTCGACCACCACGCGGTCACCGAAGAAGCCGGGCAACCGGTAGTGGACCGTCGGCCTCCGCGATCAGGAACGTGTACCGCTCGGCGTCCTCGCCGGTTCCGAAGGGCGTGCCCATCAGGGCCTCGTAGTAGCCGGCGCGAGCCGCCTCGAAGTAGGTCAGGTAGGTCGCGTTGTTGATGTGGCCGAGGGCGTCCGTGTCCCCGAAGCGCACCTCAATGGGGTGGTGGCACGGAAAGTCACCCTCCGCGAGCGCTGGTCGTGGCATCTCCCGATGATGGCACGGTGACCCTTCGTCTCCGCAACACCCTCACCCGCGCCATCGAGCCGGTCGTGCCACTCGAGTCGCCGCGCGCCGGGCGCAACCGACGCGCGTCCGTATCTACACGTGCGGTCCAACCGTCTACCGCTACGCGCACGTGGGAAACCTGCGGTCGTTCCTCCTGGCGGACTTCATCCGGCGCGCGTTGCTGTACCACGGCATCGACGTGCTCCACGTCAAGAACATCACCGATGTCGGCCACATGCGCGACGAGCGGCGCGACTCCGGCGGGGACCGGCTGATGCTGGCGGCCGAGGTGGAGGGCAAGACCACGCAGCAGATCGCCGACTTCTACGAGGCCGCGTTCCACGCCGACGAAGCCGCGGTCAACATCCTGCCGGCGCATCGTTTCCCACGTGCGACCGAGCACATCCCACAGATGCTGGCGCTGGCCGAGCGACTGGTCGACGGCGGTTTCGCGTACGCCACTCCCGAGGGCACCGTCTACTTCGACGTCTCCGCGTTTCCCGGCTACGGAAGACTCTCAGGCAATACGCTCGACGAGCTGCACGAGGGCCACCGCGTGGAGGTGGAGCCGGACAAGGACGACCCGGCCGACTTCGCGCTGTGGAAGCACGCCGAGGAAGGTCGACTGCTCAAGTGGCCCACAGCAGCGTTGGGGCGAAGGCTTCCCCGGCTGGCACCTGGAATGCTCGGCAATGTCCCTCGCGTACCTGGGCGACCAGTTCGAGATCCACACGGGCGGCATCGACAACGTGTTCCCGCACCACGAGGACGAGATCGCGCAGAGCACCGCCGCAACGGGTCGGCTACCCGCTGTCCATTGGGTCCATGGAGAGCACCTCCTGATGCGCGGCCGGAAGATGGCCAAGTCCGCCGGCAACTTCCAACGCGTCACCGAGCTCGTCGATGATGGCCTCGACCCCTTATCGCTGCGTTACCTGGCACTTACGTCGCGCTATCGCCGCAAGCTCGACTACTCCGACGAGTCGTTGCGAAGTGCCGCGGCCGGCCTCGAATTCGCTTCGCGGGCGACTGCGCGGCCTGGGACCGGCGCCGAGCACCGGTCCATGGGTCGCGCCCCCGGCACTCGAGGCGCGGCATGCCGGCGATCGTCCCGAAGGCGCCTCCGCGCATGCCGCCGGACATGGATCGACGGACGCGCCTGCCTTCTCTCTCGCCGACCGATCGGATGGCGACGCTGCTCCCCTATCTGCGCAGGGTCGAACGTTCCACCGCCAATTCGTCGATGCGGTGGACGACGACCTGGATCTGCCGCGAGCGCTCGCCACCGTTCGCGAGGTCCTGCGCTCACGGTTCTCGGACGATGAGAAGCGCTGGCTCGCGCTCGATGCCGACCTCGTGCTCGGGCTCGACCTCCAGCACGCCTGGGACGATGAGCCGGCCGCCTCGATCGAGACCGAGCTACCCCTTCAAGTCCAGCAGCTCGCGAGCGATCGCGTTGCCGCTCGCGGGGCCGGGGACTACGCCGAGGCTGACCGCCTTCGAGACGCGCTTGCAGCGTTGGGCTTCGACGTGATCGACCGACCCGGCGGAACGGACGTCACGCCGCGTCCGTAGCCCTCAGCAGGGAGTGCTTCCCTCGATCGACACGACGTGATCCCCGGGATCGGAGCGACCAACGTCGTGACCGCTGCCGCCGTCAGAGGTGTCGTTGCCGTTGACGCCATCCTTGGCGCACAGCATGTCGGTGCCCGCCCGGCCGTGCAGTTGGTCCGATCCCGGGCCGCCGGTGATGCCGTCCGGGCCTTTGCCGCCATCGAGGTAGTCATCCCCGGCGCGACCGAACAGCGTGTCGTTGCCGCCGTACCCGCACAGGATGTCGTTGCCGGGTCCGCCCTGGAGGGTGTTCGAACCGTTCGTGCCGAGCACTACCCTGCCTGCCACGCCCGCGAGCCGCTCCAACGCGCCGATGTCGGTGCTCGGTCCGCGGAGCCGACTGTGGCCCGCCGCGTCCGGCTCGGCGATGCCGCCAGGCGAGCAGACGATGCCGGCGTCGATCAACGGCGAGCCCGCCGCGAGCGCGAAGTTGCCAGTCGGCTCCGAGACGAAGCGCGGCGCGACCGCCAGGTTGTGCGAACCGGCGGGATAGCCGCCGAAATCGGGCGGGCTCGCCAGGTGGAAGTAATCGTTGTACCCGGAGCGCAAGACGAAGGCGTTGGGGTGGGTGAACGACTCGATGTTCACGCCGGCATTGGACGTGCGGGCGATGATGTCGTCGAACAGGTCCAGTCCGTACGTGCCGCCATCGTCGAGCTCGACGGCCACATCGACGCCGTACACCGCCCCGACGATGGTGTTTCCGACCACATCCACGTGGTCCGTCGTTGGATCGTTGATCCGGTAATAGACCCCGGAGCCTCCGACGCAACCGCAACCGCCGACGTCACGAATGACGTTGTTGTCGAGCACGATGTCATTGGTCCCGTGACCCCCCAGCAGTAGCTGAAAACCACCGAAGGACGTCGCGTCCCCGTGTCCATCCAGGACATTGCCGACCGCTCTGAACGTCACCGTGCCGGTAGCTTGCGAGGTCGTCAGCTCGACCTGGGTCGCCTCCCCGTTCAGGACGTTGAAAACGTTCGACGTGGCGATGATCGTCGCGGGAACCGTGGAGTCCACTCGCAGCGCCTGCCACGGGTCGGACGGGTTGTTGTGGAGCACCAAATGGTCGAGCGTGAGCTGGTGGCCGGTGCCGCCGCTGAAGTCGACCTGGAGGCCGCCGTCGATCTCCAGGCGGCTGACGGACACCTTCAACGTGGGGCCTGTGCCGCTGACGACGACGTGGCGTGCGATCGCTCCGCTGAAGCCGACCTTGGAATGGAGCGTCAGCGACTTGCTGATCGTGATCTGCTCGTCGGCCGCCGTATCCGTCGCAATCTCCACCGTGTCGCCGTCGACCGCGTTGTCGATACAGTCCTGGAGGGTTGAATTGCAGGAACTGGCGCTGGGCCAGGTCCACGTCTGTGGACCGAGGGCCTGCGGATGCGCTGCCATCGCGACCGATGAAACGATCGCCGCGCCCAGGGCGGCCGCGACCAGCGAAGCCGCTGTCCTGCGTGCCACGTGAACGCCATCCATCGTCAGCAGGGCCCTCCGTGCTGCTCCACCGAGACAGTCGTGTCTCCTGGGTCGGCGATGGAGGAGTCGGTCCCGGCGCCACCATCGAGAACGTCTCCGGGGGCGCCGTCCCTCGCGCACAGCACGTCATTGCCGCCGCGCCCGAACAGCTGATCACGGCCAGGTCCGCCGTGGAGCTGATCGCTGCCGGCCCCACCGTCGAGGTAGTCAGCACCCTCGCGACCGAAGAGCTTGTCGTTGCCGCCGTAGCCGCACAGGATGTCCGGGTGCGGGCCACCGACCTCGCTGTCCGGACCGCTCGTCCCGACATCCACGATGCCCGCCGGGCCCGCCCCATGCTCGAAGGCGCCGATGTCCACGCTGGGGCCCGCCAGCCGATCCAACCCTGCCGCGTCCGGCCCTGCGACACCGGCGGGTGAGCAGGTGACGCCCGCGTCGATCAACGGCGAACTGTCCGCCAGGCGGAGGTTGCCGTTCGCGGCGTTCATGAACCTGGGTGCCGCGTTCAGGTTGACCCCGATCGAGTTGCCGAGCAGGTGACTGGGCTGACCGTTGTGGAAGAAGTCATTGCTGCCTCCGTCCGTCACGAAAGGCCCGGTGGTGCCGGAGTCGTTGACGAGGTGGATGGGGTACTTGGAGGCGTGGCTGATCACGTTGTCGAACACCTTCAGTCCGAAGGCCGACGGCGACTGCTGCTCGTTTTCGGCGACCACTCCATCGCCGTGGAGGGTGTCCATGGAATTGCCGACGATGTCGAACTCCGTCGGTCCGTTCTCGCGCGCGAACAGCACGATTCCGCCGTGGTTGCCCTGGTTGAGCCCCTGGCCGTCGTCCCAGATCGAGTTGTTGTAGACACCCGCGTGCACTGAGCCGGCGTCGGATGCAGACAGATAGATGCCCGCCTGCGTCATCGTGGCCAGCTCGCCGGACACGGTGTTGGCGATCACGTTCCACACCAGGTTCTGCTGATTGCCGTTGTTGGCTACGAGCTCAATGCCCGGGTAGAAGCCGGCCTGCGTCACCGACGAGTTCTGGACGGTGATTGTGGACCCGACGGAGACCACCCCGTAGATGCCGGGATCGGCTCCCGAGCTCTGCGCCGTGACGTGGTCGACTGTGGCGACCGTGCCGGTACCGCCGCCGATCTGCAGGAACAGCGTGTTGGAGACCTGGACATGCGTCACCAGCATGCCCAGCGCACCTGTGGCGGCACTCGTGGTGCGCAGGATCAGGCTCAGGATCTCGGGGCTGAAACCGGGCCCTGCAGCCAACGTCAGGCTCTTGTCAGCGATGGTCACCTGTTCGTTGATGAGCGTGTCGGTCTCCAGCAGCACTTCGTCGCCCGACGACGTGCCGTCGATGCACTGCTGGAGCGTGCCGTTGCACTGGGTGCTGGGATAGACCCAGATCGTCGCAGCACGCATCGCGGCCGCCGGAACGATCAACAGCAGGAGTGCGGCGCCCATCGAGAGTGTTGCCAACGACCGTCGGAACATCGAGCCAACTCTCCTCTTCACTCACCCGTCGCCTCGCAGGCGCGCGATGGCCCGCGCGACGCGTCGCCTTGATCGTCAGCAGGTGGCAGCTGTTCCTTCGATGCTCACGCGCCGGTCGCCGGCATCGGCTCGCACCCGGTCGTCGCCCTTCCCGCCGTCGTCCACGTCATTGCCGCCGACGCCGTCCTTCGAGCACAACGTGTCATCGCCGCCGCCGCCGAACAACCGGTCAGGCCCGGGGCCACCGATGACCACGTCTGCGCCCTTGCCGCCATCGAGGTAGTCCGCACCGCCGTTGCCGAGCAGCCGGTCGGCGCCGCCCAAGCCGCACAGGATGTCGTCGCCGGCCGTGCCGGTCAGCGTGTTCGCCGCGCCGGTCCCGAACGCGGCGATGCCAGTCGGCGCAGACGCGCCCCGCTCGTAGGCGCCCATGTCCACGCTCGTCCCATGCAATCGGGCATTGCCTGACGCGTCGGGGTTGGCGACGCCGCCTGGTGAGCACACCTCGCCTTCGTCGACGACCGGTGAATGTGCGGCAAGCCGCAGGTCCCCGTGGGTCGCGTCGACGTACTTCGGATCGACGTGCAGGTTGTCCTGGCCCTCGGACGTCACGCCGAACACGTCCCCGCCCCCGTTGTGCCAGTAGTCGTTGAAGCCGAGTGACACGGATGTCGCTGAGCCGCTGCCCCCGACCTCGATCCCGAATGTTGCGGAGCGCGACAAGATGTTGTCGAAGACGGCCACCGACAACGACCCTGTCGGCGTGGTGTCGTTGTCGATCTCGATCGCGGGGATCGAGGCGCTGAGGGACGCCCGCGTCCGATCGATGGTGTTGCCGACCACGTTCGCGCGGAGGTGCGTCGCCTGATCGGCCTCGAGTGCGATCCCCGATGCCGCACCGCAGTCGCAGCCACCCATGCCGAAGATGTCGTTGTTCATGAGGTCCGCGCTGGCGGTCGCCTGATTGCTCGTGTCGATTGAGATTCCCGACTCGCTTCCGTTCGGCGCATCGGAGCGAATCCGGGTCGCGATCACCGAGGCGCGCAGCTGACCGCTTCCCTCGACATCGATATTGACGCCGTCGCCCTGGTCATGGCCGTCGAGGAGGTCGCCCCGGGTCAGCGAGAAGTCGGCGCGTCGCGTCGCCAGGACAAAGATCGGTTCGCTGTCCCCGCCTGGCGGTGTCTGAACGGTCACGCGGTCCAACGCCAGCTCATTGCCGTCGACCGCGGTGAACGACGCGGCCACGAGTGCGAACGTAAGGCCGGTGACGTTCACCGTCATGGCGACGGTGTTGTCGGTATCGTCCACGGACAGGCGGCCGAGCACGGGATCCAGTCCGGCCTGTGCCCGCAGCGTGAGCGAGTGCTTGATCGTCGCGTCGTTCGACGCAAGTGGATCCTGCGTGATCACGACCGTGTCACCCGCGGCGGTCTTGTCGATGCAGTCCTGAAGCCCGTGGTTTTCGGCCAGCGGGCAGTCGCTACTCGGAAAGGACCAGGTCGTTCCTGCGGCTGCAGCGGGCGTCGGCGCGGCTACCCCGAACGTGGCTGCGATCGCGAGCGCTGCGGCCGTGGTCGTGGCCGTGGTGACTCGCCGGAGCGTGACGCGGAAACGAGCGAACCTCAGCACGTGCCCCCCTTGGTCTCTGCCGAAATCTTCCGATCCTCCTGCTGGGGCAGGCTGACGTCAGGCGCGTTGGTGGACCGCAGCGTGGCCGCATCGGCCCGCAGTGTCAATCAACAGCCAGTGGCCGTTCCCTCGATGCCGACTCGCTGATCGCCGGGATCGGTCCTGGCCCGGTCCGTGCCGGGGCCGCCGTCAGCCGCGTCGTTGCCGTGCACGCCATCGCTCGCGCAGAGCCGGTCGTTGCCGGCGCGGCCGTACAGCCGGTCGGAACCCGGACCACCGTAGATGCGGTCGTTGCCAGGGCCCCCGTCGAGGTAGTCGTTGCCGCCCTGGCCATCCAGCTTGTCCGATCCACCCAGCCCGCACAGGATGTCGTCACCGGTCGTGCCGGTGATCGACTCATCGCTCGGGCCACCCACGAACGCCTCGCCGGTGGGCGCGACCGCGCCGTGCTCGAACGCGCCAAGGTCCACGGTCGTGCCGTGCAGCCGCGCGTGGCCCGCCGCGTCGAGCATCGCCACCCCGCCCGGCGAGCACACGATTCCTCGGTCGATCACGGGCGATGTGGGCAGGAGGCGGTAGTCGAGGAAGGCGGGATCGATGAAGTGCGGGTCCAGGTGCAGGTTGCCGGTGCCGGCCGAAGCGCCGCTGGCGTCGCCGCCATCGTTCGCCCAGAGATCGTTGGTGCCCGCACGCACGACGAGCGCACCACCGCCTGGGTGGTATGCCTTGATCGCCGGACCCGAGGATCGGGCAAGGACGTTGTCGTACACGTTCGCGGTGACCTGGCTCGCGGTGCCGCCCTCGTTGTCGATCTGCACCGCGGGCACGGGGTGGCCAGACAATCGTGTGCGAACGACGGTGTTGCCGACCAGGTTGGCAGCCGTGATCGCGCTCCCGGTGGCATAGACGTCCAGTCCGGATGCCTGGCCGCAGCTGCACCCGCCGAAGCCCGCCACGACGTTGTTCATCACGTTCGCATACATCCGCGCCGTATCCCACGCCTCGACCGCCATGCCAACGCTCAAGGGCCCAGTCCCGGTGACAACATTGCCGATCACGGAAACCGTGGCAATGCCGGACCCATTCACCCGAACCTCCAGCCCGTCTTCCTGGGAGCCGCTTGCAAACAGGCGACTTGGAGGTGACGGTCAGGTCGAAATTGCCGTTTCCGAAGACCGAGATCGCAGGAACGCCCGGCGAACTGTGGGCCTGGACGTGGTCGAGCGTGAGGCTATTGCTGCCCGGTGCATCGAACACAGCCAGGATGTACTGCGTCAGGGTGAGTCCGCGGACGGTGGCCTGGATTGCGTCCGAGAGCGCCGCGCCGCCGACCTGCACTTGCGTCAGCTTGGGGTGGTAGCCAGGTCCGGCGAACAACGTCAGGGACTTGTCCAGGTGGACGCCGACGTTGCCCATGTCGTTGGCATCGATGCTGATGGCATCCCCATCGTTCGCGTCATTGATGCAGTCCTGGAGCGTGTAGTCCGTCGGTAGCGGACACGAGCTCGGATATACCCACAGGTACCCGAGCGCGGGTGTCACCTTTGCCGCAGACGCCGAGCCGGCCGGCACGGCGAGCAACGCGATTACGACGCCAACGGCAGCCACCACGGAGCCAAACCGACGCGACCTGAGCACGGCACCCTCGCTTCGCAGCTGATCGACCCGGGTGGCACGCATGCTTGCGCAGCGCGATTGGTCAGCTTGTCACCGCAATGTGGGACGGAGATGCGACAAACGTCAACTGATCGTCTTCGACTCCACCCGGAATCCGCTGCTGTTGCTGAGCACTTCGACGTGCTCATTGGTCACGTGAAGTGACACGCTGCCGCGTCCGGCGCGGATGTTGCGCAGCGTGACCTCCGGCAGCCAATCCGGCAGAGACGGGGCCGACGATCAGCCTCGATCCGGAGGCATCGGAGCACGCGTCGATCCCGGCAAGGATCGAGACGAGCTGGATCACGCAGCCCGCAGCCCACGCCTGCGGCACGTTCGCGCCGAGGTACTGGACCGGGAAGGTCGTTTCCTCGCGCGGCAGTCCCGCGAACAGCTCCGGCAGACGGTTGGCAACGAACCGCTCGGCCGCGTCGACGATGGCGCGGGCGATCTGCGCCGCCTCCGCGAAGTGCCCTGTCCGCTGCATGCCCAGTGCGATCAGGGCGTTGTCGTGCGGCCATACGGTGCCGGTGTGATAGCTGTACGGGTTGTACGCCACGTGATCCGACGAGAGCGTCCGAATTCCCCAGCCTGACCAGAGGTCGGGTGCCAGCATGCGCGCGACGACGCGAGCCGCGCGTTCGGGTGGCACGATCCCGGACATCAGCAGCTGCCCGGCGATTCGACGCCACCGAGCGGATCGGCTTCTTCGCGCCGTCGAGGCCGAGGTAGTAGGTGCCCTCCTCTTCCCACCAGAACGGCGTCGTTGAACCGAGTCGAATAGCCTGGCCGCCTGCGCGCGGAGCCGCTTCGCGTCGGCCGGACGATCGACCAGGTCGTAGAGGCCCGCCAGCCGGAGCTTGGCCTCGTAGGCGTAGCCCTGCAGCTCGACAAGCGCGATCGGCAGCGGCGCGAGCGAGCCGTCGGCGTGGATGATCGCGTCGCCGGCGTCCTTCCAGCCCTGGTTGTAGTAGCCGTGGCTGCGAGCGGGTGCGGTACTCCTGGAAACCGTCGCGGTCGAGATCGCCGTAATCGATCGATCCAGCCCATCGCCGCGTCCAGGTTGGGCAGGTAGCGGCGCACGATGCGTTCGTCGCCCAGCCAGTCGTGCAGGCGCGCGAGCGTGATGACGAAGAGGCTCGTCGCGTCGTGCGTGCCGTAGTACGGCGTGAAGGGCAGGATCCCGAGCCGCGCCAGCTCGCCGTCGCGAATCTCGTGCGGGATCTTGCCCGGCTCCATGTCGCGCTCGGGATCGTCGCCCGTGGCCTGCAGGCGAGAGAGCCTGCGGATCGCGCCCGAGCGCGTACTCGGGGTGCACCATCAGTGTCTGCATCGACACGATCAGCGAGTCGCGGCCGAAGAGCGTCACGAACCAGGGCACGCCTGCCGCAGGGATGACCGCGCCACGATCCGAGCCGCGATCCTCGAGCCGCAGGGCGTCGATGTCGCGGATGGCCTGCTCCCACGTCCGAACCACGTCTGGTGCCGGCGCCTCGAAGCTGATCTGCGGCCAGCGCTCGGGAACCGGTTCGGTGGCGGGCAGGGAGACACCAGAGCAGGGCAGCGTCTCAGGCCGGCGCCCGTCGCCGAGGATCGGCAGCCAGCGGAGGCAGGCGTGCCACACCTGCTTGGGCTCGACGCGCGCGATGTAGACAAGCCGTCCATTGGCGAACTGCACCGGCGTGTCCGAGCGGGCAACCTCGACGACCAGCTCACGCTCGAAGTCGCGGTTGACGTAGCGCGTGCGCAGCTCGCGGCGCGACCGGAACCAGCGGCTGTTGATCTCGCCACGCCGCACGACCTCGCCGTCGTGGACCTCGAAGATGTCGGCAAAGTCCGACTGGATCTCCACCTCGATGGTGAGACGCACAGAGCGGCGGCCGTAGTTGACCAGCGTCAGGTCCTCGTGCAGGCCCCCGAGAGACGGTGCGATCGAGCCGCATCCCGATCGTGTGCGGCGCGATCGGCCCGACGTCGTCCATGAGCGGGCCGTTGACGTAGGCGAAGCGCGCGGAGAAGAACTGGATCGGCGAGCTGTTGAGCAGCATCCGGGCGGCGTCCATTGACGAGCAGTCTGCCAGCCGGAGACAAAGCGTGTGTCGCGGCAGAAGAAGCCTTCCTGGCTGGGCGCTCTCGATGCGGCCGTCGGGCTGGCAGACCAGGAACCGGTCGTTGCGATTGATCGTGACGTTGGACGGGCCGACCTGGATGGGCAGCGGCGTCGCGGTCGGGGCAGCACGGGAGGCCGTCATTCGGCGGCAGCGTTGCGTTCGGCGATCTGCGCCTCGAGCCGATCGGCCGCTGGGAGCACGTAGCGGCAGCCGACCACCGCGCCGAAGGACAGCGAGACCGTGACGAGCGCGGCGAAGGCCAGGGTGCTCGCGACGTAGAGCACGAGCAGCAGGACGGCCAGTGAACCGATCCGCACTGGGTGCGCGAGCACGAGGTAAGCGGTCACGCGCGCATTGCCGCGCAGGCCATTCGCGGCGCGATCGGGATCGCCGAGGATGGGCCAGAAGGCGCACAACCAGATCCAGCCGATGATCAGGCCCCATGCGGCGAGCGTCGCGAACGCGATGCCGATCACGTCCGAGCTCTGGATCCCGCCGACCAGGTTCGCCAGCATGACCGCCCCCGCGACGATCGAGATCGCTCCCACGACGACCGCGCCGATGCCCACCTCGCGCCAGGCTCGGATCCCGTCGCTCAGGGAGACATCGCCACCGCGGACGATCCGTCCGCCGATGCGGTGCATGGTCAGCACCGGCAGGCAGAGCAGCGGCGCGAGCAGGAACGCGATCGGCCACCAGGCCAGGAGCGGCCAGGTAGACAACGGCGAGCCCGAGGCCCCACAACAGGTTGGCGGGTATCAGCCGCCAGGAGTTGAAGTAGAAGTCCGAGATCGAGGCGCGCAGGGCGTCGCGAACCGTCGGCGGCTTGGGCAGCGACGGTGCTTGCCCACCCGGGGCGCCCTCATCCGGCAGTTCCGGCCATGAGCCCGTCATCGGCGCGATGGTGGCGGATCGCAGGCGCGGTCGTGAAGACTGCGGCAACGCAGGACTCACGACCAATGCGCGGGCAGCAGCGCAGGCGAAGCGCTGTGCTGCGCAGGGAGTGCGCCGCGTTCCGTCGCGCCCGTCGGGTGATGCGTCAGCCCTTCACCGCGGCGGACGCCACGCCCTCCACGAAGTAGCGCTGGAAGAAGATGTACAGGACCAGGATCGGGATCGGTGGCCATCACGACGGTCGCCATCAGCGGCGGCCAATCGGTGCTGAAGCCACCCGACTGGCGAAACTGGACGAGCGCCAGTGGCAGCGTCCAGTAGGCCTGGTTGCGCAGGAAGATCAGCGGCCAGAAGAAGCTGTTCCAGGTGCCCTGGAAGGTGAGGATGCCGACCGCCGCCAGCGCCGGCGTGGCGAGCGGCAGCAGCACGCGCCAGAAGGTCGTGAAGAAGCCGGCTCCGTCCAGCTTTGCGGCCTCTTCCAGCTCAACCGGCAGCGACAGGAAGTACTGGCGCATCAGGAACACGCTCGTCGCCGAGATTGCCAGGACGAGGGCAACGCTCACGTACTGCAGCTGGTTCTGGAGCAGCCCGAGGTTGGTGAACAGGACGAAGATCGGCACCAGCCGCAGCTGGTCCGGGATCATCAGCGTTGCGAGCACGATCAGGAACAGCAGCTCGCGGCCGGGAAAGCGCAGCCGCGCGAAGGCGTAGCCGCCGAGGCTGCCCAGGGCCAGGTTGGTGATCGTGACCGCGCCGGCGATGAGCGCGCTGTTCAGGAACAGCGCTGGCAGCGGTGGCTTGAGCGTTGTTCCACGCGTACTGCCACGCATCCAGGGTGAACGGCCCTGGCTGGGAATGATCTGCAGCTTCACCGAGTCCGGCAGCGTCTTGAGCGACGTCAGAACCGACCAGCCGAACGGGATGAACATCAGGATCGCGTAGCTGATGAGCACGACGTATGCGATCCGGCGGCGCCAGTGAGCACTGCGGTCGCCGGCGCGGCGGGCAGTGGGCGCGGCCTCGGCGGTCCCGGCGCGGAGCTGGGAATTCCGCCGTCGTCGTCGCCGCAGGAACGCCGCGTGAAGGCGTCGTCATCGAGCCGCCCTCACCAGCTCGGCGCCTGCCCGAAGAGGCGGCGCTGCACCAGCGTGGCGGCCAGGATCAGCAGGAACAGGATCACGCCGATCGAGGCGCCGAAGCTGAAGTTGAACTGCTTGAAGGTCGCGTTGTAGAGGTACAGCACGGGCGTCATCAGCGCGTAGTTGGGGTCTCCGCCCACACCACCGCCGATGAATGCCTGGTCGAACAGCTGGAGCGCACCGATCAGGGCGACCGTGGCCACGAAGTAGTGGCCGGGCCGCAGCAGCGGAAAGGTGACCCGCCAGAACGTCTTCCACGCGCTGGCGCCGTCGATCGCCGCGGCCTCGTACAGCTCGTGGCTGATCGTGGACAGCGAGGCGAGGTAGAACAGCATGAACGTGCCCGAGGTCGTCCAGGCGTTGAGCAGGATCACCGACTGCATCGCAGTGCGCTGATCGCCGATCCAGTTCTGGTTGGGCGGGATAGCCGAAGAACTGGAAGATCGGGTTCAGACCCAGGGCGCCCCGCACCTCGTTGAAGAAGCCATCGGGTGCCGCAAGGAAGATCCACAGGGTCGTGATCGCGGCCGCGCTGGCGATGGCCGGGAAGTAGAACGCAGCGCGGAAGAACGTCCGGCCGCGGATCTTGGCGTCCACGACCACGGCGAGGCTCAAGCCGACCGCCATGGTCAGCGGCACCCATATGGCCGCGTAGTAGATGACGTTCTTGATCGAAGTCTGGAAGATCGGGTCGTTGAGCGCCTTGGTGTAGTTGTCGAACCCGATCAGGCTGATCGGGCCTGTGCGGACATTCCACTTCCACACGCTGATGTACACCGCGTACAGGACCGAGCCGATGTTGAGCACCAGGAACAGCACCATCGGGATGGCGATGAACAGGTAGCCCGCGATCGCTTCCGAGCGATGGCGCCCGACTGCCCCGAGGCGCCCGGGCTTGGTGCTCGCCGGTTGCGCTACCGCCATGACGCGGCCTCCCTACCCCCGGAATGAGCAAGCCGGGATCGGCGTTGACCGATCCCGGCGAGGTAAGGCTGGATCACGTTCTGACCGTTGCCGGTCGAAACGTGGGGTTTTACTGGCCTGACAGAGCGGCGTCGATCGCGGCCTTGGTCTTCTCGACCACCGGGCCTGCGTCGTACGTCTTGGACTGGATCTGATTGGTGAACTCTGCCGAGAACGCCGTCTGCACGTCCGTGTAACCGGGCATGAAGCCGGAGCCTGGCTTGGCATAGGAGCTCTCGCTTGCCAGGACGTCCTTGCCGGCAGGGATCGCCACGTCGTCACGCGACGGAAGCGCCACGCCGCCCTGCGTCCACACCTGCATGCCGACCGGTCCCGTGAGATAGGTCAGCAGCGCGAACGCCTGGTCCTTGTTCTGAGCATCGGCGGGGATGGAGTAGCTCACCGTGTACGAGAGGGTGACCGGCTGCCCGGACGAACCGACCGGCATCGTGGCCCACGCGTACTTGGTGTCTGGGTAGGTGCTGGTCATGGCCGGGTCGAGCCAGCCGCCTTCGAACGTGATCGCGGCGTCACCCTTGCCCAGCGCGTCTCCGCACCAGCCATCGCCCATGTCGCTCGCGGTCATGCCCAGCCCGTTCTTGAACAGGTCCAGGTACCACTGGACGGCGGCCTTTGACGCATCGCTGTCGATGGTCGCGGTCTTGCCGTCATCGGAGATGATCGAGCCGCCCTGCGCGTAGATGAACGCCAGACCGCGGTCGAGGCTCGGGTTGAGGCACAGCGGCGCCTTGCTGCCGGCCTTGCCCTTGTTGTCGGTGGCCCACTTGACGAGGTCGTCGAGCGTCTTGGGCGGATCCGTGACCAGGTCCGTGTTGTACGCCATGGCGATCGTGTTGGTGTCCTTGGGGAAGCCGTACCACGTGCCATCGGTCGCCTTGAAGATCGAGGCCGCGCCCGGGAAGAAGTGGCTCACGTCGAAGCCCGACTTCTGGACGTAGGGGTCGAGTTGCTCCAGGAAGGTCTGGTCGATCCAGTTCTGGGCGTAGTCGGCGTTGACGTAGAACAGGTCAGGCACCGTGCGGGCCGCGATGTTCGCTGCCTCGACCGCCTGGTAGTCACCGGCGATCGGTTGGTACGTGATCTGAAGGTTCGGCATGGCGGCCTGTGCGGCGCACAGGGTCTGGGTCAGCGCGTCGCCTTCGGCGCCGCTTGACTGCCAGCCCGAGATGGTGACCGGGCCGCTGATACCGGCCGCCCAGTCGTTCACGCCCCCGGTCGGTGCAGGCATCATGCTGGCGCCGGTGGCGGAGCCGGTCTGGCATTGCGAGCCAAGGTTCTGGGACGGCGGCTGGGTGATCTGTGGGGTGGGGGTCGGCGCGGGCGGCGATTCGCTCTGGGCGAGCACCAATCCGCTGGGCACCACGAACGCCGCGAGCAAACACGCGCTGGCGATGGGAACCAGGATCCTGCGCATCAAATGTTCTCCTCATGTGTCGGTGGTTCGTCACCCGTCCGCCGCTGCGCGCCGGCGACGGGCCGCTGGTACCGGTTGACGGCGCTTGCACCTCCTCCGTGACCACGGTCACGACCTCGGCGAGAGATGCGCGGCACCCTCCACGTCGAGCCACGCACAGATCCGTGTGGGCAGATGGGCCCTGATACGCCCACTCTCCATCAGCGGCAACGACACTCGCGCCAGCGCCGTGACCGGCTGTGTTGCAACCATCTATCTACGAACGACGGTTGCGGGGCCTGTGCCGGCCTGCCGTGGCGGTGCTGGTGGGCGGCGCTGGGCGGCGACGATCGCCTGGGGGCGGAGGCGGGCGCCTTGGACGGAGGCGAGCGCCTTGGGCGGAGGCCAGCGGCGAGCGCGCGCACCGGCAACGACGCTTTCCACCGTGGGTGGACAGCTCGGGCTGCCCAGTGCCCAGTTGGCGCCCGGACGACGTCGAAACCTCGCGCCCGGCTGACCGGTTATGCCCCTCGTGCGTAGGACCAGCCGCCGCTGGGCTCGATGGGAGGGCGCCACGCCGGAAATCGAGCGGTAATGCCGGGTAGAGCCGTCGCCAAGGGCCGAGGTGTCTACTGTCGGTGGAATGTCGTCATCAAAGGACCCCAGGCTCGCCGCTCGGCAACGTGCCGATGCCGTCCGTGCGGTGGTTGGAGCTCGGATCCGCGAGGAGCGGACTCGTCAGCATCGATCGCTGGCAGATGTGGCCCTTTCGGCCAGCGTGTCCCGGGCGGCAGTCGCTGCCGCGGAGACCGGCGAGAAAGCTTCGCTCGAGATGATCGCCGGGCTGGCGCGAGCTCTTCGCTTGGATATCGAGCTGGAGATCGTCGATCGACAACGTCGCGAGCGCGTCACCGCGCGCCAAGGGGATCCGGTCCACGCCGCGATGGGTGAGTTCGAGGTGCGACTCTTGGGCGCTCATCGGTACCCGGTCGCGGTGGACGAGCCCTATCAGCACTACCAATTCGCTGGACGCGCGGATGTCGTGGCATGGGACATGGAATCTCTCGCGATGCTCCACGTCGAGAACCGCACGCAGTTTCCGAACGTGCAGGACTCGCTCGGTTCGTACAACGCCAAGCGGGCCTACCTCGGTCGCGTCCTGGCGGAACGACTGGGCATTCCGGGCTTCCGTTCCGAAACGCACGCGATCATCTGCCTCTGGTCGGCGGAGGTGCTGCATTCGTTGCGGCTGCATGCCGCGACGTTCCGCGCGACGTGCCCGGATCCCCCGGAACGCATCGCCACCTGGCTCGATGGCCAACCTCCGACCCGTGGCAAGTCCAGCTCACTGGTCGTACTCGATCCATTCGCGACCGGACGCCAACGCCGCTGGGTCGATCTCGAGACGGCGCTCGCGTCGGCCCGTCCTCGGTACTCCGGTTACGCGGACGCTGCCGAGCGGGCACGCGGCGGCGCCGAGCGGGCACGCGGCGGCGCCGAGCGGGCACGCGGCGGCGCCTGAGGGGCACGCGCGCTGCGAGCGGGCACGCGGCGCCGCCCAAACGCGAACCACGGCTACCATCCGGGCGGACCAGTAGGAGGAATCGTGACCAGCGCGATCGAGGAACGCGACGACACCACCAGCGCCACCTCGATCGAGCGCGGGCGGGTCAGCTACAGCTGGCGGTTCGGTCAGGATCGGCGCCTGGAGATGGTTCGTCGTTTCGTGCCGCTGGAGGACGCTCGCATCCTGGACATCGGCTGCGGGATCGGCACGTACGTCAAGCGGTTCCGCCAGTACAGCGACGACGTCTACGGGGTGGACGTGGAAGCCGGAGCGCGTGGCCGAGGCGAGCGAGACGCTGCCGAACATCCAGGTCGCACGCGGTGAGGAGCTGCCGTTTCCCGACGACTGGTTCGACCTCGTCTTCTCGAACGAGGTGATCGAGCACGTCGACGACGACCGCCAGACGATCCGCGAGGCGGTTCGCGTGACCAAGCCCGGCGGCTCAGTCGTCATCTTCGCGCCCAACCGTCTCTGGCCGTTCGAGACGCATGGCGCGTACTTCGGCAAGCGCTACGTCTTCGGCAATATCCCGCTGATCAACTGGCTGCCCGACCCGCTGCGAGACCGATTCGCGCCGCACGTTCGTGTCTACACGCGAGAAGGGCATTCGCTCGCTCTTTCGCGGGCTGCCGGTTCGACTGGTGCACCACCGGGGCATCTACCCGGGCTTCGACAACCTGGCCGCGCGTCACGCGGTCGCTCGGCGGCGCGCTACGGAACGGGCTCTACCGTGCCGAGCGGACTCCCCTCCACCGCTTCGGGCTGTCGCACTTCCTGGTGGTGCGCAAGCTGGAGGCCTGACCGCCCCGCCGTCGCGGGCCGACCACCTCGTCGAAGCGATGTCGCCAGCCCGCGCTTGGTGCCACGACCAGGAGCTCGGAGCCCGCGATCAGCTGCTGATCGGCTGGTGGGCGCCAGCGCACCGCGTCGCCATCAACGATCGCGAGCGCGCGCAGCCCTCCGAGGCGGAGCGGCACTCGCGGCCCGTTCCTCGTCGGCAATCGTGGCGCCCGACCGCCTCGGAGCCGGCCTCGATCGGGACGCGCGCCACGATCAAGGACGCGCCGCTGCCCGACCGGGATCGTCGCCGATCACGTCTCGACCGACGGCGGCCGCCGCGAACGCAGGCGCGGCCAGCGACGACACGCTGCGCGAGTGGTAGTCGCCGAGCGCTCGATCGAGCCGTGCGGCAAGGTCGGGGTCGAACAGCCGCAGCACGATGCGCAGGTCCGGCCGCAGGCGCCCGAGCGTGAAACGCCGTGGTGAGGTTGGCCGCGTCGTCGTCCGTGCAGCACACGATTGCCCGCGCCTGCTCGATGTTCAGTGCCTTGAGCACGTGCTGGCTGCGCACGTCGGTGGTCAGCACGGGGATGCGCAGGTCGTGCGCCGCATCGACGAAGCGGCCCGTCCGCGGCGCGTTCCGCGGCCACCACCGGGATGCCGCGTTCGTGCAGCAGCGTGGCGATGCGGAAGCCGATCGTGCCGAGCCGACCACGATGACACGTGGTCGTGCACGTCGGTCGGCGCGGCCCGAGCAGGTTCGAGAGGCGCGTCGAGAGCAGCACGTCCGCGATGAGGCCGTAGAAGGCGGCCAGCGCGGCCGCGCCGACGAGCGTCAGCACGATCGCGAAGACCGCAGCGCGTCCGTGTTGGCCACGTCGGAGTCGATCCCGCCGAAGAACGCGCCGACCACGTCGTAGATCGGCCTCGAGCAGGTTGAGGCCGGCCGCCGACGCGAGGAACAGCCGCGCTCACGATGGTGATCGCGACCAGGACACCACCGAGCACCCAGAAGCGCGAGTCCACGCGCCGAGGTAGCCATCCCGCGGCGAGCGCGCGCTTCGGCGGCGGCGGGAGCCGGCTGCGCGTCGCGGATCCGGACGGAGTGCGTCGCGAGACGCGGAGGCATTCCGGCGGCATCGACGAGGCAGAGCAGCGTCGCTCGACGCTGGCGCGACTCCCGGCGCCGGCGCGACTCCCGAGCGGCGCACCTCCCGGCGCCGGGTCCGAACCCATCTGCCACGCGCCCGAGCCGGCATCGGGAAACAGCCGCACGGGTTCGCGGGCATCGTCGGCCAGGACGATCAGCACGCCGGGATCGTTCGGAAGCGCATGGCGCAGCACGAGTGTCCGTCCGAGCACTTCGATGGTGCGCTCGTCCGTGTCCTCGTCCAGGATCGCGGTGACGAATCCCGGCGCCGCGATGGCGCTCGACGAGAGCGTCACGACATCGCCCATCGCCGACTCGATGCGCTGCCCCAGTTCCTCGTCGAAGGTGCGGATGACCACGTGGAGCGTGGGGTTGAGGTGCCGTGCCGCGAGTGCCGCGTGGAGGTTTCCGACGTCGTCGACCTCGGCCAGGATCAGGGCCTTGGCACGCTCGACGCCCGCGGCGCGCAGCACGTCCGCGTCGCGCGGATCGCCCTCGACGATGTGGATCCAGCGCCGGGTCTCGGGAGACCGCGTCGCGGTTTCGCGAGTCCCCGCCCCGCGCCACGATGACGACGCGTTCGTCGAGCCGGTCGAGCTCCTCGAGCGTCCGGACGCTGATGCTCTCGAGGCTGCTCAGGACGATGTGACCGTGGAGCGGTTCAGCCACCCGCTGAGAGTAGCGGCGTCAGGGCGTCGCCGACTCGGTTGCCGGAGCCCTGAGCCGGCAGCTCCGACGGAGGCGGCTCGGACGCCGATGGCAGGATCGTCGGCGACGGCAGCGGCGCGATCGAGTTGAGCCAGAAGCTGACTGTGCTCGCCGCGCTCCAGTTGCCCGACACGTCGCGCCACTGCACGTAGAGCGTGCCTTCACCCTTCTGCGAGCGCGGGCACCAGGCGGCTGTCGGTCAGGGGCACCGCCAGCGCGCTGTCCTGCGGATAGGTGATGCCCGTGCGCGAACGATCCGTCTCCGAGTGGTCGATCCGGTGGCGACCCGCACGAACGCCAGGCCGCTGCCCCCAATCCGTCGCGGCCGTTGCAGCAGCAGACGCAGATCCGACGTCGACGACCGGCAGCGTCGCCGTGTTTCTGGGACCAGCTGACCGGATCGACCTTCGCCGTGCCAATCGGGGCCGTGGTGTCCACCAGGCCGCCAAGGCTGACGCGGATTGCCGCCCACGCATCGGGCTGGCTCGCGTCGTCGCCCGAGCGCCCAGATGCCCAGTCCGCGCAAGTTGTGCTGGGGCACCAGCGACTGCTTGGCGATCATGCCGTCCACGTCGTCGTACCAGAGCTGGCGGAACGTTACCGGGCAGCTCGCGCAGTTCTTGCGCTGATAGACCGTCCACGCGGACGCCTCGATCGGGTCGTAGTTGCGGCCGTACTGGAGCGCGAAGGGCGACTGCGCTCGCGTATTCGACCGTCGCGGAGTCGACATACGGCTTGCCCGGACAGCGTCGACGATGTCGGGTCTGGTCGGTCAGCGTTGACCAGGCGCGGCCGTACCAGGGCAGACCCAGGATGAGGTGATCGGGTTGAGCCACCGACAGTGCCTCGTCCAACATCGCGGTCAGGCTGTTTGAGCTGATGCTCTCCAGCGGATCGACGGAGCCGGCGACCGGCGCGGCGGCCGTACGGAAGTCGTAGCCCATCAGGAAGCGCGGCGTCGGCCGCATCGTCCGCGGTCAGCGCGGCCAGGTCCCAGGCGCCGATGTCAGTGGTCGTGTCGAATGTCAGCTGCAGGCCGGCGTGCGCCGCGTCGAGCGCGGCGCGCAGCTCGCGCACGAAGTCGACGAAGTCGTCTCGACGGCCGGCGGCACGGGCTCGAAGTCCAGGTTGACGCCGTCGGCGTGCTTTGCGAGCGAGCTCGGCAGGATGTCGGCGGCGAGGATCTGCGGGCGAGCGGGATCGGACAGCAGGGCGACGGTGCGCTTGCGCCTGGCTCGGCGGTCCAGGAGAAACGCTGGATGGTCAGCACCACGCGCACGTGCGCCGGCGTGGGCGCGCAGCGGATCAGTTGCGTCGTCGTCGGAGCTGTTCCACGCGGCCCAACCCGGCGGGGTGCCGCCCGTCGACGTCTGCTCGACCAGGTGTCCGTCCCTGACCGGCCTCGACGCCGAAGATCGCGACGTGGTGAGCGTGTCGAGCGGGATCTGCGTGCTGCGGATCGCTCGAGCTGCCAGTAGGGCAGGAAGCCGAAGACCTCTCGGTCGGCCAGGGCTCGGACGCGAGGCGGCCCCGATGGAGTCGGCAATGGCGTTGGCGAGGCTGGTGTCGCGCTCTCGTTTGGGCTGCCCGGCGCGGACTTCGGATGCGCTCGCGGCTGGGTCGATCGATGTCTCCGCGACGAGGCTGGGCGAAGGCGCTGGGCCAACCGAACCGCCCAGCGAATCGCTCGCAGATCCGCCGACCGATCGGTTCGGCGACGGTTTGTCGGTGGCAACCGTGCTGCCGCAAGCGCCGGCCGCGATCACGACGGCCAGTGCGACGACGCCCATGGCCAGCGCGGGCGGGACCCTCCGATGCACCGGGGGACCCTATCTCGTTTGACGCATCGGCGCCCTGTAGGCGACCATTCCGCCATTGCCGCGACGAGGGCAGCGCGGCGATTCGTCTCCCTGGGGAGGGTCCACCACATACCGTCGCTGTCGACGATCGTCGTTGCCGCGCTTCTTGCCGTGGTGCCGACGCTCATCTACCTGGTCCTCCTCAACTGGATCGATCGGTACGAGAAGGAGCCGTGGACGCTCCTGATCGCCGGCGCGGTCCTGGGCGGGGTCGTCGCGCCGCTGATCTCGATGGCCATCATTGGCCTGTCGGGCCGCGGCTTCCAGCTGACGCCATCCTTCGCGCCTCGCCCGACCGGCGCCGATCCCTTCGTCGCACTCGTCGAGGAGCTGGTCAGCGGGGCGTGCCTGCTGGTGCTCATCCTCTTTGTCCGCGATGAGCTCGACGACGTCATGGACGGCCTGGTCTATGGCGCTGCCATCGGGGCCGGATTCGGCGCCGGCGAGACATTCCTCTACGCAATCGGTGGGGTGGCGCTCCCGCCGCAGACGCTGGTTCGCCTGGTCGTCGCCGGCCTCGACCATGCGCTCTACACGGCCGTCTTCGGCGCGGCTCTCGGCGCCGCCCGGTTCATGCCCAGCCGCGCGCAACGCTGGGCCGTGTCGATCCTTGGGCTGGCCACGGCCGTGCTGCTGCATTGCCTCCACGACGCGATGCCGACGATCCTGGCGCGCCTGCTGCCGGCCACGTTCGGGACGCCCGGGCTTGTCAGCCAGCTGATCGCCGAGGGCATCCCCTTCCTCGGGATCCTCACGCTCCTGGTGGTGATCGTGCTCGCTTGGCGCCATGAGGCGCGCGTGCTCCGGGTGGAGCTGCTGCCGGAAGTTGCCATCGGGACCATCACTCAGCGCGAGTTCGAAACGGTCACGTCCCGTTCGGCGAAGTGGTCCGAGGGTCGTCAGGTGTATCGGGCGCACGGAATGCGGGGTGTGCAGGAGCTGCGTCGGCTGTGGGCGACCGAAGGCGAGCTGGCGTTCGAAAAGCGGCGTCTCATGATCCGCGAGCGGCGCCGGCCGAACGAGGCGTCAGCCGATCAGCTGCGCACGGAGATCAAGTCGCTCCGCGATCGCATCGGCGAGACCACGGCGGCCGGCGGTGGTGTGGCATGAAGCTGCGTTCGGTGTCCGCGAAGCGCATCTTCGCCGCTGCTGCCGGGCTCCTGTTGGTGGTGGCTGCCGCGCCCGTGGCGAACGCCGCCGACCAGCCCGCCGAGCAGGTGCTGGTCTCGCACGTGCCCGGCGCGATCGCAGCGACATGCCAGTCGACGGATCCGCAGGCCGGCTCGGTCGCGCAGGTCGCATGTCACCCAGGTGGCGACATCGGCGAAGCCGACTACCTCCTCTATGCCGACAACTCGAGCATGGATTTCGGCCTTCGACTCTCACGTGGCCACGTTCCCCGAGGCGACCGGACAGGACTGCACCGCCGGGCCGTCGACCGGCACCTACACGATCAACGACAGCCCGGCGGGCAGGCTGCTCTGTGCCGCCGACAACCAGGGCACGGTGTTCTTCGAGTGGACCGACAACCGCTTCGGGATCATCACCGTGGCCACGTCGAACACCGGGAGCTACTCGCGGCTCTATGACTGGTGGGCAAACGAAGCCGGCCCGGTCGAGAGCAACGGCCAACCGCTTCCCACGACCGAGCCCCAGCCGTCCTCGGAACCCACCTCGGTCCCGACGTTCGGGGAGCCCACGCCGATCGCCCGGCCGACACCGACCCCCGCCGTTGCCACCGAGGCGCCGGCGACGCCGGAAGCCAGCGGTGAGCCTGGGGCCGGTCCCAAGTCGCCCGATCAGCCCTATTCGCATGTCACCGGCGCGAGCATCCACCAGGTCCTGTTCGCCGCCGGCATCGATCCGGCAACGAGCAGTCCGCACGGGATCTCGGACGTCTTCCGCACCGGCACACCCGAGATCGACGTGCTGGTCGCGTGGGATCTCATCGAGGTCGGCGCGCCGCTGGACGTGACGCTCTTCCAGGGCGACCGCTGCTCTCGACGGCCGAGGTCGTGCCGAACAACCCCTACAAGCAGGCGCCCAACGTGGACATCGACGGCGGCTTCGCGATCCCCATGAAGCCGGATGGCGGCTTCGCGGCCGGCCACTACACGGTCGAGCTCGACTACCACGAGCTGCCCGAGCAGGTCGCCACGTTCGACGTCAACGACGCGGGCGATGGCGCGCCACAGCCCGGGGTGCTCGGCGAAGGCCCGGCCGGCACCAATCCCGACCTCGGCCCGGTCCCATACGCGGATCCGTCGCAGGTCCTGGTGGTGACGCGCAGCTCGATCCTGCGCTCGCACATGGGCGCGGACACGGACGCGGTGCTGGCGGCGGCCGCCAAGGTCGGCACGGTCCACGACCTCAACGCGGAGCTGGGCGACAACACCCGGCCGGTGCCGCTGGCGGCGTACATCCAGGTGGTGCAGGGGCTGCTCAAGGAAGGCTCGTACAAGTACCTGCTGATCCTCGGCAACGACGACACCGTTCCGTTCGGACACGTGAATCTGCCGGACTCGGTCAACTTCAGCGACGAGATGGATCCGGGCATCCCCGGCAACTACGTGGTCTCCGACGACCCTACGTCAACCTCGACGGCGACTCGCTGGTGCACCCGACATGCCGGTGGCCCGCATCCCCACCAGCGATGACGCCCAGACTGATGCTCACGCAGCTCGGCGACAACCAGCCGCAAGCCCGTGGGCGCGTTCTCGCTGGTCAACGAGGTACGCCGCAGCTTCGCCGACGGACCACTCGCGGTGGTCAACGCGATGACGCCGGTGACGCTCTACTACTCGCCGCCGACGCTCACCGACCAGGTGCCGCAGACCAACGAGCCGAACGCGCGCATACATCTACATCCTGCTGCACGGCGTCGGGCTCACAGACCGATACGTGGTATGGCGAGATCCAGAAGTGGACGCCGCATCGACCCCGGGCGATCCCGCTGAGCGAGTACGACCACGAGGAGAACGACTACACCAACGGCCTGACCGTGCCGAGCGCCGGCGCGCCGGGCGCGATCGTGCAGGTGGGCGCCTGTTTCGGCGCATACACGCTCGACTCGCCGTTCGGCAACACGCACAAGACGCGTGACAACAGCCTGGCCATGAAGTTCCTGGCTGCGGGTTCGCGCGCGTTCATCGCCGACACGTACATCTCCGAGAGCACCAACGCGATCCGGGCGAGACACTCGAGGCGCGCACCGGCTGCGAGATCCTCCTCTGGCAGGCCGTGCAAGGACGGCGCGACGCCGATCGACGCGTTCTTCAGCCGCCAAGTCCGCAGTACGGCACAGATGATCCAGCAGCAGTACGCCGCGGGCGATCCGAACCAGTCGCTCAGCGGCGACACGAACTTCCTGGCGCTCCACGAGATGGTCTACCTGGGACGGCCATGACCACCCCTTCATCCGCTTCACCCGCGACCGCCGCGACTCCCGCCGCCACTCCGGCCGATTTGCCGCAGCCCATGGGGCGACGCGGTATCGCGCTGCTGGTCGCCTGGGCTCTGCTTCTCGTGCTGGGCTTCGCCGTCGTCTTCACGCTCGGCCAGCCGCTGGCGACGTCGGCCGACCAGCGCGCCGACGCCTACGCGCCGCTGCCCACGCCGGTCACGCAGGAGGCAGCGGTCGAGGCCGCCGATCGGATCGTGGCGCTCGACTACCCGGGATTCATCGGCGCGACCCGGAGCGTGAACGAGGGAACCTCGGGCAACAGCGGGATCTGGACGGTCACCTATAGCGTCCGCAACCCGACCAGCTCGGGCGTCCGCGTGGTCATCTCGGAGTCCGACGGCACCATCCACGTCTCGACGTTCCCGTAGGCACGTCCCCGCGTCGGCGGTGGGCCGTCTTCGCGGTGGGCCGTCTTCGCGGTGGGCCGTTTTCGCGGTGGGCCGTTTTCGCGGTGGGCCGTTTTCGCGGCTGGTCGCACCTCTCCCGGGTCTGACATTGCCCGTCTCACTTCTCCCGGGCTCACTTCTCCCGGTCTCACTTCTCCCGGTCTCGCCTCTCCGGGTCTGAGTCTCCGGATCCCGTCGAACGGCGCTCTTGCCGTCAGTTGCACCGAGTACGTGCGTTCGGTGGCGGTTTCGCTCGTGTCGCGCCCCGAGAGTCATGACGGTTTGTCGGTCCACGCTCAGCGACGCCGTCCTTGGCGCCGTCGCGACGGTGAGCTCTCTCCTACGGCACGTCCTTTGTGCAGGTGAAGGAACGCCGGACTTCGCCATTGGCCAAGCCGACGAGGGGCAACGCCACCCATGCCCGGACCAAATTGACTCCGACGGTCAGGCGGGCTTCGCCTCGACATCCAGCGCGTACTTGACTGCGTCCTCGAAGGACAGCCGCGAGCCCTCATCCCAGAGACGGCGCGAGGCTTCGTCCTCTGGCGGGTCGTACGGAAAGTCCCATTTCAGGCCGGGGATCTGCGTGAGGACCAGGTCGGTGCCGGTTGAACGCCGAAGGGTGTCCACGGCCCCAGAAAGCGTCCACATCCGCTCCGTTTCGCCAAGCTCCTGCGCCGCGGACGCGAAGTCGGCGAACAGCAGGGTGGCCGCCGAGCGGTCGCCGGTCTCGGAGAACACGCGCAGCGCATCGCTGAGGTAGCGCAGCGAGTCTCGCGGCCGGCCCAGGGTGATCTCGACCAACCCGAGCATGTGCTGCGACCAGCCGATGCCGAACCGGTCGTCGATCTTGCGGTACTTCTCGAGGGCCGACTGCAGCGACGCGATCGCCTCGTCGTATCGCTTGTTGGAGATGAGCGGCGTCGACATGCCCCACAGCACGGCGGCCTGCCCGGCGGTGTCGTCGAGCTCCTGGTAGATCTCCAGCGCTTCGTGCATGTACGGCATGCCGGTCCGGGCGAGCGCCTCCCAGTTGCCGAACTCGGGCTCGGCGGCAAAGGCGAAGTTGTAGAGCGACTCGGCCAGCAGACGCCGGTCGTCGGTCTGACGCGCCAGGTCCAGCGCCGCCTTGTAGTGCCGGTGGATCGCGTCGTTGTCGCCCCGCCAATAGGCGATCGAGCCAGCTGCGCTTTCCGCGCGCGACCGGAGGGCGATCGGGGCATGCTCGACGCCCGGCATGGCGAGGATTCGATCGACGCGGACACGCGCTTCCTCGAGATGGCCGCGGATCTGCCAGAAGCGCCACAGGGAGTAAGCGAGGCGCAGCGCGATCTCCGTTTCGCCGTGCGCAACAGCCCAGTCGATCGCCGCGCGGAAGTTGTCGTGGTCCCGCTCGAGGCGATCGAGCCACGTCCGGCTCTCGGGACCGGTGAGGTGGTCATGTGCCTCTTCGGCCAGTGCCGTGAAATGCTCGGCGTGCCGACGAGCCGTCCGCTCCGGCTCGGCCATCTCGGCGAGGCGGTCGAGGGCGTACTCGCGGATCGTCACGAGCATGGCGAAGCGCGGGTCGTCCATCGATTCGGGGACACTGCGCACGAGGCTCTTGTCGACCAGCGAGTCGAGGGCCTCGAGCACGTCGCGGCCGAGGTCCGTTCCGCCGCATACGTCCTCGGCGGCGGTGAACGTCGCCCCGCCGTTGAAGACGCCGAAGCGCGCGAACATCGTGCGGTCGGGCGCATCGAGCAGCTGGTAGCTCCAGTCGATCGCGCCACGCAGCGTCTGCTGGCGCTCGGGAAGGTCACGCGCGCCGCCGACCAGGAGCGCCATTCGCTCGCCGATACGGGCGCGGATGGCGGCAACGGGCAAGATCCGGACGCGCGCTGCAGCCAGCTCGATCGCCAGCGGCAACCCGTCGAGCTGCCGCACGACCTCGGCGATGTCGGTGGCGTTGTCCTGGGTGAGCCGGAAGTCGGGTCGCACCGCCATCGCCCGCTCGACGAACAACTGCACGGCGTCGGAGCGGGCGAGATCCCGAACGCTCGTCACGCCCGGCGCTGGGCAGCTCCATCGCCGGGACCTGGAACTCCTGCTCGCCGTAGGCGTGCAGCGGAATCCGGCTCGTGACGACGATGCGCAGGTCCGGCAGCTCGCGCAGCAGCCGCGAGATGGTATCCACGCCCTCGACCACCTGCTCGAAGTTGTCGAGCACCAGCAGCACCTTGTGGTTGCGTCCCCAGACAATGAGACGCTCCAGCGGCGGATGCGTGCCGGCGTCGATGCCCAGCGCCGCGGTGATCGCGGAGGCGACCAGGTCCGCATCCGTGACGGTGTCGAGCGGGACGAAATAGACGCCGTCGGGAAACTCGTCGGTCATCTCGCCGGCCAGCTGAAGTGCCAGCCGCGTCTTGCCTGTCCCGCCCGGGCCGGTGAGCGTGAGGAGGTGCGTGCCGGCCAGCAGCCGCTTGGCCTGGGCCAGTTCCGCTCGGCCGATGAACGTGGTCAGCTGCACCGGCAGGTTGTTCGGCCGCATGTCGAGCGTCCGCAGCGGTGGGAAGGTCTCGGGATGCTGCCGGTCCTCGACCTGGAAGATCCGCTCGGGCTCCGTGAGGTCCTTGAGTCGGTGACGTCCGAGGTCGATCAGCGAGACGTCCACGGGCAGGTTCTGGCCGATCAGATCCCGCGAGGTGGTCGACACGAGGATCTGGCCGCCATGCCCCGCCGACGTGATGCGGGCCGTTTGATGCAACGCCAGGCCGACGAACTCGTCGCCGATCCGCTGGACCTCGCCCGAATGCATGCCCATGCGGACACGGATCGGATGGCCCTCGGGCCAGGGATGCGCCGCGAGCGCGCGCTGGCCGTCGACCGCAGCACGGAGAGCCGACCTCGCGTCGGGAAACGCCAGGAAGAGCGCGTCGCCCTCCGAGCCCATGACGCGGCCACCGTTGGCGGTTGTCGGCGCTTCGAGGAGCGTCCGATGCTCCGTGAGGAGCCGCCCGTAGTCGTTCCCAAGCTCCAGAAGCATGCGCGTCGAGCCTTCGATGTCAGTGAACACGAAGGTCAGCGTTCCCGCGGGAAGCTCGCTATTCAGTCGCTCAGCACCCTCGTTCACGAGCGGCGCTGTGGGTCAGCGGCTCACGGGACGCATCGCGAACACGCCGACCACGATCGGAACCGGCGGATCGTGAGAGAGCTCGATGCCGATATCGCCGCTGCGCAACAGCTCGGCAATGAACGCCGATTCGCGGCGGGGCAGTCCGACGTAGACACAGCCGTGCTCGGAGCTGATCGGCGACACGTCGTCGAATGAGCCGTTCAGCTCGAAGCGACGGCGCAGCTCGTGCATGGGCACGTACGGGCGCGACTTGATGAACCGGCGCAGCTGTGCCTGCGTGCAGCCTCCCGATGGCGACTCGGCGTCTGCCGATTGCTCGGGCACCGGAGCGGGCGGTGTGGCCGGGTCCGACACCGGCTCGGCGGGCGCACGGTCACGACCTCGGCGTGCGCCGGGTGTACCGGACGCGACGCCGGAAGGGGCGTCTGCGACCACGTCTGCCATCGACCTTGAGTCTCCTGGGCCCGCCACCTCTGGGGAGGGACGTCCGGCGATCATAGTCCCCGCAGGGACGGTCCGCCCGGAGCAGGTCGGCGCTGTGGCCCTACTTAGTGCCGCTGACTACCGCGAGGGAGCGCGGCGCCTGGTTGAGCGACTCGGATCCACGCTCGGTGCAGACGCAGATGTCCTCGATCCGCGCACCGTAGCGTCCGTCGAGGTAGATGCCCGGCTCGATGCTGTAGACGTTGCCCGGCACGAGCGCCGCGGCATTTCCCGCGACGATGTACGGATCCTCATGGCCGTCCAGGCCGGTCCCGTGTCCGGTCCGGTGGATGAAGTACTCGCCGTACCCGCCACGCTCGATCACCGATCCGTGCCGCGGCGTCGACGGCTTCGCACGCGACGCCCGGCCCGGCGTCCTCGCGCCCGGCTGATTGCGCCTGTTCGAGGACGTCGAAGAGGCGGCGGTACTCCGTCGTCCGGACCACGGCCGGGATCACCGCCGGTGACCCAGCACGTCCGCGTGATGTCCGAGTGGTAGCCGCCGATGCTGCCGCCGATGTCGAGCACGATCGGCTCGCCGGCGCGGATGACGCGATCGCTGGCCTCGTGGTGCGGCGATGCCGAGTTCGGCCCGGAGGCGACGATCGCGAAGTCGGCCGTCTCGTGGCCCTCCTCGACGAGGATCGTGCGCACCTCCGCCGCCACGTCGGCCTCCTTCCGGTCGACCAGCTGCCCGGCAAAGATGCGCGCGACGGTTCGGTCCGCAGCCTCGGCGGCAGCGCGGAGGAGGGCCACCTCGTCGGCGTCCTTGATCTGGCGTAGCGGGCTGAGCACGCGGGACGCGAGGCCGAACCGAGCGTCGGGCAGCGCGGCCTGGAGGCGCGTCAGGAACATGGCCGGCAGCCAATCGGACACGAGCAGGTCGCCGCTGCCCCGTGCCTGACCGAGCTCGCCGGTGACGAGATCGATCGGGTTCTCGGTCTCGGTCCACGTCAGCAGGCGCGTGACCTCGGCGCCCGGTGCCGGACCGGCGAGCGCCGCCGCCTGCTCCAACCGAGGCACGATCAGGGTCGGCTGCCGGTCGGCTGTCAGAACCAGCATCGTGAGCCGCTCGGACGGCATGGCCGCGTAACCGGTCAGCCAGCGCAGATCCGTGCCGTAGCCGATCAACAGGCCGCGTGCGGCGGCGGCGGGGAGGGCGGCCTGCGCGGCTGCGAGCCGCTGGCGGTACCGATCGACTGGAATGCGTGATGACATCAGCTCCCCTCCCTCGCGAGCCACCCTTCGACCAGTCGCGGGCCGTCGGTGAAGAACTTGTTGTAGCTGAAGACTCGCGACGCGCCGGCGGTCAACGCGCGCCGGCGGGTCACCTGGTCGTCGTGCTCGGCGACGGCGATGACCGGCTTGTGCGCCGCGGCGGCACGTTCCACGGCACTCACGCCGTCGAAACGGCGGCCGAAGAGATCCACGATCACGCCGACCAGCGCGCGTTCGCGCTCGTCCTCCTGCAGTTCGGCGACCGCGTCGGCCTCGAGCACCGTCGCGAGCTGAGCCTCGCTGGATAGTCGGACCGGTGTCGCCCCGGCGCGCGTGACCGCCTCGACAAGGCGGCTCGCCCAGATCAGGTCGTCGGCGACGATGGCAACCGTGCCTGCCACGCGAGGGTTGGTGGTCCGCTAGCCGAGCAGCGCCAGGATGTGCCGCATCACGTCCTGGGCGGTCACGATCCCGGTAACGTGGCCGTCCGCGGCGACCAGCGGGATGTGCCGAAAGCTGCCGATTGCCATCTTGTGGATCGCGATGGCGATCGTGTCGTCGGCGCGGAGCACGACCGGGTCCGGCGTCATGACCTGCTGGAGGGTGAGGCCGTCCAGGGGCTGGCCGGCCACCTTCATGAGCGCGTCCCGCTCGGTGAAGATGCCCTGGAGATGGGCGCCGTCACCGACCAGGAGTGCGTTCGCACGCTGATCCTGCATCTGCCGCAGCGCGGCACGAACCGGAGTCTCGGGCGCGACCAGGATCGGATCGCGGCCGTGGACGCGGGCGAGGTGATCGCGGACCAGGCGGTCTTCGAGCGCCGTCGACGGGCTGGGGATGTCGACCGTGCGCAGGTCGGCGCCGCAGTTGGCGCACTCGTCTTCGCCCTGGATGTTCTGGTAGCCGCAAACCGCGCAGATCACGCCGGAACTCTACGGCACACGGACGTCGGAGCGCGACGCCAGCGGAGCATCCACGGAGCGAGGGAGCCTGGGGATCCCGCCGTGCCCTGGGTGCCCGGGTGGTTTGAGGTCCAGCGCTCTCGGCGCCCGGGAGCGGTGCCTCGGGCGCGCGCGTGCCCCGGGGCGTTTGAGGTCTGGCGTTCTCGGCGCCCCGGCGACGCCAGGTGCTCATCGCGTACGACGGCTCGGCGCGCCGACCGCCATCGTTTGAGCGATCGCGCTTTCGGCGCCGCCACGGCTTGAACCGCCCAAGCTATCGCTTGAGCGATCAAGTCGCTGCTCCGCCGTCCGACTCAAGCCGCCCGAAGCATCGCTTAGCGATCGAGTCGGCGCTTCGGCGCCGTCCAGGCGCTTGAACCTGCCCGAAGCCATCGCTTGAGCGATCAAGTCGGCTGCTTCGGCGCCGTCACGCGCTTCAACTTGCCCCAAGCTATCGCTTGAGCGATCGGTCAGCGCGCGCATCTTCCGTGCGGCCATGGCAGCGGAACGCTCGCCCTGGCCAACGCTTGACGACAAGCCACGGGATCTAGCTGACGGTCCAGGTGTCTCCGGAGCGAAGCAGCTTGTTGAGATCGCCCGCACCGGATCGTGCGATCGCGTCCTCGATCTGGGCCGTGGCGAGCTGGTCGTGCGTGGGCCGATCGACGTTGCGGAGCACGCCCACCGGGACGGGGAACTCCGGGTAGAACATGCGCGACAGCAGGTAGGCGAGCGTCGGATCCTCGGCCGTCTCGTCGTGGACCAGCAGGTCCTTCTCGGTCTAGCCCTCGGCGCCGCCGAGCGTCGACGACCTCCGGCCGCAGGCCGTTCAGCCGGATGCCCTTGTCGCGGTCCTTGCCGAAGATCATCGGCTTGCCGTGCTCGAGCACCAGCATCTTGTCCTCGCGCACCTCGCGGTCGGTGAACGAGCGCCAGGCGCCGTCGTTGAAGATGTTGCAGTTCTGGAGGACCTCGACAAAGGCCGAGCCCTTATGCCGGCCCGCGCGCTCGAGCGTGTCCTGGAGATGCTCGGTGTGCGTGTCGACCGATCGGGCGACGAAGGTCGCTTCGACCGCCAGCGCCAGCGACAGCGGCATGACCGGCGTGTCGATCGTGCCGACCGGCGTCGACTTGGTCTTCTTCCCGAACTCTGACGTCGGCGAAGCCTGGCCCTTGGTCAGCCCGTAGATGCGGTTGTTGAACATGATCAGCTTGATGTCGACGTTGCGGCGCATCGAGTGGATGACGTGGTTGCCGCCGATCGACAGGGCGTCGCCGTCGCCGGTGATGACCCACACCATGAGGTCCGGTCGGGCTGCCTTGAGCCCGGTCGCCAGCGTCGGTGCGCGGCCGTGGATCGTGTGGAAGCCATAGGTGTTCATGTAGTACGGCAGCCGGCCCGAGCAGCCGATGCCGCTGATGAACACGATGTTCTCCTTCGGGTAGCCGAAGTCGGGCATCACCTTCTGGGTCTGGGCAAGGATCGAGTAGTCGCCACAGCCGGGGCACCAGCGCACTTCCTGGTCGGAGACGAAGTCCTTGCGGGTCAGGACGGGAAGATCGGTCATTGTCTGGTCGTCATGGGGGTCAGCTTCCAGGTTCGGTGAGGATGAGACGCGCGGCCTCTTCGATGTCGCTGATGCGGAATGGCTTGCCGCGGACGCGGTTGAGCCCGACGGCGTCGATCAGGAAGCGTGCCCGGATGAGCAGTCGCAGCTGACCCAGGTTGATCTCGGGGATCAGCACCTTCTTGTACGCGAACAGCACGTCACCGGTGTTGCGGGGCATCGGGTTGAGGTAGCGCAGGTGGGCGTGGGCAACGCTTCGGCCACCCTCTCGCAGCCGATCGACAGCGGACCGGATCGCGCCGTACGTCGAGCCCCAGCCGAGGATCAGCAGGTCACCCTCTGGCGGACCATCGACCTGGAGCTCAGGGATGTCGTCGGCGATGCCGGCAACCTTCTGAGCCCGCAGCGTCTGCATCTTGTGGTGGTTGTCGGGGTCGTAGCTGACGTTGCCCGTGATGTCGGCCTTCTCGAGACCGCCGATGCGGTGCTCCAGACCGGGCGTGCCCGGCACGGCCCACGGTCGCGCCAGCGTCACCGGGTCGCGATCGTAGGGGTGGAACGTCTCCTTGGTTGTCCAGTTCTGGACCGCGATGTCGGGCAGGTCGGCGAGCGACGGCATCTTCCACGGCTCCGCGCCGGTGGCCAGGAACGCGTCCGAGAGATAGACGACCGGGGTCATGTACTTGAGCGCGATGCGCCACGCCTCGATGGCGAAGTCGAAGCACTCCGACGGCGTGGCCGGCGCGACGATCGGGCATCGGCGAGTCGCTGTTGCGGCCGAACATCACCTGGAGCAGGTCGGCCTGCTCGACCTTGGTTGGCATGCCGGTCGAGGGACCCGCACGCTGGACGTCGATGACCACGAGCGGCAGCTCGACCATTGCCGCGAGCCCCATCGCCTCGGTCTTGAGGGCGATGCCCGGCCCCGAGCTGGCGGTCATGCCGAGCGCTCCGCCGTAGGACGCGCCGATCGCGGAGCCGATGGCAGCGATCTCGTCCTCGGCCTGGAAGGTCTTGACGCCGAAGTTCTTGTAGGTCGCGAGCTGGTGGAGGATGTCGCTCGCCGGCGTGATCGGGTAGCTGCCGTAGAACAGCTGGCGCTTGGCCAGCTGGGAGGCGGCCACGAAGCCGAGTGCGGTTGCCTCGTTGCCGGTGATGTTGCGGTAGGTGCCGGGTGAGAGCTTGGCCGGCTCGACGCGATAGCGCGTGTGGAAGATCTCGGTCGTTTCGCCGAAGGCGTAGCCCGCCTTGAGCGCCCGCGTGTTCGCCTCGGCGATGACCGGCTTGGCGCCGAACTTGGCATCGATCCAGCGGAGCGTCGGCTCCTGGTCCGCTCGTAGAGCCAGAACATCACGCCGAGGGCGAAGAAGTTCTTGGTCAGGTCGACCTGCTTGGAGGTCATGTCGAGGTCTTCGAGCGCGCGCGTGTTGAGCGTGTTGATGGGGATCTCGAAGACGTTGTACTGCTTGAGCGAGCCGTCGGTGAGCGGGTTCGATGCGTAGCCCGCCTTGTTCAGGTTCCCCTGCGTGAACGCGTCGGTGTTGACGATCAGCGCGCCGCCAGCCGGCAGGTCTCCGATGTTGGTCTTGAGCGCCGCCGGGTTCATCGCCACCAGGACGTCCGGCTGATCACCCGGGGTGTAGATCTCGCCGGAGGCGAAGCTCAACTGGAACCCGGAGACGCCGGGCAGGGAGCCGGCAGGTGCTCGGATCTCGGCGGGGTAGTCAGGCAGCGTGCTGACGTCGTTGCCGAACATGGCGGACGTGCGCGTGAACTGCGTACCGGTCAGCTGCATGCCGTCGCCGGAGTCGCCGGCAAAGCGGATCGTGACGCGATCGAGCTCCTGGACCTCGGTCTGTTGTTCTGGGGTCTCGATGGCCACTGTGTTCGGCGGCTCCTGAATCTCGCACGCCGCGACGGTTGCGACTTGGTGGCGTTCGGCGCGGGCGTGATTCTAGCGCGGACGGTCTCAAACGCTGTAGGTCACAGCAGGCAACGGCAATCGCGGTCGACGGTGACGGCATACACGTTTGCGTAGCTCAGACGGGCCAAGGACGGCGGCGTCGCAGACGGCTGCGGTCGGCAGGTTGGGGGTGGGCTCGGAACGTCCGTTTCCCGTTGCGTTCGGCGCGGTGTCCGTCGGCGGCAGTTTCGCCGGTTGATCGGCGACAAGCACGAGCACGAATCCCGTCGTGCCGTCGTCATCGGCAAAGCATCGGAGGCGATCTTGGAACGCGATGCAGTTCTCCCCGACGTGAGTACCACGACGAGCTACCAGTGTTGGGCTGGAGCGCTGGTAGCCGACTGGCGCCCGCGTTTCGACAACCCAGTACGAACTCTGGGTGGGCTGGCCGAATACCAGGAACGCGTGAGCGGCAACGCCACTGAAGCTGATCGACCCGTCTGCGCCGCTGGGCTCGTATATCCCATCGCCGTTGTCGGGGCGGAACTCGAAGGCGGCTCCTCCGAGCACGCGGTCATCTGCAAACGTTGTCGTGCCGCGCGTGTCGATCTTCATCACGATGACCGGGAAGACGCCACCTCCCGGTGACGAGGACGGGGACGGTTGCGGCGACGACGACGTAGGCGTCGTTGCGGCGGGGGTTGGTGAGGCGCTCCCGGGCGGCTCCGACCCGGCCGCGGTCGGCGAGGGGATCGCAACTTGGCTCGGGCTGGGGCTCGGCCCGGTCGGCGGCAAGACCGGCGCGGACGGACTGACGCCTGGGGTCGCGGCCGCCGTCGCGGTCGAGGTCGGAGCCGTGGTCGAGACGGATGGCTGAGCGCTGGGTTGCGTCGGAAGCGGCGATGGCAAGACAGTGGGTTGCGGCGTCACTCCCCCGGGCCCGAGTGTGGCACCTGCGGTTGGAGCCGCGGTCGGCGCTCCACTTGGCGAGGCGGATGGCTGACCGCTCGGGACGGGCGGCAGCGCCGAAGGATTTGGCACGGCCGACTCGCCAGGCGAGGCCGACGGAATCGGCAATGGCGTCTCAGCTGGGGAAGCCGACGGCTCCCCGCTGGGTTCGGGTCGAAGGAGCCGCGGTCGGCGCTCCACTTGGCGCGGCGGATGGCTGACCGCTCGGGACGGGCGGCAGCGCCGAAGGATTTGGCACGGCCGACTCGCCAGGCGAGGCCGACGGAATCGGCAATGGCGTCTCAGCGGGGGAAGCCGACGGCTCCCCGCTGGGTTCGGGCGAAGGAGCCGCGGTCGGCGCTCCACTTGGCGCGGCGGATGGCTGACCGCTCGGGACGGGCGGCAGCGCCGAAGGATTTGGCACGGCCGACTCGCCAGGCGAGGCCGACGTCTCGGCGCTCGGAGAAGGCTCAACTGTGGGCCGTGCAGTCGGCACTGCAGTCGGCACTGCAGTCGGCACTGCCGTCGGCTCCGCGGTGGGTTCGAACGTTGGCTCAGCGGTTGGCGACGGCGGAACCGTGGGCTCTGCCGTTGGTGCGACCGTCGGTTCAGGTGTGGGTTCGGCCGTCGGCTCGACTGTGGGCTCTGCGGTTGGCGCCACCGTCGGCTTCTCGGTCGGCTCGACCGTCGGTGGCGCTGTCGGCTCGATGGTGGGTTCGGCAGTCGGCGGTGCTGTCGGCTCGGCAGTGGGCGCCGGCGTCGGCTCCGCGGTGGGTTCGACTGTTGGCGCAGCGGTTGGCGACGGCGGAACTGTGGGCTCGGCTGTCGGTTCGCCGGTCGGCTGAACCGTTGGCTCGGCTGTCGGTTCGCTGGTCGGCACAATGGTTGGCTCTGCGGTCGGCGCCAATGTTGGCCCAATCGTCGGCCCGGTCGTCGGTTCGGCGGTCGGCGCCAGCGTCGGCTCCGCGGTGGGTTCGACCGTCGGCGGTGATGTTGGCTCTGCGGTGGGTTCGACGGTCGGCGGTGCTGTCGGCTCGGCAGTGGGCGCCGGCGTCGGCTCCGCGGTGGGTTCGACTGTTGGCGCAGCGGTTGGCGACGGCGGAGCTGTTGGCTCTGCGGTCGGCGCCAATGTCGGCTCCGCGGTGGGTTCGGCGGTCGGCGCCAGCGTCGGCTCCGCGGTGGGTTCGACCGTCGGCGGTGATGTTGGCTCTGCGGTGGGTTCGACGGTCGGCGGCGCCGTCGGCCCGACCGTCGGCGGAGCTGTTGGCTCTGCGGTCGGCGCCAATGTCGGCTCCGCGGTGGGTTCGGCGGTCGGCGCCAGCGTCGGCTCCGCGGTGGGTTCGACCGTCGGCGGTGATGTTGGCTCTGCGGTCGGCGCCAATGTCGGCTCCGCGGTGGGTTCGGCGGTCGGCGCCAGCGTCGGCTCCGCGGTGGGTTCGACCGTCGGCGGTGATGTTGGCTCTGCGGTGGGTTCGACGGTCGGCGGCGCCGTCGGCCCGACCGTCGGCGGAGCTGTTGGCTCTGCGGTCGGCGCCAGTGTCGGCTCCGCGGTGGGTTCGGCGGTCGGCGCCCGTCGGCTCCGCGGTCGGTTCGACCGTCGGCGGTGCCGATGGTTCGGCCGTCGGCACCAGCGTTGGCTCGGTGGGCGGCTCGGCGGTTGGCACCGGTGTCGGAGTCGGCGTTGGTGCGGGTGTCGGAGTCGGCGTTGCTGGTGCAGGGTCGGGTCGGCGTCGGTGCGGGAGTGTGTGTCGGCGTCGGCGTGCCGTCGGCGTGGGCACCGTGCGGTCGGCGTCGGCGTCGGTGTCGGTGTCGGTGTCGGTGTCGGTGTCGGTGCGGGAGTGTGTGTCGGCTCAGGCGTGCGCGTCGGTGAAGGCGTGGGCACCGGTGTCGGGGTCGGCGTTGGTGCGGGAGTGTGTGTCGGCTCAGGCGTGCGCGTCGGTGAAGGCGTGGGCTCCGGTGTCGGGGTCGGCGTCGGTGTCGGTGTCGGTGTCGGCGTCGGTGTCGGTGTCGGTGTCGGTGTCGGTGTCGGTGTCGGCGCGGGAGTGTGTGTCGGCTCAGGCGTGCGCGTCGGTGAAGGCGTGGGCACCGGTGTCGGGGTCGGCGTTGGTGCGGGAGTGTGTGTCGGCGTGGGCGTCGCGATGTCGGTGTCGGGGTCGGCGGCGGGAGTGTGTGTCGGCTCAGGCGTGCGCGTCGGTGAAGGCGTGGGCACCGGTGTCGGGGTCGGCGTGGGCACCGGTGTCGGGGTCGGCGTGGGCACCGATGTCGGGGTCGGCGTAGGTGCGGGTGTCGGAGTCGGCGTGGGCACCGGAGGACCCACCGGTGGCAGGCATCCGATGAACGTGTTGTTGTGAGTCTGGCCGCCGTTCGTGCCGCTCCCTGCCATCGACGCGGCCATGATGCTGCCGTCGATGCTCCCGCCCGATGGGAACGAGAACGCCGCGCGAGGCGCGAGTACCGTTCCCTGCCAGCCGATGCCGGGACCGATCTGAACGCTCGAGGCCTGAGGGAGGTTCCAGACGAGCGATCGCCGGAGCGCGATTAGATCGGGGTTGTTGGTGTTCTGGATCTGAACGTAGTTGGATCCGTCCCAGAAGGTCACCGCATACGTCGGCCGAGCGGCTGAGGAATAGCTGCCGCCGCTCACGTTCACGAGGATCGACGAGCCGAACGGGACCCGGAACCGAAGCTCGCCCGCACCCTGCATCGACGCGGAGTCGATCTGGAAGACGTTCAGGGTCGTGTTGTTTCCCTGGAACAGCAACGCGCCGTCCTGACCAGGTCCGGTGATGGTGCCGTTTGCGGCCAGCGTCGCCCAGGCATCGGAGCTCGATCGCAACATCGCAAAGGTGCCCGGAATGTCGAACGGTGGAGGGCGACTGGTGATCGAACCGGCAGCCGTCAATGTCCCTGCCAACGTCCCGCCGTAGCTCGCCGATCCGTTCTGGACATTGACGCCATTTACGGCCGTGAGGTCGGCTCCCACGATGAGATCGAGTCTCGAAGCATCGAACACCAGGCTCGAGCCGATCCCGAAGCCGGTTAGCGTCGCTGACCCGCCATATGTCACTCGCCCGGTCGAGTCCGTGTAGGTCCTCGTAACCGCACCCTCAACGAACTCCGTGAACTCCTGGGCCGACCCAAGTGGATTTGTTGCGCAGGTGATCGGTTGGCCAGGTGGCGCGCTGGGCGAGGCCGATGGCGCCGCGCTGGGCGAGGCCGATGGCGCCGCGCTGGGCGAGGCCGATGGCGCCCGCTGGCGAGCGGGCCTGGGCGAGGCCGATGGCGCCGCGCTGGGCGAGGCCGATGGCGCCGCGCTGGGCGAGGCCGATGGCGCCGCGCTGGGCGAGGCCGATGGCGCTCGCGCTGGGCGAGGCCGATGGCGTCGGCTGGGCGAGGCCGGTGGCTGCTCGGACGGACTGGCCGGTGGCTCGGACGGAGCCGAGGTCGGCAATTCAGTTGGGGCAAGCGGCTCGGACGGTCGAGCCGACGCAGCAGCCGTGGGAGATGCGGTTGGGGTCGGTGCCGGTGTGGGCGAGGGCGAGGGCGTCGGTGCTTCGGTCGGCGCGGCCGATGGCTGCTCGGACGGACTGGCCGGTGGCTCGGATGGAGCCGATGTCGGCAATTCAGTTGGGGCAAGCGGCTCGGACGGTCGGGCCGACGGAGTAGCCGTGGGAGATGCGGTTGGGGTCGGTGCCTGCGTGGGCGAGGGCGAGGGCGACGGGCTGTGTGTCGGTTCCGGCGGGCGCGTTGGTGCGGGCGACGGCGACGGCGTCGGTGTCGGCGTCGGCGTTGGCGTTGGCGTTGGCGACGGACTGTGCGTCGGTTCCGGCGTGCGCGTTGGTGCGGGCGAGGGGGCGACGGCGTCGGTGCGCGGTGTCGGCGTTGGGGTCGGTGCCGGTGTCGGCGTTGGCGACGGGCTGTGTGTCGGTTCCGGCGTGCGCGTTGGTGCGGGCGACGGCGCGGCGGCGGGCGTCGGTGCCGGTGTGGGCGAGGGCGAGGGCGACGGGCTGTGTGTCGGTTCCGGCGTGCGCGTTGGTGCGGGCGATGGCGATGGCGTCGGTGCCGGTGTCGGCGTTGGGGTCGGTACCGGTGTCGGCGTTGGCGACGGGCTGTGTGTCGGTTCCGGCGTGTGCGTTGGTGCGGGCGGCGGCGACGGCGACGGCGTCGGTGCCGCCGTCGGCGTTGGAGATGGCGTGGGCGATGGCGTGGGTTGGACCGCGCCGCTGCAATCCGAAAGGGTCAGGGTGCCCGCCTGACCGCTGTACGTGATCGAGGCTGACGTCGGCGGAAAGTTGGTCGCGTCGATGGCAACCATGAAGTGCCACGCGGGCTGCTTCGGCCCGCCTTGAGCCCAATCCCCAGTCTGCCTCGCGCCATTAATGGTCAGGCTGGTCGGGTCGTCACCTGTCCAGATCCACTGCATCGAGGACGAACCCTCGGTGCATGTTGCGTTCGGAAAGCCGTTGTGACGCCATTCGTAGACGAGTGGCGTGGCCAATGGCCTCAGTGTCGGTGTCGGCGCGGGCGTCGGCGAGGGTGTCGGCGCGGGCGTGGGCGAGGGTGTCGGCGCGGGCGTGGGCGAGGGTGTCGGCGCGGGCGTGGGCGAGGGTGTCGGCGCGGGCGTGGGCGAGGGTGTCGGCGCGGGCGTGGGCGAGGGTGTCGGCGCGGGCGTGGGCGAGGTGTCGGCGCGGATCCCTTCTCGCAGCTCGCCAGGCTGAGGTTGCCGGAGCCGCCGTGGTATGTGATCGATGCCGACCGTGGTGGGTAGTTCGAGTCGTCGACCTCCGTCGTGAACTGCCACGGATGTTTCTTCGAATCCCACGTTCCGGACTGCGTTTTGCCGTTGATGGTCAGGCTGGTCGGGTTATCGCCTGTCCACTCCCAGAGCATCGCCGACGAGTTTTCGTCGCATTTGTTGTTCGGATAGCCGTCGCCGTCCCATTCGAAGACGCGTGGCGTGGCTCCGGGCTCGGGAGTCGGCTTTGGTGTTGGCTTGACCTTCGGAGTTGGCTCGGGAGCTGGCTTGGTGCTTGGTTTCGCGGTGGGCTTGGGAGTGGGCGGCGCGGGACAATCGATCCTCGTATGAATTGATGAGTCACCCGCAGCGACCAGGTTCGAGGATGCGTCGGAGGCTGTATCCAGCTGCGTGTGAACGGACAGCGCCGCCGAACCTGAGTGGTCACCCGGTGCGAGCTTGAACGACGCCTCCCAGGCGTTGTTGCCGACGTACGCGAAGGTGGGCGAGGACCCGTCGACGAGACGGGTCCCTCCGGCCTTGACGTAGTTGTCGGCATCGGATGGGATCACTAACCAGCCATCGGCAGCCTGGACGAGCACGAACATTTGTTGCGTGCTGCATTCGTAGCGCGCGTACATCTGCGCCAGCGGCTTCGTGTTGTCGCCACTGACTTTCGGCAAGCCGGCGAACTTGTCGGCACCGGGTGTGTTCCAGTCGGACGAGCTTCCGTCGATCTTGATCTTTGCCGGATCTACCAGGTGGACGTCGGGCGGATCGGCCGCAACCGGTTGCGCGAACTGCATGCCGGACAGCACGAGGCAAACCCCGAGGCCGAGCGTTGTGGCAAAGCGAGCGGAAGAAAGTCGATGCATGTGGTCGCCCCCAGCGATCGTGGCAGGGACGAGCACGGATTTGGGCGGTGCTGGGTGGTTCCTTCGGCCCGGGAGGGACCACGACGATGGTCAGACGAAGCGAGTGCAGGGAACGAATTGAGGGCCGGGCGCGGAGCTCCTAGACGCCCACAATTCGCCGCACGACGGCACGGTGGCGCTCCACGATCGTGTTCTCGTCCGCGTTGACCAGCCGGCCGTCTCGGACGACGAAACGGCCCTGCACCAGCACATGCTCGGCGCGCGGCGTCTGGGCAAGCACCAACCCGGCAACGGGGTCGTTCTCGAACCCCGCCGCGGCGACGCCGCTCGGACGGAACAGCGCGACGTCCGCCTGCTTCCCGACTTCGAGCGATCCGATGTCGTCGCGCTTCAAAGTCTTTGCGCCGCCGGTGGTCGCAAGCCGGAGCGCCTCTCGCGCGGTCAGCAACCGGTCCTGGCGTCGCAGACGCGAATTGAGCATTGCCGAACGCGCCTCGGCGAGCAGGTTGCCCGCGTCATTGGATGCACTGCCGTCAACGCCGAGGCCGACCGTCATGCCGCCCTCGATCATCTCCAGCACCGGTGCGGCCCCCGACCCGAGCCGCATATTGGAGCTCGGGCAATGTGCCACCGCTGCACCGCCGGCGGCCATCATCTTGATGTCGGCATCGTTGAGATGGACCGCGTGGGCCATCCAGACCGGCTTCGAGACCCAGCCCAGCTCGGCGAGCCGCTCGATCGGGCGCATCTGGAAGTGCTCGGCGCAGTACTGCGCCTCCTCGGGGATCTCCGCCACGTGCGTGTGCAGCGAGACGCCATGCTTCTCGGCCAGGTCGACGCAGCCTCTCATCAGTTCTGGCGTACAGACCGTCACCCCGTTCGGGCCGAGCCCGATGCGCACCATCGATCCTTCCGACGGATCGTGGAACTTGGCGATCAGCGCCTCCATGCTGGCCAGGATCGCGTCGGTGTGCTCGATGAACTCGGCCGCGCGAACCGTGGGGTCGCCCGCGCCGACATCGACCGCGCCACGCGTCGGCTGGACCCGGATGCCGAGCTCTCGAGCCGCCTCGATCTCGGCGCCGACCATCGATGACGGCGCCGCCGGTGTGCTTGGGAAAGGCGTAGAGCTGGTCGGACGAGGTGGTGCAACCCGAAAGCAGCAGCTCGCCCAAGGCGACGAGCGCGGTGGCGTGGACCACCTCCTCGTCGATCGTCTTCCAGTAGCGGTAGTTGTTGGCCTCCCAGTCGAGCAGGCGCACGTTCTGCGCCGCGGGAAGGGCACGGGTCACCGTCTGGAAGAAGTGATGGTGCGTGTTGACGAGGCCCGGGAGACCGATCATCCCGCGACCGTCAACCGCCGTCACGTCTTCATCGGTGTTCCCAGCCGGCGGCTCCCCGGTTCCGAGCGCGGCCACGCGGCCTTCACGCAGCAAGAGGTACGCGTCGGACAGCTCGTCCTGCCGATCGCCCATCGGTACCAATCGGTCGAGGTGGCTGATCAGCACGGTCTGGGCCACGGGTTCCCTCCTGGAAGCTAGCGGTCGGTCTGGACGATGGCGGCGAATGGCGCCTGGCCGGGCGGCGACTGGTGCTCGGTTCCGCCCGAGACGAAGATGCGCGGGTCTCCCGTGACGCTGGTGATCACGCCACCGAGCGCAGCTCGCGCGTGGCGCTCGAAGTTGATGTCCGCGTCCGAGAGCATCGTGGTGCGCCGGCCCCGGATCGCGCCATCCGGTGCGGCGGCCGCCTTGGCGAACACGGCCGCGATCCGACTTCGTTGCTCATCCGACGGCAAGCAGTCGAACCGCAGCCCGGCCGATCGCAGGCACTCCAGCACCGACTCCAGGTCCACCGCGTCGCGTAGCGTCGAATGCGCGATCCGGTATTCGGGTGTTGCTGTCGGTGAGTTCGCGAGCAGCACGATCTCGCAGTCGGTCAGCTCACCGCCCGCAGACGTTGCCGCAACACGCGAATAGAGCGTTGCATCTCGCGTGATCTGCTCCTGAACGAGCGCGGTGCGGTCGACCTCGCCAAGACCCACGGCAACGCCCAGCGCCGTCGCTCCGCGGGCATATGCCTTGGACCCGTTCGGGTCACGAGTCACGACGGTTGCGCCACGCGAGGTGGCGTCGGCGATCGCAGCCGGCGTCAGGAGCGGTCCCTTGACCTGGACGTAGTGCACTTCCGCCGGGTCACCGATGGAGAGGTCCGCGAGCGCCCGCCCGCACTGCGGCAGCGACCTCATCGACCTCGGCCAGGGTCCCAACCTCTTCAGGAAGAACCCGCCGCGTGCGTTGGACGCTGATCGCGAGGCCGCCGCCCGCACCGGGTTCGACGGCAACGGAGTCGTCGCGCGAGATCACCGTCATGTGCGGCGACAGGACGCCTTCCGTGCCACCCGACCAGACCAGCGCCACACGGAGCGCCACCGCAGCCGGTGTCTCGCCGGTTGCCTGCGCGATCGCACCCGACACCGCGATCGTCGCCAGGGCGCGGGTGAAGTCGTTGGCGCCTCCGTTTCCCTCGGTCTTGCCGATGACCGCCGTGATGGCGTGCGGATCGACATCCCCGGCGTCGATCGCCCGGGACAGCGCACTCGCGTCGCCCGGGTTTCCCATGGAGTAGCGGCTGACGGAGACCTTCATGGCGTCACGTAGACCTTCATGGCTTCTCTGCCCACGCGCGAACGGGGTTCTTGAGGCTGCCGATTCCCTCTGCCCAGATCTCGACGACGTCTCCCGGCTCCAGGAATCGCGGCGGCACCATCTGATAACCGCACCCGCCCGGCGTCCCGGTTGCGATCAGGTCTCCCGGCTCGAGCGTGATCCCCTTGGACAGCTCGGACACGATTCGGGCGACGCCGAAGATCAGTTCGGACGTCGAGTCCGACTGGCGCTCCTCCCCGTTCACGCGCGCGCCGATGTGCACTCCCGAGCCATCGCCGGCACCGAGGGAAACACGATCCACGATCCAAGGTCCGACCGGGCAGTACGTGTCCTGTCCCTTGCCGAAGAACATCTGCGTCGACCGCCACTGCAGGTCGCGGGCGCTCACGTCGTTGACCAGCGTGTAGCCGAAGACGTGCTCGAGCGCGTCGGCCTCGGGAATCCAGCTGCCGCCGTGGCCGATGACGATTGCGAGCTCCACCTCGTAGTCGAGCTTGGCCGTCGCGCGCGCGTCGTGGACGATCGATGCGCCGGGTCCGATCACCGCGGTGGGCGGCTTGGTGAAGAAGAGCGGCACCTCCGGGATGTCCGGCCGAATCCCCAGCGCTGCGGCGTTCGCCTCGACGTGGGAGCGGTAGTTCAGGCCGACGCAGAACACGTTCTTGGTCGGCCGGGGAATCGGCGCGAGCAGCTCCACGTCTGCCAGGGAGATCACGCCGGCCGCCGACGAATCGTTCGATTCGGCGCGCTCGACAAGCGCATGCGCGCGAGCCAGCGCTCCGCCCTGGTCGGCAATCAGGGCGACCATCGATCCGAACGCAGGATCGTCCGGTGCATGCCCAGTGAGATCGACGACGCGGTCGTCGTCGAGCACGGCGCCGACATGAGCGGAACCATCCCACCTGAACGTCGCGAGGCGCATCAGCCCGCCGCCCGCTGTATGGCGCCGCGGCCCGTTGGCGCAGTCGCTCGAACAGCGAGCTGCCGGCCGGAGCCGGGCTTCGCATCGAGGCTCGCGCCATCGACGACGAGGTCGCCACGTCGAAAGACGGACACGATCCGCCCACGCGACGTCTGACCGGCGTACGGCGAGTAGTCGGTCGCCATGTGGCTTGCGCCGAGGTCCGTCTTCCCGCCCGGGTCGACGAGCAGGAGGTCGGCGTCGGAGCCCTCGGCGAGCAGGCCCTTGCGAGGCGACAGGCCGAGGACGTTCGCAGGGCCCTGACTCGACACCTGGACGAGGCGCTCCCAGGAAAGGCGACCCTCGATCGCGGCACCGATCAGCAACGGCATGCGGAGCTCGATGCCCGGCAGGCCATTGGGCACGTTGCGAAAGTCGGTTCCCGCAGGTCCCTTCTGGCCGAGGTCGAAGCAGTTGTGGTCGCTCGATACGGCATCGAGGGTCCCATCGAGGACGCCACGCCACAGTGCATCGCGGTTGGCTTCGTCACGGATCGGCGGCGAGCAGATCCAGTTCGCTCCGTCGGGCCTCGCGTACAGCGACTCGTCCAGGAAGAGGTAGTGCGGGCACGTCTCGGCGAACAGCCGCTCACCGCGGGTCCGCCGCGCGGCGAGCTCTGCGATGCTGCCGGCCGACGAGATGTGCACGAAATAGACGCGTGCTCCGGTGCGTCGTGCAAGGTCGGCGCAGGCCTCGACCGAGCTCCTCTCGGCCTCTGGCGTCCGCGAACGAGCGTGGCCGACTGGCCCGAGCTCGCCGAGCTCGACCTCGTGAGCAATGCCTGCGCGCACCTCGGCGTCTGTTTCGGCATGGATGAAGACCGTCAGCCCGGTGTGCGCAGCCACGTCCAGCAGACGCTCGATCTGGTCCGGCACCAGCCCGATCACGTCCGTGTAGGCGGCAAAGATCTTGACGGTGCCGATCCCTCTTGCGGGCAGCTGCGGAAGCTGTGCCAACGACTCCTCGTAGCGCTCGCGCACGGTCGAGCCGTGGATCGCGTAATCCGACAACGCCGCGTCGCGCGCCTGTTCCTCGGTGCGCTCGGCCGCATCCAGCGTCGTCTCACCTGGTCGCGGGATGGCGAATTGGGCGATCGTGGTGGTGCCGCCGAACAGCGCCGCCCGCGTGCCGGTCGTGAAATCGTCACGGGTGGTGGTGCCGCCGAAGAAGGTGTCGAGATGAACGTGCAGATCTATACCACCAGGAAGGGCAACCAGGCCTGTTGCCTCGCGGATGCGCGGCGCGCGCAGGGTCCCGGGTTCGGCGATCCGGCCGATCGTCCCATCGGTCGCGATGCCGAGGTCGCACGCGCGGCGACCATCCGGCAGCACGGCGTCGACGCCCCGAAGGACCGTCGCGAGCTCGGTCACCGGAAAGCCATCGCGGGACTCGGCGCGGCAGCGTTCGCGGCAGTGTCCGAGCGGGCGAGCGAGCCGAAGCCGGCGTGTGGGACCGGCACGCCAACGATGCGGAGTGCGCCCCACAGCCCGACCACGACCGAGTCGATGACCGGGATGCCCAGCTCACGTTCCAGCTCTGGCACCACCGGTGCGCCGCGGAAGTTGGTGCAGTGCATCACGACCGCGTCTGGCGGTCGCCCGTCGGAGGTGGCGTTCGCGACGGCTCGTCTCGCGCGCCGTGCGATCTCGTCGGCAGCGACGCGCGGCGAAGTCCGCGTTGGTCGTCAGGTCGTTGCGCTCCACCGCGACGCAGTCGTAGCCGCGTGCCTCGAGGTTGCGTGCGATGCGGCCGCAGATGGTCTCGATGTAGGGAACCACCAACGCGTAGCGGCGCACGCCGAGCGCTTCGAACGCGTCGAGCAACGCGAGCGTCGAGGTCGTTGCCGGCTTGCCCGTTCGCTGGAAGATTGCCGCGACGAGCCGGTCGTCGGTGCCGATCCCTTCCCACGAGGCAGCCGTTCCGCTCCAGAGGTACGCATCCATCTCCGCGTCCGCGAGCAGATCCACTGCCGCCAGCATCGGTGCGAGCGCGAACTGCGCGTGGGACTTCTCGTCGTCCGAGATGACCGTCACCGGAAAGCGCGCAACGTGGAACGAGACGCGTCGCCGATCGGCGCCAGCAGCCGCGCGGTCTCGGGTTCCAGGACCGTGTTCGACGATGGCGTCAGGACACCGATGCGGACCATCAGCCGGCGCCGGCAGCCGGCGGGTCGTAGACGATGGCGGCGCGGGCGTGGTCGCCTCGCGCGGTCAGGAACTCGTAGAGCAGCTTGCGGCTGCGGAGCCGGATCTCGGCGTCCGGTTCGCGGATCACGGTGATGGCGCCGAACCGCGCGGCATTCCACCCCGATCCGGCGATCGCATCCCACGCCGACCCGCCCAGCACGATCGGGCCGGCTGCCCACACCAGCGTGTCGATGGGCGAGAGCAGCACGAGTCCGACGCACATCAGGCACGGCTCGCCCGAGGTATAGAGCGTGTAGTCACGTGCTCCGGGTGCGGGGACCAACGCGCGCGGCATGAGCTGCAACCCGGCCGAGCGGATTGCCACCATCTCGGCGTGGGCAGTCGGGTCGCTCAGTGGCGCCATCTGGTTCCGGCTCACCTCGACGACCTCACCGTCGGCGTCGACCAGCACGCTGCCAACCGGCGTCGACCCCTCGCCCAGGGCGATCTCCGCCTGCGCGAGAGCGAGTTCCAGGTACCGACGGTGATCGAGCATCGCGTCTGACCCCTCTACTTGATGATGCCGATCTTGACCCGCTCGAGCGACAGGTAGACCGCGCCGACCAGCACGAGTCCCTGGACCACGAGCTGCATCTCGGACGGCACGCGCAGGATGACCATCCCGTTGAGCAGGATCGAGATGATGAACGCGCCGACGACGGTGTTGGTCATGTTTCCGATGCCGCCCGTGAGCGGCGTGCCGCCCAGGACCACGGCCGTGATGCACGAGAGCTCGAGCCCGGTCGCGGCCGTCGGCGTTGCCGCACCGACGCGGCCTGCCAAGGCGATCCCGCCGACCGCGGCCATGAAGCCCGAGAAGACGAAGAGCAGCACCTTCATGCGCGTGATCGGCACGCCCGACAGCCGCGCGACGCGCTCCTGGCCGCCGATCGCCACGACCCGCCGTCCGAACGCCGTGTAGCTCAGCAGGATCGTGGCGCCGATGAAGCACACGGCGAACAGGATCAGGATCCCCGGCACGGGCTGAAGCCGTGCCGATCGCCTGGATCGTCGCGTCGACGTTGTAGCGGCTGTGACCCGGAGACAATGATCGTCAGCCCGCGGGCGATGGAAAGCATGCCGAGCGTGACCATGAAGGAAGGCACGCGCAGCACGGCAAAGCCGAGGCCATTGAACAGACCGCAGCCGATCCCGACCAGGAGGGCCGCGATCACGGCGGGCACCGCTGCCCCGTAATCCTGGTCGACCACCGCCGCAACCATTCCCGTCAGCGCGACGACCGACCCGATCGACAGGTCGATGCTTCCGGCGATGATCACCAGCGTCACCCCGAACGCTGGAATCGCGATGACGGCGCTCTGCTGGAGCAGGAAGAGGGCGTTGTTGACGGACAGGAACCGCGTGCCCCCGGTGATGCCGAAGAACACGATGACGACGATCAGCGCAACGAACGGGACGAGCCGTGCCGGGACGATCCGGCGATTCGGCGTGGTGCGCCAGCGGGCGAGCATCGCGGTCACAGCATGTACCCGATCAACTGCTCCTCCGTCGGGCGCGGCATCGCGCGTCACGACGCTCGAGACATGCCCTCTGCGCATGATCATGAGCGTGTCGGAGAGGCCGATCAGCTCCGGCAGCTCATCGGAGATCAGTACGATCCCGACCCCGTTGTCGGCGAGGCCCCGGATCACGCCGTAGATCTCGGCCTTGCCGCCGACGTCCACGCCGCGGGTCGGATTGTGGAGGATCAGCACCCGGGGCTCGCGAACGAGCCACTTGGCCAGGACCACCTTCTGGCGGTTGCCCCCGCTCAGGCTGAAGGGCACGTCCGTGTGGCTTCGCGAGACGATCCGCAGCTGTCCGATGAGTCGCTTCGCGATGCCCTTTTCCACGCCGGGGGCGATGACGCCACCGCGGCGAGTGATCCACGGAAGGGACGCGAGCGAGATGTTGCGCTCGAGGGAGAGGTTCAGGATCAAGCCCTCGCGCTCGCGATCACCGGGCACGAGCGCCAGCCCGAGCGCGATCGCCTCTCGTGGCTCCTTCGCGGTCACCGGCTTGCCATCGAGCAGGATCTCGCCGGCGGTCGGATGGACGTCCCCGAACAGGGCGAGCGCGAGCGTTTCGCTGCCGCAGCCGATCAGGCCGCCGAGGCCGAACACCTCGCCACGATGCAGGGTGAAGCTGACGTTCTCGAACTTTCCGGCGACGCCGAGGCCCGTTACCTGGAGCAGCGCGTCGCCGCTCGTGCGCGCCTGCGTGTCGGCGCGGAACATCTGCTCCTTCACCGTGCGCCCGACCATCAGGGTCGAGAGCTCGTCCTCGCTGGTGGTCTTGGCGTCGAGCGTGCGCACCAACCGGCCGTCCTTCATGACCGTCACGCGGTCGCACAGGATCGCGACTTCTTCGAGGTAGTGGGAGACGTACAGCACCGTCCCGCCAGATTTCGCGAATGCGCGGAGCAGCTCGAACAGCTCCTCGACGCCGCTTTCGGAAAGATTGGCGGTCATCTCGTCGATCACCAGGACTCGCGGGCCTTGGCTCAGTGCGCGTGCCAGCTCGACGAACTTCTGGTTCTCGAGGTTGAGCGATCCCGCCGAGACGTCGAGCGGAATCGTCCGCTTGATGTGCGACATGGCGGCCCTCGCGAGCCGCTTCCGGGCGGGTGGGGCAAAGAACTGATGCGGCGCGAACAGTCGTTCGCGACCGAGCAGCAGGTTCTCTTCGACGCTCATCGTGTCGATGAGCCCGGGCTCCTGGAGCACGATGTCGACACCGCGGCGACGAGCGTCGATCGCGTTGGTCGGCGCGTGGCGCTCGGCGTCGAGCCACATCTCTCCGGCGGTGATCGGCGTCACGCCGGCGATCATCGACAGCAGTGTCGACTTCCCGGCGCCGTTCTCACCGACGACGGCATGAATCTCGCCGGCCAGGAACGCGAGCTCCTGGCCGGGATCGAAGTCGACCGCGAGGGTGCCCGGGTATTCCTTGCGCATCCCGACGAGCCGAACGGAGATCGGTTGTGCGGAGGGCCCAGGTGCCTCGCTTCCCTGGATGCTCACGCATTGCTCCTGGCCCGTGGCAGCGGGGCTGGCGAAATCGCCAGCCCCGGCCGCCGCGAGGAGGAGCGGAAGCGACTCAGTGGAGGACGATCTTGTAGTCGGCCTGGGTTGCCCCTGGCGTGTAGACCGCCGAGACCGACTTGAAGTCGTACGTGCCCATTCCGTTGAGGACCTGGTCCGTATAGGCCTGCGCGTTGTCCTTGGTCACGGGAAGCAGCGGCAGGTTGTACTCGGGCTGGGTCACCGGAAAGCCGTTGAGGTAGTCGTAGAGCTCGGTGAGCGCGAATGCGCCGCACGCATAGCCGCCACCGACAGTCGCGATCATGTCGCCGGCCAGCACCGCCGCAACCGCGTCAGTCGTGCCGTCGATGCCGATGACCTTGACCTGGTCGGGCGTCACGCCCGCGGACTTGAGTGCCTGAACCGCGCCGAGCGCGCCCTCGTCGTTGAACGAGTACACGCCGTCGAAGCCAGGGCCGGGATAGGCAGACAGGAAGTTCTCCATCGTCGTCTGGCCGGCGTCACGAGCCTCGTTGCCAGCCTGCGTCGCGAGGATCTGCATGTCGGGATGGGCCGCCGCGAAGTCGTTGGCCGCCGCGAGGCGAGCCTCGGAAACCCCGTTGCCCTGGTCGCCGCCCATGGCGACCCACTTGCGGGCGCCGGCGTCATAGAGGATCTGTGATGCATCGGTGCCGCCACCGGAGTCGTCGGTTCCGACGAAGCCGACGAACTGCTTGCCGGTGTACGTCGCATGATCGACGCCCGGAGGGCGCTGCATGAAGACGACCGGGATGTTCGCGGTCTCCGCGTCGGCCAGGATCGTCGCACCGACCTTGTCGCTGACCGGACCGACGACCAGGCCGTTGACGCCCTGGGCGATCAGCCCCTCGATGATCGAGATCTGCTTGCTCTCGTCGCTGTCTGCCTGATCGGTGATCAGGTTGATGCCCAGGGTTCCGGCGGCACCGACCGCGAAGTCCTGGATCAGCTTCCAGTACGGGTTCGAGATCAGCGGCACGACGAATCCGATCGTCGGAACCATCGGGCTGGCGACCGGTGTTCCCGGCGGCAGCGTCGGTACCTCGGCGGCGCTTGGCGCGGCGCTCGGAGATTCCGATTGCGCGAGCGCGGTGCCCGCGCCCGAGAGGGCCGCGGTGGCCAGTACAGCGGCCATGCCGACGGCAGAAACCCACCTGGGTCCGCGCATCTAGCGTCCTCCTCCTGCTTCCTGTCGGCGGCGCCAGCGGCGCCGGCCGTGGTGGCTGGCGTATTCTGTATACACGGCGAAAGGGCATGTCAAGCCGCAAAGCGGAATCGTCTCTTCGCCCTCTCGTGACGGGCAGGGTTCTGCCCCGGTTACCCCTCCGCGACCTCGACTCGCATCTCCACCGTGTTCGTCACCGGATCATGCTCGCGGACGAGTCGCACGCCGAGCAGCTCCTGCAGCACGAAGTCCATGTTGTTGAAAACCGGGTTCAGCCCGAGGTCGAAGTGGCCGCCCAGGACCGCGCCGGTCTCGTCGGAGATCGAGCCGTGCAAGTGCGTTGCCCTGGCGCCTCGCTCGTCCTCGCAGATGAGGCCCTGGCCGCCCATGAACTCCACGCGCTTGTCGACCCGGTGGGGCATCAGCCTCGGATGCGTTTCGCCTTCGGGAATCTGCAGGAACTTGAAGCCCGCCGCGGACAGGCTGCCGTAGCACGACACGATCGCGGCGAACCGAACGCCGTGCTCATCGCAGGCACGCTCAAGCCCGCGAACAAGGTCACTACCGGGGTGCAGGCGGCCGACGATGATCCGGCCGGCGCCGGCCGCGGCAGCCTCCACATGCTCACTGGCAGTCAATGGGACACCTCCTCGCGATAGCGGCGGCGAGCGGAATCGGCATCCTGCTCTTCGCCGAGTACCAGCATCAAGAGCAGCCAGGCCTGTTCTGCGGTCAGCGACCCCACCGAGAGCAGGGGCAGCCCGGCCAGTGGCTCACCGGTGCCGCCGCTGGGCACATCGGGAAGTGCTCCGAACGGCGAACGAGGTGCCACCACGACCGGCATATCGCGAGCGATCGCTCCGAGTACCTGGTGAAGCTCGAGCGGGAGGCCACCGACGCCTGGAAGCGCCTCGACCACGAGCCCGCGCATCCCGGCGGCAATCGCCTCGAGTGGCTCGGGCCTCATGCCTGGCACCACCTTGATGAAGCCGACGCGCGGCTCGAGCTCACCGCGGAAAGGTCGGATCCGTCCCGTTCGTGGAGTGATTCGAACGTTGCCGTCCTGGACGGACCCGAGATCACCGCCGGTGTCAACGAAGGCGTCCGTGTCGAGGCGCCGGCTCTTCCACGCTCGACCTGCGCCGATCACCCGGCCGGCGAACACGACCAGCGCACCATTGCCACGCGCAGCATCGGAACGCGCGACCGCGATCGCATCGGCCAGGTTGCGCGGTCCATCGGCGTCAGGCTGATCCGCCTTGCGCATGGACCCGGTGAGCACGACCGGCGTCTCCGCGTCGAGCAGCGCGTCCGCCAGAAAGGCGGTGTACTCGAGCGTCGTCGTGCCATGGGTCAGGACGACGCCCCGCGTCTCCGGTTCGCGTGCCAGGTCGCGCGCACGACGAGCGATCGCGACCATTTCCGCAGGCGAGAGAGCCCAGCTCGGCCGCGAGTCGATCGTCTCGGCGTGGAGCTCGACGCCTGCGAGCTCGTCGACGATCAGCGAGCGCAGCTCGTCGGCGCCGAGCGTGGGTGCGCTTCGTCCCGTCTTTCGGTCGACCGTGGTCGAAATCGTGCCCCCGGTGGTCAGCAACCACAGGCGGCCACCAGCTGGCTCGGAAATCGGGTGACCCTCCCCGATCGGTAGGCGCGCAGGACCGGTCACGGTCAATGCATGGGCAGTCGCGGATGGTGTATACATCATACCAATGGCCTCTCGCCTACCGCTGTTGACCGACCAGCAATCCCTCCAGGAGCGGACCTATCAGGCGCTTCGTGGCGCGCTGCTCGATGGCGCGTACCTGCCGGGAGAGCGCATCTACGAGGGCACCGTCGCCAAGGCGTTGGGAGTCAGCCGCAACCCGGTCCGCGAAGCCGTGCGTCGCCTCCAGCAGGACGGTTTGCTGCAGGTCCGTCCGCACTACGGCATCTATGTCACCGAGATTCCGGCGGACGAGATCGAGGATATCTACCGCATCCGCGCGGCGCTCGAGGCGACCGCGGCGGCCCTCGCGGTGGAGCGCATGACCGACGATGAGATCGCAGAGCTTGGCCGCGTGTTCGTCGAACAGGAACAAGCCGCGCGGCTGGCTGCGGCAGCGCCCCGTGAGCCGGTCTCCGCAGTGCAGGCCGATCACTTCCACCACGTGATCCACGAGGCGGCTCGGTCACCGCGCCTCTCGACGCTGCTCGAGCAGATCTACGCGCAGGTGACGCACTTCCGAAAGCTGACGCTGCGCGCACCCGGGCGCGCGTCCGTGTCGGCCGCCGGCCACGCGGAGATCCTCGACGCGATCCGGCGTCGGGACGTGGAAGGTGCCGCCGATCGGATGCGCGCACACATCGACGGTGCCCGATTGGCGCTGCAGCATCAACTCGAGGAGGTTTCCCGGCACGCCGCGGATGAGGCCGCACACCAGCACGCGGCAAACGCGCCCTCCGCTCCGGCTGCCCCGGCAACGGTCGCGGCAGCAGGTCGCGGGGAATCGGTGGCGGCATCCGCGCGGTGAGCCTCACCGCGGAGACGAGCCGGTTCATCGTCGGGACGCGCATCGAGGATGTCCCGGTGGAGGTCCTGCGCCTGGCCAAGAGATCGATCCTGGACGGACTCGGACTCGCGGTGGCGGGATCCCGCAGTACGGCCGCGCAAATCGCTCGACGCGAGATCGAGAGCTACGGCGAGCTTCGCGAGGACGCGTCCGTCCTGGGCACCGAGCGGCGCTTGCCGGCGCGCTTCGCGGCGTTCCTCAACGGACTCGCGATCCATGCCGACGACTTCGACGACACGCAGCTCGCGGTGCTGCCGGATCGAGTCTATGGGCTGCTGACCCACCCGACCGCGCCGGTCCTGCCGGTCGCGCTGGCACTCGGCGAACGCGACCACCTCGATGGCCGGGACGTGCTGATGGGCTATCTCATCGGGGTCGAGGTCGAGACGAAGGTTTCCGAGGCCATCGACCCGCGCCACTACGACACCGGCTTCCATTCCACGGCCACCGCCGGGTCCATCGGCGCGGGCGCGGCTGCGTCACGGCTTCTCGGATTGGACGCCGGCCACACGCAGGTCGCGCTCGGCATCGCCGCCAGCCAGGCAGGCGGCCTGCGCGAGAACTTCGGGACGATGACCAAGCCGTTCCACGCCGGACGCGCGGCGGACAGCGGCGTGTTCGCGGCGTCGCTGGCCAGGGACGGCTTCACGGCCGCCAACAACATCCTGGAGGCCAAGCGTGGCTTCTTCAGTGCGGCCGGTGGCGGCTACGACCCGAGCGTGATCGACGGCCGGCTCGGCGCGCCCTGGACGTTCGCCGATCCCGGCGTCTCGATCAAGCCACATCCGTCCGGGTCGCTCACCCATCCCGCCATGGGGGCGTTCCTCGACCTCGTGATCGCCAACGATCTGCGACCCGAACAGGTGCGTCGGGTCCGCGTGGGAACGAACCGGCACATGCCCAATGCGCTCATCCACCACCGTCCAACCGATGAGCTGGCTGCCAAGTTCAGCATGGAGTTCTGCCTCGCCATCCTGCTGCTGGAGCGGCGCGCCGGTCTCGCCGAGTTCACCGACGAGGTGGTCAACCGCCCGGACGTGCAGGAGCTCATCGGGCGCATCACGTTCGAAGCGGATCCGGCCGCGGACGAGGGTGGCTTCCGCGAGATGACCTCGCTGATCGATGTGGAGCTGGTCGACGGCCGCACGCTGCGCACCACGGCCGAGTTCGCCAAGGGCAGCCCATCGAACCCGATGCGCGACGAGGAGCTGATCGACAAGTTCCTGGGCTGCCTTGCGTGGGCGGGCATCGATGAGCAGACCGGCCGTGCCGTCGCAGTGCGCGTGATGGGCCTCGAGCGTGAAGGTTCGATCGCCGATGTCATTCGCTCGCTGCGGCAGCCGGCGCGCGTGGAGGCAGGCGCGGCATGAGCGGCGGGAACCTGGACGTCACCAACGCGAAGATCGTGATCCCGGAGTCGGGCGTGGTCCCGGGCACCCTGGTGATCCGCGACGGGACGGTGACGGCGCTCCTGCAGGACCAGCCCGCCACTGGAGAGGCGGAGGTACTCGACGCCGAGGGCCGCTACGTCCTCCCGGGACTGCTCGACGCGCATGTCCACTCGGGGCTCCTGCCGCCGCTCGGGGACCGCCTGCAGGCAGAGTCCGCGTTCGCGCTTTCGGGCGGGATCACCACGGTCCTGCGCTACTTCCGCCGGCCCGACTCGTACCTCGACACGCTGCCCGGGCAGGTCGCGCTCGGAGCTGAACGGCATTACCAGGACTTCACCCATCACGTGACGCTGTTCAACGCCGCGCAGGTGGCCGAGATGGAGCGGTACGTGCGCGAGCTGGGGGTGACCTCGTTCAAGCTCTACATGAATCTCAAGGGCCCATTCGGAAAGAACGTGCTCATGGACCTCCGGCCGGAGGCCGGCGACGCGCTCGAGACAGCGGACGTCGACTTCACGGACGGTCACCTCTGGAGCGTGTTCCAGACCGCAGCGCGGATGCCCGTCAAGGTGCGCATCAACATCCACTCCGAGGATGCCGAGATCGTGATGACCGAGTCCGCGCGCGTCCGCGAGCTTGGCCTCGAGGGTCTGCCGGCGTGGAACGCGGCACGGCCCGGTGCGTCGGAGGCCATCGCGATCCAGACCGTGGCGTACCTCTCGCGGCGCTTCAACGTGCCGGTGTATTTCCCCCACATCGGCTCGCGCGAGGCGATCGAGGCACTCGTCGACGTCAAGGCAAAGGGCACCAACTACGGTGCGGAGGTCGGCCCGCAGTACGTGGCGCTGACGACGCAATCCGAGGCCGGACCGCTGGCCAAGGTGATGCCCCCGATCCGGACCGACGAGGACGTGACGCGCGTCTGGTGGGGCATCCGTGAAAGCGTGCTGACGAGCTTCGGCTCGGACCACATCGCCTACACGCTCGAGGAGAAGTCCCCGGGCTCGATCTGGACGACGCGACCGGCCTTCGGCGGCACCGGCATGATCCTGCCGGTGTTTCTCTCCGAGGGCGTGAACCAGGGCCGCATGACCATCCGGAAGCTGGCCGAGATCGGCAGCCTCAACACCGCGCGGCTGTTCAATCTCTATCCACGAAAGGGGACGCTGGAACCTGGCGCGGACGGCGACTTCGTGGTCATCGACCTCGATCGAGAGTGGACCGTCAAGGCGAGCGAGAACCTCAGCCACTCGGACTTCAGCGTCTACGAGGGGCGAACGCTGCGCGGCGGCGTCGCCGCCGTGGGGGTCCGAGGCCAGGTGATGTACCGGGACGGCGAGCTGGTCGGAAAGCCCGGCACCGGGCGCTACCTGCGCCGCTTCCCACAGCTCGAGTCTGTCGCGTCGCTCTCGTGACCACCTACCGGCTGTCGGTGATCCCGGGCGACGGGGTCGGCAAGGAAGTCATTCCCGAGGGCCTTCGCGCCCTGCGTCGCGCAGGCGAGGTGACGGGCTCCTTTTCGATCGAGACGACCGACTACGACTGGTCGTGCGAGTACTACACGAAGACCGGCCGGATGATGCCCGAGGACGGCCTTGCACGGCTGGCCGACTCGGACGCGATCTACCTCGGAGCCGTTGGCTACCCCGGCGTGCCGGACCATGTCTCGCTGTGGGGCCTGTTGCTGCCGATCCGCCAGGGCTTCGACCAGTACGTGAACCTGCGCCCGTGCCAGGTGCTGGACGGCATCCCCAGCCCGCTTCGCGACAAGGGCCCCGATGAGGTCGACATCCTCTGCATCCGAGAGAACACGGAGGGCGAGTACTCGGGGCTGGGCGGTCGTTTCCACGTCGGCAGGCCCGAGGAGTCGGCGGTCCAGACGTCGATGTTCACCCGCCGCGGCGTGGAGCGCATCGCGCGCTACGCCATGGATCGCGCGCGTGAGCGGCGGAAGTCGCTCGCGAGTGCCACCAAGTCCAACGCGCTGCAGTACACCGCGGTGATGTGGGACGAGATCGTCGCCGAGGTCGCCAGGGACTATCCCGACGTCGAGGTGACGCCCTACCACGCGGACGCGCTGGCGGCCCGCATGGTCACCGCACCGGAGACGCTCGACGTGGTCGTCGGCAGCAACCTGTTCGGCGACATCCTGACCGACCTGGGCGGGGCGCTCCAGGGGTCGCTGGGGCTCCCTGCGTCGGCCAACCTCAACCCGGAGCGAATCCACCCATCGATGTTCGAACCGGTCCATGGCTCGGCGCCACGCCGCGCCGGCCAGGGGGTTGCGAACCCGATGGCGACCGTCTGGGCGGGCGCGCTGATGCTCGATCACCTGGGCGAGAAGGAAGCCGCGGGTCTCGTGATGGACGCGCTGCGGCACGTGGCAAAGAACGGGCCGCGCACAAAGGACCTGGGCGGGACGGCGAAGACGGTCGATGTCGGTGAGGCGATCGCGGCGGCAATCGGGGTCCCGACAGCCGGCTGAGCGGCGACGGTCATCCGACCGTGGAGCGAATGTCCGGTCTTGTCCGTGCTGGGTCTCGTCGAGACAATGCACGGCAGGCTGCCCGGGCGGCCTTCCCGCCGCCATCGCCAAGGAGGACTCGAACGGTGCGACATCACGGCATTCGTTTCCTGGGAGCCGCGTCGGTGCTCGGCGTGGCGTTGCTGGTCGTCTCTCCGGGCGGTGCCCTCGCGACTGTCGTGCAGCCCGCCGGATCGGCGTTCTTCCACCGTCAGCTGGTCGACGCCGGTTCGTTCTCTGAGCTCGCCGAGGCCGTCGATACGAACGGCAAGGTCCACATCGCGGCCGGAGATGGTCGCGACGTCTGGTATCTCACCAACCGGACCGGGAGCTGGACCGCGTCGAGGGTCTTCGTCCACACCGCCAGCCCCAACGGCGTCCTGTGGGGTCAACCGACGATCGCGTTGGACGACGACAACCGCGTCCACATCGCGGCGACTCGGTTCCCGTCCGGCGAAGGCGGCATCGGCATCTTCTATGCGACAGACGTGGGTCACCCACGCGGAACGTTCGGTGCCCCGACCCGGATCGCATCGAACGCCTACGGCGAACCGCAGCTGAAGGCCTACAACGGCCACCTGTTCCTCGTGGCCGTCAAGGACTGGTGCTGCGTGGGCGATGGCATCGTGACGCTGCGTACGAACAAGGGCGGCAGCTGGACCGAGGCCATCGTTGGGTCAGGCCAGAACCCGAGCTTCCAGATGACAAGCGATGGGTACGCCCGCGTGCTGTACCAGCGTGGCGACACGGCCGCGGGCCTGTACTACGCGGTCGCCGGCTCGCATAAGGGCAATTTCACGACCGCGCACATCCCCGGCACGAACTCCAGCGACGGTGGCCCACTCCTGGCCCTCCGGAACAACCAGGCGCAGATCACCTGGCGCCACAGCAACACCGGCGCCGGCAATTGGAAGTTCACCTACGCGGCATCGAATGGATGGCACCCGTTCCTGACCGTGCCTGACAGCACCGCGAACAGACAGGGCGCCATCGGGGCGACCGCAACCGGCTTCGCCCACGTCACGCTCGCCGGCGGCGACCCTCTCGGCGACGGCGGTGTCGAGGATCACTACCGCTGCGGGAGTCAAGCTCCGCTGACGTGGTGCAACGACTACCCGGCATCGAATGTCCGTGCGACCGCCGTGGCATCGGCGAGCGGCCCGGCGAGCTCGTTGGACGTCGTCTGGATCCAGGACGGAGACATCTGGTTCGCGGTCGGGTATTTCCCTGGTCCGTGAACGCCCGTGGGTCCGCGCGCATCGTGAGCGCGCTCGAGACTTGGTCGTCGGCAGCAACCGCTTCGGTGACATCCTTGCGGACCTGGGCGGCGCGTTCCAGGCCTAGACGAGGCTGAACCGATGGCAGATCAGCGGATGGTGCTTGCGATCTTCGCGGACGAGACGGTGGCGGACGCCGCCGCGACGTCGCTATTGGCGTGGGAGAAAGCTTCGGACGTGGTGTCGCGGCCGGTGGGCGTCCTGGTCGCCGACGGGAACGGCCGGATCAAGGAGCACAAGCTGGGTCTCAGGAGCGGTAAGAAAGGCGCCGGCATCGGCCTCCTCCTGGCCGTGGTGGCCCCGCCGACGCTGCTCGTGGGGGTGGTTGGCGGCGGCATCCTCGGCCACTTCCACCATCAGGGGCTGGGTCTGACGGATGCGGATCGCGAGCGGATCGCCGGAGAGATCGCTGGCGGCAAGGCGGCGATCGGGGTCCTCGTCGCCGACGAAACGGAGGCCGCGATGATCTCCCACAAGCTCATCGAGCTCGGTGGGACGACGGAGGTCTTCGAGGTGACCGAGGAGGCGCTCGACGCCGTTGCGGCGGCTGCGGCGACCGAATCAGATGCCGTCGCGGCGACTGAGTCGGAGGCCATCACGGATCTTTGAATGAACGGCTACGAAGGCGCGGCCGCGGCCTGGGCCGCGAGCAGGCCCATGACCTCATCCGCAAAGTGACCGCGCCTGAGCAGATCCGCCATAAGGCGCATCGGCCGCTCGACGTAGGTGAGGAACGACAGATAGCCCGCGCACAGGTAGTTCAAGCCCGGCTCACCGTCGGGAGTCTGGATGAACCGATTGCGGGGGCACTCGCCCTGGCACGCGAACTTCACGGGGCACTCGCGACAGTAGCGCGGCAGCGTGTCGCGCTTGTCCGTCCCGAAACGGCGCTGTTCCGGTGAAGCAACCATCGTCAGCAGATGCGTGTCACGGATGTTGCCCAGCAGGTAGCGAGGCTCCACGAAGTGGTCGCAGCTGTACACGTCACCGGTGTGTTCCACTGTGAGGGCGTTGCCACAGGTCTCGGAGAAGATGCACACGGCTGGCGGCACGCCCACCCATGACGCCAGCGCAGCGTCGAACATCTGCACGTAAACGGTGCCGACGTCGCGTATCACCCACTCGTCGAACACGCTCGAGAGGAATCGGCCCCAGCCGTCCGCGGTGACCGTACGACTGGTAACGAGCGAGCCATCGAGCGTATACAACGGGCGCACCTCACGCCCGGACGTCCCCCATCCGGCGTCCGCGACGGGCAGCGACTCGGGCGTCGCCCGCTCCACGATCGGGATGAACTGGAGGTACCGCGCACCGACGTCATCCCGGAAGTAGCGGTAGACCTCGACGCCGCGCTCCTGGTTCCCCTCGTGCACGGTGCACAGGAGGTTCACGTCGACGCCTTCCGCGGCCATCAGACGGGCGGCCGCGAGCACCTTGTGATGCGTCGGCGCACCGCCCTTGTCCACTCGGTACTTGTCATGGATGTCCGGCGGACCATCCATCGACAGCCCAACGAGGAACCGGTGCTCGCGGAAGAAGGCACACCACGCCTCGTCGATCTTGGTGCCGTTGGTCTGGATCGTGTGCTCGATCTGTTGGCCCGGGCGTCGGTAGCGGTCGACCAGCTCGATCGAGCGCCGGAAGAAGTCGAGCCCCATGAGCGTGGGCTCTCCGCCCTGCCAGGCGATCGTGACGGTGGGCGTCTGGTGCGCCTCGAGGAGCTGCTTGATGTAGAGCTCGAGCACGTCGTCCGCCATTCGGAACTTCGACCCTGGGTAGAGCGCCTCCTTGGACAGGAAGAAGCAATAGGTGCAGTCGAGGTTGCACACGGCGCCGGTAGGCTTGGCCAGCAGGTGGAAGCCGGGCGGGGCAGCACCCGGGCGGGAAGAGGGCACGGCCGGGCCGGGTCCCTTGCGCGCCGTCAGGATCCCGTCGCGAGCGAAGGTGGTCGTGGGGTCCATCCGTGGCGCCTCCTGACCGCCTACGCGAACCCGTTCACGACTCTCCCGAGCGCGAGGGTGAGGATCGTGAAGGAGACGAGCGCCTCCGTCTGCATCGCGAGCTTGGCACGGCCCGTGAGCGGCAAGGTGTCGGTCGGGCCGAACGCGTTGGTGTCCTCCGGTCGCGCAGGGACGGGCCCTCCGGTTCCGCGGGTGTGCGCCGGCTCACAGGACCTCGCCGGAAGGAGGGTCACCAGCGACGGAGGCGGTTCCCTGGAACGAGCGGATCTCGCTGTTGAGGATGAACAGGCTCATCACGAACACCCAGGCCGGGAAGAGCAGCAGGATCCATTGCAGGAGGGACAAGCTGAGGATCATCACGAGGGCGATCACATAGCTGGCGATGATGAGCCAGCGCGGGAACGTGGCCGTCCGCAGCGCGATGGTGGACGTCACGATCATGAACACGCCGGCGGCCCGCGAGGCGAGGTCGAACAGGAACGAATATGCCAGGGATCGGAACGTCTCCAGCGTTGCCGCGCTCAGCGGCGGCGCTGCGTCATAGCGGTTCGCCGCCGACAGGCTCGCCATCGCGGCAGCCGCTCCCCACAGCATGGCCACGAACAACAACCCGCTGCCCAGGAACACGGTGGCCAGGAAACGGTCCTCGTGCGCGCCGATGCGGTCCCGGATCACGCCGATGAACCACAGGAACGCAATGCCGGCGAACGGAATGAGGTACAGCGATGCGACGATGAACGGCGTCCGAGCGACTTGATCGAACCAGGCGACCAGGCCGGCCTCGGTCAAGCCAGGTGGAGGTCGCTGGCCGGCGAGCGCGACGGCACCAACGAACAGCAGCGAGAAGATGATCCCGGCGATACCCGCGGACCGTGGCGCCCTGCGCTCGATGGTCCGCGCGACCTCAGTCGCCCCCGCAGTCATCGGTCGACCTCACTCCAGCGCCCGCCGGGGCTTGGTGGGAGATTGAGATAGGACGGTCGAGCACTCATGGGTCCGCTCGGTCCGCGCCAGTTCGATGGTCCATGACGCTCCTCACGCGCGACACAGCGTGCAGCCTCGGCGGCGGTGACACATCACCCCGCCTCGGAATCACCCAGGGGTGGAACGGGCACGTAGCGTCAACCCGGCGTGTGTTCCCCGGCCCAGAGCGTGCGAGGCGCTCGCGGCTCCGTCGCATCCTCATGCTCGGGTGCGTTCGCTGAGACCCCGGCCATCCGGCGGCCGTAGCGCGCCGCCAGCGGACCGGCCGAGAGCCCATGCAGGATGACGGACAGGAACACGGTCCAGGCTACGGCCGGGGCGAGCGGGCCGGGATCGATGCCGGCTCCCTGCATCCCCTCGAGGCCGATGACCAGGAACACGATCGAGGCGAGGCCACGCGGCCCAAACCAACCCATGAACAGGACGGTCGACGATTGGAACCGCGCCCCGGTGAGGGCGATCGCAACCGGCACCATGCGGATGATCGTGAGGCTCAGGACGGCGTAGACGATGGCCGCCGGGTCCCAGAGTTGCGACAGAAGCTTGCCCCCGAGCGTCAACCCGAACGCCACCCAGACACCGATCGCCAGTAGCGATCCCTGCATCTCGGTGAAGCGGACGGCTCCTTCTTCCCGCTGCTGGCTGCCGCGCCCGAAGGCAAGTCCGCCGGTGAACGCCGCGATGAACCCATTACCGCCAACGCTGACCGCCAGCAGGTAGCAGGCAGCCGCCAGGGCGAGCACGAAGAGCTGACGCGAGAGACCCGACGGCCACCGATCCCGGTCGGCCACGCGCAGGAGAGTGCCGCCAAGAAGTCCCAGACCGACACCAACTGCAACGCCCAGGACCATCTCCTTCAGTGCCTCGGCAAGCCAGCCGGACAATCCGGATCCTTCGGCGGTGGCAAGGGCCAGCGCAAGGATGACGAACGGGGTGGCGATCCCGTCGTTGAGGCCGCTCTCGATGTTGAGCACCCGCCGGATGCGCGCAGGTACCGCCCGGTTCGTGACGACCGGCTGGCCGAGTGCCGCGTCGGTCGGCGCGAGCGCGGCGCCGATCAACAGCGCGACCCCAAGCGAGATACCGGGGAACAGCAAGAGCGCGCCCGCTGTCCCGAGAACGATCGTGAGCAGCAACCCCACGACCAAAAGGCGTGCCACTGGACCCGCGTCGCGCTCGAGAGCGCGCGCACGAATGGTAGAGGCGTCCGCGAAGAGCACCAGCGTCAACGTCGCCTCTGCAATGAGCTTGAAGGGCTCCGCCTGGGGCTCGAGCGAGATGTGTCCGAGGACATCGTCAGATACCAGGATTCCCATGACGACAAACGCCAGCGCCGGCCCGACCGAGACACGGTTGAGCCGGCCTGCGACGAGGGCATAGCCCGCGACCAGCAGCGCGAGGGTCGCGAGGTCGGTCACCATGGCTCGGCGCTCATCCGACGATCTCCGATTCGATCGAGAGGGTCACGGCGAACGCAGCAACTCTCCTGCCAATGACGTGGCGGGTGGCCAAGATGCCGCCACCGGCGCGTCCCTGGCGCAACGCGGACGGCGTCACGACCTGCGGGACAACGCCGGTATGGGCAGGTGTCGGGGTGCGCTCCTCCAAGCTTCGACTACTCCGCGGTTCCGCTCACTCAGCGAGGGCCTTCGCCTTGGCCGCATCGAACTCGGCCGGGGTGATAGTGCCGGCGTCCCGGAGCGCCGCCAGCTTGGCGATCTCATCCGCGGAGGAAGACGCCACCGGTGTGGGTTGCGCCTGGGCCGGCGCTGGAGCTGGCGAGGGGAAGATGTCGCCTGGCGCGTCCTTGGGACGCGCGATGATGTAGATCATCGCGCCGAGGAACGGGATCCAGAAGAGCACGAGGATCCAGACGACCTTCATCACGCCCGATAGGTCGCGGCGCCGGAAGATATCCGCGAAGAGGCGGATGAAGATCCAGATGACCATCACCCAGAAATAGATGACGATCATCGCCCAGAAGAAGTCCGCGAAACTGTTCATGCTCCTCCTTCACCTGCTGCTCATGTCCGCGACAGCGCCATAGTGGCGGTGTGGCCAGAGCTTCTTAGGCGGTGCGGCCGAGCACCCGTAGGGTGGTCGGCCGGGGTATCCGCCCGCTGTCTCCCGTATGATCAAAACAGCCATCAGGGCAGCGCGCCTCCCCCTATTCAGCGGAGGCGCAAGGGCACGGCCGGCGCGCTGGTTCTGGGCCTGCCGATGTCAAGTCAGGACGTGGGCATGCTCAGGATGCCGTCAGTCACAATCCGCGCCCGCAGGCCACCGCGGAGCTTGAGCCACGCCTCGACGCGCTCGTCACCGAACGCACGATTCATCCAGTAGCACGGCCGGCACTCCTCGGTGCCGGCGAACCAGACGCCCTGGACCTCGAACTCTGCGCCGATGAGGGTGCCGAGATCGACGCCACGCGTGATGACGTTGCGCCGCGTGCGTTCTGGCCGTGCTTCGACCAAATCGAGCTCCTGGGCCATTGCCTCGAAGGTCTCCATGGCGAAGAACGTGATCTGGCCCTTGAAGTCGGGCTGATGATCGAAGTATCGATCGCCGCGGATGCCATGTCCGGCGACGCACTCGAGACGTTCGACGGCCACGATGAAATGCTCGCCTGGCGGTTGTCCGTGATGCCCGACGTAGTTGTGACCTGGCGAGATGAACAGGCCCGCGACCTCCATCGTCGATGCGGCGCTGCTCGTCATGCGCTGAACTCCGCCCACCAGCCGGGATCGGGGCGGAACGGAGCGGCCGGCCTGCCGGTGGCATTCGTGTCAAGTCGGTAGACCAGCCCGGCGTCCGGTTCTGCCCGGCGTTCCTGGTCGGTCCAGTTCTCGGTTGCCGTCGTGACGTAGAGCGCTGTCAGGCCGGGGCCGCCGAACGCGCAACAGGTGGTCTCTCGGGCCGGGATGGCACGGATCTCCCGCAACGTTCCATCGGGCGAGTAGCGCCGCACCTGCCCACCGCCGTAAATCGCGACCCAGAGGTCACCGGCGGCGTCGACGGTCATCCCATCGGGAGCCCCGACGTCCTTGGGTACCGTGGCCAGGATCCGCTGGCCGGAGATCGTGCCGTGCTCGCCGTCGAAGTCGAAGGCATTGATGACTCGCGGGCCGCTGTCGACCAGGTACATCGTCCCGCCGTCGATGCTCCAGCCGATGCCGTTGGAGATGGTCAACCCGTCGAGCATCTGCTCCACGCGTCCGTCGCGCTCGAGCCGGTACAGGGCGCCGCCGCCCACGTGATGGTCGTCGGCCAGCGTGCCGCCCCAGAACCGACCCTGCGGATCGCTGGCGCCGTCGTTCATTCGGGCACCGGCCGGTACCGGCTCGGCAATCGTCCGGAGCGTGCCATCAATCGCGAGCGCAACGAAGCCACGTCCCGCGCCGAGCAGCCATCCGTCGTCTCCCTCCACGGGCGCGATCATGCCGACCGTCCCCGGGATCGAGTACACCCTCACGGCCTGCAGCGACCCATCCTCGCGGATGTGGGCGCGATACACGCGACCTGCCACGATGTCCACCGCGAGCAGCTCGTTTCGGCGGGCATCCCACCGGATCCCCTCTCCGAGATCCACCTGCTGGGTCGAGCACGGGACCGCTCCACCGATCGGTGCAGGATCGTAGGTCCTGATCATCGGTCGCTCCCGAAGTCGAGCACGACCTTGATGTCGTCGGGGCCTCGCTGCAACGCTGTGGCGATGTCCGCAGGTGCTACCCGACGTGAGATGAGTCGCCCCAGCCACCCGCGATCAGCCCCCGCAAGCACCTGGGATGCCTTGTAGAAGTGCCGCCGGTTGGCGTTGACCGAGCCCAGGACAACGTTGTTCTGGAGCACGAGCTCCTTGGCGACATCTGCTGGCGCGAAGCCGCTCGCGGCGCCGCCGCCGCCGACCCCGGTGAGGCACACGACACCACCTGAGGCGACTCCGCGGATGGAGTCGACGATGACGGGGCCTACCCCAGTGCACTCGATCACCACGTCGGGCTCGAAGCCCAGATCGGCAATGGCGCCCGAATGATAGGTAGCACCAAGGTCCCGCACGAGCTGTGGCTTGGCACCGTCGGTCACTCGGTCAAGGACGTGGACCTCGAGCCCGTTCGAGACGCCGATTAGAGCGGCGAGCATGCCGATTGGGCCGGCGCCGGTGACGAGCGCCGTCCGCGGCTGCCAGAACGCCCGCGCGCGCATCGCCGCGACCAGCTCCCAGGCCTTGGCGACGACCGTGGTGGGCTCGAGCAGCACCCCGAGCAGTCCAAGCGACGGATCGACCTTGGTGAAGTATCCCGGCTCGATGCGCCAGCGCTCGGACATGAAGCCGTCGATCTCCTTGATGCCGCGCTCCGTGTATTGCCCGTTGCGGCACATGTCCCACTCGCCCACGGCGCAGTTGGGGCACGGCACCGGATCCGGGCGGCGGACGATTCCAACAATCAGGTCGCCGGCCTTTACGCTGCGGTCCGACCCCGGGTCAACGACCCGCCCCAGCGACTCGTGGCCAAGGATGAGTCGCTCCCGGCCCGGAGGGGCCCAGCCATACGCACCGGATGCGATCTCGACGTCGGTGCCGCAGATCCCGACGGCCACGGCCTCGACAAGGATCGACCCGGTGCTCTCGTCCGGGTCAGGGACGTCCTCGAATCGGACCGAGTCCGCGACGAGCGGTTGGACTGTGACGGCTTTCATGGCTCTCTACCTCGTGGTCGCTTGACTCAATTGGATCGGAAGATCGCGCCCGGGTTGTCGATGACCGGCAGAGGACCGCGTGGCATGTGGGGGCGATCGCCCCGCTCGCGGGCACACGCCGAGCACAGCTCCCGTTCGAGGAGGGCCGCCATGTGAGCAGGCAGCCGATCGCGGATGTAGGCCCGATGCGCGGGCGTCGTCGTTGGCGCGCCGCACGAGCTGCAGGAGAGCAGCGGCTGCTCCTGGACGACCGTTCCCGTGATCACGGTGCGGCGGACGCCGTCGCTATCGTCGAGATGGATTGCGCCCGTCGGACAGACCTCACCGCAGGCACCACAGCCGATGCAGCGCTCGGAGGCTCGCGTGAAGTCGAAGTAGGCAAGCCTGCCCGCAGGCGTCTCCGTCATGCGGAGGGCTTCGACGCCCATCTCGCTGCACGTGGCCATGCACAGCCCGCAGCCGATGCAGACGTCACAGCGGAGGCAGCGGCGCGGCTCGTCCCGGGCCATCGCGTCGGTCAGGCCCTCCTCGATGCGGACGTAGTTGCCCTGGCCAAGGACCTCCTCGACCTTTCGCTCGGGCATCACCGCTCGCGGCTGGTAGCTGCGATCGTGCGCAGTCACCTGCAGCGGGATCACGTCCGCTCGCCGAACCGGCTGACCGACGGTGGCGTCCATGGGCACTCCCCGGAGCCAGGCGTCGATCGCGGACGCGGCGATCTTTCCGGAGCGGATAGCCTCCACCGCCGTGCGTGGACCGTGCTCGGCGTCACCGCCGGCAAAGACGCCCGGCACGCCGGTCATCAACGTCTTCGAGTCCGCGACGATGAAGCCATGGTTGTTCTCGATCGCGCTGCCGTCGAGGATCGAGAGATCGGTGCCCTGGCCGGTGGCAAGGATGACGTGGTCAGCCTCGAGCGTCAGCAGCCGCGAGGCGTCGAACTGGGGATCGAACTTGCCATCCGCGTCGTGCGTCTGCAGGCAGAACTGGAAGGTCGACTGGCCGTCCTCGTCGATGCGCAGCGGGCCCCAGCCTGTGTGCAGCTGCACGCCCTCGCCGACGGCATTCTCGATCTCGTTGGGGCTCGCGGTCATGTCGCGGCGCTGCTCCAGCGACACCATGTCGACGTGGCCGGCGCCCTGCCGCAGCGCAGTCAGGGCAACGTCGATCGCCACGTTGCCGCCGCCGATGACCACGACGCGCGGTCCGACCCGGACCGGCCGGCCGCCGCGCACCTCACGCAGGAAGTCAATGCCACCGAGCACGAAGGGACGCTCGACGCCGTCGATCGGGATGAGCCGCGCCCGTTGCGTCCCGAGACCCAGGAAGACCGCGTCGTAGCCCTTGCGGAAGTCCTCCAGCTTGCCAACCGGGCTGGCGGTGTGGATGGGGACTCCCAGCACGCGGATCTGGTCCAGCTCCTGTTCGAGCAGGGCCGGCGGCAGGCGGTAGGCCGGGATGCCATAGCGCAACATCCCGCCCGCCTGCTCCTGCGCTTCGAAGATCTCGACCGCATGGCCGAAGGTGCGCAGGTAGTACGCCGCGGTGAGGCCGGAGGGACCGGAACCGATGATGCCCACGCGCTTGCCGCTGTCTGGAGCAAGCTCGGGCTGCGGATAGCCACCGTCCGCCAGGCACTGCTCGGCCGCCTTGGCCTTCAGCGGCCGGATGAACAGAGCGCCGTCCTTGGCACCGCGCACGCAGGCCGATTCGCAGGGCGCCGGACACACCAGGCCGCACACCAGCGGCAGCGGGTTGTCCTTGCGAATGACCTCGATGGTGGCCCGATAGTCGCCGTTGCCCAGGTGGGCCATGAAGGACGGGATGTCGATGTTGGCCGGGCACGTACCGTGGCATGGTGCCGCATGACGCTCGAGGCAGAGGCCCTCCGGGCAGGTTTCGCGCCGCGCGTGTTGCTCCCACTGCTCGCGGAAATGGCGCAGCGAGCTGCCCAACGGCCATGCTGCCGCGAGGCCCTGGGCGGCGATCTCATCGGCGACTCGCTGGAGCGCGGCCAGATGCCCCGGCGCTCCCCGGCCGATGGTGATCTCGGTAATCAGGCGGGCGGCCCGGGCCAGCAGCGAATGCACCGCCGGCTCGTCCTCCTCGGCAAGCTGCCAGTAGCGGTACACGGCGCGGCCCGTCCTGCGGACCACGCACACGTCTCCGACCAGCACCATCAGGCTCGATGGCACGGGGATGACGCCGGCTGACCCCAACGAAAGCGGGTCGGCCGGCACGTCCGCGGCGGACCGGGGCAGGAACCCGCCCGGGCCATCGTCGAAGACGATCACGGCGTCCTGATCATTCGAGGCGCTGCTGCCGCCGCCCCACGCGTCCATCTGGGCCCGTAGGTTGGCGGTCCACTGCAACTCCACCAGGCCGCGAGTCTGCACACCGCGGCGGAGCGTCAGCAATGAGGCATCGAGCCCGGCAGCGCCGGCGAACTGGAGGGCGATGCGGCACCAGGTCTCGGGCGTGTGCACGAGGCGCGACCCATCACCAGCACTGCCCTCTGCCCAGCAGCTCGGCATGCAGTTGCGCTGGACATCCACCCTGCGCCGCGGACTGGCGACCTGGGCAAGCGAGCGAATGGCGTCCACCGCGTTGAGGAAGGCGGCCTCGTGACCGGTCAGCTCCGCCGGCAGGCGCAGCTCAACGGTGAGGCTGTCGCGCAGCCCGAGAGCGATCATCGCGCCCTCGGCGATCAGCCATGGCGCCCCGGCCAGGACGGCGGCCGTTCCCTGCGCCTTCGGATCAAACCCGGTCGCATCAATCACGAGCGTGGATGGCCCGTGGCCGCGCATGAAGCGACGCCAGGCGAGATGGACCGGCTCGCCGCTCCCGCTGCACTCGGCCAGGCCCGACGCCTGGAGGTGCTGCAGTCGCTGCACGGGCGTCATCGCCTGGGCACGGTTGAGACCCGGCAACGAGCCAGCGAGGGTCTCTGCTGGCGGCGCCGCTCCCGCCAGGCTCGCCGCTCCGGCGTCGAGCCACGCAGGCAGCTGCGGCTGCTGGACGTCGGTCATGACGGCGCGCTGCTACCGTCCGGCGCCTCGGCGATGAGCTGGCGCGCGTACCGCTCACGCCTCGGATCGGGGACCTCGTCGGTGACGCCGAACGAGAGGCACCCGGTGATGCATTTGGTCACGCAGGCCGGCTGCAGTCCCTCGTCGATGCGGTCCTTGCAGTAGTCGCACTTGACCACCTTGCGGCTGGCCGGGTCCCACTGCGGCACGCCCCACGGGCAGGCCGCGATGCAGCTCTTGCAGCCGATGCACAGCTCCGACTCCACGAAGACGATGCCGTCCTTCTCGCGCTTCTGCATCGCACCGGTGGGGCATGCCTTGACGCACCAAGGCTCCTCGCAGTGGTAGCAGGGCATGAAGACGAAGCGCGTTCGCGGTCGCCCACCGACGTTGAGCGGCCCAATGGTGAGGAGCTGGAGCGGTTTGGGGCCGGGTCCAAGTCCCTTGTTGCTGATGCAGGCGACCTCGCAGGCCTTGCAGCCGGTGCAGCTCGGCTCGTCGTGGCGCAGCGTGTAGTTGCTCACCGGCTCGCTCCCGTCTGTTGGGCCGGACGCACCCGGACGATCGTTTCGGTCATGGCGTTGCCGCCGCCGGCAGGGTCGAATTCGTGGAGCTTGCCCACCTGGAGGCGTTGATCAGCGACACCCCGGCCGAGTGCGCGGGTCGCCAGCGGCACGGTGGCGCCGTAGCCGTGGAGCATGAACACGGCGTCGGGGTGGATCCACTCGGTCACGTTGGCTCGCAACGTCCCGACGTGGGTGCCCGCACCCTGGACATCGACGGGCATGCCATCGGCGATCCCCAGCGCGCTGGCACGGCTCGGGTGGATCCACAGGACCTGCTCGGGTGCAACTTCAGCTAATAGCGGGTTGTTCAGCGATTGCCCGTGCGCGAGGGTTCCGGTGCGCCCGAACAGCAACGTGAAGCGGTCGTCCGAGGGCGCCTCGCGCGACGCGTACGGCGGCAGACTGGGCAGGCCGGCCTCGTCGAGCACGCTGCTGTGGATCTCGATCTTGCCCGACGGGGTCGGAAACTTCAGCTCATCTCGCGACCGCAGTCGCGGCGCGCCGGCCAGAGCAACGAACCCGTGCTCGCGCATCTGGGCGATGGTCACCTCGGTGCCATCGAGCTGGTAGTTCCAGAGCTCCTCGATGGTCTCGAAGTCGAGCACCTCCCGGAGGTCCATCCTGCGCAGGATCTCGCGGAAGATCCACCACGCCGGCCGGCTGTCGAAACGCGGTGCGATCGCCTGGTCGCGCATCGCGAACACCGGCACGGGGCCGTTCATCTGGCACAGGATGTTGGCGCGCTCGAGGTACGTGGCCTCGGGCAGGATCACGTCCGAGAACCAGCCTGTCTCCGAGTAGCGCACGTCGATGGAGACGATCAGGTCCAGCTTGTCGAGCGCTTGCTTCGTCGCATCCGGGTCGGGCAGGCCAGTCAGCGGATCGTGGCGGTAGGCGATGTAGGCGCCGAGGCTGTACGGCTGGTCCGTCTCCATCGCGGCGAAGGCCTCGTGGAGCATGCCGATGGCGGGATCCCACGACGGCCGCGTCGTGCCTGCGCCGTCCACGCGGGGCTCAGCGACAGGCGGCACGCGGTCGAGCAGCTGGTTCAGGCCCTTGCGGGCGTAGAACTCGGGCGCTTTGCCCATCACGAGCCCGCCCGGGACCTCCAGGTTGCCCACCAGGACATTGAGGATCAGGGCGGTGCGGCTGACATGAAATGACTGCTTGTGGCGAGAAGTCATCCAGCCGGGATGGAAGATCACCTGCGGCGCATCGGCGAGGATCTCGCGGAGGAACTCGCGCACCTCGCCAGCCGCCAGTCCCGTGTGCTGCTCCTGCCACTCGACGGTCGTGTCCTTCACGGCCTCGCGCAGCTCGTCCATCCCCGACACGAAGCGCTCGACGAAGGCGTGGTCGTAGGCGTCCAGCTCGAGGATCTCGTGGATGAGGGCGAGGTTGAGCGCGTAGTCGCTGTTGGGCCGCACCTGCCAGTAGCGCGTCGCCTTCATCGCCGTAAGGCTGGCGCGCGGGTCGATGTAGGTGACCTTCATCCCGCGTGCGACAGCGGCCATGAAGGCGTTCGCCTCCTTGACCATGAACGACTCGATGATGTTGCGGCCGTACAGCACCAGGTGCTTCGCGCGCGGCAGGTCGGACAGGAGTCCCTCGTGACCGAAGCCAAAGAGGGACCGCGCGGCGTTATGGACGTTCCCGCCGCAGCCGGCGTCGTGGTTGAAGTAGTTGGGTGAGCCGAGGGCGGCCACGAACGTGCGCGTGAGGTCGGTAAAGAAGCCGCCCCGATCGGAGAGGACAATGCCCCGCCCACCGTGGGTCTCGACGGTTTTCTTGAGCCCGTCCGCGACCATGTCGAGTGCTTCATCCCACGACGTCCGCCGCCAGCGTCCGTCGCCGCGGGAACCCATGCGGATCAGCGGCGACTGCGGCCGCTGATCATCGGCGTACTCGAAGGCCAGGCCGGCCGAGCCCTTGGCACATAGCCTGGTTCCCATGGCCAGGTCGTGGTGGTTGCCCTGCAGCCAGACGGCCTGCCCGTCCTCGACGGTGACCTCCATCGGGCAGCGAACCGCGCACATGCCGCACATGCTGAAGACCGTGCGCCGGCCGGGGGCAGCCACGCCGCTGACGTTCGGCGCCATCGTGGAAGTCATTGCGGTCTTCGCTCCTCGTGCATCGCGACGTCGGTCAGCGGCCGTGTGAGTGACCGGCGAACTCGAAGGACCTCGGCCACCGACCAGGCCTGGAATGGGCAGCCGGTCGGCCCGCGCGGCACGTCGCCGTCAGCCGTCTCAGAGATGGAACCGAGGCCCGACTCGCCCATGTGGGCCTCAAGCCCGTCAAGGACCCCGTCGAGCGACGCGCCGACCCGGGCGGCGGCATCCGCAAATGTGCCCATGAGCCATGGCCAGACCGTCCCCTGGTGGTATGCCTCATCCCGCTCACGTGGCCCGCCGCGATGTCGGCCGCGGTATCCCGGATCTGCTGCCGACAGCGTCCTGAGTCCGAGAGGCGTCAACAAGGCTTGTCCGCAGACATCCACCACGCCACGCGCCAACGCGGCGCTCTCACCTCCAGACAGCGGGCCATGCGGCAGGGAGACCGCGAGCAGCTGGTTGGGGCGGCACGAGCCATCGTCGCCGCCGGGCCCGTCGACCACGTCCATCAAGCCCTGCCCATCACCGCGTGCGAACCGTCGGCGGAAGGCGGCGGTTGCACGCACCCCGAGCGCGGTGCAGGCATCGCCCGACGGCGTTCCCACCAGCAGTCCGCCCGCTACCGCGAGCAGCTCGATCCAGAGGGCGTTGACCTCGACCGGCTTGCCTTGTCGAGGTGTGACCGGCCGGCCGTCGATGCGCGCGTCCATCCAGGTCAGTGCCCAACCATCGGCGCCCTGTCGCAATAGGCCGTCGTCCGGATCCACGCCGATGCCGAAGCGCGTCCCGGCAACATGGCAATCCACGATCTTCTGGACCGTCGGCGCAAGCTCCGCCCCGAGGTCCGTGTCACCGGTGACGGCCAGGTGACGGCCGAGCGCGTGCACGAACCAGAGCGTGCCGTCGGCGGTGTTGTACTCGAGCGTCCCGGTGTCTGCGGTGTTGGCGAGCATGCCTTCCGAGACCGTGGCCGCAGCTCGTAGCAGCGCCTGCCGACCCTCGGACCAGCGGTTCGTGGCAAGGAACAGGCCTTCGTACGAGGTCATCAGGTCGCGTGACCACTCGCCGAACCAGGGATACCCGGCGACGGCGGTCGGACCCCCCTTGCCTGCGATCACGAACTGGTCCGCCGCCAGGAGGAGCTGCTGGTCCGTGGCGTCCGTCGCCTTGGCCGTCTGCCAGAGGGTGTCAGCGCGTGCCCGAGCGTCGGCCACGAGCGTTGTCGCTCGCGGCAAGGGAACGTCGAAGGGCGCGGCGGCCGCGGTCACCTCGACGGCCTGTCCCGGCTCCAGGTCGGTCGTGAAGGTCCCGGCGGCCCACAGGTCCTCGTGGTCGGCAAGGCCGCGAGCGGCCTCCTCCCGCCAACGGACGCCCCGATACCAGTCGCCGCCGGCTTTCCAGCCTGGCCCGACGACCCGGTACGCGCCCTCGAAGGTGAATCCGTCTGCCGTGACGTCGATCGAAGGTGAGCCATCAGCGAACCGCTCGCCATGGACGCTGCGCCACGTGCACAGCGCCGTCAGCTCCAGGCGCACCGGCCGGTCCGCGCGCACGAGCCGGTACACGGCACCCGTCGCGCAACGGCCGTGCGCCATCGCCAACTCGTGCTCGAGGATGATGCCCCCCACCTGCCAGCGCCAACGAGGCACGCCGCGATCGAGCTCGAACTGCGCCAAGAGCTGGTGGCCGAGAGGGTCGACCGTGCCATCGCCCCACTCATGGGTCGCGAGCCGAATCCGGTTATCGCCCACCACCAGCACCGGGTCGAGCGCGGCCAGGCCGAGCATCCGGGAGGCGGGCCCGTCGACGGCGACGATGAGCAGGCCGTGGTAGCGGCGCGTGCGCAGGCCGGCGACGGTGCCCATGGCATAGCCGCCGACACCGTCGGCGACGAGCCACTCCCGGCTCGCGGCCTCCTCGAGGTTGCCGCAGAGGCCTGGCCCGAAGGTGATGGTCATGGTTCCGACCCTGGGTCGGTATCGGTAATCAGGTCGGCGAGGGTCATCACCTTCGCGCCGCCATCACGCCGGATCAGGTCCGCCACGATCCCCGTCCAGCCGGTCTGGTGAGAGGCGCCCAGGCCGGCACCGTTGTCGCCGTGGAAGTACTCGTGGAACAGCAGGTTGTCCCGCCAGCGCGGATCGTCCTGGAACTTGGCCGCGCGCCCGAAACACGGGCGCCGCCCGTCTTCGCCGACGAGGAAGAGTGAGATGAGCCTCCGCCGCAGGTCCTCACCGATCGCCTGGAGGGTGGCCTGCTGGCCGGATCCGGCCGGGTACTCGATCGTGACATCGTCGCCGTAGAAGCGTGCGGCCCGGAGCAGCGCATCCACGACCAGGTAGTTGACCGGGAACCAGATCGGGCCGCGCCAGTTGGAGTTGCCGCCGAACATGCCGGTGGTGGACTCCGCCGGCTCGTAGTCGATCGACGCATCCAGGCCCTCGACCTGGAGCCGGTAGGGGTGGTCCAGGTGCTCCCGCGAGAGCGCTCGCAGCCCATACGGTGAGAGGAACCTGGCCTCGTCGACCAAGCCGGCTGAGGATGCGCAGCAGGTGCGCCTCGTCAACCACGCCGAGCATCACCATCCGCTTGCCCGGCTCGCCGCGTACGAGCGTCGAGCCATCGAGCTGGTCGGGATCCAGGTGTCGTCGTTCGAACAGTCGCGCGGACTGCTTGCCCAGCGTCTGGGCACGCTGGATCATCGGTTCGCTGATGATGGCAAACGCCATCAGCGGCAGGACGCCGACCATCGAGGCGACCTTGACCGGGACGTTGGTGCCGTCCTGCAGTCGGAGCCGGTCGTAGTAGAAGCCGTCCTCCTCGTCCCACAGTCCCTGGGTGGCCATCGCCTCGGAGATTCCGGCGAAGTGCTCCAGGAACTTGATCGCGAGATCGGTTGCGTCGCGGCCGTGCCGATTGAGAATGGCGGCCATACCCGCCATGCTGAGCGCGTAGAAGGCCATCCACGCCGTGGCGTCGGACTGCTGGAGGGTCTGCCCCGGTAACAGGTGCGAGCGGTCGATCGGTCCGATGTTGTCGAGCCCCAGGAAGCCGCCCTCGAACACGTTCGAGCCTGCAGCGTCCTTGCGATTGACCCACCAGGTGAAGTTGACCAGCAGCTTGTCGAAGATCCGGTTGAGGAAGTCGATGTCGCGGGCGCCATCGATGGCGTAGACCTCGAGTGCGGCCCACGCCTGGACGGGTGGGTTCACGTCGTCGAATGCCCACTCGTACGCGGGCAGCGCGCCATTGGGGTGCTGGAACCACTCGCGACCCAGGAGCGTGAGCTGGTACTTGGCGAACGCCGGGTCGACGTGCGCGAGAGCGACACAGTGGAACGCCATGTCCCACGCCGCGAACCAGGGGTACTCCCACTTGTCGGGCATCGACATGATGTCGAACGCCTCGAAGTGCTTCCAGCCCGCGTTGCGCCCGCTTCGCCGCGACGCTGGCGGCGTCGGTTGGGTGGGGTCGCCCTCGAGCCAACGAGCCACGTCGTAGGCGAACAGCTGCTTGCTCCACAGCATCCCCGCGAACGCCTGCCGCATCACGTTGGCCTCGTCGGCGGACATGCCGGGGGTCGTGAGGGTTGCGTAGAACTCGTCGGCCTCGCGCTTGCGCGTGGCCACGACGCCGTCGAAGTCCGCCCATGGCGAGGTCAGGGCGCCTGAGCGGCGCAGCCGGAGTCGCAGCTCGACGGTCGCACCGGGCGCCACGCTGACCTGGTACCAGAACGACGCTTTGGTGCCGCGTGCGTCCGGGTTGACGGTTGCCGCTCCGGTGATCACGTGGTCGTTGATGCCGTCCTTGGGGTAGTCGGGCGAGGCGTCCGACCCGAACAGGCGACGAACGTTGGTCTCGTTGTCGCAGAACAGAAGCGCGGGCCGGCTGCCATCGGGTGCGTCGTCAGCCACCAGCTCCAGCGCACCCAGGTACGGATGCTCGGTGACGATGGCATCGCTCTCGCGCCGCAGGTCGGGCTTCGGGGCATCGACGTCCCAGCTCCACGTGTTCCGGTACCAGGCCGTGGGCAGGATGTGGATCGTGTCCGCGTCGGGACCGCTGTTGGTGACCCGCACGGTCATCAGCAGGTCGAACGGATCGGCCTTGGCGTAGTCGACCTCCACGATCCAGTAGCGGTCGTCGTCGAAGACGCCAGTGTCGATCAGCTCGTATTCCGGGTCGTGCTTGCCGCGTCGGGCGTTCGTCTCCACCAGGTCCTGGTACGGGAACTCAGCCTGCGGGTAGTGATAGCGCCAGCGGTTCCAGGCGTGGCTGGGCGTGGCGTCGAGGTACCACCAGTACTCCTTGGCGTCCTCGCCGTGGTTGCCCTCGTTGCCGGTCAGCCCGAAGATTCGCTCCTTGAGGATCGGGTCGCGTCCGTTCCACAACGCGACGCCCAGGCAGAGGCGTCCCTCCACGTCGGAGAACCCGGCCAGGCCGTCCTCGCCCCAGCGGTAGGCCCGCGACCGGGCGTGATCATGCGGGAAGTACTCCCAGGCCGTGCCACCGGGGCTGTAGTCCTCGCGGACGGTGCCCCACTGGCGTTCGCTGAGATAGGGTCCCCAGCCGTACCAGTCGCCCGCCTCGCGAAGCCCGTTCTCCATCCGCCCCAGGGTTGCGACCCGCTCCAGCTCCGCGCTCGGAGACTCACTGTGTTCCTGCAGCCGGATCCAACTGCGTCATCGCCCTTCTCCCGGACGATCGCCTCCAGGTCGAGCAGAAGCTGCGGAAGGATCGTCCCCGGAAGATCGAAGCACCCTGCGCGGCCGCCCGCCTCCCCCCAATCAGTGGAGGCTGGCGCCAGGCCGCGCAGCCTCGGAGCAAGCCCGGGTGAGGGGCAGGTTGGTCGGCCAGCAATGACGTCGACAAACGCGCGAGGCCGACGTCCGCATAGATCTTGCGAACCCGGAGTCTTCGTAGGTCCCGTCGTCACCCGACTGGTAGCGCCTCTGGCGGATCGGCCGGGGCGTTCGCCGCGGCGGCGTCGAGCTCGGCCAGCGCCGCGTCATCCAGCTCGTGGGACTCGGGCACGCCGCCGAGATCGGCGAGCGCGGCCGCAATTGCCGCGACGGAGGTCTTGTCGGTCACAACGCCGACCGCCGCCTTGCCGCCGGTCAACTCGCGACCGATGCGCTCGCGATCGGCATCCGAGATCCACATCCGCTTGTGATGGAGCGCGCCAAGGATCCCGCCGCCGATGATCCCGACGGCCAATCCGACTGGAGTCAGCATCGCAAGGATCAGCCCTATCCCCGCGCCGGCGACGGTGCTGCGAGGACCGGCCTTTTCAACCTTGAGCTTGCCCTTCTCGTCGAGCACCAGGACGCCCACCGCCTGGAGCTGATGGGCGTCGACCGTCGTTATCGCGGCCTGGTTGCTTGCCCAGCGGTCCAACCCCTGCACGGCAGCGTCGGCAGCCGCCTCGTCGTCAAATATCGCCAACACCAGGTGCCGAAGCATCTTCACTCCCTCACACTTTCGTCGCCGCGTCGCACACCCCGATCGGTGTGCGTCATCGCCCCTCCCAGATGATCGCCTCAAGCTCGGCAGGCACCGCTGACGGATAGTGCGATCGAGACACCTCGGAGAGCCGGGCGCCTCCCCCCAAACAGTGGAGGTCCTCCGCGCGGTCGGTTCCTGCTGGACCGCCGCCACGGGCTCCGCTACCCTCCAAGTGACGCCGCGACCGGCCGAGCGCGCCGCTCAGGCCTCGGTCCTGCGGACCCGGGACCAGGAATCGAATGACGAGCTCGAGCCGATCCCTCGGTGCACGAACACCGCCAGATCGGGTGCATGGACCGCTCATCGAGGCGAAGCTGGCCGTGCCCCACCGGCACGCCGGGAGCGTGCCCCGAACGCACCTGCTTCGGCGGTTGCGAGCCGCCGGCCCGAAGCGGATCGTCGTGGCCGTCGCTCCACCGGGGTACGGCAAGACAAGCGTGCTTGCCCAATGGGCCGCCGCTACGCGGTCAGTCGCCTGGCTGACCGCGGATGATGGCGACAACGATCCGGTTGTGCTCTTCGGCTATCTCGCAGCGGCGCTCGACCGCATCGAACCGCTTGAGCCCGACGTGTTCGCTGCCATCCGTTCAGGTGCGATGTCGACCCGCGCGACCATCGGCCTACTCGTGGCCGCGGTGGCGGCCCGGGCACCGCTGCTGATGGTCATCGATGACGCGCATCGGATCACCGATCGCGCGTGCCTCGACGCGCTCGGCCAGTTCATCGCCTTCGTGCCACAAGCCTCGCAGGTTGCCATCGCCGCCCGAGGACCCGTCGGCCTGCCGATCGCCCGATGGCGGGCGGACGGCTCGCTCCTCGAGATCGGGCCCTCGGAGCTGGCCATGGAAGAACGGGAGGCGCTCGAGCTAGTCCACCATCTGGGCCTCCCGCTGCGCGAGGACATCCTGGTCCAGCTGGCCCGAAGCACGGAGGGGTGGCCAGCGTTGCTGGTCCTCGCGGCAACAGCGACCGCGCGGTCGGGTGGGCTCGGTCCCGTCGACATCTCCGGGCATGAGCGCACCATCGCCGACTACCTGCGGTCGGAGGTGCTCGAACAGCGCTCGCCTGCGGGACGTCGACTTCCTGACTCGGACGTCCATCCTGGAGCGGCTCGGCGGAGAGGTCTGCGATGCCGTCGTGGGTCGCGCTGGGTCGGGCGAGCTGCTCGCTGACCTGGCGCGCTCGACCATCCTGCTGGACGCATACGGGGGGTGGTACCGCTATCACTCGCTCCTACGGGAATTCCTGGAGGATGAGCTCGAGGCGCGTGAGCCGGGAGCTGCTCGCGGGCTGCACGGTCGAGCGGCGCGGTGGTACCAGGAGGCCGGGGACCTCGATCCGGCGGTGGGTCATGCCTTCGCGGCCCGTGACCTCGACCTCGCCGCCACGCTGGTGGGCACCGGCTTCGTTCGATACCACTGGTCCGGCCGCCGCGCGACGACGCGAGCGTGGATCGGGCAGTTCCGTGACGACCAGCTCGAAGAACGCCCGTGGCTCGCGGTCCTGGGGGCGTGGGAGGAGCTCGCGGCAGGCGACGTGGCTGCCACAGAGCATCTCGCGGACATCGCCGAACGCGGGTCGTTCGCCGGTCGTCCACCTGACGGCACCACGTCGTTCGAGTCTGGTCGCGCCATCCTCAGGGCCGCGATGAGCCGCACCGGTCCAGAGGTCATGCTGGCCGATGCCTCGCAGGCGGTCTCCCTGGAACCTGCTGGCAGTCGCTGGCGCGACCTCGCGCTCTGGATGCTTGCCTTCGCGCACCTGGTCAACGGAGATCAGTCTGCAGCCGATGAGGCCATGGCTGAGGCGATCGCTTCCGCGCGTCAGGCGCGCAACGACGGCTTGGCGTACGCCATCGTCGGGCACCGAGCGCTGCTGGCGATGGATCGGGGTGACTGGGCAGCGGCCACCGCATACACCAGCCACGGCGACGAGGAATCGGCTGCACTGCAGGTCGACGGGTATCTCTCGAGCGCATTTGCGTGCACCGCCCGTGCCCGCATCGCCAGCCATCGCGGCGACCTGGTCACGGCGCGACGGGAGATGCTGCGGGCCGTCGAGTCTGCGGCCGCTGCTGAACGCTGCCGCGCCGGCGGGGGCTGTTCTGGGCCTCCTCGGCCTCGCTCGGGTCCACCTCGCGGTCGGGGACGCGCCGGGGGCTCGGGCCGCGCTCGCACAGGCGAGCCGTGTGATCCGGTCGCGTCCTCGTCTCGGCGTCCTGCCGGCGGAGCTGGCCGCGATGCAGGCCGAGATCGCCCGGCTGCCTATCGGCGTTGCCGGTGCTTCCACGCTGACGACCGCCGAGCTGCGGGTACTGGCGATGCTTCCGTATTACCTGTCATTCCGGGAGATCGGGCAGCGACTGGGTGTTCGCGAGAGCACGGTCAAGACGCACGCTGGCTCCATCTACGGGAAGCTCGGGGCATCGACTCGAGGCGAAGCGGTCGATCTGGCGGTGGTGGCGGGCCTACTCGAACCCATTTCCTTGCCCGAGTCAGCGATCTCCACCGAGTCGGGGGATGCCATCCCGGTCGGAGCGTGATGGACTGCGCCCCGAACGAGCATGCCTCGGAATAGGTAAAGGGGTCCATGGACAGCGAGGAGATCCTTCGGAGGCTCGCCGTCGCGGATCCTGCGTACTGCCGTTCCCTCATCGCAGCGGACCCGACGGAGACACCATGTGCCCTCGATGGGCGGAGCCTGGCGCTCGTACGCCTCGGCGGATCCATCACCGCGGGCGCCGTGGGCCCGGTCTTGCGACAGCGCGTGACCTCTGCCCTCGAAACAGGCGTCAGTTTCGATGAGATCGTCGGCTCACTGCTGGCACTCGCGCCGATCATCGGGACCGAGCGGCTCGTGACGATCGCCCCGGAACTTGCCCGGGCACTCGATTACGACATCGACGAGGCGCTCGAGAGGCTCGACTGACGCTCCTCTCTGGGCCACCTTCCTCCGTCGAATCGGGGGACGCGCCTTCCTGACGTTGGTGGTTGCATCGGGGTGCGACTGATCGTCATGCGGCGCGTTGGAGGCCCGGTGGCCGTACTGGAGAGGGAGCGATGGCTGAGCTGCGACCGAAGCGCATCCAGGAGTTCGCCCGGCGGTTCCGCGTGGAGCCGGGCCGAACGGTTCGCCTGCCGAAGGACTTCGAGACCGACGGAGGGCGCTCGCAGTCGAACGCGGAGGCCAAGGAGCTCCTCGCCCAGGGCGTCGAGCTACTCGCCGAGTACCAGGCGCGGCTCGCCGCCCAGGACACGTACGCCGTCGTGATGGTCCTCCAGGCGATGGACGCGGCGGGCAAGGACGGCACCATCCGCCACGTCATGAGCGGCGTCAACCCGCAGGGCGTCCAGGTCAGCGGCTTCAAGGTACCGTCGGCCGAGGAGCTCGACCACGACTACCTGTGGCGCTACGCCAGGAAGCTTCCTGCGCGCGGCGACATCGGCATCTTCAACCGCTCCCACTACGAGGAGGTCCTCGTCGTCCGGGTGCATCCGCAGATCCTGGCCGGCCAGAGGATGCCGCCCGTCTCCAAGAAGGGCGACGTGTGGCAGCGGCGCTTCCGGGAGATCAACGACTGGGAGCGTTACCTCAGCGACCAGGGTTTCCGGTTCGTCAAGCTCTTCCTCAACCTCTCCAGGGAAGAGCAGCGCAGGCGGTTCCTGTCGCGCATCGACGAGCCCGAGAAGAACTGGAAGTTCAGCGCCAACGACGCCAAGGAGCGGGACTTCTGGGACGACTACCAGAAGGCGTTCAGCGAGGTGCTCTCCAATACCAGCACCGAGTGGGCGCCGTGGTACGTCATCCCCGCGGATGACAAGCCGTTCGCCCGGATTGCGGCTGCCGCGGTCCTGGCCGATGCGCTGATCGCGATCGACCCGAACTACCCCACGGTCAGCCAGGAGGCGGAAGCCGCGCTCCAGGCTGCCAAGGTCGACCTGGAAGCCCAGGCGCCCGCCGGTGCTGCGCCCGATCCGATGGAGATCGGAGTGGCAGATCCGCCCAAGACGAAGACCAAGAAGGGCAAGAAGTCATGACCGCGGCAGCGCCGCCCGCGGGGGCGAGCACCACCGCGGGGCGAGCACCACCACCTGGTTCGCGCTCAGCCCCGAGGATGCGGTGCGTCAGCAGGGCGTCGAGGTCGACAAAGGCCTGACGTCGGCCGAGGCCGACAAGCGCCGTGCCAAGGTCGGCCCGAACACGTTCACCGCGGCGAAGCAGGCGTCGCGCGCGCAGCAGTTCCTGGCTCAGTACGCCGACCCGATGCAGATCGTGCTCGTCGTCGCGGGCGTCGTCTGCCTGTTCCTGCCGGGCCAGGTCTTCACCGGCGTCATGCTCATCCTGCTCACGCTGGGCAACGCCGTGATGGGCCTGAACCAGGAGAGCAAGGCGTCATCGGCCGCTGATGCCCTCAGCCAGTCGCTGGTGGTCACGGCGAAGACCCGCCGTGACGGGAATCTCGTCGATGTCCCCATGGACCAGCTCGTGCCGGGCGACATCGTCAACCTCCAGGCAGGCGACCTCGTCCCCGCGGACGCCCGCATCCTGACGGCCGCGACCCTCGAGATCGACGAGTCCGCGCTCACCGGTGAGAGCGTGCCCACCCCAAAGCAGGTGGACGCGGTCGCTGCCGACGCCGCCCTCGGTGACCGCGTGGACATGGCGTTCATGAACACCCAGGTCACCCGCGGTGCCGGCACGATCCTCGTCGTCACGACCGGCATGGACACGCAGGTCGGCCACATCAGCGGGATGCTCCAGGCGACCGCGGCCGAGGAGACGCCGCTGACGAAGCAGATCAACGGGCTGACGCGCCAGATCCTGATCCTCGCCGCCTTCGCGCTCGCGGCGTCGCTCCTCCTGGGCATCGCCCGCGGCGTGCCGCTCCAGGAGCTGTTCCTGACCGCGGTCGCGTTCATGATCGCGGCCATCCCGACGGCCCTGCCGGCGATCGACACGGCCATTCTGTCCAAGGGTTCCCAGATGCTCGCGGCGGCCGGCGCCATCGTGAAGCAGCTCCGCTCGGTCGAGACCCTCGGGTCGACCTCGGCGCTCAACTCCGACAAGACCGGCACCCTGACGATGAACCAGATGACCGCCGTCCAGATGGCCATCGTCGGGCGACGCTACTCCATCTCCGGTACCGGCTACTCGACCACCGGGCGTGATCTCCCACGCCGGCGGCCAGCCCGACGTCCCGCTTGAGCCAGTACCTGCTGCCGATGGCCCTCTGCTCGGATGCCGAGGTCCGGGACGGCACGCTCACCGGCGACCCGTCCGAGGGCGCGCTCGTCGTCCTCGCGGCGAAGGGCGGGGTCGATGCGGACCTCACCCGCGAGCAGCACCCGCGCATCGCGACCCTGCCGTTCGACGCGGCCTACAAGCTCATGGCCACCTTCCACGACTGGACCGACGAGAGTGGCCGCAAGGTCGTCCGGGCCTACATCAAGGGCGCGCAGGACCAGCTCCTCAAACGCGCGGCAGCCGTCCACGGCCCGGACGGTAAGGAGGTCCCGATCGCGCAGCTGCGCGATGCCTACCTCGCCGAGAGCGACCGGATGGGGAAGCTGGGCATGCGCCTCATGGCCACCGGCCAGAAGGACTTCGATGCGGCCACGTTCGACCCGAATGCCGATCTCCTGAAGGCGATCGACGGCCTCACGCTCCTCGCGATCGTCGGCATCACCGATCCGCCGCGGCCGGCCGCGAAGGCCGCCATCGCGGAGGCCCAGGGCGCCGGCGTCCACGTCCGCATGATCACCGGGGACGCCGCCGTCACCGGCGCCGTGGTCGCCCAGCAGCTGGGGATCCCGGGCAAGGCGATCACCGGCGCCGAGTTCGAGGCGTTGAACCACGACGCCGTGCTCCGGGAGATCGACGGCATCGGGGTCATCGGCCGGGTCTCGCCCCAGGACAAGGTCCACCTCGTGGACGTCCTGCGGGAGCGGGGCCACATCGTGGCGATGACCGGCGACGGCGTGAACGACGCGCCCGCCATCAAGAAGGCCGACATCGGAATCGCCATGGGCATCACCGGGACCGCGGTCACGAAGGCCGCCGCCGACATGATCCTCACCGATGACAACTACGCCACGATCATCAAGGCGATCGGCATCGGCCGCAACGTCTACGACAACCTCCTGCGCTTCATCCGCTACCAGATGGCGGCCTGTTACGGGTACATCACCGTCTTCCTCGGCTCGTCGCTCCTGAACATCCTGGGCGGCGTCCCGTTCCTGCCGCTCCAGACCATGTGGCTCAACTTCACGGTCAACGTCTTCCAGGCGATCGGCCTTGGGTTCGGAAAGCCGAGAGACGGCCTCATGGAGGAGAAGCCGCGGCCGAAGGACCAGAAGATCCTGCCCCGCCCGCTGACCATGTGGCTCATCGTCGTGGGGCTGGTCATGGGCGGCGGCACCCTCGCCGTGATCGCGTGGGCGAGCGGTCCCTATGGCGACGTCGTGGCGCGGACGATGGGCGTGACCACGTTCTCGCTCTTCCGCATCGCTTCGTCCCTGGAGACGGCCGATGAGACGCGGTCGGTCTTCAGCGGCTACATCCTGGGTAACCCGGCACTGCTCAAGGCGACGGGGCTCTCGATCGCCACCATCGTGCTCGCGACCGAACTCGGCATTCTCCAGAAAGTGCTCGGCATGGTCGGCCTGACCGGCGCGCAGTGGCTGGTGTGCATCGGCGTGGCGCTGTCACTCATCGTGGTCGAGGAGGTGAAGAAGTTCCTCAAGGTCAACACGGGCGCCATCGCAGGCACGGTCACCGCTCAGTCCGCTCCCGCCGCTCCCGCCGCCGCGTAATCACACCCACAACAGAGAGGAGTACTGCAATGGCAGACAAGCACGTAACCGGTCCGGTCCAGGTCTTCGTCATCGGCTTCGACAAGTTCGAGGCAACCGGTCGCATCATGGCCGAGCTGCGTCGAGTCCGACGCCGTGGCGTCATCCGGGTCATCGACATCCTGTTCGTCCAGAAGGACAAGAGCGGCTCCATCAGCAACTCGATGCACCTGACCGACCTCTCGGAGAAGGAGCGGGAGCGCCTTGGCGCAATTGCCGGAGCGCTCATCGGCCTCCAGGCCGGGGGCACCGAGGGTGCCGTGACCGGTGCAGAGATGGGTGCCCTGGCGGTCGCGGAGCGGGACGCCGGGCTCGGCGTCGACCGGCTCAAGGAGCTCGCCGAGTCCATCCCGCCGGGAGGCGCGGCGGGCATCCTGGTGATCGAGCATCACTGGGCGGCCGACCTCCGCGATGCGGTCGCCGCGGCCGGCGGACGGTCACTGATGCAGGCCATGATCGCGCCCGACGCGCTCGCCCTCATCGGCGAGGAGCTGCGCGTGAAGATGGAGGCCGAGGACGCCATCGAGCTGGCCGAGGAGGTCAAGATGGCCGCCGCCATCGAGATCGCCCAGACGCTCGCCGAGGCTGAGCTCATCGAGGAGATTCGCCATCAGCGAGGCCGCCGAGGTGGTGGCGACGGCCATCGCCATCGAGGACGCCGCGGCCGCCGACGTCGTGGACACGCTGTTCGCTGCGGAGCTCATCGAGGAGTCGGCCAAGGCCGAGGCCGAGGACGTCGTGCGCATGTCGCTCGACGTCGAGGAGGCCGCAAGCGAGGAGGCGGAGGACGCCGTCACCGCGGCGGACGCCGTCGTGGCCGCGGCCGCGCTGCGCGCCATCCGCGCGCTGATCGCCGAGGAAGTCATCGAGGAGGATGCCGCCGAGCGCGCGGTCGCCGCCCTCGTGACCGCCGACATCATCGAGGAGGACGCTCGGGAGGAAGCGCTCGCGACGGTCCTTGCCGCCGAGGAGGTGGAGGCCGGCGTCAGCTGAGGAACGCGGTCGTATCGAGACCCGCACAGGCAAGCAAGTCAAAGAAGTCAGGCAAGTCAACGAAGGGATCACGAACATGACGGATCAGACGAAGGACACGGCGGCACCGGAGCCGCCGGTCGACGCGGTCGTAGCCGTGGCCGGTGACGATACCGGGATCGACGCGGTCGCAGGCATCGCGGTGCAGGGCAACCAGGCACTCCTGGTCGCCCAGTTCGCGGACATGGACAGCGCCAAGAACGCGTACTACGCGCTCGTGGATGCCGAGGTGAAGCGAGCCATCGACATCCAGGGAGTCCTGGTCGCCAATGCCGACTACCAGGGCAAGATCCACGTCCAGAAGATGACCGATCACACGACCCGAACCGGGCTCAAGTGGGGCCTCATCGGCGGCGCCATCATCGGCCTCATCTTCCCGCCGACGATCATCGCCGGCGCGGTCGGCGTGGGCATCGCGGGCGCGGCGGTCGGCAAGGTCGGCAACGTGCTCAAGAAGAGCGACGTGGCGGACCAGCTGGCCGGGGTCATCACGCCAGGCACGTCCGGCATCATCGCTCTCGTGAACATCACGGCCGTGGACGCGGTCACCCAGGCCATTCCCGATGCCAAGGTCGTGAAGTCGGCCCCCGTCGACGACGCGACCGCCACTGCGGTCGTGAATGCGGCCAAGGCCAGCGGCGACGCCTCGGCCGGCTGATCGAGACGCACCCGACGGAGAGGAGCGCGGAACCCGGGCCCTGACGGCCCGGGTTCCGTGTCTTCGCCGCTCAAATCCGCACGGGTCAGCCCGGCGCAGTGCCGACACTGAGGTCCCGATGAACGACCACGAAGCCGACGGAGCGCGCACACATTCGGGGTGGATGGAACTGCTGCCGCTCGATCGCTTCAACGCCTTCTCGGATGGCGTCTTCGCCATCGCAATCACCCTGCTCGCACTCGAACTGACGGTCCCGGTCGCATCCGGTCGTCTGCTTGCGGACCTCGTGGAGCAGTGGCCCGAGTTCCTGGGCTACTCCATCAGCTTCGCGTTCATCGGCGGGATGTGGCTGACGCACGCCCGCATGACGCGGCTCATGAAGCGGGGCGATGCCGCGGTGTTCGGTATCAACCTGCTGGTCCTGCTGTTCATCGGGGTGCTGCCGTTCACGACGAGCCTGATGGTCCGGAACCTCTCCGGTCCTGACACCGAGGTCGCCGTGGTCATCTATGGCATCAACGTGCTCATCGCGTCGCTGATGCTCAGCTTCCTGCTGGTCTACATCGCCCGTGACCGTCGGTTGGTCGAGGACGAGGTCGCCGATGAGACGCTCGCCGCCATCGCGCGCCGGCGGTGGGCCGCCATCGGCGTCGAGGTCGTGGCAATCGTGTGCGCGTTCATCGTGCCGCTGGTCGCCGTGGCGCTCTACCTGCTGGCCACCCTGCTGATGCTGACTGCGCCACTGATCCAGCTGCACCGATCCCGCGGCCGCGGCCCTGCGGCGCGTGCGTAGTCCGCACACGGTCGCTTTTCTGGAGGCATAAGAAGATGGCAACGAAGAAGGCACCAGTGGCGACGTACACCGAGGCTTGGGCGCCCAAGCCTCCCGAGGGCGACGCCTGGACGGCGCGACCATGGGTCCACCCGTCGGTGCGCCTCGACGAGGGCCGACAGGCCCGCAAGCGCGTGCCCCGGGCCAGCCACGCCGCCTTCGAGCCACGTGAAGGCCGCGACCCCATCGCCATCCTCGACAAGCAGGAAGAGGACCGCCTGCCCGACCTCGTGCCGCTGCGCCACGCGCGCATGGCCGAGTCGCCCTTCGCCTACTACCGCGGCACGCCCGCGGTGATGGCCTACGACCTCGCGGTCACGCCGCGCACCGACATCATCGTGCAGGCCAGCGGCGACGCCCACCTGTCCAACTTCGGGCTCTTCGCCTCACCCGAGCGGACCCTGGTGTTCGATGCCAACGACTTCGACGAGACCCTCCCGGCGCCCTGGGAGTGGGACGTCAAGCGGCTCGCCGCGAGCATCGTCATCGCCGGCCGCAGCAACGGCTTCAGCGGCCGCCCAGAACCGGGTCGCGACCATGGCCACGGTGGCCATGTACCGCCAGTGGATGGCCAGCTACGCCGGCATGCGCCTCATCGACGTGTGGTACTCGCACATCACCGAGGCCGACATCCGGGCCGCCGCCGAGCCCTTCCTGGCCAAGGTCAAGGACACCGGCGCCCGGCGCGCCCGGCTCGACGCCCTGTTCAGCAAGGCTCGCGGCAAGGACGGCCTCAAGGCGGCCAGCTCGCTGACCTCGATCGTCGAGGGCAAGCGCCAGTTCAACATCGATCCGCCGGTGGTCCAGCGGATGGAGATGCCCGGCGGCCCCGACGCCATGCGCACGGTCTTCGAGGACTACCGCGCCACCATGGCCGAGAGCCGCCGCGAGTTCCTGGAGCGCTTCCGCTTCGCCGACTTCGCGCTCAAGGTCGTCGGCGTGGGCAGCGTCGGCACGCGCTGCCTGATGCTGGTGCTCGAGGGCCGTGACCAGGACGACCCGCTCATCCTGCAGGCCAAGGAGGCCACCGCCTCGGTGCTCGAGGAGTTCGCCGGCGGCAGCGGTCACGCCAACCACGGCGAGCGCGTGGTCGTCGGGCCAGCGCCTGATGCAGGCCACCCCGGACATCTTCCTGGGCTGGACCCGCGGCCCGGGTGGCCGCGACTTCTACGTGCGCCAGCTGTGGGACATGAAGGGCAGCGTCGACGTCGCCACGCTGCGGCCCGAGGGTCTCGGCTTCTACGGCGCCATCTGCGCCTGGGCGCTCGCCCGGGCCCATGCCCGCACCGGCGACTCGGTGGCCATCACCGCCTACCTCGGCAGCGGCGACGTCTTCGACGGCGCGGCCGCCGACTTCGCCGAGACCTACGCCGACCAGAACGCCAGGGACCACGCGGCCTACGTGGCGGCCATCACATCTGGACGAGTCTCGACGACGACGGCCACAGCCACGACCACGGCCACAGCCTGAGGACAGGGAGGCAGGGGACGGTGGGCTACGTGCGGCGGATCGCGAACCTGTACCGGACGCAGGTCGAACTCCTTTGGCGCTGGCGCGGAGGCCGCCGGGCACTCGCCAAGCGCGCGATCGTGTCGTTCGTCGCAGGCGTCATCGCCTTCTGGATCACGGCCTGGCTGCTGCCCCAGCTGGACATCACCGAGACCGGTGGCGCGATCATCGCGGTGATCGTGATCTCGGTGCTCAACCTACTGGTCCGCCCGGTGATCCTGGGCCTCGTGGCCAGCCGCTCGGTCGCGGCGCTGGTGCTCCTGACGCTGCTGTTCCAGGCCTTCGTCATCTGGCTGCTGGGACCGTTCGTTCCGGCCGTCGCGGTCCACGGGGGGCTCATCTCGGCGCTCATCATCTCGTTCTTCTTCGGTGGCATCGCCGGCGCCATCGGTCTGCTGTTCGGCCTCGACGAGGACGAGTCTTACTACGGCACGCTGGTGCGCACGCTCGCCAGCCGCCGGCCGGACGTGACCCACACCACCGACCCGGGTCTCGTGGTCATCCAGCTCGACGGCCTCTCCCACGACGTGCTGTCGCACTCGATCCGCGCCGGCCGGGTGCCAGAGATCTCCCGCTGGTTACGGACCGGGACGCACAGGCTCGGCCACTGGGATGCACTGCTCCCGTCGACGACCCCGGCGAGCCAGGCCGGCATCCTGCAAGGCAACAACGACGGCATCCCCAACTTCCGCTGGCTCGAGAAGGACACAGGGCGCATCCTCGTCGCCAACCACCCCGACGACGCCACGGTCATCGAGAGTCGCGTCTCCAACGGCGAGGGCCTGCTCAGCATGGGCGGCGCCTCGATCGGCAACATCTTCACCGGCGACGCCGACCGGGCCTTCCTGGTGATGTCGACGATCAAGGTCAAGGAGCGCGGCCTGGGCGACAGCGACGCCTTCGCCTGGTTCTTCGTCTCGCCCTATAACTACATCAACATGATCGTCCGCTACCTCGCGGAGATGATCAAGGAGGAGATCCAGTCGCGCCGCCAGGCGCGCGCCGGGATCGAGCCGCGCATGCACCGCGGCTTCCCGTACCCGGCGGTGCGCGCGGCGACCAACGTGGGCCTCCGCTCGCTCGGCTCGAGCCTGGTGATCCAGGAGATGCTCCGCGGCACGCCCGCCATCTACATCGACTACACCGACTACGACGAGATCGCCCATCACAGCGGGCCAGAGCGGCCCGAATCTCTCGATGCCCTCGACGGCGTCGACCGGGAGCTCAGGACCCTGCTCAAGGCATCCGCCGACGCCCCGCGGCCGTATCGCTTCGTCGTCCTCGCCGATCACGGTCAGAGCCTCGGCGCGACGTTCCTGCAGCGCTTCGGCGTGACACTCCAGGACGTGGTCCGCTCGCTCATGGGCGGCTCGGCGTCGGTCACCGCCGCCACGGCCCAGATCGAGGACTGGGGCCAGCTGAACACGTTCCTCGGCGAGGTCTCCCAAACGAAGGGCGTCACCGGTTCGTTGGCACGCACCGTGACGCGCGGACAGCGCGCAGACGGACATGTCGATCTCGGCCCTGCCGAGGCGCAGTACACCGCCGCCGGCGCGCCGACGGCAAACCCGGGCGCCAAGGACGGTGGTGCCCGGACCAACGGTGACGGAGCCAAGGGCACCAAAGGCGCCAAGTCGGCCGCGCCAGCCGACCTGGTGGTGGTGGCCGGCGGCAACCTCGCGCTGATCTACTTCAACGCGAGCAAGGAACGGATGACTCTCGAGGCGATCGGCGAGCACTACCCGGAGCTCATGCAGGCGCTCGCGAACCATCCCGGCATCGGCGTGCTGATCGTCCGCTCGGCGGCCAACGGTCTCATCGCCGTCGGCAAGGAAGGCATCAATTACCTCGATGAGGAGCGGATCGAGGGCACGGACCCGCTGGCGGTCTATGGCGATCTCGCGGCCACGGCCGTCAAACGGCTCGACGCCATCGAGCACGTCGGCGACATCGCGGTGATCAGCCATTACGACCCCGAGACCGGCGAGATCGCCGCTTTCGAGGAACTCATCGGCGCCCACGGCGGCCTGGGCGGCGCACAGACGCGACCATTCCTGCTCTACCCGTCCGACTGGGAGCTGAACCTGGGGCCGATCATCGGGGCGCCGATGGTCTACCAGCAGCTGCGCCATTGGATGGAGACGAAGCTCGGCATGCACTTCGGCAAGCCCGGCGCTGTCGAGCCTCGAGCCGCGACCGCTGGGTCGCAGCCGCCCTTGGACGAACCTGGCCCTCACCTGGGGTCGTAACGGGTCGCCCGGGCGCGACAGGCTGGGCGAAACAGACACAGGATCCCGCTCCGACGTGTCCTGGAACGGTCCGGCCGTCGCCGGTTCTCGACGGCAATGGGCAGGGAGAGCCGCGTCAGATCAGCCGGGCACGTTCCTGACGTCTGGCCCGACGATGTACAGCTGCTTCGGGCGCGCGATCTTCTGCTCGGGGTCGTCGATCAGCTCGAGCCATTGCGCGATCCAGCCGGCCATGCGCGCGACGGCGAAGATCGTCGTGTACGTGTCGACCGGCAGGCCCATCGCCTCGTAGATCAGGCCCGAGTAGAAGTCGACGTTGGGGTAGAGGTTGCGCTCGACGAAGTAGCTGTCGCTGCGGGCGATGCGCTCGATCTCCATGGCGACGTCCAGCAGCTGGTTGCGCCCGGTGACCGCGAAGACCTCCTCCGCTGTGTGCCGGATGATCGCTGCGCGCGGGTCGTAGTTCTTGTAGACGCGGTGGCCGAAGCCCATGAGCTTGCGTTCCTTGCGCTTGACCTGCTCGATCAGGGCCGGAACGTTGGACACGTCGCCGATCTCGTGGAGCGTCCGCACGACCGCCTCGTTCGCGCCGCCGTGGAGCGGTCCATACAGCGCCGCGATGCCGGCGGCCGTCGCCGAGTAGGGGTCGACGCGTGACGATCCCACCGCGCGGACCGCGTTCGTCGAGCAGTTCTGCTCGTGGTCGGCCTGGCAGACCAGCAGCACGTCCATCGCGCGTGTCAGCGCGGGATCCGGGATGCCCTTGTCGGGGAACATGCCCATCAACAGCCGTTGGGCGTAGCCGCCGCTGACCGGCGGGCTGCGCCGTCGAGCCGGCCCGTGCGGTGGCGGAACACGAGTGCCGTCACCGACGCGATCTGACCGAGGAAGCCGGGCACGCCGGCCATCCGGGCCGCGGCGTCGTCCACCGCCTTTGCCTCGGGGTGATACGCGCCGAGCGCCGACCACGCCGCCAGCAGCACGGCCATCGGGTGGGCGTCAACGGGGAACGTCTCGACCAGCCGCACGACCGGCTCGGGCAGGACGGACGCGCTTTCAACAGCGTTGTCGAACACCGTCGCGTCGGCCGTCGACGGCAGCTCACCATGGATCAGCAGCCACGCGATGTCGACCTGGGTGATTCGACCGACGAGCTGCTCGATCGGGTAGCCCCGGTAGCGCAGGATGCCCTTGTCGCCATCGATGTAGGTGATCGCGCTGCGGCACGAGGCCGTGTTGACGAACGCGGGGTCGTAGCTGACGAGGCCGCCGTCGACGTCACCGACCGCGATCTGCTCCAGGTCGGTCGCCCGGATCGCGCCCTCGGCGATCGGCAGCTCGTACTCACGCCCGGAGCGACGGTCGCGCACCTGGAGTTCGGAGACGTCCTCGACTGATGGATCGAGGGAAGTGGTCCGAAGGGGCTCGCTGGTGGCGGTCATGGTCGTGTCGCGTGCATGCGCCTCCCAGTCTGCCATCTCCGCAGCCGGTCGGGCTTGGGCACGACCATCGAGCGTCAGCCGCGTCGCCGCAGCTTGTCGCTCATGACCGAGCCAAGCAGGCCGAGCGCGCTGACCGATGCGCTCTCGTTCGGCGCACCGCTGCCCACCGTCGCTGCGTCGGGATCCTCCAGTTGGGTCCGAATGCAGTTGGCCATCTCGTTGGTCAGTCGCTTCGAGACTCCCTCGATGATTCCCCGGCCGAACTGCGCGAGGCGGCCGGCGATGGCCACGTCGCCGCGCATGTCGACGAGGCTTCCATCGTCCTGCGCGGTCACGGTCATCACGGCGGTGCCCTTCACATTGCCGGCTCCGACTCCCTCGGTTCCCTCCGCGCTGAGCGTCGCGGTGCGCGTCGCGGGATCGTGCGAGGTGATCTGGGCCGTGCCGCGGTACTGCACCGAGACCGGCCCGACCTTGACCTTGAGCGTCCCAACGAACGTGTCGTCACCCTTTGCCTCGATCAGTTGGACTCCGGGCATGCAGCCGACGACGCGATTCACGTCCAGCAGGAACGCGTACACCGTGTCGGGATCGGCCTTGACCGTGAAGGACTGATCGAGCTGCACCTAGCGCGCTCCGTTGATCAGTTCCAGCACCTGGTCGGGAAACAGCGGCATCGAGGTGATGCGCACGTCGAAGGGCGACAACGCGTCCTCGACCGCCTCGGCGATGACCGCCGAGACCGGGATGACGCCGGCTTCGCCCGTGCCCTTGACGCCGAGTGGGTTCAGCGGCGACGGCGTCTCGATGTGGCCGAGCAGGATTTCCGGGATGTCATCCACGGTCGGCAGGCGGAAGTCCATGAAGCTGGTGGTCTGTGGTTGGCCCGTCTCCGGGTCGAAGACGAGCCGCTCCAGCAGTGCCCCGCCGATGCCCTGCGCAAGCCCACCGACGACCTGGCCTTCGACGATCTGCGGGTTGACGATGACGCCGCAGTCGTGGACCAGGACGTACTTGAGGATGCGAACGCCTCCGGTCCCGGGATCGACCTCCACGGTCGCCGCATGGACGCCGCTGGCGAAAGCCATCGCGGGCTGCTCGAAGTAGGCTCGCGCCTCGAGACGCTGGCTCTGGGGCCGATGATCGCCCGCGCGGGCCTGGGCCTGCGCGAGCAGTGTCGGATCGTCCCCGGTGCCCCACGCGCCCGGATACCCGAAGGGATTTGCGAGTGTCGCAATGGTGCCAAGGTGGAGCCGCCGGTCGGGCGTGCCCGCGACCGAGACCCAGCCGTCCGCGATGACGATGTCCGAGGCGCTGACCTCCAACAGGTTCGATGCGAACTCGACCAACTGCTCACGGATGCGTCCGGCGGCTTGGGCAACGGCGTTGCCGGCCATCAGCAGGCCTCGGCTGCCGAACGTGCCGATCCCGTCGTCCTGCCCCCCAGCATTGCCGCTGCGGACGACCACGTCCGCCGGCGTGCAGCCCAGCGCGTCGGCGGCGATCTGGGCAAAGGTCGTCTCGTGGCCCTGACCCTGTGATGGCAGCCCGACGGAGATGACCAGCTTGCCGCTGCCCTCGAGCCGCGCGGAGCAACCCTCCGAACGAGCCGGCGCGGTGGCCTCGACGTAGGTTCCGACGCCCATGCCGAGGTACCGGCCCTCTGCGCGCGCAGCAGCCTGTTGGGTCCGAAATTCGGCGGGCGCCAGCAGGTTCATGGCCATCTCGAAGCCGGCCTGGTAGTTGCCGCTGTCGTACGTGACCGGCGCCTTGATGTGGAGCCCCGTCTCGTACGGGAACGCGTCGGCGGGTATCAGGTTCAGCCGGCGGATCTCGTTGACGTCCTTGCCGACCTTCCGTGCGACGGCGCCGATGAGTCGCTCCATGACGAAGACGGCCTGTGGCCGGCCGGCGCCGCGATACGGGCTGACCGGCGGCTTGTTGGTGAACCGCACCTCGGCCGTGACCGTGAAGTTGGGTACCCGGTACTGGCCCAACACATGGGTCGCGGTGTTGAAGCAGACGTCGCTGCCGTAGGGCGTGTAGGCGCCGCTGTCGTGCAGGAAATGCGTGCGGACCCCGTGGATCCGGCCCTCGTCGTCGAATGCGATCTCGGCGTGGTGGATCTGGCCGCGCTCCTGGTTGGCACTGACGAAGTGCTCCCAGCGGTCCTCGGTCCACTTCACGTTGCGGCCGAGCTGCATCGCCGCGAACGGCAGCAGGATCTCCTCGGGGTAGAAGACCATGATCTTGGCGCCGAACCCGCCGCCGGTGTCGGGAGCCTCCAGCTGGAGTTGGTCGGACGTCAGGCCGAGGATCCGGCAGAGTCCGAACTTGAGCGCGACCGGCGCCTGGGTCGAAGCCCAGACGTGCATTCGACCTCGGCGCGGGTCCCACTCGACCGCGATGCCCCGACCCTCGAGCGGGCTCGCGAGACTGCGCTCGATCGACAGGTCCAGCGTCTCGGTGTGCGGCGCAGCGGCAAACGCAGCGTCCGTATCGCCAGTACGGTCCTCCACGAAACCCGCGATGTTGTCGGTCGCGTCCTCGTGGACGACGCCCGGGCCGGCGTCCGCGGTCGCGAGGTCGACGACCGCGGGGAGTGGCTCGTAGTCGACCTCGATCAGCGCGGCCGCGTCTTCGGCCAGGTATCGGTCGTCGGCGACGACCATGGCGATGATCTCGCCCACGTAACGCACGCGCTCGGTTGCCAAGGGCAGTTGCGTATGGGGTGCCTTCATGTTCGGATCCGGCACGAACGCCGGGAGCGGCACGTTCAGTGCACCAAGGTCGTCGCCGGTCAGCACCAGCCGGACGCCAGGCATCGCCTTGGCCACGTCCGTGCGGATCGCAAGGATCCGGGCGTTGGCGTGCGGGCTGCGCAGGAACGCCGCCTCGAGCATGTTCGGGAGGTGGATGTCGTCGACGTACCGGCCGCCGCCGCGAAGGAAGCGCTCGTCCTCGGCGCGAGGGACGACCGCACCGATGTATCGGTTCGCCAGCGTGGCCGTCACGCGGGCGAGCTCCCGCCAGCCGACCGCTCCCGGTTGTGCGCCGCATCCGACGTCTCGTCCTCGAAGCCGAAGACCTGCCCGGCCGCCCGGACGATGTTGCGATACCCGGTGCAGCGGCACAGGTGCCCGGTCAGAACGTCCTCGACTTCCTCGCGCGAGGCGTGCGGAGACGTCTCCGCGAGCCCACAGAACGACATCAAGATCCCGGGTGTGCAGAAGCCACATTGCAGCCCGTGCTGGTCGCGGAATGCCTGCTGGATCGGGCCGAGCGTGCCATCGGCCTCGGTCAGGCTCTCGACCGTGCGGACCTCAGCCCCGTCCGCCTGCACGGCGAGCATCAGGCATGAGCGAACGCTCTGGCCATCGACCAGGACGCTGCAGGCGCCGCAGACGCCGTGCTCGCAACCCACGTGCGTGCCGGTCAGGTGCAGCGAATGGCGCAGGAAGTCCGACAGCAACAGGCGCACGGGCACGTCAGCACGATGCTCGACACCGTTGACGCGAAGCGTGATCGGCAGCGTGGCGCTCACGGTCATGGGGTCCCCTCTCGTGCAGCGGCGTCCTCGAGCGCACGCCGCACCATCGTCTCGGTGATCTGCTTGCGGTACGCCGCGTCTGATCGCGGATCGTCCGCGGCAGCGTCCTCGGCCGCGATTCGCGCGGCTTCCGCGAAGGCGTTCGCGGCATGGCCGTTGGAGAGATCGGCCCTGGTCAGGATCGCCTCTGCTCGTTCGGATCGGCGCGGACGGTCGGACGTGCCGAAGACGACTACGCGCGGACCGGTCGCTGGCCCACCGGCTTCGACGGCTCCGTCGGCTCCGTTGGAGCCGGGCAGGACGACCGCTGCACCGGCAAGCGCGAAATCGCCGCGCCGATGGGCGAACTCTCGAAACCCCCAGCGCGAACCGGCACTCGGAAGCGGGAGCCGAACCTCTGTGAGAATCTCGTCCTCGGCGAGCGCCGTGAAGAGGAAACCCTGGAAGAACTCGTCTGACGAGATGCGGCGCTCACCCTGCGGGCCCGCGACAACCAGCTCCGCGTCGACCAGCACCGCAACTGCCGGCACCTCGGCCGCCGGATCCGCGTGGGCGAGGCTGCCCCCGACCGTCCCGCGATTGCGGATCTGCACATGCCCTACCCACCGCGCGGCCGCTGCCAGCTGCGGGAAGCGCTCGACGACCGTCGCATCGGTCTCCAGTGCGCGCATCCGCGTCATCGCCCCGACACGCAGGACCGAGCCGTCGACCGTGAGGTGCGACAGGTCGGCGATCCGGTTGAGATCGACCAGGAGTCGCGGCGACGCCAACCGAAAGTTGAGCAGCGGGACGAGGCTCTGGCCACCGGCCAGGACCTTGCCCTCGCCCCCGCTGGCGGCCAGCACGGAAACCGCATCGGCGAGCGTGGTTGGCCGGGCGTACTCGAAGTCGGGCGGCTTCATTCCTACCTGCTCACGACGGGTTGGGAGACGTCCACAGGACGGGCTGTGAGGCTCGTTTGCGGTCTTGTACGATGTATACAACAAGTCGCGCCGAGGCGAAAGGGCCCGGCGCTCGACCTCTTCTGCGCCTCGATCCCGGAAGGAGCACCGTGCCCGCCGACTCGTCCCGACACCGGCTGGAGATCCACTTCGGGTACCGCGGCGGCTCTCGGACGGCGTCGCTCGAGCTTGCCGGCGAGGTGCTCGAGCAGTGGGCAGCCGAGCTCGCCAGCGTGTGCCTGGTTCCGGCGGATGCCGAGCGTTTCGACGTGGTCCTCGACGGTGAATCGATCTTCTCCATGACGGAGCGCGGGCGCCGCCCCGAAGCCGGAGAGATCAACACGATCATCGAGTCCAGGCTCGGTCCCCCGCCCGGCTTCGGCTCCTGACCAAGGCCAGCGCGGGAAACCCGCCACGGATCGCGGATAGCCGATGACCTCCGGCGCGACCCTCGCTGCCGACGCGCACGATGCCGCCGGCCTGAGGTCCGTCTCGGCCATCCTGGTCGGGCTCTTCATTGCCGCGCTTTCCCTTCGACCGCAGTTGGTGGGCGTTGCTCCGCTCATCCCGCAGATCCAGGACGACCTCGGGCTGTCCCACGCGCAGGCTGGGCTCATCGGCACGATCCCGGTCCTCTGCATGGGGCTTCTGGCCGTTCTCGCCCCGATTGCCGCATCGCGGATCAGCCTCTTTGCCGCGGTCGCGTTGAGCCTGGTGATCACGGGCTCGTTCGGGCTTGCCCGTGCGGCAGCGACGGACGGACTCATGCTGGTGCTGCTCACCTTCGGCGTCGGGGCTGGCATGGCCCTGGGAGGTGCCCTGCTGCCGTTGTACGTCCGCCAGCACGTGCCGAGGAGCCCGGTCGCCGGCTCCGTGGCGTATTCCTCGGGGATGCAGCTCGGCGCTGCCGTCGCGGCAGCGAGCGCGGTTCCGCTCGCCGCGGCGCTCGCCGGCTGGCGTTCGGCGCTGGGCGTGTTCTCCGTCGTGACGCTGGCGCTACTCGTTCCCTGGTGGCTGCTCGGCCGCCGGCACGGTGCCGGCCAATCGACCCGGTTGCGCCTGTCGCGGCGGCTCCTTGCCGATCGTCGTGGCTGGGCGCTGGGGGTCGTATTCGGGTTGTTCGGCGTCGTCTACTACGGGCTGATCTCGTGGATGGCCGACGTCTATCGAGAGCGCGGCTGGAGTCCCGAGGCTGCGGGGCTGCTCGTCGCCGTCCTGAACGTGGCGTCGCTCCTCGGCGCGCTCACCGCAGGGCTCCTGACCCGGCGGATCGGCCTGCGGCGATCGTTGCCCATCCTGGCGGTCGGGTTCGCGATCGCACCTGCGGCGTTCGTTGTCCTGCCCGATTTCGGCGTTGCGTGGGCGGCTCTCGCCGGTTTCACCAACGGCGCGCTCTTTCCCCTGCTGCTGGCGGTGCCACTGCCCATCGGGCGGTCTGCCGAAGAGGTCGCCGGCATGTCCACCGTCATGATCGGCTTCGGCTACACGCTTGCCGCGACGAGCCCGATCCTCCTCGGTGCCGTCCGCGACACGACCGGATCATTCACAGCCAGCCTCACGGTGCTGGCACTGATCGGTGGCTGCTTCGCGATCGGCGTCGCGCTGCTCAGCGTCTGGCTGCGGTCGCAGGCTCGGAGTGCTCCGGCCTGAAGACACCGGTCGCCATGCCGTAGTAGGTCGGCGCTTCGTAGGCCAGGAGCTCCGCCCGCCAGCCCCGCTCGGCAGTCGCCTCGAGAACGCCGTCGAGCATCAGCAGTTGCCACCAGGCATCCGGCTTGGCCGCCTCGATCAAATCCATCGGCACGGCTCGAAGCGAGCGCAGGTCATTCGCGTGAATCGCGTCCACCACCCGTCGATCGAATACCTTCGCCGCAGGATCGCCGCCGTATGGCCCGTCCGCCGAATGGGTGTGGCTCTGGTCGGCGCTCGCCACGAAACAGATGCGCTTGGTCGATCTCGCAGTGACCTGACCGATCACGCGGCCGGCTTCGACATGCGACTCGGGCGTGAGGTCGCGCGCCGGCGTCAGCAGGACAACCTGGACCGGAGGGTCCCAGCGTCCGCCGAGGTACCACAGCGGGATGAGCGTGCCCCAGTCCATCGGCATCACGGCCTCGTCGGGAACGTTGCCGCCGTAGCTCACCCCGGTGGCCGGAAGATCCCGGGCGGCCAGCGATTCGAGCAATGTGCGCGCCAGGTCGCGGTCGACGGGACAGTCGAGCTCGATCCGAGCCTGCGGCGTGCCGCCAGCCGAACCGACGCCGGGCTCGCTGGCGCCAAGCTCGCCCGCGATTCGGCCCGAGGTGACCACGCCGAACGAGCGCTCGAGGTGAAGGTGATGCGGGCTGACGATCACGACGGCATCGAGAGCAACGCGACGAGCCTCGTCTCCGAGCAAGCCCATGGCCTTCTGCGTCGCGATGGCAAGGGACCGCGTGGAGTCATCGCAAAGCTCGGGAATCGCCAGGTCGCCGTGCGGGGCGACTGCCGCCATCACCAGGCTCACGTCCCGAAGTCGTCCATCTCGGCGTCCAGGTGCCCGTGGACGATGCCTAGCCGCCCTCGGCCTGATCGGCGACCTGGTGCGGGCGTGGTGGAAGGTTGAGGATCTCCTGCGGAAACGCCTCGGCGACGAACTCGACGATGTCCTGTTGGCGCAGGACACCCACGACCTTCCCATCGGGTTCGACCAGCGGGATCGTGCGGTAGCCGCCGCGCTCCATCAACCGCAGCGCATCTTCCACAGTCGCATCGCTGGTCAGCGTGTCGGGACGTGCCGTCATGAAGCCATCGACGGTGGCGTCCATGTCGACGCCGCGTGCCAGCACCTTGAGCATCACGTCTCGCTCCGTGAGGATGCCGAGCAGGCGGTCTCGATCGCAGATCAGCAGCGCCTCACCGTGGTTGTGTTGCATGCGCTGCACGGCTTCGGCGATCGACGTGCCGGGGCTGATGATCGCCGGCTCGCGACGACCGACGGCCTTCAGCTTCTCGCTGCGAAGCTCGCGGCGGGTGAGCGCCTCGGTCGTGTCATTGGGCCGCTTGACCTCGGTCATCGTGGCCGATTCTGCCATGCGGCGGGTGCCGTACCGTCAGATGCGGCTGAGCAGTTCGGCCTTCTTGGCGTCGTACTCGGCAGGCGTGATGGCGCCCGAATCACGCAGCTTGGCCAGGTCCCCCAGGGCGGCCGTCGCGCTGGCCGAGGCGCTCGTCGAGCCGTTCGCTGAGGCGCTCGCTGAGGCGTTCGTCCTCGCGGCTCCGGCCATGCGATCGATCTGCTTGTCGCTCTGCGCGTTCTTCTGCTCGAAGATCGTCTTCTTGAACTCGTCGACCTTTCGGACAGTCGTGAAGGTGTCCGTGCCGGCTTCGCCCGATGACGTGAGGATCGTCATGTCGCCGAAGCCGAGCATCTTGCCGACCGCCGGGACCTTGATGCGAACGTCGGACAGGCTGCTCAGGAGCGTGTCCGATTCGCGTGCCCGGAAGAGGCCTTCGTGGCCCAGCACCCGCATGTTGGTCACCGCGTACCGGGCGGTTCGCCAATTGACGATGTTGTAGCCGATCCAACCCAGTCCGCCGAGGAAGAGCCCGATCCGCAGCAGGTCGAGCACCCGGTTGATGAAGCCCATGACGCCGTTGGTCTGGTCGGTTTGGAGCCAGGCGACCACCAGCGAGCCGATGATCATCAGGATCGCTTCCCACGAGTCCCACAGCGGTGCCGCCCAGTGCTTGTCCGTCTCGAAGAGCACCTTCTCGTCGTTGAGAAGCTTTGCATCCCAGTCGCTCACGGCCCGCTCCTTCTCCCTCGTGCGCCGAGTTCAGGCGTTCCCCGATCGGGACTCTCGGGCCTAATCGTGTCAGCCACATCACCCCGCGTGGATGACCCGCCCCGTCGCCACTTCTCTCGATAGCATCCGGCTGGTGACGTCTCTGCCTACAAGCCTTGCACGACTGCGAATGCGTGTCGATGCGCGAATGGTCGGCGTCCTCCTGGTCATCGCGTCTGCATGCGGTTATGGCTCGGGTGCCCTGCTGGCCAAGCCCGTCTATGCCGCAGGCGTCGACTGGCTGACCCTGCTCTTCTGGCGCTTCCTGATCGCCGCGGCGGTGTCCTGGATCTGGCTCGCGGCATCGGCTTCGCAATCGAGCGGCGTTGCGTCGGTTGGCCCGTCGGCGGGTCCTCGTTCTGATCGGGCTCGGCATCTTCTTCGTGCTCAACAGCGGCACCTACTACGCGGCGCTCGAGACGGTGCCGGCGTCGCTGGCGGCGCTGATCGTCTACCTGTATCCAGCGCTCGTTGCCGTCCTCACGCTCCGCTTCGGGCGACGGCTGCAGGGGCGGCGCGCGTGGATCGCGCTCGTGATTGCGAGCGTCGGCGTGGTCCTGGCCGTGGGCGGCATTCCCGAGGGCACGGCGCCACCGCTCAGCGGTTTGATCCTCACAATCGCGTCCCCGATCTTCTACGCCGTCTGGATCGTTGCCGCAGCGCGGCTCGGCGGTGAGCGGCGCGAGTCTGTTGCCATGCCTGCACCGGCCGATTCCGAGGCCCCGCCGGTTGCCGATTCGACCGAGCCTGCGCCCGCCACCGCCATCATCACGAGCGCGACGGCTGCTGCCTATCTCGTGCTCATGCTCCTGACGGGGCACTCCATCTCGCCGGCCGCGGTACCTTCCGACGCGTGGCCGGGCATGATCGGCGTGGCACTGGTGGCGACGGCACTGGCGGTCCAGGCCTTCTACGCCGGTGCGCGGCGGATCGGGGCTGCGCGTGCCGCCCTCGTGAGCACGGTCGAGCCGATCTACACGATCACGCTGGCCGCGATCCTCCTTGGCGAATCACTCGCGCCGGTCCAGTTGCTCGGCGGCGCGCTGATCCTCGGCGGCGTGCTGTTAGCCGAGACGGGAAGCCGATCGGCGTAGGGGCAGTTCGGCCGGTGGGTCGGAGGCCTGCGTCGGTGGGGCGGGTCGGGCCGACCAGGTTGGGCGCCCGCGTCGGTGGGGCTGCGTCGGTGGCCTTGCGTCGCTTGGCCCCCATCCGGGCGCTTGTTGGTGGCCCATCCGGGGCCAGGCGTCGGTGGCGCCGCCGCAGGTCGGGCCGCCCAGGTTGGAACCTCGTCCGGGTGAGTTGTGGTCTACACCCACAACCGAGACCAACTTCGGCCATCGAGACCCAATGCGTTGAGAAAGTGCCGCCAATTCAGCGCGGTGTGTGGCCCAGCACCACATCCGGACCCGTATTCGTGCCAGCCGGCCACCATTGCCGCCGCGTATGTCGCACGCGACTAGAAACCAGTCTCAGTTGTGTTCCACACACATCGGGCCTGCCGCCACGGCGCCTACCGCGGCAGTTCACGACCGCGAAGCCGCCGGGCGCGCGGTGCCGCCCTGACGCGACCGCCTGACGCCCGCCCGCCTGACGCGAGCGCCCCCAAAGTCAGTGCGTCGCGGCCAGCGCCTCCTCGAAGATGGCGACGCCACGGCCGATCTCGTCTGACGTGACGTTGAGCGGCGGAATCCAGCGCACCACGTTGTGCGCGGCGCCGCAGGTCAGCAACACCAGGCCGCGTTCGAGGCACGCCGCAATGAGCGCGTCCGCGAGGCCGCCGGTCGGCTCCTTGGTCTTGCGATCGGCAACGAACTCGACACCGATCATGATCCCCGGGCCACGAACGTCGCCGATGCGCTCGTCACGCGCTGCGATCGCCTCGAGCGCCGACCGCAGCTCCTGGCCGCGTGCCGCCGCGTTGGCGACCAGACCCGTCCTGCTGGATCACCTCGAGCACCGCAACGCCGGCCGCGCACGCAACGGGGTTGCCGCCGAACGTCGATCCGTGGGCACCGCGCCCCCAGCGCTCCATGAGCGCTCGAGACGACACGATCGCGGACAGCGGCAGACCGTTGGCGATCGCCTTTGCCAGCGTCACGACATCGGGAACGATCTCGGCGCGCTGGAACGCCCACATCGACCCGGTGCGGCCGTAGCCCGACTGGACCTCGTCGGCAATCAGCAGGATCCCGTGCCGATCGGCAAGCCGCCGCAAGCTCGCGCAGGAACGACAACGGGTGCCGGCGTGAAGCCGCCCTCGCCCTGCACCGGCTCGATCAGGAACGCAGCCACCTCCTGCGGAGGGATCTGCGAGGCGAACAGGTTCTCGAGGAAGCCGATGGATGCAGCCGTCGCCGCGGCTTCGTCGTTGTCGAACCAGCGGTACGCAGATGGGAAACGGAGCCACATAGACATTTGGCAGCAGGGGCCCGTGGCCGACGCGGTAGTTGAGGTTGGACGAGGTCAGGCTCATCGACGCGTAGGTCCGGCCGTGGAAGCCGTTGGCGAAACCGATGATCCAGCTGCGGCCAGTCGTTCGACGGGCCAGCTTGACCGCGCCCTCGATCACCTCCGTCCCCGAGTTGCCGAAGAAGACCGTGTCGAGCGGGGCGGGCATGACGGCAGCGATCGCGTCGGCCAGCTGGGAGACCGGCTCGAGGTAGCCGAGCCCGTTGCACATGTGCCAGAGCTGATCGAGCTGCGCCTTGGCGGCGGCCTTCACGCGCGGCTCACCGTGGCCGAGCACCGTCGTTGCGATGCCGCAGGCGAAGTCGAGGTACTCCTTCCCGTCGGCGTCCCAGAGCGAGTGCCCTTCGCCGCGCGCCCAGCTCGTCTCGAAGTAGCGCGCGAGCACGGGCGACAGGTGCTCCGTTGCCAGGCTCGTGGCGGCGGGTCGGATCAAGGTGTCGGTCATCGGGGCGGCCTCCTCGGGCGAACTTCGTCGTCTGGGATCAGTAACGGCGCCCGCGTTGGCGGGCGAGGTTGAAACGCGCGGTATCGGCAATGGCCATCACGGCCATCGTGCCCGCCTGGACCGGGTCGCTGACCACCAGGTCCGCGGCGGAGCTCACCGAGCCGACCATATTGAGCGAGACGACCGGGATGCCGACTTCCTGCAGCTCGCGGACGGCCTGCGTGATGTCACCGCCCATGATCGAGCCTGCCAGCACCAGGATGTGCGCGCGCGGCAGGTCAGCGACCGCCCGCACCGCCGCGGCGATCTCCTTCTCGCCGACGAGCGCGATCGTGTCGACGCTGATGCGCTCGCCGCGCAGGTTGTGTCGATCCGCCTCGCTCACGGCCCCGAGTGCCACCTGCGCAACCTGGGCACCACCGCCGATGACGATGACGCGCTTGCCGAAGATCTGGCCGAGCGTCGGGCGCGCGTTCGGCGACCGTGACGCCTGGCACTCCGGCGGCAACCTGGGCGCCAACCTCGCCGGGGCATGTCGCGCAGCTCCATGTCGAAGACGCGCGTCTCGTCGGGATCGCCCCGGGTGGCCGGAAACGAGTTGACCGTCACCACTTCGGCGCCGGCGGAACGCAGGCGAACCAGGATCTCCACAAGGTCCGCGTCCTCGGTCGTGCGCACGCTGATGGCCGTCAGCGTGTGCCCCGGCTCCGGGATCTGCAGATCGGGAAGGTCGGACGAGCCTGCCTCGCGCTCCATCGGGCGAGTATGCAGCAGGTCGTATAGTCATGCGATGGCAGCGACCGGCACGACCACCCTCGAGATCGCGACCCGCGGCGTACCTGGCGCACGATCCGGCGCCCCGCGAGGAGCCGATTCGGGTCGCCATCGTGGGCGGCACCGGGTACGCCGGAGGCGAGCTGATCCGGCTGCTCGAGCGGCATCCGTACGCCCGCATCGTCGGCGTGCACGGCCGAGGTCGCAGCGCGGAGCCAATCGGCAGGACCCATGGCCATCTCGCACGGACGGGCCACCTGATCGATGAGGAGATCCCCGACGCAGACGCCGTCTTCCTGGCCATGCCCCACGGGGTCGCCGCTGCGATGGTCCCGGACCTGGTCAAGAAGGGCGCCAGGGTCGTCGACCTCGGGCCGGACTTCCGGCTGCATGATCCTGCGGACTATCCGCTCTGGTATCACTTCGAGCACCCCGCCACGGAGTTGCTCGCGCAGGCCGTCTACGGGCTCCCGGAGCTGCATCGCGACGAGATCGCGGCACTGCGTGGGAAGGACGTTGCCATCGTCGGTGCGCCCGGCTGCTTTCCCACGACCACGATCCTCGCCCTCGCACCACTCGCGCGCGCCGGCCTGATCGGCGACCTCGTGGTTGACGCCAAGACCGGCGTTTCGGGCGCCGGCCGGGACCCGCGCCCAGACCTGACCTTCTCGGAGGTCAACGAAAGTGTGCGTGCGTACGGGCTCGACGGCCATCGCCACACCGCGGAGATCGAGCAGGAGCTGCTCTGGCTGTCCGGGTCCCCGCGAGCGAAATCCGGGGGTCGTCGGCGTCGATTTCGTGCCGCACCTCGTGCCCATGACCCGCGGGATCTTCAGCACCGTCGCACGTTCGACCGAGCAGCGCCATCACGCAGCACGAGCTGGACGAGCTCTACCGCGACGCCTACGCCGACGAGCCTTTCGTGGAGCTCTCCGACACACCGATCTCGACCGGGCAGGTGCTGGGCAGCAACTACTGCAGGCTGCACGTGACGCTCGACGAGCGCAGCGGGCGGATCCGCGCAATCGGCGTCACCGACAACCTCGTGAAGGGCGCTGCCGGCCAGGCCATCCAGTCCTTCAACATCCTGTTCTCGACTTCCGGAGACGACCGGCCTCGAACAGCTGCCGCTCGCTCCGTGACCGCCGCCGTGGCGCAACCGGAGGGCGTGGAGGACCACGCCGAGCTGCCGCGCGGCTTCCGCGCCGGGGCGGCCAGGGCCGGCATCAAGGCATCGGGCAACCCGGATCTGGCCGTGATCGTGGTCGACGGGCTGGAGCCGGGATCCGTGGCCGCCACCTTCACGACGAACCGCGTCGCGGCCGCGCCCGTCCAGGTGAGCCGCCGCCACCTCGAGGTGAGCAGCGGGTCGGACAGCTACGGCAGCGCGCGTGCCTTCATCTGCACGAGCGGCTGCGCCAATGCGGCCACCGGCGATGCCGGCGTCAAGGACCAGGAAGCGCTCGCGCAGGCGCTGGCCATTGCCGCTGGCTGCGAGCCCGAAGAGACGCTGGCGATGTCGACCGGGCTTATCGGCACCCGGCTGCCGGTCGATCGGATCGTTCCGAACCTTGGCGAGCTGGTCCCGTCCGGTCTGTCGAACGCGCCGCACGGACTGCGATGACGTCGCGCGCGCGATGTGCACGACCGATTCGCGGCCGAAGTGGGCGACCGCGCGCGTCGAGCTTCCCGGTGGCGCCACCGCTCTCACCGTGAGCGGCGTCGCCAAGGGCGTCGGAATGATCCATCCGCGGATGGCCACGATGCTCTCGTTCGTGCTCACCGACGCGCGCGTGGCTGCGGATGTGCTGTCCGAGATCCTTCGTCCCGTCGTCGCCGCGACCTGGAACCAGATCAGCGTTGATGGCGATACGAGCACCAACGACACGGTGTTCCTGGTGGCCTCTGGCGCCGCGAGCGATACCCCGATCGAGCGCGGCACGCCCGAGGCCGAGGCGCTGCTGCTGGGTGTCGCCGCCGTCGCTCGGTCACTGGCACGCCAGCAGGCATCCGACGGCGAAGGTGCCACGACGCTGATCACGTGCACGGTGACGGGTGCGAACGACGACTTCGAGGCACGCGCGGTGGCACGCGCGGTCGTCTCGAGCAGCCTGCTCAAGGCCGCCGTTCACGGCCGCGATCCCAACTGGGGCCGGGTGCTGAGTGCGGCGGGGAATGCGCATCTGCCCGACGCTGCCGTGCTTGCCCTGGGCGGCATGGACTCCGCGATTGCCGGTGCCCGCGCAGGGACGCCGGTCGAGCTCGACGTGCCGCGCCTGCGCGTGTCCATCTGCGGCACGCTCGTCTTTGCCGGACAACCGGTGTCGTTCGACCCGGCGGCCGTGCGGCAGCAGATGGATGCCACGGAGATCCTGATCGAGGTCGACCTTGGGGCCGGCGACGGCACTGGCGAAGCATTTGGCTGCGACCTGACCGAGGCCTACGTGGTCGAGAACTCGGCCTATTCGACGTGAGCAAGCGACGGCTGGAGCCCAGCGCCGCAAGCGACGGCCGGAGCCCAGCCGGAGGCTGGGACGCGGCCGGTTCGCGCGCAGCAGGCCGTAGGTCTGCGGAGCAAAACGCTGGGACCCTGCCGCTTCGCGCGCAGCAAGTCGAAGACTTGCGGAGGAAGGCTTGACTCACAAGGAACGTGTCGTCGTCAAGCTTGGCGGCACGACGCTGGCCGAGCAGCGCGCGACGCTTGCCGAGGTTGCGACAGAGAGCCGAGGTCGCGACCTGATCGTCGTCCATGGCGGCGGCAAACGCCTTACCGAGTGGCTGGGGCGGCTCGGCGTCGAGACGCGCTTCCAGGACGGCCTGCGAGTCACCGGGGATGACGCGATGGAGGTCGTCAGTGCGGTGCTGCGCGGCCTCGTCAACGCGGAGCTGGTCGCGACGCTGCGCGAACTCGGCGCCGACGCGGTCGGAACGTCGGGTGTCGATGGCGGCACGGTGGTCGGGCGTCGGATACCCGGGCTCGGCCGTGCGGCCGACTCCGGAGCGCGTCGATCCGAGCCTCATCGAGCACCTGCTCGACGCCGGCTACCTGCCGGTGGTCGCCCCGCTGTGCCTCGACGAGCAGGGACTGCCCTGCAACGTCAACGCCGACGAAGTCGCCGCTGCCCTTGCGAGCGCGCTCAAGGGCAGGCTCGTGCTGCTCACTGATACCGATGGCGTGCGAGGCTCGGACGGTGCGCGCATCGCGGCGCTGACCTCGGCCGAAGCCGAAGGATTGATCGCGGACGGGACCATCGCGGGCGGTATGGTGCCCAAGGTGCGAGCCGCGCTCGGCGCGCTTGACGGTGCCAGCGAGGCGGTGATTGCCGACGGGGCGGCGGAGGGTGCGCTCAGCCGCGCGCTCGGACGAGTCCGCGAGCGGGACGCGATTGCGAGCCTGAGCTGGATCGGCTCGTCGTCCGCGGGCGGGCTTCGAGCTCGATGACCCGGAGGAGCACCGCCATCTGGACCCACATGCGGTTCTCCGCCTGATCGAGGACGACGCTCTGCGGCCCGTCCAGCACCTCGGACTCGATCTCCTCGCCGCGATGCGCGGGCAGGCAGTGCATCACCAGCGCGTCGGCGCGTTGGCGATCAGCTCGCTCGGTGATCGCATAGGGCGGGAACACGGCCAGCCGCTCGGCCGCTCGGCCTCCTGGCCCATGCTCGCCCACACGTCGGTGTAGACCGCATCGGCGCCGCGCACGCCGGCCACCGGGTCGTTCGTCAGCTCGACGCGAGTCCGGTCCCAGGCCGATCGGCCACTCTGTGCGATCGCACGATGCTCGGGATCCGGCTCGTACCCGGGCGGCGTGACCACGCGGATGTCCATGCCCAGCGACGCCGCGACCACGATGCAGGGACGCGGCCACGTTGTTGCCATCCCCGATGTAGACGAGCTGTCTTGCCCGACAGCTCGCCGAGGTGCTCGCGCAGCGTCAGCACGTCGGCGAGCGCCTGGAGCGGGTGCTCGCGGTCGCGACAGCGCGTTGACGACCGGGATGGAGGCGATGGCGGCCATCTCTTCGAGGAGCGCGTGGTCTGCGAACGCGGGCCACGATCGCGTCGACGTAGCGCTCGAGCGTGAGCGTGGCGTCCGCGACCGACTCGCGGACACCGAGACCGATCTCGGCTGTCGTGGAGCGCTGACCGGCGTGCCGCCCAGCCGCGCGATCCCAACCTCGAAGCTGACCCGCGTCCGCAGGCTGGGCTTCTCGAAGATCAGCGCGACCGAGCGGCCCGCCAAGGGAGCGCTGCCGGCCGTGGGAGTGCGACCAGCTTTGAGCGCGGCTGCGTGCTCGAGGATCTCGTCGATGGCGTCCGGGTCAAGGTCGGCGATCGAGAGCAGCCGATCGGCGAGGGCGCGAGGGACCATGGCGTCAGGATGACAGATCTTGCATGTGTATGCAATACTATGGTCCGCGACGCATGTTAATGCAGGACCGAGATCCGCGACTGCGTCGTCTTGAACCTGATACGGGGCGTGCGACGCACGTGTCGTACGCCCCGTTATGTCGCAAAGACGAAGCCGTGCGCGCGCAGCGAGCCGTCGGCCGGCGGAGGAAAAGCGTGAAGAAGGTCGTCCTCGCTTACTCCGGTGGTCTGGATACCTCCGTTGCCGTCGCCTGGCTGCGTGAGCAGTACGACGCCGAAGTCGTCACCCTGACCGTCGACGTCGGTGGTGGGTCGCTGCGCGAGGGCGTCGCCGAAGCGCGCCATGAGCGCCGGCGCCGGCCGCGCGTACGTGGTCGACGCGAAGGACCGCTTCGTGCGCCAGTTCGTCTGGCCGAACCTGCAGGCCAACGCGCTCTACCAGGGTGCCTATCCGCTCGCAACCGCCCTCGCCCGCCCGCTGATCGCCCAGCTGCTCGTCGAGGTCGCCAACCGCGAACGCGCCGATGCGGTCGCGCATGGCTGCACCGGCAAGGGCAACGACCAGGTCCGCTTCGACGTGGCCGTGCATGCCCTCGATCCGCAGGCTCGAGGTGGTCGCGCCGATGCGCGTCGGCATGGGCCTCTCGCGCGACCAGGAGATCGAGTACGCGCAGGCGCGCGGCATCGAGATCCCCGTGACCAAGAAGTCGCCCTATTCGGTCGACGTGAACCTGTGGGGCCGCTCGATCGAGACCGGCATCCTCGAGGATCCCTGGGCGACGCCGCCGGCCGACGTCTACGAGTGGACCGTCGAACCCGGGCCGACGCCCCGGACGTGCCGACCGAGATCGATCATCGGCTTCGAGGATGGCATGCCCGTGTCGATCGACGGCGAGCCGTCGCCAGCCGGTGGAGCTGGTGGAACGGCTCAATGCGCTCGGTGGCAAGCACGGCGTCGGACGCATCGACCACGTCGAGGATCGCCTCGTCGGCATCAAGAGCCGCGAGATCTACGAGGCACCGGCTGCGGTGATCCTCCATCGTCGCGCACGCCGCGCTCGAGGGCCTGACGCTGTCGCAAGCAGCAGCTGCGCTTCAACCGCCTGGTCGCGGACCAGGCTGCGCAGGACACCTACGACGGTCTCTGGTTCAGCGCGCTGCGGTCGCGACCTGCGCGACGTACGTGGACTCGGCACAGCGCGTCGTCAACGGCCAGGTGCGGCTGCGGCTCGATCACGGCAACGCCATCATCGTCGGCCGGCGCAGCGACGACTCGCTCTACGACCGGGCACTGGCCACGTACGACAAGGAGGACGCCTTCGACCACGCGGCCGCCGTCGGCTTCATCCGCATCTTCGGACTGCCGCTCAAGACGGAGGCCGCCCGTCACGGCTCGGCCTGGAGCTGGACCGAGCCGATGCTCAACGACCTGCCGATCCAGGTCGCGGACCAGCGAGAGCCCGCAGCCGCGACAGTACACCTCGGCCGATGAAAGCCTGGGGCGGTCGATTCGCGACGGGCGAACAGAACCTGCGCGGTCGGAGTTCGGGCGGTCGATCGAGGTCGACCAGCGAGCTCGCGCTCGATGACATCGAGGGCTCGGTCGCGCACGTCCACGGGCTGGAGCGAGCGGGGCTGCTGACGCGCCGACGAGTCTCGAGCGCTCGAAGACGGCCTGACGCACCATACGCGACGAGATCGTCCGCGGGCACGTTCACCTGGGACCCGGAGCTCGAGGACGTGCACCTCAACCTCGAGATGGCACTCACGCGACGGGTCGGTGCGGTCGGCGGAAAGCTGCACACCGGGCGCTCGCGCAACGACCAGGTGGCCACGGACCTGCGGCTCTGGTCGCGACGGACGGTGGACACGATCGACGCAGCGCTGCTCGGCCTGGAGCGTGCCCTGGTCACGGTCGCGCGTCGGCGAGATCGATACGGTCATGCCCGGCACGACACACGTTCAGCCGGCACAACCGGTGCTGCTGGCGCACCACCTGCTCGCCTACGTGGAGATGCTCGAGCGCGATCGGACCCGGTTCGCCGACGCGCGACGACGCCTCAACGTCTCGCCGCTCGGCTCGCGGCGCCGTCGCTGGGGCGGGCTTTCCGATCGACCGCAAAGCCGTGGCCACCGAGCTCGGCTTCGACGACGTCACGCGCAACTCGATCGATGCGGTCGGTGACCGCGACTTCGTGGTCGAGTTGCTCTCCGCCGCGGCGCTTGCCATGACCCACCTGTCGCGCCTCGCCGAGGAGCTGGTCTGGTGGTCCAGCCCGGCGTTCGGGTATGTCCGCCTCGCGGACGCGGATCTCGACCGGCAGTTCGATGATGCCCAACAAGCGGAATCCCGACCCGGCCGAGCTCGTGCGCGGACGGACATCCCGCGTGATCGGCGCCCTGACGGGATCACTGGTGCTGCTCAAAGGCCTGCCTGCCGGCTACCAGCGCGACCTCCAGGAGGACAAGCAGCCGCTGTTCGATTCGCTCGACGTGCTCGAGCGCTCAGCGGCCGTCCTCGGGACCGTGGTCGCCCGGGCGTCGTTCGACCGCGAGCGGTTGTCCGGCGCCACGCGGTCGGGCTTCATCACCGCGACGGCGATGGCCGATGCGCTCACCGAGCTGGGCGTGCCGTTCCGCACCGCGCACGGCCTCGTGGGAGCGCTGGTGGCGGAGGCAGAGCGTTCCGGCGTCGAACTGGACTCCTTGACCACGGACTCGATCGCCGATGTCCTGCGCAGTGCCGACGACCCGACGGCCCGAAGTTTCGCGTCGGACGACGCCCGGTTGCGCATCATCCTCGATGCCGCACGGCTGGAAAACGCGCTGCGCCGCTTTGACGTGATCGGCGGGACGGCACCAGCCCGGGTCGCGGCTGCGCTCGAGGCCGTTGCCTGGCTCGTTTCGGAGTCCTGAGAGAAGCGCCGGCCGGTGCGATCAGTAAATATCTGTTCCCCGGCTCAGGACTCGGCTCGATCGAGTTCGATACTGCGGCGCCCCGCGGCTGGCCAAGCACACGAAAGGGCCCGAGCGTGACGCTCGGGCCTTTCGCTGTCGCGATCGAGTGAGGTCCGGAGGGTGAGACCTTCCCTCGATCGTCCGATGATCGGTGCCGGACGCGGCACACAAACTCCCGGGCGGGTCTCGTCAGGCCGGCATGGGGCTCGGCATGCCAGGTAGGTCGGCGTACTCGGGCGGAACCGGGAGCGGGTCGTCCGGGATGTAGCCGGCCAGGCCCATCTCCGGGAGATCCAACCCGGCGATCTCCACCTCTGGAGACACCCGCAGCTTGGTGACCCGATCGCAGAGCTTGAAGAACACGTAGCTGGCGCCGAACGCCCAGGCAAAACAGACGGCTGCGCCGATCACCTGGGCCACGAACTGGCCCACGTCGCCAAACAGGAGTCCCTTGACGGTGTAGCCCGCCGTAGTTGGCGGTGCCGTCCGCAAAGATTCCGACCGCCAGCACGCCCCAGAGGCCGTTGACGCCATGGACGGAGATCGCTCCGACCGGGTCGTCGATCTTGAGGCGATCGAAGAAGGCCACGGACAGGCACACCAGCACACCTGCGATCGCGCCGATGATGGCGCCCGCCAGCGGTCCGACGTAACCCGACGGGGCCGTGATCGCGACCAGCCCGGCGAGCATGCCGTTGGCCATCATGCGGTGTTCGGCTTGCCCTCGGTCCACATGGTGTAGAGCATCGCGCGTGCACGCTCCGAACCCGGACGCCAGCAGCGTCACGACGGCAACGATGCCGATGCGCAACGCGCCGTTGCCCGAGGCCCCAAAGGTCGAGCCCGGGTTGAAGCCGAACCAGCCGAAGGCAAGGATGAACGTGCCCAACAGCGCCAGGATCGAGTTGTGGCCGGGAATCCGGCAGCGCCTTGCCGTTGACGTAGCGTGCCGATGCGCGGACCGAGCACGATCGCGCCGGCCAGGGCGCACCAGCCGCCGACCGAGTGGACGACACCGGATCCGGCGAAGTCCGCGTACCCCACGCCGAGACCAACCTGGCCGAGCTGCGCCAGGAAGCCGCCGCCCCACGTCCATGCCTCGTAGAACGGGTACAGGATCATCGAGACGAACAGGCCGTACACGACGAACGGCTTCCAGCGCCAGCGTTCCGCCATCGCGCCCGTGGGGATGGTCGCGGTCGTGTCCATGAACACCAGCTGGAACAGGAAGAACGCGATGACGCTGACGTCGTAGGCGGCGCCCGACAGTGCGAAGCCCGTCGGTGCCGAGCAGCGCCCCAGGGTGTCCGCCGAGTCGACGGTGATCCCCGAGCCCAGGGCCGCAGTGGTGCCCAGGTTGCCGCCACCCACGAATCGCCGGGCACGCCGCCAAAGGCGAAGGCGAAGCCGACCAGGAAGTAGCCGACGATGCCGATGCCATAGATCATGAAATTCATGCTCATGGTGTGCATCGCGTTCTTGGCCCGGGTGAAGCCCGTCTCGACCAGCGCGAAGCCGGCCTGCATGAACATGACCAGGAAGCCGGTCACCAGCAACCACACGAAGTTGATGCCGATGCGGTTCTCGTCGACCAGGTCGGCCAGCTTGGTGGCGAAGGGCTCCGCTCGTCTGTGGCGGCGTCCTAACTCTCCTGGGTGATCGACGGCTCGCCGTTCGTTCGATGGACCTGGCCAATCAGGTGCGGCCGTTCGCGGTGTTGATGCCGGCAGGATCGCCGGTGGCGACGGCTGAGATTACTACACGCAGCCAGCAGCCAGAGGGCGACGACAGCCAGCAGGACGCCGGCCAGCCGGTTCGGTCTGCGGCGCAGGTCGCCGATTGCGTCGGCCATGCGTTTGACCGAATCTGAACATCGATGGGTCCTCCTCTCTCTCCCGAACAATCAACCAGCGCTGCGGCGGCCACACGGCACCGCGCGACGCTCAACCAGAAGCGGGCCGCCGCAACACGCTGCGCCAGCGCACCCGGAACGACCGCGCTCCCCAACGCCACGACGGCAGACGTGGCAGCACGGCGGTGTGCGTGATCGATTTGCGGAGCTTGGTCCGCACCATGGTCAGCATCTCGGTGGCCGCCCGTTCGTCGGCCGAGGCGGGCGTCGCGGCACGGACTGCCGCCAGGAGCCGCTGTTCGGCGAGTGGCAGCTGGCCGAATCGGATCGCCAGCTCACCGGACTTCATGTTGGCTGCAAACCCATTCGGTTCGAGCTCCAGGGCGCGATCGACGGCGGCCTGGGCGTCCGCAGGTCGCCCGATGGCCAGCAGCGCCGACGAGCGGTACGCATGCGCCACGGCGAACTCCGGTTCCAGCGCGACGGCGCGATCGAGCTCCGCGATGGCCGTCTGCCACTCCTCGCGCCGCAGTTGGATGACGCCGGCACGCAGCGCCTTGACCGCCGCGGCGGCAGGCGTCGCGGCGGGATCCCGGTCCAACTCGCTCATTCGGGGTCGATCGGCTGGAGAACGGGCGTGAGACCAGATGTCAGTGGCGCCATCGAGGCCGGCAGCATGTCGGCAAGGTGCTGCCCGGACGACAGGCGGCGTGCCCACAGTGCGAGAGCAACCGGAGTCACGATCGTGGTCGCGAGTGCCATGAGGACGCTCGCCGCATAGAGCGTTCCGTCGATAGCGCCGCTCGTGTGAGCCAGCGTCGCGGCGACGAGCGCGACTTCGCCGCGCGCGATCATGCCGATGCCGACGCCGGTCGACGCCGTCGTGTCGAGACCGCCGGCGCGTGCACCGATGCCCGAGCCGATGACCTTGCCGACCACCGCGACCACGAACAGCATCCCGAAGGCAAGCGCGACACCGTCGGTCGCACGCAGGTCGACGGACAGGCCGATGCCCACCAGGAACATCGGGATCAGGATCGTCTCGCCGGTGTGGACCAGCTTCTCGCGCAGCCGGTCGGCGATCGCCGGTGCCGGCGATCGCCGCACCGGCGACGTAGGCACCGGTGATCGCAGCGAGTCCGCCGATCGATTCGTAGACCCAGGCGATCAGCAGCACGATGCCGAGGAGGCCGGCGATTCCGCCACCGTGCAGGTGAAGGTGCTCCAGCAGCTTTGCCAGGCGACCGCGGACGAGGAAGACCCCGATGAGGGACGCGGCGATGACCATCGACATCGCGCCGACCTGGTTGACGGGCGACCCGGTGCCCATTGCTCCGGCAACCGCGAGTGACAGGACGACCAGTCCCAGGACGTCGTCGATGATCGCGGCGCCGATGATGGTCGTGCCGGTGCGCGACCGGAAGAGCTGCAGTTCGCGGAGCGTCGCGGCGCTGATGCCGACGCTGGTCGCGGTCAGGATGGCACCGGCAGAGAAGCGCCGCTCGGTCGTCGTAACCCAATCCCTTGACCACGACGTAACCAAGGATCATTGGAAGGGCCACGCCACCGGCGGCTGCCAGGAAGGCGGGCTTCCCGACGGCGCGCATTGCCTGCATGTCCGTCTCGAGTCCGGCGATTGCGAGCACGCACAGGGAGCCGATACCGGCCAGGACGGACAGCTCGCCGTCCAGCTGCACCAGGCCCAGCACGCTCGGCCCGATCAAGCAGTCCTGCAACGATCTGACCGGACACGCGCGTGAGGCGAAGGCGCTCCGACACGAGGCCGCCGATCTCGGCAGCGATCAGGATCAACGCCAGCGGCAGCAGGTACCGTTCCATTTGCGGAGCGTATGAATTGACCGCGCCGTTGTCGGCCCCGTAGCGGTCACTCCTCGGCCGCGGCGTTGTCGCAGATTTCGGCCGTCGCGAGGGCCAACGGTGCGACACCGTTTACAGCTGAGTGCCGAGCCTATTACGGGTTTCGCACCGGTTTGCGATCCGTCGGTGCCGGCGTCGCAACCATCTGGCAACCGAGGGACGAACGAAGGCCCGGCACAGGGCCGGGCCTTCGCCAAGGCTAGGAGGAGGTCGGAAGCTAGCCCTGATACGCGACCTCGCCGTGGACGGCCAGGTCGAGCCCGGCTTCCTCCTGAGCCTGCGGAACGCGGATACCCATGACCGCGTTGACGATCTTCACGATCACGAACGTGCCGAGCGCCCCATAGGCACGCCTCGCGGTGACCGCGACGATCTGCGTGACGACCTGCTGCGGGTCGCCGTCGATGAGGCCTGAGTGCAGATGCCGCCGGCAGATGGGCCGATCACATGGGCGCCGCCCGGCGTCACGTAACCTGATGCCTGGCTGATGGTCAGCAGTCCGGCAACGGCACCCGCTGCCGCTCTGGAAACACTGACCTTCGCGTGGCGGACATAGCTCGCACGGACCCGAGTGACGTCGCGGCCCCCACGGCCGTCGTCGTGGTAACGAAGGCGCTGGCTGCGAGACCACCGGTGGTCACTCACATCTGGCTCCTCTCCCTCCCGCGGCTGGACGGTGCGAGGCTATGCGGAAGGTCGCGCGCTGTCGGCGCCGGCCGAGTGGAGCCTCGGCGACAGAGCGATGCCGTTCGGCTCGCCGGCGGTCACCGGACCGGTTCGCGGCGGAAGGGCGGATCTGTCGCGGCGGGCGGCTGACTTCCACCGTCTCGGCACGTCCCAGCGCGCGGACGTGCACCGACTTGCGACCGAAGGCGCGGCCGTCGCGGTCGATCGCTCCTTCGCCTCGCTACGACACTTTGCAGCGGGCATCAGGGACCTTCAGTCGAAAGGGACTGCCTCCCGGCTGAGGATCTCCGCAGGATCGACCCGCGGACGTGCGACGCCGACCCGTCCGTCGCGCGCCACCAGTTCCGCCGGCTGCGGGTGCGACAGGAACAGCGGCATCGCCTCGGTGAAGCCGTAAGCGCCGCAGTCCATCACGCACAACAGGTCGCCGGTGTGCGGTTCCGACATGACGGCATCGGTCGCAAGGACATCCAGGCCCGTGCACAGCGGCCCGACGACGTCGACGGTGGTGCTGCTCCGCGAAAACCCAGCTCTCCTTGAGCGCGTCGACGCGGACCGACACGCTGCTGCTGTCCGACCAGTGCGGGACGCGCGAGCTGATGAATCCCGCCATCCACGATTGCGATCGTGCGACCGCCACGCTGCTTGGTGCGGACCACGCGAACGACGAAAAGACCCATCGGGCCGGCGAGCCATCGACCGGGCTCGAACAACAGTCGCGCATGCGCCAGCGCGGGACGATCGGGCCAGGTCCGGACCTCGCGGGAGATCGATCGCCCGAGCCGATCGAGATCGAGCTCATCCTCATCGTCGGCGTAGGGAATTCCGAGCCCGCCGCCGCCATCGAGCAGCGAGATTTCGAGAGCGTGACGCTGCGCCACCTGTTCGGCCGTCGCGGCGAGGTGTTCGATCCCGCCAGCGAGCGCGTCGGCGTCGCGCACGTTTGACGCACCAAAGGCGTGCAGGCCCAGCAGCCGGAACGGCGTGCCAGCCAGCCGTTCGACCGCCTCGTCGATTTCATCGGGCACCAGGCCGAACTTGACGGATCCTCGGCCCGCGATGATCGGTCGATCCTCCGCGGCGCCGTCCACTGCGATCCGAAGCAGCAGTCCCTGGCTGGGCGCCGCCAGGTTGGCGCGCTCCACCAATGAATCGAGCTCGTCGAGCGACTCGATCGTGATCGCTCGAACGCCGGCCCGAAGCGCCGCCTCGAGCTCGGCGTCGGTCTTGCCAGGCCCGGTGAAAACGATCCGCGACGCGGGAATGCCGGCTGCCAGCGCGGCAGCCAACTCGCCGGCGGAGGCCACATCCGCACCGAAACCGAGCGGCGGCGACGCGGTTCAGCACGGCCAGCGACGGATTCGCCTTGACCGCAAAGGCAATGTCGACCCGATCCGGCATGGCGGCACGAAGGAGCGACGCCCGCGCCTCGAGCACGTCGAGGTCGTAGAGGAAGAACGGCGTGCCGTGCACCGCTCCGAGTTCGCTCAGGTCGAACCGCGCCGGGTCGGCCGACGGCGTCCGAGTCGAACGCGTAGGGGCTGCCCGGTTGGCCACGGCGGCCGGGCTGGCCACGGCGGGCGGCTGCTGAGTCGCCGTCACCGGAGCGCCTCCTCCAGCGTGGTTCGAGCGTCCGTTCCCGCGTCGCGCCGCTTGACGATGACCGGCACGGCAAGGGAAATCCCCAGCTCGCGTGCGTACGCGCCCGTGGCCGGTCGCGTTCCCGGAACGACGACCGATCCGGCCGGCACGACCAGCGGCTCGTCGGGCGTGCCGCGCAGCTCCCGTTCCTCGACCAGATCGATGAGGCGGCCGGTGCCCGTGAGGATCGTCCCCGCGCCGATCACGGCGCCACGGCCGACGATCACCCCGTCGTACAGGCCCGAGCCGCCGCCGACGAACGCGTCGTCCTCGACGATCACCGGCCGCGCGCCGACCGGCTCGAGCACACCGCCGACCTGGACGCCCGCCGAGAGATGCACGCCGGAGCCGATCTGCGCGCACGAGCCCACCAGCACGTGCGAGTCGACCATGGTGCCGGCACCGATCCAGGCGCCGACGTTCACGAACGTCGGCGGCATCAGGGTCACTCCCGGCTCGAGGTGCGCGCCGCTGCGGACGGTCGTGCCGCCCGGAACCACGCGCAACGGGCGCCCGGCCAGGGCCGCCTGTGTCGCCGCTTCTCCTGCGAGCAGGTCGACGAGGCCGAACGCCGCGCGATCCCGCGCCACGAACAGGCCGGCCTCGTCACGCCACTCGCGGAAGCCGGGGAGACGGAACAGCTCCAGGATCCGTGCCTTCACCGAGGTGTCGACGCGCCAGCCCCCGGGCTGGTCGGGGTCTGGTTGCGCGGCGCGAAGGGCGCCGCGCTCCAGTTCGTCCAGGAACGCACGTGCTGCCGCGTCGACCGAGGCAGCACGCGGTTCGTCGATGGTCAGCGCCATCAGGCAACGGCCTGCTGAGCCGGTAGCAGACCTGCAGCGTCGAGCACCGTCAGCAGTCGCGTGCGCTGCTCGTCGGCGAGGGGCAGCAGCGGCTGACGCACGTTGTCGGTCGTGATGCCCATCGCGGCCAGCGCGGCCTTGACCGGCACCGGGTTGGGCGAGATGAAGTTGACGCTGAACAGGTCCAGGTACCGCTCGTGGAGGCGGCGCGCCTCTGCCCAGTCGCCCGTGGAGGCCGCGGCGCAGAGGGCCGCCATCGGTGCCGGGATCTCGTTGGACGCGACGCTCACCACGCCGTCGCCGCCATGCGCCATCACCGTCAGGGTCCAGGCGTCGTCGCCGGCGAGCACGCTGAAGCCCGGTGGCCGGTCGCGCAGGATGGTCTGGATCTGGTCCAGGTTCGCACTGGCCTCCTTGACGGCCACGATCCGCGGATGCTGAGCGAGGCGCAGCAGCGTGCCGGCCTCGACGTTCGTGCCGGTTCGGCCCGGCACGTTGTAGACGACGACGGGGAGCGCACCGTCGTCGGCCACGGCCCGGTAGTGAGCCTCGAGCATGCGCTGGTCGGGCCGGTTGTAGTACGGCGCCACGACCAGGGCGGCATCCGCACCAAGGTCGGCGGCTCGCCGCGTGGCCTCGATGGTGGCTGCCGTGTCGTTGGTCCCGGTGCCGGCAACCACGGGAACGCCCGCGGCGGGCGGCGCGGACCGCCTCGACGGTGATCGAGATGAGCGTCTCGCGCTCCTGCTGGCTGAGCGTCGGCGATTCGCCGGTCGTGCCGCAGGGAACGAGTCCGTCGATTCCCTCGGCGATCTGCCACGCGACGAGGTCGCGGAACGCTCCGGTGTCGACGGAGCCGTCCCGGTTGAAGGGTGAGACGAGCGCCGTGAAGGCGCCACGCAGCATCGGCGTGGTCGTGGTGGTCGGCGTCGTGCGAGTTGTCGTCGTTGGCGTTGTCGTTGTGCGGGTCATCGGTTGGTTCCTTTCGTTCGGCTGCGGACGAGTTCGTCGAAGGGGATGAGGCCGTTGCACGGCAGCGGGCCCGCGATGAGGGCGTCGGCTGCGAACAGCGCTCCGGCCACGTACGCCGATCGGTCGCGGGCGGTGATGCGAAGCTCGATCGTCTCGCCGGGGGCGTCGAAACCGACGACGTGCATCCCAGGCGAGCTGCCGGCACGCAAGGCCACGACCTCCAGCGTGTCCGGTTCCGGCGCGGCCTGGCTCGCCAGCCGCGCCTGGCGCTTGGACGGGAGGTGCGGAAGCAGTCGTTCGGCGATCGCGAGGGCCGTGCCGGATGGGCGGTCGGCCTTGCTCCGGCGATGCCACTCGAAGACGTACGGGTCGTAGTCGCGGAATGGGTCCGAGCAGTCGCGCGGCCTCGACCGCGAGCTCGGTGAACAGCACGGCGCCGAGGCTGAAGGTCGGCGCGACGACGGCGTTCGCGTTGTGACGTTCGAGCGCGCCCGTGAGTCGCGCTGGTCGTCTCGACGTCGGACTGCCATCCGGTGGTCCCGATGACGAGATTGCGTGCGCCGGCCGCGAGCGCGTAGTCGACGTTGTCGAGCAGGCTCGATGCGTGGCTGAACTCGAAGGCCACGTCCGGCGCGGAGAAACTGCGCGGGTCGCGCCGCGCGGTTCGCGCCGGGGCGCCCGACGAAGCCGACGACCTCGTCGCCGCGCGCCTCGAGCCCCGCTCGGATCGCGCGTCCCATGTTCCCGGTGCCGGTGATCAGTGCTCGCATCGTTTGGTCCCTCTGTTTCGAGGGGCCCGCCGCTTCGGCTACCGGCTCCGATTGCGCTCGTTACGCAAACAAAAAGACCGCGATCACCGTTTCGGTGTTCGCGGCCCGTGGAGCCTGCCCGGCAGGCCCCGTCTTCGTCGCTTTCGCGCGAGGCCCGCTAGGCCCGTGCCTCCTGGCAGGGCCGCCCGAGCTTCGGCTTCGAGATGAAGCAAACGGTTCGGTGGGTCATCGCTCGCGCAGTCTGCCATGACGTGTCAAGCGGCGACGGTTCTTGTTCGGTTGCGGACGGCGCATGCAGCTCCCGTGCCAAGTCGGCCGACACCGATCCAGTTGTCACGAAGGAACTCGACCCAGGCTGTAGTTCTCCAGGAGAGAGCGCCGCGACCTTACGCCGCGGCTTGCTCCTCGTGGCCGTCCCACCAGGACTCGAACGCCTCGAACGTCGGCTCGATCGGGGCCGGCAGCTCCAGGCCGGTCGTCACGGCGTCGAGCGTCTTGAGCCCATTGCCGGTGATCACGAGAACGACCTCATCGTCGCGCCGCACGGTCCCGGTAGCGATCGCCCGCTGGAGCGCCGCGAGCGTCACGCCGCCGGCCGTCTCGGTGAGGATGCCTTCGGTTTCCGCCAGGAGGCGAATCGCGGCGATGGTGGCTTCGTCCGGCACGCCCAGGATCGCGCCGTCGGTCCGCCGCGCGAGCTTCAGCGCAAAGGGCCGTCTGCGGGCGTGCCGATCGCCAGCGAGCGAACGATCGTGTCGGGTCGTTCGACCGGCCGTACAACGTCCGACCCATCGGCCAACGCCGTCGGCAATCGGGCCGCAGCCGGCTGCCTGACCACCCACGAACCGCGGCCGAGCCTCCGCGTCGATCAGTCCGACGGTCGACAGCTCGTCGAAGCCCTTGCCGAGCTTGGTGTACAGCGAGCCCGAGGCAAGCGGCGCGACGACCACGTCGGGCGCGCGCCACCCGAGCTGCTGAGCGATCTCGAAGGCGAGCGTCTTTGATCCTTCGGCGTAGTACGGGCGCAGGTTGACGTTGACCACGGCCCAGCCGTCCAGCTCGCCGGTCAGCTCGAGGCATAGCCGGTTGACGTCGTCGTACGGGCCATCGACGCGCACGACGGTGGCGCCGAGCGCCTGCGCCTGGGCCACCTTGGCCGGCTCCAGGTCGGCAGGCACGAAGACAACGGCTCGAAGGCCGAGCGCATTGGCAGCGGCCGCGACGGATGCGGAGAGATTGCCGGTGGACGCGCAGGCCAGCGTCGTGAAGCCGAACTCGGCGGCACGCGCCGCAGCCACGCCGACCACGCGGTCCTTGAACGAGAGCGTCGGGTTGCGCGAATCGTCCTTGATCCAGAGCCGATTCGAGGCCGAGGCGACGCGCCAGGCGCGGAGCGGACACGAGCGGGAGACGGGCACGCGCAGCCCGTCGGTGGGGATCGTGTCGAGCGGAAGCAGCTCGGCAAAGCGCCACAGGTTGGCCGGACGGTCATCGATCGCCTGGCGCGGTGATGCGCGCGGCGACCGCGGCCAGGTCGTAGATCGGCTCGAGAGGACCGAAACAGCGCGAACAGACGAACACCGGCCCCGTGTCGTGTGGCGTGCCACAGGCGCGACAGCGGAGGCCGGTGTATCCCGGAACGTACTCAGCGGATGAAGGCGGCGGCGAGGTGCCCTCGGAGAGGTAGGGGTCCACGTGCGTGACACCGGTTGCGGTCATCGAGCGTGCTCCTTGTTCTGCTTGGTGCTGAAAACAACAAAAGCCGCGACCTTCGCGTGGTCGCGGCCCCGGGATCCGAGCCTGGTGAATGCCGCGCTGCGGCGCGCGGCGATTCGCTAGGCCCCGTCCGATCCGGTCGGGGCCCCGGGCATCGCCATGCGAATGCCAAGCGGCTCCATTGCCCACGAGTGTGCCACCTCCAGCATGACCATGCAACCCGCTGATCAAGCGGCCACCGCCGTGCTCATCCGCCGCAACCAAACTGCATAGAAGGCGCAACAAACTGTATACTCTTGCCATGACCGACGGTCGAACAACGACCGGGAAGGCCAAGCGTGATCGCCAGCGAGCCATGCGAGAGCTGGTTGCGCGTGCGCCCGTGTCGAGCCAGGAGGAGTTCGTCGAGTTGCTCAGCGAGCGCGGCTTCAAGGTCACCCAGGCGACCGTGAGCCGGGACATCGCCGAGCTCGGCCTGGTCAAGGTCGTGCGCGCCGACCGGCACGTCTATGCATCCCCCGAGGACCTGGCAGCGCCTCCATCCACGCGCAGCGATGAGGCGCTTCGGCGACTCGCGGTCGATCTGCCGTTCACCGTGCGCCGCTCGGGACTGACGTTGCTGCTGATCTCCACGCCGGGCATGGCCAACGCATTCGCGCAGGCGATCGACGAATCGAGCCTCGACGAGCAGGAGGGCACGCTCGCCGGTGACAACACCGTGTTGGTGCTCTTCGCCGACGAAGAGAAGCTGCTGCGCTGGCAGGCCAAGCTCGAGCGAATCCGGGCGGTCGCGCTCACGCTGCGCGGCGCGGCGGCGATCGGAGGCCCGGCATGACCACCGATCACGAGGTCGCCCGGGCGCCGCGGCTGCCCCCTGCCGCGGGCACGCGGAACGAGCCGCTCAAGATCCTGGTCGTCGACGACGAGCCGGCCATGGTCGGCGCGCTCGGCGCGCTGCTGGGACAGGCCGGACACCGGATCGTGGCCGCATACGACGGAGAGGAGGCGCTGCGACGATTCCGCTCCGATGCGCCCGACCTCGTGCTGCTCGACCTGGCGATGCCGGGGATGGATGGCGCGACGGTTGTTCAGCGGATCCGCGAAGAAAGCGACACGCCGATCGTGGTCGTCTCCGGCGAGCGGGAGCGGACTGCCACGGCCGAACTCCTGGACGCCGGCGCGGACGACTACGTGCGCAAGCCCTTCCGCGCCGACGAGCTCCTTGCGCGCGTTCGCGCGGTCATGCGCCGGACTGGAGCGCGGCAGGCAGCCAGCACAGCCATCGCTCCGCGCTGGCCGAGTCCGGTTGGGAGCTGGACCTGCGCCGCCACGAGATCCGCTGGCAGGGCCAGGTCGTGCCGGCCACGACGATCGAGTTTCGTCTGCTGCGGCTGCTGGTCGAGCGCCTCGGCGAGCTCGTGGCGCACCGCGACCTGCTGGACGCCGGCTGGCCGGACGTGCCGGATCCCGATCCGCTCTGGCTCAAGTCGCACGTCGCGCGGCTTCGCGACAAGCTGATCTCGATCGGTGCGCCGACTCCGGTCGCCGTGCGGGCGGTGGGGTACCGGCTCGAGGCGTAGGTCGGTGTGACGCCGCGAAGGATCCTGGCGTCTCCGTAGAGCCCGCGACGCACTGGTCCTGCGGGCTGCCAGCCGCATGCGTATGAGGGTGTTGCCTGCGCGCGTCATGTCGGTGTTGCCTGCGCGCGCATGTGGGTGTTGCCTGCGCGCGTAGCCTGCGCCCGCGGGTGGGTGTTGCCTGCGCGCGAGTGTCGCTACTTCCCGCACGCGAATCGGACCATTGGCCACACGCGTATCGGGTGCACGGATAGCCACAGCGCATAGGCTCTGATTGGGTCGGTGACGATCGACGTGCCGCCTACCTGGCGCCCGACGATATGCATGGTGGAGCGTGAATACCGCGCGTGTTGGGGGGCGAGCCGCCTCGCAACCCGCTTAGCGCCCCGGCTACGCAGATGCCATTCATGCAGCCGATACGCGAGTCGACAAGACCGTCGCGTCGCCGATGCCGCCGCACCTTGGGAAGGGTCGGCAACAGCGACGCCGCGCCCCCGAACCACCGCCACCGAGCGGGCCCCCGGCGCGGTACCAAAGCGTGCGTGATGGCGACCGTCCCGCGACCGAAGGCGAACCGGTCAGGGACTGATCGGCACTGGGTCGAGCTGGACACTGTAAGCCTCGAAACGTGTCGCCCGGTGCCGTGAACCGGGCAGGAGGTCCGCCCATGTACGCGACGATCAACAGCTGGCTGCCCGCGCCGGACCCGAACGGTCCGATCACGTGCAGCGTCTGCGGCTGCCGCCTGACCGAGGCGAGTGCCGACGGCACCGCGTGGCGCCACTTCTCCTCGATGCATCCCGGTCGTGACGCACGCGGCTGCCGTCCAGCCTGCGTGGACATGGATCACGGCCGCGACGGTGTGGCGCTCGAGTCGACGGCGCGGGAGCCGGTCCCGTTCGCGATCGAGGTGGGCATGGACGAGCCACTGCTCGGCCGCGAGGACGCGGCCGCCGCCTGACGGCGACGCCATTCGGCGGCGTGGCGGCGACGCCATTTGGCGGCCTGGCGGCCGCCAGTCGCAGATCCGCATCGCAGACCCGCTCCGCAGACCCCCGTGGTCAGTGCCGGTTCGTCGAGCCGGGCGGAATCTGGAGTTCCAGGACGAACTGACTGCCGGCGGGCACGCGCGGTTCGACGCGCAGGTCGCCGCCCATCGCGCGCGCCAGGTGGCGTGCCGCGAACAGCCCGATCCCCGCTCCGCGGGGTGAGTCGTCGAGCCGCACGAACGGCTCGAAGATCTGTTCCCGCCACTTCTCGGGGATGCCCGGACCGTCGTCCGTCACGGCCAGGAACGCGCGGCCGTTGAGCTGCCAGCCGTAGATGTCGATCGTGCCGCCGACCGGCGCGTACTTCGAGGCGTTCTCGAGCAGGTAGCCGAGCAGCCGCCGAAGCGATTCGTCGGACCCGATCGCCATCAACGGCCGTGTCTCGAAGGTGGTCGCCAGCGTGTGCCGGCGCAGCATCGGCGCCACGTCGTGTGCTTCCGTCTCGGCCATGGCGACCAGGTCGATCGGCTCGAGCGCCATGCGCGAGTTGGGGAAGACCCGCATGCTCTGGAGGATCGAGTCGACCGTGCGGTCGAGGCGGTCCACCTGGTCGAGCGCCGCTTGCTCCCAATCCGCCGCGTCGGGCTGCTCCGACGCCTGGATCCGACCGCCCAGCAGCTCGACGTAGGCGCGCACGACGGCCAGCGGCGTCCGCAGCGCGTGGGTGACGATCGCCACCAGGTTGGCGCGTGCCTCGTCGATGGCGCGCAGGCTGTTCGATCTGCGCAGATGCCTCCTGCTGCAGACGCGACTTCTCGACGAGCCCGGCGAGCAACCCGGCGAGCGTCTCCAGGAAGCGAATGTCGGCCGGCGAGAACACGCGGCGCTCGACCGTCTGCACGTTGAGCACGCCGACCACCTGTTCGTTCCACATCAGCGGAACGGAGCACATCGAGGTGTAGCGCGCCTGGTCGACGCCGCGGATCCACGCGAAGCGCGGGTCGAAATGAACGTCCTCCGACGTCACCGGCGTCTGGTCACGCGCCGCGAGCCCTGTCAGCCCCTGTCCGAGGCCGAGGCGGGTCACGCCGATCATCTCGCGGTCGAGGCCGTTGGTCGCAGCAAGCGTCAGGCCGGTGCCATCGCGATCCATCAGGTACAGCGAGCAGACGTCGGCGCGGGCAGCCGCGCGGGCCTGGTCGATGATCGTGGCCATCAGCTCGTCCCATGTCGCGCGTGGAGGCGGCAACGTGCGCGACCGTCGCGAGGAACGTCAGCTCCTCGAGGCGCTGCGCCTCGTCCCCCTGGCCTTCGGCAAGGGGGCTCACAGTGACGTTCATGGAACGATGGTCGCGGCGAGCGGGCACAGGCGGTCAACCTGTGCGCACCGGCGCGTTGCCATCGCGACCGAAGGGACACTGACCCGCCACCGGTCGGCGGCTGAACGGGCCCGAACGGGACCGCACGATCCAGACTCCCATGGCAACCCGTCTGTCCGATTCCGCCTACCCGCTGTACGACCCTCGCTTCGAGCACGACGCGTGCGGGGTCGGTTTCGTCGCGGACGCCGGGCGGCATTCGAGGCACCGCGTCCTTGACCTGGCGCTGACCGGTCTCGCCAACCTGGGCCATCGTGGCGCGTTCGCCGCGGATGGTGAGTCGAGCGATGGCGCCGGCATTTCGGTGCCGTTGGAGCCCGCCCTCGTCCGTCACCTGTCGCGAGACGTGCCCGGGACACCGATCAGCGGCCGGCCGGGCGTGCTCATGCTCTTCCTGCCGGTGGATGCGGATGCCCGAGAAGCGGCTCGCGCGCTCGTCGAGCAGTCCCTCGCCGCCGAGCACCTTTCCGTGGCTACGTGGCGGGACGTCCCGGTCGATCCGGCGGCGATCGGCAGCGAGGCGCGACAGACACTGCCGTTCGTCGCGCAGGCATTCGTGGTCGCGCCGTCCGGCTCGCGCCTCGCGTTCGAGCGCGCGCTTTTGCTCGGTCGGCGCCGCATCGAGATCGGTGCCGAGCGCGACGGCCTGGAGCTGGCCGTCTGCTCGGCGTCGTCGCGCAGCGTCGTCTACAAGGGGCTCGTTGCCGGCGGGCGTCTCGCGGCCCTGTTCCCGGACCTCTCGGAGGCGGTCGCTGCTGGAGTGCCGCTGTCGCACACGGTCTTCCATCAACGCTATGCCACCAACACACGACCAACCTGGAAGCTGGCCCAACCATTCCGCCTCATCGCCCATAACGGCGAGATCAACACGGTGCGCGGCAACCGCGAAGAGCTGCGCGGGCGAGCCGCGGACCTCGGTGGCGCCTTCGGTGACCGACTCGCCGAGATCGGGCCGCATCCTGAGTGCCGATGGCTCGGACTCGTTCTCGCTGGACGAGGGCCTCGACCTGCTGCTTGCCGCCGGCTGGCGAATTGACACGGCGCTCGCACTGGCGCTCCCGGATGCGCCATCCATGCGCGAGCGGCCGCTGCCGGAGGTCGACGCGTTTCGTGCCCGCACCGCGGGACTCGTCTCGCCCTGGGATGGTCCCGCAGCCCTGGCCTTCACCGACGGCTATCGCGTCGGTGTGATGCTCGACCGCAATGGCTTGCGGCCGGCGGCCATTACCGTGACCACCGATCGTCTGGTCGCGGCGGCGTCCGAGGCCGGCGCCGTTCCGATTGCCGCCGCCGAGACCGCCGACCGGCTGCGGCTGGGCCCCGGCCAGATGTTCGTGGTGGAGCCGCGGCTGCACGCGATCCGAACCGACGCGGACGCCAAGAAGGTTGCCGTTCGGCACATCGCTCCGAGTCGCGGACGCCGCAGCGGCGACGCCGCATCTCCGCCTGCCGAGCGCCGGCACGTCTTCCACGATGACTTCGAGGCCGTCTCGACCGCCCGCACCGCGCCGCGCACCCGCTGGCTTGCCGGGCTGGACGCCGAGCGGATGCGCCTCGACATCAAGACCATGGCTCTCGAAGGCCACGAGCCGCTCTGGAGCATGGGCGACGACACGCCGACGCCAGCACTGGCCCGACTCGATCGACCCGTCGTCGACCACCTGCGCCAGTCGTTCGCGCAGGTCACCAATCCCGCCATCGATCCCGAACGCGAACGCATCGTGATGGATCTCTCGGTCGAGCTGGGGCGGCGCAGCCCGCTCCTCGGCGCACTCCCTCGCCGCCCCGCGACCGTCCATCTCTCGTCCCCGTTCGTCGCCGATCTGCCCGGACTGTTGCGCGCCTTCAAGCGCGGACGCTCGCGAGTGGTGACGACGCTGGACGCAACGTGGGATCCGCAGGCTGGTCCGGGGGGTCTCGAGGCCGCCATCGAGCGCCTCCGCGTCGACGCGCTTGGCGCGTCCAAGGCCGGCGCCGAGCTGCTCGTCCTGACGGACCGGGACGCGACCGCCGGATATCGACTGCCGGTGCCGTCCGTGCTCGCCACCGGGCGCAGTGAACATGGCGCTCACCGAGGCCGGCCTGCGCGGCAGGACCGACATCCTGGTCGAGGCGTGCGACATCCTGGACATCCACTCGGCGGCGATGGCGCTCGCTACGGGTGCCGGCGCCGTCGTGCCGTGGCTCGCCCTCGAGCTGGCCGCGGAGCTGGCCGGGACACGCGGCGCCGAGGACGTCAGGCCCGCTGACGCGGCCGGCAACCTGGTCGCGGCGCTCGAGACCGGCATGCGCAAGGTGCTTGCCCGCATGGGGATCAGCACCGTCGCGTCGTACGTCGGCGGGCAGTTCTTCGAGATCCTGGAGCTGGCCCCGCGCGTCGACGAGCTGCTGTTTCGCCGGCGGCTCCCGCGTGGCCGGGAAGCGTCGGCTTCATGGAGATCGCGAGCCGGCAACTGCGGCGGGTCGCGTCCGCCACGGAGCTGCCGACCGGTGAGCGGCTGCCCGGATCCGGGCTTCGCCCGCTTCCGCGGCGACGGCGAGCTCCACCTGTACGCGCCACCGATCGTCAAGGCCGTGCAATCGCTCGCGACCGGCGTCGATGCGCCGGCCGACCCGATCGCCGCCTACCGGGAGGCACTCTCCCGCACGCCGGCGACGGTGCGCGACCAGTTGCGCCTGAAGGCAGCGGGCAAGCCCGTCCCGGTGTCGGAGGTCGAGTCCGCCGCGGACATCCTGCGGCGCTTCGTTGGCGCCGCCATGTCCTTGGGCGCGCTGTCGCCCGAGGCGCACCAGGCCCTGACCATGGGCCTGCGCCGGCTGGGCATGGCCGGCAACACCGGCGAGGGCGGCGAGGACCCTGCGTGGTACGTGGAGGACGAGCACGGCAACCGGCATGACAGCGCCATCAAACAGGTGGCCAGTGCCAGGTTCGGTGTCACAGCCACCTACCTCGCTCGCGCCGAGCAGCTCGAGATCAAGATCGCGCAGGGTTCCAAGCCCGGCGAGGGCGGCCAGCTGCCGGCCAAGAAGGTCACGCCGCTGATCGCTCGACTGCGCCGCGCACAGCCCGGCCAGAGCCTCATCAGCCCGCCGCCGCACCACGACATCTACTCGATCGAGGACCTCGCCCAGTTGATCGCCGACCTGCGGGCCATCAGTCCCGGCGCGCGCATCGGCGTGAAGCTGGTCGCTGCCCTGGGTGTCGGCACGATCGCTGCCGGCGTCGCCAAGGCCGGTGCCGACTACGTCCAGATCAGCGGCCACTCGGGTGGCACGGGCGCCAGCCCGCTCTCGTCGATCAAGCACGTCGGCATGCCGTGGGAGCTCGGCCTCGGCGAGACACACCAGGTCCTGATGCGCAACGGCCTTCGCGACCGCGTTGCGGTGCGAACGGATGGCGGTCTCCAGACCGGCAGGGACGTGCTGGTCGCCGCGCTGCTCGGCGCGGAGGAATACGGCTTCGGAACCGCTGCGCTCGTGGCGCTCGGCTGCGACATGGCCCGACAATGCCACCTCGACACCTGTCCGACCGGCATCGCCACGCAGCGCGAGGACCTGCGAGCCAAGTTCACCGGCACGCCGGAGGACGTGGTGCGCTTCTTCACCGCGATCGCCGAGGACGTCCGCCACGAGCTTGCTGCCATCGGTGCGCGATCGCTCGGCGAGATCATCGGCCGAGCCGATCTTCTCGCTGTGGCACCCGACCTCGAGCCGACACTCGACCTGAGCGGACTGCTCGCCGCGCCGGCGTGGCCCGCATCAGCGATGCGTCGCTCGGATCCCACCCGTGCGCGCCTCGAGATCACGCGCGAGCAAGCCGCGCCCACCGAAGTCGCGCTCGCCGATGGGTATGCGCGCCTCGCCCACGTCGTTCCCGACGATGACATCCGCTCAGCTCGAGCATGCCGATCATCCCGTCGAGGAGCGGCCGTACGAGGCGCTCGCGAAGATCACGACCGCCGAGCGATCTTTCGGCGCGCACATCTCCGGCCTCATCGAGCGCGGCATCATCCGGCGGCCGGTGCGCTGGACGCTCGAGGGCTCGGCCGGCCAGAGCTTCGGCGCCTTCTCGAATGATTTTGTTGAGCTCGTGCTCGATCGGCCAGGCCAACGACTACGTCGGCAAGGGCCTCTCGGGCGGGACCGTGATCCTGCGACCCGAGCCGAGCATTGCCGATCGTGCCGCGGATCTCGCGATCGCCGGCAACACCTGCCTGTACGGCGCGACGGGTGGACGGATGCATGTGGTCGGCCGCGCGGGAATGCGTTTCGCGGTGCGCAACTCGGGCGCGATGGCGGTCGTCGAGGGCGTCGGTGCCCACGGCTGCGAATACATGACCGGCGGGACCGCCGCGATCCTCGGTCCCGCCGGCGCCAACCTCTGTGCCGGCATGACCGGCGGCCGCGTCTACCTCTGGGATCCGTCAGGCGACGCGAATCGCTGCCCTGGATCGCAAGTCGGCGACCGCGATACGGCTGGGCGAGTGCGCCGGATCCACGCGAGCGGACGCAGCCGAACGTGTCGCCGAGTTCCGCACCCTGCTCGAGGCACATCGCGACGCCGGGTCCGCCCTCGCTCGAAACCTCCTCGCGCGGAAGGTCATGCTCGGAGACGAGGTCTGGCTGATCGAGCCGGTCGGAGTCGTGGCACCAGCGATCACCGAGGTCGCAGAGCTCGCATCGGTCGCCGCGGCGCCGGCAAGCGGAGCTCCGGCCAAGGGAGCGCTCGTCCCCGCCTGAGACTTCCAGTCGTAGGATCGCGGCGATGAGCGTCGAGCAACCGCGCCTGCGCATCGGCTCGATCGTGATCCGGGTCAACGATGTCGCCACCGAGCGAGCGTTCTGGGCGGCAGCCCTCGACTACGTCCCGCGAGCGGGTGACGAAGATGACTTCACCATCCTGAAGCCGCGCACCGGCAGCGGCCCGAACATCTCGCTCGACCAGGTGCGCACGACGCAGTCGAACCCGCGGCGCATCCATCTCGACCTGTACGCCGACGACCAGGCGGCCGAGGTCGAACGCCTGAAGGCGCTCGGCGCGACCGAGATCCACTGGGACCGGCAACCGGCCAATTCCGACTACGTGATCATGGCCGACCCCGAAGGCAACCGCTTCTGCGTGATCGACACCAACAGATAGGTCGACCGGCACAGGATTGCCTAGCCGGGCCCTATGGCCTGCGCCTATTAGCTATGCCAATTGCCCCACACCATTCCACTCACAGTGGACAATCGAGGACGGAAACGACCGCTCGCGGACCCCGCGTTTGGGCTGAAGCCGTGATTCGCGCTGGAAACTGATCGAATCCACGGTGTAAGGCACCATCACGAAGCCAATCGGCCGCGAATCCACCCTCGCCACGCCTTGAAACGGTGCGGCGCCGGTCTCGGTGTCCACTCCTGGTAGAAAGTCGTCGGCCCCGAGGCGCGGACCGTCGGCGCCCGCGAAATTGCAAGCGGAATTGGCAAGCGCCGTCGGCACCCGCGGAATTGGCAAGCGGAATTGGCAAGCGCCGTCGGCGCCCGAGGAATTGGCAAGCGCCGTCGGCGCCCGAGTGGAGCGCTACGGACGGTTGGCGAGAGCGATCTTGGACACGCGCGGCGAGCCAATCCCGACAGCCATGTCGTAGGCGGCTGTGACCGGATACCAGCCGTTGGTCGTCTGGGTCTGATGGTAGCCGTCGATGTCATGGAAGTACGCGCCGCGATCCTGGCGGAAGAGCCGATACAGCACCGGGTTGGCCTGGCCGAAGCGGTCGCCATGGACGCCGACCCAGAGATCGACGATGGCCGACCAGAGCGGGCTCGAAAGGCTCGTGCCGCCGATCCCGAACCAGCCTGCCGGCGTCAACGAGGTTGCGAACAACGCGCAGTAGGAAGCACCGGCGCCCTTCACCGTGCGACCGCCGGTGCACATCTCCGCGTACGGCGTGTACTCGTCCGCGTTTGCCGAGACATCCGGCACTTCGCGGCACGTCGTCCCCGTCGCGGCCTGGCTGCAATACGGTCCGACCTGGCTGAACGACGACTGGACTCCGGGTCCGCGCTGGTACTTGGGTTGCGGCCAGAAGACACTGACTCCGCCGCCGCCGGCACCGAACTCCGCGCACCCGTTCGAAGGGTGACCGGTCGACGTTCGGTAGCAGTCGTTGAGCGGGTTCCAGACGGTCTCGGAGCCCTTTGGGTACTTGGGGGATTCGTCGGCGCGCGGGTCGAAGGTTCCCAGTGACGTGCCGCCGACCGAAGTCACGTACGGCTGGGACGGCGGGTCGTCAACCTCGAGGCCGGGATGGGCAGGATCTCCGAGGCAGTCGAAAGCACCGGAATCGCCTGACGCGCCGAAGAAGCTCTGGCCCTGGGCGGCAATCTGCGCGAAGGCGAGGTATTCCGCCTTGGCCACGCCAATGGTCGAGTCGGGCTCGCAGAGGCCCCAGCTGCTGCTGATGACGTCCGCTTTGTTGTCCTTGGCCATCCGGTTGAGCATGTCGATCATGGTCACGCCCAGCAGGTCGTTGGGCGCGTTGTAGATCAGCATTCGATCGGCGGCCGGTGCCATGGCGATCTGGATCTCCATGTCCGCCTCGACCTCGATGTCACCGGAGTAATCGGCGCTGTTGCACCCGTTGTGGCACGGGGCTGCACCGAATGGCCCGCAGGAGTCTCCCTTCGGGCAGTCCGGCGTGATAGCACCGCCATCGACGTTCGCGTCGATCAGCGGCATGTCCTGCGACTTGCCGAAGAAGCGGCGCTCGTAATTGATCACGTCGGCAGGTGTGTAGCCAGAGAACTCGAGCAGTCCGAGTGTCGTCCCCTTGCCGCGACCCACAGCTGTCTGATGGACGGTTCCGGCTCGGTAAACGCCCTCGATCTGCGCGGGCGTGAGGCCGCTATTGCCGGGCCCGCTGCCATAGGTCGGGACCGCTTGCCCGGGCTTGACGACCGAGCGCGTCGTCTTGTAGGCCGGGTGGAACTTGACTGTGTTGGTCAGGCCGGAGACGCCGATCACCGAACCGGACAGGCTTGCCGGCACCGATGCCTGGCTCGCGTTGGCGAAGAACTCGACGCCCGAGCCGCCGCGGTAGTCGCGGATCGTGGTGTCGAACGCGCGCTCGACCTGCGCCGTCGTGCCGGTGGCTCGCACCAGGAACGGCGACGGGCTGTGTTCGGCACGCAGGCCCGCGCGCGAAAGGAAGTCGCGGACCGACGAGCGCACCGAGGCAGTTGGGGCGAATAGCCGGTTGAACTCGCCGGTTGCGAGCCAGTGGTGATAGCTGGGACTCTTCGGGTCGGACAGCGAGGCGATCAATCGATCCATGGCGTCGCCCCCGCGCGGGGCGAGAACGAGCGTGACCAGCATGTTCGCACCGGCGTTGTGAGAGCCGATGGACGGCGCACCGGCGGGATTGCCGGCACTCCCAGAGAGCGGCACGGACACTGGTGCGGCCGAGGTCACGGGCGCGAAGAGTGCGCCGAGCGTGAACACGGAAAGAACCGCCAGGGACGCGCGAACGGCGCGACCCCTTCTGCCGAGTCGTGACGACCCGCTCCGGGACATAGTCTGCCTCCCGACCTGTCGCGCATTGGGCCGATCCAGATCGATACACGGTGTATCGAGGCTGTCGTGCGGAGCGTTTCCGGGTCGGCCGTAGCATACGGGCCAATGTCGGACGACTTCGAAACGCGAGCTCGTTCGTCGCTCGCCGAGGCGCTCGCGCCTGTGGAGGTGAACAGTGACTGAGACACTCGAGCGGCTCGGCGCGGCCAATCAGACCGGCGCGCACATCAACAAGGACGCCTACGCCGAGGCCAAGGACTTCCTGCCCCTCAAGGGCATCGACTACGTCGAATTCTGGGTCGGAAATGCCCGCCAGGCGAGCGCCTATTACCGAGCGCTGTGGGGCTTCACGCCGACGGCCTTCTCCGGCCTCGAGACGAAGGTCCGCGACCGCGCCTCGTACGTGATGCAGCAGAACGACATCCGGTTCGTCTTCACGGCCCCACTGACCCCGAACGGGGAGATCGCCGACCACGTCCACTTCCACGGTGACGGCGTCAAGGACATCGCGTTCGCGGTCGACGATGTCGAATCGGCTTGGCGTGAGACGACCTCACGGGGTGCCGAGAGTGTCCTTCCACCGACCGAGATGGACGCTGGAGACGACGGCGTGCTCCGCAGGTCGGCCGTTCGAACCTACGGTGACGTGATCCACTCGTTCATCGACCGCAACGACTACCACGGCGTATTCATGCCGAGCTACCGCGCGATCAAGCGGCCGGCCCGCGCCGCCGGTGGACTGTCGCTGGTCGAGGTCGATCACTGCGTCGGCAACGTGGCGCTCGGTGACATGAACCGGTTCGTCGACTACTACCGCGACGTGTTCGGCTTCAGCCAGCTGATCCACTACGACGACAAGGTGATCCACACCGATTACTCGGCACTGATGTCCAAGGTCATGACCAACGGCAACGGCCGGATCAAGTTCCCCATCAACGAGCCGGCAACGGGACGCAAGAAGAGCCAGATCCAGGAATACCTCGACTGGTATCTCTCGCCGGGGTGCCAGCACATCGCGCTGCGGACCGAGGACATCGTCGGCACGGTGCGACAGCTGCGCGAGAACGGCGTCGAGTTCCTCGGCATGCCACACGAGTACTACGCCTCGCTGGGCGACCGCGTCGGCGACGTGGGCGTGCCGATGGACGTGCTCGAGGACCTTGGCATCGAGGCGGACCGCGATGAGGAGGGCTACCTGCTCCAGATCTTCACGAGGCCCGTGCAGGACCGGCCGACGTTCTTCTTCGAGATCATCGAGCGCCATGGCTCGCGCGGCTTCGGCGTGGGCAACTTCAAGGCGCTCTTCGAGGCCATCGAGCGCGAACAGGAGAAGCGCGGGAATCTGTAGGGCTTCCGCGCGTCTCACGGAGACGAAGGACGGCGCTGCTCGATCAGCTAGTCAGAAGGGCGGTCGCGTGGCCGTCGGAAGCTCGAGGCCAGCGGCGCAGGGTCCGCATCCTCCAGACGGTCCGCAACCGAACCTGAAGGTACGCAAGACCGGCTCGACCGTAGCGATGACAGTGGCAAAGCCGGTCGGATCGTTGGGCCCGTTGCGAATCGATTGGTGGGAAATCCCGTGTCAGCGTTCAGTTATGTGCTGCGAGGCTGTGCTGCTGCTGAAGGCGACCCTCGTGCTTGACGCTCCTGGCCGTGGTCGTCGCCAACGAGAGTCCAATGAGATGTGGAATGTCGAGCCCGAATCGCTACATAGCCAGCCATCCGTGGCCTGCAGACCGTCGATCCTTCAATCGGATGGGAATCCCTGCGCCTGTGGCCGCCGCTGGGAGACATGAGGACGCAAGAACGTCAACGATTCGCGACCACGTGTTGAAACTGATTGGAGATCGGTGGACAAGGAGCCGATCCGCGGGTCCGAGTCAAAGCCGGAGGATCATCAGGCGCGTAGGTCCCCTGGGCTAGCCTGGTCCCGAGTCTCGGACTGGAGCTCGTACGAGCTCCCAGTGGCAACCGAGCAGATCGACCGAACGATCACTGTCGCCGCCCCGGATCACGATCGTGGGGGGCGGAGCGACGTCCCCGCGAACCGGCACCAGCCGCAGCGTCTGGCTCGCCGATCGTCGTGTCCCGAGCGCCTGCGCCGGCGAGCGATGGCCGGAACTGGAGCCCGAATTCGCGCAGCAGCCGCAGGCTGGTGCGTGCCGGGTCCTGGACCGGGACCGCGAGTCGCACGAGACGCGCAGGCCCACCCAGCGGATGCGTCTCCGACGCCCGCGCCTCGCGGTCGGCAGGCTGCCACTCGGCGCCGCTGGTGTCGTGCTCGATGAGAAAGACCAGGCCCAGGTCCGGATCGGGTGACGGCAGACGCCCGATCGACCAGCGAACGACCTGCCCGTCCGGCCGAACCCGCTCACCCGCGACCGGATCGAGAAGGGTCGACCCACGCTCGCGCAGCCGCGCGATCTCGGACGTCAGCTCATGCGCAGCGAGCGGCACGCCCGCGAACCCGGCTGGCGCGCGAGCAAGGATCGATCGCACGTGCCGTCCCCACCACGATGCATCGGCCAGCCCGTCGTCGAAGACGCCCATCAGCTCGAGGTAGCTGTCGCCCAGCCAGATGAGCCGGTTGTACGTGCCGTGAGCGTCGTGCCGGCCACCCCCGGACGCCCGCAGTCCCAGCGTCGACTGGAGCTCCGCTGCTGCGGCATCGGGATCCGCGACGGCGACGATCACGTGGTCGATTGCGCTCGGCATGATCGGACGGTAGCGCGTTCTCGGGAAGTGGAACCCGTCCCTGCTTGTACGTTGTCACCCCGTGCCCGTATTCGTCGCCTGCCTCCGCCACAGCCGAGTCGTCCGTACTACTCGAACTCGATGTTCCTGACGTGAGTCCCGATCGTCAGACCAGCGCGCTCGGCACTGGCGGCATCGGTCGACTGCGCGCCGCGGACCACCACATCCCGAAGCGTCAGCCCATCCACGGCATGCACCACATCGGCGCCATCGAAGACGGGCACGCGATCACCGCGGACCGGGCGCCCCGGCCGGAACTGCGCGTACCAGGTCCAGTTGCTCTCGGGCGGCACGTACTCGGGTGCGCGTACGCGCTCGAACAGCAGGTTACGAACGCTTCCCAGGCGCGCCTCCGGCTCGCGCACGCCAATAACCTGTTCGACCAGGTGGTCGACGCCAGGACCGACATCGATGTCGCTGAAGGTGATGTCCTCGTACGCCGCCCCGTCGCGAACCACGACCGACATCGCTCGGCCGGAGTCGAACACGGCGCAGTCCTCGAAGCGGATGTCCCGGAACGTCTCGGCGTCGGATTCGGTGCCCACCTTGAGCGCGGCGTCGCGCGAGCTCACGAGGCAGTGGCGCACGAGAATCCGCTCAGGGTTGCCGGCCAGATCGGAGTTGCGGGTCGCCTTGACGCAGACGCCATCGTCCTTCGTGTAGATCGTGCAGCGTTCGATCGTCACGTCCTGCGACATGTCAGGGTCGATGCCGTCCGTGTTGAGGTTGTCGCGATCACTGATCAGGGCCAAGTCGTGGAAGCGCACGTCTCCTGACGCGAGGATGTGCACGGACCACGCCGCGGCATTGCGCAGCAGCACGCCGCTGACCTCCACGTTCCGGCTCTCGCGGATGCGCAGCAGATTCGGCGCGGCGCCATATTGGGTTCGGAGCACGCTGCCCGATCCATCGATCGTGCCCTGGCCGAAGACGCGTACGTCCTCCGCCCGGTCGACCAGCAACAGGCGCGAAAAGGTCATCGTGCGGCCGAGGAAACGCCGGTCGGGCGGGAGCGAATTGTCCGATGCACTCTCCGATCGGCCGAGGTCCAGCGGGTAGTCGCGGGGATCCTCTGAGCCCTGAAGGAGCGCGCCCGGCGCCAGGAATAGCCTCGTGCCGCTCCGAAGCAGGAGCGTCCCGGTCACGAACCGACCTGCCGGCACCGCGACAACTGCACCTGTCCCGGCGGTGCGATCGATCGCACCCTGCAACGCCGCCGTCGAGGTCCTCGTGCCCGTCGGATCTGCGCCCATGTCCGTGACGAGGACCGCTGTTCCGTCGCTGGGATCAGCGACTCACGTCGCCCAGTCGATCGACCAGGACCAGCAGCTTCGGAAGGTCGTCGATCCAGACGACGAGTGAGTCCGGCGTCGGCAACTGGATCGTGAGCCGACGGCCGACTGCCGAAGCCGACCCAATGCGTGCCTCGGGAAAGACCCGGAAGCGATTGATCGAAAGGCGAGCCGTCAGCTCGATCGTGGCCGGTCCGTTCGCTGCGCAACGCGCATAGGCAATATCGGCAAAGCGCTCGAGTGGGACGGCGACGCCATCGATCGAGACGCTGATGGCGTCGGAGACCGTGGCCCCCGGCGCCAGCGGGTAGGAGACGACGCTCGTCAGGAGCCCGATTTCGTGAGCGCCCAGATCTCGCGCTCACCCTCGATGCCCTTGAGCCGATGGATCCCGCGCGACTCGAACGAGAGCTGCGGATTTCCAGCCAGCAGCGCCCGGGTTGCCGCCGAGACGAGCACTTCGCCTCGGCCCAGCGAGCGCCATCACGCGGGCCGCCTCGTGCACGGCCACGCCGCGCACGTCGTTCTCGCTCAGCTGGACGTCACCCGTATGGACGCCTGCGCGCAGCTCCAGGCCGTGCGTGAGTGCAGCAGCGCCGAGCGCCACGGCGCAGCTGACGGCTCGTGCAGCACTGTCGAACAGCGCGAGCACTCCGTCGCCGGTGTCCTTGGACAATTTCACGCGGAAGCGCTCGAGTACCGTCTTCGACTCCTCGTGGTACCGACCCAGCAACTGCCGCCAGGCGACGTCACCCAGGCGGGTCGCAACAGCGGTCGAGCCGACGATGTCGGTGAACAGGATCGACAGCAGCACCCGCTCGTCCTCGGACGCCTCGCCGAAGCTGGCCATGCCGAAGAAGTCGATGGTCACCCACGGCTCGTCGCCCTTGACCCAGCCATCGTGGCCTGGTGGGATGTCGTATGCGCTGCCGGCATGGAACTCGTACTCCGTGCCGTCATCCATGCGGATGCCGAGCGTGCCGCTGAGCGAAATGCCCATGTGGTGCATCTCACAGCTCGGCGTGCCGGCGATCGGCTTGACATGCTCCGCCCAGTGCCAGCCGGGCTCGAAGACCGTGCGACCGATGACGATCCCGCCGATCGTGAACAGGTCCAGGTGACCGTGCGGAAACGTCCGCCTCTCATCGGGCGTTGCGAGATCCTTGGAGCTTGGCGGCGGCATCCGTGCGCGACCCGATAACGTCGACCGGGATCGAATGACCTGGCGGCTAGGACGCCGGCCCGATGTAGTCGATCGTCACCCACGGCTCGTCGCTGACCACCCAGCCGTCGTGGCCGGGCGGGATGCTGTACGCCCGTCCCGACTCGATCTCGGTCTCGGTCCCGTCTGCGAGGCTTGACGTGCAGCCGGCCGGACAGCGCCACGCCGACGTGATGGATCTGGCACCACTGGGCACCCGTGGCTGCCCCGACGTCATCGCGCCAGTGCCAGCCCGGCTCGTAGTTCGCGCGGCCGAACGTCTGGCCGCCGATGCGGAAGATCTCGAATTTGCCGTGGGGGAAGGTCCGAACCTCGTCCGGCGTTCCGAGGTCCTTTGACTGCACTTCGCTCATGTCGCGCAGAGTAGGCGAGTTGGCTCGAAGGTTCAGGAACCGGTTCCGGTCGAGCCTCCCAGTTGCTTCATCATCCCCATCGCGTCGAGCTGGTCCCAGTGCTCCACCAGCTGGCCGTCGCGCAGCCGGAAGATGTGGATCTCCCCGATGGAGTAGCGCTTCCCGGATGCGGGCATGCCCATGAACGCACCGACCTGCGTTGCACTCGCGGTGACGCGGACGACCACGCGATCACCCTCCGCGATGGTGTCCTCGATCACGAACTTCGGATCGGCCAGCGCCTTGGCCACGCGGTCGATTGCAGCCTTGAGATCGGCCCTGCCGTCACCGCTCGACGGCCAGCTGTGCGAGGTGAAGTCCGCGGCGACCAGCTCGTCGACGGCAGGCTTGTTGCCCTGTTCGAGCACCTCGCGGACGAACCGGTGAACGATCTCCTTGTTGGCCTCGACTGACGATTTGTGGCCTCGACTGACGACATGAGGGACCTCCGAAACGTACCGCCGCGCCCGACGACCTGGCGACCGAGCCGACAACGTGCGCAAAGTGTCAGTCGCCGCGGCTTGCCAGGACGTAGTAGATCTGCTCGAAGTCGGCAAGTTTGAACGGCACTTCGCCGCTCGCAATGGGCGTGAGACCGAACGATCCGAGCCGGGTGGCCGCCTCGCGCAGGTCGAACAGGTGCACGCCATGGCGTTGTGCGACACGCGTGTGCACGCCGCCACCATGGCCCTGCTCGCCGCCGATGTCGACCAGGAGGAGGCGGCCGCCGGGTCGAAGCACGCGGATCATCTCGGCCACCGAAGCGTGCAGGTCGGCCGGCGGAAGCTGGTGCAGCACAAGCGTCGAGAGCACGACGTCGAAGGAGCCCGCCTCGAACGGCAGCGCCTGCGCCGGTGCCTCGCGAAGGTCGATCGCCAGCTTGGCGCGGCGTGCCTTGCCGCGCGCCCGTCCGATCATCTCGGGGGATGGATCGACACCGGTGACGCTGCCCGCGGAGCCCACGACGCGCCTCGCCGCGAGCGCGAGGCTCCCGGTGCCGCAGCCCACGTCGAGGACGCGCTCACCCGGCTGCAGGCGCGCGAGTGCCACCAACTGCTCGCGGAACGCCCGCTCGCGACCGCGCGTGAGCCACCAGACCCGCAGGTCATAGCGGACCGGGTGGTGCAGGACGAGTCCGACGCTGCTCATGGTTCCGTTCCCCTCGTGACCGTGGATGATCGTGCGACTGCTTCACAATGCGAGCGATTGCTCGTGTTCACCGTTGCGGCACAATACGAGCATCGACTCGTGTTCGTCAAGAGGACTCGGTTCGTGGCATCCGGATCGACGCATCGCCAGCCGCGCGGAGAGCGCCGCATCGAACAGATCCTGGCCGCCGCCGGCGTCGTCTTCGCCCGTGTCGGCTATGCGCGCGCGACGACCAACGCGATCGCCGCCGAGGCCGGGCATCTCTCCGGGCTCGCTCTACCAGTTCTTTCCCAACAAGGAAGCCATCGCGGAGGCGCTCGAGACGCGTTACGCCGAGCAGATGCGGAGCGCGCGTTTCCCCGATCGCCGACGTCCTCGCGGCGCTTACCGCTGCGACGAAGCGATCGACCGCCTCATCGATCCCGTGGTCGAGCACACGATCGCGACGCCAGGCTTTTACGCGCTGTTTGCTGGGCGGCCACAGCCGGATCACGTGGCGGCGTCAGCCCATGAGCTTCATCACGGGCTCGTGGCACGCGTCGAGGCCATCGTCGCCGCCGCCGGTCCAGGGATGCCGGCCGCGGAACGCCACCGGGTCGCGGCCGTGGCGGTCCAGCTGTGCCGCGGGCTCATGCCGATGATCGCGACCGCGGATGAGGCCTCGCGGCCATTGCTCGTCGCGGAGCTCAAGGCGGCGCTGATCGGCTACCTGATCGAACGCACCGCGGAACGCACGGACTAACGGACTCGCCTGCCTCGGTGGGCCGAGACGGTGCATTCGGTCACAGCCCCGGCGACGGCCGCGCAAGATTCTCATGTGATGTGGAGTCACCCGCGTTTCGGCCCACGTTCGGCATGCGCCAGAGCTCGGGCGGCGACGCGATTCGGCATCGGATTCGAAAACCCACGTACGGGCGCTGGTCAAAACGCAGTTGAAGCGGGCGCCAGGTCGGCCGAAACGACCGAACACGGCGTCAACCCTTGAAACTGATCGGAATTTGGCGAAGTCGACGTTCCTCGAACGCAGGCCGCGCAGCCGCGCGCAGCTGCACGATGCTCATCCCTCGCCGAGGTTCGGCGCGAGCCAGCGCGCCGCCTCGTCGAGGCTCCAGCCCTTGCGCCGGGCGTAGTCCTCGAGCTGGTCGCGACCGATGCGACCGAGCCCGAAGTAGCGCGACTGCGGGTGCCAGAAATACCAGCCGCTGACCGACGAGGCGGGCAGCATGGCCATCGATTCGGTGAGCGTGATGCCGGCGCGCGACTCCGCGTCGAGCGCATCGAAGATCAGGCGCTTCTCCGTGTGGTCGGGGCAGGCCGGATAGCCCGGGCGCCGGCCGGATGCCCTGGTACGCCTCGGCGATCAGCGCGTCGTTGTCGAGCGCCTCGTTCGGCGCGTAGCCCCACAGCTCGCGACGGACCTTCTCGTGCATGCGCTCTGCGAACGCCTCGGCCAGCCGGTCCGCGAGCGCGGTCAGCAGGATCGCGTTGTAGTCGTCGCGCTGCGATTCGAACTTCGCGCGTGCCTCCTCGAGGCCGACGCCGGCGGTGACCGCAAACGCGCCGACGTAGTCGGCGACGCCCGTGTCGATCGGTGCCACGAAGTCGGAGATCGCCACGTTCGGCCGGTCGGCGCCCTTGCCCGGCGTGCCATCTGCTGGCGCAGCGCGTGGAAGCGCGTCAGCTCGGCCGTCCGCGTCTCGTCGCGTCCAGATCACGATGTCGTCGTCGGGCGTCGCGTTCGCGGGCCAGAAGCCGACGACCGCGTTGGCGCGCAGCAGCCGCTGGTCGACGACTCGCTGCAGCAGCTTCTGCGCGTCGCGGAACAGGCCGGACGCAGCCTCGCCGACAACGGGATCGGTGAGGATCTCCGGGTAGCGGCCGGCCAGCTCCCAGGTCGAGAAGAACGGCGTCCAGTCGATCCGCTGGACGAGCTCCTCGAGCGGGAAGTTGTTGAAGGCGCGGGCGCCGAGGAAGGTCGGCCGCGGAGGAGTCAGGGCACGGCCCAGTCGATCGGCACGCGGTTGGCGCGTGCCTGCTGCGAGGGTCAGGCGCTGCTCCGTGGACGTGCGTCCCTCGTGGGCACGGCGGACCGCCTCGTACTCGGCGCGGGTCTCGCGCCACGAACGCGTCGTGCTGCTCCGGATTGAGCAGCGCGCCCGGCGACGCCGACAGCGCGCGACGCGTCCTGGACGTGGACCACCGGACCCGAGTACTGCCGGGTCGATCTTGACCGCGGTGTGGGCCCGCGAGGTGGTCGCGCCACCGATCAGCAGCGGCAGCGTGAAGCCCTCGCGCTCCATCTCGCCGGCGACGAGGCGCATCTCCTCGAGCGACGGCGTGATCAGGCCCGACAGGCCGATCAGGTCGGCGTTCTCCGTCGCGCGCGGTCTCGAGGATCCTGGTCCACGGCACCATCACGCCGAGGTCGATGACCTCGTAGTCGTTGCAGGCGAGGACGACGCCGACGATGTTCTTGCCGATGTCGTGGACGTCGCCCTTGACGGTGGCCATCACGACCTTGCCGGCGCCCTTGCGCGCGTCCGCTGCGGTCCGTGCCATCGGCGAGCCGGAGCGCCTTCTCCGCCTCGATGTACGGGATGAGGTGCGCGACGGCCTGCTTCATCACGCGGGCGCTCTTGACCACCTGCGGCAGGAACATGCGACCCGAGCCGAACAGATCGCCGACCACGTCCATGCCGGCCATCAGCGGCCCTTCGATCACGTCGATGGGATGCGCGGCCGTCGAGCCGCGCCTCCTCGGTGTCCTCCACGATCCAGTCGGCGATGCCCTCCACCAGCGCGTGCTTGAGCCGTTCCTGCACCGGCGCATCGCGCCAGGCCAGGTCGCGGGCCGTCTGAGCGCCGCCGATCTCCTGAGCCACGTCACGCGCTCGGCGATCTCCAGCATCCGCTCGGTCGCGTCCGGCGCGGCGGTTGAGCACCACGTCCTCGGCGCGTTCGCGCAGGTCCGGGTCGATGTCGTCGTAGACGGGCAGCGCACCGGCGTTGACGATGCCCATGTCCATGCCCGCGGCGATCGCGTGGTACAGGAAGACGGCGTGGATCGCCTCGCGGACCGCGTCGTTGCCGCGGAAGCTGAAGCGAGACGTTGCAGACGCCGCCGCTCACCAGCATGCCGGGCAGCTCCGTCTTGATGCGCCGCGTCGCCTCGATGTAGGCGACGCCGTAGTCGGCGTGCTCCTCGATGCCGGTGCCGATGGCGAAGATGTTCGGGTCGACGATGACGTCCTCGGCGTCGAAGCCCGCCTGGCTCGTCAGCAGCTCGACGCGCTCGCTTGGCGATCGAGACCTTGCGCTCGACCGTGTCGGCCTGACCCTGCTCGTCGAAGGCCATCACGATCGACCGCAGCGCCGTAGCGGCGCGCGAGCTTCGCCTGGCGCAGGAACTCCGCCTCGCCCTCCTTGAGCGAGACCGAGTTGACGATCGCAGCGCCCCTGCACGCAGCTTGCAGGCCGGCCTCGATGACCGACCACTTGGAGCTGTCGATCACGAACGGGACCTTGGCGATGTCCGGCTCGACCGCCAGCAGGTTCAGGAAGCGCGCCATGGCTGCCTCGGAATCGAGCATGCCCTCGTCCATGTTGATGTCGAGCATCTGGGCGCCGTTCTCGACCTGCTGGCGCGCGATCTCGACCGCCTCGGCGTAGTTGCCGTGCGCTGATGAGTTGCGCGAAGCGTGCGCGAGCCGGTGACGTTGGTGCGCTCGCCCACGTTCACGAAGAGCGAATCGGGGCCGATGTCGAGCGGCTCCAGGCCGGAGAGGCGGGTGCGCTTCTCGATCGTCGGGATCGCGCGCGGCCGGCGGCCGGCAACGGCCGCGGCAACGGCACGCGATGTGGTCGGGCGTGGTGCCGCAGCAACCACCGACGATGTTCACGTCGCCGAGCGCGGCCAGCTCACCGAGCACCCCGGCACGTCTCCGCAGGGCAGTCTCGTCGTAGCCGCCGAAGGCGTTCGGCAGGCCCGCGTTGGGATACACGCTGATCGGCAGATCGGCGATGCGCGACAGCTCCTGGACGTACGGCCGCAGCATGCGCGCGCCGAGGGCGCAGTTGAGCCCGACGCTCAGTGGGTCGCGCGTGACGGACCGAGTTCCAGAACGCGCCGACGGTCTGGCCGCGTCAGCGTCCGGCCGGACGCATCGGTGATCGTGCCGCTGATCATCAGCGGCAGCCGCCAGCCGAGCTCCTCGAAGAGCCGTCTCGACCGCGAAGATGGCCGCCTTGGCGTTGAGCGAGTCGTAGATCGTCTCGATCAGCAGGATGTCCGCGCCGCCCGCGACCAGGCCGCGCGCCGCGTCCAGGTACGCGGCCGCCGAGCTGGTCGAAGGTGACGTTGCGCGCCCCCGGATCGTTGACGTCGGGGGAGAGGCTGACGCTGTCTTGGTGGTCGGCCCGAGTGCCCCGGCAACGAAGCGGGGCCGGGTCGGCTCGACGGGCCTTCGGGCTTCGTCTCGGCCGCCTGCCTGCGCCAGCGCGTGCCGCCGCCCGGTTGATCTCCTCGACACACGGCTCCAGGCCGTAGTCGGACGATCGAGACGGCCGTTGGCATTGAACGTGTTCGTCTCGATGATGTCCGCGCCGGCGTCCAGGTATTCGCCGTGGATGTCGCGGATGACGTCGCGGCTGCGTGAGCACCAGCAGGTCATTGGCGCCCGCAGGTCCTTCGGGTGATCGCGGAAGCGCTCGCCGCGGAAGGATCCGCCTCGTCCAGTCTGGTGCCGCTGGATGATGCGTGCCCATCGCGCCGTCGAGCACCAGGATCCGTTCGCGCAGCAGCTCGGGCAACCGCGAGTTGCGATCGGACCGCCGTTGGGCGCGCGCCGCCGAGGAATTGATGACCTGGGAACCCGTGCTGCTCATGGAAGCCACGATCGTAGCGTGCGCGCTCGTGTTGGCCCCTCACGAGGGCCCGTTGGTCACGGCGCGAAACCATCCCTGCACCCTGCGACGTACCAACCGATGTCCATCAAGACATGAGGAGGACTACGAATGGAGAAGCGCTCCCGCACCGCACTGGGTCTGACGATGGCCATCGCTGCCGCGTTCGTCCTGGTATCCGCCAGCGCGGCCCTGGCAACGACGCGCTCCGCACCAGCACAGGCGAGCCCCGAGGCATCGGGCGGCCCACTGACGCTCGGAACCGGGACAGCCCTCGCCTACCTCACGGGCCAGAACGGCATGACCCTGTACTTCTTCGGCAAGGACACGGTTCCCAACCAGACCGCGTGCACCAGCGACGGATGCAAGACGAACTGGCCCGCGGTCACGGTTGCGGACCCAGCCCAGCTGCCGGCGGCTCCCGCAGGCGCCACGGGCACGTTCACCAGCTTCGTACGCTCCGACGACGGAACGAACCAGCTCGCCTATGACGGTCATCCTCTCTACTACTTCGCAGGCGACAAGGCTCCCGGCGACACGAACGGTGAGGGCCTCTTCGCCCTCTGGTGGGTGGCCGACGTGACCGGCAGCGGCCTTCCCGCTCCCGCCGAGCCGAGTGCCGCTCCCAGTGCCGGTGCATCCGCCGAGGCGTCTGCGGCAGCCGGTGAGACCTACACCGTGGCGGTCTCCACCGGCGGCTATCTCACCGGCGAGGACGGCAAGACGCTGTACATCTACACCAAGGACACGACGCCCAACCAGAGCGCCTGCACGAGCGACGGCTGCGTCAAGAACTGGCCGCCGTTCACCTTGGACGCTGGTGAGTCGGCCGTCGCCGGCACGGGCGTGACCGGCACGATCGCGACCTTCGCGCGAAGCGACGGCTCAATGCAGGTCAGCTACAACGGCGCTCCGTTGTATTACTTCATCGGCGACGCTGCCGCGGGTGCCGCGACCGGCGACGGCGTTGGTGGGTTCGCACTGGCCAAGCCCTGACAGCACCGTTACCGGTGGACTGGCTCGCCGGATCGACCGGCGAGTCGGATCCACCAAAAACGATCAATTTGCGGTGCGCTCGAGCGTCGGGCGCACCGCATGATCGTCTCGACGGATTTCCGCATTGAGGTACCCGAACGAATGACCACGACCCACCGCACGCACGCCCTGCGTGTGATCGCCATCGCTCCTGCGGCGATGGTGCTCCTGGCCGCATGCGCTGCCGGCACCGCAACTCCCTCGGTTGCTCAACCCAGCGCCGTAACGACCGCGGCTCCGAGCGTCGCCGCATCGGCAGCGGGCAGTCCGACCACCGCTGGGAGTCCCGCAGCGAGCAGCGCCGCGACGGGCGCTCTCACACTCGGGACCGGGACGGGACCGCTCGGGACATACCTCACGGGCCTCAATGGCAAGACGCTCTATTACTTCGCCAAGGACACGTCGGCCGACGCGACCGCCTGCACCGACGCCGAGTGCAGGGCCACATGGCCGCCGGCCACGAACCCCAATGGCGCACCGCCGCCTGCGGCGCCATCCGGTGCGACCGGCTCCGTGACCACCTTCATCCGCTCCGATGACAGCACCGTCCAGGTCGCGTATGACGGGCACCCGCTCTACTACTTTGCCGGAGACCCGGCCGCGGGCGATACCAACGGCCAGGGCGTTGGTGGCGTCTGGTCCGTTGCCGACGTGACCGGGGCGATCCCCACGGCTGCGCCGGCTTCGGCGGCAGCGTCGGCAGCTGCTTCGGCGGTCCCCAGCGCCGGAGCGAGCGCGGCCGCGTCCTCCGCGACCGGCAGCCTCACGATCGCGTCAACGACCGGCCCTCTCGGGACGTACCTGACCGGCGATGGTGGCAAAACCATCTACTTCTTCGCCAAGGACACCTCCGCTGATGCGACGGCGTGCACCAGCGCGGCGTGCAAGGGCAACTGGCCGGCGGTGACGGTGGCCGCTGGTGGAACACCGACCGCGGGCTCGGGCGTCACGGGCACCTTCACATCGTTCGTGCGGTCGGACGACGGCACGACGCAGGTTGCCTACGACGGACACCCGCTGTACTACTTCGGCGGGGACCAGGCCGCCGGCCAGACCAATGGCGAGGGCGTTGGCGGGTTCTGGTTCGTCGCCGACGTGACCGGGGTGCTGCCGGCAGCGCCGCCTGCTTCTGCGGCCACCAGCGCCGCTCCATCGGCTCCGGTCGCATCCCCCAGCGGCTACAACTACTAGCCGGTCGAAACTCGCTTCTTTCGCCAGCAAGGTCCCCCCAGCGCTCCTCCGCGGGGGGAACGGAGCTCGGGTGGCGGTCGCGGCCTGCAAGGGCAACGGCCGCCACTTCCGTTTGCGAACTCGCGGCGATGCTTCGGTGGCGGTAGTGGCCCGCAAGGGCGGCGGCCGCCACTTCCCTTTTTGCCTCGCTTCGTCGGATTTGCCGTCGATTCGAGTGCCCCGCTGGTTATCACGCGGGGCTGTGCACGCGGCCATGTCGGCCCGCGTACCGGCTCCACGGATGGAGCTCGCTTAAGCCAGGCGGTAAGGTCTCGCAAAGGGGCAATGACCGCTCGGAGAACATGAGACTCACGCTTGGTCAGGCATATGGGACGCGCTTCAAGCCGTCATGCGCCCTCTCGTTTCCACACAACGAGCGAGCTACTGCTGGTGCTAACCATGCAGGCGGTACGCGAGCGGGTAAGCCGGACACGAACCCAGGTCGGCACCGCCCCGGACGCCTGAGCGAGCACGAACCCAAGTCGGCACCGCCCCGGGCGACAGGCCCGACCGAGGAGGCCGCGATCCCTCAGGGCAATGGGCGCCAGGCCCGACCGAGGAGCAGCGCCGCCGCCGCAAGCACGCCACCGATGCCGAGGAAGCCAAACGCAACGTCCTGCACTTCGTGGCGGGTGATGAGCGAGGTCGGCAGGTTGTCGAAGACCTGCTGCAGCTCTCCGGCGCTCGAGGCCGGGTAGTACTGGCCGCCGGTGGCGTTGGCAATCCCGCGCAAGGTGACCTCATCGATGCCGCGGTTGAAGCCGCCACTGCCCTGCGGGGGCCCGCCAAAGCCGAAGCCGTTGCCGAAGCCGCCGTTGCCGGGCTCGCGCCCGATGATCTGCTGCGCGCACTGCCCCTCGAGCGGCTGTGGATTGGCCGTCCCGAAGCCGATCGTGTACACGCGCAGGCCACGGTCCGCCGCCTGGTTCGCCGCTTCGAGCGGATCGACACCGGCATTGTTCGCGCCGTCCGTGAGCAGCACGATGATGTCCGGGGCGTAATCGCCCGCGGCTGGCGCGGTCGGCTCGACGCCGGCCCTCCCCTCGCCCGTGCTCGGCGCGACGCCAGGGTCGGTCTCCGCGACGGCGTCGATCGCACCAAGCAGTCCACTGCCGATCGCCGTCCTGCGCCCCGTCACCAGCGACTGCAGCGCTTCGAGCAGCAGCGTCTGGTCGTTGGTCGGCGGCTGGACGATCTGTGCGAAGCCGGAGAACGCGACGATGCCGATCTGCGTGCCCGGTCCCTGGCTGCGAATGAACTGCGCCGCGGCCTCCTCGGCCGCCTCGAGCCGAGATGGCGAGATGTCCGAGGAGCACATGCTGCCCGACACGTCGATGGCGAGGACGATGGTGGCCTCGCTCGCGGGCAGGCTGGCAACGACGTACGGCCGCGAGAAGCCCATCAACAGGGCCGCGCTCGCAGCGAGGAGCAGCGCGAAGGGGAGGTGTCGCCGGAATCGCGACGTCCGCGGCATCGCGACGCGAATGAGCGAAAGGCTGGAGTAGCGCACGGCCGCGGGACGCCGTCGGCGCTGGTACCAGACATAGGCGATCGCGCCCACCGGGATCAGTAACAGCAGCGTCAGCAGGGCCGGCCAGAGAAAGCCCATCAGCTCGCCACTCCGCTCATCGCGGCACGATCGACGACGACACCAGTCACGGCAGCCGTCCCAGCCAGGCGTAGGAGGTGATCGTCGCCAGCACCAGGATGGCGAGCGCCAGGCCGGCCACCAGCGCGGTGATCTCGACCGGCTGTCCGGTCACGACCAGCTGCGAGCTGAGCCCGTCGTAGACCTGCTGCAGGTCGGCCACGCTCTGCGCGTTGGTGTACGTGCCGGCAGTCGTGGTTGCGATCTGCTTGAGCAGCGCCTCGTTGAGCTGGGTGTGGACCTGGTACCCGCCGAGATCGATCGTTGCGCCCTCGGGACTGCCGAGGCCGACGGTGTCGATCTTGATCCCACGGACCGCGGCGTCCAGCGCGACAGCCAGCGGATCGGGCTCCTCGTTGTTCTCGCCGTCGGTCAGCAGCACGATCACCGCAGAGGTGTGCGAGCCCGGCGGAACGGGCTCCGGCGCCGTCGTCGGCGCTGGGCTCTGGTTGGTGTAGAAGTCGTTCGACGGACCGTGCTCGGCGATGTCGATGGCACTGAGCGCAGCGGAGATGCCCTGCCCGATCGCCGTTCCGTGCTGCGGCGTGAGCCGGTCAAGCGCGTCGTCGAGCGCGGCCTGATCGGCGGTGGGCACCTGCACCGAGAGGCCGGAGTCGGTGAATGCCACGATCCCGATGATCACGCCGGGTGGCTCCTTGGCGATGAAATCGCGGGCCGTTTGCTTGGCAGCGTCCATCCGGGTGGGACTGAGGTCATCGGCGGCCATGCTGGCCGACACGTCGAAGGCCAGGATGACAGTGCCCTCCTGGTGTGGCAGCGAGAGCACCGCCTGCGGCCGCGCCAGGCCGATGCAGAGCAACACGAACCCGAGCAGGAACAACGCTGCCGGAACGCGGCCACGGAGCCGCATGGGCGGTCGCGTCGAGTGCGTCAGCCCGAGGCCACCGGCTGCCGCCGCCCGCTGGCGCCTGCCTCGGTCGATCAGGCGCCAGGCAACGACCCCGATCGGGATCAGCAGCAGCGAGAGCAGCGCCTCGGGCCAGATGAAGCTCATGCCGCGCGGCGCCTCCGCCGGCGCAACTCCGCCATCCGCACGACCGCGGCGACCAGGTCATCTTCGGTTGAGAGCGCCATCGCCTCGGTGCCCGCTCGGGCAAACGCAGCCCGGATCTGCGCCTCACGCGTCGCCGACGCTTCGGCAAAGCGCCTCCGGAACCCGCCATCGTGCGTGTCCACCAAGCAGCTGCTCGCCCGTCTCCGCGTCCTGCATCATCAGGTAGCCGACATCGGGCAACTGCGTCTCCCGCGGGTCGGTGAGCCGCACGCAGATCAGCTCATGCCGCCGAGCCAGCAGGCTCAAGGGCCGCTCCCAGCCGGGCTCGCTGATGAAGTCCGACACGACGAAGACCAGCGAGCGACGCCGGATGGCGCTGCCTGCCCGCTCGAGCATCGGCGCGAGGTCCGTCAGCGGCGCGCTGGCGAGGCGCGGATGCTCCATCAGGTCCTTCATCAGCCGCAGCACGGCCGGGCGTCCGCTGGCGGGCGGGATCGTCCGCTCGACACCGGCTCCAAAGAACTGCGCCGCGATGCGGTTGCCCCGCCGCGTCAGCAGTCGCGCCAGCGTGGCGACGAACTCGACCAGCACGCTGCGCTTCTCACGGTCCGTCTCGACCGTTCCGAAGTCCACCGACGGCGTCAGATCCAACAGGAACCAGGCGGTCAGGTCGCGGTCTTCGACGTACTGGCGGACATACGGCACGTCCATGCGCGCCGTGACGTTCCAGTCGATGTTGCGGACATCGTCGCCCGGCACGTACTCGCGCAGATCCGCGAGATCGAGGCCGTTCCCGTAAAAGAGCGTGCGGTAGTCGCCCTGGAGCAGGCCGTCCAGTCGATGGACGACCTTCCAGTCCAGGCGCTGGAGCAGGCGTTCAGGCGCCGCGCGGGACACGTCCGCTCTCTCGCAGGGGCACGGTCGGGATGGGGATCCGCTTGAGCACCACGCCCAGCAGGTCGTCGGCAGTGACGTTGTCGGAGAGCGCCTCGAAAGACAGGACCAGGCGGTGTCGCATCACGTCGAGCGCCATGTCGAGGACGTCCTGCGGGATCACGTAGTCGCGGCCCTTCACGTATGCCAGGGCACGCGCGGTGAGGATCAGGTTGATCGAGGCCCGCGGGCTGGCCCCGAAGGTGACGTACGGCTCCAGCTCGGGCAGGCCGAACTTCTGCGGAAAGCGCGTGGCCGTCGCCAGGTGGACCGCGTAGTCGATCAGCGACGGGTCGACGTAGACGCGGTCTGCCTGGCGTTGGAGATCGATCAGCTCCGCCGTCGAGAGCACCTGCTGCACCGGCTCAAGGTTGCCGGTCATGCGCTCGACGATCGCGTACTCCTCGGTTGGCGTGGGGTAGTCGACCAGCACCTTGATCATGAAGCGGTCGACCTGCGCCTCTGGCAGCGCGTACGTGCCCTCGGTCTCGATCGGGTTCTGCGTCGCCAGCACCAGGAACGGCTCCGGGACGATGTGCGTCTCGCGCCCGATCGTCACCTGGCGCTCCTGCATCACCTCGAGCAGCGCGCTCTGCACCTTGGCCGGGGCCCGGTTGATCTCGTCGGCGAGCAGCAGGTTGGTGAAGATCGGCCCCAGCGAGGTGGTGAACTCGCCGGTCTTCTGGTTGAAGATGCGCGTGCCCACGAGGTCGGCCGGGACCAGGTCCGGCGTGAACTGGACGCGCTTCATGTCGCCGCCGATCGACGCCGCCAGCGTCTTGATGGCCATCGTCTTGGCGAGGCCGGGCACGCCCTCGACGAGCAGGTGGCCGCGCGCGAGCAGGCCGACCAGCAGCCGCTCGAGGAGGTGGTCCTGCCCGACGATGACCTTCTTGACCTCGTACAGGACGCGCTCCATCGGGAGACGGGGAGTGCTGGTAGTGCTGCCCGCTTGCATCGAGTGCTCCTCTCTCGTGCGCTCTAGTCCGGTGGCATGCCGACGCCGCTGACCGCGACGTCGATGGGTACGGCAAGTCCGATCCCGGCAAACACGTCATCGGGGCTCGGGTTGACGAGCCCGGTCACGATCCCGACCACCAGGCCGTTGGCGTTGACCAGGGGTCCGCCGGAGTTGCCCGGGTTGACGGCCGCGTCGACCTGGATGAGCCCGTGCAGCGTGACCCCGTTGTTGGGCATCTGGAAGGACCGATCGAGGCCCGACACGACGCCGGCGCTGATCGAGCCGACGAGCCCGAACGGGTTGCCGATGACGAACGCTTCGTCGCCGACTCGCAGCGTGTGCGGGTCGCCCAGCACGGCCGGGGCAGGCGGAGGACCGCCCGACGGCGCGGAGGACCGCGATGTCGTTGTCGGGCTCGGTGCGAGCAACGGTAGCCGGCGCCGAGGTGCCGTCGGCGAACGTCACCCGGATGCTCGCCGCGTTGGCCACGACGTGAAGGCTGGTCATGATGTCGCCGCGCGTGTTCACCACGACGCCGCTGCCGAGCTCACCGGTCGTTCCGGCCGTGGCGCCCGGAGCCGGCGCCGCGCCCGACGGCGCATTGTCGGTCTGGATCAGCACGAGCGCCGGCGCGACGTCGCCGTAGACCACCCGCGAATCCGGTGGCCCGACCGTCTGGGATGCCAGCGCGTCGTTGATGCGCTGATCGACGTCCGATCCCGACAGCGGCCGCGGCGTCGGCGCGATGATCGCGTAGAGCCACAGCCCGAAGAACGTCGCCACGATGCCCAGCAGGAACGGCCGCGCGCCGCGAAACGCCGACGCGGAGCGCTGCCGGCGCCCCGGCCGCGCCACCACAGCGGGGTGCTCCGGTGGTTCCGCAGCCGGTGACCCCGAGTCGGCTGGAAGCATGTCTTCCCACCGGGGTGGGAGATTCCGATCGAGGCTCATTCGTTCGTATGTACGTCCTGGTGGTGCAGGAGGTTCGGAGTCTAGGCCGACAACCTCGATGTTTCCTGAAAGCGGCCACCTACACTCTGAGCTCATGCGCATCGCACACGTCCGCGTGGACCGCGCACCGGCTGGCTCACCGCACCGCTTGGCGGCCGCGCTCCCGGACGGACGCTGGTTGGACGCCGAGCACGCGCGACGCCGCTTGATCCGCGCGGACTCGAGCCTGGAGCACAACGACCCGCTCTTCCGCGAGCGCATCACCACCCTCGACGCGTTGCTGGGACGGGGCATCCGCATGGAGCGCCTGCGCCTGCTGGTCGAGCCGTTTCTCGAGCATCCCGACTGGCTGCCTGCGCCGAGCGATGAGGAATCGGACCTCGTCCTGGAGGTCGCGGACGTGCGCTTCGGCCCTCCCCTGCTCGCGCCACTGAGCCTGCGCGACTTCTACGCCTTCGAGCGACACGTCTCGACCGTCTGGGCGCGGCGTGGTGGCGAGGTTCCCGAAGCGCTGGTATCGCCTGCCGATCTTCTACTTCTCGAACGTCTCGGAGATCCGCGGGCCCGGCGACGCCGTCTGGGCGCCATCGGGTTCGAGCGAGCTCGACTACGAGTTGGAGATCTGCGCGCTGATCGATACGCCCTGTCGGGACCTTCCCGCGGATCGCGCGGAGGAGGCGATCGGCGGCTTCACGATCCTCAACGACTGGTCTGCGCGCGACCTGCAGCGAGACGAGACGGTGGTCCGCCTCGGTCCGGCCAAGGGAAAGGATTTCGCCTCGACGATCGGGCCGTGGTGGGTGACGCCCGACGAGTTCGTTGACGTGCGCGATGGCAGCGGGTACCGGCTGAGCGCAACGGCGGCGGTCAACGGGCAGGAGTTGAGCCGCGGCTCATGGTCCGACATCCACTACTCGTTCGGCGCGATGCTCGAGCGTGCCTCGGCCGACGTTTCGCTGCGACCAGGTGACCTTGTCGCCTCGGGCACCGTGGGCAGCGGCTGCTTGCTGGAGGTCCGCGAGACGTCCGGGTTCGGGCGCTGGCTTCAGCCCGGCGACGAGGTGACGCTCTCGGTCGAACGCATCGGCGCCGTTTCCACGCCGATCGTGGGGACGGCCGGCGCGATGAAGCCCGGGCAGTCGAGGAAACTACGGCCATGGCTTCGGGACCCCGTGAGCGAATGGTCGAGAGCGCCATCGTGCTGCTGGCGCGACATGGCTATGGCGGCACGTCCTTCGATCGAGTGCTCGAGCAGTCCGGTGCACCGCGTGGTTCGATCTACCACCACTTCCCCGAGGGCAAGGATCAACTTGTAGGAGCCGCGATCGAGCTCGCGGGCGCGCGGGCGATCGCGCTCCTTGACGGTCTCGAGGGGAAATCGCCGGTCGCCGTGGTCGATGCGTTCATGGCCATGTGGCGCGTCGTGCTCGTGCGATCCGACCTTTCTGTCGGCTGCTCGGTCCTCGCCGTGACGGTGAGTGCCGACTCGGACCAACTGCGCGATGTGGCCGGTGAGATCTTCTCCGCCTGGAGATTCAAGCTGGCCCGGCTGTTCGATGCGCAGGGTGTCGAGCGCTCCGAAGCACTCGCCTTCGCGACGACGGTTGTCGCGGCGAGCGAAGGCGCGGTGGTCATGAGTCGGGCCGAACGCAGCTTCGAGCCCTTCGAAGCCGTCGCCCGCCAGTTGCACAGGCAAGCCGAGGGGCTATCGCCTTGAGCTCCGGTTCATTATGATGACCGTCATATCCCCGTCTGACCACCGCGCTCGAGGAGATCCACCATGCCGATGATCGACGTCTATGCCGCGTCCGGGACATTTCCGGACCGACACGCGCTGGCGCGCGACCTCGCCGAGGCCCTAATGACCATCGAGCAGGTGCCCAACATCCCGATGTTCCGCCAGAACACGGCGGCCTTCGTCCACGAGCTGCCCGCCGATTCGATCTCCAACGTCGATGGCGACGGCCGCTACGTCAGGGTCCAGGTGCTCACGAACGCCGGTGCGCTCGACCGCGACAAGCAGCTCGCCACGGTGGCGCGCTTCACCGAGCTGATCGCTTCGGCTGCGGGCGACGACGCGCTGCGGGAGCGCACGTGGGTGCTGCTGACCGAGGCCGTCGAGGGCGGCTGGGGTCTCTGGGGCAAAGCGAACACCAACGCCGAGCTGGTGGCGGCTGCTCGTGCACAGATCGCGTCGATCCAGGGTTCGCGCTCGTCGTGACTCATCGCGTGTCGTAACCCTTCGGGCGCTCGATAGACTGGCCTTCCAACTGCCGGGAGGCCAGTCGCCCATGTTCTACGTGCAGCGGGGCAGCGTGCCTCGCCAGCGACACACGCAGCACCGCGCGCCGGATGGGTCGCTCTACGCGGAAGAGCTCTTCGGCGTCGAGGGTTTCACCGGCCGCAGCAGCCTGCTGTACCACCTCGTGCCGCCGACACAGACGCATCGCATCGAGCCGGTCGGCCCCGTCAGCCTCGAGCGCGCCGACGACGAGTGGCACCACCACCGGCTGATCAAGACCGCGGAATTGAAGCCGCGGGGTCACGTGGCGCTCGGGCGATACCCGCTCTTCTTCAACAACGACGTCGTCATGGGCGTTATCCGGCCTGCCGAATCGATCCCCAAGGGGATGTTCTATCGCAATGGCGACGCGGACGAGATGCTCTTCTTCCACGAGGGCAGCGGCACGTTCGAAAGCGTCTTTGGAACGCTCGCCTACGCCAGCGGCGACTACATCGTCATCCCCATCGGCACGACGTGGCGGCTGACACAGGACCCCGGCGTGGACCACCGCCTGCTCTACCTCGAATCACCCACGGAGATCGTTGCGCCGCGCCGCTACCTCAACGACTACGGCCAACTGCTGGAGCACGCTCCGTATGGAAACCGCGACCTGCACGCGCCGGAATTCGCCGAGCCGCGCAGCGACGGCGGCGATTTCGTCGTCCACGTCAAGGCGCGAGGGCTGATCACGGCCTACCACTTCCGGCACCACCCCTTCGACGTGGTCGGCTGGGATGGCTACCTCTTCCCGTTCCGTTTCAACATCGGCGATTTCCAGCCGATCACCGGACGCGTCCACCAGCCGCCACCGGTGCACCAGACGTTCGCGGCGCGCAACTACGTCGTCTGCTCGTTCGTGCCGCGCAAGTTCGACTACCACCCGCTGGCGATCCCGGCGCCGTACAACCACTCGAACATCAACTCGGACGAGGTCATCTACTACGTCGCGGGCAACTTCATGAGCCGCCGCGGGGTCGACATCAGCTCGTTCACGGTCCATCCGGCGGGGATTCCCGCACGGACCGCATCCGGGCACGGTCGAGGCCTCCATCGGCAAGGAAGGCACCGAGGAGCTCGCCGTGATGGTCGACACGTTCCACCCGCTGTGGTTGACCAGGGAGGCCGCCGAGCTCGAGGACCCGGCCTATCCCTACTCCTGGTTGCCGCCGAGGACGCGGCCGACGCGGCCAGGCAGCTGGCCGAGCGCGGGCCGGAGGCCTTCCCCGACTGAGCCGGGTTCATGCACGCTGTGTGCGCATACGCAAGACTTCGATGAACAGGACTTCGATGAACAGGAGCCGTCGCATGTCCCTGCCGCAGCCCGGGATCTTCGCCATCGGAACGGCATCCCACGTTTACCTCGAGTTCGACCTGCACCCGGGTGGAGCCGGGTCGGACCTGATCGCCCAGGTGGCCGGCATGCGCGAGCCGCGAACCACGATCGGTGGCGTCAACCTCGTCTGCGGCTTTCGCCCGGAACTGTGGGCTGCGGCCGTTCCGGATGCCTCGGCGGCGTCCGTCCATGGGTTCAACGAACCGATCACGGGCGACGAGGACCTTGTCTTTCCGGCCACGCAACACGACGCCGTGATCTGGCTGACCGGTGCCAGCTACGACCTCGTGTTCGACGTCTCACACGTCGTGACGACGACGTTGCTGCCGACCGCCCAGCTCGCCCACGAGCTTGTTGGCTGGCCGTACCACGCGGATCGAGACCTCACTGGGTTCATCGACGGTACGGAGAACCCGACGCTCGTCGAAGCGACCGGGGTCGTCATGATCAAGGACGGGTCTCCGGGAGCCGGGGGAAGCGTCCTGCTGCTGCAGCAGTGGGAGCACGACGTCATGGATTGGGAGGCGCTCGGAGTCGAGGCCCAGGAGCAGGTGATGGGCCGGCGCAAGTCGGACAGCCAAGAGCTCGATCCGAAGCCCGACGACTCACATGTCGCCCGCAACGACCAGGACGAGTTCGGCAAGATCTTCCGCCGCAACATCGGCTGGGGAACGCTGAGCGAGCACGGAACGATCTTCTCGGGCTTCAGCGCGGAGCAGTCCATCCTCGAGAAGATGCTCCGCAGCATGGCGGGACTCGATGGCTCTCCGAGGGACGCACTGACCCGCTTCACGCGAGCCCTGACCGGTGCCTACTACTTCGTGCCGTCGGTCGAGCAGCTGGCGGCGGTCGCAACCTCGTCGTAATTCTTGAGGCGACGATCGCACTTTCAATCCGATGTGGAGCGGGAAGCGGTTTTCGTCGCATTCATCGACCAGAGGATGTCTGGGCGACGCACTTTTCCGATCTGATGCGAAACCTGCGGGCCGGCGAGGGTTTCTTGGCGCGCACGACCAGGCGCGCCTCGCGTTCTTGCCTCGGATCATTACATCCGATTGAAATGGTGCGGGGTCGCCTAGCTCGACGCGCGCCGCTGGAACAACCCGGTGAGTTTCTCGCGCAGGCCGCGCCGACGCCGCGTCGCCTCCAGCTCGTGCTCGTGGAACGCGGCCGGATCGGGCTCGCCGGCCTTCTTCGCCCAGCCTGATAGGCGCGCATCGAGGTGCGGCTCGCCGGTCATGCTGGTATCGGGTAAGGGACGGCGTGGCACGTGCAGAGCGTAACGTCACGGGTAGACTCCCAAGCGTGGACAGCAGACTCGAACCTTTGATCGCCCGCCTCGACGTCGCCGAGGCACGCCTTGCCGGCCTGTCGCACGTCCCGTTTCCGCAGGGTCAGACCGATCCCGACCCCGGTGCCGAGGAAACCTGGGACGCTGCGCAGGTCTGGGCGCACATCGCCGAGTTCGTGTCGTACTGGACCGATCAGGCCCGCGAGCTGGTGTCGGCGCCAGCCGGCACGACGCCCAACTTCGGTCGCGTGAAGACCGACCAGGGACGGATCGACGCCATCGCGCGTGACCGCCGCCTGCCTCGGGAGCAGCTGTGGCAAAAGGTCCACGATGGGATCGAGGCATCACGGACGTACTTCTCGGACCTGACTGCCGATCAGCTCGCCCGGACCGGCACCCACCCGACGCGTGGCACCGTGGACGTGCCCTTCATCCTCGAAACATTCATCGTGAAGCACCTCGAGGAACACGCCGCACAGCTGGACAAGCTCGCCGGCGAGGCGACCGGCGCCTGACGCCGATCCCGACCGGTGCGGCCCTTCGGGCCATCGCGTCACGTAGCTGCCGCATTTCGCCTACGGCCCGTTAGGGATCCGTGCTGCCTCCCGCGCGATCATCGCGGGCGATGCACGCTGTTTTCGACCGCATCTCGGATCGCATTACCCACGTGATGGGATCGCCATGGGCGCTGTTCGTCGCGCTGACGGTGATCCTCGTGTGGCTGCTCACCGGCCCAATCTTCGGCTTTTCGGACACGTGGCAGCTGATCATCAACACGGGTACCACGATCGTCACGTTCCTGATGGTGTTCGTCATCCAGAGCAGCCAGAACCGCTACGCGAAGGCAGTCCACCTCAAGCTCGACGAATTGATCGTTTCGATCCGGGCCGCCGACAACGCATTCATGGGCGCGGAGATGGAATCGGAAGCGGAGCAGGATCGGCAGATTGCGGCGCTGCGGCGGATCGCCGACCTCACCGACCAGCGAGCGAGGGATCTCGAGGCGCGGCGCGCATCTTCAGGACGGGACGATGCAGGCGGCGGCGAACGGCCCAGCGCTGAAGGCGAGGCCAGCGCGGAAGGCAAGGCCAGCGCGGACGCCTCCGCCTGAGGCAGCCTCGGGCGCACGAGCCTTCTCCAGCGATCGAGCCGGAATGGCGACTCAGGGCACGGCGCCTGGTAACGAGCTTTCGGCGGCCGCATCCGCGATCTCGTGCGCGATCGCATCGGTACCAAATGCAGGTGAAGTCTCCGCATCCACTCGGTTGGTCGCGCGCCGGACGTTGAGGACCGCGAACACCAGCACGATGTTGATCGCCGCGCCCAGGTACCACAGCGGACGGATCTCTCCGCCGGTCCTGACGAGGAGTTGCGTGGAGATCAGCGACCCGAGGATGCCGCTGATGTACAGCGGCGCCAGCGCCAGGTTGAGCACCGGACGAGCGCACTTCGGTCGGCAATCGCGTGGCCAGGATCACGAACAGCAGCGAGCTGACCGTGACATAGCAGATGCCATAGGCGGCGTAGGTGATCGTGAACGGAAGGAGTGCGGTGACCATGGCCGCGATGCCAAAGCAGATCACGGTGCCGATGGCCGCGCTCACGATGACGCGCTGGTAGCCGACCCGATCGGCCAGCCGCCCAGCAAGCGGCGATCCGATCGAGGCTGCAATCCCGTAGGCGCCGGCGACGAGTCCGACCACCGTGGCCAGCATGATCGGGCCGTTGAGCTCCTCCACCCAGAGCGCCATGAACGGGAAGATCGTGCGCTGACCCAGGAGCAGCAGGAACGACGCGGTGAAGACGGCCCGCGCAACCGGTGTCCGCACGACGGCGGTGAGCGAGCGTCGGATCAGTTGCATCACGGTCAGGTTGGGCCGCGGCCGATCTGCGCGCTCGTGGTAGAAGACGACCAGCAGCAGGGCCCCTGCCAACGCCAGGAAGGCGTCGAAGATGAAGAGCGCCTGCACGCCGATCGCATCGGCGATCCAGCCACCGAACGCGGGCCCGACCGAGATTCCAAGCGGCGTGGCGGCACCGACCAGGCTCATGGCAAAGGCCAGGCGGCGGCGCGGCACCCGGTCGGTGAGCTCGGCCAGCATCACGCCCGTGTTGCCCAGATTGAGACCCGCGAGCGGTGCGATCAGGAACACCATTCCGATCGAACCGGCGATCCCGAGCGCCGCGAAGAGCAGCGCCTCTACGATGGCGCTCCGGACCACGACGGCCTTGCGGCTGTAGCGGTCGGCCCAGGCGCCCCAGAACGGAACCAGCGGGAGGCCGATCAACAGGGATAGGGTCGAGAGCAGCCCGACCGTGGTCGCAGCCTGGTCGTGCGAGACGCCCAGCTGCTGCACCAGGAGCGGCAGGAACGCGAAGAAGTGGCCGAAGCCGACGGTCTCGAAGAAGCTGACGATGACGAAGATCGCGGTCAGCCGGCGCCAGTCGGCCTGCCACGGTTGGAGCGGTTCCTCGGCGTCAGCGACCGCCGCTGCGTTGAGTGTCCGTGCGTCGGCCGCCACCCGGCTACGCGCGATCGGTCGGCGTTCGCTCCCTCGCGGTCTCGCTCTCGAGGGCCTTGCCCAGCTCGTCGGTCCGCCGGAACGCGGCCCAGACCGCCTCAGAGAGGACCGTCCGCAGCCGACCCGACTCGAGCTCGTGGAGGGCTGCCGCACTCGTGCCGCCCGGAGACGTGACCATGTTGCGGAGCTGGGCGGGGTGAAGGCCGCTTGCCTTGGCGAAGAGCGTGCTGCCCTCGAGCGTCTCGATCACCAGGTCGTGAGCGATGTGGCGCGGGAAGCCGAGGTGCACGGCCGCGTCGATGAGCGCTTCCATCACGAGGAAGACGTAGGTCGGCCCGGTGCCGGAGACGGCGGTCGCCATCGCGACCAGCTTCTCGTCGTCGACCGACAGCTCGTGGCCGAGGCTACCGAGGAGCGTCGAGGTCTGTTTGCGCTGCTCTTCGGTAACCCCGGGCGTTGCGTACCAGACGGTCACGCCGCGGCCGAGCTGAGCCGGCGTGTTGGGCATGCTCCGCACCAGCTGGCCGTGCTGGAGAACGTTGCCGAGGGCACGCGTCGTGGCGCCGGCAATCACGGAGATGACCAGCTTGCCGTCCGACAGGGCCGGCGCGATCTCGGGCCCAACCTTGGTGAGCATCTGGGGCTTGATCGCGAGCACGATCACGGTGGCGCGCGACACGGCCTCGGAGTTCGATTCGATTGCCTGGATGCCGTAGTCGCGGCGCAGGGCCTCCCGCCGTTCTGCGCGCGGATGGCTCGCGATGATCTGCTCCGGGCCGAGCTGCTCGCCCTTGAGGAGGCCTGCGATCATCGACTCGGCCATCACGCCGGTTCCGACCGTCGCAATCGTCGCGTCACGCAATGACATGGGTGGCGAGTATAGGTGCGGGTCCGTGGCTCGGCCGTGGCCGGCGGCTTGAGCAGCGTGTCCGTCGGTCGCGTTTGGTTGGACTTGCACTTGGTGCGGGCAGACGGCCAACGGAGCCCCTACGTCGTCTCTCGTTGGCCGTTCACCTGCACTGGACGCACGAAACAGCCAAGGAACGGGTCCGCCTCGCGCCTCGTCGGCTGTTTGCCTACATTGGACGCAAGGTTCGATTCAAGCCTGAGCTGTGACGTCGGTCACGGCGCTCGGCCCGCACGAGCCAGAGGCAACCTGATCCGTGTCCGACAACGTCGCGCAAAGTCGACCGGCGTGACGCATCCATCAGCGCGCGTTGGCGTAATGCCATGACACCTCTGGCACGTAGTCGCGGCCGAGCCAGGCAGCGGATTCGCGGACCCAGTCGCTGAAGCGGTTCTGACCGAGCGGCGGCTCGTGGCTGACCAGCAGGCCGGCCTGCAGGTCGTCGATCTCGTCGCGCGTCAGCAGCACGTCGTGCAGCACCAGGCCGAAGGCGCGCGCCGCCAGCAGCGCAACGGTCGGCGGTGCCGGCACGACCAGCGCATGGCTGCCGATCGCGACCCGGATGAGCTCGACGCATTCGCGGAACGTGAACGTCTCGGGGCCAGCGGCGTCGACGATGACGTCGTCATCGCGCCCGGCAAGCTCCACGGCGATTCGTGCCGTGTCGAGCACGTCCACTGGCTGGATGCGATAGCTGCCGCGACCCGGCACGCCAAACACCGGCGAATGGCGCATGAGCCAGGCCATCGTATTGAAGAGCCGGGACTGATCGCCAAACTGGGCGCCCGCGGGACGAACGACCGCGTGGCCGACGCCGGACGTGGCCAGGGCGTGCTCGACGGCCAGCTTGCCACGGTAGTACGAGCGCTGCGATCCGTCTGGATTCGCGATCGAGATATGGACGATGCGCCGCACGCCCGCGTCGCGGGCCGCGGCAAACAGCGTGGTCGAGTTGCGGACTGCATCCTCGTGGGTGATGCCGTAGCCGGGAAAGCGAACCCAGTACGTGTTGTAGAGCGTGTCCACCCCCTCGAGCGATCGGCGTAGAGCGGCGGGGTCGTCGAACGCGAGCCGCGAGGCCGGCACGCGACCGCCGAAGTGATCCTCGCGGTCGGGGTGACCGGTGAGATTGATCACGTCTCGGCCCGCAGCCACGAGCCGGTCCGCGATATGCCGCCCGGTGAAGCCCTGTGCTCCTGTCACCGCGTCCCGTTGTGCCATCGCCATTCCACCCAGATACTGGATACTGTTTCCGAACAAGTATTCGGCACATACTCGTTACTGTCAAGGAACACGTTTTGCCTGAACGCACCGCAGCCCCGGAGCAGATTCGCCGAGACTTCGCGCGCGCCTGGGGCTCGATCGGAGCTGCGTGGGGTGTGACACCGTCGACCGCGGCCGTGCAGGGCTACCTGCTGCTCCACGGCGGTCCCGTCACGGAAGCTGAGCTGCGCACGGCGCTGGGCCTTTCACACCGAGCGGCACTCGTCGCCCTCCGCGACTGCGAGGCGTGGGGCCTGATCGAGGCTTCCGCGCCCCAACGTGGCGGTCAGCGAGGACCGGCTGCGCGCGCATGGGTCACGGTCGGCGATCACTGGGAATGGTTCCGTCGCGTTGCTGGCGCCCGGAAAGAGCGCGAGACCGATCCGGTCCTGCCGCTCCTGGAGGAGTGCGCGAGGCGGGCGGCGACCACCGACGACGCGGAGTTGCGCCGGCGCCTCGACGGGATGCTGGCGTTCGTGCACCAGTTCGACCACGGCGTCGACGCTGTCGTTCGTGCCGACCCCGCTGCGATCGCGCGGCTCTTCGCGGTGCTCGACCGGCTGAGCGCTGAGCACCAGGATCGCCTCCTCAGCCTGATCGGCGCCATTCCCGAGGACGAGTTGGTGCGCGCGGCCCAGACGCTGTCGGGGATGTCGCCCTCGATGGTACGCGGCTTCGTCGCACTGGCGAACGCGCCGGGGCTCGGGAGGCTGATCAGCCGGGGCGGTTGAGGCCCGCCAGCGCCTCGAGCGTGTCGAGATTTGCCTCGGCCAGTCCATCCGCCGACAGGGCGATCAGCGCCACGTGGTCCGCGCCCGCGTCATGCAGCTCGCGCACCCGGTGGGCGAGTCGCTCCACGTCGCCATGGGCGACCATCGCATCGACCAGCCGGTCGGACCCCGGCGCTTCCCAGTCGGGCTCGGCAAAGCCCTGCTCGAGCCAGCTTGCTCGGTAATTCGGCGTTCGGAGGTAGGGCGTCAGGTACGCGCGTGCCGCGGTTCGTGCCCGCTCGACGTCCGTGCCCAGAACGGCTGGCAGCGTCACCGCCAGGAACGGCCGGGGCGCGCCTGCCGCGACGCTCTCATCCAGCGTTCGGCGCATGCCCAGCAGGTGCGAGGGCGTGACCAGGTACGGAAACGCGCCGTTGGCGGCCGTGGCGGCAAGGCGAGTCATCGCCGAGCGGAGCGCCGCAAGCACGACGGGTGGCTCGGCCCCGTCCCCAAGTACCGGTCCCCTGTACGGCGCCGCGCGGTACGTCTCGAGGTATCCGCGCATGGCCGGCACGGGGCGGTCGTACTCGTGGCCGCGCAGCTTGGTGACAAGGTGCGGATGAGACACCCCGAGCCCAAGGATGAAGCGGCCCCCGGTGAGCTCGTGGAGGGCCATCGCGGCGGTCTTCGCCGTCACGGCGTCGCGGGCGTAGATCGACGCGATGCTCGTCCCCAGGTGAAGCCCGGTATCGGCGGCCACTTCTGACACTGCTGCCAGCGAGACGAACGGCTCCCTGCCCACCGTTTCAGGCACCCACAGCGCCGCGTAGCCGAGATCCGCCACGCGACGTGCGAACCGCCGCAGATCGTCGGCGGCGAGCGAATCGAGGTGGCCCCAGACGCCGAGGGGGCCGAGCGCAGCCAGATCCGTCACGAGAGCTCGTCCGCGGCCGCCGTTGCGCGGCCCATCAGGAAGAAGCGCTCCGTCCGGCGGATCTCGACATCGTCGAATCCGGCACGGCGCAACTCCACCTCGAGCTCTTCTGGCGCGTAATAGACCTTCGGGATCCGAAACTCGCGGCCGTCTTCGAGACGCCGCAGCGCGACCTCGTCGTCCACCGACGGATGATCTCGCGCGCCCGAGTCCGGGTCGGGGCGCGAGTCGATGAACGCGAACAACCCTCCGGGTTTGAGCCAACGGCGTGCCACACCGAGGAACCTCGGAAGCCGCGCCCGAGCCACGTGACTCAGCCAGAAGCCCGCGAACAGCGCATCGACCTGTCGATCCGGCTCTTCCCAGGCATCGCGGAGATGCAGGTGCGCGCGCAGGCCGTGCGCCACCAACCGACGACGAGCCACGTCCAACGGCTCCGGCACCGCGTCGTACATCCACAGCTCGCCCTTCTGCGCGAGCAGCGTCGACCACCAGCCGGTCCCCGCCGCCAGCTCGACGATCTCGCCGTGGATCGGCAGCGCGTCCAGCCATTGCCCGACGTCATCCAGCTCGCGGTGCCACGGCAGATCGAGTACCGGTCCCCTCGAGTAGCGCCCTTCCCGCAGGTACCACTGGTCGTACTCGGGGGCTCGTGCCGCGTAGTACGCCTTCATCTGCTCGTCCGTCGTCGGCCGCGTCGGCGACGCGTCGGCGACGGCGACCGCGACTCGGTCGGACGGATCGACTCGACACCGCTCGCTCGGCGCAGCGGCCGCTCGCTCGGACAGCGCCGCTTCGCAGGCGGAAGCGCAGGAACTGGTTGTCCTGCGCACGTCCGAGGCAGTCGGGACACAGACCCGCCCAGCCTTCCAGGTCCGAGCCGCGAGCGCGTGGTCCAGGCACGGCCGCACCAGAGGCAGTCGAAGGATTCGCGAAACGGCATCGCTCAGGAGTGCGCGTAGGCCGGGCCGAGCGGGATCCACGCGTCGGGAGGCGCGGCATCCACGAAGCCTTCCGGATCCATCAGCTCTGCCAGCAGCGCGATGCCGTCGATCACGCGCGGCCCCGGCCGGCTGAAGTAGCCCGATCCGTCGAGCGCCGAACAGCTCACCGTTCCGGACCGCGCGCAGATCGTCGAACCAGTCGGGCTTTGCCATGCGTTCGTACTCGCGGGCCGTTCGATGCGCGTCGAAGCCGCACGGCATCAGCATCAGCTGCTCCGGATCGACGTCGCGGACGGCATCCCACGTCGTTTCGACGGACCGCTCGCCGGCGGCGCCGAGCAGCTCCCAGCCGCCGGCGCGGCGAACCTGCTCGGGGACCCAGTGGCCGGCCGCGAACGGCGGATCGAGCCACTCGAGGCAGACCACTCGCCGTGGCGGGATGCCCGCCAGCCGGCGCTCGAGCGCGCGGTTCTCGATCGCCGCCAGTCGCTCGCGCAGCAGCTCGAGCAGGCCGACTGCCTCGTCCTCGGCCTCCGCCATCGCGCCCGACGGTGGAGATCGTGTTGAAGATTCCCTCGATCGAGCGACGGCTCGAGGCTGACGACCGAGATGTCGCCGTCGATCCGGCGAACCGCCTCGGTGACCTCCTTGTAGCTGACGGCGCAGACCTCGCACAGCTCCTGGGTCAGGATCAGGTCCGGGTCGTGCATCCGCAAGCGCGTGCTCGTTCAGCCGGTAGATCGAGCTGCCGCCGTGGAGCGCATTCGTGACGCGCGTGTGGATCGCGCGGCTGTCGTCGTCGGGTCCGCCGCCCACGCTGCGGGTCATCACCGGCACGGATTCGGCTTCCGGTGGGTAGTCGCACTCATGGGTTCGGCCGACCAGCTCGTCCCCCAGGCCCAGCGCGAAGACGATCTCGGTCGCGGAAGGCAGCAGGGAGACGATGCGCATGAGCACGAGCATAGAGACCTTCGGGTCGCCTCGCCGGCCATGCGGCGCCGAGTCCGGCTAGCCTTTGATGCTGCATGCAGTCGCAACGGATCTCCGCCCGCCGGTTTCGGTCGAGGGCGTCTGGAAGCGCTTCGGCTCGACCGACGTGGTGCGCGACCTCTCGTTCGAGGTGGCGCCGGGCGAGATCCTCGGCTTTCTCGGCCCCAACGGTGCCGGCAAGACCACGACGATGCGCATGATCCTGGACATCATCCGGCCCGATCGCGGCTCGGTTCACGTCTTCGGCGGAGAGCCGGGCGTGGAGCACCAGACCCGCGTCGGCTACCTGCCGGAAGACCGCGGCCTGTACCGCGACGTGCCGATCCTGGACACGCTCACCTACTTCGGCGCCCTGCGCGGACTGTCACTGGCCGAGGCACGCGACCGTGCCCGCCGAATGCTCACCGAGGTCGGACTGGTCGACTCGCTGAACAAGAAGGGCGGCGAGCTCTCGCGCGGCATGCACCAGAAGGCGCAGCTGATCGCCACGATCCTCAACGAGCCGGACCTGCTGATCGTCGACGAGCCGTTCCAGGGCCTCGACCCGGTCAACGCCGAGATGCTCAAGAACGTGCTCATCGCAGCAGCGCGAGCGCGGCGCGGCCGTGATCATGAGCACCCACGACATGGGTGACGCGCAGCGGCTGTGCGACCGCGATGCTGCTGATCAACAACGGCCGAGCGCGTGCTGTACGGAACGGTCGACGCCGTCCGCCGCGCGTTCAGCGACGGCGCGGTCGAGGTCGCCGGGCGCAACCTTCCCGGTGATGCCGCTCATCTCGAGAGCGTGACCCACGTTTCGCCTGTTCGACGGCACGGCTCGTTATCTGCTTCGCGACGGCGCCTCGGCACAGGACCTGTTCCGAGACCTGGCCAAGACCGATGCCGTGGTCGATCGCTTCGCGCTGGACGCGCCCGACCTGAACGAGATCTTCATTCGCGCCGTCGAAGGCGACCCACGGGCGGCGCAGGTCGCATGAGGACCGCCCATTCGCGCGACGCGGCGCCCGGCACGAGGCCCGAGTGGCATGAGGGCGCGAGTCGCATGAGATCGGGATTCGGGCGACTGCTCGCGATCGTCGCGCGCCGCGACTACCTGCGCACCGTGCGGCGGCGCGGCTTCATCTTCGGCACGCTGCTGCTTCCCCTTGGCGTCGCCGCGCTGTTCGGGATCTCGGTTCTGGCCTCCGGAGGACGGCGGCGGGGGCCAACCCGAAAATGTCGAGATCACGATCGTCAACCAGTCCAGCGTCGCGCTGCCGACGCTGCCGAGCGCCCACGTCGTCGACCTGACGACGGCCCAACAGCAGCTGGCGGCCGGGCAGATCGACGAGTACGCGATCGTCCCCTCCACCTGGCCACAGGATCCGCATGTCACGGCCGTCGTCTCGACGACGCACGGCAACGGCATCTCGTCCATCGAGAAGCACGCCAACCAGGAAGCCCTGCTCGATCAGGTGCTGCTCGCTGCCGTGCTGCGCCAGGGAAACGTGGCCGCCCGACGTTGCGGCGCGGATCCTGAACCCGGCGACGATCGTCGCGATCGACGAGACCGGCGCGCCCTACGAGGCCAATTCGGCCGTTGCCTCGTTCCTGGTTCCCTACGCCTTCACGCTGCTCTTCGTCATGAGCATCTTCATCACCAGCGGGTACCTGCTCCAGTCGGTGACGGAGGAGAAGGAAAACCGTGTCGTCGAGATCGTCCTGTCGTCCGTCCCGCCGCTGCCGCTGATGGCCGGCAAGGTCCTCGGGCTCGGAGCCGCCGGCCTGACGCAGGTCGTGATCTGGGTCGGCACTGCGCTCGTGGCTCTGCCGCTGATCAACCAGCAGTTCTCGGCCAACGTCTCGATCACGCCGCTTGTGTTGGTGCTCGCGGTGATCTATTTCGCGCTCGGCTACCTCGCGTTCGGGGCGATCTTCGCGGCTATCGGCGCGATCTCGCCGGGCTCGCGCGAGGCGCAGCAGTACTCAGGCTTCCTCGGCTTCTTCGCGGTGATCCCGCTGATCTTCAGTTCGGTCTTCCTGACCGACCTGTCCAGCCCGATCGTGTGGATCCTGACGCTCTTCCCGCTGACGACGCCGGCCACCATGCTCCAGGTCCTGGTCCTGTCACCGACCATCCCGTGGTTCCAGGTGGTCGTCTCGCTGACGGTGCTGATCGTCTGGGTGGTCCTGGCCACGATCGGCTCCGCGCGCGTCTTCCGCGCGACCGTGCTGCTCTACGGCGTGCGCCCGAGCATGAAACGGATCGTTGCGGCAATGCTGGCAAAGGGCTGAGCCCCCCTTAACAAGCACCCAGCTTCCCTGAGTCTGCGAGCGTGCCTCCGGCGAGAGGCGCCGTCGATCCGTTGATCGGCGTGGCGCGAGAGGGAATGTTCTCGACGGCCACGGCCTCGCTACTTTCCATCGTTTCAGCGATGGGTTCGGGCGGTCGAACCGGTTCGAAACCAGCCCAGATCCGTGACCCAATCGCCTGAGCGATGGCTTTGGGCTCGTGGGACGCGCTTGGCGCCGAAGACCTCGAGGAGCCATCGTTTGAGCGATGACTTTGGGCTCATTGGGACGCGCTTGGCGCCGAAGACCTCGAAACCCATCGCTTGAGCGATCAGCTTTGGGCTCGTGGGGCAGGCGCGGCGCCGAAGCAGCCGTTACCCATCGCTTGATCGATGGAATCCGGGCGCAAACCATCGTCGGCGACCGCGAAACCTCCGAAAGTCATCGCCTGAGCGATCAGCCGGCAACCCTACCGAGGCGACCCGCGGGTTTCGGAACCTGCCCGCGGGTTTCGGAGCCTATCCGGCCGGTTTGAGCGCGTCGACGGACGTTCGCGCGGACGCCTTGTCCTTGAACCAGGTGGCGTCGATCGCGGCGTAGCCCGCCCACTCGGCCGGCAGCGAATCCTCGGGGTAGATGGCGTTGACAGGGCACTCGGGCTCGCAGGCGCCGCAGTCGATGCACTCGTCGGGATCGATGTAGAGCTTGCGGTCGACGCCCTGGTCGTAGTGGATGCAATCGACCGGACAGACCGATACGCACGATACGTCGAGGACGTCGATGCAGGGCTCGGCGATCACGTAGGTCATTCGAGGTGCACTCCTGGTGACGAGCGGGCGCGCAGATCAGGTGAACAGGAAGCGAAGTCTACTAGCGTGGCGACGCGGACGGACCAATCTGCGCGAGGACGATCCCGGCGGTCATGCCGCGCTCCAGGTGTCCCGGCAGGTGGCATTGCATGAGCAGCGGCCCGGTCAGCGGAACCGTCCAGTCGACCGTCACTGCCTGGCCGGACTGGACATACATGCGCAGACCGCCCGTCCCGGCAGGCGCGCTCGCAGGTGGTGGCGTGGTCAGCGGTCCCGGTGGCGTGGCTGCAGCGTTCGCCGCCGCCCAGGCGTCCTGCGCGGACTGGTCGCCGATGACCAGCTCGTGCGGCTCCAGACCGGCGTCGACCGCGGTGAGGCGGATCGTTTCTCCGGGCACGAGCGCGAGCGGATTCGGCTCGAAGAGGTAGTCGCGCATGATCACGGTCACGGCTCGTGGCGAATCCGCCGTTCCGGGTTGCAGGACGCTTGGTGCCGGGTTCGACTTCTCCGACGAGCGCATCGCGCCGATCAGCACGAGCGTGATGGCAATGATGAAGAACCCCATGACGACGTACAGCGGTGCGCGCGACATCGGCCGGCGTTCATCCTGCGGTGCCTGCTCCACGGGCCAGACGATAGGCGACGGTCGGCCCGTGCGAAATCCGCACGGATCACCGCCTCGAACGGCGAAATCCGCACTCTCTTGACAGTGAGGATCGGAAAGCCGCACAGTCGGTGCCCGGGAGCGACCTGGAGAGGAGCTGGGTTGACGATCGTCGGGGAGCCACGCGCGGAAGCGCCAACCACAGTCGATCGCGCCGCGCCGGCATCGGTCGGCCGCGACGCTGCGCACCGTGGGTCCGTTCGCCTCGAGCGCGTCGTGAAGCGCTTCGGGGACGTGGTCGCGGTCGCAGGCGTCGATCTCGACATCGCCGGCGGCGAGTTCTTCTCCATGCTCGGTCCGTCCGGATCCGGCAAGACCACGACGCTGCGCATGATCGCCGGCTTCGAGCTGCCGACCGAGGGCCGCATCCTGCTTGGCGACACGGAGGTCTCCAACCGTCCGCCGTACGAGCGCGACGTCAACACCGTGTTCCAGGATTACGCGCTGTTCCCGCACATGGACGTGGCGACCAACGTCGCCTACGGGCTCATGATCAAGAAGGTGCCCAAGGACGAACGCGCGCGACGCGTCGCAGAGGCGATGCGCATGGTTCGCCTCGAGGGCTTCGAGCGCCGCCGTCCCAGCCAGCTATCCGGCGGGCAGCGCCAGCGCGTCGCGCTCGCACGGGCGCTCGTGAACCGGCCCTCCGTTCTCCTGCTCGACGAGCCGCTCGGTGCGCTCGACCTCAAGCTGCGCCAGGAGATGCAGGTCGAGCTCAAGACGATCCAGCGCGAGGTCGGCATCACGTTCATCTACGTGACACACGACCAGGAGGAGGCGCTCAGCATGAGTGACCGGATCGCGATCTTCCATCGCGGCCGGATCGAGCAGATCGGAACGCCGGCGGACGTCTACGAGCGACCCGCAACGGCGTTCGTTGCCGGGTTCGTCGGCACGTCCAACATCCTCGAGGGAGCCGTCGCCCAGGCAGTGCTGGGAGAACCGGGGCCGTTCACCATCCGGCCCGAGAAGATCCACATGGTCGATCCCAGCACCGAGCCGGCGCCGGGCTTCATCGTCGGCTGCCGGGCACGTCCACGACGTCGTGTACCTCGGCTCGGACACGCGCTATCTGGTAGCGCTCGATGCCGGAGGTGAGCTTGCGGTCATCTCCCAGAACGTCGCGACATCTTCGATGGAGGCACTGGCACTCAAGGACAAGGCCGTCAGTCTCACCTGGGACCGACGGCACACCCTCCCGGTGGCCCCGGATGCGGAGCAAACGGGATCTACGGAGGAGGTTTCGTGAACATGCGCATCGGACGAACCACGAGTCGCGCCGGCTTGGCCGTCGCGGCGATCAGCGTTCTGGCTATCTCGGCGGGCGGTCCGGCGTCCGCGCAGAGCCCGTCCGGCGGTGGCGAGAGCCCGGCGCCCGCATCGCCGCCCACGCTGCTCGTCCCGAACATCGACCTCTCCCAGGTGGGCGGCCCCGGCGAAGGCCAGCTGAACATCATCAACTGGATCGGCTACGCCGAATCCGGAGCCAACCTGCCCGAATACGACTGGGTCGACTCCATTCACCCAGGCGACTGGCTGTGTGGTCAATTCGAAGGTCGACGACACGTCAGACCAGATGGTCAGCGACTTGCGGCAGGGCGGCGGAACCCTCTATGACGGCGTCTCAGCGTCCGGTGACGCAACCGGCCGGCTGATCGCCAACGGCGACGTCGCACCGATCGACGTGACCAAGATCCCGGGCTTCAGCGATGTCGTGCCGTTCCTCCAGAACGCGCCGCACTACGTGGTCGACGGCGTCCACTACGGCACGCCGCACGGCTGGGGCGGCAACATCCTGATGTACAACACGGAGAAGGTCACACCGGCGCCGACCAGCTGGGACGTGGTCTTCGATCCGGCCAAGGCCGCCCAATACTCGGGTCTGATCACGGCCTACGACAGCCCGATCTACATCGCGGATGCGGCGCTCTACCTGGCCGCGCACCAGCCCGACCTGGGCATCACCGATCCGTACGAGCTGACGCAGCCTCAGTTCGACGCCGCGGTGGCGCTGCTCACGGCGCAGCACCCGTTCGTCGGCCAGTACTGGTCGCTGTTCAGCACCGAGATCGACAACTTCTCCAGTGGCACGTCCGTGGTCGGCACCGCCTGGTCGTACCAGCTCAACGCGCTGCAGGGCCTGACTCCTCCGGCGCCGGTCGCAGCCGTGGTTCCGAGCGAAAAGCATGACCGGCTGGGCCGACACCTGGATGATGTCGAGCCACGCGCAGCACCCCAACTGCATGCTCAAGTGGATGGCCTGGATGCTGACGCCGGAGGTGCAGACCCAGGTGGCCGAGTACTTCGGCGAGGCCCCGGCCAACACCAAGGCGTGCCAGTACCTCGATCCCGGCTACGGCAGCTACCAGTTCAAGGGCTTCTGCGACAAGTTCGGGGTCAACGACCCGAACTTCTACAACAGCATCGCTTTCTGGCAGACGCCCCAGGCCGATTGCGGTGATTCGCGCGGCCAGACCTGCATCGACTACAGCGCAGTGGACGCAGGCATGGACGACGATCAAGGGCTGACGTCCTAGGTTCGGCTGGCCACCAGCATGGCCGGGCGGACGAGCGAGATCCAGGAACGAGGGCCACGGCCATCCGTGGCCCTCGTTGATCGCGTGATCGGAGCGCTCAGATGAGCGCCGAAGCCTCGTCAGTCGGAGGCGCGCCGCGTTCGCGTGTGCGCGCTGCGGTCCTGAACTGGCTCTATCGGCGTCCACGTGCAACCGTCGCAGTGATCCTCACGCCGCCCGTCGGTTGGATGGCGGTGCTCTATTTCGGTTCGCTGGCGCTGCTCTTCGTGTCGGCCTTCTGGTATCTCGACCCCAAGACCAGCGCCATCGTCCACAGCTTCAGTCTCGACAACTTCCGGATCATCCTGACCCAGCCGGTCTATTGGACGATCGCGCTGCGCACGGTCACGATGGCGGCGCTGGTGACCATCACCTGCGCCGTCCTCGCGTTCCCGGTCGCGTACTACATGGCCCGCGTCGCGACGCCCCGCCGTCGAAACCTCCTGACGGTGCTGATGGTCCTGCCGCTCTGGTCGAGCTATCTCGTCCGCGTCTTCGCCTGGCGCACGATCCTCGCGCCGAATGGGCCGCTCGAGTGGGCCGCACAGCAGCTCGGCCTCAGCGGCGTGCGAGTCGGCTATTCCGACGTGGCCGGATGGATCGTCTTCACCTACCTGTGGCTGCCGTACATGATCCTGCCGGTCTACGCGGGGCTCGAGCGGATCCCGGGTTCGTATTTCGAGGCGTCCAGCGACCTCGGGGCGCGCAGCTGGACGACGTTCCGTCGCGTCACGCTGCCGCTGGCAATGCCGGCGCTCGTGGCCGGCTCGATCTTCACGTTCTCGCTGACGCTGGGTGACTACATCACCCCGCCGCTGGTCATGAACAGCCAGTTCATCGGCAACGTGATCTACAACAACCAGGGCGTGGCCGGAAACATCCCGTTCGCCGCCGCCTACGCCCTCGTGCCGGTTGGGATCATGGCCGTGTACCTCTTCCTGGCGCGCCGTACCGGCGCCTTCGAGTCGCTCTGATGGCCGGCCGCTGGGGCCTCCGGCTGTTCATGGCGTTCGTGCTGGCATTTCTCTACGTGCCGCTGTTCATCGTCGTCCTGTACTCCTTCAACGCCGACCGTGCGCAGTCGTGGCCCATCACCAACTGGACGACCTCCTGGTATTCGGCTGCGTTCCAAAACCCGGAGCTGCACAGCGCCCTGATCCTGTCGATCCAGGTCGGGTTCGGTGCCACGGTCCTCGCGCTGATCCTGGGAACGCTGGCCGCGCTCGCGGTGCATCGCTTCCACTTCTTCGGCCGCGAGACGCTGTCGTTCGCGCTGGTCCTGCCGATCGCCCTGCCCGGCATCGTGACCGGCATCGCGCTCAGCACGACGATCAACAGCCTGGGGATCCCGTTCAGCCCGATGACGATCATCATCGGCCACACGACCTTCTGCGTCGTGGTGGTCTACAACAACGTCATCGCCCGGCTGCGCAGGACGTCACCGAACCTGGAAGAGGCGTCTACGCGACCTCGGCGCGGATGCGATCCAGACGTTCCGCCACGTCACGCTGCCGCTGATCGCGACGGCGGTGCTGGCCGCCGGCTTGCTCGCGTTCGCGCTCTCGTTCGACGAGATCATCGTCACGAACTTCACGGCCGGCACGCAGAAAACGCTGCCCATCTGGATCTTCAACAACCTCAAACTGCCCAACCAGCGACCGATCGTGAACGTGGTCGCCGTGGTCGTGATCCTGCTCTCGGCGATCCCGGTCTACCTGGCCCAGCGATTGGCAGGCGGCGACAGCAGTCGAGTTCCATAGTCACGCTCGCCGATCCTACCCGGCCGAGTGTCCGCGCGCCTGGCCGGTGAACCAGGCCCGGATGACCACGACCTCACGTTCGACCGGCAAGCGCGGGACCCGGCGCGAACCTGATCAGACGCGCGACGCAGGCCGACGCGTGACGACCGAACCGAGCTCTCATCCAGTCGCGCTGCCGATCGGACCTTGCCGGCCGATGGGATCGCGCCGGCACGACTCGCCGGCTCATGCCATCCATTCCTGCGTGCCCCATCGGAAGGGTGCCAGCTCCGGGCCGTCAAGCCTGGGGGCGGCGATCCCGATGAACGACGATCGCGACGAACGCGAGGAGGGCCAGGATGACGAGGCCCAGCACGACCAACCCGAGCAGGCCGACGCTTGTGCGGGCGCGGAGGAAGACGAGCGAAGTCGCGGTTGTCATGGGTCTCCATCCCTCGTGCCTCTGTGGTTGACAGGGCGCTCGTCGCTCGGGCGACGAAACGTGGGATGAAGGCTAGGGACGACCTCTTGGCGGACTCTTGTCCGCCACTTATCTGGCGCTTATTTCCGGCGGCGCCAGCTCTCCCAGGGGCCGAGCTCGGCGCCGATCGAGGTCGGTCTCAGGCGCGGCGGCTCTGGAAGCAGTCGCTGCAGTAGACGGGTCGGGTGCCAGTCGGCTGGAAGGGAAGCTGCGCGATCTTGCCGCAGTTCGCGCACGGCGCTTCGAACATCTGCCGCGGGCGGCGCTCGGCGCTGGAATAGCCCCCATTCCCGCCGTAGCCGTTGCTCGACCGGTCGTAGCCGCCGCCGTTGGAGTACCCGTCGCCCCCGTTCGATGACGAATTGCGTTGAGCCTTGCGGAGCGAGCGGCATGAGGCGCAGCGCTTCGGCGGCTCCGTGAAACCGCGCTGCCCGTAGAACTCCTGCTCACCCGATGTGAACGTGAAGGCCTGGCCGCAATCCAGACACGTGATCTCCCGATCCGTATACACGAAGACAAGACCCTCCCGACCTCTACCCGATCATCGGGGATACGTCTGCGGCGGTTTCCCATCCGTTGAGACGGTGCCAGGCGTTCTGGGCCGGCCTGGACCCCCGAGATCCGCGCGAATATAGCGGTGGCCATTACCATCGTCCAGCCTTTTTCGCACGCGACCGAATTGCCGCGTTGACCGCCGACCTCACCAACCATCCCGAGAAATGACCGAACTTCGACACCGCCAGTCAAACAAGCCCACCGAAGACCGCAAGCTGCTGATGCAGCGGCCCTACGCCGACACGTCGTTCCTCGAGTCGGACGCGTGGCGAGCACTGCGAATCCAGGGCGAATTCGTCGACGGCTTCGATGCCCTGGCCCGCCTCGGTCCGGCGGTCAGCATCTTCGGATCTGCCCGGACCGCCGAGTAGACGACCCCTGGTACGAGCGCGCGCGGTTGCTGGCCAGGAAGCTCGGCGAGCAGGGCCTGACGGTGATCACGGGCGGCGGCCCCGGGATCATGGAGGCCGCCAACCGCGGCGCGCGGAGGACGCCGGCGGCGTCTCGGTCGGCCTCGGCATCGAGCTGCCCCACGAGACGGGCATCAACGACTACGTGGACCTGGCGGTCGAGTTCCGCTACTTCTTCGTGCGCAAGACGATGTTCGTCAAGTACGCGCAGGGCGTTCGTGATCTTCCCCGGTGGCTTCGGCACGCTCGACGAATTGTTCGAGTCGCTGACGCTGGTGCAGACCGGCAAGATCGAGCACTTCCCGATCATCCTCATGGGCACCGACTACTGGCGCGGCCTGCTCGACTGGTTTCCGAGCCGTCGTCTCGAAGGACGGAAACATCGCGCGCGACGACGTCAAGCTGCTGAAGATGACCGACGACGTCGACCAGGCCGTCGCCTGGATCGAGGCGGCGTTCGAGGCGGAGCTCGCGATCGCAATCGGATGACGCGCGACAGCGAGCAGGCCGCGGCGACGTCGACGGCAAAGCGCGCAGGGCCGCAGTGATCGAGAAACGCTGATGCGCATCGCCATCGGCAGCGATCACGCCGGCTTCCCGTTGAAGGCGCCGATCGTGGCCTTGCTGCGAGTCGCCGGCCACGAGGCGGTCGACTTCGGCACCAACTCGACGGAGCCGGTGGACTACCCGGACTTCATCGCGCCGGCGGCGCGTGCCGTCGCCTCCGGGGACTGCCAGTTCGGGGATCGTGCTCGGCGGCAGTGGCACGGGCGAGCAGATCGTCGCCAACAAGATCCGCGGCATCCGCTGCGTCGAGGCGACCGACCCGGTCACGGCGCGGCTCGGACGCGAGCACAACGACGCCAACGTGCTGTCGATGGGTGCCCGGATCATCGGGTCGCGAGGTCGCCCTCGGTTGCGTGGCGGCGTTCCTTGACGGCGGAGTTCCAGGGCGGTCGCCACGCGCGCCGCGTGGCCAAGATCACGGCGCTGGAGGATCGCTTCGGGCAGGACTAAAGAAGCGTGTTGAGGAGCAGTTGCTGGGCGACTCCGGCGGCCGCGCCCCAATGCTCGGTCGCCACTCGCACCTCTGCCTCGCTTGGCATCCGCCCTTCGAAATAGGCGTTGCCGACCGCCTTTCGAACCCCCAGATCCCCAGCCACGACGCGCGGGCGGCCGAGGGTGCGAGCCAGGAACCATTCGGCGCTCCAGCGGCCGATCCCGTAGATCCGCGTCAGTGCCGCGACGATCTCTTCGTCCTCGAGTCGATCGAGCGCATCCCGCGACAGCGCGCCGTCAAGCGCGGCGTTGGCGACCGCGATGACCGACTTCGCCTTGACGGTCGTCAGCTGCAGAACGCGCAACTCATCGACGCTGGCCCCTGACAGCGCGCCGGCGTCGAGCGCGAACACGATCTCTGTGTCGATCTGGTGCGGGACGCCGTAGCGTTGAGCCAGCCTGCGACGCACCTCGGCTGCCCAGCGCAGGTTGACCTGCTGTGCGCTGATGGATCGAACGAGGGCCGTCAACGGATCGTGAGTGATCAACGGTCGCACGCCCGGGAACCGTGCGTCGGCGGCCGCGACGATCGGATCGGCGGCGACCAGGTGCGCGAGCGCCACATGCGCTTGGACGAAGGTGCGCGCGAACTGCTCGGCAACCAACTCGAGGTCGCGCGCCTCGGCGGCAATCTCCAGCGCAGGCCGGTCGACGGTGCCGACCGACCGGACTCGAACGGGGACGTTGCGGTCAGCGGCCCGGACGACCCGCAGCCAGCGCGATCCATCCCAGCGGTCGATGAGGTCGTCGCCCCATCGGGCCAGACCACCTAGTGAGGCAGCAACGTCGAGCGGTCCCTCGAGGTCGACGCGAACCGATCGTGAGGCTAGGTACGGGGCGCCCTCGCAGTCACGGTCTCCAGCACGGCACCCGTGAGCACCTCCTCTCCGTCCCGCTCGACGAAGATGTCGCAACGACAGGTGAGGAGGCGCTTGCCCTTGCGGATCACCGTTGCGCGACCGACTAGCGCGTCGCCGAGCGCGGGCTCGAGGAAGTGAATCGAGTACTCGACCGCGAGCACGCTCGTGCCCGGTGGCTCAACGCTCAGTGCCGCGTATCCACACGCGACGTCGGCGACCGCCCCGCTCATCGCGCCATGGAAGTAGCCGTGCTGCTGGGTCAGTTCGGGTCGATACGGGACGCGGATCACGCACTGCCCGGCCGCGGGCACGTCGATCGTCGCGCCGATGAAGCCCATGAATCCGTTGCGCGCGAAGTCCTCGCGCACGTACGCGAACGGGTCGGTGTGCGCGTTCGCCCCCTGGGACGGAGGCACCGAAATGTCGGAGGTCGTCAGCGGGTGCGAGTGCGGTACTGGGCCACGTGCAGCTGCCAGTCGGACCGCTCGGCAGGCCCGGCCGCCGTGCTGCCGTGCCAACCGCAGACACACGTGACCGTCTGCTCGCGGTGCTTGTACTCCTCGATCACGTGGCGATCGACAGCCTCTCCGGCCTTGCCACCCGCGGCGGACGGAGAACGGAGTGAACGGTACATCTGGGCGAATCCCCTCCCTAGGGCTCCCACCGGCCGGCGCGATCGTTGGCACTGGGAAATCGCGTTCCGATGGACTCGAAACGGTACCAGTGTTTGCGAGGAAACGCCGGAAGTTCATCGCGGCTGAATGAGGGCCCGCACGGGCCGGGCCACGAGTGGCGCACCCTTGACGCTGCGCGTCGCCCTGCCGATAGTCGCGGACGACCTTGATGCGCAGAGGGTGTGTGTGATGCGGCGGACTCCGGTGGCTGTTAGCGTGCTTGCGGCGGTCCTGTTGATGGTGGCGACGGCGACCACAGCCGGGGCTGCGACGCCGGCGGTGACGCCCAATGCAACACAGTGGGCATGGGTCGTGGCGCGCCACCCGAGCACGGCGCACTACGAGCCCGCAGCGGTCGACCAGGGCAACTCGACGGGCGGCGTCGACAAGATCACGCGGACGACGGCGGGCCGGTACGTGGTCCGCCTCGAGGGCCTCGCCTCGTCAGGAACGGCACGCGGAACGGCGTTCGTAACGGCGACGGGCAATCACCCACGTGTCTGCGCCGTGCAGTGGGGCACCAGCGCAGCGGCGGAACTGCTGTATGTCGATTGCTACAGCCCGGCTGGAACCTTCGCTGACTCCGCGTTCGCTGCCAACTACCTCCAGGCCTACGGCGCGGTTGGCCGATTCGCATACGCCTGGGCCAACAACCCCACATCAAGCAGCTACATTCCGGCCACGAGCTACAACGTGGACACGTTGGGCGGCTACGTCACCATCACGCGCTCCGGTGCCGGGCAGTACGCCGTCACGTTTCCAGGACTGGCCACCAGCGGCGGCAACGTCGAACTCAGCCCACATGGCAGCGCGGCGGTGTGCCAGGTGGCCGGATGGGGTGTCGCCAAAGGCACAACAGATGAACAGGCCGGTGTTCGCTGCCTTTCGCTGGGCGGCAGCCCGGTGGACGCGCAGTTCACGATCGCGTTCGTGGATCAAACAGCGCTCAAAGGACAGGGCAACCGGCACCAGGCGTACCTCTACGCGGACTTCCCAGCCAAGTCGATCTACAACCCGGACGCAGCCTACCGGTTCAGCACGTCCGGACTGGCATCCACGATCCGGCACATCAGCACGGGCAGCTATCTCGTCAGTTTGCCGGGGCAACCCAAGGGTGGTGGCGCGCAGGTCAGCGAGTATCGGTCCAACAGTGGCGATCTGGGCCACTGCCAGATCAGCGGGATCCGCACCGCCGCCGGCCCGGCGCAAATCGGCGTCGCCTGTTTCGATTTCGACGGGACGCCCAAGAACGAGCAGTTCAACTTGGCATACGCGCGCTAGGACGCCTGAGCGCACGCTGTCGATTCGCTGACTCGGGTCGATCCGTCTACCATCAGCGCCACGAGCGGGAGTAGCTCAGTTGGTGGAGCGCTAGCCTTCCAAGCTGGATGTCGCGGGTTCGAATCCCGTCTCCCGCTCCAATTCCTTCGCTCCCCGCACGAGCGCTGGCCTACTCCCCTTCCAGCCGTATGGTTCCGGCGGCCTGGTCGACCACGATGGGAAATGCCATCAAGGGGATGAAGGTGGGTCCGTCGATGGCCTTCGCGTTCTGCGCAGGATCGAAGGTCGCTGAGTGGCAGGGGCAGACGAGGTAGCCCGAGGACGGATCGAACTCGACCGTGCAGGCGGCGTGGGTGCAGACCGTATCGAACGCGACGAAGTGTCCATCCGCCAGCTTCAACAGGATCCCGGGATCGCTCGTGTACGGATCCTGGAAGACCACCGGGTGCGACACCGTGACGTCGCCGATGCGTGCGAGGAGCTTTCCGACGGGCGGTGCCGACGGCGATGGTGAGGGCGAGGCAGTCGGCGTGGGAGACGGCGACGGCGATGCGGTCGACGGGCTCGGGGACGTCGACGGGAACGCAGTTTGCGAGGTCGATGGCGACGGTGCGAACGACGGCGAAGCTGCGACCGACTGCCGATGGGGCGATCGACGGCGATCCCTCGGCACCGACCGACGGCGACGGGCTCGCGGCGGGGCCGCCGCCGGAGCGGCCGCCCAGCGCGGCCTGCGCGAGCGTTGCGATGCCCGCAACGCAGAGGCCCAGGAAAGCGAGCACCCCAGCTCGCAGGATCAAGCGTCGCTGGCGGGTCCGTCCGTCCGCGGGTCCGCCCACACGTGCCCTGCTCGCGCGCCCGCTGAGCCACGCGTCGACGGTAAGCATCCCGCCGCTGCCGGCCAACGCCAGCGTCGCCCACCCGACCGCGTACGGCAGGTCGTTGCCCAGGTAGTACGGGCGAACCGCCCACGACGCGGTCAGGAAGAACAGCAGTGACAGCAGCATGCCGCCGATCGCCGAGAGCCGGTAGGCGAGTCCCAGCACCGCGCCGATTCCGATGCAGACCTCGGCAAAGGCAATCGCGAGACCGACGGGAACGGCATACGGCAGGAACGTCTGGACGAGGCCGCCGATCGGAGAGATGTCCACCCAGGCGGTCATCTGAGCGCCGATCGACCCGCGTCCCGTCGCCTGGAGGAACGTCGGGTCGAGCAGCTTGTCGAGCCCTGCGTAGAGGAACGTGACCCCGAGGAAGAACCGAAGAGGAAGAAGCGCCAGGTAGGGCGAGCGGACGCCACGGCCTCCGCTCGATCGGTTCACGTCCCGGGACACGCCGTTTCGTCAGGCAGCTGCGGTCGAACCGTCAGCGACCAGGTCGCGCCGTCGCTCGTCCAGAGCGTGTCTGACGACGCTCCGTTGAGGGCAGGCATGAGGGTCGCGAGATCACTGCCCGTGACGATGCCACAACGGAGGGCACCTCCGGCGCCCGGATTGAGCCCTCCACCGCCACCGCTGCCGTTGTCGGCAGAGCGGATCTCGTCTCCGAACTGCGACAAGGGCGTCGACAGCGGCCATGCGCGCGTCGTTCCGCCGGTGGATTCGGCTGGCTGCGAGAACACGAGCAGACCAGTCGGCGTCCAGGTCGACGACGGGGCGACGACGTTCGCGACACCGACGAGCGTGGGGATGTCCTGCACCGCGTCGGCGAACGCGGCCAGCTTGTCGCGAGCATCCTGCGTCGTCGGATCGCCGCCGTGCTGACCGAGCGCCACGACGCTGACGGTGTGCGTGTGCCCATCGGCGATCACGGTGAAGGTCGTCGTGCCGGCGTCGGGGACGGGTCCGCTGTTGTACTGAGCGTTCTTGCCCAGGAGGCCCGCGTCGCCGGCCGCCGCGAGCAGCGCCTGGAGGCCGGCCTCGGAGACCTTCGTGACGGTCAGCTGAGGAATGATGCCCAACGGCTGGATCGTCGAGAAGTCGGGAGTGAGCACGGTGCCGTCACCGTAGATCGAGATCTCCGGAAGGGCGAAGAGCTGCGTTTGAGGGTTGATGAAGCCGCCGGCGGTCGCGATGCGCAGCACGACGTCAGATGGCCCCGTCCCGTGGCTGATTCCGGACGATGAGCTCGGGCTCGGCGATGCTGGAGCGCTCGGCGACGGCGACGAAGCCGTGGCGGGCGACGGTGACGGCGCGAGTTGTCGGCGATGGTGACGGGGCTGTTGTGGGCGACGGCGATGGCGCGGTTGTCGGCGAGTTCGATGGCCCGGTTGTCGGCGAGCTCGATGGCGACGGCGCGGTTGCCGGCGAGTTCGATGGCCCGGTTGTCGGCGAGCTCGATGGCCCGGTTGTCGCCGAACTCGATGGCGAAGTCGCCGCGCCAGGCGAACCGGACGGCGACGGCGACGAACCAGTTGCCGCAGACGATTTCGGCGAGGCTGTCGGCGTTCCCGCCGAGCACGCCACGGCGGCGAGGGCGATGGTCGCGAGGGCGATCGTGCGAGCGGTGGACACGGCGTCGAACTCCTGAAGCGATCGGTAGGGCTGGCGGCGCACTTGACGAAGCGCGGTTGACGGAACGTCGAGCGACGCCACACGGGGCGCCGCCCCGCATCAGACGACGCGATCGCGCCGCGGTTCCACGAGCATCATTCCAACGGTCGTTACGTTAGACGGCTCTGGGTATCCTGCCCGTCGTGGAATGCGGCCACATCGACACCATTCGCGACGTCGCGCCCTCGGCGCCAGGCTGCGAGGAGTGCCTCGAGACCGGTTCGTGGTGGGTCCACCTGCGCCTCTGCACGGGCTGCGGGCACGTCGGCTGCTGCAAATCGTCGCCCAACAGGCACGCTTCGAAGCACGCCGGGACGGAAGCGCACCCGATCGTGCAGTCACTCGAGCCCGGCGAAGATTGGCTGTGGTGCTACGTGGATGAGGTGTACCTGGAGCCCGCCCCGGCCGAATGAGCGGTTGCGGGTAGGCCATCCCCACAGGAATCCACTCTTGGTAGACACCGACTCGCGTGTATTCGGGTCCGTCTGCGCAGGATCGCGCTACATGAACTTCGGTCGACGACACAAGGCGCTGGCGAAGCCCTATCGGCGCACTCCCGCGATGGCCGCCAGCGTCTCGAATCACATCTGGACCTGCAAGGAAAGTCGCGGCGCTGTTGGAGTGGCGAGAGTCGGGGCTCAGGCAGACTTCACGCGATGGTGTCCGTCCTCTTGTCCATTACCTTCGCGTGTGGGTTGTTCATTGCGGTCGCACACGTCCTCAACCGAAGATTCATCGCGCCTGCGTATGACGTTGCAGCCAACCTCACAGCCTTCGCGTCTGCAACAGCAGCCTCACTCCTGCTCGGCAATTGGGTGCCGGCAGTTCTCTCAGCGGGAGCGATCGGATGCTGGCTGGTGCTAGCCCACCGGACCTTTCGTGCCCGGAGTCAGTCCCCGAACTGAGTCGCTACCCGCCAACGGCTACAGGTCAGACGGCTGAGGTGCTGAAGGACGGCGAATGGGACGTCCCAGACGCTGTGCTGTCCACTGGGAGTGGAAAGTCGTCAGGTGGCCGGCCTCGCGGGACGTGCCGCGTCCAGCGCTTTCTGGACCGACCGTGGCTCGCGTTCAGGGCAACCTCGCCATGCGGTGCGGCGCTCACGCACCGCAAAAGCGCGTCCAAACTCGCCTACTTGCGGACCCTGACGTTCGCCCCGAGCGGCGACGTGTTCTCGTCGGGGCGGATCTGGAGCGCCGTCACGCGGTCGCCGTTGGTCAGACCCGACACCTTCAGCGACCAGTGCCCGCTGCCGTCGACCGTGCCCGTTGCGATGAACGCCACCGGTAGACCGCTCGCACCAACACCGCGGTCCGCTCGATAGACCTCGACCGAGGCGCCCGCGATGCCGGTCCCTGCGACGACTGCCTTGCTCGCGTGCCTGATGATCGGCGCCGGCACCAGCGCGTCGGCTCCCGTCCCCGGGCGGCTCTTGTCGGGCGTCAGGTAGATCGCCGGACCGGATGTGTTGGTCACGATGTTGCGGCTGATGAGGTCGTTGTACGGCGACGGATCGACGAACCCGATGCCGCCCGCCCCGGTGTTGCTGATCGTGTTGCCGACGACCTGGTTGTGGCTCGAACCCCAACGGATCTTCACGCCCCAACCCGGCATGGGCGCCGCCTCGCCCGTTGGGGAGATGCCGATGTGATTGCCGCGAATGATGTTTCCGCTGGTCACGTACGCCGCCAGCGTGACGCCATCGTTCACCGACGACATCCAGTTGTTCTCGACCAGGGTCCGGTTTGAGCCGTCGTAGACGTTGACGGTCTGGCCATTGTCGAACTGGCCGATCTCGCCGGAGCGCCAGGCCTTCTTGTAGCTGCCATCGGCCTTGAAGCCCAGCCAGTTGCCGATCAGTCGGTTGCCGTTGATCTGGTACTTGGTGCTGTTATCGGCTCGGGGGGGCAGCTTGGGGTTCCAGCCGTGCGAGTACTCGATCGCCTGGAGGAGCGTGTGGCCGACGACGTTTCGTTCGTTCGGTCCGTTGCCGCCGATCAGGCCGAACTTGGGTCCGAAGTTGTGATCCTCGGCCGCGCTGCAGGCCGCGTCGCCGCCGTACGGATTGATGCAGAACACGTTGTTCTGCGAGATGTTCCCGTTGGTGCCCGGGCCGTAGTGGTCCACCCCGTCCTTGCCGTTGCCCATGATGTTGCGATCGGCCAGGTTGGGCGTCCCGACGCGGTTCGACTTGGCCCCGGTGTTCAACAGCACGCCGAACTGGTTGTCCGTGTTCGTTCCGGTGGCGGTGAAGCCGAGCCAGTTGCCGATGACCTTGTTCCCGATGGCGTTCCTGCCGTCGATCATGATCCCGCGATAGAAGTAGCTCAGGATCAGGCCGCGGATCGTGTTGCCGCCCGAGGTGATGTAGAAGAGCGCCTCGTCGGCACTCTCGCCGTTGCCCCGCACTTCCACGCCGGGGCGGCCGTTGGTCAGGATCGTGGCACTGTTCACCCGCGCGCCCGACTGCGTGTACCCATCGATCGTGAGCGTGCCGCGCATCGACGTGATGAGCGGCAGCCCGGACGAAAGCTGGATCACCGGGACACCCTTGCCGGGAATGTGGAACACGATCCGGTCATTGCCCTGGTCCCAGTCCGCTTCCTGGATGGCGGCTCGCAGCGAGCAACGACCCTTCTTGTCGGCACAGACGCCGTTGCCGATGTTCGTGTCCTGCAGGTCTTCGGTCGTGTTCACCGTGAACGTCCTGCCGGGCGGGAGACCACCGCGGGACGGGCTGCGAGGAGCGGCGTTGTCGGTTCGCAGGGACTGATGCGTCGAGCGCAGCGTCGCGAGAATCGCCTGCATGTCGACAACGTCGGCGCAGCCGTCGCCGTTGGCATCGGGAGCGCCGGTGCCACAGGAAACGCCCTTCATCCGGGTTGTCTCCCAGGCGAAGCGAGCGGCGTCCAGGTCCGTGGAGTTGACGGCACCCGAACCGACGAGCTTGCGCACGCCGCTCGCCTGGGTGAGCGGCGCATAGCTGGGCAGGGCGGCCGCATCCGGGGCGGAGAAGACGTCAGCGGTCGACGACTGCCCCACCGTCGCGACCGTTGCGACCGCCGCAGCCGGCGAGGCAAGTCGGCGACCCGCAGCGTCGGCCAGAGAATCGATCAGGACGCGAATCTGGACCTGGCCGACGACGTGCGGGTCGAGCACGAGCTGAACGAGGTTCTGCCCGTGCGTGGGGTGAAGGTTGTAGGCAGCGAACGCGTATCCGGAGGTAACGTGCTCGGGACGCAGGCCGGTGCCGCCACCGGCCGGCGCGACGCCGACCAGCTCGGCCGTGTCTCCCGGAATGAGCACTCGACCATCGACCGCGGCGACGTTCAGGGGCAGGCGGAGGTTGACGGCGGTGAGCCTGTCGGGAACGGCATGCGCGACGGAGCTGACGGTGACCGACGCCGGCTGGCTCGCCGAAGCGACGGGAACGATCGCCGCGAACAGTGCGAACACGAGCGCAACCGAGGAGACGGCAAGGGAGAAGTGTCGAGGCATTCCGGGATCCTGGAGCTGGGGGACGGCGGTAGACCGACGCCGCGCTCGAAACGACGCCTCGGAGGGATGATCGTGCGGCGGGATGGTACTGACGTCAAGCGCGGGCAGTACCTTCGGCCACCATGGCGGTGACAGCCGTCACCAATGCCGACGCGCTCGCCACGGAGGGCCAATCGATCGACACGGACGTCCGGCTCGTCGTGATGCTCCACGGCGCATTCCTGAACCCCGCCCTCTGGCACGGCTACGCTGCGGAGCTCGGAGACGGGTTTCGCGTCATCACTCCCGCGTACGGCGACAGCGGCTGGGGAGAACCCGGCTATGAGCACGGACCCGGCGTGGCCGGCGCGGCCGAGTACGTGGCGACCCAGATCGAGGCGGCCGGCGGCCGTGCCCTCGTCGTCGGCCACTCGCTGGGTGGGTACGTCGCGCTCGAGCTGGCCGCGACCCGGCCGGACCTGGTCGACGGCCTGGTGCTGGTCGACTGCTCGACTCCTCCACGCGGTTTCGCGACGCTGCTCGACCTCCACCTTCGCGCGCTCGCACGCATCCCTGCCCCGATCGGCGAGTTCGTGATGGGGTTGATGATCAGCTGGCACGACCCGGACGTCTGGCGGCGGCTCAAAGGAGCCGGCATCTCGATGCACCGTGGCGCGCGCGCGGTTCGCTCGCTCCGGACGCTCGACTACTGGCGACTCGTCCGCACGATCCGCTGTCCGATCCTGATCGTGAACGGAAGTCGGGATTGGCTGTTCCGCTCATCGGCTTGGCAGACCGCGGGCGCGGCACGGCGGGCCAGCGTCGCCGAGATCCCGGGCGCCGGTCATCTCGCCCCCATCGACCGGCGAGCGGAGATCTGTGACCTGATCCGCGAATTCGCCAGCCAGATCGACCAGGGTTAGGTCACGAGCGATCGGCCGATGTCGACTGCTCGCAGGCGCTCGGCCGCCGCTTCGGGCGTGAGATCGCGCTGCGGCTCGGCCAGAAGCTCGTATCCGACCATGAACTTGCGGATCGTCGCCGAGCGGAGCATCGGCGGGAAGAAGTGCGCATGCAGTTGCCAGCCGGGTGCTTCGTCCGTCGCGGCCGCGCCCGGCGCGCCGGCGGCTGCGAACGGAGCCTGGTGCCACCCGAACGAGTACGGAAACGGCGCCCGAAAGAGGCCGTCGTAGCGACCCAACAGCTCTCGCAGGATCGCTAGCGAGCCCGGCGCGAGCGGCCTCGCTCAGGTCGCCGAGGCGGCCCACCGGCGCGTTGGCGATCAAGAGCGTCTCGAACGGCCAGACGGCCCAGAACGGGACGAGCGCCGTCCACTCGGCGTTGCGAGCCACGATCCTCGGCCCGTTCGCCTCCTGTGCCACGTAGTCGAGCAGGAGCGAGCGACCGGTCCGCTCGTGATGCAACGCCTGCGATGCCTGCTCACGTGCCGGATCAGCGGGAAGGACCGACCCTGCCCAGATCTGACCGTGGGGATGCGGACTCGAGGCGCCCATCGCTTCGCCGCGGTTCTCGAAGACCTGCACCCAGGGATAGCGCCGGCCCAGCTCGTTGGTCTGAGCCGCCCAGGCCTCGATGACGCCTTCGAGCGACGCGTCGTCGAGGTCGACCAGGTCGAGGTCGTGTCGCGGCGAGTAGCAGAGCACATTGCACGTGCCCGCCTCGGTTCGCGCCAGCAGCAGGCCGTCACGGACCTCCGCCTCGGCGACATCGGGCGAGAGCGCCGGAAAGTCGTTGGTGAAGACGTACGTTCCCTGGTAGTCAGGGTTACGCACGCCTCCGGCTCGCTCGTTGCCGGGGCAGAGGTAGCAGCTCGGCTCGTAGGCGGGACGTCGGGCGACGGGTGCGGCCTCGATCGATCCCTGCCACGGACGGCGATCCCGCCCGGCAGACACCAGCACCCAGCTGTCGAGGAGCGGGTTGTGCCGACGATGCGTCCCGTCGAGCGTACGGTTCGGCACGACTGCGCGCCAGCTAGTCCGCGACCGTGACCGTGTTCGTGCCGCCGTCCACGTAGAACGTCGACTCCGCCTTGGCGCCGGTGATCGACGGGTTCCACGCGAATGCCATGCCGTCGACGATCGGCGTGTCGTTTCCCGGCGTCGCGACGACCTCGCGCGTCCGGTAGCCGATCGTGCCGCCCTGGTGATGCAGCTTCCACTCGTCCGGGAAGCCGGCGTCGACGTAGGCTCGCTGCGCCTCGGCGAGGACGCCACCGAGCGTGGCGCCGGGCACGCTCGCCGCCCGCATGCGCGCCAGCACCGAGTCGGTGAGTGCCTGCCGGCGCGCCGTCTCGGCATCGGGCGCCACCAGGTCGCGCATGCGCGTCAGGGCGACGTTCAGCCCCCACCGCTCCCCGACCACGATCAGCATCAGTCGCCGATGCACCGGGTGATCGGTCGGCAGCGGGTGGCGGTAGCGCACGATCCGCTCGTCCGCGGCCGCCAGCACGACCGGCGATCGGATCCCTTCGCGGGTGAGCCGTTCCTCCATGACTCCGATCGCGGACTGCTCGCTGTCCCCATCGGTAACGCTGTTCGCGGCCGCGTCGATCGCCTCGACGACACGGCTCCCGATCCAGCGCATCCGGGCGTGCTCGATCGGCCCGAGTGCCGAGCGATGGCCCAGGAGATCACCCTCGAGCTCGGCCTCGGTCGCCAATCGCTTGCGCGCTCGGCTTCGCGCAAACGCCTCGGCGGCAGTCGGCTCGTACCAGGGAATGATCTCGACCTGCAGCGGGAGCCCGGCCACCTCCTCGTCACGGATGCGTGCCTCCTCGTTGGTCGGCGCGACCACGATCGCTTCGGTCGCGGTCACCAGCAGGAACGTCGCGCCGGTCTCCGTGGCCGCGAGGATGTGGTTGTCGCCGCCCAGCGTGAGCCACGCGAAGTTGTGGCGAAGGCGGATCAACACCGCGTCGGCGCCGTGCGAATCGAGCGCCAGGCGAACCAGCCCCAGCCTCCGGTCGACCTCCACGGACCGTTCTTCGGAAGAGGGATGGATACCGGCGTCGTGGAGATCAGTGGGGTCGGGCATGAGCACAGCGTACGGCGCTACGGAACCGGCAGGGGGGTCTCGTCGTCAGTGAGCCGCAAGACCGAAACGGGCGAGCGTGACAACCCGCCCAGCGGATCCAACCGCCGCCAACCGATGCGCGACGGACGCAACCCCAACGGAGGAAGCATCGAATGGCCTCTCTGCACGTCACCAGCGAGCCTCGCCGGCTCGGCTGGCTCGCCGCCGGCGCCACTGCCGGTGTGCTCTCGGCACTCGTCATCGCTCCGGCACTCGGCCCGGCCGTTGTCCAGGCACAGACCGCCGCGACGACACCCGAACACACCATCGCCGTCACGGGCACCGGCCAGGTGCTGATCGCGCCGGATGTTGCCGACATGAGCTTTGGTGTCACGGTGCGACGCGATCGCGCCACCGCCTCGACCCAGGACGCTGCCCAGGAGATGACCAAGGTCGTCGCGGCCCTGAAGGCCGCGGGCGTAGCCGACAAGGACATCCAGACCTCGGATATTTCCGTGCAGCCCGTGTACGACTACTCCGGCAACAACCCGGTCCTCACCGGCTACGAGACGGACAACACCGTCGCCGTCACGCTGCGTGACCTGACCAAGGTCGGCCCAACGATCGATGACGCGGTCAACGCCGGCGCGACGAACGTCGGCGGCATCACCTTCCGCATGGACGATCCCTCCAAGGCGGAGGCGCAGGCGCGCGACCAGGCAATGGCTGACGCCAAAGGCAAGGCCGACGCGCTTGCGAGCGCTGGCAACGTGACGATCACGGGGATCCAGTCGATCTCCGAGATCTCCTCGCCCACGCCGGTTCCGTTCCCGTACGCGGCGCGCGGTGCTGCGGCCGGTGACACCAGCGCGGTCACCCCGGTCGAGCCCGGCAACATCACCACGGAGGTCACCGTCAGCGTCGTCTACCTGATCAACTAGTCACGTCGACCGGCGCATGTGCGAAGCCGGTCCGCCACTCCCTTATGGGCCCTGTCGGCGCGGCAGGGCCCATAACCTTTCTCAGCCCAGGCGCCTGCGGCATTTCGTGGTTGTGCATCCCGATGCCTCGTTCCACGCTATCGACCTCGTGGTCATCACGAAGCGATGGAGGCGAAGATGCATCGACCACACCTGTCCACCGGCGCGTGGCTGTTCTGTGGAATTGTCGTGGCCGCACTGATCGCGCCTGCAGGCGTCTACGCGGCCGTCAACTCAAGGGTCGCGATCGGCAATCCCAGCGACGATGTCACCGCCAACGTGACGCAGCAGCACCAGCTGCTGACGACGGTGATCGCTCCCGCCAGTCTGCTGACGATCGAGGGCAGTGTCACCACGAACGCGTGCAAGGTGATCTACCGCCCACCGGCAGGCAAAGCTCTCATGGTGCTGAACCTCACGATAGGCCTCGGAACGGGAACGGCGGGACACGAAGCGAAGGCTCTCGTGTCGGACAACTACTGCATCCTCTCGTACGACTTCGTGGACACATCACAGGCCCACGACACGGAGCAACGGGTCTACCCGGCAGGACTCCCGCTGCCGGCCCTGGCGTTGTCGTCGGCTGGCTCCCCGGCATTCATTGCCGCGGTTGGCTACCTCATCCCAGCTTCGTCGGTTCCGTAGGCACGAAGCTCGGCGAGCGCCTCGCTCGGAAGGGGGAACCAGCGCAGCGACTCGAAGTCCGCATCGAGGACCGGATCGATCGGTGCAATCGCAGAGCCCGCAACGGCATGCGCATCCGCGATTCGCGCGCGCGCCTCGGCAAGGTATTCCGTCAGCCGCGACTCGGGCTCGCGGTGACGGTGCGAGGGGTAGTGCATTTCGCCAGACCCATAGCTGACATCGTCCAAGCTCAGCACCGGCTCCGCCTGCCCACCGGAGTGGCGCCACAGCCCCGACTCCTGGGCAAACACGTACTCGGGCAGCAGCTTCCAGCCTTCGGAGGCGACGATCTCGACCGACTCGAGGAGATAGTCGAAGACCGCCTCGCTGATGAAGTAGTTGAAGTTCACGCGAACCCAGCCGGGCTTGATGCCCTCGCAGCCACGAGAGATCTCGCGCTCGAACTCGTGCGACGTTTCGAGGTCGATGCCCAGCAGCCGATGACCGTACGGCCCGGCGCATGAACAGCCGCCACGCGACTGGATTCCAAAGAGATCGTTCAGCAGCGCGACGACGTAGTTGTGGTGCAGGTAGCGACCGCCATGACGCACCACGAACGAGACGATCGAGAGGCGCTTGGCCCGCCGGTTGCCAAGGATTTCGATGTTGGGGTGCGCCTCCCAACGATCGATCGCACGGTCGATGAACGATTCCTCGCGCGAGCGGATCCGTTCCACGCCGACCTGTTCCTTGAGCTGGAACACGAGGCCCGCGCGGATCGATTCGAGGATCGCTGGCGTGCCGCCTTCTTCGCGATGCTCGGGATCGGTGAGGTAGACGTGCTCTTCGGGGTTGACGTACTGGACCGTGCCTCCGCCGACCACCACCGGCACGCGGTTGTGGAACAGCTCGCGGCGCGCCACCAGCACACCGGGCGTGCCGGGCCCGCCGATGAACTTGTGCGGTGACAGGAAGATCGCGTCCTTGTAGTCGAGCGCGGCTTCGCCCTCGCCATGGGGGCCCGCACGATGGGGCGACATCTCGATGGCCACGTACGGGGCGGACGCGGCAAAGTCCCAGAACGACAGCGCGCCATGGCGATGCAGCAGCACCGAGATCGCGCGGGTGTCGCTCAGGATCCCGGTCACGTTGCTGGCCGCCGAGAAGCTGCCGATCCGGAGCGGCCGGTCCGCGTAACGGACCAACTCCTCGTCGAGCTGTCGCAGGTCGACGTGGCCGTCCGCGTCCTCATGGATGGTCACGACGTCGCAGATCGACTCGCGCCAGGGCAGCTCGTTGGAGTGATGCTCGAACGGACCGATGAAGACGACCGGCCGCTGCTCCGCAGGGATGTGGCGCGACAGTCCGTAGCGCGCGTCGAGATCGGCAGGCAGACGCAGGTTGAGCACGCCGACGAGCTTGTCCACTGCCGCGGTGCTGCCACTGCCGCAGAAGATCACGGCATGCTCGTCATGATTGCCGCCCACCGCGTCCCGGACGATCCGGCGTGCGTCCTCGCGGAAGCGGGTCGTCTGCAGGCCCGTGCCACTCGATTCGGTATGGGTGTTGGCGTACAGCGGCATGACCGCGTCGCGCAGGTAATCCTCGATGAACGTCAGGCTCCGGCCCGACGCCGTGTAGTCCGCATAGGTCACCCGACGAAGCCCGTACGGTCCGACGACGGCTTCGTCCTCGCCGATCACGGAGCGACGGATCAGCGCGATCAGCGGCTCGGCATCGTCGAGCGCGCCCTCGGCGTGGGCTTCGTTCGCGGGATGAGCCGAGCCCGATCGCGGCGCAGTGACGACCATGTCGCGCATGCTAAGTCCCGTGGCACAGGAATGGGATGCCGTCACCTACGACCGGATCGCCGATCCGATGGCACGCTGGGGCGGCATGGTCCTCGACTGGCTCGAGCTGCGGGGTGACGAGCGGGTGCTCGACGCGGGCTGCGGCAGCGGTCGCGTGACCGAGCAGCTGCTCGAGCGACTGCCTGGCGGCCGGGTCGTCGCGCTCGACGCGTCCAGCGCCATGGTCGATCAGGCACGGCGACGCCTGGCTCGCTTCGGCGATCGCGTGGCGTACGTCGTCGCGGATCTGGCGGCTGCGATTCCGATCGACGGTTTCGTCGACGCGATCCTGTCGACGGCGACGCTCCATTGGATCGACGACCACGACGCCGTCTTCCGGAACTTCGCGCGCGTGCTTCGCCCGGGCGGTCAGCTTGCGGCCCAGGCCGGCGCTCCCGGCAACGTGTCGAACGTGCTCGATGCGCTTGCCGCGTCCGGCGAGGATTACCGACCGCGCTACCACTTCGCGGATCCGGCAAGCACCCGTTCGCGCCTGGAGTCGGCCGGGTTCACCGACATCGAGACCTGGACGCACGACGAGCCGACGACGCTCGCAGGTCGTCGGGAGCTCGAGGACTACCTGCGGACGATCTTCCTTGGCCCGTTGAGTGCCCGACCACCCGACGAGCTGCCACGCATCGCGGCGGATGCCGCGCAACGGATGGGCACCCTCACTTTGGACTACGTGCGGCTCAACATCAGGGCGAGGAGAGCGGAGGCCGGCTTTTAGCTGTCGAGCGACTTCAATACCGGCTCGAGCTGCTTGACCCCCGAGACACTGATCGGGTCGAGCACCAGCTGGACCTCCGCGACGCCAAGGTCGGCCAACGTCGCGGAGCGCATCCACGAATATATCCGGCTCTGGGCCGGCGTCGAATGGCGTCACGCCATCCCCGTCGCGCGCACCGGTCGCTCCAGTCGACCGCAACCTTGAGCGCCAGCGTCCGCTCGACGGTCTTCGGATCCCGGCCGGCGGCGACGCACGCGGCGTCGATCTGCGAGAGCAGGGTTCGGGCGCCGTCGACCCGGTTGTCGAAGCCGCTGTACCAGGAATTCCAGGCCTGCACGTGCGGCAGGGCGATCGCGAGCATTCGCTCGCCGTTGGATCCGATCAGCAGTGGCGGACCCTCCGGCCGAGGGCCTCGTGGGAGGAGCTCGCAGTCGCGCAACTGGTAGAAGCGCCCGTCGAAGTCGATCTGGCCTTCTCGGAGGAGCGTCCGGATGATCGTGAAGGCCTCCTCGAACCGCGAGACGCGCTGGTCATAGGGGAAGCCGTAGGCGCGGTACTCGACCTCGTTCCAGCCGGCGCCGAGCCCGAGCACCAACCGCCCGCCGCTCATCTCGTCCACGGTCGCGGCCTTCTTGGCGAGCATGGCCGGGTTGTGGAAGCTCGTTGCCGCGACCAGCGGGCCGATCGAAACGCGACTCGTGACCGTCGCCAGACCGGCGAGAATCGACCACGCCTCCCATGGACCGCCGTGGCGTGCCTCCTCGCGGTAGAGCAGGTGATCGCCGGTCCAGATCGAATCGAGGCCGATGTCTTCCGCCGCTCGCGCGATGTCGGCGATCTCGCTCCAGCGAACCGGCCGTTCGACCTCCGGCAGCTGGACGCCGATTCGGATGGGACGCGGCATTCGCGAATTCTGAGACCTGCTCAGCCTCCGGAGGAAGTGCTCGCGCTCCGGCTGGTCCGAGTACCGGTCGTTCGACGAGGACGGCGCGCCGGCGATGCCGTCGGGGTGCGCTCCGCGACGACCGAGAACTGCGCGGGCGCGTCGAGCGCCTCACGCGTCAGGGCATATGCCTCTTCATGGCGTCCGGCCTTGGCCAGCAACTCGGCCCATTCGCCCAGGCCCTGCTGAAGCCGCTTGACCGGGCCGCGAGTCCGAAGCTCGCCGATCGCGGTGCCGTAGCTCGCGTTGGCATCGTCCGTTCGTCCGGCGAGCGCCTCGGCCCGTGCTTTTGCCAGCATGGCCGTCGACGCGCTGGCGGGATTGGCCGTCTCCTGGGCAGCCTCGCGAGCCTCGGTTGCGAGTTGAATCGCGTCCTCGTAGCGCTTCTCGGCGATCGCGATCCGCGCCTGCGTCTCGGCGATGTAGGCGAGGGCACGCTCGTCGCCCTCGAGCTCGTGGCGCATGCGAGCGTGGCCAGCGAGCTCACTGGCCCGCGAGACGTTGCCGCTCGACAGATATGCCAGGGCAAGCCGGTTCTCGACCAGCGACGCGTCGTGTTGTGCGTCCGCCGAGCGGTACAGGGTCAGGCTGTCGCGACCGGCGCGAACCGCCGAATCCAGGTCGCCTGCCTCTTGGTATGCCCGTGCAAGGTTGTGGAGCAAGACGGCGCGACGATGCTGGTCGAGGTCCTGGGCGAGCGCCTGCGCCTCTTCGAGGTAGTCGATGGCGGCCCGAAACTCGCGCTCGTCCCCCTCGACATCTCCGAGTGCCGTCACGACGCGGATGCGCAGGTCAACGTCGGAGTTCTTCCGTGATTTGAGCTCGTCGCGCAGCTCCTGGAGCTGACTGCGCGCCTCCGCGCGATTGTCCGACTGCAGGTACGCGTCGGCCAGCCAGTAGGAGGCCAGTGCCGCGTCGTCCTGCCGCGCGAGCGCCCGGAAGATCTCCTGCGCTTCGGCCGCGGGCGGGACCGCGAGGTCGCCGCGCTCCAGCTTGTCGAAGGCCTCTGCAAGACCGAGGAGCAGCTCGGCCCGTGCGCCCCGCTCGGGATTTCGATCGAGAAGGGCGCGGTATGCATCGGCCGCAGCGACCCAGTTTCCCGACGCGAGTGCGAGATCCGCCGACAGCCGCTCCCAGCTGCCGTTCGAATCGGCGAGGAAACGGCTCGCCGGCAGTCCCAGCCTCTGCGAGATGAAGTTCAGAGCCGCCATCGACGGCTTGGCGTGGCCCTTCTCCAGTGCGCTGATGTATGCCTTTGTATACCTACCTTCGGCGAGCTGTTGCTGGGTCAAGCCCGCCTGACGTCGGGCGATGCGTATTCGCTCACCAATGCGCGCCGCCAGGGCGCTGTCATCGACGACGATCCGCCGCCGCTTGCCGCGTCGTTCCTCCATTCGGCGAGTCTATCGCAGAAACTTGCTATGACGATTGTGGTGAAATGACGAAAGACAGGTGAACATTCGGTGAACGATCACTAAATAGTCGAGTGCTCTGCTGGAGTGCGATCTCGGTGGAGCGCAGGCTGAGCACTGCGTAGAGTGATGCATGGTTTCTAAGGCGGACCCTATATAGCAACCGTTCAAGAACGACCGGCCTCGCGAGTGACGCCCCAAGTCGACGGCACACCGATGGGGCGGTGGCGCGACCGACGAGCGGACGCGATGCCACCGCGTCAGGCACGATGGAGGCGTGCCTGAACCCGAGGTCCTGATCAGCGTCGATGTTGAGGCGTCCGGTCCGACCCCCAGCACGGGGAGCCTGATCGCCATCGGCGCCTGTCCCGTCGACCGACCGGACTTCACCTTCTACCGTGAACTGCGGCCGCAAACCGGTACTGCCTGGGACGATCGAACCGAAGCGGTGCACGGGCTGACCCGTGACTACCTTGAGATCCACGGTCTCGAACCTGCCGATGCGATCCGAGGCTTTGCGGAGTGGATCGAAACAGTGGCCCAAGGTCGCAATCCGGTGATGGTCGGAGTCAATGTTTCGTTCGACTGGATGTTCATTGCTGATTACCTGGCGCGCTATCTCGGAACGCAATCCGTTCGGCATCGCGCCACTCGACCTCAAGTCACTGTTCATGGGCCGCTACGGCGTGCGGCTTTGGTCGGAGACGAGCAAGCGGGACATCCTGCGGCACGTGACGGTGGATCTGCCGCACACGCACAACGCACTCGACGACGCGCGGATGCAGGCGCAGATCTGCGCGCAGCTCATGGAGCGGCCCGCCGAGTCGATGTAGCGCCGCTGGCGCCCAGGAGAGCTGCAGCGGCCCGCCTGGGTCCCGGTGACGACGTGGTCGCGTTGCGACCGTACCGTGCGGTCCGGTACGAAGGGGTGATGTGGACCACACGTGGGTGCACCTAACGTGCACCTCGGCAATTCACTTCGACGGACAGTGGAGCCATCGGTACCAGCAGGGTCCCTCCCCCGGCGAAGTACCGGCTGCAACGGTCCGTTCGACGAGCTTCGGCAGCCGGGGCACGGTACCTCCTCCCCGCGCCCCGGCGGCCGAGGTTCTCTTTCAGTTCGAGGGCGCTACGTCGGGCACTCCGAGGATGTTGAAGCCGCCGTCGACGTAGACCACTTCTCCGGTCACGTTGTTCGATAGGTCGCTGAGCAGATACAGCGCCGTGGAGCCGACGTCCTCGATCGTGACCGCCTGGCGCATGGGCGCGATCCCCTGGAACTGCCGGTGCAACGTCTTGAAGTTCGTGACACCGGACGCGGCCAGCGTTCGGATCGGCCCGGCGCTGATCGCATTCACGCGGATCCCCGACGGCCCGAGGTCGTTGGCCAGGTAGCGCACCGATGCCTCCAAGCGCCGCCTTGGCGACACCCATCACGTTGTAGTTGGCGACGACTTTCTCGGCGCCGTAGTAGGTCAGCGTGACGACCGTGGAACCTGCGTGCAGCAGGGGCCGCGCCGCCCGCGCAAGCGCCACGAGCGAGTACGCGGAAACGTCGAGGGCCAGCGCGAATCCCTCACGGGACGTGTTGATGAACTCGCCCGACAGCTCTTCCCTGCGCGCAAAGGCAAGCGCATGGACGAGGAAGTCGATCTGGCCGTAGCGCTTGCGCCACGCGTCCATGACGCGCATCGATCTGGGCGTCGTCCTGTACGTCGCACGGCTCCACGAAGTCGACGCCGAGCTGCGTCGCCAGCGGCTTCACGCGTTTCTCGATCAGGCTCTCGACGGAGCTGAAGCCGAGCGTCGCCCCTTCGCGATGGAGCGCCTGCGCGATGCCCCAGGCGATCGAATGGTCGTTCGCGATTCCGAAGATCAGCCCCTGGCGTCCGTCAAGCAGACCCACGCGGTCACCCTCCCGTCATGAGATGTCTCGATAGCATGACGTACTCGCAAGCGCGGTCGTGAAGCCTGCGGCAACGCAGGGCTCACGACCAATGAGCGCGCAGCAGCGCAAGCGAAGCGCCGCGCTGCGGAGGAGGGATCGCAAGCGCGGTCGTGAAGCCTGCGGCAACGCAGGGCTCACGACCAATGCGCGCGCAGCAGCGCAAGCGAAGCGCCGCGCTGCGGAGGAGCTTGTACACCGGTCAGGACGAGCAGGGAGTGCCACCGCGTTGAAGCTCACGTTTCTCGGTGCAGCGACCACCGTTACCGGGTCGCAATTCCTCCTCGAGACAGCCCGAGCCCGCATCCTGATCGACTGCGGCCTCTTCCAGGGCAGCCCCAACGACGCGATGCGCAACCGCCTGCCGCTGGCCTACGACCCGCGGCAGATCGACGCGATCCTGGTGACGCACGCGCACCTCGATCATTGCGGGTTCCTGCCGGTCGTTGTTCGAGCCGGATATGCCGGCCCGATCTACTCGACGCGCGGCACCGCGGAGCTGGCGCGGCTGGTTCTGCTCGACAGCGGCAAGGTCCAGGTCGAGCAATCGAAGCGAGTCCAACGGCGACAGCGTCACGCGGCCCAGGCGGCAGCGACCGGCGGAGCCTCGGGAAGCGCCGATCAGACCCAGGGTCCGGGAGCGGCGTTTCCGGCAGCGGTGGTTCCGGCGGCGGTTCCGACCGCCACGACCCCGCCCGGCGGCCGGGCGACCGGAGAAAGTGACGCCGTCCAGGTCGGCGAGGACCCCGAGACGGCCGTTCGATCCCAGCCACCGCACGTCGTGTCGGAGCTCGAACAGCCGCTCTACGACGTCGACGAGGCCCAGCGCGCGGTCGACCGATTCAAGGGAATCGACTACGACCAACTGCTGAATGTCGCACCCGGGATCTCGGCGACGTTCCGCGACGCGGGCCACATCCTCGGTTCCGCGCTGATCGAGCTCGACGTCGAGCAGGAGGACGGCAGCACACGCCGAATCGTCTTCTCGGGCGACGTGGGGCGTCCGAACACACCGATCCTACGGGACCCGACGGTGCCGGACTCCGGCGCCGATTACGTCCTGATGGAGTCGACCTACGGCGGTCGCGAGCACGAGCCCGAGGAAGAGGCGGTCCGCATGCTCGCCGAGGCCGTCTCGGCGATCGCCGACCACTCCGGCGTCCTGCTGATCCCGGCCTTCGCCATCGGACGGACGCAGGAGATCGTCTGGCACCTCGACCGGCTCTTGACCGCCGGCACCATCCCTCACGTGCCGCTCTACCTTGACTCGCCGATGGCAGCACACGCAAGCGACATCTACCGCGCCTACCCGGGCTACTACGACGAGGAGACGCACAAGCTGCTCGTCGAGGGCGAGACCCCGCTCGACTATCCGGGCGAGGTGATCACCAACTCGCCGAAGGAGTCGGCCAGGATCGCGGCGGCACCGCGGCCGTTCATGCTCGTGGCAGGCAGCGGGATGCTTACTGGGGGCCGGATCCTCGGTCACCTCCACGAGTTCATCGGCGATCCGAGCGCGATGCTGCTGTTCGTGGGCTACCAGGGCGAGGGCACGCTCGGCGCGCACCTGCAACAGGGCGTCAAGCAGATCCACCTGGACGGGCAGGAGATGGAGGTCCGCTGCCAGATCAAGTCGATCAGCGGCTTCTCCGCACACGCCGACCAGAACGAGTTGCTCGACTGGATCGGCGGCTTGGCCAAATCCGAGCGCCGTCCGCGACGCGTCTTCCTGGTCCATGGCGACCCCGACGCAGAGGCTGCCCTCGAGCCCAAGGTCCGAGCCCTCGGCCTCGATGTCCACCGGCCGGCGTGGAAGGAAGTCGTAGAGCTGGACTAGCCGCGCAAGCGAAGGCCGTGCTGCGGAGGGGTCGCAAGCGACGGACGGAGCCCGGCGGCAACGCCGGGACCCGGCCGGTTCGCGCGCAGCAGCACAAGCCAAGCGCCGTGCTGCGGAGGAGTCGCAAGCGACGGACGGAGCCCGGCGGCAACGCCGGGACCCGGCCGGTTCGCGCGCAGCAGCACAAGCCAAGCGCCGTGCTGCGGAGGAGTCGCAAGCGACGGACGGAGCCCGGCGGCAACGCCGGGACCCGGCCGGTTCGCGCGCAGCAGCACAAGCCAAGCGCCGTGCTGCGGAGGAGGACGTTGCCGGCGCGCACCGGACCACCGGTAGGAACGAGGGGGACGATCGTCCGCTTCCTCGGCTCCCGGGTGCGGGTCGATGATCGCCTCGGACAGAGGGGTCATTTCGGGACGTTGCTCGGACGCCCGCGATGGCCCCTCGTCTCGTTTCACGAACGGGCGCACACAGGGTAAATCGACCGGGTGTTCTACCCTTAGGACGCCATCGTGACCCTGGAGGGGGGTTTGAAGCTCCGACCGCGCCATGTCGCCGTGCTGCTCGCGGCGCTATTGCCCGTGATCGGGCCGGCGGTCCCCGTGCAGGGTTCTTCCGCGCCCGAGACATCGTCCGTCCGGTCCACTCAACCGTCGCACGTCGCGAGGATCCGACCGATCCCCGTCACGGGAGCTGCCCGTTGGATCGTGACGCTGCGTGGCTTCGCGCCGGACGTGAGCGACCGCCCTGCGTCATCGACCAGCCTCCCCACCCCAACGGCGGCGGCCGCGGCTGCAACCGCCGAGGCGGCGCGCGTCCATCGCCTCGACGAGACCGTCGACAGCCTGCAGCTGCGGTTGGGCCTCCACGTCGAGCTGCGCTATCGATACGCGTTGCAGGGTTTCGCGGCATCGCTGACCGATCTTCAGCGTTCTGCTCTCGCGGCGGATCCGCGCGTGATCGGCATCTCGGCCGTCCGTCCGGTGCAACCCGCCGGTGGGGTCGTGCCCGCAGGCGTCGAGCGCATCAACGCGCAACCGCCGTCCGACGGCGGACCGCAGGTTCCGAATGTCGCCTCGGTCAACGTGGCGGTGCTGGATACGGGGATCCGCTACCTCAAGGACGAGCCGGATCTCAACATCAACCCCAAGGGGATCGACTGTGCTGACGACGCGCACACGGGCAGGACGGGCCACGGCGCCTGGGCGGAGGTGGACACACGCAGCGGCCACGGGACCCACGTGGCGGGCACGATCGGCGCCGAGGGGACCGATGTCTTCGGCGTCGCGCCCGGCGTGCGGCTGTTCTCGGTACGTGTCTTCGCCAACAGAAATGGTCGGATCGTCGGTGACAGCGCCACGGTGGCGTGCGGGCTCGACTGGGTGGCAGCGACCCACAGCGCGGCTCCTCCCGCGGGCACGCGACCGATCGACCTGGTCAACATGAGCATCCAGGGCCCGCGTGCCAGCGACGATCCGATCGACTGCCCCAGCCCGCCGGCCACGCTCGCCGATCCCGAGCACCAGGCCAGCTGCTCGGTTTCGCGCCTCGGCGTGACGATCGTCGCCGCGGCAGGAAACTCGGGCAAGGACGTGAGCACGAGCGTGCCCGCGGCATGGAGCGACACGATCGCGGTCGGGGCAATCGCCGATTTCGACGGCAAGCCCGGTGGCGAGGGCGGCTCGTCCTGCGGCGAGGTGGACGATACCTTCGCCAGCTTCTCGAACCACGGCGACGACGTGGACCTGGTCGCGCCCGGCGTGTGCGTGCTGTCGCTCGGGCTCGTGGTGGGTCAGACGCGCGTGATGACCGGGACGTCGATGGCGGCACCCCACGTTACCGGTGCCGCGGCCCGCCTGGTTGCCCTGTTGAGGTCACGCGGCAAGAGCGCAAGCCCGCAGGCTCTGCGCCGATCCCTGCGCGGCTCGGCGAACCTGGACTGGGATGCGTCGAGCGATCCTGATCCCATCGCGCATCGGCTGGTCGACGTCGCGGCGGCCGAGGCGGCCTCCCCGGCAGTCGTCGCGTGGGCACTGCCGTCACAGGTTTCGCTGACGTCCGATCAGACCTCGGCAATTGTCCAGGTGCAGCTCCAGCGACGCGGCCTCTACGACGGCGATGTCACGCTGCAGGCCGATTCGCCCGCCGGGCTCGACGTTGATCTCATGCCACAGACTGCCAACACGAGCGACAACCCGCCGCTCAACGGCCTCGGCGATTCAGGCACAGAGCGCAGCATCCGCATCTTTGCCAATGGGGTTCCCGACGGCAGCTACACGGTCACGCTCCGCGCCTATCGAGCCGGTTCGAGCACGCCGGATCCCCACGCGACCGTGGCCATCCAGGTCACGGTTGATGCAAATCCGCCCTCGATCGACCAGTTCGACGCGGCGTTCGTCGAAAACGCGACGGCAGGGACGGCGCAGCCGCTGCTGTTGACGTGGACAGGCCACGACAACGGATCCGGCATCGCGAGCTACGTGCTCCAGCGGGATGACGGCGGCGGCTGGGAGGACATCACGCCCTTCCCGTCGACTTCGACCTCGACCATCAGCCTCGCTCCGGTCAAGCAGGACACCCGCTTCCGGGTCCAGGTCATCGACGACGCTGGAAACAAGAGCTCCTGGTCGACGATCACGGTCCATGCCGGCCTGCGCGACTCGAAGAAGGCGGCGATCACCTACGCGGGAGCGAGCTCGTGGAAGACCCGCACCGACGATGGCGCGTTCGGCGGCAGCGTGCGGCGATCGAGGACCACCGGTTCGTTTGCGGTCACCGGGTTGCCGGGCGTTGGCCTGGCGTGGGTTGCCCCGACCGGACCCAACTTTGGCAGTGCGCTCGTGAGCGTCGATGGCGGAGCGTGGACCAGCGTTGACCTCTCCGCCTCGAAGAGTCACGAGCGGCGCGTCGTTTTTGCGACCGGCACCCTCGCGGGAGGCAGCCACACGATCGAAGTCAAGGTCGACTCCGGCATCGTCGATGTCGACGCGTTCGAATTCCTATCGGTGACCACGCCATAGCCTTCGGACGCGGCCACGGACGCGGCGCATCGGGCAGTTTTCCTCAGCACGTCTTCGATTTGCTGCAGGCGAACCGGACGGGTTGCGGCGTTCCGCTGCGCTCCGCCCGTCGCTTCGGGGCAGTTTTTCCTCCGCAAGTCTTCGACTTGCTGCGCGCGAATCGGACGGGTCGCAGCGTTCCGCTGCGCTCCGCCCGTCGCTTGCGATAGCATCGGCGTTCGTGTCTTCACTCGAAATCCCCACCATCGCGACCACCACGTTGCGGCTTGCCCCACCAGCTGGAGGGCCTGCAGCGGCTCGCGTACAACTTCTATTGGTCCTGGCATCCGGCTGCCCGCACGCTCTTCAGCCGGATCGATCGGGACACCTGGCGCCGCGAGCGCAACCCCGTGCCGATGCTGTCGCTCCAGCGTGACTGGTCGTCCTTCCTGGACGACCCGGACTTCATGGTTGCCTACCGGTCAGAAATCGCGAAGTTCGACGCATACATGGCCAACGGTGCCAAGCACTGGTTCACGCAGCGCTACAGCGACCGCCTCAAGGGTCCCGTCGCCTATTTCTGCGCCGAGTACGGCATTCACGAATCGCTGGGCACCTATTCGGGTGGCCTCGGGGTGCTGGCCGGCGACCATTGCAAGGCAGCGTCGGACATGGCGCTGCCGTTCGTGGCGGTCGGGCTGTTCTACCGTCGCGGCTACTTCCGCCAGGCCATTGATGGCGACGGCCACCAGGAGCACGCCTACCCCGACTACGATCCGTCACGCCTCCCGCTGCTTCGCGTGGCCGGTCGCGACGGACTGCCCCTGGTCGTCCCAGTCGAGCTTCCGGGGCACGTCGTTCACGTCGGCGTCTGGCTGGTCCAGGTCGGACGGGTGCCGTTGCTGCTCCTCGACACCGACATCCCCGAGAACGAGGACCAGGATCGACCGATCACGCACATCCTCTACGTGCGCGGCCGCGAGATGCGACTCCACCAGGAGCTCGTGCTCGGCGTCGGCGGGGTGCGGGCGCTGCGCGCACTCGGGATCACGCCGTCGGCGTGGCACCTTAACGAGGGCCATTCGTGCCTCATGCTGGTGGAGCAGATGCGCGAGATGACCGCGTCGGGGCTCTCGCTCGACGAGGCGCTCGACCGGGTCCGCTCAGGCACGGTCTTCACGATCCACACGCCGGTCGCGGCCGGCAACGAGCGCTTTGAAACGGACGTGGTGCGGCGGGTGGTCAGCCCGATCGCAGAGAGCGCGGGTGTGGACATGGAGCGCCTGCTGGAGCTCGGCCGCGGCGTCGACAACGACCCGCACCAGTTCGACATGACCGCCTTCTCGCTCCGCCTTTCGAGCCACGCCAACGCGGTCAGCGAGCTGCACGCTCACACCGCCAACGCCACCTGGAGCGGGGTTCCGCGCGAGCCAATCCTCGCCATCACCAATGGCGTCCACAGCCCGAGCTGGATCGGAAACTCGTTCCGCCACCTCTACGAGGACCTGGGCGCGAACCTGGATCATCTCGACGCCGAGCGCGCATCCGGCCGTTACTGGGAGCGGCTCAAGAAGATCCCCGACGGGCAACTGTGGGACGCCCACCTGGAGCAGAAGCTGGACCTGGCGTTCTTCGCGCGCTCCCGGCTGCGGCTCCAGTTCGCGCGCCACGGCGAGGCGCCCGACGAGCTGGCTCGGCTGGACGAGGTGCTGGATCCGAACGTCATGACCATCGGCTTCGCGCGCCGGTTCGCGACCTACAAGCGGGCCTCGCTGCTGTTCACCGACGAGGAACGGCTGGCGCGTCTGATGTGGGACCCGGAGCGACCGGTTCAGATCGTCTTCGCCGGCAAGGCGCACCCGGCCGACCGGCCTGGCCAGCGCGTCATCCAGGACATCTTCGGTCGCACGCGCTCGAGCCGGCTCAAGGGCCGCGTCTTCATCCTCGAGGACTACGACATCCGCGTCGCGCGCTACCTGGTGCAGGGCGTCGACGTCTGGCTCAACAACCCGCGACGGCCGCTCGAGGCGTCCGGCACCAGCGGCATGAAGTCGGCCATGAATGGCGTGGTCAACTTCTCGGTGCTCGACGGCTGGTGGGACGAGGGCTACGAGGCGCCCGAGGTGAACGGCTGGGCGATCGGCGGGCGCGAGCAGAACCCCGACGACGGCGCGCAGGACTGGGCGGACGCGCAGGATCTCTACCGCATCCTCGAGCAGGAGATCGTGCCCTGTTACTACGACCGCGACTCGGACGGCATCCCGCGCGGTTGGCTGACGATGATGCGCTCATCCGCTGCGAGCACGGTCTGGCGCTTCTCGACCACCCGGATGCTGCAGGAGTACGTGGAGCTGCTGTACCTGAAGGCGGCCGCCGAAGAGGAGAGCGAACTTCAGCCGACGCGAGCGAAGCTGGCAGCGGCCAACGCGTAGCCGACCGAGCGGCGGCAGCGCCACAGGGCGCCGTTGGCGGGTCGATGGAGGGCTTCGAGCCGAAGTCGATCGCTCAAGCGATGACTGTGGCGCCGTAGGCAGGCTCGTGGAGCGCTTCGAGCCGCGGTCGATCGCTCAAGCGAGAACTTCGGCGCCGTAGGCGGGTCGATGGAGGGCTTCGAGCCGCAGTCGATCGCTCAAGCGATAACTTCGGCGCCGTAGGCAGGCCAAAGGCCACCGATGGGGCGCTTCGAGCCGCAGTCGATCGCTCAAGCGATAACTTCGGCGCCGCAGGCAGGCTGTGGGCGGGCTCGGAGGCGGAGTCGATCGCTCAAGCGATGACTGTGGCGCCGTAGGCAGGCTCGTGGAGCGCTTCGAGCCGCAGTCGATCGCTCAAGCGATAACTTCGGCGCCGTAGGCGGGTCGTGGGCGGGCTCGGAGGCGGAGTCGATCGCTCAAGCGATGGGTCGGCCGCGAGATGTGGCAGTCAGCTGGCCAGGACCAGTGCGCTCTGGGGCGGCAGGTCGAAGCGCGTCGTGGGGTCTCCAGCATCGGCGTAGGCGTCGGTCCGGCGAATGCTCGCCGTAGCGGGCCAGCCATCGATCGAAAGCTGTCGCAGGCCGCTCGTCAGCTCGCGGTCGAGCTCGAGGTGGTCCGCCTCATCGCCGGGATTGAGCAGGATCAGCGCCGTCTGGTCACCCGCCTCGCGGAGGATCGCCGCCGCGGTCGCGCCCGCACCAATGACCCGCGCCGTTCCCCTGCGGAGTGCCACGTTGCCGGTCCGTGCCGCGATCAGCGACCGAATCGTCGAACGCAGATCGCGGTCGCCAGCGGCCGAATCCGCCGGATAGGCGCCGCGGCACGCCGGATCGTCCCCGCCGATCATCCCGATCTCGTCGCCGTAGTAGATGGTCGGTGCGCCGGGCAGCGTCAGCAGCAACAGGTACGCGAGGCGGACGGCGTCTCGGTTGCCGCCCATGACGGTCGCCACGCGAGGCGTGTCGTGGCTGCCGATCAGGTTGAGCTGCGCCTCGATGGTCGGCTGCGGATAGACCGTCGTCGTCAGCGCCAACGCGGCAGTGAACGCGCGAGGATCGAGCCGGCGGATCGTCCGGCCGTAGGTGTGATGCGCCCGGAGCGTGTCCTCGTGGAGATTGCCGGCGCCCGCGAAGCCGAGGATCGCGGCGCCCAGGGGGTAGTTCATCAGCCCGTCGAAGCGGCCATCGAGCCACTCGGGCGCGTGCTCCCAGATCTCCCCGACGAGGTAGCACTCGGGGTTCACGGCCAGGCAGCGCTGCCGAAACGTCTCCCAGAAGCCGGGCACGCGGATCTCATCGGGAACGTCCAGCCGCCAGCCATCGATGCCAAAGCGCAGCCAGTGCTCGCCGACCCTCCAGAGGTACTCGGCCGTGGCCGGGTTCGCGACGTTGAGCTTGGGAAGGGCAGGCAGTCCCCACCACGCTTCGTAGCCCAGGGCTGTCTCGCCGGCCGTGCCCATCCCGGGATAGGCGTTCAGCGGCCGGTGGCCGGCAACGACGTCCGGATCCAGCACGAACCAATCGCGGTACGGTGAGTCGCTGCCGACCTCGAGCACGTGATGGAACGGCCAAAACCCCCGTCCCGAGTGGTTGAAGACGCCATCGAGCACCACCCGAATGCCGCGCGCGTGGGCCGCATCGAGCAATGCGCGCAGGCCCGCGTCGCCGCCGAGCAGCGGATCGACTGCCAGGTAGTCGTAGGCGTGGTAGCGATGGTTGGCGGCCGACGTGAAAATCGGATTCAGGTAGATCGCGTTGATGCCGAGATCGACCAGCTCCTCGATGCGCTCCGCAATTCCGTAGAGATCGCCGCCTTTGAAGCCGTGGGCGGTCGGTGGCGCATTCCACGGCTCGAGCTGGCCCGGCGCACCGTAGCTCGACATGTCCCGCACACGTCCGTCCTGCGAACGCGCGAATTGATCGGGGAAGATCTGATAGAACACCGCGTCGCGCACCCAGGCGGGCGGGGCATTCGTCGCGCGGCCGCGCAGATCTGGATCTCGGTCGTGGTCGTCGGACATGGCTCCGACTGTGCCACGAACGGCGGCTGGCAATCGCGGGCACCCGCCATCTCCCACGAACAGCGGCCGGCATTCGCGCACCGGCCACCGGCCAGAGCATACCGCCGGTCGTACCGGGTGCACGGGTGATGCACGCTCGACGAGGCCATGAGGGACGATAGATGCGGCCGTATCGAGCTCCGTGTCCGGGTCGCGACACCGAATCCCTCCTTGTTCACGCTCATTCGAAGGTCGCTGGCGTCCCTCAGATTCGATCTTCGATGTTTGTCGAACGGCCAGAGTGAGACGTATCCATGTACTCGGTAACGGCGGGCCGAGGCGGCCAAGTGCAAGGCCGCACCAGCCGAAGCTCATGGACCTCCGCAGCAACTACTCCCGCGCGTCCATTTGCCTGTCGGAGCGAGGTCGGGCTCTGCAAGACTTCGCCGGGCAAGGGCAACAGACGGTCGGCCACGAGGCTCGCGCGCAGCTCCATGGGTGAACAGGTGAAGCAGGCAATTCGGACGCGTCGGCTGATCACGCCGCTCGAGGACATTCGCGACGCGCTGGTCCTCATCGACGGCGATCGGATCGAGGCCGTGATCCGCTCGCACCCCGCGTCCATCCCGCAGGGCTATGAGGTCTGGGACGTCGGTGACCGGATCGTCGCGCCCGGCTTCATCGATATCCACAACCACGGTGGTGCCGGCTGGTTTGCTCGCGAAGGAGCCGACGCCGTCCGATCCATCTCCCGCTGGCTCGTCACGACGGGTACCACGAGCTGGCTCCCGACGGTTGGTGACCTCGTTGGCACGCGTGGTGTCGTCGAGGCCATCCGAACTCCCACATACGGCGGAGCGGTCATCGAGGGCATCCACAACGAGGGAGCGTTCCTCTATCCGAAGTACCTGCCCGGCGAGTCGGATGCGCCGCCGCCCAGAGCGCAGGTCGGCACATACGTCGAGCTCCTCGACGCGGCCGAGGGTCATCTACGGCTGATGGACGTGTCGCCGGACCTGCCGGGCGCCTTGGACGTGATCCGCGCGATCCGAGCGAGCGGGGTCGTGGCGTCGTTCTGCCACGGCGAGTCGGACTACGAGTTGTTCCTGCAGGCCGTCGACGCCGGCGTATCCCACGTGACCCACGTCTTCAACGTCATGACCGGCCTGCACCATCGGCGCCCAGGCGCGGTCGGCGCGGCGCTGACGATGGACAACCTGATGTGCGAGCTGAATGCTGACGGCCAACACGTCCATCCCGTGGCGATGGACGTAGCGATCCGCTGCAAGGGCCTCGCCAGCATCTGCCTGATCTCGGACATGCAGGCAGCGGCCGGCCTGCCGGACGGCGAATACGACTGGTCGGATCGCATCATCGATGGCGAGTACCAGTGGGTCGGCGTGAAGCTCATCAAACGCGACGGCGTGGTGCGACTGAAGAGCGTGGATCCCGAGCAAGACGGCACGATCTCCAGCTCGGTTTGGCCGGTGCGACACGGTGCCTGGAATCTGGTCGACAAGGTGGGTCTGCCGCTCAAGGACGCCATTCGACTCGCAAGCCTTAATCCTGCCGTTGCCGTCGGCATCGACGATCACGTCGGCAGCATCGCGCCCGGCATGCGTGCGGACATCTTGATCATCGACGAGCGGTTGACGCTGTTCGCGGCGATGGTCGGTGGTCGCCGGCTGTTTGAACGGGAGACCGGCGTGCCGGCGGACGTGGAGGTCATCCAGCGGACGTGAGCGATGGGCGGAGGCTGGTGCTTGCGGCCGACATTGGCGCCACGACGACCCGACTCGGCATCTATTCGAGCCAGCTGGGCCCTCGAGTACCGGTCGCGGCGCAGACCGTTGCCACGGCGCACTACCCGAGTCCGGAGGCGTTGCTGGGTGGGTTCTTGGCGGGTGTTCGCCGGGAAGCATCCGTCGTGTCATTGGCCGTCGCCGGGCCGGTTCGCCATGGCGCGGTTATCACCGGCACCCTCCCGTGGATGGTCGACGGCGCTGCGTTGAGCACGATCCTCGGCAAGTCCACCGTGCTGCTGATGAACGATCTCGCTGCCGTTGCGAGGGCCATTCCGGTGCTTGAGCCCGACGACGTCGAGACGCTTCGCCAGGGCCATCCCGTCGGTGGCGGTGGGATCGCGGTGATCGGCCTCGGCACCGGATTGGGCGAGGCGTTCCTGGTCCGATCGCCAGCCGGCCACGTCGCGTGCGAATCCGAAGGCGGTCACACCGCGTTCGCGCCGTCATCGGAGATCGAGATGGAGCTGCTTCGCCACCTGTGGAAGCGGTCTCGCTTCGTGAGCTACGAGATGGTCTGTTCCGGCATGGCCTTGCCCGACCTGTATGCGTTCGTCCGAGCGCGCAGGCACGCACTCACGCCCGAACCCGAGGTGTCGCGCCGATTGGCAACGACCACAGACCGAACGCGCGTGATCGTGGAGGCCGCGCTCGAGGGTGGCGATGGCAGCGAGGCATGCCGTGCGGCGGTCGATCTGTTGGTCGGTATTCTTCGTTCGGAGGCCGGCAATCTCTGTCTGACGGTGGCCGCGACCGGCGGTATCTACCTTGGAGGTGGCCTGCCGTCCCGTATCCTGCCGTTGCTACGGTCGGGTCAGTTCCTGGAGCGTTTCGGATCGAAGGGTCGCGACTCCGACTTCCTGGCCGAGATTCCGGTGCACGTGATCACGAACACGTTCGCTGGTCTCATCGGGGCAGCCGCGAGCGGTTTGGAGACGCTTTCCAGCTGACGAGGCGCCGATCGCGCCGATGTTCGGAAATGGGGAGGATGGCTCAACGGTGAGCACGTGGCGAGTCGGGGTCGTTGGCTACGGCTGGGCGGCCGGCGCGCACATGGCAGCGTTCGAGGGAATCCCCGGCATCGATGTGGCGGCTGTTTGTACTGCACGTCCAGACGTGGGTCCGGCGAGCGTGGCTCGCGATCGCGGCCATGCCATCGAGGTCGTGCGCGCCTTCGAGGACTTGGTCGGCCGCTCCGACATCGACGTGATCGACGTCTGCAGCCGCAGCAACCTGCATGCCACTCAGGCCATGCAGGCTGCGAGGGCGGGCAAGCATGTGATCATTGAGAAACCGATTGCCCTGACGCTCCAGGAGTTGCGAGACCTCACGTCGGCCGTTACCGCAACCGGCGTCCGGACTTGCGTCTGTTTCGAGGAGCGCTTCTCGCACCAGTTCACGGCGACGCGAAGCCTGCTCGACACAGACCTGATCGGCCCGCTCCACTACGCCGAGGTCGACTACTACCACGAGGTCGGACCGTCGGTTCAGCAGTACGAATGGAACCGACTCCGGGTGGGGGGCGGCAGCAGCCTGCTGTCGGTCGGCTGCCATTCCGTCGATGGGCTGCTGATGTTCATGGGCTCGAGCGTCACCGAGGTGACCAGCTACGCGACCCGGTCACCTAACCCGATCTTCGCCAGGTACGAGTACCCCACGTCGTCGGTCACGATCATGAAGTTCAGAACGGGGCGGTCGGCAAGGTCGCGTCGGTGATCGATTCCTATCAGCCGTACTACCTCAGAGTCCATCTCGTCGGCAGCCACGGCGCGATCATGGACGGGAAGTTCTGGTCGACGCGGATCGCCGGCCTGGACCCCGATCGGTGGACCGAGCTTGGCGTCAAGCTCGAGACCTCCGCCGACGTCGTCCACCACCCGTATCAGCGCCAGTTCAGCGCGTTCTTCGAAGCCCTCGAGCAGGACCGCGACATGCCCCTCACGAGCCTGGAGGACGCCGCAAAGACCTTCGAGATCATCTTCGCGGCGGACCGCTCGGCTGAGCTCGGGACGCCCAGTCCAGCTCTCGGAGCTCGGTTCGTGATGAGGTCGTTCGTACGCGCGACGAATCCGGGTCCGGCACCGGTCGAGGGTTGCGTATGAGGTAGTCGGAGCGCATCGGAACCGTCGCCGACCGTGGTGACGAGTTCTTGGCCGAAGTAGGCAAGGAGGAAATCGTGAGCCACGTGAAGGGTCGCGTGTGGCGCGCGACATTGGCACTGACGTTGGCTGGGGCCGTCGCCGCATTTGGGGCCGCGAGTGGCGTCGTGGCACAGAGTCGAGCGAAGCGGGCAGTCCGGCACCGGCGGGTGCCCACCCCTGCCGGCCGGAACCCAACTGCCCGGACATGACCTCGGATCCGGTCACGCTGACCTACTGGGACGATGCAACCGAGAACCTGTCCGACGCCGGCGTTGCCATCCTCGACGCCGCGTTCATGAGGAAGTACCCCAACGTCACGCTTACCGGGTGGCCAAGACCTTCGACGACATCGTCACGACCGAGAAGCTGCAGGCATCGGGCCCAACCCGCCCGACATCCTGATGTCCAACGGCGGCTATGCGCTGCTCGGTCCTCTGGTCGCCGCCGGGTTGCTGAAGCCGCTCGACGATTACGCGACGACCTACGGCTGGGACAAGCGCTTCCCCGAAGGGATCCTGCGCCAGCAGCAATTCTCTGACGACGGCAAGACCTACGGCACGGGCAGCCTGTGGACGATCGCCCCGACGGCGACGTTCGTGGGCCTCTTCGTGAACAAGGACAACCTTGCCAAGCTGACCTGACCGAGCCGAAGTCGTTCGCCGACTTCGAGGCGTCCCTTGCTGCCGCCAAGGCGGCCGGCATGACGCCGATCGTCCAGGGCGTGCAGGAGGGCTGGCCGGCCATCCACATGTTCACCACGTTCCAGAACCTGAACGTCCCCAACGAGCAGCTCAACGACCTCGTGTACCACACGGCGCCAGCGAGCTTCGACACGCCGGAGAACGTTGCGGCGGCGACGATCACGCAGAACTACGGCACCCAGGGTTACTTCGGTGACGGCTACCTGGGCAAGACCGCGGAAGCCGCCATCGACGAGTTCAACGCCGGAAACGCGCTGTACTTCCTGCAGGGCACGTACTTCTCGGCGCCGATCGTCCAGGCGCTGGGTGACAAGGTCGAGATGATGCTGGTGCCCGGAACCGAGGGCCAGCCGTTCAGCGTGACCGGCGGCCCCGGAACCGCCTACGCCATCTCGTCCAAGTCAGCGAACCCTGACGTGGCGGCGTGCTACATCGACTGGCGCACCGGCGAGTACGCCTCCGAGCTCTACGTGGGCGAGGGCGGCCTGCCGGCGATGACCTTCGACTACCAAGGACCCAGCACGTTCACGAAGTCCGTGTTCGATGCCTGGGACCAGGCCGCGGTACAGAACGACTTTGTCGTGCCGTACATCGACTTCGCGGCGACCAACCTGCTCGACTTCATGTCCGCTGAAGCCCAGGAGCTGGTCTCGTCGCAGATCACGCCGCAGCAGTTCACCTCGGACGTCCAGGGGCAGTACGCGCAGTTCGTCCCCTAGGTCCGTACTTGGCAGTTCCGTCCATGAACCGGAGCCCCGGCCGATTGCGTCGGGGCTCCGGACGTTCACCGGGCGCGTCGGGATGGGTGGCGTTCCTCTACGTCGTGCCAGCGCTCGCGTTCCTTGGGTTCGTCCTGCTCGTGCCGCTGGCGATGACGTTCGGGCTCTCGTTCACGCGCTGGGACGGGCTCGGCCCGATCACCTGGGTCGGGCTGGCCAACTATTTCGCGTTCCCGAGCGACCCGATCGTGATGACGTCGCTGCGCAACGCCTTCGTGATGACGATCTTCACGGCAGTCATTCCGATCGGCGTAGGCCTGGTCACGGCGATCGTCCTGTCACGTGTGGCGTCACGGCTGCGGACCGTCTGGCGCACCCTGCTGTTTCTGCCGGCGGTGATCGCGCCCGTCGTCGTCGCGGTTGGCTGGCGCCTGGTGTACGAGCCGACCACGGGCCTGCTCAACGGCGCTCTCGATGCGGCCGGCCTCTCCGCGTTGACCCACACCTGGCTGGGTGAGTTCGGGCTGGCCCTTCCCGCCACGGGGGTCGTGGCGACCTGGATGGAATACGGCCTCGTGATGGTCCTTTTCCTTGCCGGGATCCAACGGATCTCGCAGGACCTGTACGACGCGGCCAAGGTCGACGGTGCGGGGCTGGTAGCCGAGGTCCGCCACGTGACGTTGCCGGGGCTCCGTTACGAGCTCGTCGTGGCGGCCGTGGTCACGTTGATCGACTCGTTCCGCAACTTCGCACTGGTGTTCAACCTGACGCACGGCGGTCCGGGGACCGCCACCGACGTCCCGGTGCTGGAGGTGTACCGCCGCGGCATCCTGCATGGGCAGGTTGGATCCGCGAGCGCGATCGGCATCACGATCACCGGCGCCCTCGGAGCGTTGGTCGTGGCCGCACTCGTGATCGGCTGGTGGCGCGGAGCCGAGTCATGACCGCACGTTCCGAGCGCGTTCTCGTCTATGTCGTCCTGTTCGTCGCCGTCGCCTTTGCGGTTGCTCCCGTCGCCGGCATTGTGCTGGTGTCCCTCCAGGCACGCACCTCCACCGGCGGTTCCATCCAGTCCCTCACGAACCTCACCCTCGGCAATCTCGGAGAGGCGTGGGAGAAGGGCTCATTCGACACGACGCTGCGCTCGAGTGCGATCGTTGTCCTGTTCTCCGTGCCGCTGGCGACGCTGCTGTCGGTCCTCGGCGGATATGGCATCGGAGCGCTGCGGTTCCGGTTCAACGGAGTCGTGCTGGGACTTTTCGTGTTCGCCTTGATGATCCCCATCGAGGCAAGCCTGGTGCCGCTGTTCTACGTCTGGCGCGCGCTCGGCCTCACTGACAGCTACGTCGCGATTGTGCTGACGGAAGTTGGATACAACGTGCCGTTCGGCGTCTTCTGGATGGCCGCTGCGTTTCGGTCCCTTCCACGGGAGCTCATGGACGCCGCGAGAGTCGACGGCGCGACGAGCTGGACGACCTTGGTGCGGGTCGGCGTTCCGGTCGTGCTTCCCGCGGTCGTCACCCTCGCCGCGCTGCAGTTCATGTGGATCTGGAACGATTTCCTGGCGCCGCTGGTGATGATCAGCTCGGAGCAGCTTCGAACGGCGCCGGTGAGCATCAGCTTCTTCCAGGGCCAGTACGTGGCGCAGATCACGCTGATCGCAGCCGCGTGCGTGATCGTGGCGCTGCCGGTGGTGGTTGCCTACGTGGCCCTGCAGCGGCGCTTCATCGCCGGCGCGACGATGGGCGCGATCAAGGAGTAGCTGCGCTCGACCACGACCAGCGCATCCACCGACGCATCCGTTCGTGAGGCTGCAACTCGATGTTCCCGGTCGGGAATCCCCGTGCGCTGCCTCGCACCGCGTCTGGCCAGCTCGACCACGGCTCGATGCACACGGTTCCCTTCGCGCTGTAGACCACGACCGTCGAGATCTGTGGATCGAACGAGATCTCGATCTGCCGACCGGCGACCGTGAGGCGCGCCGGTCCCTTGGCGTCCACGTAGACGACATCGATGCGCCGGTCGCCGAAGACATCGACGTGGCGCAGGGCCACGTCGCCCGTGACCGGCAGGATCGCGCCGGTCGGAATGAGCTCGGCATCCAGCTCGGCGAAGTGACCCGCATCGACGTGGACGCGCAGCAGATCCGGATCCGTCATCCGAAACCACGGGTGCCAACCGAGAGCAACGTGCATCGCAACCTCGCCGGCCTCGATCTCGGCCGTCTGAAGGAATCCGTCGACGGCAAGCTCGAACGTCTGACGCACCACGCCACCGAACGGCCATGGCGGACGGAGCTCTCGTCGCAGCTGCAGCTCCGAGTCGCTCGCCGACTCCACCTCCCACGGCCCATCAAAGACGAGGCCGTGTGTCGCGTGCCGGCCGACGTTCCTCGGCAGGCGGTGCTCGGTGCCGGCGGCGACCAGGCGGCCCTCGTATAGCTCGCCGACCCACGGCGCCAGCAGGAACGAGCCGTACGTGGGAATGGCGCCGGCATGCGCCCGCGCGGGCTGGAGCAGCTCGAGGCCACCGATGTCGACGGAAAGGAGCATGCCGCCATGCTCGGGGTCGATCGTCGCGCTGGCGTCCCCGGCACGCAGCACGCGGATCGAACGAGCAAGGCCGTCCGCGACCACCTCGCCGGCGGGCGGTGGGCCAGGTCCGCGATCTCCCTGGCGTCGAGAGCACGGGAAACCTGTTGAACTCGCACGATCGTGCGAGCCACGGACCCGGTCCCGAGGCTCAAGGGCACGTTGGGTGAGGGCACGGACAAGCCTGGTCGGTCCACCGAAGCCGCCGCGCGCCCATCGACAAAGACGGTCGAGCACGAGCCGGAGCGAACGACCGCGACGTGGTGCCGGCCGGGTGGCAGCGACGCCGACGTGGTCGCGACGGCGCCTGCCCGCAGCGCGTGAACCGCCCCGCGGACGTCGGCGGGCGCATCGATCACCGACGAGGTACAGCTGGCGACGGTACCGAAGAGCAGCCCGTCGTGTTCCGCAAGGCTGGTCACCCGCGCCCAGTCGCGCATCCGCAGGTCCCCGTCTGGTGGCCGCTCCATGTCCTCGACGAGCACGGGCTCCCACCCGGTCGGCGAATGGAATCGCCGCAGGCTCGTCCAGCCCGTTGGCTCGTCGTAGCGGAACACCTCGGCACGGGGCAAGGCGCCGGCATAGAGCTTTCCGTTGTACGCCGCCAGCCCGTTCACCTCGGTGCTGTCGCCCATGCGCCCGAGGTCGATCCAGCGTCCCGCTGCTTCCTCATAGCGGGAGACCTTGCCAAGCGGCCACGAGCCAACATGCAGCGCCCCTCCGAACTCAAGCAGGGAATGGACCTGGCTCCCGGCGTAACGATCGCCGAGCGGGTTGCCCAGGTCGGACCACGACGTTCCCTCGAAGCGCATCACCGTGGGCGGGTGTTCCCAGGTTCCGATCACCAGCCTGCCTTCGTGGACCGACATGGGGTGCGCAAAGGTGGGCAGCTGCTCTGCCAGCTCCCAGCGCCGGTCACCGCGATACACCTGCACGGTGAAGTCGTCGCCGACGGCGTACAGGTCGCCTGCGTACGAGGCCATCGCGAAGATCCGCTTGGAGTTGCCCGGCTGTCCGCAGTCCACCCAGCGGCCCACGCCATCGAACCGATAGACCCGGCATGGAGCAAGCGCGTGGTATGTCACCCGCGTCCAGTCATACGTCCAGGTGGCCGCGTACAGCGCGTCGCGATGGACGACCAGCGGCCCGACGCCGCGGGCGCCGAGCGACGACACCTGACCGGTGTCCTCCCAGTCAGTGCCGCCAAGGTGGCGGTAGACGTGGGCGAAGTCCGCTTCCGAGCGACCGTCCGTGCTGCCCGTGTACAGCATCCCCTGGAACACAGCGAGAGACGTCACGTAGTTGGACGTCGCAGATGGACGCCCGCAATCGATCCACTCTGGGTCCGTGCCCGCATCGAGTCCGAACGAAATTCGCAACTCGTCGCCCGGTCCGTTGTAGCCGCCCGAGCTAGAAATGGCGCTCAGGTTGAACCCGGATCGGCCGCGTGGATCGAACCTGGAAGCCAGGATGCCGGCGGCCCCGGCGCGGTCCTTCGGAACGTCGAGCCACAGCGAGATCGAGAAGTCCCCATCCAGCCGAACGTCCGCGTGGTCCACTCGCTCGCTGCTCCTCACTTGCCGCTCCGGAAGGTCCGCCGGAGTCTGCCACACGAGTTATCCACATCCTTGCGACGGCCCGTTGACTCTCGTCATCGGCCCTGCTACCGTGCTGAACCGGTTTGCTAAACCGGTTCAGGGCCAAGGAACCGGCAACGTTCGCGGCCGGTTACCCACCGAGCCACGGACTCTCAGGGAGCGGCACCAGCGGCGCCACGCGCGGATGAAGCGGTGGCGTGGAGTGGAGGAGCGGGTGGTCGAACACCCCCGGCGACCAACGATCTCGGACGTGGCGGAGCGCGCGGGCGTCTCGAAGACGGCGGTCTCGTTCGCCTTCAACCAGCCCGAACCGGCTCGCGCCGGAGACGGCGGCCGGATCCGGACGTCGCCGCATCGCATCGGCTACCGCCCGCACCCGGTCGCCCGGATGCTCAGCCAGGGCCGGACGCGGCGCGATCGGCATGCTCACCCCGCAGGCCCTCGTCGGTCATGTTCGAGAACCCGTTCTTCGGCGCCTTCACCGCCGGCGTCTCGGCCGCGGCCGAGGCGTCCGGCTACGCGCTCCAGTTCATCTCGCCGCTTGCACGGCTCGCTGGCCCGGGCGGTCGGTCGGGCGACGGTCGACGGGGTCGTCGCCGATCGGCCTGTCGTCCGACCACCCCGAGGTCGAGCAGATCCGCCGGGCCGGCCTGCCGATGGTCATGGTCGACTGCCGCCTGGCCCGCCGGACATGCCGACGGTCGACGTCGAGGAGGAGCGCGGCTCGCGCGAGGCCGCGCATCTACCTGGCGGCCTCGGCCACCGCGACATCCTGGTCATCAGCATCGATGCGCCCGCTGCCGACCGCGACCGGCACCCGAGACGCGTCATGGCCCGCCGCCTGCGCGGCTATCGCGCGGGGCTCGCCGACGCCGGCGTCGCTCGCTGCCACCGAGGAGGTCGTGGCTGACCTCGGCGACCATCGAGGCGGGCGCGCCGCCTTCGCCGAGGCGTGGCGAGCCGGCCAGCGGCCCACCGCCGTCCTGGCCATGAGCGACGCGATCGCGATCGGCGCCATGCACGCCGCGCACGAGCCCGGGCTGCGCGTGCCGGCCGACGTCAGCGTCGTCGGGTTCGACGACATCGACGCTGGCCCAGTACGTCGACCCGCCTCTCACCACGATCCACCAGCCGATCGCGCCGGAAGGGCGAGCAGGCCGTCGAGCTCCTGCTCGCGGTCGTGGACGGCGAGCCACCCGCCGACATCCACAGGACGCTCGCCACGAGCCTGATCGTGCGCGCATCCACGGCCCGCCGCCCGACGCGGTGCGGCCACCGACTGAAGGAGGTGACCTCGAGCCCAGTCGACGGTCGGACGCGAGCGCAGCGACCAGCCGCGCCCGGACGCGGTCGGCGCGCACGGTGCTCGGAGCGCTATCGCCGGACCGACGCCGCGACGGACCGCCAATGTCTGGCCGGCGGCGACGTCAGATCCGCATCGAGGAGGACCACCGACACGATGTCTCAAAGAGCCCACTATCGGCGTGCTGCTCGGCGACGGCAGCGACTGCATGCGCGCCGCCTGCACCGGCACCGCCGCGCTGCACACCGGAGCGCCGACGGCGCCGCCCGCGAGCACCGCGCGCCTCGACGCCGCGCCAGACGCGTCGGCTACCGCCGTCCAGCCCGGCTCCGCCGCGTCCCCGCCGGCCTCACCGGCACCCTCACGGTCTGGGAGGCCTACGGCGCGTCCGGCTCGGCCGAGAAGGACGCCTTCGACAAGATCGTCGCCAACGTCAAGACGGCCAACCCCGGCCTGACCGTGACCGTCCGGACGTCCCGTTCAACAACCTGTTCACGAACTTCGAGACCCAGGCCGCGTCCGGCGGCCGGCCCGGACCTGTACATCGCGCCGAACGACAACCTGCCGACCGAGGCTCGCGCCAACCTGCTGCTCGACGTGAGCGACCATGACGCGACACGCTCAAGGCAGCGCCCGTACAACACCTCCGACGTCGCGATCAACGCCGACGATGGTCGACGGCAAGCTCTACGAGATCCCCGAGTCGATGAAGGCCGTCGAGCTCTTCTACAACAACGACGATCCTTCCCGACCGCACCGGCGACGACCGCCGACTGGCTGAAGCCGAACGCCACGCAAGCTCGGGCTGGGTCTACGGCGCCAACGGCGGCGGCTCCTACTACCTGTGGGGCCTCTTCTCCGCCTTCGGCGGCAAGATCCTCGACGACGACCGGCAAGTGCGCCGCCACCGCCGACAGCGGCGTCGCCGACTGCCCTCAAGTGGCTCCAGGACATGAAGGCGGCCGGCGATGCACTTCTACCAGAACGACGGCGACGCCAAGGCCGACCTGATCTCCGGCAAGATCGGTGGCTTCATCGATGGCCCGTGGCAGTCCGGTGACCTGTCAAGACGGCCCTCGGCGCCAAGCTGGCCGTGGCGTCGCCGGCCCGACGGCCACCGGGCGGCGCGTGGGCGCCGATGACCGCTCCGGACGGCTTCTACATCAACGCCGTCGTCGCCGAACACGGACCTCGCCAAGCAGTTCGCGCTGCCAGTTCCTGACTCCCGACGAACGAGCAGATCTTCGCGACGACGCCGGCCACCTGCCGGCCAACACGACGCATCACAGCCTCGCGATCCGATCGCGCCAGAGCTTCCGACCGCTCATGCCCGACGGGCTTCGCCCGACCGACGGCTCAAGGAGCTCAACAACTACTGGGGCAACTTCGGCAACGCCCTCGTCGCGGTCATCGACAAGGGCACCGACCCGACGACGGCCGTCGCGGACTGCGTGCACCGCGATGGACAAGGCCAACGGCAAGTAGCCACCCGTCATCGAGGGCGTAGCCTGGACGTAAGCACGGTTCGGGGCGCCGGTCAACCGGCGCCCCGATCCAGCATCACGCGAGGAGGAGGAGCGGTGAGGTCACCGAGAGGCGATCGCGATGACCGCCATCGCCGCGGCCCCGATGGCGCCGCGCCAGTCGCTCTGGCGGCGGACTCGAGACAGCGCGGACCGCCTACCTCTTCCTGCTGCCGGCCCTCCTCGTGATGGCGATCATCACGTTCTATCCGCTCGTGTTCCAGGTCTGGATGTCGTTCACCGACTACGGCCTCACGAACCTCAAGGCCGGATCCCCGCCGCCGCAACGTCGTCGGCCTCAACAACTACCAGCGGATCCTCGACAACAACATCGTCATCCCCAACTTCGACTTCGTCCGGATCCTGGTCTTCAACCTGTTCTGGGCCTTCTCGAACGTGATCATCCACGTCGTCCTCGGGGTGACGGTGGCCCTCGTCCTGAACATCGAAGGGCCTGCGCGGCAAGCGCATCTACCGGGCGATCTACATCCTGCCGGTGGTCATCCCGCCGATCATCGTGGCGACGGTCTGGCGGAACATGTTCGATCCCCAGCTACGGCGCGATCAACCAGGTCCTGTCAACGGGACCATCGGGGTCCTGTTCAAGCTGCCGCCGATCACCCTCGACTGGCTGCAACGAGCCGAACCCGATCATCGCCGCCGGCCCGCTCATCCTGCCGCTCGCCTACTTCGCGCTGCTGACGACGAACGTCTGGCTCGGCTGGCCGCTCAACTCGGTCGTCGCCACCGGTGCCCTCCAGAGCATCCCCAAGGACCTGTACGAGGCGGCCGAGATGGACGGCGCGGGCTGGTGGCAGCAGTTCAAGACGGTGACGCTGCCGTTCCTCCGGCCGGCGATGCTGCCCTACGCGATCTACGGCTTCGTGATCACGTTCAACCTGTTCTACCTGTCGTACTTCATGTCGGGCGGCGGTCCGTTCGGGCAGACCGAGCTGCTCGTGACGACCGCCTACCGGCTGGTCACCGAGCAGCACCTGTACGGCGTCGCCGCGGCGTTCGCGGTCTTCGAGTTCTTCATCCTGCTGGTCATCACGCTCATCACCAACCGGCTCGGCCAAGGCGACGGCGCGCTATCGATGCGTGACCGCGCAGCTCCAGCCACGTCTGCCACCGATGCGCAGGAGGCCGATCCATGACCGAGCAGACCGCAGATCACCCAGGCCGCCGCGTCCGCAGGCCGGTCGCGCGCCGACCGCGTACGGAGCAGCGCGGCCAGCTGTCAGCTCGAGCCGGCAGCTCGTCCTCCAGATCATCTGCCTGCTCGATCGCGGTCACGGTGCCTGTTCCCGATGCTCTGGGTCGTGGCGATGTCGCTCGATCCCGCGCAACATCTCGCGGCCCGACTGCGCTGACCTGATCCCGCCGGGCGCCTCGCTCGACGCCTACGCCCAGGTGATCGCGCAGCCGACGCCTCAACCCGGTGTCGTTCTGCAGCTGGCGCTCAACAGCCTCTTCATCGCGGTGCTCGATCTCGGCGACCAGCGTGACGATCGGGGCGTTCGCCGCCTACGCGTTCTCGCGGCTGCAGCTTCCGCGGCCGCGAGTTCCTGATGATCGCGATCCTGGCCGTGCTGATGCTGCCGGCCGTCGCCACCCTCGCGCCGCTGTTCACGTCTGCTCAACAAGATCCAGATCGGCACGTTCAACCTGCGCAACTCGCTGTTCGGCGTGGCGCTGGCGGTCGACGGCCGAGCCAGCTGCCGTTCGCGATCTGGAACATCAAGGGCTACATCGACACGATCCCGCGCGAGCTCGAGGAGGCGGCCACCGTCGACGGCGCCGGCCGCTTCCCGTCGTTCCGCCACGTCATCCTGCCGCTGGCCACGCCGGTCATCGCCGTGACCGCGTTCTTCGGCTTCCTCGCCGGCTGGACCGAGTTCTACTTCTCGTGGGCCTTTCCTGACCGGGACCCAGAACTGAGACGCTGGCGATGGCCCTCAACGGGATGGTCGGCCAGTACGCGGCGAGCACGCCGTGGTCGCAGTTCGCGGCGTTCTCGATCCTCGTCGCGCTGCCGGTCGCGGTCGTGTACCTGTTCCTGCAGCGCTACATCATCTCGGGCCTCACGATCGGCGGCGTCAAGGGCTGAGCGCGGCACGCGCGGGAAATCGGCCGATCTGCGATCGTCGGCGCGGCATTGCAGCGGTAGCCGCGTGGCCGCATGCCTGTGCGGCCGGCGTTGCATCGACGCCGTCGCGGTCTCGGCGCGACTGCCCCGACCGAGAGTCCGGGCCCGACGACTGGTCGCGAGCCCGGCCGCCAACGGCACGTCCGGCACCGCGATCGGCCGAGCCGAGCGTCGGTGGCCCAGGTTCGCCGCCCGCCTGCCCGCCGCGGCCGCCGCCGACGTCGGCACCGACGATCCGCCCAGCCGGGCTGGTGGGCGACCGCGTCGTTCTACGAGGCCTTCGTGCGCAGCTTCAGCGACTCCAACGGCGACGGCATCGGCGACCTCGGCGGGCCTGATCGTCCAAGCTCGACTACCTCAACGACGGCAACCCGCCACGACGACGGACCTCGGCGTGACCGGCCTGTGGCTGATGCCGATCTTCCCGTCGCCGTCGTACCACGGCTACGACGTCACCGACTACCGCGGCGGTCAACCCCGATTACGGCACGCTCAAGCAGACCTGCGCACGCTGGTGGCGCGAGGCCCACCAGCGCGGCATCGCGGTGATCCTGGACCTGCCCGCTCAACCACACCTCCGACCAGGACCCGTGGTTCGTGGAGTCGCAGAATCCCGGCTCAGCCCAACGCGGACTGGTACGTCTGGTCGGACCAGCCGCAGGGCAACAGCTGGTACCCGTTGAACGGCAGCGCTACTACTACGCGGCCTTCGGGCCGACCTGCCCGACCTCAACCTGCGCAATCCGGAGGTCACCGCGGCGGTGACGTCGGCCAGCTTCTGGCCTGGACGATGTCGGCGATCGACGGCTTCCGGCTCGATGCCGCGCAAGTACCTGATCGAGGACGGCGCCCAGACCCAGAACACGCCCGAGACACACGCCTGGTGGCAGCGCCTTCCGGACGGCGCGATCGAGGCGACGGCGCGCCCGGTGCGCTGATCACGTCGGCGAGGTCTGGGACACCCCGCAGATCAGCAGCAGCTACGTCCCGGACGACCTCGACATGACCTTCGACTTCGGCTGCGCGGGCGCGCTGATCAGCGCCGTCGAGACGGGGGACGGCGCGACGCTCGGCCGGGTGCTGACGCAAGGTCACGAGCCTCTATCCGCCGGGGCAGTTCGGGGCGTTCCTGACCAACCACGACATGGATCGCGCGTCGCGAACGAGGTCGGCGGCGACCCGAGCGCGAGATGCGCCGGCCGCCGCGCTCCTGCTGACTCGGCCCGGGCACGCCATTCGTCTACTACGGCGAGGAGATCGGCATGAGCGGCGCAGAAGCCCGACCCGCAGATCCGGACGCCGATGCGCTGGGACGCAGAGCCCGCCGGCGGCCGGCTTCAGCACGACCACGCCCTGGGAGTCGCTGTCAGCCGACCCGGCCAGCTGTCAACGTGGCGGACGAGTCGGCCGACCCGGCTCGCTGCTGAATTGGTATCGCCAGTTGATCGCGTTCCGGGCCACCGAGCCCGATGCTGGACGTGGGTCCGTATTCAATCTGTCGCAGGCGACGGATCGCGCCGTGGTCGCGGAGCTGCGTTCCGAGTCCTACGACACTACGCCAGCAGCCTGCTGGTCCTCGGCGAACCTGGGCGACCAGGACCTCGCGAATGAAGCGCTGTCGGTCACATTCGGCACCCTGTGCGATTCGCCGAAGCGCAAGCATCGAGTTCGGGGCGGCCGCTGCCGTCCGGGCCGAGCTGAACGCGAAGGGCGGCTTCGCGGACTACGTGCCGCTGGCAACGCTGCCGGCCCACTCTGTGACCGTGATCGCTCTGACCAGTAACGATGAGCGACGGAGACCCGGTGACCCCGGCATCTCGCTCTGCCTCGTCTTCCACAACCACCAGCCGGTGGGCAACTTCGGCTGGGTCTTCCGCGATCTCTGGGAGCACGCCTACGAACCGCTCTGGGCGCCTGGAGGAGCGCACCGGCTTCCGTGCCGGGCTGCACTACTCCGGGCCGTTGCTCGACTGGATGGCGCCGAGGAACCCGGCTCGATCGAGCCGGATCCGCGCGCTCGTGGCGCGCGAGCAGGTCGAGGTCCTGGGCGGCGGCCTGACCGAGCCGATCCTCATCTCGCTGCCCTCCGGCCGATCGCCAGACGCAGCTGGTCCGGATGGCGGATCGGGTGGAGGAGCTCTTCGGGCGACGGCCGACCGGTGCGTGGCTGACCGAGCGAGTCTGGGAGCCCGAGCTGGCCTCGGACCTCGCGCGCGCCGGATACGCCTAGACGATCGTGGACGACAACCACCTGCGCGCGGCCCACGTGCCGCGCGAAGGCCAGTGGGGCACCTGGTCGACCGACGACCAGGGCTGGCGGCTGACGCTCTTCGCCAGCGAGCAGGGCCTCCGCTACGCGATGCCCTGGGTCAGCGTCGAGGAAACCATCGCGTATCTACGCGAGAACGCGACCGAGGACCGCTCGCGCATCGGGTTGATGGGCGACGACGGCGAGAAGTTCGGCGGCTGGCCCGGCACCCACGAGCTGTGCTGGGGCGCCGGCTGGCTGGATGGGCCGCTTCTTCGACGCGGTGGAAGAGAACCGCGACTGGATCGACACGGTGCGGCCGTCCGATTGGCTGATCGCGCATCCGCCGCAGGGGCGGGTCTATGTTCCAACGACGTCATATCTCGAGATGACCGAGTGGGCGCTGCCGCCGACCGAGATCGCTGCCGTTCCACGAGCTGCTCGCGGAGGCGCGGGAGGACGGATTCTCCGGCGCAGCGCTTCCTGTTCGGGGGCTTCTGGCGCGCGTTCGCGGCCCGCTATCGCGAGATCAACGACCTCCACAAGCAGATGCTGCGGACGTCCGACGCGGTCGCGGCCATGGACGCGGGATCCGCGCAGGAACGGGCCCTCGACCACCTGCTGCGCGGCCAGTCCAATGACGTCTACTGGCATGGTCTGTTCGGCGGCATCTACCTGGTGCACCTGCGGCTGGCCGTGGCAGCCGAGCTCATCGGTGCGCAGGACCTCGCGTCTGGCGGAGCTCCGGAAACGTGCGTCGCGGACCTCGATCTGGACGGGGTCGACGAGTTGCAGTTGGGCGGTGACGGGCACCTGGCGACCATCGATCCGGCCGAGGGCGCGGGAATCTCCACCTGGGACCTGTTTGCCAGCCGCCTGGCCGCGGCATCGGGGATGCGGCGCCGGCCAGAGGCCTACCACGAGATCCTGCGCCGCTACTTCGCCGATCGGGCGGGCGGGGCCGAGACCGCCATCGACGCCGAGGCAGACGCAGAAGACGAAGGTGTCAGCGTCGAAGAGCGCGTCGTCGAAGCGAGCGCCGCGGCGATGACCACCGAAGATCAGGTCGTGCTGCTCCACGAGGGCATCGAGGACCTGCTCGTCTACGACGATCACGAGCGACGCGGCGCGCTCGTGGCCTTCCACGACCTTGCCGCGGCACGCGACGCCGGCCCGACCGAGCTCGCCACGCTGAGCCTGGCCGACCTCGGCGACTTCACCGCCGCTGCCCATGAGTTGGTCGCGCTCGATGAAGGCGCGGCGACCCTGCGCAGGCTCGGCCGCGTCGCCGGTCGCCCGCTCGAGCTCACCAAGCGCATCCGGCTCTCGGGCGAGCGTCGTTCGCCATCCCTGTCGGTCGAGCTCGAGCTCGGTGAATCCCGAGCCGATCGCACGCGCGTTCGAGGTCGACCTCTCGTTCGATTGGAACATGGCCGGCGGCGGGCACAATCCGGCCGCGTATTACGCCTGGACGGCCGGCCGCGCCGAACGCACCTCGTTCCATGACGAGGCGGGGGATCTGTTCGGCGGCCTCGGCGTCGCCTTCGGCAACCGCGACCTCGGAGTGACGATCACCGCCGAGCTCGATCGACCGGCTCGCATCACCTGGTATCCGGTCGAGACCGTGTCGAAGTCGGAGGGCGGCTACGAGCGCGTCTACCAGGCCAGCAGCCTCCATTGCCGCTGGCCGATTGCGCTTGCGCCGGGAGCCAGCGAACGGGTGGCTGTGACGTTCTGCGCGGAGCAGTCACGCGACCTGCGCGACGAAGAGGCCGGCGACCGCGGGGACGGCGCAGACGAGGTGGCCACTGACGTCGCACTGGCGCCGCGTCGAAATCGTCGCCGGCGGGCGCGCAGGACCACGGACGCGGAGCCCTCGAGCTGAGCCGGTCACAACTCGCCATCCACGCCCACTTCTACCAGCCTGCACGCGAGGATCCGTTCACTGGACAGGTTCCCCGTGAGCCGTCCGCTGCGCCGTTCCACGACTGGAACGAGCGCATCGCCGCTGAGTGCTACCAGGCCAACATCACGCGCGGCAATGTCAATCGGATCAGCTGGGATCTCGGGCCGACGCTGGCTCGCTGGATGCGCCGCGAGGATCGGGCACTCCACGACGCCTGGGTCGCCTGCGACGACGGGCACACCGGGCTCGCCCAGCCGTACCACCACACGATCCTGCCGCTGGCCTCGGCACGCGACCGGCTCACCGAGATCCGCTGGGGACTGCGCGATTTCCGGCTGCGATTCGGTAGGGACGCGACCGGCGTCTGGCTGCCCGAGACCGCGGTCGACCACCTGACACTGCGGCTCTGCGCCCAGGAGGGCGTGCGCTGGACGATCCTGGCTCCGTGGCAGGCCGGCGGTCCATTGATCGAGGACCATCCGCGGCGCGTCGAGGTCGGCACGTCCCACCTGGCGGTCGTCTTCTACGACGCGAACCTGTCGGCGACGCTCAGCTTCGACGCGGCCGCCACGACCGACGCCGACCGGTTCGCAAGTCACGTGGTCGAGCCGCGCATGGCACGCGCGGTTGCCCGCGAAAGCGGCGGGCATGGGGTTGCGACCTCTGCCGGCGACGATCCGATGGTGATGGCTGCCACCGACGGCGAGCTCTACGGTCATCACCAGCCGTTCCGCGACTACTTCCTGGCCCGGCTGCTGGACCACGCTGACGGCTTCCGCTCGGTTCGTGCCACAGACGTCATGGACGCGATCGACGTCCACGCGTTGGAACCGGTGACCGTGCGCGAACAGAGCAGCTGGTCGTGCCATCACGGCGTCGCGCGCTGGACCGCGGATTGCCCCGATGTTCGGGACGGGCACTGGAAGGGGCCGCTGCGTCAAGCGTTCGACCGGTTCGCGGCGGCGCTCGATGCGCTCAGCGAAGCTCGTTTTGGCGCCCTCGGGCTGGATCTGTGGGCGCTCCGCGACGGGTGGGTCGATGTCGCATCCAGGTTCGCCGAGCCGGACCGGTGGCTGGATGAACGCCTTTCGACGATGACTCGACCACCGACGCTCGGTGCGAACGAACGTCGCGCGGTGCTACAGCTGCTCCGCGCCCAGGCATCTCGACTGCAGATGTTCGCCTCGGATGCATGGTTCTGGGGCGATCCCCGCCGGATCGAGACGGCCCAGGCGCTGCGCTGTGCGGCGCACGCCGCGCGCCTTGCGGACGCCGAGCTCGGGACGCGGCTGGAACGGGCGCTCGTCGAGGACCTCGCGGCCGTTCGGCCGCCTGACGTTCCGGACGGAGCCGCGGCCGAATTCGCGCACCTGCGCAGCGGCGAGCAGCTCTACACGGCCGCACTCGAGTCGATCGAGCAGCCACCGCCGAAGTTCTGAAGCGGGATGCATCTCGGTTGAGAAGCCGTCGAGCGATCTGCAGCGCCTCGGGTGCCCGTGACGCCGGGTGCCCGTGACGCCGCGCGCCATCCCGTACTCCCATCACATTGAGCCCGGGCGCCATCCCGTTTCCCGTCACATCGATCTGTTTTGGCCGCTGACGACGCGCACCCTCCTGTCACTCCAGTACCCCGCCGCAACAATTGACGGAACGGGGCCATCCCGTCGAGGGATTCTGCTTTCAACCGTGCGGGCGAGCGGCCGCTTTGATGGAGTTCTCGTCGGCGTCGCCGGCCAGATTCGACCGGTTTGATGGAAGCAACGCCGGGCGAACGGGCGGGGCGGCCATCCCGACGCGGCGGCCATCCCGACGCGGCGGCCATCCCGACGCCGGCGGCCATCCCCGACGCCGGCGGCCATCCCCGACGCCGGCGGCCATCCCCGACGCCGGCGGCCATCCCGACGCGGCGGCAGTCGCTTGCGTCTGCCATTCCAATGCGGCGGCAGTCGTTTGCGTTTGCCACCCCAATGCGGCGGCAGTCGCTTGCGTCAGCGCTCGGGCGCGATCCAGCGGGCCCAGCGGAAGAGCGGCGCGAACGCCAGCTGCTCGTACATCGCGCGCGCAGCGTCGTTGCCGTCCTCGACGGAGAGCCACACGATCCGTTTGCCGAGTGCCAGGCCGGCACGGGTCGCGACGATCGTGATGAGCGTCCCGATCCCGCGTCGCCGCCACGCCTCGGCCACGCCGATCGCGTAGAGGCACGCGTCCCGCTCTCCCAGCGACAGGCGAGCCACCGCAGCGGGTTCCCCGCCGATGCGGACGACGTATGCCCGCAGCCGGCCCGTGGCGAGCTGCGCCCCGAAGACCTCGTTGCGTCGCGTCCGACGGCGAGTGCCCAGCCCGAAGATCGCGGCCTCCAGCTCCTGGTGCGTCTCGACCGCGTCCGGCTGGACGGCCTCGATGCGCAGCGATGGAGTCCAGGTGCGGCACGATGCTCGCAGCGCCCACCCAGAGCACGGTCTCGTGGTTGATCGCCGACCAGCCGCGCCCGCCAAGCGCCTGATCGAGGCCGATGGGCCGGTCGCGGTCGGTCAGCAGCATCGAGGGCCAGTGGCCGTCGGCGCGCATCCGGTCGGTCAAGGCAGAGAGTGCCGCCGGCCAACCGTTCGCCGTCCACTGCGGCAGCGCCGCAAAGTTCAGCGCAACGCCGTCGTCGGGCGCGCGCAGGCGCAGCACGCCGAGGTCCGGGTCGTCGATCGACTTCGGACCCGGAATGCAGGGCCAGCTCGGCCAGGTGTCGACGGATCGCGGCTGTCTCCTCGGCGTCGGCGGATCGACCGACACCTGCTTCGGCGACGGCCTCGGAACGGGTGCGCGCCGTCTCCGGGCGACGCACCGGCGATTCGGGACGCAGCTCACCCACGCCGTGCGGTCCTCAGCGTGTCGTCGCCGGCGACGACCTCGCGGTCGAAGCGCTCGATCGCAGCCACGACCGGCTCCGGCTCGAACTCGCGAAGGTCGACGATCAGCTCGGTCACGCCTGCGTCGCGGTAGGCCTTGACGCTGGCAACCATCTGCTCGGGCGAGCCGGCAAGTCCGACGGCACCAGGGGCCGAGCGGTCGAAGTGCACCTGGCAGCGAGCCTGGAAGCGGGGGTCCGGCCTTCCGGCCGCTTTCGCCGCCTCGCGCACCGCGTCCCGCTTGGCGGCGTACTCCGCGGCGGCCAGGCCCGACGACTGGTAGCCGTCGCGCGAGGGCGCCGGCCCGGTACAGCGCCCGCGGATCCTTGCCACCGACGAAGATCGGCACGGCCGCGCCCTGGGCCGGCAGCGGCCCGAAGCGGAACTCGTCGAACGAGAAGAACCGACCGCTGAACGGCTGCTCGCTGCCGCTCCACAGGTGGCGCCACAGGCGAATCGATTCGTCCAGGTACGCGCCGCGGACGTGGAAGCGGTCGGACAGTCCGAGGTTCGCGAACTCGGTCTCGTTCCAGCCGACGCCGACGCCTACGATCAAGCCGGCCACCTGACAGGTTGTCGACCGTGGCGAGGGTGCTGGCCAGCTCGACGGCGTTGCGCATCGGGACGACCAGCACGGACAACCCGAGTCGGAGACGCGGCGTGACCGCCGACGCCCACGCGAGCGTCGTCACCGCGTCGAAGATCTCGGCGTAGTCGGCGGCTCGCGCGCTGTGGTCGGGGAGCAGGTGGTCGGTCGTCCAGATCGATGCCCAGCCCAGCCGCTCGAGCGTCTCGATCGCGGCCTGCATCCCTTCACGTGATGCGCCCTTGCGAAAGTTGGGCAGGCACAGCCCGAACTGAAGCTGGCCGGCGTCCTCGGTTGCGCTCACGCGGCCGCTCACCGCCTGCTCGGCGAGGATCCGCGCACCCACTTGATCGGCGGCGTGCCGTGCGAGATGACCGCCTCGAGGTGCGCGCCGGTAGTCGAAGCCGGGCGTCTCGCCGAGGTCGCCGACGACGCGCTGTGCCGGGCACCGACGCCGGCATCCAGCCCCGGCGGCCACCGCGGCTCGCTGGCGCGCCTCGACCTCCAGGTCCCACATCTCGATCGAGCCGAGGTAGTAGGTGCACAGCTGGGTCGAGGTGAGCTGCGCCCGCAGCCACTTGGCGCGCGCCTCGTCCTGTCTCCTGGAAGCCGCCGCGGACCATCAGGTCCAGGGCCTGCCTCCTCGGTCATGCCGTCGGCGTGGATCTCCACGTCGAGGATCGCGTTGATCGACCGCGCGCAGGTAGAACTTCCAGTGGTTGAGCAGGAGCGCCGGCTCGTGGTCGCCGTAGCCGAGATCCATCATCACCTGGGTGACGTAGACCGCCCAGCCCTCGGCGAACATGCCGCTCGTGAAGATGGTGCGCGTCAGCGACGGGGAGCGGTTCGACGCAGGCCAGCTGGAGGTAGTGGCCGGGCACGCCCTCGTGGATGCAGAGCAGGCGCAGCATCCGGTCGTTGTCCTCGCGCAGGTACGACTCGGTCGCCTCGGCGCCCAGTGCTCTCGTCCGGCGGCGTGATCCAGAAGTGGCTCGAGCTGGCCCTTGTCGAGCGGCCCGGGCGAGTCCAGGAAGGCGCGGCCGTAGGCGCGCATGAAGACCGGCGTCCAGGTGATCTTGAGCGGCTCGTCCGCGCAGGCCGATGACGTCCGTGTCGCGGCAGAACGTCCTCGATGCGGCGCACCTCCGCCGGTGCACCAGTCGAGCAGCTCGGCCGGCTGGCGATGCTCGCCCGCGATGGCGTCGAGCACCGGCCGGACGATCGCGTTCTCGGCCTCCTCGTCGCCGGCCGCCGCGTCGGGCAGCGGCCGGTCCGGGACCCAGGTCGACCACGCCTCGCGGGCGAGGCGCACCATCTCGCGCGCGGACGACCGCGTAGTCATGGCGCGCCCGGGTCAGCACCTCGACCGGGTCCAGGTCGCTGGCCAGCGTGTAGCGCAGCTTGGCGGCGAACAGCTCGCGGCCCGAGCCGGCCGTCGCCGGTCGCCTTGGCCGGACCTCCGTATCGAGCGTCCGTCCCGAATCGCTCGAGCGCCGCGTTCGCGCGCCGCGCCGGCCTCCTCGAGCTGCGGCAGGCAGGCTCGGTCGCCTCGCCGCGTCCGGCTCGCTGTCCGCGCCTCCGCGAGGCCCTCGTCGACCATCTCCGTACGCCCGACAGCTGGGACAGCGCCGTCTCGAGGTGGACCAGCGAGACCGGCTCGACTCGGGATGCGCTGCCGAGACCCTCGGTGATCCCGCTCGAGGACGTCGCGGGCAGGCCGCGGACGCGGCCGAGGAACGACGCGCCGCGCTGCTCCCACGGCGCGAAGTCGCGTGCGAGCAGCGCGAAGAGACCGCTGCCCAGCAGATAGACCACGCTCAGCGGATCCCAGGCGTCCTCGCGCAGGTCCTCTTCACCGAACAGCATCTGCTCGATCGACTCCGACAGCAGACCACGATCGATCCGCTCGTCGGCCGACAGCGACGCGTCGTCGAAGGCGCGGACGGCGTCCAGGTGCCGTCGCAGCATCACGATGCGCTGCCTGGCGGCCCGCTTCGGTCAGGTCGCCCCACTCGCCGTCGTGGGCGTGGTAGCCGATGGCAGTGGCGGCGACCGGGTACGCGTCGAAGAAGTCGCGCAGGACGCGCGTCGAGTGCCTTCTCGTAGGGCGTCGTCGGGGCCGGCAGCGGATCGGACGCGTGGACGGTCTGCCTGTGCGGTCATCGGCTCCTCGTTGGATCGGTCGCCGCCGGTTCTGGGCTGGCACGCAATGGGCTGGGTCGGGCACGGCCATCGTACGATGCTGCCGCCGAAAGCCTGCCATGGAAGGCTCGTTCCCGAGGGAGAGACCAGCCCGCCGTCGTGTCGACCGACCTTCGCGACGCGTGCCGCGCCGCCGCCAGCCGCTTTGGAACGCCGCTCTACCTCTACGACCTCGAGCGCCTCCGAGCCGACGCGCGCTCGATCGCCTGCGGCGTTCCCCGACCCGTGGCTGCGCCTCTACTCGCTGAAGGCCAACGGCCTGCCGCGACTGGTTTGCGGACATCGCCGCGGAAGGGTTCGGGGCATCCGCCGTTTCGGCGGGGGAGCTGGAGCTGGCCGAGCGGGCCGGCATCGCGCCCGGGTCGCGTCGCGCTCGAGGGAATCGGCAAATCGCAGCGCGAGCTATCCGCGGCGGCCGAAGCCGCGCAGCGTGGCACGCCGCTGCTGTGGGTCAGCCTCGAATCCGCCGACGAGGCAGCCGCGCTCGCGGCCACGGCCCGGCAGAACGGGCACACGGCTGGATGTGCTGGTGCGCGTCAACCCGCAGGTGCAGCCGGAGACGCACGGCGGTCTCGCGGTGGGTGCGCCCGAATCGAAGTTCGGCGTCACGGCCAGCGAGCTCCCCGACGTGATCGCGGCAGGTGGCGGACGCGAAGGGCCCGCTGCGCTGGCGCGGCATCCAGCTGCACGTCGGCTCGCAGCTCGGCGCGATCGACGCCTGGCGATCGGCGCTTCGGCTCGGCCTCCGGCTGCTCGCGCTGCAGCGCGCGAGCCTGCCCGACTTCGACACGCTCGACGCCGGTGGCGGCTTCCCGGTCGACTTCGGCGAGCCCGGGTCGGTGCCAGCGGTCGCGGTCTTCGGCGAGGCCGCGGCCGCCGAGCTGGCTGCGGTTCCCGCCGGACGCGCGACCGGCCCGCGTTGCGGTCGAGCCGGGCCGGGCCGTCGTCGCAGCGTGCGGCTGGATCGTCGCGCGGGTTCTGCACGTCCGCGTCGCGAGACGACGACCGTGATCCTCGACGCCGGCATGAGCGAGCTCATCCGGCCCGGCCCTGTACGGCGCCGAGCACCCGTTCGTGCCGCTCACCTCGCTCGGACGGCCCGGTCGACGGCGCCGACCGCGGACAGCGCCCGTGCGCCGAGACGCGTCCGCAATGGTGCGATGGACGGCCCGATCTGCGAGTCGACCGACCGTCTCGGCAACGCGCCGCTGCCGCCACCTCGAGCGCGGCGACCTGGTGGCCATCGGCGTCGCCGGCGCGTACGCATCCTCGATGTACAGCACGTACAACGGCCGGCCGCGGCCTCCCGGAGGTGGCCCTGGACGATGGGCGGCTGCGCCTCCTGCGATCGCGCGGATCGGCCCGCACCCTGCCCTGAGGGGCCATCGAGCGTAACCGGATCCGAGGTCGGGCCGGTGACCAGAGACTCGATAAGCTGTCGCATCACGGTGACCGACGAGATCGCCCCCGGACCCTCCTATCGCGCGCTGTTCGCCGTCCAGTCGATCGGCCGAATGATGCTGGGGATCGTGATCGCGCGGACCGCCGCCCAGATGTCGTCCGTGGTGCTGGTGCTGTTCACGCTGACGTACTTCGGATCGCCGGAGCTGGCAGGCCTCGTGACGTTCGCCAGCCTGGCGCCGGGCCTGCTCGTGGCGCCGCTTGTCGGCGCGCTCCTCGACCGGCACGGCCGTACGCGGCTCGTCATCCTGGACTACCTTCTGGCCGCAGGCGCGTGCCTCGCGATCGCCGCCCTTGTGGCCGGCGACATGCTGTCGGCACCACTCCTGGTGTGCATCTCGCTGGTCCTCGGGTTCTCGTGGCCGCTGGGGACGGTTGGCTTGCGCAGCCTCGTGCCGCTGATCGTGCCGCGGGAGCTGTGGGGGCGGGCGAACGCGATCGATTCGAATGGCTACGTGATCGCCACGCTGATCGGTCCGCCCGTCGCCGGTGCGCTGGTCGCGCTGGCAGGGGGTGCGGTGGCGTTCGCGGTCGTCGGTGTCACGTACCTTGTCGCGACCGTGGTGCTGATGGGCATCCCGGATCCACGCACGCCATACGACTCGACCGGGCGACTGCTCGCAGGACGCGCTCGCGGGCGTCCGCTACGTGCTCCGGCACCGCACGCTGCGCGGTCTCGGCTTCGGACTCTCCATCTCGAACGTCGGCGGCGGAATCCTCCAGATCCTGGTGCCCGTGCTGCTGATCGGTGAGCTGAACCAGGGGCCCGCGGTGGTCGGGGTGGCGTGGGCGGTCAGCGGGATCGGCGGCCTGCTGTCGGCGCTGATCACCGGTCGCCTCGACTCGGCCGGGCGCGAACGGCAGTTGATCGTCTGGCCGCTGCTCGCCACGGCGGCGGCCGTCAGCCTGCTGCTGCTGCCCCTCCAGGTCTGGCTCGTGATCGTGGTGCTGCTGCTCGTCGGGCTCTCGAACGGTCCGATGGACGTCGGCATGTTCACCATCCGTCAGCGCCGAACGGATCCCTCGTGGGTGGGACGCGCCTTCGCCGTGTCGATGACGCTCAATTTCACGGGGTTTCCGATCGGTTCGGCCCTCGGCGGCATCCTGGTCGGCTGGTCGATCGACCTCACGGTCGTCGTTGCGGCCCTGTCGGCACTGATTGGCGCGGTGATCGTCTGGCGCCTGGTCCCGACCCGCGACGGCCACGACCTCGTGAGAGCGCCGTCCAGGATCCGATCAGCGCGTCGGCGGGTCCTGCCTAGCTCGGACCATCGGCCTGCGCGCGATCGCCGGTCGGGTCAGGGCCGCCGTTGACAGCAATCAACCAGCCGTGAGAAGGCCGCGTGTACCCTTCCCCGTGCTCGGCGCCCCTCGTCAAACGCAACTCGACCCGCAGCTACCGCACGCTCGGCGCGCGTTCGCCGAACGGATCGCGCGCAAGCCGCTGCTCCTCGACGGCGCCATGGGCACGCTGCTGTGGAGCCGCGGCGTGCCGCAGCTGGCCTCGCTGTTCGAGCTGGTCGAGAGCCACCCCGACCTGATCGGCTCGGTGCACCGCGAGTACATCCAGGCCGGCGCGGACGCCATCGAGACCAACACGTTCGGCGCCAACCGGCTCCGTCTCGCCCCGTTCGGCCTTGCCGATCGCGCCGGCGCCATCAACCGCCGCGCCGCGCAGCTCGCGCGCGAGGCGCGCGATGTGGCCGGCCGCGACGTGCTCATCGCCGGGTCGCATCGGCCCGGTCGCGGGACCGATCCACGGCCCGGAACGGCCGCGCCTTGTCGAGGTCCGCGCGGCGTACCGCGAGCAGATCGAGGGCCTGCTCGAGGGCGGCGTGGACCTGCTCCTGTTCGAGACGGCCAGCGACCTCGACGAGCTGATGGTGGCGATCGAGGAGGCGCGCAGCGCTGAGCGACCTGCCGGTCCTCGCGTCGATGACCTTCGGCGAGGAGCTGGTCGCGATGGACGGCACCACGCCCGCAGGCGGCCGCCGCGCGCTTGCCGCGGCCGGTGTCGACGCGCTCGGCGTCAACTGCGGCGTCGGGCCCGAGGTCTGCCTCGACGCGCTGGTCGAGATGGGCACGGCCGACGGCGACGCCGCGCGCTGATCATGCCCAACGCCGGCCTGCCGCACGCGTCGAGGGCCAGTTCGTCTACGCCGCCGGCCCGTCCTACTTCGCCGACGCGGTGCCGCGCTTCCTGGCCGCCGGCGCGTCGCGTCATCGGCGGCTGCTGCGGCACGACGCCCGGCACAGTCGCCCTCATGCGCCAGGCGCTCGACCAGGCGGTCGCCCGCGCGCGCGGGAACGGCCGCGGCCGTGGCCGAGCCGCCGCTCGGTGCCGGCACGCCACGACGCGACGCAGGTCGAGCGGTCGCCGCAGGGCTCGGAGCAGTCGAACCGCCGCCGCCCACGCGCCTGGCCGAGGCGATCACCGACGGACGTTTCGTGATCAGCGTCGAGATCGATCCACCGCGCTCCGTGCGCATCGAGCGCACCATCGAGGCCGCGCGGCTGCTGCAGGACGCCGGCGTCGACCTCGTCAACATCAGCGACAGCGCCATGGCCCGCGTGCGCATGGGCGCGATGGCCGTCGCCTTCGGCATCCAGCACGACCTGGATCTCGAGTGCCTGGTCCACTTCACGACGCGCGACCGCAACCTGATGGCCATCGAATCGGAGCTGCTCGGCGCCCACGCCCTCGGCGTGCGCAACATCCTGGCGCTCACCGGCGACCCGCCGCGGATCGGCGACTACCCCTCCGGGACCGGCATCTGGGACATCGACTCCACCGGTCTCATCGGCGTGCTGGCGCGCCTCAATCGCGGCGAGGACCAGGCGGGCAAGCCGATCGGCGCGCCGGCCGGATTCACGATCGCCTGCGCGCTCGACCCGACCGCCGCCGACACGGACCACGAGCTCGACCGGCTCGCGGGCAAGCTCGACGCCGGCGCCCACCTGATCATGACTCAGCCCATCTACGGCCGTGAGCAGTGGGATCGGTTCATGGAGCGCGCCGCCGCCCGGTGGGGCGATCGCCTGCCGCGGCCGGTGCTGCTCGGTATCCTGCCGCTGCACACATCGCGCCACGCGGAGTTCCTGCACAACGAGGTTCCGGGCATCTCGATTCCGGACGAGGTGCGAGTCCGCATGGCTGCGGCAGGCGATCGAGGGGCGGAGGTGGGCATGGAGATGGCAATGGAGCTGCTGACGCGGATGCGCCCGTACGTCCAGGGGACCTACATCATGCCCAGCTTCGGGCGTTACGAACTGGGCGCCGAGCTCGTCCGTCGGCTGCGCGCCAGCGAAGCACTGTCCGCCGCGGTGACGGCCTGAACCACCGCGTGACCGGAACCCGGGGATCCCGCTGGGATCTGTATTCGGCCATGGCATCGCGCCGGCTGCTTGGCGTTGCCGGCATCGTTGCGTTTCTCGTGCTCCTCCTGGGCGCCGCGGCTCACGCGGCCGGCCCGCCCTTCGAGGACCCGACGGACAAGCATGTCTACGACAACGCCGACGCGTTCACCAGCAACACGCGCAAGGCGGTCGAGCAGGTGCTCTCGTCGCTGAAGGACGCGGCAGGAACCAAGGTCGTCATGTACACCCAGGTCAAGACTTCGGACCTGGACGACGATGCGACACGCGCCGATGCACAGGCGCTGCTCGACCAGTGGAAGCTCGGCGGCGACGACGGCGACGCGGCGGCCATCTTCTGGAACTTCAACAAGGCGCTCAACAAGGCCAACGTCTCGATCGTGGCGGGACCGTCCTTCCTGACGCGCGTCAGCCAGCCGGACCTCGACAGCATCGTCACGGACAAGATCGCGAGCTCGATGTCCACGCTGGACTGGAACGGCGCCGCGATCACGGCGGCGGTCACGCTCTCTTCGGACGTCACCAACGGGGTCGCCGGTCAGACCGCTGTGCCGGGCGCCACCGACGTCCCGTTGCCGACGCCGACGCCGGGCGGACCTGCACCGTCGTTCGATCCGACCACGACCGTCGGCCCACCATACCCAAACCCCGTCCCGGGCAAGACCGTCTACGACTATGCCGGCATCCTCAGCCCCGGCACGGAGAAGAGCGTCTCGCAGACGATCGCCGACATCGAGGACCGCACCGGCTCCGAGGTCGTCGTCTACACCCAGGTCAAGCCGCAGAGCAACAGCGAGTCCGCCGCGGAGGCCGATGCCAAGGCGCTCATCGATCAGTGGGGCGTCGGTCGCAAGGGCTTCGACGACAGCCTCGCGATCCTCTTCGACATGGACGAGTCCAAGTGCCATGGCCAGGTCGAGCTCTATGCCGGCAGTGGCTATCGCGCTGCGTACCTCTCGGACCAGGAGCGGCAGTCGATCTTCGAGAACGACATGCTTCCGTCGCTGCGCGAATGCGACATGGACCAGGCGCTGCTCAACGTCATGGACAAGGTGAACGCCGCGGCAACGCCGGAGCACGCGCAATCACTGGACAACGCCAGGCGCATCGACGCGGCACTGGGGCTCGTGCTCGCGCCGCTGATCCTTTTCGCGCTGATCGGCTGGATCGGCTTCAGCTGGTTCCGCTTCGGTCGCGACCCGGAATACCTCGACGACGAATCGATCCTGCTACCGGCGCCGCCAACGGGCATGACGCCACCTGCTGCAGCCTTGCTGATGGAGGGCAAGGACTCCCGGCGCACGCTGACGACGGCGATGATCGACCTCGCCAGTCGCGGCGACGTCTCATTCCACGAGGAGAAGGGCCTCGTGAAGAGCCGCGTTGGCGTCCAGCTCACGACACCCAACCCGGCGGACGCGCGCGTCCAGCTGAACCGCCGTCCGGCCACCGATCCTGCCGAGGACTACGCGCTCGAGAAGCTGCGTGACCTCGGTGCGGACGAGGACAACGGGTACATCGAGGCCAAGAATCTGCTCGGGTTCGGCAAGTACGTCGATCGCTTCAACGACGCGCTCGGCGACTATGTCGCCAAGAAGGGCTGGTTCCGCGAGGCGCCCCAGGCCTCGATCGAGCGCTGGCGTCTGCGCGGCGGGATCCTGCTGATCCTCGGGGTCATCGTCGTGATCATCGCCTTCAACCTGCCCAGCCAGGGCCTGACGCTGATCGGCGGTGCGTTGATCGTGTCCTCGGTCGTCTTCTTCCTCGTCGCGGGAGTCATGCCCCAGCGCACCATGGCCGGCTCGATGGTCTTCGCGATGCTCGCGGCGTACAAACGGACGTTGAAGAAGACGCTGGAGCAGGCGCGATCCCTCAACGAGGTGATCGCCGCCAAGAGCCTGCCGTGGCTCGAAACCCCCGATCAGGCAGTCGTCTGGGGTGTCGCCTTCGGGCTCCACGACGAGATCGAGTCGGTCATCTCGCGCTCCACCGAGGATCTCGAGTCCGGCCGGGCGCTGCGCGGAACCTACCTCCCGGTCTGGTACGTCGGCGGCGTCTCGACCACGGGCAGCGGCAGCGGTGGTGGTGGAGGCCTCGCGCCCGGCCTGTTCTCCGGTAGTGCCATCCCCGATTTCGGCGGCATGATGAATGCGCTGGGCACGATCGGGAACTCGCCCGCTTCGTCGGGCTCCGGTGGCGGCAGCGGCGGCTTCGGTGGTGGCGGTTCCAGCGGCGGCGGAGGTGCCGGCGGCGGGTTCTGAGCGTGTGTCGGCTCCAGCGGCGGCGGAGGTGCCGGCGGCGGGTTCTGAGCGTGTGTCGGCTCCAGCGGCGGCGGGCTGGCGAGAATGGGGCGGGGTCTAGCTCGCGCTGACTGCGGCCGGTTCCGGCTGGCCAGAACGGGGCGGCTGGGGCGGGTCCTGGCGCTTGGTTCATGGGTTCCGCGCGGGCCACGAGCGAGATCGGTCGCGGTCATCTGCGCACGGGGAGCACGTAAGGACATCGCCTGTCAGGTCCAGGGCGCTCTTCTCGTTCCGCGAGCCACGTGTCCACGCTCAGCGAGCTCGCCCGGGCCACTCGCTGGCTCCGCCGCGGCCGCGTCAGGTCGCTCGCGAGGAGCATCGGACTGCCCAACGTGCTCCGGATGCGCGACTGACCACAAGTCGCGGCGATGGCGACGGATAACGTGCTCAGGATGGGCATCTGGCACCCAACGCCTGGGTGAGCGAAGGCTGGCCCGTGCGAGCGCCGGGGCACCGAGCTCCAGTCGATCGCCTGGGACGGGCAGGCCCTCGAAAGCCGGCCCATTTCGGTTCACGACCTGCCGAATTCACCCGCGTTCGTCCACCGGGTTAGACTCGGGCCATGGGTGCGGTCGAGACGATGGATGACTTCTTCGAGCGGCTGAACGCGGGCGATCGCCAGGGTGCGGTGTCGCTCATGGACGAGGCGACCGAGATGCGCGTGCACGTCGGCGACAGTGTCCAGACGCTGCGCGGCGTTGACCGAGTGGGCGGCTGGTTCCTGCGCGGCGACAAAGGCTTGCGCATGATCCCGGGCGAAGTCCGTGAGACCGGCAACACCTACGAGGCTGACCTCCTCGTCGTCCGTCCCGGCGCGCCATCGACGCATCTCGACGCGACGTTCCGCGTCGAGGCGGGCCGTATCACCGCGATCAACCTAACGCCGAGATAGCGGCCGCCAATCGAGCTTGGCTGGTCGTGACGACCGGCGAAGCTCGTCGCCCGAGCTAGTGCTTCTTTGGCGTGGGGCTCGCTGACGACGGGCACGCGTAGGTCTGCGGCGGGATCAGGAGCACTTGCCCGATCTGCAGCGCGTTGAGGTTGGTCAGGTTGTTGTAGCAACCCAGGTCTGCGAGGGTCACGTTGAAGCGCTGCGCGATCTTGGTAAGGCTGTCGCCCGACTTGACCGTGTATGAGAGCGGCGTCGGGGACGGCGCCACGGTCGGCGGCGCCTCGGTGACCGAGGCCTCGGTCGCTGCGGCCGCCGTCTGGTGGTGGCCGCCACCCCCTCCACCGCCTCCGCCATGGTTCGACAGGAAGCCTGGCAGCAGAAAGAGCGCCAGTGCCGCCACGGCGAGCACGAATGCGCCGATGAGCAACGGCGAAACGCCCCCGAAACGCATGCGCGAGCCCAACGATGGGTAGGCCTGCGGGCGACCGCCCTGGGACTGCGACCACTCCCCTTCCGCCGGCCCAGCCGCGGCGGGACGGCGAGCCTGCCTGCGTCCCGGCGAAGGGGCGGGTGTGGCCGCCGCGTACGCCGGGCCACCCGATCCGTACGGGGTCGGCGAAAGCGCTGGATTGGCACTGGCGAGGCTGGGAGAGCCCGATCCGTACGTCGGCGCTCCGCTCGACGCCGAGAACGACGGTGGCGAGCTCGGGGGAGTCGCCACGCTCCCTGCCGCGATCGCTGGAAGTGGCGCTGATGCACTCGGCGGTGGCTGGTAGCTCGGGGTCGGCGGTGGTGGTGGCGACGCGGGAAGCGCTGTCGGGATCGATGCCTGGGTCGACGGCGGCGCGCCGGGCGGCGGCGCGAAGATGTCGCCGTCGTCGTTCCAGCCCGACCCCTGCCACGACTGCCCGGTCGACGGCGGGGTCGGCGACGCCAGCGGGGCAGGAGGTTGTGGCGCCTGCTGGGGGGGCGAATCGGGCGTCCAGGCTCCTTGTCCCGACCATGCTCGGCCGCCCACGTCGGGTGGAACAGCGCTCTGGACTGGTCGCGGTGGTGGCACCGGTGGATAGCCGCCCACAGCGGGAGCGCTACCGACAGCAGGAGCGACCTGTGGGTAGCCAAAGGACCCGGGCGGAGCCTGCACAGGGGCCGCTGCAGCCCGCGCCGCCCAGCCGATGAAGAAGGGACAGCCGGGGAAGTTCGGGGTCAGGCAATAGGCCTGCTGATGAGCCAGCGCGCGCGGTTCGGGGACCGGCACGGCAAAGCAGCGGTGACGCGGATCGGGACCGCCGGCTCGACGGTCTCGGTCGTCGTCGAGCGCGACGAAGGGGCACGCCTCTGCTGGCGCCGAGGCGAACTGGTCAGGCGGCCTCACGCCGCCAGTGTAGGGTCAGAGTCCGTTGGTGGCCGGACGCGCGAAATCGGTCGCCCGACCGCGAGGGCGGATCAGGCCGCGGAGCGCTCCGGCGTGACGATCGCGGACTCATCGGCCTCGATTTGCTTCTGCTCGGGTCCGGCCTGGATCACCATGCCGGCGCCGACGGTGTCGCTGGTCGCCTCGTCGATCAGGATGAAACCACCGGTCGTCCGCGACAGGTCGTAGGAGTCGAGGAGGAGCGGCGCGCTGGTGCGCAGTCGCACGCGCCCGATCTCGTTCAGCCCGAGCTCGGCGGCGTCCTGGTCGCGGTGGAGCGAGTTGACGTCGATGCGATAGCGCAGGTCGTCGACCATCGCCTTCACCGTCCGCGTCGTGTGCTTGAGCAGGTAGCGCCCGCCCTCGCGCAGCGGCGCGTCGGCCATCCAGCAGATCATCGCGTCGAGCTCGCTGGCAACCGTCGGCTGGTTGTGCGGGCGGCAGATCATGTCACCGCGCGAGATGTCGAGGTCGTCCTCGAGCAGGATCGACACGGACAGCGGCGGCGCGGCCGTCTCGAGCTCTCCGTCCATCGTCTCGATGCGCTTGATGCGCGTCCGCTTGCCCGACGGCAGCACGGTCACCTCGTCGCCCTTGCGGAAGACGCCCGTGGCGATCTGGCCCGGCGTAGCCGCGGTAGTCGTGGTGCTCGTCGGTCTGCGGCCGGATGATCCACTGCACCGGGAACCGAGCGTCGATCAGGTTTCGGTCCGAGCCGATGTAGACGTGCTCCAGGTGGTAGAGCAGCGACGGACCCTGGTACCAGGGCATGGCCAGCGAGCGCGTCACGACGTTGTCGCCGTGGAGCGCCGAGATGGGGATGAACTGGATGTCGTGCACGTCCAGCTTGGCCGCCCAGTCGGCGAACTCCTGCTGGATCTGCTCGTAGACCTCCTCGTTGTAGCCGACCAGGTCCATCTTGTTGACCGCCACGACGAGGTGCGGGATGCCCAGCAGCGCGGCGATGAATGCATGCCGGTGCGACTGCTCCAGCACGCCCTTGCGGGCATCCACGAGCACGATGGCGAGATCCGCGGTCGAGGCGCCCGTGACCATGTTGCGCGTGTACTGAACGTGGCCGGGCGTGTCCGCGATGATGAACTTGCGCCGCGGCGTGGCGAAGTAGCGATAGGCGACGTCGATGGTGATGCCCTGCTCGCGCTCGGCACGCAGGCCGTCGGTCAGCAGCGCCAGGTCGACCTGGGAGTAGCCGCGCCGGCGACTGGTCCGCTCGATCGCCGCGAGCTGGTCCTCGAAGATGCCCTTCGAGTCGTACAGCAGCCGTCCGATGAGCGTGCTCTTGCCGTCGTCGACCGACCCGGCAGTGGAGAAGCGCAGCAGATCCAAATCAGTTTCCTCCGCACGGCTTCGCCGTGCTGCGCGCGAACCGGCCGGGTCCAGCGTGACCGCTGGGCTCCGTCCGTCGCTTGCGCCCACCGACAGACGGTCGCCTGCCACTAGAAGTAGCCCTCGCGCTTGCGGTCTTCCATGGCAGTCTCGGAGAACGCGTCGTCGGCGCGCGTCGCGCCGCGCTCGGTGATCCGCGCGGCCGCCACCTCCAGGATGATGTCCGCGACGTTGGCCGCGTCCGAGGTGACCGCGCCCGTGCAGGTCATGTCGCCGACCGTCCGGTAGCGGACGACCATCCGCTCGACCGCCTCGTCAGGTCCATGGGGCAGGAAGTCGCTCGTCGACAGCCACATGCCGTCGCGCCGGAAGACGTCGCGCTCGTGCGCGAAGTAGATGCTCGGCACCTCGAGGTTCTCGCGCTCGATGTACTGCCACACGTCCATCTCGGTCCAGTTGGAGATGGGGAACACGCGCATGTGCTGGCCGCGGCGGATCTTGCCGTTGTAGAGGCTCCACAGCTCGGGCCGCTGCGCCTTGGGCTCCCACTGGCCGAACTCGTCGCGCAGCGAGAAGACGCGCTCCTTGGCGCGGGCCTTTTCCTCGTCGCGTCGCGCGCCGCCGAACACCGCGTCGAACCCGTGCTCCAGGATCGCGTCGAGCAGGGTCGTCGTCTGGAGCCGGTTCCGCGACGGGTTGCCGGGCTCCTCGCGCACGCGGCCCTTGTCGATCGACTCCTGGACCGAGGCGACGATCAGGCGCTCGCCCAGCTCGGCCACGCGGCGATCGCGGAAGGCGAGCACCTCGGCGAAGTTGTGGCCGGTGTCGATGTGCATGATCGGAAACGGGAACCGCGCCGGCCGGAAGGCCTTCTCCGCGAGGCGCAGCAGCACGATCGAATCCTTGCCGCCGGAGAAGAGCAGGACAGGTCGCTCGAACTCGGCGGCGACCTCCCGCATGATGAAGACGGACTCGGCCTCGAGGGCGTCGAGATGGGTCAGTCCACGGCGAAGAGCGCGATCGACTGCGCTCGGGTCCACAGTGATCATCGATTGGCTCCGACGATGGGGCGGCACGTACCGCGGGCGACGGCTGCGATCTCACGTGCCGGGACTGCAATTACCATCGATTTGATAGAGATTGTTGCAATCGCCGATTCGGTCGGTAGTATACCCGCGTGACCGAGACCACTCCAGACCGGCGGACGCCGTGCCGCCGACCCATCGAGCCCGCGGCTGAACGGCCGGTCGAGCGATCGCTGGAACCGCACGCGTCGACGCCGCGGTCGCGACGCTCATCGGGTCTCGTCGGCTCGTCGTGGCCGGCGTCGTCGTGCCGGTCGTCGCCATCTGGCCGCTCGTCGCTGACACGCTGATGGCTGCGCCGAGCTCCGAGACGCGGCACGATCCTGTTCGCGTTCCTGATCGCCCTCGCGGCCGGACTGTCCGCCACGTCGATCGGCGTCTACGGCGGCGTGCTGGTCCCCGGCCTGCTGCTGCTGGGCATCGACGCCCGCTTCGTCGCGGCGGCGTCGCTCTTCCTGCAGGTGCTGGTGATCCCGGTCGCCGCCGGCTCGCACTACCGCGTCGGCCACTTCAACCGCAAGCTCGCGATCCCGCTGATCATCGGCGGCATGATCGGCGCGTTCATCGGGCCGTTCGTCGCCGCCCAGCTGCCGAAGGACGTGATCGCCCGGCTCGTCGCCGCGATGATCATCACTGTCGGCGTGATCGTCTTCGCCACGCTGCGACGCGGCGCGCCTCGGATCCGTCCGCGCGGACGACGACGTGCCCCAGGCGCGCGTCGCGGGCATCGGCACCGTCGGCCGGCTTCGCGTCCGGCGTCTCCGGCGCCGGGCTGGGGACCGGTCGGCGGGACGATGCTGCTCCTGTCGCGCATCGATCCCAAGCAGGCCATCGGCTCGTCGCTGTTCGCGCGCGTCTTCATGGCCATTGCTGCGGTGGTCGGGCTACGTCATCAGCGCGGCCGCGTTCCAGAACATCGAGCCCAACTGGTGGATCGTCGTGCCGCTGCTCGCCGGCTCGATCGCGCCGATGATCCCCGGGCACGATGGTCATCGCCAAGCTCGGCCGCGAGCGGGCAACGATCCTGATCACGCTGCTGTCGATCGCCCTTGCGGTGCCGACGCTGATCTGGGGCCACTAGAGGCGTCCGGCCGTGCCAGGTGCGGTGACTGCGCGGCCGTTTCTCGGGTTCTGACCCAGTCACCTGCGCTTCCCCTGCACGTTCGGTGGGCACGGGGCCGGGATCAGTGGTCATACGCGCGTGGCTGGCACGCTAGGACAGTCCGATGGCTCGCAGAGCGACGACTGCGGCCTCGAAGCGAACGTCGAAGCCCGCGAGGCAACCTCGTTCGAGCGTGAACGCGCATCGCCCGCATCGAGACGTGCGGCTCCGACCTGACAGGCAACGTCCTAACGTGCTGCTCGTGCGCGAATGGCAACAACTGCGGCTCGCCCGGCAATGCGGGCACGCACGCAGCCGATGCGGGCCCGCACACAGCCGATGCGGGCCAGCCGACAAAAGCGTCCACGCTGCAATGCGGACGTGACGGTCGGTTCGCTTCGGCTGGTGCGTCGGCGCGCTCGCGCGGGCACAATCAACGGGTCATCTTCGAGAAACGATGCATTGAGGTACCGACCGATGCTCGATCGTCTGCTGCGAAGCGCCGCGCCGCGCACCGTGGCCCACGCCCACTGCGACATCCCCTGCGGCGTCTACGACCCGGCCCAGGCCCGGATCGAGGCCGAGTCCTGCTACAAGATCATCCAGAAGTATCACGACTCGACCGACCCGATCTTCCAGACGCGCTGCCTGGCGGTGAAGGAAGAGCGCGCCGAGCTGACCAAGCACCACATCGACGTGATGTGGCATGACTACTTCAAGCCCGAGCACGTCGAGAAGTTCCCGGACCTTCACGACGTCTGCTGGAAGGCATCGAAGCAGGCGTCCCAGGTCAAGCGCACCGTGGACATCCAGGAGGCCCAGAAGCTGCTCGACCTGATCGACAGGATCGACGAGATGTGGCGAGCCACCGGCGGCCCTTCCACCACTCGCCTGCAAGCCCCGGCGTGACGGACTGATCGTCCACGCTACTTCGAAGGCCGTCCGCTGGGCGGCCTTCCCATTTGTCTGCGCCTGCCTTGGGTTCGTGGCGCTTGTCTACGCGAGGCCATTTGTCGGTCCTCGTGCGGCGCGCTTGCGCCGCTCATGGAACTCCCGGGTCGCCGTCGAGGGTCGAAGCATGCAGCCTGCGCTCGAGCCGGGTGACTGGCTGCTCGTCGATCCGGAGGCCTACGGCGATCGGAATCCAGCGCCCGGCGACCTGGTGCTGGCACCCGATCCTCGCGAGCCGGCACGATTGCTGATCAAGCGCGTCGGTTCCGTCGATGCCGACGGCGGGCTCGAGCTGCTCGGCGACGCGCCGGACGCGTCAACCGACTCGCGCATCTTCGGCACGGTCGACGCGGACTCGGTTCGCGGCCGCCCATGGTTTCGCTACTGGCCGGCGGGGAGGGTCGGACCGATCTCCTGAGCAGGTGACCATCGCTTGAGCGATGGCTCTGAGGCATCGCCGCAGCAGCTGGTTCGGGACGGCGTGAGGTCATCGCTTGAGCGATGGCTTTGCCAAGTGCAGAGGCGCGCCGGACGCCAAATTGGCGTGAGGTGATCGCTTGAGCGATGGCCGGCTGGCGCAGCGGTGCGTCGGAGCCCGAATTGCCCTGAGGTCATCGCTTGAGCGATGGCCGGCCGGCGCAGCGGTCGACTCGGCGCGAAAGCCGCTAGAAATCAATCGCCCGAGTAGAAATCAATCGCCCGAGCGATCACTCGCGATGGCAACGGCGGCGGCGGCGGCGGCAACCGCAACGGCGGCGGCGGCGGCGATGGCAACGGCGGCGGCGGCAACGGCGGCGGCAACCGCAACGGCGCCGTCGACGCGGGCTCGGTTCGCCGCCGCCCAGTGTTTCGCGACTGACGGGCGGGGAGAGTCGGACCGAACTCCTGAGCGGGACGTGCCGCAAATCCCTCAGCCCAGGAAGGTCTCGGCCATCACCGTGATGTGCTCGAGGTCGCGCGGGATGAAGTCCTGCAGCATCACGCGCTGCGCGCCGGCTTCCTCGAACTCGCGGACTCGCTGCCGGACCTGGTCGGGCGTGCCGATGATGTAGCGGTCGCGTCGCTCCTCGACCCACGCCTCAGCGTCGTCGGCGCCGCGTCCGACTGCCGACATCAGGTCCGCCAGCCGGTCGCGCAGCTCAGCTTCGTTCCGGCCGACGATCGTGCCGGTCATGACACTTCGCGTGATGCTCTCGGGGTCGCGGCCCGCCTTGCGGCATGCGTCGGCGAGCTTCCCGAACGCCGCTCGGCAGGAATCGGGCGGCTCCTGGCTCATGTTGTACTCGTCGGCGTACTCGGCGGCGAGCCGGACGTTGCGCGGCTTGCCCGAGCCACCCACGATCAGGTTCGGCCGTTGGCGCGCGGCGCCGGGCGCATACCCCGAACGATCGCGCGGCCGCAGGTATGCATCGCGCACGTGGTAGTGCTCGCCGTCGAAGCTCCACCCATCCGGTTCGTCCCAGAAGCCGGTCAGGATGCGCAACTCCTCTTCGAGCATGTCGACGCGCTCGACCGTGTCGGGATAGGGAATGCCGTGCTCGGCGTGCTCGGGCTCGTTCCAGCCGGCGCCGACGCCGACCTCGACCCGACCGCCACTCATCTCGTCGACGGTCATGACCACCTTCGCGAACGCACCCGGAATGCGGAACGTGACCGGCGACACGAGGACGCCCAGGTTGATGCGCTTCGTCTCGCGGGCAAGGCCGGCCAGCGTCGCCCAGGCATCCGTCGTCCGAACGTGGGCCTCGCCCGGAAAGCTCGTGAAGTGGTCCGACCGGAAGAACGCCTCGAACCCGGCCTCCTCGGCGGCGCGCGTGGCCGCCAGGATCTCGTCGTACGAAAGCCCCTGCTGGGGCTCGGTCATCAAGGCAAAACGCATCGACTGCTCTCCATCCCACGACATCGTGTTGACACAGCGTTCGGGTGCGCGGGCTCCACCCGCTGATGCTACCGGAGGTGCTCGGGCCGCTCGTCGCCGTGCCGCCTCGGGACGGACGCGACGACGGACCCGCGCTCGGCCGGGCTAGCCGTTGGCCGCCAGCATCGAGAGGATGACGTCGACATCGTCGGTCCCGACGACACCTTGGTACTTGGCGCGCAGCGTGCCGTTGCCGTCGACGACGAAGATCCATGGCATCGAGGTCGCGCTCCACGGTCCGCTGCCCATGCCCCACGCGGTCGCGAAGTCGGTCAGCGCAGGATCCTCGAGCGTGCCGCGAAGCACGGGCGTGTCCAGCTCCACGTCGTACTGGAACGGCTCCGCGTGGATGAAGGTGACGTCTCGCCAGCGATCGAGTAGGTACTTGATCATCACGAGCGCTTTGCCACACGCGGACGTGGTGCGGAAGCGCGTCGAATCCAGCACCAGGACGAACGGCTGGTGAGCGGCGAGGGCATCGGCCGTGGACGTCTGGTAGAGCCTGCGGTCCGCGATCGGGTCGGTGGACAGCGACAGGAGGTCGCCGCCCGTGTCGGAAAGCGTCCGCGTGGCGGTGGTCGGAACGGCACTCCCCAAAAGCGGTGTTTCTCCCTGGTCGAGCGCGGTCACGAGCGCCGTCGATCCGCTCAGCGGCGCGGCGCCAGTCTGCGCCGACACGGCGAAGCGGTAGGCGCCCGAGGCCGGGATGTCCACCAACGCGACCCACGCCACGTCCGTGAGTCCCGGCGGGAGCACGGGCTCTGCCGGGACGGCCTGGCCGATCGCGGAACCGTCCGCCGATTCGAGCTGGATCGAGACGGACGCAGTCTGATCGTCGATGCGGCCGGCCGGACCGGTGAGCGAGAGGACCACCGGGATGCTGCTGCCGGCCCAGATCGAGGTCGAGACGATCTCCGGCTGCAGCAGGAGCGCAGAACCCGATGTTGGAGTCGCGGTCGCAGCCGATGCCGACACGTGGGGTCTCGTCGCAGCCAGCGACTCGAGGGTGCTCAGCATGTCGGCAACGGACGTGCCGTACGGAATTCGCCCCCCGAGGGTCCCGTCCGGATCGACCACGAAGACGTCCGCGGTGTGGGACATCGAGTAGCCCGAGGGATCCCCCGTGTCCACCCGCGCATAGCGGACCCCCCACGCGTCGGCGGTCGAGCGGATCGCTTCCTCACTGCCGGTCAGTCCCGTGAACGACGTGGGCAGGTACGAGAGGTAGTCCTTGAGCCACGTGACCGTGTCCCGCGCTGGATCGACGGTGACGAACACGGCGTGCGCCGGGCCGCTGAACGCGGCGAGCGTGCTCTCGAGCTTGCCCATCGTGTCGGGACACACATCGGGACAATGCGTGTAACCAAAGAACACGAGCGCGAACTGACCCCGCAGGCTGGTCAGCGAGTAGGGCTGACCGTCCTGGTCCGTCAGCGCCATCGGTGGCGCCGGTTGCGGATTCTGGATGACGACTGGCGTCGCAATCGCTGAGGTCGAAGCGACCGACGGCAGCGTGGCGGAGGACGTCACGCTTGCGGTAGCGCCAGTGCCGCCTTCGTTGGACGACTGCCGAGCGGCACCGGATCGCAGAAGCGACGCACCGACGAGCAGCACGCACAGCAGGACCACGAACGCGAAGGCAGCCGCTGGACCACGGGAACGCCCCGGCCCGGGCTGGGCGCCGCCATCCGCGGCACCCTTTATCGTCACGCTCAGCCCTCGCGGACCTGTGCCTGGACGTCCACCTCGCCTGCGTGCTCGAACACGAGCTGGAGCAACAGGGTGTCTCCCACCGACAGCGCGTGCTTGACGCCCATCACCATCAGGTGATCGCCACCTGGATACAACGCCACGCTCATGCCCGCCGGAATGGTCATTGCGCCCCGCATCTGCATCCCGGCCATGCCCGAGTCCATCGTCGTGGACATGAGCTCGACCGAAGAGGCGTCGGGGCTCGACGCGCTGAGCAACTGGTCATCCCTTGCACCAGCGTTGTCGATCCGCAGGTAGGCGGCGGTCGGCTCATCTCCGCCAGTCGTCGGACGAACCCAGGCGTTCGCAACGGCCAACGGTGGCCCCGACGGTTGAACCGACGCCGTCGATGCGGCGCTCGCGCAGGCCGTCAGAACGAGGATGGCCAACGCTGCCGTGAGCGCCCGGCTAGCTGACAAGGGCCGTGACAATGGCATCGACGTCGTCCTTGGTCGGCACTACCACGAGGGTGTTGACCATGCCGAACATGCCCGACGAGCCCTCGACGTGGGGAAGGATGTGGCAGTGGAACGCCCACACACCGGCATGCTGGGGTGTGATGAGTGCGTCGTACCGTTCGCCCGGGTTCACGCCCAGCGTGTCGCAGTCGAATGCGGCGCTGCCCAGCGGGTGCCCGTCGCGGGCGATCACGTGCATCGTGTTCCCGTGGCTGTGCCACGGATGCATCATCACGCCCTCGTTCATGAAGCGGATGCGCACCGTCTCGCCGACCGCGGCCAGGACCGGCACCGTTGCCGGGAAGCCGTGGCCATTGATCGTGAAACCGCCCAGCGAGTCGTTGGAGATCCAGACGTACTCGCGGTCGTACTCCACCGGGTCCGGCACGGGGTCGACGATGAAGGCGCCGAGCAGGCCTCGCCCGACCTGGTCGCTCGCGTTGTGGTGCGAGTGGTACATCAGCGAGCCTGCGTTCTTGGCGGTGAACTCGTAGGTGTAGCTCTCCCCCGGTGCGAACGGCTTCTGGGTGACGAACGGGACCCCGTCCTGGAAGAAGTCGTCGAACTCGACGCCGTGGAAGTGGACGCTGGTCGTCTCCTTGAGGTTGTTGGTGAACACGGCGCGCACGCGGTCGCCCTGGTTGACGCGAATCGTCGGTCCCGGCCACTGCGCGTTGAAGCCGAGTGCTGCGAGCGGCGGCTGCATCTCGTCGATGTGCTGCTCGATCTCGTCGATCGTGAGGTTGAAGACCTTCACGCCGCCATCGGTCGTCGGCTTGAGCGGCTGGAGCAGGTCGTTGAGGACCAGCTGCGGCACCTGGACGAAGGCCGGCTTCATCCCCAGTTCCGGGTAGTTATCGCTCGCGCCGAGGATGTCAGCGAGCTTGGCGAACGCGGCGTCGCCGTAGATGCCCTGCAGCGCCGGCACGAGGTCGCCGAGGTAGCGACGGACGACGTCACGGGCATCGATGTCGTGCTGCGTCCAGCCGGCTGGGATCGACGCGCCCGGCGTGACAGCCGCGGTGGCGGCGGCGGTCGCGGCTGCGGTGGCGACAGGCGAGGCAGCTGCGCCCGTTGGGGCTACGGCTCCGGACGGTATGGCGGCAATCGGCTTGGCTGGCAGGGTGGTCCAGTTGGCCTGCGATGTGGGTGCGCACGCCGCGATACCGGCAACGACCACGCCGGTTCCGGCGAGGGCGGCTCCCCGGAGGAAGCCGCGTCGTGAGAGGGCGCTCTCGAGCGGGCTGTGTCCGGGGTCGGCGGGGCTGACAGGCGTGATCGATTCATGGGTTGCCATGCGGTCGATGCTCGGGTTTCGAGCACCGCAGCGGCAATGACCTTGGTCACGATGTTTGGGGCCAGAGGTCAGAACTGTTCGGACCGATCGGCTTCGGGCGAGTCCACGTAGCATCGTTGGCGTGAAGGGATCGGCCAACTGAGAGCGTTCGCGCTGCGCTGGGGTCCGGCGATCGCGGTGATGGCGCTGATCTTCGGCCTCTCGGCGCAACCGGGCCTGCGGATCAGCAACGACCCCAGCGTCGATCTGCCATTCCGGCACACGGCCCACGTGGTGGTCTACGCGCTGTTGTGCCTCTGCCTCGTGCGTGGCATCTGCTGGACCAGGGAGGGCAGGCCTCGGCCTCGAGACCTGCTGCTCGCGGTGGTGCTCGCCACCCTCTACGGCATCAGCGACGAGATCCACCAGACGTTCGTGCCCGACCGGACCGGGCATGCCGTCGACGTTGGCTGGGACCTGATCGGTGCGCTGCTCGGCGCGGTCGTCGCGAGACTGCTATCCCCTGCGCTGCTGCGCTGGCCGGCAGATGCAGCTCAGCGAGTTCGGTAGCGGGACCCGGGCCCCCAGGCGTCGTAGCGGCAGCGCGGCAGTGCCATCAGCGCCGAGCGGATGAACCGGTCGCGTTCCTCCTCGTTCCGGATCCGGCCGTTCTTGTGGCCCTCCGCCAGCGCATTGGCGATCTGCTCGTCGCTCCAGTTCTGATCGAACCCGTCGAGGATGATCTTGGCGTCGGTCGTGCCCATCATGTCGTAGAAGGTTCCGATGTCGGTCATGCCGGTGAGCCGTCCGAGCGCGACGCGCCGGGAGCAGCGACCGCCTGGCGAGCCGCCGTCTGCGTTCCATTCGAGTGCCGTCGCGCTCCGGGACCGCGCCACTTGTCATGACGTGGCGCGAAACGGGTGACGACGCCATCGCCTGCGTAGCGATCGGCGCACATGACGTCGAACGCGTGGACCATGTCCTCCATGAGCGAGTAGCGGCCCGGCCGATAGGCGGTCGACGCCGTGCCCTGCTGTTGGAGCTCACACACGCGCCAGTCCTGGCGGTTGGTGGTGTCCCAGAAGTCCACCGCGTCGGACGGGTCGAAGTCGGGACGAGCCATCACCTCGGGATCGAAGTGCCACTCGCAACGGACGTGCGACCGGGCCGGCCCGAGCGGCCAGACCTGGTGGGTCATCACGTAGTCCGGGTGAAGGCTCAGCAGCAGGTTTGGCCAGACCACGAAGTAGTAGATCCGCCGCTCGTCCTCCGACGTGAGCCCGGCCAGCGATGGGCGGCCGTTGGCGTGCCCATCCAACGGACATCGTCTCCGCATCGTCGACCAGCTCCATCCAGCCTCCCGCCCACGGTCCGTCCGACTCCAGGTTGCGGCCTCGGTCGTACGGCGTGAGGCGGTTCAGCTGCGGGTGAACGCCGGGGCAGTGATAGCACTCACTGTAGTTTTCGGCGATCACTTTCCAATTGGCTGCGACTTGGTAGTCGATGCTTCGCGCGCGCCGCAGCTGCGCCACCGGGAAGCGCGCGATCGCGGACGCCAGGCCGGCCAGCTGATCCTCGAGCGCCTCTGCATCCGGATCGAGCGAGACGAAGACAAACCCGAGCCAGGTCGTCAAACGGGCGGGGACCAGGCCGTTCTCGTGCGCGTCGAAGTCGACCAGCGATTCGGTGTGCTGGGCACGCCGCAGCTGGCCGGCAAGGTCGTACGTCCAGGCGTGATACGGGCACTGGAAGCGGACGAGCCGGCCGCGCTCCTCGGTGACGATCAGCGAGCCGCGATGACGGCAGACGTTGTGGAAGGCCCGCAGCACGCCGTCGTCGCCACGCACGACGATGAGGCTCTCCCCGGCGAGCCGCGGCAACGAAGTAGCTGCCCGGCGCTCCTGCGTCCTCCTCGCGACCGACGCACAGCCAGTCGCGCGCGAACCATGCCAGTTGCTCGAACGCGTAGACGTCCGTGTCGTGGAAGACCTGTGGCGGAAGCATGCTGGCGCGATCGACGGGGAGACGCGTCGCGGCGACATCTATCGACGTCAACGGTGACCGCGGCTCGAGTTGCTGCTCGGTCATCGCGGGCCGGCGGTGCCCGCGAGCTGGGTCTCGGTCGATTGCCCTTGGACGGGCGTCTCCGAGGCGGATCCGCCGGGTGCGCCGGGTGCGGCAACGCCGAGAACCAGGACGCGCAGGCCCGCGCGTGCCGCTGCGCTCACGTCGACGATCGTCCGGGCATCCAGGACGAACCGGCCGCGCATCGTTGGCGCGATGCGTGCCCAATCGAGCCTCTTGAAGTCGGCCCATTCCGTGGCCACCACCACGGCGTCCGCGTCACGACAGGCCTGCTCGGCAGAATGCGCGCGCTCGGCCGCCACTCCCTCCACCTGCAGCGCGGCGTCGCCTCGCTCGGCCACCAGCGGGTCGAACCACGCGACGTCGGCGCCGCGGGACGCCAGCGAACGCGCGAGCCGGAGCGCCGGCGATTCACGGAGATCGTCGGTGTCAGCCTTGAACGACAAGCCCAGGAGCGCCACCCGCGCGCCGCGGAGCGACCGACCCGCTTCCGACTCGAGGCGGTCCAACAACCACTCGGCCTGCGCCTCGTTGGACGGGGCGATGGCGCTCATCAGCGGCACCTGCACGCCGTAGTGGTCGGCGAGGGCCGGAAGCGCGCGAGCCTGCGAGGGGAAGCACGAGCCGCCGAAGCCAGGGCCCGGCGAGAGGAAGCGTCGACCGATGCGGGCGTCGAGGCCCATCCCATCGACGACCGCGTCCACGTCCGCGCCGAGCGCGGAACACAGTCGGGCAAGCTCGTTGGCGAAGGTGATCTTGGCCGCGAGGAAGACGTTCGATGCGACCTTGATGGCTTCGGCGCTGGTCAGGTCGGTGACCATGATGGGCGCCTCGAGCGGCTCGTAGAGACGTCGCAGATCGTCAGCGCCGGTGGAGCCGACCTGTGGATCGCGCACCCCGATGACCACGCGATCCGGCTCGAGGAAGTCGGCAATCGCGTTGCCCTCGCGCGTGAACTCCGGATTGAACAGCAGCTCAACCTCCGGATCGATCGTCCGCGCATCGGCATCCAGGTCTGCAGCGGTGCCGGGCAGGAGGGTGCTGCGGACGACGATCGCGCGCGGGCCGGCGCGGTCGCCCGCGAGATTGCGGATGACCGCGCGGACGGTCTCGGCCGACCAATCACCGACGCTGTCGAGCGTGCCGACACACACGATGGAGAGCCGCGCGCCGTGGAGACCCGCGGGATCGGACGCGAACGCGATGCGGCCGGCGGCAACACCGTCGCCGATCAGCTCGTCGAGACCGGGCTCGCTGATGGGCAGGAGGCCGCGACGAAGGCCGGCAAGGCGCGCCGCGTCTGCCTCGATGATGACGACGTCGTTCTCGAGCTTGGCGAAGCACCCGGCGGTCACGAGCCCGACGTAGCCCGCGCCGACGACACCGACTTTCACGGGGGCAAGCGTAACGCGGCAATGCCACCTGACGCGCCTGCCCGTTCGCGATTGCCTCCTGGCGAATGTGGACCGCAGACCGCGGCCCCGATTGGCCCACGACGCCTCCGCAGATCGGTGCAGTTCCGTGGGGATTGCCCCGGCCGCTACTCTGTGCGCCATGCACCGCCTGCCCCGGGCGGCTGCGTCCATCTCCGTGTTGATGGGTCTCGCGGCCGTCCTTCTGGCTCCGGGTGCGACTCTCGCCCGTGCTCCGCTCAATCCATCGCCTCCCAGCGGCGGTGGACGTTCACCGGAGGCGGCCGAACTCGCACGCAACGACCCCGCCGCGATCCGTGCCGGCACGACCGGCGAGTCGTGCACCGGCTGGCAGAGCACCTACGTCCCACCGACGACCATCAAGGTGCTGCGCTACGCGGGAAAGCCAAAGAAGGAATACGTGGAGACCGTGCCCTTCAGGCAATACGTGCTCACGGTGATGCCACACGAATGGCCCGATTGGATGGGCTACGACGCACTCAAGATCGGTGCGATCGCGGTCAAACAATATGGCTGGTATTACACGATTGTTTACCGCGGCGGCGAATGGACTGACCCGAACGACCCGACACAGACCCCGCAATGTTATGACGTAGTGGACTCGACCACGGATCAACTTTATAAACCCGGGCCAAACACGGTACCAAGTCCGAACACGATCCGCGCCGTCAACGAAACGTGGCGGATGTCGCTGCGGAAGTACAACGGCAACCCGTCCACGAAGATCCCGACAAGCACGTTCTTCCTGACCGGATATCGCGCCGGCACTCCCGGGCCCTGTGGGTATGACGCGGACGGTTACAAGCTGTACCAGGCGAGCCTCTACCAGTGCACGCAGCCACCAAACGACCTGGACTTCGAACAAACGCTGCGCGTTTATCTGGACCCGCGATTGGAGATCGTCAAGCCGGGCGCACACAACGTGATCGGCACGCTGCAGGGTGACGGGACCGCACTTGCGTTGACCGATGGCGGGACGTATGTACCGCACATCTATGCGCCGGCAAACGGCGCACTGAGCGCGATCAGCGATACGGGCATGACGATTCCGGCAAAGGGCCTGCTCGGCACCGCCACCGCGGACGTGAACCGGGATTCCTTCGACGACCTGCTGACCATGTCGTCAACCGGCGGCGACGGCATCGTCATCAATGTCGCCGATAGCGACAAGCAAGGCGGCTACGGGACGGCGACAACCTGGTGGCAGGGAGACATCGGCGTGCCTGCCGGGAACGCCCAGATGTTGGTCGCCGATTTCACCGCCGACGCGATCCCGGACGTTGGGATCCTCGTCAATCAACCCGGCTCGAGTCCCGCCGCAGCCGAGTTGCTGGTCCTGGCTGGGCAACTCACCGGCCCGCCCGCGGACCCGCAACTTTGGTGGCAGGGCCCTCTGAACCGCGCGATGAAGCCACGGATCTTGGCCGGTGACGTCAACGGTGACGGTGGTGCGGATCTGCTGGTGATGCAGCCGTTCCTCTATCCGAATACCGGTCCCGGCTCGCGCCTGCTGGCCATGCTTTCGTCGCGGCCAACGGACGGGCTCGCGGCGCCGGCCACGTGGTATGACCTGCCCGACGTGTCGTTCCCGTCATCGGCGGCAGCCATGGGCGATTTCAATCGTGATGGCAGGGACGACATCGCGATCGCCTACATGCCGACGGACGGCTCGACGCACATCGATGTGATCCGGATGGCGCGCAAGCACGTGAAGCGCTTCCTGCTCTGGAATCGACCGTCGGGATATCCCGCGACACAGCTGAGGCTGGCGTCAGCGGACGTGGATCTGGACGGGATGTCCGATCTGGTCATGTACCGCGGGCTGGGCAAGAACGGGACGCAGATCGTGCTGCTGCACGCGGATTACACGGCGTTCACCGCGGTCACAGCAGTGACGGACCCGACGCTCGACTGGACGACCGCGAGGCCCTTCTAGTCGAGGAGCCGGCGATTCCGTCCAGGTCTCGCGCGCGTCAGGCAGTTCGCTCCGCGTCGGCCATCAGCTTCCAGGCGTCATCGTCCAATCCCACGCTGAGCTTCTGACCTGACCGCACGAGTGGGAGCCTCAGCAAGCGCTGGTCGGCAGCGATCCGCTCGGCGACCTCCGCGTCGCTCATGCGCAGATACCCAAGTCCGCCGTCGGTATAGACGCGCGATTCACGATCCAGCAACGCGGCCGCACCAAATCGATCGATGAAGCGGCGCAACTCAGCCGCGGCCAATGGACGTTGGGCGACGTCCAGGAAGCTGACCTCGATGCGCCGCTCTCGGAAAAACCGCAGTGCGTGCTGTGTTGGCCGGGAGTCTTTCCGGCCAAAGACCTGGATCAGGCGGCCGAGGCCTTCTTCCTACCGCGATTCGAGCGGCGCTCCGGCGTCATCAGGCCGACCAGGAAACCGCCCTCCGAGCGACGGACCGCAACTTCCTTGTTCGCTTCGGACGCTGCACGGAGAAGGCGCTGGCGAACGGTCACGGCCTTCTCGTCCTTGCCGAGCCGAACCTCGAACACGTCATTGGGTCCGTTGAGCTGCGAGATCATGCGCGTGAACTGGCGCTGCTGACGCTGGCGCTCGCGCTGCTCCGGGGTAAGCTCCTTTGCCGCAGCCGCGCGGTGCTTGGGAGCATCCATCATGTCCGCATTGACACGTTGAATTCGAGCCATTGTTTCCTCGTCGTACGGGTCGGCGGCGCAGGCAACATTTTACCCGCCGCGATGATGCGTTCGATAGCATACACACGTCGGTGCCATAGCCGCCCCTTTCATGTCAAGAGAACGTTACGGAGTCTGTCGTGAAGGTTGGTGTGATCGTCCCGCAGGGCTGGACCGGTGAATACGACGGGTGGGAACCACGTCGCGCATGGCTTCGTACGGAGGCCGTCGCACAACAAGCGGAATCCCTTGGCTTCGAGTCCATCTGGTTGTTCGATCACTTCCAGACGGTTCCGCGCCCAACCGACGAAATCACCTTCGAATCGTTCACGTCGTTGGCGGCACTCGCCGCGCAGACAAGCCGCGTGCGGATTGGACACATCGTCATCTGCACGGCCTTCCGAAATCCGGCCCTGACGGCAAAGATGATCAGCACCATGGACATCATCAGCAACGGCCGCATGGAGCTGGGCATCGGCGCTGGGTGGAAGCGCGATGAATGGCTCTCCTACGGGTACGGGTTCCCCGAAACACGCGAACGTCTCGCCGCGCTTGCCGATCATCTCGAGGTGATCGATCGGATGCTGAAGCCGGGTTTTGCAACCTTTTCTGGGACGCATGCCAGGGTCGAGGACGCGATCAACAATCCGAAAGGACTGCAGAAGCCACGCGTGCCGATCATGGTGGGCGGCAACGGACCCAACGTGACCTGGCGCCTGGCGGCCAAGTTCGCGGACGAGCTCAACGTGGACGGCCTGTCGCCCGACGAGGTTCGCGCCGCACTGCCGACGATCGCGTCACGCTGCGAAGAGATCGGCCGCGATCCCAAGACGCTGTCGATCTCGGTGAACATCTGGCGCGACAACCTTCCGCCGGCCGGGTCGCAGCGGCGCGATCTGCTGGCTGCCTACCGGGAGGTCGGCGTCAACCGCGTTCAGACGCTGGTCAAGGCCTGTGTCGACACCGACCAAGCCCTGATCGACTTCGCCGACGACTGCCGGGCCGCCGGAGCCGAGCTGGCCTAACCGCCGAGAGACGAGCGCGCCGCCGGAGCCGAGCAGGCTCACACAGGTGGCGTCGGCGCCGAGGAGGCGCCGAGGAAGCGCCGAGGAAGCGCCGAGGATTGCAGCGCCGTCTCGGGCGTTGCATCCGATGCACGTAACGGCCGGGTTTCCAGGCGTGCGGCCGACTCCTCGTCGAAGATCCGGTCGCTCGTGCCGCGAGGGGCAACGATTGACCGCTCAGAACCGACGGAGGCGGGCAATTGTTGTGTGAGGTGCATGGGTCGCCCCGTCGGATGGCACCCCGCCACCAAGGCCGTCGGGATTCCGGTCGTTGTGTGCACCTGACGCAATGCGCGGGCGGGACGATGGCGGCCAAGCGCCGCACGCTTCGCGCGCAGCAGCGCCGAAGGCGGCTGCGGAGGAAACTGTTCCCCGTGCGCATCGCAACCTGGAACGTCAACTCGCTGAAGGCCCGCCAGCAGCGTGTCGAGGAGTGGCTGGCACAGCGCCAGCCTGACGTCCTGCTGATGCAGGAAACCAAGCTCACCGACGAGAAGGCGCCGGTGATGGCGTTCAAGATGGCCGGCTACGACCTGACGCACCACGGCGAAGGCGCCTGGAACGGAGTGGCGATCGCGTCACGCGAGGCACCATCGGACATCAGCTACGGCTTCCAGGGCAACGGCCCGGATGCCGAAGGCGCGCGTTTCGTTGCTGCCACCGTCGAGGGGATCCGCGCCATCTCGGTCTACGCGCCAAACGGCCGCGCGCTGGGTACGCCGTTCTATGCGGCCAAGCTCGACTGGTACGAGCAGCTGCTGGACTGGCTGGAGCAGAACGCCAGCCCATCCGAATCCCTCGTCCTGGGCGGCGACCTCAACATCGCGCCAACCGACATCGACGTGTACGACCCGGCCGTCTACGTGGGCACGACCCACACCTCGGACGCAGAGCGCCAGGCATTCCAACGACTGCTCGATTGGGGTCTCGTCGAGGCGTACCGGCGCTTCCACCCTGAGCCGGGCAAGTTCACCTGGTGGGACTACCGCGCCGGCAACTTTCACAAGGGCCTGGGAATGCGGATCGATCATCTGCTGGTGACGCAGCCGATCGCCGAGCGGCTGACCGGATCCGAGATCGACCGTGACGCGCGCAAGGGCAAGCTGCCGTCCGATCACGCCCCGATGTGGATCGATCTCGCGTGAACGGACTCCGCCGCGGCGTTCGCGTCGGCATCGCGCTGGCGATCGGCACCGGGTTCCTGTTGGTCGCACCGGGCGTGGCACTGGCGCATTCGCTGGGCGGCCGAGTCGACACGCCCCTGCCGTTCATCGCCTACGTGGGCGGCGCCGCGATCGCCGTCGCGCTGTCGTTCTTCTTTGTCGCCGTGAGCGACCCGGGCCCGCCGCAGGACGCCCATCCCGAGCGCGTGATCCACGTTCCACGCTGGGTGTGGATCGGCCTCCGCGCGGTTGGCCTGATCGGTTGGCTGTGGATCGTCGTCCAGTCGATCGTGAGCGCCGGATCGAGTGACGCGGACGTCGCCTACCTCTTCCTGTGGATCTATGGCTGGGTCGGCCTGGCCATCGTCTCGGCAGTTGTCGGACCTTTTTGGAGCGCCATCGATCCGTTCAGCACGCTGCATGACATCGGTTCGGCGACGTTCCGGCGCCTCGGCGTCAGCGGGCTCGAACCGCGACCGCTGCCCGAGCGGCTGCGCACCTGGCCGGCGCTCGCGGGCCTGTGCTTCTTCATTTGGCTCGAGCTGGTCGTGCACGCGAACGGCGGGCAACTGCTCGCGTTCACGATGATCGGCTACACCGTCGTGACGCTCGTTGGCATGGCCCAGTACGGGAAGATCCCATGGCGTCGCAACGGCGAAGCGTTCAGCGTCTGGTTCGGGCTGCTGGGACGGCTGGCGCCGTTGGCGACCGTGGGCGAGCCAGAGGACCGGCTGCTGCACCGCCGGCCGTACGCAACGGGCCTCGTGACGGGCTCGTGGTCCGTGGACCGGGTCGCGATGGTTGCCGTCTCGACGGCAGGGATCATCTACGACGGCGCCTCGCAGACGCGCCCGTTCTACGACACGTTCGGCTTTCCCGACATCTTCGAGGGCTCGATCCTGCTGTTCGGGTTCCTTGGCATCATCACGGCGCTCGTGCTTGCCGTTGGTCGCCGCGTTGGCATGGCGGGCATCGGCGCGGGCCTCGTGCCGGTAGCCCTCGGCTACCTCGTCGCGCACTACCTCACCGCGTTCCTGCAGGACTCGCAACGAATCGTGGTGGCGATCTCCGATCCATTCCAGCAGGGCTGGAACCTGATCGGTTTCGCCACGTATCAGGGCAACACGGGATGGCTGTCGACGGGCGTGCTGTGGGGCATCCAGGTCGCGGCGGTCGTGATCGGGCACGTCATCGGGGCATGGGCCGGGCATGCGTCCGCTCGGGCGGATTCCGCCGGTCGAGAGAAAGCCGGAGCGAAAGCCGAACCACGACCCGCTCGGACCGCTCGCACCGCGACGACTGCGCCGTCGAACGGCCAGCCGAGCTCCGAGAAACGGCGCGCGGCTGCACCTTCGCCCAGCCAGGTTCCGCTGGCGCTGCTGATGATCGGGCTGACCAGCCTGACGCTCTGGTCGCTCGGCCAGAACCTCGTCTTCGTCCCGGCCTGATCGGGCCGAGGCCGGCCTCCAAGGCAGGCCTCCAAGGCCGCCCAGCCGCCTATCCTTCGGCGAGATGTCCGCTCTCCACGACGTCGATGACGAACGGCCGCTGGCGACGACCTGGCGGCCGGGTTTCGAGCTCGACCTGGCGCAGACGCTCGCTCCGCTCCGCCATGGCTTCGGCGATCCGACGATCCGTATCTCGGGCAGGTCGGCCTGGCGGGCGACACGGACACCCGACGGGCCGGCAACGACCTACCTCGAGCAGACCGGCGGTGAGATTCGTGCGCTTGCCTGGGGACCCGGCGCTGCTCTGGCGATCGAGCGCGTGCCCGCCCTCCTCGGTGTGGCCGACCATCCCGAGGTCCTCGAGCCTCGGCACGCTCTCGTTCGCGAGCTTCAGCGGCGCGCCGCTGGGGTCCGCTTCGGCCGTTCGGACGCCGTGCTCGAATCGATGGTCCCGGCGATCGCCGAGCAGAAGGTCACCGGGATCGAGGCACGGGCCTCGTATCGGAAGCTCATCTACCGGTTTGGCGAGCGCGCACCGGGTCCGGCGCACCTCTGGCTCGCGCCATCGGCCGAGGTCCTGGCCGGGCTGCCCTACTTCGCGCTGCACCCGCTCGGCCTCGAGCAGCGGCGCGCAACCGTGATCCGTCGCGCCGCGCAGAACGCGGCCTCGCTGGAAGCCGCAGGTTCGCTGCCGGCCGCCCAGGCGATGGTGCGGTTGCGGTCGATCCCGGGCGTTGGAGCGTGGACCGCCGCCGAAACGGCCAGGTCGGCATTCGGCGATCCGGACGCGGTCAGCGTCGGTGATTTCCATCTCAAGAACGTGGTCTGCTGGGCCCTGGCGCGTGAGCCGCGCGGCACCGATGAGCGGATGCTGGAGCTGCTCGAGCCCTACCGGGGACAGCGAGCTCGCGTGGCTCGGCTGCTCGAGTGGGCGGGCATCCAGCCGCCCAAGTACGGGCCGCGCATGCCGGTCGGAGCCATCGCCGAGCTCTAGGGACGCGCTTGCGCCGGCGCTGTCGCCGCTCCGCGCGCGCCAACCTCTATGTGCGCAAGGCAGCTAGGCGCTGGCGGCAGCCTCCGGAGCGGTCGCTGCGGGCGGTGGTTCTTCCATCGCCGCGATCGCCACTTCGATGCGCGTCACGTCTTCGCTTGCCACGCGGTACGCGTCACTCCCCAGGGGAGCGGCATCGCGGCGAGCCCGGGCGTCGCGGTGCTGCCGCATGAGGTCGGCGCGGCCGGCGCTTGCGCCGTGCTGATCGGTCATGAGTTCATCCTCCGTACCTGCGGCCGGACTCAGCCGCGTGGCTCCCAGCTGAAGGTTCGGATGGCGACGATGAGCCCGAAAACCGCCCAGCCGGCGACCCAGAGCAGGTCCACGGGGTCGAGCGGGCCGTTGATTGCCGGTGTCCAGATGCCCTGGAGCGCGATCGCGAAATGGCGCACCGGAAACAGGTTGCCCACCTTTGCCAGGAAGTTGTCGGGAGGGATGCGCAGAAAGATGTCGGAGATGAACAGCAGCGGCAGGATGATCGCGTTGACCACGGCCGGTGCCGCCCGTTCGTTCGGCACGATGCCGCTCACGGCCAGGCCCAGCGCGCAGAAGCAGGCACTCCCCAGGAGCAGGGTCAGGAACAGCGGCCCGAGCTGAGTCCAAGGGAACGGGACGTGGTAGACGACAGCGCCGAACGTCGAGACGACCACGACCAGGAGCAACCCGACCAGGACCGAGTGGGAGATGCGGGCGAGCAAATAGACCAGCGCCGGCAGCGGCGTGCCACGGACGCGCTTGAGGATGCCCTCCTCGCGGAGGGTCGTGACCGTGATCGCGAGGTTGGTGAAGCAGGCGTTGATGATCGAGAACGCCACGATCGCTGGCGTGAAGAACTGGGCAGCGGTCAATCCTCCGGCCTCGACCTGATCGCCGAAGATGGCCTGGAAGACGAACATGAAGATGAGCGGGAAGGCGAAGGTGAAAAAGGCAGCTGCGGGGTTCCGCCAGAACGCGCGGTTCTCGTAGCGGATCTGGCGGACCAGGAGCCTGAGCATGCTCATGCGGCTTTCGTCCCGCTCTCGGCCGCCTCGCCGGTCAGCTCGAGGTAGGTGTCCTCGAGACTCGGACGCCCGACCGTGAGATCGATCAGCTGCACGTTCTGGGCGAGCGCCCAGCTGGTCAGCGCCTGCAGTGGCGGCACTGGGTTCTCGACCGCCAGCTCGTAGAAACTGCCATCGGTCCTGGAGGTCGAGGGCGCGATCTCGGCCGGTGGCACGACGCCATCGGGGAGCTCGAACCGAATGCGCGTCTCGGTGCGGTGGCTCGACTGGATCTCGTCGAGCGTCCCGAGCGCAACCACCTGGCCGGCACGCATGATCGCCAGGCGGTCGGCCAGCGCCTGTGCCTCGTCCATGAAGTGGGTCGTGAGCAGGATCGTCTTGCCCTCGTCCTTCAGCCCGCGGATCGCCGCCCATGCCTGGCGCCGCGCGCCCGGGTCGAACCCCGTCGTCGGCTCGTCAAGGAACAGCAGGTCCGGGTCGCCGCAGATCCCGATGGCCACGTCCAGGCGCCGCCGCTGCCCGCCCGACAGCTTGCCTACGCGCACGTCGGGCCGATCCTCGAGGCCGACCAGCTTGAGCACCTCGTCGCGCTCGCGCGGATGCGGGTAGTAGCCGCGGTAGAGATCCACTACCTCGGCTACGGTCAGGAAGCTCTCGATCCCGGCCGACTGCAGCACGATTCCGATGCGCTGGCGCATCTTCTCGTCGCGCTTTGCGGGATCGAAGCCGAGCACCGAGACCGTGCCCGCGGTCCGCTCGCGGAAGCCCTCGAGGATCTCGACGGTCGTGGTCTTGCCGGCTCCGTTGGGACCCAGCAGGGCGAAGATCTCGCCATCGTCCACGGACAGGTCGATGCCCTTGACGGCTTCGAGATCGCCGTACGATTTGCGCAGCCCTTCGACGACGATCGCGGTCACGAGCATGAGCGTAAGGCAGAGCTTCTCGCTCTGCTACCGTGCCGTTGGTCGACATGCAAGCGCCGGTCCGCAGCCTGCCGGTACGGCAGGACGCGGACGAATGGCGCGCGCAGCAGCACCGTAGGTGACTGCGAAGGAAAACCCTGTTTTCGCGAGCGTTTTCGGAGGGCGTCGACGGGTGCGCGTCTTCACGATCATCGGCATCGTCTGCGTCGTCATCGGCGGTTTCTTCGCGTACCAGGCGTGGTTCACGCCACCCTCGGACAACCCGTTCGACGTCGGTAGGGCCGCTGCGCCGACCGTCGCCATCACCTTCCTGATCATCGGTTTCACGTTCACGATCGTCGGCTCGGTGATCCTGCGCCTGGGTCGCGCGCGAAAGCAGCTGCTCACCACCGGCCTCGTCGGCCGTGCCGAGATCATCTCGGCCTCACAGACGAGCATGTACGTCAACGACCAGCCGGTTGTCCAGATGCAGCTCAATGTCACGCTCCCGGGTCAGCAGCCGTACCAGGTCAGCCACCGCGAGGTCGTGCCGCTCCTTGCCCTGGCAATGATCCTGCCCGGGCATTCCCTGCCGGTCGCTGTGGATCCGGCCAATGCCAACAAGCTGGCGATCGACTGGGGCGGCGTGACCGCAAGCCGCGTACCAACCGTGGCGAACGCGGGCGCAGCAATCGGCAGCGCGCAAATGGGCTGGTCGCAGGGGGCTGCACCAACCATCGCACCACTTCCCAACACTCTCTCGTCGATGCCGGCGCCACCCTCCATTCCGGTTCCGCTGCCGAACACTCTCTCGGACGTCTCGGGTGTGGGCGCGAGCCTGCCTCCCGGTGCGGAAGGCGGCGTCGGGTTCGCGGCACCATCGACGTACGCGATGCCGGCCGCCGCGGCGCCGGCGGACGGGATGGCGGCGTATCTCGCCTACCTGCGCACCTCGGGCATCCCGGGGCGAGCGCTCCTTCGGACGGTGCAGGACACCGGCGTCAACGTTCGCGGCGTCGAGGTCTTGATGCTGCAGTTGGAGGTATCCCCGTCCGGAGGCGCCAGCTACCCGGTCACGACCACCGCGATGATGCCGCCGGCATCCGTCGGCCGTGCTGTTGCGGGTACATCGGTGGCCGTCTACATCGACCGGACGAACCCACAGGCCGTCGCGATCGACTGGGACGCCGCGTGAGCCCGGATGACGTGAAGCACGGCGTCGACAAGGCCGGGGCCGACCTGGCCGATCGGTTCCGCGCGGTCATGGCGCAGTACCCGGAAGCGCCGGTGCGCAACACGTTCGGGTCGCCGTGCGCGTACGTGAACGGCAACATGGCGGTGGGCGTGCACGGACAAGGCTGGTTCGTGCGGCTGGACCCGGTGGGCACGGCCGACCTGGAGGCCGCGGGCGGTCAGCCGTTCACGCCCATGGCGGGACGGCCGATGACCGGCTACACGATCCTGCCGGACGCGATCCTCGATGACGACGCCGCACGCGACCGATGGATCGGACGATCCCTCGCCTACGTCGGGACGCTTCCGCCAAAGGCGGCGAAACGCTAGCGGGCGAAGCGCTCGAAAAGACCCGGCGCGTACCAGCGCAGGAAATAGAGCTTGCAGCCCAGGCAGTAGCCGGTCAGCCCGAGGACGGCCTGCAAGCTGGCGACTGCGATCGTGAGCAGCCAGCCGATCAGCGGCAGCCCGACGATGAATGCGACGACGGCGATGCCGAGTCCCAGGGAGCCCAGCGCCTGTGCGAAACGCGGCGGGACCTCCGACTCGAGCTCCTTCGGCGGGCCGAGGCGCAACGCCTTCCGGACGTACGGCCATGGCTTTCCGAGGATCGAGTAGCGAGTGCCGAACCACGCACTAACGAAGAGCGCGAGCGCGACGAAGGCGACCAGGATCGGCAGGCCGAACACGATCGCGGCCGAAAGGATGACCACCGAGAGGATGGCGCCGAAGCGGTGGCCGCGCGGATCGATCCATCGACCGCCGGATGTTGGTGTTGACACGCTGGGACCTCGTTTGGGATGCGACAGGGAACGCGCAGAGCGCGAGCCGGTGGGCCCGGCCAAGGGCCGGCCGGGTCAGCGGGTTGCGAGTCGCCGGTTCGAGGTCAGCGGGCGCGGATCGTGAACGCGACGCGACGCTGCGGTTCGACCGGCACTCGCCGGGAACACATACAGCAGCCCAAGAGTTGCATTCGCGCGTTCACGAGACCGGGATGGTGCCACAGGCGTAGGTCCGTGTCGAGGACCGGAGCGCGAGAGGGTAAGCGCTCACTGAGATTCCTCATTGGCAACGAGGCACGTCACGTTGCGGGCCTCCCTTGGCCCGTTCAACGGGCCCGCAGTCCTATGGGTCGCGATCTTGCGGCTGAGACGTCAACCGACCAAATACGGACCAGCCAACACTCCGTCGACGGACGATTGGCGTCCGTCCGGACGGCATTCAGCCGAATGTCGGCCTTGGGCCCGAGGCAAGCCGCTTGACGAGTCGAAAAGCACGCTCGTGGGTCGAAGCGCCGGTTGTTTGACGTCCGTGCTGCAACCCGGCGAGCCGACGCCGCATCACCAGTGGCGACAACGTCGGAGAGCGGCAGCGCAGCGTCTCAGGGAGAGGTCAGACACCCATGCGCTGACGGCCGGCGCCTGCCCCGGCCGCGGTGACCCATGACCGTGCGGCGTTCCCGGTTCGTCGCTGATATTCGTCGACGACGGCTGCGGCGGCTGCGGTCGCCGCGTCGGTGCGGACCAGGTTGACGGTGCAGCCGCCGAACCCGGCACCCGTCATGCGTGCGGCCACCACCCCTGGTGTTGCGGACGCGATCTCGACCAGCGCGTCGAGCTCGGGCACGCTCACGCGCAGGTCGTCGCGGAGACTGCGATGCGAGCCGGCGAAGAGAACGGCGACGGCGTCGAGATCGCCCGTCGTCGAGCGCATCGGCGGCATCGAGCGTGCGCTGGTTCTCGGTGACGATGTGACGGGCACGCGCCAGGACACTGCCTTCGAGAAGGCCGGCATCGGTCGCGCGACCGAGATCGGCGACCGAAACATCCCGGAGCGTTGGCACGGCCAGCAGTCGCGCCGCCTCGTCGAGGTCGCGGCGCACCTCGTTGTAGCGGCCGTCCGTCAGGCTGCGGCGAACGCCGGAGTCGACGACCAGGATCGAGATGCCGTCTGGGATGGGCACGAGACGGACTTCGAGGCTCCGGCAGTCGATCAGCAGCGCGTGCCCGGCCACGCCGGCCGCCGATGAAAGCTGGTCCATGATCCCCGACTGCACGCCCACGTAAACGTTCTCGGCCCGCCGGCAGGCAACGGCGATCTCGGTCATCGACGGAGGGCGCGTGGCGCCCGTGCCTTCGGGCAGCATCGCCATCGCCAGCGCAACCTCCAGCGCGGCCGACGACGACGAGACCAGCGCCGCGCGGAACATCGGAAGCCACGACGCCATGGAACCCGGTGGCCGTCATGCCCGAGTCGTCGAGCGCGCGGACGAGGCCGGTGGCGTAGGCGCCCCAGCCGTCTTCGGGTCCGCGCTTCGACGCCAGGTCGACCTCGACCGCTCCGGGCTCGTCGAGCGAGCGAATGCTCAGCGCCGAACCGCCGGCACGTCCCATCGCCCACGTGCGCAGCTCGAGCGCGACCGGCAGGACGAAGCCCTCGGCGACGTCGGTGTACTCGCCGATGAGGTTCGCGCGACCGGGTGCCCAGGAGCAAAGCTCGGCGTCGGGCGCGACGTCGAGCAGCGCCTTCGGAGGCTGCGGAGAGGCGCTCACGGGACGGTCGGCGATCAGAGCGTCACCGGCGCACCCTCGCGCGCCGATCGATAGAGCGCCTGGATCGTGCGTGCCTGGGCGAGCGCATCGTCGCGGCCGACGAGTGGCGCCTTCCGGCCGCGGACGGCGGCCGCGAAGTCATCCAGCTCCAGACGGTACTGGTTCTCCGCCGCGTACTCGCGCGACTCACCGTTGACGGTGGCGATGCGACCGAGCTCGCTGCGCCAGGGGTCGGCGATGCGGAACCAGCCGTTCGCTGCCGATCACCTCGATGCCGCGTGCGTTCGGTGTCGAAGCCGCACATGATCTGGGCCACCGCGCCGGTGGCGAACTCCAGCTCTCCGTGGAAGCGGCGATCCACGCCGGTCGGGCCCCACGTCGCCGTGCCGAAGACACGCACCGGGTCGGCTCCAGCGGCCAGCCGCGCACCGCTGATGGAGTAGCAGCCGACGTCCATCAGCGATCCGCCGGCCAGCTCCTTATCGAGCCGGACGTCGGTCGCCCATGTCAGCGCGAAGCTGAACGAGGTGCGGATCGTGAGGACGTTGCCGACCTGGGGCAGCAGTTCGGTGATCAGCCGCGCTGCCGGTCCGTGCCGCCACATGAGCGCCTCGGCGACCACGAGCCCGTGCTTCGCCGCAAGGTCGAAGGCAGCTTCAACGTCGGCCGGGTCGGCGCTGTAGGGCTTCTCGACAAGGACGTGCTTCCCGGCGCCGAGCGCCTCCATCGTCCAGGGGTGATGCAGCGCAGTTGGGCAGCGAGATGTAGACCGCCTCGACGGATGGATCCGCCAGCAGGTCAGCGTACGAACCATGCACCGTGGGAATGCCATGCCGATCCGCGAACGCCCGGGCCTTGGCCGCATCGCGGCTGCCGACCGCGACGACGTCGACCGTATCGGTCTCCGCGGCGCCGCCGAGAAGCTGCTGGTTGATGTTGGCCGTGCCAACGATGCCGAGACGGAGCGCGCCCGAAACTGCCATACGGCGCCTGACGATACACTCCCGCCGTGTCTCCCACTGACCCCGAATCGGTGGTTCAGCCTGCCGTCCGACGCCTCCCCTGGACCGTTCGGGTGGCCGGTTGGAGCGCTCGCCACCGCTGGCTCGTCTTCGGCCTCTGGTTCGTCCTGACCATCGGAACGTTCGCGCTGAGCCGCGCAATGGGCGGCATCTCGACGCAGGGCGCCACCGGCGGCGGCAGCGGCTTCGCGGCGACCGAAGCGTCGCAGGGACTCGCGGTGCTGGACACGGCCAACCAGTCACGCGAACCGGGCGAGCAGTTCGTCGCCGTCATCTCGCTGCCGGACGGCTCAACGTCGGATCAGCTCGCCGCCGTTGCCAAGGATGCAGTAGCCAAGCTGCAGGCAACCGCCGTCAACGGTACGCCGGTGTTCACGCCCGGCACCGTGATCGATCCGACGACCGTGTCGCCGCAGGCCGGCCTGCTCTCTCCCGACGGGACGAGCGTCCAGGTCCCCGGTCGCATCCCGGACGATTCCGCGCCCCAGCTCGACGCGATCCGCGCGACGCTCGACGCGCTGCGTGCCGCGCATCCCGAAGCGGAGATCCACAGCGTCAGCTTCTCGATGATCAACGACGACATCAACGCCGTCGTCTTCAGCGACCTGGATCGCTCGCTGCTGCTCACGATCCCGATCACCTTCGTGATCCTGCTGATCGCCTTCGGCGCGTTCGCCGCATCGGTCGTGCCGCTGATCCTGGCGCTGACATCGCTGCTGGCGGCCTTCGGCCTGCTGGGTATCTATAGCAACCTGTTCACACCCGGTCAGCCCGTACGCGACACAGCTGGTGGTGCTCATCGGCCTCGCGGTGGCGATCGACTACTCGCTCTTCATGGTCACGCGCTTCCGCAGCGAGCGGCGGCGCGGCCACGACACGCTGATCGCCATCGAGATCGCCTCGAGCACGGCCGGGCGGGCAGTGTTCTTCAGCGGCCTCGCGGTGATGATCTCGGTCGCCGCTCTGTACGTGCTGCCCGACGAGCTGTTCCACTCGATGGCACTCGGCACGATCGCGGTGATCCTCGTGTCGGTGATCGGCAGCCTGACGTTCCTGCCCGCGGTGCTCGCGATCCTGGGACCCCGCATCGACTTCGGCCGCGTCCCGTACTTCGGTCGTGAGCGAGACGAGAGCGGCGGTGTCTGGAGCCGCATCGTGACCGCAGTCATGAAGAGGCCGCTGACCGCGGCGATCGCCTCGACGGCGTTCCTGCTGTTCCTGGCCTGGCCCGCGCTCAGCCTGCGTCTCGGCACGACCGACATCACGGCGTTCCCCGAGTCGGTCGACGGGGTGGTTGCGATCGAGCAGCTGCGCGACCACTGGCCGCAGGGCTCGCTGCTGACCGCTCGACGCGATCGTGACAAACGCGCAGGACCCGAAGGTTCAGGCGGCTATTGCACAGCTGCAGACCGAGGGCCTGACGATCCCGGGGCTCTCGCAGCCGGTGAAGGTGACGCCGTCCGCGGACGGCACGGTCGCCGATGTCTCGTTCGTGATGTCCGGCACGGAGAACGACGCGCAGAACGCCGCGATCGTGCGCGAGATGCGCTCGCGCGTGGTGCCGGCGTTGTTCGGCAGCCTCCCCAACACGCGCGTCTACATCAGCGGCGACGCGGCGGCGTCGCATGGACCGCACCGACATCTACACGGGCGCGCTGCCCGAGGTGTTCGCCTTCGTGCTGGGCTTGAGCTTCCTGCTGCTGCTGATCGCGTTCCGCTCGATCGTCATCCCGATCAAGGCGATCCTGCTGAACCTGCTATCGACGGCAGCCGCTTACGGCGTGCTGGTGGCCGTCTTCGAACAGGGCTTTGCCAAGGACCTCTTGGCGGTTCGGCCGACCGACGTGATCGAGGCGTGGGTGCCGATCTTCATCTTCGCGATCCTCTTCGGCCTGTCCATGGACTACCACGTCTTCATCCTGTCGCGGGTCAAGGAGCTGGTCGATCGCGGGATGGCCACCACCGACGCCGTGGCCAAGGGCATCGCGATGACCGCGGGCACGGTCACGAGCGCCGCCGCGATCATGGTCGTCGTATTCGCGGTCTTCGCGACCCTGCGGCTGGTGATCATCCGGGAGCTCGGCCTGGGGCTTGCCGTCGCCGTGCTCATCGATGCGACGATCATCCGTTCGATCCTGCTGCCGGCCACGATGCGCCTGCTGGGCGAGTGGAACTGGTATCTGCCGCGCTGGCTCAACTGGCTTCCGCACGTCTCGATCGAGGTCGAGCAGGACGAGCCGGCCGTTGGGGCCGAGAGCGTCGCGGTCTAGGGCGGCGTTGGCCGTGCCGAGCACCGGCAGGCAGCGTTCTCCGCGAGCGGGCCGTTCAGCCGATGGGATCGTCCTCCAGGAAGCGCCACTCCACCTCGAAATGCCGCGCGCAGCGCTCGGCGAGTGCGCGGATCCCCGGTGCCTCGGTGCGGTAATGGCCACCGAGGATGAGGTTGACGTGCGTCTCGGCGCGTACAGCCGCGTGAACATGCTGCCTTCACCGGTCAGGTACGTGTCGCATCCGAGGGAGCGCGCCTCCTCGACCCACGGGGTCAACGATCCGGCCCCGGTCACGATCCCGACGCGATCGCAGCGCGCCTGGTGGCGGTGAAGCTCCGGCTGCCCGCCAACCGCTCGTCTCAGCGGTTCGAGCAGGTCGTCGAGCGAGCCGAGCCAGAGCCCGAACACCCCGGCCAGAGCGCCATCGTACTCGGCGAAGCGTCCCTGAACGTCGATGCCAACGAGTCTCGCGAGCGAGTCCCCGATGCCAATGTCCGGTGCGGTGTCGAACGACGCGTGGGCGCAGTACAGCGAAATCCCAAGCGCCTTCAGGCGAGCCAGCTTCTCGGCATGCAGCCCAAGATCGATATACGGCCAGCTGGTGTGATGGACGAGGATCAGGTCGACGCCCGCAGCCGCGGCTGCCTCGATCGCGTTGAATGACGTGTTGACCGCGGCACCGATCCGCCTGACAGGTTGTCCAGCGTCATCCACGAGGCCGTTCTCCGGCTCTTCGACGCGAAATCGGGGTGCATCCAGGAGGTCGTCGAGCCACGCTGCCAGGGTCGTGGCCGCGACCTCACTCACCGCGGCTTCTCGCGGAACTCGCGGTACAGCTCGACCAGGTTGCGCTTCGGGTCGCTGTAATACTCGCGGCCGGTGATCGCGATCCGTGCGCGAGAGCTGGGCTCGCGAACCGTCGGCGCAGACGCCGCAAACCGCTTGATCACCTCGGCATGTGGCTTGAGTGACCCGTCAGGCCGAACAAGGCCGAAGTACCGCTCGTGCCAGGCGTGGTCGAGCGGTGGGCGCTTCCACAGCGACTCGTCGTAGTCGGCAAAGCACCAGGGCAGTGCCCCGATCGCGCCGACCTCGACGAGCCGCGGAAGCACCTCTTCGAGGTACGACGCCAGCTCGTCCTCGGCAAGCATGAGCTGGCGCCGCTTGACGCCGTTCACCTCCCATTCGAGCGTCTGCGTCGGCTGCCCGGGAAGCGCCGTGCACGCGCCGAACTCCTCCGCGAGAACGGGTCGGCCCGGAGAGCGCGGCCGTGAGCGCGCTGACGAACGGCACGAGCTCGGGATCGGTTGGCGATGCCGCCCAGGTCGCGTAGACGGGTAGGCGTGCATCACCGCAAAGTCACAGGTCTCGAAGACCGCGTCCATCCGCAGCCCGTTGTCGCTCTCGAGGCTTGGAACGTGCGTGCCGAGCGTGATCGGCCGTGTCGGCGTCCAGCTCGCGGATCAGCTCCGTGTGGTTGGCGACCCAGGTGGCGGCGGCCGATGAAGACGGCGGCAGCGCGAACAGGTCTGGCTCGTTGCCAAGGTTCCAGAGCCAGACCGCCGGATGCTGGACGAGCAGGCCGACGACCTCGCGCAGCAACAGTCGTTCCGCGGCAACGGCCAGCGGGTCGACGTAGGGATTGCGATACCCGCTCGTCGTGACACGTTCGCCGCTGATGACCCGCAGCCCGCCCGGCGCCTTGTCGCCCTCACGATCGAGCAACCAGCCCGGCGCCCAGTTCGGGCCGCTCATATGGCCCGTGAAGAACGTCACGTCGAGGCCGAGCCCGCGGTCGTCGGCAGCGTCGGCGACCGCCACCAGGTGATCGAGCGCCTTGGTGGAGACGCGATCGGGCGCCGGTTGGAAGTCCTCCCAGAGCAGGAAGATGCGCACCTTCGTCAGGCCAAGCTCACCGATGAGGTCGAACTCCTCGCGCACCTCGCCTCGATCGAACCGCTTCCACCACTCCATCGCCTTGCGGCGCGGCCAGTAATTGACTCCGAGCACGAACGGCTGCGCATCTGCCATAAGCGCAAGTGTGCCGCGACAATGCCCCGATGAGCATTGACCGAAACGCAGAGCGTGGACGCGAGCCCATTCGGCTCGGACTGGTGGGAACCGGGGCGTGATGGGGCAGCACCTGCGCGGCTTCGGTGCGACGGGGCGGATGCGCGTCGTCGGCGTGGTCTCGGCGCACCCGGATCGAGCCGAGGCGATCACTCGGGAACACGGCGGGGCCGTGTTCTCATCGGTGGATCGATTGCTCGACGAGGCGCGGCCGGATGCGGTGATCGTGGGCGTTCCTCCGTTCCGCAACCCGGGGATCTGCCGAGTGCTCGTCGCACGGCATGTTCCCTTCCTTGACCGAGAAGCCACTCGCGGCGACCGACGATGCGGCCGTGGACGAGATCGCAGCGGCCGTGACAGGCGAGCGGCCTCGTCACCGCGGTTGGCTACCAGCTGCGGGCGGTCGAATTCATTCCCCAGCTTCGTGAGCTGCTCGCCGAGCGCCCGCCGTCCCTGGTCGTCGCGCGCTGGCTCGGCGGCACGCCACCTCCGGAGTGGTGGTCTCGCACCAATGAGGGCGGCGGCCAGATCGTTGAGCAGCAGACGCACCATTTCGACATCGCTCGGCATCTGCTCGGAGAGGCGGAGGTCCTCGCGGGCTGCGGTGGGCGATCGATCGATGTCGACGGCGGTTGGCGCCGACGTGGCCGGCGTGGGGTCGGCGCTGCTTCGATTTGAAGGCGGCGCGCTGGGCGTCTTCGCCAGCGCGAACGTGGTGCCATCCGGCGGCGTGGTCGAGGTGCAGTTCATCGGTGGCGGCCGGGAGATCACGATCGGCTGGTCGGGCTGGCCGCTCGTCCGCTACGACCTTCGCGTGGTCGACGAGCGCGGAACGCGCACCACGGTCGCCGCGATCGATGCCTGGGAACGGCAGGCGAGCGCGTTCCTGGACGCAGTCGTCGAGCGCGATCCAACGCGGCCATTCTCGACATACCCTGACGCGGCGGAGACGTACCGTCTGACCCGTCGAGTCATGGCGGCTGCGGGAGGTGCGATCTGAGCCCAGCTGCATCGTTCACGTGGGAGGCCGCCGAGGACCTGGATCGTATCCATGATCCGGGACCGACCGACGCGGCGCGCCGCGTGGCAAGGACGCCAGACGCAGCTGCACAACCGCTCGGAGCGGGACGGCCACACGATTCGAGTCGGCACCGCGTCGTGGACGGATCCGACAATGGTCGCGCCGGGCGTGTTCTATCCGCAGGGATCCGATTCGGCCGAGGAGCGGCTCAACTTCTATGCCAGCCGTTTCCCGGTCGTCGAGGTCGATGCAACCTACTACGCGCTGCCCAGCCGTCGAACGTCGGAGCTCTGGGTCGAGCGCACACCGCCCGACTTCGTGTTCGACATCAAGGCGCACGCGCTGCTGACCGGGCAACCGACCGAGACCAAGCGACTGCCCAAGTCGATTCGCGAGGTCCTTCCAGACGAGCTCAAGGCCAAGGCGCGCATCTACGCCAAGGACCTGCCGGCCGAGGTGCGCGACGACGTATGGGGCTGGTTCATCGACGGCATCGAGCCGCTCAAGGAGGCGGGCCAGCTCGGTTCCGTGCTGCTGCAGTACCCGCGCTGGTTCTTCACCTCGTCCGAGAACCGCGATGCGATCGAGGAGGCCGCAGGGAGGCTTCGCGACGCTGAGATCGATTCTGCCGTCGAGTTCCGTAACGCCACCTGGTTCAACGACAAGAACCGCGACCGGACGATGCGTTTCCTGGGCGACCGGAGCATCCCCCTCGTGATGATCGACGGGCCGCAGGGCTTCAAGTCGAGCGTGCCGCCGATCGAAGCGACGACCTCAACGGAACTGGCGATCGTGCGCTTCCATGGGCGTCGGACCGAGACCTGGGAGAAGGCCGGCGTCCAGACGGTCGAGCGCTTCCGCTACCTCTACGACCGCGAGCAGCTCGAGGAATGGGCGCCGCGGATCCGAGAGGCGAGCAGGGCCGCGAAGGACACGCATGTCCTCTTCAACAACTGCTATTCCAACTACGGCGCGACCAACGCGGTCGAGATGGCGATGCTGCTCCAGGAGCTCGCAGGCGACAGCGACGGCTGAGACCCGGCGGCGACGCTGGGGATCAAGCGCTTCGCGCGTAGCAACGCAAGCGGAGCGCCTCGCTCGTGAGACTGATTGCCAACCCGGGTGGTGGTACGTCGGTGAACCCGTGCCTCCTCGTCGACAGACCAATCCAGGTGGTGGCCGGCTCGGATTTCCTCGGTTTGGCGGGTCCTCGGCCGGCAAGGGCGCGTATACCACCACCCCGGTTGGTATCCGGCGCGATCGTCGCGGCAGCCGGCCATGACCGGCGCTGGGCGCACCACGGGTCACTTCACGTGCGGCTGCCCCATGCCACAGAACCAGCTCTCACGTGGCCAGATAAGAGAGCGATAAGCGGCCCTTCCTAATCTGCGTCCCGGTGGTTCGCGCGAACCCCAGGCAAGTCCCGCTCCCGCCCGGAGCCGGAGGTGCCCGTGGGCAAGTCATGCCGCCGCCTGTTCATCTCGTTCGCCGCGGGGGCATTGATGCTCTCGATCCACGTTTCCGCCGCAACGGCCGCGCCGGTGCGGACCACGGGAGGCCTTCTCCCCTGGGACCCGAGTTGGCCCGTGCAACAGAACCGCGTCTCCCAGCTGCTCAAGAGCCGGGGGATCACGGGAGCCCAGCGAGCAGGCTCGCTGCCGACCTCAACAGGTCGTGGCCCGCGGCGTGTCGATGCGCCGCCGGCGGCTCTCTCGCTGGCGACCGGCCGAACGTCTCGCTTCGTCGAGATGCCCGGCTATGGCCAGGACGACCGCGACAAGTCATATGTGGACGCCAACTACTGGAACATCTGCTCGGCCGGAGCGGCAACGGTGGCGGCGTCCTACTTCATCGCCGACCCGTTCCAGCTGAGCGGCGCGTTCCACGAGCCGTACGGCCCGTACAGCCTCACCACGCGCTGGGACGAGCAGGACGTCGACGCCAACCAGGGATTCGACGCGCGAGCTCGCGCTTACATGCTCTTCATGGCCATGAATGTCGATCCGCCCAGCTTCAACAACCCAGGCATCGACGACTTCAGCACCTATCCGACACGTGGCGGCTCGCCGCAGGCCATCCGTGACGCCGTGAACTGGGAGATCTCGGATCACGCGGGCGGCGGCCAGTGGACCACGTGGTTCTACTTCACCAAGCCCAACACCGGCACTGGCTTCACCGCGGACCAGCTCAACGCTGACGTGGTGGCGGACATCTGGCACTCGGGCGCACCGGTGATCGTGGCCGTGGACGCGGACTACCTGCCCAACTGGCCCGACTTGTCTCGCCCGCTGCACCACGCGATCACGATCGTCGGGTACGACAACACGGACGACACGTACATCTACCTGGACACGTGCGGGCGGCAGTGCGGCAGCACGACCAACGGCGGCACGCACGAGATCCCGCAGAAGAAGCTCTTCAAGGCAATCCAGATGGTCGGCAGCGTCGGAAATGACGGCCAGACGATCCTGCGTGCCGACGGCACGCCCAAGTACCCCAACGGAGGCTACATCTGGTGAATCGTCGCGACGGCGGCTCGACGAAGGTTGCATTCCATGGCCTGGCTGGCGTGATCGTCCTGGGCTGGTCGGTGCTGGGCCTGGCCTCGTGCCAGGCGCTCGGCTCCTCGGGCTTGACCGGGACGAGCGGTGCCAGCCCGGGTGGATCCGGGCGACCCTTGCCGACCGCCGTCGCGAGTCCTTCCGCGGTGCCGACCGCAACATCCACATCCATCGATGCTTCGCCGCCCGAGTCCCCGCTGAGCGGCGACGCGGCATCTGCGGCCCAGACCGTCAGGACGTATCTCGACGCACTGACCGCGGGCCGCTACCAAGACGCGTGGCAGGTGCTCGCGCCGTCGGCGCAGCAGGCGTGGGGCTCAGAGCAGAACTTCGCCACGGAACGGGGCGCGTTCTACGCGAGCGCCGGTGCAACCGTGGTCCTGTCGGCCCCGGACAACCTGCCACAGACGCTCGGCGAGTGGATCCCGCCCAATTTCGACGGTGACCGGCAGCGAGCCTACGTCGTCAACGTCGACCATCCCGTGATCGAGACGAATGCCTCGCGGGAAGTGCTGGTCGCGGCGCCTGATTCCTCGGGTGCCTGGCACCTCTGGGTCGGCCGATGACACGGCAATGATCGCCACGCAACCACCGATCGCGCGGCTCTGACGCCACGCAACAAAGAGCGGACCCCGGCTTTCACCGGGGTCCGCGTTACGCGCACATGGGTCGTTCGACCGCCGGACGTACCGACGGCCGAAACGTCTACTGCACCTTGCCGACCGGGATGAGCTCAGCCTGGTCGGCGCCGTCACGTCCTTCGATGTTGACGAACATCCAGCCCTTCTGGCTGGACTGAGCAGGATGGTACCGGGCACTGTTGACGGAAACTTGGACGTCTCCTGCGGCGCCCGGCTTGAGCGACAGGAGGTCGCCGTTCGAGATGGCGTTGTGATAAGCGTCAAACAGCGCCGTTTCCTGCGTGCCACCGAAGCCACTGTCCGCCGGTTGTCATGACGTCAACGTCGCCACTGTCGTCGCCGCTGATGCTCACCGCCCAATAGCGGAAGGTGGGTTTGGAGGCACTGCGTCCGAGCTCGCTCGCGAGCACTGGCAGCAGGAACGTCGATGAATTCGGCGATGCCGTCGCGAAGTAGAGGTCCACGATGGCCCCGGTCTTCGCGTTCACGACGAGGGAGATCGGCACTCCCGCAAATACACCGGGCCCGAACACCCGCTGGGCATCGAGGCCGATGACGAGGAAATCCGGGTTGCCGTCGTTGTTCAGGTCGACGTTGACGTCGAACTCGTTCTCGGCGCCTGAATTCCACGGATACCAAGTGTTGAGCGCGAAAATGAGACAGCGATCGTTCGCGTTCGGGGTGCCGGAGCACACCTCCGCCGGCAGCGACTGGACACCACCCGCTCGCAAGTCGATGCCGCCCTGCCGCGAGTCCCCATCGGAGAGTCCCCATGCGAAGACGTCGACGTTGCCCTGGTGGACACCCTTGTTCTTCACATGGATTGTCGAAGTTCGAGTGCCCGAACCGGTGAACGGCGTCGGCCGGAAGGCCTGGACCTGCGAGGTGCCCCGCGGCACGAGGATCCATGGCACACGGAGCGCGTAGCTCCCGGCACCACCATTGGTCGGCGTGAATACGATGGCGCCGGCAATGTCGACGAGCGGGACGAACACGGAGCCCTGCTCGGAGGTCGCGACGGGTGAGACGTCACCCGGTGCCATCGCCGGAAGGTGTGCCGCCGCCGAGTTGCTCATCGAAAGCGTGACGTTGACGTCGACGCTCGACCTTGCGGGCACGGTAACCGAGCCGGCATCGAGAGCGACGCTCCCATCATGCTGCCGTTTGCGTCGTTCGACAGCTTGAAGGTGGTCGAATGGCCGCCGGAGTTCGACAGGCGAATGGTCTGCGTGACACGGAGCGCCGTCGAGGAACCGGTGTTGAGGTCGATCGGCTGATAGCCGAAGGTGATGCTGGAGCTGCCTTGCTCGTCGCGTGACTCGGCCCACGCGTCCGTGCTGAGGGCCTTTGCCACGTTGATGATGCCGGACCCCGACCAGCGCACGTCATAGGGGCTGACCCTGGCAACCGATGCGGTGCCGACGAGCGCTCCCTTGACATGCTGCGGAGACCATGACGGATTGGCCTGAAGGATCAGCGCCGCGGCGCCGGCAACCTGTGGGGCCGCCATGGAGGTGCCGGACAGCAGCTTGGCCTTGTTCACGGTCGCGCCGTCGGTCGAATTCACGTTCACGCCCGGCGCCGAGACATCGGGCTTGATGGCGTTGTTGAGGCGAGATGGCCCGGCCGAGCTGAAGTCGGCCATCTGGCCGTGGAACTCGTTCGGTACCTCGCCTTCGTGAAGGGTCGCCTTTTGCCCGTCGCCCGCGATCAGCGCCGCCTGGTTCGCCGGGTTCACGCTGATCATGGGGATGTGGTCCTGCGGATCCGGAACGGGGTTGACCACCGTGGCCGGGATGTTGTTGATCAGCACGACCGCGACGGCACCGTGGGTCTGCGCCTGGTGGCGCTTGTACGAGAAGTCGCAGTTGCCGCGCACGATCACGACCACGTCGCCCTTCTTGACGGGCTTCCAGTCGTCCGCGACGCAGCCGTCGGACACGTTGGTGCCGTCGTACAGCACGTGCGTCGTGCCGCTCACGGGCACCTTGGAGTCATACATGTTGAAGCCGCCAACGTCGTTGGCGGAACCGGGCAGGTCGACGACGACGCCGCCGGGAATGAACACGTTTGCGTCGACCGCGCCGACCGAGATGACATGCTGGGCGGCCGCGGGCGTACCGGTGATGTACGCGCTTTGGCCGGAGTTTCCGGAAGAGGCAACCACAACGATTCCCGCCTCGGCGGCGGCATCAGCGGCGATCGAATCGACTGAGCCCGGAGTGCCGAGGTCCGATCCAAGCGACATGTTGATCACGTCAACGCCGGCACGAACCGCTCGCTCGAGCGCGTCCTGGACGAGGAACGTCGATCCGGCGCAACCGAACACCCTGAGCGCGTAGAGCTTGGCCTGGGGCGCGATGCCCGGGCCGACCGTGAAGTCGGTGTTGCTGACTGCGCTCGCCGTGTACGGCCCTGTGTATGTCTTGCCCTTTGACGTGACGCCATCGCCCGCGGCGATGCCCGCGACGTGCGAGCCATGCTGGACGTCTTCGGCTCCGGGGGTCTTGCAGTCGAGTGGATCGGGGTCCGGATGCGGCGTCTGCTGCGCAGCGGTGCCTTCGGGATCGTAGTTGTCACCGGCCAGGTCGTAGCCGCCGACCACCTTGGCCGTTGGGAACGTGCCGGGCTCGACGATCCGCGGGTTGTCGTTCTGCCAGCCCGGGTTGCCCGAGCCACCAAAATTCGCGTGGTAGTAGTTGATGCCCGTATCGATGATCGCGATCGTCACACCCGCGCCGGTCTTGCCGAAGTCGGTCCACGCCTTGATGGCGCTGACGTAGTCGGCCGACCCCAGGTCCGATCGCTGCAGCTTCGGGATCGAGTACAGCTTCTGGACGCCGGGGATCGTTGCGATGCGCTGCGCCTGCTTCGGCGTCGCGAGGACGCGGAAACCATTGAGCACGTCGGTGAACGTCGATTGGATACGGGCGCCGGTCGCGGCAATGCGCGGCCGAATCGCCGACTGCTGGCGACCGAGCTGCGTGCGAATCGACGTCTTCTGGTTGACGGTGAGGTTCGTCCCCCTGATCGCGAGGCTGGCGGCCTGGTACGACGTCACCGGCCGCCCGTTGAGCTGGACAAAGATCTGTTGCGCCTGGTTGTTGTGGCGCAATAGGGCCTTCACCCTCGTCCTGTCCGCCGTGCTCAAGGTGACCGAGGGACGTCCGAACTCGTGAGCCCGTGGACTCGACCCGGGCGTCCGGGCATCCACGGACGAGGGCGCGAGCATCGCCGCGAGCAGCAGCGACACCCCGATTACAGAGGCGTGCCTTCGTTTCATCGAACCCTTCCTACCCCTGCGTCCCGTTTGGAGCGGGCACGTTCGAGCACGGGCCACACCGAGTTCCCGTGCGTTTTTGAACGGACCTCCCTGGCTGCGACCTCCCACTGCCGCAGAACGTGTGGCGCCGGACGCGAACGCCGCTTCGTCCGGGTGATCCTATTGGTTCGACCGCACCGCTGCACCTTGCATCCGCGTTTCAGGCACCGGCTGAAGTACTGATGCCACCTCCACGGACCATGCTCGACCGCAGCCTTCCGTCGCTCAAGGCCCGAAAGGACAACAATCGACCCGTGAAAGCGCTCGTCAAAGCGGCACCCGGACCTGGCCTCGAGCTCCGGGACGTGCCCGACCCGAACTACGGGATCAACGACGTGCTGATCCGTGTGCACAAGACGGGCATCTGTGGCACTGACCTGCACATCGACTCGTGGGACGCCTGGGCTGAGCGGTCGATCCACCCGCCGCTCATCGTCGGCCACGAGTTTGTCGGCGAGATCGTGGCCGTCGGCTCGAACGTCAGCGACTTTGCAGCTGGCGACCTGGTCTCGGGAGAGGGCCACGTCGTCTGCGGCCGCTGCCGCCATTGCCTGGCAGGCCGACGCAACCTCTGCGCCAACTCGATCGGCCTCGGCGTGGGTCGTGACGGTGCCTTTGCGGAGTACGTGGTGCTGCCGATGACCAACGTGTGGCATCACTGGCCGGGCATCGATGAGGACGTCGCGGCGATCTTCGATCCGTTGGGCAACGCGGTCCACACCGCGCTGTCGTTCCCGGTCCTGGGCGAGGACGTGCTCATCACCGGCGCAGGGCCGATCGGGCTGATGGCCACCGCGGTGGTCCGCCACGCCGGCGCCCGGTTCGTGGTCGTGTCGGAGCTCAACCCGTTCCGCCGGGGCCTGGCGGAGCGGATGGGCGCAACCGTCGTCGTCGACCCGCGCGAGCGCGAGCTGTCCGACGTCCAGCACGACCTCGGCATGGTCGAGGGATTCGACGTCGCGCTCGAGATGTCGGGGAACCCGGCCGCTCTTCGTTCCGCGATCGCCAACATGGCGCATGGCGGGTCAGTCGCCATGCTGGGCATCCCGACCGCGGAGATCTCCATCGACTTCACCGAAGTCGTCTTCAAGATGCTGACCCTGCGTGGCATCTACGGTCGGGAGATGTACGAGACCTGGTACCAGATGACCGTGATGCTCCAATCGGGGCTCGACATCCGACCAGCCATCACCCATCGCTTCCCGTACACGCGACTATCGCGAGGCCTTCGAAACGGCACGCTCCGGTGACTCGGGCAAGGTCGTCATGGATTGGCGGCCATAGCAACGCGCTTGCGAGGCCGCAGGCGTCGGATCGACCGCTCTTGCGCGCCCTTGCGGCGCTAAAGTGGGTTACGCGACCATGGGAAACGGTCGCTGCCAACTGACGGTCGGTCGCCTGCATTCAGGAGGACGGCGAATGCTCTGGCTGCTCTTCGCGGGGCTGCTCCTGTTGCTGCTCTTCACGCCCATCGGCTTCTGGCGGACGGACGCCCGGCCGGCGCAGAGCGAGCAGGTCGATCGCGTCGAGTGACCATCGAGTAACTGCCGCGGCGCCGGATGACGACGCGCGACTCGCTCTACGCCACCCAGTACCACTGCGCGAACAGCGCCATGAACACCGCGCCCATGCCGAGCGCCACGACGTTGTAGGCGCGATCGATACCCGGCCGGCGCCCGATCCTTGCGAGCACCAGCACGATCGGGAAGAACACGAGGTCGAAGCGGCCAAGCGACGTGAGTGACCCGGACGACAGAGGGACGAGCACCAGTACCGTCAGGAACGCCGCATAGCTCGGGCGCAGCAGGCGCCAGGCGAGGATCACCGAAACGATCGCCAGGATTGCGAACCCCAAGTCGATCATGGCGTGCTCGCCGCTGTTGAGCGTCAGCGGATCGCGGAAGAACTGGAAGAACGTGTCCCAGGGAAGCATCAGGTGCCGGTTCCAGCCGCCCTGGACGTGCAGGAACTTGAGTGGGTCGCCATACATGCGCCCCAGGAACAACATGTAGGCACCGAGCGCCGCCGGGATCACCGCAATCGCCGGAAACGCGAGCCAGCGGGGCCGCCCTTCTGCGCGCCACTGCATCAGCAGCTCCACGGCCAGCGGCACGGCAACGACCACGCCGAACGGGCGCGTCAGCGCGGCGCCCGCGCCGAGAACCCCTGCGATCAGCCAGCGATCCTTCCGCGCGGCATAGATGGCGCCGATGGCCAGCACCAGGAACAGCGACTCGGGGTAGACCGCCGACAGGAAGAAGCTGGTCGGAAAGATGAGCAGGTACCAGACCGAACGCGACGCGAGCTCGCGGCCGGCATCGAGGCGGACCAGCGCGTACAGCAGACCGCCGGCGATCAGCAGGCAGGCATTCGAGATCAGGAGTCCCCAGATCTCGAGGTTCGCGATCGACAGGTTGCCCGTGGCAACGCCCAGTGTCCGCATCAGCATCGGGTAGAGCGGGAAGAAGGCGGCCTCGTCGGCACCGGTCGGGAGGTAGCCCGAGTGCGCGATGTTCAGGTAATGCCACCCGTCCCAGCGGGCGAACGCGTCGACGGTCGGGGTGATCGACGCCCGGATCCAGTACGCCGGAATCCACGGCGACAGCGGCAACGAACCCACCGCCAGCGCGGCCGAGACAACGAGCACGATCCTCGTCACCACGAACGGCGCCCCGACCTCGCGGAGGTAGGTCCGGACGTTCTCGGCCAGCCTGGAGACGTCGACGCGTGGCGGCTCGAGGACGTGCGGCTCGAGGGCGTGCGGCTCGAGGACGCCCTCCGCGATGCGCGGCTCGGCGTTCAGGCCGCGGTTACGTACACCATCCATACCTGGAACCCACCACGAGCAGCTGGCGGCAGGGCGTCTGGTCCCCGCCTGGCCGGCGCGTCCACCCACGCTGTCCGGTCGTTGTGATTTCGAGTCTGCGATGGCTCAACTTGGCAATGCGGCCGCGCAACGGCTACGCGGAGGCAGATGCCAGGGCGACCGGGTCTGGGTCCGGCCGCTCGTCTTCGACGGTATTCCCTCCGTCAAGGTTCCGGTGAGGCGCCGGCTACTCCTCGAGAATCTTGTCCGCCTTGGCGTCGATCTTCTTCTCGTCGGCCTTCGACAAGTTGCCCTTCTTGACCTGCTGCGAGGCACGAGCCTTGGCGTTCCTCGCGTGCGACTCGTCCGGCATTGGGTATTTGCGGTGACGAGCGGATCGCTCGCGGGCGATGAGACGACCTGCGTCCACGAGTTGATCCGTCGCAGGTCTGCTGAGCGGCGCCATCGTCACCGGACGATGCGAAGATCGTCCAGCCGTTGCAGCGTGGCGCTCGGCGAAGACGTCGATGCTCGTGCGAGAGGATCGGTCGGATCGACGCAGCTCTCGTTCTCGCCGAAGCTCTGCGAGACCACGTCGCCGAGGTGGTGATCGACGGCGTACTTGGTCGACGCTGAGGATGTCCGCAGTCGTCGTTGGTCTTCGGCAGAGATCCAGCGTCGACGTTCGCGCCGGGCGCGATGGCGTGCGCCCAGAGGACGTCGAGCGAGATCTCCTCGGCCCAGCCGGTCATGTTCGGATCGCCGGAGTACGAACGGGGTGAGCCCATCGGGCGCGATCTGGGTGAACGTGCCCGAGGCTCGGATCGTCGGGATTCCCGAGGCCGTTGAGGCCCGGCAAGCCCGTAGAAGGCGTCGTACGTGTTCAGCTCGCGACACGATGTCGGGCATCGGATATTTCCGTTCGTCTGGTAGCCCGAACTGCGAATCCGTGAGGGAGTCGCGCTTCTTTTCGGACAGAGTTGTCATGGGAGTGCCTCCGTTGACCGCGCGTCGGCGGCGATCAGCCGTCGATCAGGACCAGCGTCCCGGGATTGACGCTCGGATCGCCAAAAGGCGTCAGCACCATTGGCTATCGATCGTCTTGCAACTGCCCCCGATCACGCCGTAGTGAAGCGTCGTGCGCAAGGGGTGATGCGGCTATCGGACCCAGTTCGTACCGTGATGCAACTCTTTCCTTACCCAGACGCGTCCTTTTCCCCGGCGCTCAACCGCGTGCGGCTCACGGAGATCCAGGCGATGAACCCGAACGAACGCGGAGCCGGTGCTCCGACCGAGCGCGACCGGCTGGAGGAGGCACGCGCCGGTGTGCCGTGGCGGCGCTGGGGTCCATACCTCTCGGAGCGGCAATGGGGAACCGTGCGCGAGGACTACAGCCATGACGGCGACGCGTGGGGCTATTTCAGCCACGACCAGGCCCGCTCGAGGGCATACCGCTGGGGCGAGGATGGGCTGGCCGGATTCTCCGATGACCGGGCGCTGATCTGCTTCGCCCTCTGCCTGTGGAACGGACGCGATCCGATCCTCAAGGAGCGCGTGTTCGGCCTCACCAACCGCGAGGGCAACCACGGCGAGGACGCCAAGGAGTACTACTTCTACCTCGACGCGACGCCGACCAACTCGTACCTGCACTATCGCTACCGCTATCCGCAGTCCGCCTATCCCTACGACGACCTGGTCGCCACCAACGCGCACAGGAGTCGAACCGACTTCGAGTACGAGCTGCTCGACACCGGCGTCTTCGACGGCGACCGCTACTTCGATGTCGATGTCGAGTACGCCAAGGCAGCGCCGGACGACATCTGTATCCGGATCACTGCCACGAACCGGGGATCGCGCGCGGCGTCACTTGGAGCTGCTGCCGACCATCTGGTTCCGCAACACCTGGTCGTGGACGGACTCCATCGAACGGCCCGTGCTGCGTGGGGATCGACGAGCGGACGATCGTCGCAACGCACCCCGAGCTCGGCAGCTGGGCATTGACCGCCGAGGATCCGACGGAGCTGCTCTTCACCGAGAACGAAACGAACCTCGAACGGCTGGCCGGGGTGCCCAATCGGTCGCCGTACGTCAAGGACGCCTTCCACGAGTACCTGGTCCACGGTCGGCGCGACGCGGTCAACCCGGCACGCACCGGGACGAAGGCCGCCGTGCGCCACCGGCTCACCGTTCCGGCCAACGGCTCTGTCAGCGTTCGGCTGCGACTCGCCAGCACGACGACGCCCGATTCCCAAACGGTCACCGGCGACGTGGATGCGATCGTCGAACGGCGACGCGCCGATGCGGACGAGTTCTACGCCTCGGTGATCCCAGCGGCGACTGGATTCCGATGGCGCGCTGGTCATGCGCCAGGCGCTTGCAGGGATGCTGTGGTCCAAGCAGTTCTACGGCTACGACGTCGGACGCTGGCTTGGCGAGCACGGCGTCGATCGCTACGCCACCAAGGGTGCGGTGGCCGCGCGCAACGAGCGTTGGTCGCACATGGACAACGCGGACGTGATCTCGATGCCCGACAAATGGGAGTACCCCTGGTACGCCGCGTGGGACCTGGCCTTCCACGTGCTGGCGCTGACGCTGGTCGACGAGGACTTTGCCAAGGATCAGCTCGAGCTGATCCTGCGCGACGACTACATGCACCCGAACGGCCAGCTGCCGGCGTACGAGTGGAACTTCGGCGACGTGAACCCGCCCGTCCACGCCTGGGCGACGATCTTCACGTACCGCCTCGAAGAGCAGCAGCGGGGCGCCGGCGACGTGGAGTGGCTCGAGCGGATCTTCCAGAAGCTGCTGCTCAACTTCACCTGGTGGGTCAATCGCAAGGACCGCGAGGGCAGCAACCTCTTCGAGGGCGGCTTCCTGGGCCTCGACAACATCGGCGTCTTCGATCGAAGCGCCCCTCTGCCCACCGGCGGATTCCTGGAGCAGGCGGACGGCACGGCGTGGATGGTGCTGTTCTGCCAGAACATGCTGGAGATCTCGATCGCGCTGGCGATGGAGCGGCCGGCCTATGCCGACATGGCGCACAAGTTCGTGGAGCACTTCCTCTGGATCGCGGCCGCGATGGGGCACGCCGGCGGCGACATGGGCATGTGGGACGAGCAGGACGGGTTCTTCTATGACGTGCTTCGCCGGAGCGACGGAACCTCGGAGCGCCTCAAGGTCCGATCCATGGTCGGGCTGCTGCCGCTCTGCGCGGTGACGGTCTTCGAGGGGGAGCTGTTCGGCAAGTACCCCGAGATGGCGTTGCGGATGCGCCACTTCCTCGAGAGCCATCCTGAGCTCCGCATGGAGATCCACGATGCCAGCCGGCACGGCGTCAACGGGCGCCGCATGGCGTCCGTGCTCGACGAGACGCGGCTGCGGCGCGTGCTCTCAGTGATGCTCGACGAGTCGGAGTTCCTGAGCGACTACGGCATCCGATCACTGTCGCGATACCACGAGCAGCACCCCTACTCGTTCGAGATGGGTGGGCAGACGTTGAGCGTCTCTTACCTGCCGGCCGAGTCGGACAGCGGCATGTTCGGCGGCAACTCCAACTGGCGCGGCCCGATCTGGATGCCCGTCAATGCGCTGATCATCCGCGCGCTGCTGCAGTACTACAGCTACTTCGGCGAAGCGTTCACGGTCGAATGCCCGACCGGCTCCGGCCGGCAGATGACGCTGTACCAGGTCGCCGAGGAGCTCGGGCGGCGGCTCGGTGCGATCTTCCGCCTGGATGTCGATGGCCACCGGCCGGTGTTCGGCGGCACGCGTCGGTTCCGCGAAGATCCGACGTGGCGGGACGACCTGCTGTTCTACGAGTACTTCCATGCCGACAACGGCGCTGGACTCGGCGCCAGCCACCAGACCGGCTGGACCGGCGTGATCGCGCGGCTCCTGGACCTGTTCGCGACCACGCCTGCCGAGGCGATTCTTCGCGCTGGCACGGTCGCCGCCGTGGAAACGGTGTGACCGTTCACTCAGAAACGCGCCGGTTCCTGGTGATCGAGGCACCGGCAGTGCCGGTGGTCAGTGACCGGCCGGTACCACCAGCAGGGTGATCGAGTTCCCTGGAAACGTCTGCGTGAGCTTCCCGTTGCTGACGGACGCACTGGCGAGCACGCACGACGTTGCCGGTGTTCGCAGCGCTGTACCGCCACACCTGCGCCGACGAAGCAGGCGAGAAACCCTTGATCGCAAGAGGTGAGGTCAGTGCCGAGCCGGTCTTGTTGATGACCATCAGCGTGAGCGCTCCATCCGAAGGTCGGACGGCCGCGTAGATCGAGAGTCGATCCTGTCCGCCGTTGGCCCGATTGGGCTGCGACGAATCGAAGCTCGCGGCGTGCACGCTGGTGCTGCCGAACGCGTTTCCCTTGCCGTCGTAATCGCGGTACATCCGGAACGCGAACGCCCACGGCTGGTTGGGCCCGAGCGCGCCCCAGAGCGTCGCGAGCGAGAGGTTCTCGCGGCCGAAGATGCCCAGGACGTCTGCCTCGGCAAGTGCCCCGTTGATCGACTCGAGCCCGCCGAAGTTGTACTCGGTGATGGACGGCTTCGTGCCCGGGTATTCCTGCGCGATCCAGTCGCGCATGCGAGGGATCATCTGGACGGCGATGCCGCCCTGCGCGAGGTCGCTGATCCAGCTCTCGTCCTTGTAGGTCGGGTCCCACAGCGAGCGCGTCGTGCGCAGCCGCAGCGCCTGCGTGGCGGCACTGCCGGCCTTGCTCAGGGAAACGCCGTTCGCCTGCGGGTAGAAATGCTCATCGAAGTAGTCGAGCAGGCGAACGCCATGCTGCTTCTCGTACGCAGCGAACTGCTTGAGATACCAGGGCGCGAAGGCCATGTCGCCATTCGCCTTTCGATCCGGGCCGTCCGAGCAGCCGCCTGGGTCCTTCGCCGAGTAGAAGTAGGCGCACCAACCCCAATCGGCGGGGCCCAGGACGGCGGCCGTCGGATCGGTTGCCTTGATGGCCGCGGCGTAGGCGGTGCCGCGCGATAGCAGCTCGGCGTAGGTCGTTGGCTTTGGGTGGACGTCGCGGTGCGTGCTGTTCCAGAGGGTCGGCTCGTTGTCGAGCTCGTAGATGCCGACGCCGCCGTGCGCCGCGTTGCCGTAGCGCCCGACCAGCTGCTTGATCCAATCCTGGACGAAGCTCGGCCCGACCGCGCTGCTCGTGTCCGTCGGGTCGTTGCCGGTGACCTTGTGACCGTTGTGGACGCCGTTCCCGCAGTTGGGATCCCACTGCGAGTCGGTCGAGTCCTGCGGGCCGTACTTGCTCACCTTGAAGCCGCAGGCGTACGGGTGCTGCGTCGGCGAGCCGGCCTTCGCTACCCAGCCGATCAGCGGAACCGTCAGCACCGTGTCCATGCCCGCCGCGCGGTCGCCGTTGATCAGCGCGATGTGCGGCAAGACATTCGGGTTGTCCGGCGGAATGTTCTCGAAATACCAGTCCGAGCCGGTGTTCAGGAAGCCCGTCGTGTAGTTGTAGCGCGAGGTGCTGTTGCCGCCCCAGCGGTCGACCGTCAGGCCGAGCGCCGCGAGCCGCTCGAGGCGTCCGCGAAGTTGACGCCGTAGATCAGCGCGCTGATGTCGTGTCGGTCCTTGGCGACATTGACGGTCAGGTGGGGGCCGGGAAGTGAGCCGTCGGGGTTGGCGGTGGAGTCGGTAGCCAGTGCTGCGCCCGGAACCGAGACGAGACCGCCGAGTGCGACGGCGACGAGCGTTGCGAGCGCAACGGGACGATTGGCAACGAACCTCATGGACGCATCATGCGCGACGCCCGCGCGGTGCGTCATGGTCGGATCGTCAGGCCTGCCCTCCGCCTCCCGGGCATCGGGCATTCGTCAGTGGAGTGGCTCGCCGGGAACGCCGGCTGTGGACGGGCTCGCCCCGGGCTCGGCCGTGGTGCTGCTGCCTACACCGGGGCGGCTGCGAGCACGCGGTTGGCGTACACGTCCCAGAGCTGGCCCATGAAGAAGGTGCCGAATTCGGCCAGGAGCGAGGCCGATTCCAGCGGCCCGCCCGCCTCGACCCGGAAGGTGGTCAGCTGGTGCAGGAAGTCGAGCATGTGGACATGGATCACGCCGGCTGCCACGACCTCGGCCGACGCCTCCGCGTCAGGCTCGACGTGGCCTGCGTAAACCATGGTGAACAGCGTGGACGTGTCCGACCACACGTCGAACCCGGGATCGTCGTGGACATGCTTGACGCCACTGACCGTGAGTGGCTTCCCGGCCGGATCGTTGACCCACAACCGGTACCACATCTCCTTGGTGGCGGGATCGCCCTGGTCCACGAAGAGGTTGAAGGTGCCGCGCACCACGGATAGCCGCCCGCCCAGGGCACCGCAATCCACGTAGCCCGTCGCGCTCCCCAGGTGGTCTGGTTCGCGGATGAAGCTGCGCACGCCATCCAGGGTGATGGTCAGGTGAGCCCACATCCGGCTGTCCGCTGCCTGCCCCTCACGTGCACCGGTGTCCGGGTCGGTCGCGCCGACCGTGATGAAACCCTTCATGTCCTCGGTGAAACGCAGACGCGTGTCGTCCGTCGCCGGCACTTCCGATGGCGGCTTCAGTGCGATGCCATGCGCCAGGCACCAGCGGCGCGCGTCTGCGACGCCACGCTCGACTGCGGCGGCGACGCGGTCCCCGCTCAGGACGATCAAATACTGGAGCGGGACCTCGGCCCGGATCACCTTGAGCTCGATATGCCTCCCGAACTCGCCGGGGCTTCCGGCCGCGATCGCGGCGTTGTTGCGCGCGATGCGGCGCTCCACGCGCCGGAAGTTGCCGTTGGCGACGATCTCGATGATGTCGAAGTAGATGCCGACAAAGCCCGAGCGCCAGGTGCTCTTCTCGCTGACGGTCCAGATCACCCAGAGCTCATCCGCGCCGCGCTCGATGGCGTCTTCGATGTTGGCGTCGGACAGGAAGACCGCGTCGAGCAGCGTGCGACCGTCCCGGACGAGCGGCTTGAACCACATGGGGATGGAGATGGCCGCCATCAGCAGGTCGGGATCCATTCGTCCGGGCGGCACGGCAACCAGCTCCTGTGCCGTGAAGTCATAGATGTTGAAGCTGGCGTCACGCTCGGATGCACGGATGCGATCCCAGTCGAGGCCCCAGCGAGTCAGCACGTTGCGCTTGAAGCGATCCAGGCTCATCAGCGCACCGCCGAAGAGTGGAGTCTTGAGCCACTCGCGCCACGCCAGGCCGATCCCCTCGATCGGACGCATGGAGCGCCAGTTGTCGGCGATGCGCGTGCCGCTCATGCCCTGTACCCACATGGCCAGGTTGAGGTTGCCGCCGCTGGCGCCATCCCCGTGGTCGAACTCGATGCCGGCCTCGTCCAGCCAGACCTGCATTACGCCCGCCTGATATGCCACCTTGTAGCCGCCACCGGCAAGGATCAGGGCCCGGCGCGGCCGCGCCGGCTGGACCGCATCCCTCCCGGCGGTTTCCGTGTCCACCGTCATGCCAAGCCCTCCTCGCGCAGAATCCCGTCGGCGAATCGATCGGCCAGGGCGGCGATCGTCAGGCTGGGATTTGGGCCGACCGTGCCGGGCATCACCGAGCCGTCGGCCACGTACAGCCCGGGCAGCCCGAAGGCGCGGCCCCATGCATCGACCACGCCCTCCTCGGGGCCGCGGCCCATCGGCGCGCCGCCAAGCGGGTGGACGGTGATCACTCGCCGGCCGAGGTTCCAGAGCGGGTTGTCGTCGAAGTCCGCGTTCAGCGCCTCGGCCAGGCGGCGCTGCGCGTCGCGGACTCGTTCGAAGTAGTCCAGCGAGCCGTCGATGGTCCAGTCCACGTTGAGATGGCCTTTGTGCAACTCCATCCGCCCAGTCGGTCGTTCGCGGCCCATCCCCAGCATGGGCAGGATCCCCGAGGAAAGCTCCGCGTCACCGATCAGGCGCGCCAGCTCCCCGGCGATATCCGTGCGGTCGTCGAGGCGGAGAAAACGCTTGGTGAGGCCGACCACGGTGCCCCATTGCCGTATGGCCACGCGTGGCAGATCGGTCGCCTCGATCAGCCAGTTGAGGAGGTCCGGGTAGCCGGCGTCCTCGAGGTAGAAGCCGCGCTCGTCATTGGGCGAGCCGCCGGCGTCCGCGCCGTCGGTCGCGGCCGCTCCGTCGCCGGTTCGGTCGGGCCCGTCCAGGGCATCGGGAAATCGAACCGCGACGGTGATGGACGGTCCCCGGCCACCCTCGATGGGCACCAACTTTTTGGTCACCGGGTCGCGCGGTTTGACGGCCAGCGTGAGCAGGTCGCCATTACCGGAGAAGTGCGTGCCCACTGCGGCGCTCAGGCCGGGCAAGGCCGCGCGATTTCGCAGCAACAGGAACGTGCTGCCAAATGTGCCGGCAGCGAGCACCAGGCGACTCGCGGTCAGGCGCCGGATCGGCAGTGTTCGCGTCGGATAGGGCTCGCCTTCGCGGGACAGGTCGTGCTGCACGTAGCGCACCTCCCAGCCGCCGTCCAGCGGCCGGAAGCTCCGCACCTCGCACAGATCGCGGATCTCGGCGCCTTCGTGGAGCGCGGCTGACAGGTACGTGTAGTCCAGCGTGTTCTTGGCGCCGTAGTTGCAGCCGATGTCGCACTCCCCGCACAGCCGGCAGGTGGTGCGGGTGGCGCCGTGGAGGTTCGGCCGGCCGTCGGGCTCGGGAATGGCATCACCGATGCGCGGCGGCTGTCCCGGCGCCGCGAACGTCACGGCCAGTGGCGGATAGAACGGCTCCCAGCCGGCCCGTCGGGCGGCCTCGGCAAACGCGCGGGGACGGGGTGTCTGCGCGTACGGCTCGGTGTCGTGCGGAAAGCGCTGGGGGCTGAGCATGCCTTCGGCGCGGTCGTAGTGCGGCTCCAGGTCGTCGCGCGTCACCGGCCACCACTCGCCGCCGGGAACGTCCTCGCGGGCGAACCAGGCCGGGTCCTTGCGCAGCAGCACATTGGCGTAGATCAGCGAACCGCCGCCCAGCCCGCTCGAGACCACGGCGCCCAGATGGTCGAACGACCACACAGAGAACATCCCGTAGAGGCCCTCGCTGGGATCCCAGAACGCGCGTCGGAAGCGGTATGGGCTGCGCGGGAAGCTGCCCGGCGGGTAGCGCTGCCCGCGCTCCAACACCAGCACGCGCTTTCCTGCCTGTGCCAGGCGGTAGGCCGTGACGGACCCTCCGAAGCCAGAGCCGATCACGATCACATCGAACCGAGTTTCGTCGCTGCCGCCGGCCGTGGACCGCTCCGTCACGAGGATCTCTTGCCGCGCAACGAGGCAACGGCACCCGGCGGCAGGGCCACGGCCGCGGACGGCTGCCGCACCGCGAAGACGCCATTTGGCACGACGGGACCGGCGTCGGCCCGAGCGGCCAGCTGCGCTGCACCCGCGTAGTAGTCGCGCCACCACTTGGCCGCCTGCCACATGGCCTCGGGGCAGCTCGATGCAGACGACAGGCCCGGCGTCAGCTCGATGCCGGCCAGGGCGTGAGCCGTCTCCACAAAGGCTGCGCTCGGAACGCCCTTGCTGTGGAGGAGCGGGTTCTCGGCGGTTCCAGCAGCCCAGCCATAGCCCAGCCAGGCGATCAACAGCTCGGTCAGGTCGATGACGCTGCGGCGCCGCTGCACCTTGTCAGCCTGCTCCAGGACGGCGTCCGCATTGGCCGCGAAACGCAGGACAGCAACGTTTGGCCATTGGTCCGGGTCGTCAAATTCGGAAAAGGCCATGGCGCGCACCCCATTGGTGCCGGGAACCTCGGACACATCCGCCGTTTGGAGCGGGACGGTGCGGACCGTGCCGTCCGCGGCGAGCATGCCCGCGAGCGACCAATAGCTGGGCGTGATGTCGTTGCGCAGCTGGGACTGCGCCACGCGCACGCGGAACTCCAGCAGGGAGGTGCCGCCGAGCAGCACCACGCCGTCGGTGAAGCCGCAGCGACCGAGCCACGCGACGTTGCCCTCGCCACGTCGCGCGGACAGCGGACGGATGTCGGCGTTCGGAGTGGTCGCACCGGATTCACGGCTGGGGATCACGGCGCTATCCCAGGTCCCGCGTCCACGTGTGGCTTGGCGCCGGCGCCATGCCGCCCGTGGCCAGCGGCCAGGCGCGAACGGTCAGGCGGACCCGGGGTCCCATGGCCTGGAACTCGAGCGTCGCGAAGTGGTTGCCGCTGACCTCGTACTGGTCGGCGACCCAGATCTCGCGCTGTGTCGTGCCGGGGATGCCATAGGCGGGAAACATGCCCGGGCGGGCCATGCCAGGTCCCGCCGGCTCGGGGGTCTACCAGCGCCAGCGGGGAGGAGATGATCTCGATCAGCGACGCGCCGCTCGGGAGCGTGCAGCCACTGATCCGACCGAAATGCACGTCCCCGGTGAGCACCAGCAGATCGTGCTGCGAGCGCATGAGGATGCGCACCAGGTCCTCGTACTGCTCGAAGTCCGGCAGTCCCCAATCGGTGAAGCGACCCGACCAACCGGCCGACGGCGCGAACACGACCTGGCCGAAGACCAGTGCGCCGGGTCCCGTCAACCCGTCGACCCACGTGCCGAGCTGGTCCAGCTCCGCGGACGGCATGAACGTGGTCTGGTCGGAGGTGCGCGAGCGGCGCGTGTCCACGCTGCGGATGGACAGCGGCGGCACGTCCAGGCTCAGCACCGGGCCGCTGGACTGGAACGTGTCGTACAGCGCCTGCGCCAGGTCATGCCATTGCGTCCGCCCCGGCTCGAACCAGGTGTTTCGCACGACCCATCCGCGCTCGGGCGCGTTGTTCCAGTACTCATGGTCGTCCGAGCTGAAGTAGGTCGCACCGTTGGTCAGCATCGGACCCATGCCGGGTTCCTCGAGCAGACCCCAGCTCTCCATGTACGTCTGAAGGTGGATCGCACGCAGGTCATCCGGGCCGTAGTCGTTGAGCAGGAAGCGCGGGAACGGCGCATCGAGGTAGACCTGATCGCCGCACAGGATCGAGACAGACGGACGGGCCCCGGCCGGGAGCCCTGCATACGTCGCAGCGGCAGCTCCACCGTCCTTCTCGTGCGCGAAGCACGAGCCCAGCAGCGCGATGAAGGGCGGCTGGTCGAGCGAGGGCAAATGCACCGGCAAGGTCGTCGCGGTGGCCGTCGCGATGGTTGTGGCGCCGTCCACCAGGCGCACCGGAATCTGTGCTCCGGACGGCAGGTTTTGGACGTTGACGCGCTGGCTGGCGAACGCCGGCAAGCCGTTCGCGACCCAGCGCTGCCACGCCGGGCCCAGGGTAAGCGGTGCGATCGTGCCCACCTCCACCTGCAGCGTGGGACTAGGCTCCCCTGTCACGCCCACCCACACGGCGGTACTTGTCTGTGTTGCCTCGAGAGGCACGACCAGCGATCGGCCCGGCACCATGCCCTCCGCTGCGAGCCGTGAACGTACGCTCGCCGGTTGCGCGTGGTCAATACATGGCGGATGCGCACAATTGACCATGCCGGGGGGTGATACCGGCGGGGTGGTACCGGCCCGGAGCTCGGCAGAGCCTGACCGGCGTCAGGCGGGATGCTCAGCGCGGCGGACGGCCATCGCAGAGCGCCGCCGGGTTGCTGCTGTTGCCCAGGTTGGCGTCGAAGATGTTGCCGCTGCCGGCGCTCACGACCAGGCTGCTCTGACCCTTGCAGTCGGCACGCTTGGCGTTCGCGTCGGTTCGGAAGTCGTTGTCGTGCACGTTGTTGTTCTTGGACGGGTCCAGGATGGAGAAACCCGCCGAGGTGGCTGCGTGGCTGACGTTGCCGCTGATCGCGAAGCCGACCGCCGATTCCAGATCGAGCCCGGCCTGGCCACCGGTCATGGTGTTTCCCGTCACCGATCCAGCGGACGAATTCACGAGGTCGATGTCGGCCGCCATCCGGGCGATCGTATTGCCGGTCACCGTCACACCGCTGCCGGCACCATCCAGTTGGACGCCCGCGGCGGGCTGTGGGGGACTGGCGGGGCCGGCGGCGGGGCCGTTGATCGTGTTGGAGGAGATGGAGCCCTTGGCGCTCGTGTCGACGAGGATCGCCGCGCCGCCGGCCGTGCCGAGGCCAACCTGGGCGAAGGTGACGGTGTTGCCGCTGACGGTGAGGCTCGTGCCCGAACCGCCCAGGTGGATGCCGCTCTCGATGTAGTCGGTGACGGTGTTGCTCGAGATCGTGCCGGTCGTGCCGCCGGTGGCCGAGATGCCGGTAAAGACGCCGCAGAACGGTCCGCTGCCGCTCGGCTTGATCTCGTTCTGGGTCACGATCACGGTCTTCGACCCCGAGACATCGATGCCGTCACCGACATCGCAGAAGTCGTGGCTGTTGGCGCGCAGCGGCTGGACCGAAAAGCCCTTGATGGTCACGCTGTTCACGCTCGTGACCTTGATCAGCACGATGGTGTTGAAGGTCGCGTCATCCGGCGCCTTCACGATGGCGGCGTGATTGGTGGTCGACTCCAGCGTCAGCCCCTGGCGCGCGCCGCTGATGGTCAGCTTCTCGACGTACGTCCCCGGACAGACCTTGATGGTGTCGTTCGCAGCAGACGCGTTGATGGTCTTCTGGATCGTCTTGTGTGCCGTCACCGTCCCGCTGCATGCGGAAGGCCCCGCGTGGCCATCCTTGTCCACCCAGCGCGTCGTCCCCGACGCGCTGACGGGAGCTGCAGTCGCGACGATCGCGAACGGCGCGATCAGGAACAAGGCGGCGAAATACGGCGCGAGAACGCGACGGCCGTCAACTCGAGTCATGACCAACCTCCCGATGCCAACGCTGCGAAAACCATACCGGGCGGGGTTTCGTCAGCGCCGCCGCAGCCGCGCCGGTACGAGCCGGTGGAGGCGCAGCCACTCGAATGTCGGGCCGGGTGGTGCCGGGATGGCAGCGAGGATTGCCGGGTCGGCGGTCGCCGCCGCGTGCCGGCGGGCAACCTCCAGCCGCAGGCTCTCCTCTCCGCGCGCCATCGCCCAGTGATGATTGGCCGAGAACACGGGCTTGGCGATGAACGAGAAGTTGCGCAGGATGAACTTCTCGGCAGCGATCTTCCAGTCATAGCGCACCAGCGTCAGCGGGCCATCGGGATCATCGGCACCGCGCTGCGGCTCGAGCGTCCAGATGCCGCGACCGACGAAGTCGCCGCTGGCCACGATCGTGAAGCCGCGAGGCGCGTCAGAAACCGTGACCTCGAAGGTCCAGCGCAGTGTGTACGGAAGCCAGCCCTTGGTGTACAGCTCGACCTTCTTGCCGACGCCCGCCTGATCGCCCGGATCGAGCTCGGTGACGCCGAGGTAGACCGATGGCCACCAGCGCTCGAGCGCCTCGGCGTCGGCGAGGATGTCGGTGATCTCCTCCGGCGTCGCGGGGATGTGCCACTCGGTGATGAACTGGTAGTCGTTGCTGGCCATGCCGCGATTATTCGGCACCGGGCGCGGAATGGATCACAGCGGATGCCGGCTCCGGGTTGCGCCGCATCAGCTCCGTGGCAAGTGCCACCTCGATCAGGCCCACCGAACCCCCGAGGACAACGAGGAGCAGCCACTCGGCAGCCACCTGGACGCCCAGGGACGCGTGATGAAGCAGCTGGTGGAGCAGCTCGGCCGCCAGTCCTTCACCGAGCAGCGGGACCACCACAAGGCCCAGGACCAGCGGGATGGCAAGCATCGAGATGCGGTAGGTCCGCCGAAAGGCGTCCACGACCGGGCGCCGCTCCTGAACGACGACCGGCCCCACGAGCGCGAAACAGGTGCAGATGACGATCCCCGGGACGATCAGCAGTGCCAGGCCGATCTCGATGCCGACGATCAGCAGGATGTCCGCGATCACCAGGTTGCCCCACGGCAGCTCGCGGGAGATGTCGCGCCACGTGCGTTGATGACCGTCGAAGTACTCCTTGCCGATGACCTCGTCGAGGTAGCCGGCAAAGAACACGGGCGTGAGCAGGCTCAGGAAGAACGCGATCGCGACCGAGATCCACGTGAGCAGCGCGACAATCGTGCTGTCGCTTCCCTGCCAGCTGACGTTCTCGGCGAGCACACCTACGAGTGCCGGCTCGAAGAACAGCACCAGGGCCGAGACGATGACCCGCGTTCGGCCGAGCCGCAGGAGGCCAACCGCATGGTTGATGACGACCGATGCGGTGAGCGGTCCCTCGCCGGTGCGAGCGGGCGTGGTGCGGGGAATCGCTGCCCGCGGAGTCGCTGTGTCAGGCACTCGCGTTAGCCGAACGCGAATTCCTCGGCAGACGCCGACGGCTCGATGTCGGGCAAACGTGCCATTCGCAGCGACGCGAGGAACCCGAAGATGCCCATCAGGAGCGGCACCAGGAGGGCCGCCTGCAGCGCGATCGGACGCGCTTCGGTGTTGATGCGAATCATCTCGGCCTGCACGTCGGCGGGCTCGTCGGCGAGCTGTGCCTGGAGCGCGGTATTGGACATCACCTCCGCGTCGTGGTCCAGCTCGGTGGCAACGACCTGCTTTTCAGTGTCCGTCAGCACGTGGCTTGCATTGGCCATGTTGGTGTAGGTCAGAGCGAGGACGCCGAGCATCAAGGCGCCGCCGAGCGCGAGCCCGAACGAGAGGCCGAACGATCCCGCGGCCGAGTTGACACCCGCTGCCTCGCTGATGCGCTCCTCGGAGATCGGCGCCAGCGTGTAATTGTTCAGTTGCGACACCAACAGTCCAAGACCCGAGCCGACGACTGTCAGCGGCAGGACCAGCCACCAGCCCGAGTCAATCCGCGGCACCAGGGGCAGCAGGACCGCCACACCCACGACGACGAGCAGGAACCCTCCGCGGATGATCAGTGCGGGGCGACGCCGACCGACTCGGCGACCGGCCAGCAGCGCGATGAAGAACATCGACAGCGACATCGGCGCGATCGAGAGGCCGGCCTGCATCGCGTTGTACTCGAGGACCATCTGGAGAAAGATCGGCAGCGCGATCATCAGGCCACCCAGAGCGGTCTGCTGGCATAGCTGGCTGCTGACGCCCAGCCGGTAATAGGCCGAACGGAACAGGTCCGGATCGATCAGCGGGTGGCCGCCAGCGCGCTTCTGCCGCACCAGCCAACCCCCGAACAAGACCAGCGAGACGCCACCGATCACGAGCAGCGCCAACACCGGTCCGGCGCCGCCCTCCCACACGAGGATGCCGAGCACGATGCCGCCCATGCCGACGACTGACAGCACGGCGCCCACGACGTCGATGTGGCGGTCGCCCGTGTACGGCACGTCCTTGACCAACCGGATGCCCGAGAGCACGACCGCGATCACGATGAGCTCACCGAGGAAGCCGACGCGCCACGACAGGAAGGTGGTCACGAAACCGCCGAGCAGCGGGCCGATCGCCGCGGCGATGGCGGCGGCGGCACCGACCAACGCATACACCTTTTTCTGGGCCGCACCCTCGAAGTTGCCGTGGATCAAGGACTGCATCGCCGGCAACAGCAGCGAGGCACCCAGGCCGCCGCAGATCGACCAGAAGATGACCACCGGCAAGAGCGTGTTCGAGAGCACCATCGCGGCCGCGCCGAGGGCATAGCCGAGCAGGCCGATGCACGTAGGCGATCTTGCGGCCGATCAGGTCGCCGATCTTGCTGCTCACGAGGATGAAGGCAGCGGAAACCAGTGCCTCGAGCGCAATTGCCGATTGAACGCCGCTGGCGGTCGTGCCCAGGTCGGTCACGACCGCCGAGATCGACACGTTCATGAGCGATGTGTCGACAACCAGCACGAACATGGCTGCGGCCAGGAGCAGCCCCAGACGCATGTCCCCTTCGCCCTCGGCGCTGGACGTCTGTGGGTTGGCCGCGCTCGTCGTGCTGGTCATTGGCTGATCCGCTCTCCCTCTTCCCCGACGACCCCGAGGAACGCCGTGCGTGGAGGATAGTCGTGGCCATTGACCGGCCGAGGCCGTTCTCATCCGAATGCCGCGCGAACCTCGGGCAAGCGTTGCATGGTCGGTCCAGAGGCAGGCGCCGAATCGCATGCTCTGAGCCCTATTGGGGCGAATCGTCAGTCGACGTGCCGACCGCGCCCGTGGCACCAACCGCGTTCATCAGCAGTGGCAGCGAGCTGCGCAGCTCCCGGTCCCAGTAGTTCCACGAGTGGGTACCGGGCCCGTAATCGTCGACCGTCGCCGGGACCCCGGCCGCGTCGAGCGCCCCGAGGAAGCTTTCGTCGCCCTCGCCGACCCACGCCTCGAGCTCGTCGTAGTCCGTGTTCGGCGGATCGAGCGGCCCGGGCTCACCGTTGCCGAACGAGATGTACAGGTCCGTTCCGTCGAGAGCTGCAACGTCGTTGATCGGGTTCGTGTCCGCGAGCGTCGGGTGGCCCGAGCCATCGTCGCCCCAGATGTCCGCCGCATAGCGGTCCGGCTCATGCTGGAGGTACGCGGTCACGTCGAGCACCCCGCTGTACGACGCTGCCGCCTTGAAAAAACCCGGGTTGCGCTCCGCGTAGATGATCGAGCCGTAGCCACCCAGCGACAGCCCAGCGACCGCGCGGTCCGGCCCGGCATGCCAGTTGCGCTCGAGCAATTGGGAAAGCTCGTCAAGGTGGAAGGTCTCCCACTGCGGACGGCCTGCGGCGCCGTTCCCCTGCCAGTCGGTGTACCAGCCATCGACGGCAGACGAGGCTGCACCGGGCATCACCACCAGCAGATTCGTCGGCGCGGTCCATGCCTCGACGTGCGTGTTGGTGGTCCAGTCGGTGTACTCGCCACCGCCGCCGTGGAGCAGGTAGAGCACCGGGTACGCATCGCTGGCGCCCTTGGCGACCGACCCCTCTGTGAATCCGGCGGGAAGCAACAGGCGGACCTGGACCGGACCGACGGCCGGTGAATCGATCAGCAGGTCGACCTTCCTCGGGCTGAGGTAGTCGACCGACACGATGCGAGCCCCGTCGTCGGCGGGTATGCCGATCGTCGCGGCGGAGGGAGCGATGGTCGGCGGCGGCGCCATCGTCGGGCTGGGCGACGGAGACGCTGGCGCGAGCACCGGCGTGGCGCACCCCGCCACCAGCAGGGCAATTCCAACGACCAGGATCGGAACCCTCGACACGGCGAACCTCTCGGCAGGCGACGGAACGGCAGCCGCATGATGCGACATGTGGGTCGCAGCATGCGGCCTTCGAGATGAGGAGTGAATGGCCGACACCGCGATCCCGCGCTCGGAACCTGCTGAACTCGGACCCGCGGCTGGCCGGCGCCGTGGCGCTGCTCGCGGTCGGCTCGATCGTCATCGGCGCCCTCGTGCCGTCGATCCGGTTCATTGTCCTCGCGGGTCTCGTCGTCGCATTGCTGGCTGCGGGCCGGTTTCGGTTCCTGCTGTGGCCGGTCGCGGCCGTGCTTCCGGCCGCACTCAACCTCGCCTGGGGCACGCTCCCGCAGCCGGTCGCGCAGCCCGGGGACGTCGCGTGGTGCAGCGACCTGCTCTCACCACCCGCGCTGTGGAGAGCCGGTGAGGCGATCGGGGTGTTCATCCTGGTCGGCCCTGCTGCTGCGACGCCTCCATGTTGCGAGCCGCGGAGATCGGCCTCGTTCGGCCGTCGCGACCACTGCTCGCAGCGTCCATCGGTGCCGCGGTCGTGGTCGCGGTGGGCAGCCTTGCCCTGGGGACGCTCTTCGCCAAGCCCTTCTTCGGGGACATCCAGCTGCAGCTGACCGATCCCGTCTCGCTCATCCCGGCGCTGCTGCTCGCGATCGCCAACGGCTCGATGGAGGAGGTCGCCTACCGGGGCGCGATGCTGCACTGGCTCACGCCCAGTCTCGGCTTCCGCGGCGCGCTCGTGGCGCAGGCAATCTGCTTCGGCGCGGCACACGTGGGTCCCGACTTCACGGGAAACCCGCTCCCGGTGATGGCTGCCGTCGCGGCCGGCGGGCTGATCGCCGGTTTGATCGTCCAACGCACCCGGACGCTCACCTTCCCGATCTTCGTCCACGCCGCCTTCGACGTCCCGCTCTACTACGTGGCGGCCTGCCGGTTGACATAGGTTTGTAGTCCACAGCAATAAGAGTTTGTTGTGGACTCGTAATCCCCTCGAAAGACGCGGATCCGGAGACTCGGCGAGACGGTGCAGTTGGGAAACCGCGCCGGATCGATCGGAGACATCGCCATGACCGCTCAACGCCTCACCGGCACCGCGATCGGTGCCCGCCGCCGACCCGCCGGTGTGCCGCTGCCACGAGGCTTCACCTGGTTGTCGTCACGTGACGTCTGGGCAGTCATCGTGCTGCTCGGGGGTGTGATTGCCGCGATGTGGATGCGCCACGGCGGGCTCTTGCGGGATCCATTGACGATCGTCGGTGAGATCTCCGCGCTGGCAGGCACGTACGCGTCGCTGATCGGCGTCCTGTTCATGTCCCGGGCGCCGTGGCTGGACCAGGTGCTCGGCACGGACGGACTGCGTCGCGCCCATCGCTGGCTCGGCTTTGTGGCGGTTTGGGGGCTTGCGGCGCATGCGCTCACGTCGACGCTCGCCTATGCCGGCGGTGACATCGCCAAGGCGATCCCGACGTTGGTCGACCTCGTGCTGACGGTTCCCGGAATGCTCGGCGCCGTCATCTCGATGGCCCTCTTCGGTCTGGTGGCCGTGACCTCGATCAAGGCCGCGCGTCGGCGCCTCTCGTACGAGACGTGGCACGGCATCCACCTGTACATCTACCTCGCCGTCGCATTCGGGTTCCTGCACCAGCTCACGATCGGGGCGGACTTCATCGACGACCCGGTCGCGACCACCTTTTGGATCGCCCTTTACCTCGTCGCATTCCTCCCGCTGCTGCTGCACCGGGTCGCCTGGCCCATCTGGACGACGTTGCGGCACCGGCCGCGCGTTGCGGCAATCGTCACGGAGACCGACGGCGTCTTCAGCCTCTATGTCGCAGGACGCGATCTTGACCGACTGGCGGTGCGCGCCGGCCAGTTCTTCGTGGTTCGCGCGCTCACCCGCCAGGACTGGATGCACGGCCACCCGTTCAGCATCTCGTCGTCACCCAACGGCAGCTGGATCCGCTTCACGATCAAGGAGGCCGGCCAAGGGACGCGTTCCCTGCGAACTGCGACGGTCGGAACCCGGCTGATGCTCGAAGGCCCGTATGGCGCGATGCACGGCGCTCGACGAACCGGGCGGAAGCTGCTCATGGTTGCCGGAGGGATCGGCATCGCGCCGATCCGGGCCATGGTCGAGTCGTTCGCGTACGCGCCTGGTGAGGTCGACCTGGTCTACCGCTCGCGCGACGCGCGGGAGGTTGCACTGCGCGGGGAACTCGAAAGCCTGGCCGCCCGACGCGGCATCCGGCTCCATCTGGTCAACGGCCGTCGCGGCGAGCCCGGATTGCCGCACGACCCGCTCGGACCTGGGTCGCTCCAGCAAATGGTCCCGGACGCCGCCGATCGCGACGTCTACCTGTGCGGCCCGATTCCGCTCATGGAGCGCACGCGCGCCGCGTTGATCGCGCTCGGAGCGGACGCGCACCGGATCAACCTCGAGCAATTCACCACCTGACGCTTCACCGTTCCGTTCCAAGGAGATTCCCTGCCATGCGCAGCAAGAACGCCAAGCCTCTCATCGCGCTGGCCCTGACCGGCGCTGGATCCGCCCTCGTCGTCGCCTTCCATGTGCCGGACACGGCGCTGATTGCGAACGCAGCCACGACCACGTCGACCGGCACGACCGCAGCCGTCAGCCATGCCACCGCACCGGCGCGTTCCACCGCAACGCCGGAGGCCACCTCCGGCGCGGTCTCGGCAACGTCGTCTGCCACGACAGCCGCAGATCCGACCTCCGCGTCGTCCGCTGAACCGACTGAGGCCGCAGCCGGCCGCAACCGAGACGCCGGCGCCGACGGACGCGACCGTCAGCTCCTCGCTCTATGCAGACGGCACCTACACCGGCGACGCCGAGCAAGAGCCGTGGGGCACGTTCCAGGTCGAGGTGACGATCACCGGCGGCCAGATCACCGACGTCGCGCTGGTCTCGGAACCGAACGACGGGCACAGCCAGCGCATCAACAGCATCGCCGTACCGATCCTGACGCAGTCGGTCCTGGCGGCTCAGAGCACGAACGTCGACATGGTGAGCGGCGCGACCTGGACGAGCGAGTCGTACCTCACCTCACTGCAGGCCGCCCTCGACCAGGCCGCAGCCCAGAACGGGAACTAGCCATGGCCCGCCTTGTAGCGCCCGTCATGGGCACGACCGTCAGCGTCGTGGTTCGCGATCCCGGAGTCGACCCAGCCATCCTCGCCCGCGCACTCGGCGTTCTCGTCGAGCTGGAAGATCGCTTCACGACCTACCGGCCGGGCTCGGAGATCTCGCGCATCGACCGGGACCACCTCGCCATCGCGGACGCGCATCCCGACGTGCACGAGGTGCTCGCTGCCTGCGCGGTGCTGCGCGCCGAAAGTGCCGGGGCCTTCAACGCCTGGCGAGACGGCCATCTCGATCCGTCCGGCTACGTCAAGGGGTGGGCCGCCGAGCGCGCCGCGGACGTGCTCCGCGCTGCTGGACTCGCGGACTTCGCGATCAACCTCGGCGGCGACATCGTCGCGTCCGGAGAAGGCGCGCCAGGCGAGCCGTGGCACATCGGCGTTCGGCATCCGGACGATCCGAACCGCATGGCGCTGGTCCTTGGGATCCGCGGGGGCGCGGTAGCGACCTCTGGTCTCTACGAGCGCGGCGATCATGTGACCGACGCGCGCGACGGAACGGTCCCGAGCGCCTGGCAGTCGATGACGGTCCTCGCACCCGATCTTGCGACCGCGGACTCCATTGCAACCGCGGCGCTTGCGATGGGAGAGGCAGGAGCGGCCTGGGCCGCGACGCGACCTGGTTGCGGCGTGGCCGCGATCGATCGCGACGGGCGCCTCTGGACATCACCGTCCGTCGAGGCCGTTCGACTCGCCTGAAGCGCCGGCTCTTTTTTGCTGTCCGACGCGCCGCCCGGCGATTTCGGCCATCTCGTCGCGCGGATGTGAATTTTCTTCGCTTCGGCGTTCTGCTTGCGTATCAGCGCCGTCAAGCGGTTGCCAATCGCCAATTCATGCCTGGACGATCGCGATGATTCCGTGCTCAGCCAACGATGCGAACGTGAAGACTTTGTGAAGGTCTCCGTAATAATTCCGACAGCGGACGCTTCGTAGCTTGTTGATAGGGGCCGCAGGGGGCGGCCCCACAAATTCAAGGAGCTATGAGCAAAATGGAAGCTCAGATCACGGAAACGGCCACACCGAGACGACACGCAAGACAACGTCTGCTCGCCTCTGGCGTGCTGGCGCTCGCACTGCTTGGCGCTGCCGTCGGAATCGCCTCGGCCAACGACGGTCATGCGGGTGTCGGCAACGACATCACGATCACGGCCATCAGCGGCAGTCAGCTGACCCTCACCTCAGCCGACGGCTGGACCCGCACCATCGATGCCTCGAACGCGTCGGTGCTGAACGGCACGACGGCCATCACGGTGGCTGACCTCAAGGTGGGCGACCAGGTCACGGTCGATGAGTCGCAGAACTTCGATGGCTCGGAGACCGTGACGTCGATTACCGTCGTCGCGCCGACCGTGGAAGGCATCGTGACCGCAGTCGACACCTCGACGCTGACCGTCCGTGAGACGGACGGAACGATGAAGACGGTGACGCTTGACGCGTCCACCACCTACTCGGTCAATGGCGCGGCAGCGACGCAGTCAGCAATCAGTGTCGGTTCCGACGTCACGGCTCAAGGCACGACCGCTTCCGACGGCACGTTCACCGCCACGGCGGTTGCGGCGCACCCTGCCAGCGTCAGTGGCACGGTCACCGCGACGACCGCAGACGCGATCACGATCTCCGATGCGAGCGGCGCCACCATGACGGTCAACGTCGGGGCGGCGACCACGTACCGGACCTCGTCCGGCGCCGGCGGTCTCGCCGACGTGACGACCGGCTCGGTCATCCGGGCTCAAGGCGCCTACAACGCCGACGGCACCTTCTCCGCGACCTCGGTCTCCGTGGGCGTGGACATGGCGTCGCTTGGCGATGGACAGGCCGGCCCCAACGGTGGACCCAACGGCGGGTTCCCCGGTGGCCCCAATAGGGGCGGTCGTGGCAATGGTTTCGGCCATCAGCCCGGCATGCCGATGTCCCCGGGATCACCATCCGCACCGACAACCCCAACGACACCGGCCTCGCCGTCCCCCTCGGTGAGCCCCTCGGCCAGCCCCTCCGCGTAGACCACTTCTTTCGCGGTTTAGCCGCCAACCTACCCAAGCGCCCGCCGACCCCGGCGGGCGCTTCCCGTTTGTCACGCGCCTCGGGCGCCTCGCGACGTGGACGTCTTCATCTCACTCGGTGCGAGCATGGCCACGAGCGGCGGCGCAGGTGTCATTGGCTCCTGTCCGAACGCCGAACCCGAGGTGACGAGATGAACAAGGTCCCCAAGCCGCCGACGGTCAAGGCGCCGGCCGAGAACTTCACGGGCGACGTCTGGTACGACGTCGTTGTCCGTGCTGAACCGCCGTCCCGGAACCGCGTCAGCGTCGTGCGCTTCTCGCCCGGGTCGCGCAATGGTTGGCACGCCCATGCGCGTGGCCAGACGCTGCACGTCATCGACGGCGTCGGGCGAGTCCAGGCCCGTGGCAGCGCCATCGTGGAGATGCGCGCGGGTGACACCATTCGCACGGATCCCGGAGAGTGGCATTGGCACGGTGCCGCGCCAGAGCACTTCATGACCCATCTCGCCATCTGGGAGGCGCCGGCGGACGGCGACGAAACCACCTGGGGCAATCTCGTCACGGACGCTGAATATCGGGGTCCGATCGGCGAAATCTGATCGAATCGACGCTGCAGGCGACTTCCCATCCTCTAGACTGCTAGCGCGCCGTCACTTCACCGAGCCGAGCGTTTTGGCGATTTCGTCGTGTCGGGCTGCACGGAGAGGGAAAAGGATGAAACGACCCATCGGCGTCACCTTGCTCACGGCGGGAGCCGTGGTGGCTGGATTGATGCAGCTGTACCTGATGCTGGTCTACCTCGGCATCACGCACTTCAACTTCGTCGGCAAGGACGTGACGTTCCCGACGGCGCAGTGGGGACCGGCGCTGTGGTCGCTGATCATGGCGGCCATCTGGTTCTGGGTCGCGTCGGGCTTCTGGAACCTGCGCGCCTGGGCACTGCAGTTCGGCATCTTCATCAGCCTCTTCACGCTGATCTGGGGCTTCTTCGCGCTCCTCTTCGGCTCGTCGTACGAGGCGCAGACGATCCCGTGGCTGCTCGCCGGTGTCGATCTACCTGTACCTCAGCTACCCCGGCGTGCAGAAGCCATTCATCGAGAACGAGATGTCCAAGCTGACGCCCGAGCAGAAGGCGGCGATGGAGCAGATGCAGGCTGCAAACGCAGCCGCAGCCGCAGCCGCAACCGCACCCGGGATGAAGCCGCCCGCGTAGTAGCAACCTGCGGGTCCAGACCCGAACACAGAGGCTCCCTTCGGGGAGCCTCTTTTGATTCCCGGCTGGGCTCGAACGCGCCTCAGCCCGCGGGCGCGACCTGGATCTTCGGGCCGTCCGTCGCTCCCTGCGGACGCCGTCCGGCGAGCACATCAAGGACGCCGTCGAGCGGAACCGTCGCCGCAACCAGCGGCAGAGGCTCGACTCGACCGCTCGCGTACGCCTCGATCGCGCGGTCCAGGGCCGGTGACGCGCTGAGAACCCCGACGGCCGTCACGTCCTTGAGTGCGATCCGTCGGGTGTCGACCGCGCTCGGGATCGGGGCGAGACCAATGAACGCGACGCACCCGCCGGGCTCGACGAGCTCGACTGCTCGTGCGGGCATCTCTGGCGCGTTCGTCGCGTCGATCACGGCCGCCCACGGCAACTCCGGCAGCGATTCGCCGTCCCAGACGCTGGCGAATCCGAGCGATCGCGCGAAGCCGATCCCGCGCTGCGAACGGCCGAGCAGGTGCACGTCGACGTCGCGCGATCGCGCGAAGAGACCGGCCAGGAGGCCGATCGTGCCGGTTCCCAGGATCAGCAGGCGATGGCCCGGCTCGACGTTCGCGGCCTCGACCGCGCGGAGCGCGTTGCCGCCGGGCTCGACCAGTGCGCCGGCAGCGTCGTCGACCGAATCGGGAAGTGCTCGCAAGGCGCTGGCGGGCACGGCCATTCGCTCCGCCAGCGCGCCGGGGCGGCCGCGCCGGATGCCGATCTCCTCCCGATCGGCGCAGACATGGCCGCGGCCCGAACGGCACCGATCGCAGCGGCCGCAGCCAAGCATCGTGTCACCGGTGACCCGCCGTCCGATCCACGAGCGGTCCGTGGCCGGCCCAACATCGATCACCACGCCAGCCCACTCGTGGCCGATCCGCATGGGAAACGCTGCCTGACCGTCGTGCAGGTACGCCATCTCGCCGGTGAAAAACTCGACGTCCGTGCCGCAGACGCCGGCACGCCGAACCTGGACGACCACCTCGCCGGCCCGAGCCACGGGCTCCGGCACGTCCATGACGCCGGCCTCTCGCGGCCCGGTGATGACGAAGGCCCTCATGGCAGGCCTCTGCTAGCGACGAACCGGTCTGAGGCGGATCAAGCGAGCGGGCCTCGCGTCGGAGAGCCCCCCTTGCCGCTCGATTGCGCTACGGGGACGGCGAGGCGCCCAGGGTGGCGTCGCAGATCACCCAGTGGCCGCTGTCCATGGTCAAGGTCACATCCCTGGCCAAGTCGATGCTCACCGCGAGCGACTTGACGATGCTGGCCATGGCAGCGTCGACCGATGGATCGGAGGAGTCTTCACCAGCGCTCACGAGCAATTGCTTGACCCAGGGGCGGAGAGCCGTTTCGTCGACGCCGATCACGAGAGAGCCGCTCACGTGCACCTTCGCCGTGGAGCCATCGTTGGAAACGGGCGTGATCGAACGGTCGGGAATCGTCAGTGTCATGGTGTCGATGAGTCCCTGCACGTCGGTTCCAGCCGGCATGTTGGCCGCAAAGCCGGTCGCGAAGTTGAGGTGCGAGTCGAGGTCCGCGGCGCTTGCCGCGCAGGCAAAGCCCTTGATCTGATCGAAGCGCCGGCCGATGACGACGTCCAGCAGCGTGTTCACGGTGGCAACCGGGTCCGTCGCGGACGGCCCGATGTTCGACGGCCCGCTGGGCGCGGCAGAAGAGGCCGGCGCCGATGGAGACGGCGAACCCGTTCCCTGCGCGAGTGCCGGCACCCCTGCCACGAGCAGCAGCCCTGCCGTCAGCACGGCCAACGCGGCCCCACTAATTCGTGTGTGCTTCATACCGTTGCCCTCCGCGAAACGATCGACGGGCACAGCTTGACGGAAGCCGAGCCGATCAGGGAAGCGGGACGCGCCGATGGCGCCGATGCGCTGCTGGCCTCGGCACCCCGGCAGCGGTCAGGGCTTGAAGACGGTCAGGCTGAGGCTGTCGGCGACAACGTCGCACTTCGACGAGCCAGCTTTGGGCATCAGCTGGAGCGTCACCTGGATGTGGTCGGCCCATTCGGGCAACAGCAGGGTGACCACGATCTTCTTGTAGCTGTCCTGGATGTCGAGCGTCCGGGTCCGCTGCCGGATGCTCGGATCGTGGCCGCGGCCGGTGATCGTAGTCACGGCGCGGATCCGGTTCTGGATGGTGCCGCCGAAGTTGGCGGTGAAGTGCGACTTGAGGTTGTAGTCACGCGGCCGCCAGCCGGTGAAGCTGACCGTCTGCTGGATCGTGCCCTGTCCGTCGCTGCAGGCGAGGTAGTCGTTCCCGCCGTCGTACTTCTTGGAGTACGCGACCGACGGCCAGGTGCGCGTGCCAAATCGCTCCAGGTGCATCGCGCCGTCGACCGACCAGGCTGGGATCCCGTCCGATGCCGGCTGCTCGAAGCTCCCGTTGCGCAACAGGTTGCGGCCCAACGCGGTTCTCGTCGTCGTTGCCGGGGCGGCTGCGCCGCCAGTCGAGCCGAGACCAGCCGCTTCGATCGCGGCCGGGGTGACCAGGATGAGCAGGCTGGCGCCGAACAAAACGGCCTTCGTCTTGACGGAACGGAACACGAACGAGCCTCGGACAGAAGATGAGAACGTCAGACGTGAGCATGCTCGGCGTCGTCCGAGACGAGCCTTCGCCCGTCGGTACCCCCAGCACCAAGTCCATCAGACGGTGCCTCTCGGCACCGATTTCGTGAGAGCGACGGGTTACTTCCAGGGCGACGGCAGGTGGGTGATCGGCTCGTGGTCCGGACGCACGTCGGGCTGAAGCGACGGGTCGGCCGCCGTCACGGGGCGCTCCGGCAGGCCCAGCTCCTTGAGGACGATGTTGCGGCCCTGTGCGATGCCGGCCGCCTTGAAGAACGCCACCGTCCGGTTGAAGCCCTGCCGGCCGAAGCCGCAGTCGCTCGAGAGGATCAGCTTGTCGGCTGGAATGACCTCGAGTGCCCGCCGCACCCGGCCGGCGACCACCGGCGCCAGGTCGGCCTGGAGCTGGCGATGGCTGACGACACCGACCGCGATCTTCTTCGCGAGGTTCTTCGCGTACGGCTTGAACAGGTCGATTTGCCCGAGCTCGTTTTCGGTGGCCTCGACCGTCCAGACGTCGCCCTTGAGGCGGTTCAGGTAGATGTCGATCGAGTTCTCGTACGACTCGCCGCTGTAGACCTTCTGCATGTTGGGGTTGCCCCAGCAGGTGTGGATCCACAGCTCGACGCCGTCGAGACCTTCCACTTCGTGGTTGAACGCCTCGACCATGAAGTCCAGCAGCTCCTTCTGCTCCGGGTGGAAGCAGGCGGTGAAATGGATCGTCGGCTCCTCGATCTGGATCACCTTCGCGCCGGCGGCCGCGAGCTGCCGCAGCTCCTTGTTCATGGCTGTGGCCATGTCCCAGATGAGCTGCTTCTTGTCGTCGCGGTCGTACTGGGAGGTGTGGCTGTCGAGGAAGATCGCCAGCACCTGGGACGAGCACGTGCCGAACTTGACCGGCTTGCCCGATGCCGCGCGAGCCTGTGCGATGCGCCACAGCTTGGCGTACTCGAGCGGGTTCTTCGGGTCGTGCTCGACCTTGCCGACCACGCGCGGCCAGCGCCAGGTCGTCTCGATCTCGTTCATCAGCGTCCCGGGCAGGAAGTCGAGCAACCCGTCACGCGAGTCCTCGTACTGGAGCTCCTCGTGCTCCAGGCCCTTCCAGCGCTGCAGCGGGTAGTGGTGCCAGGAGCGGCCGGCGAAGTCCTCGTCCAGGTGGTAGTCGCCGTTGGTGAGGATGTCGAGGCCCGCACGCTCCTGGTCGGCGATCACCGTGGCGTGCGCGTCCAGGAACTGCTCGCGGAAGCGGACGTCGAGCAGCGCCGTGTCGAGCGGGCGACCCCACAGTCCGCCGTCGTACCAGCGCGGCCGCGGCCACGAGCCGGTGACGGTCGCGGGGAGCATCAGGTCCTTGGTGGCCGTGAGCATCTGGGGAGCCCCTCCTCGTCGAGATCGGTGACGCTTCGTTCGTGGCAGCTGCCCGTGCCGGGAGCATAGGACGCACGCGTTGGTCGTGGCGCGGCGCACCCTGCGAGTCAGCGGGCGGTCGGGATCGGGGTCGACGCGGCGGTTTTCGAATCAGATGTGGAATGAGAGCTGTTCTGGCTGCCTTCGGCGGACGGCATGCAGTCCGGCAGCGCAGGTTCTCGCATCGGATTGGAATTTCATCCCTCTGGGAGGGTCACACCATGGCTGAACACAACGGATCGTGGCTGTCGGCCACCAGATCGTTGAATTTGATTGAAAGCCTGACGTGCAGTTCCGGCACGCGAGACAGAGGATGAGAACGTGGCGAAGAAGGACAAGAAGGACCGAGCCGAGGCGCCCGACGCGAACGAGACCGGGCCATCGGCGAGTGCAGACGGGAAGGCGCAATCGGCCGCAGAGGCCGGCAAGATGACGCGCAAGGCCTACGAGCGGGAGATGCGCCAGCTCCACGGGGAGCTGGTGGCGATGCAGGAGTGGGTCAAGAACACCGGCGCGAAGGTGTGCATCGTCTTCGAGGGCCGCGACACGGCCGGCAAGGGAGGCACGATCAAGCGGATCACCGAGCGCGTCAGCCCCCGCGTTTTCAAGATCGTTGCCCTTTCGGCGCCGACGGAGCGCGAGCGCTCGCAGATGTACATCCAGCGCTACATCGAGCACTTTCCGGCTGCGGGCGAGGTCGTCATCTTCGATCGCAGCTGGTACAACCGCGCCGGTGTCGAACGGGTGATGGGCTTTTGCACACCGGAGCAGTCGGACCGCTTCCTCGAGCAGGTGCCGGCGGTCGAGAAGGCCATGGTCGACTCCGGAATCATCCTCATCAAGTACTGGCTGGAGGTCAGCCCGGATGAGCAGACCCGCCGCCTCGAGGGTCGCATCAACGACCACCGCAAGGTCTGGAAGCTGACGGACATGGACCTGAAGTCGTATACCCGCTGGTATGACTACTCGCGAGCCCGGGACGGCATGTTCGCGGCGACCGACACGTCGTGGGCGCCCTGGCACATCGCTGACACCAACGACAAGATGCGCGGCCGGCTGAACATCATCAGCCACCTGCTCACCCAGGTGCCGTATGCCCCGTTGGCCAAGCGCGACATCACCCTGCCCAAGCGTCAACGACCGGGCGGCTACGTCGAGCCGAACGCCCCGCTGCGCTGGATTCCAACCCCGTTCTGAACCCGATCTGCCGGTCGGGGAAGTAGCACGTCCGTGCTATCGTCTCGGCATTCCACGGGCCATCACGCTACGCCGTGTTGGCGGATCGGTCGGCACGACGCTTCCCAAGGAGCTGGTCGACCGACTGGATCTCGCACCTGGCGACCGCGTGCTGGCGATCGAAACCGAGCAGGGGATCCTTCTCACGCCGTACACCGAGGAGCTCGACGCTGACCTCGCGGCGATGCGGCGCGCCGCGAAGCGCTATCGGGGAGCACTCAGAGAGCTCGCGAAGTGACTCGCACCGAGCCTCATTGGCTCGGGAGGCTCGTGGTAGATGAAGCGCACTTCCGGCAGATTTGCGAGCACGGCGGCCTTCACGGCCAGCGTGATGAAAACGCCCTCGAGTTGGCGCTCGCTCGACCGCAAGCCCGATGGCAGTACGAACGTGAAGCCACCCTGTCCGACCTTGCCGCTGCGTATACCTTCGGACTTGTCCGTGATCACCCGTATGTCGACGGCAACAAACGCATCGCCCTCGTCGTGATGGTGGCGTTCCTTGACCGCCACGGCGTCGAATTGATCGCATCGAACGCGGAAGCGCTCTCGACGAACCTTGCGCTGGCGTCTGGCCAGCTGAGCGAGGTCGACCTCGCGAGGTGGATCGATCGGAACGTTGAGCCCAAGTAGGCGGGTCAGTGCCGTCATCGTCAGACACTCAACGCAACGTGCGTGACCGCTCGTGCCCTCGGGATAACCCACATTTCGCGCGTAGCCAAGCGGATATTCCGTGCATGGATCGTGCATGCGTTTCCGTCGCCGTTAGGACAACCGCTCGACCTGAAGTCGTCGTCTTTGGCCACACAGGACCCGATCACGAGCGTGGAAACGACGTCGATCTCGCACGAACAACCGCTCCGGCATGCCTTAACGCCGAGCTTGCGAAGTCCGCATCCATTGACGCGATACGCAAGAGGTCATGGATCGACCCACAGCGGCGATGGAGGCGGCACCGGGACGCCGGACTTCAGCTCGTCCTCTGGCGCAAGGTCGTCGCGTGAACCTCGGCGACGGCAGGCCGTGAACCGTTTGGCGCACCGCCGCACACATGACGCGCCGCCGGTAGCCAGGGTGGACCCGAGCGGCTTGAGCCTGGCGCGCGTCGGAGGTTGTCGAGTCGCCGACGTAAGCTCGCCCGGTGCTGATCATCCTGCCGCCGTCGGAAACGAAGCGACCTGCACCCGCAACCGGGCCAACCCTCGAGATCGATTCGCTTTCGTTCCCCGAGCTCAACCCCTTGCGTCGTCAAGTCCTCGGCGCGTTGATCGAAACGAGCGAGCGGCCCGATGCACTGTCGCGGCTCGGTGTCGGCCCTTCTCTGATGGGCGACGTGGCGCGCAACACGGACATTCGGGATTTGGCCACCCGTCCGACGCTCGATGTGTACACCGGGCCGCTGCACGCCGGGCTCGACGCTGCGTCGCTCCATCCCGACGCCGCGCGCAGGGCGGCGAGCCAGATCGTGGTCGTCTCGGCGCTCTGGGGCGCACTCCGGCCGGCCGATCGGATCCCGCCATATCGCCTGTTCATCTGCGCCCACCTCGTCGACATGGGTCGGTTGGAGCCCATGTGGCGCACCGTCCTACCGGATGCCCTCGCGAATGCCGCGGGACCGCGCGGCGCGATCGTCGATCTTCGGTCGCCCAGCTACCAGGCGATGGGCAAGCCGACGGGCCTCGAGGAACGAACCGCGATGCTGCACGTTCGGCAGCGGGCGACCGGCGGGCACGTTGTCGGCGACGCGACTGCCAAGCGCATGCGCGGAGAGGCAGCTCGGTATCTGCTCGAGTCGGGCACCGATCCCCGTGATCCCGTCGAGATCGCCGCCGTACTCGGCGAGCGCTGGTCGATGGAGGTGCATGAGCCGAACCGGCCCGATCGGCCGTGGGAGATCAGCCTCCTCGTTGCATAGACACTCCGCCGACGCTGCCGGATACTTCCGGGCAGGAGGACTGTCTTGGCCACAGATGAATTGATCCGGCTCGGGGAGGCGGCCGAGATTCTCGGCGTGAGCGCCGACACCGTGCGGCGCTGGTCCGACGCCGGCAGGCTGCCGGCGAAACGCTCGGCAGGCGGACAACGTCTCGTCAGCCGGGCCGACGTAGCCCGCGTCCTTTCGGAACGTCGTCGCGCCGGCGATGAGCGCCCGATCGTCGCCCAGTCGGCCAGAAATCGATTTCCCGGCGTCGTCACGCGCATCGAACGCGACGGAATCGTCGGCATCGTCGAAATCCAGGCAGGGCCTCATCGCGTCGTCAGCCTGATGACCGCCGAGGCCGTCGACGAGCTGGGTCTTGCAGTGGGCAGCGAGGCGGTCGCGGTCGTCAAGTCGACGAACGTGATCGTCGAGGTACCCGGGTGAGCCATCCCTCGTGGGCCAGGATCAGGCCCTCGAGCGCAGCACCCACGCCGATCGTTGGCCGGGCCGGAGGCGATCGACTCGACGCGGCGTCGATCGCACGCTCCGACGTCGAGCCGACCACCAGGCACGCTTGTGCGGGACGGCGATGACGCGCCCGGTTTGCCCGGCAACAGCCGTGCTGCACGCGTCGGGACAGGGGCGCTCGCTGCGATTGCGCTCACATTCCTGGCATTGCCCGTCGTTGCGCTGTTCGCGCGGGCCATCCTCGGCGGTGCGCTGGCCGATATCCCGGTCGAAGGCGACGCTCGATGCGCTGGTCCTCAGCCTCATCGCGTCGGGCGTGACGGTCGCCGTCGTCGTCGTCCTCGGGTCGCCGCTCGCATGGGTGCTGGCTCGTCGCTCGTTCCGCGGCAAGGCACTGGCAGAGACCCTCGTCGATCTTCCGATCGTGCTGCCACCGACTGTCGCCGGGTTGGCCCTGCTGCTCGCGTTCGGGCGCCGTGGAGTCGCAGGGCCCGCACTCGAGGCTGCCGGCATCTCGATTCCGTTCACCACGATCGCCGTGGTGATCGCGCAGGTCTTCGTCGCCGCGCCGTTCTACATCCGGGCGACGCGTGCCGGCTTCCAGTCCGTCGACCGCGACATCGAGGAGGCGGCTGCCGTCGACGGTGCGTCCGGAGCGGAGGTCCTGCGCAGGGTCACGCTGCCGCTTGCCGCACCGGCGCTCAGTGCCGGACTCGTGCTCGCCTGGGCGCGAGCGTTAGGGGAGTTCGGCGCCACGATCATGTTCGCCGGCAACATCGCCGGCAGGACCCAGACGCTGCCGTTGCTGGTCTATTCCGAGTTCCAGGGAAGCCTGGATGCGGCCGCCGCGGCCGCGACGGTTCTGGTCGTAGCGGCGTTGGGAGTGCTCTTCGCCGTGCGGCTGACGCACTGGCGCGCCATCCTCCCCGTCTAGGCAGACCATGACCCGTCAACGAGTGAGGTACGACGATGAAGATCAGCGCTCGCAACCAGCTGAGCGGGACCGTGCGATCGATGACCCCGGGCAGCGTGATGGCGGAGGTCGTCGTGGAACTTGACGGCGGCCAAGAGGTGGTGTCCGCGATCACGCTCGAGTCGGCCCGCAGCCTGGGCTTGGAGCCCGGAAAGAAGGTCACGGCCATCGTCAAGTCGACCGAGGTGATGCTCGCCGTCGACGACTGATCGCACGAGGTTGCCTGCCGATCAGCCTCGTGTGCGCATCGGCTCATACATAGACAAGTCCGGACGAATGCCCGACAATCTCTGACAGATCGCCACAGTTTCTGCGTTGTGTTGGCCTGTCGGAGGTGTCCCAGTGCATCGCGTTCGCTCGTCGCTCGGCGCATTCGTCCTCGCGTCGATCGCTCTCGTTTCGTTGGCCGTCGGCCCGGCCGCGGCGCAATCCGCGTCGCCGGCGGCCTCGCCTGCCGGATCGATCCCGCCGCTCCCCAGCTGCACCGCAATTGCCACGACGCCCGCACCGAGCGAAATGCCCGAGGCGTCGGCTTCACCTGCGGCCAGCGCGATGGCCGAACCGTCCGTCGCGGCCAGCGTAGCTCCTGAAGCGTCGGGGTCGCCGGCGGCGCAGACCGGTGAGCTGACGGTCTTCGGAGCGGCGTCGCTCAAGGGTGCGTTCGAGTCGTTCGCCTCCGCCTATACCGCGGAGAGCGGGCTGACACCGGTGTACTCGTTCGATGCGTCATCCGCCCTGCGGACGCAGATCGAGCAGGGTGCCCCAGCTGACGTCTTCGCCTCGGCCGACACGTCGAACGTCCAGACGCTGGTCGGCGAAGGACTCGCTGACGACGCAGTCGTCTTTGCCTGCAACCAGCTCACGATCATCGTGCCTGCCGGCAATCCGGCCGGCATCACCTCGGCTGCCGATTTGGGCAAGCCCGGAGTCAAGGTCATTGCCGCGGGGCCCGATGTCCCAATCACCAAGTACGCAACGCAGCTGGTCACGAACCTGGGCATTGCCGACGCTTATGCCGCGAACGTCGTCAGCCAGGAGGACAACGTGGCGGCGGTGCGGGCCAAGATCGAGGCCGGTGAGGGTGACGTCGCGATCGTGTACGTGACCGATGCGCTCGCCTCGGGCGCCAAGGTCCAGCAGATCCCCGTTCCACCGGACGCCAACGTGCCCGCGACCTATGCGGCCGCGATCGTCAGCGCCACGGATCAGCCGGACGAGTCGGCTGGGTTCCTCAGCTTCCTCACCGGACCCGAAGGCCAGGCTGCGCTCGCGTCCTTCGGGTTCATGCCCGCTCCATGACCGAGTGCACGACGAGCTCGTCGAGACCGGCGAAATCCAGCGGGTTCGCGGTGTAGAGCGGTAGGCCATTTGCGATCGCGGTCGCCGCGATCAGCGCATCGAACGCGCGAGCGGCCGGCTTTCGACCGCTGCGCCGATATGCCAGGGCAACACGTCCGAACGCCCGTGCCGCGGCGGCGTCGAACGGAATCGGATCGAAGTCGGCTTCGGCCTGCTGCAACTGAGCCTGGCGTCTCGCGCGCTCGTCATCCTCAATGGCGACCAATGGACCGATCGAGAGCTCGGCAAGGGTGATCGCGGAGATCAGCGCGATATCGGGCAAGCTGGTCGCATCGGGCAGATGCGCGAGCGCGAGGAGAGCGCTGGTGTCCAGCAGCCCCCGCGGTTCACTCACAGGGATTGGTCGATGGCAGCGTCGATTTCACGACGCAGCTTGTTTGCGTCCACTGGTGGGAGACGGCGCCAGCGCTCGAGCAGCGTCTCGGCGGCGACACCCGGCGACCGCGCGGGGTGCAACTCAGCCACTGGCCGACCATCCCGGGTCACGGTCACTCGTTCGCCAGCCTCGACGCGGTCGATCACGTCGCCACCCCGATTGCGAAGCTCTCGGATGGTTACCGTGCCCATTGGTCGGGCCATTGTATCACGCGTGAGACAAGGACCCACATTGGGTATCGCTGGATTATCCGGCCGCCTGGATCGAGCGGAGGAAGTTGATGACATCCCAGATCTGATCGTCCTTCAGCTTGTCCGCCCATGCCGGCATGCCGCCGGGCAGCCCGTCGGAGATGAACTGGAACAGATCCGCGTCCGAGTGCACGGTCAGGTGCGAGCTCGGCCCGGTGAGAGCCGGCGGGGGAACCTGTGTCGTGTTCGAGAGCGGGCCGCCACCACGGGCATCCACCCCGTGGCATTGGGCGCAGCTCTGCGCAAACAGGTCCCGGCCGCGGTCGATCGAGTCGACGGTGGCCGGGATCGGATTGGTGGCCTGGGGACCGCCACTCAAGAGCCCCGAACCGAGCGCGATGACGAGCCCGAAACAGACCGCGATCACGATTGCCACCACGAGCGGTCGACTTCTCACCGAACGACTCCTCCCCATATCAGCGCCAACCCGAGGGCGACCGCCGTGCCACTTCCCAGGAGCAAGGCAAGACGGCTGGCGCGCGGATCGGTGCGCGGCAACGTTCCCCCGGCCAGCGCGAAGACCACGCCGAGTATTGCTCCCAGGAGAAGCAGCGCTCCAAGCAGGATCCCGGGATCGACGATCGGTGCAAGCTCGCCCTCGGTCAGGCCGTCGAGGCCGACACCGAACACGAAACGCGCGCGCGAGACCTCGGACTGATCCGGCGCCTCGAGCGCGATCGTCGCGTCCCACCGGCTGTCACTCACGAGCGGCACGCCCGTCGCGATCCACGAGCCATCCGGTGCGTGGACCAGCGGGATGCGGGAGGTGCCGATGTCCTGGTCCAGGCGCTGGAGGGTCAGCACCAACCCGTCGCCCTGCGGCACATCGACGCCGGTCACGGTGAACTGGTTCGGTCCCGCGCGGCCCGGTGCGAGGGCAAGATCGGCGTTGAGCACCGAGGCCGCGCTGGTCGTTGCCGGCGCGACCTGGACCGGCAGCAGCCCGGATGGTGGGACGCCGCTCGCGAGCACGCCACTGGCGGCGATCACGGCTCCCGCCAGACCCGCTTCGACGAGCACGCGCGCGCGGAAGCCGCGGCGGCCCTCCACGACCCGCGCACCACGCAGGTAATTGACCGCACCAATCGAGAGCGCTGCCAGGAAGAGGACGATCTTGATCGCCAGCACGACCTGGTATTGCGTGCCGACCGACAGCGGGTCGCCGGTCTGCACCCAGTCGAGGTAGGCACCGGTCGCAGCGATCAGCGCCACGCTCACGAGCGCCGCGGCGGAGAACCGCGGCACGAGCTGCGTCAGGTCGGGAAGCGGCCGCGGCCCGAGGACGATCGCTCCGAACCCGAGAAGCCCTCCGACCCAAACGCTTCCGGCGGCGAGGTGGACCGTCTGTGCCAACACGGGGACCGGCGTGGTGAAAGCCGCGGCATGCGACGAGAGCGCAATCAGCACCAGCCCGAGGGCGCCCGCAATCGAAGCGATCGCGAGCCCTTCGCGGCCCCGCCACAACAGGACCGCGCCGAGCAACGCCCCGGCTGCGCCCACGCCCGCGCGCAGCAGTAAGAGCTGTCCGCTGCGTGCGGTGGAGAGGTAGCCGAGGAGATCGGCATTGGCGGCGCCGACAAGACCCGTCTGCGTTGCCGTCCAGCCAAGAAGGACTGCCCCGACGGCCCCGAGCAGCAGTCCGACGACCGCGAGCCAGGACAGCCGCCGTTTGGGTTCGGGAACGCCAATACGCGCGAGCCACGCGAAGACGGCCAGCCCGAATGCGGCCATGAAGCCGAGCGAGCCCACGGTGCGGCCGACGGCCTCAACGACGAGCGCGAATCCGCCATGCCCGGCGTGGGGGTCGATCTGCCCGCTGGTCGCGGCACCGGCGGGCAGGGTCGCATTCCCGACGGCGAACGTGACAAAGCCACTGGTGCTGTGCCCGTCCGCGGCCGAGATGGCTCTCCAGGAAACCGTGTAGGCACCGTCGGCAAGCGGCGGCAGCGGAGCCACGAACTGCCGCGCGTCGGACGGAAGCGGAGCACCGACGTCTTCCTCGATGACATGGCCGACGCTGTCGAGCACGTCGAGGGACGTGTAGGCCGGATCGACGGGCTCGGAGAAGACGAGCAGGACCTGGGTTGGCGAGGTGACGACCGTCGTGCCGGCTCCGGGCTGGCTCGAGACCAGTTGGGCGTGGGCCTGGACGGCGACCGGAGCAAGGAGGATCAAGCCGAGTGCCAGGCCGGCGGCAGCCGCCGAAGCGACGGCCGACCGGCGGACACGGAACATCAGGCCCCCGCCTTCCTCCGGCTCGCGAGCGCGATGCCGAGGCTGATCACACCGATGACGACGCCGATCACGCCGACGCCCAGGGCAATCAACGCGGTGTTGGCTGCGTCGGCACCCTTCGACGCCGTCACCGACAGCTCGGACACCGTCGGCAGCTCGTTGGGCCATTGGCCCGCGCTCGCCTCCTGCACCTCATCGAAGCCCGTGGGGCTCGAGGTGAACGACTCGTCGATCGGTGTGCCCTGGATCGATCCGGTGATGTGGAACGTGTACGGGCCGGCGGCCGTGGGAATGAACACCGACTGGTACCAACCCGGGCTGCCGTCACGTGCTTCGAGCGGTAGATCGCGCGTTTCACCCTGGTAGGTCACCTGCGCCGTGAGCGTCTGCTCCAGGCCTTCGACCGGCTGGTTGTCCTTCATCACCGAGAACTCGAGCCCACTCTTGTCACCGACGAACACCGGCTCGTCGATGAAGCCGACCTCCATGTCGTAGCCAGCCACGGTCCGCTGCTCGTGGGCGAGCGCGGGCGTGGCGATCAACGCGAGGCTTGCGGCCATGACGACCGCCGCGCCAACGCGAATACCTGAACGCATGAGAAATCCTCCTGGTGGCCGGGCGAGGAGCCCGGGTGCGTTACGTCGTTGCGGGAACGACGACGCGAGGAGGAGCGCGACCCTCTTGTGGCAGGAGACGGAGTGCGTCGCGGAGCAGCAGGCCGCCGGTGCTAAGGCGTCCCCGAGCGACGACGCGCGTGCTATTGCGATGTGCCAGCAGCCGAAGTCGGAGCGCGGTCGCCAGCGATGCGAGAACGGCGACACGGCGCCGCAGGAGGGCGCAGATCGCGGCGATCCCAAAGGTGAGGAGCAACATCACCGGGATCGCCAGGGGGTGCCCGGTCAGGATCGGCTCGAGGCCGCTGCCATGTGATTGGCCCGCGAGCAATTCGACGTTCTCCTGGATCAGGAACCCGACCACGACCCCGATGAACAGCCGCGGCCAGAGCCGCCGAAGCTCGTGGGAGTAGTCGCGGGGCCAAGCGATCGATTTGTCGGCGAGCCCGAACGGCCCGCGAGCGCGCAGGGTGCTTGCCGCACGGGTCTCGGCTTGCAGGCGGTGCACCACCGCCTCCGCGCGCAGCAGGCGCGCCATCGAGCCGACGATGACGAACGCTCCCGCGACCAGCGCCGCAATCGAGACGATGGCCCACACTTGACCGTGGCCCGACGAGGCCAGCGCGGTGTTGAGCGAAGCCAGGCCCGAGTCCGAAGCGAAGACCGCATCGTGGGCGAGGACGAGGCCGGCGACAAATCCCGCGGGAGTCCGCAGCCGGCGAACGAAATCACCGGCTCGTCGCGACGATCGTCCGGCGGCAGCCGACTGATACGGCCGAGCACCCACGACGCCGATGCTAGCAGTCGTGTGCGTTCGGACCCTTGGACGGGAGCACGGAAGCCACACCTCTCGCAGACTGCGCGTCACGCATGCGACTCCGACGCGCGGCAGCGACTCTCTTGCTCGTGGCTGCGGCTGCGGCGTGCCGATCGAACGCCCTGGCCGCCTCGGCGGAGGGCGTCGTGACGTCGGTGAGCTCCAGCTCGATGGTGAGCGTCAACAGCTTTCAGTTGCGCGAAGCCGACGGGTCGATCTTGACCTTCGTGATCGGACCGCTCGATTCGAGCAGCTTCCCAGCCGAGCACCTGCGCACGCACCTGCAGAGCGCGATCCCGATCATCGTGACCTACCAACCGAATGGCAGCCAGCTGGTCGTGCTTCACATGGTCGACGCACAGAGCGCGTCACCATCCGGCTAGGCATGGCGCAGCGAGTTTCGTGCCGAGCGAACGCGCGCGCCCGACAACGTGCCTCGAATCCCGGCGCCGAGGAGCTCAGGGGCGCTGTGCCTTGAGCGCGTCGCGGATCTCGGTCAGCAACTCGATCTCCGTCGGGCCGGCCGGGACCTCAGGCGTTGCCGCCTTGCGCCGGGCCTCCATCGCGTTCATCGGCTTCACGACGATGAAGAAGATCGCCGCCGCCACCAGCACGAACGAGATCAGCACGTTGATGAAGTCGCCGATGGCGAACGTCGCCGTGCTGTTGTTCAGCCCGTTCACCGAGATGGTCCAGGACGAGAAGTCGGGGATACCGAACAGGCTCAGGATCGGCGTGATCAGGTCTTTCACCAGCGCCGCCACGACCGCACCGAAGGCTACCGCGATGACAACGGCCACGGCCAGCTCGATGATGTTGCCCCGGAACAGGAAGTCGCGGAACTCCTTGACCATCGTTGCCTCTCCTCACGCCACGGACGGTCCGCCATACGGCTGGATCAAGGCTCGATCATAGCCCTCGCGAAACGCCGCCCCGACGTGAATTGTTAACGGACGGACGCAGGCGTCAGGCAGGAGTTGAGCATCTGGCGACAATCGGTTGCCGCAGTTCCCGATACGCTCACGATGGTGTCGGTGTCCGGTCCAGGAACGAGGAGACTGCAATGTGGCGCGGCGGCGTTCGATGGCTTCAAGGGATCTCGGTCACAGCGGCGCTTGTTGTCCTGCTCTCGCCGACCGCATCAGCTGCGGTTCCTGCGACGTCGTTCGCGGATTGGTCGGTGCCTCAGCGTGTCATGACGGGCTTGTTCAACGATCGCGTCTCGGCAGCGGTCGATCCCGCAGGCCATGTGTACCTTGCGGCGACGAGGCAGGGAGATCTCTGGTTCGCCACGGACCGAACGGGGGCGTGGGTCGCAAAACGACTCCTGCAGGGAACCGAGTCGGCGTTCTGGGAGGAGGCGTCGATCGCCCTGGACGAGCAGGGTCGGGTCCACATCGTGGCGGTTCAGGGCTCGCCGTCCACGTTCACCGGGAACGGAATCTGGTACCTCACGGATAGCGGTCGCACCCAAGGCACGTTCCCCTCTGAACCCACCCGGATCGCGCCACCCGGGAATGACCAGCCAACGGTCAGAGCGTCCCATGGGCACCTCTTTGTCGTCGACGTGAACGGAGCTTGCTGCGGCCACGACGGAGCCGTACAGCTGCGCACGAACGTGACCGGCAGCTGGACGGTCTCGCCGATCGGAACGGGTGACACGCCCGCGTTCGAACTCGGCACGGACGGGCTCTCGCAGGTGGTCTATGACCGCTTCGACAAGAAGCCGGGAATCTACTTTGCGCAATCGGCGGCCGCGAGCGGCGGCTTCACCCGCACGAGGGTCACCGGCACGGGCGACGCCGACTTCTACCCGCTCATCGCCCTCGACACGAGCAACGTGCCGTCGATCGCCTGGAAGCATTTCCACGGATCCCACTTCGATATCGAGACCAGCCGGGACGGGACGGGCGGATGGCAATCCGCGAGCACGGCCGCATCCTCGCTGTCATCGGGTGCGAGCGTCGACTTCGCTCTCGACAGCCTTGGCCGGCCGATGGTGGCCTATGGGTCCAAGTCGGTCACCGCGCTCTTGCTCAAGAAGGGCGCCTGGCGTCAGGCAACGGTGACGAGTTCGACACATGTCTATGCGCTTGCCCTGCGGGCCGGCCCGGACGGCCACGCCGTGGTTGCCTGGACCTCCGACGAGAAATCGGACGGGGGCGTCTGGGTCTCGCGCCACTGACTCGTTGAAGAGCCGATGGCCGGGGAGGCCGGCACCGATCTCCAGGTGGCCGCGCCGCCTCGGTCTCCGGTTTTGGGCAGCGCCTCAACGAGTGACATCATTCCAAGATGACGCCTGATCGGCGGAACTCGATGTGACGGACCAAACGGGACAAGGCACCCAAGGCTGGGTGGGTTTACGCAGCCGCGAGGAGCGACGGCATCTGGGCGAGGACGCCCGGAAACGGGTTCCACCCAGCTCACACGCCGACTTTCGTCCTGCGGCGGATCGCCCGGATCCGATCGCGCTCCTCGAGGAGCAGGCCGTCGTCCGGCTCCCAGAACTCGTGCCGCTGCGGCATGCCCGTATGGCCATCTCGCCGCTCACGTTCTACCGCGGTGCAGCGCTGCCCATGGCGGCCGACCTCACCGGAACGCCGACATCCGGAATCGAGGTACAGCTGGGCGGTGACGCCCACCTGTCGAATTTCGGGCTGTTCGCTTCGCCCGAACGAGACCTCCTCTTCGACATGAACGACTTCGATGAGACGCTGCCTGGTCCCTGGGAATGGGACCTCAAGCGATTGTGCGCCAGCACCGTGGTCGCCGGACGCGTGCTCGGACTCGCACCCCATGACGCGCGCCACACGGCGATCGCGGCCGCCCGCTCCTACCAGAGCCATATGGCCGAGTACGCATCGATGCGCTCGATCGAGGTGTATTACTCGCGCGTGGACGCCAGCCAGATCGAGGTGAACGTCCGGAAGGGCGCCCGCGCCTACGTCATGACCACCGTCAACGCAACGGCTCATCACGACGCTCTCCACGAGCTGCCGAAGTTGACCGAGGTCGGGACGGACGGTCTGCGCCACATCATCGACCGGCCACCGACGACGTTCCACCACCCGCGGGTCAACAACGACGTGGAGGTCGAGATCATCCGATCGTACGAGAGCACGCTGCAGGAAGATCGGCGCGTCCTGCTCCGCCACTACACGATCGTCGACGCCGCGATCAAGGTCGTTGGCGTCGGCAGCGTGGGCCTCATCGCCGGAGTCGTCCTGCTGGACGGCGTTGATGGCGGGGACCCCATCTTCCTCCAGGTGAAGCAGGCCGAAGCGTCGGTCCTCGAGCGATTCATCAAGCCGAGCACACATGAGCACCATGGGCAACGCGTGGTGGCGGGGCAGCGCCTCCTCCAGGCCGCCAGCGACGTACTCCTGGGGTGGGCCACCGGGCCGGAGGGTCGCCAGCACTACGTGCGCCAGCTGCAGGACCAGAAGGGCGGCGCTGTCGTCGAGGCGATGACGGCAACCGACCTGACGCAGTGGTCCGAGCTATGCGGTTGGAGCCTCGCGCGCGGTCATGCGCGCTCCGGCGACCCGGTCGCGATCGCGAGCTACCTTGGCGAAGACGATTCGTTCGCCCATGCCGTCGCCGACTTCTCCGTGGCGTATGCCGACCAGACGGATCGCGACCATGCGGCGCTGGTCGCCGCGATCAAGTCCGGCCGCCTCCCGGCCGAGGCTGACGCCTGAACCGTTGGCCGCCGGGCTCGAATTCGTTGCGTCTTCGTCCGTTCGAACCCGCGATGGGAAGATAAGCTCGCCGGACTGAGCCCGGAGCGGCGCACGCTCAAGTTGTCGGGGGGCTCAGAGGGCGACGGGAGGATCTCATGGCGGTCCAGGTTTCGCGCAGGCCGCGCTTTGGCGGCGGGCTGCCGCTCTTCCAAGGGATTCTCCCGCTCGACAAGGTGCCGGTCGTCACCGAGGTCATCGCCGGGTGCACGCTCGCGGCTTTGGCCATCCCCGAGACGATGGGCTACACCTCGATCGCCCAGATGCCGGTGATCACCGGCCTCTACACGATCATATTTCCGGTCATCCTGTTCGCGATCTTCGGCTCGTCTCGACACCTGGTCGTCGGTGCGGACTCGGCGACGGCGGCGATCATGGCGGCCGGGCTCGCCGGCATGGCCGCACCGGCGTCACCGCAATGGGTCGCGCTCGCATCGACCTCGGCGCTGATGGCTGCTGCATTCCTATTCCTGGCGCGGTTGCTGCGCCTCGGCTTCATCGCCAACTTCCTGTCTGCCAGCGTCCTGGTCGGATTCCTGACGGGCGTCGGCCTCCAAGTGGCCATCGGTCAGGTGCCTGCCATCTTCGGATTGCCCAAGACCGGCTCGGGACCGATCGAGTACCTCGTGAACGTCGGCAAGGACATCGGTTCGGCGGTCTGGGGTGACTTCGCCATCGCGGTCGTGGTGATCGGCCTCATCGTCGGCCTCGGGCGCGTCAACAAGCGCGTCCCGGGCGCACTCATCGCCGTGCTGGGGATGATCCTTCTCAGCTGGGTCTTCGGTTTCGCTGCGCGTGGCATCGGGACACTGGGCGACATACCCAGCGGCTTGCCGTCGATCGGCATCCCCCAGGGCGTGACGCTCTCCGACTTCGAAGCCATGATTGCCACTGCGATCTCGATCTTCATCGTGATCCTGGCGCAGAGCGCTGCGACCTCTCGCGCCTACGCAATGCGCTACAACGACAGCTTCAACGAGAACGTGGATCTCGTCGGCCTCGGCATGGCCAACATCGCAGCGGGCCTGACCGGCACCTGGGTCGTCAACGGCAGTCCTACCAAGACCGAAATGGTGGACAGCGCCGGCGGCCGGAACCAGATCGCGCAGCTCACCTGCGCGGCGATCGTTGCCGTGGTGGTGCTTTTCCTCACGAAGCCGCTGTCCTACATGCCCAACGCGGTGCTCGCGGGCGTGGTGTTCCTCATCGGCGTCAAGCTCATCGACTATCGCGGCATGGCGCGGATACTTCGCCTGCGCCCAGGCGAGTTCGTCGTGGCGCTGATCACGACGCTGGTGGTGCTCTTCATCGGCGTGGAGCAGGGGATCCTTCTCGCAATCCTCCTCTCCATCCTCGAGCACGTCGAACACAGCTACCACCCGTTCAATGCCCTGCTGTCACGCGCTGACAACGGTCGGCTCGTGGCACAGCCGGTCACTTCGCACACCCAGGTCGAGCCGGGTGTCGCCGTCTACCTCTTTGGGGCCGGCCTTTACTACGCCAATACATCGCGGTTCACGGAAGAGCTTGCAACGCTCGCCGAGGACTCCGATCCACCGTTGAAGTGGATCGTGGTCGATGCAGAGGCCATAAGCGACATCGATATGCAAGGCGGCTGACGCGATCCGGCAGGTGCGATCGGAGTTGAAGGACCGTGGGGTGACAATCGTCTTCAGCGACGTTTCGCCGCAGGTCACGAAGTTGCTCGCTGCGAACGAATTGACGACCGGCAGCGACCCATTGCAGGTGTTCGATGACGTCCTCGCGGCCGTGCAGGCAGCCGTGACGGCGCTGTCAGACGCTGGACCTTCCGAGGCACATCCGTCGACTTCGACGCCAAATGCAACCACGTGACGTCCTGAACCAGCGGCTGCGAGGCAGGCAGCAGGGCGGTCGGCGATCAGTTCGCTACGGTCACGGCCGACACGTACACGTTCTCGTTCGCCCGCTCGTGTTTGGGCAATCCGTCATCGATCCGCGTCCAGGTCACGGTCGATCTTATGAACGCGGCAGCCGCGCGCGATATCGACTACGCGCTCGTGGGCGACTCCGCGCGGCCGTCACGACGTGACCTGATCGCGCCAGACCGTGTCCGTCCCGATGTTCGGTACCCATAGCGATCCAAAGCCGACCACCGGGTCGCCACCGCCCCCAGTCGGGTCCGCTGGATAGGTCCCAGTCACCTGTCCGGTGGTGGGGTCCACGCGCGAGACGACACCGTCGGACATTCGCAGCCAGAGGCTGCCGAGTCCGGTCGCCACCGAGATGTCCCACAGCTGGCTCAGACGCCCGGAGAAGCCGGGGATGTGGAATGTCGTGATCGCGTCCGTGGCCGGGTCGATGCGCAGGAGCCTGTCGCTGTCATCGTCCTTCACCCAGATGTAGCCGAGATCGGCGTCGACTGATGCGTAGTCGCCGACGCCAGGAACCGCAAGCGTGCTGACGATGGTGTGCATGAGTGGATCGATCTTCGCGATGCTGCCGCCCCACCGACCGTCGTTGCCGTCTTCACCGACGGCCCAGATGTACCCGCCTGCGCTCAGCACCCAGCCGACTGGCGAATCCGGGAATGGGTCGTACGTCTTGACCGTGGCAAGGGTCGTCGGGTCGACCTCATGGAGGTGACCGTCGTAGTGGAGGGCCCAGATCGTATCCGGGGTGAAGACGACCGGCCAGGCATCGAAGCTGCCGACCACTCGATTGGTCGCGGTGTCGACCGCGACCGCCTGCGTGTCCGTGAAGCAGGGCCAGAGCCAGATGTCGCCATCTCCGACGGTGGCGCCACAAGCCAATTGGCCGACGTCGATCCAGGCGACGACCTGGTTGATGCTCGGATCGATGCGGTACAGCTCCATTGCCCGATGACTGTCGACCCAGACCGAGCCGTCGCCGACGACTGCCACCGCCGGAGCGTGGCCCGTGACGACTGGGATCGATGCGAGCACGCCATCCGGCAATGACGACGGGACCGGGGTGACGGTGAGCCCCGACGCAGCGGCCAGGGTCGCGCTTGTCGCCGCGAGCGTTGCGCTCGAGACGGGGCTGCTTCCTGTCGACGGATCTTCAGCTGCGGTCGGCAACGTGGTCGCCAGGGCCAAGAGACCGACGATCAGCGGGATGAACAAGGGAAGGGCTTGCCGACCCGATCGGCGCGCTGGCGCGAGTTGAGCCTGGGTTTGGTGGATGAACGGTTCGGCACGCGCGCCGGTCGGGTCGATTGTCATGACGGAGTTGAAGACGCCGTCGGCGACGGTCCGACCGCGGGGCTTGGCCCAGCCGATCCAGGGGCGGACGGCGTGCTTGTCTCGACGACGGGCTGCCACCCTGGCACCAACTGGATCGACGGCCCGGGCATCAGCCGGTGCGCATTGGTGCCGTCGGCATTCATGACCATGACCGGTCGGTCGGTGTCGGCAACGAACGATCGAAACGCGATCTGGAGGCCGTCTGGAGACCACGCAGGACCGCCATAGTCGCCCGTCGCGCACGGGGCAGGATCGGTCGCGGCGCAGCCGATGAGCAGGTGCGGGTTCGATCCGTCGGCGTTCATGACCCAGATGCCGCCGCTGCCACCGGGTCCGCTCTCATAGGCGATCTGCGAACCATCCGGGCTCCAGTCAGGAAGCTGGTCCTTGGGGGGTGCATCGGTGGTGAGCGCGTGGGCATTGCTGCCATCGGCATCCATCACCCACACCTGCTCCGCCGTGGGGTTGCCGTCCGCGTCGACATCGTCGGTATGGATGTAGGCGATCTGGCTGCCGTCAGGCGACCAGGCGGGGTAGTCGTTGGCGCAGCCGGGCTTGCCGGTGGCGCAGCTGGTGAGCGCGGTGACCGTCGCGCCCGTGGCGGTATCGACGGTAAGGATCTCGGTATGGGTATCGGTGCCAGAGGTCCCGTCGAAGGCAACCAGAGCTGCCGTCGGGCGAGAAATCGGGGAAGGTCGCCGAGCCGCCCAGCCTGGTCAGCTGCGCCTCGCCGGACCCGTCTGCGTTCATCGTCCATATCTCGAACGCGCCGGTCTCGTTGGAGCAGTAGGCAATCTTGCTGCCGTCCGCAGAGTAGGCCGGGCAGGCGTGGAAGAACGCGCCGCTCGTGAGAATCTGCGCGTCGCTCCCGTCGGGTGCGACCGTGGTGATCTGGGGGTTGCCATCGGCGCCCTTGACGGCGAGCGCGAGCCTGCCGTTGCTGGCACCGGGGTACGTCGCCGCGACCGGCGAGAGCGTCACGATCAACAGTGCGGCCGCACCGAGGATGCCGCCGGCAAAGCGGCGCTGGATCGCGCTTCTCGTTTCGATGCCGGACCGTCTCCGGTTCCCGACGAGTTCAGGCATGTTGTGCACTCCTTCCAATGCGGGTGGATGGATGGCTGGTCGCTCGATGGCGGTGTCGGAAGTACTGAGCCTCCTATCTCAAGTCACCGAGCCCCCTATCACTGAGCCTCCTATCTCCGAGTGGCTCGATTGCGGCTGCCGGCGAGATGTCGACACCTACTAGATGCCGCATGGCAGGCCGAGGTTCGGCGTCGTGAAGGCAGATCTCGGTCAGCCCGAACCTTGGGCCCATGCCTAGAAGCGCAAGCGAAGAATCCCCGAAGCACACGAGATCGCTCGCTCAGGTCGGCCTATCAGGTGGCGTGGAGAACGCGCTCGTAGCGAGCGCCGATGAGCAGACACGGCGGCCGAGTGCAACCCGCGGGCGCGCTCAGTCGCCGGCGACGGCCGGTCTTCGTCGAGGAGACAGGCTGCGCAACCTGCGAACGATCGACCGACCGCCTGCAATGCGGTGGATGACCGGCTCTGCGGCTCGCGTCGAGGGCTATCGCGACTACGGCGAAGTGGTCGGAGATTCAGCCGATCGTGTACAGATCGGCCTCTGGAGATGGGGAGCGGACCTGCCCACGGCCCAGAACTTCTTCGACACGCTCTTGAGCTGCCGGAGTCGTGAGGACGGCCTTAACGGATCAGTTCTGCGATCCGGACGTGGATCGCAGCATCTTGGCGGCCGAAGACCATGCACAACGTGCTCCGGCCGCAGCCGGCGCCGCGTGGGCGGATCTCGATCGCTCGATCGTTGACCGTGCGGTCTGGATCCCGTACGCCAACCCCGGTGGCGTGGACCTGATCTCAAAGCGGGTCGGCAACTACCAGCACAGCCCGAGCGACGGGCTCTTCGCGAACGGCGTCCCTCTGGACCTGCTGTGGACGCACTGATGCCCTGATCAGCCGGGCGACTCGCTCGGCAGTGCCGTGACAGGGCAGTTGGCCGTCACCTCGGCCTCGGGGTCGCAGTACCCCCACGTGAGCGCGTCCAGCGCCTCCTGGCCGTCGGTCTCCGCGGCGTTCGCGTCCGTCGTGTCACTGCCCGTCACCACGTACAGCTGCGCCGTGCCGTCAGGATCGACCTGGAGCGCCGCTACACCGGCCTGGACGCTTCCATCCTGCGCAGTTCCGGAGAACGTGGTCGTGGCGCCGCTCCCGGTGCCCACACCGAGATCCTCGAGCCAGCCTGCACGCGGCTGGCCGATGTCCCAGCCGGATGCATCGGGGAAGCGTCCCTCGATCGCGCTCGCGAGCTCGGGACCCGCGCGCGTCCCGGCCGCCAGGTCCACCTCGGACACGTCAACCTCGGCGGTCGGCAGCTCGAGAAGCAGCGATCCATCTGCCTGTGCTGTCGGGTCGGCGAACGGTTCGACCCGCAGCGACTTGTCCTCGAACAGGGGCGCGGCCGGCTGGTCCTGCCAGTCGCCGAACGCCACGCAGTAGTTGCCGTCGCCCGTTGAGAATCCGATGCCTTCCGCCTGTCGGCGCTCGTTGGGCGCACCGTGCACGTCCGCGTCCGTCCAGGCGCCCTGCTCGTCGGGCTGATCGCCGACGCTGTAGGTCGTCCGGAGGCTGTCGCGAATGTCGGTCTCGCCAAGGACGCCCTGGTCGGTCAAGAAGCCCAGGTACATCCCGCCGTAGCAATCGGCCTGAAGCTCCTTCTGCTTGGAGATCTGGGGCGCGCCTGCCAGGTTCTGGATGTGGTGGCCCCACTCGTGGGCGAGGATGGTCATCGGTCCGGCCGGCCCATCGTTCTGCAACAGGGAATCGAGCCAGGTCACGTCATAGGTGATCGACTCGTCGTCGAAGCAGTAGGCGGCGTTCTGAGCGACGTCATCGGCCGGGCCTGCGCACCCGCCACTGGACGCCTCGCCGGTGTGATACGGGAAGAAACCGCCCTGCGGATCGTGATAGGGCTGATCCGAGAACGTAGGAAACGTCTGGGTCCAGAACGAGCCCAGGGAGTCGGCCACGCTCTCACCGCCGAACACCATGGCGATGATCGAGTCCAGCTGGTCGCCGGCGCCGGGCGATTCGGAGGCGGCCGGCTCGGTGGCACCCGGTTCCGACGATTGCGCCCGCGCCCCAGCGCTGAAAATGCCCAGAGAGGCCACCGACAGCGCCGCTGCCAGCGCGACGATCCCCATTGACGAGACCCGAGAGCCAAGAGGCCTCGGCGCGCGCGACACCGTCACTCCACCATCCCTCGCTGACGATCTCCCGTGCTTCTCGAGTCGCAGGCGCTCGTGCCGGGTGCGGGACGATTATGGCCCGGCGCACCGCCCGAGGTTCGGGCGGCCGCCGGGCTTCTGTACCGCGCCGGCTACGGGTTCGTGAGGCTGCGTTGCCAGCTGAAGCTGAAGGGTGGGTTGTCGAACGGACCGGGGAGCGAGAACTTGACCGCCCCAGTCAGGTCCATCACATCGAACGTCGTGGCGCGTCCCCGGAGATCGTCGCGATGAGCTGTCCGTCGGGCGACCACGACGGGACGCCTGCAGGACCGGCCAGGTCCGCCGGTGCGCCATTTGGTTCCTGGACCGCGATCGTCCCGCGCAGCCAGGCGATCGCCGGGCGGTCGGGGGCGTAGGACGGCCCCTGGTCGTCGGTGAAGGTGTCGTTCGAGATGTCCGTCTCGCCGCTGCCATCCGCATTGGTGACCCAGATGTCCCAGTTGTTGATATCGGCAGCCGACCCTGCCTGGCCGACGATCGTGGAGCCGTCAGGTGACCAGTCCACGTGGACGAACGCCCAATCCATGCCTTTGGTGGTCCCCAGGCGTCGCACGTTGCTGCCGTCGGAGCCCATGACGTAGAGGTCCACCTCCTGGGCGGCGTTGCCACCGCCGAACGCGATGGTGGAGCCATCGGGAGACCACGCGGGGCTGCGGGCGTCCAGGTTCGGATCGCCGACCTGCCGATGAACCCGAGCCGTCGGTGGCGTGCCACGAAGATCCGGTACGAGCAGAAGTCGCCGTTCTGGGTCCCGAATCCCACGCAGTTCGACTGGCCCGGCCTGGCCGTCGCCGCCGAGTAGGCGATCGAGCGGCCGTCCGGAGACCAGTGCAGGCAGATTCATGGCGTTCACAGCCGTCCCGTCCAGGGGCGATGTGGCGATCGTGACGGGGGCCGATCCGTCGGCATTGACGACGATCACGCTCCCGGCACCGGCGGCTGTGTCCTGCGACCAATAGGCGAGACGGGTGCCATCCGGCGACCAGGCCGGCGAGGTCTGGAGCTGAGGGCCGCTGATCAGCGTGTGCCGTCCGCTGCCATCGGGCTGGACGACCACGATGTCTCCGTTGCTGGCGAGCGCGATCAGGCCGTTGCCGACATGCGGCACGACCGGCACGCTCGGCGACGCACCAGCGAATAGTGTGCTGATCAGGAGGAGCGCCAGCAGCGCGGCGAGAAAATCATGAACACGGCCACCGCGCGCGGAACCACCGCCGCAGGCCGAAGTGCAATGGTCATCGGAAGCCACCTTTCAAGGAAGGTCCACGCAGGCCGTTGTCGCGTACGACGGGACTGCGTGACGATGTCGTCGAGGTAGTCGGGCCTTGGCGAGCCGCCGATCTCGTCGAAGGCGGCCGTCAGGTGTTCGGGCGAGAAGGTGCGCATGGGAGACTCCGGGCGGTTCATGCGAATCGCTCCGTGGCAGCGGGTGCGGTCACCAGCTCTTCGCCAACCATGCGGATGCGCATCGCGTCCAATGCTCGATTGAGGCGGGACTTGGCGGTCCCCACTGGAATGTCGAGAGCCGCCGCCGTCTCGGGAAGGGAGAGGTCGAGGTAGTAGTGAAGGACGACCACCGCGCGTTGCGCGGGGTCGATCCTGGCGAGCATCCGCTCGACGTAGTCCGCGTCGGTCACGTGGGACTGCCCATCGGGGACGGACACGTCATGGATCGGCTTGAGTTCGACCTCGATGACACGGCCGCGTCGCTGCCGCGCGAGGTCAAGACAGGCGTTCACGGTCAGTCGGTGGAGCCAGGCGTCGAACTTGCTCGGGTCGCGCAACCCGGGCAGGTTCCTCCACGCTCGGAGCGTCGCCTCCTGGACCGCGTCGCGCGCGAGCTCCGCGTCCCGGAGGATGAGACGGGCGGCCGTGTCCAGTCGCGCGAGGCGCTCGCCGACGAGCACGCCGAAGGCTTCATGATCGCCTCGGCACGCCCGCTCGATGAGACCCGTCTGGTCCACGGTGCCCTCTCACTCGACGCGGGCTGGTGCCGCGTACACAGATACTGACTGCCGCGGAGACCGAAACCGTTCCCGGGATTTTTCGACGCGATCCCGGAATCGCGTCCGTAGGGGCGTCTCGCAGACGGTGCCCGTTCAGCCCAGCGTCACCACCCGGTCCGCTCGCTCCGCGACAGCGGGGCGGTGCGTGATGAGCAGGGTCGTGCGTGCTCGCATGAACGATGCGAGGTTGTCCAGCACACGTTCCTCGGTGAGCGCGTCGAGATGCGCGGTTGCCTCGTCAAGGATGAGCACCGGAGCCTCGCGCAGAACGGCTCGCGCGATCGCGAGGCGCTGACGCTCGCCTCCGCTCAATCGAACGCCGTTCTCACCGATGCGGGTGTCATAGCCGGCGGGAAGCGCCGTGATCGCGTCGTGGATCTCCGCCAGCCGGCACGCGTCCATCATCCGCTCGTCGGTCAGGCCTGCGTCGGCAAGCGCGAGGTTGTCCCTGATCGTGGCGTCGAACAGGTCGACCTGCTGCGAGACCAGTCCGATGGCCGCACGCACGTCGTCGGCGGCGTGGTCGCGGATGTCGGTCCCGCCCAGCAGGATGGCTCCCTGCTCGTACTCCCGGAAGCGCAGCAGCAGGTTCACCAGGGTCGACTTGCCCGAGCCGCTCGGTCCGAGGAGAGCAAGCGTGCTCCCCGAGGCGATCTCCAGGTCAAGGCGGTCGAACACCAGCGGCAGGTCGGCCGCATAGCGGAACGAGAGGCCCCGGACCGAAAGGTCGGGTCGATCGGGCACAGGCGTCGATCGTCGGGCGATCAATCACCTCCGGCTCCCCATCGATGAGCTCGAACAACCGGGCCGCGGCCGCGCGCGAGGCGTCGAGCTGCTGCATCGCGAGGGTCAAGGGCTGGACCGCCTCGAAGGACGCGATGGCCGCCAGCGGCACGAGCGCGAGGTAAACCCCGTCGAGGGTGCCGTTGGTGACCATCGGCACGGCGAGTCCCAGGAGGACGATGCCAGCGAGGCTGGCCACCAGCGTCCCCAAGCCGGCACCCAGGCCGCGTAGCAGCGCGAGACGCTCCTGGGCCGAATCGAGTGCCTCGCTCAGCCGGCGTTGCCGCTCGAGGTGGACACCAGCCTGGTCGAACGCGACAAGGTCAGCCATGCCCACCATGCCGTCCACGAGGGTGGCATCGAGCTCGGCCCGAAGCCGGATCATCGCGTCGGCCGGGCGGCGACCGATCCATCGCGCCGCCACCGGCAGGACCACCCCACCCGAGCGCGAGGAACCCCAGCAGCACCAGGCCGAGCCGGGCATCGAACGCACCCAGCAGCAGCGACGCGAATGCGGCGACGAGGACCGCGACCACGGGTGGCACGGCGACACGGACGTACAGGTCCTCCAGCGTGTCCACGTCCCGCACGATCCGTGCAAGCAGGTCTCCGGCGCGATGGGTCTCCAGGCGTGCCGGCGCCAAGGGCTCGATGGCGCGGTAGAACCAGACCCGCAGAGAGGCCAGGATCCGGAGCGACGCGCGATGCGTGAGGTACCGCTCGAAATATCGGAAGGCAGCCCTCGAGATGGCAAGCACTCGGACGGCGGTCACGGCCAGCGCGATGTCCGCGACGTTGGTCGAAATCGCCGCCTTGCTGAGCAGGTAGGCCGAGACAGCCATCAGGCCCACGTTCGATCCGATCGCGGCGAACCCCATGAGGGCTCCCGTCGCGATCGACAGGCGGAACGGGCGCATCAGGGCGAGCGTTCGCCAGAGGACGTTCGGCGTGGTCCGCGCCGCGTTCGCGCTCATGCCCGGGACGCTTCCAGGCCCGCACTGAGTCCGCGGTAGGGACCGTCCTGGAGCCGCAACGAGGCCGGGGGGCCCGACTGGACGGCGCGTCCGGCGTCGAGGACCACGATCTCGTCGGCCAGCTCCACGAATCGGAGCTGGTGGGAGATGAGGAGGACCGTGCGGCCCTGGACAAGGTGGCTGATGGCATCGCCGATGGCCGCCTCGCTGTGCGCGTCCAGGTGTGACGTCGGCTCGTCGAGGATGAGCAACGGCGCGTCGCGCAGGAAGGCGCGGGCGATGGCCAGCCGCTGTCGCTCGCCGCCACTCAGACGCTGGGCACCTTCGCCGAGGTGGGTCTCGTAGCCGGACGGCAGCGCCGGATGAAGGCATCGGCATGGGCCGCTCGTGCGGCCGTGACAACCTCGTCCATCGTCGCGTCCGGGCGAGCGAGGCGGATGGCGTCGGCGACGGTCGCCCACGGAAGATGAGGCTGCTGTGGAACCCAGGCGATGCCGGCCAGCCACGTCGATCGGTCGAGCTCGTCCAATGGCGTTCCAGCCGACCGTGATCTGACCGCGGTCCGCGCTGATGAACCGCAACAGCAGGTTGGCGACCGTCGTCTTGCCTGCGCCGGATGCCCCGACCAGCGCGACCACGCGCCCGGCGCCGATCTCCAGATCGAGGCCCTGCAGGGCCGGAGCACGGTCCGGATAGCTGGCCCAGACGTCGCGGAAGACGATGTCGCCCACGGGACGCTCCGCGCGACCCTGGGCCGTTGACCCGACCGATCGCTGCACGACTCGCACGCGATCGAACTCAGCGACGGCCTTGGTCGTTATCGGGATGTCGAGGAGCGCCACGAGTCGCTCGGCGGCTGACCGTCCCGCGGCTCCGGCGTGGTAGCGGATGGCCAGCTGGCGCAGGGGAAGGAAGAAGTCCGGCGTGACGATGAGCACGCCCATCGCGACCCCGAATGCGACCTGCCCGGCCATCAGGCGCAGGCTGATCTCCACGGCGACCACGGCGGTCGCCACTGCGCCTGCCCACTCCAGGACGAGCGCCGTCTGGAAGGCGGTCCGCAGGACCTCCATCGTGGTCTCGCCGTACTGGTCGCTGACCTCCCGGATGGTCTCTGCCTGTTCGCGACTGCGGCCAAATGCCTTGAGCGTGGCGATCCCACGCAGCATGTCCAGGAAGAACGCGCTCAACCAGCGGAGTTCCACCACACGGCGGTCGGTGATGACCTTTGCGCGGCCTCCGATGACTGCCAGCAGGAGCAGCAGGACGGGCCCGGTGAGCACCAGCACGAGGGCCGACGGCGGGTCCAGGACCAGCACGATGAGCAGCGCAAGGCAGGGCACGATCGCAGCCAGTGCCCGCGCCGGCTGATAGGACGTGAGCCAGATATCGAGGTCAGCGAGCCCGTTGGTGACCGTGTTGGCAACCTCGCCCATCCGCTCCCCGGACAGCCAGGTCGGACCGAGCAGGAGGAGGTGGCCCGTTACGGCCTCGCGAACGGCCCTCCGCATCCGGCTCGATGCGCGTTGTGCGATGACCTCCTGCGCCACGAGGAAGCCGGCCCGTCCAACCGCGAGACACGCCGCGCCGACCAGCAACGGCAAGACGGCGTCCAGCCCCCGTCCGCTCACGAACACCTCGGCGATGACCGCCGGCCAGCAGCAGCGCGGCGGCGAGGGCGCATACGGCCGCGAGAGCGCCGCATGCGACGCTCGTCCACAGGATCGTCCGCGCGCGCGGGTCGATCGAAAGCAGGCGTGCGGTGGCGCCGCGCTGACTCCGGAACGGCTTCGTCACCGGGTCGGGACGGCCGACGTCAGTACCCTTCGGGCTCGACTTCCGCCTTGCCCCGGAAGACGTAGTACGCGCCGCTCGTGTACAGCAGCACGAACGGCATGCCGATGAGCGCCACGATGAGACATACCTGGAGTGTGTTCTCGGCGGCTGCCGCGTTGGCAGTCGTCAGGTTGTACGCCGCATCCGTGGTCGAGATCAGCAGGTTCGGATAGAGCCCGATGCCGCCCGTGATGAGCAACAGCCCGATCATCACCGAGGAATACAGGAACGCCCGCGCGTCAAGACCGACCCCTGCCATCACCAGGGCACCCCCGAGGGCGAACATCGCGATGACCGGGAAGATGAGCGGCCAGACGTCGTGCACGAGCTTGTGGACGATCGTTCGGTCCTGCACGAACAACGCGATGGCCACCAGCAGAATGAGGGCAACGAACGCCCACACGAGCCTGGGCACGAGCGCGCGTATCCGTTCCTGCAATTGGCCATCGGTCTTGATCAGCAGGTACAGCGAGCCGTGCAGGGCGAACATGACCACGGTCGTGACGCCGAACAGCAGCGCAAACGGGTTGAGCAGGTCGATGAAGGACACGCTCATGTTCCCGGCACTGTCGATCGGGACCCCTTCGACGATGTTGCCGAAGGCGACTCCGAGGAGCAGTGCGAGCCCGAGGGAGGCGAGGCCGAATGCGAGATCCCAGCCCGACCGCCAGCGCCGACTGGGCTCCTTGCTGCGGAACTCGATGGAGACCGCGCGCAGGATGAGGCACACCAGCACGAGCATGAACGCGAGGTAGAAGCCGGAGAACAGCGAGGCGTACACAAGCGGGAACGCGCCGAACAGGACACCGCCCGTCAGGACCAGCCACACGGCGTTGCCGTCCCAGACCGGCCCGATGCTGGCCAGGAACGTCCGGCGCTCAAGGTCGGTCCGGGCGACCGGGAGGTGGAGGATGCCCACGCCGAGGTCGAAGCCATCGAGGATCAGATAACCGGCGACGATCACGACCAGCAGGCCGAACCAGATGTCCGCGAGGGTCATGGCTTGCCCTCCTCGTGGTCCACGGGTGCCGGGCCTTCGCCGTGCGGGCGCTTCCGGAACACCTCCCGGAAGGTGTCGGGCAGGGACGATATCGCGACCGTCTCGACGGCCTCGAGGGGTTCCGGTCCTGCCTGGATCTTGCGGTTCATCAAGAACAGGAAGAGCACCAGCAGCAGCCCGTACAGCCCGATGAACAGGCCGAGCGAACGCCGCCACGTCCGCCGCGCTGAGCGTCGGCGAGACGCCGTTCGCAGTGAGCAGGACGTTGTACACCACCCACGGCTGCCGGCCGATCTCGGCGGTCCACCAACCGGCCGTGATGGCGATCTCGGCCATGAACACCGTCGCGACGAGCAGGCTCAGCACGATCCGGGATCGGTAGATCCGGCGCTTCCACACGAACCAGACGCTGGCAAGGAATCCGATCCCGGCGAGGAGCGGCGCCAGGTTGATCATCACGTGATAGACCTGAAACAGCAGGTTGATGGGAGGTATCGGAGCGGGCGCGAAGGAGTCGATCCCCGCGACGGTGGCGTTGACGTTCTGGTAGGCCAGGAAGCTGAGCAGGCAGGGGATGTGGATGCCCGTGGTGGTCTGCGTCGAGACGTCAACCCAGCCCAGGAGGTACATGGGGGCACACGAGGTGCTCTGCCACAGGCCTTCCAGCGACGCCAGCTTGAGGGGCTGGTTGTTGGTCACCTCGATGGCCATGTTTGGCCCGAAGATGAACAGGTTGGCGAAGGCGAACAGGACAAAGAACGGCAGCGCGAGCTTGAGGTTGGACTTCGCCAGCTCGATGTTGCGCTTCTTGAGCACGTACCAGGCGCTGACACTCACCATCAGGGCCGATCCCGCGGTCCCGGCCGCGGCGAAGACGTGCATGAGGCGAGGGATGAACGAGGGCGTGTTGATGACGCTCCAGAAGTCGGTCATCACCGCCCGGGCCGGCGCCGGCGTCTGGGCGATGGTGTAGCCCGCGGGCGTCTGCATCCAGGAGTTGGCCATCAGGATCCAGAGGGCGCTGAAGTGCGCCCCGAACACCACCATGAAGATGGAGAACAGCCACAGCTTGGGTCCCAGGCGGTTGCCACCGAAGAGCATCAGGCCCAGGAACCCGCCCTCGAGAAAGAACGCGAATACACCCTCGGCGGCGAGCAGGCTGCCGAACACGTTGCCAACGAAGCGCGAGTAGTCGGCCCAGTTCATGCCGAACTCGAACTCCTGGACGACGCCGGTCGCCACGCCCAGGGCGAAGACGATCCCGTAGATCTTCACCCAGAAGAACGACAGCTGACGCCACTTGGGGTCCTTGGTCCGGAGATAGACAATCCCCAGGACCACGAGCATGACGCCCAGGCCCATGGAGATGGGCGGGAAGATGAAGTGGAAGCTGGCGGTGAGCGCGAACTGGATCCGAGATAGCGTTTCCGCATCCATCGGCTGGGGAATCCTTCATCGAGACATGGTCGGGTCTCGCGCTCCACCGAGCGCCGTCCCCATCGCAGGATAGGTTCCGGATCCTGCGGCGAGCAAGGCATTTCGCGATCACGTCGCGTTAACAGTCGCGTTAACAAACGAGCGCCGTGGTCACCAACGAGGAGACGTCGTGGAGCCAACCGGCCAGCCGGTCGTAACGTTCATCTACTTCTCGTATACGAAGCAGACCAAGAGCGTCGTCGACGCCATGGCGGCTGTCTTCAGTGAGCGCGGATTCGAGGTCCGTGACGGGTCGATCGCATTCACCGATCATCGGTGGGCCCCTCGTTTCTCGAAGTTCCCGTTGCCGATGCTGAAGCTCGTCGGGATGCTGTTTCCCCAGATGCGCGGCGCGACCGGGCGAGATCGGGATCCCCGACGCGGCCCGCCATACCGACGCCGACCTGGTGGTCATCGGGTCGCCCACCTGGTTCTTCCGGACGAGCGTGCCGCTGCGCTCGTTCCTGAAGACACCTGAAGCTGCTGCGCTGCTGAAGGATCGACCGTTCGCGGCGTTCGTCGTCTGCCGGCGGTACTGGAGCATCAACCTGGGTTGGGTCAGGAGGCGCGCCACGAAGCTGGGTGGTCGGTACCTCGACAGCACCCACTTCCGGTTCCAGGGCGGCCAGGTCCGCTCGTTGGCGTCCCTGATCAGCTACCTGACCACGGGCGAGACGAAGGATCGGTATCTCGGGCTCCGGATCCCGCCGAGCAACCTGCAGCCTGCGGACCTCGACACGGCCCGGGCGTTCGCCACCTCGCTGGCCGACAAGAGCCTGGCGACGTACAAGGGCGCCGCCTCGGAGGATGCGCCACGGAACGAGGCTGCTGTATTCTCGGGAGGCGACACCACCGCGCTGGGATGATCGCGAAACCATGACCAGAGGTGCTACGACAGATGTCCTCTGAGACCCCTGATAACCAGTCCGATCCCGCGGAGTCTCCCGATGCGTATGTCGTGGGACCCACCGAGGCGGAGATCGACGAATGGGCGGAGCGTGAGCGCAAGCGACGCGAGGCGTGGCTGAGCGGGCCCACGGCAGCCGAGCGAGAAGCGTATGCCCAGAGGCTGCGTGAGCGACAGTACGTGGAGGGGACCAGTGCCGCGGCACGCGCCGCCGAGCTCGCGCGGCAGGGTGGCCGGCACATGCGCGAGTCGCAACTCGCCGCAGAAGGCGCGGTCCTGATGATGACGCGCTGGTCGCGACGTGCCTTCGCCGAGCTCATGCGAGCCGGCCGGGAATGGGAGGAGGAGGCCATCAGGCCCGATGCGAAGCGGCGCATCCGGCTCGACGACGACATTCCCTGACCTCGATCTCCCTCCCACCAGCCATGACGTGAGTTCGGGGGCGGCGTGAGGACGCTGCTCAGGCACCCACGGCGGATCTGGCAGTTCCTCGACGTCTTCCTGCGGTTCTACCTCGTACCTCGCCTGCCCTTCCGGCGCGGGGCCACTGCGAGCGGTCCGGTCCGCCTGAGACTTGCGTTCGAGACGCTCGGAGGCGCCTGGATCAAGTTCGGCCAGATGCTCGCGATGCGCTTCGACTTGCTGCCGGCCGCGTACTGTGACGAGCTGTTCAAGCTCCTCAACCAGGTCCAGCCGTTCCCCTACGAGCAGGTCCAGGAGATCGTGCGCGAGGAGCTCGGGGACGTGCCGGATGCCATCTTCCGGGAGTTCGCGCACGAGTCGTTCGCGTCAGCCTCGATCGGACAGGTGCACAGGGCGATGCTGCCCGACGGCACCCGGGTGGCCGTCAAGGTCCAGCGTCCCGGCATCAGGGCTGCGATCGGCGCCGACATCGACCTGATGTTCGCCACATCGCGCCTGCTCGACTGGACCGGCGTATTCGGCGCCACCCGCAGCCGGCAGGTCATCGAGGAGTTCGCCCGCTGGACGGCCGACGAGCTGGATTACACGGTCGAGGCACGCCAGGCCGTGCTGCTCTACCAGCACGCAAAGGGCGACCCGATGGAACACATCGCCCGCGTCTACCGGGAGTACAGCACCGCCCGCGTGCTCACCACCGAGCTGATCGACGGTATTCCGCTGCTGGAGATCATCGTTGCTTTGCGCGATCGCGACACTGCCTACCTGGCGTCGCTCACCGAGCGCGGCTACGACCTGGACCGGGTGATCCTCCACCTCGACTGGAACATGCTCAACCAGGTCTTTGTCTTCGGCTACTTCCATGCCGACCTGCACCCGGCCAACCTCTACGTGCTGCCCGGCAACGCCATCGGGTACGTCGACTTCGGCATCGTCGGCCAGCTGCCGGACCGGATGCGTGCCTCGCTCACGCGCTACAGCTGGCTGCTCTTCCGTGGTGAGGTCGAGTCGGCGGTCGAGGAGCTGATGCGCTGGGTCGCCCCCACCGCGGCTTCCGACGTGGCCGCGGCGCGTGGGCAGCTCATCCGCGTCCATCAGGCATTCCTGTACGACACGCGTCCGCGACGCGGACGCCCCGCACCCTACCGCGGCCCGCCACGTCCGCGGTGCCGACAATCCGTACCTGCGGCTTGCCGTCGAGGGCATGAACACCATCCGGCAATACGAGCTAACGGTCGCGCCAGGCCTCGTGGCGTATCTCAAGATGCTCGTCTCGCTTGGTGCGCTGCGCCATGAGCTGGCGACTGACTACGACCTGCCGCGGCATGTCCTGCGCTTCTTCCGCAAACTCGTGCGCCAGCAGGGCATCGCGTTTCTCGACCCGCGAATGACGCTCGACCGCCTGTATGCCGGCGGCATGCGGCTGCAACGTGCAATGGAGTTCCTCGAGTTCATCGAGGACCAGGAGCCGGTCATCGCCGCCGGCACGGCCTCCCTGTTCGGCGTCAGGGCAAGACTGCGGGCCGCCCGTCGTCGGCTCATCAGCCTGGGGTCCGCGGCGCTGATGGTCGGGGCGGTGCTCTACCTCGTGATGGCGTTCCCGGGCGATGTGCGCGATCGGCTGCCCGCGGGCATCGGCTACGACATCGTGCAACTCGGTCTGTTGCTGACCCTCGTGTTTCTCATCGTGGCGTTCATCCGGGGCGTCTGGACGTCCAGCCGGACCGAGTGAGCCCTCTGTTCGGCACCTCCTGGTCCATGTCCAGTGTTCCATGTGCTACTTTGTCGCACATGGAACGGATCGGGGTCCGCGAACTGCGGCGCCAGGCAAGCTCGGTTCTCCGAAGAGTCGCTGCCGGCGAAACGGTGGAAGTCACCGACCGCGGTCGTCCGGTCGCTGTTCTCCTCAAGACGATGCCCAACGGTCTAGCCCGACTCGAACGTGAGGGCCTGCTTCGTCGTGCGGAATCCGACCTCCTCGAGGTGCGGCCAATTCGACTTCCGCCCGGCTCGACTGCACCGTCGTCGCGAGTCTCGGAGGGACGCTCTGAGTGACTGCGGTGTATCTCGACAGCTCTGCCTTCGTCAAACTGGCAGTAGAGGAAGCCGAGACCAACGCGTTGCGAAGGTTCCTCTCAGATCGAGGCAATCGTCGCGTCTCGTCGGCGTTGTTGCGAACCGACGCACTCCGCGCCGTTCGTCACCTGGGATCCGACGCCCTGGCTACGACTCGAGAGGCGCTGCGCCGGATCGACCTGGTGGCGATCGACGACCGGGTTCTCGACGCTGCCGGCATCCTCGACCCAAACGTGCTCCGGACTCTCGACGCCATCCATGTGGCCACCGCGATGGCACTAGGCGACGACCTCGATGCGATCGTCACGTACGACGAGCGAATGGCTGAGGCGGCAAGGCTTCTGGGCTTACCCACGGTCGCACCTGCCTGATCCGGCATCGTCACCGCCTACCGCATGAGACTCCCCGTTCGCTGATCACAATTGCCCCGGCGCACAGCCGGGGCCATCTGCACTAGCACGGGGAACCAATGGACAGACAAAAGCTCCGCCGTCGCTTCAGCTACCGACTCGATCGGTTCATGTCGCGTGGCTCGGGCGTGCTCGTCGCCGGCCTGTTCGGGGCCACGTTGCTCGTCGTGGTCATCGTCGCATTCGTCATCACGCTCATCGGCTGGGCGACCGAGTCGGGTTTCAACCTGCTCGATGTCGTCTGGCGCGCCTTCCTCACGACACTCGATCCCGGCACCGTCGCGAACTTCCTCGGCGGGTCCGTCAGTCCCGGCTTCCTGCTCTCGCTGCTCGGAGTGACCCTGTTCGGCATTCTCGTGACGAGCATCCTCATCGGCATCCTGGTCACCGGCATCCAGGGACGTCTGGAGGAGCTCCGCAAGGGCCGCAGCATCGTTGTCGAGAACGGCCACACGGTGATCCTCGGCTGGTCGGCCCAGATCTTCACGATCGTTTCCGAGCTGGTCGTCGCCTCGGCCAACCAGCGCCGGAGCTCGATCGTCGTGCTGGCCGACCGCGACAAGGTCGAGATGGAGGACGAGATCGAGGCGCATGTCGGCGCCACCGGCCACACGCGCATCGTCTGCCGGACGGGCAGCCCGGTCGATCCCGCCGATCTCGCCATCGTCAGCCTCGACACCGCCAAGTCGGTCATCGTCCTGCCGCCGGAGGCCGAGGATGCCGACATCGACGTCATCAAGACACTCCTGGCGATCACGAACGCCCCGGGTCGGAGGGCCGAGCGATATCACATCGTGGCCGAGCTGCGTGACCCGGACAACCTCGACGTGGCGCGCCTCGTGGGTCGGGACGAGGCACAGCTGGTCCTGGTGGAAGACCTGATCGCACGCGTGATCGCCCAGACCTGCCGCCAGACGCGGACTCTCGGTGGTCTACACCGAGCTGCTCGACTTCGAGGGCGACGAGATCTACGAGGCGGAGCCACCGGCGCATCTCGTCGGTCGCCCGTTCCGGGAGTGCCTGTTCTGGTACGACAGCTCGACGGTCATCGGGCTGCTGGACGCAGGCGGGGCCGTGCGGCTCAACCCGCCGATGGAGACGCCGATCGCGCCGGCAGACCGGTTGCTGGCCATTTCGGCCGACGACGACACCGTCGTCCCCGCGGACAGCGCGCTCGACACCTTCGACGAGGCGCGGGTGGTGGCGCAACGACCGCGGCAGCGGGCCCCCGAGCGGACCCTGGTGCTCGGCTGGAACCGGCGCGGGGCGTCCATCGCCAGGGAACTCGACGCCTATGTGCCGTCCGGATCCCGGATCGTGGTCGCGGCCACCCGATCCGACATCGCAGCGGGGCGATTGCCCGAGGGCGACCTGACCAACGCCGGGTTTGAGGTGCGTGAGGCAGACACGACGAAGCGACCGATGCTCGTGTCCCTGTGCGCAGAAGGGTTCGACCACGTCATCGTCTTGAGCTCGGACGTGCTGCCACCCCAGCGGGCCGACGCACGCACGCTCGTCACGTTGATCAATCTGCGTGACATCGTGGCGCAGGGCGGTCACGGATTCTCGATCACGAGCGAGATGCTCGACCTGCGGAACCGGGCGCTCGCGGACGTCACGCGAGCCGACGACTTCATCGTCAGCGACCGGCTGGCGGGCCTGCTCCTGAGCCAGCTCTCCGAGAACGCGCACCTGAAGGCCGTGTTCGACGACCTGTTCGACCCGGCAGGCTCCGAGATCTACCTGCGGCCCGCGAGTGACTACGTGACGATCGACGCGCCCCTGACGTTCGCGACTGTCCTGGAATCGAGCACCCGCCGCGGGGAGATCGCGATCGGGTATCGCGAGGCCGCGTCCTCGGCTGACGCGGGCCGCTCCTACGGGGTGGTCATCAACCCGCCCAAGTCACGGTCGATCGTATTCGCGCCCGCCGACAAGGTGATCGTCCTCGCTGAGGGCGATTGATCCTCGACTGCGAACGGACGGCATGCGCCTCGTGTCCTACGCCGTCGCTCGATAGAGGCGCCACTCCCCGGGGACGCCCTTCAGCTCGTGCACCCCGCGATCCTCGAAGACGAGCTCCGAGCCAACCACAAGGTCCCGCACCGTCGACGAGACCAGGACCTCTCCGGCTCCGGCCGACCCCATGACGCGGGCCGCGATGTGGACAGCAATACCGCCGATGTCGTCACCGATCAACTCGACTTCGCCGGTATGGAGCCCGACTCGCACGTCGACACCCAGCCGGTGCACTTCTCGCACGATTTCGCGGCCGCAGGCGACTGCGCGGGCAGGACCGTCGAATGTCGCGACGAAGCCGTCTCCCTTGGTCTCGATCACCCGCCCGCGGAATCGATCGATGGTCGAGCGAACGGCCGCGTTGTGGGCGCTGAGCAGCTCGCGCCAGCGCCGGTCACGCACCTCGGCGGCGCGTTCCGTCGACGCGACGATGTCAGTGAACAGGACGGTCGCCAGCACCCGGTCCCGCGTCGGCTGAGGCCGCACCCCGGTCAGGAATTCCTGGATCTCGTCGACGATCATTTCCTGCTCGCCGGCCCACATGAAGCTGTCGACGCCTGGTATCTCCACAAACCGCGCGTTCGGGATGCGCTCGGCCAGGTTGCGGCCCGCTTCGAGCTGGATGCGTTGCGCGTCGCGTCGATGCAGCACGAGCGTGGGCACTCGGATCATCGGCAGCACGTCGCGCAGGTCGACCTCGTAGACCATCCGCATCATGGCCCGCACGGCTCCGGGGCTGACCGCCGCCCGCTCGTAGCGTGCGAACACCTCGCGAAACAACGGGTCGCCGGCGACGGTCGGCGCCATCGCCTGCAGGATGTTGCCTCGACCCCAGTCCTGGAACGCTTCGAGGCGACGAACGATCTCGTCAGGCGGTACGCCGCGCGAGTCGGCGAACGCATCGACGAGCACCAGCGCCTGGACCCTTTCCGGATAGGTCGCGGCGAAGAGCATCGGCATGAGGCCGCCGCCATTGCCGCCGATGAGCGCCACGCGCTCGATGTGTGCGTCGTCGAGTACCGCGAGAAGATCGTCCATCCATCGCTCGAGGGACGGCAGTTCGCTCAGCTGGACCGGATCCGAGAGTCCGAGACCGCGCTTATCGAACACGATCACGCGGCTGAAATTGGCGAGCCTCCGCAACAACCGCGCCAACGGCTCGACGTCCCACTGGGCATCGACGTTGTTGAACCACCAGACGTCGATCGCGGCATCGATTGGGCCGCTACCGAACACCTGGTACGCGATCGACAACTCGCCGATACGCGCGTACCGGGTTTCCGGGACATCCACGCGTGCAACGTTAGCGGCGCGAACAAGCCTCCACCGGGGCGGATGAGGGGTGGCGTACCTTCTTGACGTCGCGTCGGGCCGGGTGAGCTTCCGGCCGACCGGCGCATTGCGCCCGTGACGCTGGTCGAGCCGCTCCTGTTCTTGGACGACTTGCCGACCACGGGCGACCCGCCGCGGGTGTGCGGCGGGTCCCCATGGACCGGGTCAGGACTTGGGCCAGTGCACCAGCAGGTGGTAGGCCAGGTTGCTGCCGGGGCCGCCGTACGGAGCTGTCCACGTAGACATAGTGGTCGTGGCCAACCACGGCGCTGCGGAGAGCGTCCGCGTCCGTCGTGACAGGCGCGTTCCAGGTGGACACCTGGGTCGGTCCGGCCCGAAGATCTGCAGCCGGTGACGATCGACGACGTAGATGTTGCCCGAGGTGTCGACGCCGACGTCCGACGGGCGATCGAACTGGCCGTCGGCGGTGCCGGTGCTGCCGAACGACCACAGGAAGGTGCCATCCGGACCCCAGGCCTCGACGCGGCCGTTGCCGGTGTCGGCGGCGTACAGGGTGCCGTCCGGGCCCACGAACACCGAGCCGGCGTGGTCGAGCTGTCCGTCGCCTGAACCGTGGGACCCGACCTTCATCAGGAAGGAACCCTCGGGGCTGAAGACCTGGACGTCATCGCGGACGTCGTCCACGACGTAGACCAGTCCACTCGGGCCGACGGCCACGTCGATCGGGTCCATGAACTGGCCGTCAGCGCTGCCGTTGCCGCCGAACTGGCGGATGAACGTGCCGTCGTGGTCGAACTCCTGGACGCGGTCGTTGCCGGAGTCGGCCACGTACACATTGCCGAACGGTCCGCCGAGTGGCGAGGCGGCCACGCCGGCGAAGGCCAGGCCATCGGCCGGCGCCGGGTCACGCACGAAGTTGAACTGGCCCGGCCCGGTGCCGTTCTGGCCCCAGCGTGCGATGGGCTCGGCGTACTCCCCGGTATGCCAGATCTCGCTGGTACCGGCGTTCACGACGTAGAAGCTGCCGTCGGTGGTGACGTCGTTGCCGCCCCAGGTGGAGCCGCCCATGAACAGCGACTTGCCATCCGGGAAGCAGGGCGTGCAGGCGTCCGCGGTCGCCTGGCCAACGATCTCCACCGTCACCGCATTCGGGTCAGCGGAGGGTGAAGGGCTCTGGGCGTTGGCGACGAGGGGGACCGCGAGGGCGGTCATGGCGCCTGCGAGGGCGAGGCTGGGCATGATGGATCGCATGGGAATCCTCGTGGCGGACCAGTCAGGATGCGAACAGGGCCCTGGTCCATGGCACCTGCCGAAGGATCAAGAGGGACGCTGGCGGGTAGGCGGTGATGGATGGGCCTCCGATACAGCTGCGGGCCGATTGGGCTAACGGCCGATCTACGGCGCGATCGGAGGCAGAAGCTGGAACTTCTCGAGACGGTTCCCGCTACCGTCGGTGGCATAGAGGCCACCCTGCCCATCGAGAGCCAGGCCCAGGATCCATCCCAAGCCGAACTGACCGTCGCCGTACCCCTCGGAACCAAAGCCCGTAAGGAGGGTTCGGTCCTGGTCGTACACGCGGATCCAGTCCCCTTGCTGCTGCGACCCTGATTGCGCGGTGAACACCCGACCCGAGGCGTCGACTGCGACCGCAGTCATCTGCGGGTCGTCACTCGTGCCGAACGAACCGATTTCCGCGAGCAAGGTCCCATCTGGTGCGAACTTCCGGACCTCGTTTACCAGCGAGCAGCAAGTGGTCACGTAGACGTTGCCCTGCGAGTCGAGGGCCATGCCGTTTGATGAGAACCCGGCAAGCCCCGGTGAGAATGAACCAAGGACCTTGCCGGTCCGGTCGTAGGTCTCGACTACATCCCGCTGGTCATCAAGCACATAGACGATGCTGTTCGTGTCGACCGCGATTCCGAGCGGGCCCACGTAGTGGCCCGGATCGGTGCCCCTGCCGCCCCACGAGCCCAGGAACCGGCGCTGGCTATCGAAGTGCTGGAGCCGATCGTTGCCGATGTCGAGGACGTAGAACGTTCGTCGGGCGCGAACGCCACCGCCCCGAAGCCGTCGTTGCCGGTGCTCCGCATGTTGAACTGCCCGTCCCCGGTGCCGGGTTCTCCCCAGTACTCCACGAACGAGCCGTCCGGGTTGAAGATGGCGAACCGGTCGTTTCCCGGTGTCGGCGACCCAGGCTCGGCAGGCCGGATCGATGGCGACGGGCCCCCACCGGCGATGCCGGAAATTGAGGTCGCGAACCTCATCGGGTCATCCGCTGGGCCCGTCGCCGACCACAGGAACTCGGCCGCAGAAGGGCGGCTGTCGCCAGCGCTCGCCGTTGCTGTCCCCGATGTCGTGGTTGGGGCAGGCGCCGTCGCGCAGCCGAGGTGGGGCGTAAGGATCTGGCCGGCGGCCAGGCCAATTCCCAGTGCGGCGGCTGCCAGCAGGGCGGCAATCAGCATGAGTCGGAACGTGGTGCCCAGGGTGAGGAAACCCCTGGCGCCGGTCCTTGGGGACGCGGCCGTGATGGCACGAGCGAGGGCCCTGGGGTCGACCGTCACGGAGCCCCATCGAGATAGCGCTCGTACGCGGCCTCGAGTCGGGCTTCGAACCGCTCCTGGTCAGGCATCGTCGAGGTCCACCCGTAGTCTCTGGAGAAGGCGGGCCAGGCGGGTCCGCACGCCGGACGCGGACATGCCGGTGGCTGCACCGATCTGGGTCGAGTCGAGCCCGGCCGCGTAGCGCAGGGCAAGGAGGCTGCGTTCGTCGGGACTCAGCTTGCGCAGCGCACGACCCAGGTCCATGGCATCGATGTCGGTGGCTGGGTCCGGGCTTCCTTCCGGGGGCCCGACGGAGATCTCGACGATCGACCTACGGCGCTGCTTGCGGAGAAGCTGACGGGTCTCGTTGGCGGCGACGGACACCAGCCACGGCCCGATCCGCCCCTGGTCGCGGAGATGATGCAGGCGGAGCCAGGCGATCGACCACGCGGCCTGGACCGCCTCCCCGGCGGTCTCCGCGTCACCGGCTATGGCAAAGGCGACTCTCGCCATCGACGCGTGGTGCTCGGCGATGAGGCGTTCGAATGCCAGCTCATCGCCACCCGCGGCCTGCCGGACCGTCGCGTCCACGACCGTCGCCTCCAGCGCCGCGATCTCCTTCATGGAGAGGAGATGCGTGTCGGCCGCGAAGTGTCCCAGGATCGGTCCGCGGGGACGAGATCACGGCCTCGCCGATCGCACAGGTCGCCAATGCCGTCCGCGGATCCGCGCGGACCCGAACGGGAGCGTCGCGATCGGGCCACTTGGACCTCGCGCCGTACAGGCGGAGCAAGTCGGCGGTCTGACGCGACCGTGGGCGGGCTGCGCGACCTGAGCATGGGCGCGCCCCGATGCCGCGTCGATTGGTCGGTGCGCCAGCCCTCATGTGATCCCCGATGCGCTCACTACCGTCGCCATCGTCAATTTCGGCAGGGACGGAACACTTCGGGCCACACCGTGACTCGTAACCTTGTGAGCGCGGCCCCACGAGCCGCGACGCAGCGGTGGCGACATGCAGCGACAGCTCGTCGAACGGGCGCAAGCCGGGGACACGGAGGCATTCGGGGCCTTGGCCAGGGCCTCGTCGCAACGCATGTACGGCCTCGCCACACTCATCCTCCGCGACTCGGACCGCGCACAGGACGCTGTGCAGGAGGCGCTCGTCCTGGCATGGCGCCACGTGCGAGCGCTGCGGGATGCCGACGCGTGGGATGCCTGGCTCTATCGACTCACCGTGCATGCCTGCTACCGGTCAGCGCGGACGGTGAAGCGGCGGGACGTGGTCGAGCTGCACGTGGTGCCCGACCCGGAACCGGCAGAGATTCTTCGACCTTTCGCTGTCGATCGCCGACCACGATCAACTCCGACGCGAGCTTGGCCGATTGTCCATCGACCATCGGGCGGTGCTCGTCCTCCACTTCTACGTCGGGTCTCCCCATCGCGGATGTGGCCGGCGTCCTGGACATCCCCGTCGGGACCGTCAAGTCCCGTCTTAATCGCGGCCTCGAACAGATGCGGGCGTCGATGCGCGCTGACCCCGACGTCGGTCCGCGGCTGGTGAGGGAGCGGTCGGCATGACGCACAACCCATCGTTCGAACAGATGCTCGCGGACTGGATGGTCGATGAGGCACCGGTCCGCCTCCCCGATCAGATCCTCGATGAGCGTCTTCGTCACCATCGACCGGACGCGGCCCGCGCCGCGCTGGCTCGCCCTCCTGAAGGAGCGCCCCATGTACCTTTCCTCGCGGGTCACCGTCGGGTCGCCGACGCTGCGACTCACGCTCGCCATCGTGGTGACAACCGCCCTCTTGCTCGGCGTTGTGGCCGCGGTCGTCGCGGGAGCGTCGCTCCCGCCCAGTCCGGCCGTCATCGCGTCCGGGCCGACCATCGTGTTCGACTGGAACGACCGACAGAAGGATGACGGCTGGATCGGCATCGTCGGACCCTCCGACCCGCAGCGGGTGCTGTTCCCGGACCTGCTGGGCGCCGGGTACGCGACCTGGTCGCTCGACGGCTCGGAGGTCGTCTATTCGAAGGCTGGCATCTTCGCTCGGCCGGTCGACGGCAGGACCGTCGAGTCGTCGCCCCTCACCGTGGATTGCACGCCGCCCACTTGTGTTGAGGAGATGAGCCTCGTGTACTCCTCCGACGGCAGCCATGCCGTCGCGGAACGGTTCATGGGCGACGACGCGAATCCCACCGGGACCGCCATCGCGGTCACGGACTACGCCACTGGCAAGGCGACGATGCTCACCCAGTCCGACTGGAGTGCCGGCGAAAACAAGCGCCCCCGCTGGTCACCGGACGGGACGCGGATCGTGTTCTACCGCACCGAGCGTTCAGCTGACTTTCTGACAACGGGCAGTGGAGTCTGGGTCGTCAACGTCGACGGGACGGGTCTCCAGCGTCTGACGCCGGAGGGCACCATGTTCGGCGACCCCGACTGGTCGCCCGACGGCACGCTCATCGTCATGGACAGCGGGCCGACCGACGAGTTTCCCAACGGCAGCCAGGACCTCTACACGATCCATCCCGACGGGAGCGGCCTGACGCAGATCACGACGCACACGCCAGGCACCGGATCCGCCGCGCCGCGCTGGACACCAGATGGGAAGGCGATCGTCTACACCGCGCTTCATGGCATTGACGGCGAGTTGTTCGCGATGCCGATCGCGGGGGGGCCGCCGATCCGTATCACCCAACCCGAGCCCGGCTACCAGCATGTGTTCGCCGCGTTCAAACCGGGCTCCGGCTCACTGGACCTGACAGGCGCGCCATCGCAGGCGCCGTGACTCAAGAATTGAATGGGTTATTGAGCGAGGGGTCCCAGACGACTCCTCGCTCGCCAACCTTCCATTCGTCACGCTGCACTGCGACGACTCGAAGCTGGTTGCCGGACGAGTGGCCGTCCGGATCTTGTGATGGGCTTCACATGGACCGGGATCGTCAGTCCGGGGCCGCCACCACGGCAGCCGCCGCAGCGGGAGTCGGGGCGTCAGCCGACGCGATCGTGACGGTCCGAAGCGACTGCTCGACCCGGATCAGGTCCTGCGTTCTGGCGAGGCGATAGGGCAGCGAGCTTCGGAGATAGGCCTCGTCAACCTCCTCGGTGTACCCGACTTCCCGGGCCATCTCGCCGAGCTTCGCGGCGAGCCACCCGAAATCGCTCCGGTCAATGGTGATGCCGCTCGCGTTGATGGCGGCCTGGTTCGCCTGCAAGCGGAGCTGCCGGTAGATGGCGATGAGCGTGACGGCGAGCACGACCCCGCTGACCGCCGTCCAGAACCACTCCGAGCCCGGTCCGATGAGCGACATCCCGTCTGTGTTGATGAGCGTCACAGCGCCACCGATCCTCCTGCGTCCTGCGGCCACGACGGGCGGACGATACGAGGGCGCTCAGAGACGGTGCAAGCGCCAACTCGGCGGCTAGTCCTGAAACACCCAATCGGGATGGACGGGGGTCGGGAAGATCAACACGGAACACTGAGCGTGCATAAGGATCTTTCTGCTGACACTCCCAAGGACGAAGCGCCGAAGTCCGGTGCAGCCGCGGGAGCCAATGACGATCAGGTCCGCGTCGTGATCGTCCGCGAACCGCGTCAGCTGGTCCGCGGGATCGCCCGTAACGACGAAGCCCTCGGCCGAACGACCGCCGGCTGCGAGCGCATAGACGACATCGTCCGTGATGCGCCGGTGCTCGATCGCGGACGTCATTGCTGCGAATGGGTCGCGACTGTGGGATCGATACGCCTCCGATTCGGCGAGGCTCTCCCAGAAGTGCTCTGATTGGGCAACGCTGACGGCCGAGATGGTGGCACCGGCGAACAACGGCCATGCCGCGACGGCATCCACGGCCACCTGGGCGTTCGGCGACCCGTCGACCGCGATGACGACGTTCTCGATGCGTCGACGGCGAGCGACCAGGACAGGGAGATCAGCGTCGTCGACGACTTCGGCAGAGACGGAGCCGAGAAGCGCGGACGAGATTGGTCCCGCACCACGACTGCCGACGACGATGAGGTCCGCATCCATTGCGCGAGCAACGTCGCCGATGACGACCGAGGGGCGCCCGACCTTGACGCAGTACTCGACATTCCGCCCGGGGACGCGCAGGTGCGTGGCTGCCAACGCCAGCTCCTCCTCGAGCGCGATCCAGATGTTCGAGCGGTCATCGACTGCGCCGGGCGTGAACATGCTGAGGACGTGCGGCCAGATCGCCGAAACGAGGTGGACGGTTGAACCGGCCGGGATGGGCAGGCTTGCCACGAGATCCACCGCCAACTGCGACGGCGCGGAGCCATCCGTACCAATGGTGATTCTCATCGTCGCCTCCTCGGACACCCCCAGCGGCATCCGTTTGCGATGCCTCGATTTAACGCCCGATACAGGCCTGCGATAAGTGCCGCTTGACACGTTCAGGAGTGACGGTCCTATTTGCCCGAGCAAGAGGACCTCCTTGACCCAGTGCCCTCCAGCCCCCAACGACGATCTCGTCGGCACTTGTTGGGCCTCTCGGCGTCGGCGTTAATCGTCGTCAGGAGGTTCTCTTCGATGAAGGCGCTGATTGGCTATGACGGCTCGCCGTGTGCGGACGTCGCCGTCGAACTTGCGGCATCGCTGCCATGGCCTGCTGGTTCGACATTGCGTGTGGTGGCGGCCGTCGACATGTCGCAGTTCGAGACGATCTACTTCCCCATCGGGCCGCAGAACATCCAGGAGATGTTCGAGAAGCAACGGCAGCTCGACGACCACCGCGTCACCGTCGCCGCCGAGCGCCTCGAACGAGACGGCGTGACCGTGGAACACGCCGTTGTACCTGGGCGACCGTCGCGTGTGCTTTCATCTGAAGCCGCGTCAATGCACGCGGACGTGATCATCGTCGGGAGCCGGGGGCGTGGCGGTTTCATGACCACCATGGTCGGCTCTGTTTCGGCGGAGACGATCGACCTGGCCACGGTTCCGGTGCTCGTTGCACGATCCGACAAAGTAGAGCGCGTGCTCGCGGCGGACGACGGCTCAGATGCGGCGGCGCACGCGATCGATTGCCTTCGCCGATGGCCCGTGCTCGCCGGGCTCACGGTGGACGTACTGAGCGTCGTGCCGCACATCGAAGCGTGGGACGACGTCGCAGCCGCCGCGGCGGGCGCGCCGATCGACGATCCGAGTCGCGCGTCGCCAATACGGCGCCATCACTTCGAGATCGCCGAACGCACCGTGCGTCGCTTGCGAGCGTCCGGGCATCGCGCAGAATTGATCGTGGCACAGGGGCAGCCCGCCCGACAGATCGTCGACATTGCATGCCAGCAACGGAGCGATCTGATCGTCATGGGTAGCCGCGGCTACACCGGCTTCGAGCGGGTTCTTCTGGGCAGCGCGACACGTCGCGTCCTGACACACGCCCACTGCTCGGTCCTTGTCGTGCACCCTCCGCGCACGGATTGAGGACCGATGGTCGCATCAACGACCGTCCGACGATCCGTTCGACTCGTCACTTGACGGGTCCGCGGAACTCAGTGGTCGTAGCGAAGTCGGCCCCGATCCAACGGCTTCGCCCTCGGCGCGGGCGACCCCGGCGGCGATCCGCGGACGGTGCTTGGCGAGTTCCGTCACGAACGCCGCGATGATCCCCACGCCGATGATGATGTAACCGATCGTGAACAGCTGACCGACCTCCGTGGTCGGATGCAGGTCGCCATACCCGACGGTGGCCAGGGTGACGACGCAGAAGTACACCGCCTGCACCGGGCTCCAGTGCTCGATGAGCATGTAGCCGACCGACCCGACCGCGATCGTCGAGACAGCGGCGGCCACCAGCACCCTCGACTCGGGCTCGCGCATCATCGCGCGCAATGGCTGGAACATGGATTGACTCCCCTGCGGTGCGATCGACTGGCCCCCGACGACCACTACGCCGCCTGGAGCGCGGGCAGCAGAGACCCGCATTGCGAATTTAGGCAGACCCGGACGGTCGGCGCCCAGCCACGGCGCGACCCTACTTCTCTGCGGCGAGACTCTTATGAGTTGGTAAGGGTGACCGGTTCAGCCGTTTTGGCGAGCGTGCTGACGATCGGGACCCGCGACTCGATCTTGTCCAGCAACTCCAGCGCGGAAGTCGTGCGGCGAATCGCCTCGTCCAGCCACTCGTTGCGGTTGGCATCGTTGATGGACGGGAGGTTGAGGTCCAATGGCTTCCGCCGTCGCCAGGACCGGCGGGTGAGCTCTCGCACGTGGGCAACGAACGTGTCGACGTCCGAATAGAGCACCGCGCCGTTCGCTGCGCGTTGCTCCTCGACGTACGGGCGCACGAGCTCGAGCCATACCGCGGTCGCCTGCCCCCAGGTCGGCACGACATCCTCGTCGTCGAGCATTCCGCGGTCCCACAGCCCGATCACGTCGGTCAGGAAGTCGAGCAACCGCGCGATAGCCGCGATCGAGAGCCCCGGCTGTCTCGGAGCCCGCATCGCCAGTGCGGCTTCCAGACGGGTGGTCACGAGGTCTCGCGACTCCCAGCGTCGTCCGAGCGCCTCCATTGCGTTCAACGCATTCGCGGCTCGCTGAAGTCGAAGCTGGCGATAGAGCGCGACGAACGTAACTGCAAGCACCATTCCGCTCAGAGCTGTCCAGAACCACTCCGAACCTGGCCCGATCAGGACCAACCCGTTGGTGTTGACCAGCGTCATGCCTGCTTCCTTCATACGGACCAACAGCAAAGGCATGGTGTACGTCGCATCGACCCACCGCAAGGCATGGATCGGTTCGCCACGTCCGAGTGACGACCCTCACCAAGACGGGCTCACGAGGGGTCCAAACTCGTCGAAATCCAGGGAAGCGGGGTCGCCGATCAGCCTGGAGGCTGCGAAGGCCATCGGTTCGAACATGGCCGCGCGCATGTAGACCGAGACCTTTCGAGACCACCAGCTCCCAATGAACCGGATCGTCCTCCACCCGCTCCGCGGGAGCCCTCACTCGAGGCGCTCGAGCAATTTGCAGGAGAGTGCCTCGCCGCGAGTTCGGATCTGGACGCCTGACAGGTCAGGTCGAGATAACAGGGATCAGGGCCCGGGCAGCGGCATCTGGTCGGCGAAAACCTGCATGAGATCCGGCGAGGTAATGGCGTCGTCCTCGACGATCCGACCGTCTGCGAGGCGGTAAAAGGTCAGGCCACGGGCGGTGATCCTCTCGCCGCTCGGAAGCGTGATGGCGTAGTCAAAGCGGGCGACCACCGCATCCCCCTCCGCGACCAGATCCTTGATCTGCATCGAGCCCCCGGGACCGGCCGAAGCGACGGCCAGCCACGCCTTGAAAGCGGCGCGATCCATGCCGTTCATTCCGCGGTTGACGTAGCTCGAGGCCAGCAGGTCGTCGACCAGCTCGACATTGCCACCCACGAGCACCTCGGTCACAAATCGACGGACGATGGCCTTGTTCTGCTCGATCGACATCTCACACGCTCCGCGGTGACGTGGGCGGGCCGGCCAGTATGGGCCGGCGCGGTCGCCGGGCATGCTGGGCTCGCCGACAAGGCCGGAAGGGTGCAGACCCTGGAAGCGGACGTGTGAGGCTGGTGATCAGCCGGCCGCGCGCGATCCGAAGCTCAGATCCAGTCGATCTTGCGAAGGACGACGATGGCAATGGCGGCGAGGAGCAGGGTGCCGATGGTGATGATCCAGAAGCCGCCGCCCTCCGTCCCCGACAACGCGGCCGGGGCCTCGCTCATCCCGAACAGGCCGCCAATGGCAGCGATCCCCGCCAGCACGACGGTGACGCCGGTCAGCCGCTTCATGATCGCCGACAGGTTGTTGTTGACCGTCGAGAGGTAGACCTCGAGGGCTCCTGCAGCCAGTTCGCGGATGCTGTCGTACTCGTCCGACAGGCGGATAAGGTGGTCGTACACGTCGCGGAAGTAGAAGACCTGCTCGTCCTTGATCAGGTCGAACTCCCGGCTGGTCAGCCGGCCGAAGATCTCGCGACTCGGGTGCACGACATGTCGCAGGCGAATGAGGTCGCGCTTGACCTCGAAGACCTTCTGGAGTACCTGCTTGCTGGGATCGTCGATGATGTCGTCCTGGATCTGATCGATCTCATCGGCGTACCCGTCGAGGATGGGGAAATACCCATCGACGATGCCATCGAGGAGCGCCCACAGCAGGAAGTCGGTGCCGCGAGCCAGGATCGTGCCGATTCCGAGCTTGAGCTGATGCGACGTCCGGGGATCCCAGGCGGCGGGATGCACCGATAGCACGAACCGCTCTCCCAGGACGAAGTCGATCTCATGGGTCTGCAGTTCGTCCGCGCGAGTCAGCACGAACATCACGATGTGAATGATGTCCCCGACGGACTCGACTTTCGCCCGCTCGTTGCTGCCGATGATGTCCTCGGCGACCAGCGGGTGCAGCCCGATCTCGGCGGCGATTGCCTCAACGGTGGCCGGTGTCGGATCGGTGAGATCGATCCAGGCGCGCGTCCCGACGTCCGCCAGGATGTCGCGCAGCCCGTCGTTGGTCTCGGTGAGCTTGCCGTCTCGGAGTGCCGCGACCTTGATCGACGGATCCGCCGGGAGGTCAGTCGGATCGATCGGCGACGCCTTCCGCGGTGCTCGGGTCGCTAGAGCCATCGTCGACTCACGGCGAGGCCGAGCACGAGCACCGAGATGACACCCAGCACAGCTCCGGCGTACCAGAGGGGGTGAGTGGCGCCCTGCCCAGGGGACAGGGCGAGCTGGGTCAGGACCGCCAGGCCGAGCCAGGTCAACCATGCGGCGACCAAGACCGCGAGCAACTCCCGGCGCCGGCCCCGCGACCCGTCGCCAAGGGACCAGCTGATGGCCAAGGCGTATTGCGCGGCCTCCCTGGCGCCGCTGATGGCCGCCTCGAGACGGTCGTTGATCCACCGCGCTCCGTCCGACGGGTTCCGGCTTCCTAGGCGAACAATGTCGGCAAACGGCTCCCGCTGCGCCGCCAGCTGGTTCCTGACCGCGATCATCGTTTGGCGCTGCTTGAGTATCTGGGCCTTGGTCACGCGACGATCAGCCGTCGGCGAAGCTTTTTGTAGTCGCTCCACCTCGACCTCCGTCTCATCGATGAGGTCATCGTAGCCGTCAAACGTCGCGCGGATGACGAGTTCGAGTGCAGTCCTTGACAGCGGAGGCGCGAGCCGACCAGGCGACGAAGCGGCCTTCTCCAGCCGCTCGAGAGCCGGGCGGCTGCCGCTGTGGATCGTCACAAGCAAGCCCGGCGCGAACAGGACAGCCAGGTCGGCCAGTTCATGCCGACCTGAGACCTCGGCCACGCCGTAGAACGACACCCACCGGAGACCACCGCGGTCGCGCAGATACGGTGCGGCGTCCATGTCGGCGAGCTCCCGCGCGACGGGAACGGGGACGTCGCGGACCAGCCACGGGAGCCGCGACGTTTCGCTTCGGTCAAGGTCCAGCCACACCAGGTTCACGGAGTCCGACTTATCGAGTTGGACGGGCTCGAGAGGTAAAGCCTGTGAGGGAGCAGCAGGATCAAGTGCGAGCAGCTGCATCGTCCTCACAGTACTGCCGTGACAGCGAGTCGAGTGGTTCCGTTCGCGGCGGACGCTTGACGCCCACAGGGTTCGCATCGGGCCGGTCGAGACCAGTGGAGTGGCACACATGCTACGGACGTGCCGAGCCACCTGAAAACGATTTATGGTTCCTGTCTGCCCACAGCCCAGCGCACGTCCTTGGAGGCTCACATGTCGAACGCAGGGAGCCGGGCACAGGCGCTCGACCACGTCGTGGTGGTGCTCTTCGAGAACCGGTCCTTGGACAACATGCTCGGGCATCTCTACGGCCCCGGGGACGGCAAGACGTTCGAGGGCGGCATCCAAGCGGTAGACGTGCAGCTCATGACCGCCCTATGCCATGTCATCGACCACGTCACCCTGAGTGGCCATCCGAACATCGTCATCGTCAAGATCCACGCACGAGCGGCGAACCCGCTCACCTCGACCAGTCACCTGCCGTCCGCGCCCCTTCCCGAGCAGCCATTTCCGGCGGCGACCACGTGCACGGGATGAGCCTGGTTGCTTGTCAAGGTGCCAACGCACTCACGTTATGCGGTGCGCGACCACCAGAAATCACCCGCCCGTCAGCTCGCGATGTCGTAGCGCAACACCCGGTGTCCGCCCTCATCGGGCACCCAGATCGCGTTCGCCGTGCCGATCGAACCATCCGGATCGACGCCAGGGAGGGAGATCCACTGCTGCGCCGCGCCTGAGGCCGGGTCGACGCGGACCAGGCCCGCGAAATGGGAGCCATCGGGCGCATCGAACGCACCGACCAGCCAGGTCGACCCGCCGGCGACCACGGGATTGCCGCCGTGCGTGGCAGGCAGTTGCGTGGTCGCGACGACGGTGTTCGTCAGCGGATCGATCCGCGCGAACGTTCGTGTCTCGGCGTCCTGAGCGAAGCAGCTCGACGTGAACAGGGCATCCGGAACGGTGCCTGCGACGGCGCAGCCGGTGCCCGCGGGAACGTCGATCGTCGCCACGGTTGCGCCCGAGGTCGGGTCGACCCGCACCACCGTGGGCGGGTCCCCCGGTCCGGCGAACCAGAGGGCGTCAGGGCCGCCCAGGGCATACGCACCCAAGCCAATAGAGGCGCCAAGCGCACCGCTCACTCTGTCGACGTGGATCATCGCGCCCTGATCCTCCCGGCCAACCCACAGGTCCTGGCCGCCGAGCTGCGGATCGACCGCGTGAGGTAGGTCGCGCGCGAGCTCTATTGCGCCCGTCGTCGGGTCCAGCCGGTAGATCTTGCCGTCCTCGAAACGCGTCACCCACAGACCGTCATCGGCGAAGAGCAGGTACGTGTCACCCGTCGCAACGGGTGCCGCAAGGTGGTCGACCGTACCCGTCGCGCCGTCGATGCGCAGGACCTCGCCGTCGCCCGCGACCCAGACGTTCATGCCATCGGTCGCGAGGCTGATCACTCCTCCGGCGTTCGGGACGTCGAAGGTCGCGGTCGGTTCGACCGACTGCCACTCTGGCGTGCCGGTGGCCGATGGTGATGGATCGGCCGCCGCTACGACCGAAGCGCTGATGACGAGGGCCGCCGAACTCACCGCAAACACACGAGACAGGACGGACATTGGGTGCCTACTTTCTTCCAGGGCTGGTCGCCGCGGATGGGCTGGTCGCCGCTGTCTCAGCTGGCGTCGACTGTGTGCCCGAAGGACCTGCGGCGAGCCGGTCGGCGACGATCGCCCCTATCTTCAACTCATCGTCGGGACCGTACTGCTGGACGGCATCGTTGTAGTGAGGCGTGCTGATCGCGGTAGCTCGATCTCCCTTCCTGATGTAGAGCGTCGGTTGGTTGTCGATGGTCTGGATGAACGCCTCGTCGCCCATGCCCGACACCGGGTCGCCACCCACCGACTTTGCAGCGTCAAAATCCGCCACCGGAACGTCATAAACCGAGAGGTACCCTGCCATCGGATCGGTGGGATCAGTCGCGGTCCAATCACAGTGCGTGGCGAACGAGGTCGCGTAGGGCTCCGTCCACTGCAGCGCGGCCTGAAAGTCTTCTGGGGCCAGCAACGGGCACAGGTCGCCCACCGCACTCGGCGCACCGGAAATGCGCTCGGCGACCAGGCTGCCCATCTGCGTCGCGATCCGCTGCAGCTGTGCGGGATCCTCGGCCGTAGCAGGTCGGTAGAAGGCCCACACTGCTCGCGCGCCCTTCTTGACGTACAGGTCCGCCTCGGTCGGACTCGTCACAAGGAACGCATCGTCACCGACAGCCGCCACTGGCGTGAGCGTTCCGCCGGGAACCTCGGCATCTGGATTGCCCTTGGCCTGGTCGAACATCGTGGGCGCCAAATCCCAGACGCCAACGACGCGTTCGCGCGGAACCTCCGCGCGCCACACGCAGGCATCGAGCCCCGTGTGGTTGGAGCCGCGCCCTCCGTGGACAACCGCTGCGCTCGTCGTCACCGAGGATCGCCCGAACCTCGTCCAGTGATGCCAGGTCGCAGAACGTGGTCAGGTATGGCGGATCCGCGGGACGAACGGTCGGAGCGCTCCCAGCGAGCAGGGCGCCAAAGAGCGCGAGTGCGACCAACAGCCCAAGCACGGCGATCCACGCGACAGGCCGCGGGAAACGGTCCAGCCACGGCACGTGGAACGTCCGCGCCTGGGCCCTGCCTCGTGCGTCGGACAGCGCGGCATCCAGGACTTCGCGGCGCAGCATGGTCGCACCGTCATCTCGGAGCCAATTCCCGAGCATGCCGTCAAGGTCCGTCGAGCCGGTCATGCGAGTGCCCCTTCCGACACCGTGATGCGCGCGTCCGCGTCGAGCACGGCGCGCATCTGGGCCGTCGCGCGATTGAGCCGCGAGCTGACCGTTCCCGGTGGCACGCCAAGGGCAGTGGCCATCTCGGCGTGCGACAGGCCCAGGTAGTGGAAGAGAACCAACACGGCCCGATGCTCCGGAGAGATGTTCCGGAAGGCACGCTCGAGCTGATCGCGCGCGCCAACACCGTCGAACTGATCTCGGGGCTCCGGAACCTCGGCCGAAAGTGGCTCCACGGTCACACCGATCCTGCGGTGCCGGCGCGCCTCCGCGAGTGAGAAGCGCACGACGAGCCGATAGATCCAGACGTCAAATCGATCGGGGTCGCGCAGGCGCGGCAATTCCGTCCACATGGCGACGAGCGTTTGCTGAACCGCGTCCTCCGCCCGGTCGAGGTCGCGCACGATGCGATGCGCGACAGCGATCAGCCGATCACCGACCTCGACTGCCAGCTGCTCGTAGGCATCGCGATCGCCGTGCTGCGCCCGCTCGACCAGGGCTCGATCTGGCACACACCGCTCCCAAACGCCCCCGCGTCACGGCCCAACGCTGCCGCTTACCTCTATAGAGGACGGGAACGCCGGAATTCCTCCATTTTCAGGCGGTCGTCGTCGTCGAGACTCGTCCAGATGTGATGGCCGCCACGTAGGCCGCGTGGTCCCTGGCGTTCTGGTCGGCGTAGGTCTCGGCGAAGTCGGCGGCCGCGCCGTCGAAGACGTCGCCGCTGCCGAGGTAGGCGGTGATGGCCACCGAGTCACCGGTGCGGGCATGGGCCCGGGCGAGCGCCCAGGCACAGATGGCGCCGTAGAAGCCGAGACCCTCGGGCCGCAGCGTGGCGACGTCGACGCTGCCCTTCATGTCCCACAGCTGGCGCACGTAGAAGTCGCGGCCACCCGGGCCGCGCGTCCAGCCCAGGAAGATGTCCGGGGTGGCCTGCATCAGGCGCTGGCCCACGACCACGCGCTCGCCGTGGTTGGCGTGACCGCTGCCGCCGGCGAACTCCTCGAGCACCGAGGCGGTGGCCTCCTTGGCCTGCAGGATGAGCGGGTCCTCCTGGTCACGGCCCTCGAGCACCAGCATCAGGCAGCGCGTGCCGACGCTGCCCACGCCGACGACCTTGAGCGCGAAGTCGGCGAAGCGGAAGCGCTCCAGGAACTCGCGGCGGCTCTCCGCCATGGTGGCGCGGTAGTCCTCGAAGACCGTGCGCATGGCGTCGGGGCCGCCGGGCATCTCCATCCGCTGGACGACCGGCGGATCGATGTTGAACTGGCGCTTGCCCTCGACGATCGAGGTCAGCGAGCTGGCCGCCTTGAGGGCGTCCTTGCCGCGAGCCTTGCTGAACAGGGCGTCGAGCCGGGCGCGCCGGGCGCCGGTGTCCTTCGCCTTGGCCAGGAAGGGCTCGGCGGCGGCGCGGATGTCGGCCTCGGTGATGTGCGAGTACCACACGTCGATGAGGCGCATGCCGGCATAGCTGGCCATCCACTGGCGGTACATGGCCACGGTGGCCATGGTCGCGACCCGGTTCTGGGCGGCGCTGAAGCCGTTGCTGCGGCCGGCGATGACGATGCTCGCGGCGAGCCGCTTGACGTCCCACTCCCAGGGCGCCGGGAGGGTCTCGTCGAAGTCGTTGGCATCGAACACCAGGGTCCGCTCGGGTGAGGCGAAGAGCCCGAAGTTGGACAGGTGGGCGTCGCCGCTGGCCTGCACGATGATGTCGGTGCGCGGCGTGACCGCGAGGTCGTAGGCCATCACCGCGGGCGTGCCGCGGTAGTAGGCGAAGGGCGACTCGGCCATGCGCGCGTGGCGCAGCGGCACGAGCTCGGGCAGGCGGTCCTCTTCCTGCTTGTCGAGGATGGCGATGGGATCGCGGCCTTCACGTGGCTCGAAGGCGGCGTGACTGGCCCGGGGCACCCGCTTGCGGGCCTGTCGGCCCTCGTCGAGACGCACCGACGGGTGCACCCATGGTCGCGCCGTCCAGGCATCTCCCTCGGGAGGCTTGGGCGCCCAAGCGGCTTCGTAACCGACCGCAGCAGCTTTCTTGACTGCCATTCGACTCTGCCTCCCTTCGTTGTTCAGGCGACGGAGACCCGGATCGTCAAACGACCCGGGTCCACCGTCGCCCGGGTTCGATCAGGCGCTTGCGACTGCCACCTCGGGCTGGGCGGCCTCCGGCGCGGCGGCTGCGACTGCCTCGAGGGCGTCGTCGGTCACCTCGTGGACTTCGGCCGCGCCACCGAGCTCACTCAGCTTGGCAGAGATGGCTGCCGCTTCATCGGCAGGGGCGAGGACGCCCACGGCGGCCTTGCCGCCGGCCAGTTCCGCGCCGATGCGCTCCCGGTCCGCGTCGGCAAGCTTCAGACCCTGGTGGTGGAAGTGGCCGAGAACGCCACCACCGACGAGGCCCACCAGCAGCGTGGGCGGAGCCACGACCGCCAGGACCAGGCCGATACCGGCGCCGGTCTTGGTGCTGCGCTGGCCCAGCTTGTGCTCCTTGATCTGGCCGTTGTCGTCGACGACGAGCACACCGATGGCGCCGAGCTTCACGTCCGCGCTTGCCTTGTCCCACGACTTCAGTGCTCCGACAGCGGCATCCGCTGCGGCCTCGTCGGCGAAGATCCCGAGGATCAGTTCGTTGGAAGCCATTTCGATCGCTCCTCTGCCCCGAAGAATGCGACGCACAGGGCTGTGAGGACAGCGAATGGATGTGTCGAAGCGGTCAACGCGGAACCCACAGCATACGCGCCCATCGGTGCCCGTTACGCTTTACCAGATGACCCCGTTCGGGCAGGAATTGCTGGCGGTCGACCGGGAGCACGTTGGTGCCGGACGGTGAGCGCGACTGCTGGGCCGAGTGGGGAATCGGGCAGTCAGATGCCAGTCGCTGGCGCGAAGGCGCTGCGTCTTCGGATGCGACAGCTGCTCGATCGGCGGGACGACTTCGGCGTCGTCCTGGTCCTCATCGTGATCACCATCCTGAGCCTGGCGATCCTTGGCGGTTCACCGTTCGGCCTTGATTTCTCGGCTGCGCTCGAAGGAATCACGCTGCTGATCGTTCTGCATACATCGGGGTTCGGCCATCGCGCCATGGTCGTCGCGATCATCCTCGCCGGCTGTGCGGTTACCGGCGTGATCCTCGTCGTCTCCGACCTGACACCATCACTCGCCCAGGCGGCGTCCGCTTCCGTTGGACTGGCACTCGTCGTCGTGGCGCCGCTGGTCATCCTCTGGCGAACCATCCGAAGCGAAACGATCACCTTCCGGCTGGTCCTCGGGGCCCTGTGCATCTACCTCCTGATCGGGCTTGCCTTCAACTACGTCTTCGCCCTGCTCACGTTCACCTCCGGCCAGCCGTTCTTCGCACAGACCGTGACTACAACTGTGGGCGACCTGCTCTACTTCAGCTACACGACCCTCACGACCGTGGGCTTCGGCGACCTCACGGCGGCGGAATCGCCCGGTCGCATGGCTGCGGTCACTGAGGCCCTGATGGGCCAGCTCTACCTGGTCTCAGCCGTCGCGATCCTCGTCTCCCGGGTCGGCAGGCGACCGCCACCGATGGATCAGCCGTCCAGACCAGGTGACTCGGGCGAGGTCTGATCGCCTTCGCCGTCATCCGCTTCATCGGCGGCCGGGCCAGCCTCGCCGGCAGCGCTCACGGCCTCGCCGAGCGCAGCGGCGATGGACCGGAACACACGGTCCCGGCCGATGGCCTCGAGGAGACCGGCGCGCTCCATGCGCTCGCGGGCGCGCCATCTGACCTGTGCCACCCGCAATTCGATGGACTCATCGCGCAGCTGCGCCAGCAGCTCGGCGATCGCGTCCAGCGTGGTCACATCGACGTCGGTGGTGGCACCCACGTCGAGGATGAGCACGCGCGGCCTCGGATCTTCGTTGCGGGCGAGTGCCAGCACCTGTCGTTCGGCGACGGCGGCATTGAAGAAGTACAGCGGAGCATCGAGTCGCAGGATCAGGAAGCCCGGGATGCGTTCCGCACTGGCATGGCGGCCGACATCTCCGAAGGTGGGCTGAGTCTCGACGGTCAGCCTGCCCAGCACCGCCACGTAGGGCCGGCTTGCCCGGTAGATGAGGCTGACGATCGAGAGGGCCACGGCCACCACGAGCCCGGCCAGGACCGTGGTGCTGATGACCCCGACGGCCGCGATGACGGCGAGAACAAAGTCGAGCCGCCGGAGCCTCCAGTAACGGCGCAGCTCGTTGAAGTCCAGGAGCCCCAGCACGCCGGTGATGACGATGGCGGCCAGGACCGCTTGCGGCAGGGTCGTGAAGAGCGGCGCCAGGAACAGCAGCGTGGCCAGCAACAGGATCGCGGTGAGCAACGAGGACAGCTGCGTGCGCACCCCGGCCGCCTCCGCCGCGGCCGACTGCGAAAGGCTCGCGTCGGCCGTGAAGCCGCCGAAGATTCCGGTGCTCAGGTTGGCTGCGCCAAGCGCCAGGAGCTCCTGGTCGGGGTCGATGTCGTAACGGTTGCGTGTCGCGAAGTTCTGCGCGGCGCCCAGCGACTCACCGACGGCCAGGAACACGATCCCGCCGGCGCCGAGAATGAGGAAGAACAGCGAGGGCACCGCCCCGAACGGCAGCCCGGGCTCGGGCAGGCCGGTCGCCACCTCACCGACCACGCTGACGCCCTTGGTTGAAAGGTCCAACGCGTAGCTGACGGCGATGCCAAGGACCAGCGCCACCAGCGAGCCCGGGATGCGGGGCAGGAAGCGCTTGAAGGCAAGGATGATGGCGATCGACCCGAGGCCCAACGCAAGGGTCGCCGGGTCCACCTGGTCGAGCTCCATGACGATGTTCTGGAGCTGGGCGAAGACGTTGCCGCCCGAGCCGGGGATGCCCAACAGCTTGGGCAGCTGGCCGACCAGGATGCTGATGGAAAGCCCGATGACGAAGCCGGTGACGACGGGCTTGGAGAGGAAGCCGGCGATGAAGCCGAGGCGAGCGACACCCGCGGCCACCAGGATGACGCCCACGATCAACGCCAGCGCCGACGAGAGTTGGAGGTACAGGCTGCCGTCGCCGGCTGCAAGGGGGGCCACCACGGCCGCAGACATCACGGCCATGGTCGAGCTGGCGGTGACCTTGAGATGGCGGCTCGTGCTGAAGAGCGCGTACGCGGTCAGTGCGGTGAGCGCGGTGACCAGGCCAACCTGCGGTGGCACACCGGCCAGCTCGGCGTAGGCCATGGCGACCGGCACCATGATTCCCCACGAGGTGATGCCCGCGACCAGGTCACCGGACAGCCACGTGCGCTCGTAGCGGGGCAGCCACCTCGTGATCGGAACGTACCGGAACAGACCGGCCACCAGTCGCTCTCTGAGGTTGGGATCCGCAGTGGCGGAGGTGGCTGACACGCGCAGGATGCTAGACGCCCCGGAGGGTCCTGCGGCGGCCGGACCGCTGGTTCGCGACGCACCGCCGACTGGGATGCACCCGTGCGACGATGGTCGCCCCGGTCGTCCCAGCGTCACGCCAGGGCGAGGTCTTCCGACCGCGGGCGGAGTCGGCCGAAACAAGAGGACGAGAGATGTCAACCAGGAAGTGGCCATCGATTCAAGGCGGACATCGCGCAGCTGCGGTGCTCCTGGCAGCGATCACGGTCGGTGTGTCGATCGTTGCCATGGGTGGAGGCGTCGCGGCTACGTCGCTACCGGCGCCGGCGCATACACGTGCCGTCGATCAGCAGGAGGCTTCTCCGAGCCAGGCGTCTCCCGAGCAGGGCGCCTCTCCCGGGCAGCCGTCGGCCGAGGACCTCATCCCGCTCACGCCACTCAGCGGGCTCACGTCTCTCGACGCCACAGTCACGCTGACGGTCGACGGCACCATGAACGGCCAGGCCACGCAGGGCGACCTCACTGCCCAGGTCAGCAGCAGCGGGGAGTCGATGAGCCAGATCGTTGTCACCGGCAGCCTGCTGGGTAGTGTCGTGGCTCAGGTTGGTGGCAAGGCCCTCAGCCTCTTCCGGCCCTCCAAGGTCAGCGTCTATACGGTTCCAGAGGGCACATACGTGGTGGTCTCGAGCCTGTTCGACCTGTGCGTCAAGCCCAAGGACAACACCGCCACCGAGGCGTTGAGCCAGCTCAGCCCGCAGAGCCTCATGACCATCCTGACCAGCGACGGCGTGGCGCGCGGTACGTTCCTGGCCGACGAGACCCTCGACGGGATGTCCGTCAAGCACTACCGCATGGACGGTGCGGCGTTCCTGGCGGCGGCGCAGGCGACCACTGACCCGACCGTGAACGGCTTCGCGAAGTCGCTGCGATCAGCCAGCGACGGAGACCTCTACCTCGCCGAGGACGGCGGGTACCCGGTGGCCTACCGCGGTGGCTTCAGCGGGGCCTTCGATCCGCTTGCCTTCGATGGCGACCTCACCGTTGCCATCGACCTAACCGGCATCAATACCAACACCCCGGTCACGCTGCCGTCGGCCTGCGATCACCCCATCTCGCAGTAGACGGGGGCGCGGATGGATTGGCGCCCTCGCCGCGACACGTCGAGGGCGCGCAGGCTCTAGCGACGCGACGCAAAGCGGTCGAGGGCCTCGAGTTGAAGCCGGTCCATCTCGGCATCGCCGGTGTGACCACCCGGGACCAGGTGGAGCTCCGAGCCAGGCCAGGCCCGAGCGAGCAACCACGCCACATCGGGCGGCCCAGAAAGGTCGAGCCGGCCATGGACCAGCACGCCAGCGATGCCCGCCAGCGGTCCGGCACCACTGAGCAGCTCGTCCTCCTTCAGGAAGGCCGCGTTCGAGAAGTAGTGCGTCACAAGGCGCGCGAACGCGACTCGGAAGCGGGCGTCCGACCAGCGTGGATGGGGCAACGGGTAGCCCTCCTCCAGCGACAGCACGGCGTCCTCCCAGGCGACCCAGTCGCGGGTCGCCTGGAGTCGCACATCCGGATCGGTAGTCCGGTTGATCAGCCGGTCATAGGCCGCGACGAGATCGCCGTCACGCTCGGCCTCGGGAACGCCGGCCTGGAAGCGTCTCCATTCCTCCGGGAAGTAGCGACCCGTCTCGTGCCCGAACCAGTGGACGTCGGAGGCACGCGTCATGGTGATGGACAGCAGCACCATCTCCGTCACACGTTCGGGGTACCGCTCGGCATACGCGAGCGCGAGCGTCACGCCCCAGGACGCGCCCCACACCAGCCAGCGCTCGATGCCCAGGTGCTTACGCAGTCGTTCGATGTCCGCGATGAGGTGGTGGGTCGTGTTGGCCGACAGATCGGTCGCCAGGTCGGCCGCGTGGGGCGTGCTCCTACCGCAACCTCGCTGGTCGAACTGGACCAGCCGGTAGCGGGTGGGGTCGAACCAGCGGCGGCGCCCGGGCGACAGACCCGAGCCCGGTCCGCCGTGAAGCGCGACTGCGGGCTTGCCTTCGGGGTTCCCAGAGACCTCCCACCAGATGGCCTGACCGTCGCCCACCTCGAGCAAACCCGACTCGGTGGGCTCATGCGGCGCATGGGGTGCAGGCGGTCGTGACATGGGGTAATCAGGTTAATTGGACGAAGCGACCGCTTTCCGACGTGATGCCGGCGAGCAAGCTGCCCACGATGCGATCTCATTCCCCGGACGACTGAGCACGTACTCCCCGTCGTCTGGTCCACCTCTGCTGCTCAGCCCTAACGTCGTGAACGGCGCGGCGTCGACCGCAACCATCAGCGAAAGCTCGTGGCGCGATTCAAGGCGTCGCCTGGCTGATCGGAGCGCGACGTCCGCGGTGTGTCGTCGTCAGTTCGGGTTCGGTGCGTATCCCGACGTGCCAATCAGTTCCCCGGTGACGTAGTCGATGAACACGGTGAGGGTGCCAGGGCGCGGCGATTCACAAGCGGAGCCATCTGGCGGGCAGATGTCATCGAACACGACGCTGAACGTGACCGCCCACACCTCGCGCTGAGATTGCTGCGGGAGACCCGATGGGAGGACCCGCCCCTGGTCGACCATCTGCGCGTAGGGGCCGTGCTCAGCCGAGAGTAGCGCTGAGCCATTCTTCACCTGGTGTGAGGCGATGGCGATCGCGGCCGCTTCCGTGATCGGCGTGTCGCCGGTGCAGACCGTCGAGCGTGCGAGGTTGACGGCATCCGCGGCGCTTGCGGCACCCGAGTACATCTCGAAGTACGTCGCGCCTTGCGTCCACATCACGTAGAACGGTCGGAACCCAGGAAGCAGCTCATCGTCTCGCCGAACATATCCCTGGTACGTTCCGATCGCGACAGGCGACACCCGATCGAGGTGCGCGCCGAGCCGAGTCGCAAAGTTCTCGGCCCCGTTCTTCTGTTCGCTGATCGTTGCTCCGCCTTCCTGGTAGAAAGGAAAGAAGCGCGTTTGCGCGGTGATCGGGTTCCGCGATAGGAACGTCTCGAAGACGTTCGTGTTCAGAATCAAGTAGCTGTAGTCGTAGCCGGCGAGCGTCGGAATGTATGCGAGGAACCCATGGGCCTGGCCGTCGGCCACCGTCGCTGGGGGTGCACTTTTGATCAGGCCGCCATTCGGCTGTCCTGATCCGGACCCGGGGCTGTAGGGAACAAAGCTGGCGTCCGGGAGCTCAATCGTGGACGGTCCGCAGCCAGAGTCCTCGGCGATGGATGGCACCGGGCTTGGCAATACGGACGGGGTTGGCGTCTGTGTGGCCGGCGCGGGCGACGCGCCTCCGCACTCCTGTGCGGGACCGCTCCACCAGCTCGGCACTCCGGTCCCCAGCGTGAGCGATCCCGACTGCGTGATGTCGACCCAGACGACAGTCGGCAACTGCTCAACCCTTGCGATCAACTGCGTTTGCTGGGCGGCCGAGTCGGCAGGATTGCGATCGTAGAGCCCCAGCTGATCGCCGGCCTCGACGTCGAAGCAGCCGACCCCGTCGTAGTCGAAGCCGATGGCTCGATACGGATCCACGGTGCCGCCCCGGGCCATCGCGAACCACTGCGTCTTGGGATACGGCTTGGTCGGGTTGACCGTCCCTTCGAGGTGCGCATAGAGGGTCAGGCTGGGCGTGCCCGCTTGCTGGGACGGGGTGATGGACGCGGTGGCCGTTCGGAGGGGCAGAATGCCGGCGCCGACGGCGAGTACGGCGGGAGCCAGAACAAGCAGAACCCCGACCAGCAGCAGGCTACCCGCGAACCGCTTTCGCGACGGACGTGCCAGCTCCGCCGTTGCCAACGCAGTGCGCACCCGGCCGTCGAGCCAGCTTCGCTCGGCCTGATTCATATCCGCACCGAACGCCTCAGCGAGGCGATCTTCGATCGGGCGATCGTTCATGGCTCGAGATCCTCTCTGAGGCGCGCAATCGCACGCGTGATCAACTTCTGGGTCGCGTCCTCGCTCTTGCCGATGACCGGCGCGATCTCACGCGCTGTCAGACGTGCCCCGAAGCGCAGCGCCAGCGCATCGCGCTGAACCGCCGGCAGCTGGCGCATCGCGGCGCGCAGGGCTCGACGCTCCTCGGCGCCCATCGCGACTTCCTCCGGCGAGGGTGCGCTGGTCGCGGACTCGGGGGAACTCGTGAGAGCGACGATTGGTCGACGGCGACGTTCCAGGTCGACGGCCGCGTTCCGCGCGATCCGCAACAGCCATGCGGTCACTCCGCCGCGCTGAGTCGTGTAGCGCGGCATCGCCCGCAGGGCTCGCTCGAACGTCTGTGCCGTTACCTCGAGCGCGTCGTCGTCGGATGCACACCGAGTCCGAAGATATCGGAAGACGCGGTCGCGCTGCTGCAGGTACAGCTCAGCGAAGGCATCGCGATCGGAGCGCGCGCGGAGCGCCGTCGCTTCCTCGGATGTCTCAGCGGCCTGAGCCGCGCCTGCCTCTAGGCCCATGGGCAACCCTCAGCGATGTGTCCACTGAGATAACGCATCAGCACGTCAAAGTGGACACTCGCTTCTGACTGGCGGCGAAACCGGCGTCGATGGCGATTCGAATTCGGCGTCCAAGCCGGCTATTGCTCAGGCAGCCTCGCCACGAGGCGGCCGGACGGCCACTGCGACGAACCCGAGCAGCGACACGCCGGCGAGGATCGGGACCGCGGCCTTGGCAGCGCGCGGCGGCAGGAACAACTCGAACATCGGCACCGGATCGCCGAGCCGCGACTGGACGGGGCCGAAGGGACAGTTGCCGCGACCGACGACGAGTGCGGCGCCCTCGATCGACAGAAAGGCGACGCTCGCAGCGAGCAAGGGATCCCGCCGGCGTCGCACGGCGCACAACCAGATGTAGGCGAGCGTCGCCATCCCGAAGAAACCCCACACCAGATGGGCGATCCGGAAGGTCTTGGCACCGCGGGGAAGCTCTTCCCAGGTCATGCTGCCGAGTGTCGCTTACCCGCGGGGCCCTACCAAGGCTCGTTCTTCATCGGGATGTGGCAAGGGCATGCCATCCACCGCCTCCCGATCTGTCGAGTCGCGCGCACCGACCGCGACGGCCAGGACGGGCGACGCCCCGATCCGCCGACACCTCGAACGCCGCCGAGGGCCGAGCCAACAGCCCTCGACGGCGCCGGGCGGTCACGGCTCAGGATGGTTGGCCGCTCAACGGGTTCAGCAGGAATTTGGCGGCGTTCGGTGGCGTGCTCTTCTTGAAGTCGAACATGCCGTCCAGCGCGCCGGCGATGGTCGCAAAGCTTCCGCTGATCGGAGGCAACGCCCAGTTGTCCTGGACAAACTTCACGATCGATGAGAAATCGGTCTGCGTGTGGTCCACGTAGTTGCTTTTGGCCCAGGGCGAGATGACCAAAAGTGGTTGGCGAGGTCCCAAGCCACAGCGTCCCTGCCGAGACGCCAGAGGCGTTCCAGAACCGCATTGGCCGTCGCCAGTCAACGCATCCGCTGCTCCACTCGACGGATTCGTGACGCCGGCGAATACATGGTCGTACCAACCATCCGAGTCGTCATAGGCGATCACGACCGCGGTCGACGACCAATCGGGGCCGGCCATCAGCGCATTGATCGTGTTGGTCACGAAGAACTGCTCGTCGAGCGGATCGGAGTAGGCGGCGTGCCCGTCCTGGTAGCCGGGGGCCTTCAGGAAGCTCACCGTAGGGAGGGCCGAGGCGGGCAGTTGGCCGGCATCGATGGCGGTGACGAGCTGGTTCCAGTCCGAGATGTCGTACTGGTGGTTGGGGGTGTCGAACTGCGGCACGCCATCCTTCGTGGTCTGTGTGTCGTGACCGATCGTGGCGAGACCACCGATCGTGTCGTTGCCCTGCGCGTCGGTTGGCACGCTGAGGTGGTGCGGATTGGCGGTGCTCGCGTAGTACTGGAACGGCTCGTGGTGCGGGATGTAGTCGTCCTTGTAGCCGTACTGCCCGTGGCCGCCGAGCGCTATTCCGACCGGCGTGACGGCGTTGCAGATGCCCTCGTTGCTTGAGTTGGGCACGCTCGTTCTGGAACCCGGCGTCCTTGAACTCGTTCGGCGTGAAGGTGCTGGTGGCTTGCCCCGCCTGGCCGACCGCGGTTGCCGCATCGGCGAACGAGGTGGTCGGGCGGAAGCCACCCTGGAACCAGCCCCATGAGAGGCCGGCGTTTTGAGTTCATCGCCGATGTTCTTGCCCAGCTTGCCGACGGCATCACGCGTGGAGCAGTCGTCCCAGTACGGCTGGGCATCGCCGATGAGTGAGTAACCACCCTGACCGTCAGACTGGAGATCGGCGTTCGGCGCGTCCGTCGTCGCGATGGTCGGACTGTTCACCTCGTGAGCAGTATCGACGCCACCGGTGTAACCCGGACACAGATTGATGGCGCCCGGCGACGACGGACCGAACGTCGGGCTGAACGAGTTGTCGCTCATCGCGAACCGCTGCGCGTAGTTCCAGAGCGCGGTGACAGTGTTCCCGTCGTAGTAGTTCATGACGTCGCCGGGCGACGCACGGCTGCGCCTTGGGCGACTTGCCGCTCCGTTGCCCACGCTGGCTGACGAACTTGTCCATCTGTCCGTTGTCGAACGCCACCTGCTCGTCGTGATAGTTGTGGTCCTGATCGCACGTGAGGAGGTCGCTGACGTTCGACGGGTCGTAGCGGCGCGGGTTCGTCCCGTTGCGGATTCTTGGTCAGAGATCCGCGGTAGGCCCGTTGGCGTCTGTCGGCGTCTTCGAGGCTTGGTGAACGTCTGACCGCTCGTGTTCGCCGCGTTGGGATACGTCCCGAAGTAGTGGTCGAACGAGACAGTTCTCCTGGAAGATGACCACGAGGTGCTGGATCGGTGTCGGGTACGTTGGCGGAGTGCTTGCGACGGGGCTTGCCGCGGGGCTCGCGGCTGCATTCGCGGCCACGGCAACCGTCGCGATTGTCCCTGGGTGGCGAGCATAACCAGCGCCGCGGAGGCGGCGACGGCCGTCAGCATCCGCTTTGTTTGGGAAAGCTGACGTCGCATGCGACTCCTCCGGTTCATACGTCCCGAGCGAGCGCTCGGGCTGGCAGCGTCGAGCGTCACGGGCCAGCGTGTTCGCAATTTTTTCGCGATGTAAACGAGTCGTAACCGCAGGTTGGTCGCAGGAAGGCGGCGAGACCGAAGATGAGCGTGACCATGCGTCTGACGAGGCGCCAAAGCGTGCCGGTCGTACGCGGGGAAGTGGGCCGCGACATGACGCTCGCCCTCGATTGAAGCTCGGCTCTGTCATAATCCGCCGCGTGCCGGCCGAGGTTGGGTCCGTTGAGCGTGGCGCGTCCTTCCGGGTCGCCGACGGCGGCGCACTCGACCCCCTGGTCGGGCCCCAGTGCTCGCTTGCCGTCCAGCTGCGCCGGGCGACGGGCGCGGTCATCGGGCGGAGCGCCGAGCTCGAGGCGATCTCGCCAGGAGCTGAAGGAAGCCTCCAGCCACCTCGCCGCGGTGACCCTCGAGGGCGAGCCCGGCATCGGCAAGACACGCCTGCTGCTCGCCGCCGCGGAGCTCGCGTCGGCGAGCGGCTTCACCTGTGTCGCGATCACGGCCGACGAGGAGATCCGCGGGCCGTTCCTCGTCGCGCGCAGCCTGTTCGCCGCGAGCTCGATCCAGGTCACGGCGGCGGGGACGCCGGCGGAGGCCGCCGTCAGGCGAGTGGTCGAGGCAATCTCCGGTCGCGACGAGGCGGGGCTGGAGGCACTGTCGCCGGACGCCAAGCTACTGCGGGCCTTCGACCTCGCAGGCGTGGCGATCTCGACATTGGCGGGGCTGCGCCCGCTGGCGCTGTTCATCGACGACGTGCAGTGGGCGGATGACGACACCCTCCGGCTGCTCCGCTACGTGGTCCGCAGCGATGCCGACAGGCCGGTCTTCCTGTTCCTGACCATCCGGCCGGACGAGTTCGCAACGGTCACGGAGGCAGTGAACTTCGTGGCTGACATGGAGCGCATGGGCCTCGTCCGGCGGCTGCGCCCGCAGCGGTTCGGCAGCGCCGAGACGGCCGAGCTGCTGAAGCGCGTCCTCGGCGGCCCGGTGGAGGCCACGTCCGCAGCGGCGATGCACGTCCAGTCCGAGGGCGTGCCGTTCATCGTCGAGGAGCTGGCCCGCACGCATCGCGAGGCAGGCACGCCTCCAGCAGGTCGATGGCGAGTGGCGGCTCGGGCGGAACGCGGCCAGGCTCATGCCGTCTGCGGTTCGGACGCTCATCGACCGCCGCGCCGCGCGACTCCCGGCCGACACGCGGGCCGCGCTGGGTGATGCCGCGATCCTCGGCCGCAGCTTCAGCCTGCGCGACCTCCGCGCGATCCGGGAGCGGATCGGTGCCGGCGAGATCGTGGGCACGGGCGCAGCGGCACCGGGCCGTCCGGCCGCGGACGGGGATGGCGCGGATGCGCTCGCCGACGATCTTGCGCCCGCAGTCCGCGCGGGCCTCCTGCTCCCGCAGGCCCCGGGTGAGCCCGCGGACTACACGTTCACGCACGAGCAGGTCCGGCAGTTCGCCGCGAGCCAGCTCTCGGCCGCGCGACGGCGCCAGGTTCACGCGGCGGTCGTGGACCTGCTCCTCGACGGTGGCGATCCGGCGCCCGAAGGCTTGCCGATGCTCGCCCAGCACGCCCTTGCGGCCGGTGACACGGCCCGGGCGGCGCGGTTCTCGATCGACGCCGCCACGGCGGCGCTCGCCTCCAACGCTCCCGAGGAGGCGCTTCGACTCGTGGAGCAGGCGCTCCCGGTGGTCTCGTCGCCGACCGATCGGCGCGTCCTGCTGGCCACCCGGGACGACGCGTTCGCCGTCCTCCGTCGCACCGGCGAGCGGCTCGACGGGCTGACGGAGCTGGCCGCGCTTGCCGAGGCGATGCGCGATCCGGCCGTGGAGCTGGACGTGCAGCTGCGACGCGCGTCGGCGCTGCGGATGAGCCACGACGAGGACGCCGCGGCCGAGCTGGCCCGCCGCGTTCGTGGCCGCGCGGCCGACCGGGGTGACGCCGCGATGGAGCTCCGCGCGAGCCTGGAGCTCGGCCAGGCCCTCCTGCGGAGCCCGCTCGGTGAGTCCTTCGGCGGCGCCGGCGTCGAGACCGACCTCGACGGTGCTGACGAGGCATTCCGCCGGGCCATCGCGCTCGCCGAACAGCTCGGTGACGACCACAGCCTGGCCGCGGCGCTCCGGGAGCTCGGCACGATCGACTTCGCGAAGGGCCGCTCGTGGTTCGGCGCCGAGGTTCGGGCCGGGCAGGCCAATGAGCTCCTCGCGATGCTCACGTCGGGTGCCGACATCGAGCAGGTGATCCTGGCGTCGCCGATCGGCCCGCTGCTCCGCGAATCGAACCAGGTGCTGGATCGTGCCCTTGGCATCTTCGAGCGGCTGGGCGATCGGACCGGCGTGATGTCCACGGTCATCGCGATGGCCTATGGGCGGTATGGGCTGGTCATGCACATCACGTCATCGGCCCGACACCTCGAGGAGATCCGGCGGGTCACAAGCCGGCTGTCGGAGCTCGTCACCGAAAGCGAGCGAGCACGCCTGGACCTCCAGATGCTGTTCGGGGTTCACGTCTACTCCCGGGCCAAGGTGGTGCCCGATTCGGCGCTGTCGCGTGGCGAAGAGGCTCACCGCGCCGCGAAGCTCCAGGGCGACCGGAGCACCGAGTTCCTCGCCGCCGGCGGCGTGGCGATGACCCTGTTGGAGCTCGGTGACATGGAAGGGGCCGAACGGTGGGTCGGGCTGGCGGCTGCCGCGGCGTCGAGCGCCCCGTCGCGGACGCGTTCCGGCCAACTGGAGATCTGGCGCGGCATGGTGCGGGCCGGGACCGGCGACGCCGAAGGCATGCGCCGCCACCTGGAACGTGCCGTCGCGTTCGCGACCGAGAGCGGCCGCGCGTCCACCCGATGCGAGGCGCTGGCCCGCCTGGCCATTGAGGGCGCACGGCTGGTCGCCGCGGCAGCGACTGGAGGCGAACCGGATCCGGCGCTCGTGGAACTTGTCGAACGCTCGGCAATGCAGGTGAAGGGGCTGCTGCCGCTCCTGCCCGGGCACGCCCCCTGGGGGGCGCAGGCTGACGCCGCGCTGGCGACGATCGAGCTGGTGCGCGGGGATGTCGAGAGTGCCGCCCTGGCAGGCGGAGCGGCCCTCCAGGCCCTCCAGGCCGGACTACACGAGGACGTGAGCCTCGAGATCGTCATCCCGGCGGCCCGTGCCGTGTTCGCCGGTGGGCCACCGGAGATGCAGGGGTTCGTCCGGGGCTTCCTGCAGCAGACTCTTGCCAGGATCGCGCAGGGCACCGCAGACGAGAAGATCCGTGTCCGCTGGCTCACTGGCCCCGTCGGGCGCGAACTCGTCGACCTGGCCGGCCCGATGGAAGCCCCGGCGGCTGCCGCGGCGGAGCCTGCGTCCGCCGCATCTTCCGGCCAGCCCGACCTCGACGATGGCGAGCGCCGCCTGCTCCAACTTCTGACCCAGGGCCACACGAATGCCGAGATCGCGATCAAGCTCGACCTTTCCGCGGACGAGGTGGCCCAGCGCCTGGCGCGGCTGCTCGCCCGTCTCGGCACCTCCAACCGGGCCGAGGCGACCTCGCTGGCCTTCCGCGGGCTCGCTGCGGTAGGTACCGGCTGATGGCCATCCGTGCGCGCGTCGACCGCCACAAGTGCATTGGCGCCGGCAACTGCATCACGCTCGCCCCGACGGCGTTCGACTGGCTCGCCGGGGACTTTGGCAAGAGTGACGTCGTCGGTCCGGACACCGTCGACGAGGAGGTCCTCCGCGCGGCGGCGTTCTCGTGCCCGACCGCCGCGATCATCCTCGAGGACGTCGCGGAGCTCCTGCCGTGGCAGCTGCGCGGCAAGGCCGGTCCCGCCAGGCGGGTCCAGAAGACCTTCATGTTCACCGACATCGTGAACTCCACGAACCTCGTCGAGGTGCTCGGCGACGAGGCGTGGGAGACGGTGCTGCGCTGGCACAACACGGCGCTTCGAGAGGTGTTCGCGGCCCACAGCGGCGAGGAGATCTCCACCACGGGCGACGGCTTCTTCGTCAGCTTCGACTCGCCCGACCTGGCTGTGGCGGCCGCGATCGCGATCCAGCGGCGTCTCGCGGAGCATCGCTCCACGCAGGGCTTCGCGCCCCAGGTCCGGATCGGCCTGCACGCCTCGGACGCGACGCAGGTCGGCGGCGATTTCCACGGCAAGGGCGTGCACGAGGCGTCCCGCATCGCGGCGCTCGGTGGCGCCGGCGAGATCGTCGCGAGCGTTGCGACCGTCGGGGATGCGCACCGGACGTCCGGTCTCCGCAGCGCGACCTTGAAAGGGCTCTCCGGGCCGATCGAAGTCGTGAACGTCGAGTGGCGCTGAAGCCGGGGGCCGTCTCACCCGTAGCCAGCATGATCGATGCGACTGCCGCTGCCGAAACGCATCACGGACCAGCGGATTCGGGTCCCGACGACTCCGCCTGCGAAACGACCAGGGCCCATCGTTGAACAGGTGCTACGGGTCGCTCCTGGCCACGACGGTGTTGGCGTCGTAGCCGTCCTTGGGGCTGTACCCAACCCATTCCAGGCTACGAGCGTCTCGCGCCGCCAACAATCACATTGGGCGAGATGGTCGACGCCACCGGGCCGCGACCGTGCGTGTCTTCGGTGGCCGCCCATGACGCGCCGCCGTTGCTGCTGCGTCGCAGGTAGATCGTTCTGTGCGGAACCCGACAACGCGCACGCTCTGAGCGTGCACCGGATCGATGGCCACGTCCGTGCGGTTGTCGGTGAGCTTGGCACCTGACAGGTCGGTGCTGGTGAAGGACGTGCCACCGTTCGTGGACCGCAGCACGCGCACATTGCCCGCTTTGGTCGCGTGGCTGACGAGCACTTCCTGGCCGACCATCGCAACCGACGGGCCGTCAAGAGCCTGGGACCGTCGTCTAGCGTCTTGACTGGCTGGAAGGTCGCACCGCGGTCGGTTGAACGTCGCATCACGAGCTGTTTGGGATAGATCCCGGTGGTACTCGAGGCGTTCCACACGGCCACGACCGCGGTACCGCTGGCCGCCAGGTGGACCTCACCATCAACGACCGCCCGGTAGTAGTCGTCTGCCGTGGTGACGCCAAGGAGCAGCCGGGGACCGAAGGTCACCCCGCGTCGATGCTGCGCCGCAGATAGACCTTGGCCTTGACTTTGCCTGCCCGGTCATCGGTCCACGCCACGACGACGGTGGTACCGGAGACCGGCGACTGCACCGTTCCCGATCCCCCGGCTGCCGGTGTAACTGACGATCGTCTGGGCCGCCAGCCAGTTCGCCCCGCTGCTGGTGCTTCGGCGGATCTCCATGGTGTTGCTGCTGCCTTCTACATCACTGTAGAGAGCCACGATGAGGTCGCCGTCCGAGGCGATCCCCTCGGCATCGCCGTACTCGGCGGTCAGCTTGAGCAGCGTCTCACCGCCGTACGTGGTCCCGTCAGGAACGTCTTCTGGTAGGTGGGGCCGTCCTCGTTGCCGAAGAAGAAGTGCAGGTAGCCGCCCTCCTGCGTGACCAGGTCGTTGTCGGACATGCCCGCGTTGATGTAGGCGTCGCTGATGTTCTTCTGGGCACTCCAGGCTGCCTCCGCGGGCATCGACGCGCACAAGGCCACGACGGTAACCAGAGGCACGACGAGCGGGAGGCGCCGCGTGGCGGCGGCGATGAAACCGGACATGGCTGACCTCTTGGACTGCTCTGATCCCGAGCGCGGTCTCGGGATTGTGGACGAATCTTCCGTTGTTCTTCCATGCCTCGTGAACCAGTACGGGTGGACGAAGGGCGTCTGGTGTGTCTGCGAGCCAGCCTTCAGCTTGTCGAGGATGAACGCGGCCAGATCGCCGGCAGAGACAGACGTCTTGCCTGCCTTTGGCGGAACCCGAAACCCGGTCCGTGCCGTGCGATCGCACGGTCGTGCCACCCAGATGCACGCCTTCGGTGTGAGCGAGCCGACCCGACTCGACGTAACCACGAAGGGATGCAGGACATGAGCCAGGCAAAGATCACGGCTGAGCGTCCGGCCAAGCGGTGGAGACTGCTGAGGGTCTCTGGCGCCGCTGACGGTGTCGAGCCATTGGTGAAACGGGCTGCCGGACTCGCCCGACGTGCAGTCATGCGCCCTGCTCCGAAGCTCGTTGGCGTCATCGGCATCGTTGCCCTGCTCTCGGTCCCTGGACTCTCGGTCGGTGCCGCATCGCCGTCGCCGTCAGCCCCTGCCGTCGGTGGGTCGGGCGTGAGCCCGGCCTCGGTCATCGCCTGGAACGAGATCGCCGACAACGCCGCGATCATGGTCGCCAAGCAAACCCCGACCGAGTCTGTCGTAACGCTGGGGATCGTCCAGTCAGCCGTCTACAACGCCGTCGAGGCCATCATCGGCGGCTATCAGCCGTATGGGCAGGCACTCAGCCCGCAGCCGACGGCCTCCGTCGACGCGGCCGTGGCGGCTGCCGCCCACGACGTGCTGGTGAACTACTTCCCCGACCAGACGGCGGACCTCGACACGGCCTACACCACGGCGCTGGCGGCGATCGCCGACGGTGACGCCAAGACGTCGGGCGTCAGCTGGGTGAGGCCTCGGCGGCCGCCACCATCGCCGCTCGCGCAGGTGACGGGTTCTTCGCTCCCGGCAGCTTCACCATGCCCGCCGCTGCACCCGGCGTGTGGCAGCTGCCGCCCGACCAGACGCCGCAGGATCCCTGGATGGCCGACCTGCGGCCGTTCATCCTCACCTCGGCGGACCAGTTCCTGCCCGGGCCGCCACCGGCCCTCGACAGCGCGGCGTACGCGGCGGACTTCAACGAGACCAAGAGCTGGGCGGCACCGACAGCACCGCCCGCACGCCGGAGCAGACGCTCATCGCGCAGTTCTGGACGGCTCCCCCGGTGGCCCAGTACAACACCGCCTTCGAGGGGGTCATCGCCGACCACGGCATGGATGCCATGCAGGCGGCGCGGCTGTATGCCATGGCCAACATGATCGGGGCGGATGCCCTGACGGCATGCATGAACGCCAAGTACCACTACCTGTCCTGGCGACCGCAGTTCGCCATCCCGGGGGCAGCGGATGACGGCAACGACGCCACCACCGCGGATCCCGCCTGGACTCCGTTGGTCAAGACGCCCACCCACCCTGAGTACCCCTCCAACCACGCCTGCCTCACCACAGCGCAGGCGATGGTCCTGGCCAACGTGCTGGGCACCGACAACATCGATCTCACCGTGACCAGCAGCGTGACGGCCGACGGCATGCCGTCCAGCACTTCGCCACCGCTGCCGATCTCGTCAGTAACGTCTTCAACGCCCGCATCTGGGGCGGCCTCCACTTCCGCAATTCCGAAGATGTGGGCAGTCTCCTTGGCAATGAGGTCGTCGATTACGCACTGACGCACGACTTCCAGCCCGTGCCCTGAGCGCGGCGTCCAAGCGGCGTCCGCCAGGCCTGTACTGGGCCTACAAATCCGATCTAGCAACGAGCGCCGACTCGGGCCGTCAGTATTTGGCGGCCCGAGTCGCCATTGGGTGCCCGGCCACGACCGCGGAGGGTGCCTGGAACAACAGGGTGCGATCAGAACGATCCGACCGGTCGCGAACAGCTATGCAGGTGGGCTTCGCGACCCATAGGTCCATCAGCAGTTGCCAAGTACGTCACTCGGGATGCAGCATTCCCGTCTGTCAGGTGAGCGCGGCGCAACGACGTCGCCACTTCGCTCTCCCAAAGGGGCCACCCGGAGGCGTCAGGAGTGCAGCCTCGAGCTTGGGTTCTGGCACTGGTCAGTGTCGCCCTGCTGGCGGCCTGCGCGAACGTTTCCGTGTCGGACACCCACCAGGATCTCGCCGTGGCCGGCGCGAGCGCGGATTCGGCCATCGCGGTTGCGTCGAGGGCTGAGGTCCCGGCCACCGCGAGCGTTTCGCCGTCCGAAGCGCCGGGGACTGACGCGCATGCCGAGTCGGCGTGCACGACGATCGCGCCGTCCTTCTTTGGCGGCTCATCCGATGGAGTCACCGTCGTTGGCGCGTTCGACGCGACCTCGGTGCAGATGGCTGCCTGGCATCTGGCACACCTGCAGGGCGCATCCATCAACGTCGCCGACATGTACCTCAACGAGCCAACGGACGCTGAGCACGTCCTCTGCTACTTCGATCGGCCCGCCCCGAGCCAGACGAAACAGCGCAACTGGCTGATCACCCGCGTCGTCGTGGACGTCGATCCTCAGGGACGGTCGAAGGAGATGGTCCGAGGCCCCAGCACCGGTAACCCGATCCTGGATCCCGCGACCGTCAATACCCCGGTGGTCGAATGCTTTGTATCTCCGAAAGATCAATGTGACCACCTCGTACAGACGGCACTCGAGGGCGACTCGACGCCCTACATCGGAGTGGAGGTCGATCGGTACATCGCGCCCTGCGTGGAGGCACGGCTATGCCAGCTGTGGGCCACCGGGTACGGGGCCACCCACGCGGTCAGCGCGATCGCGCCAGGTCTCTCGCGGAAGTGGGTCTGCAACGACGTGCCCGAGACACCGATGACATGTCGGCAGGCGACGAAGGATGAGATCGGCCCACTCCCGACGCTGACGATCCAGCTCCAAGGTGCCGAACGGCAGGACGTCTACCTGCGCAACGGTGGCGGCATGAGCTGGACTGCAGCCGACGGCCAACACCAGACACTGATGTCGGGGTCCTGGACCTTGGCGTCCCCGGACACGCCCTGCGACGGTTGCCTGGGCAGGACTCCGACGTGGACCGGTCCCCAGCGACCGGGTTGGTGCAGCGCATCGTTCACGGTTCAACCCGGCAATTCAGTAACGGTGCGTCTGCAGGTACATGCACATGGGCCCTGCTCGATGCAACTCGTCCCTCCCGCGCCCGCCTGAGGGCGAACGATGCGTGTTCCCGGTCAGCCGGCCAACAGTCACCCAATCGCTATGCCGTGACGTCCGACCACCGGCGAAGCTCGCGCGCCACCCGGCGCTGGCTGCCCTTCGTCGCTGCGGTTCTTGTTGCACTCGCATGCGCGCCTGTTCTCGCGGCGCCGGCACCCGTCGTGAAGGATGAGCCGTGCCCCAACGGCGATGAATGCCCTCCTGATGGACCCGGTGCGTCTGTCACGCCCGATCCGCCTTTTCCCGCCGTGTCTGTGCGAAACGGCACCGATCGCACCGTGACGGTTTTTCTGAACGACGCCGCCGTCGCGACGCTGGAACCGGGATCAACGGTTGATCCACTCGTCCTTCCCACGCCACCACCGCTTCCCTGGTCAGTCGATGTGCGAACGCAGAGCGGATATGTGCTCGCCGTTGTTCCTTTCGATACGGGTGGAGCCGCGAGCTATCGGTTTCCGCATTCGTGCGGCCCTGTTGATATCTGGTCGCGCGTCCCCGTCGTTGAGCCTCCGAGCAAGGCGGGCGAACCCGGTGACTGCGGGCCGCCCGAATTCGGCTGCTGGCTCACCTGCGCCCAGCCCGGTACGACCATCTGCGTCCCCGACGCCGTCCTCGTCGCCGGCCACGTCCGGAGTCTCGCCTGATGCGATGCAGGTCGCGGGCGACGTCTTCCTCGACGAACTGGACGGGGTCGCGGTAGGACGCGTACCGACCAAGGATGTGGACCGTGGCGCAGTCGTCTGGACAACGGCCGACGGAGGAAGCACGTGGTCGCACGCCCTCGTCGATGCACCCGGGTTCGACTACGTCGCCGCGCGACCGGACGGTGCTGTCCTGGCGGCGGCGAACTGCGACGTCGACGACCAGACCGGGTGCACACCCGGGCTCTACCGGAGCGATGACCGTGGCGCGACCTGGCATTGGGTCGTGACCGGCCTGTACACATCGCTCTCGTTCATCGACGCCGCACGTGGCTGGGCAACTGAAGGCGTAGCGCCGGATGCGGGTATTCCGCACGTTGGCCGGCTGCTATCGACGAACGACGGAGGGCGAAGCTGGAAGCCACACAACGATCCGTGTCCGAAATCTCGCGCCGCGGATCCTCGGCGTGAGCTTCGTCAGCAAGCAGATAGGGTGGCTCGGCTGTTACGACGAACCGGGCGCCGGCGGTCAGTCGAAGGCGATCATGTCGACCCAAGACGGCGGCCGGACTTGGACGGCAATGTCGACAACCGCAGACGCGTCCGAAGGGCCCGTGACCGAAACGATCAGCTACAACGGCTACCTCTCCGGGATCGCGATGCGCCCGAGCGGAGTGGGCGCCGTCTGGATGGAACGCGGCGTGACTCAGAAGACGGTCGACGGCGGCCACGTCTGGACGGACACTCCACCGGGCAGCTTCGATGTAGCGCTGCCGCACGAGATCACGCTGCGCACGGACACCGACTGGGCGACAACGCTGTGGGACGGCGAACACCAGGAGCAGCGGATCGAACGGAGCCTGGATGGCGGTCTGACCCGGCAGACGATCGCGGTCGTGCCGTCAGCGGTTTCGTCAGACGGAGGGGCGATCACTCGGGAACAGGCCATCGCGATCGCCTCCCTCCAGGTGCGGAGTGGCGCGCAGCTCCAGTCCGTCGACCACGGTCCGTTCGCCCAGATGTATGTCGATCACGTGCGGACCCTGCCCCCGGGTAGCCCGCAACAATCCCAGCGGGAGGTCTGGGCGGTCACGTTCAACATCGTGTTCGATGACATCTGTCCGCCAAGTGGCTCTCCATGCCTACCGCCTCGCCCTGGCACCCTCACGGTGTTCATCGACTACGTCACGGGCGACCTCGTCGGCTCCGCCGGGTTCGGTCCCAACCCGGCGGGCTCGACCGACGAACCGTCTCCGTCGACGAATCCGTCACCAAGTGCGTCGACTGTCGGGTAACGGTGGTTCGGAGCGTGTCATCGGCTTGTCGAAAGGGTCGCTCGCCGTTGACCTCGTGCGTTCCTTTGGGCCGCGGTGGAGAGGCTGCACCGGTCGATTGCGAGATTGGCAAGGAATCCGGCCAGGGCGATTGATATTAGGCAACGACAATGCCCGACGTGGAGAAGGTCCAGGTCCTCGTTGCCCATAGCGAGCGCGCCACTTTGCGCGTGGGTGACGTGTTCCTGAAAATCGACGCCGATCAGGAGCGAACCGACCGCGAGGTCAGGGCAATGGCGATCGCGCCTATCCCGACCCCCGAGATCCTCTGGCGGAAGCCGCCTGTGCTCGCGCTCGCCGCGCTCTCAGGGACGGCACTCGGCCGCCTCGGCGAGCCGTCGGTCGCATCGACGGCGGCGTGGGCTGCGGCGGGTGCGGTCGTACGGAGGCTTCACGACGCGCCGCTGCCGCCATGGCCCAGTGGTCGACTCGGCGAGTCCGCCGCACGTCTCGACAGCGAATGCGAGTGGCTGGTCGCGAACGGCGTCCTTCCCGACGACCTGGTGACTGGCAATCGCCGGGTCGCCGACGTGGTGTTCCGGCCGTGGACGCCGGTATTCACGCACGGGGACCTGCAGATCGACCACGTCTTCATCGATGGTGACGCAGTCACGGGCGTGCTGGACTGGTCCGAGGCCGGCCAAGGGGACGCCCTGTACGACCTCGCCGTCCTGACGCTCGGACACGAGCAGCACCTTGCAGACGTCGTCGCCGGCTACGGGCGCGGGGTCGACCTCGAGATCATCCACGGGTGGTGGTCGATGCGCAGCCTGATGGGCATCCGCTGGTTGATCGAGCACGGCTTCGACCCGTTCCTGCCTGGCTGCGAGGTCGACGTGCTGAAATCCCGGATGTAAGACCGCGCCGTACCGCACTGCATCAGAGTGGTCGAGGCGAGAGGTCTAACAGCGACGCCTGTCGACTGCGCGTTCTGCCGGTGGCCAGCAGGTTGACGCTTGGATACGGCGAGCGCTCGTCGCAAACGGCTCCACGGTTTGCCTCCGTCAGCCGCCTTCTACTGCATTATAGAATTGACAGTTGTGACATAACTGCATATTCTATGTTCCATGAGCAATCGGTCTGTTCCCACATACCCGCGATACGCACGCCTCGCGGAGGGGCTGGGTGAGCGCATTCGCACGGCCCGCATGCGACGCAGGCTCACCGTCACAGAGATGGCAGAACGCATGGGCGTTACCAGGCCGACGCTCAACCGTCTGGAGCAGGGCGACCTCACGGTTGGATTGGGAGTCCTGGTCCGAGCGCTCGGGGTCCTCGGACTCGATGATGATCTAGCCAAGCTGGCGGCAGACGATGAGCTGGGGAGACGCTTGGCTGACGCGTCGACGACGACGAAGCGACGTCGAGTGGTTGCCAGTTGAGCAACGCCGTCCCGGACAGCGTCATCGTCGAGATCGACGCTGCAGAACTCAGTGGCGAGATGATCGTTGGAACGCTTCGACGCAATCGCGCCTCAGGTGGATCGATCATCGGCTTCTCCTACGATCAAACCTGGCTCGACCGACCCGAGCGATTTGTGCTCGACCCCCTGCACGGTCTCTACGCCGGCGACCAATGGCCACGAAACGGACAGATCGATCCGATCTTCACCGATGCCGCGACGGATCGATGGGGTCGCACGCTCTTGGACCGATGGGAAGCCATCCATGCTCGGGAGGAAGGTCGCCCGAGGCACCGGCTCGACGAGTGGGACTACCTCCTCGGGGTGTCCGACATTGGACGGATGGGTGCCTTGCGTATGCGGACCGATGACGGGGTATATCTCGACCCATCCCCGGGAGTCCCGCCGATGTCCCGATTACCGAAGCTGGTTGCTGCCGCCAGGGCCGTCGAGCGTCACAACGGCGACATCGACCAGGAAGCGCGGGACTTGGCCATCCTCGTCGCACCGGGCAGTTCGCTCGGCGGAGCCCGACCCAAAGCCAGCTTCCTTGACGACGACGGCGCCCTGTGGATGGCCAAGTTTCCCGCTCTGACCGACACCAGGGACATGGCAGCGTGCGAATGGGTCTTGAACGAACTCGCGGCCGTCGCCGGTATTGACGTGCCGGAGCATCGACTCCTACAGATCGGCCGTGGCCATCGGACGTTCGCGGCGCAACGGTTTGATCGTCGTGGTGCGAGCCGCCGCATGTACGCGTCGGCGATGACGATGGTGTCCCGAAGAGACCGCGAGCCTGCCAGCTACCTCGACATCGCGCTCGCCATCGCTGACTACGGTGCTTCGGGCTCCATCGAGTTGCTTCTCGCGACCTTGTACCGCCGTGTGGCGTTCAACATTGTCACAGCCCATCGCGACGACCACCTCCGCAACCACGGCTTCCTGCGGGAGGTTGACGGATGGCATCTGAGCACCTGCCTTCGACCTGAACCCCATGCCGGACAAGCCGGACCATGAGCTGGCAATCGACGCGGCCAATCACGCCGGCGACCTGGAAGTGCTCATCGAGACGGCCGGCTATTACCGGCTCGCGCCGTCAGATGCCGAGCGAATCGTCGACGACGTTCAAACTGCCGTGAGAGGCTGGGAGAGGCTCGCCGCGGCGGCCAATCTCGGACCTGACGAGATGGACACCATTCGCGAAGCGATCGCCGCGTAGAGCGGCTCAGCAGCCGCTACCTACCCTGTGCCACGGCCGGTGTGGTGCCCTGCGCGAGGCAGAGCGGCACGCGGAAGGTCCAGCTGGTGACGCCCTCGACTCGAGCCGCATAGAACGACTCCCAATCATCAGGGATGTTCTTGGAGGCAAGCGGCCCGCTGCCATCAGCGTGGCGAACCTGGCCGCTCGTCCTGGCGATGGCGAAAACCGTCAGCACGATCAGGATGCCGATCGGGAATGATCAGCCAGCGCCGCCGCATCAGCGCTAATGCCGAGTGGCGACCTCGAGATCCGTCACCTTCATGCCCCCGTGATGGTGGCGACGAGGACCAGCGGCGTTCCCGCTGCCGCGACGCCATAGACGTCGACGTCGTTCGCTGCGCTCTCGGTTGCGACGACTTCGGACGTGCTCCAGTGAACCGCATCCGAGCTCGCGCGGTACCGGATCGCCAGGGCCTTGTCGTAGTAGGCGACACGCCACATGCCATCATTCCAGGCGAGGTTGACGTGGCCTGACCCCGCCTCAAGAGGGTCGGTCACTCGCTGCCACGTTTGGCCGGAGTCGCGAGAGAGAAGCTCGAGCTTCGGGTTCACGATCGCCACGACGTCCTTGCCATGAGCTGCGAGCGGGATGAAACCGAGGCTCGTGCTGCGTACGTCGGGCTGCGTCCACTGACTCCCGAAATGGAGGCCTCGCCGCAGCGTCGGATAGCCATGACCGGATAGATAGGTGACGAGGATCTGGCGCCCAGAGAATGCCACTCCCACCTGCCCCGGTCCTGGATCGACACAGCCAGAAGTGCCCTGGTAGGTGGCGATCGTCGACGCGGACCCGAACACACCGGACGGCATCGAGCTCGGACTGAACGCCGCATTGCCGGCCGTGCTCGAGGTCGGTGCGAGATTGGGTAAGTTTGGTCGGGGCGAGAGGATTTGAACCTCCGACCTCAGCGTCCCGAACGCTGCGCTCTACCAAGCTGAGCCACGCCCCGACCGAGGAAGTCCGCGGCGCGAGGCGCCAGCGGGGCGGTGAAGTATAGGGGACGACCCGGACCTGTCCGCGATGTGGGCCTGACGGCAGGGCTCCTACTCGTGAAGATCGACGCATTCCGCATTTGCATGTGGTGCGGTGCAAACGGGAAGGAAGGCAGGTCCGCCCCTGGTCCTTCCCCGAACCTTGCATCGGGAGGCGGCCAAACGGGAACGACAGCCCCGACTTCGACCCCGAGACCCGTATCTGCGGCCCTACTTCCCCGTTGCATGACTCCCCATGCAAGTCCGCGCGTCTTCACCCTACCCGGTGTCGACGACACAACCAGCGGCAAACACGGCGAGCCCCCCGATCACGGCCCTACAACTCGGACTCGAGCCGCAACTGCTCGAGGTCGAGCTCGCGCTCCAGCCGTCGCAGCGCTTCGTCGCCGATCTCGTCGTGGTCGCGGGCGCTCACGATGGCCTCACGCTCCGCGCCCAACACTGCGCCCAGGATCGCGCGGTGCTCGCGAAGCTCTTGCTCGCGCTCGTCGCCGTCCCTCCCATCGACCGGGAGGTGCTCGCTCCGATGCTGGAGCCGCTCCTCGATGTTGTGGATCAGCGGCAGGTGCGTCGGCCACTCGTCGCGCAGGCCATCGATGCGACTCAGGCCGGCGTCGAGGGCAATCTGTCGGGCTGCCGTGTCCTCTCGACTGGCCGCGTCGCCATCGCTGATACCCAACCGCCGGAGGAGCAACGGCAGCGTCAGGCCCTGCCCGACCAACGTGACAAGGATCACCACGAACGTCAGGAAGATGAGCAGGTTGCGCTCCGGAAAGTTGAGCGGCAGCGCCAGCGCCAGTGCCAGGGAGACCACGCCACGCAGCCCTGCCCAGGCGATGACAATCGCCGACGAGGTGGCTCGCCGACCACGCTCGGCGTCCACGCTCATCAGCCAGCGTGGCACGATGACGGCCGGGATGATCAGCACGAAGCGCGTCGCGATCACGGTCAGCGAGATGACGATCGAGAGGAGGGCGAGCTCGGCAGGGGTATGCCCGATCAACCCGGCAGCGGTCACCTTCAGCTGCAGGCCGATCAGCATGAACGCGAACCCGTTCAGGATGAACACGACGATCTCCCACGCACCGGCCGCCAGCACGCGCGTATCGGATGCCAGCAGCCGCGACGAGCGGAAGCCGAGGTACAGGCCACACGTGGCGGCGGCGATGACCCCGGAGAAGTGCAGCGCCTCCGCAGGCAGGTAAGCCGCGTACGGAATCAGCAGCGAGAGCGTGACTTCGACCGGTGGGTCGAAGAGACGTGCCCACAGGCGGGCAATGACGATCGCGAGGAGCAGGCCGAAGACGACTCCGCCCACGGCGGCGATGCCAAAGGTGACCAGCGTGTCGCTGAGGACGAAGCCTCCCGCCGCCACGGCGGCAAGCGCTGCGCGATAGAGCGTGAGCGCAGTCGCGTCGTTGAGCAGGCTCTCCGACTCGAGGATCAGGAGCACGCGCCGTGGCACGGCCATCCGCCGCAGGACGGAGGTCGCGGCTACGGCATCGGTTGGCGCGACGATTGCGCCGAAGCCGATCGCCGCCGCCAGCGGCAACCCGGGGACCAGCCACTGCAGCACGGCTCCGACCACCAGCGCGGTGAAGATCACCAGCCCGACCGACAGCAGCAGGACCGGTCGCAGGTTTCGACGCAGGTCGTGCACCGGCGTCTGCCACGCGGCCGCAAAGATGAGAGGCGGCAGGAAGATGACCAGGACGATTTCCGGGTCGAGCTCGATGTCGGGGACCTGCGGGAGAGCCGCCAGGACGAGGCCGCCCAGGATCAGCAGGATCGGATACGGAACGTTCAGCCGCCGCGCCAACGTCACGATGAACGCGACAGCGACCAGGAGCAGCAGGATCAGTTCGAACTCGGGCATCCCGTCCCGAGGGTAGCCGCGACGGCGCTACCCGCGGGGTTCGATGACCTGCGCTCGAGCCCGGGCGAGCTCGGCACGGCGCGGTCGCGGTCGTCATCGACCGCTCGTTTGTACACTCGGTGCCGGAGGTGACGATGACGGAGCGTTCTCCACGCGACGCGTGGCAGGGCCGCGAGAAGTGGGCCATGGTTCTTGGCGCCAGCAGCGGGTTCGGCGCGGCCACGGCCAAGGGCTGGGCCAGGGCCGGGTTCGGGATCATCGGCGTGCATCTCGACCTGCGCGGAACAAAGGCCGCGGCCGACGCCGTGCGCGAAGAGATCGAGTCCATTGGCGTGCCGGTCGTCTTCCACAACGTCAACGCGGCGGACGAGGAGCGCCGCCGCCAGGTGATCGAGGCGACCGCGGCGCTGTTCGAGGAGCGGCGAGCCGCGGGCGCAGACCCGTTCATTGCCGGCATGCTCCACTCGCTCGCGTTCGGCGCGACGCTCTCCTACGTCGCTCCGAAGTCCGACACCAAGGAGCTCTCGCGAAGCAGCTCGAGATGACGGTCGACGTGATGGCGCACTCATTCATCTACTGGGTGCGCGAGCTCTTCCACGCCGGCCTGATCGCCAACGGAAGCCGGATCTATGCCATGACCAGCGAAGGTGCCACGCGCGCGGTGCCCACCTACGGCGCGGTGAGCGCGGCAAAGGCGGCCCTCGAGGCGCACACGCGGCAGCTGGCGCTGGAACTTGCGACCGAAGGCGTGACCGTGAACGCGATCCGCGCGGGCGTGACCGACACGCCGGCGCTGCGCCGGATCCCCGGGCACGAGGACCTGCTGGCCGTCGCAGGAGCACGCAACCCGAGCAACCGGATCACGACGCCCGAAGATGTCGCGGACGCGCTCGTTGCGCTGTGCTCACCGCTGACGCACTGGATGACTGGCAACACCATCGGGGTCGACGGTGGCGAGCTGATGGGATCGCGCAGCTCGTCGGTCTGAGCCGGGCGGCCGCGGCTGCCGCGAGGCGGATCGCCCTACGTGAGGATGGTGACCTCTGCCGGGGCAGCTGCCGGTGGTGTTGTGCGACCACCCCGGATAGATCCCGCGGTAGTGCGCGACGTTGTGAGTCGCGGACCCAAGGGCCGTGTTGTCCGGGTTGACCCATGCCACATGGACGACGACACGGTAATCGGCGTCGGTGGATGAGGCGTTCTTGACGGTCTGTTTCGTGAAGGTCGCCGCCGTGGTCTTTGTCGCGGTGGCCGACTGGCGCGCACCGGTCTTGACCGTCTTCCAGCCGGCGTTGCCGTAGCGCTGGACGGTGACCCACCAGGCGACCTTGCCGCTCGCGCTCGAGCTCGAGGACGGCCACTTGGCGGAGGGCGCGCGAACGCCGAAGGACTGCAGGTAGTGGTTCGGGAAGTCTGGCGTGTAGTTGCAGGTGACCCCCGGCGAACCGCTCGTGTCGGTGATCGAGTAGGTGCCGGTCGTTCCCGAGGTCGAATCCGCGAGCGCGGGTGACGCGGAGAGGAGCAGCACGAGCCCGAACGCGGCTGCAGCAAACGCGCCGCTGATCTGGGTTCGATTCAGCCGATGTCCTGATCGCGATGAGCTGGCTCATGCGCGCACGGTGCGACCTGGCACAACCTTCAGGAATCGCCCAAAAGGGTCACTCCGGTATGGGACGGACCGGTCGCATGACGGTCGTGAAGGTCTCGCCGTCGACCGACGTCCACGAGTCGAACTCGATCAGCCGTCCCGAGGCGTCCGGGGTTCGGAAGCGCGAGGTTGCCTCCCTCACCTCCAGCATCAGCCGCAGCATCGTCTCGACCTGTTCGCTCGACGTCGCGGTGACGAACTCCTGCCAGTAGTGGCCGGCCATCTGCCGGCCGAACAGCGTTTCGGCCGGCTCGTTGGCCTCCTCGATCAAGCCCTGGACGTCGTACCGGATGCGCGGTAGCGCCGGATCGGTCCACCACCCGTCCGGGGGCGGAGCCGCGACTCCGATCGACGACGACAGCCGCTTCGCGAAGCGCCGTCCAGGTATCCGTGTCGGCCGAAACCGTCGCGTGCGGGTAGAGCCGGCGCAGCCGCAGTGCCAAACCGTCGGTGGTCGGCTCGGGCATGCGATCGAGCAGGAGCTGCGCATACGACGAAAAGCGCCGCGTCAGACTCCGGCTCGCAGACGAGCGCCGCCGGCCGCGCCACCAGCGCATCGGGCACCGTCACCGGATCGGTGAGGCGCAGGTAGGCAACCATCGAGCCATCCTGGCGCTCGACATGCGCTTCGCAGGCGATGACGTTGCCGTCCACGGGCTTGAGCAGCAGGGTCACCGTCAATGCGTTTCCGCGGAGGATCACCCCGAACAGCTGGGTCGCGTCCTCGAGCGTGCCGGGCGCGACGAAGTCGGTGAAGTGGCGAGGGCCCATGTCATCGGGCAGTCCCAGCAGGCCGCGGGCCGACGCGTTCGCCTCGGTGATCCAGCCATCCACGGAAGCCACCATCCGGGGAACGTTCGGCGCCAGCCACCACTGCGGGTCGGCGTCGTGCGACCAGGCACCATCGCGGTAGACGTACCAGGTCAGCGGCTCACCGGAGAGCTGACGCTCCCGCACGAACACGCGCGGAAACAGCCGTCGCAGCCGCGACCCCAGGTCGTACGGCCGTTGCGGCGAGATGCGTGCTGCGAGCGCAAGGACGTGCTCGCGGAATCCGTCATCGTCGGACGGGATGGTCCGAAGGATGGGCGGGGTTTCTTTCATCCCCCCTCGTTGCCGGCTCGAAGTTCGTGGGACGCACCCATGTCTCTTGCGAGACTCCCACTGAGGCCCGTCCGGCCCAGAACTATCCGTCGATCGCGGCCGGATTCCCAGTCGGTGAACGTTGCAGAAGCGTTCCAGTACGGCCCGATGTGCTGCTTCTCGTGCGAGCGCTATTCGAACGCGGCAGCTATTCGAACGCGGCAAGTGCGTCGGGATCGGTGGACGGCACCACGCCCGGTGGCAGCGACCGAATGTGCAGGTCCATGGTGCGCAGCCGCGGAGCCAGTGCGGTGACCGCGCCGACCACGCCCAGCGTCACGAAGGCGCCGATGAGCACGCTCGGAACGACGCCGAAGATCGAGGCCATCACGCCGCTTTCGAACGCGCCGATCTCGTTCGACGCGCCGATGAAGATCGAGCTGACCGCACCGATGCGGCCGCGCATCTGTTCGGGCGAGAAGAGGCGCACGGTGAGGCGGCGGATGACCATGCTCAGCCCGTCGGCGACGCCGGAGAAGAACAGCGCCACGACCGACAGCCAGAAGTTGGTCGACAGCGCGAAGACCAGGATCGAGACGCCGAAGCCGGCGACGCGTCGTCAGCAACAGCGGTCCGGCGCGGCGTCCTGGCGGGAAGCGTGTCGTTGCCGCGGTCATCAGCAGCGCTCCGGTCGCCGGTGCGGTCCGCAGCACGCCCAGGCCGACCGGGCCGACGTGGAGGATGTCGGACGCGAAGATCGGCAGGAGTGCCTCGACACCGCCGAACAGCACCGCGAAGAGGTCGAGCGCCATGGAACCGACCAGGCGCTGATCGCGGAAGACGAAGCGGACTCCGCGCGTAGATGCTCTCGCGCATCGTCTCGTGTGCCTCGGGCGGCGGCACGGGCTTGGCCGTGATGAGCCAGATGCAGACCGTCGCGACCGCCAACAGCGCGGCGAGGAAGAGGTAGGTGCCGGGGACTCCGACGATGGCGACGCTGATGCCGCCCACAGCCGGGCCGCAGACCATTCCCGTGAGCATCATGCCGCTCGACCAGCTGTTGCCGCGCGCCGCGTCGCTGAGCGGGATCACCTGCGCCTCGAACGCGCCCATTGCCGGCGACAGGAAGCCGCTCGCGATGCCGGCGAGGAAGACCGGCAGGTAGATCGGCCAGGCACCCAGCGACGAGGTCCGGGTCGCGATCAGCGCGAGCAGCAGTGCCGAGACGGTCAAGAGCGACGACGCGGCCAGGATGATCGAGCGTCGATCGCGTCGGTCCGCGAGGTGGCCGCCGAAAAGGGAAAGGCTGATCGAGGGAATCGCCTGGACCAGCCCGAGCCACGCAAGCGACAGCGGGTCGCCCGTGAGGAGCCACAACTGGTACCCGACCACCGTCGAGATCGCGGTCCAGCCGAGGCCGTCGGTCAGCCGCGCACCGAGGAAGGCACGGAATTCGAAGCGAGGCGAGCCTCTCTGGAGGCTCCCCTGCCCCGGGCTGGACATTATCGAGCCTGGCGGAGGCCCGCCATCACGCTGATTCCCGCCACGACGATCACGCCGACGACCAGCCCGACGCCGACGAGCCAGCCGGCGACTCCCGCCGAGAGCACGAGCCAGGCGACGAGAAGGATCGCGATGGGCCCGACGAACAGCTCCCACGCGTCGCCGACGAGGAAGTCGTAGAGGAAGGCCGCGACGCGGCGCAGGTAGTCCATCGGTCTAGCGGGCGCTCATCGGGTCAGTCCGCGATGTGTCATCAGTCCGCACCGGCGCCGATCGCAGGTCGCCGTGCCGCGCTCGCGAGTCAGCCAGCTGCGGGCCAGCCAGGTGCCCGCAAGTGCGGCGGCCACGTAGATGGCCAGCAGGATCGCGATCGTCAGGTCGCCCGCCGGCCATTCGATGCCGATCCCCTCGCCCGCCCAGAACGTGCCGAACGTGATGAGCATCATCCCGACCACGAACTTCAGCGCGTTCTCCGGCACGCGCGAGAGCGGGCGGTTGATGGCGATTCCGACGACGACAACGAGCGCCACCGCTACCAGCGCACCGACCGCGGCCGGTCCCAGTTGTCCGGCGCTTGTGCCGAAGGTGATCACGATGAAGGCCACCTCCAGCCCTTCGAGCAGCACGCCCTTGAAGGCGACGGTGAACGAGATCCCGTCCAGACCGGTCTGTGGCACCGGGGGCTCGTCGCGCAGGCGTCCGACCTGTTCGGCGTAGATGCGCTCCTCATCGTGCAGCGCCTTGGCACCCGAGCCTCGAAGGATCGACTTCACGGTCCACTGGAGTCCATAGATCAGGAGCAGCGCTCCGATGACCACGCGAAGGACGTCGATCGGCACGAACAGCACGATCGCCGTGCCGAAGACGGCCACCAGCACGGTCAGCGTGACCAGCGCCGCGCCGACGCCGTAGAGCGCGCCCCGCCACTGGCGGGTGACGCCGACCGCCAGAACGATCGTCAGGGCCTCGACCGCCTCGACGAGCGAGGCAAGGAACGCAGGCGCAGCGGCAAGAATGAGGTCCATCGCTGCCCAGTATCCGGGGAATCAAGGTATCCGGGGAGTGCGCGCCAGCATGAGCGCCCGAAGGAGTGCGTTGGCATCTCGCGCCGGCCGTCCCCGCCGTGCGCAGCCACTTCGCCGTGAAACCCATCGCTCATCGCTTAAGCGATAGATACCGTGCAACTGCGCGGCTTGGCAGCGGGTAGCCCGTGGAACCCATCGCTCAAGCGATAGATACGGTCCGACTGGGCTTCTAGCGGGCCACTTCGCCGGCACGCCCATCGCTCAAGCGATAGATACCGTCCGACTGGGCTGTTGGCGCGGGTTGCCGGTGGAACCCATCGCTCAAGCGATGGATACCGTCCGACTGCGGGCCTTTCGCGTGGGTTGCGGGTGGAACCCATCGCTCAAGCGATGGATACCGTCCCTTTGGGCTTCTGGCGGGCCACTTCGCCGTGGAACCCATCGCTCAAGCGATCGCAGGCAACGGCCCGAAGGCGGGCCGAATCCCTGCGCCGGCCCGAGGGCCGCGCGAATCACCGCGCGGGCCCGAACGGGGCCCCGAATCACTGCGCCGGCCCGAAGGGCCGGCGCAGGCTTGCCGTTGAACCGAGGCGATCAGCTCACGGACGCGAGGCTCTTGCCTTCCTCGTCAAACAGGTGCAGGTGGTCGAGCGGCACCTTGACGTCCAGCACGTCGCCGGGCTTCACGCGGTGCGACGAGTCGACCACGGCGACGACCTCCTTGTCGCCGACGCGTGCATGCAGCAGCTCCTCGTTGCCGAGGAACTCGACCACGTCGATGTTCGCGCGCATGACGGCAAATTCGCCCTCGACGTCCCCAAGGTCCAGGTGCTCGGGTCGAATACCGGCCGTGAGCTTGGTGGCACCGTTGACCGCCGCGGCGAGGCGGGGCGGCATCGGCCAATCGAGACCCTCGCCACTGCGAAGCGCCGTTTGTCCGTTGTTGTGCACGACGTCAACATCGATGAAGTTCATCGACGGGCTGCCGATGAACCCGGCCACGAACCGGTTGACCGGCGTGCGATACAGGTCCTGCGGCGAACCGACCTGCTGGAGCAAACCGTTGCTCATCACCGCGATGCGGTCGCCCATGGTCATGGCCTCGACCTGGTCGTGGGTCACGTACACGGTCGTGGTCTTGAGGCGCTGGTGAAGGCGGGCGAGCTCCGCTCGGGTCGCCACGCGCAGCTTGGCGTCGAGGTTGGAGAGCGGCTCGTCCATGAGGAACACGGCGGGCTCGCGGACGATGGCTCGTCCGAGCGCGACGCGCTGGCGCTGGCCGCCGGAAAGCTGCTTCGGCTTGCGGTCGAGCAGGTTGGTCAGCTCGGTCGTGCGGGCCGCCTCGTCGACGCGGCGCTTGATCTCGTCCTTCGGAACCTTGCGCAGCTTCAGCCCGAAGGCCAGGTTGTCACGCACGGTCATGTGCGGGTACAGCGCGTAGCTCTGGAACACCATGGCCACGTCGCGATCCTTGGGCGCGAGGTCGTTCACCACGCGATCGCCGATCCGCATGGTGCCCTGGCTGATCTCCTCGAGGCCGGCGATCATGCGCAAGCTGGTCGTCTTGCCGCATCCCGACGGTCCCACCAGGACCATGAACTCGCCGTCCTGGATCTCGAGGTTGAGATCGTTGACCGCAACGACCTCGCCGTACTTTTTCCAGACGTGCTCGAACGTCACCGTGGCCATGCGCAGACCTCCGCCGAGCGACGTCTTCCGGGCCCGGCTTCGGGCCTCATGCGGCTCGTCTCGCTCGTCTGCGCGAGTCTAGGGAGGTGACGCCGCAGCGGCAAGCGCCGGTTGGACCGATTCGGTGCCGATGGAGGCCCGGAAGCGCGACACGCTGACGCGCGAAGCGCTCCGGACCTACGAGGCGGGCGAGGTCAGATGGCCGCGGACGGTTCGGCGCTTGTCCGTGCAGCTGCAGGCTCGTGGCCGCGCAGCGGGATCTCGCGGACGAACAGTGCCGCGACCACGGCGACGGCGGCTGCCGCCACGCCGAGGTACATGGAGTTCGCGATCGCGATCGTGAACGCGTCATGGAAGCCGGCGATGAAGATCTGCTGCGTCGCGGCCGGCAGGGACTCCACGAACGCGAGCGGATTCGAGCCTGACGAGCCAACCGACGTCAGCGCGCCCAGGTCGAATCCCGGCGGCGGCGTCGTTGGGACGGACTCTGGTGCCGCTCCAGCCGCCACGATCTGATCGTGCAGCAAGCCCCAGGTGAGGTTGTTGCGGAACAGGGTGAAGGCCAGGGTCAGACCGATCGTGGTGCCGATCTGCCGGAAGAGCGTCAGGTCGCTGGTTGCCGCGCCAAGGTCTTTGAACGGCACCGAGTTCTGCACGATGATCGTGAACACCGCGAAGATCGGACCAACACCGGCGCCGGCGATCAGCATCCAGAGCGACAGCATCAGGTCCGACGTGTCCGCCCGCAGGTTGGTCATCAGGAACAGCCCGATGAACAGCAGCACCAGTCCCGTAAGCACGGGAATCCGGTACTTGCCAGTGCGGCTCACGATTTGGCCCGAGAGGATCGACGAGAAGATCAGGCCGATCAGGAACGGCAGCAGCTTGTAGCCGGATTCCGTGGCCGTGGCTCCGCCGACGACTTGGAAGTACAGCGGCAGGAAGATGATCGCCGCGCCAAAGCCGAAGGTCGCGAAGAAGACCGAGACCATCGAGGCGCTGAAGGTGCGGTTCTTGAACAGATGCATTGGGATGATCGGCTCTTTGGCGCGGTTTTCGACCCACACGAAGACGCCCAGGAAGATCAAGCCAATGAGAACCATGCCCCAGACCCATGGGTCGGTCCAGGTGGACGTTTCCGCAACGGTCAGGCCGACGAGGATCGGCACCAGGCAGAGCGTCAGGGCGACCACGCCGATGTAGTCGATGCTCGGGTTGCGGTTGCGACCCTTGATGTTCGGCAGCAGCCGGGCGATCACGACCAGCGCCACGAGGCCGATGGGGATGTTGACGAAGAAGATCCAGTGCCAACTGAGGTGGTCGGTGAGGAAGCCGCCAAGCGCTGGGCCGACCAGGAAGGCGACGCCGAAGACGGCACCGAAGAGGCCCTGGTATTTGCCGCGTTCAGCCGGAGAGAAGAGGTCACCGATGGTCGCCAACGCGATCGGAAAGAGCGCTCCTGCCCCGAGACCCTGGATGCCACGGAACAGGATCAGCTGCCACATGGTCTGGGAGAGGCCGGATAGGAACGAACCGACCAGGAAGAGGCTGATGCCGAAGAGCAGCAGCGGCCGCCGGCCATACAGGTCGGAGAGCTTGCCGTAGATCGGCACGGTGACCGTGCTGGTCAGCAGGAAGATCGTGACGACCCACGTGTAGAGATCGGCCCCGTTCAGCTGCGTGACGATGGTCGGCAGGACCGGGCCGACGATCGTCTGATCGAGGGCCGCCAGGAACAACCCCAGCAGGATGGCGGCCAGGATCTCCATCTTTGCGCGATGGTCCAGCCCCATCGCCGGATCCTCGGAGGCCGTCGGACCAGCCGGCGCCTCGATTTCGTTCGGAAACGCTTCCATCAAACCCTTCCCTTGCCTTGCGTTGGAAACTCCTCGGCGATCGCCCCGCGGAGATCTCCGATCGCGCCACTGATGCGTGTCAGTTGACCGTCATCGAGATGTCCGCAGACCGTGCGGATCCGGTCGAGCTTGACTCCCTCCGCGGCCTCGAGCGCCGTGAGACCCGCCGGCATCAGCCGGACAAGCACCACGCGCCGATCGTCCGGATCACCGACCCGTTCGACCAGGCCTCGCTCGACCATTCGGTCGACGAGTCCCGAGGCGTTCGGCATGGACACGTCGAGCAGATCCGCGATGCGGCTCATCGAGATCGCGCCCTGACGCTCCAGTTGGCCGAGGACGTGGAACTGCGACATGCTCAGGCCGTGGATGGCGAAGCGGTCCGCCATGGCGCAGCGCAGGTCACGGAGGAGCGCTCCGACGTCGACCAGGACCTGGCCAACGAGCTGCTCGCGTGATTCGAGAGTAGTTCTCATCGAGCGAAACTTTACACCAATCCGAATAGTTTGGTCACCCCGTGCCTACGCTGGGCGAGACTCAGCAAATACAACGTTCATTGAGGAGCTGCAGCCCGTAGGATTTCGCGACCGTCCAACGTTCGCGACCGTTTCAACGAAAAGAGGGGGAAGTCAATGCACCTGCTTGGTCACGTGAGGCGATCAGCGACGGGCACGCCCGGTGTCCGCTGGCGCGCGCGGTTTGCCGGCCTGGTCGGTCCGCTGATTGCGCTGGTGCTCATCGCGTCCCCGGTCCAGGCAAGTCTCGCGTTCGGTCCAGCCGTGAACATCACTGGAGCGAGCGAAACTGGTGACTTGCTCTCTGGCGTCACGCAAGCGGGTACGTCGCTGGTGTTCGTGTATTCCCGAGACGTCGACAGCACGAACTACGTGCCGTTGGACTACGCCGCCAAGCGGTCCACCGACCACGGCCTGACGTGGGGTGCGCCCACGGTCCTGGTCACCGACGCGGTGGAACCGGACCTTTGGGGGGTGGCTGGCAGTCCAAGCACGGTGGTCGCGCTGTTCACCCAGGACGACAGCAACAATGGCCGGAGCCTGATGCTGTACCGAAGCGCCAACGGCGGCGTTTCATGGTTCGCACCGGTGAAGATCGCGGGCGCCAATGCCCTCGCAAGCGTGGCCGTGAACGCCAATGACGTCGATGTGGCCTGGGTAGAGGCGAACAGCACCGCGGTCAAGTTCCGTCACAGTGCCAATGGCGGCGCTTCCTTCGGCTCAACGACGACCATCGGTTCGCTGGTCAGCGGCGCCGGCTGGCCGAAGGTGGCCGTTTCCGGCAAGACGGTGTACGTCCTGTGGAGCAAGTACTGCCTGTACTTCGACGGGGACTGCGTGGACGGAATGAAGACGGTCCTGCTGCGCAGATCAATCGATGGCGGCGCGACATGGAAGCCGGTACAGACGGTCACGTCCGAAACGTGGTCTTCACTGTGGCTCAAAGAGGTCGGCGCCTCCGGCAAGCAGCTCCTTCTGTTCACGTTGGTCGGCGGCCAGTTCAAGATCTGGCGCTCGACCGACTCCGGTGCCACGTTCCACGAGACGACGATCCCTTCGACTGGGCGATACAAGGAACCGGATGGCGTCGTCCTCGCCGGCAAGCAGGCGCGGCTCCTCTGGACGAACCCCTACACCGGCGTGGCGTACTACCGCACGAGCAGCAACGGTGGCGCGACGTGGGGCCCGCAAACGACGATCACATCCTTTCATGGCCTCTCCGCCAGCTATTCGCACATTGCGCTGGTCAACGGCCATACCGTCGTCGTCACGCATTGCAGCACGAACACGGAATACGGCTGGTGCGATGCGACGACGTGAGCCCGGCGGCTGATCCAGCGTGATCGGGGCGCTCGATCGTCGCGTGGCGGGACTCACGCTGCGACCCGTCGGGCGCCATTCGGCTCCACGGGCGACTACCATCGCCGCCATGGCAAAGATTGGATACGCGGCGATGCTCGAGCAGTTCCACCCGACCGAGCTGCTCGAATGGTGTCCGGCGGCTGAGGCGGCTGGCTTCAGTGCCGGGTTCATGGTCAGCGAGCACTTCCAGCCGTGGACGCCGCAGCAGGGCCAAGCGGCCTTCGCGTGGGCGTTCATGGGTGCGCTCGGTGCACGAACGTCACTGCCGTTCGGCGTCGCGGTGACGTGCCCCGGCTTCCGCTACCACCCGGTCGTGATCGCGCATGCCGCGGCGACCCTGGAGGCGATGTATCCGAATCGCTTCTGGCTGGGACTCGGCGCCGGCGAGGCGCTCAACGAGCACGTGATCGGTGGCGTCTGGCCCGAGATCGGCGTTCGCTCCTCGATGATGTTCGAGGCGATCGAGATCATGGACCAGCTCTTTGGCGGCAAGACGGTCCGTCACCACGGGGAGCACTTCACGGTCGAGAGCGCCCGGATCTGGACGCTGCCGGATCGCTCGGTGCCGATCTACGTCGCGACGGCGGGGCCGATCAATGCCAAGAAGGCCGGGCGCGCGGCCGACGGAATGATCACGGTCGGTGCCGCCGACGAGAAGATCCACATGCTCTGGGATCGCTTCGCAGAAGGGGCGACGGAGCGCGGCAAGGACGGCTGGCGGATGCCCAAGCTGCTGCAGATTCACATCTCGTGGGCACGCACGGAGCAGGAGGCGATCGACAACGCGATCAACGAATGGCCCAACGGCGGAATGCCCTTCCCCAAGCAGGACGTCCGCAACCCAGAGGACTTCGCCGCGATGGCCAAGATGGTCCGACCGGAGCATTTCGTGAACCGTGTCCTCATGTCGGCGGACCTTGGCGCGCACATCGCGCATATCCAGCACTACCTCGACATGGGCTTCGACGAGGTGCATCTCCACAACGTCGGGCGCAACCAGGCCGAGTTCATCGAGGTCTTCGGCAAGGAGGTGCTGCCGCACCTCAACCTGGACACGAAGCGCCCGCCGCACATGCGCCACCAGGAGCCGGCCAAGGACTACGTCGGGATCTGAGGCCAGGTCAGCACCCGCGCGGTCGACCCGTTCATGAGTCGGACTTAAGCATCGTCCGGTGACTGGCGGTTCGGACGGGCTAAATCAACGGTCGAGAGCGTTTCGCGGCGCCGATGGACGCCCCATGGCGACGAATGTTGGGCCTGAGCCGCAATCGCTTTGGGATGCACCAATTGATTGCGGCCGTGAAGTCCATTTCTGGCCCTTCGGCGGACCATGCATAAGCCAAGCTGATACCCGTTACCGCCGGTGGCAACCTCAGCCGAGCAGCGCCACCACGGGAACCTCGGCTAGCAGCGCGACGAACACCTCAGGGTTCGGTACGGCGGGAACTCAGGCACTGCGGGCGGATTGGCGTGGCTCGTAGTTCATGCGCCGGATCGATGAACGGACCGACAACCACCCCGAGCCTGGATGCATGACCGCCAATTCGGTCGATTTGATGCGTGGTAGACATGAGGGTGTCAAAACGATGCTCACGGCGCATGGATGTGACACGCCATCGAGCTCGTGGCGGTCCGTTGATCGTCTCGACGCATTGGTTACCAGTGCCGACCCACGGGGTACGCGTCGATCGAGCGAAGCATCATCAAGACCCTGGAGGTTCGGCGGTCAGGACCCCTCCCGACGCCGTGCCGCCGGCGGCAACTTCAGCGGGCAGCCGCCTCAGCGCGCGGCAGCCACCCCGGGAACCTCGGCAAGCAGCCCCACGAATGCCTCGAGGTCCGCGTAGGTCGAATAGAGCGGCGCAGGCGCGATGCGAAGCAGGTCGGTTCCGCGGGCGTCGACCACCGCGCCGCGAGCTGCGAGATCCGTTTCGACCTGGTGCGCGTCGGTCTTCGTCCGGAGCGTGAGCATCGCGCCGCGCTGGTCGGCTTCGCGTGGCGTGATCACGGGTCCGATGCCCTGCCGGTCGAGCAGCCATTCGAGGTATGCCGTCAGACGAGTCGAACGTGCGGCGAGCGCATCCATGCCGGCACGCTCGAAGAGCTCGAGCGACGCGCGCAACGGCGCGAGCGCCAGGATCGGCGGCGTGCTGACCAGCCAGCCCGCCGCGCTCGGTCGAGGCTCGAATGCGTCACGCATCTCCATCCGGGTGTCCGGGTCGTTGCCCCACCAACCGCCGAGCCGCGGCACGGAAGCGTCCGCCGCGAGCCGCTCGTGGACGAACGCCTGACCAGGGCCTCCCGGTCCGCTGTTGAGGTACTTGTACGAGCACCACACGGCAAAGTCGACATCCCAGTCATGCAGCCGTAGCGGAACGTTTCCCGCCGCGTGCGCCAGGTCCCAGCCTGCCAACGCCCCAACTCGATGTGCCGCGGCCGTGATCCGCTCGATGTCCAGACGCTGGCCCGTTCGGTACTGGACGCCCGGCAGCCATACCAGCGCGATCCGAGCGCCGTGCTGATCCAGGACTGCCTCGATGTCCTCGGTGCGCAGCAGGTCCTCACCGTCTCGGGGACCCACCACGATCAACGCGGTGGATGGGTCGAGTCCGTGGGAACGCAGCTGTCCGTTGACCGCGTAACGATCCGAGGGAAACGCGTTCCGCTCCATGACGACCGCATTGCGCTCGCGGGTGGGCAGGTAGAACGATGCCCACAACACGTGCAGGTTCACCGTGAGGCCGTTCATGGTCACGACCTCTGTGGGTCGCGCGCCAACCGCCCCGGCCGTCGCACCGGCCAACTCCTCGACCGCGGTCAGCCATGGCTCGCGCTCGCGCCACCACCCGGCCACGCCGAGGCTCGCCCACGCGTCGAGCTCAGCTTCGATCCGGGCTCTGGCGGCTCGGGGCATCGGCCCGAGCGAGTGGCCGGCGAGATAGATGAGCGGCTTCCCATCGCGAGAAGGCAGGTCGAACGAGTCGCGTGCCGGCGCCGGATCGCGAGCGTCCAGCTCTCGAGCCGAGAGTAGCGAGGGGTGGGGAGGTCGATCGGCGATGGCCATCGGACGCGAGGCTACCAGCCTGTCGGGTAGGCTGAACACGATGGACGCAGCCCGCGGAGCCCGCCTGGCGACCCCCAAGGCTGCCGCCAGGGCCGCGCCCGCTGGAGAGCGCCTGCGCATCGAGAGCCGCGAGCAGCTGGTCTATCTGCTGACCCAGGCGTGCGAGCTCGAGCACGGCCTGATGTGTGAGTACCTGTTCGCACAGTGGTCGCTCAAGCGCTCGGTCGGCGAGGGCGTGACCGAGCAGCAGCTCGAGCGGATCCTGGCCTGGGACGCGGCGATCGAGGGCGTGGCGATCCAGGAGATGCTCCACCTGGCGCTGGCCGTCAACCTGCTCTGCGCGCTGGGTGCGCCACCGCATTTCGACCGGCCGAACTTCCCCATCCTGTCGGGCTGGTACCCGCCCGGCGTCCAGATCGCGCTCATCCCGTTCAGCGAGAAGGCGCTGCGCCACTTCGTCTACCTGGAGCGTCCGGAGAACATGGCGCTCGACGACGCGGAAGGGTTCGCGGCACTCGACCACGCGGAGCCGCTGACCGACGGCCGAAGCCTCATGGCCGTCCAGGAGGACTGGGCGACGGTCGGCGAGCTCTACCGCGGCATCGAAGGTGGCTTCGCACACCTCGTGGAACGCGACGGCGAGGATGAGGTCTTCATCGGCGGCCGTCGAGACCAGGCGCACTGGCAGGCTTTCCACTGGCCGGAGATCACGCCGGTCGTCGATATGCCCTCAGCACAGGCGGCGATCGAGCACATCGTCGAGCAGGGCGAAGGCGTCCGGGGCGAGTGGAAGACCGCGCATTTCGGGACCTTCCTGAACGTCCTCGACGAGTACCGCGCGATGCGCGCCGCCGATCCCACCTTCGAGCCGGCACGCGCCAGCACGCCGGCCTTTGTCCACGAGGTGGATGACGCCGATGCGCCGGTCGCCCTGATCAGCGATCCACTGACGTTCCAGGTGTCGGACCTCTTCGACACGGCCTACGAGATCGCGCTCCAGGCGTTGGCGCGCTACTTCGTGCACACGACCGAGACCGGCGATCAGCTCGCGGTGCTGGCGCGAACCGCACGAAGGCTGATGGCACGCGTGCTCAAGCCGCTGGGGATCGCGCTGAGCGGCCTTCCCCTGGGAACGGCCGACGGTTCGCTTGCCGGTGCCGGCTTCCGGATCCTCCCGCCGACGTTCTATCTGCTGCCGCACCGGAACGCTGCGTGGCACGTCCTACGCCACCGCCTGAGCGATGCCGCGACGCGGGCGGAAGAGATCGCCGCCAGTGGACTCCCTGACCTCGCCGTCGTCGGGGCGACGCTGCGCCAGATGGAGACAGAGGTGGATGCGGCGATGCCGGTCGAGCACCCGATCGTGCCTGGCGATGGCACGGAAGCGGGACGCGCAGCGCCGAGTCAGCCCACGCCCTGACCCCTACGGCAGGTCGTAATCGACTGCGACGGTCGCCTCGCGGTGCGCCGAGTAACCTCCGGCGCTGTTCTCGACGTACAGAACGATCGTGAGGTTGTTGGCCCTGGCTACCGAGTCAACCTCAGGGAGCGAAACCGTGTCCGTCACCCAGCTGCTGGTCGCGCACGAGACTGGCGACGAGGAGCTCCCGTGTGTCGCCAACAGCGTTGCGCCGTTGTACGTCTCGAAGTAGTAGCAGGTCGTCCCGCTGCCCTGCGATCGATAGGTGTGCGTGAACGTGGCGCCATTCACCACGGCGCCGGATGGCAGGTAGGCCGGGAACGACAACGACAAGTAGCGGCTGCTGTCGAAAGTGGTGCCCCAGGGGTTCGACGAGACGTACGTCGAGGTGGTCGCCACGACCGTGATCGTCACGGTTGCCGTGGACGAAGCGAACCCGTCGGTGACCGAGTACGTGAACGAGTCGGAGCCGCTGAAGCCGGCTGTCGGCGTGTAGGTGAACGAGCCATCGGCCGAGAGCGACACCGTCCCGTTCGACGGTGCCGTCTGCGGGCGCGGTGTCCCGACGGTCAGCGTCTGGCCTTCTGGATCGGTGTCATTCGCCAGCACTCCGGGTGCGTTCCGCGTCAACTTGCCGTCCTGCACCGTCGAGTAGCTGTCATTGACCGCGGTCGGCGCGGTGTTCGTGACCGTGATCGAGCTGCTGGTATACGGGCTCTTGGTGCCGTCGGTCACATCGGTCGCGGTCAGGGTGGATGAACCGGGCGTTTCCAGCGTGACCGAGAACACCTTCGAGCCGGCGACCAATGCCGAATTCGGGCGGCGATCCGGCAAAACCGTCGGACGAGGAGATCGCTACGACGTCGGTCGAGCTCACCGGATTCCACCACGCGTCGACCGACAACACGGTGATCGCAAAGGCGCCATGGGCGGTCTGTGCCAACGGTGTGCCGGACGTGCCAGTCGGCGAACCGGGAGAGACGCTCTGGCCCGGCAGGACCAGCACCAGCTTGGCAAACGAACCAGCCGCAACCGTGATCGCGCTGCTCGTGCCGCTCTTCGTTCCGTTCGTTGCCGTGATCGTGCTGTTCCCGGCCGCGTAGAGCGTGGCGCCGCCAGTGAAGGTTTGCGAGCCGTAGTCGCCGGTCACGAAGGCATAGCTCGACGGCGATAGCGTCGCGTACGTGTCGGTGCTGGAGAAGGTGACAGAGCCCGTGTAACCCGTGACGGTGTTGCCGACCGGGTCGCTCGCGGCGACCGTCACATCGAACGGCGACCCGGCCGTCGTGCTCGACGGCGTCGTGATCACGAAGTGGTCGAGCGCGGAAGCGGCAAGCTCGCCAATGGCAAAGTCGCCGAACGTCGTGACGTTGCGTGCCTGCGTGGTGGTGCTCGTCCGGGTCCCGGCAAGCAGCGACGACCACGTGCTCGAAACGTACGACTCCGGGACCAGCCGCGTGCTGCTGACGCCGGGATCAAGGTCGCCCGCAACGAAGGTGAACGTCGCGTCGTAGCGGTTGTACGTGACCGCACCGCTGAGCGTCCACCAGCGATTCACCGTCTTGGTCGGGTCAAGGGTCGACGCATTGATCTGCGGGTGATCGCCGGCCGTGGTCGACGCGGTCAGGTTGCCCGCCGCAGTGACGTTGTTGAAGGCGAGCGTGACGGGGGCATAGGTGGTCGCGTCGCCGATCTCGAAGGTCACGGTGGTCGCGCCCGTCGCCACGAACTTGCCCATGTTTCCGTTGACGTAGCCACTGGTCCGGCTGACGGAGCCGCCAGAGGCCACCGACAGGGTGAAGTTGCCCGTCGAAACGATCCCGCTCGAAAACGTGAGCAACCCGTTGACGGTGACGCCGGCGCTCAACGTCACGCCTGCCGCGTCGTTGATCGTGAGCCCGGTGAACGTCGTGCTGAAGCCGCCGCCAAGCGTCGCTGCGCCAGTGCCGGAGAGACGGATTGTGCCGGTTCCCGGCGTGTAGGCGCCGGCCGACGCGTTGTTGATCCAGTTGCCGGCCACGTCGAAGGTGGCGCTCGGACCGATCAGCGAGCCGGTCGCGATGGTGACGCCGCCCGTGGTGCCGGAGGCGGACGTGAGTGTCAGCGTGCCTGCCCCGGCCTTCGTGAGCACCCCCGGACCGGCGAACACGCCGCCGTACGTCAGGGTCAGACCGGAGTTGACGCTCAGCGTGCCGGCGCCGGCAACGCTGATGCCTCGGTTGGCGCTGACGGTGAAGGTTGCCGTCGTGAGGAGCATGCCTCCGTTGAAGGTGAGCTGCCCGGGCGTCGCACTGACCGGAGCCGTACCGAGGTTGGCATCGGCCGAAATCGACACCGTCCCGGCGCTGATGGTCGTGGCACCCGAGTAGGTGTTGGCGACACTCACGGTGAGGGTGCCCGAGCCGGTCTTGGTCAGGCCGCCGGTACCGGAGATGACACCGGCACTCTTGGAGGTATTGCCCGAGCCGTCGATGGTCAGCACGAAGCCCGCCGTGGTGACCGCGCCGGAGAGTGTCAGGCTGCCGGCCACGCTGGTGATGGTGGTCGCCGAGCCGAGCGTCACGGCGCCCGACCAGGTGTTGCTGTTGGCCAGGTTGCGCAACGCGCCGGCACCCGAGATGCCGGTGCCATTGAGGGTCACCGGCTCGGCGATCGAGAGACCGCTGCCGTCGACCAGGATCGCGGTCCCCGACGCGACGGAGGTCGCGCCCGCCGCGGTGCCGAGGGCGGCGCTCGACTGCAGGTCGAGCACGCCGGCGGAGAGGGTTGTGACACCGGTGTAGGTATTCGTGCCCGAAAGCGTGAGCGTGCCGCTGCCCGTCTTGGTCAGCGTGCCAGAGGTCGTCGCGATCGCGCCCGAGATGACGACATCGCTGAGCGCCTGCACGGTCAGGGGACGGGTATTCCCAGCGAAGCCACCGCCGAGCGTGAGGATCCCGGCGTCGTTCTGAATCGTGGCGCCGCCGGCACCCATCGTGAGCAGACCGGTCCAGCTGTTGTTGTTGGCAAGGTTGCGGATCGCGCCGGTCGTGCTGATGCCGGTGCCAATGAGGCTGGTCACCGGCTCGGCGATCGAAAGCCCGGAACCATCGATCTGGATCGCCGCTCCAGATGCCACCGTGGTGGCGCCGGCGGTCGTGCCCAGGGCAGTGCTCGACTGCAGGTCGAGCACGCCGGCGGACAGCGTGGTGGCGCCGCCGTAGGTGTTGTTGCCCGACAGCGTCAGCGTGCCGGCACCATCCTTGGTGAGGGTCCCCGAGGTGGTGGTGATCGCGCCGCCGATCGAGGTGTCGCCCGCGCCACCCACGCTCAGGCCGATCGCCGTTGCGGTGATGGCCGAGAGCGTCAGCGTGCCCGCGTCGCTGTTGATGCGAGCCGCCGCGCCGAGCGTGATCGTGCCCGTCCAGCTGTTGTTGTTGGCCAGGTTGCGCAATGCGCCGGCCGCCAGGACTCCGGTCCCGTTGAGCGTCAGCGGCTCGGCGAAGGAGAGGCCCGAGCCGTCCACCTGGATCGCGGCACCGGAGGTGACGCTGGTCGTGCCAGCCGTGGTGCCCAGCGCCGCGCTGTTCTGCAGGTCGAGCACGCCGGCCGAGACGGTCGTGTTGCCCGTGTACGTATTGGTGCCCGACAGCGTGAGCGTGCCGGAGCCACTCTTGGCCAACAGAACCGCGCTGGTCCCGTCGGAGGCGACGCCGGAGAAGGTCGTCGAGCCGTTGTTCGCGCCACTGGTGAGCGTGCCCGCCGAGGCGCCCGTATTCGTCACGCTGCCCGCGCCGGCCAACGAGCCGACCGCATCGCTGAATCCATTGAGGTCGAAGGTCGCGCCACTCGCGATCGTCATGGCGCTGATCGACCCGATCGCGTTGGCGATGCCCACCTTGAACGTGCCAGCGTTGATGTTCGTCGCGCCGGAGAAGGTGTTGGCCACGGTCGACGTCAGGCCGCCGACGGCGGTCTGTGTCAGGCTGCCGATCCCGGAGATCGCGCCGGTGCTCTTGATCGTGGCACCAGAGCCGTCGATGGTCAGCACGAACCCGGCCGTGGCCACGGTCGCGGAGATGGTGAAGGTGCCGCCGGCCGACGTGACCGTGCTCGCCGAGCCGAGCGTCACGGCGCCCGACCAGGTGTTGCTGTTGGCCAGGTTGCGCAACGCACCGGCACCCGAGATGCCGGTGCCATTGAGGGTCACCGGCTCGGCGATCGAGAGACCGCTGCCGTCGACCAGGATCGCGGTCCCCGACGCGACGGAGGTCGCGCCCGCCGCGGTGCCGAGGGCGGCGCTCGACTGCAGGTCGAGCACGCCGGCGGAGAGGGTTGTGACACCGGTGTAGGTATTCGTGCCCGAAAGCGTGAGCGTGCCGCTGCCCGTCTTGGTCAGCGTGCCAGAGGTCGTCGCGATCGCGCCCGAGATGACGACATCGCTGAGCGCCTGCACGGTCAGGGGACGGGTATTCCCAGCGAAGCCACCGCCGAGCGTGAGGATCCCGGCGTCGTTCTGAATCGTGGCGCCGCCGGCACCCATCGTGAGCAGACCGGTCCAGCTGTTGTTGTTGGCAAGGTTGCGGATCGCGCCGGTCGTGCTGATGCCGGTGCCAATGAGGCTGGTCACCGGCTCGGCGATCGAAAGCCCGGAACCATCGATCTGGATCGCCGCTCCAGATGCCACCGTGGTGGCGCCGGCGGTCGTGCCCAGGGCAGTGCTCGACTGCAGGTCGAGCACGCCGGCGGACAGCGTGGTGGCGCCGCCGTAGGTGTTGTTGCCCGACAGCGTCAGCGTGCCGGTGCCACTCTTGGTAATCGCCACGGCAGCCGTGCCGTCCGCGATGGTGCCGGTGAACGCCGTCGATGTGTTCAAGGCACCGTTGGTGAGCGTGCCCGCAGAGGCGCCGCTGTTGGTAATGCTGCCGGCGCCTGCCAATGAGCCGACCGTGTCGCTGAACCCGCCGAGATCGAAGATCGCGCCGCTCGAGACGGTGAGCGCGCTGCTGGCACCGATGGCGTTGGCCACACCGACCTTGAGCGTCCCGGCGCTGATGGTCGTGGCACCCGAGTAGGTGTTGGCGACACTCACGGTGAGGGTGCCCGAGCCGGTCTTGGTCAGGCCGCCGGTACCGGAGATGACACCGGCACTCTTGGAGGTATTGCCCGAGCCGTCGATGGTCAGCACGAAGCCCGCCGTGGTGACCGCGCCGGAGAGTGTCAGGCTGCCGGCCACGCTGGTGATGGTGGTCGCCGAGCCGAGCGTCACGGCGCCCGACCAGGTGTTGCTGTTGGCCAGGTTGCGCAGGGCGCCGGCACCCGAGATGCCGGTGCCGTTGAGGGTCACCGGCTCGGCGATCGAGAGACCGCTGCCGTCGACCAGGATGGCCGCACCGGCGGTCACGGATGTGGTACCCGCGGCCGTGCCGAGTGCCGCGTTCGACTGCAGATCGAGCACGCCGGCGGCCAGCGTGGTGGGGCCGGTGTAGGTGTTCGTGCCCGAGAGCGTGAGCGTTCCCGAGCCGTCCTTGGTCAGGGTCCCCGAGGTGGTCGAGATCACGCCCGAGACGGTGGTGTTGCCCGAGCCACCCACGCTCAAACCGATGGTGGCGCCGGTGATGGCCGAGAGCGTGAGGGTGCCCGCGTCGCTGTTGACGCGTGCCGCCGAGGCGAGCGTGAGCGTGCCCGTCCATGCGTTGTTGTTGGCCAGGTTGCGCAGCCCACCGGCACTCGAGATGCCCGTGCCGTTGAGCGTCAGCGGCTCGGCGATCGAGAGACCGCTGCCATCCACCTGGACCGCGGCGCCGGCAGTCACGCTGGTCGTGCCAGCAGCCGTGCCCAGCGCCGCGCTCGACTGCAGATCGAGTACGCCGGCCGAGACCGTGGTTGCGCCGGTGTAGGTGTTGGTGCCCGAAAGCGTGAGGGTACCGGCACTGGTCTTCGTGATCCCGCCGGCACCGCTCAGCACGCCGCCGAGCGTGAGCGTGGATGTGGACGCAACGTCGATGGTCACCGTCGCCGCGAACGACATGGCCAGGTTCACTGTGTTGGTGGCACTTGCCGCAGATGCCGAGATGCCGGTTGCACCGAGCGCGACCGAGTTTCCGGCCAGCGTGTAGCCCGTCCCGGAGATCGTGATCGAAGCGAAGCTCGTTCCAGCGACGAAGTCATTGGTGTTCGAGAGCCGCGCGGCGCCGGCGGGGAAGATCAGCGCATCGCCGGCAACGGGCGCGGTGCCGCCCCAATTGGCCGCCGTCGTCCAGTTGCTGTTGGCGCCGCTGCCGCCGGTCCATGTCCGCGTCGCCGAGACGACGTAGGGACCGAGGAACGGTCCGCCCGAGGCACCAACTACGCCAGCAGGCTCGATCTCCGCGCGGCGGTTGTCGTTGAGCGTTCGGTCGAGGTCCAACCGCCCGTTCCCGGTCTCTGACTGCGAGCCCGGCCGGGGCGGCGTTGCGCGCAAGCCGCGCGGCGATCATGCCATTTGTCGCGCCCGAGTCCGCGGCGCGAACCAGCGCTGCCGCAGCCGCGACTTGGGCTGCGGCGGCAGACGTGCCGCTGATCGAGGCATAGCCGCCGCTCGCGTCCGTCGTCTCGATCGAGACGCCCGGTGCGCCGATGAAGATCTCGTCGCCCCAGTTGCTATCGGGCAGGAGGTTGTCCTGGCGGTCCGTTCCGGAGACCCCGATGACGCCACGATCGCCGGCCGGGTACGTAGCGGAGGACGTGCCATCGTTGCCGGCTGCCGCGACCACGACCACGTTGTGACCCCATGCATAGTCGACTGCGGCCTGGAGCGCCGCCGAATAGGCGTGCGCGCTGAACGACATGAGGATGACGTCGGCACCCGCGTCGACGGCGGCAACAAGACCGGCGACGATGTCGCCGTCGAGCCCTGTGCCGTCCGCGCCGAGCACGGTGATCGGCATCACGCGCACGTGGGACCAGGCGACACCCGCGATGCCGACGTCGTTGTTGGTATCGGCCGCGACGATGCCGGCCATCCACGTGCCGTGCCCATTGGGATCCGTGTCGGCCGGCTCGTCCTGCACGAACGATTTGCCGGGCAGGAGGTGCTGCGACAGGTCCTCATGCGCCGGGTTCACCCCGGTGTCCAGGATCGCCACGACCGCGCTGCCCTCGAACGCCGTGTCGCCGCGTGCCTGTTCCCAGTCAATCTGCGGCAGGTACCACTGATCCTGGTAGAGAGGATCGCTGACCGCCGCCTCCGCGGACCGTTCACGGTCCTTTTCGACGCGCACGACCGATTCGTCGCCACGCATCGCGTCCGCGTGGGCTGCCGGATCATCGGCCGGGACTTCGACGACAACCATCCGCAGCTGAGGAATGTCGTTGACGAGCGCGCCATCCCCAGCAGCAATCGCGCGGGCGATGTCGTTGTCGGTCGCCGAGGCGTCGAACGTGACGATGTAGCGAACGGTTGCGTCGGGCGGACCGCTTGGAGCAGCCGACTCGCTGGGAGCAGGTGACTCGCTGGGAGCAGGTGACTCGCTCGGGGTGACCGACTCGCTTGGAGCAGGGGACTCGGTAGGCGGCGGACTTTCGCTCGGAACCGGCGACGCAGTCTCGCTCGGGGTCGCAGACGGCGTCGGTGCGGCGGTCGGTGGATCGGTCGGGCTGGGCGTCGGCGCCTCGGTCGGGCTAGGCGACGGCGCGTCGGTTGGACTTGGCGTCGGTGCGGCGGTCGGTGCATCGGTCGGGCTGGGCGTCGGTGCGGCGGTCGGTGCATCGGTCGGGCTGGGCGTTGGTGCGGCGGTCGGTGCATCGGTCGGGCTGGGCGTTGGTGCGGCGGTCGGTGCATCGGTCGGGCTGGGCGTTGGTGCATCGGTCGGGCTGGGCGTCGGCGCCTCGGTCAGGCTAGGCGACGGCGCGTCGGTTGGACTTGGCGTCGGTGCGGCGATCGGTGCGGCGGTCGCGGACGGCGTCGGCGCATCGGTCGGGCTGGGCGTTGGTGCGGCGGTCGGCGCATCGGTCGGGCTGGGCGTTGGTGCGGCGGTCGGTGCGTCGGTCCGGCTGGGCGACGGCGCGTCGGTTGGACTTGGCGTCGGTGCGGCGGTCGGTGCATCGGTCGGCGCATCACTCGGGCCCGGCGTCGGTGCATCGGTCGGAGTCGGTTGGGGCTCTCCACTTGCCGTGGCCGGCTCGCCCGAGGCGATGGGCTCGGCCGTCGGCTGATCCTGCGTCACGTTCGAGGTCGCGATCGGAGACGGGTCCTCTGCCGGCGCCGCGGTTGGGTTCGGGCGAGTCGACGCCGCGGCGTGGCTTGGCGATGGACCGACGGCCGGCACTGGCTGAGCTCGTCGAACGCACAACGACCGTGCCTTCGGGGTCGGGCTCGGCGACGGCGATGTTGACGGCGACGGCCGCGGCTTTGGGCGAGCGGTCGGGCTCGGCGACGGGGATGCGGCGGCCTTTGGCGTCGCGGTCGGAGTCGCTCTCGGTCGCGTGCCAGGCGGGCACGTTGGGGCTGCCGTTGGGGTCGGTGAAGCCGAAGGGGTCGGGGTCGCTTTGACGCGTGGCCTGGCCGTTGGACTCGGTGAGGCGAGGTGAGGCGGTCGCGCGCTCGGCTTGGGCGAAGGCTTTGGCGAAGGCTTCGACGAGGGCTTCGACGAGGGCTTTGCCTTCGCTGAGGGTGACGACGCCGAAGGCGACGGTCGATGCGCCGAATCGCCATTCGCCTGGGTGGCGCTCGCCACCCACGGCGCGATGCCGAGACCGAGGCAAAGTGCGACCGGCAAGACGATGCCCAGCAGGCGCCATGGCGACCACCGGACGTTCGTGGACGTTTCTGCGGACCGACGCCGCATCGCCGCTACGGCCCCTCCAGCGCCCAGGTCACGGTCGCGGCCGTGCCGTCCGCGGAGTCCGTGAACGACGCCGGGTAGAGCGTGAAAGAGGCGTACGTCGTCGTTCCCGACACCGTCGCGAGGTCGAACGAGCCCGGGGACGATGCGGTGTCCGAGCCGTACACGCGGACGCTGAGGTCATTTGCGGTGTCGGTCGACGTCAACACGCCGAGCGGCTGGGCGACTGTCGCCATCGCACCGCTGGCGCACGCGAGCGGAGATCCCGAGCTGCCATACGTCCCGAGCACGGTGCCCGTGGATGTGCTCCGGACATCCAGGTAGACGCACAGCGTCGCCACGGGCGATGAGCTCCCGAACCGAAGGTTGAAGGTTGAGCTGGCGCCGAGGCCCGAGGGAAGCGGCGCGTTCATGTCGAACTGCACGTACCGCGACGGCGAGAAGGTCGTCGGCCAGCTGCCAGTCGATTGCGTCAAGCCGTCGCCTGCCGCCGCGAACGGGCTCGAGCGGTCAACCGGGGCGCCGCCGCCCGATGCATCCGACACCACGAACGCACTGGTGGAACGCGTTCCCGGAAAGATGTGGCCCGCGCCGACATTCGTAGCCTTCTGCGCTGAGTCGCTGAACAGGGCTCCAGTGGCGCCCGTGAGCGCGACCACCCCGGCTGCCGCACCGAATGCGGCAGCAACGAGGAGCAGCTCGGCGATGCGGCGCCGGTGCGTCAACTGGCGCACGTGGCGCGGTTCGGCCACACGCGTTCGAGACCAAGGAGAAACCGGGACTGCCACTGATGTGGGCAGCCCGGCGACGGCCGTCCCCCCGCTATCGCGGAGCGGAGGCGGGCCGGCGACCCAGCCCCCAGTCATCCGCCGATGACCGCATGCTGTGCGACCGGGGTCTTGGTGCGCTCGCCGCGTCCCTCGTCCAGCTCGCGCTGTTCCAATTCGATGTCCTCGAACAGCCAGTACGACAGCAGCAGCGAGATCAGGGCGCAGCCGAGGCTCGCGATGCCGATCGGCGTGCCCAACAGCGCCAGGAGGTAGCCGAGCAGCGGCACCGTGAACACGACGCGGCCCATCACTGCGCCGGCAGGAACGAGCGCCGGATCGGGCGTCGCGTTGGCATCGCCCTGGGTTTGGAACGCGACGGCTCCGGCGAGCTCGTCAATGGCAATTACGCGATGCGTGTAGACCACACCGCTGATCGCGTGGATGCTGATGACGTCACCGACGGCAATCGCTGCCGGATCGACCGGCTGCGTGACGACCACGGCGCCCAACGGGATTGCGGGTTGCATCGAGCCGCCACGGATCACCAGTGTGTCGCGACCTGTGGTTTTGGCACCGAGCGTCAGAAGGATGGTCCCTGCCAGGATCAGCAGGCACATGGCCAGCATCCCGGCGATTACGAAACGTGCCCACTTCAAGGTTCGGGTCATGACAGACCTCGGAAAACGGCCCGACCCGGTCCGCGAGGACCGGGCCAGAGCGGACGTGGCAGGAGGCGCCTACGGGTTGTTGGCGGTCTGCTCGGCGTCGAAGGTGAACGTGGTCGTGCTCGAGGCGCCCTGGTAGGCGTTGCCCGTGCCGATCGGCAGGGTCAGGCGGAAGCAGAGCACCTCGCTGGCGGCCGAGTTCAGGTTGCGGTCTCCCGCGTCGGCACCGGGTGCGGGATTGCCAATGATCGCGGCGGAAGCACCGAGCGTGCCGCTGAACAGCTGCGTGCCATCGAAGGTGGCGCAGTTCGTGCCGATCGTCTTGACCGTCAGCGATAGCACGTTCCGAAGGTTGAGCGAATCCGCGTTCGTGCTCGTGGCGGAGACCGAGTAGCGAAGCTGGGCCGTGCCGTCATTCGTGACGGTCGCAGAGCCGTTCCGCGTGTCTCCGGGCATCATGTTGCCCGACGTCAGCGAGAGAGCGGAGATACCGCCCGGGTTGAGCACGATCGTTCCAGCCGTGAAGGAGCTGTTGCTCGTCTGCTGGTCCGTGAACAGCGCCAGCGACATCACGCCGGTCATCATGCTTGCGACGGCGAGCGCCCCGGCGGAGAAGGCGAGGAGCAAGCGCATTCTCTTTGCGCGGTTTCCTGAGCTGACCATGTGACACCCTCAATCGCCAGGCGTGGGCGGCCGTGACGTAGCCGGGCTCCAGGAAGCGGGCGATGCGCGTCCGGCGCCGTGATACGCCACACGATCGGGCCGCCCCGACGCCTTGGACATGTGACCGTCGATCAGCTGATCCCCGTACCTTGGTCCCGAAGGTGCTGCGGAAGCACCGGGAAGTGGGCTGGCCGGTAGCGAGCCGGCCGCTGCGCGGGACCCAGTACTACGGTCCGTTACAAACGCGTTACGCGTCCGGTAGCGGCCAGGGTGTCGAGGACGCGGCAGCCGCGGGAATCGATCGAGCGCCGGTCGCCCAACCAAATTGACTGGGCGCCGACGCTCGCGTCGTTCGTGGCTCTATGGCTACCGGCGGCGGAAGGCCTCGACGCGCTGTCGGACCTCGCGGCGCTTGGTATTCGGTTCGATCAGAACGCTTCGAGGTAGCGGTCGATCTCCCACTGGGTGACCTGCGTGCGGTAGGAGTCCCACTCCTCGCGCTTGGCCTCGACGTAGTGCGACAGCACGTGGTCGCCGAGGGCCTCGCAGATGACCGAGTCCTTTTCCAGCTCGTCGATCGCGTCGGAAAGGGTGCCGGGGAGCTCCCGGATGCCGCGCTCCTTGATGCGACCCGAGTCCATTGCGTAGAGGCTCTCTTCGACGGGGTCTGCCAGCTCGAGACTTCTTCTCGACGCCGTCCAGGCCGGCCGCCAGCATGCAGGCGAACGCCAGGTACGTGTTCGAAGACGGGTCCGGGCAGCGGACCTCGACGCGAGTCGCCTCGATCGAGATGCCGGGCGAAACCTTGGGCACGCGGATCAGCGCGGAGCGGTTGGTGCGGCCCCAGGTCAGGTAGGTCGGTGCCTCGTAGCCGGGCACCAGCCGCTTGTAGCTGTTCACCAGCGGCGCGAGCACGGCGATCATGCCGCGGGCGTGCGCGAGGATGCCCGCCATGTAGCTGCGTGCCAGGTCCGACAGGCCGTACTTGTTCGCCGGATCGGCGAACGCGTTGCGCTGCTCGGCAATCGAGTAGAGCGACTGGTGCGTGTGCATGCCCGACCCGTTGATGCCGAAGATCGGCTTGGGCATGAACGTGGCGTACAGGCCGTGCAGCTGCGCGATCGCCTTCAGCGTGAACTTGAACGTGACGGCGTTGTCGGCGGTCTTGAGGCCGTCGGCGTAGCGGAAGTCGATCTCGTGCTGGCCGGCTGCGACCTCGTGGTGGGCGGCTTCGACGCTGATGCCGAACGCCTCCAGCGCGTTGACCATGTCCTGGCGGATGTTCGCGCCAAGGTCGGTCGAGAAGTCGAAGTAGCCGGCGTTGTCGTGCGGCAGCGGCTTGATCTCGCCGTTCTCGTCCTTGCGGAAGAGGAAGAACTCGAGCTCCGGGCCGGCGTTCCAGACGAAACCGAGCTTGCTGGCGCGATCCAGCTGGCGCTTCAGGACGCCGCGCGGGTCACCGGCGAACGGCTCGGCCGTTCGGCGTGTACACGTCGCAGATGACGCGGGCCGTGCCGCGGCTGCCCAGCGGTCCCGAGCCGAGGTCGCCGTGGCCCGGCTTCCAGGGGATCTCCGCGAACGTGTCCATGTCCGGCTTCAGCCACTGGTCGCTCTCGGCGATGCGGGTGAAGCCCTCGATGGAGCTGCCGTCGAACCAGGTGCCGTTCTTGAGCGAGCCCTCCAGCTGGTGGAGCGGGATCGTCACGCCCTTGACGATGCCCATGATGTCCGTGAACTGGAGCTCGACGAAGCGGATGTTGTGCTCCTTGGCCGCATCGATCTTGGCCAGGGGTTCCGTGTCCGGAGCGATATCGATCACCAATGCCCTCTCCTCTCGTGGCGCAGTTCAGCTGGCACAGTCCAGCGCGCGGCGAGTCCGCGATCCTCTCAGCCGAGTCTAGTCGGCGATCGGTCGCAAGTCGGTAACGCCGACGGTTGATTCGCACGACCGAATCGGGGGCGTTTCGGCTGCGGAGAGTGCCCCGGAGTCGGCTCACGGGCCCTGCGGCTGGAAGTTGGCGGAGCTGGGAGCCGCGGAAGGCACGCTGACCAGGGCCTGCGAATCCGTCAAGACGTATTCCCGTGACGGCGCGGCCGAGTGCCTCACGAACGTCCACAGACCTTCGTGGTCAATCGCGCGCGGCCAGCACGTTAGGTCGCTCGTTCGAGGCCGGGGCCCGTGTCATGACGGTCGGTTGCTCCAGTTTCACGCTCAGACGCCGTTGCTCGGCTCCTCCGAACCCGCTTCGGAGTGGATCGAGCTCGCCTTACGTGCTCCGGATGCGCGGATGACCACATCGAGAGAGTGAGAGTCGAGACGTGCCCGCGCTCCAAACGCGAAACCGTCGAGCGGTGCACCCGCGCCTTCGCCGCGATGTGGTCCTGGGTCCAACCGCGACGGATCCGAACCGCTCGAGCAGTGCTTGCGAGCCGATCCGTGTCCATCGGGCAATCCTGACCACCGACGCTTAGCGGCCGATCACCTCGCTCTTATCCACCGTGCCCCCGACGGCCTCAACCACGGCCGCGAATTCGCGCCGCACGTCCACGTATCGATCGGCGAGCATGGCGATCTGGAGGCGCCCGTCGGAGAAACGGGCCCAGACTCGTCGCCGGGGGAAGTAGAACGTCAGCACCAACCCGCTGATGAGGAAGAGGAAGGCGAGCCAGATGACGGTCTCGCCTGGGTCGTCCTTGACCACGATTCCGGTCCAGGCCGAGGTGCCTTTCCAGGTCACCGTGTAGCCGCCGGTCGACGCGGGATCACTCGAGCCGCCCGTGGCCAGGCGCGTGAGGAAGAGCACCGGCGCCTGGTCGCTCGAATCGGACGGCCCGATGCCCACCACTCCAAGCACCGGTGCACCGTCGTCGGTCCTGCTCAACAGCCATTCGATGCCGATGTTTGAGCCCGGCACCGCCTGAAACGCAGACGGTGTTCCCGTGTTCTCGTCCGGCGTCAACACGATCGGTCCGTCCCACACGAGACCTCCACCCGCGTCTCGGATGGTGACGTCCGCGGTCGGCCCGAATGTGTTCTGGTGGAAGACGTACCCGTCCAGCACCAGCGGATCGTTGACGCGGATCTGCTTGCGCGCGATCTCCTGCCCGTCCTGGTAGATCGCAAGATCTGTCCAGAAATCGATGAACGTGCCGTCGGCCCGCTGGGGCGCCTCGAAGTCGACGTTCTTGACCAGCAGGTTGTGTTCCGTGCCCACCGGCTGGACCGGTGCCGTCTGGCCGTCCGCGACAAACAGGACCGTCTCGAACCCGAGTCCGGCCGTCACCGCGCCACCGGCCAGGAAGAGGACGAGGCCGGTGTGCGTCAGCAGCGTCGCGAGCTTGAAGTATTGGTTTCGGTCGCCGTAGACGTAGCGGACGCCGTCGAGCAGGTCTGTCGTCTGCACCTTGAAGCGCTTGCGACGCAGCCACTTCTCCATCTCGGCCGGCGTCACCGTGGCGCTCTCCATCAGCGCCCGTTCCGACAGCCGCGTGTCGAAGAACGGCTCCGGCTGGGCGACGGTCACATGGCGCACGCCTCGCCACAGGCGCGGGGTGCGATCCAGAGTGCAGCAGATGATGCTGACCGTCAGCAGCGTGAGCAGCAGCACGAACCAGGGCGCGGTGAAGATGCGGAAGAAGCCCAGCCGTTCGAAGACGTCCACGAGCGTCGGACCGATCGACACTCCTGCGACCCCGATTGGATCCCAGTGCTGGTGCATCGTCTCGACCTGCTGCGCGTAGGCGGTCGGGTCGTGGAGCGCGAACGATGGGAATTGCCGGACGAGCGTGCCGATCAGGCCCGACACCGCGAGCAGGGTGATCTGGAGCACGGCGAAGCGCACCGACGTGAGCGTCCGCCAACAGGCGTTGCCGAGTCGGGAGAACGGATCCGTAAGCGGCGGCGTCCGCGTTCGGGCGCGGATGCCGAGGGTGGGACTGGTCAGGCGATCGATTGTGCGGCCGGATGTCGATCCCGGCTCTGGGCGAGCACCTCCCGAGCCGCGGCGAGCCCGTTGGCGAGGTCGGCACTGAGGTCATCGACGTCCTCGAGGCCGACCGAGATGCGCACGAGCCCCTGGGCGATGCCCGCCTCGGCGAGCTCGGTGTCGGACAGCTGCCGGTGCGTGCTGGAGGGCGGATGCACGGCAATCGTCTGGATGCTCCCAAGGGAAGCGGTGCGCGGCGGGATCGCGAGCGCATCGATGAACGCGGATGCGGCCCCCCGGTCTCCGAGATCCAGGGCGAGCATCCCGCCGCCGGCGCGCAGCAGCCGCTGCGCGGTTGACACCTGAGGGTGCGACGCGAGGCCGGGATACAGCACCCTGCGGATCTCCGGCTGCGCTTCCAGGTAACGCGCCAGCACGAGGGCGGTGCTGCAGTGACGCTCCATGCGGACATGCAGGGTCTCGATCCCGCGCAGGACGAGAAAGGCGCTGAACGGGGCGACGATCGCGCCCGCCTCGGTCTCGAGCGCACGGACCTCCGCGATCAGCTCGCGCGAACCACAGACCGACCCCGCGACGACGTCGGAGTGACCGCCGAGCCACTTGGTGCACGACTCCACCACGAGGTCGGCACCGAGCTCGAGAGGGCGACAGAGGTAGGGCGACGCGAACGTGTTGTCCACGACCACGCTCGCCCCGTGGCGATGCGCTCGTTCGGCGAGCAGCTGGAGGTCGGCGACCTGGATGGTGGGATTGGAGATCGTCTCGAGGTAGAGCAGGCGCGCACCGGGCAGCGCGGCTTCGACCGCGTCGGGGTCAGTCGCATCGACGAACGTCACGTCGACGCCGAATCGCGAAAGCACCTGCGTCATGAGTGCCCGGGTGCTGCCGTACACCGCGCGAGTCGAAACGATTCGGTCGCCTGCGTGGAGCAGCGAAACGAGTGCCGCGTGAATCGCCGCCATGCCCGACGAAAGGGCGAAGCCCGCTTCCGCGCCTTCGAGTTCCGCGACCGCGGCTGCGAGTGCGGACGCCGTGGGGTTGTCGATACGCGCGTACGCATACCCCGGCTTCCGGTCGGCAAGGATGTCGCCGAGCTCGGCTGCGTCGTCGGCAGCGAACGTCGCCGCCTGGTAGATCGGCACGGAGTTGGGCTGCTCGCGGACGACCGGCGGAGTGCTCGCCGCGCGAATCGCGCGCGTGCCGAAGCCCTGGGGTCGCCGCTGCTCAGCCACGGTCGAACTGTAGCGCGGCTATCGGTTCCCCAACCGCCGGGTTTCTGACGCCGCCGGGGGCGCGGTGCTGTCCCACGGAGCCATCCCGGGCGGCGCGTAGCGCGTTCCCGGCGGGGCCTGGGCCGGCGTCGCGGGTTCGACCGGCGGGTCGTCCTGGGCGGTCTCGGCCGGCTGGTCCGGCGCGGCAGCCGGCGCCCGGCCGAGGCTCGTCCCGGAGGCACCGCCGCGCGGGGTCGCGGTGTGCGATGCCGTTGGCGAACCGCCCGCCGAACGAGCACCCATTGGCGAGTGCCCCGAAGGCGCCGATCCGGGCGGTCGGCGGTCAGGCTCCGATCCGTCGAACCGCTCGTCGGCGTCGTCACCGCCTCGAGGTCGAAACTGGGTCGCGACTCGCTCGGTGCGCGTGCGGTAGCCCACGATCTGGTTCTTGCCGTTGCGCTTTGCCTGGTACATCGCATCGTCCGCGTTCTGGATCAACTCCTCGATCGTTGCGCCGTCGTCCGGATACGTCACCACGCCGAAGGACGCAGACGTTCGCGCGGGACGATCGACAGGCCCGACGGCCATCGCCGCGATGTCGGCCCGCAGCTTCTCGGCCACGATGAACGCGCCTTGCGAGTCCGTGTCGGCCAGCAGGACGATGAACTCGTCGCCACCGTAGCGCGCCGCGACATCGGTGCCGCGCACGTTGCGCCGCACCGCGTCGGTGATGCCCCGGATGAGCTCGTCGCCGATCGGATGGCCCAGCGTGTCGTTGACGTACTTGAGCGCGTCCAGGTCGAACATGACCACCGCGAAGCGGCTTCCGGTGCGCGCTGAACGCCGCAGCTCACGATCGAGCACCGAGAAGAAGTAGGCGCGGTTGTACAGACCGGTGAGCGGATCGAAGCGACTCAGGCTCAGCGCTGCCTCGCGGGCCCGTCGCTGCTCGCGGGCGACCACGCTCGCGAGGTAGGCGAGGAGCGCCAGCACGACGACGTCGAAGCACAACGTTGGCAGGACGTTCTGCACGAAGAGATTCGCGGCATCCGCGAATCCGTTGGGGTCGCTCGGGAGGGCATGCACGACGACTACGAGCGCGAAACACGCGCCGGACAGCAACGCGAGGACGATGGGGGCAACCTCGTCGAGCGTGAGCGCCGTGCCCGCGATGATCAGCAGGAATCCGACGAAGAACGGGCTTTCGACTCCGCCCGTCAACCCGGTCAGCAGCGCGACGAAGATCGTCGCAGCGACCGCTTCGATCCAGCGGCGAATACGGGCCGTGCCTCGTTGGGGAACGATGTCCTGCAGCAGCACGATGGTCAGCAACGCGGCGGCGATCAGCAGCGCGATCTCGACCGCACTGTTCTTGATAATTGACGATGGCAAGCACAACAGCCGACGGCCAGGAAGATGATCGTCAGGACGCGGACGACACGGTCGAACGTCGCGGCAGACGTGGGTTCGTTCACGGCCTCGTCGGACTCGATCCGAGACGTCTGCGACCTGGCAGCGTCGGGGTGGCCTCCGGAAACGGACCGTTCCCCGGTCTGGGCACGCCGCCACGACACCCATGCGGCAACACACACGACCGCGAGGCCGAGAATTGCGACGACGACCACGCCGAGCATTGCGAGCACTGATGCCATCGGCAGGGATCCGGACCTCTCGTCGCGCCATGGGGCAACGCGACGGCGACGGGTTGAGCTGCCCTTGTGGGTTGACCCGATCGTACTAGCCGGTCGTGGGCCCGAGGTACTGCCGGTTGCCTGATAGTGTGGCGCCCATGCAACAGGGAGCGCGGCCCTTGACGCCGCACCCGACCGAGGAGATCTCCGAACTCGATCGGCGGATCATCGAGGAGCTCCAGGACGATGGCCGGCGGCCGTACACCCAGATCGCAGCGGAGCTCGGTGTCAGCGAGGCGGCGGTCCGCGCGCGCACCAACCGGCTGATGGAGCGGGGCGTCCTCCAGATCGTTGGGGTCGCCGATCCGCTCAAGCTCGGATACGACCAGATGGCGCTCATCGGCGTGCGATGTGATGGCGACCAGCTGCTGGAGGCTGCCAACGCGATCGCGCAGCTACCCGACGTGATCTACGTGGTCGTCACCGCTGGTGCGTTCGATCTCCTCGTCGAGGCCGTTTGCAGGGACAACGAATCGCTGCTCACGTTCCTCGCCGAGAAGCTGCGCAAGATCGAAGGCGTGCGCACGACCGAAACATTCGTCTATCTCAGGATCGTCAAGCAGTCGTACCACTGGGGCTCGCCGTAGCGGCCCTCACTCGGGCGAATCTCGCTTCAGCATCCCGATGATGATTTCGATCGAGCACGAGGTGCGGCGCTCAACCAGCCGTGCGATGCGCATGACGTCGCCCCGCGTTCGCCTCAGCTTGCCGGGATCGAGCCGCGGCCAGAGCACGAGCGCCCGCGCTCGGTAGTCCGGAATGCCTGGTGCCGCGACGCGAGGCCGTGAACGGGAGCGGAGCGTGATCTCCCGTGAAGGCTGCAGGACTTGGACACGCCACGGGCCATTGGTGGCGGTCGCCGAGGCAGCGGTGGGCGAGCTGCTATCCGGGGTCGCGCGCTCGGCCACAGCCTGGCTCGCGCCGGAGGCTGTCATCTGAGCCTTCGGAGTGGCGTCGCGGACGGGCTGCGTGAGGGTTCAGCCCGGGATGTTCGGCCCATCCTGTTGAGTGAACGGCGACCAGCGATTCCGTTCCGACGGAGTGTCGCCCGCGACATGTCACAGGGACGTGGCAATCGTCTCTTGCGGAGCTTTTGCCAATGAACGACGAAAGGCCCCCGGTTCCCCGGAGGCCCTCGTCGGGTGCTGCTGGCCGGTGCCCCGGCCATCTGGTCCGCGGGAGGAAGGAAGCCCGCGGAGTGGCGGCTGCAGCCCGCCGCCGCTGATCGAATTCCGTCAGCCGAGGACGTACCGCAGCTGCGGCGTGTGCTTCACCACCTCGGTCTCCTCGACCTGGCGATCGAGGCCGTAGACCTCACCGGCACCGGCGATGCCGAGGTAGGCGAGGACGACCAGGTAGATCAGGTCGCTGTTGATCACGCCGAGCGAGAAGTCCCAGGCCGCGACATAGAAGAGGGCCATCATCAGCACGCCCATCAGGCTGGCGAAGCGGGTGAACAGGCCCAGCGTCAGCGCGATGCCGATGCCCAACTCGCCCCACGGCACGATGAAGTTGATGAAGTGCATGGCGTCGGGGTTGTTCGCCAGGCTGATCCAGAAGCTCTGGAATGGGTTGATGACCGCGCCATCCGCGGCACCCGGCCATGTCCCGGCCGTGGCGAACTTGAGGAAGCCGAACGCGGACCAGCTGTTGCCGGCCCCGAGCCCGACGCCGATCAGCTTCTCGATGCCCGCATAGAGGAACAGCAGACCCATCGTGATCCGAAGTCCGGCAAGCGCGCGAGCCTTTCCTGTTACTCCCATTGCAGCACCCCTTTCCTTGTTCGACGTCCAAGTGGTGGTGGCGTCGTTCATTCGATGGGCATAGCTTGGGCCGAGGGGGAGTCCGTCCGAAGGGGCCACAGGGTGGCAAGCAGCGGGCCGCTCGGGTTGTGGTTGACCCTGCCGATTGCGGCGCAGCCCGTGCCTTCCGGCCCTTCGCTTGGCCACGGGGTGAGGGCGGCAGCGACGGTCTGCGGCGCGGATGCGGTGGCGCGGGTGCGGTGGCGCGGGTGCGGTGGCGCTGGCGCGGGCAAGGGCGGGCGGTGGCGATGGCTTGGGAGCGTCTGGGATGCGTTTATTCCTGAGCGTGATCATTCGCCGGTTCTCGCGACGCAGCCGGGACTGGGGACACGAAGAGTGCGCAATCACACCGATATAGAGCGCTACAGACGCATCCGACGGATCAACGATTACGCCCGGTGATCACTTTGAGGCGGCGACGCCGTCCGACCGGCGAATGAGTACGCCGAGGGATAGCGAGCGACGGAGCGACGGATGTGGTCTCGCGCGACGGATATGGTCTCGCGCGACGGATGTGGTCTCGCGCCGGGCCGTGAGCACCTGAGCGAGCCGGCGAGCGACCCAGCAGCTGAGGCAGCCCTACGCCTGGGCGGCACCGTCGCCACGTTCCATCCGGCCGCGTGCGACGAGCACGGGACATGGCGCGTGGCGCACCAAGGCATCCGAGACAGAGCCGAGCACGAGCCGGCCGGCGCGATCGCGGCCGCGAGAACCGACGATCAGGAGATCGGCGCTTTCCGCCTCGGCGGCCTCTCGAATGGCAGTCGCAGCAGAACCCGGCCAGACCAGGAATTCGGCGGACACACCGGCCGCACGGGCACGCTTCACCAGCGCGACGAGCAACTCCTCGCGCTCAGTGCGAGCCTGGTCGAGGCGATCGTACCGGCCGCCACCGATCCGGCGGTTGTCCAGGGCATTGAGGATCAGCAGCCGCGCACGCAGTCGCGCTGCGAGCTCGATGGCCACGTCGGTCGCTTCGGCGGAAGCGCTGCCGAGATCGCTCGCCAGCAGAATCGTCGCGATCGAGCGACGGACCGAAGGCACGTCGACGGGCCGCGCGGCATTCAGCGGAGCGACAACTCGCGTCGACGTCATGCACGGATGCTGGCCTCGCATCAGCGCGAGGGATCGTGGCGAGCGGCCTATTTGGCGGGGCCGTTGGTCACATCACTCGCTGCTAGGCTGACCGGAGTGGCGTCGAACGCAGGGAATCGCGGGTGACCGAGAAAAACGAACCCCCGGTGGAGACCGCCATCGCGGTGGCGAACGTCGCCACGCTCGAATCGCGGCTCGAAGCCCTCGAGACGGCAACCATCGCACTGACCTCAGAGCCCGAGCTCGAGCGACTGCTCCAGTTGATCGTCGACCTGGTCCGCCCGCTTGCCGGAGCGCGCTACGCCGCGCTCGGCACGCTCGGTGACGACGGCATGATCTCGGAATTCATCACCAGCGGGATCTCCAGCGACACGCGACTCGCGATCGGCCCGCTGCCTCGTGGGCACGGCCTGCTCGGACTGCTGATCGAGCAGAACCGCACGATCCGGGTCCACGACGTGATGGCCGACGATCGCCGAGCGGGCTTTCCACCGGCACATCCGCCCATGCACACGTTCCTTGGCAGCCCGGTACGGCTCCAGGGCAGCTCGATCGGCAACCTGTATCTCACCGAGAAGGAAGGCGGCGAGGACTTCACCGACGACGACGTTCGCATCGTCGAGACGTTCTCGCGCTACGCCGGTATCGCCATCCGAAACGCGCGCCTCAATGCCGAGCTCGAGCGGATGGCGGTGGTGACCGAGCGCGAACGGATCGGCCACGACCTGCACGACGGCGTGATCCAGAGCCTCTACGCGATCGGCCTTTCGCTGGAGGACATGGGCGAGCTCATCGAGGTGGATCCGAACGAGGCCGAGGAACGCATTGAAAATGCCATTGACGCGATCCACGGAACCATCCGTGACCTGCGACGCTTCATCTTCGGTTTGCAGCCGGAATTTCTGGAGGAAGGCGACGTTCGCAGCGCACTCGGCGCCCTCGCGGACGAGTTCCGGCGCACCACGCTCGCAACTGTCGTCCTGGAAGTCGAGGGAGACGTCGACCTGCCGCCCGCGGTTGCGATCAGCGTCCTCCAGTTGGCTCGCGAGGCCTTGAGCAACGTGGCCCGACACTCCGGTGCATCGACCGTCACGATCCGCCTCGAAGTCCAGCCCGCCGAGCTTCGGCTCGCGGTGACCGACAATGGGCGTGGCTTCGATACGGATCGAGCGGTCGACGCGGGCCACCACGGCTTGTCTAACATGCTCGATCGGGCGCGGTCATCGGGCGGCAAACTCGAGGTGACGAGCGGCTCGACGGGCACGAATGTCCAGCTGGTAATTCCGCTCGGCGGGGGCGGCGGTCGGAGGGAGTCGGAATGACGGACCCGAAGGGGGCCAACGACGCGCACGGAGCGGGTCAGCACCAGGACCCCGGTGGCGCTCGTGTCGCAGGCGCCCCCAGACAACTGCGCCTCTTGCTCGTCGACGATCACGAGGTGGTGCGCCAGGGCCTGGCGGCCGTGCTCGGCCGGCGTGAAAACTTCCAGGTTGTCGCTGAAGCCGGAACCGTTGCGGACGCGATCGAGGCCGCCGAGCGGTTTCGTCCCGATCTCATCGTCATGGACGTGCGCCTACCCGACGGCAGTGGCATCGAGGCGTGTCGCGAGATACGCGCCGAGCATCCCGAAATCCGAGTCGTGATGCTCACGAGCTATCCCGACGAGGAGGCCGTGCTGTCGGCCATCGTCGCGGGCGCGAGTGGCTACCTGCTCAAGCAGATCCGGGCGCGGGACCTGGTGTCGGCGCTCGAGGCGGTCGGTCGTGGCGAGTCGCTGCTCGACCCGGCGGTGACGGAAAAGGTGCTCGAACGCGTGCGCCGGATAGCGACGAGCCCTGACACCGACGAACTCGCCCAGCTCACCCAGCAGGAACAGAAGATCCTGCTGCTTGTCGCCGAGGGCAAGACCAACAAGGAGATCGCGAGCGAGGTCTTCCTTTCGGACAAGACCGTGAAGAACTACGTCAGCTCGATCCTCTCGAAGTTGAACCTGCAGCGGCGGGCGCAGGCTGCCGCATACATGGCCAAGCGCCAGAGCGGCGGCGGCTAGGGCCGAGTTCGCTTCGCCGCTCGGGGCACGCTCGGGGCGGCGGGCTAGCCGAGATTCCTGCGGTACCGGAGCTCAAGCATCGGGACGCCGTGAATGCGCTCGAATCGCTGCGCACCGTCCTCGGACCAACCCACGCTGCAGATCAGCGCGGACGTCGACTCGTCACGCACCGAGACCCAGATGGTCACCTCACGGAAGCCGTGATGTGCCAGGTCCTCGCACGCATGATCGAGCAGCGCGAACGCGATGGATTCATCGGCTTCGTGAGGATCGAGATCGAGCAGGTACAACTCGCCGATGGTCGCTGCCTGCGGGAGGTCACGACTCGGTCCGACCGTCACAAAGCCGACGGGCCGATCTCCGCGCCAGGCCACCCACGGCCGATGATCACCGGACGCGAGATGCAGCGTGTCGCGCCAGATCCGCTCGTCGTCATCGATCGATCGCCCGCCCTCCGTCGACGGGCCATCCATGTCCTCGAGGAGCCTGCGGGTCGCGCCTGCGTGGAGCGTCGCGATGCCGCTCGCGTCGGCTTCGGTGGCGCGATGAATCTGCACCATACGATCACGAACCAGCATGGAGCACCTCCCTCGTCGCACCGATCCGGTCGCTCGAGACGCGCAGGATCGGCAGCAGGCCCAGTCCCTCTGCCCAGGCCGTCGGTCGTTCGGCACGAATCCGGCGTTCCTGGCGCATCAGCGATTGCCACGTGTGGGGATGGGTCAGTTGGAGCTGCTGACTGGATCGGTACGTCTCGCAGGCATCGGCGAGATACGCCGCATACCGACCCTGCGGTGAGAGGCGCACGATCCGTCGCTCGAGCTCGACTCGGTCTCCGGCGGCTGCGCGAAGCCTGGCGAAGAAGGCTTCAACCATGGGTGCCCCGGGATTCGGGCTCTGGGAGTGTCCGCTGCCGCGGAGCATCGGCGCGGGAGAGGCATAGACCGCAACCGTGAAGCCGTCGAGGCGCCCGGCGGAGAGCCGACCACCGAAGGTGAGGTATTCGTTCGCGACCTCGAGCCGGTCGACGACCCGGATCGAGCCCCAGGTGAAGGGGTGGTCCGTTGGCAGTGGCGTTTCGCGGCTGAAGATCTCGTGGTGAGAACGACCGTCCGCTTCCTGCCAGTACTCGACGCGCTCAGGATCGAAGTGACAGCCTGTCGGCTGGTCGCGTAGCGCCACCAGCAGGTACGCGGGCGACTCGATGCCCTCGCCGTCCGGCGTCAACAGGAATCCCAGGCTGCCCAGGAACTGAGCACTGGTGGAAGGATCGAGCACGGTCGCGCCGGTCATGGCATGCCTCTATTTCGCCGCGTCGAGTGCGGGCGCATCAGCCGGATCGACGGGTCGAAACGTCACAGTTGATACTGGTCCACGAGGAGTCGAGACGGGACTGACGATGCTCAAGGTCATGGTTGGTGATGGAGAGCATCGGATGCCACACGCGCGCCCGACAGTGCTGGAGCGACCCTGCGAACGGTCCGAACGGCCCTCCGAGGACGGCTGCATGGGTCTCCGATCCATCGGCTGATCGGACGACCGTATGTCCTGATCGACCGCAACCGGCCGGCCGACAGCCCGCGCCGGGGTCCGCGGCCGTACACCCGGGAACGAGCACTGCCCCAATGAAGATCGTCAGCGCGTCCGAAGCGGTCGCCGAGGTTCGCTCGGGCGACTGCATCTACGTCCATGGCGCCAGCGCGACGCCATCCGTCCTGCTCGACGCGCTTGTTTCGCGTGCGCCGGAGCTGCACGACGTGCGGATCGTGCACCTCCACATCGAGGGACCGGGGCCACACCTCGCGCCCGGAGATGGAGGGTCACTTCCGCCACACGGCGCTGTTCATCGGACCGAATGCACGCGCGGCCGTGAATGAAGGGCGGGCCGACTACATCCCCACCTTCCTCTCCGACGTGCCCGGCCTCCTGCGCAATCGCATCGTCCCGATCGACACCGTCCTGATCAATGTGTCACCTCCTGACGAGCACGGGTTCTGCTCGCTCGGGACGTCGGTCGACGCGACCCCGGCCGCGATCGACGCCGCCACGACGGTCATCGCGCAGCTCAACGCAGGCATGCCGCGGACGCTCGGCGATGCATTCGTGCACGTGAGCCAGATCGACTTCGGCGTCGAGGTGGACGTGCCGCCCTACGAGGTCGCCGCCTCCGCGGATCGGCGAGGTCGAACGCAGCATCGGTGAGTACGTCGCCGAGCTGGTCCCTGACCGGCGCCGTCCTGCAGATGGGCATCGGCGCGATTCCCGCCGCGGTCGGTATGGCGCTGCGCGACAAGCGCGACCTGGGCGTGCACACCGAGATGTTCACGGACGTGCTGGTGGACCTGGTCGAGGCGGGTGCGGTCAGCGGTGCCTACAAGGAGATCAACCGCGGCAAGATCGTGACCTCGTTCATGATGGGCACGGATCGGCTGTATCGACTTCGTTGACGACAACCCGATGGTCGAGATGCGGCCCGTCGACTACACCAACGACACCGCAGTGATCCGTCGGCTCCGCCGCATGACCGCGATCAACAGCGCGATCGAAGTCGACCTGACGGGCCAGGTGTGCGCCGACTCGATCGGCCATCGCCTCTACAGCGGCATCGGCGGTCAGATGGATTTCGTGCGCGGCGCGGCACTGGCCGAGGACGGGCGCTCGGTCATCGCGCTTCCGTCGACGACCAAGGACGGACGGACGACGCGAATCGTTGGACAGCTCCAGGACGGCGCGGGCGTGGTCACGACTCGCGGCCACGTCCAGACCGTGGTCACGGAGTGGGGAGTCGCCGAGCTGCGCGGGCGGTCGCTGAGCGAACGCGCCAACGCCCTGATCTCGATCGCCCACCCCGACTTCCGCGACGAGCTCTGCCGCGCAGCCCGAGCCGTGAACTGCCTCTAGTTCCCGGCGCGGACGTTGCGCAAAAGGAGGTACATCCCGTGAAGGTGCTGATCTTCCAGCGCCCGCGCCCCAACTGAGCAAGACGGCCCGTTTTCCGGGGTAGTTCGGCACTGTCCAACGGACGGCAACGGGCCGGAACCTGCGGCATCGCGATCACGGAGTGAACGCGGCCGGTCGCGATGGAAGGCAGGAAGCCAGATGCGACGAGCACTCGTGGTCCATCACGACATCGACATCGAAGATCAGGAGGCCGACTCGCTGAGGCGCCTCGGCTTCACGGTCGAGCAATGCGCCGGGCCTCAGTACCACGCCTGCCCGATCCTTCGAGGCGAGGCGTGCCCTGCCGTGGCGCGCGCCGACGTCCTCGTCTACGACGTCTGGTCGACCGGCGAGAGCGACGGCGGCCGGCACCTGATCGAGGGCCTGCGCGAGCTGCACCCGGACATCCCGGTGGTTCTCACCGCTCCAGGCATTGAGCTCGACTGGGTCGAGACCGAAGGTGTCCACCGAGTCGTGCCGCTGGTCGGCGTTCCGACCGCCGAGAAGCTGGCGAGCGCGATCGAGGAGGCGTTGGGCGTGCCGCAAACGACGGCAGCTGGCTGAACGGGGGCCCTTCCCGTTGGCGGAAGGGCTGCACGGCCGAGACTCCCGTACCGGGTCGGATCGGGTCCGGTGAGGCTCCGCGTCGTGGACTGTTCGATCGTGACGACATTCCACTCCGAGTGGACAGAGACAGCGCTTCGAGGCGACGAAACCCCCACGAGAACGCGCACGTCGGGTCGGACGCGGGCCCGTCACGCTGGAAGTGCATCGCGCACGGAACATGCGAAGTCGCCGCTGACCGCGTCGTCGGGTGCGGAGGCGATTCCTGTTCAATAGGAATGGACACATGTCGGCGTCACTGCCGGTGAACCCTCCGGACTGTCCACCCTGGGTGGAATCGTGTCGAGTTGCGCATGCGCCGGCGAGTTGCGCGACCTAGCCACGACGTTGCGCGGATCAGCCGACTATCCGGTAGCCGCCCCGTATCGATCCCGTCGCAACCACACCGCGAGCGTGACCACGAAGCGGAGCAGGAGGCTGATTGCATACAGCGCGCACCACATGCAGACCGCACCGATCACGAACAGCTCGAGATACGAGAAGTAGGCCTCGAACAGCACGCCGACGAACGACAGCATGTAGTGCGCCAGCAGCAGCGACGGTCGATTGGTGCGCCACCACGCCAACGCGAGCCCCATCAGCGTGATCGACAGGATCACGCCGAAGACCGCGACCGGAATGCCGTTGATGCGCGAGTACTGGCTGTTGGCGACCGTCTCGCAGCCTCTCGGCGATCGCGCAGGTGGGTACCTCGCCGCGCAGCTCCACGAACGCGAGGTAGCTGGCGATCGCCAGGCCGATCCCGTCGAGCACCGCGAGCAGGATCCCGGGATGCCAGAACGGCTGTGCCCTCGCAGGTAGTCGATCGCGGAATCCGCCAGGTCGTGGGCCCTCCACGCCATCCGACCCGCGATCAGTGCGGATCGTGCTTCCAGTCGTGTCTCCGGTCATCCGACCACCATGCCGCCCCGGAGCGGCCATCCACTAGGGCGATTCGGATGCCCCGACGTGCCATTCGGCACGGCCCTTCGGGACACGACGCTCATGCCTTTGGAGTTGACGGCCGGGAAGCTTGGGCACATGCACAGCGCCGTCATGACCCCTGCCATCGACACGCCCCAGTCAAGCGGCCGAGCCGGTATCGGCCACGCGACCGATCACCAGGCAGGAGGAGGGCACCGCCGTTCCCCGGCATTCCCGCCATCGTCGACGGCTCCGAGGCGATCGCCCACGTCGAGACGCGCATCAGCGAGGGCAGCTGCGCCTACCCGATCACGCCGTCGACCACGATGGCCGCCGTCTACCAGGCCGCGGTCGCCGATGGCAGGACCGAACCTGTGGGGCACGCCGCTGCGCTTCCTCGAGCCCGAATCGGAGCACTCCGAGCGCGTCCGCGGCCGAGGGCTTCGCGCTCGCCGGTGGCCGGGTGACCAACTTCACCGCAGGCCAGGGCCTCGTGCTGATGAAGGAGGTCCTCCACGTCATCAGCGGCAAGCGCCTGCCGGTGGTCTTCCACGTCGGCGCCCGCGCGCTGACCAGCCAGGCACTCAACATCCACGCCGGCCACGACGACGTGATGGCCGTCGCCGACACGGGCTGGGGCATCCTCTTCGCCCGCAACGTGCAGGAGGCAGCCGACCTGACGGCCATCGCGCGACGGGTCGCCGAAGCGAGCCGAGACGCCGTTCCTGGTCGTGCCAGGACGGCTTCCTGACCACGCACACGCTGGAGAACGCGCGCTCCCCGAGGACGAGCTGCTGCGCGAGTTCGTCGGCGATCCGCGCGAGACCATCCGCGACCTGTTCGACCCCGCCGAGGCGCTCATGAGCGGCGTGGTCCAGAACCAGGACGCCTACATGAAGGGCCGCATCGGGCAGCGCGCCTTCACCGACGCGATCCCGGAGATCCTGGCCGAGGCGATGGCCGAGTGGAGCCGCCTGACCGGCCGCCACTACGGCACCGATCGAGCGCGTACCGCTGCGAGGACGCCGAGCGCGATCCTCGTCTCGATGGGCACGATCGCGCGACTCGGCGCTCAGCGTGGTCGACTACCTGCGCGAACGCGCGGCCGGCACGTCGGCGCCGTGACCGTGACGAGCTTCCGGCCGTTCCCCGCGCACGAGCTGCGCGGCCGTCCTCGCGCACGCCGACGCCGTCGCCGTCGTCGAGCGCACCGACGAGCCGCTGGCCGTCGACGAACCCGCTGACCCGCGAGGTCCGCGCGGCGCTCTACCGGCTCGCCGAGGACGGGCAGCCGGTGCCGCGCGTCGTCTCGCGTCAGCGCCGGGCTCGGCTCCCGCGACGTCGCCGCCGGCGACCTCGCGGCGGTCTTCGAGTGGCTGCTGGACCCCGAAGAGCTGGCAGCCCGCGATTTCGCCGTGCTCGGCATCCGCCATCCGCTGGCCCTCCCGTCGACGGGACTCGAGCTGCGGCCGCGAGGGCGCCTACAGCCTGCGCGGCCACTCGATCGGCGGCTTCGGCTCCGTGACCACCAACAAGCTGGTGGCGACGCTCTGCGGCGAGCTGTTCGGCCTGCAGGTCCAGGCCTACCCGCGCTACGGCTCGGAGAAGAAGGGCCTGCCGACGACCTACTACCTGACCATCGCCGAGCGAGCCGATCCGCCAGCACGGCGAGTTGCACACGCGTCGACTTCGTGCCGGTCCAGGATGCCGCCGCGTTCCAGCACAGCGCAGCCGCTGGCCGGGCTGGTCGACGGCGGCACGATCTTCCTCAACACGCCCGCTAACTGACCCCGAGGCCAGGTCTGGGCGTCGCTGCCGGCCGCGGCGCGGCCGAGATCCTCGCACGCGACCTGCGCGTCTTCGCGCTCGACACGGCCGAGCTCGGCCGGCGCCACTGCGCCGCGGCCGGACTTCGCCGTCCGGATGCAGGGCGTGGCGCTCGTCGGCGTCTTCCTCCGGCTCGCGCCGTTCGCGGCGCGCGCGGCCTCGACCGCGAGACGCTCTTCGAGGCGCTGGGAAGCGTGCTGCGGCGCTACTTCGGCAAGCGTGGCGGCGCGGTCGTCGACGCCAACCTCGGCCGTGATCCGCGAGGCCTACGACTCGCTCATCGACGTCACTCGGCCATCGGGCGGACAGCACCGCCCACGAGGAGGTGCCCACGTGAACAGCATGACCAGGACGGCCGCCGAGACGGCCCCGAACTCGCCGCGCTCGGACGGTCGGCGACGTCATGACGCCCGACCCGATCACCGTCCGCATGGACGCACCGCTCCAGATGGCCGCGCGGCTGCTCGAGGAGAACGAGATCAGCGGCATGCCGGTGGTCGACGCGGCCGGCGCCCTGGTCGGCGTGCTCAGCCGAGACCGACCTCGTCCGCGCCCGGGCCACCGAGCACCTGTGGAGCCGCTGGCCCGGCCTCGCGGTCCGCCACCTGATGCACGCGCCGGCCCTGACCGCGGACCGCGAGATGGACCTTGCGCGAGGCCGCGTCGCTGATGGAGCAGCGCCCACGTCCATCGCCTGATCGTGGTGGCGCGAGGACCAGCAGACACCGATCGGCGTGATCAGCACCAGCGACCTGGTGCGCGCGATCGTCGGGGAGCACGCAGGATGATTGACTTCGAGACGCAACCCGGCCGCGACGCCCGTGCTGGACATCCACCGCTACGTCGACGACTTCGCGACGTCCGATCGATTCCGGCCTACCGCCGGGGCGTCGCGGACAGCGAGCTCGGCGCCGACGCGGGCGTGGCGCGCAGCCTCATCCCGCCCGGCACGGCGGCGACGCGCGACTTCAGCGCCCTCGCGCCGCGGATCCCGGACTTCCTGCCGGACGCGTGCGTCGGCTGCATGACCTGCGTCAACGCCTGCCCGGACACCGCCATCCTGGCCGTCGCCATGCCCGAGCCGGAGATCGCAGACCGCGGTCGCGGCCTTTGCCGCCGCGACCGCAGCCGGCGCCCGGCGCTGGCGCAGGCCGACCGTCATCGACGCGCCACTTCGCGCACACGCAGAAATACGCCGTCGTTCCCGAGCGCCAGGGCACGAGCGCCGGCGCGCTTCGGCATCTTCGTCGACCCGGTCCACTGCAAGGGCTGCGGCTGAGTGCGTCGAGGTCTGCGACGCGCTCGGCCACCACGCGCTCGCCATGATCGACAAGGTCGCCGACGAGGGAGCCGAGCGAGTCGACGCTCGAGCGCTACGCGCGGGACATGCGCTTCTTCCGCTCGCTGCCGCCGACCCCGCGTCGAGTACCGCAACGAGAAGGCGCTGGCCGACCTGATGCTCGGCGAGCACGCCATCGGCTACGTCGGCGGCGCCGGCTCGTGCGCCGGCTGCGGCGAAGCCACCGCGATCCGGATGCTGGTCGCGGCGACGCGGCAGGTCCACGGGCCCGAATCGATGGGCATCGTGGCGGCCACCGGCTGCAACACGGTCTACGGCAGCACCTACCCGTTCAACCCGTACCTCGTGCCGTGGACCAACTCGCTGTTCGAGAACGCGCCGGCGGATGCGCTGGGCATCCGCGCAGCGCTGGGACCAGGCCGGCCACCCGGAGCGGCGGCTGTGGGTCCTCGGCGGCGACGGCGCGATGTACGACATCGGCTTCCAGGCGCTGTCGCGCATGGTCGCGTCGGGCGCCGACATCAAGGTCATGGTGCTCGACACGCAGGCCTACTCGAACACCGGCGGCCAGGCGTCGACGGCCTCGTTCGGCGGCCAGGTCACCAAGCTCTCGGCCTTCGGCAAGCAGCTGCACGGCCGGCCGGAGCGGCGCAAGGAGCTGTCGCGAATCCTGATGGCACACGGCGACGTGTACGTGGCCCAGACCACGCCGGCCCACGTCAACCACTTCTACCGCGCGGTCATGGAGGCGAACGAGTATCCCGGGCCGGCCGTGATCGTGGTCTACACGCCGTGCATGCCCGAGCACGGCATCCCCGACGACGCGTCCAACGAAGCAGGCGCGCCTGGCCGTCGACTCGCGGGCTTTCCCGCTCTTCACCTACGACCCGCGCCGCGGCGAAACCATCGCCGAGCGCCTGTCGCTGCAGGGCAACCCGGCCGTGCAAGGACGACTGGTCGACGCAGCCCGGACGGCACGCAGGTCGACTTCCTGACCTTCGCCCGGACCGAAGGCCGCTTCGCGCCGCACTTCGGCGCCTGACGGGTGAGCCGAGCGTCGAGATCCAGGCCACGCAGGCACGATCGCCTGGCCAACTGGCACGGGCTCCAGGAACTGGCGGGCCTCCGATGACCACGCCCACCGCAACACGCCGCGAACGACGGGCCGAGGAGCGCGAGAGCGAACGCGAGGAGAAGAAGCGACGCGAGCAGCCGAGCCGCGCGGCCTGCGGTCGCCGTTCGTGCTGAGCACGATCGCGGCCATCGTCGGTGGGGCTCGTGATCGTGGTGCCTGGTTCTGACCAACCGGCCGGCGACCTCAGCGCGAAATCCAGCTCGCCGCGGGCATTCCGGCGGCCCGGCGGCCCTGGTCCACGGCCGCTCCGTCGGCAACTCCCGCTGCGCCGGTGACCATCGACCTCTGGGCCGACTTCCAGTGCCCGGTCTGCGATCGCTTCGCCAGGGACTGTCGAGCCGCTGCTGCGCTCGACCTACATCGCCGACGGCACGGTCCGGCTCGTCTACCACGACTTCGCCTTCATCGGGCAGGAGTCGGTGGACGCGGCCGCGGCCGCTCGCGTCGCAACGGCGCTCGGCGGCTCGTTCTGGACGTTCCACGACCTGCTCTTCGCCAACCAGGGCGCCCGCGAGAACGGTGGCGCGTTCACGCGCGACCGGCTTGGCCGACATCGCCGTCGCGGCCGGCCTCGACCGCGCTGCCTTCCTGGCAGCGTTGGACGACCCCGAGTACAGCCGGCAGGTCGTGGCCGAGACCGCGCAGGGCACCGCTCTTGGGATCCAGCAAACGCCGACGCTGATGATCGGCGGGGTGGCGTACCCGGGTATTCCGCAGTGGGATCAGTTCAAGGCATTGATCGAGGGGGCCAAGGCGAGCGCGCAACCGAGCGGGACTCAACCAAACCCGACGGCGCCGGTGTCGCCCAGCCCCTAGGCAAGGCGGGGACGACGGCGCGGGGGAAGAAGTGGCCGGATGCCATGCTGCAGCAACACCTTCGACCCGCTTTCGCGGGTCCTTTGGCCCTCCGAGGGCTATCAGCGGCCCCGTATGCTCCGGGCATGTGCGTGACCTATCCGGGCCGGGTGCTCGAGATCGCCAGCGACATGGCGGTCGTTGAGACAGAGGGCCGTCGGCTGCGCGCCTCGACCCTTCTCGTGCCGCACCTTTCGGTGGGCGACTGGGTCGTTGTCGCCGCCGGCACCGTGCTCGAGGTACTCGATCCCGAGGAGGCGAGCGAGATCCTCAGCCTCCTCCAGAAGGCGGCCCCTCCCGACGCTCAGATGCACGGCACGCCAGCCAGCTAGTTGACACTTCCCCAGTCCGACGAGGAGCAATCACGATGAAGCGATACCGGGCACTCGGCGCAACACAACGGGGCGTCGTGCTGGCCATCGCGACCGCGGCAATCAGCGGACTCTCGATTTACCTGAACGCCTTCGGCGTAAAGCTGGTACCGGACGCCGCGGTGTACACCACGGCCAAAAACGGGGTGGCAGCATTCCTGCTCGTCGGGCTGGCGCTGGCGGTCGGCGCCGGTCGGGAGGCCCGCGTCCTTGACGGGCGACGCAAGCTCGGCCTGGTCGCGATCGCCGTGATCGGCGGCAGCGTCCCGTTCGTGCTTTTCTTTAGCGGCCTGGCGATGGCGACTGCTCCCACCGCCGCATTCATCCAGAAGACACTCTTCGTCTGGGTGGCACTGCTTGCGGTGCCGCTTCTGGGCGAACGTCTGGGGCTGATCCCGGTCGCCGCGCTGGGCGCCCTCCTGGTCGGCCAGGCGCTGATTGCGCCGCCGTCGGGCATGGGCTGGGGACCCGGCGAGACGATGATCGCCGCGGCGACCCTGATGTGGGCCCTCGAGGTGATCCTGGCCAAGCGCCTGCTGGTCGGGGTCTCCTCGCCGTTGCTCGGAGCCGCCCGCATGGGCATCGGGTTCGTCATCCTCGTTGGTTACCTGGCCGTGACGGGCCGCCTCGGCGGGCTCGGCGCCATCAGCGGCCAAGCACTGTTCTGGGTCCTGGTCACGGGCGTCCTGCTGGCCGGCTACGTTTCGACATGGTTCGCGGCGCTACGGTATGCGCCGGCAACCATGGTCACGAGCATCCTGGTCGCTGGAGCCGTGGTGACCGGCGCGCTGAGTGCCGCATCAAAGGGCGCCGCGCCGGACCCAGGGATCGTGTTCGGATACCTGGTGATCCTGGCAGCCGTCGCCTTCGTGGTGTACGCAGCCGTTGGCCGGCCGAGCCGGTCGAATGCACCACATGCCCTCGCCGAGATCTGATGCCGCGCGGCCGGCGCCGTCCGGCCCTTTCCTCTTCGCGCGCTACGCCTACGGACCCAATCGACTCGGCCTCTGCGGCCCGGATGACGCAGCGTCGCTCTTCGGTGAGTCCACCGCTGGCAGCGACGAGCGCGAGGTCCGCAACCTGGCACGTGGCTTCGAAGGTGCCTATCCATACCTGGAGTTGATCGCGCGCGCCAATGGCATTGCCGATCCACTGGATCGAAGAGTGGTAGATGCCTACTGGCTGGGCAGCCGGCTGCTCGACAACGTGACGCCTAGTCTGCTTGGCGACTCGCTGCGGGTGCGCTTTCGACCGCGCGTCAGCCAGCACACGTGGAGGTGGCTGGAGTCGAGCGCCCCGAATGGCGCCAAGCCCGTGCATGCCTTCCACGTCCTGGATGTGTTCCCCAAGGCCGGACTGATGCGGGGCGAGCACGCGGACCGGGTGCTCCAGGTGATGGACTCCTGCCGCATCCGCTGGGGGCGCGTCCAGGCCCGAGACGGCGATGCCCTGGTCGTCAACGCCGTGCCCTTGGCCATCGAGGGCGGCAAGCTCTCCCTCGGGCCTGCACGCATGGAACGCATCACCGCCTGGCGGGACGGTGTCGGCTTCGTGAGCGACGTGAAGCCCAACGACGTGGTGTCGATCCATTGGGACTGGGCCTGCGACGTCCTCGACGCCGACCAGGCGGCCAGGTTGATCAGCTGGACGCAGCGCGAACTCGACATCGCCAACGAGACGCTCTGACGCGCGTCAAATCCCGTTCAGGGAGCGGTTCTGACCTCGAGGAGTTCCAGTTCGGCCGTGCGTGAGCGCGTGGAGATCTCGCCGCACGACGGGCAGACAGCGATCGAGCCGCTGATCAGGTCGTCGTGGCCGAGTACCCCGCTGAAGCCGCACGCGCACTGGAAGTCCAGCGCAAAGCCCTCCGCCTCGAGGGTCGCGCCGGCCAAGCTGCCGCCTTCACTGAGCATCCGGAACGCCTGGCGCAGGCCGGGTTCGGGGATGCTGGAGGCGTAGCGCACGCGCACGAGCGTGACCGGCCGGCCCGCAGCACGGATCTGCGCCTGCTCGATGAGCGCCGCGACCAGGGAAACCTCATGCATGGGAGGGCACCACTGCCGGATAGGCAGACACGCCCGCGGTCCGCTCCGCCACGAAGCCCGCCACAGCGTCGACGACCCGCGGCAGAGCCGCCGCCAACTCCGGCGAAAGCGCCTCTCCAGCATCCACCAAGGCCACACCAACACTGACCACGTAGACCTCGGGCACGTGCCCGTACAGCTCGTCCGCCATCTCGATCAGGCTGCCGGGGCTGATGTGGTGGGACCAGGTCGGCACGCCTGCGTTGGTGCGCGGCACCGGGTCGAAGGTGAACGTGCCCGCCGCCAAGTCGCGGCTGGCATCGATCAGCACGACCAGGTCCGCGCGGCTGAAGTCCAGCGCGAGTTCCGGGGCCAGCTGGTGCAGTCGCAGCACGTCCACGCCGTCCAGGCGCGGGTCTTCCATGAGCCGTTCGGCCGCATGCCAACCGATGCCGTCGTCGGTGCGCAGCGCATTGCCGTAGCCGACGACGAGGATCGCCGGCATCACCGCATGAGCTCGTCCAGCACCGTTCCGTCCGGGCCCGATCAGCTGGAGGTGGAGCGCCATCTCGCCGAGGGCGTGGGTGGAGCAGGACAGGCACGGGTCGTAGCAGCGGATGACCGCCTCGACCCGGTTGAGCATCGGCTCGGTCGAGCTTGGCGCTCTTGACGTAGCGCTGCGCGACCTGCTTGACGCTGCGGTTCATGGCCAGGTTGTTGTGGCCCGGTGGCGATGACCAGGTTGGCCCACTGGACGATGCCGTCGTCGTCCACCTTGTAGTGGTGGATGAGCGTGCCGCGCGGCGCCTCGGAGACGCCGATGCCCTCGTTGCGGTTGATGTCGGCGATGCGACCGGACGCGCGGCGACAGGATGTCCGGGCCGCGCAGCAGCTCCTCGATCCGCTCGGTCGCGTGGAGCGTGTCGATCAGCCGGGCGTAGTGGTAGTGGAACGAGCTGCTCGGGCACGCGCCCGAGGCGCGCACGGAACTCGCCGAGCTCCGCGTCGGCGCGCGGCGTGCCCATCTGGTCGGCCACGATGACCCGGGCCAGCGGCCCGACGCGGTAGATGCCGTCCGGGTAGCCGAGCGCCTTCCAGTAGGTCGACTTGAGGTACGACCACGGCTCGACCGCCTCGCCGAGGTAGTCCTGGTAGGTCGCGCGGGTCGACGCGATCGGCGAGCAGCTCGCCGTCGGCGTCCATGACCCGCAGCCAGCCGTCGTAGTAGTCGACGTTGCCGTCGTCGGTCCACCAGGCCCATGAAGGCCGAGCGGAAGTCGCCGAACGAGGCGGCCTCGTCCTCCCAGCGCACCAGCGCGGACTTGTACCAGGCGAGCGCCCGCTCGATGGCCGCGATGCGCCTCGGGGATGGTGGCCAGGATGCGGTCGCGCGTCTCGGCGGTGAGCGGCGCGTCGACGCCGCCGGGCACGATCCACGCCGGGTGGATGCGCTTGCCGCCCAGCCACTCGATGATCTGCTGGCCGAAGCGCGCGGACGCCGACGCCGTCGCGGGCGAGCTGCGGGTTGGCCGCGGCGACGCCGATGATGTTGCGGGTGGCCGGGTCCGCGTCGAAGCCGAAGAGCAGGTCCGGCGACGAGAGGTGGAAGAAGCTGAGCGCGTTCGACTGGACGATCTGGGCCAGGTTCATGACCCGGCGCAGGTCCGCGCCGGTCGGCGGCGGCTCCACGGCCAGGATCTCGTCGCACGGCCTTGGACGACGCGATCAGGTGGCTGACCGGGCAGATGCCGCAGATGCGCGCCATGATCGAGGGCATCTCGTGGACCGGGCGGCCCTGGACGATGCGCTCGAAGCCACGGAACTGGGTCACGTGGAACTGGGCGTCGGCCACCTCGCCGCGGTCGTCGAGGTGGATGGTGATCTTGGAGTGGCCCTCGATCCGGGTGATCGGGTCGATGACGATCTGGCTGGCCATGGATTTCCTCTCAGCGCCCGAACCGCGCGCCGCTGGTGTCCGGCACCCGTCCCTCGATCAGGTCGACGAGCACCTGCGTAGATGAGGTCGGCCGACGGCGGGCAGCCCGGCAGGAACACGTCCACCTTGACCACGCGCGTGGACCGGCCGAGCCATCGGCAGCAGGGCCGGCACGACCTCGAGCGGGATCCGCGGGTTGAGCGTCACGTTCTCCAGGTAGGCACGCTCCAGGAGCGGCTGCACGCCGATCGGGTTGCGCATGCCTGGCACGTTGGCGGTCACGGCGCAGTCGCCGAACGAGATCAGCGTCTTCGTGCTGCTCGCGGACCATGCAGGATCTTGTGCAGGTCCTCCTCGCTGGAGACGGCGCCCTCGACCAGGCAGACGTCGACGTCCTCGGGGAACTCCTTGACGTCGATGAGCGGGCTGTAGACGAGGTCCGCCCGCTCGGCGATCTCGAGCAGGCGCTCGTCCATGTCCAGGAACGACATGTGGCAGCCGGAGCAGCCGTCCAGCCAGACGGTCGCCAGTCGCGGTTTCGCGCCGTGCGTCATGACGGTCCCTGCTCCTGCTCGACGACCTGGAGGTACGGCAGGAACGGCCGGCGTGCCTTGCTGCCCTCGGCAATCGAGCGGCCCTTCTCGAAGAGCGCGCCGGTCGGGCAGACCTGGACGCACTTGCCGCAGCTGGTGCAGGTGGTGGACTCGCCCCAGGGCGTGCCCATGTCCGTCACCACCCGCGCCTCGAGGCCGGAGCCCATGACGTCCCAGGTGTGGGCCCCCTCGATCTCGTCGCAGACCCGCACGCAGCGGACGCACATGATGCAGCGGTTGTGGTCGATCGCGAACAGCGGGTGGCTGGCGTCGATGCCGACCTTCGGGTTGATCACCGGCAGCTCGAAGTGGTCGACGCCGAGGTCTTCGGACAGGTCCTGCAGCTCGCAGTGGTTGTTGGCCACGCACACGGCGCAGACGTGGTTGCGCTCGAGGAAGAGCATCTCCGTGATGCGTCTTGCGGTACTCGATCAGCTGCTCCGAATTGGTGGTCACCTCCATGCCTTCGGTCACCAGCGTGATGCAGGCCGGCGTCGAGCTTGTTCGAGCCGGCCACCTCGACCACGCACAGCCGGCAGGAGCCGGTGTCGGAGAGCCCGTCGAGGTGGCACATGGTGGGGATCTCGATGCCGTTCTCGCGGGCCACCGAGAGGATGGTCTGGCCCTCGTTGCCGGCCACGTCCACTGCCGTTGATCCGGCAGCGTGTAGACGCTCATGCGGGCACCCCGATCGGATCCATCGTGCAGACGCCGGCCGGGCAGACGCGGTCGACGATGTGGGCCAGGTACTCGTCGCGGAAGTAGCGCAGCGTGCTGAAGATCGGGTTCGGCGCGCCCTGGCCGAGGCCGCACAGGCTGGTCCGCTGGACCATCTTCGGCGAGGCGCTCCATCTGCGCGAGGTCGTCCATGGTCGCCGAGTCCGCGGGTGATCCGGTCGAGCAGGATGCAGAGCTGCGTGGTGCCCACCCGGCACGGCACGCACTTGCCGCACGACTCCTCGCGACAGAAGTCCATGAAGTACTTGGCCACGTTGACCATGCAGCTGGTGTCGTCCATGACGATCATCCCGCCCGAGCCCATGAACGAGCCGACGCCCGATGAGCGACTCGTAGTCGACCGGCATGTCCAGGAACTGCGGCGGGGATGCAGCCGCCGGAAGGGCCGCCGGTCTGTACTGCCTTGAACGCACGTCCGTCCGACGATGCCGCCGCCGATGTCGAAGACGATCTCGCGCAGCGTCGTGCCCATCGGCACTTCGACCAGGCCCGTGTTCACGACGCGGCCGGCGAGGGCGAACACCTTGGTGCCCTTGCTGGTGGCCGTGCCGATGCCGTTGAACCAGTCGCAGCCGTTGCGGATGATCGGCGCGATGTTGGCGTACGTCTCGACGTTGTTGATGAGCGTCGGCCGGTCCCACAGGCCGGCCACCGCCGGATACGGCGGCCGCGGCGTCGGTGTTCCGCGTCCGCCCTCGATCGAGGCGATGAGCGCCGTCTCCTCGCCGCACACGAAGGCCCCGGCGCCGAGCCGCACATCGACCTCGAAGGCGAACTCCGTGTCCAGCACCGCGGCGCCCAGGTAACCCTCTCTGGCCGCGTCGCGGATGGCCTTGCGGACGCGCGTGACGGCAAGCGGGTACTCGGCGCGGCAGTAGATGTAGCCCACGCTGGCGCCGACCGCGTACGCCGCGATGGTCATGCCCTCGAGGACGCGGTAGGGATCGCTCTCCAGGACGCTGCGGTCCATGAATGCACCCGGGTCGCCCTCGTCGGCGTTGCAGATCACGTATTTGGGTGAGCCGGCGGCCTTGGCCACGGTGTTCCACTTGAGGCCGGTCGGATAGCCGGCACCGCCACGCCCGCGCAGGCCGCTGCGGGTGATCTCGTCCCGTACGTCGGGCGGGCGTCATGGTGCCGAGGACCTTCCGGAGTGCCTCGTAGCCGCCCTGGGCAACGTAGTCCTCGAGGCTCTCCGGATCGACGCGCCCGGAGTTCTCGGTCACGATGCGGACCTGGCGCGCGAAGAATGCGGGCTGCGCCACGGGCGCCGCGTCGGGCCGGACTGCCTGCAGCGCGGTCAGGATTTCGGCCACATTGTCCGGACGGACCTGCCGGAAGAGCTGCCCCGTCTCTGGAATCTGTACGAGCGGGCCGGCGGCACACAACCCGAGGCAACCAACGCGCTTGACGGCGACGTCCTGGATGCCGTCCGCAAGCACCTGCTCCCCGAGCGCGGCGAGCACGTCGTGGGCTTGCGTCGATAAGCAGCTGACGGCTTCGCACACGAACGCGGAGGCCCGCACCGGGCCTTCTGGCATGACGTTGTCCGTGCGCCGCCGCACTGGAGGGCGCGCCGGTTGTACCGGCTTGACGGGGGTCGCGTCGGTCACAGCCGGTCCAGCTTGTTGACGAGCTCAGTCGCATTCACTCGTCCCTCCACCGTTCCATCCACGATGGCGGCCGGTGCCAGGCTGCACGCGCCGAGACAGCGAGCGGTCAGGAGCGAAATCCTGCCGTCGGAGGTGGTCTGCTTCGGTTTCACGCCGAGCGACGCCTCGATCGCGACCAGGATCTGGTTGGCCCCATTGATGTAGCACGCCGTACCAGTGCAAACAACGCAGGTGTGCTCGCCCTGTGGCTTGAGCGTGAAGTGGTGGTAGAACGTGGCCACGCCGAAGACCTTGGACGGCGGCACCGACAGCGTGTCGCTGACGTAATGCAGGGCGTCGTCGTCGATGTACCCGAATGCCTCCTGCGCCGAGTGGAGCGCCTCGATCACGGCGTCCGGCCGGTTACCGAGGCGGCGCATGCGCGTCTCGACGATCCGCCAGCGCTTGTCCTCGCTGGGTGCTTCGGGTTTGGCTTGGGCAACGGGCACGTGCCAATCTCCAGGATCGGGCCCGGCTGCCCCTACTCTGCGGGGGCCTGCCCGTGAGGCAACGCTACCACCGGGTGCTTCGCCGGTAACGGGACGTTCAGCCCTCCGTTGCCGACTGGATGGCACGGGTCGATGCAGCGGATGGCCCCATCTTCAAGCCACGCGACGGCCGACAATCCCGCCGCATTCGAGCGTGCCAATTACCTGCCGACGCTGCGCTCCTGGACGATGCCACCCGAATTGACGCCAGCATCCCCGAGCCAGCCGCAGGACTGACGGAGCGGCACCGGCCGGCGCGTCGCTGCGCGAGCGGGGCTGCTGATCAGGTGCCCTGGCCCGCACCCATTTGCGGACGATCGGCCAGCGCACGAACCCGTGGCAGGGACGCGCGTAGCGCGACGGTGAACACCGCACCGCCTTCCGGTGCGTCGCCGATCGTGATCGTGGCGTTCAGCTGATCGGCCAGAGCGCGCGCGATCGCCAGCCCGAGGCCGGTGCTCTCGCCCCTGCGACGCTGGCCCTGAACCTTGGCGAACGGCTCGAAGACGCGCTTGCGTTCCCTGGGCGGCACGCCCGGCCCCTGATCCACCACGGAGATCGTGATCGCATCCCTGGCACCAGGTTTCTCCAAAAGCACGAGGCGCACGACGCCGTTGGTGGGCGAGTGATCGACCGCGTTGTCGATCAGGATCATCAGCAATTGCTCCAGGCGCTCTGGGTCGACCTCGGCGATGACCAGTCCGACGGTGCCCTGGTCGACGACGATCGTGACCGCGTGGATCGCGGCCATCGTCGCGGCTCGACCAGCCACCTCGTGAAGGAAGGGCTTGAGCTCGATCGGAAGCGGATGGATCGTGATCGCTCCCGCGTGCAGCGAGCTGAGCGCAAGCAGGTCCGCCACCTGGCGCCCGAGCCGATCCGCCTCGGAGATCACGTCGTCGACGAAGCGTTCTCCCTGGGGTGACACCAGCCGTTCCCTGCTCAGGATCTCGGCAGAGGCCCGGATCACCGCGATGGGCGTGCGCAGTTCATGGGACGCAGCCGCGACGAACCGGCGCTCGGTCGCGAAGGCGCGCCGGATGGGCGTCAATGCCCGGTGGGTCACGAGGAGGGTCACTGCCGTCGCCCCGAGGCAACCCACCAGTGTCACGATCAACACCGTCTGCCACAGGTCCGCCTCCTGGCTGTGCAGCAAGGTCAGCACGATCGCCGATTGGAGGTAACCGGTGATCACGTGGTCCGAGCCTTCGATCGGCTGCGTCAGCAGCCGAATCGGCGTTCCGTCGACACTCGCCGTCCGCAGGTCCTCGCCGGTCAGCCGGGCCGCGTCGACGGCCGCGAGATCGGGCAGCCCGCGCAGCGCCACGTTCTGTGGATTCGCAGTCAATCCACCGGACGCGTCCAGGATCAGGAAGAACGTATCCGCGGACGACGGCACGCGTTCGTCCGGCTCGAGCGACTCCGGGAGAACGGACTGACCCGGATTTGGCGACCCGCCCGCCGGCGACGCTGAAGGTGCCGGGGCTGAACGAGCCGGGGCTGCGACCAGACGGGCGGTGAACGGCGAGGCAGCGGCCGGGCGCGCATCGGGCGCGCCGATCGGAGGGCCCCCGACTCGTGCCGCATCGCCTGCGACGTCGGGCGACTCCGAGCGCTCGGGCGCATTCGCGGTTGGCGACGACTCCCCGCGATCGTTCTGATCTCCGCGCTCGTCCGGCGGTTGCTGTCGGCCGCCCAGGTGGGGTTGGTCGCGGACGCAGCCGTCGGCGCGGGCGTCCCATGGGGTCTCGGCGTGGCCCTCTCCGAGGGCGCCGGAATTCCATTGCTTCCCTCGTCGTCGCGCTCTTCGCCCGGGGACGAAGACGGCTCTGCCGATGCCGCCGGCTCGTCCAATTCGGACGGCACCAGCCCCGCCATCGCCGCCGCCGCCGACTCCCGGAGCGTGCGATCTACCGACTCGTCCATGGCCCGCACCGCTGCGGCTGCCGTCACGAGGCCGGCTGCGGACACGAGCGCGATCACAAGTAGCAGCGTGAACACCGCGAGGCGGTCCCGGGTCCTGCCGACCAGGTGCTCGACGCTCCCGCGGCGTTCGAACGGATTGCGCTTACGGCCGTAGCGCATAACCCACTCCGCGCACGGTGCGGAGCGCATCCGGCTTGTGCAGCGCGCCGAGCTTGCGGCGCAGGTAGTGAATGTACAGATCGACGACGTTCGAGTAGACGTCGAGCTCGGCACCCCACACCGAGTCGAGGATCTGCTGCCGCGTCAGCACCTGGCCAGCGTGGCGGATGAAGTAGCCCAGCAGGGCATATTCGCGGGCCGACAGCAGCTCGCTTCGTCCCTGGACCGTGACCTGGTGGCGCACGGGGTCGAGCTCGATGTCGCCGGCGACCAGGCGTTCCCCCACCAGCTCGGGCGAGCGCCGGGCGAGGGCGCGAACGCGCGCCAGCAGCTCGCTGAAGGCGAACGGCTTGCCGAGGTAATCGTCGGCGCCCGCGTCGAGTCCCTCGACGCGATGCTCGAGTGCCGAGAGCGCGGTGACCATCAGCACGGGCGCGACGATCCCTTTCGCCCGCAGCGCGCGGATCACGCCAAGGCCGTCGAGCCTCGGCAACAGCCGGTCCAGCACGATCACGTCAAACGTGGACTGGTCGGCCAGATCGAGCGCCTCGAAACCGTCGTGCGCGACATCGACCGCGTAGTGCTCGGCCGCGAGGACACGCCGCATCGCCTCCGCGATGCGCGGCTCGTCCTCGACCAACAGGATCCGCAGCATCTCCTCCATGTACGGGTGCAGCCGCTCGATTGCAACCGCCGAACGGCCTCTCTTTGAAAAGTCTCAGAACCCATAGCCGTTGCTTCGAGGGTTTCGGAGAGCCCGGCGTCTTCTCGGGTCCGCTTCATGTGCAGGTTCCCATCTCCATCAAATGGAGGCGCGCGGCCCACGCGACGACGCTGTGGGAAGCGTTCCTTGTCGCAATTGGAGGCATCCGATGGTCCATCGCATCGCACTCGTTGGCGGCGTCGTCGCCGCCGGCGCGATCCTCGCGCTCGCCCTTGGCGCGGGGAGCCTGTTTGCCCGGTCCGAGTCGCTGGCGGCGACCGATATGGCGTCTTTGCCGACCGCCGCGCCGACGGCCCAGACCCAGGTCGACACGGTCTACGTCAAGCCGGCGCCGGCGCCACAGGTGATCCACGTCACCCAGACCACCCATCCGAACGTCGCCAGGCGGACGCCTCGCGTCGTGGTCGTCAATCGACCCGCCCACGGCGGCGACGGCGAGAACGAGCACGGCGACGGCGGCAGGGGTGACGACTGATGCCTGAGCCGAAGAAGCGCCCAGACGCGCGCCCGATGCGGCTCGCGTACGCCGCGGGAACGGTTGCGGCGCTGAGCGCCGCGGCCGCGGGTCTGGTCCGGTTCGGCAGCAGCGACGCGACGTCGGCTTCGGTCGCACTGGAGTCCTCGTCAGGGGCGACGGCTGCCTCCCCCCAGACCATCCCCGTCCGTCACGTCATCCACTACGTCCACCTTGCGCCGGGGCAGACGGCGCCACCCGGGGCGCGCGTCATCACGGCCAAGGCGCCGGCGCCACGAGTCGTCGTGACGCGCGTCACATCACCGGTCTACAACCCACCGCCGAGGCGGGTCATCGTGACCCACCAGTCGGGTCACCCATGATCGGTCAGCGTTTCGACCATCCCCAAGCTGAGGTCGTCGTGCACGCCGGTCGATCAATGGGCGGCGAGCTCGGAATCCGGGTGCTCGCGCCGCCCGGCCGGACGGAGGCCGCCCGGCGCGATATCGATCGGGTAGCCCGACGGATCGATGCCTGGGCGGCGAGACTGACCCGCTTCAGTCCCGACTCCGACCTGTCACGGCTCAATGCCACCTCCGCACCGACCGTTGCGGTCCGTCCGACCCTCGGCGCGGCGCTGTCATGGGGAGCGGCTGCCGAGGATCGGACGGGTGGTGTCGTCGACGTGACACTCCTCGACGCTCGGCTCGCGGCAGAGGCAGGAACGGACCCCGGTCCCGTCACGGGCTCAGGCTCGCCACGCATGACGCCGTCCGGGGAACCGTCCGGACGCTGGTCGATCGAGCACGGGGCGCGGAAATCCGCGCTGTGGCGCGCGCCCGGCGTGCGGTTCGACCTGGACGGCGTCGCCAAGGGCTGGATCGCGGACCGTGCGCTCGCGCTGCTGGAGCGATGGCCGGCGGCGATCGTCGACGCTGATGGCGACGTGGCGGTCGGCGTGAGCCCAGGCTGCGAGTGGCCGATCGAGATCGAGAATCCGTTCGATCGGCGCGCCGAGCCGCTGGCGACGCTTCGGATCGCGGCGACCGGCAGCTGGCGCGAGACCGCTGGGGTCGCGACGTCGGGGACCACCGTCCACCGCTGGGGTCACGATTCGATCGCGCCGCGACATCACCTGATCGACCCGAGGACACGGCGGCCCGCGCGCACGGACCTCGTCCAGGCGACGGTTGCTGCCCCCACCGCGGCCGAAGCTGAGGTCCTCGCGAAGTCGGCGGTGATCCTCGGATCGCACGCAGGGGCGACCTTCCTCGAGCGCTCCAACGCGTCCTTCGCGCTGCTGCTTCGCGAGGACGGCAGCACCATCGGTTTGGGCGGTGACGCACGGAGCGCGGCGGCATGAGGTACCGAGGTTTCGATCCGCGGACCCGCCCATTGCGCTGGGGCCTGTTTGCGCTCGCCTTGTGCGGCGTCCTGGTCGTCACCGCTCCGCCCGCCGTGCGTGCCGTGGCCTACTGGCTGACGTCCGAACAGGACCGGCTTGCCTGGTACACGACGCGGCTGGCCGGCTTCCTGGCGTACGGCGCCCTATCACTGTCCGTGCTCTACGGGCTGCTGCTCTCCACGGGCGTGCTGGACGCAGTAGCGCAGCGGGCCGTTTCGTTCACGCTCCACCAGGAGCTTGCGGCCTTCGGGATCGCGCTCACGCTCGTCCACGGCGCATCACTCGCGCTCGACCATACGATGCCGTACACCCTGGTGGAGCTGGTCGTGCCGTTCGCGAGTCCCTACCGGCCCGCGTGGGTCGCACTCGGCCAACTCGCCCTCTTCATCGCTGTCGCCGTCTACGCGAGCTTCAACCTCCGTCGCCGGTTGGGCCAGCGGACGTGGCGCCGCGTCCACTACCTCACTTTCCTGGCATGGCTCGGCGCGACCGTCCATGGCCTGCTGAGCGGCACCGACACGTCCGCTCCGTGGGCCCTCTGGAGCTACGTCGCGACGGCCACGGCCGTCTCGTTCCTGCTCGGCTACCGCGTCATCCGTTCCCTCAGCGAGCGCCTGGCACGGCCACACGTCGAAGGAGCTTTGAAATGACGTTCGCGATCGGTCCCGCCTGCATGGACCAGATGGATCAGTCCTGTGTGGCGGTGTGCCCCACCGACTGCATCAGCAATGAGCCCGGTGTCGACCGGAAGCTGTACATCGACCCGGACGAGTGCATCGAGTGCGGCAGTTGCTTCAGCGCCTGCCCCAACGAGGCCATCTGGCAGAGCGACTGGCCGCGCGCCGGCTTCGGCGTCTTCGTGGAGGTGGACAGGACCTGGTACCGCGACCGTGCCAAGGCGCGCGACCTCCTCGCGGCGGCACTCCGACCGCGGGCAGCGTGACCGACGTGCCATCCGGCCCGCGTTCTTCACCCGAATGGCCGTAGCGGGGAGTGCGGCTCCGTCGCGACCATGACTCCACGCTGGTGCGAGTGGCCCTGCCGCAGATCGTGCGCTCCGCTCGCCGCGAACGGGGTTCACCACCATGCTCGAGCCAGGACTGGTCCAACGAGAGCTCGAGCGCGCGTTGATCACGACGGCTCGCGTCGGACGCCCGACGTCGATCCAGCTCGTCGTGCGCGACGCCGCGAACTGGGTGCCGGAGGCAGTCCGCCTCCAGGCGTCGAGCGTGCTGCAACGCGTCGGACTCGCCGACGTCCCCGTCTGCCTGCTGGTCGAGCAACAGCAATGCACGGCCTGCGGATGGCACGCGATGCCTCGCCGCGGACAGCGCACCTGCCCTGCATGTGGTGCCGGCCTCGCTGACGTGACCGGGCGGCCGATCGAGGCGCATGTCCGTCACGGCGGCCGGCGCCGAAGACCGACCGCAACGGCAGCGCAGATCCGCACGCGGTAGCCCGGAGACCTGGGACGGGCCGGTCGGCCCGGCGTGTGCCATGACGCACGGCACTGATGCGCACGTTCGCATATGTCGATGCTGATGGCGTGGACGTCATCACCTCGCTCCAGGCCTCCGTTTGCCGGACCCTCGCTCACCCGGTTCGCATCGCGATCGTCCATCTGCTCGCAGAGGGACCGCGTGAAGTCGGCCGGATCGCTCGAGAGCTGCACATCTCGCAACCCAATGCCTCGCAGCACCTCGCGGTCATGCGCACCGTCGGACTGGTCGAGGCGATCCGAGATGGGCGGGAGGTCAGCTACCGGCTGACGGACCCCGAGATCGTGGTCGCGTGTCAGATCATGGCGTCGGTCCTTCGACGCCACCACCAGCGCTACGTCGAGCCGCTCGAGCCCGCCGAATCGCGGCGTGCCGAGCCTGCCCGGGACGAGCCCACAGTCGTTGGAGGCGTTTCGTGATGGCCGATGAAACCCTGTCACTGGTGCTGTTCTCCGGCACCGACGATCGAGCTCAATGCCGCGGCGGTGCTGACCGCCGGTGCAGCAGCGCTGGGCCGCCCGGTTCACCTCTTCCTGCAGTACTGGGCGCTCGAGGCGTTCCGACAGAGATCGCATCGACGCGGATCACGGCGCGGCGCCCGAGGCGGGCGCCGCCGGACTGGACGCGATGCGCGCGCTCCGCGAGGCCGGACAGTCGAGCTGGGCCGACACCCTGCGCGCCGCCAAGGATCTCGGCGACGTCGACATCCAGGCCTGCTCGCTTTCCATGGATCTGCTACGGCTCGAGCCGTCCGACCTCGACCCGCTCGTCGATGGCGTCGAGGGCGTCACCGCGTTCTACGGACAGGCCGGCACGGGCCAGGTCCTCTTCATCTGATGGAGGAAAGGAGTCGATGGTCATGAATGTCGTCACCACGCCGGCCACGGTCGACGCGCGCGGCCTCGCCTGCCCGATGCCGATCGTCAAGGCGGCGCAGTGGGCGCGGACCGCGGAGTCCGGCCAGCTGATGGATCTGGTCGCGACCGACGCGGGCTCGCTCAAGGATGTCCCCGCGTGGTGCCGCTCCACCGGCAACGAGCTGCTGGAGCAACGCGCCGAAGCGGGCGTCCAGCACTTCCTGATCCGCCGCGCCTGACGCGCGAAAGGAGAGATCCGATGACCACCGAGCTGCTGGAGCGGCCGGTCGATGCGGCGACCCGCGACCTCGAGCCACGACCGCTACCCGAACTGCACGACGAGACACCCGCCAAGACGAAGGAGATGGTGCTCATCAGCTGGAGCGGCGAATACGACAAGGTGATGCCCACGCTGATCCTTGCCTCCACGGCCGAGGCCAGCGGCGTGCACTGCCGGGTCTTCATGACGTTCTGGGGCCTGCTGCCGCTGGTGAAGGACGCGCGCCGGATCACCGGAACCAACTGGATGCAGCGGATGCTCTCCTTGATGCAGCGGCCGGGGATCGATCACGTGAAGCTCTCCAAGATGAACTTCCTCGGCATGGGGCCGTGGATGATCCGCAAGCTCTCGAAGCAGTACCACGTCAGCACGCCGCACGAGCTGCTCGAGGTGTGCCAGTCGCTTGGCGTCGAGTTCATCCCCTGCCAGATGACCATGGACATGTTCGGCCTGAAGCGGGACGACATGATCGACGGCATCGGCGAGCCGGCGGGCGCGGCGACGGTCATCGAGCTGATGACGCATGCCCAGGCGTCCCTCTTCATCTGACGGAGCACGAACGATGATATCGCCTGTTCTTGACACGGCGGAGGCAGCCGGCCAATTACCCGCACCGTCGACGCGCGCGGCAGCTATTGCCCCGGCCCGTTGATGGAGCTGATCCGGGTCATCCGCGAGAGCCAGGTCGGCGACGTGATCGCCGTCTGGTCGACTGACCGTGGCTCGAAGACGGACATCCCGTTGTGGGTGGCCAAGGCGGGCCACCGGCTGGTCGGCGTCACCGCGCAGGACGGCTACGACGAGATCGTCGTCGAGAAGCGCCGGTAGCAAGCGCGGTCGTGAAGCCTGCGCTGACGCAGGACTCACGACCAATGCGCGCGCAGCAGCACAAGCGAAGCGCCGTGCTGCGGAGGAAGGGAACACCCAAACCTATGGACCGCATCCTCGTCATCGGTGGAGGCGTCGGGGGGACGCTCGTCGCCAACCTGATCGGCCGCAAGCTGAACCACGAGATCGATGACCAGCAGGTCACCGTCACCGTCGTCGATACGCTCGGCGAGCACGTCTACCAACCGGGCTTCATGTACATCGCGATGGGCGGCGAGCAGGCCCCAAGGACCTCCATCGACCCGAGAGGTCGTCCCTGCTGGACGCCCGGGTCGAGCTGGTCGTCGGTGACGTCGTTCGCATCGACGACCGACGTCGAGCCGTCACGGTCCGGGACGCGCTCGGCGACGGAGCGGTCACTCGGCTACGACTACCTCGTGCTCGCGACCGGGTCGCGCATCCTGCCCGAGCTGATCGCCAACTTCGAGACCGAGGCGCACCACTTCTACAGCGCGGAGGCGGCCGCGCAAGCTGCGCGCGGCGCTGGACGCGTTCACGGGCGGACGAGTCGTGATCGGCATCGCCGGCATGCCCTACAAGTGCCCGTCCGGCTCCGCTCGAGGTCGCCTTCCTCATCGAGGCGGAGCTGCGCGAGCGCGGCCTGCGCGACCGAAGCCCGATCGACTTCTGCTCGCCGATCGGCCGTGCCTTCACGATCGAGAGCGTCAGCGAGATGGCCACGCCGGTCCTCGAGCAGAAGGGCATCACGCTGCACACCTTCTTCAACGTCGAAACGATCGACCCCGAGCGGCAAGATGCTCCAGAGCCTCGAGGGCGAGGAACTGCCCTACGATCTGCTGATCGTGGTGCCGCCGCACCGTGGCGCGCAGGTGCGTGATCGACGCCGGGCTGGCGCCCGCGCCGGGCGGCTGGCTGCCGACCGATCGGGAGACGCTCCAGGTGGGCGGCCGGCACAACGTCTACGCGCTCGGCGACGCGACCGATCTGCCGCTGTCCAAGGCCGGCTCCACGGCGCACTTCGAGGCGCCCGTCGTCGCGGAACGGGTGGCGGCCCAGGTCAGGGTCGCGAGCGCGACCCGGACAAGGGCACGTACCACGGCCGCGTGATGTGCTTCTTCGAGATCGGCGACGGCAAGGGCACGATGCTGCGCTTCGACTACGACCATCCGCCGCGGCCGCCGAAGCCGAACCGCATCTGGCACCTCGGCAAGGTGATCTTCAACAAAACCTACTGGCACACCGTGCCGCGAGGTCGGGTCTAGCCCGTGAGCGTTTTCCGCGCGACGACTCGTGCGCTGGGCGATCGGACATTCGAGACAACGGTCGGGGCGCACGCGTTCATGACCGACCACAGCGGGTCAGGTCCGACTCCGCCCGACTTCTTCGTTGCCTCACTCACGGGTTGCATCGGCGTCTACGTGGCCGGCTACTGCCGCAAGGCAGGTATCGACTCCACCGACATGTCGATCGAGCTGGAGTGCGAGAAGGGCGACCACGTGATGTCAAACTTCCGGATCGCGATTCATCTTCCCAACGCCGAGCTCGGGGCGCGGGCCGCTGCGCTTCAGCGAGTCGCGGATGCGTGCCTCGTGCACGCCACGATCCGCGCGTTCGGAGACTGCCCGATCATCGTGCGCGATCGCGTCTCCACTCTCGCGCAGGTGGTCTGACGGGCGTCGTTCAGGTGCGCTGCCTCTGGACCAGCTGACGTCCCGACGCGGTCCAGGCGGTCATGCCGCCGTCGAGGTTGAGGATGTTGCGGTAGCCCAGATCGAGCAGGGTTTGCGCTGCGATCGCACTCTCGTGACCGGAGCGGCAGTACACCGCGATGGTCGTCGACCGGTCGGCCGGTAGCTCCGATGCGCGCGCAGGTAGCTGGTCGTATGGGATGTACAGGTCGGTGCCGTCGATCTCACCCACATACGGCGTCTTGACGTTGACGAGGGTGAACTGGCGAGGAGACGATGCAAGCATCGTCGCGAGCTGATCGGGCGTGATGTTTGTCCAGGTGCCGCCGCTGCCCTGGACCGTGACGCCGGCCACGGGGAGGGTGCTCTGCCGGCCACGGCTCCCTCCGTTCTGGCCCAGCCCGAGAACGGCGACCACCACGATGAGCACCGTCACCCCAGCGATGCCCATTCCGATGATCAGGTGGCGTCGGCGCGCGGCGGACTGATCGCGCCCCGGCTCAGGACCGGGACGCGAGGCCTGGAACCTCCTGGCTCCCTTGCGCGCCATGCGGGCAGGTTCGGTGTGCTGCGGGCCGCGCGTCAGTGCCGTTCGGCCGGCGCGAGCGGGACCTTCATCCTCGCTGGCGATCGGGCACCGATGGGCGTCAGACCTCGCTGAACCCCGTGTGCTGCAACGCCAGCGCCAGCTCCGCCGCCTGGTCTTCCGTCACGCTGTGCTCGAGGATCGCGGCGTACCGCTCTTCTTCCGCGAGGTGGACCTTCAGCAAGGCATAGAGCGGGAACACCAGCCGCTTCAGCTCGAGCGCCTCGCTCGCGTCGACCATCCCCCGGCTGTGGAATCGGAAGGCACCGACCGTGGCAACGAGCTCACGGATCTGCTTGTGCTCGCGGCACATCGGCGTCATCGAGTGGCGGTTCTGGAGGATCCGCTCCATCTCCGGGTAGAGCGCGGCCTCCTGCGCCTCGGCGTGGGGAAGGAGGACGCCGGTCAGAAAGTCATTCAGCTCGCGGAGTCGCGTCTCGCTCTCCTCGACCGGGGCGTGCTCGACGCTGTCGCCCAGCCCTGGCATTCGATCGACTTCGATCATCAGTTGGTTGGTGTGGCGTCGTTCGGTTTCGGTCAGCGTGTGCATCGAGGTTCCTCCGATCGCTGGATCAGTGACGTTTGCCCGGTACGGCCATCGTGCGCAGCTTCGACGGCCTCGATATGGGGCAGCAGCTGCAGGGTCATGAAGCGGCATTCCTCGTCGAACGCGGAGCGGAGGTCGGGAGTCGTGCCAGCCAGCAGCATGTCGGCGAGGATCGGCAATCGATCCAGGTGCTCGAGGATCCCTGCTTCGTGGAGGCTCGCGGTCGCCGCGAGCTCCGGTGGGCTGGCCATGCCCGTCCTACTGCGTTCGTACGAGCGGCACCACCAACACCGAGCACGGCGCGTGGAGTAGCACGTTGCGTGCCACGCTCCCGAGAAGGAGCCGCCGCAAACCAGTGTTGCCGCGGGAGCCGAGCACGATCAGGTCGGCGCCACGCTCTTCGGCCATGCGAACGATCTCGTTGGCCGGCTCACCAGCCGGTGTGACGATGACCGCAGGGTGCCCTGCTTCGACAAGCCGACGCGCAGCGTCCGCCGCGAATCGCTGGTGTTCCTGGCGCGACTCGAGGCTGATGCCCGACCACCAATCGGCCGGGACCGCAGCATCTAACGCCATCAGCCCATCCCAGTCACGCGCGTGCTGCGCCACGCTCACCACGTCGATCTCCGTGCCGCGGAAGATCGGCCATGTCTCGATGAGCCGCTCCGCCGCAAGGCTGTTCTCGGAGCCGTCGGTAGCGAATACGATCTTCTTGACGGCACGACCGCGCGCCACGAGGACGGGCCGATGGGCATGGTCGACAATCTCAGCCGAGGCAGACCCGAGGAGCATCGAGGCGATGCGCCCATGCCCACGGCTGCCGACCACGATCAGATCGGCCCCCACCTCACCGGCGAGGTCGCACACCACGGTCGAAGCGCGGCCCATCGCGACGCGCGCGGCGGTGAGGAGGCCCGGCTTCTGAAGCTGCGCCGCGGATTCGGCGACCTGTTGCTCCAGCGCGATCTCCAGGTCCGACTCGAGATTTCCAACCTCCGGTGCGAAACCCATGAAAGGGCCGTAGACAGCCGCTTGATCGAGCGCCGAGACGACGTGCAGCGTCGAACCGTCCGGCCACGCCAGGCTGCCGACGAGGTCCAACGCCACCTGCGCGCAGTCCGAGCCGTCCGTGCCGATGATCGCTTTCATGGGAGCCACCTCGTGGTCCATGGAACGCTGATCCGGGCCCGCACGCCAGTGCCGACCGGACCGGAGTGGCAGGCCTATCGATCCGGGGGCACGAGCACCGGTGTCCCGGTCACCTCTCCGTTACGGACGCGCGCAAGGACCTCGTTCGCGTCCTGGAGCTGCACCTCTTCCACCTGCGCGACGATCGGGATCCGCGCCGCAAGATCGAGGAACTCGCAGGCGTCCTGGCGGGTGTAGTTCGCGACGCTGCGCAGGATCCGCTCGCGCCAGAGGAGGTCGTAATCGAAAGCCGGGATGCCGTCGAGATGGATGGCGTTGATCGCGACGGTGCCGCCCGGTCCGATCGCCCGGAGCGCCGCGATCACCACCGACCCGACCGGTGCGAACGTGATCGCGCCATCGAGGGGAGCCGGCAGCGCGTCGTCATAGCCGCCGACCCAGTTCGCGCCGAGGTCCAACGCCCGCGTCCGCTCCTCGGCTGAGCGCGTCACGACAGAGACGTCCATGCCCAGGAAGCGAGCGACCTGGAGCGTCAAGAGCGCGGAGGCGCCGAAGCCGAACAGCCCCAGCCGTCCGCCCTTCGTGACGCCACTCAGCTTCAATGCGCGGAAGCCGATCACCCCGCCGCACAACAGCGGAGCTGCGTGGACGTCGTCGAAGGCCCCCGGAAGCCGCAGCGCGAATTCGGCACGCACCGTGACCAGTTGCGCGTAGCCGCCGTCACGGTCGAGGCCCGTGAAGCGCGCGTCGGGGCACAGGTTCTCGCGATCGGCGCGGCATTGATCGCACGTCCCATCGGCAGAGCCGAGCCAGCCGACTCCGGCGCGCTCGCCGAGCTCCCAGCCGCGCACCGACTCACCCGTGGCAACGACGGTTCCGACGACCTGATGGCCCGGCGTGATCGGGAGTTGTGGCACGCGCACGTCCCCTTCGCAGATCTGAAGATCAGTGCGACAGACGGCGCAGGCGTGAACCTGGAGGAGCAACTCATCGGAAGCCGGCACGGGATCCGGGCGTTCCACCCAGGCAAGCGGCTCATCGCCGATCGGAGTCGGATGGTCGAGAGACATCGCGCGCATCGACCGATGGTGCCACGGTTCCTCTCGTGACACGGTTCCTCCGCCGAAACGTGTGACGCTCACCAGCGAGCCAACAGATACCCTCGCGACGTCGGCGAGAACCGCGGGCGGGGGAACACAAGGAGAACGCCATGGCAGTTCGCGTCCGGGTTCGTCGGGGCGCACAGGACGGCGCACGCGCCGGCGCCGCGAGTCGCGAGAGCGACGGCGCACGCAAGCAGAACCCGCTCGACGCGCGCGAGCTCGAGCTGATCAACGCCTACTGGCGCGCTGCCAACTATGTCTCGGTCGGTCAGATCTACCTGCTCGACAACCCGCTGCTGCGCGAGCCGCTCAAGCCCGAGCATCTCAAGCCGCGACTGCTGGGCCACTGGGGAACGACGCCGGGGCTCAACTTCGTCCTCGCGCACGCCAATCGCGAGATCCGTGCCCGCGATCTCGACGCGATCTACGTCATCGGACCGGGTCATGGCGGGCCGGCCACGGTCGCCAACGCGTGGCTCGAAGGCACGTACAGCGAGACCTATCCCGATATCTCCCGTGACGCGGAGGGCATGAAGCGGCTGTTCCGCCAGTTCTCCTTCCCTGGCGGCATCGGCAGCCACGTCACCCCCGAGACGCCGGGGTCGATCCACGAGGGCGGCGAGCTGGGCTACTCGCTCGCGCACGCCTATGGCGCGGTCTACGACAACCCAGACCTGGTCTGCTTCTGTGTCGTCGGTGACGGCGAGGCCGAGACCGGTCCGTTGGCGACCAGCTGGCATTCCAACAAGTTCCTCGACCCGGTCATCGACGGCGCGGTGCTGCCGATCCTCCATCTCAACGGCTACAAGATCGCCAACCCGACCGTGCTCGCGCGCATCCCGGAGACAGAGCTGATCGAGCTGTTCCAGGGCTATGGCTACCGGCCAATCATCGTGTCGGGCGACGAGCCGTTGTCCATGCACCAGAAGATGGCCGCCGCGATGGACGATGCGCTCGACGACATCGCGCAGATCCAGCGCCACGCCCGAGACAAGAACGACTCGACGCGCCCGACCTGGCCCATGCTGATCCTTCGATCGCCCAAGGGGTGGACGGGGCCGAAGGAAGTGGACGGCAAACCGACCGAAGGAACCTGGCGCTCACACCAGGTGCCGCTCGCGGACGTGATCGGCAACAAGGTCCATCGCAAGCAGCTCGAGGAGTGGCTCCGGAGCTACGAGCCCGAGAAGCTCTTCGACGCCGAAGGGCGCCTGCGGCCGGAGCTCGCTGCCCTGCCACCGACCGGCGATCGGCGGATGAGCGCCAACCCGGTGGCCAACGGCGGCCTGCTGCTGAAGAACCTTTCGCTGCCCGACTTCCGCGACTACGCCGTGGACGTGCCTTCCCCAGGAACGACGCGCTCAGAGGCGACCCGCGTTCTCGGCCAGTTCCTCCGCGACGTGATCAAACGCAACCCGACCTCGTTCCGGCTCTTCGGCCCGGACGAGACCGACTCGAACCGGCTGAGCCCGGTGTTCGAGGTCACGAAGCGAGCCTGGGAAGGCAGCTCCCTTCCGACCGACGAGAACCTGGGTCCCGGCGGACGCGTGATGGAGGTGCTCTCCGAGCATCTCTGCGAAGGCTGGCTGGAGGGTTACCTGCTCACCGGCCGGCACGGCCTCTTCAACTGCTACGAGGCGTTCATCCACATCATCGACGCGATGTTCAACCAGCACGCCAAGTGGTTGAAGCAGATCAACGAGATCCCCTGGCGCCGACCGATCGCCTCGCTCAACTACCTCCTCTCCAGCCACGTGTGGCGGCAGGACCACAACGGCTTCAGCCACCAGGACCCGGGCTTCATCGACCTGGTGGTCAACAAGAAGGCAGAGGTCATCCGGGTGTACCTGCCGCCGGACGCCAATTGCCTGCTGTCGGTTGGCGACCACATCCTGCGCAGCCGCAACTACGTCAACGTGGTCGTGGCGGGCAAGCAGCCCGCGCTCAACTACCTGTCCATGGACGACGCCGTGCTGCACTGCACGCGCGGTATCGGCATCTGGGACTGGGCCAGCAATGACGACGGCGACCCGGACGTGGTCATGGGCTGCTGCGGTGACGTGCCGACGCTCGAGACGCTTGCGGCCGTGGCGATCCTCCGCCAGCGGCTTCCGGACCTGCGCGTTCGCGTCGTCAACGTCGTCGACCTGATGCGACTGCAGGACGAGACCGAGCATCCGCACGGCCTGCCCGACAACGAGTTCGACACGCTGTTCACCAAGGACAGGCCGGTGATCTTCGCGTACCACGGCTACCCGTGGCTGATCCACCGGTTGACCTACCGGCGCACCAACAATGCCAACCTCCACGTGCGCGGCTACAAGGAGGAAGGCACGGTCACGACGCCGTTCGACATGGTGTCGCGCAATGACCTGGACCGGTTCCACCTGGTCATGGACGTGATCGACCGCGTGCCGACGCTCGGCTCGCGGGCGGCCGCGTTGCGGCAGGAGATGGTCGACGCTCGGGTCCTGGCGCACGCGTATGCCGTCGAGCACGGCGACGATCCGGCCGAGATCCGCGACTGGACCTGGCCTGGGTGAGGATCCTCGTCCTCAACGCGGGCTCGAGCACGCTCAAGGCGAGCGCGATCGAGACGCCGGAACGGACGCTGGCGACCTCGAGCCAGAGCTGGGGCTCCGACGCGTCGAGGCAGGCCGACCGCGGTCCGGCGCTTGAGGCCGCACTTGGGGCACTCGGGGTCGGTTCCGTCGACGCCTTCGATGCCGTCGGGCATCGGGTCGTCCACGGTGGGACCCGCTTCACCGACGCCGTCCGAGATCGACGACGAGGTGATCCGCGGGATCGAAGCCGTGTCCGAGCTGGCGCCACTCCACAACGGCGTCGCGCTGGAGACGATCAGCGCTGCACGGCAACGGTTTCCGTCAGTCCCGCACGTCGCGTGTTTCGACACGGCGTTTCACCGGACGTTGCCTGTGGACGCGGTGACATACCCGGTGCCCGCCGCCTGGACGCGCGACTGGGGCGTGCGTCGGTATGGATTCCACGGGTTGTCGGTCGCCTGGTCGGTTCGCGAGGCCGCGCGGCGGCTCGGACGCCGGGCGTCGGAGCTGGGCATCGTCGTCGCCCACTTGGGCAGCGGGTGCTCCGTCACCGCGGTCTGGGAGGGCTCGTCCGCGTCGACCTCGATGGGCATGACGCCGCTCGAGGGCCTGATGATGGGCACCCGCACGGGCTCCGTGGATCCCGGGATGCTGTTGCAGCTGCTTGATCGACGGGAAGCTCGACGCGGCGCACATGCGCGAAGCGCTGGAGCATGAATCGGGGCTGCTGGGGGTCTCAGGCGTGAGCGGGGAGATGGAGAAGGTCCTGGCCGCCTCTTCCACCGGCGACGATCGGGCCGAGCTCGCCGTCGCGATGTTCGTTCGCCGTGCCGCGGAGCAGATCGCCGCCGCGGCCACGAGCCTTCCGCGCATCGACGCGCTGGTGTTCACAGGCGGCATCGGGGAGCACGCCGCCTCCATCCGCGGGGCGATCGTGGACCGCCTGGCGACGCTCCGGCTGGACGCTGCGTCGGTCCTCGTGATCGAGGCTCGCGAGGACCTCACGATCGCCGCCGAGACGGAGCGCCTCGTGGGCCTACGGTAGCTGCGGACTCGTGAAGTAGAAGGGCTCGTAGCCGAGGTTGTCAAAGGACAGTTGGTAGATACCCGACGCGGCGATCCACGCGTCAATCGAAGCGGCGGGCCTACTGGTTGCCAGCAGCACGAGGGACCCGTCGGCGTTCGTGGCGATCGAATGGGCGTCTCCGCCACCCGCCTCCCATTCCAGATCGAGGGAAGTTGCATCGAAGGCCGAAACGCCGGACGCCGGGATGGCCTGGCCGTGATCGATGGGCTGCTGGAAGAAACCGAGTGCATAGACGCGTGTCCCGTCCGGCGACACGGTGATGGTGGGCGTCGCGATCGTCTTGGCGGCGGCCGCGGGCTCGATCCACGCACCGAGCGCCGACAACAGGTCGGCGGTTGGAGGCGTCCCATGACCGTCAGTTGTTTCGCCGGTCGCCAGGTCGAGCCGAGTCAGGTCCTGCGACGTCGGGTCCCACACGAAAAGCGCCCGGCCCGAAGGATCGGGCGCGACCGTTGCCTGCAGGTCCGAGGCATCGAGCCACGTCGTTTCGATCGACGTGTCTCCCAACGGCACGTCGTGGTCGTCAAACCGACGCACCCGCAGGCCGTCGCTCATGTTGCAGGCGAGCCACCAGCCGCCTCCATTCACGGACCCTGAGATCACGTCGACGTCGCAGTCGTCGATCCCGTCGAGCGGCTGAGCGTCGTCGAGCTTCTCGCCACTCGAGGACGCAAGGAATGCGTCATGGGACTCTTGGTAGCTCGACGGCGAGTTTGCGGGCGACCAGCTGATCCAGGGGCGGTCGATCAGCACGCGCCCATCGCCCGCGGACCCTGCAATACGCGGCCCATCGACCAATATCGGACTGTCGGCAGTCCCGTCGCTGCGGTCCGGAAGATCGAACCGGGAGATGATCTGTCCATTCGTCATGTCGACGGTCAGAACCCCGCTGTGCCAGACCGGATGCTCTCGCGAGCTCCAACCGACGTACGCAAGATCGCCCGGACCGGCGCTCACGTTGATCTGGCTCGTGACGCTATGCGTTCGGCTCGGTGGAGCGCGGGTCGACATCGCCGTGAAACGTCTCGATCGTCGACGACGACAGCACCGCCCCCGATGAATCCAGGTGCCACCACTCGACTGCCGGCGAGTCAGCCGTCGGGCAGATGCATGCCAGCGTGCCGTCGTCGAGCATGCGCACCAACGCGCCCGGACTGTCGGCGGCAATCGGTTGGCTGACCGCAAGCTGCTCGAAGTCGATCACCGCGTATCCGCGGCCGAGTCGAACGAGAAGGTGGGTCGGGATCGCCGTCGGTGCGAGCGTTGCCCGCGCAGGCCCGGATGGCATGGGAATGGTCGAGACTCCTGAGTTCTGCCGGATGGTGAGCCAGACGCCGGCGGTGGCCGCGACGATAACCAGGACCATCGCAATGAAAAGGCTCTGGCCAAGCCGTCGGGCTGCGCCGATCGCTCGGTGCCCAGGCTGTCCCCGACCGCGCACCTTCGCCGCCCAACCACCGTCGGGCAGCCGGACCGGCGGCATCTGCCACGCGTCGCGCGGCATCACGGACGAACGCGGCGATCTGATCGTCGCTCAGCGGCGACGCAGGGGTTTCCGCAGCGAATTGGTCGGTCATCGGAGCGCCTCCGGCGGTGCGGCGCGGATCGATGCGCCGGTCGTTCGGTCCTCGTCCTTCGCCGTGAGGAACTCGCGGAGCTGCGCGTGGGCACGGGACAGTGTCGAGCCGATGGATCCCGGCTTGGAGCCGAGGAAGGCGGCAATCTCCGCGTACTCGTAGCCGTAGTAGTGGCGCAGCACGAGGACGGCCCGGGTCTCGGGCTTGAGCTGGCTGAGTGCGTGCTCGACGTCCTCACGGGACGCGACCTCGCGTGCCACGTCCGGCGTGATCGGAGGGCGGTTCTCGCCGGTCAGCGATCCGAGAGCGCTGGCTGCGATGCGCCGCACGCGTCGACGCCGGAGCTGATCGAGCGCCTCGTGGACGACGATCCCGTGCAGCCAGGCCCGCAGTGGGCGCCGATCGTCGTACTGCTCCCAGCGTTCCCACGCGCGGGCGAATGCCTCGTGCGTCGCGTCGATTGCCTCGTCCGAGTCGCGGAGGATCGCGTAAGCCACGCGATACACGTCCGGCGCGTGATCGCGGTACGCAAGGTCGACGGCCCGGTCGCGGTCGCTGCTCACATCACTCCTACGCATGATGGACGCGATTTATTGCACCGCAGGAGCGACATCCCGTGGCCAGGACGACGCTCGGGAAAAAACGGGCCATTCGGCATGGCCTCAGGTCACCCATAACGGGTCCGTTGTGCCCTGCTTCTTGTTTCTCCGCAAGGTCACGTTGGCACTGCTCGATTTGAGCGGAATCCCTGGCAGTGCTGCTGGAGGCCACCAATGTCCAACTACCGCAGATACGCAATTCCAATCGGGATCGCAGCGGCCGTGCTGCTGGCGTACCTCTACAACCCGTGGGTCAACCCCGAGGGGACGCTCCAGATGGTCGTCACCTGGGCGTTCTGGATCCTCTCGATCGCGCTCGTCGTGATCCTGTTCCAGGAGCGCAATCAGCCCGACGCGGCCGACGTCGAGGTCGAGGGTCCCGCGTTTACGCGCTTCCTCTTCAACAACTCGCGCGCCGGTCTCTTCTGGCTGCCGATCCGGCTGTTCGTTGGCTTCGAGTTCCTCGAGGCCGGCCTTCACAAGTTCGGCGCCGCAGGCTGGACCGACGGAACCGGCTCCGCGATCCTCGGCTATTGGCAGGGCGCGGTCGCGATGCCGACCGGGGGCCACGCGCCCATCACGTTTGACTGGTACCGCGACTTCCTCAACATCCTGATCAACAACAACGCCGCGCCCTGGTTCGCGTGGCTGATTGTGCTCGGAGAGATCGCGGTTGGCGTCGGCCTCATCCTCGGGATCTTCACCGGCATCGCGGCCTTCGGCGGCGCCCTGATGAACGTCTCGTACCTGCTGGCCGGGTCAACGTCGACAAACCCGGTGCTCTTCACCATGGCGATCGGCCTGATGCTCGCCTGGAAGACGGCCGGCTACTACGGCCTCGACCGCTACCTGCTCCCGATGCTCGGGACTCCGTGGAAGCCGAGCGTGCTGAAGCGAACCCCCGCCGCGACTTCAGTACCGGCTCCACAGCAGTCCTGATCCGGCAGGCCCTCCACGGGCTCGCCGCTGGGACCTTCGAACGACGCTCCGCAACGCAGCGGGGCGCCGTTCGAATTTCGCGTGCCGACGGTCGGCGTCCGCGTGCCGGATCGGCACAAGGAACCAGGGGGTGGTCGGGGCGGCGGGACTCGAACCCGCAACCTCGGGCTCCCAAAGCACGTGCGCTACCAATTGCGCTACACCCCGACGCAGGTAGCTTAGCGGTGACGGTCGACAGACCGTTGCCCTTGCGTCAGGTTCAGACGGTCGGTTCATCGCTCGAACGCATAGCCGGCGTCTCATCGCCCCCGTCACCAGCCACCTTCGCCGCCACGGCGCCCGTCCTGCGCACGACCCAATCGATGGTCGTGCCCTGCAGCGCGAGCGTGAAGAGCACGATGCCGAAGGTGATCTCCTGGAGCAGCGCCCGCTGTGGGAAGTCGACTGGCAGTGAAAGCGCGACGGCGACCGCAACTGCACCGCGGAGCCCGGCCCAGAAGAGCACGTGGAGCCATGAAACCGGCAGCACCATGCTCGCGTGCACGCGCGGCAGCCGTGAGGCGCCACCGAGCAGCCCGTAGATCACCAGCGCCCGACCCGCGAGAATGCCGGCAATTCCCCACGCGATCCAGGGCAGTGCCTCGGCGAGGCTGGAAAGCGGAATCGCGAGGCCGACGAGCACGAACGCCACCGCCGTAAGCAGGAAGCCGATGAACTCCCACACGGTGTCGATGGCGTCCTCGGTCCGCGGCGACATGCCGAACCGTCGAGCGTAATTGCCCATCACAACGCCGGCGGCAACGGTCGCCAGGAGGCCCGAGTCCTGGAACGCGTCGGCGAGCAGATACGCGCCGTATGCCGTGACGATCGAGATCGTCACCTCGAGCAGATGGTCATCGACGGTCGCGATCAGCCGCGAGGCGACCCAGCCCGTGGCGCAGCCGATCCCAAGGCTGACGACGATCGTCCCCACGAAGGCGAGCAGGGCATCGCCCGTCGAGATTCCACTTGTCACCACCTGGACGGCGATCACGAAGACGACGAGACCGGTCCCGTCGTTGAGCAGGCTCTCGCCCTGGACGAGCGTGTCGAGGCGGCGCGGGGTGGGCAGGCGCTGGAACGAGGACACGACGGCCGCGGGATCGGTCGCCGCGACCATCGCCCCGACCACGAAGCCCAGTTGGATCGGGAGGCCGGTACCAACGGCGAGAAAGACCGCTACGACAGCCGCGGCGATGAGCACGCCGGGCGCGGCGAGCAGCGCGATGCCGCCGAAGGAGTGACGCAGCTCGTCGATCTCGAGCCGGTAGGACGCCTCGAAGACGAGCCCGGGGAGCAGGATCACCAGCAGCAGCTGCGGCGTGACGATCGGGTTGAGGTGGGGCAGCAGCGACCCCGATCAGGAGCCCGGCCACGACCAGGGCCACCGAGTACGGGATCGCCGGATGCCCCCAGCGGCGCAGCACGATCCCGACCAATGCCGCCAGGCCCAGCAGGATGACGAAGAGCTCTACCGTCCGGACCGTCGCGTCGGCTTCCACGTCCGAATCGTAGACACGAAAAAACGGGCCGACCCCGCCCTGCCGACCCGTCCTCTCGCGCTCTGCGACCGTCAGGCGCCGCCTGACCGAACGAGGGTCAGATGGCGTCGCCGATGGTCGAGAGGATCCCGCTGATCTTTGTACCGAGGAACACGAGTGCTGCGATCGCGATCACCGCGATCAGAGCCAGGATCAGCGCGTATTCGGCGAGACCTTGGCCACGCTCATCGTTACGGCGGCTCGCCAACCAGGCGAAAACCATGGGAACCACGAGCATCACGCGAACGACCTCTCGAGAAGTGGATGACCCCCCACCTCGCGAAGTCTCCCGAAACCTTGCAAGACCACTATTGGACCGATGGTCTAACCGAGGATGACTTCTTCCTGTTCATTCCGGTGACGGTGCGCACCACCGTCGGCGTGCTCCCGCAGGTAGCGCGCCATCGCGCGGGCGGCCATCGCGCGGTGCGAGACGCGGTTCTTCTCCTCGGCAGCCAGCTGTCCCACCGTTCGGCCACCGATCGGTTCCGTCGCCGGTTCGAAGAGCGGGTCGTAGCCGAAGCCGTTCTCGCCGCGCAGGCCGAGCGCGATTCGCCCGTCGAACCGTCCCGAACGCGTCACCACGTAGCGCCGCCGCCCTTTGCGACCCCCGTTGACGTCGGTCGGGTCGAGGTACGCCAGCACGCACACGTAATGCGCCGTGCGCGCGATCGGGAGCGACGCCCGCGAGGTCACCCAGCAGCTTGGCGTTGTTCTCCTGCGTCGGTGGCGTGCTCACCGGCGTAGCGCCGCGTGCGCACGCCGGGCTCGCCGTCGAGCACGTCCACCTCGAGCCCCGAATCGTCGGCCAGCGTCGGAAGGCCCGGCCAGGCCCGCGTAGTAGCGCGCCTTCAGGATCGCGTTGCCGCGGAACGTATGGGCGTCCTCGACCGCCTCGTCCTCGATGCCCAAGTCGTCGAGCGTCGTCAGCTCGCGATCCGGGAGGTGCAGGAGCGTTCGCAGCTCGTCGAGCTTGTGGCGGGACCGTGGTCGCAACCAGGATGGTCGGCGTCATCCCCGCGATGCGCACGACCCCCGCGACGGCCTGTGACTGGACCTCGAAGAGCTGGCGCAGGCCGCTGTCCGCGAGCGTCAGCAGCGAGTCCATCTGGGCTCGCGAGAACGCCTTGCCCTCGGCCGTGCCCTGGACCTCGACGTAGGTGCCCTCGTCCGTGCCGACCACGTTGAGGTCGACCTCGGCGTGCGAGTCCTCGCGAGTAGTCGAGGTCGAGCAGCGCCTGCCCGTCGACGATGCCCGACGCTGACGGCGCTGATGCCGCGAGGCCAGCGCCCGCTCCAGGCCACGCCGCTTGAGCGCGATCGCGAGCGCGATCCAGCCACCCGTGATCGACGCGGTGCGCGTGCCGCCATCCGCCTGGAGCACGTCGCAGTCGACGGTCACGGTGCGCTCGCCGAGCGCGGCCATGTCGACCACGCCGCGCAGCGAGCGGCCGATCAGCCGCTGGATCTCGTGGGTGCGGCCGCCCGGGCTGGCCCTTGACCGACTCGCGCTGGCTGCGCTCGGACGTGGCGCCGGGGAGCATCGCGTACTCGGCCGTGACCCAGCCGACGCCCTTGCCACGCAGGTGCGGCGGGATGCGGTCCTCGATCGAGGCCGCGCACAGCACGTGCGTGTCGCCCATCCGGATGATGCAGGAGCCGGCGGCCCACTTCTGGACGTCGAGCGTCACGGACACCGGACGCAGCTGACCCGGCGTCCGGCCGTCGGCGCGGAAACGCGCGCCGCCACCGATGCTCATCGCCTGCACCTCCGCCTACGGCGACGCGATGCTGCATCGCGCGCTTCCTCGCGCTTGGCCTCCTGCCAGAGCTCGTCGAGCGCATCGAGCCCCATCGCCCGCAGTTCCAGGCCGCGTGCGCCGGCGAAGCGCTCGACACGCGCGAAGCGTGAGGCGAACTTGCGCGACGCGGACCGCAGCGCACGCCTCCGGATCGACGCCCATCTTGCGACCCAGGTTGACGACCACGAAGAGCAGGTCGCCGTACTCCTCGGTGACGTGGGCGGGTTCGGTGGCGGCGAGCAGCTCCGAGGCTTCCTCGGCGATCTTGTCGATGACGCCCTCGAGGTCGGGCCAGTCGTAGCCGAGGCTGGCGGCGCGGCCCTGCATCTCGTAGGCATAGGCGAGCGCCGGCAGCGACCGCGACAGGCCGGCGAAGGCGGCCGGCATCTGCCGGGTCTGGTCTTCGGTGCGCTTGCCGCCGCCCGCGGCACGCTCACCGGCCTTGATCTGCTCCCAGTTGCGGATCACCTCGTCGGCCGTGTTCGCGACCGTCGTCCCCGAAGACGTGCGGGTGTCGCCGCACGATCTTGGTCGAAGATCGTCCGCTCCACGTCGGCAAGGTCGAAGACGCCGGCCTCGGCGCCGTACTGGGCATGCAGCACGATCTGGAGCAGCAGGTCGCCGAGCTCCTCGGCCAGGTCCGGGGTCGAGCCCTGCTCGAGCGCGTCGTAGACCTCGTAGGCCTCCTCGAGCAGGAACGGGCGCAGGCGTCAGGTGGTCCTGCTCGGCGTCCCACGGGCAGCCGCCCGGTCCGCGCAGCCGCGCCACCAGCCAGGGCAGGCCGGACAGGCTGGCCGCGTTCCAGATGGGCGCCACCGGCGCGCAGGTAGTGGGCGCTCTCGGCCAGCGTCGGCGAATTCGACAGCTCCGACCAACGGGATCTCGGCATCGTCGCCGAGCCGGACGGCGGCGTGGGCGGCAGGGTAGAGCCTGCGCAGCAGCCCGACCGGATCGGTCGAGGTCGTCGCGGCACGCCCGGGCAGAACCGCGGGATGGTCGAGTCGAGGCACGCGCCGCGGCAAGGATGCCTCGGCGTCGCTCTTCGGGCGGAACGATCAGCAACCCCATCCCCGGGATCGAACGGTCGCGCGAGCAGCGTCGCGGACGTCACGATCTGAAGACCGTCGGCGATCGAGACACCGTGCCGGTCCAGCAGCATGGCGATGGCCTGAGCGACGGTCCCGGATCGAGGCGCGGCGGGTTCCACGATCGACGGGCTGGGCACGCTCCGAAGCCTACGCCGGATCGACGAACGCGCGCCGGCGCAGCTCGTCCAGGACGAGCTGCGGCGTTCGCTTCGGGCGTCGTGTCCGTGGTGTGCAGCGTCAGCTCGGGATGGAGGGGCGGCTCGTACGGGTCGTCGACGCCGGTGAGGCCGGTGATCTCGCCGGAACGTGCCTTGGCGTACCAGCCCTTCACGTCGCGCGCCTCGCAGACGTCGAGCGGCGTGTCGACGAAGACCTCGAGGAACGAATCGCGGCCGACCATCTCGCGAACCTCGTCGCGCGTCTGTCGATACGGGCTGACCACCGCGGCGACGACCGAGCCCGCCGTGGCGGACGACCTCACCGGCCACGAAGCCGATGCGGCGCACGTTGGTGTCACGATCCTCGCGCGAGAAGCCGAGCCCGGCCGAGAGGTGCGTCCGCACGACGTCGCCGTCCAGCACGGTGACCTCGCGGCCCGAGCTGCCGCGAGCAGCTCGATCAGGATGTTCTGCGGTGGTGCTCTTGCCGGATCCCGAGAGCCCGTGAACCAGACGCAGACACCCCGGCGAACCGGCGCGATCACGGAGTCGGGCTCGCTCCCGCGACGCTGAAGATGTCCTTGTTCGTCTGGATCGTGCCGTTCTTGGTGGCAGCGTCCTTCTGGGTGCTGTACCAGGTCTGGAACGCCGTCGCCGCCAGCTGCGCCGCGGGCTGCGCCTTCCGGCGCCAGCTGCTGGTGGTCCTCGACCTTCTCGAAGTAGAAGGCGTCGCTCGCCTGGATCGAGCCGGTTGTCGCGCCCGCGGCGGTCTTCTGGACCTCGGCGAGCACCTCGGCGGGCAGCTGCGCGCCGACCTGCCAACCGAGCTCGCCGCCCTGGAGCGCCTCGTCCCCGTCGCTGTACTGCTTGGCGATCGCGGCGAAGTCGGCGCCGGGCGCAGCGAGCGCGGCCTTGACTTCGCCGACCCGGTCCGTGGATGACGGGATGCGCTCCTCGAACAGGATCACGTGGTAGCCGAACTGGCTCTGCACCGGCCCGACGATGTCACCCGGCTTGAGGTTGGCGTTGCTGAACAGCGGATCGGCGAACGCCGCCACCATCTGATCCTTGGTGAAGGTGCCGAGCTCGCCGCCGGCGGCGCCCGATGTGTTGTCGTCGCTCTCAGCCTTGGCGATCTCGGCGAAGCGTGCCTCGCGCTGCGTGACATCGGTGATCGCGTTGAGCTCGTCGGCCGTCTTCTGCGCGGCCGCCTTTGCGGTTGCCCAGGCCGGATCGTCCGGCGGAAGGCTGGCCTGGTTCGACGGGTCGTGGTTGGGCGAGTAGAGGATGTGAGCGGCCTTGATCTGCACGTCGTTGAGCGGATCCGAGCCGTTGATCGCGACCTTGATCTCGTCGAGCTTGTACTGGTCGACGGGCGTCGCCAGCTGCGTCGTCGGTGATCTTGTCCTTGAGCTTGTCGGCGATCGTCTCGAGGCGCAGCTGGTCGCGGTAGAAGCCGTCGCCGACCTTGGCGATCGCGCCGCTGGTGAAGTTGGGGTCCTCGGTGCCCGGCTTGATCTCGGTCACCTGCCCGATGCGGTAGACGCCGTCGTCGCCCTTGATCACCGGCGTGGTGCCACCTGCCGGGAGCCGGAAGATCGCGTCGTCCCAGGTCGGGTCGGTGGAGTCGGTCGCGTCCAGCCAAGCCCAGATCGCCACCCTTGTCCTTGCTGGCGTCGGTGCTGTACTGCTTGGCGATGGCGGCGAAGTCGGCGCCGGTGCGGCGAGCGCCGCGGCCGCCTTCTGCGCGTTGTCGTAGGCGGTCTGCTTGATCGAGGGTGGTCGCCGTGCCGCCGGTCTCGGCCGCGGTCGGGTCGACCATGATCGCCAGGACGTGGCGCTGCTCCGGCGGCGATGCGTCCTTGGTCTCCTGCGCGTCCACGTCGGCATCGGTCACGGTGACGCCGTTCTGTGAAGCGAGTTCTGACTGGTAGGTCAGATCGACAAGGTCGTTGGCCGCCTGCGTGGCGACCGTATTCGTGTCTTGCTTCGTCTGGATGTCGGACAGCTGCGCCTGGAGGCGCGTCGCGTCATCGGGGTTCTGGGTCAGCTCGGTGCGGAGGCGCTGTTCCTCCTCCGCCAGCCGGTATGCCTCAAGTCGGATGCGGTTGCCCCAGGTGTCCGGGCTGATCGACTGGCCTCCGACCGACGCGATCGGCTTGAGGTGGTCGTTGTAGTAGCCGACGCCGATGGAGATGGCCAGAACGAGGATCACCGCCACGATGAGGACGATGAACCCGATCGTCACCCAGAACTGGTAACGGTCTTCTGGGTTGAATGAACGTCGACGACGTGTCGGCGCAGTGGACCGGAGGCGGAGGGTCATGCTGGTTCCATTGGACGGTCTCAGTTGGACGGTTGCCACTCGCGGCGGCCGACGGCAGTCAGCTGCCCCTTCGGCGCGCGAACGTGGCGGGCAAATAGTTTAGCGCGAGGCGACAGTTTCCTCCGCAGAGCGGCGCTTCGCTTGCTCTGGTGCGCGCCCACAGGCCGATTCCCGGCATTCCACCGGGCCTTCAGCCCCATTGCGCTCCTCACCCTGACGGGCTTGGCAAATACCACATGTGACTCATAATGAGGCACACTCTGTATAGTGTTGCCTCGCCAGCCGCTCCCCAGGCGGCCGGTTTCGTGAAAGGGTCCGTGTCACGTCCAGCCTCGAAGCGAACGCGCCCGCGGTCGAATCCTCGACCGAGCTCGCCGAGCTCTTGCGCCAAGCCAACAAACGCCTTCAGCAGGGAACGCGCGATACGCTCGCGCCGCTCGGGCTATCGAGCTCGCAGGCGCGCGTGGTCCGCCTCCTTGCCGACGGTCCGCTGCGCATGTCGGTCATTGCCGATCGCCTCGCGATCGTGCCGCACAGCGTCACGGACGTGGTCGACCGCGCCGAGCGCGCCGGTGTCGTGGCGCGTCGTCGGGACCCCGCCGATCGCCGCTCGACGCTGGTCGAGCTGACGCAACTCGGACGGCATTTGCTGGATCAACTGGACGAGGCACGCCGCGAGAGTGCGGCACGTGTCTTTGGCCCGCTCACGGAAGAGCAGCGCCGCGAACTGGTAACGGTCCTGCGCGCGATCTGCGGCATGGATGGAGAGATTCGATGAGCCTGCCGGGTGGATTCAAGAGCGGCGGCTTCAAGTCGATGCGCTCGAAGCACCGCGACGAGACCAAGCTGAACGCCGAGCTCTCGCCGGGCATCGGCAAGCGGGTGCTCAAGTTCGCAGCGCCCTACAAGTGGAAGCTGCTGGTGTTCGTGATCCTCATCGCGATCGACGCCGGGGTCGGCGCCCTCAACCCGCTGATCTACGCCGTGATCATCGACAAGGGCATCAAGCTGGGCAACACGCAGCTCGTCATCCAGCTGGCGCTGCTGCTCGGGGTCCTGGCCGTCTTCGACGCCCTCCTCATGCTCATCGAGCGCTGGATCTCGTCGCGCATCAGCCAGGGGCTCGTGTGGGACATGCGCACGCAGGTCTTCGCGCACTTCCAGAAGATGCCCATCGCGTTCTTCAGCCGGACGCAGACGGGTGCGCTCATCAGCCGCCTGAACAGCGACGTCACCGACGCCCAGGGCGCCTTCACCAACACGATGTCGTCCGTGGTCGGGAACGCGATCACCGTGGTGGTCACGCTCGCCGCGATGTTTGCTCTGAACTGGCAGATCACCCTGACGGCCCTGGTCCTGTTTCCGCTCTTCATCCTGCCGGTGCGCTGGATGGGCGGTCGCATTCGGGCCATCACCCGCGAGAGCTACAACCTCAACGCGCAGATGACCTCGATGATGACCGAGCGTTTCAACGTGGCCGGCGCGCTGCTGGTCAAGCTCTTCGGGCAGCCCAGTTTCGAGATCCAGACGTTCGAGGAGAGGGCAGGCCGAGTCCGCGACATCAATGTCCTGGTGGCCATGTACACGGCGTTGTTCGGTGCCGGGCTGCTGCTGACCGCGTCGCTGGCAACCGCGGTGGTGTACGGCTGGGGCGGCGTGCTGGCTGCCAACGGGGAGATCGAGGTGGGAACGCTCGTCGCGCTGGCGGCCTTCCTGACACGCCTGTACGGGCCGCTCACGGCGCTCTCGAACGTGCAGGTCAACATCCTGACCGCGCTGGTCTCCTTCGACCGCATCTTCGAGGTGCTCGACCTGAAGCCGATGGTCGAGGAGAAGCCGGACGCCGTCGGCCTTCAGCCGGGCCCGGCCAAGGTTGCGTTCGAGCACGTCGACTTCAGCTACCCGCGGGCGGATGAGGTTTCCCTCGCATCGCTCGAGAGCGTCGCGGTCCTCGATCAGGCTCCGTCGCAACAAGTCCTGCGCGACGTCAACTTCGAGGTCAAGGCGGGCCAAATGGTTGCGCTGGTCGGGCCGTCGGGTGCCGGCAAGACCACGATCACGACGCTCGTATCGCGGCTTTACGACGTCAGCGGCGGCACGGTGAAGATCAATGACGTCGACGTCCGCGATCTCACGATGGAGTCGATGCGCCGCACGATCGGCGTGGTGACCCAGGACGCCCACCTGTTCCACACGACGATCCGCGCCAATCTCGAGTACGCCAAGCCGGGCGCGACCGACGAGGAGCTGTTCTACGCCTTGCGTGCGGCGCAGATCCTGCCTTTGATCGAGTCGCTACCCGACGGCCTGGAAACCGTCGTGGGCGACCGCGGCTTCCGGCTGTCAGGCGGCGAGAAGCAGCGCCTCGCAATCGCGCGGCTGCTCCTCAAGGCACCCGAGATCGTCGTGCTCGACGAAGCGACCGCCCATCTCGACTCGGAGTCGGAGGCAGCGGTCCAGGAAGCGTTCAAGACGGCGCTTGCCGGGCGCACGTCGATCGTCATCGCCCATCGCCTCTCGACCGTGCGCGAGGCATCGCAGATCCTGGTGATCCTGGGAGGCCACATCGTCGAGCGAGGCCGGCACGCTGAACTGCTCGCGGCCGGCGGCTTGTATGCCGAGCTCTACGAGACGCAATTCGCCCCACAGGCCGAGGAGATGGCGGCCGATGAAGTCGCTCACAGGGGGACGGTTGTGCCCACGTTGGCAGGCGGCCTCGCCGGCGCCTGACGGGACCGTGAAGAGCAGACTTGCCCGGCGTGACTGCCCAGGACGCGGTTTCCGTCAGGTGCACGGAGTACGTGCATTCGGCGGAGCAAATCAGCAGAACCACACCGAGCGCCCGGCGTTCGCGTCACTTCCAAGCGTGAGTCAGGACCGATGAACTCGACTCGGGCAGCGGTGGAGACGCCCGGCAACTCCTAGCGCACGTGCCTGATGGCAACTGACGGAATGCCCCGCAGGACCGTCGGCTCGGCACGGATGTCGGGTCGAGAACGATGTGCATCCAGCGTTCATTCGCGACGCTGCAGGACTCCGTTCGACCGGTCCCAATTCGGCTCTGTGCGCGTGGTGAACACTTTCGACCGAAACGAGCCTGATCGGCCGGATTTGCCTCGGGCGACCGATGTGAGCCGCGACGGGACTGCCGTTCGGTCGCGAATGAACGCCACGTGCACAACCGGATCCGGAGCACGGCCGCACCGGCGACCCCACGTATGGTTGCTACTTCCCTCGATACAGCCTCGCGGTCGACTCCGCGATGCGGGCCCAATCGAGGTCGTTCGCGCGCTCGAGGTTGCGCTCGCCGAGCGCGTCCAGGTCGGCGGTGAGTGCCCGCCAGAGTGCCCAGCGCAGGCCACCCTGGTCGTCGGGGTCATAGAGCAAGTTGCCGTCGGCAGGCAGGGTTTCCGGCAGGCAGCCGAGCGACGGCGCGATCACCGGCCGGCCGTAGCTCATGGCCAGGATGGCCGACCCTGACGTGAGGATGTCGCGGAACGGCAGCGCCACCACGTCGGCCGCCCCGAGCAGAACCGGCAACTCTTCGTCGGGGATGAACTCGAGCCGCAGCGTGATCCGCTCGTCGTCACCGGCCGCCTCGCGCACCGCATCGGCCTCGGCCTGGTCGAAGGCGCGCCCCGCCACGATCAGCCGGGCTTTCGTGTCCGCAGGCAGGGCTCGGATCGCCTCGATCAGCTCGGTGATGCCCTTGTAGGCGCGAACACCGCCGATGAACAGGAACAGGCGCGCATCGGCCGGCACGCTCAGCTGCTCGCGGGCCGCGGAGCGCTCGACCATAGCCCCGTAGACGTCGACGTAGTTGCCGTGCGGGATCACCTGAAGCTTGCCGGCGTCTCCGGCACTCAGCCCGTACGTCTCGACCGCGGCACGCATGGCGGCCTCGCAGTGCGCGATCACCGCATCGGCGTTGCGCACCAGCTGGCGGTGGATGGCCACGTTGAGGCGTTCGTCCGGGCGCTCCTCGTGGATGCCCAAGGTTGTGCAGGGTCCAGACGATCCGCACGCGAAGCAGTCGCAGCGTCATCAGCTGCGCGACGAACAAGGTCGCCCGAGCCACCCGCCAGCGAGCGTGCCGGCCGCTCGCGCGCTGGCCGAGATAGGGATGCGTCCAATGGAGGTGGACGACGCGCGGCCGCTTGGCCTGCCACCACGAGTTCAGCAGTCCCAGCGGATTGCCCTTCGGCGCCTTGGCACCGACCACCGTGACGCCGAATGGCGCGAGCTCCCGGGTCAGCTCGCGCTGGTAGGGGTTGCCGCGCCCGTAGTCGGGCAAGAAGAGGACGCGGAGCGGCGGGCCGGCCGCCGGAGCGGCGGCTTCAGCGGCGTCGGCCGCAGCTGCGTCGGCTGCAGGCGCGTCTGCCGGAGGCGCCTCGGCTTCCGTCACGAGACCTCGACCGGGCTGCGCTTGGCGCGAGCATCGAGAATCGAGTCGAACAGCTCCCGATAGCGACGGCCGTTCGCCGTCCAGGTCCGCTCGCGCACGACCCATTCTCGTCCGGCGTTTCCCAGCCGGCGGCGAAGCTCGGGCTGCTCGATCAGGGTGCGTGCCGCGGCCGCGAGCGCGCTCGGGTCGTCAGCCGTGAACGAGAGTCCTCGCTCACCGTGCCCCGCCGTGTCGACCAGTGCTGGAAGGTCGCTCACCAGCAGGGGACGCGCCATGGCCATCGCCTCGAACGGCTTGAGCGGCGTCGTGAAGACCGCCGCTCGATCGTTCCGGCGCGGGATCACGAAGATGTCGATCAGCGCGTAGTAGCGCGCCACATCCTCGTGCGGAACGGAGCCGGTGAAGACCGCGGCGTTGCCGAGTCCCAGCTCGCGGGCAAGCGCCTCGTAGTCCGGGCGGCGCTTCCCGTCGCCGACGACGAGGCACGCTACCGGGAGCCCGGCGCGCACGAGCTCGGCGGTCGCGCGCAGGAGTACGTCGATCGCCTCGCGCTTGCTGTCGAGGGTGCTGATGTAGCCGATGACCGTGCGGCCGCCCAGGCCATACCGAGCACGGAGCCCCGGATCGGCGTCCATGGGCGTGAACTGCGTCTCGTCGATGGCGTTGGGAACGATGGTGATGTGCAATTCGGGGATCCCAAAGCCCACCAGCTCGTCTCGCATGCCGTCCGCGATCGTGATGACCGCATCGGCGGCCAGCATGACCTGCTTCTCGCGGGCATAGCGTCGTTCGGTGAGCTCGGCGTCCTCAGCCATCTCGTGGCCGCTCGCCCACAGCTCCTCGAAGAAGCCGCGCACTTCATAGACGACGGGGAGGCCGAAATGCCGTCCCAGCGCGACTGCCGGCACGGCCAGGTCGTAGCCACGCAGGCCCGATGCCACGTGGATGAGCGCCGGCCGCTCGCGTCGCACGACTTCGGCGGCCTGGGTTGACGTCCACGACAGCTCCTGGTCAAGGGCGGGGTGCACCTCGTCCGAGTCCGGCAGCCGCCACTGGCGCACGCCGGCCAGGTCGAGCGGACCGTTCAACTCCTTCGAGCCGTCCGGAAACCCGGGCGCCGTGACGATGAACGGATCCAGCCCGGCCGACCGCTGGGACTTGACGACGTAGCCGCTGCGAACCGTGTAGCCGGTCTGACGGTCGGGAAGCGCGGCCTTGTGCAGGTGCATGACGCGCAGGCCCGACGCGGGTTGGAGCGATTCGCGTTCGCCAAGGTCGGGCATCCAGCCGGGGTCGCTGTCGCGCAGTTTTCCCCACAGGATCCGCTCGCGTTGCTCGAGGGCCGGCATATCGCCGAGGATGCGGAGGTGGCTGACCGCGTCGAGCTCGCGGGTGACTGCACCTGTCCGGCGGGATGCCCGGGACAGCACACCGAGCGCCAACCGGTTGTCCGGAGACTCGGAGATGGCCGCCTCGGACCATTGGGTCGCGCCGCGGTCGTCCCCGCGCAGGAAGGTCAGCAGGGCGCGAATCGATCGTGAGGTGCGTTGGTCGGCCGCGACCAGGGTCCGAGGCCGCGCTCGCCGGACGATGCCGACGGTCTCTCGAACGCGAAGGCTCTGCGCGCGAGCGACGACGCCGCGGCGCAGGTTGGTTGCGGTCCGCCTGAGGTCGGTCACGCCTCGAAGCGGTAGTCGTGGCGCTGCAGGTAATCGGCGAAGGCGGCCTCGGCCATCTGCCTGGCGCGCGGCGTGTACCAGCCCTGGTAATCACGCTTGCGGCGCGAAACGGTCTCGTTGACCAGCGGGATGATCACGGGCTCGGTGATCCCGACGCGACGCATCAGGCCGTCGAACGTCTCCTGCAGCCTCTCGAAACGGAGCAGCACGTCAACGTCCTGCAGCCAGTCGACGTGCTTGCGCGAAATCGGCGGCAGGACCTGGCCCAGGATTCCTCGCCGACGGCGCCGATATCGCTTCTCCAGCCAGCCCTCGAAGTCCTGCGTCGAGCCCTCGTAGCGCGGGTCGCCCTGGGTGTGGCCGTGCATCGTGACGAGGCCCGACCGGTCGCCAGCGCGGATCGGCAGCATGCGCAGGTACTGCGAGACCAGCCAGTCGAACGGGTTCCGCGTCGTTCCCGCCGTGACGAGGCCCTTGCGCTCGTCGCGCGTGATCACGCCGTGGGAGATCAGCTGGGGGACGGTGTTGTGCTTGCGGGGCAGGACGATATCGCCTTTCGTGTCACGTTCCGGCTTCTCGGGAAGCCAGCTGCCGCCGCATTGCTCGATGAGCGCGCGGCCGACGGCCGAACTGCCGGTGTGGGGGACCATGATGAACAGCAGTCCATGGTCCCGCGCGATGACCGCCACTACGCCTGGGCCCGCCGAGCCGGCGCAGTAGATCCGAGTGAGATGCAAGCTGGCATCGGTGGACCCGGGCTAAGCCCGCGCGAGAACGCCCAGGTCGGACGATGCGTGCTGCGCGACCTGTCCATGGAGATCGGCCAGGAGGATGCCGGCAATCCGCTCGCCGGCGTGGCCGTCCCACAGCGGCGGGCCGTCACCGCGCCGCTTGAGATCACCGCGAAGTGCCGACTCGACGGCACTGCCGAGCTCCTCGGGTTTCACCAGGCGGTTGGTGCCGTGGCTGATGGTGATCGGTCGTTCCGTGTTCGGGCGCAACGTCAGGCACGGCACATCGAGCACGGTCGTCTCTTCCTGGATGCCGCCCGAATCGGTGATCACGAGCCTGGCGCCGCGCACGAGCGCGATGAAGTCGATGTAGCCGAGCGGATCGATCACCCGAAGCGAAGGGACCTGGTTGATCCCCGCGCGCCTCAGCGACTCGCGTCCGCGAGGATGGAGCGGCAGCACGATCGGGATTCGCACCGCCGCGTCACGGAGCGCGGCGACGAGCCGGGCCGCGGTATCCGGCGCATCGACGTTTGCCGGACGGTGGAGCGTCGCCACCGCGTAGTCCCCAGAGAGGCCGAGGCCGCGGCGCACCGGCTCGGGATCGAAGCGATCGAGATGGGCGAGCAGCGTGTCGATCATCGGGTTGCCGACGAGGTGCGCACGATCGGCCGGGACGCCCTCGTGGGCAAGATTGTCGAGCCCTTCGGGGCTGGTCACGAACAGCATCTCCGAGAGCTGATCGGTGACGCGGCGGTTGATCTCCTCGGGCATCGAGTCGTCGAAGCTGCGCAGGCCCGCTTCGACGTGCGCCAGCGGGATGCCCAGCTTGGCGCAGACGAGCGCCGCGGCCAGCGTCGAGTTCACGTCTCCATAGACGATCACGCGCGATGGCGTGTGGTCGAGGAACTCGCGCTCGAGCGCGATCAGCAGGTTGGCGGTCTGGACCGCGTGACTGCCAGAGCCCACGCCGAGGCTGACGTCCGGTTGGGGCAACGCCAGGTCGCGGAAGAAGACGTCCGACAGCAGCGGGTCGTAGTGCTGCCCGGTGTGAACGAGCCGTTGGGTGGCCCCACGTCGTTCGAGGGCGCGCAGAACCGGCGCGGCCTTGACAAAGTTGGGACGGGCGCCGACCACGTGGACGAGCGGATCGGGCTCCACCCGAGTGACGGTCTCGGGCGGCTGCACCTGGGGCTGCATCACCGGTGAGGATCGCACAAAGGTCGCAAGCGACGCTTGAAGCCCGCCGGTGCAAGCGACGGACGGAGCCCAGCGGTCACGCTGGGACCCCGTCGGTTCGCGCGCAGCACGGCAACGCCGTGCGAAGAAAGAGGTCGGACTCAAGCGCTTCGCGCGCAGCAGCGCAAGCGGACTGCGCTGCGCTGCGGAGGAGAAATCGTCGCAAGCGACGCTTGAAGCCCGCCCTTTCGGCGCAATTCCAATCTGATGTGGTCATCGACCGCCATCTGACGGCTCTCGAGCCGGATTCCGTTCGATCGCGGGGTTGAGCTCCACAGGTTTCCTGTCAGATTGGAGAAGTGCGGGATCTGGGGTTCCCGCGCTCAGCAAAACCTCACGAATCGGCAGCGAGCGTTGAATCAGATTTGGAATCGCCGCATGATGGGTCGGTCGTCGTCGCCGCGGATGCCGCGCCGGCTGCAACTGCAGCTCCAATTGCAACTGCACGCGCGCGGGAGCCGCCAGAGGCCGACTGGGGAGCAAACCGTGTAGTCTCCGCCCGCTGTGACACGAGTCGGGATCATCGGACTCGGGTACGTCGGTCTTCCGTTGGCAGCGGCGTTCGCCGAGACTGGGACCGAGGTGCTCGGCGTCGACGTCAGCGCCGAGAAGGTTGCCTCGGTGAACGCCGGCATCTCGTACGTCGAGGATGTCGCGTCGGCGGACCTGGCCACGCTCGTACAGAGCGGCTGCGTGCGAGCGAGCACGGACCCGGCGGGTCTTCGCGCGTGCGACGCGATCCTCATCTGCCTGCCGACGCCGCTCGACGAGCATCGCAACCCCGACCTGTCGTACGTGATCGCGGGTGCCGAGATGGCCGCCGCCAACCTGGGACCGGACGCGCTCGTGGTGCTCGAGTCGACCACCTACCCGGGCACGACCCGCGAGATCGTCAAGCCGATCATCGAGCGCGAGGGCAAGCAGGTCGGGACGGATGTCTTCCTGGCCTTCAGTCCGGAACGCGTCGATCCGGGCAACGGCACGTACGGCGTGCGCAACACGCCCAAGGTCGTGGGCGGAATCACCCAGGCCGTGCACCGATCGAGCCGCGAAGCTGTACGGCGTCATCTGCGAGACGGTGCACGTGGTCTCGTCGCCGGAAAGTGCCGAGATGGCCAAGATCCTCGAGAACACCTTCCGAGCCGTCAACATCGCGCTCGTCAATGAGATGGCGATCCTGTCCGAGCGAATGGGCATCGACCTCTGGGAATCGATCGACGCGGCATCGACCAAGCCGTTCGGCTACATGCCGTTCTGGCCGGGACCCGGGCTCGGCGGGCACTGCATCCCGATCGACCCGTTCTACCTGACCTGGCGGGCCAAGGCCTACGACCTCTCGACGGAATTCGTCGAGCTGGCCGGCCGGATCAACACCAACATGCCCTACTACGCGGTCAGCCGGGTCGTTCGCTCGCTCAACCGGTCAGGCGTCGCCACACGAGACGCCAAGATCCTGCTGCTCGGCGTGGCCTACAAACCGAATGTCGGCGACATGCGCGAAAGTCCTTCGATCAAGCTGTTGAGCCTGCTCCGCGGCGAGGGAATCGAGGTTCGCTACCACGACCCGCACGTGCCCGAGCTCCGCGCCGAGGGCCTCCAGTCGGTCGAGCTCACGGACGAGCAGCTCGCCTGGGCGGATGCCGTCGTCATCGCCACGGATCACCGGTCGGTCGACTACGGGCCGATCGTGAGCAAGTCGAAGCGCATCGTCGACCTGCGCAACGCGGTTCGCCGCAGCCTCGGCGCCGGTCCGTCCGGCCCGATCCCCGACAACGTGGACGTGCTCTGAGCACCCCTTTCCTCGTCCTGAAGCTCCCACGCACCGGGTCCACCATGCTGGGCCACGTGCTGCACGCTCACCCGCAGGTCGTCTGCTACACCGAGTACCTGAACCGCGTCCGGGACTCGTCGACTGCGGACAAGGTGGCCTTCCTGCGGGCGTTCTACGACGACCCACCGACGCGCCCGCCGGACCCTGCCGGCGCGTTCGGACAGACGATGAACCCGTTCAAGTACGACCTGGATGCGCTCGATATCGCCAGTGCCTGGGCGCCGGAGTGGCTGCCGTTACCGATCCGGCGTGCCTCGGTTCCGTACCGACGTCTGCCCATCCGCGTGCTGGTCCTCGAACGGCACAACAAGCTCAAGCAGGCGATCTCGCACACGTCCGTGCACCAGCGGGGCAGCTATGCCTCCGATCTCGAGGACGTCGAGGACGAGACGGTTCTGGTCGGCCAGTCGTTCGACGTGACATCGCTCGAACACCAGGTCATCGCCGCCGAAAACCGCGCGAGGCGGCTTCGAACGGTCGCGAGGCGGCTCCGGGCGCCCAGGATGAGCGTGACGCTCGAGGACGTACAGGCCGATCCGAAGCGCGCGTTCGACGCGATGTTCGCGTTCCTGGGCGTGCCCCCGGCGCCCGATGGATTCGACTACACCGCGGGCCACACGAAGGTGCTGTCCGACGACCTGCGCGACGTGGTCGCCAACTACGACGAGCTGGAGCGCAGCCCGATCCTGGCGCGCTACCTGCCGCCGAAGGCAGTGCCCACGGCCGGCTGAACCATCCCCGGAGCCGTCGCGGCGTCCTCGAATCCGATCGGGACCCCGAGCCGGGCGTAGACGTCGCGATAGCGCTGGCCGTTGCGCGCCAGGGTCCGCTCCTGCTCGACCCAGGTGCGTGCCGCTTCTCCGAGCCGGCGCCGTTCGAACGGGTCGAGGACGAGCCGCTCCACCACGCTGGCGAGGTCCGCCGCGTTGCCCGGCTCGAACGTGACGCCGGTCCGACCGGGGATCACGGTCTCGGTCAGCGCGTCGAGGCGCGCAACCGCCAGTGCGCGACCGGAAGCCATCGCCTCCAGTGGCTTGAGCGGCGTCACCAGCTGCGCGAGGCGCGTCGCGACGCGAGGGACCACGAACACGTCGATCAGCCGGTGGTGCTGCGGGACGGCCGCGTGCGGGATGCGCCCGGGCAGGCGGATCACGTCCTCCATGCCCTTGTCCACGACGCGCTGGCGGATCTCGGCAAGCGTCGACCCGTCACCGACGAGCAGTCCGCGCACCGGCCGCCCGCGCTCGCGGAGGATCGCGATCGCGTCCACGAGCGTGGCGAAGTCCTCGTAGGGCTGGAAGGACGAGATGTAGCCGATCACCACGTCACTGCGATCGATGCCATAGGTGCCGGCAAGGCCGGGGTCGCGTGGTCCGGGCCGGAAGCGCGTGGTGTCGACGGCGTTGGGAACGATGGTGACCCGATCGGCAGCGACGCCGCGATCGACCACCTCGGCCTTCATCTGCTCGCCCAGGGTCACGACGGCGTTCGCCTCGAGCATCGTGTCCGAGTCTGCCTGTCGCGAGAGCACCGAGTGGTCGACCGTCTCGTCCTCGCCGTGGCTGATGCGCCAGAACTCGTCGCGGAACCCGCGCACCTCGTAGACCAGCGGCAGGCCCGACCAGCGGGCTACAGCGCGGCCGAGGTTGCCGACGGTTGGTGGCGTCGCGGCGTGAATGACGCCGGGCCGCAGCTCCGTGATCAGGTCTGCCGCTTGTCCGGCGAGATCGTCCCAGCCGACAGCTCGCGGCACGGCGCAGGCCGACGGCACCCGGCAGCCAGTGATAGGTCACACCCTCGACGTCCACCGTGAGCGAGCCCTTGGGCGGCTCCGAGCCGACGACCACGACGTGCGGGTCGAGCCCGACCTGCCGCTGGGCGGTGGCCACATGATGGGTCCGGATCGTGTAGCCGGACTGCGTGTCCCGGATCGAGGCCTCGACCAAGTGCAGGATGCGACCGCTGATGGGCGCTCCGGAAGGACGCGGGCGCTCGACCGACGGAACGCGCTGGTAGCGCTCGACGATCTGGTCGATGCGCCTGCGCTCCTGCTTGGTCGGTGGGTCGTTCGGGACGGCCGCCAAACCGTCGTCAAGGGCGGCAGTTGCCTCCGCGTACCTTCCCAACGCCCGAGCCGCGCGCGCATGGGTCAACTGCCAGCGCGCCCGCAGGGACGCCGCCTCGGTGTCTGGAAGTGGCTCGCCGACCACCTGGAGCGCGGTACGGTGCTGGCCGGTCGCCTCCAGCCACGCCGCCATCGCGAGCCGACGGCGCGTGCCCGGTCGCGACGCGCGCTCCAAGGCGTACACGCTCGGCCTCGTCCGGCCGCCCGGCAACCGACAGTCCGCGAACGTGGATCGAGGCCATGAACGCGCCGATCCGTCCGCCCGACCTGCCCGCGTCGGGCAGCACGAGGACGGTGCGAGCGAGGAGGCGGCGCGGCTCGGGTCCGAGCGTTCGCAGCACTCGTCGCGCGGTGCGACGCAGGCTGGGGACCCGCAGGGATCCCGTCATACGGCGGTGACGGACATCTGGACGAGCTCTTGGCGTGTGGCCGGAGTGGAGTGACATCTTCCGGCATAGTGGCTTGGATGTCCCAGAACGGTGCGGTGTGGATCGATCTGACCAACTCCCCGCACGTGCTCTTCTTCCGCCCGATCGTCCGACGGATGAACGATGCCGGCGTCGAGACTCTGGTCACGGCCCGCGACTTCGCCCAGACGCTTGGCCTGCTTCGGCTGTACGACATGCCGCACACGGTCGTCGGCCGGCACGGCGGCGCCCGGATGGCCGGGAAGATGGTCGGCCTGGTGCGCCGCTCGAGCTCGCTGCTGGCGTGGTCGCAGGGGAAGCGACTGCGCCAGGCCGTCTCGCACGGCTCGAACGACCTCGCGGTCGCGGCACGCATGCGCCGCCTTCACAGCACGGTCGCTCACGACTACGAAGGCGCGTCGACCATGCACCACATCAACTTCCGACTGGTCAACAAGGTGATGGTTCCCGAAGCGCTTCCGTTCGACGAGTTGGCGCGTTACGGCTTGACCCGTGCCAAGTTCCGGCCCTACCCCGGGATCAAGGAACAGGTCTCACTGGCCGACTTCGCTCCGGAGATGTCCGTGCTGCGGACGCTGGGGCTGGACGAGTCACGCGTGGTCGCGGTGCTGCGGCCACCGGCGACGATGAGCCTCTACCACCGCGGCATCAGCAACGAGCTCTTCGGCCAGGTGGTCGACCACCTGCTGGCCCAGGACGTCCAGGTGGTGCTGCTCCCAAGAACGCCGGGACAGGCGAAGGCGTTCACCGCGACCAAGGGAATCGTCATCCCCGAGAAGCCCGTCGACGGTCCGTCGCTGGTCTATCTCGCCGACCTGGTGATCTCCGCGGGCGGCACGATGAACCGCGAGGCGGCGCTGCTCGGGACGCCGACCTGGACCACGTTCGCGGGCACGCTCGGGGCCGTGGATCGAGAGCTGGTCCTGCGGGGCCGGATGCGCGTCCTCGAGCGACCCGATCAGCTGGTCCTCGAGAAGCACACACCCGAGGAGCCGCACTTCGACGCGCTGGCGGACGCCGTCACCGCAGAGATCCTGCGGATGTAGCTCGGCGTCAGCTCGGGAGCCGCAGCGTCCCGTAGAGGTCGAGCAGTCGATCCGCCTGTCGCTCCCAGGAGTACTCGCCACGCGCTGCGGCAAGGCAGGCCGCGCGGTAGGCGGCGCGGCGCTCCGGGGTCGCGTCGAGGATGAGCGCGATAGCGCGAGCGATGTCGGCCGGGTCGTCGGGATCGCACAGCTCCCCGCAGCCGGTCTCGCGCACGATCGGCGCCATGCCCGGGAGGTCGCTGGCGACGACCGGGACGCCGGCACCCATCGCGTCGAAGAGCTTGGTCGGCGTGTTCAGGCGGTGGTTGAGCGTGTCCCCCTGGACGGGCATGGCCGAAACGTCCGCCGCGGCGGTGAGCGGCAGGATCTGGTCGGGCGCGATGCCGCCGACGAAGTGGATCCGGTCGGCGTGCGGCAGGGTGGACGCCACTCGGCGGATGTGCTGCTCCTCGACGCCGTAGCCGGCCATTACCAGCACGGTGTTGTCGACGTGCCCGATCGCCTCCATCAGCTGGGTCAGGCCTCGACCCTGGATGAAGAGCCCGAGATAGAGAATGACGCGCGTTTGCGCTGGGAGCGAGAGCCGCTCATGCCATAACCGCGGCGGCGGATCGGGTGGCGTGAAGTCCGGCGGCCCGTTCATCACGATCGTTGGCTGGCGATCGAACGACGCGGCCAGCACGTCCGCGTACGGCTGGCTGACCGAGATGACGGCGTCGACGGACCGGGCGAGTGACCGCTCGCGCCGCTCGAGGAGTCGACGCCAGGCGCTCGGCAGGCGGGCGAAACGGGCGCTCTGCACGTCGAGGTCACGCGAGTCGTAGACCGCAACGCCGCCGCGGCGCGAGCGCAACTCGACGGCGACGGGAAGGGCGACGAGGCCTTCCGCCTGCCACACGTCGACCTGGCCGACAGCCGCACCGATGTCACGAGCCCAGAGCTTCGTGAGGCGGAGGTAGCGAGCGGCCTGGATGGCTCGGCCGACGGTAGACGACATCGTTCTGCGAATCCGCGCGACCGTCCCGGTTCCGGTGGCCGCTGCGCTGTGCCTGCCGCCGTCACCTTCCGGCAAGCGCGGATGCGGCAGCCAGGAGAGCGGATCCGGTTGTTTGACGCGGACAACGATGAAGCCGTCCTGTTCGTCGCGATCCGGAAGTCCAGCGGCAGATCGCGCGACGACCGTGACGCGATAGCCGGCGCCCGTCAGGGTCCGCGCCATCTTCCAGGCCCGCGAGTCGGCAACGAATGTGTTGTTCAGCAACAGCGCCACGGCTGTCGCATCCGGCGACGGCCCGGCCAGCTCGCGATAGAGCGCGACGAGCCCCGTGGCATTGGCGTCCCAGGTGTACCGCGTCAGCGCGACGTCACGGCAATGCGTCCGCAGCGCGAGGCGCTCGTCCTCTGGCGCCTCGAGCAGCGACGCGATCGTCTCCGCAATGGCTGCAGGCGAGTCCACGTTGCAGCATCGTCCGACGCGCTCCTCCGACACGAGCCGGCATTGTTCGTTGCCCTCACTAACGACAACCGGCGTGCCGGCCATGATGCTCTCGAAGAGCTTGTTCGGGAGGTTCAGCTTCTGGTTGAGCGTCCGTGGCGGCTGGCCGACGAACGAGACATCGGCACTCGCCGTCCACTCGAGAAGCTCGTCGGGCGGCACGGCCGGCAGCAGGAAGATCCGTTCCGGCGCCGCTTCGACCTGACCCTGAATCCATCCGTCGAGTCGCCCATAGCCCATGAAAACGACCGCCGGATCCAACCGGGCGAGCCGTGGCTCCCGTGCAGCCGCGGTCAGCTCCTCGATCCCTCGATCCACGCTGAAACCACCCTGGTAGAGCACGATCGGCCGCTCCGCGTCGACACCCAGGCGACTCTCGAAGCAGATTCGAGGCGATCGGGCCGGGCTCGTCTGGGCGCCACGCCGGCGGACAGTTGAGCAGCACGCGAGGTCGCGGCACGCCCCAGCGTTCGGCAACCAGTTCGGCAGCTGGCTCGCTCACGGCGAGGAAGCCGGCTGCGTCGCGGGCCCAGCGGCGTTCCTGCCAACGGAAGAGCGCGCGAATTGGCCGCGGCATCCGCGCCAGGCGCGCTGCCTCGGTGTGGTAGTCGGCCACGTCGTAGACGAACCGGCCATTCAGCTTGCGAGCCGCGTTCCGCACGACCGGGAGCGCGATCAGCGACTGGGCGTGAAAGACGTCGGTGCCTGGCGCAGCCTCAAGCACCGCGTCGGTCCAGGGTCCGACCCGCCGGACATTGGCGAGCAGTTCCACGACTCGACGGAGCGGGTGACGGAGGCGATCGAAGCCCGACGCAGCGATCGGCGGGAGGACCGTCGCCGAGGGATCCAGGCCGATGACCCGGCAGATCAGCCCGCGGACGGCGTCCGGGAGCGGACGGAGCGCCAACGACAGCCGGCGATCGATCTCGAGCCGCGTGAGCGGCACACCAGGTGCCAGATCCTCTTCCGCGGGCAGCCCAGGCGCCGACCATCCGAGCACACGCAGGCGATGCCCGTCGGCAGCGAGGGTCGTCGCCGTCCGCAGGAAGCGCGAATCAAACTCGAATGGATTCGCCGCGACGATGGTGACGTTGAGGGAGCGGTGGCCGGCCTCGGCCGGTGTCGTCGCGGAACCGGGCTCCCCCGCGTCGCTCCCCTTCCCGGGGTCTTCCGTCACGACTTGCGCGAGCGACGCCCCAGCACGCGGCGGAGGATGAAGAACACGCCGAGGATCGTCGCCACACCACGCCAGTCGAGCACCGGACGTCCGCCGTTCACCGTTCGGCCGATCACGATGAACATGCCGCTTCCGTCGCCCGAGACGTTCACCGTGTCGCCGACCACCGCGAACGCCCCCGACTGCTCGAGCTTGACGTCACGCCCCTGGACGATGAACGCACCACCCTGCTCGATACGGACCGTCTGGCCGCGGACGCGCATCGCGCCGCCTTGCGTGATGTTCACCTCGCGCGCCGAGACGTTCTGGGCACCGCCCTCGCTGATGTTGACCGTGTCGCCGCGGACCTCGTCGATGACCTGGTCGTAGGAGTCCACCGTGTCGCCGTCGGTCGCTTCTCCCTCCTCGTCCAGGTCTCCCTCGTCCGAGGCTGCATCCACCGCTGCCGCCCAGTCCTCGCTCGTGTCTGTCTCGTCTTCGCCGACTTCGGGCAGACTCGCTGCTGTCGCCCGAATCGTGCGTCATCGGAGCCCGACTGGAATTCGTCGACGGCTTCGCTGGCCGCGCGCTCCTCAGCGTCGGTCGCCGCCTCCTCGTCGGCGCCCTCGACGGACGCGTCGGCGCCATCGACCTTCTCGTCGTCGCCGGATGCGTTCTGGGCCACGGTCGTCTCCTCGTGAAAGTCTGTCGCGAGCAATCGTGAACGGCGCGGCTAGCCTACCAGCGACGAAGACCAGCCTCGCTCAGCCGTCCGAGCGAGGCCGTTGGCTCTCGCTCACCTCGGCATAGACGCGGCGGGTCTCCTCGGCCACGTCTGCCCAGGTTCGCCTCCCCTGCTTCGCTCGTTTCAACGCCGCCGTGGTGACCTGCCGGGCGACGCTGTCGCCGTCCCACAGCACGCGGATGGCCGACGCGAGCCGCGCCGCGTTACCCGGCTCGACCACGATGCCGGCCGGCCCGACCGTTTCGGGCAGAGCACCGACGCGCGAACAGATCACGGGCACTCCCAACGCGAGCGCCTCGATCGCCGCCAGAGCGGTGTCGTCCGCGAGCGCGGGCTGGATATGGCCGATCGAGGCACCCTCGAGCGCCGCCAACTCCTCGGGGGGCAGTCGCGGTGTCAGCCGGACGAGGTCCGCGATGCCCGCATGTCTCAGTGCCGCACCAACGATGGGCGTCTCCTTGTGGCCGACGCCACCGGCTCCCGCCATCACCACGACCGGTGGCCACGGAACGGCGGAGTCCTCGTCTGCGCTTCGGGCACCGCGTCTCGCGCGCTTCCGTTCGGCCGGCGGAGCCTCCTCTCGGAGCGCAGCGAGTGCCGAGAACAGCGTCGCGAGGTCCTTGCGAGCGTCGTACCTGCCGGCAAAGACCAGGTAGCGCTCGGGAAGATCGAACCGCGCGCGCAGGTCGGCGACCAGGTCGGGTCGGGCGGCACCCGGTCGAAACGCGTCGTCGGCAGCGAGCGGGATGACCGCGACCCGGTCGGACTCGAGCTCCAGCAGCCGCACCGCATCGGCGCCACTGGCCGCCGAGGCGACGATCACGCGCGTCGCCGAACGCAGTCCACGGGCGCGCAGGCCGTGCCCGAACCTGGCCGCCGCGCTCGCGGCGTATCGGTCCGGGAGCGTCCAGGGCGCGAGGTCGAGCAGGCTGGCGACGACGGGGAGGCCCGCGACGGCAGGAAGCGCGCCACCCGCGGTGTGGTACACGGCACCGGCGGTGTCGTTGCCGGGGGAGCCTCCGCCCGGAACGCGAACGGTGGCACCCCGCAGCAGCACCGAATCGAGCGTGAGACCGGCCGAGCGGAAGCTGCGCGTCGTCGGCGGGATCTTCCGTCTCGCTTGGACGGCAAGCCCGGCGTCCTCCAGCTCGACCGTCGGGTCGGGGCGGAAGAGACGCAGCAACAGCACGAACGACTCGTCGTCGATCGGACGAGCCGCGAACGCCCGCAGCAGGCGATCGAGGTATTGCGCCGTGATCGGTGCACGCTCGGGCTCCTGCAACGGCCGAGCGTCGATGACCACGCGCACGCCATGAGGCCGCTCGGGGGCAGCGGCACTGAGCCACGAGCCTGCCGCGCTGGTCACCCTCCGCCGGTGTCGGCAGGCTCCGTTTGAACGACCGTCGGCCCGCGGCCACGCAGCTCGTCCCAGCGCAGCCGAATGACCACCATGAGCGCCTCGCCGATGATCCGGCGGGACATCTTGCTGACGCCGACGCGACGATCGGTGAAGACGATCGGGGTCTCGACCACCTTGGCGCCCGCGCGGCTGGCGAGATACGTCGTCTCGATCTGGAATACGTAGCCGCCCGAGTGGACGCGATCCCAGGGCATGGCCGCCAGGGTCTCGCGACGCCACGCCTTGAAGCCGCCGGTCAGATCGTGCGGTTTCAGTCCGAGGACCGTGCGTGCGAACAGGGAGCCACCACGCGAGACGAAGCGACGCATGAAGCCCCAGTCCTTGACGCCACCGCCGGCGATGTAGCGCGAGCCGATGACCAGATCCGCGCCGTCGGGGCGCTCGTTGCTGCGCAGTGCCCAGACGAGATCGGGGAGATAGCCCGGGTCGTGGCTCCAGTCGGCATCCATCTGCACGATCCGGTCGGCGCCACCATCGACGGCCTCGCGGAAGCCGTCGATGTACGCACGCCCGAGCCCCTGCTTGCGGGCTCGGTGCTTGACGCGGATGCGCGGATCCGCAGCGGCAAGCTCTTCGGCGCGTTGCCCGGTGCCGTCCGGCGAGTTGTCATCGACGACCAGGATCGTCACGTCGGGCAGCTTTTCGAGGATGGCGGCCGTGATCGGCCCGATGTTCTCTGCCTCGTCATAGGTCGGCATGACCACCCAGGTCGAGGAACCCGCCGGTTCATTCATCGCGCGGAGTCTATCGGGGAGTGACAGAACACCCGGAATACTCGGCAAGGCCGGAGCCTCAACGGCGCCCAAGCGCGTCGGCGCCGATTGGCAACCACGGCTCGAGGCGTGCCCACGCCACCGCACTTCCTCTCGGATTCCCACACCACGATCCTTAACTGGGATGTCCTGCGACCAATACCGGTTCATGAGCGCGATTGGAGCGTGAAACGAGCGGACGCACGCTCCGCGTGGCTCAGGAGACGCACGTCGGGCAGCACCTTGACCACTCGTGGCGGGCGTCCTTCGAGGTAACGACCGCCTGATGAGAATCCGAGGGAACGGCCAAAGGCCCGGCACCGCACTGTCAAGACGGTCGGAACGGACTGGCGTTCGCGACGCCGCAGTTCCATGCGAGATATGGGATGGCCCGGTTCTCGTGAACCGGGCCATCCAATGAGACCGGCTATCGCCCTTCTCGCCGCTTCACGATCGGGGCTGGGCCAGAGGAAGACTGCAAATCAGTGCAGCGTGACCATGAACGTCTGCTGCTCGCTGTTGCCATTTGCGTCCATGCCCTTGACGATCACCGTGATCGTCCCGGACGGGGCGCCGAACTGGGCCTTGCCCTTGTAGTGCGTGTCGGGCTGCCATGGAGCGTGACGTACGCCTTGCCGACACCCGATGACTTCAGCGTCACGGTGGGTGCCTGTGCCTGCGCGTCGGCGGCGACGAGTTTGACGATGACCTTCCCGGTAGCGCTCCCGAAGACGTCGACCTTGAAGGGCCCGACCGAGACCGCGACCTGCTGCGTCTCGGTGCCCCGCCCGGTCTTGGCCGAGGTGACGATCCAGTAGACGCCGTTCGGGAGGGGCTGGCCGCTGTCGTCACGCCCGTCCCAGGAGAAGGTGAGGTCGCCGGCGTCGTGACGCTCGCCGTCCATGACGGTTCGGACGGTCGTGCCGCTGTCGTTGCGAATGATCCAGTCGACGGTTGCCGCGTGGTCGAGCGTGACGGTCTGCGTCTGCGTCTCCGACGGACCATTGCCGTTCGGGTCGAACACCGCGGGGGTCGCAACCGCCACGCGCATGGTCGTCAGCAGGAGCGCCTTGGTCGAGACGCTGTCGCCGACGTTGCCGGCCGCGTCGGTCGGCGTGGCCTTGACGGTGTAGCGGCCATCGGTCACGCCATTGCCGTCGCCGTCCTGGCCGTCCCAGGTGTCGGTGCCGGTGCCCTCTTCCGCCTGCACGGTGAAGGTGCGTACGACGTTCCCGGTCGCGTCCGTGACCGTGTATTTGATCATCGCCGCCTCGGACAGGGTGCGGGTCAAGGTGAGCGTGTCGTCGACACCATCGCCGTTGGGCGTGAAGACCGGGAGCTGGCCCTCCGCCGGCTGAGTGCCCGAGTCGGGCTCCGCCGTGAAGTCGCTGATCGTGGGCGGCGTCGTATCGCCACCGCCGCCTCCTCCGCCACCGTTGCCCGTGCCGCCCCACCACTGGTCGAACGTGAAGTTGAGGTCACCGGTCACCGCGCGGAGATAGCCGAGCGTCGGGTGCGGGTCGAGGTGCACGATCGCGCCGGGGGTGCGCACGGAGTCGAGGTACAGGTCGGGCTTCCAGCCGATCCACCCGTGCCAGGGCTGGTACTGGGAGTCGCTGTCCGGCTTGTCGGTCCACTCGAAGAAGCTGTCCATCGAGCCGTGGTTGGTCAACAGCGCCCGTGCCAGGTCCGCTCCGGGCTGCCACGCGAGTGCGAAGACGACGCGCGCGCCGATCGAGAGAAAGCCCGAGGCGTAGTTGTCGACGCGCTGGAAGGCGACGTCCTGGTTGGGCAGCGGCATGCCCGGCTCCGCGTTGCCTGCGGAGTAGCACAGCCGGTGGAGCAGCACGATCGAGTTCGGCGCGAGGTGGATCTTCTCGCGCATCTTGTTCGCGCCGTAGTACTGGACCGCGTACGTGTCGGAGGTGGTGTCGGGATCGAGCCCGAGGCCGTCCTTTGAGTCCTCCTGGAACGGCGGATACGGGCTGGGCCAGCCGTTGCCGTGCCCGAGGTAGGCGAAGAAGTCAGCGCCGTTGGCGGCCTTCGTGACGGCCTTCCACGTCGAGTTCGGCGGGACGATCAGGGTGACGTTCATGCCCGCGTCGCTGAGCACCTTGGCGATCTGCGTCGCGTCCTTGATGAAGTCTGCCGTCTCGGAGCCGACCGGCCCCACGACGATGACGGCACGCTTGGTGGCTGCCTGCTCGGGCGTGCGTGGTGCTCGGGTTGCCGCCGCCCGGACGCCCGCGGCGAAGGTGCGGCCTGCCGCAGACACGTTGAAGCTCGTGAGCGAGAGAAGAAAGAGCGCCGCCATGATGGCGGCGGCGACGTAGGCCATCGGACGGGCAAGACCTTTCCAGGTCGGCCCGACGGTCGACAGGAGCATGAACGCGACTCTCCGGGGGTTGCTGGGGAACCGGATGGACGAGCCGAATAAGGGCTTGCGAAGACTCTCGCGACATGCTCCGAATCACTATGCGCAGATGGTCCCGGACCCGCAGGCCGGGGCACAGGCTTGGACTGCGACGCGGATGCGACGACTTACGCTCGGTGGAGGTTGGAGCGGTGGAGATGAGTGCGGTCGCCCGCTCCGCGCAAGTGGCACGCACCCCACCGCAGTACCAGTCCCGGCATGACCTTCGTGCCCCGGGGGTCCGGTGCATGCGAGCAACCAAGGGCCTGCTCCGTGCAGGTCCGAGTCACCCTGTTCAGTGGTGCGGGGACGCGCTCGGGTTCGGTGCCGTGGGCGGTTCGAAGTTCGTCACGACCATGACGCGCTCGATGGAGTCGAGGTCGGCCGTCGGCTGGATGAGCCCGGTCTGAACGACCGCCGACGGGTCGGTCTCGATTTCGACGATCCGGCCGATGAGGATCCCGCGCGGGAACGGTGGATGCGAGCCATCCCCGCTGGGGGTCCCGTCGGTGACGACCACGTCGTCCGTGCTCATCTGCTGCTGGGCCGGCACATTGCCCATGGCCAGGAGCGCGTCCAGGCGGCCGACGATCTCGCCGGTGGCTCGGCTCTGCTCGTCGCGCCCGATGACCACCGAGCGCGGGTCGGAGATGAGCATCGCGGTCGACCAGTTCTGGCCGACGTCGGTGATCACCCCGGCCAGGGCACCTCCCTCGGAGAGCACCGGGTCATTCACCGAAATGCCGCCATCGGTACCCCGACCAAGCGTGAGGATGCGTTCCTGCGGGGTGGCCTGACGTGCCACGACGTCGGCAACGACGGTCTCGTAGTCCAGCGTGGCCTTGACCTGGAGCAGGTTCGCCAACCGTTCGTTCTCGGTCTTGAGGGTGGCGAGCTGCTGGATCTGCGTCTCGAGACTCGCGACCCGATCGGTCAGCGCCTGGTTGTCGCGTCGCAGCTGGTCGATGTCGCCGACTGCACCGGCGAGCGAGGTGATCGTTCGTGTCGTGCCGGCCAGCGACTCCTGGATCGGGGACACCGCAAAGACGAGGCCGCGCCGCAGCTCCTGGATGGGAGCCGCGTTCGAGAACGGCGATGCCGGTCAGGCAGATCGCGAGCAGCACCGCGTAGGTGACGACCCAGCGCCGGGTTGCGCGTGCGTGGCGTTCGGAGCGGGTCTGGAGCATCGGTTGCGCGAACGAACGTTCAGCGAGGAGGCCGCGAGTAGGTCTCGGCCACGAGCGTGCGCTCCATCGCCGGTGAGTCGAGCGCCTCGAGGACCCTGCCCGTTCCGCGTGCGACGCACGTCAGCGGGTCGTCGGCGATGTGCACCGGCATCTGGGTCGCTTCCATGATTCGGCGATCGAGGCCCTGGAGCAGCGCGCCACCACCGGCCAGCACGATGCCCTGGTCCATGATGTCGGCGACGAGCTCGGGCGGCGTCTCCTCGATCGTGTCCTTGATCGTGTCGACGATCTGCTGCACCGACAGCTCGAGCGCCTCGCGCACCTGGTCGGCGGTGATCTCGACCGAGCGCGGCAGGCCGGTGAGGAGGTCACGACCGCGCAGCGTCACGTGCTGCTCGTCGTGCGGTCCTGGGTACGCCGAACCGATCGCGATCTTGATGTCCTCTGCGGTTCGCTCTCCGACCAGCAGGTTGTACTCGCGTCGGGCGTACGCGATGAGGTCCTGGTCGAGCTCATCCCCGCCGATGCGGATGCTGCGGCTGACCACGATGCCGCCGAGGCTGATGACGGCAACTTCCGTGGTGCCACCACCGATGTCCACGATCAGGCTGCCCGTCGGCTCCGAGACCGGGAGCCCGGCACCGATCGCGGCGGCCATGGGCTCCTCGATCAGTCGCGCCCAGCGCGCACCGGAATTGAGCGCGGCATCGCGCACGGCGCGCTTCTCGACCTCGGTCACGCCCGAGGGGATCCCGATCAGCATGCGCGGACGCGGGATCAGGCCGACTCGATCGTGCACGCGCTGCACGAAGTACTTGAGCATCTGCTCGGTGACGTCGAAGTCGCTGATCACGCCGTCGCGAAGAGGCCGGACCGCGATGATCGTCGCGGGTGTGCGGCCGACCATGCGCTTCGCCTCGGCGCCCAACCTCGAGCACGCGCCGCGTCTTGGCGTCGATGGCGACGACACTCGGCTCCGAGATGACGATCCCGCGCCCGCGGACGTGGACAAGCGTGTTGGCAGTCCCGAGATCGATGCCGATGTCGCGGGAGAACATGCCAAGGAACGAGTCGAGCAGGGACGTGGGCGGATCTCCCTCCGGGGGACGATGGGTCGACGGGAACAGGCTCCGCGGACGCTGATCACGGACAGAGTCCTGGGCGGCGCTCGCTCGGCCGTGACCGTTGCGCAGGGTTTCTCAGGCGGTCGCGGGGCCGTTGAGTATAGCCATCGACCGCCTCGCGGCCCCCGGAAGCACTACCAGCCGAGCAGCGTCGGGATCGTCACGAAGCGGTAGCCGCGGGAGCGGTAGTAGTCGATGACCGACGGCAGGATGCCGGGCGTGATGGCAGGCCCGCAGTGCATCAGCACGATCGAGCCGCGGCCGCCGCGCTCGGCGTCGGCAAGCGCCTGGCTGGCGGTGGCGCCCTGCGTGTCGCGGTCATCGACATTCCAGAGCACGAGGTCGCGATAACCGAGGCTTGCCGCGACGCTCAGTACGGTCCCGTTAAAGGCGCCGTACGGCGGCCGCAGGAGCTTCACCATCGGGCGACCCGTGATCGATTCGATGATCTTCTCGTCCGAGCGGATCTGGTTGCGGATACCGGTCGCACTCAGCTGGGTCAGATCCGGGTGCGACCGGGTGTGATTCCCGATCGGAAAGTGCGCCGCGATATTGCGCCAGAGCCCCGGGGCGTTGCGCACGTAGATCGCGTTGGGAAACCACGTCGCCGCGACGTGGTCCGTGAGCAGCGTGTGCTCGATGGAGCGACAGCGATCCGCGTCCCAGCCGTCGTCGAACGTCAGTGCGATCCACTTCTGCGCGTGCGAGCCGCGCGAGACGACTGGGATCGAACCGGACTCGGTGGAGCTGGGAGGCTGGCCTAGAGGGTGCCGACGCGGAGACGGTCGAGCATGCTTGACGGTCGGCGCAGCGACCGGGACGGTGCCACGCAGCGCGTTGATCACGTCCTGGGCGTTGACCGTCTCGTCCGGAACCACGGGCCAGGGGGCGATCGCCGCGTTCGCAATCGGCGAGAGCAGCAGCAGGCCCGCGAGCGAAACGATGACGGGCGCGAGTCGACGAGACGGACGGAATCGTGAAATCGGAGACGGCATGGACACAGGTTCCCCCTACCTGAAGAGCCTACGCCAGAACCGATTCGGGCCACGTCAGCGGGACCTTGGGCTGGTGCGCGTCAGCGACGACTGCGCTCGTCAAATGTGACGCCCCGGTCTCTGAGGCTGAGCCACGCGTCGTGGCCGATGACCAGGTGGTCCAGCACGGCGACGTCGAGCAGCCGGCCGGCGGCGATGGCCTCCGCCGTGAGGTGAAGGTCGTCCGGGCTCGGCGTCGGATCTCCCGATGGGTGGTTGTGGACGAGGATCAGGCCGGCAGCGTGGCGACGAACCGCGTCGCGGAACAACTCTCCGATGCGCACGACGGCGGCCGACACGTTGCCCACGTAGACGATCTGCGTGGTGAGGACAGCGTTGCGCGCATTCAGCAACACGACGTGGAGCTCCTCACGCTCGAGCCGGCCGATCAGCGGCACGAAGCGATCCGCAACGTCTCGCGGCGAGCGAACGGTCCAGCGGCCGCTCGGCCAGTGCGACGCGACGCGCCTCCCCAGCTCGACGGCGGCCGCGAGCTGCGCTGCTCGCGTCGGTCCGATACCGGGAAGCTGCTGCAGCTCCGCCGCGGTCGCCTGAGCGAGCCCATCGAGCCCATCGAGTTGGGCGAGGCAGGCCTCCGCGATTCTGTGTGCCGGCGCAACCGGCTGGCTGCCCCAGACGAGGCCGAGCAGTTCGACGCTGCTGAGCGCTGCCGGCCCGAGCTGCTCGAGACGAGCCAGCGGACGGTCTCCGGCCGGGAGCCCGAGCAGCCCATCCCCGTCTCCCTCGATCACCCGCGACATCTCGGGCTCCAGCTCAATGATCGGCAGAGATCGAAGTGCCTCCGGACCCGAACGACAGAGCCCGCCAATTCCCCCGCCGTCCGGATCCGAAGGCTCCGCCATCGTAGAGAGAAGGCCTTCACCGGCGATCCTCCGCGCCTCACCGCCGACTTATGCGACCCGGCGCCGCGCGCTCCCGTCGGAGGCAGCGTCGTCAGATGGCGTGTGCGGAGAGCGCGGCGATGAGCACGACGGCGTTGTACGTGACGTGGCCGGCGATCGAGGCGCCGATGCCGCGCCGTATGAACAGCCACCCGAGGACGAACGCGAGGGGCAGGATCTGCGCGACGACCAGGATCACCTGGCGGAGTCCGGTCCCGAAATCGTCGGCCGTCACGTTGAGGATGTGGACGAGGGCGAAGAAGAGCGCGCTGCGAATGAGCGCCGACCGCGGCCCGAGGTCGCGCCACCAGGCGGTCAGGGAGAAACCGCGAAAGAACAGCTCCTCTCCGATGGGCGCGACCACCACCGTGGCGATCGCGATCAGCGCCACGTCGAACGGCGCGCGAGACGTCGGGCAGGATGTCGGGTGCCTGCACGCCGCCGAGCAATGCGGACACGATCAGCGCCAGGACGCCGATGCCGATCATCGCCACCAGCGTCACGCCCGCGCCAACGACCACATCGGTGACCAGCACGCCGATCGGCCGGTGTACTGGCCAGCCCATTTCGCGCCACGTCAGCGACCCTGGTCCGAACGACCAACAGCCACACGACCAGCAGGTAGGAAACCGCCACGGCAACGAGGTTCGCCACGAACGGCGCGGCGTTCTCGCCGGTCGGCGAGAGGCCGAGGAGCGCGAGCACGACCCCGAACACCGTTCCGAGCACCAGAACGATCCCGAAACAGAGGATCGGCGACGGGCCGCGGTACTCGTCTGCACTCCGTAACGTGGACCGGGAGATCACCTGGTAGCCGGCCCCGGCCGCAAAGCCGAGCCCGAGCAGCAGGATTGCGACCGCGAGGAGCGCGGGCTGCACGGAGTGGGCAGGCGCGATGCCTTCGGCACTCGCCAGGACAATCATGAGGAGGACCGCGAAGCCACCCAGCGAACAGAGCCACGCGACGAGATAGAGGCCCGCCCCGGGACGCCCTTCGAGCGTGAAGATGCGGCCACCGGGCGGCCCCTGGAGCGGCGGTCCCTCGGGCCGGGCGGGGGCGTCCTCCTCGGTCTCGATGGGCCCCGGCGGGCCGTCGTCGAGCGGGACGTGAAGGATCGCGAGCTCGGTGTTCCGCTGCTCCTCGCGATCCTGGGCGGAAGGGTCCGTCAGCGCTCCCCGGTGACCGGGCGGATCGGCATCTCGGGCGACATCTGGTTCGGGGCGAGCATCGGTGCCGCCATGGGCCCGGGCTCCGGGTACGGTGGCGGCGCCGCGACCGGCATCGGCTGAGGCATGGGTTGCGGTATCGGTTGCGCCTGCCGGCGACGGACGGCTGCGCCTCGACCCTGCGGCATGTATGCCGGCGCCAGCGTCTCGGGCCGCTCGAAGTCCTTGCCACAGTACGCGCAGAGCGACCAGTCGAGCTCGACCAGGCGGGAGCAATTGGGGCAGACACGACGCAGCCGGTTGCGGCAGGTCGGGCAGATGATCCATTCCTCGTGGACCGGCCGTGAGCAGTTGGCGCAGTGGGGCTGCGACTCGATCTCGACGAGCATCGCTTCCTCGGCAAGCGCGCGCTCGTTGGCCTCAGAGACCGTCTCCTTGGGCCTGACGATCTTGTACAGGAAGTAGGCGAAGATGAAGGCGATCGGCGTGAAGACGATGATCAGCGTCGCTGCCAGGTAGGGCGCGAGCGGGTTGGTGGTCCGCTGCTGCATGTCCCGGTACGCCCAGAAGGCGGTCGCCAGCCAGAGCAGCACGATGTAGATGAGGATCGCCCGGAAGAACAGCTGAACGGCATCGCTGTTGATGAAGTCCGTGAACTGTTGCTGAAGCGCGCCGAGATCCATGCCGAGCGGTGTGCCTCACTGGGTCAGGGGCGCCGACGAATGACCCGCGCTGCCCTGCGGCCGATGGCGGAGTTTAGCAGCGGTTCAGTGTCTGAGCGGTTTGGCGCCCATGCGCCGCCGCTCAGTCGAGGCTCTGGACCGTCCAGAGTGCGCCTCTGAGTGACGATGCGATGCCGCACAACGTGACGCCGCCAACCCAGATCGCGCCGAACACTGCGACCGCAACGAAACGGACCGCGATGGCCGCAAGCGTGCCGGACGGGCTGTCATCGACCGCCGAGAACAGCACCGCGCGGACGAGGTTCCAGGACAGCGTCAACGCCGCAACCGCGGCCGCCACGCCAGCCAGCGTGATGACCCAGGCGAGCAGCCAGACACCGAGCGTTCGAGCGGGATTGCGAACGAGCCTGCCCGCCCCGACCGCGAGTGCCGAGAGGGGACCGACTGGCGCCACGCCCGCACGTAATCCGTGGCGGATCGCCAGCAGCTCGCGTGATGCGAGCGTGATCACCAGATCGACGACCAGGACGATCGCGACCAACAGGATCACGCCGGGCGCGACGCGACCGAGGACGGTGATCACGAACGGCGTGTCGAGTCGTGTCGGAAGCTCGAGCTCGGACGTCGCGACCGCGTTCACGCGCAGCGCCAGTGGAACCAGGGCGGCAAGGATCGGGACCAGGCCGATGAGGCTCAGGGAGATGAGCCCGAGCAGCGCCGCCGTGCGGCCACGCCCCTCGAGGCGCGCCGACGCGCGGCCGCGGCGAACGACAGACGTTGCCCGGTTCGCGACGACCCGCTCGTAGGCGGCCAGGTCGGCAAGGGCAGCCAGGGTGATGGCGGCCACCACGAGAACGATCGCGACGATTCCCGAGACCGCCAGGGCAGGAATCGCCTCGGAAGACAAGCCGGACCTGGTGAGGTACGGCGCCAGGAAGACGCTCAGCAGGACCGGGGTCGGCACCCACAGGATGGGCACCAGGAGCAGCACGACGCCGCCGCGGACGCAGAAGCTGAGCGCGCCGAGCAGCCACAGAACCGGGTCCGACCCAGTGGTCGATAGCGCGGCATCGAAGATCGCGCGAACGCCCGGCGCAGCGGGCGACGGTGTCGCCTCGCGAGCCACCGGCTCGTTCGCGTTTACGGGCGACGCGACCATCAGAATGCCGATCCCGCAGCTTCCAGCGACCGGGCGAAAGCGCCGAGCAGCTCGCGTGCCAGCTCTTCGGTCGAGGTCGTCGACGCCCGAACAGGATCCCAGCTGACCGCAGCCCAGAGGATCAGCGGCCGCTCCCACGGCCGTGACTCGTCGTCGGCCGGCGGCATGCGCAGACGGATGAGCTGCCGCCCGTCGGCCTGCGCCAGGAGACCGGCCAGCGCCCCGGCGATGTTCGGCCCGATCTCGCGGAGCGGCGCACCGGGCGGCGGCCCGGCCGGTCGGCGCAAGCGCGCTCGAAGGCACCACGCCCGCGTCATCCGCGGCCCAGAGCGTCGTGAGCCACCAACCGTCATCGGTCGTCGAGGGCGTCGTCAAGCCGACGCGAACCGTGCCCGAAGTCGACGTGCGCGTGCGCAGCCGAATCTCGGAAATGAACGACGGGCCGGGCGCCGGCAGGACCGACCGGGAGGAGGTCCCGCTGCTCAGCGGGAGATCGGAGATGGCTCTACTCCCACTCGATGGTGGCGGGCGGCTTGCTGCTGATGTCGTAGACCACCCGGTTGACGCCCGGCACTTCGTTGACGATGCGGCTGGAGATCTTGCCCAGCACGTCGTAGGGCAGCTTTGCCCAGTCGGCGGTCATGCCGTCTTCCGAGGTCACGGCGCGAATCGCGACCACGTTCGCGTACGTCCGGCCGTCGCCCATGACGCCGACGGAGCGGACCGGCGTCAGGATCGCGAAGCTCTGCCACAGGCTGCGGTACAGGCCGGCCGCCTTGATCTCGTCGATGACGATCCAGTCCGCGTCGCGCAGCGTGTCGAGCCGCTCGGCCGTGACCTCGCCGATGATCCGGATGGCGAGGCCCGGGCCCGGGAACGGCTGGCGCAGCACCATCTGCTCCGGCAGTCCGATCTCCATGCCCACCTGGCGCACCTCGTCCTTGAAGAGGTAGCGCAGCGGCTCGATCAGCTGGAAGCGCAGGTCGGCCGGGCAGGCCGCCGACGTTGTGGTGCGTCTTGATCTTCTGCGCCGCCTTGGTCTCCGGCGTGGTCGATTCGATGACGTCCGGGTACAGCGTCCCCTGGGTCAGGAAGTCGATCTGGCCGAGCTTGACGGCCTCCTCCTCGAAGACGCGGATGAACTCGTCGCCGATGATCCGGCGCTTCTGCTCCGGGTCCTCGACGCCGGCCAGCCGCGCCAGGAAGCGCGCCCGCGCATCGACCATGACGAGGTCCATGCCCAGGTTGGCCTCGAAGGTCTGGCGCAGCAGCTCCGATTCGCGCTTGCGCATGAGGCCGTGGTCGACGTAGATGCAGGTCAGTCGGTCGCCGACCGCGCGGTGGACGAGCGCCGCCGCGACCGCGGAGTCCACGCCGCCCGACAGTGCGCAGATGACACGTCCGTCCGAGCCGGTCGCCGTCGCGTGGGCTTGCACGCGGTCGCGGATCTGCGGCCACCGTCGAATTCGATGAAGTTGGCCGGCGTCCAGGTCGCGCGCGCATCGGCGATCCCGGCCACGAAGTTGCGCAGCACGTCCTCGACCGCGGGGCGTGTGTGCGACCTCGGGGTGGAACTGGATGCCGTAGAGCCGGCGCCGCGTGTCGACGAGGCCCGCGAACGGCGACGAGTCGGACTGGGCAGTGGACTCGAAGCCGTCGGGAAGCCGGGTGATCGAGTCGCCGTGGCTCATCCACACCGGCTGCTCGCGCTCCAGCCCCGCGAAGACGCCGTCGTCGGACGTGATCTCGATCGTGGCTGGTCCGTACTCCCGCCGCGACGCCGCCTCCACGTCCCCGCCGAACTGGAGCGCCATCAGCTGGGCGCCATAGCAGATGCCCAGGACCGGGATCTCGCCCTCCCAGACGCGCGGGTCCGGCCTGGGCGCGCCGCTGTCGTAGACCGACATCGGTCCGCCCGAGAGGATCACGCCCTTCGTGCCGCGCGCCAGGAGATCGGCATATGGCGTGTCGAAGGGAAGCAGCTCGGAGTAGACGTTGAGCTCGCGCACGCGACGCGCGATCAGTTGGGCGAACTGGCCACCGAAATCGAGCACGACAACGGAGTCCGGCTGGCCGCTGGCACCGTCGGCCGCCGTGGGGCCGGGCTCGTCGGTGCGGTCGGGAGGTGGGGCGTGGAGGGCGGTCTCGAGATACGCCTCGACTTCGGCGTCGTCGGGCGCAAGGACGCGGTGCCCGGCGTTGGCGGGCTCACCGTGGACGGTCTTGCCGCGTTCGCTGGGAATGGTCGATCAAGCCCCACGCTGCTCAGGGTTACGACGGCAATCCAGAGTCTAGCGGCGCGGCACCCTGGTCGGAGCGACCGTCAGCGGTGGTCGGTCACTGCAGCGGACCCGTTCGCGCCAGCACGAGCGCCGCGAGAGCGAGCAGCTGCGACTTGCCGTTCGCGTTCGAGGGGATGCCGAGGTCGAACCACAGCTTGCCCTTGAGCACGTTGAGCTGGTCGACCTTGATGTCCGGGCTGTTGCCCGGTACCGCAAGCTGAAGCTGCGCATCGTCCGCGCCGAGGGCGGCCAAGCTCGCAGCGTCGAGCTTGTTGAGGTCGCCAGCGCTGAAGTCGGCGGCGGCGTCTGCCGCCGTGTCGAAGTTGAAGATGTCGAACTCGATGCCACCATCGGCAGCAGACAGCTTGTCGTAGACGATATAGGCGCAGTTCGGCGCGCAACCGGTGCTGTTGACCGATGGCGTGTGCGCGCCGGCGATCCCGAGCGCTGCGAAGTCGCCGGTACCGAGTACCTGTGCATATTGCGAGGGCCCGGTGATCGGCCGACCAGTCGGCTGGCCACCGGCGACCGGAGAAGATCCGGCGGCACTTGACTCCACCGGAGTCGTCGCGGCACTCGAGGGCGCCTGGGTTGGCGCGCTGATGCTGGGAGCCGCTGACCCGCTGGCGCTCGCGCCGGCCGACGCGAGCGCGGGAACCGTGCCACCGGGAGTCGCTTGCGTGGTCGCCGCCGGCGCGCTCGAACAGCCGACGACGGTGGCTGCCACGACGCCGGCCAACAGGGTGACGACTGCCCTGCGCCGTCCCAAGGACCGTCGAGCCAGAACGAAGTCGCGCATGATCTGGGCCTCCATTCGCCCCCGAGGGATGTCGCGGAGTCTAGGACGGCGAACCAAGTGGTCCGCGCTCAGCGGCCCACGCTCCGCGCAGGCGATCGTGCGGCAACGCGTGCGCCGTCCGACCTTTGCGTCCGACCATCGTTTCGGCGGCGACCAGCGCGTTCGCGATGGCCTCCTCGGTGGCCTCGATGGCTGCCCAGAACAGCGGCGTGATGTGCCCGTCGTCGAGCGTCAGGACCGTTCTGGAGATGGGGACAGGCTCGCCGGCGCGCGTGACCAGGTCCCGGTTGCCGGTGGCGAAGCAGAGGAACAGGTCGCCGCTGGAATTCGAGCCACCTCCGCCCGCTCGGGCGATGCCCAACCCCGCGCGCTGCGCGACGCGCTCGCACTGGTGCGCCAGCAACGGCGCGTCGGTCGCGACGATCACGATGATCGAGCCGGCACCAGCGACGTCGCGGGCCTCGTCCCAGGCACTCGGAATCTCCTCGAGTCCGAGCGCACGGCCAACCTGCACGCCGTCGATCGCGAGCCGTTCGCGTGAGCCGTAGTTCGCTTGGACCAGGACGCCCACCGTGAAGCCGCCATCTGCTTGGGGGACGCGGCGAGACGCGGTGCCGATGCCGCCCTTGAACTCGTGGCAGATCATGCCCGGTGCCACCACCGACGTTGCCTTCCGCGACCGGGCCGCCGGCTGCCGAATCGAGCGCCGCGAACAGGTGCTCTCGGGTGACGACCTGCCGATCCATGTCGTTGAGCCAGCCGTCCCAGGTCTCGCCGACGACCGGCAGATCCCAGAACTCATCGAGCACGCCGTCGCGAATCGACGCCGCGATGATCGCGTCGCGGACGACCCCGACGCTGCTGGTGTTGGTGATGGCGATCGGGCCGCAGAGCATGCCGCCTTCACGGATCCACTCGAGCCCGGTCAGCTCGCCGTTGCCGTTGAGCCGGTGGGCACCCGCGTACAGGCCGTCGCGCCACAGGTCGCCGTCGTGGGGCACGATCGCGGTCACGCCGGTCCGGATCGTGCGCGGCTCGCCGTCGGCGTCTGTGCCGTCCTCGATCAGCGTCACATGACCGACGCGCACGCCGGCGACGTCGGTGATCGCGTTGAGCGGCCCGGTCGGCAGCAGCCCGATCGTGATGCCCAGATCGCGGAGGCGCATCACGGCATCGTACGGCCCTTGATCGGCGTGGCTGCGGGTGCTGTACTCATTGGTGCCGTGCCGAAGAACCGTGTCGAGCAGCAGGAAGAGAGCGTCGAGCTCGCCCACGTCTGGGCTGATCCGCCCGTCGAAGAGCTCGCCTCGCCGGTGCGCACGCTGTCAAACAAGGTCTACCTGCGCGAGCTCGCGAACCTCCAGGTCGAGCTCGTGAAGATGCTCGAGTGGATCAAGCACGAAGGCCTCAAGCTGGTCGTGCTGTTCGAGGGCCGAGACGCCGCGGGCAAGGGCGGCGCCATCAAGACGATCACCCTCTCGCTGAACCCGCGCTACTGTCGCGTGGTCGCGCTGACGGCACCAACGGAGCGCGAGCGCTCCCAGTGGTATTTCCAGCGCTACGTCGAGCACCTGCCGGCGGCGGGTGAGGTCGTGCTCTTCGATCGAAGCTGGTACAACCGTGCCGGGGTCGAGCACGTGATGGGTTTCTGCACGGACGACGAGTACCAGGAGTTCCTGCGGACGTGTCCCGAGTTCGAGCGGATGCTCGTGCGATCGGGGATCGTCCTGGTCAAGTACTGGTTCTCGGTGAGCGACGCCGAGCAGGAACGCCGTTTCCAGAGTCGGCTCGAAGACCCGACCAAGCGCTGGAAGCTGAGCCCGATGGACCTCGAGTCTCGCTCCCGCTGGGTCGAGTACTCGCGGGCGAAGGACGCGATGTTCGCGCACACGGACATCAAGCAGGCGCCCTGGCACGTGGTCAACGCCGACAACAAGAAGCGAGCACGGCTCAACGTGATCCACCACCTGCTGAGCCTGATCCCGTATCGCGACCTGACGCCCGATCCGATCAGCCTGCCGCCGCGCCAGCCGGACCCGGGCTACGTCCGGCCGCCGATGTCGGACCAGACGTTCGTGCCCGAGGTGTACTGAGGCAGAGATCGTCGCTGGCGGCCACGATCTTCTCGCAGCCGTGCACCGATCATCGCTCGGATCGCATCGGCTCGCTGCCTGGGCTGACCGTCGTGGGTCGTTGGGAGCCGAGATTCCACTGGCAGTAGACACCGCGCCCATGGCGAGGACTTGATGGCAGCTCGGGTCGCTCTTACGGGCCGGCTTCGAGCACTGGCTGGACCACGGGACGCCGCTGTTATGCCCCGGTGGATAACGGCGAACCTCGGCAGTCCAGCGGAACCTGAAAGGACCGACGGAAGGGCGCGCGACCGGACCAGAATGTCTACTGAGAGTGGAAACCTGCTAGTTTCGGCGCGGGCAGGCATACCACCCCATCGGTGACGGATCTGAGCGACGCCTCCGACCTCGGGCGCGCGCTCAGCGGCCCCGGTGACGCACCTGGCGTGCGGCGAAGACCATGCGAGCCAGCGACGCGAGGCGAACCGATTAGCAGCGCGGCCGAAATCGTGCCGAACGACCCAACCAATGCTGCCTCAGGCGCATCAACCCTCCACAACCCAGTCGGAGGAGTTCCACGATGCGAATCCCGATACCGTTCCGACCATGGCCGCGACACTGCTGGTGACGGCAGCGTCTCTCGGTGCGCGCAGCGCCGGCCTTGCCACTCGTCGCCTCGGCCGGCGTCGCATCAGCCGATCCCCTGCGCCAGGGTCCGCCTCGCCGCCAGCGGCAAGCGTCCTGACCTACCGCGGCGACGCCGGCCGCGATGGGAACATGCCCGGCCCTGGGCCGTTGGGCCACGCCTCGGTCGCGTGGGTGTTCCAGGCCGGCGGACCATTCGCCAGCCAGCCGATGGTCCAGGACGGGATCGTCTACAGCCGTCTCCAACGAGGGCACGCTCCACGCGATCGATCTCGCCACGGGCGCCGAACGCTGGAGCGCGGCGCTGGGGACGAACTCCACCGGTTCACCGCTGTTGCTCGACGGCCACGTGTTGGTCGCCACCGACGACGGGCTTCACTCCATCTCGATGACGGACGGATCCTCGCCTGGAAGACGTCCGCGAGGCACCGCTGAAGGGCAGCCCGGTCCTCGTAGGCGGCCACGTGGTGGTGGCCGGCGGAGGACGGCTACGTGAGTGCGGTCGACCCGGCAACGGGCGCCATGCTGTGGTCCGTCAGCATCGGCGCCGGCGTGGACACGAGCTCCGCTGCGACCGAGGACACGGTGGTGGTCGGGCACGCAGACCGGCCAGGTCGTGGCGCTCTCCGTCGACCGACGGCTCGCTCCGCTGGCGCAGCGACACCGGCGACGGTGCCCGAGTGGGTACGCCCGCCATCAGCGACGGCCACGTGTACATCGCCACGCTCGACGGCGGCGGACCGGACAGCAACCATATCCGGCAACTTGACCTGGCAACGGGCAAGGTGCTGTGGACCTTCGCCAGCCCCGATTCTGTGCCGAGCTACAGCCCCGCGATCGTGGGCGGCATCGCGATCACCGAAGGCGAGACGGGAGTAGTGACCGCACTCGACGAGGCGACCGGCGCCGTCCGATGGCAGACGGCGGTGCCTGGGACCGTGGAGATCGTCCCGGCGGTCAGTGGGGGCGTCCTGTACGGCGCGGCCAACGACACGCAAGGCATTCGCACTGGACACCGCGACCGGCGAACCGCTGTGGCAGGTCCCGATCGACGGCACGCCCGTACGGCGCCGCGGTGACCGGCGGTCTCATGCTCGTCGGCACCGACGTCGGCAAGCTCTACGCGATCCGCGGCGACCAGCCATGAGATTCCACGAAGATCACGCCAACCGCGGGCGTGCGCGCGGCATCACCCCTCCAACGCGCCGCATTGGCGCAACCGACCAGGAGCCGATCGATGCCCTTGACGAACGTCCTTCTCCGGCTCCCGCCGGCGAGCCTCTTCCTCGCGGTCGCGATGCTGGCGGCCGTCGGCGGGTCCGTCGCGACCGATGCCGCAGACCAGACCCCTGCGCCCAGCCCAGCACCGCTGACTCTGCTGTGGAGCGGAACGCAGCCGGACTCTTCGATCAAGACCGAGCCGTACTGGCCGGCCGTCGACCCGGCCACCGGTGATATCTGGGTCTCGTCGCCGTTCACCGACCAGTTCTGGATCTTCGGCACCGACGGCACCTTCAAGGAGGCCTGGGGCACGCCGGGCCACGGTGACGGCCAATTCCAGCTGCGCACGAACGACCCACAGCCGGATGCCGGTGCGGCCATCGCGTTCCTGCCGGACGGGTCGTTCTTCCTGACCGACGTAGGCAACTACCGCGTGCAGCATTTCGACGCGAACCGGCAACTCGTGGGCGCTTGGGGCAGCTTCGGCACGAATCCAGGCCAGTTCGTGAACCCCAAGGGGATCGCGACCGACGGCACCACGGTCTACGTCGCGGACGACGGCGGCACGATGCAGGCATTCGACGTGAACGGCACGTTCCTGCGACAGTTCGACTTCCCGTTCGTGCTCTTCACGCTCTCGCCAAACGGCACCCTCCTGACCAGCGATTCAACCGGGGTCGCCGAGTACGACCTGAACGGCACTCTTCTGCGTCACTTGGACCTCACCGTCGACGGTTCCGCGCTCACGCAGCCGATCGAGGATGCGCTGGGGGACATCTGGGTCGGGACTCAGAACGACGACCAGGCGACCGGGCTGGTGGAGCTGGGGCCGGACGGCATGCTCATCGGACGGTGGACCACCGGCTACGAAACGGCGGCCCTCGCAACCGACGGGTCGGCCATCTATGAGGCCTGGACCGCCGGCTCGAACCACGGCTGGCCGGACCTCCGCGCCTACGCCCTACCGCAATCGACACCGTCGACGCCGTCGACGAGCCCGAAATGAGGAGCCCAATGCACAACTCTCGTCGACTTCCTGCCCTGTCGGTTGTCACCATCGCCCTTGGCCTGGGCCTTCTCGGCGCCGGGCCGGTCACCGCACAGAGTGAGTCGCCGTCCGCGAGTCCCGCACCGCTGACCCAACTGTGGACGGCCAGCGGTCCCGCCGCGTCGAAGCCCTCGACATGGCAGCCGGCCATCGATCCGGCAACCGGTGACATCTGGGTGGCAGCCGACTGGGACAACACCTTCTGGATCTTCGGGTCTGATGGGACGTACAGGGAGTCCTGGGGCACGACGGGCAGCGGCCCGGGCGAGTTCAACTTCCTCACGACCGATATCCACCCAGTGCCGTTCGGGTGGGTCGCGTTCGCGCCGAACGGCTCGTTCTACGTCATGGACACGGGTAACAACCGGGTCCAGGCGTTCGACAAGGACCGGAACTTCGTGACGCAGTGGGGCGCGTTCGGGAGCGACGACGGCCAGTTCGTCCGAGCCTGGTCGATCGCTACGGACGGTACGACGGTGTACGTGGGCGACGACACCAGAATGGACATCCAGGCGTTCGACACCAATGGGACCTATCTGCACACGATTGACATGAGCAGCGTTTGGAACGAGGCCGTGCCGACCGGGTTCTTCACGCTGGACCCCACCGGCCGGATCGTGACAACCGGGAACTCGACCGATCCCGGGGCTCCCGGCGACATCGGCGTGACGGTCCTGGATCCCGTGAGCGGGCAGCAGGTGGCCCATTACCCCGTCAGCGTTCCCGGCTTCTACCTGGGCTTGGCGGTGGACGCCGCTGGGAACACGTTCGTCAACGTCGTGGACCCTGCCATCGACACGCACTACATCGCACTCGTGGAGATGGACCCCACTGGCACCACGCTCGGCACCTGGTCAACCGCGGGGCAGTCCATCGCCGTGGCCCCGGACGACTCGGCCATCTACCTCGCCGGAGAGCAATGGCCGGACCTGCGCGCCTACACCCTTCCGAAACCGTGATCGGTCGCGTCCATCCCGAGCGCGCCGTGCAGTCGCGATAGCCTGCCTGCCAGACGAGCGGGGCATCAATGGCCGAGGGAGTGGCGGTGGCGCGGTTCGGCCAGTCGGTCGAGGGTCGCCGGGACGGGGAGCTCATCGAGCTCGCCGCCTCCGGCGATCGCGACGCGTTCGACGCGCTGATCCGTCCCCGCTGGACCGCCTCTACCGGATGGCCTTCGCGGTCACGCGCGCGGAGGCCGACGCTCGCGACGCCACCCAGGACGCGTGCGTGCTCGCCTGGCGAGAGCTGCCGCGCCTGCGCGAGCGCGAGAAGTTCGACGCGTGGCTGTCCCAGATCGTGGTCAACGCCGCACGGGGAGTTGTCCGCAAGGCCGGCCGCACGCGCGTTCGCGAGATCTCCGTGGAGCCAGACCCGACCGATGACCGGCCGCCGCCGGCGGACCATCCGTCGACCCCCGCCGCATCCGAGTCATTCGCGGACAGCGACGCGATCCAGCGGGCATTCGCGCGCCTCGACGGAGGCGTGCGCGCCTTGCTCGTGATGCACTACGTCGAGGGCGCGCCGCTCGCAGATATCGCGCGGACCTACGACGCACCCGTGGGCACCATCAAGTGGCGCCTCTCGAATGCGCGCCGGGCCCTCGAACGCGCGTTGGAGGTGGAGCGACGATGAGCAGCCCGATGTTCCTCCTCACCGACGACGCCATCCGCGCGGCGCTCACGCCCGCGCCGGAGATCCACGCACCACAGGGCCTCGGGAACGACATCCGCCTCGCCATCGAGCCGGTTGCCCAGCGACGTGCCGGGCGACTTGGCTGGCGGCCGTCGCGCCAGGCACGCGTCGTGCTCAGGGTCGCACTGGCGGCCGCGCTGCTGCTGCTCCTGGTCGCCGCTCTGTGGTTGGCGGGTTCCAGGCTCAACCCTGCGATCGTGCCGACGTACCACGGCGGACCCGAACGGACGGGCATCATGCCTGGCCCGGCTCCCGAGGGCTGGCCGCAGATCGAAGAGCCGCAGGTCAGCCTTAACGGCCCGTTTGGCCCGTGGGGGCCTGCGGTTGTCGACGGCCTTGTGCTGACCGGCAACCAACGGGGCTTCGTGGCCGCGAACGAGCTGGCCTCGCACGGGCAGGCTTGGGAGCCAGTAAGTGTGGGAGCGTCCATCAACAGCGGTTTGTCGGTGGCCGGCGATCTGGTCCTCGTGGGCGACGACGCCGGGGTTCTCCACGCGCTCCAGATCAAGGACGGCATGCAGGTGTGGTCGTGGCACGCTCCGTCTGGCCAGCCTATTCACAGCTCGGCCGCCATCATCGGCGATGTGGCCGTCGTCGGCAGCCTGGGCGGCGACCTGGTGGGGCTTAACGTCGAGAACGGCAAACAGCTCTGGATCAAGAACGTTGGCGGCCAGATCAGTCGCGCCATCGCCGCCACGGATGGAGTTGCCTACGTCGGCGTCGGCGGAGCCACGCCTGATGCACCCGGGACGCTCCAGGCGTGGGACATCGCGACCGGCTCGCTGCGCTGGACGTCGGTCCTCCAGCCCGGCAACACCTCAACGCCTGCGGTCGCAGACGGCCGGGTGTTCGTGACCGGTGGCCTCGATGTCCAGACCACCGAACCGCACGCCCTGTACGCGTTCGATGCCACGACTGGCCATCCGGCGTGGTCAGCGCCTTGGAGTTCGAGCACCGGCCAGAACCTGTACATCGACGCCGTCGCAGACGGCCTCGTCGTGGTGGGTTCGAGCGACGGCCAGCTCGTGGCGCTCGACGCCGCGACCGGAGCCGTCCGTTGGGCGCGGGCCGATGTCGGTGCCTTCGTGTCCCCGAATGGTGGCGTGGTCGGCTCCACGCTCTACGCAACCGTCGGCGGGCAACAAGTCATGGCCGTTGACTTGCCCACCGGCACACCGATCTGGTCCTTCAAGGTCAAAGGCGACCCAAGCGCCCCATCGATCGTGGACGGGCACATCCTGGTCGACACCTCGGTCGGCAAGCTGGTCTGGATCGGCGGCGACGGGCCCGCGCAATCTCTCCCCCCGATAGCGAGCGGCGGCTGAGGCTACGCACGGAGACGTAGCGGTCGGTCGCGCGAATCAGGCCGCGCGGCGGATCCGCGCCGCGGCGTCCGCGTAGCCGGCATACCGCGGACGCACTGAGCTGAGCGCAGCTTCGAGGTCGATCCAGGTGCGCTGACAGCCTGAGGCGAACGGATCGAGCACGATCAGCGAGCTGGTGGCGCCACGCGGTGGGGTCGAGCCACTCAACCATGAGCTGACGCGTTCTGCCGGATCGGGGCACGTCGCCCGGAATGTCGCTGTGTGCAGACGAAGCGCGTGGAGCACATCGGCCGACCAGAGGCAGACGAGCGCGTGGGTCTGCGACCTGAAGCCAGGAATGCCAAGCCGGGTTGCCAGCTCCTGGGCCAGGTACGCGCGTTTCGCGTTGTACGAGCCGAGCGATTCCTGCACGTTCGGGAACGCGGTCCGGTTCTCGAGATGGAGCAGCGCCAGTGTGTCAAGGTCCCAAGCGACCACATCCGCCCGCCCGGCGAACTGGTAGTGCTGATACGGCTCGTCGACCGCGACGGGGAACACATGCTTTGCCAGCCAGCCCACTTCGAGCTCTCCCATGGCCGCGTGAACCGGATCGGCCTGGCGTTGCGTACCGGCCTGTCGGCGCCGGCGGTCGACGAGGTCGATCTCGACGTCCAGGCGCAGCGCAGAGGCCACGGCCGTGATCGTCTCGAGCGAACCGGCTCGCCCTGCCTCCAGCATTTGCACCGCTGACCGCGAAATACCAGCTCGAGCGCTCAGTTTGTTCCAGCGTCAGGCGACTGCGGGCTCGCTCCTCGCGAAGGCGTGCGCCCACCAGCGCCAGCGTGATCGCTGTCCGTCGCCGCGGTCTGGGCAACCGTTCGGGACGAATGCGTGGCGACATGTCAAACCTATTGAACACGCGGCCGCTTACCTGGCGCTTACTGAAGCCATGCCCGCCCGTGGGCGCGTAATTTCGCTCCGCGTAGGCGCCCAGACGAACTCTCGTCCAGTGATCGAAGCTGAATTCAAGCGCCATGCGGGCCAAGCGACAAGGTATTGCGGGATCGAAGTGACAGCGCTGGCACCTGTCGTCCGATAGGTTTGGCAATTTGTCAATGAGCGGCGGACCAGCGGTGGCCACCCTGCCGAGGTCGGCGCCCGCCAGCTATGGAGCGCTCAGCGCCCTCGCTGCCAGGACTTGCCTTCCGAGGCGACCGAGGGCGCGTAGACCATCTCGACCTGCTGCATCGCGCGGAGGTCGCGGGCGCCGAGGGCGGCCATCGACTGCTGCAGCGCGCCGACCAGGTTCTGCGAGCCGTCCGTGACGGCACTCGGGCCGAACAGGATCTGCTCGAGCGGCCCGACCGTGCCGACGCGAATCCGCGTGCCGCGCGGCAGCGTGGCGGAGGGCGCGGCCATGCCCCAGTTCGTGCCTCGACCGGGCGCCTCGGCAGCGCGCGCCAGCGGCGAGCCCAGCATCAACAGATCGGCGCCAGCGGCAACGGCCTTGGCCAGCTCGCCGCCGCGACGCATCCCGCCGTCGGCGACCACCGGCACGTAGCGCCCAAAGTCATCGTGGAACGCGTCGCGCGCCGCCGCCACGTCGGAGATTGCCGTGACCTGCGGCACGCCGATCCCGAGCACTTCGCGCGTCGTGCAGGCAGCACCGGGTCCGACGCCAACGAAGATCGCTGCGATCCCCTGGCCCATCAGCTGGTAGGCCGCGTCGTACGACGTCGTGTTCCCGACCGCGACGGGGATCCGCATCAGCCGCGTGAACTCGGAGAGCTCGAGCGGGTCGTAGCCCGAGGCAAGATGCCTGGCCGACGAGACCTGCGACTGCACCAGGAAGACATCCGCGCCGTGCTCGGCGCAGAACGGGCCCCAGCGTCGCGCGGCACCCGGTGTCGCGGCAATCACGGCCGGCGATCCGGCCGATGCAGCTCGGCGATCCGCTGCTCCACCAGGTCCGGCCGGATGGAAGCGCCGTAGGCCTCGGTCAGCAGCGCATGGACCTCGGACTCTTCGGCCGTCGCGATGCGCGCCAGCACCGCGTCGGGATCGTCGTAGCGCATCTGGACGCCTTCGAGGTTGATGACGGCCACGCCGCCAAGATGCGCCAGCGCCCCGGCGAGCCGCACGTCGGCGACCGCATCCATCGCGGATGCGAGGATCGGCGCGCGCAGGTGCAGGCCGCAGAAGTCCGCTGAAACGTCAACGTCGGAAGGCTCGACCGTCTCGACCCCCGGCGCCAGGGAGACATCGTCGAAGCCGTACGTGGGGCGGATCGAGTCGACCTTGGACGGTCGTCGGGGGCGAAGAGCCTCCTCGCGATCGAGCAGCGCGAGCGAGTCCACCCCGAGCGTCACGACCGACGGCACCTCCAGCATCCCGAGGCGGGTCCCGAGCGGCCCGCCGACCTGCCCGCCAGTATATCGGCGTGCAGCCTTCCGAACGCCCGCAAGGGACGCCCGACCTGGTCACGCTCGAAGAGATCCGGCAGGCCGCGGAACGGATCGCCGGCGTCGTGGTGCGTACGCCGTTGATCCCCTTCGGACCGCCACTCGAGGGCAATCGCTACGGCCATCCGCGGACGTGGATCAAGCCCGAAAGCCTCCAGCCGATCGGCGCGTTCAAGCTTCGCGGGGCATACAACGCGATCGCAAGCCTCAGCGACGAGGAACGGGCGCGCGGCGTCGTCTCCCACTCGAGCGGCAACCACGCCCAGGGCGTCGCGCGCGCAGGTCGTCTGCTCGACACGCACGTGATCGTGGTCATGCCCACCGGCGCGCCCGAGCTGAAGGTCGAGCGTGTCCTCGCCGACGGTGCCGAGATCGTCTTCGTTGGGCCCGACCCCGACGAGCGTGCCCAGCGTGCCCACGAGCTATCGGAAGAGCGCGGCCTGGTCCTCGTTCCCAGTTACGACGACCCGCGGATCATCGCGGGACAGGGCACCACCGGCCTCGAGATCGCGGAGCAGGTGTCGGCAGGCGGCGACGCTGCAATCGCCCCGCCAGGAACGCCCTTCACGGTCCTCGTGCCCGTCGGCGGTGGCGGGCTCATCGGCGGCGTCGCCACGGCCATCAAGTCGCTTCGACCCGACGCCACGTGATCGGGGTCGAGCCCGAGCTGGCGGCGGACGCGAACGATTCCTTCCGGGCGCACCGACTGCGCGCATGGCCGGCGGAGAAGACCGCTCGCACGGTTGCCGACGGCCTTCGAACCACGTCGCTCAGCGACCTCACGTTCGCGCACCTGAGCGCCTACGCGGACGGCATGCTCGCGGTGACCGAGAGCCAGATCTGTGTTGCCATGGCTGCGGCCGTGGATCAGACGCGCCTGGTGCTCGAGCCATCCGGTGCCGTGACGCTTGCGGCGTGGCTGTTTCACGGCTCCGAGCTGCCCGTCGACGGACCGGTGGTCTGCCTCGCATCAGGTGGCAACGTCGATCCCGACGTTTTCGAACGCCTCGTCGAGCGGGGACGCGCCGCGGGAAACGATCGGCAAAGCGGTGCTCGGACGAACAGCAGTGCGGCGGCCGGCGCTGCGCAGCTATGATCCCCGCCGTGGTCTCCGCGACTGGATCCATCCCGGGGGGTGACGGAACACTGACTCTGCTGGACGCAGCGCGCGTGCTTGCGCGTGAGAGCGGCCTCGATGCGAAGCTCTCATCGCTCTCCGATCACGCGACGCGCGCGAGCGGGGCGATGTGCAGCGCGTTCCTGCTTTACGACGCCGAGTCCGGCACCCTGAGCACGCCGGACGGCTCGCACTCGATCGATCCGAGTGCGCGTGATGACGCGCTCGCCGCCACGATCCGCGATCGGCGACCCGGTGCGACCGAACGCAGCGCGGCGCGCCCGGAGATCGAAGCACTCGCTCCCGCGCCGAGCCACGCGTTCCTCCCGCTGGTGATCGACGAGGGCAGCGGCTCGCAGGTCGTCGGTGTTCTCGTGCTTGGGTTGGCCGACGGCGACCCCGCGGCGGCGGCCGCCGATGCCGTCGCCGCGATCGCGGACCTGGCCGCCGTCGCAATCCGCCAGGACCGCCTTTCCAACGCGCTCGCCGAACGCTCGAGTTACGAACAGCGCCTGGCCTTCACGGACGCGCTCACCGGTCTGGCCAACCGTTCGACGTTCGAGCAGATGCTCGAGTTGGAGCTGGCCCGCGCCGATCGCCAGAAGCAGGCCCTGAGCGTGTGCCTCTTCGCCGTCGAGCGCCTCGACGATCTCACCAGGACCGAGGGAGCGGCCGCGGCGGACGACGTGCTGCGTCACGTCGCCGCCACCCTGGCATCGGAGGTCAGGCTCATCGACACGGTCGCGCGGCTGACGGACCGGGAGTTCGGCGTGATCGCGCCGGGCGACGGAGGCGTCGCGGTCGCCAAGCGAGTGCTTGCTGCGCTTGCGCAGCGTCAGGATCTCGGTGTGGCGGGCCTCTCCGCGGGGATTGCCTCGTCCGCGAGCGACGGCTCGTCGGGAACGGAGCTCTTTGCCGCGGCCAGGGCCGCGCTCGAGCGCGCACGAAGCCAGGGACCGGGAACGATCACGACCGCCAGCGAGGTTGCGCCAAGCGCGACGTAGCTCGCGTCGAGACCCGTCGACCCGCCGGCGAACCCAATCGCTGACCTGCGGACCACCGCCGATCCGAGCGGGGTCTGTTGCATTTGTCCGACCACGATCGGGTCGCTCGTTGGCGCGCTGGCGCCTCCCGCGTTCTCGACTGTCAGCGCAACCGTCTGGGCGCCTGCGAGCGGCGCGATCCCCGGTTCGATCGCCAGACCATCGCTGCCGACGGAGAGCAGTCCGGCCGAGACCGGAGCACCGGTCGCGATGAGCCACGCCTGGTATGTCTGGTCGGAGGGCAAGGGGTTCAACCCCTGCATGACGATCGTGCCGGTCTCGTTGGCCGGGAAGACCGCGAGTCCCGTGGCACCGACGGCCGGACCGCTGCCCTGCAGCCGGGCCACCTGCGTTCCGGGCTGCGCGACCGCCGCGAGCGCCGTCTGCAGCGTTCGAGCGCGCGCCTCGGTATCGGATGCCTGCCGCTGCTGCACGACCACGGTCGCTCCGAGCGCGACGATCAGGACGACTGCTGCGGCGGCAAGCGCAGGACGTACCCGGCGCTCCCACGCCGGCCGCCGCCGAGCGCGCTCGGCGGCGAGTGAGATGGGCTCGGTCGGGGCGGCGAGGGCCGGGGTGGCGACGGCCGGGGTGGCGACCGCGGCCGTCACGGCGGCCGCTGGGGCACCGGCCGTCGACCGGCCGCTCGGCTCGACGGCCACCTGTGGCGTCTCCGCGACCGCGGCGAGCACCGATGCACGCAGGCTCTCGGGCGGGTCGATCGGCTCGATCGTCTCCAAGAGCCCCGGCACGACGGGCGCCAGCTGCTCCAGCGTGGCGTGCGCGTGCTCGCACGTGGCGAGGTGCGCTCGAACCTGCTCCTCCTCGTCGGCCGTGAGGGCACCAAGCACGTAGAGCCCGCTGAGCTCCTCGACCTCGTCGCAGGTCAGCTCGACGCGCTGCGCGCTCACGCCGAGCCCTCCGCCGACGCTCGTCCCGGCGTCGCTCCACCGGGTTGCGGGGAGTCCGGCTCGCGCAGGTGATCGGCCATGGCGATCAAGCCGAGTCGCACCCGGCTCTTCACGGTGCCCAGGGGGGCACCGGTTCGCTCTGCGATCTCGGTCTGGGTGAGCCCACCGAAGTAGGCAAGGTCGATGGCCACGCGCTGTGCGTCCGGAAGGGAGGCCATGGCGCCGCGCACGGCGGTGGCGTCGAGGCGTGCCGACACGTCCGACCAGACGTCCGGAAGCGCAAGCTGCGGTGGCGGCGGAAGCTCCGGGTCGGGCAGCGGATCGGCAAAACGGCGGCGGCGCACGGCGTCGACCGCGCGGTGATGGCAGATCGACAGGATCCAGGTGCGCGCCGATGCCCGGGCACTCGAGAACCGCGCGGCGTTGCGCCAGATGCCGACAAAGGCCTCCTGCACCACGTCCTGCGCCAGTGCGGCGTCACCCGTAATTCGCGTCGCCAATCCGAACATCATCCCCTTGTAGCGGTCGTAGAGCGTTGCGATGGCGGCCTGATCTCCGCCGGCGGCACGCTCGAGCAGCGCCTCGTCGGTCGGCTCCGCCTGGCTCGTCAGGACCGTCGGCCGAGCGATGGCGCTCATCCCTGCATGCGCGCTACGGCCGGCAACGGATCACGCGCGGCAAGGAACTCCGAGACGATCCGCTCGACTTCCTGGCTCACCTGCTCGGCCGGACGATCGCCGTTGATCACGCGCCAACGCTCCGGATCTCCCTCCGCCAACGCCAGGAAGCCGGCCCGGACCCGCCGATGGAACGCGGCATCGTAGAGCGACTCGTGCTCGAAACGCGTCATTTGACGCGGATCGCCCCGGCCGCGCCGCGCGAGCCCAACCTCGACGCGAACGTCGAGGAGCAGCACCAGGTCGGGCCGCGTGTCACCGATCGCGAGGCGCTCCACCTGGCGCAGCGCGTCGAGGCTCACGCCGCCGCCGTATCCCTGGTAGGCCAGCGTCGACGCCGCGAACCGATCGCAGACGACCACGTCTCCGCGGGCCAGCGCGGGCGCGATCACTTCGCGGACATGCTGGCTGCGCGCGGCGTTGAACAGGAGTGCCTCCGCCTCTGGGGAACTTGGGTTGGGGTCCGACTCGAGATCGAGAACGATTGCGCGCACGCGATCGCCGAGGTGCGTTCCCCCGGGCTCGCGCGTCGCGGTGACGCGGCGGCCGGCCGCACGCAGGTCTTCGGTGAGATGCGCGGCCGCGATCGACTTGCCCGCGCCATCCGGGCCTTCGAGCGTGATGAACCAGCCCCTCTGCGTCGACTCCATCCGCTTCCGAGTCTAGCGAAGGCAAATCACACCGCCGCGCACGAGCCAGTGATCCGCCCGGTGCGCCACTGCGAAGGCCGTTGTGCAGGTCCGGCGAGAACCGAGGGAAACGCAACCCCAGGCGCCGTGATGGCCCATGAGACCGAAGGAGGAGCCCACTGAACGACACCGCTGCGCAATGGGAGAGCAATGCAGAACCCCAGGGAGGTTGTTTCGACTGATGTCACGCAAACGAACGATCGCGATCACCGGAGCCGCAGGGCTCCTCGCGATCAGCGCGGTTGCTCCGGTTCTTGCCTCGAGCCACCGCGAAGCACCCCTCATCTCCGGTGATCCGGCGGCGGACAACACGGACCTGTACGCGTTCGTGAGCCCCGACAAGCCCGACACCGTCACGATCATCGCCAACTACGACGGCTTCCAGGAGCCGGCCGGCGGTCCGAACTTCTACCCGTTCGATCCCAAGGTCCTGTACTGGATCAAGGTCGACAACAACGGCGACGGCATGCCGGACGTCACGTACACGTTCCAGTTCAAGACCGACGTCGCGAACCCGAACAGCTTCCTCTACAGCGGGTACGGGCCGATCCCGGGCACGCCGGCCAACGTCACCCAGACCTACACCGTCACGCGCAACGGAACGGCGATCGGCACCGATCTGTCCGTCGCCGCCGCCGAACATCGGCCCGCGCACCACGCCCAAGTACGGCAGACATCGCCGCCACCGGCATCCACCCGCTCGACAACAACGGGCAGGTCTTCGCCGGCCAGCGCGACGATCCGTTCTTCGTCGATCTGGGCGCGATCTTCGACCTCGGCGGTCTTCGCCCGTTCAACCAGGCGCACCTCATCCCGCTCAAGACGGCCAAGGGCCAGGACGACCTGTCCGGCTTCAACGTCAACAGCATCGCCATCCAGGTCCCCAAGACGGACCTGACCAACGACGGCAAGGACGTCACCGATCCCAAGGCCGCCGACGCGAGCGTCGGCTTCTGGGCCGGTGCCAGCCGCCAGGTCATGACCACGGCAGAGGCATCTCCCGCCCCGTCCGGGTCCGACCTGCGGGCACCTGGCAGCAGGTCTCGCGCCTGGGCAACCCGCTCATCAACGAGGTGATCATCCCCGTCGGTGAGAAGGACGCCTGGAACGCGGCCGACCCGGTCAACGACAGCGCCTACCTCAAGCACTACACCGACCCGGAGCTGGCGGCGATCATCAACACGATCTATCCGACGCTCCCGGCCGCGGACACCACCGGCCGTGGCGACCTGTCGCTGATCCTCGGCCAGGGCGTCCCCACGCTCAACCAGACCAACACCGGCGACACGCTCTATGACGAGCTCCGGCTCAACATGGGCGTGCCCCCGACCGCCAAGCCCAGCCGCCTCGGCGCACTGGACGGCGATCTCGCCGGCTTCCCCAACGGCCGCCGCCTTGCCGACGACGTCGTGGACATCGAGCTCCGCGCTGTCGACGACGGCTACGGCAAGTTCCTGGCCGACGCCTTCGGCCTCAAGAACCTCTCGCCGAACAACACGGTCGGCGACGGCTGCGACATGAACGATGCGGCGTTCCTGCCGGCGTTCCCGTACGTCGCGCAGCCGTGGCAGGGCTACACGGGTGGCGATTACCGCCACATCCCGTGCGCGGTGAACAACCAGTAGTCCCTGTCGGAACGCCCATCGCGAGGCGCGAGGGGTCGGTCGACGGGCGTGGCTAACCGCTCGTCGACCTCCTTCGCCCTCGCGGGCGCTTCCCTCTCCTCCATCTCCGAACGGGCGACACCAATCGAGGCGCAGGCAGATCCGATGGCACGCAGTGACTCCAATGACTCCAACTCACGCTGGACGGGCTTTCCGAGGCTCACCTCGGTCGCGCTGGGCATGGCGCTCTGCGTGGCACTCGTCGCCGCCTGCAGCAGCGCAGCCGGCCCGAACGCGAGTGGCACGACCGGCGTGGCGCCGGTCGCATCCGCGGCGATGACGGCCGCAGCACCGAGCCCGACCACGGCTCCGGTCGCCTGCGACGCCGACGCCGCGACCGCTACGGCTGATGCGCCCTCTCCGTCCGAAGCGCTCGTCGCCAAGTACACGGCGGCCGTGAAAGCCAACCCCATCGATCACGACTCGTTGCTCTACCTGGGCCTCTCCTACTACCAGCTGGCCAGGGAAACGGCCGATCCGACGGACTACAACCGAGCCGACGACGCGTTCAACCAGCTGATCAGCGAGAACCCGAACGACGTCGAGGCACTCATCGGCCAGGCGACCATCGCGCTGGCGCGACACCAGTTCGCGGATGGGCTGGCGATCGGCCAGAAGGCACTGACGCTCAGCCCGGGCACGGCGCGTATCTACGGCGTCATCGGCGACGCGCAGAACGAGCTCGGCCGCTACGACGACGCGGCCGCCAGCGTCGACACGATGGCGCGCATGCAGCCCGACCTCAGCTCGTACAGCCGCGTCTCCTACGTCCGCGAGCTGCGCGGCGACATCCCGGGCGCCATCACCGCCATGGAGACGGCCATCGAGGCGGGCGGACCGGCGGTCGAGAACACCGCCTACCTGCGCGTCATCCTCGGCAACCTGCAGTTCACGGCCGGCGACCTGACCAAGGCCGACGGCGCCGATCGCACGACCCTCGCAGCTCCTGCCGGGCTACGTCTTCGCGCTCGCCGGAGTCGCCCGCGTCGATGCCGCTCGAGGCGATCTCGTCCAGGCCATCGCATGCGACCAGGCAGCCGCGGACCGGGTTCCCGTTCCCGGAGTTCCTCATCGCCGAAGGTGAGGCACAGCAGGCCGCCGGCCGCGACACCGACGCCCAGAAGACCTACGCACTGGTCCGGCAGATCGAGGCGCTCTTCAAGGCCAACGGCGTCAACACCGATCTCGACCTGGCCCTCTTCGAATCCGAGCACGGCGATCCGGCCACGGCGCTGACCTTGGCGCAGGCGGCCTATGCGGCGACGCCGAACATCAAGGCTGCCGACGCGCTCGGCTGGGCGCTCTACCAGAACGGGCAGCTGGACCAGGCGCGCCAGTACGCCGATGAGTCGCTCAAGCTCGGCACGCGCGATCCGTCGTACGCGTACCACGCCGGGATGATCGCCAAGGCGCAGGGCGACACCGCGCAGGCACGCACGTGGCTCTCTCAGAGCCTCGCATCGAACGTCATGTGGTCGCCGCTCTACGCGCCGCGGGCGCAGGCGGCATTGACCGAGTTGGGCGGACCGGTGGCCAGCCGATGACCGCCCTGCTGACCAGTCGCGCCCGCCGACTGCTCGGAGCCGCGCTGCTCAGCGGCGCCGCGCTGCTGCTGCCCGTCGCCGCGAGTGCCCATCCGCTGGGCAACTTCACCATCAACCATTACGACGCCATCCGCGTTTCCTCCGCCTCGGTGCTGGTCGACCACGTCCTCGACATGGCCGAGATCCCCACCTTCTCGGAGCGCGCGGACATGGACACGGACGGCGACGGCTCCGTCAGCAACGCCGAGGCCGCCGCCTACGCCGCCCAGCACTGCAATGACCTCACCCAGGACCTGAGCCTCTCGGTGGGGTCTCAGTCGATTTCGCTCTCGGTGGTTCAGCGAGGAATCAGCTTCCCCGAGGGCCAGGGAGCACCGACGCTCCGGCTCGTGTGCGTGCTCGAGGGTGCGCTGCCGTCCGCGCTCTCGTCGGCCGCCTCGACGTTCGCGTTCAGCGACTCGGGCCAGCTCGAGCGCCGCGGATGGCGCGAGATCGTCGTCCAGGGTGATGGAGCTACGATCGCTGCCTCCACGGCCGAGTCCGACGGTCTGACCGAGCGGCTGACGCACTACCCGGCGGACCTCCTGACCACGCCGGCCGATCAGCGCTCGGCAACCTGGAGCGCGACCGCCGGAGGAGCGGCATTGGCATCGTTCTCGGTTCCCGACGCGACGCCGGTCGGGTCGGCTGTTGGCGCCGATACACCTGGGGGGACGGCACCAGCACTGGTCCCGGCTGCCGCCGCGGCGGTCCCGAACGGGATCAGCGACTTCGGAACGGGCGTCTCAGCCCTGTTCCAATCCCGCGACCTGACGCCGATCGTGATCCTGGCGTCGCTCGCGGTCGCGTTCGGCCTGGGGGCACTGCACGCCGTCTCGCCGGGCCACGGCAAGACGGTGATGGCCGCCTATCTCGTCGGCACGCGTGGATCGACCCGGCACGCAGTCGGGCTCGGCCTCGCGGTCACGGTGTCGCACACGGTCGGCGTGCTCGTGCTGGGCCTGATCAGCCTCTCGTTCGCGGCGATCATCCCGCCGGAACGCCTCTACCCGATCCTCGGCGTCGTCTCCGGCGCGATCGTGATCGTGATCGGCAGCTGGTTGATCGTCCAGCGGGTGCTCGAGGTCCGACGGGTGCGGGCGGTGGCGACCGAGCACGACCACCAGCACACGCTGGGTGTCGAGCACTCCCACGCCGAGCACGAGCACGAGCAGACGAGCACGAGCACGAGCACGAACAGCTGACGACCGCGGCCGGCTGGCATTCCCACGGCGGTATGCGCCACACGCACCTGCCCAGCTCATCGAAGCCGCTCAGCTGGCGAGGGCTTGTCGCGCTGGGACTCGCCGGCGGCATGGTTCCGTCGGTTTCGGCACTGATCCTGCTGCTCGGATCGCTGTCGCTCGGCAGGCCGGCGTTCGGTGTCGTCCTCACCGTCGCGTTCGGGCTGGGGATGGCGGTCGTGCTGGTCGGCGTCGGCGTCGCGCTCGTTCGCGCCCGCTCGCTGGTCGAACGCTTCGGAGGCCTCGGCTTCGGCGGGAGCGTCGGTCGCTGGATCCCGGCGGCGACTGCAGTCGTCGTCGTGGTCGCGGGCGCGATCATGACGATCCAGGCACTCACGCTGGTTGCCTGAGGAAGGCGATCGCGCCGCGAAAGATCGCGCTTGACCTTCAAGTTGCTTGAGGGTCTAGCGTTGCGGCCATGAGAGTCTCGGAGCTTGCAAAGCGGGCCGGCATCACGCCGGCCGCGGTCCGGTTCTACGAGTCGGAAGGGGTGCTTCCGGAAGCGCCGCGAGCCGAGAACGGGTACCGGACCTACACGGACGGCGACCTATGCCGCTTGCGCATGGTCGTGACCCTGCGCGGATTGGGCATCGAGCTCTCGGAGTCGGGTCGTCTTGCCGGCCTCTGTGTGGATGGTCGGTGTGACGACATGCAGGCGCAGCTGATCGTCCAGATCGAGGAGCGCCGTCGCGAAGTCGCCAGGGCTCGGGACGAGCTCGATCACCTCGATCGGGAGCTGGCGAATCGCGAGACACAGCTTCGATCGACGCGATCGCTGCCAATGGCATGCTGCCAGGAGGTTTCCCATGTCAACGGCTGACCCCGCTCGGACCTGCGATTGCGGGTGCGATTGCGGCAACGGTGGTTGCTGTGGCGGAGGCTGCTGCGGAGTAAAGAACGCAGTCGGCTGACGTCCGCCCTCTCTTCGAGGCCGGTGGGCGAGAGGCGTGCCGGCCTCCTACGTCGCTGCGACGACGCGCTCTTCGTCTCGTTTGGTGGCATTTCCCGACATCGGAACGGCTCGGCGCCTCGATATCGCCATCAAGACTGGCCAATTGTCCTCGTTTGCATCGGAAACACCGGCACCTGAGACAAGGTGAGCCCTACCAGGCGCCGTCCGGCTTTTCCCGTGTTGGAAAAGGCGCACAACTGATGGGACCCACGGCGACGGCCTGGGTGGTCCGGGCGTGGCGCGCTCGAACGATGGCGCGGCGGCACTGTCAAGTCCCAGCGCGCGGCAGCTCAGCGCGCGGCGGCCAGCGCGGGCGGCCGTGCCGGCTAGCGCCAGGCCCTCACTCGGTCCGGGTACACGCGCACGCGGCGGAACGGCTCACGGCCGCGTGACCGCGACACGTAGTTCGCGCGTTCGGCAACCTGGTGCTGCAGCCGGCGGATGTAGGCGTTCTGGGGCGAGAGCTCGACCGGTTTCTGCTCCTGGCGAACGAGCCCGATGGCGTCCTCGACCTCGCGCAGCGCAGCCTCGTTGGGATCCACGTCCAGCGAGAACAGTGCGGTGAGGCACGCCTCCATCTGCACGATCGTGTTGGACTTGAGCACGTAGATGGGCATGCCGCGGTCCTCGGCGTCGCGAAGCGCAGGTGCCTTCTGCTTGTAGAAGTTGCGCAGCGTGATCACGACGTCCGCGTCGTCCGCCTCGCGAACGATCACCACGGGCAGCTGCAGTTCGCGGATCGCCTGCTCGAGCCGCTTGCGGCTGACCCCGAAGCCCAGAACGTGCAACGTCTCGAGCGGGACCTTGGCCTCACCGCGTCCATCGGACAGGTGGATGATGTCCTCGCCGGTCTCTTCGTCTGGCTCCAGCCAGGCATCCGACGGAGGCCACGCTTCGGCGACCGGGATCGCGACCGCCTGCTGGTCGGCGACCGCGGCGGCACCCGTGGCGGCAGCTGCCTCGTCCGAATCGACCCCGACCGCGCTCGACTCCGCGCGCAGCTCACGAATCGCCCGCATGGCCGACTCGCGCCACTCGCGCTGGCGATCGAACTCGCGACTGTCGCGCGCTCGAGGCTCGGGAGTTGGCAGCGTCCCGCGCTCGACTGGGCCGCGGTCGGCGATCTCGCCGCTCTGGAACGGGGCGGCAGTCGAGGTGGCTCGGCTGCGAACCGCTGGGCTCGGATCCTCGAACCCGGGACTCGAAACGACCTCCGGGCCAGCGGCCCATGGGGCCGCTGGAGGCCTCTCCGTGCCGGACGATCGGTTCGCACCGCGGCTGCGCGACGAGCGCCAGCCACCGCTGGCTCCCGGCCGGTATCCCGGACGCGACTCGCGCTCACGCTCCGAGCCACGCGCGCCCGTGTCGCGGTACCCGAACGGTTCGTCGCGCCGCTGGCCGGGTCGCCACCCGGGCTCGACGCGCCATCCGGTCGGACCGGTCGCGACCTGTCCGCCGAAACGTTCTCCGGGGATCTGCGAAGACGGTCCGGGGCGCGGCCGCGACTGCGTCTTGTGGACGCCCGCCTCGTCTCGCCAGCGGATCTCGGGCGCGATCGGGTCGCCGCGCAGCATCGCGTCGACGGTCTCGGCGACATCGGGATGGACCGTCACGCGATCGCGATCCTGGATCTCGACCACCACGTCGAACGTCGGCGGCGCCTTGCGCTCGAGGACGCTCTTCTGCGTCCGGCGCCGGCGCGCCTCCTCGTCGCCGAGCGTCACCGACTGGATGCCGCCGATCAGGTCGGACAGCGTCGGGTTGAGCATCAGGTTGTCGAGGCTGTTGCCGTGCGCCGTGCCGATCAGCTGCACGCCGCGCTCGGCGATCGTGCGTGCCGCGGCAACGCCTCGAGCTCCGTGCCGATCTCGTCGATGACGATGACTTCGGGCATGTGGTTCTCGACGGCCTCGATCATCACCGCGTGCTGCAGCGCCGGCGTGCGCACCTGCATGCGCCGCGCGCGACCGATGCCGGGATGCGGGATGTCGCCGTCGCCGGCGATCTCGTTCGACGTGTCGACGATCACGACGCGCTTGTCCAGGTCGTCCGCGAGGACGCGCGCCGCCTCGCGCAGCATGGTCGTCTTGCCGATGCCCGGCCGGCCCATGATCAGGATCGACTTGCCCTGACTCGACCAGGTCCTCGATGATCTCGATCGTGCCGAAGACGGCGCGGCCGATGCGGCAGGTCAGGCCGACGATCTTGCCGTTGCGGTTGCGGATGGCGCGAGATGCGGTGGAGCGTCCGCTCGATGCCGGCGCGGTTGTCGTCGCCGAACGAGCCGATGTGATCGACGACGTACTGGATGTCCTCTTCGGTGATCTCGCGCTCGAGCAGCTCGGCCTCGCCGCCGCCGCCGAAGCGCGCCTCCGGCGGGCGGCCGAGGTCCATCACGACCTCGATCACCGACAGGGCGTTCGGGCAGCGCTCGGAAGCTGCGCTGGATCTCCGGCGGAAGCGCGTCGAGCAGCACCTCGATGCCGTCGGTGAGCTCCACGTGCGGGGGCGACACCGGCTCTCCCCGCGAGCCCTGCGGGGTCGAGTGTCGTCGTCTGGTTCGTATCGGTTGACTGGTAGCCACGATTGCCTCCCGGGTCAGCGGACGGCCGGCACGAGCATCGGCTCGGCGACGCGGACCAGGTTCTCCTTCAACAGCAGTGACACATGGGCGATTGGCTGGAAGCCTGCCTCCTCGAGTCGATGGTCGAGCGGTGATTCGTAGGTTCGCACGGCGGTGAGAACGCCGCGCGTATCGGGGGCTCGCCGTCCGATGACCGACAGCCCGTAGCGAACCAGTTCACTCGGATCGTGGCCGGCGTGGACACGACGCGCAGGTAGTGCGGCTGATCCTGCTTGGCCACGCCGATCTGCACGAAGGCCGCCAGTTCGACCGTCTCGGGCGGCGGGCACTCCTCCACGAACGCCTCCACGTCGGCAAAGCGCAGGATCGGCGTCAGTGACGAGCGCGGAATGCGCCACGCGTTCCCCTGCCGCTCCCAGTCCGCGATCCGATAGCCCTCGAGGCGGAAGACCGGCCGCGGCACGGAGGCCTGATAGAGCCGATGCAGCTGCAGCGCATCGAGGCTGCGCGACGAACGGATCCGCGCCTCCGCAGCCCCGCTCGTTGCTCATCTGCGGAAAGGGCTGGCCCGGCGCGCCGGAACATGATCACTTCCTCGCCGTAGCGGGCGAAACCCGGCCTGCATGAACAGCTCGACGTTGCCGCGCTCGTCGGCGCAGGCGACGTGGACTCGTCCGGCACCACGCTTGCTGCCGTCGCGCAGCAGGTGCTGCACCAGGCGGAAGCGGATGTCGCCGGCGGCGCCCTCGTCGATCGCGTCGAGCTCGACGATCGTCCACTCGTCGCGGTGCGAGTCGCGCTCCACGCGCGCCAGCCCGGCGAGGTGGCCTTCCTCCTCGTAGACGTACAGCGGGTCGTGCGGCTGGAACGCGCCCAGCGGCATGCGGAACAGGCTGAACACGCTGATCTGGCTGGCGTTCACCGGCAGGCCGAGCGACCGCACGGGCTGCTCGTCCACCTCGGGGTCGCCGTCGGTGGCGTGGGACATGCGGGACAGCTCACCGAGCGCGGCAAGGTCCGTGAGGCGCGCGGCACGGACGCGGCCGGCCCGCGACGACCCCAGCCCTCGACCGCTGCCGCGTACGGTCATGCGCTGCTGCGCCGGGTGGGGTGGTGCCGCCGTCCGGCGCCTTCGCCCGGCTCGGCGTATTCGCCGGCCATCGTGGAGAGCAGGCGGTGGAAGCGCGTCTCTCCGGCCAGCTCCGGATGGAAGGCCGTGGCGATCACGTTGCGCTGCCGCACGGCGACGACGCGCCCATCGTCCAGGGTGGACAGAACGTCGACGTCGGGGCCCACGCGCGTGACGATCGGGCGCCCGGATGAACACGCCGTGAACGGGCTGGTCGCCCAGCACCGGCACGTCCAAGTCTGCTTCGAAGCTGTCCAGCTGGCGGCCGAAGGCGTTGCGCTTGACGCTGATGTCCAGCAGCGGCCAGACGGGCGCGTCGCCGTCGACGATCTCGCGTGAGAGCAGGATCATGCCGGCGCAGGTGCCCATGACCGGCGCACCGCGGGCGGCCAGTACGGCGATCGGCTCGCGCAGACTCCCAGCGATCGACCAGCTTGCGGATCGCCGTGCTCTCGCCGCCCGGGATGATCAGGCCGCTGACTCCGTCGAGGTCGTCGCGGGAGACGCACGTCGACGCCGTCGACGCCGATCTGGCGCAGGACGGCAAGATGCTCGGCGAATGCGCCCTGGACGGAGAGGACGCCGATGCGGACGCGGGTCGTCGGTTCGGCGTCGGTGTCTGTTGGTCGTGGCTACCAGCCTCGGACGGCCAGCCGCTCACCCTCGGGAATCTGCTCGAGGGCAATGCCGCGCATCGGCGCTCCGAGTCCCTTGGACACCTCGGCAATGATCGCAGGATCGTCGAAGTGCGTGGTCGCCTGGACGATCGCGCGTGCGGTGCGGGCGGGATCCTCGCTCTTGAAGATGCCCGAACCGACGAAGACGCCCTCGGCGCCGAGCTGCATGGCCAGCGCCGCGTCGGCCGGGATGGCGATCCCGCCGGCGACGAAGTTCACCACCGGCAATTTGCCGTGTTCGGCGACGTCCTTGACGAGCTGGTAGGGAGCCTGGAGCTCCTTGGCGGCCACGAAGAGCTCGTCCTCGCGCTTGGCCGCCAACGCACGGATGCCGGCCTGCAGTGCACGAATGTGGCGCACGGCCTCGACGATGTTGCCGGTTCCCGCCTCTCCCTTGGTGCGGATCATTGCCGCGCCTTCGGCGATCCGGCGAAGCGCTTCGCCCAGGTCGCGACAGCCGCAGACGAAGGGAACCTTGAAGGCGTGCTTGTCGATGTGGTTGACCTCGTCGGCCGGCGTGAGCACTTCTGACTCGTCGATGTAGTCGACGCCCAGCGCCTCGAGGACCTGCGCCTCCACGAAGTGGCCGATGCGCGCCTTGGCCATCACGGGGATGGTCACCGCGCTCATGATCCCCTCGATCATCGAGGGGTCGCTCATGCGCGCGACGCCGCCGGCGGCGCGGATGTCCGCGGGAACGCGCTCGAGCGCCATCACGGCGACAGCACCGGCGTCCTCGGCGATCTTTCGCCTGATCGGGCGTGACGACGTCCATGATGACGCCGCCCTTGAGCATCTGGGCGAGGCCCTTCTTGGTGGTCCAGGTGGATGTTTCGACGTTCACGAAGCGGTGAGCCTCTTCAAGGCTGGGGGGACGCGACCAAGCGCGGTCCGCGAACCGGACGAGAGGTGAGCCTGGCGAAATTATCGCACGGGGGTGCGCGCGACGCACCGGACGGAGCCACTCGCGGATGACCCGTCAGTACGGGTGTCGCTGTGCGCTTCAGGCTGGTACGGTCCACTTCATGCAAGCCCGTCCCCGCGCCGAGCGCCCGCCGCTCGATCTTGGCAAAGACCTCGAGCGTGCTGTCGAGCGCAATGAGTTCGGCCTTGAGTACCAGCCGATCATCGACCTCCAGTCCGGTGGCGATCGCGGCCGTCGAGGCGCTGCTGCGCTGGCGCCATCCACTGCTCGGCACCATCCCGCCCGCCGACTACCTGCCGCTCGCCGAAGAGAGCGGACTGATCGTCCCGATCGGGCAGCGCGTCCTCGAGACGGCACTCAAGCAGCTGCGGACGTGGCACCTGGGCTTCGCCCGAATGCAGGGCCTGGGCATGAACGTCAACGTCTCGGCTCGCCAGCTGGCCCGCATTGACTTCGCCGCCTTCGTCGATCAGACGCTCGAGACCGCCGAGATCTCACCCGTCGCGCTGACGCTCGAGCTGGGCCCCGGCTGCGCCGACTACCTCGACTCGACGTTCGCGCTGCGCGACCTGGGCGTCAACCTGGCCATCGAGGACTTCGGCCAGGGGACCACGCTCGAGGATGTCCGCCGCCTGCCGGTGAGCGCGCTCAAGCTGCACAGCTCGTTCGTGAGCCTGGCCGGTGGCCCACCGGAGGACGTCTCCTTCGCCGAGTCGCTGCTCGCGATCGCGCGCGCGCGCAACCTGACGACGACCGGCAAGGGCGTCGAGACTCGCGATCAGGCCCGCCGCCTCGCGGCCCTCGGATGCGACCTGGCGCAGGGCTATCCTCTACAGCAAGCCGCTCGGCCCAGAGGGCATCGGCACGTTGCTCGCCCGTGGCCGCGTCTCGTTTCCAGGTGTCGTCCGGCTCGTGAGGTAGGCCTCGGCCGATCGTCGCGGCCCATCGGGGCCGCATCGCTCCGGTCGCCACCCACCATCAGGACAAACGTCGCGCAGGCTTCTGCCGCAGGCGCACTGCTGCCGACAGCCTCGACATGGCACGATCCCCGCGCTCGGACCACCAAACCGAGCGAGAGGGGCGCGCGCGCAACGTGGATCACCACACGGATCATCTCGGGCGGAGGCGGAGGGGCAGCGGCCTCTTCGCGGGTGCCCTCGTGTTCGTGTTCCTGTGGCTCGGCTTTGCCGGCCTTGCCCGCGCCGGCGGCACGCCGGCGATCGTTCTCGACACCACCGTCGGGACGTGGGGAACGAAGGTTCACGCGACCGCCAGCGGGTTCACTTCATACAGCGTCACCGCACCGGCGACCCTCTTCTGGGACGTTGACGACCCGCAGAATGAGCTGAGCTTTTCGGTCGGCGGAGATCCATCGTCCGGTAACCCGTTCTCGATCACCTTCACGGTGCCCGCAGTCGAGTGCCGTGGCAACGCCAGCACCAACTGCTTCAACGGGCTCGTGCCACCGGGCCAGCACACGGTGACCTTCTGCACACTTCCCGATCCCCCCTCGTGCGTTGAACGGGCATCCGCGACGTTCACGGTGGGGCACCCTCACATTCATCTGTCGCAGAACCGCGGGCGTGCGGGCGAGGTCCGAGTCGTCATCGGCAAGTTCTTTCAGCCGTTCCTCGCGAACGGCCGACCGGTCGTCGACCTGTCCTTTCAGAAAGGCGGAAACAGTTACCAGGCCCTGAAGCAATTTGGCGAGCCAAATAGCGCGGGATCGTTCAACGCACCTGAGGGACGTTTTCAGATCCCCACGAACGCGGGTTTCGGAAAGCACGTCGTGGTTGCCTGCGACGACTCGGCGGGTTGCGACCCCGAGTGGATGGCGACAACCTTCCTGACCATCCCTCGGCCGCAGATCCTGCTGGGCCGCACGTCGGGGCGCGTTGGGGACAAGGTGACGGTCGCGGGCACCGGGATGTACGCCAACTCGCCGACGCACGTGTATCTCGGCCGCCCCGGGGACCTCTTCGAACACGAGTTCGGAGGCACGCCGAAAACAAACTCCTCGGGGCATTTCGGCCCGTACGCATTCCATGTCCCTGCGACCGCAGGGGTTGCGTCGGTCGATCCAGGCGCCTACGTGATCACGGTCTGCACGGTCGATCCCAAGCGCAGCGGCAGCGCGTGCCGGGTGGGCTCGTCGGGATCCTCCACCTTCGACGCCAACGACCCGAACTTCGACTCGCCGAACCACGCGTTCCGGGTGCTCGCGCCATTGCCGACACCGACCCCGACGCCGAGCCCGACCCCCACGCCGCCCCCCACGCCGAGCCCGACCCCGACCCCCACACCTTCGCCCTCGCCCTCGCCCTCGCCGACTCCGCGCCCAACGCCGAGCCCGACGCCGAGCCCGACGCCTCGGCCAACGCCCACCCCGACGCCTCGACCAACGCCAACGCCGAGTCCGTCCCCATCGCCGAGCCCGAATCCGTCGCCTTCGCCATCGCCATCGCCGAGCCCGAGACCGTCGCCTTCGCCATCGCCGAGCCCGTCTCCTTCGCCGAGCTCGAGTCCTTCGCCGAGCCCGTCGCCATCGCCAACGCCGAGCCCGAGTCCTTCGCCGAGCCCGAGTCCTTCGCCGAGCCCGAGTCCTTCGCCGAGCCCGAGTCCGTCGCCTTCGCCGTCTCCGTCGCCGACCCTGTCGCCGTCCCCTTCTCCGACGATCACCGAGGTGCCCAGTCCGACCATCTCGCCGTCTCCGAGTCCGACGATCTCGCCGTCGCCCCCGACGATTACCGAGGCGCCCAGTCCGTCCCTGCCGCCGTCCCCGTCACCGTCGCCGAGCCCAACCGTGTCGCCGTCGCCCTCTGAGCAGGCGGTGATCCCAGTGCTGACGCCGGGCTCGACCGGAGGACCGGCGACCTGGCAGGGTCACCTCACGTCGCCGAGCGACTCGGCCATGGGCAACATCGCGCTGCTGGGATCGACCGGCCTCCTCGCGCTCCTGATCGCCTTCCTGGTGCCGTTCCCGGGCACGCTCTTCAACAAGACCGTCGAGGCGAACTACGAGGAGATCCAGGGTTGGTTCGGTCGGGTCCGGCGCGGCTGGAGCCGGCTCCTTGGGCTCATCTTCGTGGGTCCGCTGGCGGCCATTCGGAACTCCGGCAATGGTCTGATCGGAGGCCTTGCCGGCGTCTGGTTCTGCTTGGCAGCGACAGCCGTCATCTACGGCTTCCTCAGCCCGACCTTCGGCCTCGACCTGGAATCACTGGCCATGCTCCTCGGGCTGTTCACGGGCTTTGCCTTCATCACGCTCGCGTTCGACCTGCCGCTGCGGGTCTATCACCGGCGTCGCTCGGTGGCTCGTGACCGTGGCTTCCTGCGAGCCCTCTGGCTGACGCTTCCGATCGCCGTGGTGTGCGTGCTGATGTCGCGGCTGGCGCAGTTCCAGCCCGGCTACATGTACGGGCTGATCGTCTCGATCATCTTCACCAGCGAGATCAGCTCACGCGACGAGGGCGTTGGCACCTGGCTCGCCTCGGTCTGGCTGCTGATGCCTGAGCTTCGTCGCCTGGGTCCTGCTGGAGGTGGTCCGCCAGCAGGGCGGCTCGCAATGGCTTCAGACATTTCTCGAGACGGCGCTGGTCACCTTCGTGGTGGCCGGCATCGAGGCGCTGGCCGTCGGCCTCCTGCCGATGCGATTCCTGCCGGGTCACCCGCTCTTCCACTGGCGCCGGAGCATGTGGTTCCCGCTGTTCGCGTTCGCGATCTTCGGCTACCTGCTGATCCTGGTGAACCCGGTGAACGGCTACCTCTCCAACGATTCGATCGTGCCGCTGATGATCGGCGTCGTCTTCCTGATCGGCTTCGGCGTCGTCTCGCTCGGCACGTGGGCGTACTTCCGCTATCGCCCGGCGCGGGTCGGCCTGGACCGGCGCGGTGAGGAGGCTGATCCCGAGCTCTCGGCAGAAGACGCCGATCGTGCCGCCGCGCACACGGAGCTGCCGCCAGACATGGAGGTCACGGCGGCAGTCGATCCCGAGGCGCCCACTCAGCGGGCACCGCTCGTCGACACGCCAATCACGGACATGCCGACACCCGAGGGCGGTTCCCCAGCCTGACCGCCCTCGGAGCTCGAATTCAGAAGGTCGTGGTCTCCCCGCTCACGTCGCCATCATTCGTGACAGTGCTGTCGTCGGATCCGTCTGCCGGCTCCGTGCCGGCGTTTTCGGCTCCCTCGTCGCGCGCCAGCAGCCCGTAGAGCTCGCGGCGCGCGTTGATGAGGATCTGCCTCGCTGCCGCGATCTGGGCCGCGTCGCCGACCTGGTAGACCTGCATGGCGGCCTGCGCAAGCTGGATGAACGCCTGTCGTGCGTCCTGGTCGCCCTCGGCATCCACGTCCCAGGGTGCTGAGCCGGTTGCCTTGGCAGCTGCCTCGCGGCCCGAGTCGGTCAGCGAGTAGACCCGCCGGCCGTCCTGCTCCTGCCCGTGGACCAGCCCCTCGTCCTCGAGCTGCTGAAGCGTCGGGTAGATCGAGCCGGCGCTCGGCGCCCACGCACCACCGCTGCGGCTCGCCAGTTCCTGCATCACCTGGTATCCGTGCATCGGCTTGTCGGCGAGCAGGGCCAGGATTGCGGTGCGGACGTCGCCGCGACGGACCTGCTGGCGGCGGCCCATGCCTGCGGCCCACATCAGTCGGCCGGGTCCCATGCGGTGGCCTCGCGGCCCGCCGCCAAACGGCGGTCGGTGATGGTGACGCTGTTGGCGCTCGTGGCGCTCGTCGCCAACAGGTGCCTGCGCATCGGGACCGGTGCCCCAGTACCGCGCATGCAATCGTTCGTGCATTTCGTGCATCTCTCGTGCACTCCTCTTCATCGCCGGGCGGGTGGCGCCATTCCTTGGCTGCCTCTTGAACTCCCGCTCTATCGGCGTAACGTCACGATATATCGTGATGCACCGCGTGTCAAGGGCTCAAGGCTGCCTATCATCCGGAGCATGGCCGTCCTCAAGACGCGAGTCGATCCGCGCGATCCCGACGTGCGTGCGAATGCCGACCGCGATGCGCGCGCTGACGGCCGATCTCCGGCGCAGAACGGAGGACTTGATCGCCCGAGGCGCCGGCGGTGACGAGCGCTCCATCGCCCGGCACGTCGAGCGCGGCAAGCTGCCCGTCCGCGAGCGAATCGACCGACTGATCGACCCGGGCTCCCCGTTCCTCGAACTGTCGCCTCTGGCGGCGACCGGCCTCTACGACGACGAGGCACCCGGCGCCGGGATCGTCACCGGGATCGGCCGGATCAATGGGACGGAGTGCGTCGTCGTGGCGAACGACGCGACGGTCAAGGGCGGCACCTATTACCCGATGACCGTCAAGAAGCACCTGCGCGCGCAGGAGATCGCGCTCGACGACCGGCTCCCGTGCCTCTACCTGGTCGACTCGGGCGGCGCGTTCCTACCGCTCCAGGACGAAGTCTTTCCCGACCGGGATCACTTCGGCCGGATCTTCTACAACCAGGCGCAGATGTCGTCGCGCGGCATCCCTCAGATCGCGCTGGTGATGGGCTCGTGCACGGCCGGCGGCGCGTACGTGCCGGCCATGAGCGACGAGACCGTCATCGTCCGCGGGACCGGCACGATCTTCCTCGGCGGACCGCCCCTGGTGAAGGCGGCGACAGGCGAAGAGGTCACCGCCGAGGAACTGGGAGGGGCGGCCGTCCACGCACGCGTCAGCGGCGTTGCCGATTACGAAGCGCTGGACGACGAGCACGCGCTCGCGCTAGGGCGAGAGATCGTGGGCAGCCTGAGCTGGGCGAAGCCATCCACGCCCTGGCAGCGAGACGAGCCGCGGGCGCCCGCCGTCGCCACCCCCGATCCGGACGATCCCGACGGGTCCCTGGACGATCCGTTCGGCATCTACGGCGCGGCCTCGGTCGACCTGCGGCGCGGCTACGACGTGCGTGAAGTGATCGCCCGCATCGTCGACGGATCGGAGTTCCACGAGTTCAAGCCTGCCTACGGCGAGACGCTGGTGACCGGCTTCGCCCACATCGACGGCTACCCGGTCGGGATCCTCGCCAACAACGGCGTGCTCTTCAGCCAGTCGGCCCTGAAGGGCGCACATTTCATCGAGCTCGCCTGCGAACGCCGCGTGCCGCTGGTGTTCCTCCAGAACATCACCGGCTTCATGGTCGGACGCGAGTACGAAGCGGGCGGGATCGCCAAGGACGGCGCCAAGCTCGTGACCGCTGTCGCCTGCGCGGCCGTGCCCAAGTTCACGGTGATCATCGGCGGCTCGTTCGGTGCCGGGAACTACGGCATGGCCGGACGCGCATACGGCAGCCGCGGCCTCTGGATGTGGCCCAACGCGCGCATCAGCGTGATGGGCGGCCAGCAGGCGGCGAGTGTCCTTTCCACGGTCCGTGCCGCGTCCCTGCCGGGCGGCGACTGGTCGTCCCCCGAGCAGCGCGCCGCATTCGAGCGGCCGATCCTCGACAAGTACGAGGCGCGAGGGCAACCCGTACTACTCCACGGCCCGGCTGTGGGACGACGGCGTCATCGACCCTGCCCAGACGCGCGACGTGCTGGCGCTGGCCATCTCGGCGTCGCTGAACGCGCCGATCGAGGAGACGAAGTTCGGCGTCTTCCGGATGTAGCGACGCGCGGCACGGCCGCGTCCCGGGGTTACCCAGGCGTGCCCGCGCACGAGGTGTCCGGCACGGTCCCGGTCTCGAGGAAGCCGCCCACGATCGACGGGACGCATGGCCCGTCCAACGACATCGTGGGGTGGCCCGCACCCGCAATGCGCACCAGGGTTGCCTGCGGAAACTCATCGAGGAGTGCCTGCGAGTAGCCCAGCGGCACGCCGTTGTCCTCGTCGCCGCTGAGGATCAGCACAGGCACGGACGGCATGGTCGTTCCGGCCGGAACCGCAGGCGTGAAGTTCACGGGCGCCGGCCAGTTCAGGCACAGGTCGATGGCCTGAAACGGTCGCCAGGCGTCCTTGGAGAACGGCGCAAATGCATCGGCTGGCAGGGCGGCGAGGTAGGCGTCGAGTGCCGCCTGTCGCGCCGGCACCGGATCCGCACGGTTCCAGGCCGTGTCTTCGTCGTTGCACCAGCCCGCGGCATTGGCGCCCGCCGAGAACTCGGTTGGCGCCATGGTGGTCTCGGGAAGGGCCACCGGTCGGAAGCCGGCGGCCAGGTTGATCAGTGGCTGAGCGTCTCCCCGTGCGAGTGCCAGTGCGCCGGAGACGAGGAACGCCGGGTTGGCACCGGTGAGAATCCAGGCCATCGCGAGGTCATCGAGGTGCACCGGCGCCGCGGAATGGTTGGCCGGCTGCCCATCAACGGGGTGGTCGCGCAATTGCTTCACCGCGTCCAGGAGAGCCTGTTCCGGATCGGGAGTCAACGCCGCACAGGAAGGGTCTCGCTTGCACTGAAGCGTCATGACGTGAACGAGTGCGGCCGCGCTGTAGGGACCGCCGGTCCACGCGACGTGATCGGGATCGGTCACGGGAAATGTCGAGTCGAGAACGAGCGAATGCAGCCGCTCGGGAAAGCGCGCCGCGTAGGCCTGCGCATCGACGCCGCCGTACGACGCGCCGTAGTAGTCGATCAGCGGATACCCGAGCTCCGCGCGCACGGCCTCGACGTCCATCGCGCGGTCCCCGGCGCCGTAGCGTCCGCTGGCCGTGCCCAGGAGCCGGCCGCACGCGGTCACGGCCGCCACGAGTTCGTCGTGGGTCCGCGCGCCCTGCTGCAGCCCCGGACAATCAATGACCCCCGAGAGGCCGGTCCCACGAGGATCGAGCGTGACGATGTCGTGGTGGGCGTGCAGCTCGGGCTGCATCGCATACAGCACGTAGTCGTCGTACCAGGTCCCGCCCGGGCCACCAGGAGTTGCGAACAGCGGAAGGCCGGCAGGGACGCTCTGATCCGCGTGCGGCAGCACGGCGTAGTTGAGGTCCAGGGTGCCGCCTTGCTGGTCTGCGCGATCGAGCGGGACGCTGATGCTGCCGCACAACCAGGGCTTGTCACCGACCCCCGGTTGGAAGTCGCAGGGCACGAGATCCGAGAGCGGATCGGCCGCGCTCGAGGGCGGAGCGGCACGCTGGGACGGCGCCGGGGGCGAGGTTGGCGAAGCGGCAGCACCGGCGGTCGCACCCACGACCGCCCAGCACGCAACCACGGTCAGCGCCATCAGGCGAGTGGTATGGCGACGGACGGAGCTGGGCATCGAGACCTCCAATCGGTCAGCGGCGGGGCGCTTAGGGCAATTGGCCCCACGCGTACGAGTCGAAGTAACCATCGAACGTCCCATTTTCGTGCGTGACCCGGCTGAGCTGGCCGGCCCGGTCGCTGATCCACAGGTCCTGGCCCGGGGATGCGATCTGCACCAGCACGCGCGACCCGTCAGGTGACCAGATGGGGCAGCAGCCACCGGACGGCGCGAGGATCGTTCCGGCCGTCCCGTCGGGCTGGAGCAGGAGCACGCCATGCCCGGTTGGCAGTGCATCGTCGGCGACCAGGAGGTCGTCCGTCGGTGACCATTGGGCGCCGGTCAGGGTGGTGCCGATGGGCACGACACTCGTCCCATCTGCGTTGGCGATGAACGCATGCTTGTCCCCCTCCGGGCCGGTCGAAAACGACACGCGCGAGCCGTCATGCGACCAGGAAGCCGCCGGTCCCCAGGAGGGATCGTCGGCCACGTTGACGGCCTGCGGACTGAATGGGTGCTGGCCGCTGCCGTCGCTGTTGACCACCAGCAGCTGCCCGGGAACGGCAGCGTCCCCCGGCGTTGACATCAGGAGCTGGCTTCCGTCCACAGAGACCGACAGGACGCTGTCGAACACGCTGCCGATGACCTTCCGGGCGGCCAATGGATCGCTCGCGCTCGGGTCGATCACCACGAGCGAGGTCTGGCTGGGTTCACCGCCGGCGCCGTACACCCATGTCACGGCCGTGAGCCTGCCGTCGGGCAGGAAGAGGTCGGGCGACGCGTTGACCGTGGCGTCGGGGAGCGCCAGGAGCCGGTAGCCCGTGCCGTCGGTGTTGACGAGCCCGATCGTCGAGCGCGTTCCATCCGGCGCTGCAGTCTCGAAGACCACCTGGGTGCCGTCGGGCGACATCGACACGCAGCAGTGGATCGGCGTCGGCGAGAGCGAGACGGCTGTTCCATCCACACCGACGGCGAAAAGCTGCCTCGGTGCGCTGTCCTGATCGTAGACGTGGCGCTCGTACACCACCACCTCGCCCGGTTGGAGCCCATGGGGATTGGCCGACTCGAGCGCCACACTCGCAGTCGGGCTGGCGGCCACTTCCGATGCCTTCGGAACGGGGTTTGCGCCTGGCCCGAGCCGGCCGACAGCGCCAACGCCGGATGGCGCGACGAGGCAGGTCATGAGCGACGCAACGACGACGGCGTTTGTGAGGCGCTTCAACTCCGACTCCTTGCTACCCGTGCACTCGGCCAAATGGGGAACCGTCGAGCCCGCTGGTATCGGCAGGCGTGGGAGTTGCCGTGACGGGCGTCGAGCCGGACGGCAGGGGATACCAGACTGCCCTGCTCGGTGACACGGACATCGTTGGCGCACGGAGGTTCGAGCCGTCCACATTGACGATCTGGAGCCGGTCGCCGTCCTTCCCGTTGTAGCCCGTCCAGGCCAATTGGCCACCGTCATCGGACCAGCTCGGTGCTCCGACCCAGGCGCCGAGGCAACAGCCGGGGAGCTGCGCCACGACACGTGGCGCGGAGCCGTCGCCGTAGTCGACCCACAGCTGTGCGGTGAACGGGTCCGCCTGGATCCCGGGCGCGAGGCTGCGCTCGAGCTCGCCAACCCAGGCCATTGCGATGCCGTTCGGTGCCGTGACCGTCCCCGACCCTTGGGCAACGCTCGGCAGGTCTCGCGCGTGCGAGCCATCGCGATCGATCTGGTGGCGCTGGCCATCGATCTCGTAGCGCAGGGCGCGTGAGTCGGCTGTCCACTCCAGTACCGAGACGTGATCCGGAAGACCGGACGCGTCGTGCGTGAGCGCCACGACCGGGGAGCCGTCCATCGGTGCGACGACCAGGTTGCCGCCACTGAAGAACGCAAGCGCCGTGCCGTCGGGTGACCAGGCCAGCGACCCGCTCTCGGGACACAGCCCGGGGACGCAACGGATCGAGATACGGCCGGTCCTGCTCGCGAGGTCCCAGATCTCGACCTCGCCCTCGCCCAGGAGCGCGAGCTGGGACCCATCGGGTGACCATGCTGCCGCGGTGAACTCGCCACACGCCGGGATGCACGACACGAGGGGCGTGAGGTACCCGGTGTCCGGGTCCATGGCCGAGATCCCGGTGCTGGTGATGACCGTCACGGTTCCGGCGAGGTCGTCGCTCGCCGGCGCTGTTTCCGGCGGCTTGGAGACGGCGGGAACCGGCGAAGCTGGCGCAGCGAAGGAAGGGATGGAAGATGGCTGGCTGGGCCGAACCGAGGCGGGAACCGGTGACCATGCGGGTCGGCTCACCCCCATCGGCAGTGGAGCCGTCAGCTGGTTGCTGCCGTCCGCGTCGACGGTGATCAGGCGTTCGATCCCGTCGCGGTAGACGATCCACGCAAGCTGGGTTCCATCGGGAGACCAGGCGGGCAAACCGGCATAGGCACCCAGGCAGCAACCGGGGGACTCCGCAACCAACACCGGCTCGGACCCGTCCGCGCGGGCAACCCAGAGCTGTGCGGTGTATGGGTCCGGCTGCGGGGTCTGGCCTTTCGGGACGGCACCCACGTCGTCCGTCACGTAGGCGATGCGCCTGCCGTCCGGGGATGGCTGGTCGGGATGCGCCGGTTGGTCGGGAACCGTGTGGCGGTTGGTTCCATCGACGTTGATCTCCTGCCAGGTCCCCAGGTCGTAGCGGATGGACCTGCCGTCGGAGGACCACGACAGGCTGATGTTCTGCGGGAACGGCGGGCTGACCGGCGCAAGTTCGGTAACGCCGCCGTCGAGGGTGGCCACGGCAAGCTGGGCATCGTGAATCAGCGCCAATCGCGTCCCGTCCGGAGACCACGCCAGTGGCGTGTCGGCGGCGCAATCGAACGGAACGCCGCAGGAGATCAGCTGCCGGTCGCCGCTTGTGCCGAGATCGCGGATCCAGACACCCCCATCCGCGGGTGCATCGGGTGCGCCCGGATTCGACGGCGCCGTTCGCACGTACGCCAGTTGCGTGCCATCAGGTGACCACGCCGGCGACGAGCGCGGTGTGCACCCTTGCGGACAGGGAACCAGCTCGCTCGCGGTTCCCGAGCGCGGATCGACCGCGACCACGCTGCCGCCCTGCGATATGGCGGCAATCATGCCGGCGTACCGGGCAGCGACTGCGTTTGGGCTCGCGGCAGTGGTCTCGGGAGAGGCCTGGCCCTGGCTGGGACTTGCCGCTGGTGCCGGGACGACGAAGCGTGGCGGCCCGAAGACGGCGGCTGCGCCTGCCACGAGGGAAGCCATCACCAGCAGTGACAGTCCCAGCCACGCGAGACGCGTGGGCGCCCCGGCGCGACGTCGAACGGGATGGCTGCGAGCAGCAACCCGCGAGACCATCAGGTCGACCGACGAAAGGCGGTCCGCCCGAGCGACCTCGGCCGCCAGGAAGTCGCCGAGAATCCGGTCGAGGTCGGCGTGTTGCCGGGTGGACAGTTGGCTCATGATCCGTCCCCCATCTCGCGCCGGAGCCGATCCTTGGCCAACCGCAGGCGAGATCGCACGGTCTCGACCGGCGAGCCGACCAGCTCAGCGGTCTCAGCGACCGAATAGCCTGCATGCAGATGCAGTGCGATCACCGCGCGTTGCTCGGGCGCCAGGCGATCGAAGGCATCACGCAGGGAGACCCAGGCCTCGCCGCTGGCTGCACGCTCGTCGATCGGTTCGATCCACCGCGGTCCGGCGGATGGCAGAAGGCGGTTCAGCCAGGACGCGCGGCGGTGGGTGTGGCGAATGGACTCGTTGACCACGATACGGTCGAGCCACGAGCGAATGGAGCCGTCGGTTCGGAGTGCGGCCCGTTGCCGCCAGGCGCGTTCAAGGGCGTACTGGACCGCGTCGGAAGCGTCCGCCGGATCACGGCAGACGAGCATGGCGAGTCGAAAGAGCCGCTGATAGTGCTCGGCGACGAACTGCGCGAGCACGTGCTCACGCTGCTCCGCCGTCGGAACCATCTCCGCGCTGGTAACCCGCACGGGCTGCAGCTCTCCCTCTCCGCAGGTGTTGTCATCAGAACAGACCCGCAAGAGAGGGTCAACGGGTCAGTGGCCGGCCCAACGATGCGGACTTTCTTCGCTTCGGGAACCGGATGGACGGAAGGTGGCCCGCAGGCGGGCCACCGGCGAAGGAGGTCAGCTGGCCGGGGCGCTCGGCGCGGCAGCGGGAGGCAGCACGCCCCAGCTCACCCATTCGTCGTGGCCCGACTCGTTCGTGAGCTGCGTGGCCTGATCGGCCAAATCGCTGATCCAGACGTTGTCGGTGCGGAGCCCGGCCTGGTACGTGACGCGCGTGCCGTCAGGCGACCACGTGGGAGCGAATGCCGCGCTCGGCACGAGCGTCGCCACGACAGTCCCGTCCGGCTGCACGACAACGATCCCGTTTCCCGTGCTGAGCTGACGGTCCAGCACCAGGAGATCCTGCGCGGGCGACCATTGCGCGCCGGTGAGTGAGCTGCCGATCGAGGTCACGTTGGATCCATCGGCATTCGCGACGTAGCTCGTGCGCTGACCCTCCGGACCCGTCGAGAAGCTGATCTTCGAGCCGTCGCGCGACCAGCTCGCGGCGGGACCCCAGGCCGTATCGTCCGAGACATCGACGGCCAGCGGACCGAACGGCCGTTGGCCGCTGCCGTCCGTGTTGACGACCAGCAGCTGGCCCGGCGTCGGTGCGTCGGAACCCAGGGCCAGCAGCAGCTGCGTGCCATCGGGCGATACCGCCAGCGGCGCGTCAGTCAGCGCCGCGATCGGCGTTTCGGTGGCGATCGGGTCTGTGGCCGCTGGGTCGAGCACGACCACGGAGGTCGGGCCCTGACTGGCATCGGTCCATGTCACCGCAACGAGGCGGCCGTCCGGTAGGAACAGAGCGGGTGAGATGTTCTCCGCGCTGGATGACGGACTCAAGACGCGCAGGTTCGATCCGTCCGTGTTGACCAGGCCGATGGTGGCGTGCTGCCCGTCGGCAGACGGCGACTCGAAGGCCACCAGGGTTCCATCGTGCGAGACCGAGACGCAGCAGTTGATCGGCGTCGGCGACAGGAGCCGAGGCGCGCCATCGATACCAACGGCGTAGAGCGACTTGGGCGCGCCGTCAACGTCCGAACGCGCATACACGATCACCTCGTTCGTGCCGAGCATCGGGGCGGCGCTCGCTGCCGGGAGCGGTGATGGGCTCGCCGATTGAGCCGAAGCCGGGATTGACGCGAGGCACGTGACCGCGATCAGTGCGAGCACCGGGAAGAACAGCCGACGCATGAGATGGACTCCTGTCGAGTTTCTGTGGACGGTGTGAAGAGCGCATTCGCGCACGGTCAGGTCAAGGCCACACGGGTTGCCAAGCTTCACCGTGATGTCCGGGGACGACACTGGCACCTCCCAGGAATGAAGATCCGCTGCCGTCCGCGCGGTCTCGCTCGATCACGCCGATGGGCGATTCGAACAGCAGCTGCGTTCCGTCGGGAGACCAGAGGACGTTGGACGGAGACTCCGCGTAGCGCGCTTCATTCACGAGCTTGAACTGACCCGTCCCGACGTCGACGGTTTCCGAGCTGGATTTGCGCAGCCGGATCAAACGTCGTGTTGCTCACGGCGACAGCGAGCCGTTCGCCGCTCGCGTCGAACGCCATGGTTCCGTTCGCGAACGTGCTCCCGGGTGGCGCCGCGATCACCTGGGGCGGGTCGACCTGGTAGGGCTCTGCAGCGGTATGAACTCGGGACACGGACAGCTTCGACCCACCGTCCGTCACGCTTGCGGCAAGCAGGTCCCGGCCAATCCAATGGACGGCGTCGGCGCCGTCGAGCACCCGCGTCGCGTCAGCGCTCGAGCGGTCCTGAGCGCTTGACCCGTTTACGAGCTCCACGCCTCCTGCCGTCGGGCCGAAACCGGCAATCAATCCGCCGTCCGGTGACCACTCGATGGCCGTGCAGCCCGAGCACGGGCCGATCGCCTGGTCCAAGCCGTCGCGCAGATCGAGCACGCGCATCGCCCGGAAGACCGGCGGCTCTCCGAGCGCCTGGCCTGCCGGTGCCTGGTACGAGAGATAGGCGATCCGCGTGCCATCCGGTGACCACGCCGGCGCCATCACGCCGTAGCCGGCTGCCGGCGGGAGCAGCCTGTGGGGCGACGTCCCGTCGGCTGCCGCCGCGAAGAGCGTCCCGCAGCTGAAGGTGACGCCACCGCCCGTTGCGGCGTCCGGATCGATGCCGTCGGAGGCGGCGAACGCGAACTCCGAACCATCCGGTGACCAGGCGAAGTCGGACATGGCGGACCAGCCGTCGTCGGACGCCGTGTAGAGCAGCTTGTTCGGCAATGCTCCCTGCGCGAAGTCGGGCGCGAACTGACCCACGTACTCATCGATCCCCGCGTTGCCGACGAGTCCGGCAACGATGGCTCCGTTCGAAGGTTGACCGGGCGGGGCTGCTGAACGCGGCGCCGGCAGACCGTCGGTGGCTCCGATCGAGACCGCAATCGTGTCCATGGCGGGACAGTTCGATGGCTCGACGGACGAATGCGGCACGAGCGTCGGCAGCGGCTCGGATGTCGGGACCGGAAGGCTCGGCGAAGCCGAAGTCGACCCGGGTGCCCAAGCTGGACGGCTCTCCGCGACCGCCGTGAGCGGCCGCCGCATGCCCGGCTGGCCACCAGCGATCAGCAGCACGATGTGATCCACGCCCGGGGACCCGTCGTAGCCCGCCCACGCGAGCTGCGACCCATCCGAGGACCACGCAGGGGCGCCTACCCACGCACTCACGCAGCACCCAGGCAAGGTCGCGACCTCGTTCGGATCGGTGCCGTCCGCGTTGGCGGTGAAGAGCCCGGCCGAACCCGGATCGACGGCCAGAGCCGGGTCGCTCGGCTGGGGAAGCGCCCCCAGCGTCACATAGGCAATCTGCTTTTCATCCGGCGAGACCGTGAGCCAGACGAAGAGCGGTACTGGATGGACCTGGTGGTCCGTGCCATCGATGTTGACGCTCTCCCACTGGCCCGACTGGGTCGTGAAGTTCAATCGCATGCTGTCCGGAGACCAGGTGACGGAGAGCGACGATGTCGTCGGATCGAGTCTCCCGACGTCGATGACACTGCGACTGGGTCCGCCATCGACCGGTGCGATCGCGAGCTCGGAGCCCTGAAAGAACGCGATCCACCGGCCATCTGGAGACCAGGCGAGCGGCCGGTCGAGCTCGCAATCGGCTGGCGCGGCACACGACACCAGCGGCTGTGACGAGCCCGTGAGCATGTCCTTGATCCAGATACCTCGCTTCGGAGCAGCAAAGCCGTCCGACGACATCACCGGGACGAGGTACGCGAGGCGGGTTCCGTCGGGCGACCACGTGGGCGAGCTCAGCCCGTTGCACGGCGAGTCACACAGCACGAGGCCGGTCAACCGACTCGTCTGCGGATTGAACGCGTCGAGGTTCCCGACGCCCAGCGCGACCGCAACAGTGCCGGCCAGGAGCGGCGGCTGGACGCGTGGCATCGGGGACTCCCGGCCCGAGGACGACGGGTTTGGACTGGTTGACGTCGTGACCGGCACTGGAGGCCTGCTCGCGAACCATGCCGCAGCGCCGACCAGTGCCAGGCTGAGTGCGAAGGCCATGAATACCCACGCGGTGCGCACAACGGTCGTGCGGGGTCGGGCCCCGACTCCAGCCTGCTGCGCGATCCGGCGGGTCACCTCGATCGAAGTCGGCGCGCCGGCGACCTGCTCCGCTCGCCATTCGAGGAATGCCGCGAGCTCGGTGTCGAAGTCGTGGCTCTTGGTCGTCTGCGCCATCAGCGTGGTTCCTCGAGGTCGTGACGCAAGCGGTCCTTGGCCAGACGGATCCGCGACCGGACCGTCTCCTCCTTGGCGCCGACGATCTGTGCGGTCTCGGCGATGGAGTAACCGGCATGCAGATGAAGAGCAATGACCGCTCGCTGGTCCGCTGGGAGTCGGTCGAACGCAACCCGAAACGCGGTCCAGTCGGGAGCCACGTCGGCGCGAGCATCGGGCGGCTCGTCGATCGAGATCTCCGTGATCGGACGGATCAGGCCCAGGAACCCGCGATGCCGCCGGTCGATGCGGATCGCCTCACGGACGACGATCCGGTCGAGCCATGGGCGCAACCGAGCCGGATCGCGCAACGCGTCGCGGCTCTTCCACGCCTGCTCGAGCGCGATTTGGACGGCATCAGCCGCATCGGAGGTGTTGCGCGAGACGAGCCGTGCCAGCCGCAGCAGGCGCTCGTAATGCGCATCGACGAAGTCGACCAGGTCGCGCTCGGCGCGCGAATCGGCTACTCCGGCCAGTGGCTGCTCGATCCTCGCGGCCTCCCTCGTTCCCATCCTAGGGACACAGAACGCGCGAGGAGGCCAAACGGGTCAATCCGCTATGGCGCGGGGCCGAAGTTCTGCTGGTCGAACACGCCCCACTCGCCTTTGCCGTCCGCTCCTGGGACAACCGAGTAGAACGTGACGTACTGATCGAGCGAGTCGCCGTTCGCGTCGAAGCCCACGTCTCCGATGACTGTTTGTGTGCGACGTGTGCCGTCCACGGCGGCGGCGCGCACGGCTTCCCGCAGTGCGGCCTCTGGGGTGCCGTGGGCGATCGCGTCACCGAGGGCCGCGATGATGACCTGCGCACATGCATAGGCCGCAGCGGCGTAGTCACTCGGGGCGACACCGAAATCTCGTCGGTAGCGCGCCTGAAAGTCCGCATCGACTGGCGCGACGCCGGCCTGCGTGATGTAGGTGTTGGCTGCCAGTGGGCCGGCTAGCTGGATGAACGAACCCGAGTCGGCACCGGTCCCGTCGAACAGCGCATCAGAGCTGACTAGGGGCGTCGCGGCATAGCCGGCCGCGGCCATGGCGGCCTTCACCTCGAGGGCGGGACCCGCATCGCCGCCGAAATAGACTGCCTCCGCCGGATCGATCGCCGCGCCGAGCGGCGCCAGTGTCCCAGCCAGGTCGTCCGCGCCGGGATTGTGCGCGCGTCGGTCAGCGACGCCGCCCTTGGCTTCGAACGACTGCTGGAAAGCATCTGCCACGTTTCTTCCGTACGAAGACGTGTCGTCGATCACGAGTACGTGACTGACTCCGAGGCCGTGCGTGGCAGGAATCCCCACGTTGCTTGACCCGGGGCTCGGCGGCGTGAACACGAAGGACGCAGCCGCGGGCCCCTGCATGTCGTCAGTGGTGATCGGGCGCACAAAACTGATGCGATCTGGATCGGCCGCACGAAGATCCAGGCCACCGAAGCGCGGCTTGGTCAAGCTCGGATTCGTGGTCGAGGGGCTGCATTGCAGCAGGCCTGCTGCGTTACCGATGGGAATGTCCGTCTGAGCCGTGCTCGACCACGCAGGGCCGACGACAGCAAGGACAGACGGGTCTGCCACCAGGTTGTGCATCGTCGAAGCGGCGAGCGCCAGCTCGTTCTGCGTTCCCCCATCCACTGCCCGCAGGACAATCCTGGGTCCGGCGCTTCCCGCCTGGATCTCGGCGTCGGCAATCGCCAGCGTGACGGCGTTCTCGAGTGACGCGCCAAAGTCCGCGGCCTCACCACCGAGCGGCAATTGCGCACCAATGGTGATCGGGTTCTTGAGCGCAGCGGCTGACGGCTGGACGCGTGGCCAGACGACCGCGGCCGCCAGGACGACGAGTGCGGTCGCCAGGACCGCCACGAGGGACGCGGCACGACCCCATGCGCGGGCTTGCCGCCGCGACGCGGCCGTCGCTGCCGTGGCGACCCACAGTCCTCGCCGCGTATCGCTCCCCCGGGACCACCGCGAGACCGCGCGCGAGAAGGCGAGCTCGGATGTCGACCCGGCGAGGCGCCGTGCGTCATCAGTCACGAGCACTTCGCCGGGTGCTGCCGCGGAAGAAACGGCCGAAGCCGCGAGGTACCCGTCGGACCCGCGAGCGTCCGAGTCCGCGGCAACCCCGGCGGCAGGCCTTGGGCCAGTTGTGGCCGCCGCGCCGCCGATGATGAGCAGGGCGCAGGTGACCGCGTCGGCCGCGCTGGTGAAGGTGACGTACGCGCTGTCACCCTCGGCCCGTAGCTCCGAAGTGGGGTAGCCAGCCGTCGCGTCGACGACGGACCCGCTGAAACGCAGCAACGCGGCAGCGGCGTCGTTCGAGCTGCCCGACTGGATCACGTCCGCGAAGCCCCGCAGCTCCACGAAAAGGTGCGCACTCGGACGAGACCCCCGACGGCCATCCGAGAGCGCGGCTCGCGTGCCGAGCGGCGCAGGCGCCTGCGTCATGCCGCGCCATTCTCGGTCCGCCCGCGCCTGGGCGCCAGCGGAGTGCGAGCGAGGACCGGGCGATCCACCGCCCGGATCCCGCTCGACGGGATGTGCCTAGACGACTCTCCGGAGCCCTACTGACCCCAGCGCTCGCTCTGGTTGTGCTGTACGACCTGGCGGTCGATCGTCGTCACCGAAATCCCGGGGCGAACGGGCCGGTGATGACCGGGTTCTCCGCTCGCTCGCTGGCGACGTGCATTGCGATGGCCTGCTGGTTCACGCGCGCCAGCTCGGCACGCGCCTGCTGGTCGGCGACGGACTGCCGGTAGGCACTCACGCCTGCGGCCGCGGCGAGGGCAACCGCTGCGCCGAGGATCGCCGAGAGCACCATCGCGCGGTACGGGCCGTGTGGTTTCGCGCGCGCTGCGCGCGTTGCGACTGCCGGAATCTCAACTGAGATCGAAGGCTGGCTCATGTCCGTTCCTGATGTGTCGAGCCCGGTCGGCTCACTCACCGGGAAGGCGTGCATCGTGGCGGCACGGCCGTGCCCTTGTACGGCACGCGTGTGCGATCAGATGACCCAGACGATGTTCAGGGCCGGATCCGGCGTGTAGGAGCAGAACGTACCCGTATGGACGGCCAGCGAAAGGTGGCGGCCAAGCGCCGGGTTGTACGTGTCGATGCGATCGATCGCCGAGCGGATCGTCTTGCCGACGTTCAGCCTCGCCCGTTCCGACGCGGATGCCGCCTGTCGCGACCGCCCGCCGAGGCCGACCGCCGCGGACAGCTCGTCGAGCAGGAACTCGCGTTCCGTCCGGAGCCGGGCGACTCGCTCCGGGTCATGCCACGCTTCGGCCTCGGCGATCTCGGTTTCGAGGTCGCGGATCCGGTTGCGGTACTCCTCGCGCGCCTTCGGATCGAGGATGTCTCCGGCGTCGCCAAAGCCTGTCGTGCCGAGTTCCTCGGCGGCCGCGCGTGAGGTTGCCGCGTCCAGCCCGCGACCCGGTTGCGCGCCGTCGCTGGCCAGATCGAGGACGTGAAACTCGACGCCCGGAGCGGCCAGCAAACGCCCGAGATACTGCATGCCCTTGGTGTCGCGCAGGCTGAACAGCGCCCCGTCATAGCGCACCGTCCAGTACTCGCCATCGCGCCGGAAGAGGTTGCCGGTCGATGACTCGGCAGTCACCGGAGCCGGAGTAGCGGAAGCCGGGATTGCCGTCGCGGCCGGTGCCGGCGCGGGCGTGGCCGCTCCCCGCAGCGCTTCGAGCAGGACCGTCATTCCGAGCGCCGAAGCAGTCTGCTGCGCCTGGGTTCGCAACTCCGTGGCACGTGACCCATCCCCGGCCGTGCGCCTTCGGTCCAGCAACTCGGCGAGGTCGCGCTGCACGTGCGCCTGCCAGGGCCGGGCGCCCATCCGCTCGTTGATGCGGATCGCGGCTTCCAGGTGCCGCACCGCGTCGTCGAGCCTGCTCGACCGTGCCGGCGGCCAACCCGAGGTAGCGATCCACCGAGCCAAGGCTGCCCCGCTGATGGGCGATCGCCTGGCGTCCCGCGAAGTGAAGCAGACGCGAATACAGCGCCTCCGCTGTCGAGACCTCACCGAGGAGAGACGCGGCCTCGGCCGCCATGGCCAGCGCAACGACCGATCCGTCATCGGGGTGTGCGATCACCTTGGCCTCGTCGGGTCGCCCGCGATCGAGCAGCAACAGCACCAGCGCGAGCTGTGTCGTGGCGTTGGCTTCGCGTTCCGCCCTGGCTCGGAGTTCCAGCTCGTCCGCGTCGCCGAATCCCAGCTCTCGCTGCAGCAAGAAGCGCGGCATCCAACCTGCGTCCGCATCGTTCGCCCCACTGTCGGTGCCGAACAGGTTCCCGGCCCTGGTGTAGTCGCCCTCGAGCAGCGCGAGCACCAGGTCGTGCCCTCTGAGCTCTCGTTCCCGCGTCTCATCGCCAGGAGCAATAAACGTCCGCGCCAGCTCGAGCTCGGCGCGCGCCTCGGGCATCATCGCCAGGTCGGCGTACGCTTCGAAGGCGGCAATGTGCGCGTCGGTCGCCTGATCGCTGCCCGCCGCGGCACTGCGCAGCAGGGCACTGGCGCCTAGGAGTCGCTCGCGCGGGCTCTTCATGCTCCCGAGGGTCTCGCTGATGGACGCCTTCCCCTGGACGAAGGATAGGGCTTGCCCGATACCATCCGGAACGTGAGTAATGGCCGCGTCCTGTCTGTCAACGTTTCCGCCGGGGGCGTCCCCAAGCTGCCGGTCGACAGCGCCTGGGTCGGTGAGCTGGGCCTGGATGGCGACAAGCATCGGGAGATGACCGTCCACGGCGGGCCCTACCGCTCCGTGTGCCTCTTCGCGATGGAAGCGATCGAGCGCCTGCGGGCCGAGGGCCACCCGGTCGGGCCAGGCAGCGTCGGCGACAACGTCACCACCACCGGGATCGAGTGGTCGCTGCTGCCCGGCGGGACCCGTGCGCGGATCGGATCCGAGCTGGTCATCGAGCTGACGAGTGACGCCACGCCCTGCGAGACGCAGGAGCACAACTTCACCGACCGCCGTTTCTCGCGGATCTCGATCAAGGTCCATCCCAGCGATGCGCGCATGTACGCCCGGGTGATCACGCCCGGCGAGGTTCGGACGGGCGATCCGATCGAGCTCTTGCCACCGCTTGCGGACAACGATGCGAACCGTTGGACTCGGCTCTTCGACATCGATATCGCGGAGGGTGAGGCCGATCTGCGCCTCTGGAACGCGGCGCGGGCCGGCGGCCTGGACATCGACTTCGTCGACGCGAACGAGCTCGTCATGGCCTCATCGGCGCAGGCGCCGGAGCCGGCCTTCAACCACGCCCTGGGTTTGCGAACCGTTCCAGAGTTGCTGCCGGGTGTGCTCGATTTCTACCGCGAGCTCGGGACCGCGGGGCGATTCGGGTACGTCGGGGCGCCATGGCCAGGGGCGGAGCGACGCGAGCAGATCGCGGTTCTCGGCGCGGACGCGGCCGATCTCGTGGTCCCGGACGAGTCGCTGCCCGACGGGGTCGAATTGCGCTGGCTCAGCGAGGACGACGCCGCGGTCTGGGCGCAGGTCGTCCTGCCGGTGTTCCGCGACGTCGGGTTCGACGTGGACGTCTGGGAGCGGTTGCTGCCGCACCAGCTCGCCACCCGAAACGTCACGGTCGTGGTCGTGGAGCGCGACGGACGACCGGTCGCGAGCGGCCTACTCTCGATGCACCGCAAGGTCGGCCTTCTGCGAACCGGCCTGGTCCTGCCGGAGGTGCGCGGCGGTGGCCTCCAGCGTGTGCTGATCCGCGCGCGAATTCAGCGCGCGATCGACGAGGGGTGCCGCGTGGTCGCCGCGCACGCCGGAGCGGGAACCGTCTCCGAGCGAAACCTGGTGGCATCGGGGCTTCACCGGCTGTGGCTGCGCGATGTCTTTCGCTTCGATCCGGCCAACGACCCCGCTCCCGAGGTCAGCGAGCGCGCGGTCGTCGCATGATCGGCGGGCTGCGCGTCGAACGCACGGGCACGGGCGGCGTCGTCGCACGGGTGCTCCTGGCGCGGCCCGAGGTGCACAACGCCTTCGACGCATCGCTGATCGACGAGCTCCGACGCGCCTTCACCGCGCTCTCCCGCGAAGAACCCGACGCCCTTCGGGCGGTCGTGCTGGCCGGCGATGGGCCCTCGTTCTGTGCCGGCGCCGACATTGCCTGGATGCGCGCCAGCCTCGAGCTCGACCGGGAGGCCAACGAGCAGGACGCCATGGCGCTGTCGCAGATGCTGGACGCCATCGACACGTGCCCGGTCCCCGTGATCGCCCGGATCCAGGGCGCGGCGCTTGGTGGCGGGATGGGACTGTGCGCCGTGAGCGACCTGGTGATCGCCGAAGCCGGTGCCAAGTTCGGCTTCACCGAAACACGGCTGGGGATCCTGCCGGCCGTGATCTCGCCGTTCGTGATCGCAAAGATCGGCGAGACGCACGCTCGGGCGCTCTTCCCAGGCGGAAGGCGCTTCGACGCCACGCGAGCGCTCCGGATCGGCCTCGTTCACGAGGTCGTCGAGGGTCTTGCAGCGCTGGATGGTGCCGTCGACAGCGCGGTCGCCGATGTGCTCGCCGCCGGACCGACGGCCGCGCGGGCGGCAAAGGCAGTCATCCGCGAGGTCCGTGGGCTGCCGCACGAGTCGACCCGCTGGCACACGGCCCGGCGGATCGCCGCACAACGAGTCAGCAGCGAGGGACAAGAGGGCCTGCGGGCGTTTCTCGAGCGACGGTCACCAGCGTGGATCGAGCATGGAACGGACGCTACTCGGCGTTGATCGGTCGCTCGGCCACGTCCAGCTGTGCGGCAACACGTCGTCGGGCTGGATGGCCTCACCACAGGCGGAAGCGCACCAACCTTGATCCTCGTCCCGCGGCACGCGCGGATCCCGGCGGCGGTGGCGCTGGTCGCCATCGCCGTCTCGGCGTTGGGATGCGCTAACGCCCCCGGCGGCCTGGGAGTGCTGCTCGGGGATGCGAGCGCCTTGAGCATGTCGGTCGACAATGTCCCCGCAGGCCAACCGCTGTCGTTCGGCTCGTTGATGCTCTGCGTGGATACGGGTGGACCGGCGACAGTGACAGGTGTGTCGCTGCACGATCCGACTGGCAACGCGCGCGTCGATGCGTTCGCCGTCCGGCCGAACCCGTTCACGTCCGGTCAGGATGGTCTCGGCGCAGACCGGCAGGCGCTGACCAGCGTGGGCGGCGGCTTCGTCCCGGGTGAAACGCAGGTTGTCGATGGTGCCTGCCCGGCCGTCTCGGCCTCAAACGGCGCGGACCAGGCGGCGCAGCTCAGCGAGCTCGGCGTCCAGGTGTCATGGGACGGCCTGGGTGACTACGCGGGTGCCAAGTCCCTCGACGTTCGCTATCAGAAGGACGCCAACAATGCCACCTTGTCGGTCCCATTCGCAGTTTGGCTCTGCTCAGCCGTATGCCCCGACGCACTCCCCAAGTAACGCCAGCTAGCCGAGAAAGCGCGGAGCCCATCCGGGCGCGGGATCGGATGGGCTCGTACACGCCAGCCGGTGTCTCCCAGGCAGGGGGTCGCTGGGGCGTACCCGAGCACCGGCAGGGCGGAAGGTAGCGAGCACGCTGCACGCCCGAGAAGGGCCATCTGGCAGGGTCACGGTTCGAGGTTCGCGACGGCTGCCCGCCGACAGCACGGAGCTGGGGCGGGCAGGAGAGAGCGAGTGGCTCAGTCGAGCCAGCCACGGCGATGTCAGTGCAGGTGGTGGCGCAGCACCCGGGCAATGGGTCGCAGTTGAGACGGATCCGGCCGGGAAACAGCGATCGTGCCGACGGCCCCGTCCAGGGTCGCGGCATACAGGTTGCCGCCCCCGACCGTGTAGACGGTGCCGTCGACGATCTCGGGTGCCCCACTACACCGAGCGCCACTGGCCAGCGTGCCGCCGTAGCTGGCGGCATAGGCCCTTACCCGGCCGCCCCAGCAGGCATACAGCACGCCGTTGGCGACTGCCAGGCCGGTCGGCGGTCCCGGCACCGTGACGCTCCACAGTGTGGCTCCGGTGTCGGCGTCGTAGGCGCCGACGGTGCTGCAGCTGGCGGCGTAGACGACGCCCTTGGCGAAGGCCGGCGGGACCGCGCAGCCGGCGGCACCGATCGCCGTCGTCCAGCCATTGAATTCCTGGTGGAGGTTGCCGTCCAACGTGCTGACGTAGCCGTCCGCGTTGCCGATCGCAGGCGCGGAGGCGGAGCTGCCGTGGTCCTCCCAGAAGGCGCCACTCGGGTAGTTCACGGACACTTGCGTCCCGCTGACGACGTATAGGGTGCCGTCCGCTTCGAAGGCGACCGGCTGGGTCACCGCTCCGGTCGAGTGATATGGCGTGATGCTGCTGCCCAGCGCACCGGTGAAGGAGTTGATGACGTGGACCTTGCCGTCCTGGCCCGAGACGTAGAGCAGGCCAGCGCGGAACGTCAGGCCGTTCACGGCGGTGCCGACAGTGACCTGCCACTGGGTGGTGGTGCACAGGCCGCCGTCGGTCCGGCAGAGGTAGGGAAAGGCGCGCACGATGCCGTTGCTGTTGCCCACGAAGACGGAGCCGCCGTTCGCTGCCGGTGACGCCTGTTGGTATCTGCCAGGTCCGCCGGTGGCACGCCACAGCAGCGTGCCGCTCGGCGAGAACGCCGATACGACGCCGCCCTCGTCAAAGACGTAGGTGTTGTCGCGCAGGACGACGAACGGCTTGACGTTGCCGTACGCCGACACATGTTGTGACCAGGCGACCGTGAGCTGGTCGGCGTTGGATGGGTCGACCGTGTTTTCGAGCGGGTTGAAGCTCCGCCCGGACGGTCCGTAGCCGCCCTGCGGCCAGTTGGCGAAGACAGTGAACTGGGCCTGGGCGCCCCGGTTGGCATGCACCTCGTCGAGCGAGATCCAGTGCGTCCCCGGCTGGGCACTCTTGGGGATCTGGACGCCGATGCTTACGGCTCCCGATGCGTTGCTGAAGGCAGCCGCGATATCGGTCAGGTCGAGGAAGACGTCCACCCGCGCCGAGGCATCGAAGCCGCTGCCCGACACCGTAACGGAGCTGCCGGGCGGGCCGCTGGCGGGCGAGAGTGAAGCCGTCGTTGCTGCCGCTGCCGGAGCCGCAATTCCGAGACTGAGCGCTGCGGCCAGACAGGCTCCGGCCAGAGCGTTCCGAAGCGTTCCATCGGAACGCATCGAGCGGGGAACCATCGGACCATTCCTCCAAGGGGCGCCGGATCCCTGAGTTTGGCCCTGTCGCAGTCCCCTTGGCGGCATGATGGGGTGCTCGTCAAGGAAGCGGCGGGGCGGGCCGCAAAGGGCCTGCCTGCCGACGGCGGAGCGCAGGCGGGCAGAAGCGTTGCGACGGCCGATCACTGCGAGTCCGCCTGAGACGCCACAACCAAGGCAGCCGACGGCATCTTCAGGCGAGGGCAGAGGGATGGCGGGCGAAAGCGGCCCGAGATTGTGAACCGCACGCCGCCGCAGGCCTACGAGTCGCGCGAAACCCGCGACGTCACGGTGCTGCAACGCTCATCCGCTGTCCAGTGAACGTCGACGTCCGTGCCACGCCCATCCCCGCCCCAGGGTGCGCGTCCGTGACGAACTCAGTCGCGGTTCCGGTCATGGTGTCGCCCTGGAACGTGCCGGTCGCGTTCACCGTGGTGGTATGCGACAGCTTGCCGTCAGGGCCGAAATGGAAGTTGCGGTAGCTGAAGGCGAACCCATCGGTGCCCTGCGCAACCCACTCGCCAATCCCAGTGCCTGGTTCGTCCGAGCCGGTTGTGATGAAGATGCCGCCGGCGCCGAACGCCGCCAGCGCCTGAAAAGGAGCGCCCGGCACATCGGGGGTGATAACCCACGAGCCGCGCACGCTGGGTGCCTCAGTAGGTCCCATTGTTGTACCGGCGGCGGTTTCGCCCAGGGATTCCCCTGCTGTGGCAATCGGAACCGTAGGACTCGCGCCGAGCACCGTCAATCCGCCGACCAGGATGTATGCCAGCCCAAGGATTACCGCGCGGCCACCGTGGTGTCTCCATGGAGTGGGATGAGCTCGAGGCGATACAGGATGGTCCATGCGAACGTCCTCGTTCTGTGCGGGAGTGCGCCGGTCGTCGTCATCGGCGTGCACGAAGCCGCGAGTCGCGCCACCGGGGTGCGGCGTTCCGGTTGGCTTGACACTTCTACGATATCGGGCACCAAAACGGGACTTCTCGACAAACTGCGCTGAATACGCGGACGCGCCCCGCGGGCTCGCGGGGCGCGTCTCGAATGCCGCGGCCGAGCGCCGGTCTCAACCCATCAGGGGCCGACCTGAAGGCAGTTCCTGGTGTGGTTGCTGTACTCCTGCTGGAGCTCGAAGTAGTGGCCGTTCCAGAACTGGTTGGCGGTGGCGGAATCCCAGGTATTGGAGCCGTACGTGTACGCGCACAGGTCTCCGATCTCATTGCCCTGGCTCGTGATCCAGGCATTCAACATCGGGTCGGTCACCGCTTCCTGAAACTCATGGCTGGCCGCCGTCAGGGCCGCGACGATGGTCAGGTCCTGGCCCTGGCCAGCCGGCACTGTCTCCGCGCCGCTGAGGCAGGTCGAGGGCTTGCCGTAGGGCTCGTTGGTATAGATGACCGGAGTCGACCCGGGAATGAACGAGTGGTAGGCGCAGTACTGCGTGTAGGCACATGACGCGCTGGCCGCGGTGAAGCACGAACCCTCATCGCTCGACGTGAACAGAAGGAAAAGGTGATTGGTGCCGCCCGTCCAGCCCTTGATGGCCATGACCTTGCTGACTTCTGCCTGGAGCTGCGCGTCGGTAAGGCAGTCCGTGGCCACAGGGACGCCGGCGTCCGTGCACCCCGAGGCCGGATAGGCGCTGGTATCGGCATACACGCCGCCAAAGATCGAGATGTTGTGGATCCAGGATGCCGTCAACGCTCCGCCAGATTGGTAGTACTGGGTCGCGATGTTGTAGATGCCGTGGCCGCCAATGTCGTTGACCATGTTCTGTGCCCAGGTCCGGTAGGTCGTCGGTATCGAGGTCGCGCCCCCTGACTGCCGGGTGGACGGCGCCCAGAAGATCACGTATGTCGTCGTGGTCACCATGACGGGCCCAGCGATGTGGTAGCCGAGCGGGCCGGGGTCGGAGCACGTCGCAGGGCACAGGGCCTTCCGCCTCTTGACCGTCGGCATGATGTGAGCGACATGATTTGCGTTTGCGCCGCGCGTCACGGTCAACGGTGAGTTGCGCATCGCCGCCGGAATGCGACCTGCCGGCGCTCGACCCGGTGGCGTGCGAGCCGCCACGGCACCTGCCGCGCTGATCATGATCATCAAGCCCAGACCAACTGCCGCCAGGATCCGTGCCCGTCCCATGTCGCTCACTCCTTGTCTTCAATGCCGACGGCATTGCGGCGGCACGGTATCACCAGTCGGGGGCATCGTGGACAGCGAGGCATCGAACGAAGCAGCACGTCGACGGGACCAACCGACTCGCCCTGACTTGCACGCTTTTCTCCCGCAAAGACACAAATAGGGCACGCCCACGAGTCCCTCGCCGGTCAACGCAAACGGGCGATCCATCTGGAGGCCCTGGGGACCCTCACTGACTCGGATCTACAGTCAGAGCTGGAGCGCATCAGGGTCGAGCAGCGATCGCCGGAGGCTCGGATCGCCACATTCGAGCCGGGTCTCGAGCCTGAACGGCTCCCGTCGCCTGACCTGTTGGCGCAGATCTGTGAACGCTTGATGCGGGTCTCTCGGACGAGGAGCGTCACGAGATCGTGCGGCTGCTGGTCCTCAGGATCGATGTGCGGACCGAGATCGCTCAGGACGGCACGAAGCGCGGGTCAATCACGATCGCCTATCGCTTTCCCCGCGCTGTAGTCGCCAATCGAACCGGCACTGCAGAGATGCGTGAGTCCCGCGGCGTCGTCCGGACATTGCGCTTGCGCGATGAACCAAAGGAGCGCACCGCGGTTGTTATTCGTCAGCGGCCCGATCTGCGAGCCTGGCGGGTAGAAGCCGCCGTCCTTTGTCGTCCGCGGCATCAGCTCGATGGTGAGATGAAGGATCCGCTGCGAGCCGTAGGCCCAATCGCCGAAGCTCCCATCGGTGATGTACAGGTGGCTGCCCTGCATGGGCGTATAGCCGTTTCGGGCGGCAACACCATCGGCGAGCGCCACGAGCGCCCTGTGATCGCGCTTCGACATGTCCGACGGCACGGCCTTGGTGGTGTACTCGTAGGGGTAGAGGATCTGGCCGCCAAAGCTGTGGAAGGCGATGTCGAGCACGATCTGCTGCTTGCCTCCGACCACCCGTGACAGCACGAAATCGCGCTCCGCCGCCGCCTCCTGCGTCGACCACGGCTTGGGGCCGCGATAGGTGATCGCGTAGCGGGTTGCTGCTCGAGCCGCCGCAGCAGCCCCAGCGATAGCCGTAGTTGCGGTTGATGTCAGTGCCGATCGCCGATGAGCCCGGAGTCGGTTGCCGGTTCTTGCGCCACAGGTGGTAGCTGCCCTTGCGGATGTCGTACTGGCCGCCGTCCGGGTTGAGCATCGGAGCGACCCAGATCTCGGTCGTGTCGACGAGCTGCGTGATCTTTGGGTCCGAGCCGTAGCCGTCCACGAGCCAATGGATCACCGCGAGCGCCTGCTCGACGGTGAGGTGCTCGCGGGCGTGGGTCAGCCCGGTGATGAGCACCTCGGGCTCGTTCTCGTCGACGGCAACGTTGTCGCTGATCTTGACCATCCAGAGCTCACGTCCCTGGTAGCTCTTGCCGATCGAGCTCAACGACGCGATGTCGGGGTGCGCCGCGGCAATGGTCTGCAGCTCGGTCGTGAGCTCGGGGTAGGTGTGATACGCCTCGTCGCCCTTGGGAAAGTCGTGTGTGCTGGCTGCGGCCGGCCCCGTGACGAGCAGCGAGGCGAGAAGTGCCATGGCGCCGACCGCGGAGGCCCGGCTCGAAGAGGCGGCGCGCGATCGTGACCAAATCCCGCGACACGCCGGCAAGAGTGCCACGTCGCGGCGTTCCTGGCCGTGGTTCGTGGCTGCTGCCATGGGCGGCCGAGGGCAAGTCAAACGCGTCAAACGTGACAAACTGCCGGTCGTGAGCGAACGAGACGGTTCGAGCGGGCGGCCGATCGCTCCCGGTGACGCCGCCAAACGGCTGGGCGTCAGCACGCGCACGGTGCAGCGGTGGCTGCGTGAAGGCCGCCTCCCCGCGATTCGCGTCGGCGACCGGCTCAAGGTCGATCCCGCTGCGTTCGACGCGGCGTCGCACGCCCGGCCGCGGTCGGGGCCTCAGCCGGCTCAAGACCGTGTCACGGACGTCGCGCTGTCGGCCGTGCCGCAGCACCGCGCCATCCGCCGCCTACTGGTCGCGAACCGGGGTGAGCTGCCGGTTCGGATCGCTCGAACATGTAGCCGGTTGGGCATCGTGTCGATCGCGCTGGTGCCACCGGACCAGGGGCAGGCATGGTGGGCGAGCCAGCTGGACGAGCGCCAGCCGCTGCGTGGCAGCTATCTCGATGGTGCCGCCATCCTGGAGGCTGCTCGCGCGGCCCGGGCCGATGCGATCCATCCGGGATACGGGTTCCTGGCCGAGAACGCGGACTTCGCGGAGACGGTCGGCGCGGCTGGTTTGACCTGGGTCGGACCGCCTCCAGCCGCCATGCGCGCGCTCGGCGACAAGGCGGCCGGCCGACAACTCGCGGCCTCGGTCGGCGTGCCGACACTCCCCGGCTATGACGGCACGGACCAAGAAGACGACACGCTCCGGCGCGAGGCCGCCCGGGTCGGATTCCCGGTTCTGATCAAGCCGAGTGCGGGCGGCGGCGGCAAGGGCATGCACGTCGCGGCCGACGACGCCGAACTGGCTTCCCTGCTGCCCCAGGCGCGCCGCGAGGCCCGCGCTGCGTTCGGCGACGAGCGGCTGGTGCTGGAACGCTACGTGCCGCGCCCTCGCCACGTGGAGGTGCAACTGCTGCTCGATGAGCACGGCAACGGCGTGCACCTCGGCGAGCGCGACTGCTCACTCCAGCGCCGCCACCAGAAGGTCATCGAGGAGGCGCCGTCACCCGGGGTCGACGCCGAGCTCCGGTCGCGCCTTGGCGCCGCGGCGTTGCAGCTTGCTTCCGCGGCCGGCTACGTCGGCGCCGGTACCGCTGAGTTCCTGCTCGATAGCAAGGCGAACTTCTTCTTCCTCGAAGTCAACGCGCGCCTCCAGGTTGAGCATCCGGTGACCGAGGCGATCACCGGCCGTGACCTGGTCGAGGATCAGCTTCGGATCGCGAGCGGTGAGACCCTCGGGTTCGAGCAGGCCGACGTCCACTGGCGTGGCCATGCGATCGAGGCACGACTGTATGCCGAGGATCCGTGGGCAGGGTTCCTGCCGGCGACTGGGCACATCGCGGCCGCGCGGTGGCCGCTGCAGAGTGAATCACCCGACCTATCGCTCCGCGTCGATCGAGGCGTTGACGTTGGTGATGGCATCGGCACGCGGTACGATCCGCTTCTTGCCAAGATCATTTGCCACGCGAACGATCGCGCGACGGCGATTGCCTCGCTCAACGATGCGCTGGGCGAACACGTCTGTCCTCGGGGTCACGACCAACCGCGGATTCCTCCGGACGCTGCTGTCGCTGGATCCGTTCCTTGCGGGACAAGCCACGACCGATCTCATCGAGCGAGCGTGGACTCCGACCGGCGAGCCACCGATCGACGCAGCCTGGCCGATCGCGGCTGCCGTTCTCGCTCAACCAGGCACGAACGGTGTTGGCGTACCCGCAGGCTTTCGGCTGAATGCCGCACCGCAGCTGCGCCTACGGATCGGGAGGAGGAGAACACCGTCGCGGTGCCGCATCGGGCTCCAGGCGGGTCCTGGGCCGTCGAGACGGCCGGAAACGACGCGGTCGTGCTCATCGACCTCGACGGGCTCAGTGTTCGCGCCACGTTGGCGGCGGCCCCAACCGTCGAGACTGCGGTCAGCCACGCCCAACGCACGGATGCGGCATCGACCGTCGTCGCCCCGATGCCGGGAGTCGTCCTGCACGTGCGCGTTCGCGAAGGGGAGCTCGTGGAAACCGGCCAGGTCCTGCTCGTGCTCGAAGCGATGAAGATGGAAAACGCCGTGACGGCACAATCGGACGGAACCGTTGCCCGTGTGAACGTTCGCGACGGCGACCAGGTCTCCCGCGGGGACATCCTGGTGGAGTTGCACTGATCGTGGTGTACCCACGGCGCGTCCGCATCTACGAAGTCGGCCCACGCGATGGTCTCCAGAACGAGTCGACGACCGTTCCGACCGAGACCAAGCTCGAGTACATCCGGCGCCTGGTCGGAGGCGGGGCTGGCAGAGATCGAGGCCACCAGCTTCGTGTCACCCAAGGCCGTGCCGCAACTCGCCGACGCAGACGCGCTCGTGCCGCGGCTCCCGCACTCGGACCGGGTCCGCTATCCGGTGCTGGTTCCCAACGAGCGCGGCATGGCCCGGGCCGAAGCGGCCGGGGCGAAGGCTGTCGCGGTGTTCACCGCCGCGAGCGAATCGTTCACCAGGGCAAACATCGGCATGACCATCGATCAGTCGATCGAAGCGTTTCGGCCGGTGCTCGCCCGCGCGGCCGCAGCAGGGCATGTGGACGCGTGGCTATGTCTCGACCGCGTTCGGCTGCCCGTTTTCCGGTGCCGTCGCACCCCAACGCCGTCGTCGAAGTGAGCCTGCGGCTCGCGGAGATCGGCGCGGACGAGATCTGCTTGGGCGACACGATCGGCGTCGGGGTGCCTTCCCAGGTTCACGATCTCACGGGCCGCATGCTGGACGCCGGGCTCTCGCTCGACCAACTCGCGTACCACTTCCACGACACGCGCGGAACGGCGCTCGCAAACGTCGTCGCCGCCCTCGAGGACGGGATCACCTGCTTCGATGCGTCGAGCGGAGGCACCGGTGGCTGCCCGTACGCTCCCGGCGCCGCCGGCAACCTTGCAACCGAGGACCTGGTCTATCTGCTCGATTCGATGGGGATCGAGACCGGCGTGTCCCTCGAAGGCGTGCTCGATGCCGCCCGGTTCATCGCCGAGGCGCTCGGAAAACCGCTCGCATCAAAGGTCGGACAGGCGGGCGGCTGGGACTCCGCGACCGGTCGGGCGGTGTTCCGAGCTCAGGCAATCCAGTAGGAGTGCCACACGAGGCTCGCCAATTCGCGCGACGTACGCGTTCGCACGCGTCGCTTGCTACGCTAGCGGCGCGTCGCCGAGTCCCGGCGCGCAGGAAGGGGCAGTGGACAGCGTCGTCCTGTTGCTGAACTCGAATTACGAGCCGCTCAACGTCTGCGATCTGCGTCGAGCGTTTCGCCTGGTCTTCGGGGAGAAGGCCGAGGTGCTGCAGTACGACCACACTGACATCGTCACCGCGCGCGAGGTCTTCCGCGCCCCGTCCGTGATCCGCCTCCAGTACATGATCAAGCGGCCCCGGCCGCGCGTGCGCCTGTCGCGCCGCGAGGTCTTTGCCCGCGACCACCACACCTGCCAGTACTGCGGCAAGACCACCCACGACCTGACCCTCGACCATGTCGTGCCGCGCCATCGGGGCGGACCTCACACCTGGGACAACCTCGTGGCGGCATGCAAGGCATGCAATCACCGCAAGGGCGGCAAGCTGCCCGATGAGGCCCGCATGCGGCCGGTACGCGCGCCGTTCGAGCCGCGCTGCGACGTCTACACGCAGTTCTCGCCGTACCTGTCGGATCCACGGAACGAGGCGTGGCGCGACTACCTCTTTCTGGGCCGGAACTGAGCCCGGATCCACCCGGGCCGAACGATGTTCCGCGGCCTGCGCCGCCGTTCCCGGTCGAACCCGAGGCGCTCGACGTGCTCGAACAGCTGTGGCGTTCCGGCCATGCCGGTTATCTCGTCGGAGGCGGGGTCCGCGATGGGCTGCTCGGCCGCGCGACCACGAACTGGGACCTGGCCACGGACGCGACCCCCGACGAGCTGCTGCGTATCTTTCCGGGTGGCAGCTACCACAACCGCTTCGGCACGGTGCTGGTTCTGGCCACGCCCATTCCGGTTGAGGTGACCACCTTTCGCGTCGACCATCGGTACGCCGACCATCGGCGTCCCGACCACGTGACCTTCACCGACGATCCGCTCGCGGACCTCGCTCGGCGCGACTTCACCGTCAACGCCATCTCCTGGGGTTGGGCGCCGCCTGCATCCGGGAGGCCCCCGTCGCACGCCACGGAGCCCGGTTTCCTTGATCCCACCGGGGGCCAGATCGACCTCGACCGACGCCTCCTGCGCGCGGTCGGGAATCCAGACGCCCGCTTCGACGAGGACGCGCTGCGCATGCTCCGTGCCGCCCGCCTGGCCGCCCAGGTCGGCCTGTCCATCGACCCGCCGACGTTCGAAGCCATGAAGCGCCACGCCGCGGATGTCGCGTGGGTCTCCGGGGAGCGCGTCGGATCCGAGCTGCGACGCCTCCTGACGCAGCCCGCATCCGTCGATCGGCCTCCGGGTCCTTGCCGACGCGGGGATCCTCCAACACCTCGTTCCGGAGTTGGCCGCGCAACGTGGGATCCCGCAGGCCAAGATCAGGGGCAACGACCTCTGGGACCACACGCTCCTGACGGTCGATGCGGCCGCGGAACGTTGCCCCACCGACGAGCGGATGGCGCTCGCGGCGCTGCTCCACGATGCCGGCAAGCCCGAGACCTTTGCCGATGGACATTTCCGTGGTCACGCGGAGGCCGGTGCGATCATCGCGCGCCGCTGGCTCCCGGCGGTCGCCTACCCTGCGAAGGACGCCGAGCACGTGGCGCGGCTCATCGAGGAGCACATGTTCGAGTACTCACCGCGCTGGACGGCTGCAGCCGTGCGCCGATTCATCCGCCGCGTGGGACCGGACCAGGTCGACGATCTACTCGCGCTGCGGGAGCTCGACAACATCGGCAGCGGCCTTTCACCGACGGCAGGCCACCTCGACGAGCTGCATCGGCGGATCGAAGAGGAACGCGATGCGCCGCTGGCGCTCCGTGACCTGGTGATCGACGGCAACGACCTCCTGGCCGAGCTGGGTGGAGCGCCCGGTCCGTGGCTCGGGCGGCTGCTCGAGCGGCTGCTCGAGTCCGTCGTCCGTGACCCGGCGCGCAACAGCCGGACGCGATTGCTCAAGGACGCCCGCAGCTGGGCAGACCAAGGAGCGTGAATCGTGACGGCGGAACGCCTGCTCCAGGCAGACCGGCTCCTGATCGTCGGGCTCACGGATCGGGCAAGGCCCGTCTACGAGTCCGTCCTTGCTGCCGAGCCGAACAACGCCCAGGCGATCATCGGCCTGGCGAATTGCGAGATCGAGCTGGGCAACGAGCGAACTGCCTACGATTTGGCCGTGCGTGCGCTTGGGATCGATCGGACGAACGACGTTGCCCGCCGGATGGAGGCTCGCCTGGCCGAAGTGATGGCGACGCGTGGACAGCCGGTGCGGCGACCGGCGTGGATCGGGCAGGTGACCGGCTGATGCGCATCCTGGTCACCGGTGGCGCCGGCTACGTCGGCAGTGTCACCGTCGAGCGGCTGGTCGCCGACGGGCACACCGTCACCGTGCTCGACAACCTGCGGACCGGCCATCGCGAGGCGGTCGATCCCGGGGCGGAGCTGATCGTCGGTGACTTCGGCGACCGCGGGCTCGTGGCAGAGGCGCTGAAGGAGCGCCGCGTCGAGGCCGTCCTTCATTGCGCTGCCCGATCGCTCGTTGGCGAGTCGATGCAGCACCCCGAGCTGTACTACGCGGAGAACGTGGTCGGCGGCCTGGCGCTGATCGAGGCAATGACCGACGCGGACGTGGATCGGCTGGTGCTCAGCTCGACGGCAGCCGTCTACGGGGAGCCCGAGCGCGTTCCGATCCAGGAGTCCGATCGAACGGATCCGCTGAACACTTACGGGGCAACCAAACTGGCGTTCGAGGGGATGATGCGGGCCTTTGCGGTGCACGGGTTGCGCTCGATCGCCCTTCGGTACTTCAACGTGGCGGGCGCCAGCGAGCGTTTCGGTGAGCTGCACACTCCGGAGACCCACCTCATCCCGAACCTGCTCCATGCCGCCGAAATCGGCGCGTCGGCGACCGTGTTCGGGACCGACTACCCGACGCGCGACGGCACGCCGATCCGCGACTACATCCACGTCGTGGATCTCGCCGACGCACACCGCGCCGCCATCGAGAGAACGGCGGACATCGGGCCAGGGTTCGAGGCGATCAACCTCGGCTCCGGCACGGGTTTCACGGTGCGTGAGGTCGTGTCGGCAGTCGAGCGGGTCGTCGGCGCAGGCGTCCCACTCGTGTATGGCCGGCGGCGGGCCGGTGACCCTGCGGTGCTGGTGGCCTCGAACGAGCTTGCAGCTGAGCGTCTTGGCTGGCGCCCGCAGCGGGGCGACCTGGATGACATCGTCGGATCCGCGTGGCGCTGGCGAACTCGTCGCCCCTCGGCCCTGACGAGTGCGGAGCCACAGCCATGACCGACAAGCGAACGCGCGAACGCCTTCGGAACGTGCCCGCCGACCCGATGGAGTGGCTTCCACAGCAGCCTCTGCCGACACGCTCGCCCGTGACGATCACGGACCCGATCATCGAGCCGATGTGGACCGGCGTCCGAGCCCTGCTCCATTTCGATGCGAGCCGCGCCGACGATGAACGCGTGATCCTTACGGATGTCGAAGGCGCCGAGATCGATCCGACAGACGAGGCGGTGGTGCCCGCGCTTCGCGGCGCGATCAACGCCCACGACGCGGTGCTTGACGGCGTGCTGACCTGGGAGGCGTCCCGTACCGACGAAGGCACGGCGCTCATCACCGAGTCGTCCGCCTCGGTCACGAGCATGTTCCTGGGTCGCGACCACGGAGTCGACGTGCGCCGCCGGGATGACTCGGAGGGCGAAACGCTGGCGTTCGTTGCGACCGATCTCCTGCGCATCGACGGCCAGCTGCTGCTGGACGTGCCGCTCCTGGAGCGCAAGCGACTGCTCGAAAGTGTCGTCACGCAGTCCGAGCGCGTGCGCGTCTCGGTTTACGCGCGTCCACCGATCGAGGTTTGGCTGGGAACCTGGAAGGCCGCCGGGTTTGCCGGGGCGTACCTGAAGGCCGCCAACAGCCGCTACATCCCGGGCGGCTACAGCGAGGAATGGCGCGCCATCACGCGCCTCGCAGAGCGCAGATAGCGACGCAACAAGCCGCTCAACGGCGGCCGTTTCGAGCCGCCCGGCGTCTCCGAGCCGGTCGGGGTTTCCGAGCCGCCCGGCGTTTCCGAGCCGGTCGGGGTTTCCGAGCCGCTCGGCGTTTCCGAGCCGGCCAACGGCGACACTCCAGGCATCGTGTTGCATCAGATGCACCTATCGACCGGATCACCGCCTGTTCCTCTGGGTCCCCGGACGAGCTCCGGTCAACGCATGCACCGGGCGGCACGGGCGTCCGAACGAATGGCTCCGATCCGGTGAATTGTTGCGGTCTGTGCACGCTCCGAACGAACGTGGCAATCGACTCGCCGTCACGGCCCGTCCAGGCCTCGGCAATCCGGTCGTTGCGTGCACGTCGCGCAACGGGACACGCTAGGCGCGCCGCCTGAACCCAAGCGCGCCGCCTGAACGGGCAGAGTCCCGAAACGCGTGACAATCCACCCGTGACTGACCAGCCGCGCCGCCCCTGGCCGATCAACGTCCGTCTCGGCCGGCCCGAGGATCGCGACGCCATCGTCGCCTTCGCGACGGCCACGTGGGACGGCTGGGACTACATCCCCGACGTCATCGACGACTGGCTCGTGCCGAGCGATGGGATCGTTCTTGTCGCAACGGTCGGAGATTCCGAGCGGCGCCTCGAGCGCGACCGACACCAACGGCGCGCCGCTCGCGCCCGGCACGGTCATCGCTATGACGCGCCTGGCGATGGTCTCGGACAGCGAGGCGTGGCTCGAGGGCATCCGCGTCGATCCTCGGGTCCGCGGCATGGACGTAGCCACCGACCTCCAGGTGGCCGAGCTGCACTGGATCGTCGCGCACCGCGCTCGCGTGGTCCGCTACATCACGAGCGAGCTGAACGCGGGCTCACTGCGACTTGGTGCTCGCCATGGGCTCGTGGAAATCGGCCGCTGGCGATCGCGCGCCGGTCAGGAGGATGACGACGAGTCGCCGGATCACGAACACGTCACCGGTGCCGTCCTGGCGCCCCTGGCTCGGGCGACCACGTCCGACTGGCGGTGGCTGTCGGCTGATCCGACGTTCCTGGCGGCACATGGCCTGTATGAGTACAGGGGCTGGGCATTCCAGGAGTTGACCGAGGCGCGCTTCGATCGACATGTCGAGCGCGGCGAGGCGTTCGCTGCCAGCGGCCGCGGGTCCGGCTCGAAGGCGGTGCTCATCCTCAATGGAGGGGCACTCTCCGGAGGCCACGTCCAGGTCGCCTTTCTCGCCGGTGACGCGGAGGCGGCGCTAGAGCTTCTCGCGCCGCTGGGCTACCCGCAGGTCCGGCTCCCCGATCCGCTGCCAACCACCCTTGCCGGCATCGAGCCCGCACTGGAGATGGCCGGGCTGAAGCCCTGGTCCCATGCCGTTGTCATCGTCGAGCGTCCGATGGACGCCGAACATCCGGTCCCGACGGTGGACCCGGCACGGCTCGTCCTCGAGGAAGTGCCACGCGCGATCGCACGGCCACCGGCCCTGGAGTAGGTGCCTCGGCGACTGCGGAACTCGTGCGCCACGCTCAGGGGATCGGTGTGAAAACTGGCTCGGTGGTGCCGGCCGTGTCCGATAGCTCGGTCCGACGCGCGTTGATCGCCACCAGGCCGAGCACCACGGCCATCGCGGCGAGCGCCACTCGGAGCGAGATCTGGTCCGCGGCGAAGCCGATCAGCGGCGGCCCGACGACGAACCCGCAATAGCCCAGCGTCGTCACGGCGGCAATGCCCGCCCCTGGGGCAACGCCGGGAATGTGCGCCGCGGCACGGAAGAAGATCGGCACCATCGGCGCGAGCCCGGCACCCACGCAGGCGAAGCCAACGACGCCGCCGATCGACGTACCGACGAGCACCGCGATCAGGAAGCCCGCAAGGCTGAGCAGCGCACCGACACGCGTCACCTGGACCGGTCCGAAGCGCGCGACCAACGGATCGCCCAGGAAACGCCCGATCGTCATCAGCAGCGCGAACGACGAGTACGCGAACGCCGCGGTCGCCGTCGTGGCACCAAGGGACCCGTGCATCAGCACGGCGCTCCAATCGGCGACCGATCCCTCCGCCATCAACGACCCGAAGGCGATCAGGCCTAGGCCCGACGACTGCGCGAGGAGGGCGCTGGAACAGCGGACCGGACGAGGGCGGATCGACTCGACCCGGCATGAGCAGCGCCCAGGCCAGCACGCCGGCTGCCGCGACCACGAGTGCGGCAACCCCGAAGTGCAACTCCACGCCGATCGCCGCACCGACGACCACGCCGGCAATGGCAGAGCCGACCATGCCGCCGACGCTGAAGAACGCGTGGAAGCTCGACAGGATCGGGTGTCCCACGCGCCGTTCGATCTCGACGCCATGCGCGTTCATGGACACGTCCTGCCAGCCGCTGCCGACGCCAAGGCAGGCGAGACCGACGACGAGGACGGGCAGCGAAGGGGCAAGTCCCGCGGTGGCGATCCCGACCGCCATGAGGATCGTTCCCACCAACACCATGTGCCGGCTGCTGTACCGGCCGATCAGGCTGCCGGTCATCGGCATCGCGAGGACCGCCCCGGCAGCAATCGAGAGCAGCGCGAAGCCGAGGACCGAGTCGCTGAGGCCCAGCCGGTCACGGATCTCGGGGATGCGCGACGCCCACGTCCCGAACGTCGCGCCGTTCGCCAGGAACGCGACCATGACGCCGATCCGGGCACGGCGCAGTACGGCCGGGGCAGTCGACACGGTGGCCGTGGGTTGGGCGACGGCGGTCATCGAGACAATGGTCGGGGCGCGCGGGCGTCTCTGCAGGATCGCGGCGCGGGCATGATTTTGGCGTGGAGAGCCAGCTGAAAGGATCGTGCCGGTGAGCGCCGCCTACGCGCCCGAGCAGTGGCACGACTTCTTCCTCGCGGTCAGCGGTGCCGGTGCGGCACTTGCCGGCCTGGTGTTCGTGGCGCTGTCGATCAACCTGCGCGAGATCATCCGGGGGAACGGCCTGGTAAGCCGTGCCGGCGAGGCCGTGACGCTGCTGATCGCCGTCGTGATCGTCGGAATGCTCGGACTTGCGCCGGACGTGTCGGCGGGGATTCTGGGCCTCTTGATCGCGGTCACCGGAGTGACGCTTGTCGTCGTCGTCACCCGTGCACGAATTCGCGCAAGGGCGCTCGTCGATCGACCGGCTCTCGATGACCCAGGTGGCCACGTCGGTCCGACACGAGAGCAATGGTTCTGGACACTCGTGGTTGGCGAGGCAGGAACCGTCCCGATCGCGGTGGCGGGGATCAGCCTGGCGGCAGGTGTCGGTGGGGGCTTGTATTGGCTGGTGCCCGGCGTTGCCTTCGCGCTGATCGCGAGCATGCTCGACGCGTGGGTGCTGCTGGTCGAGATCGTGCGGTGAGGCGGCACGCCGCGGCTCGCTGAGGCTAGCGCGCCGACCGAATCCGTCGGACCGATCGCTTGAGCGATCGCTTTCTTGTGTTCGGTCGTCCTCGAGCGCCGAAAACGGCCGCAGCCGTACCGATCTGATCGCTGGGCGATGACTTGCCAGACGTTGGCCCTGCCCTCGGTTCGCGTGAAGCGTTTCAAGGCTCATTCGATCGCTCCGCGATCGAATGGCCGCCTAATGACCCGGGTCACCGCCCTTCGGTCCGTTCGAGGTCCGAATCAATCGCTACAGCGATCGTCTCCCTGTGGCTCGGTCCGTCTTTGCGAAACGCGGGCTCCAGCCGTGGCTTGGGGTACGGTTAGGCAGATGCCCGACCGCACGCTCCCCGCTCCGATCCGGGACGAAGTCGAGCGACTCGGCAAGGCCGACATCATGGTCGGCATCCCGAGCTTCAAGAACGCCAGCCACCATCGGCTACGTGGTGCGCGCCGCGCAGGCCGGGCTGGTGCAGTACTTCCCCGACCTGCGCCCGGTGCTGGTCAACGCCGACGCCGGCTCGCCCGACGGGACCGGCCGCGTGGTCGTCGAGACCGAGCCGCCCGATTACGTCGAGCGGATCCTGCTGGTCCGGCCGCGCAACAAGCTGCAGCGCATCAGCCTCACCTACCCCGAGGTCGACGGCGTCGGCGGCAAGGGCGCCGCGCTGCGGACGATCTTCCAGATCGCCGCGCGAGCTCGACGTGCAGGCGCTGGTGGTCGTCGACTCGGACCTGCGCTCGATCGTGCCCGAGTGGATCGAGCTGCTGGCCGGGCCGATCCTGAAAGGCGGCTTCGACTTCGTGGCGCCGCTCTACAGCCGCTACAAGTACGACGGCACGATCACCAACACGGTCACGTACCCGCTGACCCGCGCGCTCTACGGGCACCGCATCCGGCAGCCCATCGGCGGCGACTTCGGCGTCAGCGGCGACCTCATCCGCTACTACCTGGAGCAGGACGACTGGACGCCGGACGTGAGCAAGTTCGGCATCGACATCTGGATGACGACGAAGGCGATCACCGGGCGGGTTCGCGGTCTGCCAGACGCGACTCGGCGCGAAGGTGCACGACCCCAAGGATCCGGGCGCGGACCTCGGGCCGATGTTCAGCCAGGTGGTCAGCACGATCCTGCGGCTGACCGAGCGGCACGCCGGAATCGTGGCTGGGCATCGAGGGCTCGCACGACGTGCCGATCTACGGCTTCGAGCGCGTCATCGACCCGCCGCCGCTGGAGGTCAACACGCGCCGGCTGCTCGAGCAGTTCGCCACGGGGCAGGTGACCGTCGGCGAGGTCTGGGCAGCGGCGCTTGACGCCGCGACGTACGACCAGGTGACGCGGCTCGCCGAAGAGGCCGACGAAGCCGTCGAGGCGAGCGTCCGTGCCGATCGACCGCACGCGATCGAGCGAGAGCGGCTTCGCGCTTCCCCGACGAGACGTGGGCGCGCGTCATCTACGACGTGTGCCTGGCCGCCAATGGCGGCCGCGTGCCGATCGATCGGCTGGTTGCGTCGCTGATCCCGATCTACTTCGGGCGCGTGGCCGGCCTGGTGATCGAGACACGCGAGCTGACCACGGATCAGGCCGAGGCGTTCGTCGAGCGCCAGGCACGGGCATTCGAGCTGGCCAAGCCGCAGTTCGTCGAGCGCTGGAAGCAGCAGTCGACGCCCGCACCGGTTCGGCCGCCGACGGGCGACCGCAACGGCGCACGCACATGAGCCCGCGCCCTTCCCTGCCGCAGCGGATCCTGATCCCGCTCGCCAATCCGCGCACGGCCGCGGACCTGGTGCGCATCGGCTCGGCGCTGCTGGCGCCGGGCGGCTCGCTGATGTGCCTCTGCGATCGTGGAGATCCCCGAGGGCAGTGCCGCTCTCCGAGGGCGCGACGCGCGCACGTCAGTCGCGGCGCCTGCTGCAGCGCGTCTACGAGTTCGCCACGCCCGGAGCGCCGATCCGCACCATCGTGCGGATCGGTCGTCGCGCGGCGGAAGGAATCGTCGAGGTCGCCGCCGAGGAAGGTGCGGACCTCGTCATCTTCGGCTGGGGCGGCCGGCACGGGCGGCGGCACCGGACGGGAACGTCGTCTTCAGCAGCACGATCGACGAGGTCGTGCGCGAGGCTCCGTGCGACATCGCGGTGGTCAAGCAGCGCGGCATCGCATCGTGCGAGCGCATCCTGGCGCCGGTGCGCGGCGGCCCGCACGCGGAGCTGGCACTGCGCTTCGCCGACGCGCTGCGGTAGCGCGTTCGACGCGTCGTGTCGACGTCCTCCACGTCATCCCGGAGGGCGTCGACGACACGGTCCGCTCACAGAGCGAGCGTGCGCTGCGTGACGTTCGTGCAGCAACGCGCCTCGGAGGTCGCCCGGCCGCTGCTCGTCGAGGGTGAAGCCGTCACCCAGGTGATCCTGCGCGAGGCCGAGACCGCGCAGCTCGTGGTCATGGGTGCCAGCGCGGCGGTCGGGCCAGGGCCGGGCACGCCGCTGTTCGGCGTGATCCCGGAGCCGATCGCCCAGCAGGCGCGCACGAGCGTGATCGTCGTTCGCACCCGCGAGCAGCCTCCGCGCTCGCTCTTCGAGGAGCGCGCGGCGCAGGCGGAGACGCTTGAGGCCGCCGATCGCGCGGCAGAGATGGGTGTCAGCGTGCAGGCGCGCGTCGACCGCTGGTTCGCCGAGTCGAACTACCACCACGGCGAGTTCGCGGACCTGCATCGGCTGGTCGCGCTCAAGGAGAAGCAGGGCGTCACGATCTCGGCGGTCCTGCCGACGCTCAACGAGGCCGCCACGATCGGGCCGATCGTCGAGCGGGCGCGCAAGGCGCTGATGGAGCAGGTGCCGCTGGTGGACGAGCTGCTGGTGATCGACTCGGACTCGACCGACGACACGGTCGCGATCGCCGAGGCCGACGGCGCGCGCGTGGTGCGGCACTCGGCGGTGCTGCAGAAGTACGGCTCGTACCGCGGCAAGGGCGAGGCACTCTGGAAGTCGCTCTACGAGACGACCGGCGACCTGATCGCCTGGTCGGACACGGACATCGTCGACTGGCACCCGCGGTTCATCTACGGAACGCTCGGCCCGCTGCTGACCGAGCGGCGCATCGGCTACGTGAAGGCCTACTACCAGCGCCCGATCGTCGAGGGCGGGCTGCTCAAGGAGGGTGGCGGCGGTCGCGTCACGGAGCTCGTCGCGCGGCCGCTCATCAACCTCTTCTACCCGGAGCTGTCCGGCTACATCCAGCCGCTCGCCGGCGAGTACGCGGGGCGCCGCGAGCACCTCGAGCAGATCCCCTTCTTCACGGGCTACGCCGTCGAGATCGGCCACCTGATCGACCTTGCCGAGCGCTTCGGCCTCAACGGCTTCGGCCAGGTCGACCTCGAGATCCGGATCCATCGCAACCAGGAGCTCGAAGGCCTGTCCAAGATGAGCTTCACGATCCTGCAGGCGGTGATGAAACGGCTCGAGGAGCGACGTCGCGCGCGGCTGTTCGCGGAGCTCGGCTCGACCATGAAGCTGCCGCGTTCATCGCCGGGCCAACTGTCCCTGGAGGTGATCGAGATCGCCGACGCGGAACGGCCGCCGATGATCCGCATCCCCGAGTACGCCGCACGTCGAGGCCTGACCGGTGGCTGAGCTCGCGGTCCTGATCGCGCCCAATTCGTTCAAGGGGTCGCTGACGCTCCGTCGAGGTCGCGCGCGCGATCGCCGTTGGTTGGGGTCGGGCGCGCCCGCTCGACTCGATCGCGCTGGCGCCGCTCGCGGACGGCGGTGAGGGCCTGCTCGAGGCGGTCGCCGCGGCCGGTGGGTGGGAGTCGCTCCCCGCTCACGCGGAGGATCCGCTCGGGCGCGTGATCGAAGGCCGTTTCCTCAAAGATGAAACGCGCGCGGTGGTCGAGCTCGCCACCGCCTCGGGTCTCTCGCGCCTCACCGCGGATGGTGCCGACGAGCGCGACGCCCTGGCCGCCTCGACGTTCGGCACCGGGCAGATTCTGGCGACGGCGATCGGGCTGGGTGCCAACCAAGTCGTCCTCGGGCTCGGGGGCAGTGCCACCAACGATGGCGGTTCGGGACTCCTGCGCGCGCTCGGCGTTCGTTTTCTCGACGTGACCGGCGAGGAGCTGCCACCCGGGGGCGGCGCATTGGGCAGACTCGCGAGCGTGGACCTGACGGGGTTGTCACCGACCTTGCGCGACGTGACGCTGACGATCGCCTCGGACGTGACCAATCCACTCACCGGCGAGCTCGGCGCGGCGGCTACGTACGGACCGCAAAAAGGTGCCACGAACGCGCAGGTGAAGGAGCTGGATGCGAACCTGGCGCACTACGCGGACGTGCTGAAGGCGGCCACTGGCCGCGACGTGGCCAACGATCCGGGATCCGGCGCCGCAGGCGGCACGACCGCGGGACTGCTGGCGATCGGCGACGCGTTCGCCTCGCTGCGCATCCGGCCCGGCGTCGACGTGGTGATGGAGCTGACCGACTTCGACGCGCGCCTCGAGGGTGTCGACCTCGTGATCACCGGGGAGGGGCGCATCGATGAGCAGACCGCGTTCGGCAAGACCGCACTCGGCGTGGCGCGACGCGCGTCCGCGGCGGGCAAGTCGTGCATCTGCTTCGGTGGTGGCGTGACCAGCGTCGGCGCCGATGCGCTGGCGGCGCTCGGTGCGATCGCGTTCCCGTGATCGAGGAGCCGATGACCGTGGCAGACGCGATGGCCGCCGGCGCCGCGCCACTCGAACGCGCCGCCGAACGCGTCGCCCGCCTCTGGAGCCTTGCCCGGTCAGCCAGCTGAGCGGCCGCACCAGAGGAGACAAGCGGGTAGGATTCGGATCATGCGTGATATCCAACAACCGCCCACGCAGCAACCGACGTTGAAGGGAGACGCTGCGGGTTCCGCGATCATGCTGTTGCGCACGGCCCGAGCCATGGGACTGGACACCGGACCGATGCCAGCGCGGCTCGACCTTTCGTGGGTGCGTCGGATCGCGAGAACGGCGACCGCAGCCGGCATCGGGCGGGATGCGGCACTGGCGCTGCGGGAGGAGCCGCTGTCGGTCGATCGGATCCCCGACCTCATTGACCAGCTGACGGAGGGCCTCCGGGAGTCGCCTCTCCCACGACAGGAGCTGGAACAGATCGGCGAAGTGCTCGACATCGAATCGGTGGGCCGGCTGGTGAACGTCTCGCCCATGAGTCTTCGCCGCTATGCCTCAGGCTCGCGCGCGGCGCCGGACGATGTCGCGGCGCGCGTCCATTGGCTCGCGTTGACGGTGAGCGACCTCCGTGGCGCCTACAACGAGATCGGCGTGCGTCGCTGGTTCGATCGCCCGCGCGCCACTCTGCACGGGCGCGCACCCGTCCAGATCCTGACCGGTCGGTGGGACCCGGACGACCCAGACGTGCAGAGCGTGCGATCGTTGGCGTCAGTCCTCACAGGGCCTGGCATCGTCGCGTGATTGGGTTCCGTCAGGCCGACCCCCGCTACCCGTTCCTGTGGGAGTCGTCTGACCAGCCGGCGGCGCGCTGGCACGACGCCGGCGAAGGTCCTGTCCACTACCTCGCTGGCACGGCCGATGCGGCGTGGGCGGAGTTCCTGCGGCACGAGGAGATCACCGATCCAGACGACCTCGCGACCGTCCGCCGTGCGATGTGGGCGGTCGAGATTCCGGACGTCGATCTGCCGCTGTTGCGCTTGCCGCCCGCGGTTGTTCGGGGCGACGAGCGCTCCTACGAAGCGTGCCGTCGCGAGGCAAGGCGAATGAGGGCCGCCGGGGCGTCCGGATTCCGAGCGGAGTCGGCCGCGATCCGATCTTCCACGCAGTCCGGATACCGGGTTTCCGACGGCCTTCGACCGGGCCCCCGACGGACCGAGGAGGTGGTCGTGCTGTTCGGGCCGCGACCCGACTTGATCGGATGGGCCGCATGCGCAGTCGGCCGACCCCGAGAGGATCTCCTCCGGCGGGTGCGACATGTCCGTCGGCCCGCGCACGCCGGTGCTGCCATGATCGATGCCGATGGCGAGCCCTGATCCCGTGAGCAACGCGACGGTACGAATACGCGATCGACGGTCACCGGCACGCGCCCAATCCGCGAGCACGGCCACCGCGAAACGCAAACGCCGGAAGCCCGATCCCGCCAAGGCGTGGGCCAAGCGCCTCGCGCGAACTCGACCCGAGCTCGTCTCGTTCGTCCTCGACGGGCTCGCGTCCGCGTACGGGCAGCCGGTGTTCGAACGCGTCCACGACCCGACCACCGAGCTCGTGCTGACGATCCTGTCGCAGAACAGCGCCGACGTGAACGCCGAGAAGGCCTTCGAGTCGCTGCGACGCGCACTATCCATCCACCCCGGAGCCTGAGCCCGAGCCGGAGTCCAAGCTCAACCGACCGGGTTGGGGTGGCGTCGGGCTCGATCGACTGGCGCCGCCCGACTGGCCGGCCGTCGAGGATGCGCCGCTGCCCGAGCTGATCGAGGCGATCCGCCCGGGCGGCCTCGCGCCGCAGAAGGCGCCGCGGATCCAGGCGTCACTGCGCTCGATCCGCGAGCGGAGCGGCAGCCACACGCTCGCGTTCCTCGACGGCATGCCGGCGCTCGAGGCGCGCGACTGGATGACCCAGATCCCGGGCATCGGGCGCAAGACCGCGTCCGTCGTGCTGCTGTTCTCGTTCGGGACGCCGCTGATGCCGGTCGATCGCCACGTCGAGCGCGTCTCGAAGCGCATCGGGCTGATCCCGCCAAAGGCGACCGCCGACCAGGCCCACGAGATGTTCCTGGCCATGCTCGAGCCCGACCAGATGTACGAGACGCACGTGAACCTGATCACGCACGGGCGCAGGACGTGTCACGCGCAACGGCCGGCATGCAGCCGCTGCCCGATCGCCGCTCGCTGCCGATACGTGAATCCCAAGGCACCATAGCGCGCAGATGTCCTAGCGAAGCCTTTGGGGGACGGCAGATGCCCGCGTTCGACCAGCTCGTCAACGACGTTCCTGGAGCACGAGTTCGAGACCATGCCGGTGATGGCCAGCGGTCTCGGGCTGACCAACTACGACGATGCGCTCGATGACCTCAGCGAGGTTGCCCTTCGCCAGCGCGACACGGACGCCGAGACGTGGCATCAGCGCTTCTCGGACGTCGATGGCGGCTCACTGACACCGGACGAGCTGATCGACCGCGACCAGATCCTCGCGGTGCTGGCCGGTCGCCGGATCGCGTCGGACTGGGAAGGCTGGCGGCGCGACCCGGTCACCTATTCCGGCGTGTGCACGAGCGGGATCTTCACGCTGTGGCTGCATCGCCTCCGGCCGGAGAAGGAGCTGGTCGAGTCCACGCTGTTGCGGCTGGCGGAGGTTCCGCGCGTCCTGGCACAGGGCAAGGCCAACCTCGACCCTGCAGTCGCGAATCCGCTCATCGTCCAGCGCGGAATCGGGTCCGCGCGCGGCGCGGCGCGCTACTTCCGCGACCTTCTCGCCCAGGACGTGCAGCGAGCCAGGCGATCGCGCTCGAGTGGCCGAGGCCGGCGCAAAGGCCGCGGATGCCCTGGAGGAGTTCGCCGCGCATCTCGAAACGGTGGCCAAGGACGCCCGCGGCACATGGGTCTACGGCGAAGAGCGCTACTCCCGGCTCCCTTCGCGAGCGCGAGAGCCTGCCCTACGACGCGCGGGCACTGCGCGAGCTCGGCCAGGCCGAGTACGACCGGCTCGACGCCGAGATGGGCGACCTGGCCCAGACGATCGCCGGCACGCGCGATTGGAACGCCGTCCTGCGCAAGGCGGACGAGGACCACCCGCGCACCGAAGAGGAGATGCGAGCGACCTACGCCGACTGGACCGTCGCGGGCTCAGGCATTCCTCGCCGAGACCGGTTTGGTCTCGCTTCCCGAGGGCGAGAAGTGCCTGGTCGAACCGTCACCGGTGTTCCAGCGGCCGCTGATCGGCGTGGCTTCGTACAACGGGCCGCCGGCGTTCTCCGAATCACGCACGGGACACTTCTTCGTGCCGTTCGCACCCGATGGGACCTCCGAGGAAGAGCGCCAGGAGCGGCTCACGTCGAACTCGAACGGCGGCATCCCCACAACCGCGGTCCACGAGGCGTACCCCGGCCACCACTGGCACTTCCTGACGCGGCGGATCAACGCGCCTCGGGTCCGGCGCGTCTACGGCACGCCCTACTTCAGCGAGGGGTGGGCCCTCTACGCCGAGCGCGTCATGCGGGAACGCGGCTTCTTCACGGAACCGATCCACGAGCTGTACCACCTCGAGGCGACGATCTTCCGCGCGGCGCGGATCGTCGTGGACACCTCCCTCCACATGGGCGAGATGAGCTACGACGAGGCGGTTCTCTTCATGCAGCAGAAGGCGGGGCTTGCCCGAGCCAACCGCCAGGGCCGAGGTCGGGCGCTATTGCTGGTGGCCGACGCAGGCGTCGTCCTACCTGACCGGCTGCCTCGAGATCCTGCGGATCCGCGATCGCTGGCTTGCACGAGGCTGGTGCCGGCGGAGGGTCGCCGGAGGACGTCGACGTGTCCTACCTGCGGCGCTTCCACGACGCATTGGCGAGCTCCGGATCGCTGCCATTGGGCCTGGCAGAGCGTGCAGTGATGCCTTCTGCGCAGAGTGGCTCTGGCTGAGTGCTCGTGACCAGCCCGGCGGGCTCGAGCGCGCGTAGCACGGCGCGTGGCGTACCCGTACGGCACTTGTGCACCACGTTGGGGATGAGCTGTGGAGGAAGCTCACAATCTCCTCCGAACTCGTGGACAAACCCCATTGCGGCGTTGCTCGTGCGCCCGGTATGTTCTTCCTGCCCGGAGGGACAGCCAACCGGCGACACGGAACCTGAGCTCGCTTGGGGGAAGGGTCGAACGGAGGCGGTTCCTCTGGGCGTTTTCGTGTGTCCGGAACAGACGGCGCCTCGTGACTGACCGTCGCAATCGCCTGGCATCGGCGGCTTCAGGCCACGGGTCACGTCGCGGCCCGATCCAACGATTCCGGCGAAGCCGGGGCGCGGCTCGCCGTCGACGACTTCGGCGAACCGCTGCGACCGCGACTGCGACTCCCCCAGGAGCCGTGTGCCCGGAAGGATCGTCGGCCATCGCTTTCACCGTCAGTCGGGACGATGGCATGCGCCGCTACGAAGGCGTTGCGATCCCTGAGCCCGTGCCGTTCTCCGTGGTCCCTAGCACTCTCCAATCCGTGCTGTTTGCCGGTTCGACACGCGCGTGGGGACGACCTGTGGAGGACCGACCTCCGCGACCTGGAACTCGTGGACAAACCCCATTGCAGCGCGGCTTGGGCGCCGGGTATGTTCTTCCTGCCCGGAGGGGCCACCATCCAGACGGAAGATCGACTGGGCTCTGCACAGTTGGACGACCGGAGGGACGGTTCCTCTGGGCGTTTTGCTGTCCGACGGCCGACAATCGACGGACAGCGGAGGCTCTAAATCATGTCAATCGACATCCCGCCGAACGGCACGAATGGTGCGAAAACGCCGAGTGGCGGCATGCTTCGGACCTCGTCCGCCTTCATGGCCGGCCTGTACCGGCTGACCGGCGGCCGTGTGGGTCACACCCTCTTGATCACCACCGTTGGCGCCAAGTCGGGCCAGCAACGCACCGCATCAGTCGCGCGGTTCGACGATGGCGAGGGCCGCTGGCTCGTGGTCGGATCGGGTATGGGAGCGGCCAAGCATCCGTCGTGGCTCTACAACCTGGCCAAGAACCCCGACCAGGTGTGGGTGCGGATCGGGCGTGATCGGTTCCGAGTGACGCCCGAGCTCCTCACGGGAGCGGAACGCGACGAGGCCTGGAAGCGTGTGGTCGCGGAGTCCCCTGCCTTTGCCAAGTACCCGACAAAGACCGATCGCGAGATCCCGGTCGTCCGCCTGACGCGGGCTGCGTAGGGTCTCGGACACGTCCGGCGTACCGGCGTCACGGTCGCGGCTGAACGCCGACTGCTGGTAGAGTGAATCGCCCGGGCCGACATAGCTCAGCGGTAGAGCAGCTGTTTCGTAAACAGCAGGTCCTCAGTTCAAATCTGAGTGTCGGCTCCACTTTCCTCGCACGAATCGGCCCGTTCACCGCGGGATTCCGTGACCCGATCACAGCCTGACCCCTGATCTGACCCCTGATCTCAAGGGCGCGCGACACCAGTGGCATGCCATCAACAGTCGGATGGGGCCCTAGCGTCGTGCTGGGCCCTGCCCCAGAGAGCGATGCCAGTCCACGCGACCGTCCAGGTTCGGCGCGCAGCTGAACCTGCCGCTCCGCGGAGGCGCCCTCAGGACCTAACGCTCGACGAGAGGGCGGGCGGGCCATTCCAGGTAATGGGCTCGACGATGGATAGTGCCGTTTGCCCCCGCAAGTCTCGGGCCGAACGGTCCTCGATCTCGAGGACTCCGCGGAACAGCATCGATGACGCCCGAAATGGTGGCGGCAAGTAGAGGGTGCCAGAAGGGACGATGAGGAATGAGGCACAAGAGCCTCTTCTTCGCGATGGTGTTTGCGAGCATGCTCATGCTCATGGCCGCGGCCACTGCCGTCGCGGACCCTAACACCATCGACACGGGGGGCGGCACGCGCGGAGGAGGACCCGTTGTGCGCTCTGCCGCCGAGCAGGCCCTCTACGATCAGAAGGTCAAGATCGCCCAAGAGTACGCAGCCGTCCGTGCCGGCAAGCTGGATTACGCCACGTACGCGGCCGATTACAACGCCTATGCGGCTGCCAATGGTCTCAGCTCTTCACATGTGAGCCCGAACACGGTGACGATGAGCGAGAACACGCTGGCGCTGAACCAGCAGAAGCAGTACACGAGCTATTACTGCGGACCGGCTACCGCCGAGGAGATTCTCAATTACCTGGGCGTCACGACCGGACCCCACGGCGAAAGCCTGACTCAAGGCCATCTCGGGGGAAGCTGCGCGAAGGGCTACCTGTGCACCGACCAGGAAGGCGGCACGGACTGGTACTACAACGCCGACTACCCGCGCCCCATGAAGAACACCTTGACCGATTGGTCCGGCTACCAGTACTACGTCGAGACCGACATGAACCAATGGGTGAGCACCCTGCTCTCGGACATCGATACCGGATTCCCGATTGCGTCGAACGTCAGAGAGTGGAAGGACACTGATGGCGGCCAGTACTGGCTGGCAGGCCACCCGAGCAATGGGACGTACACCTCGGGACATTGGGTCGCAGTTCACGGCTACAAGAACAGCGGGAATACGACCTACTACGCAGACTCCGTCCACGGCACGACGTTCTGGTCATGGTCGGGCAGTGTGCCCGCGCACAGCTACATCGGCAACCTTGCCTTCAAGTGGCTGATGAGTAACAACAGTCGCGGCTTCATCTGGTAAGCGGGGTCGAACCGGCATGAACGCTCGAGGGCGAACAGGCATGTCAGTCGGCGCGGTGATCGCGCTGGCTGTGGCCGCCTGTTCGCCTTCCCTCGCTGTGGTGGGTGTGGGCAATCTCCCGGGCTTGACTTCGCCCACCAGCCCCGATAAGTCGGCTGCGCCTTCATCGTCACTCGCATCTACACCAATGGCGTTGGCGCCGAGCGCGTCCGCGCCGCCGACAGAACAACCTTCAGATGCTGCATGCTCGACTGCAGACGCCGCCACGACCTCACCGACGCCGTCAGCGGCTCTGTCCAACCCGACGGTTACGATCTCTCCGTCGAGGGGCCCGAAACCGACGCGGCGCCCGGGACCGACACCGCTGCGCAGTGCTCTGGATCAATCGCCTACCCCGTCACCCAGCGAGTTGCCCTGGAGGCCTGCGATCGGCCCGCCGGTCCTGTCCATGGCAGAGGCGTGGGGGGACGTGCCCATCCGCTCAATGCCTATCGACCGCAGCGGCGACTATGAACTGAGCTTCATGCACGCCGCGACGTCGGATGGGGAGTGGTTGATCGATGAGAACCAGCCCAGAGACTTCGGCAGCGGGCCCAGTTGGGCGGTCCTGGTGCGTGTCTCGGACGGCTCGGTGCGTGTGATGGCCAAGCTTGCGACGCTGCGCAGCCAGATCCTGTTCGCCGCCAGTGACGGTCCGTGGGTCGTCTGGTCGGAGGCTGATGACGAGCCATACTTCTACAACTGGCGGTTGATGGTCTACAACCGCGACACTGGCGTGGCCCATGAGTTGGCCCGTGCGCCCCACAAGAACGGTGCGGTGCTCGAGGGGCCGTGGCCGGTGCCATACGTGAGTCACGACCTGGCGGTGTGGGGGCAGGCGATCGGGCCGCTGATCGGCGATGACCCGCTAAAGCACGCCGTCGCACGCGAAGCCGATCTCGGGACCGGCAAGCTCACAACATTGGCCGACCATGCCGGCTTGCCGGCTGTCTCGTGGCCATGGATCTCGTGGGAGGTAGCGGAAGCGAACGGCACCGGCCACATTCAGCTCACGAACCTGGAGAGCGGCCAGCAGGAAACTGTGGACGTTCTCTCACCGACGTTCGCGATGCAGAGCGGCGTGGCCGCGTACAACACGCTTGACTACCAGACCCTGTGCCTGATCCATGATCTCGCCGTTCCGGGGGACGTCCGGGTCATCATGAGTGACCCACGCGCCGATATCGAGTTCATGACGCTTAACGATCGCATCGTCGCCTTCCGCAACCAGCCGGACCTGGGCGAGTCCGCGACCTTGCCAACACAGGTCTACGACCGCGAGTTGAATGCGCTCGTCGATCTTCCAATGACCGCGGGCTTCAGCGAGACGGTTGCCGCTGGACCGCTTGTGACCTGGTACGACCACGTGCCCAACTACGACCCTCCTCGCTTCCTGCAGGTCGTGGACACCCGCGATATCACCAACTGAATCGTCGGGGTGCCGGTGGGTTAGCCCTTCCGGGGGCGGTCGAGTTCGCCGTGGTCAAGGGGACCGAGTAAAGCATCCGGGACGACGGACGGATGACGACCGTCGAGAATCTCCGGACCGGTTCCGGCGATCCGCGGTACCCGGCGCCAGGTAGGCCTCCACGGCCGCCGGCAGAGGTGTCCCGTATGTGGCTAACCGAGGCTGGCGAACTCCCAAATACCCTTCTGATTTCGTAAACAGCAGGTCCTCAGTTCAAATCCGAGTGTCGGCTCCACTTTCCCCGCGTGCATCTGGCGTCCGGCGGCCGAGCCATGGCCGGGCTCGACGCCTGCTCCATGGATCATCCATCCGGTCTGGAGGTCGATGCGAGCTGACCCGAGCCGCGATGTCTCACACGCATCTCTTCATCCAAGGGCAGAGCAGCATGGCTCGTGATGGTACGTGCGTGACGTGGCGATTCCATTGGCGCACGACGGTGCGGGCCGTCGTACCTAAATATGCACTCGGGACGGGCGCACAGCGCTAGCGTGTTGGATTGGTCAGGTGGGGATTGGCCGCGCATGTCGTGACCAATGGCCCGTTGCGGACAAACGCAGATTCACCTCACCATCGCGACGAACATAAGTCACTTCATCCGCAGAGTGGAGCTCGCCTTCCGAGCCCGTTGACGAAGTATGACCCAGGGTGCCTGGATCGGAAGTGACTTGCGAATTGAGCGCACCGCTGCAACGGCCGTTGCCGGAGCGCCACGTCACGAGGGTCTGCTTCTCGACGCTCGGATCGAGGCTTGATCCTTAGGAGTGAAGGAATCGGAGGCAGGAGTTCATGTACGCCAATTTTGGACGACGTCTGTTTGCCGTGGCTACGGCATCCAGTGTCGGCTTAATCATCCTGCTATCGAGCGCGGTGTCTGCGGATCCACCGATTGCTTCCACTGGAGTTGACGGCCCAAGCGGTCCCGGAGAGACTGTCACGTTCCCCTTGGAAGCTGCAGGCCGTGCAGTTGTGGAAGGCGCAACAGGCTGGACATCTTGGATCTGCTGGCCTTCGTACGTTGGCGCGGCTCGGACAGGAGCACGGCTTCTCTGTCCGGACACTGCGGCGAGGCCACGCGATGTTGACAGGTGGTGACGCCGTATATCTGGAAGGGACGCAGAAGGATCAGTTGTATCACAATTACTGCGGTCCGGCCACCGTGTTCAGTGTCGTTAGCTCGCTGAAAAACGAGGGCGTCACCGACACCACGCTCTCACAATATCCCGGAGACGAGACCCTGACATTGACTCAGCCCCACGCGGCTGGCGCCAACTACACAGATGTTGACGGGAACGGCGAAACGGACTGGGGAGTCTCGAAGAGCAGCAATTACCTGTCGCGGGCCTTGAATCGCTGGTTCTTTGGTGGCAACGGAGACAACGCGTGGTACGAGCCCGAACATCCCACCAGCCTTAGTGGAATGGAAGACCACATCAGCTTTGACATCGATGCCAGCCACATGCCGGCAGCGTGGACGATCGAAACCGCTTCCACCGTCCACTACAACAACCATCCCACGACTATCACTATTCGCCACATCTGGTCCATTCAGGGATACATCGGCAGCGACGCCGCGACGCTCATGGGGCAGGATCCCGCGCAAGGCCAACCCGGTTACGAGCAGTCCTTGGACTACTTCCAAGTGACCGCACAGCGGGCTTACAACCTGATGAGGTACGAGATCAACGACGTTGCGGACCGGGGGATCGTCTGGTGAAGCTTCGGAGCGGGGCTGCCGTGCTCGCCATCACGTACATCGTCGCCCATGGCGTAGGGTTCGCCCTTCCGCAGGTCGCGATGATCGAGGCGAGCCCTTCGCCTCGCTCCCTTGAGAGCGGTCTTCAACCATCTCCTTGGTCTACCGGCGCGGGCGGCACTACTGTGCCGTCCGCGCCGCCTCTCGACCGCTAGTCCTGGTACTTCGTCAGCGCCGACGCCGTCGACGACCGCGTTGCCATCGAGTGGCACGGTTTGCCACGTGGCCGACCCCGTGCCGATCACGCTGCCTCCGGGCTCAGGTCCGGATGTCCAGTTCGACGGCTTCACCACCGATGGCGAGATGCTGACGACGAAAATCGAGCGTCAGGCCATGCCGAACGGAGACCATGAGGCGGTTCGGGAAGCCCTGATGGTCTGGGACGTGGACCAGCAGGCCGCGGTCACCGTGGTCTCACGCAAAGCGGGTGCCGGCAAGGCGCTTCGCGACCAGATCTATGCACCGACCGGGAACGCGCGCTGGATCGTCTGGCTGCAGACGGACTTCACGCTCGACCATGCGGACTGGACGATGTGGGCCTACGACCGCCAGAGCGGCGATGTCCGCAAGCTCGGCACGAACGATCGGGGACCCGACGGGCGAGGAGCGCCATACGGCTGGGCCGAGCCGATCCACATCCTCGGTGACGAGGCGGCCTGGTCCGCGCCGGTGTGGGGCGCCTCCGGGATCGTCGAGTCGCGCGTCTACGTTGCCGACCTGCGTCATGGAACCGTCCGCCGGCTGCCGACGTACGCGTTCCTCCCGCACGTCACCGCAACCGGCGAGGTGACGGCGCAAGTTGCGGTGAGCCAGGACGCGCAGAAACACCCGTTTTCCCGACCGGGCGTCATCGACCTGGCGACTGGCGATGTGGCGTTCGTGCCGGGCTTTGATCCCGCGCGGGTCTATGACTTCGCGGTCGGAGCAGCAGGGATGATCGAGGTTCGGATCCTCAAGAGACCCACCGCGGACTATCCGTTCACCACCGCGGATGTCCTGCTCCAGGACGCCTCCGGCACGGTTCGGGAATTCCCGTTGCAAAGCGGCTCGGGTCCCGTTGCCGTCGGCGACAACGTCATCGTGTGGCAGGAGGGCGCCCTCATGTACCAGGTCTGGGCGCTCGCGTCGGGACAGGAGTCCGGTTCCGGTCGCCAAGTCAGACGAGATGAACGATTTTGAGATCGTCTCGTACGGTGACGTCATTGTCTTGCGCTCGTTCTTGTCGGGCCGACTGGGTCATCTATGGCGCTCATCCAGGCCGAGTGCTCCTGATTGTGCCGAGCGACCTGCCGCAACTCCGTCCGGGGGAAGTGGAGCCGACACTCAGATTTGAACTGAGGACCTGCTAATTCGCCGTATTCGCTCGTGGTTCCGCCGCCGAGGCGGCCTCCCAGCGCTACTCGTGGCCTTCGTGCTCATGTCAAGACTGTTCGTGCGGGGAATCACTCAGGGTGCCGTGCGCTAGCCCTTGCGATTCGTAATGCCGGGGAGGCAAATCGCTTGATCCGATGTGCCTGGTCGAACCGAGCGCAGCACTGATGATTGCGATGGCCCGGCGGCCCGAACTCTTCGTCCGCGAGCTGAGCGACTGGGAGGCGGCCCACTTCCTCAAGCTGGCCAGACGCAGCCGCTGCCCGACCGTGCAGCACCGCGCCATGCTGCTCTTCGCTTCGTTCCAGGGCCAGAGCGTTCTCATTGACACTGCCGGCGTCACAGGTGTATATCGGGAACCGTCCTTGCTGCGAGCTGGTTTACCTCCGAGCGCGCCAATTTGGATCGCTGAAGATGCCGCATCTTCTAAGCGGGAGGTCGCGATCGGAGGATCCAATCGATGACGGCGCTGCTGGACCGCCTGGAGACGTTGTTAGCGCCCGCGCCCGAGTCCATCGAAGACCGCGTCCGCGACCTCGTGGAGCGGGCGATCAGCGACGGCACTCCGGTCGCGGACGAGGTGATGCAAATTGCGGCGGCTCATGACGACGATGCAGGCCTGTATCTCGATGAAATCGCGCGACTGCCGGTTGATCAGGTGGACCGGTTCACTCATGGCAACCCGATCGCCGCGGCAGCGGCGGCCTCGATGCTCGAGCACCTTGGTGGCGACTGGGGCC
>CAWGBA010000003.1:0-282852 GCA_963820735.1 uncultured Chloroflexia bacterium
GCAACGTATTGCTGACCCCCCGGACCACACCCGCTACCGCAACCTGGTCCAACCGGGCTTCCGCCCGACGTTCATGCGGGCCCTGGAGGACGGGATCCGGGCCCGCACCGTGGCCCTGGTGGACCGCATCGAGGCCGGGGTTCCCGTCGACATCGTCCCCGAACTGGCCGGCGTCATCTCCCTCTCCAGGTCATCAGTGACCTGTTGGGGGTGCCCGAGGAGGAGTGGCCCCGATTCTTCCGGTGGTCCGAGGCGGTCATCCCCGGGGCCACCGACTGGCCGGAGGAGGAGCGGATGGCCCTCAGCGGGGAGATGGTCACCTATCTGCTGGCGGCGGCGGCCGACCGTCGGGCCAACCCGCGGGACGACATCATCTCCGTCTCGGCTCGGCCGAGGTCGACGGGGACCGGCTCACCGACGCTGAATTGGGCATGTTCCTCGGTGCAGCTCCTGGTGGCCGGTAATGAGACCACCCGGAACATGATGTCGGGCGGCCTGCTGGGCCTGGCCGCCGCGCCGGGGCAGTGGAGGCGCTGCGGGCGCACCACGCCGCCTCGACCCCCCGGGCCGTCCCCCTGGCCGTCGAGGAGATGCTCCGGTGGACCACGCCGGTGGTGGCCTTCATGCGAACCACCACCCGGCCCGTCGAGTTGGGCGGCATACTGCTCGACGCCGACGAGCCGGTCCTGATGCTCTACGCCTCCGCCAACCGTGACGAGGCGGTGTTCGGGTCCACCGCCGAGCGGTTCGACGTGGCGCCTCACCCCAACCCCCATGTGGCCTTCGGGTTCGGGGCCCACTTCTGCGTCGGGGCGGTCCTGGCCCGGCTCGAGGGTCGCATCCTGATGGAGGAACTGCTGGCCCTGGGCTTCTCCTCGGTGGAGGTGGCCGGACCGGTGGTGCGGACGGCGTCGCCGGTGATCGCCGGGGTGAGGTCGGCGCCGCTCGTGTTCCGGGCCCCGTGAGGCCGTCCCGGTCGAGGCTGACCGACCACTCCCGCCAGGCGCGGAGACCGGCCGCGATCCCGGCGTGGGCCCATGCCCGCGTGCCGGGCGCGAGCCAAGGTGAGCTTCGCGCCGAGAGTGGTGACTACTTCGTGCCGCTGATGGCACGACGCAGCGCGGCCGTCACCGACGGATCGGAACCCGGCGTTCGGCCGCCAATCCGAACACGGATTGCGTCGCCGGGATGACAGAGGGTGACCATGGCTACCACCAGCCGAATCGAATATCACACGGCGACCGAAGGTACCCCATGCCTCCACCGCGGGATGATGAGGTCCGGGAAATGACCCTGGGCCGGGCCCGCCGACTTCGTCCCGTCCGGCGCGGTGCCTTACAGCTAAGAACCCGACACTCCAACGTCAGCCAATATCCGGCAAGTCGTTCCGGCGATTCTCAGCTCAATCCAAGCACGGCCATCGACACCATGACCGCACCGTCGATCGCCGGCGGATTCGGCGACGCCGGTCCGACCCTGGACGCCGCGGCGCCACCCCCGAACCTCGACCGCCGGCGCGGCGGCGTGCTGCGGGCCGACGTGGGATGAACACCCCGGTCACAAGGTCAAATGGGGCCAACGGCGGTTCGGGTCGCACGGTATCCGTTCAGCGATCGGGCCGGGTCCCGATCCGCGTGGGCGCTCCGTCCCCGGTAAAGAGGCCGGGATCCTCCTGCCATGTCGGCGCTGTATGGCGAGCTGATCCGGCTGTTCGTGAGTTGTATGGAGTGACCATGTGCCTGCAGGTATGTCAGGTGATGGTGACCCAAATGGGCTGCGAGGCGGCAATCGACCCGGATCAAAATCATCGTATGCAGGAGAGGTAGCCTCCCGAATAAGAACGTCGACGTTGACCGGCCCCGGACGGACGATGGAGAAGGGTGGGCCCATAGGCCCAGGTCAGTCGTTTACAGAGCGTTCACTAGTTCCACCCGCTTTTGACTTGCATGTCCGAGCCGGATGCTCCATGCTCCAGTGACACAGTAAATATCGACCGGTGGCGACAGTCTCAATAGTGCTCACAATGCGTAGCAAAACGAACGCATTAATGGCACGGGCTGTCACCGAATGGTCGCTGTCTGTGCACAGAACTACAACAGCGTCATCGGTCGGCAGGCAGTCCCGTATTGCCTGAAGAAAGCTGATCGCTTTTCGGAATACCCGGGCACATGACCACACGTGGGAAGTCGGACTCGCAAATGGCCAGAAAGACGGCGGAAACGGGCGGCACGGACCTCCCCCCGATGCCGTGGGTCCTCCTGCCCGTCGTCGGCCATCCGGTCCGACGGCCTCGTCCGGCTGCCCCCGAGCCTCTGGCCTCGATCCCCGTGCCCAGCGATGCCGGCCCGCCGGCACCCTGGCAGAACGAAAGAAGGCGTCCATGGCACTGACCCGAGCCGAGGTCGAATCGTCGGTTCACCGAACCGGCATCGACCTGAGCGTGGTCATACCCCTCTACAACGAGGAGGAGTGCATCGACCTCGCGGCGGCCGAGGTCCTCGACGTGTCGGGGAAGCTCCCCCTCAACTTCGAGGCGATCCTGGTCAACGACGGGAGCACGGACTCCACCGGGGCCAAGGCGTTCGCGTGGCACGAGCGGGACGAGCGTGTCGAGGTGATCGAGTTCCGGAGGAACTTCGGCCGAGACCGCCGGGATCAGCGAGGGGTTCGAGCACGCATCGGGTCGTGTCATCGTGGTGATGGACGGGGACCAGCAGAACGATCCGGCCGACATCCCGACGCTCTGGTCGCCCTCGACCAGGGGTACGACGTGGCATCGGGGTGGCGGGCCAATCGCAAGGACAAGCTGATCATGCGGCGCCTGCCGTCGGTGGCGGCCAACGCCCTGATCTCGGTGGTCACCGGGCTCCACCTGCACGACTTCGGGTGCACACTGAAGGCCTACGACCGGGAGGTGATCGAGCATCTGGCTCTGTTCGGGGAGATGCACCGCTTCATTCCCGCCCTGGCCCTCATCTCGGGGGCGAAGGTCATCGAGATCCCCGTCAACCATCGGGCCCGAGCACTGGGGTCCTCGAAGTACGGGATCTCCCGCCTTCCCCGGGTGGTCCTCGATCTCCTGACCGTGAAGTTCCTTCTCGACTATCGGCAGAGACCGATGCAGTTCTTCGGCCGGGTGGCCATCGGATGCGCCGGTGCGGCCTCCCTGTCCGCGGTGTGGGAGGGATCACGGATCATGAGGGGTCGGCCCAGCCGGGGCGGAGGGTTGGTGACCATCTTCAGCCTCGGCGTCGGTGCAGTTCGCGGTCGTTCGGGCTGATCGGGGAGTCCTGACCCGTCTGTACTTCAAGGACTCCCTGCAGCGGCCCTACGTCGTCCGCCGGGAAACCACCGGTGATCGGACGCTGTTGCGGCCGGTGCCCAGCCTCGGGCGTGAGGCGGAGCAGAGCGCAGTCGGGGCGGCGCGGTAGGGGTAAAGGACGCCGAGTGATCGACGGGTCCCGGGAGACGGAAGGCGGAGCGTCGTCGCGTGCCGGCGAAGAGAGGGTGGACGCGGCGGCCGGCGGGGTCGCCGCGTCCCCTGGGACCGGAGTCGACCCGGTCGAGCCGGTGGCGACGGATTCCACCGATGACCGTCGTCCGGGTGGTCGTGACGGCGGGAGTCTTCTGGCTGATCGCCCACAAGGTGGGGTGCGGGTCGGTGTTCCACGCCTTCGCGCGCGCCGATCCGGCCTGGCTGGCCGCCGGGTACGGGGTGGCCGTCGGTCCATCGTGGTCACCGTGTGGCAATGGCACGGGCTGTCCTGGGCCAACGGCGTGCGGCGCTGCTTCCGGCGGTGCGTCCACCTCGAGGTGGCTGGCGACGTGTTCGACGCCGCGGTCGCCGAGTTCGATCGGCGGGGACTTCGTCCGGGCCACGTCCCTCGCCGAGACCCCCAGCAGCGGGTGCCTGCCGCGGCCATCGGTGGTGTCTGCCGGCTGTGCAATTTCCCCGGCATGATCGCGCTGACCGCGGTCGGCGTGATCGGCACGATCTCGTGGGGCGACGCCGGTCGCATCCGGCCCTATTCGCTCGTGGTGCTCGCCGGGGGGCTGATGCTGGTGATGGCCATGCCTGAGCCCGGCCATCGGAATGGTCGGCCAGTGGGGGTTGCTCAAACGCGGACCGGGTCGGGCGGTGGCCAAGCTGCTCGCCACCCTGCACGAGTTCCGGGGCCGGCGCGGCGACCTGGTCCTGGCCATGGTCGGGGGCTCCTGTTCTGGACCGTCGTGGTGGCGAGCCAGTCCGTGTTCATGCGGGCCGTCGGCATCCACGTCCCGCTGGTCTACGGCGCGCTGGTGGTCACGACCGCGACGGCGGTGACCATGGTGCCCATCTCGCTCGGCGGCTACGGCCTGCGCGAGGGAGCCTTCGCGGCCTTCCTGGCCGCCGGCGGACACGCCACCGCGGCCCAGGGGGCGGCGGTGGGGGTCTGCATCACCGTCCAGACGCTGGCCCTCGGCGTGGTCGGCGTCCCCTTCTACCTGACGGTGCGGGCGGGGCGCGGTGCCGCGCCGCGGGCCCTGATCTGGCCGAGGCGGCGAGGAGGCCGCGTGATGCGGGTCCTGATGGTCTCGCCCCATCCGGTGTACTCGCCCCGGCGGCACGCCGATCAGCGTCTTCAACCGCTGCCTGGCGCTGTGCGCCCTGGGCCACCAGGTCGATCTGGTCACCTATCCGATCGGCGAGGATCGCCCGGTGCCCGGGCTGCGCTACCTCCGGGCCGCCGTGCCGGGCGTCCGCGCGGTGGCCGTCGGGCCGTCGGGCCGCAAGCTCGCTCAACGTGGCCGTGATGCTCCGATCGGTGCGCGAGGCGCTGCGGGGCCGGGGGCTACGACGTGGTCCACACCCACGAGGAGGCCGGGTTGTTCGGCCCGTCGCTGGCCCGGCCCTGGGCCGGGCCGCACGTCTACGACATGGGCAACGACTGGGCCGACGTGCTGGGCAACTACGGCTTGGTGCGCGCCACCCGCTGACCCGCGTCGCCGGCGTCCTCGAGAACGCGGTGATCCGCCGGTCCGACGTGGTCATCGCCCACTTCCCCGTCATCGCCGAACGGGTCGGGCCGGCACCGCCACGCCGGTCGAGACGGTGTTCAACATCTCGCTCGAGGCCGACCCCGATCCGACCGTGGTCGCCGGCGCTGCGCCGGCGTGGGCGGCCGAGGGCACCAAGGTCGTGCTCTACACCGGCACCCTCGAGCCCTACCAGGGCGTGCCGCTCCTGCTGGAGTCGATGGTGGCGGTGTCCCGCAGCCATCCCGACGCCCTGCTGGTGGTCGCCGGCGGCCGGCCCGACCAGGTGGAGACGCTGCAGTCGCTGGCCGACGAGCTCGGGGTGGCCGATCGGGTGCGGATGGTCGGGCGGTGCCCGCCACCCTCGTGCCCGCCTGCCTCGGGGCGGCCGACGTGCTGGTGTCGCCCGCGCGAGGCGGGAGCAACACGCCGCTCAAGATCTTCTCGTACCTGCGTTCGGGCCGGCCCATCGTGGCCACCGACATCGTCAGCCACACCCAGGTCCTGACCGGCAGGCCTGCGTCCTGGTCCCGCCCACCGCGACCGGTCTGGCCGGCGGAATCGAGGGACTGCTGGAGGACGGACCGCTGCGCACCAGCGCCGTCGAAGGGGCCGAGGCGCTGCGGTCGCACTACGGGATCGAGCAGTACGTCGCCGGCGTGGCCGCGGCCTACGCCCATGTGGGCGGGGGCACGGCGATGCCCTGGCCATGGAGCGGGCGTCCGCCCGCATCCGCCCGAGGCCACCGACGCCACGGCGGGCGACACCGCCGGCGAGCGGTCGTGGCACCAGCTCCCGACCCGCCCCTGGGCGTGCCGGCGTGATGGGGAACGGCGAAGTGCTCCAGGTGAGGGCAGACAACCGAAGAGGAGACCCCGTGAGAGTCGTCGTCACCGGAGCCGCCGGTTTCATCGGCAGCCATCTGACCGAGGCGCTGTGCGCGTCGGGCCACCCGGTCGTCGGCATCGACTGCCTGACCGACTACTACGAGCCCGATGGAGAAGCGACGCAACCTGGTGGCGCTGACCCAGCTGCCCGGGCTTCCGTTCGACGAGGCCGACCTGCGCACGGCCGACCTCGGTCCGCTGCTCGACAGCGCCGACGTCGTCTTCCACCAGGCCGGCCAGCCCGGGGTGCGCATGTCGTGGTCGACCGGCTTCGCCGACTACTGCGAGCACAACGTCAAGGCCACGCAGCGCCTGCTCGAGGCGGCCCGGGTGGCCGGGACGGAGCGGGTCGTCTACGCCTCGTCGTCGTCGGTCTACGGCAACGCCCGTCGCCTACCCCACGACGGAGACCGACCTGCCCTGCCCGCACAGCCCCTACGGGGTGACCAAGCTGGCGGCCGAGCACCTGTGCGGGCTGTACGCCGCCAACTGGGGCGTCCCGACGGTGTCCCTGCGGTACTTCACCGTCTACGGGCCGCGGCAGCGACCGGACATGGCCATGCGCCGCCTGGTCGAGGCCGCCGTCGGCGGCACGCGCTTCGCCTGTTCGGCGACGGCCGGCAGGTCCGTGACTTCACCTACGTCTCCGACGTGGTCGCGGCCAACCTGGCCGCGGCGTTCTCGGACGTCCCCCCCGGGACGGTGGTCAACGTCGCCGGCGGGTCGAATGCGGTGATGGCCGACGTCATCGACATGATCGGAGAGCTGGCCGGTTCGCCCGTCTTACTGGAGCGGTAGCGCAGCGAGGCCGGTGACGTGCAGCGAACGGGCGGCGCCATCGACCGGGCCCAGGAACTGCTGGGCTGGGAGCCGCGGTTCCAGCTGCGTGACGGGTTGGCCGCCCAGGTGGAGTGGTGCCGCTCGATGCACAAGCTCCAGGTGGCCAGCGTGGCATGACGACGTCATTGCCCACCAGGGCGGAGCCTGGGATCGATGGGGTGCTGACCGAGGTGGGCGCGCCGCGGCCCGAGTCGGCCGCGGACGATCGGTCCACTCGGCCCTGGACCCCCTCGACCCCGAGTCCGACCTCGACCGACGGGACCGGCCATGGAACCGGGCATGCCGTGGCATCCCGGTCAGATCGTCCTCCAGTCCATCTCTCGGGGCCGGGGAGTTCGACGGTGGCAGTTGGGCGTGTCCACCCGCAAGCGAGTTCCATCTGGTGAAGAAGTAGCGAGGCAGGGGCAATGAACGAGCGGCACGAATCGACCAACCGGACCAACCTCCTGACCGAGGACTCCGGGCTCACCGAAAATTCCGAGGCGGCTCTCGAGCAGAAGACCGCGGCCGCGCCGCCCCGCGGCGGCAATGGCAACGGGCTCCAGCGGAAGGCAGACCACAGGCAGGGGAAGAGGGAGGAGAGGAGGCGTCAGAGGGACGAGAGGGCGGCGAGAGTGCTCGACGTCGTCGACCTGCTGACCATGGCGCCCGCTGAGGTGGGGGATCCTGAGCCGTCGCCTGACCGTTCCCCGGGCGTTGTTCCCGAAGACTCGTCCAATGGTGCCGTGAGGAACGGGAGGGTGGGGGCAACCGAGGCAACCGAGGCAGATGACCTGTCCCGCCGGAACGGCTCCACGACGAATGGAGACGGTACGAACACCGTCGCCCCTGTTGGGGACGACGTCGGTAGCCCTGTTGGGGACGACGTCGGGAGATCGACGGCTCCGGGTGAGATCGGGTCCGGAAGCGAGACCCTCCCGGCCACGGAGGTGGCTGTGGCCATGGCCGCACAGCTAGGGCGCACGGCACCTCCGGTGGGCACCGACCCGCCCGAACCGGAGGCGGTGCCCGACCCCGACCGCAAGTCGTCCGCTTTGGTGCTGGACGTGGTCGCAGCCAAGAAGTTGAATGCCAACGGTTCCGGAGGAAAGCGGAGGCGATTTCGGTCCCGGTCGGCCGAGCCCCCGGCCCAGTCGCCGACCATTGCCGGTGTGCTTCCCGCACCGGCCTCACCAGACCGGTTGGCCGTGGCGCCGGAAGCCGCGGCACCGGTGACCCAGGCTCCGGTGACCCAGGCTCCGGTGACCCAGGCTCCGGTGGTCCAATCCACCACGCTTCCACCGCCTCCTCCCGAAGCTCCGGCTGCGCCCCCCGCACCTGCTCCACCGGCCGCCGAGCCAACCACGTCTCCGGAAGCGCCCGTGCAACGGGGATTCAGGTCCCGCTTCACCCGGCCCGGGGCCAAGTTCGAGACGCCGATCCCACCGACCGGATCCGTCGCTCCTCTGGAGCGTGGCGCCACGACGCCACCACCGGAACCTCCGGTCGCCGCCGCTCCGCCGGCACAGCCCTCGCCGCCGGCCCGGCCGGTTGCTCCGTCACCGACGCCGCCACCCGCCGCCCAACCTCCGATGGAGCCCGGTGAACCACCCCGGGCCTACGAGTCGGGAGCGCCGCCCCCGGCACCCGGCGCCTGGCCCGCTATGCCCGAGCAGCCTCCATCGAAGCCTGCACCCGATCCCGAATCGCTCCGCCCGAACCCGACGAGGGGAGTGCTCTACGCCAACCCGGTCACCGGCATGCTGGAGCGAAGGCCGGCGACCGGGCCGGACACGCCACCGGCTCGGAAGGAGTCGGCCCCTCCGCCGCCACCGGCCAAGGCAGCCGCAACTTCTCCGCCGCCACCGGCCAAGGCAGCCGCAACTTCTCCGCCGCCACCGGCCAAGGCAGCCGCAACTTCTCCGCCGCCACCGGCCAAGGCAGCCGCGGCACCTCCGCCACTGTCGACCAACGGCGCTCCCGTTCCACCAACGACGACCGAGGCAGCCGCCGCCGCGACGACCGGTGTCGCCGCGGTAGCCGTGGTGACCGCTGTCGAGAAGTCCGCCGATCCAGCCATCCCTCCCGCCCCGACTCGGCGGAAGCAGTTCTCCCGCAGGGGCCGGCCCGAGGCCCCCATCGACGAGCCGGCGTCCCCGCCCGCTCCCCCCGGGTCCGGTGGCAGGACATCTGCGACCCGTCCGGCCGAGACGGCCGCTCCGGTGACCCCTCCGGCGCCGAAGGGACTTGTCGAGCCCGAGGCCCCCGAGACGGAGCCCCCCGAGACGGAGGCCCCCGAGACGGAGACCCCGGCGCCGATCACCGAGGTCCCCGATGGTGGCCGGACCGACGGGACGGGCCTGATCCGCAGCGGGGCCCGTGAGATCGGCCTCGGCGCCGGCGTGCTCGTCCGGTCCGGGTGGAAGAGGATGCGGACGAAGCTCCCCGGTGCCCAGACCTCCCGGCGGGCTGGCCGCATGGGCGGTGGTGGCGGTCGTGGTCGTGGTCGCGGCGGTCGCGGTGGCGGCTGGGGTATCGCAGAAGACCCCGTCGGTCGTGGTCGCAACGGCCCGCCCAGCGACGATCAACGCCAAGCCCGGCGGCGTGGGCACCACGACGCCGGCACAGAATCTCTCCTTCTCGGTGGGCTTGAACATCGTCGGGCTCACGGCGCCGGTCACCGTGACGAGGGTCAACGTGATCAACGGGTCGCGGGTGCAAGAGGGGCAGGCACTGCTCGGACTGGATCCGACACCTCTGGAGCAGAACGTGGCCAGCGTCCAGGACCAACTGTCGGCGGCGCAGTTGGCGCTGGCCTCCGCAGAGCTGTCAGCCGGATCGGGACGCAGTACCGATTCTCTCTACCCGGTTCCGGCCCTGCAGGGTCAGGTAGCCATCGATCAGCAGTTGTTGGCCATCGCCCAGGGCAACTCGTCCACCATCGAAGCGCCGATCTCCGGCTTTGTAACCAACCTCAGCGTGCAGCCCGGTCAGGTTGTCCGACCGGGTGCCGTCATGCTTCAGATCGTGGATACGGCTCGGATCGATGTGACCGCCGGCCTGCAGCTCACCGACATGCAGGCGGTGAAGGTGGGACAACCGGCTGACGTCGTTCCGACAGGCCTCGTGGGGGTCCACCTGCCTGGGACCGTCGTGGCCATCAATCCGAATGCGACCGGAAGCGGGCTCCAGGGTTCGGTCGTGATCGAGGCGAACAATGATCCCTCCAATCCGTTGCCCATCGGGACACAGGTCTTCGTGCGCATCACGGCCACCCGGCATGCCGCCGTGTCGGTACCGACGATCGCCGTCCAGAACCTCGACCTTGCCCCTGCGGTCTTCGTGGTGACTCACGGACACGTTCACGTCACTCCGGTGACGGTGGGTGCCGTCGATTCCAATCGCGCCCAGATCCTCTCGGGCCTGTCCGCCGGCGAAGTGATCGCCGAATCGAACACCCAGCTGTTGACCAACGGCGAACAAGTCAACACCGCCGGGTAGAGCGGTGGTCGAGTACTCTCGCTGAGCGCCCCACTGTTCCCGACCTCGAGGCCACGGCCCCCGGTCTCGAGGTACGCCCCCAACCCCTGCCGCCGCGCCGGGCCAGCAGGTCGTCGAGGGCAGCGGCTCCGGGATCATCCTCACGTCCGACGGCTGGATCCTCACCAACCGCCACGTCGCAGCCAACGCGGACTCGCTGACCGTGGTGCTGTCCGACGGCTCGCAATACCAGGGCACCGTCAAGGGTGTCGACACGTACACCGACTTCGCGATCGTCAAGATCGACGCCAAGAACCTGCCTGCGGTCACGCTCGGTGACTCCGATGCGCTCCGCGTCGGCGACTCGCTCTACGTCATCGGCAACCCGCTCGGCCAGTACCCCGACTCCGATACGGCCGGCATCGTCAGCGGCCTCGATCGTTCGCTCGACGTTGCCGACAGCACCGGCCAGGGCGGCGAGTCGCTCGCGCACATGATCCAGACCGACGCGGCCATCAACCCCGGCAACTCCGGCGGCGCGGCCGTCAACAGCGAGGGCCAGGTCGTGGGTGTCGCAACCGCCACCTCGGGCCAGGCGCAGGGCATCAGCTTCGTGCTTCCCGTGAACCTCGCCAAGCCAATCATCGATCAGGTCGAGAACGGCCAGGCCGTCTCTCGCCCCTGGCTCGGCATCCGCTACATCCCGCTCGACGCGCAGATCGCCAAGGACAACAACCTCGACGTCAGCAACGGCGCCTGGGTGACGACGCAGGGCGCGAACGGCAATGGCAATGGCAACGCCAACGGCAATGGCACCAGCAACGCGAACAGCGGCGCCGCGGTCATCGCGGACGGCCCGGCGGCCAAGGCCGGCCTCAAGGCGAACGACATCATCACCGCCATCGACGGCCAGAACATCGATGCGGATCATCCGCTCGACCTGGTCCTGCTGACCCACAAGCCCGGCGACAAGATCACCCTGACCGTCGATCGGAACGGCAACTCGGTGACCGTGACCGCGACGCTCGGCGACCGACCGGCGGCGACCGGATCCCTCTCCATCCAGTAACTCCACCACGCTTGTGGCGCGGGAATGGGCACCGCGCCACCGGGCCACTCACGGTGCGCACGCCTTCGGGCGTGCGTACCGTTTTTGTCTCTTGGTCTGCGGTGGTTCGGTGCCTTGGTGCCTTCCGATCTCGATTGCGCGGGGCCGAGGCCTTTAGCGTCCCGCCTCCGTCGACAACGAGCCCCGGTCGAACCAGATCCGCTCGCCGTGGAACCGCCGTGCGACCGCATCCCAGGGGAAGAGGATCAGGACTTCGAGGTCGATGGGAAGTCCGGACGGCGGTGCACCGGCCCACGAGCCGGTGTTGGTGCCGGTGAGGCGAGCCGCCTCGAAAACGCCCTGCGGCCCGACCACGATGTCGCTCAGCGCGAATCGGTTGTCCGGAAACGCGGCGAAGAGCTCGGTGTAGAACGCCCGCGCGCCGGCATGTCCTTCCCAGCGCTGGCCGGTTGGCACGATCTGGTAGACGCAGTCGTCGGTCAGCGTAGCGATCAGGCCTTCGATGTCCTGCGCATCTTCGGCAATCGAGTGGCGCACCCAGAGCCGCTTGATCAGGCGCAACTCAGCGGTGTCGAACGGGCGGGCAAGCCTGCGACGGACCGAATCAACTGAATAGACGGAACCAGAGGGATCTGCGGAATCGGGGGTCATCGCGGCGATCTTTGCAGACGCGGTGATCCGCGAACAGGGTCTCGGTCGATCTCTGGCGGTGGTTCCCGGGGCTTCTCACGCGCGCCACCTTCCCGCCGCGGCGGCGCCTTCCGAGGCACAGACCCGCCGCGCGCCTGTTGTCACGTGTGCGCATGCAGCGCCGTACCCGGGTCTGAAGCCGTACTTGTGGTCAGACGCTCATCCGGAGCACGCTAGAACCCGCGCTGACCCTCGTTCGCTGTCTATCGCGCGTCACCAGCACACGCCTTGAGTGGGGTGACAGGTCGGCCCTGACAGAACCGGTCCCAACGTGCTGCTGGCGCGCGTTTGACAAGTTGTCTCGCGCTTGCGCCCGGCTGCCGCGGGTCGCCACCAAACGCAGTTGCCACGCACCCGGTCGCCACCAAACGCGGTTGCCACGCACCCGGTCGCCACCAAACGCAGTTGCCACGCACCCGGTCGCCACGCACCCGGTCGCCACCGCTCCGCCCGGGGCTGACCAGAGCCTGCTGCGAGATACCCAGGACATTTGCCGGGTTCCCTTCAGGACCACTGCTGGTACGATCTCCACTGGCCGAACGCCGTCGCGCGGCCGCATCCGAACCAGTCGGGGGCGGTCGATCGGCGGAGACGGGGGACCCAAATCCCTGGGGCGAATCGCGGATCGTCCGCGACGGCCGGTGAAGAACCGGCCCAGCCCGACAGCTCACCTCGCAGGCCGGATCGATCCTTGACGAGGTCGTGGTGGGCTCCCCGGAACCGGCATCCAGCGCGTCGCTGCAGCGTGGTGTCTTTCTGCGCCGAAACCTGGCGCTGGACCTCACCGGCGCGTCGGTGTCGGCGTCACCTTCAGCCTTGTCACTGCCCTGCTCGCCCCAATCGGGAGGCGCGCCGGCATGGACCCGCTGGGGCTGGCCATGCTCGGCGCTGCCCCCTTCATTGCCAACGCCCTCGGGATGCTCGCCGGACGATGGGGGGCCCGGTCGCAGCGAGCAGCTCGCCGCGATCCGCGCCACCGGCGCAGTCCTGATCGTCTCCCTGGTCCTGGCGCCGGTGCCGATGGCGATGATCGCCGCGGCGTTCGCCTACTGGATCACGATGTCGTTCGGCATGCCCTTCCAGGCGCGCCTGTGGGGCGAGATGTACCCGTCTCGGCTGCGCGGCCGGCTGCTCGGCCTCGTCGGCACCGGCCGCGGCGGCGCCGGGCGGCATTGCCGTGTTCGTCGCCGGGCCTCATGGCCGTGACGCTCGGCGACGTGCCGGCGCTCGGCGCTGGTCGGCGTGATCGGCGTGCGTGACCGCGGTCGCCTGGATCTTCATGCGTGCCCCGAACGCGGCGGATCCGCCGAAGTTCTCGGCACGAGGCTCGCTGCGCGCTCATTCGCGAGAAGCCGTCGTTGCGGAACACGCTGCTCGCCCAGGGGTTCTACGGCGGCGGGCTGATCGCGGCCGCGCCGCTCTACGCGCTGGTCCAGGTCGATCGGCTGCACCTGTCGCTGGCCCAGGTCGGCTTCATCGGCCTGCTCGCGGCGGCCTCGAACACGATCTCGTATCTCGCCTGGGGCACGCTCGACCGATCGCCGCGGCGGCCCGCTCGTGCTCGGCGTCGCGAGCGCCTTCGGCTTCATCTCGCTGGCCGCGTGGGCCGTCGCCCCGCAGGTCTCGGTTCTCTACATCGCCGCCATCAGCGGGCGGAATTGCCGGAGCTGGAATCGATCTCGGGCTCCAGTCGGCCATGATCACAGGCGTTCCGACGGAGGAGCGGGGCGCGGTCATGGCCGGCTGGAACGCCCTCACCGGAATTCGAGGCGCGGCCGCGCCGTTCATCGCCACGGGCCTCGTCCAGCTCGGCGTGCTGAGCGTCACCGGCGCACTGGCCACCTGTGCCATCGTCACCGCGATCGGCGTGGCGCTCTACCTGCGCAACGGCTTCCCGACGGCCGTGCCGGCTCACCGGCCGCGCCTGCTCCGCCGCGCGGCACTCCTGCGCGCCTAGGTCTCGGCCACCCGGCCACCCGGCCACTCGGCCACCCGGCCCAGGTCCCGGCCAGCCGGCCTAGTTCTCCGCCAGCACGATGATCTTGTCCTCCGGAGCGTAGATCCGGCGCTCGCTCTTCGGCGGATTGATGATGACGCCGTACTCCTGCTGGGGATTGCTGGCATGCGCGCCGAGCCGATAGCCGATCGCGATCTCGTTGCGCCGACGCGCAGCCTCGACGATCGTGTAGAAGTCGACCTCCGCGCCTTCGACGACGTAGTCGCTGACGGGCCGCACGAAGATCTCCGAGCCGATCGGCGTCGAAGAGGTCCTCGAACACGGCGGCGAGATCCTTGTTCTCGGCGACCTGGCCGAGGTAGAGGCTGACCAGCCGGTCGCTGACGATGAAGTCGTCCGCGCGCGTCACCTCGGCCAGAGCCCGGTTGCGCACGTCGAGCATCTCGCTGACGATCGAGAAGGTGTGGCCCTCCTTCTCGGCGATGTCGCGCAGGTGCAGCAGCGTGACAGCGTGCGGCCGTCGGCCCGCTGGACGTCCAGCGGCCGAGTAGGCCAGGATCACGACGTGGTCGAAGCTCGCTGATGTCGAGTCAGTCGAGCAGCCGCGGTCGTTCGTGTGGCCGAACCTGGAACGTGACGGTCTGCTTCTGCGCAGAAGCGTCGGAGGTCGGTCGATCGTCTCGTCCAGGCTCACCTCGTCCGCGACGATCGTGCAGGCTTCCGATCCCTTGGCGACGTAGCCGTCCAGCTCGCGCACGATCAGCGGCACCGCCAGTTCCAGCCGAGCAGCAGCGTGCGCTCGGGCAAGCCGGTCGTGCGGTTGCCAGGGCTTCGATGACGCTGGCGTCGGCGTTCGCGGCGCCGAGGCCACTGGATCGTGTCGTCGTCCTTGGAGATGAGCACCAGCTTGTCGTCCGCGGCCCGATGACCGTCTCCCGCGCGGGTTCAGCTTGGGCGGGCGCCGCCGCGCGGCATCACGCCGATGAGCGTCGACGTCTCGAACGCGAACAGCGCCTCGCCGAACGTCTTGCCCGTCAGCTCCGGCACGGGGAGCGTGTAGATCTCGTCGCCCTCGAAGTCGAGCAGCTCCGTGTAGACGGCACGGAGAGCCCCGGCTGACGGCACGTCTGCGCGGTGATGCGCGCGATGAGCCCGCCGATGAGCACCAGCTCGACTTCGTCGTGGCCGACCATTCGCGCGACGTCGATGCTGCGCTGGTCGCTGCAGCTCGGCGACCACGTGGTACGGCTCCTGGCGGCGTGCGCGGGTCGTTGATGATCGCGAGCAGTGACCTTGAGGACATCCGCGTCCGGGATCCTCGGCGTCCGGTGCGAGGACGATGATCGAGCGCGAGGCCTGGACGTTGATCACGTCCAGCTCGGCAAGGTCGACCGGCGTCGCCGCTGCGGCAGACGATGCGCGTCCCCTTGGTGTGGGGGATGCGCGTGTCGGATGGAGTCCTCCATCTCGACCTTGTCCCGGTCGGCGAGGATCGCGATGGCGTTGCCGCGGTGGTTGGCGTTGGCCTCGACCAGCTCGGCGACACGATCGCGAAGATCTGCTGGTTCCAGCCGAGGATCACCACGTGGCCGTCTCTCGATCACGCGCGAGCGGCCCTTGCGCAGCTCGTCAGCTTTCTGCTGGATGCCGTGCCGATGATGCCGATGAGGATCGCGACGACGAAGATGCCGCCGAGCGTGACGATGAACTCGGTGAACCTCTCGAGTCCGCTGCCAGTGTCGTTCTCGATGTAGCTCGAGTCGATCGTGTGCAGGAACGACTGCCAGATGGAGTTGAGGAAGTCGAACCCGCGGGGTCGTTGTCGAACAGCGCCGAGCACGACGGCGGCCCCGACCAGCAGAACGCCGACGCGATCGCGAGGCCGATGACCAGCGCGGTGGTGCCGCGCGACATGAAGTTGTCGAACGCGTAGCGCAGACGCTCCCCCCGGCCCGCCCGCCTCTGCCTCACGATGCGTGAGTCTACCGAGGCGCCGTGCTGCGAAGGACTTGCAAGCGCGGCGCGTGAAGCCTGCGGTCACGCAGGACTCACGACCAGTGCGCGCGCAGCAGCGCAAGCGAAGCGCCGTGCTGCGAAGAAAGGAAAGGACGAATGGACGGGGTCGCGGCGGTTTCCTGGGGTCATGATCGGATCGACCTGTTCTGGCGTGGTGACGACCGTGCGTTGTGGCACCGTTCGTGGAACGCCGGCACGTGGTCAGCGGACGAGTCGCTCGGAGGCAATCTGGCTTCGGCACCGGCGGTCACGGCCTGGGCCGTCGACCAGCTCGAGGTCTTCGCGGTATTCCCCGACGGGCAAGCTGTGGGACCGCTACTGGGACGGCAGCAACTGGCACGCCTGGGAGACGCTCGGCGGCGAGCTGGCCACGGACGCGGGAGCGCCCGCGGCATCGAGCTGGAGCGCCGATCGACTTGACGTCTGGGCCGCGGGCACGGACGGCCGGATCTGGCATCGCTATTGGGATGGCGAACGATGGGTGGAGTGGGAACAGCTGGAGGTCGACAACCGATGACGGGTGGATCGGGCGCGGACGTGGTCGAGTTTCCCGAGGGCTTTCTCTGGGGCGCCGCGACGGCGGCATACCAGATCGAAGGTGCGGTCAGCGAGGACGGCCGCGGAGAATCGATCTGGGACCGGTTCACGCACACGCCGGGCAAGATCGAAGGTGGCGCGACCGGTGACGTCGCCACCGACCATTACCACCGCTGGCGCGACGACCTCGCGTTGATGTCCGACCTGGGTCTGCACGCCTATCGCTTCTCGATCGCCTGGCCGCGCGTGGTTCCGACCGGCTCGGGAGCGGTCAATCAGCGCGGGCTCGACTTCTACTCGGCGCTCGTGGACGGGCTGCTGGAGCGCGGCATCGAACCGGTCCCGACGCTCTACCACTGGGACCTGCCGCAGCCCCTCGAGGACGCCGGCGGCTGGACGAACCGTGACACCGCAGAGCGCTTCGGCGAGTACGCCTCGGTCGTTTTCGCCTCGCTCGGCGACCGCGTGAAGCGCTGGATCACGCTGAACGAGCCCTTCTGCTCAGCCTTCCTGGGCTACCAGATCGGCGTCCACGCTCCGGGGAAGCGATCGATGGCTGCGGGGATCGCCGCCGCGCATCACCTGCTGCTCGGCCACGCAAATGCGGTCGAGCGGTTTCGCTCGGGCGCAGTCGCGGAGGATGGTCAGATCGGCATCACCCTGGATCTCCAGGTGTCGACTCCCGCGACGGACTCAGAGGACGACCGGCGAGCGACGGACCTGGCAGAAACCATGACCGGCCGCTGGTTCCTGGATCCGGTGATGCTGGGCACGTACCCGCAGGTCGCGGTGGAGCAGTTCGCCCGCCTCGGTGCTCCGCTCGACGGCGTGGTCCGAGAGGGTGACCTGCGCCGGATTTCGGCTCCGCTCGACTTCCTCGGACTCAACTACTACTTCCGGCGGCACGTCACGTTGTCGTCCGAAGGTCTCGGCTGGACCGCTCTGCCACCGGACCGCCCGCAGGACCATGAGATGCCCTGGATGACCGACGCGACAGCGCTGGAGGAGCGGCTCAACGGTCTGCGCGCCAACTACCCGCCGATTCCGATCTACGTGACCGAGAACGGCGTCGCATTCAACGACGCGGTGAGCCCGGACGGCGGGGTCCATGACCCGGGCCGCATCACGTACCTGAACGACCATCTGGCGGCGGTCAAGCGTGCGATCGATGAAGGCACGGACGTGCGTGGCTACTTCGCTTGGTCGCTGCTCGATAACTTCGAATGGGCGTACGGTTATCGGCCACGCTTCGGCATCGTCCATGTCGACTTCGACACGCAGGTCCGGACACCCAAGGACAGTGCGCACTGGTACGCGGACGTGATCGCGCAGAACGGTCTTCCGACGGCAGGCTGAGGTGCAGTTCCGGCGCTTGTAGGCCTGCGGCGACTCGGCTGGCGGCTTGAGGCGGAGTTCCGCGGCCGGGCGACCCTTCAACGGGCGGGCCTTAAGGCGACGTTTCTGTCGTTTTGCCATACGGCGACCGTTATCCCAACTGGGTCGGGCGTTTCCTTTCCCTTTTGGCATGCCATGGTCGTTGGCTTGGAACTTCACCGTCGACACAGCCATCCGAGACACTCAGAGCCTTGATCCACGCTCACGGATTGGCGCGCAAAGCCTGCTCAGGCCGTGGAATCGGTGAAGGATTCGACCGAAGGACCGTAGGGTGCAAATTCGAAAGAAACCCTGCGCCGCGCGCCGGTGGCCACGGACTGGGCGCCTGGAGTCGCCTGGACCCTGCTCCGCGGGTCGGTCGCGACAGATCGGGTGCCACAAACCTGGGGGCCAGGCAGGTCGTCGTGGGCCGGCCGCCACGGACCCTCAGCCGCGAACCGGCGCCCCAAACCGGCACGCCAGCGAGTTCGTTAGTCCTCGGCCAGCTCCCGCGCCACGTCCATGAAGAGCGTGCCCATCACGCGGGCGGTGGTCGGGAAGGCGTGGATCGTGTCGGCGAGCACCTCGATCGGCGTGCGCAGCTTCACGGCGAGCACGCACTCGTGGATCAGCTCCGATACGCCGGGTCCCGCCATGAACGCGCCCAACAGCGTGTGGTCGCCGCGGTCGATCACCAGGGTGATGTGCCCGCTCGACTGGGTCACGTAGCCCTTCGCCGACGTGGCGATGTCGATCGTCCGCTCGATCGCGTCGTGGCCGGCCTTCTCTGCCTCCTCGAGCAGCATCCCCACCGAGGCCGTCTCGGGATCCGTGTACGTGGCCCGCGGGATAGCCCGGAAATCGGGCCTCACGTCGTCACCCAACGCGATCCGTACCGCCATCTCGCCCTCGTAGTGCGAGACGTGGGTGTGCATCTCCGGCCCGGCGGGATCGCCGACGATGAAGACGCCGTCTGCCGCCCGCAGCCGGTCGTCGACCGTGTACGCGCGCCGTCGGCTGACGTCGACGCCGACGTTCTCGAGCCCCAGGCCGTCGAGCGGAAACGCCCGGCCGATGGCCACCAGCACCGCGTGTCCCGTGACGGTCGAACCGTCCGAAAGCGAGACGCGCACGGGATCGCTCGGTGAGCTTGCCCGGGTCGGCGCGCGTGGCTCGAACCCCGGTTCGCACGGTTCCCCCGCCTGCCTTGATCGCTTCCTCGATCGCGGCCGAGTTGCGCGGATGGTCGCGCGCAAGCAGTCGTGGGTTGCTCTCGACGATCGTTACCGGGACGCCGTAGCGCAGGTAGACCTGTGCCAGCTCGACGCCCGTTGGCCCGCCGCCCATGACCAGGAGGCTGCTCGGGCAGGGTTCGAACGGACGTCCCTTCGCGATTGGTCCAGCGAGCCGCGCCGATCGTGTCGAGCCCGTCCATGGGCGGGATGCGCGTCGTCGATCCGACCGCGACCAGGATGAAGCGGCACTCGAGCTGTCGCGTTCCGCCGCTCGGCAACGCGACGCTGACCCTGCCCGGGCCTTCGATGTGCGCCGCGCCCCGGATTGCGACCGCGCCGTGCTTGACGTAGTCCTTCTCATGGGACGAGTCGTCGGGGTAGTCGATGCCTTCGCGGTTGATCATCCAGTCGCGAAAGGCCGATGCCTTCTCCCACGGAAAGTCGCCACCCGCGTGGTGGACCGCGGCCGCGTGCAGCAGCGCCTTCGAGGGCATGCAGGCCCAGTACGCGCACGAACCGCCGAACAGGTCGCTCTCGACGATCGCGACCGACTGACCGCGCCGCCGTGCCTCGCCCAGCGCGGACTCGCCCGCCGCACCCGAGCCGATGATCACGAAGTCGAACCGCTCCGGGGCGCTGGCCGCCCCTGCTCCCCCCGCCATGGTCACCTCAGTTGGGCCGAGCCGATGCGATGGCGTCGATCGCCCGGCCGAACGCGATCTGTGTCTCGTCGCCGCGGACCACGAACGTCACGCGCTGCAGCGACGTCTCGGGATGCGCCGCGAGCCAGTCGCGCACCGCCCCGACCGAGACCGGCGCCGCCTTGTCGACCGGGTATCCGTAGACGCCACAGCTGATGGCCGGGAACGCAATCGAGCTCGCGTTGGCAGCCTGCGCCAGGTCGAGCGAGGTGCGAAACGCCGAGGCCAGGTCCTCCGCTTCGCCATGCGTGCCGCCTCGCCAGACCGGTCCGACCGCATGGATGATGTGCTGCGCCGAGAGCTCGCCGGCACCGGTGATCACGGCACTGCCGGTGGGGCAGCCGGTGTACTTGCCGCGCAACTCCGACATGACGCTCGGTCCGGCCGCCCGGTGGATCGCGCCGTCGACACCGCCGCCGCCGGCCAGCGCGCTGTTCGCCGCGTTGACGATCGCGTCTGCCGGGAACTGGGCGATGTCCTGCTGTTCGACGTCGATCCGGGTCGAGCCGATCTCTGCGTGCGGATGCCTGGGCCATCGCCGGGAGGCTACTCCGACGCAAGCGCGCGCGCAGCAGCGCAAGCGCAGCGCCGCGCTGCGGAGGGGATAGACTCGGCCGCGTGACGTTGCGACCCAACCCGCCGCGCATGATCACGGTCGTGCTCGCGGTCGCGCTGCTCGCGATCGGCGTCGCCGGCGTCTTCTTTCCCAGCGTCGTCGAGGACGTCATCCGCAAGGCGCCGCTCGGCGCGGATCTGAGCAAGCAGTTGCGCCAGATGCTGCACGAAGGAACGGTCTTCTATCTCAGCGCGCTTGCCGCACCGGTGCTGCTGATCGTCGGCTCGCTGCTGCCGGGCATCTGACGGCGCTGATGAGGACCAACTTCGCGCCTCGCTTCGGCACGATCGTGGTGGCGGCGATCATCACGATCGTCGGCGTACTTGGCACGTTCACGCACGTGATCCCGACAGTCGCGGGCTACGACTCCGTCACCATCGGGATGTGGTGCTACATCGTCGCCACGCTGCTCCTGCTCGCAGGCGTCTTCTTCCGACGCCTCTGAACACCCCGAGCGGCAGGTCGGCGCGCCGCTACCCGCCGAGCCACTTCGACTGGGTGAGGCTGAACCAGTTGCCCGAGTCGTCACGGAATACCGCCTCGATGCCGTAGGGCCGATCCGCCGGCTCCTGCAGGAAGGTCACGCCCTTGGCTTTCAGCTCGTCGTAGGACGCGTGGCAGTCGTCGGTGTTGAAGACGCCACCACCAAGGACCCCTTTCGCGATCAGCGCCCGGATCGTTGCCGCGTCCTCCTCGGAGAACATCGGCGGGGCTGGGTAGGCCAGCAGGATCGCCATGTCGCGCTGCTTGCCTCCGCCCACCGTGAGCCAGCGGAACCCGTCCAGGACCGTGTCGCTGCGGACCTCGAGCCCGAGGACGTCGGTGTAGAACTGGAGCGAGCGCTCCTGGTCGGTCGTGTAGATGGTCGTGTGCGACAGCCCGGTGATCATGTCTCGGCCTCCTGTGTGGAGGCACCACGCTAGCCCGCGTCGACCGGGGCGGGCTTCTCCGTGCGTGCTGTTTCCGTGGCATGCGGCCGCGTCCACATCATCAGCGCACAGCCGGGGATCGGCGGCGTGGTGGCTCGTGCTCGTTCGCGTTCCCGGTATGCGGTCGGGCTGCAGCCGACGACCCGCCGGAACAACGAACCGAACGAGCCGAGGCTCTCGAAGCCCACCAGGAGGCAGACCTCGGTGACCGTCAGGTTGGCGTCTCGCAGCAGCGCCTTGGCACGCTCCAGCCGCCGGCGGGTCAGGTACGCGCTGGGCGACTCGCCGTACGCGGCCGCGAAGGTCCGGGAAAAGTGAAAGCGCGTGTAACCGGCCTCGCGGGCGATGCGGTCGATGCTCAACGGCTCGGCGTAGTCGCGATCGATCAGGTCGCGCGCGCGGCGAAGGGCCGGAAGGGTGAAGAGGGCGGCGGCCGGCGAGGGCGCGCGCGTGGCCACAGCTGAGCCTCCGTCAGCCGAAGAGGGTCTGCTGGACCGGGCGCCCGGGATCGGCGCTGGCGGCATCAGTCTCGATCTCGGCGTCCGGATCGACCGGTTCGATCAGCTCAGGTCCGTTGTTGCGGACGCTGTTGACCAAGGTCGAGACCGGAAGGATGGCCAGCGCGTCCTCGGCCGGCTCGAGCAACGAGAGCAGCTCGCCTGGCTCGTGGATGTCGGGGTCGAGCCACGTCCGCCACGAGTCGCCGCGAAGGATCACCGGCATCCGGTCGTGGATCGGCGACATCTCTTCGCTCGCGCGGGTCGTCACGACGGAGCACGACGGCACCCAGATGCCCGTCGCAGGGTTCTTCCAGATCGACCATAGGCCGGCGAATGCGAGCAGCCGCGAGCCCTGGTCCTGGTCGACCAGCGCGTCTGAAGGCGTCATCAGGAACGGCTTCCGCTTGGATCCCTGGCGAATCCACTCGTAGAAGCCATCCGCCGGCACGATGCAGCGGCGCCGCCGGAACGCGACGCGGAACGCCGGGCTGGTGAGCACGGTCTCGGCGCGGGCGTTGATGCGACTCGCACCGTCCGTCGGCGAACTGGCCCACGCGGGGATCAGCCCCCAGCGATGCCGCTCCACGAGCCGCCCCTGGTCGGTCTGGACGACCACGGTCACCGGATCCGTTGGCGCGACGTTCCAGCTTGGAGTGAAGCCCTCGTTGGCCGCGACCTCGGCATCGAAGATCCGCGCGACCTCGGCCGGATCGGTCTGCTGCGTCATGCGCCCACACACACGCCGATCGTGCCACACACTTCCGCAGGCGGGCCGCAGCCTGCCGGGAACGGCAGGACGCGGCCCAATGGCGCGCAGCAGGTCACGCAGTGGACCTGCGGAGGACGGAATTCGCGTGGACCCCGACCTGCTCCGCCACTGGGCCATCGAGCCTGGCCTGACGTTCCTCAATCACGGCAGTTTCGGCGCCACGCCCAGCGTCGTGCTGGCACGGCAGGTCGAGCTCCGCGGGCGAATGGAGCGCGATCCAATTCGCTTCCTGGACACGGAGCTGCCGGGACGTCTGGCCCTGGCGCGCGAGCACGTAGCCGCGTTCCTGAATGCCGACCCGCAGGACCTGGTCTTCCAGCCCAACGCCACGACCGGCATCAACGCGGTGCTGCGCTCCCTGGTCCCGACGCTTCTGTCCGGCGACGAGCTGCTCACCACCGACCACGAGTACAACGCCACGCTCAATGCGCTCTCGTTCGTGGCCGCGCAGGCCGGTGCCCGCGTCGTCGTCGCACATGTGCCGTTCCCGGTGCGATCGCCGACCGACGTGGTGGACGCGGTCATGGCGCGCGTCACGAACCGGACTCGACTCGCCATGTTCAGCTGGGTCACCTCGGCGACCGCGCTCATCTTCCCGGCGGAGCAACTCACCGAGGCGCTGGCGGCGCGCGGGGTCGACGTGCTGATCGATGCCGCCCATGCACCCGGCATGGTGCCCATCGACCTGCGGGCGCTTGAACGAGCGGGCATGACCTACTTCGCCGCAAACGGGCACAAGTGGCTCTGCTCGCCCAAGGGCGCATCGGTCCTCTGGGTTCGCCGCGACCGCCAGACGCTGATCCATCCGCTGGTCATCTCGCACGGCACCAATGCGCCGCTCTCGGTCTCCGGACGCTCGCAATTCCAGCTCGAGTTCGAGTGGCCCGGCACGCCCGACCCGACGCCGTTCCTCTGCCTGCCCGACGCGATCGACTTCGTGGGACGGCTCGAGCCCGGTGGCTGGCCGGCCGTGATGGCAGCGAACCGTGCGCTGGCACTGGAAGGACGCTCGATTCTGGAGGTCGGGCTCGGCCAGTCGGCGTCGGACCGACTCGCGCCGGACGAGATGCTCGGCGCGATGGCCACTGTGTCGCTGCCCGACGCGATCGAGCCCCGAGCCACACTTCACGCGATCGATGACGACCCGGACGTGACGCTCGCGAGCGATCCGCTGCACGACGAGCTGTTGGCGCAGGACCGAATCCAGGTGCCGGTGTTCGCCTGGCCGGCACGGCCGTCGCTCGGAGTTGCGCGGCGGTACGTGCGCATCTCGGCTCAGCGTTACAACGACGCCGCCGATTACCAGCAGCTTGCCGCTGCGCTCGCGCGGAGGATCGCGACGACGCGATCTTGACCGACGATGGTCGAAGGACCACGCTCAGCTGCGCGAACGCCCCACGGGAGGGACTGTCGTGACGAGAACGATCTGGTCGATCGCCGCCCTGCTCGTTGGTGGTGGCCTGCTCATGCTTGGCGCATGGTTCGACGCGACGGTCGCGACGCACGCCCAGCGGCAGGCGGCTGCCGAGTTCAATGACTCGGGATACACCGTCGTCTGGGTCGTCGGCTCGGTTCTGGTCGGGGCCAGCTGCATCACGCTCGGCTGGCTCGCATGGCGTTCGTCGGCGATTGTTGACGTCATCTATGTGGTCGTCGGGATCGGGTTCGCGGCGCTTCCGTGGCTCGCCCTGGGCATCGGTCCATCGCTGAGCGGTGACTCGCCCCCACTCGCGCAATCGATCGCGTCTTCCGCATCGGACGTGTTGTTCCGCACGACCGGGCCACTGAACGCAGTCGGAACCATGGGCGCCGCAATGGCAATCGGGGGAGTCGCGGGTCTCGTCAGGTCGCTGCGCAGGCGGCGTTTCGAGCGAACCTCGCGCCTCAATTCCATCGACCCGCTGACGCTCCAAGGGGTCGGGCGGCACGAGTTTTGATGCGCGCGGATCAGCGGCGGCCCTATTCTTCGGATCTCCCGCCCGAACAACCGTCCGCGCGTCGGTTGAGGAGTTCCCGTGCCCGCCAGCTCCGCCGTCTCCGTCGACAACCTGCGCAAGACGTTCAACGTCCCGGTCCGTGAGGCCGGGCTTCGCGCTGCCCTCGCGAGCTTCGTCAATCGCCAGACCCGCGACGTCCGTGCCGTCGACGACATCAGCTTCTCGATCGAGCCGGGCGAGGTGGTCGGCTTCCTCGGGCCGAACGGCGCCGGCAAGACCACCACGCTCAAGATGCTGTCCGGGCTGCTTCATCCGACGGCCGGCGACGTACGCGTGCTCGGCTACGTGCCGTTCCGCCGCGAGAGCGCCTACCTGCGCCAGATGACGATGGTGATGGGCAACCGGAACCAGCTTCAATGGGATCTGCCGGCGCTGGACTCGTTCGAGCTCAATCGGGCGATCTACCGGCTGGACCCGATCCGAGTTCCGGCGCACACGGGACGAGTTCATCGAGCTGCTGGACCTCGCCGACCTGGTCCACAAGCCCGTGCGCAACCTGTCGCTCGGCGAGCGGATGAAGGTCGAGATCTGCGGCGCGCTGCTGCACCGGCCGCGGGTCCTGTTCCTGGACGAGCCGACCATCGGCCTCGACGTGACGATGCAGAAGCGCATCCGCACGTTCGTTGCCGAGTACAACGCGCGCTTCAACGCCACCGTCCTGCTGACGAGCCACTACATGGCCGACGTGCAGGCGCTCTGCAAACGGGTGGTCGTGATCCACCACGGCCGGCTCTTGTTCGACGGTGCCCTCGCCGACCTGGCGGCGCGTTTCAACGCGACCAAGACCATCGCGGTCGAGCTGAAGGACGGCGTCGCGGATCTCTCGGGCTATGGCGACGTGCTCTCCACCGACGAGGGCAAGGTTCGGCTGCGCGTCTCGCGGACGCAGGCCGCCGAGGTCACCACACGCTTGCTGCGCGACTTCGAGGTGCTCGACCTGACCATCGAGGATCCGCCGATCGAGGACGTCATCGAGTCCGTTTTCGCCGACGCAGCCGACCACGCGGAGCGTGCCTAGTGGCACCGCACCTTGCGTCTGGTGGTGGCATACCGCGAACGAACCAGGGCTTCGACTCATTCCTTGGCCGTTCTTTGCGTCCGCTGGGGCCAAGTCGCGAACGAGGGACGCCTCGAGACCCGTGCCAACGGCTCTCGTTCGCCGTTTGCCGACATCCGATGCAAGGTCCTCGGGCAATGAGTTCGGCGCCGAACGCAGCCCCGTTCCGTCCTGCCGTCGGCCCGATCCGAGGGCTGTTCGATACGTACCTGGTGTGGATGCGGCTGGCCATCCAGGAGCAGTTCCAGTACCGCGTCGCCAACTACCTGTACATGATCGGGATGGTCGCCGAGCCGGTGATCTACCTGGTCGTCTGGACCACGATCGCCGAGCAGCAGGGCGGCAGCGTCGACGGTGTCTCGGCGGGGCAGCTGACCGCGTACTACATCGTCTGGACACTTGTTCGCTCCATGAACATCGTCTTCACCCCGTACGGTTGGGAGTGGCGCATCCGCGAGGGCGAGCTGTCAGGCGCTCTGCTGCGCCCGATCCACCCGATCGTCCAGGACCTGGCCTTCTTCGCCGGCTGGAAGTTCGTGGTGATCATCCTCTGGCTGCCGGTGGCCGCGGTGCTGGCGCTGATCTTCCATCCCCAGCTCTCGCCCTCGCTGCTTGACGTGGGCGTCTTCTTCGTCGCTATCTGGGGCGCCTTCCTGATCCGCTCGTTCAACCAGTCGACGCTGGGGATGGCCACGTTCTGGACCACGCGCGTCGGTCCGATCTTCGAGCTCTACATCACGGTCGAGCTGCTTCTCTCCGGACGGTTGGTGCCATTGCAGCTGATGCCCGATTGGGCGCAGCAGCTGGCCAACCTGCTGCCCTTCAAGTGGACGTTCTGGTTCCCCATCGAGGCGCTCGTCGGGGACCTGCCGAACGACCAGCTGTTCGGCGGCCTGGCGGCCCAGGCGTTCTGGATCGCGGTGGGTGCTGTCGTCTTCCGGCTCGCGTTTCGATCGGCGATCAAGCGCTACAGCGCGGTGGGCGGCTGATGCGCACCGGCGTCCTCGATCGACTGGTGCGCCCGATTCAGTTGCTCTGGCTCTACTTCCGCGTCGGTGCGCTCAACGAGCTGCAGTACCGGGCGAACTTCGTGGTCCAGATCTTCCAGTCGGCGATCGCGCTGTTCACCGGCCTCGCCGTGCTGGCGCTGGTCTTCGGCCAGACGGACGATCTCAACGGCTGGACGCACGCCGAGCTGCTCGCCGTGATGGGCGTCCACATCCTCATGGGCGGCATCATCGCGACGACCATCCAGCCCAACATGCAGCGATTGATGGAGGACGTCCAGAAGGGGACGTTCGACTATGTCCTCGTCAAGCCCGAGGATTTACAGGTGCTCGTCAGCGTGCGCGAGGTGCGCATCTGGAGTGCCGTCGACGTGATCGTCGGGGCCGTCGTGCTGGTGATTGCCACCTCGCAGCTGCAGGTCTCGATCGGGCTGCCGCAGGCGATCGGGCTGGGGATCGCGCTGCTGATCGGCGGGCTGCTGATCTATTGCTTCTGGTTGTTGCTCACCACGATGGCGTTCTGGGTCGTCCGCATGGACCAGATCGCCGAGCTGTTCGAAGGCGTGTACCAGTCGGGGCGCTGGCCGGTCACGGTCTACCCGGGCTGGCTCCGAATCTCGCTGACCTTCCTCGTTCCGATCGCGTTTGCCGTCACGATCCCAGCCGAGGCGATCACCGGACGACTGACGATCGAAGTCCTCGCGTTTGCTGCTGCGTTCGGCGTGGTCGCGCTGCTCGTGACGCGCTGGTTCTGGCGTTTCGGCCTACGGCGCTACTCGGGCGCATCGGCGTGACGGGTGCTGGCTCCGTGAGCGAGGGCGCCGGTCCGCTCGCACTCGTGGGTGGCGACGAATTCCAGCCTGGGAACGAGCCGCACGACCGGCTCCTGGTCGACGCCGCAAACGCGTTGAGTCCAAGCCGCTCGGCGTTCGTGATCGCGACCGCCGCGGCGCGTCATTCGCCCGAGATGGCGGTGCGGACGGCGCGAGATTGGTTTGCGCCGCTCGGACTGGAGGTCGAAGAGCTCCTCCTGCGGACGAGATCGCAGGCGATGGACGTCGCGGTGGCTCAGCGGGCGCGCGAGGGCCGTTTCTTCTATCTGTGCGGCGGCGATCCGGGAATCGTGCCGCAGGTGCTGCGCGAGTCGGTCGTCTGGGAGGCCATTCTCGAGGCGTGGCACTCCGGTGCGCCGCTCGCCGGCTCGTCAGCAGGCGCGATGGCTCTTGGCGAGTGGACGCTCATTCGTGCGCGGATGCCCGGCGATGCGCGCCGAGAGCCGCGGCCAGGCTTGGGAGTGGTGCCCGGGACTGCCGTGCTGCCCCACTACTCCGACTTCGGCCACCGCTGGGTGGTTGCCGCAAGCGAGCTGTTCGGCGGTCGAGACGTAAGCCTCCTGGCGATCGACGCCAAGTCAGCGGCAGTCTGCGTCAATGGTGGCTGGACGTCGATGGGCGCCGGTCGGGCGTTCGTTGTCGACACCCAGGGACGTCCCGTCCCCGGGCCCGATGGAGGGCTTGGCCTTCCTCAGCTGACGGGCGTCGGACCCGGCTGAGCGGAGCGCCCGAGCAGCAGGACCGGGATCTCGCGCGAAGTCTTCTTCTCGTAGTCGAGGAAGCCGGGATGCGCGGCCGCGTGCTGGTCGTAGAGCCTGCGCCGCTCCGCACCGTGCGCCGGCGTTGCGTGGACCGAAATCGTCTCGCCGTTGGCCTCGATGGTGGCATTCGGGTTGGCCAGCAGGTTGAGGTACCACGCGGGGTGGGAGTCCGAGCCGCCCTTTGAGGCGACGATGACCCACTTGTCGCCGTCCGTGGTGTAGACGAGCGGGGTCGTCCGGATCGTGCCGGTCTTCGCCCCGACCGTCGTCAGCAGCAAAATCGGGCGCCCTTTGAAGGGGCCGTTCGTCGGCGTGCCGTTCGTTCGGACGTCGTTGATCAAGTTGATGGTCATCTGGTGCCAGGAATCCATGGGTTCGGTTCTCCGTGTCGCTGCGCCGGTTTCCGCGCTGCCTTACACTGTACACCGTGAGCGCGGCGTGAGCCGTTTCAGGGTCATGACGATTCGGAACGCTGTGACAGACAGTTGTCACAGCCAGGTCCCAGGGTGGCGTCATGAACGAGCTCGAACCCGACGCCATCCGCTTCCGCCTCGAGAGTCTCGGCACCGTCATTGACGTCCAACTGCGCCGATCCGGCCCGCGCTGGGTCGTGACGGCGGACGTTGGCGGTCGCCAGATCGTTGCCATCGGCATGTCGCCGCGTGAGGCCATGCGCGTCTGCTTCGAGCCGCTCGGGCACACTCGAGCGACCGCGCTGATGGCGGACTTGGGCCTGCTCGAGCCGAGCGTCGCGCTCTTGCGCCTGGATGCCGCCAGCGTGGCCTGATTGACGGAGGCGCGCGAGGCGCGATTGTTGACGCAGCGTTAACGCGGCGCGCGTATTCCGTTCACGAACGGCCAGCACCATCGGCTCGTCCAGGACGGCGTATGTCGGGCACCGCGGAGGTGTCCATCGATGGCAGAGACCCCGCCGCCTGCGTCTATGTACGGAGGTATTCGGATGACCGTCTCGAGGAGGAGACGCCTTCAGGCAGTCCCCGCCGCGGCCCTCATCGCCGCTCTCGCGGGTGTCGCTATGTTTACGGGCGCGATCAACGCCCAAGACTCATCGGCCAGTCCAGCCGCATCAATGGCGCCCATCGCCGGTCCCGCCAGCTGCGTCGACGGCAGCATCACGTCCGCGGGCTCGACCGCGCTGCAGCCTCTGGTCGAGGCGGTCGCGGAGGCCTACCAGACGGCCTGCCCCAACTCGACCATCAACGTCCAGGGTGGCGGCTCGGGCACCGGCCTGACGCAGGTCAGCCAGGGTGCCGTCGACATCGGCGCCTCGGACGTCTTCGCCGGCGACAAGCTGGCCACGCCTGATGCCGACGCGCTGGTCGATCACCAGGTCGTGCGCCAGGGCTGGCTGATGGTGACGAACAATGACGTCACGGGCGTGACCAACCTGACCGCGGATCAGATGAAGGCCATCTGGACCGGTCAGACGACCAACTGGAAGGACGTCGGCGGTCCCGATGAACCGATCGTGTTGATCCTTCGCCCGGCCTCGTCCGGCACGCGCGCCGTCTTCAAGAAGATCGTTCTCGGCGGTGCTGATGAGGCCACAGGCACGGCGCTCACCGAGGATTCCAACGGCGCCGTCACTTCTGCGGTGGCCCAGACGCCCGGCTCGACCAGCGAGATTGCCCTCGCCTACTACCTGGCGAATCCCGGCCAGGTCAATGGCGTCGGGCTGGACGGAGTGGATGCCTCGCTGGCGACCATCGCCGACGGCACCTACGAGCTGCAGGCCTACGGCCACCTGTACACCAAGGGCACACCGGATCCGGCCAGCCTGACCCAGTCCTTCCTCGACTATTGGCTCACCGACCAGGTCCAGAATGAGCTCGCTCCCAGCCTGGGCTACGCGCCGGTCAACGCCGCGACGCCGATGCCTTCCGGTGAGCCCTCCGGGTCACCGGCCGCGTCGCCATCGATGTGACCAACCGGACCGAAGGCTCGTAGAGCCCAGGTCCACGTGAAAGCTGGCGCCGGTCCCGTTCGCGGGCCGGCGCCTTTTTGATGTCTGCCCGGCATGGGCAGCACCTTCGAGGCCCAAGTCCTGTGGGGATCGAGGTGCTGCGAACCACCAGGGGGCCAGTCAGGTAGATGCGGCGGGGTTGGGACGACGGCGGCTGCTCTTATTTGGGGAGGCCTTGTCGGGTGCCGATGAGGCCACCGGCGCTCGCCGAGGACTCCAAGAGCACACCCGATCCGGCTAGCCTGACCCAGTCGTTCCTCGACTACGTGTTCAGCGACCATATCCAGAACCAGCTCGGACCAAGCCTGGGCTACGCCGCAGGCGGGCAGTCAAGAGCGTTGGTACTCTCGGCAAAGAAAGGCGCCGGTCCCTTGCGGGGCCGGCGCCTTTTGAGTCCCTCACGACTCCAGCGCGCCCAAGGAGAGCGCGATCTGGACAATCTCTGGCTACTGCCGCTGCGCAAAGATCTTGCGCGGCGACCCTGCCGTCGTGAACGAGAAGAAGGGGAATGCGGTGCCACCGGGGCACGCAGACCCGTCCAGGGTGAACGGGTTGGCCTGGCACGTCGACGCGATCGGCTGACGGAACGCGGTCACCTTGGCCGGCGTCGTCGTCGGGATCTGATGGACGCCGTTCGGGGTGTCGAGATGGAACGCCGGCGACGTCACACCACCGGTGAAGTGCCCGACGAACAGCCGGTGGACACCACCGGGGAAGTCCTCGACCCACGAAACGACAGGCTCGTTGCGAACGAACTCGATGTCGGGGTTGTGCGCGTTCCGGGTGATGTTCGAGATCGGCTGGCTCGCGTTGAAGAGGACGAAGTGGTCGCCGACGAGGTGCGAGATGAAGATCCCGTGCGTGCCGCCACCGAGGTCCTCATCCCATACGACCCACGGGACTGTCGCTGTGCCGGGCACCAGGGTTCCGGCCGCCACGCGAGGATCCTCGGCGTCATGCTTCGGGACTTTGTTCAGCGAGCACGCGTCCTCGGCGGATGTCGATGCTGAGCACGGGCCGAAGAAGTGCGGGCCGCTGTTGTCCAGTGTCTGCGTCAATCCCGCGGTGCCGTTTCCGACGGCCTGCCATTGGCCGCCGCCATCGACATCAGGGTTCGCCACCATTTTGGCCGCGAACACCTGATCGTTGCCGCGAAGGCCGATCGGTGACTTGCCAACTTCGTACCACACGACCCACGGCACGGTGTCGCTTGGTCCGGTGAAGGCGTTGTTCGGCTCGATCCCGTCGCGGGACGGATCGATGTCCAGGGTCGGGTCCTTTGGTGAGGTGGCGCCGCCCGTCGGGTTGAGACGGTCAATGCCCACCAGTTGCCAGCAGAAGAAGGAAACGCTGTTGCCGCCGGCCGGCTTTGTGCCCGCGGGGCACGCGGCGTTGGCGGTCGTGTTCTTGATGGGCTTGGACACGAAGATCTGGTTGTGCAGGCCGGTCCCCGCGACGTTGCCGTCCTCTTCCTGCCACGCAACCCACGGACCGGGGTCCGCACCCGGGGCCACCGTTCCGCCGGCAACAGACGGATTCTCCGCATCGTGGTTGGTATGGATGTTCAGCGAGGGGATCAGCGAACCGCCGCTTCGATCTTGTCCTTCGGGGATCCAGACGTTGGCGGCTCCGCAGACGGCCGACCCCGCCGCGCAAAAGCGGCTGGCAAAGATCTGCGTGTGGCCACCGAACTGCTTGCTCGGCTCGTACCAGGAGACCCACGGCGTGGCGCGTCGCGGACCCGCGAAGTCAATCGACGGCGCCTCGGCCACGACGGACGGATCGATGTTGAGAGACTGGCCCTGCGTGTGCCAAGCGCCGGCCTTGAACGATCGGACAAAGATGTGCTGGCCGACAGACGCCTTCTGCTCGAAGGCGATCCACGGCGACTCGGCTGCGCCGGCGGTCAGGGAACCGCCAACGACATCGGTGGCACCACCGCTCAGTTTGGGGTCGATGCCGTTTGCCAGGTCCTTGTTGACCTGGGCTCCTCCTGCAGGCAATCCCGAGATCGCCGCAAGTGCAGGAACCGCTGCCAGGAACAGCGACGCCAGGGCGATTCCCCCGGCTACCTTGGGTTTCGACATCCACCTACTCCTCATGATCACGACACAGCATTCGCATCATAGGCACGGACTCGTCGCGCGAATACTGGTCAAACTTCGGACGGGGCGCTCGAAAATGCCTTCCGCGCCAACGAAGCGCCGCTAACGCTGGAGTTCCGGCGCCTCTGCCGCCTGAAGGTCAATGCACTTCCGCGCGAACGCGACGGCGCTCTTCTGCTGCTGGGTCGAGGCAAACGATGACTTCGGCAAGTAGGCGACCGGCAGCGTGTCATAGCGAAAGACGATCACGCGGCCAGACTCTGTCACGTCCGTCAGGCTTGCCCACGGAACGTCCTGGCGTCCCAGCGGGCCCTCGAAGTGCAATCCCAATCGGTTCAGGGTTGCCGACGCGTCCAAGCCCTCGAGACTGCGATTCTGGTAGCGAACGAACCAGCGGGAGGCCGGAGCCAAGAGGAGCGCGCCGACGACGAGCAGCACGGCGGCACCGACTGTCCACAGGTCCAGGGTGCCGCGGAGCGCTGCGAGGGCAAGGAACCCGACGGCCATCAGGACGGCCACGACGATGAACCAGCGGGTGAACTGCTGGACGGAGACGTTGGCGTCATACGCGTCGTCCGCTTCGACGGCAAATTGGAGGTCGAAGACGGGCGGCTCCGTCGTGCGGGTCGGTTGTCCATAGCCGTCAACCGGGACGTATCCGGTCGTCGGACTGTCGTCGAACCTCGGGCGGGAACTTGGGTCCGCGGGATAGCCTGGAACTGGGCCGTACCGGGGAGGCGCGTAGCTCGGAGGAGTGCCGTAGCCGGGGTCTCCGCCGTAATCCGGAGCCGCGCCGTACCCCGGAGCCGGTCCTCCGCCTGCGGCCGGGTCGTACAGCGGATGTCCCGGGAGAAGGCGATCCTGGCCTCCCCCAGGATCCTCGGGCATCGGACCCGGCGACCGAACTTCCACGCCCGCGAGCATAGACGCCCGGTGTGACAGCGACGAGAGCGTCTGGCACTGGGGCCATGGATCCGGTTGACGCTGCGAGGCTCAATTCCGATAATCTCACTCAGGATTAAACTTGCCCGTACGCCCCGAAGGGCAGCTCGACTCCCAGGAGAACGCACCGCATGACCACCACGCGCGACCTCGTCAAGGACCAGCGCGAACAGTTCGCCTTCCACGATGACCTCGTCTACCTGCACGAGGTCAAGCGCGGGCTGACGCGTGCCACGGTGGAGGAGATCAGCGCCCTCAAGAACGAGCCGGATTGGATGCTCCAGTTCCGCCTGCGCGCGTACGAGCACTTCCTCAAGCGCCCCATGCCGGTCTGGACGGACGGTCTCGACCGGATCGACTTCGACAAGATCGTCTACTACCGCAAGCCGTCGGAGCGCGAAGAGAAGTCCTGGGACGACGTCCCGGACCAGATCAAGGCCACCTTCGAGCGACTCGGCATCCCCGAGGCGGAGCGCAAGTTCCTGGCAGGCGTCGGCGCGCAGTACGACTCCGAGGTCGTCTACCACTCGGTGCGAGGAGGAGCTCTCCAAGCTCGGCGTGGTCTTCATGGGCACGGACCAGGCGCTGATCGAATACCCGGAGATCTTCCGACAAGTACTTCGGCACGGTCGTGCCGCCGGAGGACAACAAGTTCTCGGCGCTCAACTCGGCCGTATGGTCGGGCGGCTCGTTCGTGTACGTGCCGAAGGGCGTGGAAGTGCCGCTGCCGCTGCAGGCCTACTTCCGCATCAACGGTGAGAACACGGGCCAGTTCGAGCGCACGCTGATCGTGGTCGAGGAAGGTGCCAAGGTCCACTACATCGAGGGCTGCACGGCGCCCATCTACGCGACGGAATCGCTCCATGTCGCCGTGGTGGAGGTCGTCGCGCTGGCGCGCTCCAGGGTGCGCTACACGACCATCCAGAACTGGTCCAACGACGTGTACAACCTGGTCACCAAGCGGGCCCACGCGTACGAGGACAGCACCGTCGAGTGGATCGACGCGAACACGGGCTCGCGCAAGACGGTCAAGTACCCGAGCATCTACCTGCGTGGCCGTGGCGCGTCGGCGGACATCATCTCCGTCGCGGTTGCAGGCAAGGGCCAGCACCAGGACACCGGCGCCAAGGCCATCCATCTCGCGCCGGACACCAAGAGCCGCATCGTCTCGAAGTCCGTCAGCAAGGACGGCGGGCGCGCGACCTACCGCGGCCACGTCAAGGTCGCACCGGGTGCCACCAACGTCGTGGCCAGCGTCCGCTGCGATGCGCTGATGCTCGATGACGAGTCGCGCAGCGACACGTACCCGTACATCGACATCCAGGAAGACGACACCAGCCTGTCGCACGAGGCGACCGTCGGCAAGATCAGCCAGGACCAGGTCTTCTACCTGATGAGCCGCGGCCTGACGGAGAACGAGGCCCAGAACCTCGATCGTGCAGGGCTTCCTCGAGGTCTTCACCAAGGAACTGCCGATGGAGTACGCCATCGAGTTCAACCGCCTGGTGAAGATGGAGATGGAAGGCGCGCATCGGTTGAGCGTCGCGCCTCTCAAGCTCCGGTTCCTCACCGACGAGACCGTCCGAGAAACGTCCCGAACGCTGGGTGAGCCGGCGTGGCTCACCGATCAGCGGCTCGACGCGCTTCGGCTGGTCGAAACGCTTCCCGCCGAGTCGAACCAGCTCTTCACGCCGTACCTCGACCTTCGGCAGGTGCGCTTCGACGAGATCGACCCCACGGCTCAGCGCGACGAGACCGCTCGCGGCCCCGCGCCCTCCCTGGACGGTGCCTCGGCACTGCTCGAGGTTGACGAGGACGGCGTGGTCGCGACCGTGCTCGGCCCTGATGCGCAGCGCGCGGGCGTTCGGATCGAGCGCTTCTCGGACCTCGTGGCGTCCGACCCAGATTGGCTGCGGGCCGCGCTGGAGAGTGACTCGCTTCCCGCCGATGACGCCTTTGCCCAGGTGTCGACAGCGGGGTTCGGGCTCGGGATCGTCGTGCGGGTGCCGCGTGGCGCCTCCCTCGCCGACCCGATCGTGGTGCGCTGGCGAATCGGTCATCCGGGTCGCGGCCTGATCACGCGGGTCCTCATCGCGCTCGACGACGATGCGCATGCCTCGATCCTCGAGGAGCACCTCCCGCACGACGAGCGACCCGCGAGCCAAGGGCCCGACGTCGCCCAATCGCTGTGGTGGGGGTCGGTCGAAGTTCGGCTGGGCGAACGTGCCTCGCTTGACATCGCCTCGATCCAGGACTACGGCGCGAACACCGTCGCGATCGTCAACCGCGCCGCGCGCATCGGTCCGGAGTCGGCTCTTCGCTGGAGCCTGGCCAGCGTCGGCGCACTCGTGCACAAGAGCCGTATCGACAATCGGCTCGAGGGCCGCGGATCGAGCGTCCGCCAGGTCGAGATCGGCTTCGGATCCGGGCAGCCAGCTGTTCGATCTGACCAGCTATACGCGCCACATCGGCCGGGACACGACCGGCGATCTGCTCAGCAAGGGCGTCTTCCTGGGGCGCTCTCGCGGCTACATCAAGGGCCTCATCGAGATCCAGCGCACGGCACATGGCACGGACAGCTTCCTCGGCGAGTTCTCGATGCTGCTCGACCGCAAGGCGCGGTCGGTCACGATCCCGAGCCTCGAGATCGACCAGCCGGACGTCCGGCGAGCCGCGCACTCGAGCTCGGCCGGTCCGATCGATGAGATCGCAGGTCTTCTACCTCATGAGCCGCGGCATCGACCGCGAGACCGCGCGCAAGTTCATCGTCCTCGGCTTCCTCGAGCCGGTGGTGGCGCGGGTCCCGCTGGCGGACGCGCAGGACCGCCTGCGCCAGCTCCTCGAAGCGAAGTGGCCCGCCGCCTCCGAGGCTCCGCAACGGCCGCCTGAACGGCCGCCTGAACGGCCGTTCCTGGTGCAGATCGCGCCACAACACCGCGAATCGTGCAGATCGGCGGCCTCAGGCCTTCCCGGTTCGACGATCATTAGCGTCGAAGCGGCGCTGGGGCCGCGTGCAGAAGGAGGTCGGTCGTGGACTTCCAGGCAATCGTCGTTGGCCTGTTTGCAATCTTGGTTGGGCTCGCTTTCGCGTTCTCCGGCTACCGGCTCTTCCTGATCCTGTTGCCCGTCTGGGGCTTCTTCACCGGGTTCTTCTTCGGCGCGGAGATGATCTCGGTGATCTTCGGCACCGGCTTTCTCGCCGACGTGACCGGCTTCATCGTCGGATTCTTCTTTGCCCTGATCTTCGCGGTCGCCTCGTACCTCTGGTACTGGCTCGCTGTCACGTTGCTCGGCGGGACCGTTGGCTACGCCGTCGGGATCGGGCTCGTTGGCTTCATGGGGATCTCGAACAACTTCATCAACGTGGTTATCGGGCTCCTCTTTGCCGTCGTGTTCGCGGTTGCCACGCTCTGGCTGCGGATGCCCAAGTACCTCGCCATCGTCCTGACCGCGGCCGGAGGCGGGTTCGCCGCGATTGCTGGCCTCGCGATCCTCTTCGGCAAGCTGAAGGTTGCCGACCTCGGCACGAAGGGTTCGACCATCGGCGCGATCCAGGACCTGTCCTGGCTGTGGCTGACCGCCGCGATCGTCCTGACGATCGTCGGCATCCTCTATCAGACGCGCACCACGAGTGCCGCCGCGGTCATCGCCTACAGCGACTATCGCAACCCGTACCAGACGCCTGTCGTTGACACGACGACTCCCGGTTCTCCCGTCTGACGAGCTGCCCATCGGGACCATGAAAATGGTCCAGGTGGACGCCACGGACATCCTGCTCGTGAACCAGGACGGGCTCCACGCGATGCAGGGCATCTGCTCGCACGAGTACTTCGAGCTCGACAAAGGCTTTCTGACCGGCGATTCGATCACCTGCGCGCTCCATTTCTCGCGCTTCGACCTGGCGACCGGCGACGCGCTCGACCCGCCCGCCGAGATCCCGCTGCAGCTCTATCCGGTGACGGTCGAGGACGGCTGGATCACGCTCGAGTTACCCGAGGGCCCGATCCCCGTCAACGAGTAGCCCGGTTGGCGGGTCCGCGTCCGGCGGTCGGCGTCAACTCCCCTGCTGGTCTCGCCAAACTCGGGGTTCCGCGCAGGCCACGCGCGAGCTCGATGGTGGTCATCTGCGCCCGGGGAGCACGTAAGGACGTCATCTGTCACATCGAGGGCGCTCCTCTCGATGCGCGAGCCGGCGTGTCCGCGCTCAACGAGGTCGCCGCGGGTACTGGCTGGCTGCTTCGAGACCACCGGAAGTCGCTCTCCGCGGGCCATGAGATGGCTAACGTGCTCCGGATGCGCGACTGACTACAAGTCGCGGCGATGGCGACGGATAACGTGCTCAGGATGGGCATCTGCCACCCAACGCCTGGGCGAGCGAAGGCTGAACCGTGAGAGCGCCGGGTCGCCGAACCGACCCTCCGAGCAGGTGGCGCCGATGTCCTGAGACGGGACCCACCCACAGGGCTGTCAGGCCAAGGCCGAGACCACCTCGACCAAACCGGACCTAGAACAGCTCCCAGCCGCCGGCCATCTCGTCGCCGGCGGTGCGGGCGGCAGCGCCCGGGACACGCGGTCCGATGCGGAAGCGGAGCTCGTCGGCGCCGTCCTGGGCTTCCTCGGGCGCGCCGTCCATCCGGGCCAGCAGAAACTCGCCGATCCGGGGGCCATGCTTGAACCCATGGCCGGAGCCGCCCCCGGCGAGCCAGACGTTCTCGTAGCCCGGGTGCGGCGCGATGAGGAAGTGCCCGTCCGGGGTCGACTCGTACTGGCAGACGCGGCTGCCGACGATCGGCCGAGCCGCCAGGTCCGGAAATCGGCGTCGCAGGTAGCCACGCGCCAAACGCACCGATTCCGGGTCGACCATTCGGTCGCCGCGAGACGGGTCGAATAGCGGGCCGAGCCGATCGGGCGCGATCTTGAATCCGTTCGCGGACGTCGCGCCGACGCCGTAGAAGGCGCCGTCGTAGTCGGCCCAGGCGGGGATTCGGTCGGCGCGGAACCGCGTGTCGCCGGCCTCCGGCCCAACGAACACCACGTCCTGCTTGGTGACGCGAATGACGTCGCGAAGCAGCTGCGGAAAGAGGCGCGGAAGCCACGGACCGCAGCAGAACGCGAATTGCGCAGCCGACCAGCTGCGGCCCTGGTCGTCCACGACCTCGAGAAGCCGCGCGCCCTCACCGCGACCCGGGCGAACGCCGGCCACGGCAAAGGTGCCTCCGGCTTCCTGGAACGCCGCGACCACAGCTTGCGTGCCGCGGCGGGCGTAGAGGAAACCGGCCTCGGGCTCGTACAGCGCGCCGACCAGCCCGTGCGGGTCGATCTGTGGCCAGCGCACGCCCACGTCGTCCGGCGTCAGCCACTCGTGTGGAATCGACTCGGTCGTCAACGTCTCCGCCGAGCGAGCCTCGAACCCATCGTCGCGCTCGCCGAACCAGAGCACTCCGGATCGCTCGAAGAGCTGCAGACTCCATTCCTCCTCGAGCACCTGCCAGTGCGTGAGCGCGCGCCGCGACCAGCGTGCGTAGAGCGCATCGGCGCCGTGGGCGGCACGCGTGATGCGCGTCTCGTCGCCGCTGGTCGCGCGCGAATGGCCAGCGCCCCACGCGTCCAGGAGCGTGACCGTGCGCCCGCCTGCGAGCTGAGCCCAGTACGCCGTCCAGGCACCCATGGTGCCGGCGCCGACGACGATCAGGTCGGCAGAGAGCGATGGCTCATCCAATGGCGCGGGGAACGACGAAAGCCCGAGCGACGGCCGGTAGCCGGACTCCGTCATCGAGTGTCGCCTCCCACCCGCGTCCCCAGTTCGCGCGCCTCGGCCGCGCGAACGACCGCGTCGGCGAAGACGAGGTCGGCGACACCGACGCCAAGGTGTGTCACGAGTGCCGGCGCTCCGGCCGTTCCATTGAGCGCCGACCGGCCATCCGCGTCCCGGCCCGCCACCAACAGCTCCCCCAACGTGACCGGTGGATCGGGGTATCCCGCGAAGACGCCTGTGGAACGGTTGGCGAGCAACTGGCCGCGCTCATCGACCACGAACCGGCCGCCAGACGCCGCACGCTGGGCAATCGCAGCAGGCACGCACATGTCGTAGTCGACGGCCACGATCAGTTGCGCCGAGGCGAACGCGCTCTCGGGCACGATCTGCCGCTGGGGACCGAAGGCGATCATCGTCAGGACAACATCGGCCCCGTCGACCGCCTCGGCCGGATCAAGAACCGGCTCCACGAGCGAGAACGCGCCGCTGGCCACGGCCTCGCTCACGACCCGCTCTGTCCGTTCGAGATCACGGTCCGCGATCAGGAGGTGCGACTGGGGGAGCAGCGACGCGAGGATCGGCAGATGGCTGCGGGCCTGGGTGCCGGCACCGACCATCGCCACGCGAAGGCCGCTGTACGCAGCACCAGCACCATCGCCGTCTCCCGAGGCGAGCCACAAGCCGATCGCGACCCCGCTCACGGCCGCTGTTCTATGTGCCGTCAAGCCACCGCCGTCGAGCACGGCCGATACCTGTCCCGTGACCGGGTTGCTGAGGAGAACCGTGGCCGCGATGGCAGGCATGCCACGTTCGACGTTCTCCGGAAAGCCGCTCACCCATTTGAGCCCGAGCAGATCTGCCGATCCATCGGCGGCGGAACCGCGCACGAATGCGGGCATGGCGTGCGCGAACGAGGCGTCCGGACGGGGGTGAACGCCGATCTTTGGCGGCAGCTCGGCATCGTCGACCAGCGCCCGCATGGCGCGCGCCGCGAGATCGAGGCGCTGCTCGACCGGCGGCAGCGCTTGAGCCACCTCCTCGCCGGAGAGAAACAGGACGCCACCACGCTGGGCCTGGCCGGTCATGGGACGCGAGTGTAGGGACCCGAACTGCTTCGCGACGGTGGACCGTGGATGGGGCACCCTGAGCGGGGTGGGCTAGCATCGGGTGGTGAACCGCTCCCTGACGCTCACCCCGGAGGAGCGCGAGCGTAGCCTGGCGAACCTTCGGCTCGAACGCGACGCGATCGTGCTCTACGACCGGCTGGCCGGACTCGAGAAGGATCCGCGCCGGCAGGCCGCGTTCCGGCAGATCTGCTCCAACGAGCGACGGCATGCCGAGGTCTGGGCGAGCCGGTTGCGCGATGCCGGCGCGGACGTCCCCCCGCCGGACCGCCCGAGGCTGCGCATTCGCATGATCCTCGGCCTCGCGCGCGTCTTCGGGACACGTGCCGTCTCCGATCTCGTTCGTGCGCTGGAGGGCGACGAGGAGGAGATCTACGAAGCCCAGGGCGACCCCGACGTCGCCGCGATCATGGCCGACGAGCGCGAGCACGCGGAGATCTGGCAGCGGCTCGATGCCGGGCTGCCGCCGCTCGCGCCGAAGTCAGCCGACGCCGGAAACGGCCACACGGCAGCGACTCGGGCCAGTCACCGGGGCCGCCGCGACAGAGGCAGTCACCCAGTCCCCAACGCCGGCGCCTATCTCGTCCGACGACGCCGCCGTCGACGCCAGGGAAGCCGAGGACCAGCCGCCGACCCGAGCCTTGGCCACCCGGCGCGACGAGAGTTGGCACCGCGCGGGCCAGACGGGCACGCTGCGCGCGGCGATCTTCGGGATCAGCGATGGCCTGGTCAGTAATCTCGCCCTGGTGATGGGCGTCGCCGGTGCGTCCGCGGACAACAAGATCATCGTCCTGACCGGCATCGCCGGCCTGCTCGCTGGATCCTTCTCCATGGCGGCGGGCGAGTACATCTCGATGCAGAGCCAGCGCGAGCTCTTCCAGCGCCAGATCGATCTCGAGCGCGAGGAGCTCAAGATCATGCCGGAGGACGAGGAACGCGAGCTCGCCACGATCTACCGCGCCAAGGGACTCTCGGTCAGCGAGGCAGCGCTCGTCGCCCATCGCCTGATGCAGGACCCGGATCAGGCGCTCGACACCAAGGTTCGCGAGGAGCTCGGCCTGGACCCCGACCAGCTTGGCTCTCCCTGGGGCGCGGCAACCTACTCGTTCGTCGCGTTCGCGCTCGGCGCAGTCTTGCCGCTGCTGCCGTTCCTGCTGACCACCGGCACGGCCGCGATCATCGCGGCAGTGTCAGTTGCGCTCGTCGCGCTCTTCGTGGTTGGCGTCGGGGTCAGCCTGCTCACGGGTCGTAGCGCATTGTTCAGCGGTCTTCGCCAGGCCGCCATCGGCGGTGCGGCGGCCGCCGTGACGTACGCCGTCGGTCTTGCGATCGGCGTCCAGCTTTCGTAGTCATGGCCGGCAACAGCGTGGAGCGGGTTCGGGATCGGCTGGCGGCCGAAGGTCTCGTCGCGGGCTCGTGGTCGAACGCACCTGGGGATCGATACGGCGCTCACCGCCACGGCTACGACAAGGTGCTCGTGTGCGGCCAGGGGTCGATCGACTTCGAGCTGCCCGAGCTCGGTCGGACGGCCACGCTCTCGGGTGGCGACCGCCTCGACCTGCCCGCCGGCACTCTGCACGGCGCATTCGTCGGCACTGATGGCGTCACGTGCCTCGAAGCGCACCTCCCCTCGGGGAGCCTCTCGGCAGAGCCAACGGTAACCCTGGGCTGGCTCGCCGAAACCGAACGTTCCGATGCGACGTAACGCAGCATGAAGGGCGACCCTGCCCGGTCGGATTCGGAGCTCGTCGCCGAGGTTGCGTCAGGGGATTCGGATGCGCTCGCGGAGCTGTACGACCGGCATGCAGACGCACTCTATCGAGCCGCCTACCGGCGACTCGGCGATCGCCACCTCGCGGAAGAAGTCTTGCAGGACACGTTTCTCTCACTCTGGAATCGCGCCGAGCTCTTCGATCAATCGCAGGGCTCGCTTCGTGCATGGCTCGGAACGATCGCGCGCAACCGCTCGATCGATCGACTCCGCGCATCGGGGCGGCGCCCGACCCCGGCCCCGCTGAGCGGTTTCGCGGACGAGGACGACGAGCACGTGATCGGGCGAATCTCGCAGGACGCGCTCGTCGCGAGCGGTACTCGACCGATCGACCCCGTTCTCGAAGCCGATCGGAGCGAAGTCCGCCAGGCCGTCCAGGCGGCCCTTGCGGGAATGCCCGAATTGGAGCGGCGTGCGCTGGAGATGGCCTACTTCGAAGACCTGACCCAATCGGAGATCGCGGTTCGTCTGGGTTGGCCGATCGGCACGGTCAAGACGCGCACCCGAAGAGGGCTCTTCCGGCTGCGGGCCGTGCTCGCCGACGTGATGGGCGGCGACCTGGCACCGGACGAGGACGACCTCACCGTTGCCGGTGACGATGACGAGCCTGCCACTACGGCCGCTGCGGCGCGGCCTACGCTCACGACCATTCGTGGAGGAATCAGTGATCAGTCACGCTGAGGCGATCGATCGGATCGGCGACGCGGCTACCGAACGCCATGGGATCGAGCGACTCATGGCGGAGCCTTCGACCGATTCGGATCTGCGCGCTCACATCGCCTCGTGTGACGCGTGCCAGCGCGAGGTCCGCGCCTGGCAGACGACTACCATGGCGTTGATGCTGGCCGCACCGGCATCGGTCGCCGATGCCGACCACCCGGCCGATGACGGGGTGATCGTCGCCGACATCGAATCGACCCCAGTGCTACCGACGGATGTTCGCGAGCGAGTCCTGTCGAGCGTGCAATCGCGAGGCATCCAGCGGGGCGCAGCGCAACCGCCGCCTTCCGTCCCGGTGCCGGTGGCGGTGGTGGTGACACCAGCCGCGTTCCCACCGGCTGCTCCGCAGCCGGCCGCTTCGACCCGCAGGCCCGTCCGTTTCCGCTGGCTTGCCCTGGCCGCGGCGGCTGTCCTGGTCGTCTTCGTCGCCGGTGCCCTGCTCGGTGCGCCGCTGGGATTGGTTCACGGCAATGAGCCTGCCGACCGACTGCGCACCGCGCTCGCGGCGAGTGGCCGGATCCTCGAGCAACCTGATCATCGGCAAGCGGCCTTGGTCGACGCCGATGGAACGGCTGTGGGTTCTGTGCTGATCGATGGGCAGAACGGCGACATCGTGGTGCTCTCGAATGGTGGCGACGACACGGGCGGCACGTCCGCCGCGTACCACTGCTACCTGATCCGAGGCGACAGCCCGCGCACCTGGCTCGGCGTGATGGTCGGCGAGGCGGGCACGTCGTTCTGGGCCGGACGCGTCGACAACGTCACCGATCTCGGGCGTCCGGGCGACGTCATCCAGGTCGTGGACGGTGGCACTTCCCCGGAGTTCACCGCCACGTTCTAGAGTTCACGCCAAGACTCCGAGAACTGGCAGATGAGGTCGGGGACACTGGCCAGGCCATCGACACCAAATGACGTGAGCTCGACGCCGGGCGCCGGCGCGACGCCGCGTACCGGCGCGACGCCGGGTACCGGCGCGACGCCGCGTACCGGCGCGACGCTCGAGCCGGCGGAAATGGCCGCGATGTTCGATGACGTCGCGCCCACCTATGACCGGCTGAACACGCTCATGACGCTTGGTTCCGACGTCCGCTGGCGACGCCGGGCCGTCGAAGAGACCCATGCCCGACTGGGCGACTCGGTGATCGACGTCTGCTGCGGCACGGGCAAGCTCGCGGCGTTGGCCGCCGACCGCGTCGGGCCGTTCGGCCGAGTCGAAGGTGTCGACCTGTCCGGCGCGATGGTCCGGCTGGCCACCCAGCATTTCCACGCGCTCGTGCAGGCGCACTTCGGCGTCGCGAATGCCATGTCCCTGCCCTTCGACGACGGCTCGTTCGACGCCGCCACGATCGGCTTCGGCCTCCGTAACCTGCCCGACTTCGAGGGTGGTTTCCGCGAGATGGCACGCGTCGTGCGGCCCGGTGGCCGCGTCGTCTGCCTCGAGCTGTCGCTGCCTCGGTACCGCTCGATCGCGCGTGTCTACCACGCCGTCTTCCGCCGCTCCGCGCCGTTGGCCGCGCGGCTCCTCCGTGGACCGCGCGATGCGTACGCGTATCTGCCCGAGTCGCTGGATGGCTTCCCGGCGCCAGATCAGCTGCTGGAGGCCATGCGTGCAGCAGGGCTGACGGATATCCGCTTCGCACGACTGTCCGGAGGGATGGTCGCGTTGCACACCGGAACGGTGCCGCTGCCTGGAGCTGTGCCGCTGCAGACAGGAACGGTGCCGGCCGCCGCCACCCACTGAGGAGGCCGCGATCTCCGTCGAGGAGGAGGGGCTACTCCGCCCCAGCTTGCGGCATCGGTGGAGGAGGGATCTCGGGTATTCCGGCCGGTGATGGTGGCTGCGGCGGAGGCGCATAGGTCGCGGGGTGCACTTCGGCGACCGGCGGCGCGTAGGCCACCGGTTGCGCGCCGGCAATCGGCGGCTCGGCCGGATTGACACCCAAGGGTGCAGGATCAGCAGCGTTCAGCGGCACTGCATCCGCGCCATCGTCCGGAACGACCGTCGAGCGATCACCGTCGAGGTAGCGCTTGTGCAGTTCCAGGACTTCCTGCACCAGCGGCGCGGGTGCGACGCCTCCCAATGACTCGATCGTCTCGCTGATCCAGCCGGCCTCCTCGACCGTCTCCTCCTCGTCGATGTCCGACTCGCTCACCGGAAGTCGAACCGTGAACAGCCAGACGAGGCCGATTCCAACCGCGATCCCGAGCACCACCAGCCACCAGGAGAAGCCGTCGTTCACTGCGGCGGGAGTATAGGCACGAGCGTGCTTTTCCTCCGTCTGGGCGGTCTCCTCTGCCGACTCGCGGTCCGATTATCCTCGCTCGGTGCCGCCCGCCCTGATCACCGTCTTTCCCGATCCGATCGTGTTCCAGATCCCGGACACGGTTGTGCGCATCGGGTGGTACGGCCTCGGCTACGTCCTTGCCGTGACGGTGCTGCTGCTCGTCTCCCAGCGAGAGGTCGCCCGACGCGGCATCGAGCCGCGGCACGTCTGGAACGCGTTGATCATCGTGGCCGTGTGCGCGCTCATCGGGGCGCGGCTGTACCACGTGATCGACCAGTGGGGCTCGTGCGACGGCGGCCCGTGCTACAGCCAGAACCTGTCGGCGATCGTGCTGCCGCCCTACAGCGGCCTCGCCCTATACGGCGGGCTGTTCGGCGGCCTGGTCGGCGTCTGGATCTATACCCGTCGCGAGCACTTGCCCTTCCTGTTGTCGGCGGACTCGCTCGTCGCCGGCGCGCTCTTCGCGCAGGGCATCGCGCGCTGGGGCAACTTCTTCAACCAGGAGCTGTACGGCCCACCAACGGACGCACCGTGGGGCATCACCATCGGCTGCGACCATCGCGTCGAGCCGTGGGACTGCGCGGCGTACCCCGAGGCCACCACCGGCTTCCACCCGCTCTTCTTCTACGAGTCGGCGCTGGACATCCTGGGCGGCTTCGTGGCCCTCTTCATTTCGCGGCGCTACCTGGACCGGTTGCTCCCCGGCGACATGCTCTGCTTCTGGTTCATCTGGTACGGGACGGTGCGCTTCTTCCTCGAGACGTTCCGCTACGACTACGACTGGAAGCTGCTCGGGATCGCCCCGACGGCGATGACGATCGGGTTCGTGGCTGCCGCCGGTGGAGCGATCGTCGTGATCTGGCGACACACCCTTGGCCGGCCGCCCGCGAGCACGCTGCCTCCGGCGGACGCGCCCCCTCCCGGCGACGTGTCACCGGCCGCGGTTGCGACGTCCGAATAGCTGGAAGCCGACCAGGAACAGCCCGACGATCCCGAGAGCGCCGAGCGTGACGGTGCGCACCACGCCGCCTTCATCGAGACTGGCGATACCGGCGGTGCCGCGATGACGGGCGTGGCGACGGAGACGGCGACGGCGCACTGCCGCCGGACGCGGACGGCGACGTCGATGGCTGGCTGCTTGCTGCCGGGCTGCCCACAGGTGTCGACGACGCGCTCGGGTTCGGCGTTGGCGTCGGCTCGGGTGGCGGAGACGCGGCTGCGGGCGATTCAAGTGGCCACGGAGGCCCAAATGCCAGGAGCTGGATCGGGCCTTCCTTGCGGTTGCTGCCGTGCATCACCAGGATGTCCTGACGCCCGTTCTTGTCGTAGTCGATGGGAAACGCGTCGCCACCGGGTCCCGGCTGTGCCGCGGGTAGCTGGACCGAGGTGAAGCCGGCGCCTGCGCCGTTGTTGAGGAGCAGCACGTCCTGCACCGTTCCACCGCCCGGTTCGCCACGCACGATGTAGATGTCCGGTTTCTTGTCGCCGTTGACGTCGGCGAGCGTGATCGCGGCGCCGTGCGGCACCCACAGCGAGTAGGCCCGGTGGAGCGTGCCGCCCGCCTGGAGCCACACGTCGAGACCCGATTGGGAGAGGGTGACCAGGTCCATCTTCCCGTCGTGGTTGAGGTCGCCGGGCACGGCGTCGAAGATGCCGAGGCCGTTGATCCCCAGGTGATTGGTCCAATCGACGAAGTGGCCGTGGTTGTTGTGGAAGATGTGCAGCGCGGAATAGGCGGCCATCTGGATGTATTCGCAGTCGATCAGGTCGGTCCAGCCGTCGCCGTCGATGTCAACCGGCGTCAGGCACTGCGCACCAACGCCGAGGTCGAGGCCGGCCTCGGGAGCCGGCACGAAGGTGCTGTTGTCGACGTTGCGGAAGAGGTGATTCGATCCGGGCAAGGCATCCGGGCGGCTGGGGTCGTTGGCGAAGTAGACATCCATGAGGCCGTCGTGGTTGTAGTCCAGCAGGGCCGTGCGGCGCCCCCGACCGAGTGGGTCGGCAAGCCCGAGCGCATCGGCCGCGTTCGGCGCGGAGGGATCCAGCGGCGAGAGCCAGACTTCGTTGTCCTTGATGCCCAGCCCGTGGTTGGCTCCGATCGCGCACACGATCTCCGGCTGGGGTTCGCTGTCGATGTTGCCAACGGCGCAACCGTGCCGGTCTGCCTGGCGGAATGGGTTGTCGACCTGCGCGAACGTGCCGTTGGCCTGGTTGAGCAGCACCAACAGCGGATGTTGCGCATGCCGTCCGATGATCAGGTCGGGCCACCCATCACCGTCGAGATCAGCCGACATGCCGTTGTAGGTCAGCGTGGTCATGGTGAGACCGGCTTTGGCCGTCACGTCCTGGATCTGGAGACCCGGGATGGTCCTGGGCGCTGGAAGGGATCGGCGAGTGACCCGGCGCGGGATCCGCGGCGTGACCCGGCGTGCCGCCCCGGATCCGGCCATGACGCCGGTTTCATCGGTTGTCGCTGCGGCCGCAGCGGAGCCGGGCTCACCGACGGCGGCTCCCAACGCGCCGGTCCCACCCACCTGGCCGCCGCTGCCCGATGGGGAGTGCCCGGGCATGCAGGGCACGATCGCAACGGCCCGCCCGCTCGATCGGCCGACGGCGACGGGGTAGGTTCCCCCGGCAATGCCGACCAGCTCACCGGCGGAGATGCCCGCGACGCCTCCCTGCACGGACCACGTCGTGCCCGTCCGCTGGGCAACGATCGGCGTCGAGTCCTTGTAGGAGGTGTCCCAGCTCATCCCGACCGCGGTCACATTGCCGCCGATGATCGCGATGGCGCGAAGGATCGAGCCTCCGGCGGCGGTGACCGTGAGCCCCGGATCGAGGTTCCAGCTGTGCCCGTTCCAGTGGGCCACGATCCCGCTGATCGATCCGTCCACCTGGCGGAAGCCGACCGCCCAGGCGCTGCTCTTGGACAGGACGGTGATGCCCGTGAACACGATCGAGCCGCTGCCGTTGAGGGTGGCGCGATGCCACGAGGTGCCGACCCGCTGCTCGAGCAGCGGCCGGTAGCCGTTTGCCGTCTGCACCCAACCGACCGCCCAGGTGGTGTGATCCGGCGCCGACGCCACGGCGGTCAGTGCCGAGAACCCGGTCAGCGGTGGCGAGGTGAGCAGCCAGCGCGTCCGCGGCGTCCAGGTGTAGGCGACGGCGTGCTGACCAACCAGGTCCGCTCCGAATCCAACGGCAAGAGCGACCTGCGGGCCGACCTGCGTGATGTCGGACAGTGCGCCGCCGTGGGGCAGCCGCGGCACCGGGCTCTCGGTCCAGTCCCTGCCGTTCCAATGCTCGATGAGCGGCTGCGTCTGGCCGCCGCCGTCGACCCGCTCGCCTGCCACCCAGAGCCCACCGGGTCCATCGGTGGAGATGCCCGTCAGCAACGACTTCGAATTTGTCGGTCCCAGTGGCACCGTCGACCAGCCCGCCACAGCGGAACGCGCCGTGTAGGCGGCGATGCTGCGGTCCTCCTGGTTCTCGGAGCCGGCCACCCATTGGGTGCCGTTCTGTACCGTGACGTCGACGGCCGTCGCCCCGAGAATCGCCGACGGCGACCCCGCGGTCGCCCAGCCGTTGATGCAGACGGCACCGGGGTCCTGTCCGATGCCGACCGCGTCGGCACCCGGGGTTATGGCAATGCTGACGAGCAGGCAGACGGCCGCGGCGCCGAGCCCGCGCCGCGGCCCGGCCACCTCGGTTCTCATCTGTGCGGATCGTAAGGGCAGGCGTCGGGACGCGCTAGAACGCCGGATGGCAGCCGGTGCCGACCTATACTCCCGAGCCGATGCAGTACGCCGACTCCATCCTGGACCTCGTCGGCGACACTCCTCTCGTCCGGCTTCGTCGCGTCACGGCCGACCTGGGGCCAGCCGATCGCCAACCACTGCTGTTGGCCAAGCTCGAGATCCTCAATCCCGGCGGCTCCGTGAAGGACCGCATCGGCCTGCCGATGATCGAGGCCGCGGAGCGTGCCGGTCTCCTCAAGCCTGGCGGCACGATCATCGAGCCGACCAGCGGCAACACCGGCCACGGCCTCGCGATCGCGGCGGCGCTCAAGGGCTATCGCTGCATCTTCGTCATGGCCGACAAGCAGTCCGCGGAGAAGCAGGCGCTGCTGCGGGCGTACGGCGCGGAGGTCGTGCTCTGCCCAACGAACGTTCCGCCGGAATCGCCCGAGAGCTACTACTCGGTGGCGCGCCGCCTTGCGCGAGACATTCCCGGCGCGTTCCAGCCGGACCAGTACCACAACGACGCGAATCCGCACGCCCATGAGACGACCACCGGCCCCGAGATCTGGCGCCAGACCGATGGCAGGGTGACCCACGTCGTGATTGCCGTCGGAACCGGCGGGACCGTCACCGGTGTTGGCCACTACCTCAAGTCGCAGAACCCACGGGTTCAGCTGATCGGCGCCGACCCCGAAGGCAGCGTCCTCTCGGGCGATACCGCGCGGCCATATCTGACCGAGGGCATCGGCGAGGACTTCTTCCCCGGCACGTTCGATCCGAAGGTTGTGGACCGCTGGGTGCGCGTGTCGGACGCGGAAGCGTTCGCAGCCGCGCGACGGCTGACGCGAGAGGAGGGGATCCTGGTCGGCGAGTCATCCGGCACCGCCCTGGTCGCCGCGCGCGAAGTCGTCCGTGACCTGGCCGCCACGGACCGGGGTGTCGATGCGGTCGTGGTGATGCTCCTTCCCGACGGCGGCCGGAACTACCTGTCCAAGCTCTACAACGACGAATGGATGCGCATCAACGGCCTGCTCGGTTCCCCGACCGCGCGTGTCCGTGTGGCCTCAGTGCTGCGCAATGGGCACCGCGACGAGGAGCTGCCCAGGGTGATCGTTGCGCGCACGACCGACCGCGTCGCGGACGTCATCGACATGCTCCAGCGCTACGGCATCAGCCAGATGCCGGTGAGCGAGCGCGACGACGACGCGATCGACGGGATCGTCGGCTCGATCAACGAGCGGAGCCTGCTGGAACGCGCGTATCGCGATCCCGGCATCGTGGAGCGCACCGTCGGCGAGGTGATGGAGCGGCCGCTGCCCACCATCGCTGCCGCGGCCGGCGTCGACGAGGCGTTCCAGCTGCTCAGTGCCGGTGCGCCGGCACTGGTGGCCGTGGAATCGGGGCGGCCGACTGGCGTCGTGACCAAGCTCGACCTGCTGGAACACCTCGCACACTATCCCCGAACGAGCGGCTGACCATTTCAGGGCCCCTTCCATGGCCCGAGACCAGAGGGAATGGCAACGTTCCGGCCCAAGGACGGCCGCGGTTCCCATCAGCCAGCAATTGCGGTGCTGCTATGCAGCGGCGGCGGGCGCCTAACTGCGCCAGACCGTGGAATCTCGGTTCACCTAGCATCGGGATTGCTATATATGGCGATTGAATCCGCCAGTGTCCCCACATAGCAGCACGTCCATTGCTGAGTGATGGAAAGTCGGGCGCACGCCTGGTATCCGAGGCAACCTGCCACGCGGTCAGGCAGACGGTTGTACGACGAGCTTGAGAGCGCTTCGCTCGGTCAGCGCGCCGAACGCGTGGCCCACCTCTGCCATCGGGTAGCAGGCGCTGAGGATCGCGCCAAGGTCGACGTGGCCGTCCGCGGTCAACTGCACGGCCTCCGGGAAATGACGTGCGCGCATACGGCGCGACACCAGCAGCGTCAAACCCTTTCGTCGTGACAGCCCGGCCGGGAACGTGGTCCGGTCAGGCGACGGGATGCCCACTTGCACGACCCGACCGGCGGGCTTGACCGCCGTGATCGCATCCTCTAGCGCGCCATCGTCGCCGGCGGCTTCGAAGACGACGTCGAGGTCGGGCCAGGCGTCTCGGTTTGCTTCGTCCGCACCCAGGGCGAGCGCCGCCTCGAGGCGGTGGGGAAGCTTCTCCGTCACGGCCACCGACGCCACGCCCCGTGCGCGCGCCACCTGGATGAGCAGCAGCCCGATCGGGCCGCAGCCGAAGACGCCCACGCGCATGCCCGGCCGAAGCTTGCCAAGGTCGGCCGCATGCAGCGCGATCCCGAGTGGCTCCAGCAGCGCTACCTCAGGGTCGCCGATCGAATCCGGCACCGGGATCAGCAGCTCGCGCGGCCAGCTCATCAGCTCGCGGATGCCGCCATCGATGCTCGCGTGGCCCGCGAACAGCCCGGTCGGGCAAAGGTGCTCCTGGTCATGCCTGCACTGCTCGCAGACTCCGCACGGAATGTGGGGATCCACCGCGACACGCTCGCCGTGCCGGCGGCCGCTTGCGATGACGCCGCCGATCTCGTGGCCCGGAACGATCGGCCGCGTGATCACGCTGTCGCCGATGCCGCCCTCCATGAACCAGTGGCGGTCGGAGCCGCACAGGCCAACGGCCGTGACGCGCACGAGGTCCTCGTCCTGGCCAGGCACCGGCTCCGGCTCGTCATGGAGACGGATGTCACCGGCGGCGTGGAGTCGCGCGACCTTCATGTGGAACCCAAACCCACGCTAGTGCCGGTCTGTCGGCTGCCCGTAGTAGGCCTTCGGGCCGTGCTTGCGGTCGAAGTGGCGGGAGAGCAATGCCTCGGCGATCGGGCCGGCCCCGGGCTCCAGTGCCAGGGTCCGGTGCGCCATGGCCGCAACGGCTTCGAGCGCGATCGCGTTGGTCACGGCGTCGGTCGCGCTGCCACCCCACGTGAACGGCCCGTGCGAGGCGACGAGCGCGGCCGGCATCTGCAGCGGATCGAGCGCAAGGCCTGTGAGCGTCTCGCTGATGACGGCACCGGTCTCGGCCTCGTACTCGCCCTGGATCTCGGTCTCGGTCATCTGCCGCGTGACCGGAACCGAGCCGCGGAAGTGATCGGCGTGGGTCGTGCCGAGGCAGGGGATCGATCGTCCCGCCTGCGCGAACGCCGCGGCGAAGCTCGAATGCGTGTGCACCACTCCACCAATGGAGGGGAAGCTGCGATAGAGGGCGAGGTGCGTTGGCGTATCCGATGACGGTCGCAGCGATCCCTCGACGACGGATCCATCCGCGAGCGACACCACGACGAGATCCCTCGGCACGAGCGTCGCGTACGGGACGCCACTTGGCTTGATGACCAGGACGCCGGCCGAACGATCGACGCCGCTGGCGTTCCCGAATGAGAGCGTCACGAGACCCGCGGCAACCAGCTGCAAGTTGGCCGCGCAGACCTGCTCGCGAAGCTCATCGAGGTCCATCTCAACCGTCAGTCTACGGGAGCGGATTGGTGCCATGCCGACATTGACATTGGCGAAATCGGTTGCATACACTCGATTGCATAGGCTGGACGGCAGCCCGTGTGGCCGTGCGTTGGAGGCAGCCGGCTGAGGGAACCGTCACATCCGAACGGCAGGACGGGCCCGTTGTCAACGGCGCGCGTCCCGAAATCCAAAACAGGAGACGAGGAGCCATGACCACAGGACCCGTTCAGAGGATTTCGACGCGCAGGCGCTGGGCAGTGCTTGCCGTCATGGGCGCGTCAGCCGCGCTCACACTCGGAGCGCTCGGTGTGCCGGCGCTCGCTGCGCCGTCCGGGCGCCAGGTTTCGCAGGACGCCACCCCCGGGGCAGCCCCGGTCGCCGGCCAGTTCTGCAAGGGCATGAACATCACGTTCTTCCCGGGCGGCACGCCGGGCGGCGGCTTCGAGACCGTCGTGTACAACGGTGCCAAGGCCGCTGAGGCGGCGTTCGGCCCGAACGTGAACTACGTCTGGTCGGACTGGGATCCAGCCAAGATGATCAGCGGCTTCCAGGAGGCAATGGCGACCAATCCTGACGGCATCGCCGTCATGGGTCACCCCGGTGACGACGCCTTCGATCCGTTGATCGATCAGGCCCGCAGCCAGGGGATCCTGGTCACCGTGATGAACACCGAGCTGCCCGCGGCCGAAGCGAAGTACGCGTCGCAGGGCACCGGCTACGTCGGCGCAGTCCTTCATGACGCTGGCTCGGCGCTGGCGAACGAGGCCATCGCGCGTGGCGGGCTCAAGTCGGGCGACAAGGTCTTCGTTTGGGGCCTCGCGGCCCAGCCGGGCCGCGGTGAGCGGACCAAGGGCATCACCGATGCGCTGACCGCCGCCGGCATGAACGTCGTCTACCTCGAGATCGACAACGCGACCAATGCCAACGCGTCGGCAGGCGTGCCGATCTTCACGGGCATGGCGTCGGCCAACCCGGACCTCAAGGCCATCTTCATCGACCACGGCAACCTGACGTCGACGATCCCGACCTATATGCAGGCCGCCAACATGGCGCCCGGCAGCGTCTATGCCGCGGGCTTCGACGCGTCACCTGCGACGATCCAGGGCATCAAGGATGGCTACATCAGCCTGGTCATCGACCAGCAGCAGTTCCTGCAGGGCTTCGAGGCCATCGAGCAGCTCTGCATGACCAAGGAGTTCGGCTTCAGCGGCCTGTTCATCAACACGGGCGGCGGTTTCATCGACAAGAGCAACGTCGATACGATCGCTCCGCTCGTGGAGCAGCAGATCCGCTAGGCGTCGCACCGGGCATCAACCGGAGCACAATCTGGCCGGCGATCGCACCCACGGTCGCCGGCCTCATCATCTCCGTCCGAGCATGAGGTTCCGATGATCCAGGCCGACGACGGACAAACCGAGACGGCTCCGTTGCTCGGCGCGCTCGAAATGGCCGCCGGAACACCGGCGGCGGGCACTGTCCGGCTCGAGTTGCGTGGCGTGGCCAAGTCGTTCGGTGGCGTGCAGGTGCTGCACGACGTCAACTTCACGCTGCGCACCGGGGAGGTCGTCGGGCTGCTCGGCGACAACGGTGCCGGAAAGTCGACCTTGATCAAGGTCATCACCGGCGTCCACACGCCCGACGCGGGCGAGTACCTGTTCGACGGCAAGCGTATCGAAGGACTCACGGTGCGGGGCGGCCGGGCGCTCGGCATCGAGACGGTGTTCCAGGAGCGTGCGCTGGCGGAGCAGCAGCCGCTGTGGCGCAACATTTTCATGGGCCGCCCGATCCAGCGACGGTTCGGATTCCTCAACGTCGGCGAGATGCGTCGCATCACGCAGCAACTGATGGGCCAGTCGATGGGCTTCACCTCCGCGGCGCTGACGCCCGACACGACTGTGGTTGGCCTGTCGGGCGGCGAGCGCCAGGGGCTCGCGATCGTGCGCGCGCTCTACTTCGAGGCGGATGTGATCATCCTCGACGAGCCGACGATGGGCCTGTCTCTCAAGGAGACCGACAAGCTGGTGCACTTCGTGGCAGGCATCAAGAAAGCCGGCAAGTCGGCCGTCTTCATCGACCACAACATCTTCCACGTGTACTCGGTGGCCGATCGGATCGTGCTGCTCGACCGTGGCACGGTGGCAGGCGACTTTCCGACCTCGCGCTACACGCTCGAGGAGCTCACCACGATCATGAAGGAGCTGGCCGAGAGCGGTCACTTCGCCGACCCCGAAACCCTGGCATGAACGTGACCCGATGAGCACCGCTACGGCACCCATGGTCGGCGATCGCCGGCCGTCGCCGCGCACGGCGTTCCTTGCCACCTGGGCATCCCAGATCGGCATCACGGTCGCGTTCCTGCTGCTGTGGGCGCTGTTCATCATCCTTGCGCCGCGAACATTTCTGAACGCCACCGATCTACCTCTCGTTCGCCCAGACGACGCCCTACTTCGCGATCATCGCGATGCTCCTGACGCTGCTGATCGTTGCCGGCGACATCGATCTCTCGTTCCCGTCGATCATGGCGTTGGGCATGGTCGGGTTCGTGTGGACCTGGCAGGAAACCGGGTCGACCGAGCTGGCAGTCGTCGCGGCAATCGTCGTCGGCGCGCTCGCGGGCCTCTTCAACGGTTTGATGGTGACGCTGATCGGACTGCCATCGCTGGTCGTCACGATCGGCACCCAGTTTCTGTATGCCGGCCTCGCGCTCGTCCTCGTCAACGGCAAGACGACGGCGCTCGTCAACACGCGCAACTCGACGATTTACAACGCGCTGGCGGGCAAGCCATTGGGCATCCCCAGTGAGTTCTACTGGCTGATCCTCGCGACGATCGTCGCGTGGGTGCTGCTCAACCGACATCGCGTCGGGCAGAACGCGTACGTCATCGGCGACAACCGGCAGGCGGCGCAACTGATGGGCATTCCGATCCGCTCGACTCGGATCCTGCTGTTCGTGCTCGTCGGCGTTGCGGCCGCGTTTGCCGGCGTGCTCAACAGCGAACGTGTGGTGAACTTCTATCCGGCGAACCTGGGCACCGCCTTCTTCCTGCCGGCGCTGGCAGCGGTGTTCGTGGGCGGCACCTCGGTGTTCGGCGGTCGCGGAAGCATCTACGGCACGTTCATCGGCGCATTCATGATCGGCGCGATCCAGGCGGGCATCATCGCCGCGGGCTTGACCGACTACTGGACCGGCGCGATCTACGGGGCGATCATCCTGATCTCGATCTCGATCCACGCCGTGCTGCAGCGGCGGTTCTCGAAGTAGGGCCGCTTCCCGTTACGCGGTCGCGCCCGATGCCTCCAGCACCGCCGCGGCGGGCTCGGCCGACGCGACCGTTCGTGCCCGGATGTCCTTGAGCCGCTTCATCACGTCGTTCCCGCCGCGGCCGAAGTAATCGTGCAGCGTGCGGTACTCGGCAAAGAGCTCGTCGTAGACCTTCTGGCTGGCGGGATCGGGCCGGTAGGTCTTTTCCCGCAGCCGGGCCATCCGCGCTGCCGCGTCCGCGATCGCGTCGTAGCCCCCGGCCGCCGCGCCTGCGGCGACCGCACCGAACATGGCCGAGCCGAGCGCGGGCGCCTGCTGCGATTCGCCTACCTTCAGCTCCCGCCCGGTGACGTCGGCGTAGATCTGCATCAACAGCGGGTTCTTCTCGGGCAGCCCGCCGCAGGCGACGATGTCGTTGACCGGCACGCCGGCAGACTCGAACGACTCCACGATCATGCGCGTGCCGAAGGCCGTCGCCTCGATCAGCGCCCGGTAGATCTCCGCGGGGGTCGTCGCCAGGGTCGCGCCGAGCAGCAGGCCGGTCAGGTCGACGTCGACCAGGATCGAGCGGTTGCCGTTCCACCAGTCGAGCGCGATCAGGCCCGATTCGCCGGGGCGCAGCGCCTCGGCCTCTCGCGCGAGGATGGCGTGGACGTCGGTGCCGGCCGCTGCCGCCGCGTCATGGTAGGAGCTGGGCACGCCGTGCTCGACGAACCAGGCAAAGATGTCGCCGACTGCGGACTGGCCGGCCTCGTAGCCGAAGAGGCCCGGAAGGATGCCGTCCTCGACGACCCCGCACATGCCCTCGACCATGGCCGCGCGTTTGCCCAGGAGGAGGTGGCAGGTGCTCGTGCCCATGACCGCGACCATGCGCCCCGGATCGGTCACCGTCACGGCCGGGACCGAGACGTGGGCGTCGACGTTCGCAACGGCCACCGCCGTGCCGGGACGCAAGCCCGTCCATTCGGCAGCCTGAGCCGTCAGCACGCCGGCGCGGTCGCCGATCGGGGCAATGTCCCGCGACATCTTCTCGTCGACGACCGAGGCAAAGCGGGGGTCGAGCCCGCCGAAGTAGCCCGGCGCGGGAAATCCGTCGGCCTTCGACCAGATCGCCTTGTAGCCAGCCGTGCAGCTGTTGCGCGTCTCGACGCCGGTGAGCTGCCAGACCACCCAGTCCGCAGCTTCGATCAGGCGGTCCGCGGCTCGATACAGGTCGGGATCCTCGTCGAGGATCTGGAGGCTCTTGGAGTAGAACCACTCCGACGAGATCCGGCCGCCATAGCGTGGCAGCCACGCTTCGCCGCGGACGCGGGCCAGGTCATTGATCCGATCGGCCTCGGGCTGTGCGGCGTGGTGCTTCCACAGCTTCACCCAGGCGTGAGGCCGGCGGCGGTAGTCGCCGATGCTGCAGAGCGGCGTGCCGTCGGCAGTGGTCGGCAGCATCGTGCACGCGGTGAAGTCGATGCCGACACCGATCACGCTCGCGGGGTCGACGCCGCTCTCGGACAGCAGCCGTGGGATGGCGCGGAACGTGTCGATGTAGTCGTTGGGATCCTGCAGCGCCCAGTCGGGCGGCAGGCGGACGTCGTCGTCCGGGCTGGGCAGGTGCTCGTCGATGACGCCGTTGGCGTAGCGATGCACGACGGTCGCCAGCTCGCGGCCGTCGGAGAGGTCGACCAGGACGGCGCGGCCCGACTCCGTGCCGAAGTCGACGCCGACGGCGTATCGCGCCATCAGTGGTGATCCGTTCGCGCGGCCTTTGCTCCAATGCGGGCGACGTCGATGCCCGAGGAGGCGTCGGCCAGGCGGTGCGGTCGACTCGCGAACGACCAGCGACGGCTCGAGGACGAGATGTCCCTGGACCCGCTCCTCGCCGGATCGATCGTCGATGACCATCGCGACGGCAGACGCCACCATCTCGGCGACCGGCATGCGCACCGTGGTCAGCGCGGGCGTGGCGTAGGCAGCGAGCGGAATGTCATCGAAGCCGGTGATCGATAGGTCATCGGGCACGCGCAGGCCGCGCTCGTAGGCCTCGTGCAGCACGCCGATCGCCAGCACGTCGGTGGCGCAGACCACCGCGGTGGGCGGCTCTGGCAACCGGAGGAGGGCACGTAGCGCCTCTCGCCCTCCGCCGGGATGGTTGTCGGAGGTGCGCATGTAACCCTTCCGCAACGGCTCGCCCGAGCGGAGCACGGCCTCTCGGAAGGCCTCCTCGCGCTCGGCGATGTCACCGAGCCGGCGACCCCCTGCAAAGGCCACGCGACGGTGCCCGAGGTCGAACAGGTGGTCCATCACGGCATCGATGCCGGTGCGGTTGTCGACGCTCACCGAGGTGATCTCGGTTGGGCGCGATCCGGCCCACAGCGCGACCACGGGAACATGGCCGCTGGCGAGGTCCTCGATCAGTCGCGGCTGATCTCGCATGTCGCCGAGCATCACGATCGCGTCGCAGTGGCGCGCCTCGAGCACGGCCCACAGCGCGATTGCCTCGTCGGCACGCGCGTGGGCGACGCCCAGGACCACGTTGTAGCCGCGCCGCCCCGCTTCGGTCGAGACGGCCTCGAGCGCGCCCGCAAAGAAGGGATCGGTGATCTCACGAGCGATGACGCCCAGGAGCATCGTGCGCGAGCCGCGCAGGCCGCGCGCCAACGGGTTGGGCCGGTAGCCGAGACGCTTCGCGGCGGCAAGCACGCGTTCGCGCGTCTCGGCCGCGATCGGAACTGCGGTCGGCGCACCCGACAGGACGCGCGAGACGGTGCTCTGCGACACATCTGACGCCTTCGCGACGTCGCGCATCGTGATGATGGGTGCGCCCTGGTTGGGCAATGTAATCAGCGCCCGGCGACCATGCACACCAATCGCAGCATACCATTTACGGCATACGATGCAACGCACGCCGGGGCCCGCGTCCGAGAGAGTCCCAGGACCATGTGGCGGGTAGCGGCGTAGGTCGTGGATGCGTACTGTCAGCCGCCGATACCGGCCGCGGGCCGGATGGGAACCGTTTCGCGACTTTGGCGTCGCGCCGCTCATGCGTCGGCGTACAATCGCGGACCTAACCGAACAGCGTTTCCCGCGGACTGCGTAAGCCGACTCCGGTGGCCCGAACGCCACTGTCACGCGCGGCCGGTCTGGCACCTCGAGGTGTGTGGCCGTGGCCGTGATCAAATCGACTCCAACCACCTTCCGGATCGGGCGACCCGAGCTGGCCAATCGATCCGTGGCCGAGCTGTACGAGCACGCCATCCGCCAGCACGAAGGCTTGCTCGCCGCCGACGGGCCGCTCGTCGTGCACGACCGGCAAGCACACCGGGCGCTCGTCCAGCGGACAAGTTCCTCGTCGACGAGCCCGGCTCCCACGACAAGGTCTGGTGGGGCGGCTTCAACCAGCCGATCAGCGAGGAGCGGTACGACGCGCTGCGCAAGCGCGTCATCGCTCATCTTGCCGAGCAGAACGTCTTCACCCGCGATTGTTTCGTCGGCGCCGACCCGACGCTATCGGCGTTCCGTGCGTGCCTACACGGAGACGGCGTGGGCGAGCATCTTCGTCGAGAACCTCTTCATCCGGCGCGACGCCACGGGAGCTGGAAGGCTTTTCGCCCAACTTCACGATCATCGACGCGCCGACGTTCAAGTGCGAGCCCGATCGCGACGGCACGCGCTCCGAGACCGCGATCCTGGTCCACCTGTCGCGCCAGGAGATCATCATCGTCGGCACCGAGTACGCAGGCGAGATCAAGAAGGGCGCGTTCGGGATCATGAACTTCCGGCTGCCGGACGAAGGCGTGCTGCCCATGCACGCATCGGCCAACGTCGGCGCGGACGGCCGCGCGGCGATCTTCTTCGGCCTCTCGGGCACCGGCAAGACGACGCTCTCGGCCGATCCCGAGCGGACGCTCATCGGCGACGACGAGCATGGCTGGAGCGATAGCGGCGTCTTCAACTTCGAGGGCGGCTGCTACGCCAAGACGATCCGCCTGTCGCACATCTACGAGCCGGACATCTACTCCACCACGCGGCGCTTCGGCACGATCCTCGAGAACGTGGTCATCGACCCGGCCACGCGCGAGCTGGACCTCGACTCGGAGGCAGCTGACCGAGAACACGCGCGGCGCCTTCCCGCTGCACTTCATCAGCAACAGCTCCGAGACGGGCACGTGCGGTCACCCGACCTCGGTGGTGCTGCTGACCGCCGACGCATTCGGCGTCCTGCCGCCGATCTCGCGGCTGACGCACGAGCAGGCGATGTACCACTTCATCAGTGGCTACACGGCCAAGCTGGCCGGCACTGAGGTGGGCATCAAGGAGCCGAGCGGCGACGTTCTCGACCTGCTTCGGGGCGCCGTTCATGCCGCGTCACCCCGGCGCTCTACGCGCAGATGCTCGGCGAGCGGCTCGAGCGCCACGGCTGCCAGGCCTGGCTGGTGAACACCGGCTGGACCGGCGGCCCGTATGGCGTCGGCCACCGAATGAACATCACCCAGACTCGCCAGATGGTCCGTGCCGCGCTCAACGGGTTGCTGGAGGACGCCGAGACGCGCGAGGACCCGATCTTCGGCGTTCGACGTGCCGACTGCACGTGCCGGATGTCCCGGACGAGGTCCTTTGGCCGCGCGACACGTGGGCGGACGCCGGCGCCTACGACGCACAGGCGCAGAAGCTCGCGAACATGTTCGTGGAGAACTTCAAGCGCTTCGAATCGGGCGTGGACGCCTCGCTGATCGCCGCGGGGCCCAAGGCCGGCTGAGACATCTACTCCGCTTGACCGGATTCGCCGTGCCGCATAGTGTGTGCGCATGTCTGTGCGCACAACGACGGCATCGGACGTCGAGCGTCCGCATCGACGTGGACGCTTGCCGACGAACGTCACTCTTCCGCGCGAGCTCGTCATGGAGCTCGACGCGGTTGTTGGTCCGCGCAATCGAAGCGCCTTCGTCGAAGAGGCCATCCGGTACCGGTTGAAGCGCGAAAAGCTGCGGCTGGCATTCGAGGCTGCCCGAGGAGCCTGGAAGGGCAAGGGACCGCCGGAGTGGAACGAGCCGGACGGCGTGGCCAATTGGGTCCGCAAGCTGCGCGCCGAGGAAACGGACGCAGGTGTCGAATGACTAGGTACCTCCTGGATGCGACCTTCCTGATCGATTACCTCCGTGACCTTCCGGCTGCCATCGACACGTTCGAGCGGTTGTTTGAAGCGGGCCACGAGGTGTACGTGTCGGAGATCCCCGTCTGCGAGGTCGCTTCCGGGTTACGCATCGACCCGGACCCCGCTTTGATTGGGCTCCTGGAACAGCTTGAGTTCGTCCAGCCGCACTACGACGTCGCCCTTCGCGCGGGCCAGCTCCGTGTGGAGTCCCGACGGGTCGGTCGGACTCTCAGCCTCCCCGATGCGCTCATCGCGGCCGCCGCTCTGGCAGATGACGCAGTGATTCTGACGCGCAACGTCAGGGATTTCGCGCAGACACCAGCTCGCATCGAGTCGTACTGAGGGTTCCACCCGCTGCCGCGGTCGCTACCGCGGGCCGTGTGCCGATCCTCTGCGCCGGTATCGTTCCCCGCGTGACCTCGCTTCCCACTGGCACCGTAGCGTTCCTGATGACCGACATCGAGGGCTCGACGCGACTGGTGTCGGCAGCAGGCGCCGCCTTCCCCAAGATCCTGGACGAGCACTTTGCGCTTCTCGACCGTGCCGTCACCAGTGAAGGTGGAACAGCGGTTTCGAGCGAGGGCGACGCGCTGTTTGCGGTCTTCCCATCGGCGCGACAGGCGATCGCTGCGGCCCTTGCGGCACAACGCCTGATCGGCGATCACGAGTGGCCTGCAGGCATGACCGTGCGCGTCCGCATGGGCATCCACGCGGGCGAGGCCGTCTTCGGCGGGCGTGACTACACGGGCATCGACGTCCATCGAACGGCCCGGATCATGGGCGCCGCGTGGGGTGGAGAGGTCCTCATCTCCGATGCGGCCCGGGCACTTGCCGCCGATACGCTTCCCGATGGCGCGTCGGTGCGTGACCTCGGCGAGCACACCCTCCGCGACCTGCCGGCCCCCGAGCGGCTGTTCCAGGTTTGTGGGCCGGGCCTTCAGTCGGACTTCCCGCCGCCGCGCTCGCTCACGCAGGCCACACTCACGAACCTGCCGACGCCATTGACGCGCTTCGTCGGAAGGCGAAAGGAGCTCGCCGACGTGGGTGAGCTCCTCCGGGACGAGCGCCTTGTGACGCTCACCGGTCCCGGTGGAACCGGGAAGACGCGCCTCGCGATCGAAGCTGCGCGGGCCGCTTTCCAGGATTTTCCGGGCGGCGTCTGGTTTGTTGCGCTCGAAGCGGTTCGCGATCGGACGCTGGTCCTTCCGACCATCGCGCAGGCCATCGGCGTCCCTGAACAGCCCGGCCGAGCCCTCATCGACTCGGTGGCGGAGGCGATCGGCGAACGCCGAACGCTGATCGTGCTCGACAACCTCGAGCAGGTGATCGAGGCTGCCCCCGATCTCGCGCAACTGCTGCAGGCAGCCGGGAATGTCTCCGCGCTGGCATCGAGTCGGGAGCCGCTGGGCATTGCCGGCGAACACGTGTACCTGGTGCCGGTCCTCGGGCTGCCCGCGGAACCAGGCACTCCGACAGCCGCGGACATCGGCCAGGCGGACGCGGTGCTGCTGTTCCTCGAGCGCGCTCGAGCGGTTCGGCCAGGCTTCACGCTCACTGATGAGAATGCGCCCGCCGTCGCGGCGATCTGCCGTCGGCTGGATGGCCTGCCCCTGGCGATCGAGCTGGCGGCGTCGCGCACGAACCTGCTCGCCCCGGCCCAGATCCTCAGCAGGCTCGAGCATCGCCTCAGCGTGCTATCGAGCAGTCAGCGCGACCTGCCGGAGCGCCAGCGAACGCTTCGCGGCGCGATCGATTGGAGTTACGAGCTGCTCTCTGAGCCCGAGCGCGCGGTCTTTCGACGGTTCTCCGTCTTTGCCGGTGGGGCCGATCTTGACGCGGCGCTGGCTGTTCTTGATCCGGGTGGCTCGCTGGGCGCGGATCCGCTCGACCTGCTCGCAGGGCTGGTCGACCGAAGTCTGATCAAGTCGGTGAGTGACGGGGAGTCGTCACGTTTCGAGATGCTCGAGACCATGCGCGAGTACGCGGCAGAGCGGTTGTCCGAGTCCGGCGAAGAGGAGTCCACGAGGCTCTCCCACTGCAGCTGGTTCGTGGACCTCGCGCAACGGAGCGCGCGTGCGCTGACGAGCGACCGCCGCGTGGCGGTCATGGACGAACTCGACCGGGAGCTTCCCAACCTGCGGGCAGCGATCGTGTTCTCGATGGAAAGCCAGGATCAGGCATCGGCGCTGGCAATCCTCGCCCCTCTGCGCGACTTCTGGCGCACCCGCAGCCACATGTCCGAGGCGCGCGGCGCTATCGAGAAGCTCTTGGGAGCCCAGGTCGCCATGGCGACCCGGGACCGGATCCGAACGCTGCTCGTAGCCGCCGAACTGGCGTCGTGGCAGGCCGACTACGCCAGGACCGCCGAGCTGTCAGAGGAGGCGCGCGTCGAGGCGGAGGCGAGCGAGGATCCCGGCGCCCTCGGCCAGGCGCTCAGCAGTCTCGGCTGGTCGACGCTGTTGGTCGACCCCGTGGCCGCCGAGGCGCATTTCCGCCGGGCCATCGATCTCGCACGGAGCGTGGACGACGCCGAACTGCTGGCAGGGGCCCTGCAGGGCGTGGCACTCGCTGCGTTCCGGCTGGGAAGGCTCGACGAAGCTGCCGACGCTTCGCGGCTCGCCATCGTTGCAGGCACCCGGGCCGCCGACGACACGACGACCGGAATCAACTACCTCACGCTGGGCATGATCGAGCTCCAACGCGGCAACGAGGGCGACGCGATTCGCGACTTCCGGGAAGGGCTGGTGCGTGCGCTTGATGGCAACTTCGCGATCGGGCTCGGCATCGCGCTCGACTGCTTCGGCATGACAGCGCTGGCCCAAGGCGACGCAGCAACCGCCGTTGCGCTGGGCACGTTCGCGGACGACCTCAGACGCCGAATGGGCGGCGGACCGAGCGTGACCTTGGTCGGACTCGAGAGCCCAGTGCTCAGCGGTCGGGAGCAGCTCTCGGCCGACGCGTATGCCGCCGCCGTCGCGAAGGGCTCCGCGCTGTCGAGGGACGAGGCAGTCGCCATCGCCCGGCAGACGGTGCCTCGGGCTGCCCGGAGTGGCTAGGCGGTCCCGCTCGTCCGGATTGGCTCGAACCGGGCGGTGAAGTGCCGCAGGCGCTGCGGCTGTTCGGTGATCCGCAGCCCGCGCACCTCGCGGCAGTGCTGCGCCACGTACTTGCTCACCTCGATCACGTAGTCGATGTGGCTCTGCGTGTAGGTGCGGCGCGGGATCGCCAGGCGCACCAGGTCCATCGGCCGGGTGTCTCCGTGCCGTCGGGATGCCGCCCGAACATGACCGTGCCGATCTCGCAGGCGCGGATGCCGCCCTCGACGTAGAGCGCCACGGCGAGCGCCTGGCCCGGGTACTCCAGCGGCGGGATGTGCGGCAGCAGCGCCCGCGCGTCGATGTAGACGGCGTGGCCGCCGATGGGCTGGACGACCGGGACGCCGGCCTCCGTCGAGCGCCTCGCCGAGGTAGGCCGTCGAGCGGATGCGGTAGCGCAGGTAGTCCTCGTCGACGACCTCCTCGCAGCCCCTGCGCGATCGCCTCGAGGTCGCGGCCGGCCAGGCCGCCGTACGTCGGGAAGCCCTCGGTCAGGATGAGCACGTTGCGGCAGCGCTCGGCCAGCGCGTCGTCGTTCATCGCCAGCCAGCCGCCGATGTTGGCGAGGCCGTCCTTCTTGGCGCTCATCGTCATGCCGTCGGCGAGGGTGGCCATCTCGCGCACGATGTCGGGGATCGGCGTGTGCTCGTAGCCGTCCTCGCGCTCGCGGATGAACCAGGCGTTCTCGGCGAAGCGGCACGCGTCCAGGAAGAGCGGCACGCCGTGGCGGTCGCAGACCGCCCGGACCGCCCGCAGGTTGGTCAGCGCAGACCGGCTGGCCGCCGCTCGAGTTGTTGGTGATGGTCACGAAGACGACCGGCACGTTCTGCGCGCCGCGCTCGCGCGAGCAGCCGCTCCAGGGCGCCCACGTCCATGTCGCCCTTGAACGGGGCGCCGATCCGACGGTGGCGAGCGTCGGCGTACAGGTCGACCGCCTCCGCGCCCGGTGGCCTCGACGTTCGCGCGCGTCGTGTCGAAGTGGGTGTTGTTGGGCACGACCTTGCCCGGTCCGCCGATGACCGAGAAGAGGATCTTCTCGGCGGCCCGGCCCTGGTGCGTGGGGATGACGTGCTGGAACGGGAAGAGCTTCTGGACGGCCTCGAGGAAGCGGTACCAGGACGGCGAGCCGGCGTAGCTCTCGTCGCCGTGCTGGATCGCGGCCCACTGGTCGCGGCTCATGGCGCCGGTGCCGGAGTCGGTCAGCAGGTCGATGATGACGTCGTCCGCGTGGAGGTTGAAGAGGTTGTAGCCGGCGTCCTGGAGGTGCGCCTGCCGCTCGGCGCGCGTCGACATCCGGATCGGCTCGACGGAGTGGATCCGGAACGGCTCGATGATGGTTCGCCAGCGTGCCACGGCTGGCCCGGAGGATACTGGTCGGGGAAAGGCCGAATTCGGGAGCCGAGGCCGACCGCGATCGGGCACGCGAAGCGTTGACTCGCCGAGGGTGTCACCGGTCGCTCGCGAACTCCTGGCGGCAACATTCCACCGACGGTAGACAGTGCGGGGCTCGACGGGGCCCGATGCCGGCGAATCGCCAAACCGATGGGCCGTGCCGGGGAGTTTCGCCGGTCCAATCGCTCAAATGGCGCCTCGAGAACGCTCCGCCGAACGTGGTTGTGGCTCGCGCCGTACTCCGGCGAGGACGGACTGTCCACTCAGAGTGGAATGTCGTTGAGTTCGAGGCTGGCGGCCATCCTCGAGACCGGTTCGGACTCCAACCTAGTGGCGAAGGGTCGGTCGGCGCCCTACGGCCCCGGGTTTCGTGCTCCTATGCCCGGTCGAGCGCCTGCGTGACGTCCGCGACGAGGTCGGCCGGATCTTCGATGCCAACGCTCAAACGGACGAGCGATGCGGGAATCTCGAGCGGCGAGCCCTGGACCGAACCGTGCGTCATGGTCCACGGGACCTCGCAGAGCGATTCGACGCCGCCGAGCGACTCCGCGAGCGAGAAGAGCCGCGTCGATTCGACGAAGCGACGCGCGCGCTCCTCGGCGCTGCGCCCCTCCTTCGGCGCCGGTAGAAACGACACCATGCCCGTGGCGTAGCGCATCTGGCGGCGCGCGAGGTCCGCCTGCGGGTGCGCGTGCGGCCCGTCCACGAGCCCGGGATGTCGAAGCGTCGCGACGTCATCGCGCGAGGCCAGCGCCTCCGCCACGGCCAGCGCGTTTGACGCATGGCGTTCGAGGCGCAGCTCCAGCGTGCGCAGGCCACGCAGCACCAGGTAGCAATCCATCGGTCCCGGCACCGCGCCGATGGCGTTCTGCAGGAACTTGAGCCGTTCGTACAGGTCGTCACGCGAGGTGGCGAGCACGCCACTGACCGTGTCCGAATGGCCGGCCAGGTACTTGGTGGCGCTGTGGAAGGTGATGTCCGCGCCCAGCTCCAAGGGGCGTTGCGACAGGGGCGAGGCGAACGTGTTGTCGGCAACGACGATCGGTGCCTCGCCGCGCGCACCGGTGTGGGCGTGCGTTCGGTCGGCGACTGCGCGGATGTCGATGAGCTTGAGCCACGGGTTCGAGGGCGTCTCGAGCCACACGAGGCGCGTGTTTGGCGAGAGCGCTTCGTTGAGCCGGGCGATCGGATCGCCGTCGAGGTCGATGTAGCGCGCCGTGACGCCGAGGTCACGGAACACCCGCTCGAAGAAGCGGAACGTGCCGCCGTAGACGTCGTCGCTGACGAGGATCTCTTCGCCGGAACGCGCCAGGTGGCCGATGGTCGCCGTCGTCGCGGATCCGCTCGCGAAGGCGAGCCCGTATCGCGCGCCTTCCAGCGCGGCAACGGCCCGCTCGAGGCGTGCGCGCGTCGGATTGCCGGTGCGCGCGTATTCCCAGCCGCCACGAGGCGAGCCGACGGCATCCTGCCGGTAGGTGCTCGTCTGGTAGATCGGTGGCGCGACGGCCCCCGTCAGCTCGTCGGGCTCCTGGCCTGCGCGAACCGCGATCGTCCCAGGCCCCCAGCGTGGATCGATCTGGTCGTGCGGAATCGCGTCGCTATCGCGCTCGGGCGGTGCTGAGTCGGTCACGTCGGCAGGATACGTGCCTCTCGGGTTGGCAAGGGCATCGCACCGGTTGGGCGCACGGGACCGCGCCGTCAGACTGTCGCGACCGTGTGGCGGATCGGCTGCCCAAACATTCCGTGAACCGCTAGGTCGTCGGCCAGGCGATCTGCGCCTGCACGGTCACGATGGTCGTCGTGCCGCCGTAGTCGAAGGTGAAGTCGACGTTCACCGTTCCGGTCGGCTCTTCGCCGCCGACACCGACAGCGCCATCGGCGATGTACTCGTTCGTGCCGGGAACGACGGTCAGTGGCACGGTCACCGCAAGTGCCGCGAAGTGCGCAGTGGCATTGACGGTCAGCGGGACGGTGGTATCGACGTTCGTGACGTCGGCATGGAGCGCGATCGAACCGCCGGGCATCGCGGTGCCGGCCGTCGCGGCGTACTGGACGGACTGACCGCCGTTCCCGCCACCGCCGTGACCGTGTCCGTCGCCATCGTTCTTGCAGTGACCGTCTCCGTCGCCGTGTCCATGGCCGTGATGGCCGTGGCCTCGGCCGCCGTCGGACGGCGTGCACGGCGTCGGATGCTGACCTCCGCCGTCACCACCGCCATGGCCATGCGCGGTAACCGCCGGCGCGACGAGCAGCAGAGCCGGGAGCACCAGGAAGAGGATGAGTCCGATGCGCTTCACGTCGGGATCTCCCAATTCAATCAGTCAAGAGGATGTCAATCGACAGGTGTGCGAGGACCCTAGGGCGCTCGCGAGGCGGCGCCAGCAGGCAACTGGCGCGGGGTCCACGGCCATCGGTACCGGGTGGCCTCAGCACAACCATCGGAACCGCTCCGTTCGGTACCGCAGCGCGTTGCGCACGGGAACCGGTTTGTCCGGCCGGGAACGCCAGCCGGGACCATCCAAACCAACGCCGCACCGCGCGAGCCCTCGGAGCGGTCCCGACCTAGAATCAAGCCAGCCCACGATCGCCCCCTCCAGAGGAGCTCTCAACGCATGGCCCATCCGCTCGTCACCGTCATCGGCGCCGGCAACGTCGGCGCCACCACCGCTCAGCGAATCGCGGAGACGGGCCTCGCGGATGTCGTCATGGTGGACATCGTGGAAGGGCTGCCGCAGGGCAAGGCCCTCGACCTTGCCGAGGCGGCGCCGGTGGTCGGACACGACTACCAGGTGCGCGGCACGAACGACTATGCCGACACGGCTGGCTCAGACGTGATCGTGGTCACGAGCGGCCTCGCCCGGCAGCCCGGCATGAGCCGCGACGACCTGATGGCCAAGAACGCCGGCATCGTGCGATCCGTGGTCACCCAGGCCACGCAGCACTCCCCGAACGCCATCCTGATCGTTGTCACGAACCCCCTCGACGCCATGTGCCACGTCGCGCTCGATGCCAGTGGTTTCCCGCCCGAGCGCGTGATCGGCATGGCGGGCGTGCTCGACAGCGCGCGCTTCCGCTCGTTCATCGCTGCCGAGCTCAACGTGAGCGTCGCCGAGACGCAGGCGTTTGTGCTGGGCGGGCACGGCGACACGATGGTGCCGCTGCCGCGCTACTCGAGCGTCGGCGGCGTGCCGCTTCCCGAGCTCATGTCCAAGGAGCGGATCGACGCCATCGTGGACCGGACGCGCAACGGCGGTGCCGAGGTGGTTGCCCTGCTGAAGACGGGCAGTGCGTTCTACGCGCCGGCCGCCGCGGTCTGGCAGATGACCGACGCCATCCTCAATGACCGCAAGCGGATCCTTCCCTGCGCCGCGTACCTGCAGGGCCAGTACGGCGTGAAGGGACTGTTCGTGGGCGTGCCCGTGAAGCTCGGCCGCGCCGGAATCGAGCAGATCGTGGAGATCGAGCTGACCGCCGACGAACGGCAGGCCTTCGAGAGCAGCGCCAATGCCGTCCAGGGCCTGGTCGACATGATGGCGGTCATGTCCCAAGGCTGAGCGTTGCCCGTCGTCACGATCTCGAGAACGTTCGGAGCCGGCGGCGCGCCCGTCGGCCGTGAGCTCGCACGTCGTCTCGAGGCGGAGTTCCTCGATCGCAACATCGTTGCGATGGCAGCCCAGCGGGCGGGCATCAGCGAGGAAGAGGCACGCGGGTATGACGAGCGTATGCCCGGAGTCTGGCAACGTGTCGCCACCGTTCTCGCCACCAGCGGAAGTGAATTCGACCTGCCGGTCGTGCCGGAAACCCAGGACGTTCCCGGGCTCGGGACGGAGGAGCGGCTCGCGGGCCTGACGCAGGCGATCATCCACGAAGCCGCGGCGACCGGAAACGCCGTGATCGTCGGGCGCGGCGGCGCGTTCATCCTCCATGACAACGCGGACGTCCTCCACGTCCAGCTTCACGCGCCGCTGGAAGCGCGGATCCGCAATCTCGCCAGGCGTGTCGAGGAGATCCCCGAGGACGCCCGACCGGACGAAGCGTCGTTGCGCGATCTGTGCCGCACGATGGACGCGCGGCGTGCCGAGTACATCCGCCGCTGGTTCCGGGTGGATTGGCTCGCGATGGAGAACTACGACCTCTCAATCGACACGCACCGGATTGGTTTCAATGGCGCGGTCGACGTGATCCAGGCGGCGCTGGCCTCGCACGCGGCCTTGGCGACGTCGAGACAGTCTCCCGCGTGACCTCCACCGAGTCCGTGAGCCGGGTGCGCCTCCCGTACGGCATGCGAGCGCTGCGGCACCGCAATTTCCGACTGTTCTGGACCGGCATGCTGATCTCGCTGATCGGCACGTGGATGGAGAGCGTGTCCCAGAGCTGGCTGATCCTCCAGCTCACCAACGATCCGGTGGCGCTCGGTCTGCGAGCGGCCGCGCAGTTCACACCGGTGCTCATCCTGGGGCTCTTCGGCGGCGTGATCGCCGATATGTTCCCCAAGCGGCCGGCGCTGATCATCACCCAGAGCGCGGCGGGAATCCTTGCGTTCGTCATGTTCCTGCTCGTCTGGACGAACGTCGTCGTCCCGTGGGAGATCTACGTCATCGCCGCGCTCTACGGCACGGTCAACGCGTTCGACATGCCCATCCGGCAGTCATTCACCGTCGAGATGGTCGGACAGGAGGACGTCACCAGCGCCGTGGCGCTCAACAGCAGCGTCTTCAACGCAACCCGCATCGTCGGACCGGCAGTCGCCGGGATCCTGATCGCGACGGTCGGCCTGTCGGCCTGCTTCTTCCTCAACGCGATCAGCTACATCGCGGTGGTTGCGAGCCTGCTGATGATGGATACGAGCCTGCTGCATCAGCCACCGATGCTGCGAATGCAGCGCACGGCCCGCCTGGTGATCGACCAGCTGACCGAAGGCGTGCGCTACGTCGGACGGACCCGCCCGCTGGCGCTGGCGATCACGGTCCTCGGCGTCGTCTCGACCGTGGCGCTGAACTTCCAGGTCACGCTGCCGCTGCTGGCTCGCGACGTCCTCGGGGGCGACGCGACCACGTTCGGGTTCCTCAACTCGGCGGCCGGCCTTGGCTCGCTCATCGGCGCCGTGGCGCTCGCTGTGACCGGCCGCGCCCCAACGTTCCGTCGCGTGCTGATCGGCGCCGGATGCATTGGCATTGCCATGGTCGGCGTCGGCCTGTCGAGCTGGCTACCGGTGAGCATGGTGCTCCTGGCGCTTGCGGGCTGGGGAACGATCACGATGGGCGCCACCACGAACATGCTCATCCAGCTGATCTCGCCCGCCAACCTGCGCGGTCGCGCGTTGAGCGTCTACACCACCGTCTTTGCCGGCACCACGCCGATCGGTGGCCTGGTGACCGGCGGACTCATCGCCGCGGTCGGCACGTCCGCGACGTTCGTGGCGGCCGGCATCGCCTCGCTGTTCGCGGCCGGCGGCGGGTGGCTGATGAGCAGCAACGAGCGCGCACTCGGTGTCAGGATCACCGAGGCCGGCGCCTTGGAGGCAGGTCCCATCGTGTCGGACCGGAACCTGCCGGCCGCAACCTCGCCGTCGGAACGTCCCGCCCGCTAGTCCGGAAGACGGAGCCATACCCCGAGTGCTCGCGGCGATCACGCTCGTCTTCAACCCCTGGCTCACGATCGGACCGCTGGAGGTCCGCTGGGAGGCCGTCGGCCTCGGCATCGCCATCGGCGCGGCGCTCGCGGTCTTTGGGCTGACCCTGCGCCGCCTCGAGCCTGGTGTGCCGACCTCGGACATCGTGTTCGCCGTGCTGGGCGCGATCCCCGGCGCACTCGTCGGCGCGCGGCTCGTCCACGTCCTCGATTTCGCGGACGTCTACGCGGCGCAACCGATCGCGGCGCTCGACCTGGGCCGTGGATCGCTGTCACTCGTTGGCGCGGTCGCGGGCGGCGTGCTGACCGGCTGCTACGTGGTGCGTCTCCTCGGCTACCGGCCGTCACGCTGGCTGGACGCGGCGGCAGTGCCGCTGCTGCTTGGCATCGGCCTCGGCAAGCTGGCCATGCTGCTCGGTGGCGCGGGCCTCGGGGTGACGACCGACGCGCCATGGGCGGTCGCCCTGGGCGGGCAGGGCTGGATCAGCGCGGTCGCCGACATGCCCTCACAGCCGTCACAGGTCTACGAGGGGTTGTGGTGCCTGATCGGCGCCGCGCTCCTCTCGTTCCTCGTGGCGATGGCGCCGGAGCGTTGGCCCGGCAGCGGTCGCCGCTTCCTCGCGGCGATCTGCTGGTGGCTCTGCGGCAGGGTCCTGATCGCATACACGTGGCGTGACGATCGCGTGATCTTCGGCGCGTTCGGCGCGGAGCAGCTGTTCACGTTCCTGTTGCTCATCGCCGCGCTCGTGACGCTCCCCTTCGTCTCGCGCGTCCGCGCGCGCCGGGCCCCGGCGACGGCACCGGCCCGGTGAATCCAGGCTAGGACGGTCGAAAGCCGGGCCGCGGCTATGCTCGACGGGTGCTGTCGCGCCGGATGACCGCGCCCCGGGCCGCCGCTATCGCCGTGATCGTGGTGTCGATCCTTCTGATCGGCGCGCCATCGGCAATCGGTGCCGTGCGCGGCCCCGTTCAGGCGGGTTCCGCTCCGGTCGCTTCGATCGTCCTCATGCGCTCCGGCCCCGCCCTCGGCGCGCCGGCTGGATCTCCACGGGCGAGTGCCGTCCACCGCGCCGCGCAGCGCGAGATCGACCGCCTGGTCTCCTCGCTGGGCATCTCGACGTCGTTCCGCTATCACGCGGCAATGGACGGTTTCGCGGCCTCGCTATCACCCCGGCAGGTTGCCACCCTTCGGGCCGACCCACGGGTGGCGTCGGTGACTCCCGATGCCCCCATCGATGTCGAACCCGGTGACACGGACGTCGCACTGACGGCCGGCTCGTCGGCGGACAGCGCCACCGAACTTGCGGCTCGCGGTATCCACACCACCAAGCTGTCGTCACCGGTGGTTCCCACCGGCGTTCGGAGGATCAATGCCGACAAGTCGCCACTTGCCAAGATCGACGGCAAGGACGACCCGATGGACGTGGACGTGGCGATCATCGACACGGGCATCTGGCCGCACAAGGATCTGCGCATCGCGGGTGGGCACGACTGCACCAGCCCCGATCCTTCGGCGTGGAGTGACCGCTACGGACATGGCACGCACGTGGCCGGCACGGTGGGCGCGATCGATAACGGCATCGGTGTCGTGGGCGTCGCGCCGGGCGCACGACTCTGGGCGGTGAAGGCACTCAACGACGAGGGCCGCGGCTTCATCTCGACCTACCTCTGCGGCATCGACTGGGTCGCGGCCCAGCGCGATCCGCAGGATGCGAGCCGGCCGCTGATCGAGGTCGCCAACATGAGCTTCAATTCGTGGCTCCCGAGCACGTATTCGCCGACCTGCGGTCCGGGCGCGGACGATCCCATGCACGTCGCCGTGTGCGGCCTCGTGGACGCGGGCGTGACGGCGGTCGTCGCCGCAGGAAACGACTCGAGTTCGGCACAGCTCCGCCTGCCCAGTGCCTACCCCGAGGCGATCACGGTTTCCGCGCTGGCCGACTTCGACGGCAAGCCCGGCGGCCACGGAAACCAGAGCGACATCTGCCCGTGGTACTCGGTCGACTCGGACGACACGTTCGCCAACTTCAGCAACTACGGACCCCCCGTCGACCTGATCGCGCCGGGCAAGTGCATCCTCTCGACCTACCTGCACAACATCTACGCCTGGATGTCGGGCACGTCGATGGCCGCGCCGGAGGTCGCGGGCGCGGCGGCCCTCGTCTATGCGAACTTCCCTGGCGCCAACCCCGAGCTCGTGCGCCAGGCGCTCTTGGCCGCGACCACGCTCGACTGGAAGACGAGCACGGACCCCGACGGACACCCGGACCCGCTGCTCGACGTGTCCAAGCTGGGCCCGCTCCCGGATCTGGCGATCCAAGCGACGGTACCTTCGGCGGTCCTCGAACGCAGGGGCGTGCTCGCGGTTCCCATCGCACTGGATCGGACGAACGGGCTGACCGACGCTGTTGATCTGCACGCGTCCGGCCTGCCGCCCGGGGTGACCGCGGAATTGAGCCCCTCGTCGACGACCGGCGACAGCGCCATGCTCACGCTGCGGGCCAACAATTCGATCACGGGTGGGATTGCGCACATCACCGTGAAGGCCATCGGTGGTGGCCGCTCGCGGAGCACCGGAGTCGCCGTTCGCCTGCTGGCCGGTGGCGCGAGGATGCGGTTCAATGCGCCGCGGAAGGGGACGATCACCTCGGACTCGACCGTTCACGTCGCGTTGGGCGTGGTATCCGGCTCGAGTGGTGCAAGCTCGCGGGTGGTTCAGCTCCAGGAGGCCCAACCAGCCGATCCTGGCAGCTGTGTCGACGCGCCCTGGGCGAACCAAGGAGTGGCCGTCGACCTCGCGGCGCTCGATCCGGCTGGGTCACCGGCCACGGGATGGTCCTTCGACGCCACGGGCCTTCCGGACGGCTGCGTGCGCTGGCTGGTCACCACGACAACCTCCGGTGGTCGGGTGGCGTCGTTCGCATCTGACCCGGTCATCGTCGACACGACGGCGCCGTTCGAGCCCCGGATGGCCGCATCCGGTGATGGCGTCTACCAGCACAAACCAAACGACGCGATCTGGATCCGCGGTGGTGTCGGCGGCACGCTGACGCTGACGTTCAACGCCAACGACACCGCGTCCGGTGCCGCAACGACGCAGCTCCGTGTGCTCTCCGGCCACGGCTTCACCATCTCGACACCACCGGGGAGCGGCAACACGGCGTCCGCGGAGATCGACTGGAGCTCGTCGGTCACGAACGGCGCGATCGAGGCGCGGACCACCGACGGTGCCGGGCACATCGGTCCGTGGCGGACGATCGACATCAAGGTCGACGCGACAAAGCCCAGCCGGCCGCACTGGCTCTGGCCGGTCGCCGGGACGTCATCGATCGTGACCGAGACGCCCAGCCTGTTGTGGACGAAAGCCTCCGACACAGGCTCGGGCTTCGCACCGCTGCAACTGGTTCAACGTCAGCGCGGCGCGATCGTAACTTCGGGTAGCTGCGACGGCGTCAGCTTCAGCGACGATGGATCTGCGCGTCTGACCGACGAGCGCCACGTCGAGAGCGACATCCAGTCCGGCTACTGCTACCGCTACGTGCTGACGGCGTTGGACCGCGTCGGCAACCAGGGCAAGCGGGTCAGATCGGGCGTGATTCTTGCCGACGTGACGCCCCCGACAGGGAACTTCAAGACGCCGGACGAGGGCTCGTTCACGGTCAGCCAGTCGACCTCCGTCACGGTCCAATGGTCGCAGCACGACACGGGCGGTTCTGGTGGGCTGATCTCTCACCTCCTGGAACGTGAGCGCGCCGTGCCGGTGACCCCCGGAAGCTGCGATGGCGTCTTCTGGGTGCCGGACAAGAACGAGTACGCAGGTTCCAGCCCGGTGACGCAGACCGGCCTGACTCCCGGCGACTGCTACCGCTGGCGTCTCGACCTGACCGACCGTGCCCACATGGTGGGCGTCTCGATCTCGGGGAGCGTGCTCATCAGCGGTTCGTAAGACGCCGAATTCAACTTCGACTCCCCATCAGCTTCGACTCCAGCCTCAACCTGGAGCTCGACGATCCGATCACCCCGGAACGCGGCGATCCGGTCACACACGGGTCGGCGACGTCGGGCCCAAACCTTGGCCCGTCGCCCGCTCCGGCATGTCCTACCCAATTCGACTTGCCTATGGACTTCCGCAACGCGTGCACGGGTACGGCCAGGGTTGGCGCGTCATTAACGGCGCCGGGATCGTCGCCACCGACGCGGTGAGCGTCGTCCCCACGCACGGGCGAGGGAGCGACACGATCAGAGAGTCCGTCGGCCGGGTTCGAACTCGCCCTTACGGCGAGTCCTGCGCGCACGCCATCCATGGGGACACGGTACAGACAGGGCTACACCGAATGCATGGGGGCTGCAGCGAAGGTGGGCAGGGCAACACCGAAGGTGGGCAGGGCTACGGCGAAGGTGGGCAGGGCTACACCGAATGTGGCCCGCACGGTCTCGAGAGCACGGCGGGACCGCTGTCATCTGGTGCGGGAGACGTTCATCGAGCCCCAGTGACGGCCCTGATGGACAGACTGGGATACTGGTCGGCAGCACGACGACTGCGCGCGCCGAATCGCCCTCGAGGTACCTCCCATGACCCAGCTGCTGGAACCGCAGGCAGAGGCTGCCGAACCGACCGACATCGCCCACGTCAACCATTGGATCGACGGCACGCGACGTGCCGGCACGTCTGGCCGAAGCGGGCCGGTCTACGACCCGGCCACCGGGCGGTTAGCACGACGCGTGGACTTCGCCTCGACCGAGGAGGTCGACGCCGCCGTTGCCTCGGCCAAGGCCGCTTTCCCGGGCTGGCGCGCGACGTCGATCTCGAAGCGCACCGAGATCCTGTTTCGCATCCGCAACCTCGTCGAGCAGCACCGCCACGAGATCGCGGCACTGCTCACGGCGGAGCACGGCAAGGTGCCGTCCGACGCGCTCGGCGAGGTCGCCCGGGGACTCGAGAACCTCGAGTTCGCCACGGGCATTCCGCATCTGCTCAAGGGCGGTTTCAGCGAGCAGGTCTCGGCCGGCGTCGACGTGTACCAGATCCGCCAGCCGCTGGGCGTGGTGGCCGGCATCACGCCGTTCAACTTCCCGGCCATGGTGCCGATGTGGATGTTCGGCAACGCGATCGCGTGCGGCAACGCGTTCATCCTCAAGCCGTCGGAGAAGGACCCGTCCGCGTCGCTCTACATCGCCGAGCTTCTCGCCGAGGCCGGCGTGCCGGCGGGCGTCTTCAGCGTGATCCAGGGCGACAAGGTGGCGGTGGACCGAATCCTCGAGCACCCGGACATCAAGGCCGTCAGCTTCGTCGGCTCGACACCGATCGCGCGCTACATCTACGAGACCGGCACGCGCAACGGGAAGCGCGTCCAGGCGCTCGGCGGTGCCAAGAACCACATGATCGTGCTGCCCGATGCCGACCTCGACATGGCGGCCGACGCTGCGGTGTCTGCGGCGTACGGCAGCTCGGGCGAGCGCTGCATGGCCATCTCCGTGGTCGTCGCGGTTGGCGAGATCGGCGACCCGCTCGTCGGCGCGATCAAGGAGCGACTGCCTCAGCATCCAGGTCGGGCCCGGCACCGATCCGGCCTCACAGATGGGGCCGCTGGTGACGCGCGAGCATCGCGACAAGGTCGCCTCATACCTGGAGAAGGGCGAGCAGCAGGGCGCCACGGTCGTTGCCGACGGCCGCGACCACGAGCTCTACGACGAAGCCGACGGCGGCTTCTTCCTCGGCCCGTCGCTGATCGATCGCGTCTCACCGGAGATGGACTCGTACCGCAACGAGATCTTCGGCCCGGTCCTCGAGGTGGTCCGCGTCGACAGCTACGCCGAGGCCGTCAAGCTGGTCAACGAGAACCCATACGGCAATGGGACGGCCATCTTCACGCGCGACGGCGGGGCCGCCCGCCAGTTCCAATTCGAGGTCGAGGCCGGCATGGTCGGTGTCAACGTGCCGATCCCGGTGCCCGTCGCGTACTACAGCTTTGGCGGCTGGAAGGCGTCGCTCTTCGGAGACCTGCACATGTACGGCCCCGAGGGCGTGCAGTTCTACACGCGGGCGAAGGTGGTCACCGCACGCTGGCCCGACCCAGGGACCAGCTCGGTCGACCTGGGCTTCCCGCGGACGAGGTAACGCGGGCCTCCCCTCGAAACGACCCGGGTTCCCTCGTCGCGGGGTATCGGAAAAATCAGCTGTTCGCTTTGCCGTGGATCACGGTGCCTGAACGAGCAATTCGCGGAGGCTGGCTCTCGCCCGGCCGTGAGTCGTTCGGCACGCGCTCCGGATAGCTGGTTCGGCTGACGATCTCGCCGCCGTACACCTCGACGATGCGGGCGACCTGGTCGACCACGTGCTCCGGGACGCAGACCGCCAACAGCACCATTCCTTCCGACAGGCGTCCAACGGCTCCGAGTGGCGCTCGAGCGATCGCGTTCGGCCCGACGCCTGGTAGCTGGGCCAGCGCCTGGGCAGCATCCAGCGCAGCGTCGGCAGTGAATGCGGCTCCGACGACGACCATGCGAGTGATCGTGCCCCCGTCGCGGTAGCGCGACGAGCATCGAGAATCGGCGCTGCTTTGCAGCGACGTATCAGTCTGGCGGTTGCGCCGGGGATGGTGGCGATGCGTCGGGTGCCACTCGCCAGGCCCAGCGAGCCTCGACTGCCCCCGAAAACGAGTTGCACCGGTCGACCCGAAGGTCGACCGGTGGGTTGAGCGAGGCGCAAAACGGAATGCGGTCACGGCGCCGCGGGCTGGCCCGGAAGGGTGCCCGGAGGCGTCACCGTGAACACCTGCCACGCGGCGTTGGTCAGGTCGGGGATCCCGGCAATCGGCGTCGGCGCGGCCGTGGGGGTCGGCTTGGGCGACTTGCCCGGCTTCGGGGTCTTGCCCGGCTTCGGCGTCTTGTGAGGCTTGGTGGATCCACTGGCCGTTGACGGTGCCGTGGAGGCCGTTCCGGTTTCGAGAGCGGTCGGTGCGGCGCTCCCGGCCGAGCCGCCTCCGGCGATGCCGCCGGGCGGACAGGTCGGGGCGGGCGTTGCCGTCGGCTCGGGCGCCAGCGTTGGTGCCGGGGATCCGGTTACCTCGGATGGAGCAGCCGAAGGTGCTTCGGACGGAACTGCCGTCGGCGCAGCGGTCGGGGCTTCGGAAGGAGCCGCGGACTCCGCTGGAGCTGCGAGCGGGACCAGGACCAGCAGGTCGTCGCCCTGGTTTGCAACCGTGATCGCCGAGGAAGAGCCGACGCCGGCTTCGGCAACCACCGATCCAACGACCGTCACCACGTCCGAGGTGACGCCGCAGGCGAGGATCACGTCCCAGCTGTCGGTCACGGACGGGTTCTTCTCAAGGACGGTCATCTGGTAGGCCCCGTCCGCCGCATTGAAGAGCAACAGGTTTGTGCCGGAAGGAACCGTCGGCGGCAGTCCGAAGACCGATCCGTCGGATGGCTCGACCGTCAACGTGACGCCGGGAATCAGCGCGCTCGGCACCGGAGCCGGCACTCCCGACGTTGCTGGTGCGGCGCTTTCGGGCGCCACACTGCTGGCCGGCATGGATGCCGACGCCTGGGCAGCGACTCCGATCGCCGCGTCAATTCCCCCGTCGTCGACGACTGCACCCGAGTACGAGCCCGAGCCAGTCGCTGAGCAGGCGCCCAACATGAGGGCGCCCATGGCGAGCAGTACGACTGAACGACGCATGACCAAGCTGAACCTCTCCACCATCGACTCTTGATTTGGTTGACGCCGCGTGCCGTGGTCTGGGGACGGACGCGGTCGTGGCGCGCATGGCGCTGCCTCAGCTCATCAAGCGCGCGCCGCCGTTCATCTTCCGCTGCACGAACCCCCGTCCGAGATATCAGTGCTGTTGCATCACGGCAACGATTGCGAAACCAAACCTAGAGCAGGTAGTCGCGTGCGACGCTGCGCTTCAGGAAGCGGCCGTCACCGGGCTTGCCAAGGTAGTGCCCGTTCTCGACGATGACCTTGCCGCGCGAGAGAACCACCTCGGACGCCGCCGGTGACCTCGCGCCCCTCGTAGCACGAGTAGTCGACGTCCATGTGGTGGGTCGTGGCGCTGATGGTGTGGCGCTTGGCCGGGTCGTAGACGACGAGGTCGGCATCGGCTCCCGCCGCGACCACGCCCTTCCGGCCGGCCAGGCCGAACATCCGGGCAGGCGCTGCCGAACAGACCTCGACCCAGCGCTCCTTCGAGAACTGGCCGCCGACGACTCCGCCGTCGTGCATCAGGTCGAGCCGGTCCTCGACGCCGGGAAGGCCGTTCGGGACCTTGCGGAAATCTCCGCGACCGAGCTCCTTCTGGCCGTGGAAGTCGAAGGGGCAGTGGTCCGTCGAGACGACCTGCAGGTCGTCCTTGCGCAGTCCGATCCAGAGCTCGGGCTGGTGGTCGGCGGGGCGGAGCGGCGGCGAACAGATGAACTTGGCACCCTCGAACCCGTTGCCCATGTCCTCGAGCGAGAGGAAGAGGTACTGGGGGCACGTCTCCGCGTACGTCATGGCGCCGCGGTCGCGAGCCCCGCGGACGGCGTCGAGCGCGTCGCGCGCCGAGAGGTGAACGATGTAGACGGGCACGTGCGCGGCTTCGGCAAGGCGGATGACGCGGTTGGTGGCCTCGCCCTCGAAGATCGGATAGCGCGCCACGCCGTGGTAGTAGGGATCGGTCTTGCCCTCGGACACGAGGTCGGCGGCGACCACGTCGATCGCCATGCCGTTCTCCGCGTGCATGAGGATCGTGCCGCCGTTCTTCTCCGTGCGCTGCATCGCCCGGAAGATTGCCCCGTCGTCGCTGTAGAACACGCCCGGGATAGGCCGTGAACAGCTTGAAGTCCGTGACACCCTCGGCCACGAGGCCGTCCATCTCGGCGAGCGTGTCGTCGGTGACGTCCGACATGATCATGTGGAAGCCGTAGTCGATGGCCGTGCGTCCCTCGGACTTGGCGTGCCAGGCGTCCAGGCCGTCGCGCAGGGACTTGCCCTTCGACTGCACGGCGAAGTCGATGATCGTGGTGGTTCCGCCGAAGGCGGCCGCCCGCGTGCCCGTCTCGAAGGTGTCCTTGGCGAACGTCCCGCCGAAGGGCAATTCCATGTGCGTGTGCACGTCGATCGCGCCCGGGATGACGTACTTGCCCGCCGCGTCGATCGTGCGATCGACGCCGGTCGCCAGGTCGGTGCCGCCGAGATCGCTGCCCACCACCTGCGATCGTCTCTCCGTCGATCAACACGTCGGCTTCGGTCGAGCCATCGGCGTTCACGACGGTCCCGTTGGTGATCAAGATGCGCATCGTCGCCCTCCATTTGCGCCGCCTTGCGGCCGTCGCGGCGCCGTGTCCCGATTTTGACGCCTGGGAACCTCAGCGGTGTTCACCGGCGCGTCGATCAGGCCCGATCTCGGTCGCGCCGATCGATCACGCGAAGCAGAGCGCGGCGATGGCCGGCGCTCGGCACACTCGCCGCCGGACGGTTATGACCAGGCGTGATCATCTGCCGGTTCAGCGTCGATGCCGGCGCTCGAACACGGCGCTCGGGTTGGTGGATCCCAAAATCGTTTGGGCTCGAGGCGAAGAAATGGCCCAATTCAACCGGCCAGGAGCATTCCGAGACGCGCGAGACCCGTCGCGAAGGAAATCACCGGGCCGTTGTCTGGGCGATTGCGGGCGGATGATGACCGTGAGGAATATCAAGGACCTGGCGGCCGCGAGACTGGTCCAAATCGCGATCGCCCGACGCGTAGGGCTCCGTCGACCATTGGCGCATTGAGACTTCGGCCGGCGAGCGGCGTCGGGCCGTGCACGGCGGCCTCCCGCGACAGCGACGTCAGTGCTGGACGTCGATCACGATGTGCGCGCTGGTCGCGTTGGGATCGGCAGCCCATTCCGCCACGCCGATGCGCTGGCAGCCGCTGCCGTTCACGCCGAGCACCACGTGCCAGAGATCGTCCGTGCCGAACTGGATCTGGAACGTCGGTACCGCCGTCATCGCCTCGCCGTTAAGACTGTCGAGCTTGGTGTCATGGGGCGACACCCGGATGCTGCTGAATGGCTTGCCCAGCGTGACCACGACGGCGTGATCGGTGCCCGTCGGCGGAGTCAGGCCGAGTTGACTGCTGACGTCGTTCAGGTCCATCGACTCCATGGTCATCGACGGGAAACCGCCGCCTTTCGATAGGGTCATGTCCAACGTGATCGTGTCGTACTTGCTCGTATACGACCAGTGCGCCTGGTTGATGACCCAGTGGCCCTTCACGGAGTTTGCGATGGTCACAGGAGTGCAGGTGAAGTTCTTCGCGGCTGGCGGCGGGGTCCCGACGGGCCCTGACGGGATTTCTGTGGGCGTCGGCGCGACGAAGGTCGGCGTCGGACTCGGCGAGATCACGGCGACCGGGGTCCCGGTTGGCCTCGGTGATGGGCTTCCGCTCCCGATCGCAACCGCCGTCGCCGTCGCCGTCGGAGTCGCCGTCGCAGTCGCGGTGACCGGGGGTGTCGGAGACGGGTTGTTTCCGTTCGTGCCACGCAGCACGAGATAGCCGGCTGCACCCAGGATCGCGACCGCGGCAACCAGGCCGACGATGCTCGCGATGCCCGCGCCTCGTTCACTGGGCAGGTCCGCCTGGCGCATCATCGTGCCGCGAACTGGGTCCTGCGGCCACCCCAGCGGCAGCCCGCAGTTGCGGCAGAAGCGCGCGGACGGGTCGTTGAGCATGCCGCAGCTGGGGCACGGGATGACCTGAGGCATCCCGTAGTTCTGAGGCTGCTGCCCGCGGCCGCGGCGGAATCGACTGGTCACGCGGACGCTACCGTCGCGGATTCGGCCGCCAGCGGGAAGTGCGGAATGACCCCTCGGCCGTAGGCCTCGAGCTGCTGTTCCTCGTCGCCGTTCATGAGGTACACGTTGAACTGGTCGACGCCCGCGTCGGCGAGCTCGGCCAGCTTGGCCAGGTGCTCTTCGGCGGAGCCGAGGACGCAGAAGCGGTCGATCACGTCGTCATCGACGAAACCGGCGTTGGACGAGCCGACCTCGGCGTGATGCCGGTAGTCGTAGCCCTCTCGGTTGCGGATGTACCCGGTCAACGATTCGGGCAGGCGCTCGCGCGGGTATTTGCTCACCAGGTCCACCACGTGATTTGAGACGAGCGCGGGGAACCACCTGGTGCGGTCTCGCCCCGTGGCGCGATCGCTGACGTGTGCCGGCGCGGCGGCCTGGATCTTGATCTCGTCGGGATCGCGACCGGCAGCCGCTGCTGCTTCACGCATCTGTCCGCCCATCCAGCGGATCAGGTCGGGATCGGCAAGCTGCAGGATCAAGCCATCGGCAACGCGCCCCGTCATGGTCAGTGCCATCGGGCCGTAGCCGGCGACCCAGATCGGCAGCTTCCACGAATGCGTCCATGGCAAGTCCAGGTTCGTCCCCTCGAAGGTCGCGCTGCGTCCCTCGACCAGCTCGCGGATGACCGTGATCGCCTCTTCCAGGTGGGCCATGGTCGTGGGTGGCTTGCCCAGGACTCGTCGGGCGCTGTCGCCCCGGCCGATGCCCAGGTCCATGCGTCCACCCGACAACTCCTGGAGCGTCGCCAGGACCGACGCCGTGACGGTCGGTTCGCGCGTGGCCGGGTTGGTCACGCAGGTGCCGAGGCGCATATGGGTGGTTCGCTCGGCCATCAGCGTGAGCAGGGGATAGGGGTCCCGCCAGAGGACATGGGAATCGAACAGCCAGCCATAGGTAAAGCCGGCATCCTCGGCCTGACGGGTCAGTGCCAGGGTGCGCTCGATCGAGTGCTCTGGCTTGAGGGTGAAGCCGAACTGCATGCGGCCGCGAGAGTAGCGTAACCAGCCGTTGCCGGGGCGCGATCGCGACCGAGCTCAGGCAATTCCGCGCAGCGTCACGATCGGGGCCGGCTGTCGCCGTACGTGCCAGCGGATCGCCAGCACCGTCGCCGTCAGGAAGGCGAACAGCAGGCCAAAGACGTTTCCGAGGTCCAGGCTGGTCCGCCCGACCCCGAGCGAGAACAGGGCCATCACGCCGAATCCCAGCGCGATCACACCAAGAATGTCGAACGAATTCGCCTCGACTGCGATCACGCTGAAGCCCTTCGCCCACGGCTCGACCAGCTCCTGGAACCGCCAATCGCTGATCCACGGCCGCACCGTGAACGCGAGCGCGGTGTCCTGGGCGGCCATCGCCGCGGCCAACGTCGCTTCCTCGATCCCGCCGCCGCTCAGAGTGGCGTGTGAGAGCGCGTCAACCACCACGTCGCGAGCTCGGGCCGTGACGGCGTCCGCGTCGACCTGGGCACCGTTGGCTCGGGCTTCGCGGATGGCGCCCTCGCGCAGGTTCGCCCGGCCCGACACGATCTGGTCGAGCGAGGGCGGATCCGTCGAACGGCGTTCCGAAGCAGCAGTGACGGGCGCCCAGCCACCGAAAACCAGCTCGGCCCTCGGGATCAAGCGATAGGCGCGCAGGAGTGCCCGCGCCTCGCGGAGGGTCAGCTGGTTGAGACGTGCGAGCACCTCATCGAGCGACTGCTCTCGCAGGCGCGGCGCTGACGGGGGCGGCGGCGGAATGTCCCAGGGCTCGGGCTCCGGCTCATCGAGCGGCTCGGCGTCCTCTGCAGAGCCCGGCTCGACGTCCGGACCGACGCGCCTGGCACCGGCAAGAATTTGTCGGGAAACGACGCTGCCGACCTCGCCGGATAGCGGCGCCGTTTCCGCCGCAGCATCGGGCTCATCGGATTCCCTCACGCGGATACCTCGGCGCAGGCCTGCACATCCGTGCCGGCAAGTCGCAGCGTCTCGGCGATGAAGGGGCCCTTGGCCTCCGCGTAGCCGATGCGATCCTGTGGGTAGCGCGCCGCCAGGTCGATCTTGAGCGCCCCGTACGCTGCCGCCCGATCGGGATGCGTGCGCAGGTAGTCCCGGAACCGCAGGTGATCGCGCTCCCACTCGCCACCTGCCTGGCAGACGTGAACCTGGACGTCTCGAGCCATCCCCGGCGGCGGTCTCAAGTAGCGGTGCCCGGGCTCGCGGGATCGCAGGCGCGGTCCGAGCAATTCGATCGCCGGCACGTAGGAACCCTCGTCCTGGACGTCGCCGACCGAGACCTGGATGTCCACCACTGGCTTGGCCGCCAGTCCCGGCACGGCCGTGGAGCCGACGTGATCGATGCGCACCGCCACCACGCCGAGCGCCGCGGCCAGCCGCCAGCGCCAGCTCGCGAAGATCGCCGGCCAGCCGTCATCCGGCGGCACGACCACGACCGGGTCGTTGCGCAGCTCGCCGAGGATCGCCATGTCCGGAGGCAGGCGCGGGTCGCGCATCAGGCCTGCCGATCGCCGCCCGATGCGAGCCGGATCGGCGGGCGCGATGTCAGGGCCGGACCAGGTCCCCGTAGGCGTCGGGCCGGCGGTCGCGGTAGAACTGCCACGTCTGGCGCACCGTCTCGATCATGTCGAGATCCATGTCGCGGACCAGCAGCTCCTCGTCGTGCGGGCTGCCTACGTCGCCGATGAACTGCCCTCGCGGATCACAGAAGTAGCTCTGGCCGTAGAAATCGTCATCGCCGAGCGGCTCCTTGCCGACGCGATTGATCGTGCCAACGAAATAACCATTCGCCAGCGCGTGTGACACCTGCTCGACGCGCCACAGGTATTCGGAGAGACCGCGCGACGTCGCCGAGGGAATGAGGACGATCTCGGCGCCGTTGAGTCCGAGGGCACGGGCACCCTCGGGAAAGTGGCGGTCATAGCAGATGTACACGCCGACCTTGCCAACGGCCGTCTCGAAGACGGGATAGCCGAGGTTCCCGGGCCGGAAGTAGAACTTCTCCCAGAAGCCCTTCACGTGCGGGATGTGCGTCTTGCGATATTTCCCGAGGTACTTCCCGTCGGCGTCGATGACCGCGGCCGTGTTGTAGTAGATGCCGGCGGCCTTCTCGTCTTCCTCGTACATGGGCACGACCAGCACCATGCCGGTCTCCTTGGCGAGCGCCTGCATCCGCTTGGTCGTCGGGCCGTCGGGGATGAGCTCGGTGTACGAGTAGTACTCGGGATCCTGCACCTGGCAGAAGTAGGGTCCGTAGAAGAGCTCCTGGAAGAGCATCAGCTGCGCACCCTGCTGGGACGCCTTCTTGGCGTACTCCTCGTGCTTCTGGATCATCGACTCCTTGTCGCCGGTCCAGGTGGCCTGGATCAGGGCGCCGCGGACGTTTCGGGGCATGCTTCTCTTCCCTCCGGAGTGCGCAAAGGGTGCGTGTCTTCGTCAGTCGCGGCAGCGTACACCGCGAGCGTTGCGCGCTCCCAGCCGTTGTTGGCTAGCGGGATCGACCATCTCGACCACCCGCCAGAGAGCGATACTTCCGGCCGCGGCTGCTCTCATCGGCCTCATCGCCATCGTGTTCGGGATCGTTTCGCTGGTGGCAGGCGACTTCATGTGGAGCCTGAGCCAGTTCGGCAACAGCTGGAACGGTCGGGTCTCCGAGCGCACGGATCTCTGGGAGACCCGCCGTGTTATCGGCGGGATCGTGGCGATCGTGTTCGGCGTCATCGTCTTCCTGATCGGAATCGGCCAACACTGACTGAGGCCCCACTCCGCTGCCACAGTTCAAACGCGGGAGTCCCGGACACGGGATTTGGGCTCGGGGTTGCGGGCCTGGGGCGTCGTGACTGGGGCGGTCGTGACTGGAGGGGCTGGTGCCTAGCCCTCGACGGCGGCCGGCGGCGGAGTATGACCAGCGGTAATCATCTGCCGTTCTCCGGTGCCGATCGAGCGTGACGCACTCGGCGACGATGTTCTCAGCCCGTGATTCACGCTCTGATCGGACGATTGATGACACAGGCGCATGGAAATGCCGACGGGCGCGAGACCGACCGGCGAGTGATCACGTCGAGGAATAGCCAACGAACCCGGGCCCGCCAGCGAACCATTGCCTCAGCCCCAATCGCGGCGGTCTGAAATACGTCGCCGAGCTTGCGTCGGTGCCGCCACGGCGGTCAGTGCAACAGGACGAAGGCGTCCAAGTCGACCTTTGAGCGTCCATTCGTGTCCAACGCCTGGACGGTGATCGCGTGGTTCCCGTCGGTCTGCCAGGACTGGACGAAGACGACCCGGCGATTCTTCTCCTTGCGCGCCCACAGGTCGACGGTTTTGATTGCACGGCCGTCGACGAGGACGCGGATGGCGCCGAATTTCGGGCCGCGTGACGCCACCACGCCGATGCTCGACGCATGGAACGCGACGCGGGCGGTCGTGCCCGGAGGCTGCGTGGAGCTCAGGCTGCCACTCAGCGAGCCCTTGTCACTCGAGTCCTGCCGCCAATTGCCTCCGACCAGGGCCGAATCCGACTGCACCAGCTGCGCCGTGAAGCGACCTCCGTCAATCCAATCGCTGCGGTTCCCGGCCTTGTCCTTGGCGCGCACCCGGAAGCGATAGCTCGTGCCCGGGCGGGTCGTCACCGAGATCGCCGACTGATTCGGCGACGAGAGATGGACGTCCCGCCAATCACCGGTGCCGATCTGTTCCTGGAGGGCATACGCGCGGATCCCACTCGTGTCGGTCGCGCTCCAACGCACCTTCACGTTGACGTTGCCGGTCGCCGGTTGATTGCGACCCGGTGCGACGGACGGGACCGTGACGGTCGGTGGGTCGGTGTCGCGGTGCTTCTGCGGCGGGACCGTGCTGCCGTTCCACACGAAGTTGACGCGCGGCGCGTAGTAGTAGGCCTGGATGCGCTCCCGGGACCAGCCGAGCCGTGCGCAGTCGGCCGCGCTGCGTTCGTACAGCCGCCAGCCGTCGCGGTCGGCACCGCAGCGGACTCGAACTGCCGGCGCGGTACCCGGTCAGAAAGAAGCGCTTCCCCTTGCGCAGCGTGAGTCCCCAGGTGTCTTCGACGGCCTTCTGCTGCTTCGCGCTCGGATGCGCGGAGGGCCTGTAGATCTGATCACTGGTGTCGTTGCGGACGTCGTAGCAGACGCCGCTCGACGGTCTCGAAACCGGCCCGGTGGTTGCCCTTCAGCGCGTAATACCAGGCGTACTGCTTCACGGCGGTCGCGCCGGCCTCGAGAACGGCCATGGGGAGTCGCGATGGGAACTCGCCCGACGCCATCACCATCGGCACGTACGAACGGAAGTTCTTCACCACGACGCGGTGCTGCTCGGTCAGATAGACGCGGATCGTCTGGAGGAGGCGTCGAGCGGCTGGTCCAGTTGGTGCAACCCGACGCTGCGACCGGTGCGGCCGGCGAAATCGCCGGGAAGACGATCAGCGAGAGCAGCAGCGCTCCCGAAGCGGTGATCGCGAAGCGACTCGCCGAACGACGCAATCGAGCACGAACGTGTGCGCCATCGGGCGAATGGTTTGCTGACGGCTCGGCTGCGTCGCGCGTGGACGCAACCTGAATAGCACGTGCCAACAATCCTGCCTCCTTCCTGCCGGACATCGCGCTGGGGCGCGACGCTGGTCATGGCGGAAGACCACACACCGGATAGGGCAGGGGACGACACAGGAACACCTGAAACGCAGAGCACCGGGGTCACGCAGGTTTGCACGCACTGCGGACACACTGCTCGTCCGGGCACGACCGTCTGGGACGTCGTGGATCCGAACCTCGAGCGGGCGACCACCGTCTGCGGGGCGGTCGACAGATCCCTGCCGCTGGGGCGGCGGTCTTCTGGTTAGCCTCTTCTGGGTTCTGGGTTGGCGCGGGCTAGCCTATCAGGTCCACGCCCACGCCACCGGACCGCAGCAATGCCGCGCAGGACGGCAGGCCGCGGATCTCGAGACCGACCGCCTCCGAATGCGCGGATCGGACGCTCAGGTGCGCCGCTTCTGCTGCCAGATGATGATCGCCGCACCAGCCGCAAGAGCCTCGCCGATCCACATCAGGAAGAGGCCCAGGAGGCTGAGCGGGGGCAAACCCGCAAAGCGGTTCTCACGCGCGTTGAACAGCAACTCGTAAACGAGTAGCACGCCCAGCAGCGAACCGAGCAGCAGGATGGCCGTCTCGTAGGCGTTGCCGAAGTCCCAGACGCCCTGCCGCTGCGCGACGATCACCAGCAGCAGCGCGGCAGCCAGCATGACCTGGAGCTCGCCCGGGTAGTACGAGCTCGCGAGCACACCGAAGATCAGGAAGTCGCCAAGGATGATCAGGCTGCCGGCCATGCCGAGCAGCTCGGCGGTACTGAACCGGCTGCGGAGCGTGCTGACGATGTTGTTGAGCATGACGCTGGCGGCCGAGGGCCCTGGCGGAGGGCCCGGGGGTGCGGGCGCTGGCGGAGGTGGGGACGCCGGCGGTGCGGCTGGCGTAGGGGGCACGGGCGGTGCCGAAACATCGGGCGTCGCACCAGCCGCGGCCGCGGGCGGGGGCGGGGCGATCGGCTCGGCGGCGGGCGGGGGCGGAGCGATCGGCACGGCCGCGGGCGGAGGCGGTGCGATCGGCTCAACCGGGGGCGGAGGTGCAGCGGCCGGCTCCGCGACAGCAGGGGCAACGCTCGCGGCACCCGCGCTCGCGGGATCGGCGCTTGCGGCATCCGCACCTGTGGAGCCGGTTCCGGGTTGCGCAGCCTCGGCGCCCGCCGGGACCTCGGGATCACTTCCCTTGGGAACGGACCGCTTTCTCGCCACCGCACCTACCTCCGTCTGACGTGGTACACAGACTACCAACGACCGCCAAGGCTGGAGCCCATTGCCCGCGCTGCGTCCGGGCGTTGGCCTGACGTACCTGGGCCGTGACACGTATCCGGCTGCCACCAGAAGGGACCGATGCGCAGGTGTGGGGGGTGGTGACCCCCTGACGATCGCCGAAGCGGATGCTGCCCGTTCGGAGGTCCCCAGCGTGCCCGAGGCGCTCTACGCTGGCGCTGCGCCGTGAACGCTCAGGCAGGCGAGCGGCCGGCGCGAGGACTCATCAATCAAATGGGGCGCACGAAGGTGCGCTCCTTTTCTATCTGCGCCGATGTTGCCCTGGTTGCGGGACCCGCGTGTCAGGGCAAGAAGTCGTTCGGGTCGGGCAGCTTGAAGGTGCGATCGGCAAAGCCTCCCTCGAGATCGCTGAACTGGTCGCCGAAGTTGCCCACGATGTCGTAGCCGAGCGATTCGATGTGGGCCCTGGTGGCCGACTTGTCGTAGAGCGTCGTGCAGGACTTGCCCGCGGAAACGATCGCTCCAGCGATCAGCTGCCGGCCGAAGCGCCTCCGCACGGCCCGGTCACCGCGGAGATGATCGCTCCAGCGACAGTCGAGCTCGCCGGCGTCGGCGAAGAGTCCGATCCTCGCCATCGCCGGCCCGGTCGCAGCGGAAACGATCGCTCCAGCGATCAGCTGCCGGCCGAAGCTCCCCCGCACGGCCCGGTCGCCGCGGAGACGATCGCTCCAGCGATCAGCTGCCGGCCGAAGCTCGCTTGGGTCTCTCCTCCCTTCGCATGCGTTCCGCCTGCTCGGCGCGAAATCGGCCGGGTCGCAGCGTCCCGCTGCCCTCCGTCCGTCGCTTGCGGACCGGCAGGGTGCGGACTGGCGCTTGCGGTGGCACACTCGGTCGTCAACGCGGAGGAGGAGGATCGATCCGATGGTCGTCGATGTAGCGCCCGGAACCATGACGGCCGAGGAGATCGTGGCGGCCTGCCGGCGGTACACGCTGTACGAGTGGTCGGCGCAGAACGCCGTCGATCCGATCCCGGTCGACCACGCCGAGGGCGTCTACTTCTACACGCCCGACGGCAAGCGCTTCCTCGACTTCAACAGCCAGCTGATGTCCGTCAACATCGGCCACGGCGACAAGCGCGTGATCGACGCGATCAAGCGCCCAGGCGGACAAGCTGGCCTACGCGAACCCCTTCATGGCCACCGAGCCTCGCGCTCGGCTCGGCGAGAAGCTGGCCGAGCTCGCGCCCGGCGACATCGACGTCTTCTTCTTCACCAACGGCGGCGCCGAGGCGAACGAGAACGCGATCAAGCTGGCGCGCCAGCTCACCGGCCGCCAGAAGATCCTGACGCGCTATCGCTCGTATCACGGCGCGACCGGCCAGGTCATCACCATGACCGGCGATCCGCGCCGCTGGGCCGCCGAGAACGGCGTGTCGGGCGTGGTCCGCGTGCCCGACTCGCATCGCTGGGGCCGCAAGGATCCCGAGCCCGTCGAGGAGAGCCTGCGCGACCTCGAGGAAGTGATCATGTACGAGGGACCGCAGACGATCGCGGCCTTCATCCTCGAGCCGGTCGTCGGCACCAACGGCATCCTGATCCCGCCCGACGGCTACCTCCAGGGCGTGCGCGCCATCTGCGACAAGTACGGCATCCTGCTGATCGCCGACGAGGTCATGTCCGGCTTCGGGCGCACCGGCCGCTGGTTCGCGGTCGACCACTGGGGCGTCGTGCCCGACCTCATCACGCATGGCCAAGGGCCTCACCTCGAGCTACCTGCCGCTCGGCGCCGTTGGCATGCGCCGCGGGATCGCCGACGCGTTCAAGGACAAGGTGTTCTACGGCGGCCTGACCTACAACAGCCATCCCATGGGCTGCGCCGCCGCGCTGGCCACCATCGAGGTCTACGAGGAGGACGGGCTCATCGAGCGAGCCGCTCGCATGGGCAGCGTCATGAGCGATCACCATCGCGAGCTGGAGCGCAAGCACCCCAGCGTCGGCTCGGGCCGCAACATCGGCCTGTTCGGCATCCTCGAGCTCGTCCGCGACCGGAAGACCTACGAGCCGATGACGCCCTACAACGGCACCAGCGACGAGATGAAGGCAGGTCGCCAAGCACCTCCGCGACAACGGCCTGTACACGCTGGTGCGCTGGAACACGATCCACAACAACCCGCCGCTCACGATCACCGAGGAGCAGCTCGGCGAGGCCTTCGCGATCATCGACGGGGCACTCGACTTCGCGGATGCGGGGGTGCGCGCCTAGCGCAGGGCCCCGGCGAAGTCGCGGTCAGGCGACGATCGCGTGGACATCCAGGACGCCGGGGAGCGACCCTCCGCGGCATCGGCGGAAATCGGCGGCGCGCAACCGGGCGTGCCGGATCCGGGGTCGGAGCGACGCGCGCGGCGGCGCTCGGACCTGCGCAGCCTCGCGCGATCGATCCTGGCGATGGCGATCTTCCTGATCGGCCTGGCTGTCGTCTGGGAGGCCTTCAAGTGGCTGGCCGGCGACCCGTGGCGCTACCCGGAGTTCGGCTACGTCCACTTCCCGCCGTTCCACCTGCTGCAGGCCTCGGACCTGCAGTTGCCGCACATCTGGGACATCGTCGCGGCGCTGGCACGACCGGTGCAGCGCAACTCCCCACAGTCGCTGGGCCAGTTCCTCTTCGGCGCCGCGCTCTTCACCTGGCGCGAGGCGCTCATCGGCTTCCTCATCGGTGCGCTGGTCGGAATCGGCCTGGCCACGCTCTTCGTCCACAGCCGGCTCGCGGAGCGTGCCTTCGTGCCCTACGTGATCGCCAGCCAGACCATCCCCATCGTCGCGCTCGCTCCGCTCATCGCGGTCAGCCTCGGACAGGGTCTCGCGTCCATCGTCCTGATCGCGACGTACCTGACGTTCTTCCCGGTGACCATCGCCGAGATCCGCGGCCTCCGCTCGCCCGATCCACGCTCGCTCGAGTTGATGCGCTCGTACGCGGCGTCGCGCTGGGAGATCTACTGGAAGCTGCGCCTGCCGGCCTCGACGCCGTACCTGTTCACCGGCGCTCAAGATCGCGGCAACAGCGAGCCGTCGTCGGCACGATCATCGGTGAGGATCCGGGCGGTGCCGCAGACGGCCTCGGGCGGGCGATCGTCAACTTCAACCAGCAGTACATCACCGGCCCGGAGAAGCTGTGGGCGACGATCCTGGTGGCTTCCCTCCTGGGCATGGCGTTCTACCTGCTGGTGCGACTGCTGGAGGTGATCGCGCTGCGCGGACGGAGGAACACCGCATGACGTCCCAGCCCTCTGGGATGGGCACGAGCACCGGCTCGCGCGCGGCGCCCGGGTCAGCGCACGGCGGCCACGAGCCAAGGGTCGGGCGCCGCGGTTCAACTCCGTGGGGTCGACATGGCGTTCACCTCGTCCGGCGGGACGCGCACGGTTGCTCTCGAGGGCATCGACCTGTCGGTCGCGCCCGGTCAGTTCATCTCGCTGATCGGACCGTCGGGCTGCGGCAAGTCGACGCTGCTGCGGATCGTCGGGGATCTCATCGAACCGACGGCGGGCACGGTCGAGGTGAACGGCAAGCCGGCCCATCGGGCGCGGCTCGATCGCGATTACGGGATGGTGTTCCAGGCACCGGTGCTCTTCGACTGGCGGACGGTGGAGGCGAACGTGCGCCTGCCGCTCGAGGTGATGGACATCGACAAGTCCACCCGCGAGCAGCGCGTGCGCGAGATGCTGGACCTGGTCGAGCTGGGCGGCTTCGCCAAGCACTACCCGCACCAGCTGTCGGGCGGTATGCAGCAGCGCGTCGCAATTGCCCGTGCGCTCGGCTTCCAGCCCGCGCTGTTGCTCATGGACGAGCCGTTCGGCGCGCTCGACGAGATGACGCGAGAGCGTCTCAACACCGAGGTGCTGCGCATCTGGGCGCAGACCGGCACGACGATCATCTTCGTGACTCACTCGATTCCCGAGGCCGTCTTCCTTTCCACACGAGTCGTGGTCATGACCGCTCGCCCGGGCCGAATCGCCGACGTCATCGACATCGACCTGCCGCAGCCGCGCACCGACGAGACGCGCGAGACCGAGCGCTACTTCGAGCTGGTGACCGCGGTTCGCGAGAGACTGCGGGGAGGTGCGCAGGTCGCCTCCGGCGCCCGCGCCAGGGCCGAGGGTGGCATCGGTTGATCGTCCGTCGCTGGCTGCCCGCCGCGATCGTGTTGGTCGCGGTCCTCGCGGTGTGGGAGCTGCTCACCCAGGGGACGGGCCGCCACGTGATCCCGCCGCCTTCATCGATCGTCGGAGCGATCGGCGGCCAATGGGATGTGCTGCTGTGGCCGTCTGCCCAGGCGACGGTCTACGAGGCGCTGGGCGGCCTCCTCATCGGCACGGTCGCGGGGACGGCAGTTGCGTTCGTCACGGCGCGCTGGGGCATCACTCGCGGGATCCTGCTGCCGCTTGCGGTCGGCGCCAGCACCATCCCGCTGATCGCGGTCGCACCGATTCTCAACAACTGGTTCGGCGTCCTCGATCCGTTCTCCAAGATGATGATGGCAGCGCTGCTGGTCTTCTTCCCCATCACCGTCAACGTGACGCGCGGCCTGACCCAGGTCCAGCCCTCGGCGCTCGAGCTGATGCGTTCGTATGCCACCAACGATCGCCAGGTGCTGACCAAGCTCCGAGTGCCCAACATGCTGCCGTTCTTCTTCACGGCGCTGAAGGTCGGCACCACGCTGGCGTTCATCGGCGCGATCGTCGGTGAGTTCTACGGCGGCACCAGCACCGTGCTCGGGCGGGTCGTCCTGACGTCCATCAGTTCGGGGTCGTTCGACATCGCCTGGGCGGCGATCCTGATCGGGGCGGTTGGTGCGATCACGTCGTATCTGTTGGTCGTTCTCGCTGAGCGCCTGGTGATCCCGTGGTACACCGAGCTGCGACCCGAGGAAGGCTGAAGCGGGACTGAACTTCGACGTTCGGTCGCATGGCGCGTGCGGTATCGTGCGCGGGACCCACCGTCGGCTCACGCGGAACCCGGCCGACGCGAGTGGTGTGGAGGAGGAGAAAACATGAAACGTGCCGCCCTGCCGTTCGCTGTGCTCGGAACGGCGCTCCTGGTCGCCGCCTGCAGCAACTCGACCGCGACGAAGGCGCCCAGCGTGGCTCCGTCTGCAGCCGCATCGGCCGGCGCATCGGCCGCTGCATCGACCGGCGCATCGGCTGCTGCGTCGTCCGCCGCATCGGCGGCTCCGTCAGCCGCGGCCTCGATGGCTCCGTCAGCCGCCGCCTCGATGGCTCCGTCAGCCGCCGCCTCGATGGCTCCGTCAGCCGCCGCCTCGATGGCTCCGTCAGCCGGCTCGGCTGCGTCGCCGCTGGCTCCGTCAGCCGCTGCTTCGGCCGGAGCGTCGGGCGCTGCGGACCTCACCGAAGTCTCGCTGCAGCTCCAGTGGGTGCCGCAGGCGCAGTTCGCCGGCTACTTCGCGGCCGATCGCCAGGGCTTCTATGCCGACCAGGGCCTGAAGGTCAACCTGGTGCCCGGCGGCCCGACCGTCGACAACCAGACCGTCGGCTCCGATCCGAACGGCCCCGAGTTCACCATCGCGTGGGTGCCCAAGGTGCTCGTGCTGCGCGACAAGGGCCAGTCGGACCTCGTCGACATCGCCCAGGTCTTCCAGCGCTCCGGAACGCGCGAAGTCTCATGGAAGGACACCAACATCGCATCGCCCGCCGATTGGAAGGGCAAGAAGGTCGGCGTCTGGGACTTCGGCAACGACTACGAGGTCGTGGCGGCCGGCCTGAAGCAGAACCCGCCGCTCGTGCAGAACGTCGATTACACCCGGGTCATCCAGCCCTTCGACATGTCGCTGCTGCTGAACAAGCAGATCGATACGGCCGAGGGAATGATCTACAACGAGTACGCGCAAGTGCTCGAGGCCAAGAACCCGGCCACCGGCGATCTGTACCAGCCGAGCGATCTGAACCTCATCGACTTCAACGACCCGAGCATCAACACGGCCATGCTGCAGGACGCCATCTGGGCCCGCGCCGCTTGGCTCGCCGAGCCGGGCAACGAGGACATCGCGACCAAGTTCCTGACCGCCTCGTTCCAGGGCTGGGAGTACTGCCGTGACCACCCGGCCGACTGCGTCCAGTACGTCACGGACGCGGGCTCGACGCTCGGCGCCGGCCACCAGGCCTGGATGATGAACGAGATCAACCCGCTTATCTGGCCGTCCGCCAACGGCATCGGCGCCATGCCGGTCGACACCTGGAACCAGACGGTCCAGATCGCGACCGACGCGAAGCTGCTGACCAAGGCGCCCGACGCGAGCGCCTACCGCACCGACCTGGCTGCTGCCGCACGCGCGGCCGCTGGCGGCGACGTGAACGGCGCCAGCTTCACCAAGGGCACGGTCCCGGTGACCGCGGGCGGCGAGTAGCTCACCGCCAAAGTCGCGCGGCGTCGTCGCCGCGCCAAACCCTGAACACGTTGAGAGCCGGCCTTCGGGCCGGCCCTCTCGTTTTTGGGCGCGGTGTCGGCTGTACGGCCGACTGGGCGTCATATCTCTCGAGGGTGTCCGGTCGCAAGGCGGCCGAGGCCAGCTCCACTGCATGCCGGCTCGCGGCGGGCTCAATTGACAGGTTTCCAATCCTATTGACTGGCCCGACCCAGAACCGCGCTGTTGGCACCGGGGACCGGTCGATCGATAACGGTCGGAGCGCCCGATAGTCTCATAGGTAGCCGCGAACGGCTACTCAGTCCCCGGCATTGACTCAGCTGTCCGCGCCGGAGCGGCGTTGAACCGCCGCCGCGATCAATAGGATCGGAATCCCGTGCTGATCGTCTTCGGGCGACGGAAGTGTGCGTGACGCACGGATCGAAACCGACGCCACCGGCCGGTGCGTATCCTCGGTCGATCGGGAGACAGACCGGCCCGCGATGGGCGCGCAACCAGGAGGGACACGATGCTCAAGCGGATCGGACTCATCACGACGGTCCTGCTACTGCTCAGCGCGGCGAGCGTGAGTGCGTCGACAACCACCATCACGATGACGCAGCTCGCCTACCCGGCGCACACGAACGTCTCAGTCGGTGACAAGGTCCAGTGGGACAACCACACCGGGTTCCATCACACGGTCACCGGCGACACGCCCCTCGACCTCTGGAACAAGGACCTCCAAGTCGGCGCAACCGTCTCGCGCAATTTCACCGCCGCCGGCTCGTTCCCGTATCACTGCAACATCCACAGCTTCATGCACGGGGACATCGTGGTCGCGATGACCGTGTCATCGACCACCGGGTCCACCTCGACCACCTTCACGCTGCATTGGGCCAGCGCCTCCGCGGCCAGCGGCTTCAGGTACGTGGTGCAGAAGCGCGCTCCGGGCGGCAGCTTCGTCGCCTTCAAGACGACGACCTCACCGTCCGGCACCTTCAAGACCAGTGTCACGGGCACCTGGCAGTTCCGCGCTCGCCTGAAGCGAACGAGCAACGGCTCAGCATCCGGCTACAGCCCGGCGCTCTCGATCACGCGTCACGCACTGACCGCACGCGACTCGGGCGCGGCTGCTCAGCGAGCCTCCGGACCCTAGCGCAGTTCGAACGAGCGCTTGGAGAGGCCGAAGAAGAAGCCTTCTACGGCGTACTCGGGCGCCTCGTCCGGCTTGGAAGCCGCACCCAGCGTCACGAACAGCGGCGCGAAATGCTCCACCGTCGGATGCGCATAGGGCATGCCCGGCGCCCGCGTTCGAAAGTCGAACAACGTGTCCAGGTCGCCGCGGTCGAGTGCTTCGCGCGCCCACTGGTCGAAGTCGACCGACCATGCCGGTGCGCCCGGCTTGCCCATGAAGTAGTCGCGAACGAAGGGCAGGCCATGCGTCATGAAGCCGCTGCCGACGATGAGCGTTCCCTCGTCGCGAAGTGGCGCAAGCCGGCGGCCGACCTCGAACAGGTGCCGCGGGTCGAGGTCCGGCATGGACATCTGCAGGACGGGAATGTCTGCGTCGGGATACATCGCCATGAGCGGGACCCAGGCGCCGTGGTCGAGGCCGCGCGCAGGTCGATCGATCACGGGCTCCGTCGCGGACATCAGGGCCTTCACCTCGGCGCCTAGGTCGGGCGCAGGTGGCGCGTCGTAGGTCATCTCGTAGTAGTGCCGGGGGAAGCCATAGAAGTCGTAGACCAGCGGCACGCGCGTCGTCGCCCCGATCGCCATCGGGGCGGTCTCCCAATGCGCGCTGACGATCAGGATCCGCTTCGGCCGTGGCAGATCGTCCGCCCACGTCCGTAGCTCGCCCATCCAGCGCTCGTCGTCGAGCAGCGGCGGCGCACCGTGACCCAGGTAGAGCGCGGGGAGCGGCCGATCGGCGCCGGCATCGACCGGCTCAGCGTCGACCGTGGGCGCCACATCGGCCGCGGGGGCAACATCGGCTGTGGGCGCAGCATCGGCCGTGGGCGCACCGTCGGCCGTGGGCGCACCGTCGGCCGCAGGCGCGACAGTTTCGGACATGGCGGCGATCATAGTTGCCGAAGGAGGCACCCCATGGCCGAGACCCCGACCCCCGACGATGGCGCACCGATCCTCGAGGCGCAGAGCCCGTCCGCGCTGGTTCCGCAGAACGCCCAGCTCGCCATTACGGCCAGCGTTGCCGGCCAGCCCGTGCCAAATGTGATGGACGCGGAGGGCAAGATCAACAGCGGCCAGGTCCGCTCAGGCTTGGAACGCAACCAGGCGCGCCACTCCTCCTTCCGTCCGTACGAGCGCTAGCCCGAGGCCATCGATCGAGCGCTGGTCCGGCCCCATCGGGCGCTCGGCGGCGGTTGCGGCCTCCGATACCGACTGCACCGATGCGCCCCAGCGCTCGAGGTTGGGTAACGTGGCTGCCAGGGACGTGGGAGCCGCTTCCGACATCGTTCACCGGCGTATCGATGGAGGAATCGCGCTCAGACCACGGCCGTGCTTCGTCGGAGCGTTGGCCCAGCAGACCGTAACCGAGAGCCTTCCCCGAGCCTGACCCATGGAGCCGGTGACGCCGCGGCCGTCTCTGCATCCTGCACTCGGCGACGACAACGACCAGGACCAGGCTACAGCGCCAGTTATCCGTGCTTGCACAACCGGCCGACACGAGCGGTCGTATCTGCGCTTGAATCCGATTGATCGCGGTCCGAGCGCCGTGCTCGAACCGAGTTGGCCACATCGGGAAGGAGAGACCGCGTAAATCGTCGTGGACTTGCCGTCTTCATCGTCATAGCCGTCACCGCGCTCGTGGGCTGCGGCGCGAGTGCGACACCCAGCCCCGCCCCAGCTGCGAGCACCGCAGCCTCCGCGTCCGCCCCAGCTGCGAGCACCGCGGCCTCGGCGTCGACTCCTGCCGCAAGCACCGGAGCGTCCGCGTCCGCCGCCGGCCAGGCATCTGCGCCGGCCGTGGCGTGCGCACCGACCACGGACACCGGCACGGTCGCCGCGACGATCAAGAACTTTGCCTTCTCGCCCGAGCCGATCCAGGCGAAGGTCGGCGACGTCGTCGCGTGGACCAACAACGATTCGACGACCCACACGGTCACGCTCGATGACGGCAGCTGTGATGGCGGGCACGCAGCGCCTGGCGCCACGGTTGCGCTGACGTTCGGCAAGGCCGGCACGTACACCTACCACTGCGCGATCCATTCGAGCATGAAGGGCACCGTGGTGGTCACCGGCTAGAGGATCGACACTGGTCGGATGGGAGACGATCCGGCCAACCGATCGGCGCAGACCGCCGGCGAGGAGCAGCTCGCAGGCGGAATGGGTTCTGGCGGCGCGGTCGTGCGCGTCGGCGATACGGTCCGACGTCCCGTCCGCGCCTACACCCAGGCCGTCGATGCGTTCCTGCAGCACCTCGAGCGCGTCGGTTTTCAGGGCGCGCCGCGCACCCTCGGGCTCGACGAGCATGGGCGGGAGGTCCTGAGCTACATCGAGGGTGATGTCGGGCTGCCGCCCTTCCCGACGTGGGTCGGCGATGAGGGACTGCTACGCAGCGTGGCGCGCCTCCAGCGCGACCTTCACGTCGCGGCCCGGAGCTTCCAGATCCCGCCCGGAGCGGTCTGGGGACGGACCGGAGGCCCCGAACCCGGCCCAAATGGCATCGTTTGCCACAACGACCTGTGCGTGGAGAACGTGATCGTCCGCGACGGCCGGGCGGTGGCGTTCATCGACTTCGACTTCGCCGCGCCGTCGGACCCGTTGCTGGACGTCGCGGTTGCGGCGCGCCACTGGGTGCCGATCCGGGACCCCGTCGATGTCGATCCCGAGCTCCAGGGCCTCGACTCAGCCGACCGCTTTCGCATCTTCTGTGACGAACACGAGCTGGCCAGAAGCGAGCGCGAGGCCGTCGTGTCGCATGCGGGCGCCTTCCTCGATTGGGCGCTGGAGTCGATGCGGCTTCGAGCCGAATCGGGCCTGGAAGCCTATCGACAGGTCTGGGATGCGGGCTATGCCGGGCAGAATCGCCGATCGCGCGCCTGGCTCGACCGGAACGCGGTGGCGCTGGTCCGGTAGACCGTGGAGGTTGGCCTCAGCGACCGGTGCCGAACTGGCGGTCGCCGGCGTCGCCCAAGCCGGGCAGGATGTAGCCGCGCTCGTTGAGCTGCCGGTCCAATGCCGCCGTGTGGATCTGCACGTCGGGATGTGCCCGCGCAACCGCGCGCACACCCTCGGGCGCGCAGATCAGGTTGATCAGCTTGATCCGCGTGGCGCCCCACGCCTTGAGCACCTCGATGGCGGCCGTGGCGGAGCCGCCCGTGGCGAGCATCGGATCGAGGATCAGGCAGAGATCGACCGTCGCGCGGTCGGGCAGTTTGTTGTAGTACTCGACGGGCCTGAGCGTGCGCTCGTCGCGGAACAGGCCAAGGTGCCAGACCTGCGCCGTCGGCATCAGTTCGAGCATCGCGTCGACCATCCCCAGCCCAGCGCGCAGGATCGGGATCAGGCCGATGCGGTCGGCGAGCTCGGCGCCGGGGGTCTCCTCGAGAGGCGTGGTGACCGTGACCGGTGAGAGTTTCGCGTCGGCCAACGCCTCGTAGCCGAGCAGCCAGCTGATCTCGCGCACGAGCTCACGGAACTTCTTCGGCTCGGTGCTGACCGTTCGCAGGAGCGCCAGCTTGTGCTGGACCGCGGGGTGCCGCGAAACGGATAGCGTCGGGAACGACGGGGCGGTTTCGGAGGCGTCGGACACGCCCCAAATCCTACAGGCAGCGCGCCGTGAATCACGGCGAGCCGCGTACCATCTCCGGGTGCCCAGAACGCCCCTCGGTCGCACCGAAGCGACCTCGCCAGCCGCGATCGAACCCGTCCCCGTCATGACCGTTCCGAGCCTCGACCATCACCGGGCCACGCGGTCGCGCCGCCCCCCGCGCTACCCGCGCCACGCCCCGGCGCCCGTCCTGGTCGAGGTCCGTCGCGCAGGCATCGTCGAGAGCCGTCATCGCGGCCACGTGGTCCAGGTTGACGGGCGGGGCGACATCGAGCGTGCCGTCGGCGATCCCGACGTGCCGGTCACCCTCCGGTCGGCGGTCAAACCGTTCGCCCTCGTTGCCATGGTCGCATCCGGCGCCGCCGACGAGTTCCGCCTGTCATCGTCGGAGCTGGCGATCATGGCCGCGTCGCACGGCGGCGAAGATCTCCATGTTCGAACCCTCCAGGGCGTCTTCCGCCGTGCCGGCATCTCGCAAACGCTGCTGGCCTGCGGAAACGCCGGCGGTCCGCTCGACCAGTTGACGGCCAACCGTCTCGCGCGAGATGGCGAACACCCGAGCGCCATCCGCCACAACTGCTCCGGGTTTCACACGGCGAGCCTGCTGCTGAGCCGCCACGCTGGTTGGACGCTGGCCGACTATTGGCGTCCCGATCACCTCAGCCAGGTCGCGATCCGAGATGCGGTCGCCGCCGCGTTCGGCATTCCCGTGGCGCGTCTCCAGTTGGGCGACGACGACTGCGGCGTGCAGACGTACGTGTTTCCGCTGGTGGAGGTGGCGCGGGCGTACCGGCTGCTCGCCGATCCCGAGTCGGGGACGGGTTCCGCCCGCAAGGCCATCGCGCCGCACCTCCGCCGCGTGCGCGACGCGATGATGGCCGCGCCCGAGATGATCGGCGGCACGAACCGGATGCTCGACACGCAGCTGATGCGCGCCAAGCCGGGCGGGCTCGTGTCCAAGGGCGGAGCCGAGTCGCTGCGCGGGATCGGCGTCGTGCCGGGCAATTTGGTCGGCTCGGTCAGCGGACCTGCCGGGATCGCCGTGAAGATCGAGGATGGCGATGGCTTCACCCGCGCGAACCATGCGGTCACGATCGATGCGCTGCGTCAGCTCGGCATCCTCGACGAGCGCGATCTCGTCGACCTTGGACCACAATGGCATCCAGTGACCCGTGACCCGCATCGGCGCGTCGTCGCCGAGACGATCCCCAGCTTCGAGTTGGCTCCGCTCGCCGAGCTTTCGTAGACAGACCACCGTGCCGAACCTGCCCCGCAAGAACGTCGACCCCTATCGCGACCTCGGTGTTGTACGCGGCGCATCGGAGGCGGAGATCAAGAAAGCGCACCGAGCCCTGGCGAAGCGCTTCCATCCCGATTCCGCCGGTGGCGACACGATGCGGTTCCTGGCCATCCAGGAGGCGTACCTGCTGCTCGCTGATCCGCTGCGACGACGCGAGTGGGACGCCCGCCATGCGCCCGGACCGGTTCGCGCCAGCGAGCCGCGCAAGCCACGGCCGCGTGGTGCTGATGGACGCTGGACCCGAGAAGAAGGCGCGCCATCCGCGAACCGGCAACGCAGCAGCGGACCGCGCCGGACGCGCCACGCGGAGCCGGCACATGACGCCGACGCCGATGGGCCGCGCCAGGCGACCTGGAGCGGGAGCGATCGGCCTTCGGGGACTCGGTCGTACCGCTGGAGCGCCGAGAACGTCCCCTGGTGGGAGGACTTCGCGCCGCGGAAGGGTGCCGGTGGCGCACGGGGTGCCGGCCCGGCGAATGCCGCCTCGAAGGATGCCGGTCCGGGGGATGCCGGCGCGAGGGATGCCGGCGCGGGCCCTGGACGGCGCGCGAAGGCGGGCTCGACACACGGGCCGGCCTCGGGAGCAGGTGCTGGGGGTGACGCGGGCGCCGCACCGAATTCGACGCCGCACCAAGCGCGCCCGGCGACCGGATCTTCGCGCCCGGGTGCCCAACCGCCGACGCCACCAACCGCCCCTCACGGCCAGACGGGCAACGAGTTCGATGTCTACTCCCGCTCGAGCGGCGCCGCGTGGTCGTCAGCGGCGCGTCAGTACTTCCGAAAGGCATCCGAGGACCTGCCGAGTCGAGGCTCGTTCGTTTATCGCGGCACGCAAGTGGTCACGGGGGCCACGGCGCGAAAGGTCGCCGAAGACCTGTTGCGCCAGCGACCTGGCGTCGGACCGGCGCCTAGACAGGCATTCGAGTCGCGCGACCGCCCTGGGGAGGCCGCGAGTCAACCGGGGCCGCTACCGGGCCAACCAACGCCCCAACCAACGCCCCAACCAAGCGGACCGCACGAGGCCAATCCGGACGCGCGGTCGAAGAGCCAGCCAGGGGTGCTCGCGATGGCTGCCGTGGGAGGGATCGGCGGCCTGGTCGTGACGCTGCCGGTGCTAGCCCTTGGCATGACCGTGCTGAACCCGCCGCTTCAACCCGCCTTTGCTGCGCTCTTGCTGGTGTTGGCCGCGGTGGCCGGGGCGCTTGCCGCCACGATCTGGATGCGAGTGCGCGAATAGAAAGCGCGTCCGAAAGCCGCTACTGCGTGATGCCGTGCCAGGGTGCGGCGACAACAGTTCGGTCGCCGCGGCTGCCGCCCAGGGTGACTTGACGGAGCTGAATGTCATTGGTCGTGTCGCGCTCGTAGAGCACGCCGGTCGGGTTCGCCTGGATCTCGATGTAGTACGTGCCATTGGGTAGGTCGGTGATGTCGAACGACTGCCCTGGCAGCGTCTGCACGTACGTGTCGCCCCAGCCGGTCGGCAGGACTTCGCGGACCCACACCGATTGCTGCGTGCCGCAGGCCGTGGCAAGGCCGGTCGAGTAGGGCACCCAGTCGGCGCGCGGCACGGTCATGTCGATCGCGTCGGTCGGTGCGAGGCAGAAGCCCTCCTTCTCGCTTCGCACGATCTGCCGGTGACTTGCGTCGAGCAGCGAGTACAGCGCGAACTGCTCGAAGTGCCAGTGCTCGTGGCCCGGTCTCGCGTCGTAGTGCAGCTCACCCACGCGCAGCCTGCCCGGAGATGTTGCCCTGTGCGTCGGTGAAGTACTGCCATGCGCGCATCTTCGGCTCGTTCCCGGTGCGGAAACCCTTCGACGAGCAGTGGCGCCGGGCCGCTGTCCCAGACGGTCGCCGCGAAGTCGAGGTAGTCGCGGTGCGCGAACGTCTCCGTGGTGATGTTCCACGCAGGCAGAGCAACCAGGTCAGGCAGCGTGCTGGTCGGTGGCGTCGGTCCGGCGGAGGTGGCGGGCGTCAGGCCGCGGCTGGTCGACGACGCCCCCCGGAAGCCGGTCGCGATCGGACTCCCGGACGGCCCGACCGTGGCCGGAGGGCAGCGATCGACGCACCCGCCCAGCTTCGTGACGTGGAGCGTGACGTTCGCGACCGCATCCTCGATCGGGATGTCGAAGAACTGCCGATACGCCTTGGTGATCGAGAGCTTCAGGTGGTACGTGCCGTTGGGTCCGTTGAACTTGACGCCGGTGTAGCCGAGCGCCGAGGTTGCCCAACCCTGGTCGATGCCGATGACCGTGCCCAGGGTGAACGGACTCAGGTAGCAGATCCGCGGGTACGTCGGGTTCAGCGGACCGGTGCCATCCACCCGCTGGTCGTTCCCGAAAGGGCAGAACTGCAGCTCTGCCGACAGGACGCGCTTGCCCTTGGCGTCACGCACTGACACGCGGAAGAAGTGGCCGAGGCCCTGGAGGCTGCGCACGAGGCCCGCCGGCAGCGTGCGGACGGCCGCACTCGGTGTCGTGCCGCCGGCCGCGACTTGCGTGGCAACGATATGCGACCCGTAATCGGGTTTGCGGATGTCGATCTGCCAGGCGCCACCACGCGACGCCAGGTAGATGCCCGGATCCGCGTAGATGGGTTGACCCGGGATGCGGCCGACCTGGGCGTTCGGCGAAGGCTTCAAGAGCCGCACCGACGCAAATCCGGTTGCTGACGAAGGCCCGGTCGAAGCAGGACTTCCCGCGATTGCGGTTCCGGGCAACGCCAATGCGAGCACCACCGTCATGCCAACGACGGTGCGCACGACGTGCGCCCGGCCAACCGACAGCACGAAGGGAGAACGGACACGACCGGACATGGAGTGACTCCTCAGGGACACGGCGAACACGGCGGACACGGCGAACGCGGCAATCGACGGCTGTGAACGCGGATTGTTCCACGACCACGCAGACTAGAGCGGTGACGACCCGGGTACGGATCGCGCCGAGCCCCACCGGGCCGCTGCATGTCGGCACGGCCAGGACGGCGCTGTTCAACTACCTCTTCGCCCGCCACACGGGCGGGACCTTCATCCTGCGGCTCGAGGACACCGACGTGGCCCGCTCCACCGTGGAGCACGAGCGCGACATCCTCGATGGGTTGCATTGGCTCGGCCTCGACTGGGACGAGGGACCCGAGGTTGCCGGCCAGCCGGCGCGCGGCCCGTACGGGCCCTATCGACAGATGGAGCGGCTGGATCTCTATCGCGCTGCCGCTGACCGTCTCCTCGCCGAGGACAAGGCCTACTACTGCTACTGCACGCCCGAGCAGCTTGCCGCTGACCGTGCGGCGCAGGAGGCAAACCACGAGCCCGTGCACTACGTCGGCCGCTGCGCGCACCTGACGTCGATGGAGCGTCACGGAGCGCGCGGCGCAGGGGCTCAAGCCGGTCATTCGCTTTCGGGTCGGCGAGGGGATCGTCGAATTCGAGGACATCGTTCGCGGTCACGTCGCGATCGATACGACGGCGCTGGGCGGAGACCTGGTGATCGTTCGCTCGAATGGCGACGCCGCTCTACCACTTCACGGTGGCGTGGACGACGCGCAGATGGAGATCAGCGCACGTGATCCGCGGCGAGGATCACCTCTCCAACACGCCCAAGCACATCCTGCTGTTCCGGGCACTCGGCTCGACGGTGCCGCAGTTCGCGCACCTGCCGCTGATCCTCAATCCCGACCGCACCAAGATGTCCAAGCGCAAGAGCCAGACCGCGATGGACGCCTACCGTGCCGAGGGCTTCGTCAAGGAGGCGATCGTCAACTTCCTCGCGTTCCTCGGCTGGTCGCCAGGAACCGAGGAGGAGATCTTCACGCTCGAGGAGCTGGGCGAGCGCTTCGACGCTCGAGCGCGTCCAGAGCTCCGGGGCGCCGTCTTCGATCGGAGCGTCTCGAGTGGTTCAACGGCCAGTGGATCCGCCGGCTCGGCGGACGACGATCTCGCGGACCGGTTGCTGCCGTTCCTTGTCCACCGACCTGGAACGTCGCGCCCGAAACGGGACCGAGGTTCGCATGCCAACGCCGGATGACATGATCGACCTGCTGCCCCTGGTACGCGAGCGACTGCCAACGCTCTCCGCCGTCGGGCCACTGCTCGATTACCTCTTCCTCGATCCGATCGATGTCGACCCGGCGCTGCTCGTCCCGAAGCGCTGGGACGCGCCGACGACGCTCGCCGCCCTCACCGACGCGCGCCGCGTCATCGCCGACCAGGGCGCCGTGACCTACGAGGCAGACGAGCTCGAGCCTCCGCTGCGCGCCCTGGCCGAGGAGCGCGGCTGGAAGCCCGGCGATCTCTTCATGGCGATCCGCGTCGCGGTCACCGGGCGAACCGCGACACCGCCGCTCTTCGACATCCTTGTCGCACTCGGCCGCGAGCGCACCCTCGAGCGGCTCGATCGCTCGCGTGCGCTGCTCGAGGAGGCACCGGTCCCAGCCTGACAGTCGCTGTCAGGTTTCGGTGCGATGGTCGCGATGACTGCCGCCGATCGGTGTGTTAACACACCGCAAACACAGGCCCGACACAATGGAGCGCGCCATGGCCCTGACGCATGCCCAGTTCCAGGATTGGCTCGACCGCTACGTGGCGGCCTGGAAGAGCTACGACCCGCAGCAGATCGGCGATCTGTTCAGCGGTGACGTCGAGTACCGCTACCACCCGCAGCTCGACCCGGTGCGTGGCCGTGACGCGATCGTGGCCGACTGGCTCTCCAACAAGGATGATCCGGGCACGTTCGACGCCAAGTACGAGCCGGTCGCGATCGACGGTGATGACGCGGTCGCCCGCGGGTGGTCGCGCTACTTCGAGGCGGACGGCAGCACGCTGCGGGACGAGTACTTCAACGTCTACCTCTGCCGCTTCGATGAGCACGGGCAATGCGCCAGCTTCACCGAGTTCTGGATGCAGAACCGCGACTTCGCGCGCAAGGCTCGCGAGAAGATCGCCGCCGAGGCCGTGGCAGCTGCGCAGATGACCGCGCCGGCCGGCTGAGTACTGGACAGGACGCAGGAGTGCCCGTGGCCGTCGCTCGATCTGTTCTCGTCGTCGATGACGAGCCAACGCTCCGCGAGACGCTTGCCGAGACTCTCGAGCAGGACGGACTGCGGGTGCTCACCGCGGGAGACGGTCGCGAGGCGCTCGAACGCTTCCGCGCCACACCGGTCGATCTGATCCTGCTGGACCTGATGCTGCCCGAGCTGTCGGGCATCGAGGTGTGCCGCATCATCCGGCGCGAATCGAGCGTGCCGATCCTCATGCTGACTGCCCGCGGCAGCGAGATCGACAAGGTCGTCGGGCTCGAAGTTGGCGCGGACGACTACGTCACCAAGCCGTTCAGCCTGCGCGAGCTGCAGGCCCGCGTGCGGGCGCTCCTGCGTCGCGTGGACGGTGCCGGCGGGACCGCGTCCACGCGGGCGGCGGAGCCGATCCCGCTCGGCCATGTCAGCGTCGACCTCGTCGGCCATCGGCTCCTGCGCGACGGCCAGCCGCTGCCGGTTCGACCGAAGGCCTTCGAGCTGCTCGCCTTCCTGCTGCGCAACCCGGGCCAGGTCTTCACCCGTGATCAGCTGCTCGAACACGTGTGGGGCTACGACTACGCTGGCGAGACACGGACCGTGGACGTGCACGTGCACTGGCTGCGGGCACAGATCGAGGACGACCCGCAGCAGCCCCACTTCCTCGAGACGGTCCGGGGAGTCGGCTACGTGCTCCGGCTGCCGCCTGGCAAGTCCGGCGAGTAGCCGGGGAGCGTCAGGGACCGCCCGAGCCTGAGCCTGTTCGACGGCCGCGGTTCCATACCAGATCGCCCCGGGTTTTCCAGGGTCGGAGCGGCCCGAAAAACGAAATCGAAACAGAAGCTGAGCCGCGCGTTCACGGTTGCGTCACACGAATTGGCGACCATGCGTGCATGGCAGAGTCCGCGGACGAACGACTCGCGCAGCGGGCGTTGTCATCTCCCTCCTCCACCTCGCGTCTGCCGCGCCGGCCGGAATCAAATTCGCGGCTCGGCTCGGCGGCGCGATGCCTCAGCGAAATGCTGCGCGACCCATCCAGCCTCGGCCCACGATGGCGCGCCTCCGACTTCCAGCTGGCCGTCCGGCATGTCCGCGACGAGCTGGTGCCGATCCGTTCACGGCGCGCGCTGGCCGACAGCTTCGCGCGCGAGGCGACGCGGTCGAGCGCGATCGAGACCGCCTATGCGATCCGCTGGCTCGAGCTTGGCGCCCGGGCGAGGGCGCGCACCTGGAAGGCGATCCTCGGCGACGCATAACGCCTGACGCGGCCGGTGACCCGAGCAGGGGACGGCCGCCCGGCACCTCAGCCGTTGCGCAATGAGCTCGTGTCGACGACCTCGAAGTCGGATCCGTGCAGCGTCTGAAGCTGGTGCATGTCGTCATCGTCCCAACGCGGGTCGGGCGCGCCGGTGACGTACCAGGGCGATCCGTTGTCGGCAAGGATCATCCCGTAGAGCTTCAGTGCCTTGAGCAACACGCGTGCCTGCGGGCCGAAATGGCTGATATCGACCGATTTCTTGAGCCGGACCCGCAGCCCCATCGGCGGGTACTTGGCCTGGGTCAGGTCGCTCGCCTCGTGGCGTGCCGGGTAGATGAAGCGATTGCGGGTTTGCGGCGCGGTGAAGCGAAGGGCGTGCTGGATGGCACCCGCCGCGACCTCGTCATAGCGCACGAGACCTGGGAGGATCGGCAGTCCTGCGGCGTCTGCGCTGGTCCAGCCGCTGGGCCGAAGGGCATTTGACTTCAGGTTCCAGATCGCGCCGCTGCCGGCTCGCCAACCGTTAGGTCCCTTGACCGCGTCGAACAGCTCGTAGAGACGGCAGTTGTCGCTGTCCACCATCAGGATGTGCCTGTCGCTGCCGCCTTCGCGCTTGAAGTCGGCCGGAATCGGATACGGTCCCGCGTCTGACTCGCCCGGCCACGTGAACGCGACGTGCGAGCGCGGTGTGCTCGAGCTGACCACGTTGTAGGGGATGCCGTAGCCGCTGTACGAGCCGAAGTCCGGGTGCAGGTACGCGGTGACGCCGATCGTCCGGACGATCGTTGCCGAGTCCGCCGCGACCGGAAGGTTGTCGACGCGCTTGTTCCACACGTTCGATGCCGGGAACACCGGGCAGTTCGGCGCGCCCGGCAGGGTCGGCGCCGAAGCGGAGACGGGAGCGGCCGCGAGGAGCGCCACAAGGGTGGCGAGCACGACCGCGGGACGAGCGATGCGAGCGATTGATGAACGAACCATGCCGTCATGCTGCCGGATCGACGAGCAACGGGTCACCGGAACCATTGGACTGGGACGGTGGGAGTGATGGCTGATCCCTTGGAAAGAGCGGGTGGGAGGAGGAGGGTTCCGTCTGGTCACGCTGAACCGATGGCCGCGGCAGAGTCCTCGCTCGCGCTCCCTGAGGACGACGGGAACCCAATCAGATGTGGACGGCAAGTCCCGGTCCGAGGAATTCCGGCTGATGCCGCAGCTCCCGCCGTTCGACTTTCCAATCAGATGTGGAACCAGGCTCGGAAACGGTTCGGTAAGCGCTCTCTGCGGAGCCCAAACCATCAATTCGGGCCTGCGCCATTGAATCTGATGGGAATCGTGTCGAGCTTGCGTGCTGTTCGGGTCCAGCCAAGCAACGAGGATCTCGCGCGCCCGACGCGGCACATCCGCGGAGAACGCGGCACATCCGCGGCGAGGAACGTCGTCAGCGCGGCGGCTTCAGCATCTCCCGCAACCGGCGACTGCGGCTCTGGGCACGTCGCACTTCCGGTGCGCTGAGTGCCACGCCGCCGTACTCCTCGAGCTCGTAGTCGGCTGCCAGCAGCGACAGGGCGCGGCGGTCGACCCGTGTCGCGACTCGGTGTGCGTGCCCGGCAGGCGTTTCGGAGGGCCCGCGGCGCAACAGGTCGAAGGGCGCGAACGCCGCGATGGCCGCAAGGTAGGCGTCGCTCGCCGGCCGTGCCGAATGCTCCCGGGGACGCGCTGCCCGATGCGGCCGCAGGGCCCCGAGCTTCGGCATCAGGAAGTGGCGTTCCTCGGTGGGTGCGGGTCGCAGCTCCTCGGCGTCCACATCGCTGGCGGAGAGCTTGCGGATGAGGAAACCGATCAGCACGAGGATGCCCAGCATCAGCGCGACCAGCGCGACCGTGACCATCGGACCCGGACCGCCGGCGAGCATCTGGTCATCGCCCGGCGACGGGAGGCTGGGGACCGGCGGCGGCGCGATGTTGCTGCTGACGCCGATGGCGTGCATCAGGATCGACAGCGGGACGCCCACGACGGTGACGCCGACGAGCATGACCACCGCGAACACGGCAAGGAACGGCCACAAGAGCGCCTCGATGACGCTGCTGACCGGTTCGCCGAGCACCAGCGCTGCGGGAATGCCAATCGCCGCCATCAGCGCGACCACGCCGCCGATCATCACCAGCCACGCGCGGTTCCGGCGCCAGTCCACGCCGGCCTCGATGGCCAGCGACCGCAGCCGGGTCATGCCGGCCGACAGCAGCGCCGTGGTCATGAAGAGCAACGTGGCCGGGAACGCGGTGGCGACGAAATCCTTGCGCACGTCGGTGGGAGCGACCGCCATGGCCAGCCACGGAACGACGAGCAGGATCAGCCCGCGGGCAAGGATGTCGGTCGAGGCATCCTCCGCTCCGCGCGCCGACCCGTAGACCGAGCCACGCCAAGCCGCCGCGGCGGCGAGCCAGCCGCCGAGATTGGTCGTCAGCGCCGTCAGCCACTGGCCGTGCTGGAGCGCCGCGATCACGCCCGGCGCGAGCAGCCAGCCGGCGGCACCGCAGGCGACGATGACCACGCCGACGGCGCGCCCGGGCCAGCGCTTGGCGACGGTGCGGCCGACGATCGCCGCCGCAAAGAGAAGGAGAAGCTCTCCGGTCGCGGTCGGCCGCTGGCTCGCCGTCGGATCGAGGAATGCTGCATAGACGCAGATCCAGGCGCTCTCCGCGATCAGGGCCAGGGTCAGCGGTACCGCGTCGAGGAGGTGTGGGGTGTCCTCCGTCTCGGGGGAGTCGTCCGAAACCGTTGACAGGTTGGCGTGCGCGGTCGGGGCCGAATTCATCGGTGCGTCATCCGGCGATCGCGAGGACATCCGCGGTCTCCCAGCCGGGGTCCAGCGTCGCGCGGTCCGCGCTGACGCCGATCCTGCGCACCTGGCCCACGGCTTCGACGGCATCGGGCCCGAGCGCCAGGTGGCGCAGCGCATAGCCGTGGCGCGACAGCCGCTGCATCGTCGAGAGATACGAGCTCGGCAGGCGACCGGCGACGGTAACGATCGTCGCGCCGGGGCGGACGCGCTGGGGTAGGCCGGCCAGCAGGTTCCCGAACGGCGCCGACGCGTAGGGGCTCATGCGCGCAAGGGCATCCGCGATGGCGGACACCTGTGCGGTTCCGCCGCGTGGCGCGATCCACATCGAACGCTGCGGCGTTCCCGAGAAGGCAGCGACCGCGAGCCCGACCGACGCGCCTGCCAGCAGGCTCGACCGCGCGACCGACATTGCCGCGACACAGAGCTGCTCGACGGTCTCGTCGTCGTAGCTGAGCAGCCAGAACGGGCCGTCGTGCGTCTGCACATCGACGGCGACGACCACTTCGGGCGATCGCGACGGCTCGTAGCGCTTGCTCACCACCTCTGCCGTCCGGGCGGTCGCCCGCCAGTGGATGCGCCTGAGCGGGTCGCCCAGCTGGAACGGACGCACTCCAGCAAACAGCGCCGGATCTTCCCATGGGCCGATGCGTGCCCGGCGCAGGCCGAGCGGCGCTCGATCGGGCTGAGCGTCGCGCACGGGGACCGTCCGCGGCCGGACGAGCAACGTCGAGCGCTTCGGCAGTTCCTCGGTGGCCACGTTGCGGCCGAAGAGATCCGCCACGCGGAGCTCCGCCGGACCCAGCTGGTACACGCCGCGACGAGTCGCATCGACGTGATAGCGACGCCGCACCTGCTCGAACCAGGCGAGCGTCCAGATCGTGCGGAAGATGCCACCGCCGGTCGCTGCGTCACGCTCCAGCGGAAGCTCGCGGACGGCCAAGTCGGCGTTGGCGTGGTCCTCGACGCGCAGCCAGGCGAGTGGCAGAAGCTTGCGATTGGTGACCGTCGTCTCGATCGCCACCTGGTCGCCGACCACGGCGCGGTCCGGCTCGAAACGACGCTCGTACGTGACGTTGCGAAGTCCGCGGCGGCTCCACAGCGTCGCCAGCCCCTCGACCAGCAGGAGCAGCACGCCCATCAGCACCAGGCCCGGCTGGCCCGTCAGCGCACCCAGGGCCACGAGCGCAAACCCCGCGAGGCCGGCGCCTCTCATTGCGTCACGATGCGGCCTCGGTGAGCGCCAGCGGCACCGTTGCGAGAACCTCCTCGACGACGTGGTCGGCGCTGGCACCGCGCAGCTGGCGGTCGACGTCCAGGAGCAGTCGATGCGTCAGGACGGCCGGCGCAACGGCGACGACGTCATCGGGCAGCGTGAAGGAACGTCCATCGAGCAGTGCCCACGCCTGGGCTGCGCGATAGAGCGCGCCGCTGGTCCGCGGGCTGGCGCCGAGCCGCAGATCGGGATGCGCCCGCGTGGCACGCACCAGCGAGACGAGGTAGCCGCGGACGCGGTCGCTCACCACGACGGTACGGGCCGTGTCGCGAAGCTCGACCAGCAGCTCCTCATCGGCGACCTGCTCGACCAGCTCGAGCGGCTCTGCGGCCGCCTGGTGACGCTCGGCGATCGCAAGCTCGCCTGCCTCCGACGGATAGCCCAGGGTCACCCGCACCAGGAACCGATCCAGCTGCGCCTCGGGAAGCGCGAACGTTCCTTCCAGTTCGACCGGGTTCTGCGTCGCGAGCACGAGGAAGGGCGTCGGCAGCGGCCGCGTCTCGCCTTCAACGGAGACCTGCCGCTCCTGCATTGCCTCGAGGAGGGCCGCCTGCGTGCGCGGCGTAGCTCGGTTGATCTCGTCGAACAGCAGCACATTCGTGAAAACCGGGCCCGCGATGAACCGGAACGATCCGTTGTCGAGGATGCTGCTGCCGGTGATGTCGGTCGGCAGCAGGTCCGGCGTCCCTTGGATCCGGCCGAAGTCGAGCCCCAGTGCTCGCGCGAACGCGCGCGTGAGCAGCGTCTTGCCGACGCCGGGCACATCCTCGACCAGCGCATGGCCTTCGCCGAGCAACGCGACCATGAGCATCCGCAGGGCGTCGTCGGCTTCGACGACTGCCTTGGCTACCGTCGTGCGCAGGCTCGACCATAGGCGACCAGCATCATTGGGAGAGGCGGGCATGGCACGAAGGGTATCGAGGGTCGGCAAGTGCAGCGTGCCGGGTGTCTCGTAATGCGCCGGGTGTCTCGTAATGCGCCGGGTGTCTCGGAATGTGCCGGGGTATCTCGCAAACGCGCCGGGTATCTCGCAAACGCGCCGAGGTGTGTTCTGGCCCTCAGCCGACCTCAGGGATCTTGGTAGTGTCGCGTTCAGCAACCCGGGTGGTGCTATGTCGAGCTCAGGGCCGGCGAGCCCCTGATGAAGCCCATTGCAGATCGGCTCACTTCGTCCATTGTTACGGTGCCGAATTCATCTGCGATCGCCGACATACGACCACCGGGATTGCTATGACGTCGTTCTCGGGGAGCTGAAGTGACCAACACGATCGACGAGACGCGTTTCGACGCCGGCGGCCACCTCAATGCCGGCGGCCACGTCAACGGATCGTTTGCGTGACCGACTCGTCCAACCGTCAGGGCGAGGACCGCGGCGCGCACGAGCTACAGGCGCTCATCGATGAAGTCTCGCTCGGCATCATCCACGCCAGCTCAGACCTGACCGTGCGCGCCGCAAACGGTGCGGCGCATCGGCTGCTGGAGCGAACCTCCCGCTCGCTGCTCGGTCGGTCGGTGATGGAGGCATTTGTCGACCACCGCGCCGAGGCGGTCATTCGCGCCGCGATCGGAGGGACGATTGCCACGCTCGAGTTGCCCGTCGGCCGCGAGCGCGTCCTTGCTCTGCGTGCACGGCCCGATGGCGAGGGTGGCGCGTGGATCGCGCTCGAGGACGTCACGGAGCTGCGGCGCCTCCAGCGCATCCGTGCCGAGTTCATCGACAACCTCTCGCACGAGTTGCGCACGCCGCTTTCAACCGTGCGGTTGCTGACCGAGCTGCTTGCCGCCGACCTCGAGCGTGTCGACGTCCCACCCAAGGTCCGCGAGCGGGTCGCGAAGATCGATGTGGAGACCGGCCACCTGGTCCAGATGGTCACCGAGCTGTTGGACCTCGCGCGGATGGAGCAGGCCCAGGCCGAGCCGGTCATCGCGGATGTTCCGGTCGATCGCCTGCTGTCAAGCACGGCCGAACGGCTGACGACATTCGCCGACCGCCAGGGCATCACGATCAGCGTCGAACCCGACGGCGTCGGCCCGATTCGCGGCGACGAGGAACGACTCGGACAGCTGTTGGTCAATCTGCTCCACAACGCGGTCAAGTTCTCGCCACAGGGCAGTGAGGTGACGCTCCGCGCCGAGCGGCGCAATGGCGAAGTGGTGTTGTCCGTCCGCGACCAGGGCATCGGCATCCCGCGTGCCGATCTCGATCGCGTGTTCGAGCGCTTCTACAAGGTCGACAAGGCGCGCGTCCGCGGCATGGGTGGGACGGGCCTCGGGCTCTCGATTGCGCGCCATATCGCAGAGGGCCATGGCGGCCGGATCTGGGTGGAATCCGACGAGGGGCACGGCTCGACCTTCAGCGTCGCGATCCCGGACGCCTAGTGTTCGGTTATCGAGTGAGTGCCGCTGGGCGACCCACATCACCCCCAACCCATCGCTTGAGCGATCAACCTGCGGCGATAGACGCCGGCTCGGCCGCTGGGCGACCCACATCACCCCCAACCCATCGCTAGAGCGATGAACCTGCGGCGATAGACGCCTGGCGCGGCCGCTGGACGACCCACATCACCCCCAACCCATCGCTTGAGCGATCTGTGCCATGGCGCCGTGGCCTGAGCGTCACTCGTGAACGAAGCGCTAACGCGCTCAACACACACCGAGAACGATTCGGTAACGGCCGGCGTATAGCTTGCTAAGGGGCAGCTCTCCCGGCGCCCCAGCACCGAATGCATCTCGGGCGCTCCGACGAGCTCGACCGGCGGACCGCTCGCCTTGGACGGTGGGCCGGACCGGAACCCGGCCCACCGTTCATCTTTTCCTCCGCGAGGATGCGCTGCGCTTGCCTCGCTGCGCGCGAAGCGGCCGCGTCCCAGCGTCGCCGCTGGGACCCGTCCGTCGCTTGCGGCCCCGGTTCTAGGATTTGTCGAAGAGCTCCGGCGAGAGCAGGAACCTGAGCGCGCCGCTGCCGCGCGCAAGCGGCCACGCAAGGTCGATTGCCGCCAGCGCGCCTTTGCGCATCTCCACTCCGCGCGAGCCAGCGAGGTTGGCGAGCAGCGCGCTGAAGTCCGGATCGTGCCCCACCAACATCGGCTGGCGTGCCTCGAGCGAGCCCAGCAACTCGGCCAGCGAGCGCATCCCGAATCCACCGGCGAGGCGCTGGTCGAGCCGGACCGGGATGTCGAGCGCCTTGGCCACTGTGCGTGCCGTCTGCTCGGCACGCACCTTGGGGCTGGTGACGATCGCGTCGGGCCGAACGGGACCTTCGGCGAGGAACCTGGCCAGGCGCTTCACCTGGCGCTTGCCCCTCTCGGAGAGCGGCCGCAGCTCGTCAGGACCGGACCACGCCTCTGGGTCGCCAGCATGTGCGTGTCGCAAGAGGTAGAGCGTCGTAGCCCGGATCGGCACGCCCGCCGATCCGGCGCTCACGGATTCAGGTCCTCGATGTCGCCGGTCGCCAGAAAGACGACGTCCTCTGCGACGTTGGTGACACGGTCACCGATGCGCTCGAGGTAGTGCGCGGCGAAGAGGATCCGCGTGCCGCGATCGACGTTGTCCGGATGCGCTCGCATCAGCGCCAGCACCTCGTCAAAGATCGAGTGGTAGAGGTCGTCCACTTCGTCGTCGACGGCCGCGACGCGGCGCGCCCGTGCCTCGTCGATGTCCACCAACGCGAGCAGCACCTCGCGCACCTGGCGGGCGCAGAGCTCGCCCATCTGCGGCAGGTGCACGTACTGGCCCAAGGGCGGCTGCGGTGCCAGCTTGCGCGCCTGCTTGGCCACGGACGCCGCGTGGTCACCCATCCGTTCCAGCTCGTAGCCGACGTGGTCGAGCGCCAGCAGGAAGCGCAGGTCGCGGGCGACCGGCTGCTGGGTCGCGATCGTGCGTGCGATGAGCGAGGAGATCGAGCGCTGCACCTCGTTGAGGCGCGAGTCTCCGATGATCACGGCCGTCGCGGCATTGGTATCGTGGGCCTGGAGCGCGTTGATCGCCGCGTTGATCTGCTCCGCAACGAGACTGCCCATGCGCAGCACGTTGTCCTTGATCTCGCGCTCCTCGCGATCCAACGCATCGCGCGATCTCACGTTGGGCATGGCCGGCTCCCGCTGGACGTGGCCGGCGACGATCTCGTCGACCTGGCGCACGATCAACGGACCCGACTCGGTGGCCGACGGCTCCGTGCCCTGTTCCGTGGCGGCCGCTCCCGGCTGGTTCACATCCTGCATCGTCATTTCCGCCTTCCCGAGCTCAGCCGAACCGGCCCGAAACGTAGTCCTCGGTCAACTGCTGCCGCGGCCGCGTGAAGATGTCGCTGGTGTTGCCCATCTCCACGAGATACCCCGCGCGGTCGTCGCCCATGTTGAAGAAGGCCGTCTGGTCGCTGATGCGGGCTGCCTGCTGCATGTTGTGCGTCACGATGATGATCGTGTAGTTGTCGCGGAGCTCTGCCATCAGGTCTTCGATCTTCAGCGTCGCAATCGGGTCGAGCGCCGAAGCAGGCTCGTCCATCAGGATCACGCGAGGATCCGTCGCGAGCGTCCGCGCGATGCACAGTCGCTGCTGCTGGCCGCCGGACAGCGCGAGACCCGACTTCTTGCGGTAGTCGTCCTTGACCTCGTCCCAGAGCGCCGCGCGCTTGAGGCAGGTCTCGACGATCTCCTCCAGGCGTTGCTTGTTCTTCTCGCCGTGCCGGCGCGGTCCATACGCAACGTTGTCGAAGATCGACATGGGGAACGGATTCGGCCGCTGGAAGACCATCCCGACACGGGTGCGGACGTCGACGGGCTGGACGTCGGACGCGTAGAGGTTCTCTCCGTCGAGCAGGATCTCTCCGGTGACCTTGGCGTTCGCGATCAAATCGTTCATGCGATTGAAGCAACGCAGGATCGTGCTCTTGCCGCACCCCGACGGGCCGATCAGTGCCGTCACCGCCTTGTCGCGGACATCCATCTCGATATCGCGGACCGCACGTCGCTCGCCGTAGTAGATCGCCAGGTCGCGCACCTGGAAGGTGACCCCGTGGCTCGACAGGTCCCGTGACCCGATGGCGGCACTGGCCAGCGACGGGGGCTCGACAGTTGCTGGCTTGTCGGCGAGCGCGCCTTCGGTCAGATCGGTTGGCTCGGTCATTCTGGTCGGATCAGTATCCACGCTGACGGGCACGCTCACGGTCATTGACGGCTCCTGGTTGCTGGCAAAGACGGGGTCAGCTGGCACCGGAGTACCGGCGTTGCAGTGATCGGCCGAGCGTTCGTGCGCTGACATTGAAGATGAGCACGACGATGATCAGCACCGCTGCGGATCCGATCGCGACCTGGTCGGCGAACTGGCCAAGACCCTCGGACTTGAGCTTCCAGATGTAGACCGAGAGCGTGGTTGCCGGGTGGAACGGGCTCCATGGTGATCGCGGGTCGGCGAGGTTGAAGTTCAGGTAGTTGTAGTTGAACGGCGTTGCCACGCCCGCGGTGAAGAGCAATGCCGCGGCCTCTCCGAAGATCCGTCCCGAGGTCAGGATGATCCCGGTGACGATGCCGGGGATCGACAGGGGCAGCACGATATGGCGGATCGTCGCCCACTTGGTGGTGCCGAGCGCCAGGCTCCCATCGCGTTCGGACTGCGGGACTGCTCGGATCGCCTGCTCGGTCAGGCGGGAGAGCAGCGGCAGGTTGAACACCGTGAGTGCGAGGGCGCCGGCGATCGCCGTGTATCCCCAGCCGGTCGCGGTCACGAACAGTGCCAGGCCGAAGAGTCCGACCACGATCGACGGGACGGAGCTGATCAGTTCCTGGCTCGTACGGATCGCGCTTGGCAGCCGGCCGTTGCCGGCGTACTCGGCCATGTAGATACCGCCGGCGATCCCGAACGGCAGCGTGATCAGCAGCGTGAGGACCAGGATGTACAGCGAGTTGAAGAGGAGCGGCCCGATGCCACCCAGCGCCTTGCTCGAGGGTGAACCGACCACGAAGGCGGGCGACAGGGTGCCGATCGAGTCGATGATGAAGTACGCGATGATCGCGAGCAGGATCGCGACCACGAAAAAGGCAACTCCCCAGAGGATGCCGGTCCAGATCCGGTCGACCGTCAACGCCCGAGTGGTCATGACTGCGCCATGGCTCCGCGCCCCGACAGCCGGCGCACCAGCATCACGAACCCGAAGGAGATCAACAGCAGGATGAAGCCCATCGTCCAGAGCGCCTCGTTCCACGGCTCGCCCGACACGGTGTTGCCCATGTCGAGCGTGATCTGGCTCGTGAGGGTGGTCAGCGGATCGGTCAAGCCCGTAGGAATGACCGGCCGGTTGCCGATCACCATCTGGACGGCGAGCGCCTCACCGGCCGCCCGCATCATGCCCAGCACGACACCGGTGGCAATACCCGTGGCGGCGGTTGGCAGCACGACATGACGGATTGCCTGCCAGCGAGTCGTGCCCAGCGCCAGGGATCCAGTCCGCAGCTCCTGCGGCACCACGGTCAGCGCGTCGTAGGCGATGCTCGTGATGGTCGGCAGGATCATCAGCGAGAGCACGAGCGATCCGGCGAGCCAACTGAAGCCGAACGTGAAGCCGAGGCCCCGGAAGTTCTGGCGAAGGAAGGGCACCAGCACGGTCAGTCCCAGCAGGCCCCAGACGACGCTGGGAATGCCGACGAAGACCTCCATCGCGGGCTGCGTGATCGAGCGCGCCCACTTGGGAGCGATCTCGGCCATGAACAGCGCAAGGCCCACGGACAGCGGTGTCGAGATGATCGCGGCAACGACCATGACACCGATCGTCCCGGCGATGAAGGGCAGGAGCCCGAACTGCGGATTCGTGTCGCTGCTCGGGTTCCAGGTCGGGTCGACGATCAGGCTCAGCGGATACCCCGACAGGAAGATCTGGATGCCGTTCCAGGCGATGAACGCGAGCAGCACGCCGACGATCGCGATGACGGTGCCGGCTGCCAGCAGCGTGATCTTCTTTGCCGGGTCGAGCCGCTCGACCGCGGTCAGTGGCCGATTCAGTGGGTGCGCAGCCGCTTCGCGGACGGCGGTGGCGGTCACCGTGCCGACCTCATTCGGCGGAGGTCCACTGAGCTTGCGTTCGCTGTCTGTTGTCGGCTCGGAAGGCGATCGTCACGCGTGAGGTCCTGCGTTCATGGGTTTGGTACGGCGCCGACCGGTCGGCAGACCAGCCGGCGCCGTAGAGGAGAGAGGAGGAGAGCTAGGTCACCGGCGCGTCGTAGAGGCGCCACGTCGGCGCCTTCGTCGTACGCGGCAGCTCGACGAAGCCTTGGCTCGTCGGATCGGTTCTCAACGCTCCCCAGCGTTGCCTTCGCGTATGAACGCCACTTTGTGCGTGCGTTAACGCTTGGTTAACGAGCGCGGCTCGCACGGACGGGCGTGAGTCGGACCTGTCCGCTCTGCTCGGGGCGGCCTTCGGGCTCCTGGCTCGCTCGCGGAGAGGTCCTCCTTCCGCCCGTGCCAGCGGGCAGGTGGTGCTCACAGGGCTTCCGGGTCCAGGCGGTAGCCAACGCCGCGCACGGTGGTCAGGTGCGCCGGCGCGTTCGGGTCGCGTTCGATCTTCGAGCGGATCCAGCGCACATGGACATCGACGGTGCGAGGGTTGCGATCGGGCCCGACGCCCCAGACCCGGTCGAGGAGCTCGGTCCGCGTGTAGACGCGGCCCGGGTGGCGGGCGAGCAGTTCGAGGAGCCGGAATTCCTTGGGCCGGAGATGGACGTTCCGCCCGTTGCGGACGAGGCTGCCGCGGCTGAGGTCCAGCTCCAGCCCGTCACCTACCGGCACGCGATCCCGCGGCGACCGCCGGTCCCGCGCCAGCAGCATCAACCGACCGAGCAATTCCGCTTCGGGGGTGTCGCGGGCAAGCGCAGCGTCGAACCCAAGCTCGAGGGCATGCAGGCGCTGCTCGACGTTCGCCTGCTCGTTGAGCAGCACGCACCGCAGGGCCGGCCGGCGACGACGGATGGCCGCGGCCTGCTCGACCAGCGCCGGCGGCGCAGGCGGACAGCCGATCACGGCGATCCGCGTTCGGTGGGATGCGAGCCCATCGAGATAGAGTGCCGGGTCGGTTTCAGCGAGCACCAGGAGACCGCGCAGGCCGGCGGTGAGCCTGCCCGCCGCGACCGGATCCACGAGCACGAGCACGTCCGGCTCGCGAACCGGCGCGGGAAGAGCTGGATGCTCGACGGCCACCATGCACCCACACTGCGGCCGCCGCATGAACGCCGTTTTGTAGACGCGTTAACGGATCGTGAAAAAGCCTGCCGAAGCTACGGACGGATCCGAAATGCGTGAGCACCCCATGTGCCCCGCCTTATGGAACATTGCGACCGGCGCCACAGCGGCGCACACACCTTGCAGCCGACTACAGGCTCGCGATGGCCGACGCCAGCGTGCGGCGGAACGGTTGGCCGGTCAGGCGGCGCCAGAGTGGCGGCACGCGCCGGCGGAGACGCGTCATCTCGGCGGTCCGCGATTCCACGTAGTGCCCGACCGCCTGGCGTGACGCCTCGGGCAGGCGCGATCCCTGGCTCACCAGGAACTCGCGTGCCGCCCGTGACGCGACATCCGCGTCGTTGAGTTCCCCGAGCAGGTCCTGCATCTCGGTCACGGTCGCGATCAGCCGGTCCACCTGCAGGCGCGGCAGTGCCTCCCGGAAGAACTCGAGCGTGTAGCGCAGCCGCTTTCCGTCGATCCGGAGCGCGTGCAGCCCCTCGGCGTCCGCCCACGCGAAGTGCCGCGTCGTGCGCGCGGACGTGCTCGTAGGCCTGCCAGATGCGACCGCCCGCGGCTTCCCGGACGAGTGCCGGCTCGTTGGGCCGTGGCTGCTGGACGCCGCTGCCCGGCTCGTCGGTGAACGCCCGGTAGTCATCGACGAAGTGCCCGTAGCCGTTGGAATCGAGCAGCTCGACCAGCGCGGAACGTGCCGCGTCCCGGCGTTCTTTCCACGCGTCGGCCAGTGGCCCCATGGCGTCGGAACCGGACTCGGGCAGGGCTCGCCGATACGCGGTCAACCCATCGATCTGCACGTCCAGGTCTCGCACCGCACCGAGCGCGGCCGCGACCTCCTTGAGCTCGGCGACGTAGCGACGCTGGCGCGACGGCTGGTAGGCGCCGTCGAAGACGCGCCATGCGGCCCGCATCCGACGCGTGGCAACGCGCATCTTGTGCAGGTCCTCTGCGTCGGCGCCTGACCGGGTGCCGGCCTCCATCGCCAGCATCCGCCGCAGATGGAGCCGCAGGACCTTGCGCCCGGCCTCGGCGAGCATGTCTTCGGGCACCACGCCGGGCAACTTGGGCAACGCGGCGTAGGCTCGGCGACCTTCGGTGGCATCGTCGAGCGCCGCAACGAGCGCCGAGGCGATCTCCAGCTTCGATCGCGAATCGGGCGTCCCCAGCCCACTCGCTTCGATGGCCTTGGCCAGTGGCGTGAGGATGGCCGCTTCCGCATCACCGGCGCGTGCCTCCACCTCGAGCGCCTCGAACGCCCCGGCCTGCCGGCGACCGCGTCGGACGTCGCCGTGATCCAGGCTGATCTCGGCGCGTGCCCCATCTCCGTCGCGAACTTCGCGCACCTGGCGCCGCTGGCGGATCTCGAACAAGGGGACGAGGGTCGCGGCACCGACCAGGTCCAGCAATAGCTCGCGCGCGGCGCTCTCGGGCCACGCCGCGGGATCGAGCTGGCTATTGGCTGGTCCCTCGACTTCCTCCCGTCGCATCGGACCGACGCCATCGTCGGCTCCCGCCGCGCGCCCGTCATCCGTCTCCGACGCGACCGACTTCAGGGCAAGGGTGGTCTTGCCGCCGCGCCGGCGGATCCGGACGCCGTAGCCGGCCTGAGCCAGGTCACCGGCTGCCGTGTCGACGTAGGTGTCGCGGTCGATCCGAACGCGCCAGGAACCGCCGGTGAGCCCCGGCAGCGCGAGGCCGTCCAGCCAGTCACGCACGGCATCGGGATCGGCGATGACGTACTTGAGCTCGACCTCGTGCGGCCGGTCCATGGCTCGTCCGGGCCGCTACGCGGCGGCGGCGGCGGATTCGAGCGTGATGGCCATGAGACGTTCGAACGTGTCCGTGCCCGCCGGCCCGTCCATCATCGATTCGACCTTGCGCCATTCGCCGTCCGCGCCGAGCACCCAGGCGCGCCGGTCATCGGCCAGCATCACCTCTTGGATCTGGCGCAGGCGGTCCTGCAATTGCGGGTCGTCAACCGGCGTGACCGCCTCGATCCGCCGGTCGAGGTTGCGTTCCATCAGGTCGGCCGAACCGATGAAGAAGCGTTCTCGCTCGCCGGTGCCGAAGCGAAAGATGCGCGAGTGCTCGAGGAAGCGCCCCACGATCGAGCGAACGCGGATGTTCTCGCTCACATCGGGGACGCCCGGCTGCACGCTGCACATGCCGCGGACGATCAGGTCGACGGGCACGCCTGCCTGGCTGGCCCGATACAGCAGGGCGACCATCTCGGGGTCCACGATCGCGTTGGTCTTGATCACGATTCGACCGTCACCGTGCTGGCGATGCCGGGTGATCTCCGCCTCGATCAGTTGCGTGAGACCCGGCCCGCAGGCCCTTCGGTGCGACGAGCAGCCGTCGGTAGCCCGACTTGCGACCGACGCCCGTCAGCACGTTGAACAGGTCGGTGACGTCCGATGCGATGCCGGAGTCGTCGGTCAGCAGGCCGAGGTCCACGTAGATTCGCGCCGTGTTGGCGTTGTAGTTGCCCGTGCCGATGTGCACGTAGCGGCGCAGCCCGCGTCCCTCGCGGCGGACGACAAGCGCCAGCTTGGAGTGCGTCTTGAGCCCGACCAGTCCGTAGGCCACGTGCGCGCCTGCGCGCTCCAGTGCGCGTGCCCAGACGATGTTGGCGCGCTCATCGAAGCGAGCCTTGATCTCCACCATGACCACGACCTGCTTGCCCGCCTCGGCCGCCTCGATGAGCGACCGGACGATCGGCGAGTCGCCGCTCGTGCGGTAGAGCGTCATCTTGATCGTGAGTACGTCCGGGTCGTCCGCGGCCTGCTCGATGAAGCGCTGCACGGAGCCGGTGAACGACTCGTAGGGGTGATGGATCAGGATGTCGCGCTCCCGGATCGCCGCGAAGACGTCCGCCTCCTCGTCCTCGTCGGGTGGCAGCAGGCTGACCGGGATGATCGGCTGCCACGGTCGAGGCTGGAGGTCGGGCACGTCCAGGTCGGCGATCGCCGTCAGCGCGGTGAGGTCGAGCATGCCGCTGATCTCGTAGACATCGTGCTGCTCGAGACCCAGTCCGCGCTGCAGCACGGCGCGAGTTGACGGCGGCATGGAACGTTCGACCTCGAGGCGGACGACCTTGCCGAAGCGCCGCTTGCGCAGCTCCTCCTCGATGGCCATCAGCAGGTCGGCGGCCTCGTCTTCCTCGATCGAGAGGTCGGCGTTGCGGGTGACACGGAAGAGGTGGTGGCCGAGCACCTCCATGCCCGGAAAGAGGATGTCCAGGTTGGCCGCGATGATCTGCTCGAGCAGCACGTACGTCCGCACGCCAACTTCCCAGAGACGTGGCAGCACCGGCGGCACCTTGATGCGCGCGAACGCGATCTGCTGCGTCTCGGGATCCCGGACGGTGACGGCCAGCGAGAGGGACAGGTCGCTGATGTACGGGAACGGGTGGCCCGGATCGACGGCCAGCGGCGTCAGGACCGGGTAGATCTCGTCCATGAAGCGCTGCCGCAGCTCGGCCTGGCGCTCGGCGCGGTCTTCGTACGGGACGATGCGGATCTCGTTGGCGGTCAGCTCCTCGCGGATCCGGGCGAACGTCTCGGAGTGCATTGCCTGGAGCTGCAACACCCGGTTGCGGATCTGCTCGAGGACCTGCTGCGCCGGCAGTCCGTCCGGCGTCGGGGCGGAATGGCCGGCGAGTGCCTGCTGCTTGAGCCCGGCGACGCGCACCTGGAAGAACTCGTCGAGGTTGCCCGCGAAGATGGCCAGGAAGCGCACGCGCTCGAGCAGCGCATTGCGCTCGTCCTGCGCGATCTGCAGGATGCGCGCGTTGAAATCGAGCCATGACAGCTCGCGGTTGATGTACGGCAACGATCGATCGTGGCGAGCCTGTCGGCGCGCCACCGGTGCGCGCAGGGCGGTCACGTTGGGCGCTCCTGAGATTCGGACGGCCACGAGATTGTACGGAACGCCCGAAGCGCCACTCGTCGTTTCCTCCGAGGCGGGGCGTTCATGATCCCGATGGCGAGGCCGCAGACGTCCCACTCGATCCGCGTCGCGCTGCTCGGCGCGCGACGTCCTCGGGGCACGGGCAATCGTCGCGAAGACGGTCGAACGTGTAGAAGCCCGTGTGATGGCCGTCTGCCCAGGTGGGCGCGAGCGCATACGAGCCGACCAGCTGCAGATCCGTGAGGGTCATCTGCTCGTCGGTGAGTGTCGGCGCGGAATCTAACCAACCCGGGATCCCGGCCTCGCCACGACAGAAGGCGCACGGGCACATCCAGCGCAGCGTTGTGAAGTCATAGCGCGACTGGTGGCCGTCGGCCCACTCGATCTCGAGCACGCCATTGGGTCGATCGGCGTGGATGCGCGAGGGGGTCAGGTACTCGCCGCCCGACGTGTATCGATTGGTCGTGTTCACGAGCCAATCTTGACGCAGCGCCCCGAACGACCTCGATGCCGGCGCTTTGTCTCCCGCTGGTTCGGCGTGCGCGCTCAGCCGGCGCCGTGCGCGCGGGGACGCAGGCTGCGCGGGCTGCGACCGCGGCCTTGTGTTGCCCCGTGGGCCAGGCAGGCCCGTCGCGAGGCGCGGATCCCGGCCCGTCGCCGCGGCATGTCGCGCACGGTCGTGGCAGCGGCGTCGGGGCCATCCGCCGAAAGCGCAGCAAGTCGATCCATGCGGATCAGCCGCGTGAACTCGTCCGCGGGCAGGGCCTCACTGAAGAGAAAGCCCTGTGCCTGATCGCACGATTGCGCGCCCAGCCACTCGAGCGTCCACTCGTCCTCGACTCCCTCGGCCACGCAGGTCAGGCCCAGCTCGTGCGCCAGCTCGATCGTCGATCGAACGATCGACTGGTCGCTGCCGTCGCTGGCCAGGTGGGTGATGAACGACTTGTCGATCTTCAGCTCGGTCACCGGCAGGCGCTTCAGATAGGCGAGCGAGGCATGGCCCGTGCCGAAGTCATCGACCGATATGTGCAGTCCGAGGTCGCGCAACTCGCCGAGCGTGGCGATGGCACGCTCCGGGTCGCTCATCGTGGCGCTCTCGGTGACCTCGACGGTCAGGAGGTCGCTGGGCAGGCCCGACGAGCGCAGCATCGAAGCGATTGCCCGCGGAATGTCCGGGTCCAGCAGGTTGCGGGCCGAGAGGTTGACCGAGATGCCCAGCTCGATGCCGAGGCGATGCAGCGAGGCGAAGCACTCGATCGCGTCGCGCAGGATACGCAGCGTCATCGGCCGTAGCAGGTTGGTCTGCTCAACGATGGGGATGAAATCGTCGGGCCGGACCAGCCCGCGGACCGGGTGGACCCAGCGTGCCAGGGCCTCCGCGGCAACGATCCGCCCGGTCGCCACGTCGACCTTGGGCTGATACCAGGCGACCAGTTCGCCCGAGTCGATTGCGCGGCGGAACTCTCCCACCAGGGCGAGGCGAGCTGGCGAGTATTCATCGCGCTCGGGCGAGTACTGCTCCAAAGGCGTGTGTGCGGCCTTGGCCAGGTACATGGCGACATCGGCCTGGCGCAGCAGCGTGCCGGCGTCGGCAGCGTCCGGCGAGACCACGGCGGCTCCGACCGTCGCCGAGATGTTCAACGCCAGCCCGGACACGTCGAAGGCCTCCTCAAGGCAGCGATGGATTCGGCTGGCCGCATCGGCGGCCGCGCGCGTGCCGTCCTCGCCCCAGACCAGCAGTGCGAACTCGTCGCCGGAGAGGCGCGCGGCCACCTCCGGCTCGCGCACCACCGAGCGCAGGCGGTCGGCGACCGAGCGGAGGATCTGGTCGCCGTTCTGATGGCCGAGGGTGTCGTTGATCTCCTTGAATCGGTCCAGGTCGAGCGACAACAGGGCAGCTGGAGGTGCCTTTGACGCGAGTGCGGCGTCGACCAACTGGGTGAACCAGGTCCGGTTGGCGAGCCCCGTCAGCGCGTCGTGGCGCGCCTGGTACTCGTTCTCTGCCGCCCGCGCCGCAAGGCCGTCGACCAGCTCGCCGTTGCGCAGCGCGATGCCGGCGTGGTTGGCCAGCGTCTCGAGCAGCGGCACCTCCTCTTCGCGCCATCCGCCGACGTTGCCCTCGCGGTTCATCACGGTCAGGACAGCCACCACCGTGCCGTCCTCGCCGCGGACCGGCGCCGCCATGAGATCGCGAATGCCCTCGCTTCCGAGGTAGGCACGAAGGCGGTCCGACGCCGAAGATGCCGTGAGCCGAACGCCGATTCCCTCCGCCGCGGCTCGCGCCCAGACGCCCTCGGTGGTCGCGAGGCGGTCGAGCGTCACGTCCACGCTCTCACCGTCCGGACCGACCGTCGTGCGCGTGGCGCGCACCTCGTCATGAGGCAGGACCAGCAGCTCGGCACGCTCCGCACCGAACATTGCGCGAGCGCGGTCGAGCAAGCGGTGCGCGACAGTGGCCCCCGAAAGCGCCTGCTGGACGTCGCGGGTCGCGTCGTGGAGCCCGACAAGTCGCAGCTCGTGCTCTCTCTGCCGTTCGCTGACTCGGTACGCGCCGTACATGGCCAGGGCAAGCGCCGCCGCCAGCCAGCTTGTCTCCGGCCGGAAGGTCAGGAGCAGGACGCCGACCAGCCCGAGCGAGGCATTCGCGAGGACGTAGATCGCGCCCGCACCGATGCCATCCCATTCGGGCATCTGGCCGCTGCTCACGGCGATGACGGCCTGCACCGTGACGCCGGACATGAGATCGGCCACGAGCGCCGCAACAAATCCGGCGAACAGGTCGCGGAGCCAGAAGCCCTCCGCGGGATTGCTCAAGAATTGGAAGACAACGATCGCGACCGAGGTCGAGAAGGCGAAGCTGGCCAGGTTGAAGGTCAGCTTCTTGACTGAGTTGTGGCGCCCGACGACCAGGGCGATCCCGGCACCCACCGCCTGGCCAAGGAGCAGGTCGCCTGGCGTCGCCAGGAAGAGCCCGAGCAGGAGCGGGACTTCGCTCAGCGAGAAGGAATGCGTTTCCTTTCCCACGGACAGGTGGACCGGAAATGCTTCGGGGATGAAGTACAGGACCGCGAGCACCCACCAGCTGAGCTGGGGATGCCCGACGGCTCGCAGTGGCCCGGCGCTGAGCGCCACGAAGATGCAGACGGCGGCCAGCGAGAGCCCGCACGTCAGCAGATAGACACCGAAGCGCTGGCGGAGAACCGCCAGCGCCTTGCCTGTGCCTTCGTGCCGCTCGGTCGTCACGGACCGATGTTCCGATGAATCACATCCAACTGGAACTGGACCAAGCGTTCGCAGCGAACGATCCGGAAGTCCAACTTCGGCCCGTCCAACTGCGGCCATCCCAGCCCGAGCCGGTCCAGCTGCGGCCATCCCAGACGGCGCTGGTCCAGGAGCGACCGGCCCAGTCCGTGCCTGTCCAGCTACGGGTGTCCCACTCGTTGCCGGTGAAACCGTTACCGGTGAACGCAACGCACATCCAGCGGCCGTGGTCGTCCCACGCGTTGCCGTCCTTGGACCTGTCGGTCCACCGATCGATATCGATCGGGTCCCCGAAGATGTCCGTGTCGCCCGAGAGCGCGACCCCGTCGGCGTACAGGACGAAGCTGCCGCGCGATCCGTCGAGCGAGCCGGTCCCGCTCGAGCGCTCGAAGTTCTGGGCGGACGCCCCGCCGCCCGGCGTCTTGGCCCGCAGGACGGCGGCCAGGTTGATCTCGCCATGACCGTCCGCGGTCGGTCGGCTGCCGCCGAGGTTGACTGCCGTCGACGTGAAGAGCTTCTTGAGGTTGTCGGGCTTGATGCTCGGGCGCTGGCTGAGCACGAGCGCTGCCGCGCCGGAGACTACGGCCGCGGCCTGGGACGTGCCACTTCCGCGGAAGAGGCGTGGGGTGTCGCCACGACGGGCGTTCGCGTGGTTCTGGTCAAGGAACGAGTCGGGGTCCCGCAGGCTGAGGATCAAAGTCCCGGGAGCGACGACATCCGGGCGGCGAGACGCGTCGCCACCGCTCGAGAAGGCCGCGACCGTGTCGTCTGCCTGGGCGAGCGTGCCTTCGGGGTCGGAGGCACCGACGGCCATGATGAATGGGTCGAGCGCCGGATCGTTCAGCGCCGTCGTGCCGTATCCGGAATTGCCTGCCGACACGACCACGAAGATGCCGCGATTCCAGGCCTGCTCCACCGCGTAGGCAAGCGGATCGAGCGTGTACGCCTGCGTGCCATCGGTCCCGAACGACAGGTTCAGGACGCGGATATGCAGGTGGTGGCGGTAGTCGTCCTTGTGGCGGATGACCCAGTCGATGCCCATGATCACCTGGGACACGTCCGAGTTTCCGAAGGCGTCGGCGACCTTGATGCTGACGATGCGAGCGCGCGGGCGCGACGCCCATGAAGTCCTGTGTATCTGATGGGTCGAAGGCCAGCCGGCCCATCCCGGCCCCGGTGTCGTTGCCCGCGATGATCCCGGCCATGTTCGTACCGTGGCCGTAGGTGTCGTAGTGGGCGAGGTCGGCCGACTGCGATTCGAAAGAAAGATCGGGGCCGTGGAGGAGCTTGCCCGGCGCTGTCGAGGCCCTTGACCGGCGAGACGCCGGAGTCGATCACCGCGACATCGACGCCTTTGCCGAGATAGCCTGCGCGCCAGAAGTCATCAGCGCCGATGCTCGAGGCGACCGAAGAGAGCGAGCCAAGCTCGTCGGCGTTCGTGCCGTCCGGTCCCGACGACGAAAGCGTGACCTGGCGGTCGGGCGTGACGCTCTCGACGCCAGGAGCCGCCGAGAGTCGCGAGATGGCGCCCGCAGGGACGTGCGCAACGAAGCTGTCGACGGAACGGAGCCGATGCGTCACGTTGCCGCCGACCTCGCGAATGGTCGATGCCACGTTGCGCGCTGACCCGGTCGCCGTCCTGACGATCACGGTCGATGCCGCGGCGGACTGTGCGGCGTCGAATCCATGCGCGCCGTTCGCTGCCAACACGGAAACCGCGGGCAGACAGATGCCCGCGCAGAGGCTCGTGGCGAGCGCGATGCCGAACAGGCGCGGAGCGGGACGCGGGTGGCGCATTCGAACTCCCCGCGCGGCTCGGACGCGCTGTGGCTGGGCGGATGTCGGCAGGCACGGGCCGGATCTCGACCGGCCTGCATGCTCACGTGACGAGATCGCCCCGGGGATCACCCGTTGGTCCTAGTCGTCCCCGCGTCAAAGGGCCGGAGCGGCCGCGCACCACCTTTGCGATCGCAGTGAATGCGTATCGAAAGATCGGCGCCGGGCACGACGACTACGCGAGATTACGAGGTGACACCCCGGCGCGTGCTGGCATTTAGACTGTTGGCGGTTGGCCGCGCCACTGGGTGCGGTGGCACGGACTCAACCGATACCCGAGGGCCGCGATGCCTCGATCTCCCCGAGCCGAAGACCTCTACGCGTTACGCGTTCCGACCGACGTGCGCGTCTCGCCAGACGGCAGCCGGGTCGCGTTCGCGGTCAAGGAACCGAGTCCCGACAAGGACGAATATCGGACCGCGATCTGGCTCGCTCCGGCTGACGGATCGACTGCCGCCGCGCAGGATCACCCTGGGCTCCAAGCACGACAACGCACCGCGCTGGAGCCCCGACGGTCGCACGCTCGCGTTCCTGAGCGATCGCGGCGACGTGCTGCGAGCGGGCGGCGGTGCGGACCAGGCGCGAGATCCGCAGCGCCAATCGGGAAAGCCATCCGACGATGCCACGCAGGTGTGGCTGCTGCCCATGGACGGCGGCGAGGCGCACCAGCTGACGCGCCTGCCGGCCAGCGTCGGCGAGCTCTGTTGGAGCCCCGATGGGACGCGGCTCTGCGTGACGTCCTGGGCGACATCGACGACGGCGCCGCGGCGAACCCGCGAACCGGGCGATCCGCCCGCACCGCGATGCCCGCCTGATCGACCGGCTGCAGTACATGTCCAATGGCGAGGGCTTCGTCAACGACAAGTCGCCCAAGCTGTGGGTCGTCGACGTGGCCGACGGGTCGGCCAAGCGCATCACGTCGGGCCCGGCATCGGACGAACAGCCCGCGTGGAGCCCGGACGGGAAGCGGATCGCCTTCGTCTCGCAGCGTCATCCGAACCGCGACCTGACCTGGCGCTACGACGTGTACCTCGTGGGTGCCGATGGCGGCCCGGTGACGCGCGTCACCGGAGGGCGCGGTGACCGATGGTTCCGATCGCCTTCCTGGAGTGCGGATGGAAACTGGCTGGCGGTTTCGGGTCACCGCTACCCGGCGGGGAACGCGTCGCGCAACGACGTGTGGCGCTTCCACGTGGATGGCGACGACGCCGGGCAGAACCTCTCCGGCGACAGCGATCTCATGGTCGGTGCCGGGCTCGGCAGCGACCTCTTCGGTTTCGGTGATCCGCGGCTCTATTGGAGCCGTGACGGGCAGTGGATCCTCTTCAACGCGCCGTTCGAGGGCGCCTACGAGCTGTGGGCCGTCGAACACCTCGAACTGCGAGGTCCGTCGCCTGACCAAGGGTGAGCACGCCGTCACCCGGCCCGACGCGGTGGCGCATGGGCGACGGCCTGAGGGTCGCGACGGTCGACTACAGCGGCACCGACGCGCCGGACGTGACGGTCTACGACGTGTCCCTGAGCGCCGACCGGCCGAGTCCGCACGGACACAGCCATCACCATACGAGTGGCACACAGCTTTCGACGTTGATGTCGGGTGCCTGGGGCCAGGTTGACGTCGTCGCGCCGGTCAGCCGCTGGCACGAGGTCGACGGCCGCCGGATCCAGGGCTGGTTCCTGGAGGCGCCTCGCCAGCGGCGGCAAGCCGGCGCCGCTGGTCGTGGAGATCCACGGCGGCCCGGCCACGCTCTACGGCTGGTCCATGTTCTGGGAGTGGCAGGTCCTGGTCGCATCCGGGATCAGCGTCTACGCCTGCAATCCGCGCGGATCGCAGGGCTACGGACAGGACTTCTGCTACGCCAACTTCCGCGACTGGGGCGACGGCCCCATGCGCGACGTCATGGGCGGCGTCGATACGCTGATCGCCGACGGCCTGGCGGATGGCGACCGACTGGGCGTGACCGGCGGCTCGTACGGCGGCTACCTCACCTCGTGGATGGTGGGTCACAGCCGAGCGGTTCAAGGCCGCGGTCAGCTGCCGCAGCGTCAACGACATGACGTCCGAGATGCTCAGCGGCGACATTGCCGGACCGATCTTCGGCGACTACGAATACGGCGTGAACCCGTGGGACGACCCGGTCCTCTACTGGCAGCACAGCCCGATCGCCTACGCCAAGGACATCCACACGCCGCTGCTGATCCAGCACGCCGAAAAGGACCTGCGCTGCCCGATCACGCAGGGCGAGGAGCTCTTCACGGTCCTGCGATCGCTCAAGCGCGAGGTGCGCTTCATGCGCGTCCCCGACGAGTCGCACGAGCTGACGCGCAGCGGCGCGCCGTTCCGGCGGGTGGAGAACATCAACCGCATCCGCGACTGGTTCGTGCACTACCTGGTCGACGGCAAGACGGGTCTGCCTCCGATCTGAGCTTCGGCGACGCCAGGTTTGGCACGGCCCGGCTCTCGCGGGGGCCGCTCGGGCCAGGGCCGCCCGTCGGGGCCTGCTCGGGCCAGGGCCGCCCGCCGGGGCCTGCTCGCGCCAAGGCCGGCTCGCGCCAGGCCCCGCTCGCCCCGTTCCCTTCACCTGCACAAAGGACGTGCGCACGGAGGTCAGGACCCGGCTCCATCGGCGCCCGAGGTCCGCTCGGTATCGAATTCCACGCTCGGCCGGGCATTGTGACGCGGCATTCCGCCGGCGGCGACTGCCTTCCAGCCTTCTAACGCACGTACCCCGTGCATCTGACGGGATCGTGAGGCGTGCTGAGCCGACGACCACGACGGCTGTTGGCCGCACCGTTGTGACCGCGCACGCGTACTCTCGACACGTGCCCGAGCCCGTGCGACCGCCGATCCGTGCCGCCCTGGACGTGGGCAGCAACAGCGTCCATCTGCTGGTCGCGACCGTCGAAGGATCGCGACTCGAGCCGATCGCCGACGAGAGCGTTCAGCTGGGGCTTGGCGACGTCGTCGAGCGCGAGGGCCGCATCACCAGTGCCGCGCGCGACTCGATCCTGGACGCCCTGGAGATGTACGCGCACCGTGCCGAGTCGCTCGGTTCGGCGCCGCCGATCCAGCTTGGCACCGAGCCATTGCGGCGAGCGAGCAATCGCTCGGAGATCCAGGCCGAGGTGCTGCGCGCGATCGGGCAGACGCTGCAGATTCTCAGCCACGAGGCGGAAGCCGGGCTGACCCTCTTGGGGGTACTCGACGGCGCGAGGCCAGCCGCCTCCATCCTCGTCGTGGACATCGGCGGAGGTTCGACCGAGGCGATCTTCGCCGCGCCCGATCGCGAGCCCGTCGTCGGCGCCCTGCCGACCGGCTCGGCGAGCCTGACCCAATCGTTCGTCAGCCACGACCCGCCGACCTGGTTCGAGCTCAACAACCTTCGTGCCGAGACCTCCCGGCTGGTGGGTTTGCTGCCGGACATCGACCACGAGCTCGAACTGCATCGCCGAGTCGCTGTCGGCGGCACGGCCACGAACCTCGCGCGATTCGCAGAGAGCGCGACCGGCAGCATTGACCGCGCCACGATCTCGAATGTCTTCGATGCACTCGCCGCTCGTCCAGCGGCCGAGCTCGCCGCCGAGAAGGTCGTGTCCGTGCGTCGAGCTCGACAGATGGCGGCCGGCGCGGCCATCCTCGACGCGATCCTCGCGCGCTACGAGCTCGCCTCGTTCGAGGTGTCGCGGGCGAGCCTGCGCGAAGGTGCGATCCACGCGTCGGCGACCGCAGATCCGGCCGACTGGCGAGCGCTGGTTGGAGCGGTTGCCAGCCCTCCTTCGCTAGCAGGGCAGGGACCCGCGGCAGGTCCTCGCGCTCCTCCCCCTCGACCCGAGATATGCCGTTCCGAAGGGACGCGCGCGCGACTGTTCGGAGTGGCCAAAACGTAGCCCCATCGGGTGATCGACCAGGCGAACCAGCCCTCGTAGCGTCCGCGTGTGCTCCTTGCCGCCCTCCGCGATCGACCGGCGCTGATGCGCCTGATCTGGTGCACCTGCGCCGCGCTCGGGATCCTGCTTGCGATCGCGATCTTCGTGGTCGTCGGCCCGACCATCGCAAACTCGTTCGGCTTCGACGCCAGGGCGTACTGGGGCTTCCCTCGCGACCCTCTGTACGCGGGGCCCGGCACGGCCAATGGATACGGCATCTACCGGTACTCGCCGGCGTTCGTGCCGCTGATGACGCTCTGGACCGCGATCCCGTGGCAGGTCTGGGTGGTCGCGTGGACGGTGTTCCTGTTCGCCGTTTACCTGTGGATGAGCGGCCGCAATTGGCTACCGCTCCTCGCCTTTCCGCCGATCCTGTTCGAGCTCTCGATGGGCAACATCCATCTGCTGCTGGCGGCGGCGATCGTGCTCGCCTTCCGGTGGCCGGCAACCTGGTCGTTCGTGCTGTTGACCAAGGTCACCCCGGGCGTCGGCCTGCTCTGGTTCGGAGTCCGACGCGAATGGCGACCGCTGGCCGTCGCGCTCGGAGCCACGCTCGCGATCGTGGTCGTTGGCTTTGTCGTCGCGCCGAACGCGTGGCTTGACTGGATCCGATCATTGGCAGAGACGGACCCGTCGATCGGGCCGAACGTGATCTCGATCCCGCTCGCGCCTCGGCTCGTGGCTGCCGCCGTGCTCGTCACCTGGGGCGCTCGAACGGACCGCCGCTGGACGGTGGTAGCCGCCGCGACCCTGGCCGTGCCGACACTCTGGAGCCATAGCCTCGCGATGCTGGTCGGATGCGTGGCGCTGCCCCGCGGCATGCCCGAGGCCAACCTCGTTCCCTGGCAGGCCTGGCTGGCGCGTCGACGCGCCGCACAGCGTCCCGTCCTCCAGCCCACGCAGGTCTCGGCGTAGCCCGATCGGGCCATCGCGACCGTTCGCGCGCATCACTACGGTTGAGGTCACGCGCGGTCTGGTGAGGTCGTGCACAGATGGAGGGTCCGTGACCGCCTCGTCGGGCACCGTGGTCATGCTCGTGTCGCCGATTCGAGCCACCGGTCTGCGGCTGTTCGCCTGGCTCGGCCTGCTGCTCTGCGGGCTCTTCGTGCTCGTCTTCGCTGGCTGGTACGGCTACATCGCGGATGTCGGCGTCCGTATCGGTCTCCAGGTGGCGGCTTTCCTGATCGTGGGCGGATGGTTGGCGTTGTGCGCCGTTCGCCCGTACTGGCTGCCGCGCGGCCCGTTGGTCCTGCCGGTCATCGCCGCGACGGCGATCTTCGTGCTCAGCGGCCTGCTGTCGCAGCGACAGCGACTGAGCGTCGAATCGGTCGCCCAGGGTGTCGTCGTGGCGATGCTCTTTCTGATGCTCATTCGACTGTCCGCCGACGAGTGGTTCCGCAACAGGATCCGTGTGCTTCTCGTGGCGATTCTGGCCTGTCGTTGCCGGGGTGTACATCGTCCAGGTCGTCGCGTCCTGGATCGGCTGGTGGGCCACGGTTGGTCGTCGTCCTGCTGCCGCCGCTGCGACCGGACTGGGCCGGGTTGACCTTCGGATCCCCGAACCTCGTGGCAACCGTGCTGCTCATCACGGGCCCGCTCGGCACCGCCCTGCTGTGGCGGTCGAGGCCGCGTATGGCAATCGCCGTCGCCTCTCTCGTGCTGCTCGGCATCCTCCTGACGGGTTCTCGGAGCGCGCTCATCGGCCTCGCCGTGGCAGCTGCAGCCGCCCTGTTCGTTGGTTTCTGGCGGAACCGAGGTCGCTTGGCCCTGCGAGATCGTCGAGTGCAGGCAGTGCTCGTGCTCCTGGTCGCGGTCGCCGCGGTGATCGCGCCGCTGCTGGCCTTCCGGTTCGCGCAGGGGGGTGAAGCACTGCGGTTGGATCTGTGGCGCTCGGCGCTGTCGCTCTTCGCGCAGCACCCGGTACTCGGCGCGGGTCCGGGAACATGGCAGACAGCTGAAGCTGGGTGCAAGCCCCGCGGGTGCGCCGAACCTGCTCCTGCCACATGCCCACGATGCCTACGTGGAGACCCTCGCCGAGGTCGGCATCCTGGGGTTGATTGCGCTCGCGGTGGTGGTGCTGACCGTCGGGCGACGCCTCCTGGCGGGTTTTCAATTCGCGAACCCGGCGCTGCGGCTCGATGCTGCCGCAGTCGGCCTTGGCCTGATCGCGTTCGCGGGGCGGGAGAACCTGACCGATGATCTGCTCAACCTCCCGGCGATCAGCCTCCTTCTCGCGCTGGTGGTGGCGTGGGTCGACGGTGGGCTTGCGATCGAATCGGATCGTCGCGACCCGAGCCGGATCTCCGACCGGCCCAACCGCGCGGGCCGCGCGGGCCGCGCGATGGCCGCGATGGGCGTCATTGCGCTCGTCGCGTGCCTGCCGGTGGTCATCACGCTGGACAGCGCGGGCCCTGGCGGCCGATCGCGGCAATCAATCCGCGGCAGTCAGCGATTGGACCGGAGCGCTGGCGGAGTACGACCGGGCCGTCACCCTCGATCCCACGCTGCAGCTGTATCACGCCGAGCGTGCGACCGCCCTTGCTCGGCTGGGGCACGTGGATGCCGCACGAGATGAGCTGAGCGGCGTGATCGCCCAGGAACCGCTCGCACTCCACTGGTGTCGTTGTCGTGGCTCGACGCGGAAGCCGGTGACTGCCCTGCGGCCCTGGACATGCGGCCTCCGCCGTCGGGCAAGGGCCCGGGGAAGTCGGCATTGCACTGAACGCAGGCGCCGTCGCGGATCGCTGCGAGGCAACCGAGCAGGCCGTTGACTGGTATGGCCAAGTCCTCGCGGATGTTCCGAGTCTGGCCGCGGACCCGTATTGGCACGCCGCGTCACGTGCGGTCAGCTGGCCGGAGATCCTTGCGGCGGCGCGGGCTGATCTGGCATCTGCCGGCAATTGGGACGCCGACGCCGAGCTGCTGGCGGCGGTCGGCGAGACCGAGGGAGCCCGCGCGGAGATGGAGCAGCGGCAGGTCACGAAACCGGCGAGCGTTGCCACGGTCGAATGGTTGGATGGTGATCACGATGGCGCGATCGCCGGCCTGTCGGCTACACATCGACCAATACCCCATGGATTGGGAGTCGGTCGCGACGCTCTCGCGCCTGACATGGCTCAACGGCGATGACACGGCTGCCCAGCGATATGCGGATTGGGCGCGTGGGGTTCAGGCAGACAGTGCAATCGGGGTCGAGCTCATCCCCAACCACATCGGCGGGGATGACTCGGTCGGCACGCTCTCGCCCGACCAGTACCCGTGGGTGATCTACCTCCGCAACGGGCCGCAGGTCCTGTGGCCGTCGGGGATGTTGATCCCGACTCTTTCGCGCTGACGAGCCGTTGTGACCGGCCCGCTCACATCGCCGCCTCGCCAGGTCCAGATCGGAGACCTGTGGGTGCACGACGTGCTGCCTTCTGAAGCGCGTCTCGCTGATCGAGGGCCTGGTGGAGGCTGGCCGGGGCGGCTACGTCTGCACACCCAACGTCGACCACATCGTTCAAGCCCGGCGCAACACGGCATTTCGAGACGCTGTCGACGGTGCCACGTTGCGCGTGCCCGACGGCATGTGGATCGTCTTTGGCTCTCGGCTCGCGGCAGACCGCTCCGTGGCACGGTCACCGGCCGGCTGCTGCCGGAAGCCGTCGGACGCCGGTTGGCGAGCACGGGTCGTTCGATTGCGCTGTTCGGTGCGGCACCTGGCGTTGCAGAACGCGCTGCCGAGCAACTGCGACGCGACGGCATCGTGGTCGCAGACGCGTTTGCGCCGCCCGTCGGCTTCGCGATCGACTCGGACGCAGACCGGGAGGCATTGCATCGCCTCCAGGGCACGGACGCAGCGGTGATCTTCGTGGGCCTCGGCGCCCCGAAGCAGGAACTGTGGATGGCCCGCCACGCGAACGATCTGCCGGGGCGAGTCCTCGTCGGCGTGGGGAGCGCGATCGATGTGCTGGCCGGCGAGGTGCCCGAGGCACCGCGGTGGATGACGCGCGTCGGCGCCGAGTGGCTGTTCCGTCTCGCCCACGAACCTCGACGACTGGCCCGTCGCTACCTCATCGATGACCCGCGTTTCCTGTGGTGGATGGCGCGCACGAGAACGAAGCGCATGCGCGGGTCAGTGACGCGCTGAACCAACGCCGACGCCACCGCCGGCGCCAACGCCGGCACCGTCGCCGACTCGCGGCCGCGAGAGCCGCATGTACGTCGCCTGGAGCTGGTCGATGTGCCGGCCGAGCGAGTAGGTCGTCTCGACTTCGAGACGCCCCTGGCCGCCCATCCGGGCGCGCCCCGTCGGGATCCCCGCGGAGTTGCCTGATCGCATCACTCAACGGCTGCCACGCGTCCGGCTCGACCACGAGCCCAGTCCGTCCTTGATCGATCAGCTCTGGAAGGGCTCCTCGGCGCGACACGACGACCGGCCGGCCCGCTGCCCACGCCTCGAGGACGACCATCCCAAAGGTTTCCGGCACGCGTGACGGCATCACGACCGCGAATGCGTCGAGCAGCAGCTTTGCCAGGCCGGTTTCGCCAAGGTAGCCGGTGAACTGAACGTCGCGGAGCCCGGAGGCCTGTTGCTCGAGCGCCTCGCGCTCGCGCCCGCCGCCGCGATGACGAAGGGAATCTCGGCGCTCGCCGCCGCTGCCGAGATCAGCAGGTCGAAGCCCTTCTCGTGGACCAGGCGGCCATACGCCAGGACGGTGCGTCCCAACGTCGCCGGCTGCCCGAGCGGCGGCTCGATCGCGTTGGGCATGATCTCCAGCCGTGAGCGCGGCAGGCCGGCCTCGACCATTCGCTCGTGGACGTACCGGCTGGGCACGAGGAAGAGATCCACGCATCGCTCGTACCGGTGGAGCGCCCTGGCCACGAGCAGCTCGGTTGCCGCGATTGCGCTCGCGGCCATCGACCCGTGCAGGCACTTGAAACGAACGGCGCGATCGTAGCGGTGGCCGCTGCACGTACCTCGAGGTACTGGCCGCACCCGATCGACTGAGCGTTCCAGAGGGGCAGCGGTAGCTGTAGTCATGCAGCGTCAGCACCGTGGGCAGCCCGAGCGCATGCGCTCGTTCCAGTACGGCCGGGGACATCTGGCGTGAGATGCCGTGTTGATGGATCAGGTCCGGCTGGAATTCGTCGACGTATTGATCGAACGCTCGAGTCGCCTGCTCGTTATGGAAGAGGCGCGCCGCCGTCCGGATGCGCGAGCCGATGTCCTGATCCCGACCGAGGGCGCCGTGGTCGACGCTGGGCGGAAACAACCGGGCGTAGGTGGCTTCTTCGTTGAGCGCGTGTGCCGATGCGAAGCCTTCGACGACATGCCCGCGTTCGACGAGGCCGCCCCGATCGATGAACACGACCCGCTCTGGCCGCCACGGCGGTACCAGAAGCCGGTGACCAGGCCGATTCTCACGCGGGACCTGCCGCTTCACGCGGCGCTCCTATCGGGGGCGTTCAAGAGTGCGAACAGTGCCTGCAGACGCGTCGCCGAGTCGCCGCGTCCGGCATAGGCGCGCAATGCCTCGCGGTCGGGCGTTGCCGACAACGCGGCACGAACGGCATCGATGTGGTCATCGGCGGTGGTGCACAACGACGCCGGGCTGCAGAGTGAGCGCAGCTCGGCCCAGTCCGTCGCCACCACCGGCAGGCCGCTTGCCAGGTATTCATAGAGCTTCAGGGGATGAATGCTCTCCACCAGTTCGGTGTGGCCGCGAGCGTCGAATGGGATGAGTCCGACGTCGGCATGCTGGAGGTAGGCCGGAAGCTGCTCGTACGGACGGCTACCCAGGAGGTGCAGGTTCGGGCGGAGCCGTAGTCGCGCACGAGCCAGATCGTCGGGCCCGATGATCACGAATGAGACCTGGGGAAGGGCAGCGGTCATCTGGTCGAGTGTGTCGAAATCGAACCAGTCCGCGACTGCGCCGACATAGATGGCGATCGGCTTTGGGATGGACGCGAGATCAGCGGGAATCTCCGCACGCGGTTGCGCAAAGTGGTCGTAGTCGACGCCGTTTGGCAGGTACAGGAACCTGCGGGCGCCGGCGAGCCTGACCTCGTCCTCGAGTGGCCGCGCGGTGTAGACGACCAGGTCCGCATCGGCGATGAGCTGCTGCTGGGCTTTCAGAGCGGCGTCGGCTGCGCCGAACCCGCGGATTCGGTCGGACACGCGCACGACGCTGGTCCGATGGTCGATGTGCCGGAGCCAGAAGCGCTGTACCGGCGTGTCGAAGTAGAGCAGATCGACCTGGTCGAACCCGTGCTCACGGACGACGCGCTCCACATTCGGGACCGTAGTGCGCCACCAGCTCGAATACACGGACGCCGAGCGAAGCACCGGAACGTTGTGCGGCGTCACTGCGGCGAACGGCGTGTACGCCCACAGATGGCCATCGTGGTCTCGGATGCCACCCTTCGCGTGAAGCTTGCTCGCGCCGCGAAAGGCTGGATCTCGACGCAGCAGTTCGAATGGTGATCCAGGGTTCGACACGTAGCCGACGTCCCAGTTCTCCCGGAGCAGCTGCTCCGCGATGTGATGGCTTCCGACGCGGAATGGCGAAAGCCAGTTGAGGCTTGTCGCCATGAGGGCACGACCCCGAGTCATTCCCGCGGTCGCTCAAGGATTCCGTAGCCCGGCGAGAACGGGACCGGTGGACGCATCGCGGTCCAGTCGCTGAGCTCGCCGATCGGGCCGGCCAATCGGCCGGTCTCCGACCCGTCGATGATCTCGATCGCGCCGTGCGCCGGCACCACGACGCGCAGGACGGCCTGGCCTCCCGGCAGTCTGAGCTCTCCGGCAAAGCCATCGGGACCGAACGCCAGGCAACGGGCGCCAACGAGCCCGTCAATCGAGAACGCCGACGTCAGCCTGCCGACGTTGGCGTCCACCGGGGCCGGAACGGCGCGAGCGCGGGCTCCGCGATAGGCGTCTCGCCGCTGCGGTAGGGCCGTGTAGAGGTACGTCCCGGGATCGGCGATCCAGTCATCGCCGTCCACGTTCAGCTCGACGCCCAGTTGATCGAGGTGTGCGTGTGCGGTCATCGTTCGGCCATCGACCCCGCCGCAGCGGACGGCCAGCAGCACACGTTCGGAGCGCCAGAGGTACAGCCCGAACTCCGGGTAGCTCACGCAGCGCTGCTCGCCTGCCGCGTCGCCCTCGACGGGGATCCGCACCACCCGCTGCGTGGTCGCGCGGGAGGGCCGCGATCCGAGCCCGGACCGACGAGAGGTCCGCGACGCTGTTCGGTGCGGAGGCTTCGGTGCTCGCATTGACCGGCGCCGGCGGCCCCGGCGGCGTTTCCATCCGCTGCCCGCACGCGAGGGAGGTGATGAACGGACCGATCGCGTGGTTGGCGGCGAATGCCGCAAGATCGGGTGCATCGATCAGGCCGTGAATCAGCGCCGACTAGCGGGCGGTGGTCGAGATGCTCTTCGACCCAGTACGTGTCGTCATCCGCGAGGTCGGCGTAGCCATCCAGGTTCGCGAACCGGGCGCGTGCCTCTGCAACGGTTGTCGCCCGTACCTGGGGGATCAGCTTGAGCACGCGCCCGCTGTCGTTGTCGCCCACCTGGACCACGGCGCCGTTGGGCTTGGTGACGTCGATGGAAAACCGCGCAACCCGGAGGAGAAGCGGTGCCATCGTGCGCATCACCTCGGCTCGCCAGGCGGGCAGCCGCAGGACGACCGCCGTGCCCAACGTCAGCAACTCACCGGACAGGCGGTGGTAGCTGGTCGACGCCTCGAAGCTCGACCCTTCGGGGTGGAACTGTCGCTCGGCCTCGCGCAGGAACTCGGGGACGGCGAATTGGAGCCATCGGTCGGTTTCAGGAGACGCCTCGAGGGCTGTCGCGATCAAGAGCAATCCCACGATGTCCGAGAGATAGTGGTTCCCGCGGTCGGTGTCGCTCCATTCCAGGTTGGCCCGGATGTGTCGGCCGTGCTCGTAGAGCGAACGCGCGAGCAGCGACTCGAACGCTGGGTCGAAGGTGGCGCCGGCGGATTGGAACAGCTCGTGCGCGACGATCCAGTTGATCGCGCGGATGGCGCACTCCATCGCCACGAACCAGTTCACCCCGAACCTCGGTGGATTCGTCGCGACGAAGTCGAGGACCTCGTTGCGGAACTCGGCCCCGTAGAGCTCGGGCTCGGCGAAACCCGGAGCTCCGTTGCGCGCCAACGCATACGCCAGTGCCAGCTGGGGCAGGTGCTGCATGCGGGCGAGCTCCCACGGGACCTTGATGTCGACGCCGGCATGGTGCCCGTAGCGAATACGCCCGTACCACGTGTGCTCGGACCACCGCCAGCCGGACTTGAAGTCGCGTTGCCAGTCGATCGGTGTGTAGGTTTCGTCGAGCATTTGCCAGATGCGCCGGGATTCGGACACGTTCGGGCGACTGACCAGCCCATCGAGCCACGCGCCCGGGCTGTCCGGGTCTGCCAGCGGTCGGGGGCGATATCGGTGGCCCTCGACGCCGCGGCACGACATGCCGTGGCGAACTTCGACCCAACCAGAGCCGAGCAGATCGAAGCGGTGCTGAAGGTACAGCCGGGCAACCCCGGTGAGCTCTCGTGCGCTATCGGTGGCGATCGGGATTGTCAGCCCGAGCCGTCGCAGCTGCGGTGCGCTCTCGCCAAGAAACGACGACCGTCGTCGATCGCGCGCCTCCCGGTCGGTTGCAACGAGCGCATGGCCGGAACGCCGAAGCGCCCGTTTCGGAAGGCTTCGCCAGCGCCTACCCATGGGCCGATCGGAGAGGATCCCGCCAGAAGGTAGCCATCGCCAGGGCGAGCATCACCGGCATAGGCGACCGAACTTGCGATCGCTGCGCCGTTGACCCCTGCCGTGGGGATCAACCAAAGATCCAGGCCAATGTTGGCGAGCAAGCCGAATGCCGGGCCGAGCCAGACGATCCTCGGCGCTCCGGCCGCGAAGAAGTAGTTCGCAAGGATCGTCTGGAGCGACAGACACACCGACCCCCGGCAACATCAGCACGAACGCCTGCGCGGCGGGCTCGTAGGCTTGTCCGAAGACGAACGTGACCAACGGGATGCCGACGGCGATGAACGCGGCAGCCACCAGCAGCGCCCCGACCCCGATCGGTACCAGGATGTCCCGGGCTCGCTTCCAGCGCTCGGCGACGTCCGTCATGGCCGACAGCGTTGGAAACAACAGCGTGCCGGTCACGACGGGAACGAGGAGCGCCCAGTCCGTCAGCGCGATCGCAATGGAGTATTGGCCGGCATCTGCCGTCCCCCGCATCACCTGGACAAGCAGCAGGTCGAGCCGGAAGACAAGGAAGGTGATCAGGGCACCGACATACGCGCGTCTTCCGTAGCCAAGGTGTTCGCGGACCAACTGCAGGCGTGGCGAGATGCGTCCCGCCGTTCGAGCGAGCAGCGCGAGGGTCATGACCCCGGTGGCGCCGAGCGCAACCAGCGTGCCCGCGAATGCGCTGAAGGAGCTGAGGGCGCCGGCCAACGCCAGCACGACGATGATTTCCAGCCCACAGAGCCGGTTGCCGAGCTCGAGCAGGTTGTAGCTGACGACCCGTCGCAGCCCGAGCATCAGGTTCTGGCCGATCAGGTACACGAGTCCAATGGGAATCGGATCGAGGGCAAGGACCAGGATCGGCATGGGAACCGGTGCGATCGACGGTGTGACCCAGACGGCGGCCAGCGCCACAATTTCCTCGACCGCGCCGATCACGCATCCCACCAAGAGGCCATTCGCGATCAGGGTTCCGAGCAGGCGGGGATCGCGCGCAACGAGCCAGGAACTGGACGTGTGGATGCCCAGGTTGCCGATCTGGACCCCGATAGCGGCAACCGCGACCGCAACCGCGTATTCACCGCGCCCAGCGGGCCCCAAGAGGCGAGCGACGAGGATGGTGCCTCCCAAGCTCGCCAACGCGATCAGCAGCCGCGCTCCAATTGTCCCCCACGACTTGGCGCGCGAATCGCGACACCGCGAGGTGGTGTGCCCGCAATGCCAGCGACTGCCCGGGGATCACTTGGCTAACACCTTCACCGGGGGACGTCACGCGGTCGACTCACCGCTCGGATCGACAGGCTTGGCGCCTGTCGCGACAAGGAACCAGCCGAACGCGTCGGGGATCCCCGCCCGAGCCATCCAGGCAATCGGCGGCGATCGTACGGCGTGGCCAAGCGCTGGATGCGTACGTCCTCGAACTCGTGGAATAGGTCCCGGACCTCGGCCGTGGTGTATGCCTTGGTGCCGGGACTCTCCATGTACCTTGCAAGCACGTCCGACATCGTCATGGACGGATGACCCGTCAAGAGCGCGTGCCGAATCCACTGTTTCCACGCGACGGCCGAGTGGCGCGCGTACACCATGACGATAAACCGACCGCCTGGTCGCAAGACACGATGTATCTCCGACACGACGCGATCCGGGTGGGCCGAATGGTGGATCACGCCCCAGCTGTAAACCAAGTCGAATGCCGCTGGAGCAAGCGGCAGAGACTCCGCGTCGGCGACCAGGACGTTCGACTGAAGGTCCTCCCGCGCGAGCCGATCACGGGTGAGAGCGACCGCCGCCTGTGTCAGATCGACGCCCGTGCAAATGGCCCCAGCGCGAGCCCACTGGAGGTGGTCGGTCCCCGCTCCGACACCGATCTCCAGCAGCTCCTTGCCTCGGTGGCGCGTGAACTGGGCCACCGAGTGAATGAACGGCTCCATCGTGTACCGGAAGTCTTCGATCGCGTCGTACCACACGCCACGTGCGACTCGGTCCCGACCAGCCACGACTTCGGGCCCAGTCCCGCACGGCTCCCGGTCCCAGTACTCACGAACGGCATCTTGGAGTGTCTGATCCGGCGGGCCCGGCTGCCCATTTGTTGATCTCGTGGCGTCTGAGACTTCAGCCATTCGGCCTCCCGGTCATGCCATGTACTCCTGCCACCAGGCAGCCAGGTTGAACAGGTACCAGGGCTGCTGGTGCCCGGGTCGTGCCAGGATTTCGCGCACGGCACCAGCGTCCAGCAGGTCCGTCTCGCGCGTGAACCGATCCAGCGTTTCGGCGATCCGCGCACCGAGGCCGCCCGTCAGCCAATCGTTCACCGGCACGCCGAAGCCCTGCTTGGGGCGATCGATGATCGCGTCGGGGATCACCCCGCGCACCGAGCGCTTGAGGATGTGTTTCAGCTCGCCGTTCGCGAGCTTCACGCGGGTGGGGATGCTCAGCGCCAACTCCACGACCTTGTGGTCGAGGAACGGGACGCGGGCCTCGAGGCCGACGCCCATGCTCATCTTGTCGACGCGCATCAGCAGCAGCTCTGGAAGTCGGATGCTGAGGTCGAGGTAGGTCATCCAGTTGAGCGAGGACGCTTCCCACGCTTTCTGGACGAACCGCTCGTGGATCGGGCGAATCACCTCCCATGAGGTGATGTCCTTGAACTGGTGCCGCATCCGGGACGAAAGGAGCCGCTCCTTCTCGCGTTGCGAGAATGCTTCCGCGCCGCCCCAGAACACCGGCTGGCCGGCAGCCCCTCGCCGCAGCCATTCGTATCGCGTTCCACTGTCGCGGCCGAGAGTGCGCATCCCCATCAATCCGAGCGACTTGAGCGCATTCGGGACCGGCAGCTCGTCGAGGTGTTGGACGCGCATCGCATTTGCCCACATCGGGTAGCCGCAGAACAACTCGTCCGCACCTTCGCCGACCTGGGCCACGATCACACCGTTGCGGCGCGCGAGCTCGGACAGGTAGTAGACGGGCACGCACACTGGATCCGCGATCGGTTCGTCCTGGAGCTGGATCATGCGGGGGACGAAGTCAAGCAGATCCGCCTGGGTGAGTCTGCGCTCGTGGTGCTCGGCCCCGACCTCCGATGCCATCCGGCGCGCAAAGTCGAGCTCGTTGCGGTAGCTCGGATAGTCGCCGTCATAGCCGATGGAGAAGGTGCGCACCGGCGTCTCCATCCCCTCCGAGAAGAGTGCGGCATTGGTGCTGGAGTCAATGCCGCCCGAGAGGAATACCCCGACAGGGACATCACTGATCTTCCGCAGCCGAACCGCTTCCCGCAGCTCGTTCAGCAGGCGTTCGGCGATCTCGTCCTCGGAGACGTCGGTGAGTGGCGTGACGTGATCCCACGGATCCCACCAGCGGTCGCCACTGACCGAGCCGTCGGCGGTGATGCGGACCCAGGAGGCGGCGGGAACCTTCCGGATTCCCGCGAACAGCGTGTTCGGAGCAGGGGTGCACAGGAACGAGAGGTAGTGGAACAGCGACTCCTCGTCCACGGCACGTGGCTGCGCTGGGTCCTCGAGAAGCGCCTTGATCTCGGAGGCGAACGAAATCTGACCGTTGCGCACCGAGTAGTAGAGCGGCTTGACGCCCATCCGGTCGCGCACCAGCCACAGTTCCTGCGCCCGACTGTCCCACACCGCGAACGCGAACATCCCTCGCAGCCGATCCAGCGCCGCACGGCCCCACTGCTCCCATGCGTGCAGCAGGACTTCGCTGTCCGAGTGGTCGGTGCGCCACACGTGGGTGCCGGCTCGTTCGAGCTCGGCGCGAATGTCGGCGTGGTTGTAGATCTCCCCGTTGAACACAAGCCGCAGATGGCCGTCCTCGCTGGACATGGGCTGCATCGCTTCGGCGCTGAGGTCGATGATCGCGAGGCGCCGGAACGCGAGGCCGACACGGCAATCGTCGCTGACCCAGAGGCCTGCTCCGTCGGGTCCGCGGTGGCTCATCGTGTCGCGCATGCGCGCGAGCAGCTCGGGCTGGACCTGACGTCCGGGATCGAACGTCAGGCAGCCCGCGATGCCGCACATCAGCTGCGGCCCGGTGCGATCAGCGCTTCGACCTGAAGGGCAATGTCCGTTGCCTGGAGTTGCTGCCACAGCGGTATCGGCCATTCCCCGGTTCGGATGCCGGAGGCAAACGCGCGCAGCTCCTCGGCCTGCCCCTTCTGCGGCGTGTTCGTCTTGAGCAGAAGTTGCGTCTCGGACCCGGCGAGCGAAAGGCGCCGGTAATCGTCGAGCGTGACGACCTGGCCATCCACGAACAGCTCGAGCTGCTCCTTGGGATATTTTGGCGATCCCATTGCCGTGTAGGTCAACGTGGCGATCGAGCCGTCCGCGAAGGCGAGCGTCGCGACGAAGTTGTCGTTGGCACGGTAGTAGGCCGTCGCAGGTCGGACGGCCGAAGCGTTGATATCGCTGACCTCGCTGCCCGTCAGAAACGTCAGCAGGTCATACACGTGGCATGCCTCACCAAGGTTGCGACCACCACCTTGCGGCCCCTGCACCCAGTGATCGGCGGGCAGATAGCCGGCGTTGAAGCGATAGTTCGCCACCAGAGGGCCGGTGCGGCCGGCGACCAGGGAGGCAATTCGTTCCGCGTACGGGGAGAAGCGGCGATTGAAGCCGGTCATCAGGATCGGTTTCGCGCCGTCTCGCGTCGCGAAAAATCCTTCGACCGCGTGGAGCTCGGTCGCTGACATGGCAAGCGGCTTCTCCACCAGCACGTGCTTGCCATGACGCAAGGCGTCGAGGGCCATGCTGGCGTGCAGGTCGTGTCGCGTCGCAATGAGGCACGCGTCCACGTCCGGATCTTCGAGGACGCGGTCGAAATCGGTCGTCGCGTACGCCGCCCCGTATTGCCGCGCGACGGCAGCTGCCTTGTCCGGGCTGCGGCTCACCACAGCCTGCAGGTGTAGCGCACCATCGAGCCCCGCCAGGTTCGGAAGGTGCACTCCCGTCGCAAACTCGCCCGCGCCGACCAATGCGACCCGAACGGCACCCGAGCGCCGCGGCTTGGCCATAGGGTTCGCCACCGTCTGGCTCTCGCGCACGTAGTCCGAGCCGGGGTATTCGAGCAACACGATCAACGGTCGTTCGGAAGGTGCTTCCAGCGCCGCGTAGGCCTCTGCGGCCCGCTCGATCGGGAACGTACCGCCAACGAACGTCTCGACCCGTACGCGTCGTTGCGCAACCAGTCGCAAATACTCGGCCATGTTGCGATTCTCGGTCCAACGGACATAGCCGATCGGATAGTCCACGCCGAGGTCCTCGTACTTCGCGTCATATCTTCCCGGACCGTACGATGTGCTGACTAGGAAATCGAGCTCCTTCTCGTAGATGTCGCTACGATCGAAATCGAGACCGACGTCGCCGACGAGGACGACCCGGCCCTTCCGACGGCACATCTGGAACGCGATCGAAATAACGGCACTCGACGTTGTCGAGGCGGTGACGATCACGCCATCCGCGCCGACTCCGTCGGTCAGGCGCAGGATGTCCGTTGGTCCCTCAGCATTCCCATCAACGGACGCGTCCATGCCGAGATCCACTGCGAGCGCAACCCGCCGCGCGTCGGGGTCCGCGCCGATCACGCGACATCCGTTCGCTCGCAACAGCTGCGCGGTGAGTTGGCCGAGGATGCCGAGGCCGACCACCACGAACGTCTCGCCGAGAGTCGGCATGGCTCGTCGAACGCCCTGCAGCGCGATCGCACCCAACGTGACGGTGCTGGCTTCGTCGAAGCCCAGCCCGTCGGGGATCCGAACCACGAGGTTGCGCGGTACGCGAATGATTTCGGCATGGTGCGCGGACTGGCTTCCGGCACATGCCACGCGGTCGCCTGGGACGAGGTCGCTGACGTCCGCGCCCACCTGGAGCACGGTGCCGGCTGCCGAGTATCCGGTTGGCGTGCCGGCGTCCAGTTTGCTGGTGATGAGGTTTCGAGCCGAACGGATGCCGTGTGTCGCGGCCACTCCGACGACCCGTCGCACCTGTTCGGGTTGGCGCGCAGCGCGCTGCCAGAGCGGTGTTCCGGTTGCGTGGAGGCTGCTGAGCTCGGTGCCAGTGGAAATGCAGGAACGCTCCACGCGCACCAGAACGGCGCCCCGCTCGACGGCCGGCGCTGGCACATCCTCGACCACGGCATGGCCGCGGCGCAGCAAAACCTGTTTCATGGGACGTGCACCGACGTCTAACGACCGCTGAAGGCCGCAGGAATCGTCCTTGCCAAGATGCGCAGATCCAACCTCAGGGACCAGTGATCGATGTATTCGAGATCGGCGGCGACCCAACGATTGAAGTCAGGATCTCGTCGCCCGCGAACCTGCCACAGGCCGGTGATTCCGGGTTTCATCGAGAGCCGGCGGCGGTGCCAGAGGTCGTAGTCGTCGACCTCGCCGGGCAACGGCGGGCGTGGCCCGACCAGGCTCATGTCGCCAAGGAGCACATTCCAGAGCTGGGGCAGCTCATCGAGGCTCGCGCGCCGAAGAATGCGGCCGGTCGCCGTGACGCGCGGATCCGCGCTCACCTTGAAGACCGGGCCCTGGACTTCGTTGCGATCGGCCAGCGAAGCGCGCTGCGCCTCTGCGTCCTCGACCATCGATCGGAACTTGAGCAGCGTGAACGGCCGGCCATGGACGCCGATCCGTCGCTGCCGGAACACGACCGGGCCTGCGCTGTCGAGTCGCACCGCGATCGCGATGCCGAGCAAGAGGGGCGAGAGCAGGAGCAGCGCGAGGATCGAACCACCAAGGTCGAATGCACGCTTGACGGCAAGCGCAAGTGCCCGATCCGGGCCGGACACCAGCGAGAACACGGGCGTGCCGTCGAGCTCTTCCACCCGCCCAACGGAGATCGTCCGTTCCAGGGCGTCCATTGGAATCCGAACGATCTTGCCTTCCTCCTCGCTGATCTGGGAGATCGCGTCGATCCGGATTCCACTGGCTGAAGGGTAGGCAGATCACCACCTCGTCCACGATCCGCTCATGCATCACGCGCTCGAGATCGTCGAGCGATCCCAGCAGCGGCCACTGTGGCGGCAACGTGAACCCGGTCTCGTCGTCGAGAAAGCCCGCCACGCGCAAGCCGAGCTCCCGGTGATCCTCGAGCTTTCTCGCAAAGGCCTGGCCGCGCGATCCAGCCCCCAGTACCACTGCGTAGCGCGTGTTACGACCGCCGCGACGAAACCGCTCCATCGCGGCCCGGAGCAGGGTGCGTAACGTGATCGTCGCAACGGCCTGGACGGGGAACAGCATGACCAGGAACAAGCGGCTGACGTCGGGCAGCTTGACCACGAACAGCATCGAGAGCGAGATCAGCGCCATCACGAGCGTGGCGCGAAGGATGTCGCGCGTCTCCGCACGCAACGTCCATCTGGCACGCGGGCGGTAGAGGCCGTTCAGCGCCAGCACACTCACCCAGCCGAACGCGTACACGGTCATGACCGCGCCCGGATCCGGGATGAACTCGTGCCAGACCTGCGCCCAATCGGGGCCAAATCGCCACAGCGAGACGAGCACCAGGACGAGCGCCGCCAGCACCGCATCGGCGGCAATCAGGAGCGCACGAAACCCAGCTGCGTAGCGACGGATCATCCCGAGGCAGCCTACGAAGCGAGGTGGTGCGCAAGCTATGGTACCGATGACCCACGGCCGGAAACGGTGGGGTCCGGGGTGGTTTGGTGATGTCCCCGTTGGGGCCGGGGCCGCGGTCAGCGTCGACGAACTGGTGTTCCTCGGATGCACCTGAGACATCGATCTTTCCCGGTGCGATGGCAACTCCGCACCTTTGCCCTTCCGCGGGCGCCGCGGCAGCTGAGCACAAGGCACATCCCGACCACGCCGACGCTACCGGGGACGTTCCATTCGTCTTTGCACACGATGATCGTTGTCGGGCTGCGTTGGCAGGTCTCCTTTCCTTTTGCCACACCACGGGCATTCGCTCGGAGTTCGATAACCGACGCAGGCCCGGAATTGGGTCAGCAACCTCGCTGCCACGCTCAGGTGGCGCCGTTGGGCGGCGCGAACCCGTTGGAACCGGCGATGGATTCACGCGAACGCCCGCAGCATGCCAATACGAAAGAAACGCTGCGGCTGCTCCGCTCCATGCAAGTGCCCCCGCCGGCGTCACATCCCCGCAGGAATTGCGCTCAGGAGGCGGCGCTCGTCCCCGCTCCTGCTTCGATCCAGTCTCGCAGGGCCTTCAGCGCTCGGTCGTCGCGATAGTGGCGTCGTCGTCTGCCGTCCGGGAGCGTCTCGATCAGGCCGGCATCACGCAGTACGGTCAGGTGCTTCATGACTGCCCATCGCGTCAGCCGCGGCCTGCGCTCGGCAAGCTCGATCGTGGTCAGTCCAGGCTCACGCCCAAGGTCGAGCCAGATTGCGCGCCGCGTCGGATCGGCCAGCGCGTGGAAGCCGCGGTCGAGCGTGTCATCGATGGTTGCCACGTGACCGAACGGTCACACGAATCTGGCGGCGTGTCAATCCGCACGACGGCGCTTCGCGTCCAGGGAGCCCATGCGCGCAGGAAACCGCGGCCGATACCATCGGCGGATGACGGATCGATCGGCGCAAGGAAGCCACGAGGATCACTCGACAACACGAATCGCGGTCATCGGCGCGGGCCTGGTCGGTGCAACGACGGCCTATGCGCTTCTCCGAACCGGCATCGCGGCCGAGATCGTGCTGCTCGACGCGAACCAGACACGTGCGGAAGGCGAGGCGATGGACCTTGCACACGCGATGCCGTTCGAACGGCCGTCACGCATCGCAGCTCCGCGCGTCGGCCGAGGTGGTCCGAGCGGCCGTCGAACTGGCGCAGCAAGCCTGACGCGACCGTTTCCCAGCGTAGGATGTGAGCCGTGAGCACGATCATCGCGGGCACCGAACAGACCGCTCGATCGCAGGACGAGAGCCTGCGCCAAGCGGAGGCGACTGCCTCCTCGCTCGTGCGTGCGTGGTCGGGCCGCGGCTCGCCGACGGCACTGCTCGACGGTGTCGGCACGGTCGACCAGGTGGGCGTGATCGAGCGTACGCAGAGCCTCACCCGTCGGTCGATCAAGAAGGAATCGAAGCTCTGGGCGCTCGACCTGGCGATCCGGATGATGGATCTGACCACCCTCGAAGGGAAGGACACGCCCGGCAAGGTGCGGGCGCTGTGTGCCAAGGGCCTGCGGCCGGACCCGTCCGATCCGACGATCCCGAAGGTCGCCGCGATCTGCATCTACCCGGCGCTGATCCCGGTCGCACGCGAGGCGCTGGCGGGCTCGGGCGTCCAGATCGCCAGCGTGGCGACGGGCTTCCCGTCCGGTCAGACGTTCAGGGATATCAAGATCGCCGAAACGCGACAGGCGGCCGAGCAGGGCGCCGACGAGATCGACATGGTCATCGACCGTGGCGCCTTCCTGTCGGGCGACTACGCCACCGTGTTCGACGAGATCGTGGCGGTCAAGGCCGCCTGTGGCAGCGCGCACCTCAAGGTCATCCTCGAGACCGGCGAGCTCGAGACGTTCGACAACGTCCGCCGCGCGAGCATCCTCGCCATGGCAGCTGGTGCCGACTTCATCAAGACGTCGACCGGCAAGGTGACCCCGGCGGCAACGCTCCCGGTCACGTTGGTGATGCTCGAGGCGATTCGTGACTTCCACCGGCGGACCGGTCGAGCGGTGGGCATGAAGCCCGCCGGCGGCATTCGGACCGCAAAGGAGGCGATCGGCTACCTCGTCGTCCTCTACGAGACGCTCGGACCGCGATGGATGACGCCCGACCGATTCCGCTTTGGAGCGAGCAGCCTGCTCAACGACGTGCTGCAGCAGATCCGCAAGGAGCGCACCGGCCGCTACCAGGGCGGCGACTACTTCACCATCGACTGACGCAACGCAGGGACGTGCCGCAAGCGACGGACGGAGCGCAGCGGGACGCTGCGATCCGCCCGCTTCGCGCGCAGCAGCGCCGAAGGCGTCTGCGGAGGGGACATTGACGCCCACGACGTCGCCATCGCGGGAGGTCCTGCGCGAGTTTTTCCGCATGGGCGTGGTCGGCTTCGGCGGGCCTTCGGCGCACCTGGCCCTCTTCCGCCAACGCTTCGTGCGCGAGCTCGGGTGGCTCACCGAGGCGGAATTCGTGGACATGCTTGCGGCCGCGAACCTGCTCCCCGGTCCCACCTCGACCGAGGTGGCGCTGGCGATCGGCCAGAAGCGGGCGGGCATCCGGGGACTGTTGCTGGCCGGCCTCGGCTTCATCGGACCCGCCGCACTCGCGGTCCTGCTGATCGCCGCCATCTACGGGCGTCTCGGCAGCCGTCCGGAGTTCGGCTGGATCCTCTACGGCATCCAGCCGGTGGTCGTGGCGCTGGTTGCGATGGCCGTTGTCGGGCTGGCCCCGACGGCCATCCGCGGGCTCGTAACCATCGCCCTCGCGGTCGGTGCCGCGCTGCTCACGCTCGTCGGAATCGACCCGGTTGCGGTGATCGTGGCTGGACTCGTCGCGGGCGTCGCGCTGGGAGTCGCACGGTCCGGCTGGCGCGAGCAGACCTGGCTGCGCGCAATCGTTGCGGGTGCCGGTCCGTCGCGCATGGCCGCGCCGGCCGCCGCGGCGACCGCGGCAAGCTCCATCTCGTTGGGCGGTCTTTTCCTGCTTTTCCTCAAGGTCGGCGTCTTCTCGTTCGGGTCAGGCTACGTGCTGCTGGCGTTCCTTCAAAACGACCTGGTCAGCACGGGCCTGCTCACGAACCAGCAGCTGCTCGACGCCGTCGCGGTCGGACAGGTGACGCCCGGACCGGTCTACACGACGGCGACGTTCGTTGGCTACCTGCTGGCTGACGTGCCCGGAGCGGTGGTTGCGACGGTCGGGATCTTCCTGCCCGCATTCGTCGGCGTGGCGCTCGTCCATCCACTGATCCCGCGGCTGCGCGGCCAGCCGATCGCCGCGGCCGTCCTCGATGCGATCGGAGCGGTGGCGATCGGACTGATCGTCGCGGTGACCATCGAATTGGCCAGGAGCGCCCTGGTCGACGCCGTGTCGATCGCTATTGCCGTCGTTTCGCTTGCCGTCCTCGTGCTGCGGCCGCGCGCGGCCGTGCCGCTGCTGCTCGGCGGCGGGGTGATCGGCTACCTCGTTCATGCCGTGGGCGTCGTGTAGGCGGCCGAATCACGCTCGTGGCGCACGGAATACCAGCGCGGCGTTGAGCCCGCCGAAGCCGAACGAGGTCGAGAGCACCGTGCGGATGGGAGCCTCCAGTGGCTCCGAGCGGACGCACGGGGTCTGTTCGGCCACCCGAGGATCGACGGTATCGAGGTTCACCGTGCCGGGTGCCCAGCCGCGAGCGATCGCCAGCGAACAGATGGCGGCCTCGATCGCGCCCGATGCCCCGAGCGGGTGTCCGTAGTAGGCCTTGGTGCCGCTGATCGGCACCGACTGTGAGCGCGGGCCGAGCGCCTTGCGCAGCGCCAGCGCTTCGGCGGCATCCCCGAGCGGCGTCGATGACGCGTGGGCGTTGACGTAGTCGACGTCCACCGCCTTGATCCGCGCGTCCGCCATCGCCAGCCGTGCGGCACGGGCGGCCTGGAGACCGTCGGGACGCGGCTGGACCATGTGGTACGCGTCGCTCGTCGCCGCGTAGCCGAGCAGCTCGGCGTAGGGAGTTGCCCCGCGCTTCCGCGCCGACTCGGCCTCCTCGAGCACCAGCAGCGCGGCACCCTCGCCCATGATGAAGCCGTCCCGCTCGACGTCGAACGGTCGTGCCGCGTGCGCCGGGTCGTCGTTGTGCCCCGCTCCCAGCGCCCGGATGATGTCGAACGCGCCGAAGGCCAGCGGCGACAGCGGTACCTCGACGCCGCCGGCGACGGCCGCGTCCGCGCCACCGGACCTGATCAAGCGCAGCGCCTCGCCCAGCGCGACCGCTCCCGACGCGCACGAGTTCGCCGTTGAAAGGATCGGCCCGTTCAGCCCGAGGTCGATGCCCAGGTTGGCGGGCGCGGCGCCCCCGAACACGGCGAGGGCCAGGTTGGGGGCCACGGCCTTGATGCCGCGATCCAGGTAGCGCTCGTGCTGGCTTTCGGCGTAGGCGATGCCGCCCAGGGCCGAGCCGACATAGGTGGCGACCCGATCGGCACGCACGCCGCCGCGCGCGCCCACGCGCAGGCCCGAGTCGGCCATCGCCAGCCGTCCAGCCACCAACGCGAACTGGCTGAAGCGGTCGGTCGAGCGTGCCTCCTTGGCGCTCAGGTGGTCGAGCGGATCGAAGTCGTCGACCTGCGCCGCAACCTGCGACCGGAAGGCCGCCGGATCGAACCGGTCGATCCGCTTCACCGCTGACGTTCCTGCCCGCAGGCCCTCCCAGAACGCGTCGCGGCCGATGCCGATCGGCGTCACGAGCCCGAGGCCCGTGATCCAGACCCGGCGTTCGCCGTTCCTCACGAGAGGAAGTTCGTCGCGAGGCTGCTCGTCGGTTCGCTACGCTCCGCCAGCTCGCGAAAGCGCGCCAGCGTGCGCGTGGCGATCGCATGGGTGAAGAACCGATCCACGATGCGTGGGATGAGCTCGGTTCCGATGAGCGGGATTGGCCGCTCGAACTCGTGCTCGATGGTCACGGCGGCAGCGTCGGCGACGTTCGCGCCGGTTTCCGAGTCGCGAGACGGGCGGATGTGCCAGGTGACGCGCATCCCGGACGTGATCCCGCGGACGTGCGAGAAGTGCAGCTGGAGGTCGTCGGCGTCCGTGTCATCGGTCCAGCAGATGGCTCGCCACCCGACCGGGATACCGAAGGGACCGAACGATCGGCCGCAGCGCGGTGAATGCGACGAGGACGCGCCCCGCAAAGCGACCGGTGACCTGCGAACGCCGGTAGTGCGGCAGCTTGCGCGACCACGAGCTCACGTCGGCTGCGAGCTCGAAGACCGCCTGCGGCGATGCGCCCATCTCGAGAGAGATCTGCGTCCGCATCGTCAGGCCGCCCACCCATCGAGCAACTCCAGGGCGCGCTCGACCAGGTCGACCAGCGGGAGCATCGGCAGCTGCTCACGCGTGAACCACTCGGCGCGGTCGGTCGAGCCAGCGATCTCGTGGCGCAGCTCGGCGAGAACCGGCTCGGCTCGATAGATGATCCGGATGGCGTGGAACGGCACGTCGCGCCCCGGACGCGGCGCGTAGAGACGCGAATTGATGCCAAGCAGCATGGTGATACGGCCCACCAGGCCGGTTTCCTCCTCGAGCTCCCGGATCGCTCCAAGGGCGGGCTCTTCACCGAAGTCGAGCCCGCCGCCCGGCAATGTCCACTTGCCGACGTCCAGCTCTCCAGGGCTCAGCCGGCAGAGAAGGATCCGGCTGCGCACATCGGTCACGACGCAATAGGCGGCAATCCGCGTGAAGCCGGCGGTGGCGACGCTCATGGGCGCAGCAGCCCGACGAGGTACCGCGGGTCGAGTGCGTCCTCGGGCGGGCGCAGGTCGGCCATGACGGCCAGCGAATGTTTCGCGCAGGTGTGGTCTCCCTTCGAGTCGTCGAACGGCGTAGGCGAGAGCGTCCGGTCGAGCGAGGAACGCTTGGAGGAGCCACGAGATGGCGTCCTTCCTGTCGAACCTGTGGCGCAGACGCCGATCGTAGTCGGCGAGGGAAGTGGAGTTCGCATCTTGCAGGTGCCTGGCGATGGCCAGGGTCGCCCAATCGGCCGAACGGAGTGCCCGGGCGAACCCCTCGCCACTGATCGGATCGAGGAAGCCGCACGCATCACCGACCAGCAGGAACCTCGGGCCGGCACGGCGGCTGACGCGATTCGCCAGCGGAAGGGCGACAGCGACGCGGTCGAGGACCGGCAGAGTGGCAAGTCGCGCACCCAGCGACGGGAACCTCCGCGAGGATCTCCCGCGCAAGCTGCTCGGGACGGCGGCCGCCATGCAGTCCGGATCGCAGCCTGCTCTCGGCGAGCACGATCCCGACATTGACCCGGTCGCCTGGCACCGGGCACAGCCCGCAGTACCAGCCATCGCCGATCACCATCCGCGCGTCGTCGCCGAATCCGGGCGGAGAGGCGGTGTGGAACGTGACCCCGGCTCGGCGAAGCCAACGAGAACGCCGCTGCACGCCGAAGCTGCGCGCGACCAGCGACCCTGGGCCGTCCGCTCCGACGACCAGGCGTGCCCGCCATGTTTCCGGACCTGCCGCCGTGGAGACGGCCAGCCCGACCGAGTCCGGTCGGTCGATCGCGCCCGAGGTTTCGATAGAGCGGACCGAGGTGCCGCGAACGACCCGCGCGCCCGATCGTTCCGCCAGTTCCAACAGCTCTCGATCGATCGCCACTCGATCGATGCCGCATGCGCCGCCCCACCGGTCGTAGGCCAGTCGTGTTGTCGTGCTGGTGTTCCGTTCGGCGGGGTCCGCACCTGCCACCCGGATTTGCAGCGCCGGGACTCGCGCGACGAGGCTGTCGAGCCGATCGGGCCCGATTCCCAGGTCCACCAATCGACGGCGTGTCAGCGGTGAGCTGTAGACGCCGCAGGCTCGCCATCGCGGTTCGGTCGTCCGTTCGAAGATCGTCGCCTCGATCCCGCGATGTGCCAGCCCGATGGCCAGCGCCGCGCCCGCCGGCCCACCGCCGACGATCGCGACGTCGGTGTGCCGCTCAGCCGTCGCCGTCACGCTCGAAGGCGATTGCGTACCGGTAGCCGAGCGGATGCGTGAACCGGGCGAGCGGACGCAGGCCGACGGCCGCTGCCATCTGTTCGACTTCCGGGACGCGCCACGCGCGTCGGACCGACATCGGACCGTCGGTGCGGGTGTAGCGATTGCGAGTCGTGACGCGGCTGAGTGCGACTGCGCCCAGCCAGAACCGCAGGGTCCTGTCGAGATCGTTGACCACGACCCCGAGCCGGCTCACACGCGCCAGCTCGCGCAAGAGGGCCGTTGCCGCCGGCTCCTCGAGGTGATGGACCACCATCGAAACGTGGGCCACATCGAACGCAGCGTCGGCGTAGGGAAGGACGCTCTCATTGACCAGCTCGACCGTGAGGCAATCAACGCCACTCGTCCATCGCCGGGCCTCCTCGACGATCTCCGGGCGTGTGTCGCACGCGGTCGCGCATGCTGGGATGCCGCGAGCGGAAAACCACCCGATCAAGGCCGCCGGAATGTCGCCGGCACCGGTGCCCACATCGAGCAGGTTCACAGGTTCCCGCCGGGCGCGCCGACCCGCAAGCAGCGCAACGGCGGCACGTCGAGAGAGCACGGCGCCTCCGAGCCAGCGGTTCACGCGGCGCAGGTCGGTCAGGTTGCCGCGCAAGAGGTCAAGGTCCAGCTCGCCGTCGAGCAGTTCCTGGACACCGGCGAGTCGTTTCACGGCCGCGCGAGTCTGGCATGCTCGACGGACCGCGACCCGCGCGAGCAGGGGCGGTGACCCTTGGACGATCCAGCGACAACGCTCCCGCGCGGAATGCACGCCCTCATGGTCGCCGTGGTTCGCGGTTAAGTGACCGTTCAGGCACCTGCATTGCGCGGTGGTTGTGCCGCAGCACGGTGTAGGCTGTCGGTCGAATGGCTCGCACACCCTCGACCGCAAGGAAGTCGAGCGCCCTGACCCCCGTCCGCGCTCGCTCGCCGCTCGTCGGCCGCGGCCGTGAGATGCCTTCCTCCTGGGGCTTCGGAGACGGGCAGCAGATCCCCTGGGAGTACGCGCCCGCTCCCGAAGCGCGCGACGTCGTCACGATCAAGTCTCGATACGGGCTGTTCGTCGGCGGCAAGGAGATCGCGCCAAAGTCCGGCCAGTGGTTCACCACCATCGATCCGGCCACGGAGGAACCGCTCGCCGAGGTTGCCCGGGCAAGCGTCGAGGACGTCAACAACGCGGTCTCGGTCGCGCGCCGCGCGTTCAAGCGCGAGTGGGGCGAGCTGCCCGGCCGCGAGCGTGCCAAGTACCTCTTCCGAATCGCGCGGATCCTGCAGGAGCGGAGCCGCGAGTTCGCGGTGCTCGAGACGCTCAACAACGGCAAGCCGATCAAGGAGACGCGCGACGTCGACGTCCCGCTCGTCGCCGCGCACTTCTGGTACTACGCCGGCTGGGCGGACAAGCTCGAATACGCGTTCCCGGGCCGCTCGCCCAGGCCGCTTGGTGTCGCGGCGCAGGTCATCCCCTGGAACTTCCCGCTGCTGATGCTGGCCTGGAAGATCGCCCCGGCACTGGCCGCCGGCAACACGGTCGTGCTGAAGCCCGCCAGCTCCACCCCGCTGACAGCACTCCTCTTCGCGGACGTGTGCCGCCAGGCAGACCTGCCGCCGGGCGTGGTGAACATCATCACCGGGCCAGGCGAGATCGGGCTCGCGCTCGTCAAGCACCCGGATGTCGACAAGGTGGCGTTCACTGGCTCGACCCAGGTCGGCAAGGAGATCGGCCGCGCAGTCGCAGGGACGGACAAGGCGCTGACCCTGGAGCTCGGCGGGAAGGCCGCCAACATCATCTTCGACGACGCGCCCGATCGACCAGGCCATCGAAGGCGTGGTGAACGGCATCTTCTTCAACCAGGGCGAGGTGTGCTGCGCCGGCAGTCGCCTCTTCGTCCAGGAATCGATCGCCGAGTCGTTCGTCGAGCGACTCAAGGACCGCCTTTCCACGCTGCGCGTCGGCGACCCGCTGGACAAGAACACCGACGTCGGGGCCATCAACAACGCCGCGCAGCTGGCCAAGATCGAGGAGCTGATCGAGGCCGGCCAGGAAGAAGGCGCCGAGATCTACCAACCGGCCTGCGAGCTCCCGGACCGCGGGTTCTTCGTGCGGCCGACGCTGTTCACCAACGTCGCGCAGTCGAGCCGCATCGCCCAGGAGGAGATCTTCGGGCCGGTGCTGTCCGTGCTCACGTTCCGCACGCCCGACGAGGCCGTCGAAAAAGCCAACAACACCGCTTACGGGCTGTCGGCCGGTGTCTGGACCGACAAGGGCTCGCGCATCCTCAGCATGGTCAAGCGGCTGCGCGCTGGCGTCGTGTGGGCCAACACGTTCAACCGCTTCGATCCCACGTCGCCGTTCGGTGGCTACAAGGAGTCGGGCTTCGGGCGCGAGGGCGGCCTGCACGGACTGCTGGCGTACGTCGACCTGGGCGGAGGCCACTGATGGGCGGGCATCGCTGCGGGACGTCGTTTCGATCCCCGAGCACGCCGCCTCGCTTAGCGAGCCGTGGAAGCCCGAAGATCTCGTGCGTGCCAACGACGCGATCGTGCGGCTGGCACGCCTCGAGGGTTCATTTCCCTTTCATCACCACGATGAGGACGAGCTGTTCCTCTGCTGGTCGGGCACGTTCTCGATCGAGATGCAGGGCCGCGACGCCGTCCATCTGTCGGCCGGCGATCTGTTCGTCGTGCCGGCAGGGACCGAGCACCGCCCGGTCGCAAACGACGGGCCGGCGTACGCCATGCTGCTCGAGCGGCCCGAGACGCTCCAGTACGGCAACGCCTGAGATGAGCACCAGCGATGCCGGCGCGTAGCCGCGCGGTCGCAACCGTCGACCCGACCGCGGCAGCGACGTCGATTCCGGCGCGGATCGCCGTGCGCAAGACCTACAAGCTGTACATCGGCGGCCAGTTCCCGCGCTCCGAATCGGGCCGGTCGTACGTGGTCGCGAAGCCGGATGGCACGCCGCTCGCCAACGCCGTGCGCGGCTCGCGCAAGGACGTCCGTGACGCGGTCCGGGCGGCACGCGGCGCGTTCCCCGGCTGGGCCGACCGGACGGCGATGAACCGTGGCCAGATCCTCTATCGCGTCGCCGAGCTGATGGAGGGTCGCCGGGAGCAGTTCGAGCAGGAGGTCGCCGAGGCGGAGGGGCTGGCGGGCAGCTGGCGGACGGGCGCGCGCGCGAGCTCGTCGATCGGTCGATCGATCGCTGGGTCTGGTATGCCGGCTGGGCCGACAAGATCACGCAGCTCTTCGGCACGGTGAACCCGGTCGCCGCGAGCTACTTCGACTTCACGATCCCGGAGCCGACAGGCGTGGTCGGCGTCGTCGCGCCCGAGGCGTCGTCGCTGCTTGGGCTGGTATCGCGGCTGGCGCCGGCGATCGTTTCGGGCAACACGGTCGTCCTGCTGACGTCCGAGTCGCGCCCGCTGCCGGCGGTGACGCTCACCGAGGTGCTCGCAACGTCCGACGTGCCCGGTGGTGTCATCAACGTCATCACGGGCCGCAAGCGCGAGCTCGTGCCGTGGCTGGCGTCGCACATGGACGTGAACGCGATCGATGTCTGGGGCGTGCCCTTGGACCTGCGCCAGTCGGTCGAAGAGTCGGCGATCGAGAACGTCAAGCGCGTCGCGCGACCCGGGCGCGGCGTGGACCCCGACGCGTTCGAATGGCTGGACGACGCTCGCGCGCAGAAGCCGGAGTGGATCGCCTCGTTCCTGGAGATGAAGACCGTCTGGCACCCGATCGGGGTTTGAGCCGGCGGTTCGGACGCGAGGCACCTGCAGGCGTCAATCGGTAGGCACGTCGTGCGGTTTCCATCGGCCAGCAATCCGGGTGCTCGTATGCGGCCGGGCAGACGCGATTTCCGTCAACCAGCAATCCCCATGCTGGCTGGGCCAGGTTTGCTCGCCAAGGAGCTCCGTATCCCCGTTGCGGCCTGCGTAAGAGCAGGCCGGTTGCTACCTGACGGAAGTCGGTACGCGGCCCGCCTATCGTTGCGAGCATGAGCACCAGTCAAGGTCCGTTCGACCACGAGCCGCCTAAGGAACGCCCGGACAGTCCGCCCGAGAGCTACGGCGTGCCGCCGACCGGCGGCGAGTGGATCGAATGGCAGCACGTCGTCGAACGCCTGACCAGCGCGTCGGCCTACTGGCTTGCGACGGTCACGCCACGCGGTCGGCCACACGTCGTTCCCGTGTGGGGCTGTCTGGTCGCGGGGAGACTGTTCCTCGAGACGGGCGACATGGGCACGATCAAGAACCGCAACATCACCGCCAATCGCGAGGTCCAGGTCCATCTCGACGGGGTCGAGGACGCCGTCATCGTTCGCGGCCGAGGCGAGCCGTTCGTGCCGGCCGGGGACGTGGCCACTGCGCTCGCCAGGGCCATGTACGACAAATACCATCCGTCCGAGCCGCTATACGAGCCGTCACCGAACAGTTGGGATGATGGCGGCCTTGTGGAAGTCGTTCCGCGCACGGTGCTCGCGTGGAAGGCCATGCCGACGGCAACGCGCTGGCGGTTCGACCGGGGCTGAGCTCGATCGAGCGCACGGCGAGCCAATTTCGACCGACTCAGACCTCGTCCGGTGCGGGCTCCTCGGTGACGTGCACGTGCGCGACGTCGATGCCGGTACCGGTCGCAAAGCGCACGCCCGCAGCCGCCTGCGCCAATCGGAGCGTTGAGCGCGCGTAGCGCATCAACACGGTCAGCAGCACGATGCCGACCACTGCGGCAGCGGCGAACGGCACAACCAGCTCGTGGGTGTCGCGCGTCAGGAACCACGCGATGAGCCCCGTCACGATCGCGGCGAGCATGGCATCGACGACGCCGATGATCCCGGCGTTGGAGATCACGAGGTCCCATGGGCGCATGCGCGTGCGCACTGAGCCGAGGCTCGCGAGCACGCCGGCCATGTCGTCGAACGGCGAGAGCGTGATGTGCGATTGGAGCTCGGGCGCGATCTCCAGGTAGTAATGGCGCAGCCGGTTGATGGCCACCACGCAGCGGATGTTCTCGATCGCCAGTTGCAGCAGCCGCTCGAACGTGGCCAGCCCGATGAAGAGCAACAGCGGCAGCAGGATCACCGCGAAGAGCATGAACGCGTCGCTGATCCCGCCACCGATCTGGGCCACGAACGCGAGCGACACCGTGACCGCGGACAACGTTGCCAGGAAGAAGCCGGTGCGGCCGTTGGCGTCACTGATCGCCGTGGCGCGGGCACCCTGGAGCGTGAAGTGCTCGGTCGTGACGATCGACAAGCAGGTCCGACCGTCTCGCGGGCGGGATGCCGTTCATCACGCCGCGATCCTACGACCCGAGTCCATCCTCCGGCTCGTCGCCCTCGCTCTGGCCGACCAGCGCGCGAAACCGCTCGGCGCGAACGGCGCTCTCGCCGTCCTCGTCGTGGCGGAAGAAGACGAACGCATCGAGACCATCGGCCAGGAACGGCTCGAGCCGAGCCGCCCATTCGCGGAGATCGGCTTCCGAGTAGCTCGATCGACGAAGACGCACGTACAGGAACGTGCCGGTCACTCGCAGGTCCGGCGGATGACCGTCATCCAGGTCCGTTGCGCACAACGCCGCGCCAGCGCCCATGAGCAGCGCCAGCGTCTCGTCGACCAGCCACGACGCGTGCTGGAATTCCATCGGTCAGGGGCATGTCCGCCGGCCACGCCGCCAAGCAGCTGGGCGAGCGCGCCATCGTCGCGCTTGGTCGTGTCGGGAACGCGGAAGAGCACCGTGCCCAGGCGCTCTCCGAAGAGCCGGTACGGCTGCGTCAGCCACGGAACGCTTTCCGCCGCAAAGCCCGCCATCGACCGCCACGAGCCGCCGCGCTGCGCCTTGACGCTGAAACGGAACCCATCGGGTGTCGCGGCAAGCCACGCCGCGACCTTCGGCGCCGTCGGCTGCTGGTAGAACGTGTTGTTGAGCTCGCACGCGTTCAGCCGAGCCGCGTAGGCACGGAGCAGGTCCCCCGAACGCGTGCCCGGCGCGTAGAACCGCGGCGCCCAGGCGGAATACGAGAAGCCGCTGGTGCCCACGAAGAGGCGGCCGCGAGTTCGCTGTTCGATCGAGCCCGACGTCACTCCGGCAGCGTAGCTGGCCTCGGCTCCGGCACCGTTGGCGTGGCCACGGCTGGCCGCGCGACCGTAGAGCGGCCGCCGGCCGTAGCGGCTGTTCGCAACCAGTAGGCCGGAGATGATCATCGCGGTGCCGACGATCTCGATCGGCAGGAGCGACTCGGCGAGCACGATCACGCCCAGGGCGATACCGACGACCGGCATGAGGTACGTCACCAGCGTGGCCCGACCGGCACCCCACCAGCGGATGATCGTGAAGAGGAGCACGTGGGCGACGCCCGAGCCGAGCAAGCCGAGCCACAGCACCGCGAACCACGCCTGTGGTGTCGGCGGGGCGAGCACCGCTGTTGGCTGCGTCGCTTGGGTGAGCAGCGCCACGACCGCCACCATGCCGCCCGACGACAAGCGCCTGCGGCAGCGCGATCTCGACCGCCGTCGGCGCCCGAGGTCCAACTCGAGGGTCGTCGATCAGCTTCCGGCCGGTGATCTGGTGCCTGGCGAAGACGGCCCCGAACGCATAGGACAGCGCACCCGCCGCGACCGCCAGCTCTCCGACGATCTCGGGCGTTCCGCCGGCACCCGGGGACGCGCCGATCGATGGTGATGCGAGCAGCACCGCGCCGGCGAACCCGACCAGGACTCCAGCCAACGAATTGACTCGGATCGGCTCGTCGCGCAGCACCAACGACGCGAGCACGATCGTCAGCAGGGGCGTCAGCGTGTTGAGGATCGATGCGATGGCCGACGAGGTGTACTGCTCGCCCCAGGTGATCAGGCAGAACGGCAGCGCAACGTTGATGAAGGCGAGTACCGCCAACCGCCACCACGCTTCGCGACTGCGCGGCAGCCGGCCTCGCGTCAGTCGGAGCAGCACGAGCAGCAGGAGCACCGCGAACCCGAGCCGGTAGCTGACCAGCACCAGCGGGGGAAGGCCCTGGTCGAGGCCGATCTTGATGAACAGGAAGGAGCTGCCCCAGATCAGCGAAAGGCTGATGAACGACACCCAGACCGGAACGGCGGGTCGCTGGGTTGTCGCGTCGGGCTGGGCGGCCATGAGTCCCTCGAAGTGGCACGGAGCGCCGTCGATCGACCGCGCTGAACCGATGAACACAGCGAGGGACCGAACGGTTGCAAGATACCCGCCATGCCCAGCTACGACCCGCTGACCGCCTTGATCGTGGTCGACGTCCAGAACGACTTTGCCGACCCGGCTGGGAGCCTCTCCGTTTCGGGCGGTGAGGACGTGGTGCCGGCACTGAACGCCGAAGTCGCAGCCGCATCGTCAGCGGGCGCGCTGGTTGCCTATACGCAGGACTGGCACCCGGAGGTGACACCCCATTTCGCCAAGGACGGCGGCATCTGGCCGGTCCATTGCGTCATCGACACCTGGGGCGCGGAGCTGCATCCGGATCTCAGGGTCGACGGACCGATCGTGCGCAAAGGCAGCCATGGCGAGGATGGCTACAGCGGCTTCAGCATGCGCGACCCATTGACCGGCGACACGCTGCCAACCGAGCTCGATGGGCTGTTGCACGAGCGCGCGGTGAAGCGCGTCGTGGTGGGCGGGCTCGCGACCGACTACTGCGTGCTCCAGACGGCTCTCGATGCGCGCCGCCTGGGCTACGAGACGACGGTGCTCATGGACGCCGTCCGCGCCGTGGACCTTGCGCCCGGGGACGGCGAGCGCGCGATCAACACCATGCGCGCAGCCGGGGTCGAGATCGAGGGCTGACCCGGGTCTCGCCGATACAATCGCCTGGGATGGGAGCAGACGCACCGGCGTATTCACCGGGACTCGAAGGCGTGATCGCCGGCGAGACGTCGATCTGCCTCGTCGACGGTGAGGCTGGCCGCCTGCTGTATCGCGGCTATCCGATCGGCGAGCTCGTCGAGCGCGGCACGTACGCGCAGGTTGCGGAGCTCCTGTGGACCGGCGACTGGCCGGCCGAGGCCACGCTTTCGAACCAGCCCCTTCCGGACGCCGTCCTCGCCGCGCTCCGGGCATTGCCCGCCAGTGCCAATCCGATGGACACGTTGCGGACGGCCGTCTCGGCGTGGGGCGCGACGGAACGCCCAGGCTGGCCACCGACCGTTGAGCAGGCACGAACCCTCACGACGGTTGCGCCGTCCGCCCTGGCCGCGTTCGCACGGCTGCGCGACGGGAAGGACCCGATCGACCCGGATCCATCGCTCGGCGTTCCGGCCGGCTTCCTCTACCAGCTCACCGGCCGGCGACCCGACCCGACCGCGGCCCGTGCGCTCGAGGCCTATTTCGTCGTCGCCGCCGAACACAGCTTCAATGCGTCGACGTTCACCGCTCGTGTCATCGCGTCGACGCAGTCGGACATGGCCTCGGCCGTCTGCGGCGCCATCGGCGCCCTCAAGGGGCCGCTGCACGGCGGAGCCCCGAGCGAGGTCGTGAGCCAGCTCCATGAGATCGCCTCGATCGATCGGGCGGAGCAGTGGATCGACGACACGTTGGATCGTGGCGATCGGCTGATGGGCTTCGGCCACCGCGTCTACCGCGCCTACGACCCGCGCGCCGCGGCGCTCCGGCACGTGGCAGAGGGCATGGCCGGAACGGCGGAATGGCTCACGCCTCGCCGTCGCGGTCGAGGACATCGCGCTGCGCAAGCTCGCCGAGCGCCACCCCGACCGCCCGCTCAAGACCAATGTCGAGTTCTACACGGCCGCCGTCATGCAGGGGATCGGCCTGCCGCCGGCGCTCTATCCCTCGATCTTCGCGCTCGCGCGGCACGCCGGCTGGACCGCGCATGTGCTCGAACAGGCAGGCGCGAACCGCCTCATCCGCCCGTCGGTTCGCTACGTCGGGCCACAGGAGCGCAACCTGCCGGGCGCCGAATCGAGGCCTGCCGAAGCGTCCGTGACGAGGCCCGGAGCCGCGTGAGCGCCCGGATCTCCGGCGTCATCGTCGCCTTCAACGAGGAGGCGAACATTCGCTGGTCGGTCGGCTCGCTCGTCCCGTGGTGCGACGAGGTGGTCGTCGTGGACCAGGAGAGCGCGGACCGCACCGCGGAGATCGCGCGTGAGCTCGGCGCGCGCGTCGTCTCGCACCCGAACACGCCGATCGTCGAGGAATCGCGCGCCTTCTCGGTCGAGCAGGCAACAGGCGACTGGATCGTCCTCCTCGACGCCGACGAAATGATCCCGGCCACGCTCGCTCGCCGGCTCCGCGAGATCGCCGACGGCGCCGACGCGCCCGATGTCGTGATGATCCCGCGCGTCAACGTGGTGCTCGGACGCTGGGCACGTGTCGGGGCAAAGAACTGGCCCAACCGCCATCCGCGCTTCTTCCGCCGCGGCGCCGTCACCCTGAGCGGCGCGATCCACCGCGGCATCGAGGTGCCCGAATTGTCACTTCGTGAGAAGTTGCCCGCCAGGAACTCGGCGGCCATCTGGCACTTCTCGTACGAGAGCGTCGCGGACATGATGGAGAAGTTCGACCGCTACACCTCCCGCGAGGCGCGCCAGTCGCTCGATGCTGGTCGTCCGCCGGCGACGCCACGAGACCTGCTGGTCGAGCCGGCGGCGTGGCTGTGGAGCAACTACGTGCGCTTGCAGGGATACCGAGATGGCGTGCCAGGGCTGATCGTGGCGATTGCCCGCGCGTACTATTCGTTCATGCTCGCCGCGAAAACGTGGGACCTGTCGCGCCTCGATCGGCGGCTGGCGGACCGAGATCGCATGCGAGCGCGGCTCCTCGACGGCTACCCGGGGGTTGTCGCGCCGTTCGCAAACGCTGCGGCGTCGAACGTAGCGCCGTCGAACGCCTAGCGGCGGGCGAGGATGTTGAGCCGGCGCTCACGCCCGAGACCGTTTCGGTGCACGCGCCGTGACCGGCAAGCGCCGCGACCCGATCTTCATCGTCGGCACAGGCCGCTCCGGGACGACGCTCTTGGCGTCGCTCCTCGATCGTCACTCGGCGATCGCCTGTGGGCCGGAAACCGCCTTCTTCCAGTTCGCTCGGCCCACCGTGCAGCGCCGCATCGTCGACGATCCCAAGTGGCCGGAGCAGGCAGTGCGCTTCCTCTCGGGCATCGATCGCGAACGCGCCGGTAACGTGCTGAATGCATATGGGCTGACGGCGGACGAGGTGCGAAGGGCGCTCAGGCGAAAGCCGCGCTCGATCCGATCCGTGCTCGAGGCGATCACCGAGCCCTACGCGAAGAGCCAAGGCAAGCGGCGCTGGGCAGAGAAGACCCCGGCGCACGTGATGCACGTCCACGAGCTGCGACGGCTCTGGCCCGACTCGCGGATCGTTCGCGTCGTGCGCGATCCGCGTGGCGTCGTTGCGTCCCGCGCGAACGTGCCCTTCGGTCCGCGTTCCGCCGTCGGGTCCGCGTACCTGTGGAAGCGCCAGGACGAAGCGGCTCGCGGTTTCTTCCAGACCGACCCGCGCTCGGCAGTGGTGCGCTACGAGGACCTGGTCGCGGATCCGGAGCACACGCTGCGCGGCATCTGCACGTTGCTCGGTGAGGCCTACGAGCCGCAGATGCTCGAGGTGACCGATGGTGCACATGTGGTTGCCGAAGGCGAGACCTGGAAGTGGCGCGTTGGCGCGCCCATCGATACGAGCCGCGTGGACGCGTGGCGTGACGAGCTCTCGACCATCGACCAGGACCGCGTCGCCCTGGTATGCGCCGACGGCATGCGCCGCAACGGATACGAGGGCTGGCGCCGCGCGAAGGGCATCTTTCGGGTCCATCGTCTCGACACACGGTTGATGGATGTCGCCGAGCTGATCGAGCCGATCGTCGATGCCGGCTTTGTCGTCGAGGATGCCCCGGCGGACGGACGACTGGGTGATCCGTTGCCCGACCTCATCTGGGGTCTCCCAGGTGAAAACCGCTGGATCAAGGGTGCCGCAGGAGCGAGCATCAGGGCCGGGATCCGCCTCTTCCTGCGCCTTGCGGGAGCCCGACTCGAGGGCGATCCGGTTCTGCGCATCGAGCGATCCAGCGGACGTCCTGCGCGCCAGTTGTCATTCGAACGAATAGGTGATGCAACGGTCACCTTATTGACTCGCCCCATCGACCCCTCCGAGCTACCGCGGTTCCGCAGTCGTCGGGGGGCGGCGTCGCTCGAGACGCCGACCGAGCCGGTGCGTGACCCCGAGTTCCAGCCGGCCGTGGACCGCCGCTAGCGCGACCTGGACCTCCGCTAGCGCGACCTGACCTCCGCTAGCGCGACCATCGTCGTCCGCTGGGCCGTAGGCAGCCGCTGGCGTGACCGTCGACCTTCCGCGGATGTCGACCTCATCGCTCAGGCGATCAAATCTCGGTCCAATGGCGCCAATCTCGCCCCAACCACCTCAGTCCATCGTTCAAGCGATGACTCTCAACGCCTGGAGCGCTGATCCGGCCCAGAGCCCCAAGGACCTATCGCTCAAGCGATGACTCTCGAGCGCGTGGAGCGCTGATCCGGCCCAGAGCCCCAAGAACCTATCGCTCAAGCGATGACTCTCGAGGCCTGGAGCGCGGATCCGGCCCAGAGCCCCAAGAGCCTATCGCTCAAGCGATGACCCTCGAGGCCTGGAGTCCAGATCCGGCCGATAGCCCCGGAACCGATCGCTCAAGCGATCGTCTCTGCGGCCCGAGAAATTCGAGCGGATCGACACCAGGGCGTGTTCGGCGACGATCTCCGCTCTCCCTCGGACGGCCGCGCACGACACAGACCGCCGCTCGTTCGGCACGCAAACCTCGCTAGACCGGCGCCTTCCGCGTGGGCGCTGCCGGCTCCAGGCCGGCGCCGAAGGGCCCCGTCACCAAGACCTCGCCGTCTCGAGTTCCCGTCGCGTCGCTGATGCGGTAGCGGTGGCTGATCGTCGTGTCGCCGGCACTCAGCTGCGCACTGACCAGGCAGTATCGCGAGGCGGAGAGCTGGATCGCGCGGGCGACCGCCGCAGCGTCGATCTGGTCGCCCTCGAAGCGATGCTCGACCTCGATCCGCTCCCAGGTCCGTGGGTGCGTCTCGTGCTGCTCGCCGCGCACCTCGATCTCGTACGCGGTCCAGCCGACGCGCTTCTTTCGGCAGATGGAGATGACGTCCATGCCGGTGCAACCGGCGAGGGCGGCCAGCAGAAGCTGGGACGGCTTGCTGGCAATCGCACGCGACTCGGCACCAAGGGTGGCTTCCAACCGGTCGCCGTAGGTTGCGATCGGATCGGAGTCAAGGGCGATGACGGAGCCGGTGGGGAGCGTCGCGTCGAAACGCAGAGCGTCGGTCCAGCGGGCTACAGTGACGGCCATCACGAGAAAGGATGTTAGCCACGCCTGTCACGCTGTACCGCAACGGAGCCCTCGCCGACGCGCGGAGCGATCGACTTCAGCTCGGCGTCAGCATCCTCGTGCGCGACGGGCGTATCGCCTGGATCCGACCTGCGGACGCCGAAGAGGATCCTGGATCGGCTAGCCGGCTATCCGTCGTCGACGCGCTCGGCGCGACGTTCGTGCCCGGCATGGTGGATTGCCATGCGCACCTGACCGGACCCGGCGGCGCCAACTGGATCGCCAGGTTCGCCGATCCACCCGAGACGCTTGCGTCGGTGGCCGAGGACAACGGTGAGCTTGCGCGGCGCGCCGGCGTACGGTGGACGCGGGATGTCGGCTCGCCGATCGTCGAGGACCCGGCGGACGGCCGCGTGCGGGCGTTGTCCATCGGCATCCGCGACCGCTGGGCTGCGCGCCTCGATCGTCCCTACGTCCGCTCTGCCGGAACATGGATCTTCGGCGACGGCGCCGGCGTGCTGGGCAACGATGTCGAGGCCGCCGACGGTGATGCGCTACTCGCCGCCGGCATGAAGCAGCTCGACGATGGCGCCGACCTCTTGAAGCTCTACCTCGACGGCGCGGATCCGAACGTCGCGCCCTGGTCCGCAGAGGACGTGAAGCGTGTGGTCGACGCGGCGCACGAGCGCGGCGCGAAGGTCACCGCGCACTCGGGAACCATCGCCGGTGCTCGGGTCGGAGCCGGTGGCCGGGTGGATTCGCTCGAGCATGGCTTTCAGCTGGACGAGGACGTCGCAGGAACGATGGCCTCCTACGGCGGCGCAGTGGTGAGCACGCTCGCGGTGATGGCGTCGTGGCTGACGTTCGGGCGCACGACCACTATCGAGCGGTTCGCTTCACCCGAGGGGCAGAAGCGGATCCGCGACCGTCTCGAGCGGGCGCAGGAGAGCATGCGCATTGCCCATCGCGCAGGCGTTGCGATCTGTGCCGGGACCGATTTCGGTGGTGGTTCCCCGCGCGCGAACCAGCTCGCGTGGGAGGTGCAATCGCTGGTCGAGGCGGGCCTCGAACCGTGGGAGGCGCTCGCGGCGGCCACCTGGCGCGGTGGCGAGCTGCTCGGCGAGCCTGACGCGGGCGTCATCCGCGAGGGCGGCCCAGCCGACTTCTTCCTCGTCCATGGCGATCCGCTCTCGGACCCCTCGGCGCTGTGGCGAGTCTGGAAGGTCGCCTGAGGTCTGCGTCTTCACGTCAACGCAGCTACCCGGCCGCGGCAAGCTCCAGGCGCTGGGGCCGCATGTCGTCCGACTCGAATTGCTCGTGGTAGAGCCGCGCGTAGACGCCGCCGGCCGCGATGAGCTCGCGGTGCGTGCCACGTTCGACGATGTGGCCACGCTCGTAGACCAGGATCTGGTCCGCGCGCAGGATCGTCGACAAGCGGTGCGCGATCGCGATCGTCGTGCGGCCGCGCATGACGCGTTCGAGCGCCTGCTGGATCAGTCGCTCCGAGACGGTGTCGAGCGATGAGGTCGCCTCGTCCAGGATCATGATCCGCGGGTCCTTGAGGAGCACGCGCGCGAGCGCGACGCGCTGCTTTTCGCCGCCCGACAGCTTGTAGCCGCGCTCGCCGACGATCGTGTCGTAGCCCTCGGGGAGCTCGACGATCCGATCGTGGATCGCCGCGGAGCGCGCTGCGGTCTCGAGCTCTTCATCGGTCGCATCAGGCTTCGCATACACCAGGTTCTCCCGAACCGTGGCATGAAACAGGTACGTCTCCTGCGTGACGAAGCCGATGATCTGGCCCAGGCTGGCGAGCGCGATCCCGCGCACGTTCTCGCCGTCGATCTCGACCGATCCCTGGTCGGCGTCGTACAGGCGCGGCACCAGGTAGGTCGTGGTCGTCTTGCCGGCGCCCGATGGTCCGACCAACGCGACGAGTTGGCCGGGCTCGACGGTGAAGTCGATGTCCTCGAGCCCGAAGCTCCGTGGCGCGGAGTCGACTGCTTCGTCCTCGTCGCTCTCGCGAAACGCGGGCATCGCGACCTCGTCGATCGGCCGCAGCGTGTCGATGGCCGTGGCGGCCGCCGCAAGCGTGTCGGCCGCTCCTTCGACCTCGACCGGCGTGGCCGGCGGCTGCGTGTCGTCCGGGACACGTCTCGACGGGCGCGGCGGGAGCCACGACCGGCTGCGGATAGGAGAACCACACGTGGCGGAAGCGGACGCGGCCGCGCACCTCGGCTGGCGTCAGCGTGATCGCGTCGGGCGCGTCCTTGATGTCTGCGTCGATGTCGAGGTACTCGAAGATGCGGTCGAAGAGTGCCAGCGCGCCCTGCACCTCCACCTGCACGTTGAGCAGCTGGCCGAGCGGGAAGAAGAGACGCGACTGGAGCGTCGTGAACGCGACGATCTGGCCGATCGACGGTGCGCCCGGCGAGCCGGTGAACGTGAGGTAGCCGGCGAGCCAATACACCAGCGCCGGCATGATCGCGAAGATCGAGCCGACGATCATGAAGAACCAGCGGCCGACCATGCTCTGGCGCAGCTGGAGCCGCGCAAGCCGCGAGTTGGCGTCGCGGTATCGAGCGATCGTCTCCCCTTGGCGCCCGAACGTCTTCGAGAGCAGGATCCCGCTCACGCTGAGCGTCTCCTCGGTGATCGCGCTCATCTCGGCGAGCGATTTCTGGGTCTCAGTGGAGATGCCACGCCGGATCTTGCCGACTCGGTAGGTCAGGAAGAGGAAGAACGGCAGCAGCGAAAGCGACAGCAGCGTCAGGCGCCAGTCGATCAGGATCATCGCGACCACGGTGCTGACGACCACCACCACGTTGGAAGCGACGCTGCTGGCCGTATCGGTGACCACGCTCTGGATGCCACCGACGTCGTTGGCAAGGCGGCTCTGGATCTCGCCGGTCTTGGTCTCGGTGAAGAAGCGCAGCGGCAGTCGGTGCAGGTGCTCGTACAGGGCGTTGCGCAGGTCCTGCATCACGTGCTGGCCGATGACGTTGTTGAGGTACGTCTGGCCGATGCCGATCAGGCCGGAGACGATCGGCGTGATGATCATCAGGGCGACGAACACGTTGAGCAGGAACCAGTTCTGCTGCGGCAGGGCCACGTCGATGATCTTGCCGAGCAGGATCGGGTTCACCAGGCCGAGCAGGCTCGTGACGACGATCGTGAAGAGGACGACCACGACCTGGAACCGGTAGGGCCGGAAGAAGCCCGCGACGCGACGCGCCGTCGCGCCGGACTGTCCCTTGCGTACTGCCGGTGGATCTTGCGAGGCCGTGCGCATCACCCGGCCCATGCCCCCGCGCGGGCCGTATGCCCCCGCACCTCGAAATGCCATCCCTCGCACGCTAGCACCTTGGGCGGCATCGGCTCGAAACGGGCGTGGCATATCTCGTTGCCTGCGCGTCACGGCCGGCGCGAGGACAATTGCTTCCAAACCACTCCGCTGCTCGCTCAGGGGATCCGTTCGTTGCTTCGATCACGTCATCTCGTCCTGCTTGCGTCGACCGCGCTGCTTGTTGCGGCCTGCGGCGCCGCCTCGGCAACCGGAACGCCAGCGCCCGCGGCGACTCCCGCGAATTCCAGCGGCGCGGTCGCCACCCAGGTCGGCGAGTCGGCAACGCCCGCCGGCCCGACGCCGACCGCCACGCCGACGGTGGCACCGTCCGAGGACGCGGGGGCGACCTCAGGGCAGACAGCTTCGGGTGGCATCACGGTGACCGTCGTGCTGACCGGCGGCCAGGATGCAGGCACCTACACCGGGGTCGAGGACCCGAACTGCACGGTCGGACTGATCGGGCCGCAGGCCTGGGGCGTCCAATGGTCGACCGACGGCGGACCGAAACAACTCTCGAGCGTGCAGCTGGTGTCCGCCGCGCCCGGCAAGGCCGACGATCCGAGTGCGATGTTCCAGGGGACCGTGATGCTTCTCAGCATCGGCGTCGGGCCACTGCTGCAGGGCAACACGTACGAGATCGACGACAAGACCGACAACTCGCAGGACCAGGGCTCGGGCTCCGTGCAGGTCCAGGACAACGGCGACACGGCGGTCATCCACGCCACCGGGACCACCAAGGACGGCGTCGGCGTCGACGCGACCATCAATTGCCCGAGCGTGAGCCGAACCTAGGGCGCACAGACCGGCGCGGCAGCCTGCTGCCGAAGTTGCAGACCTCCCCGGCGCATGGCGCTCCGGAGTGGCTTCAGTCGTCGTCGTCGGCCTCGAGGTCCTCGTCCTCGGGCACGTCGGCAAGTGCGTCGGTCGTCGGCGTGGTTCGCGCCGCCGTCATCGCAGCCCGGCGGTCCGCCAGCTTGCGCTCGCGATCGCGGCGTCCTTTGCGCGGCGTGACCGTCGGTACGCTGCGGATGAAACGCCAGTACAGCCCGCGATAGAACCGCAGGACCCGCTGCTCGGCCTCGCTCCAGGCCGGCACCGAGATGTCGCCCCACGACTCGGGGAAGTCGTAGTGCCACTCGCGCATGTACGGCCCAAAGACCCACGCGGCTCTCCGACGCGCGTCCTCAGACGTGTAGTAGTCGTCCAGCGAGCGCGACCGACCCCGGTGACGTTGCGGGCCGGGAGCTTGCGCTTGGGCGTCAGTCCGATGCGTCGGATCGCCTCGGCAAAGTCCTCCGCGAGGGACTCGAAGCGGACCACGAAGTCGAGCCGGCGGTGGTCGACGCTGGACCACGTGTCGTAGGGCAGCCAATACCAGTGCAGCAGGAACTGCTCGAAGCTCGCGTCGTTCCGGCGCACCCAATCGAAGACCCGGCTCTCGATCTGCTCGGGGAGGCTGGTGCGCCGCGCCCGCTTCCCCGGATCGGTGAAGCGCTTGCGGGCGTCGGTGCGCACCTGGACGTAGCGGCTCACGGTCACGTCGAGTGGATTTCGAATGCCGGCGAACGCGAAATACGTGCGCTCGTCGGGTGTCGCGACCCGCAGGAAATCCTGGTAGGTGCTGTGCTTGCCGAGCATCCACTCGCCGCCGTAGTTCCGCCGCAGCTCGTGGTTGATCGTGCTGGAACCCGTTCGCGGCAACTCGATGAAGACGTACCGGTGCTCATGGCTGATGATCACCGCGGGATGGTCGCAGATCATTGCCGAAGTCCGCGCCGAGGTCTGGTGCCCTTGGCACCAACAGACGCCTAGACCGCGCCCACCTGCGCTGGAGGCGGCCCAACGGTCGCAGGAGCGGTTGCCCTCGGCGGCACTTCCCCTTCGGTCAGATCGCGGTCGGCGAAGAACCGGAACCGTGTCGCGAACAGGAACGCCAGCGCATACATCAGCGCGACCAGCAGCAGCAGCGCCTGGTATCCCGTGACGAGGGCGAGGTACTCGAGCGCACCTCCGACCATGGCACCCAACAGGTTGCTGGCAAAGGCCATGTCGGCGGTCCGGGTGTCGCGGAACGAGTAGCTGAAGACAAGGTTGGCGAAGAACACCGGCGCGAACGCCAGCACGGCTGCGAGCGCGTAGCGCAGCCACGGCGGGTCGATCAGCAGCGACTCGGGCGGTAGCAGGTAGGCGACGCCCAGCGAGATGAAGAGCCCGGCGTAGAACAGCCACACGCGGCGGATCCGGAAGCGGTAGTTGATGAAAATGGCCAGCAGGACGCTCAGCAGGATCGCGAAGAACGCCAGCGCGTTGACCAGCCAGGTCGTGCCGAACAGCAGGCTGAAGCTCACCAGCGAGCGCGTCTCGAGCAGCAGGAACGCGACGCCAAGCGCGAAGAAGTGCGGACTGAACTTGCGTATCGACGTGCCGGTGAGCTTTGCCACGAAAAGAACGGAGACCAGCGCGAAGAGCAGCAGGATTGCCAGCGCGTAGACGTAGTAGTCGGCGACGAACGGGTTGCGCAGGTAGAGGAACGGCCAGTCGTCGGTCGCAGGTGTCGGCGCCGGCCCGGCCCCCGGATCGGGGATCGCGTCGACGTGATCGCCGGGCGGTTGCCCGTTCGGCAGTGCCGCAACCGCGGGTCCGTCGGCCATGGCTGCCTGCACGTCGTTGTAGACGCGGACGAGCGGCTTGGTGCCGAACGACGTCCTGGAGCATGCGTGGCCAGCTTCGAGACCAGCCAGTCCTGGCGGTAGTAGTTGTAGAGCACGAAGACGCCGTCGGGCGCGAGGTGATCGCGGACGCTCTGGAACGCCTGCTCGGTGAACAGGAACGACTCCAGCCGCAGGCTCGCCGTGTTCGAAACGAGCGTCAGCGAGTCGGGCAGGGCGAAGACGATCAGGTCGTACTGCTTGTCGGTGCTGCGCAGGAAGGCCCGCCCGTCGTTGATGTACGGCGTGACGCGCGGGTCCGAGTACGGCTGGTTGGGGTGGTCGCGGGCGCCGATTGCCTGGATGCCCGGATCGATCTCGACCGCGTCGACGTGGCCGGCGTCGTGGGACAGCGCGACGGCCGCATCGGATCCACTGCCGGCCCCGACGATCAGCACGTTCTGATAGGTCTTGCCGGGGAACCAGTTGTAGACCTGCTCGTAGAAGGGCTCACTGTCGGCTCCGCCGACCGGATGAAGCGTCTGGTGCGGGATGCCGTTCACGTTGAGGCGCTCGAGCCCGCTCGAGTCCCGGTAGGTGGTGATGCGGTAGTAGGCGGAGTAGGTGTCGAGCTTGCCCAGCGGGCTCGTGAGTTGGGCGTTGATGACGATCAGGCTGGCGATGAGCGAGACCAGCGCCGGGACGGTGGCCATGGTCACGCGGTCGGCGATCTCCATCAGCAGGACCAGGACCACGGCGACGCTGAACCAGACGAGCGGGTCGGTCCCGGCCGCGGAGATGATCGTGAACAGGGCGATGCCGGTCAGCGAGCCGCAGATGTCGATCGCGTACGCGCGAAGCGGCGGCATGCTCTTGAGCAGGGGACCGAGCGGCATCGCCAGCGATGCCATCAGGATGGTCACGAGTCCGACCACGAACGGCAGGACGTAGAAGTTCACGTCCGCCTGCTGGCTTTCGGCGAGGCCGAAGAAGAGCTCGTCCGAGCTCTTGACCTGCACGTTGAGCTGCTTCTGGACGATGACCACGACGACCATGAACAGCAGCAGCGCGAACGGCAGGATCGAGACTCTGCGGCCGTTGCGGCCGGCCAGGATGCCGAGGCCGATCCCCAGGAAGCTGGCCATCAGCAGGAAGTTGCTGAAGAAGCCGATGTACGTGACGTTCGCGGGAATCCAGCGAATGAGCATCAGCTCCACGAACAGGAGCGATGTGCTCGTGAGGAAGAGGCGGACGCTGTTGCGCCTGATCCCGGTCACGACGTCATCTTCGGTGCAAACCCGCAGGCGCGCTCAAAACGAGGGGCCGCGACGGTGATCAATGCGTGGATCGAGCCGAGGATTGCCGCTGATCGACGCGCCCGCGCGACGATCGTGGAGCGACGGCCGGGGAATCGCTGCGCCGCGAAATCGCCGAGCAGGCCGAGGGCGAAGCCTGGCAGAAAGCGGCCCCATGCTCGCCACAGGTATCCGGTTGTCGCGACCTCGATGTCATCGAATCCCGCCGCGGTCAGCGCGTGGCGCACGGCAGCAGGCGTGTTGCAGGCGCCGACCAGTGGGTGCGCGTCAGCCTCGCTCGCCTTGACGATCGGCTGGATCCGCGAGCGCAGGCCGTCCGGCAGCGAAAGGTACGCATCGACGAATGGATGGCGGCGGTTGACGGTGGTGATCACCAGCCAGCCTCCGGGCCGAAGCCAGGCCGCCAAGGTCGCGAAGGCGCCGTCGGGGTCCCCGAAGTGCTCCACCGTGAACGAAGAGAGCACGACGTCGAAGCTGCCCTCCGGGAAGGCGGACACATCGCGGCACACGTCGGCGATGACGAACTCGTCCAACCAGCGCAGGGTCCGGGACGGCTCGTGGATGTCCACGCCGATGAACCGCCCGATGCGCTTGCGAAAGGGCTTCAACTGACTCTGGCGGCCGCAACCGGCGTCGAGCGCAGCGCCATCCTGCGCCGGCAGCGCCTCGTCGAGCCAATCCCGCACCACCTCGCGCGTCAGCGGAACGATCCCGAGGCGTGTGGCGACGCGCTCGCGCCAGTCATCACGACGGACCTTCCGACGATTCGTCGCGCCATTGCCCGCGGTCGTCTGCTGCATCTCGGGCATCTCCGGGATGTCCGGTTCTGTGGCGCGCTCGACGTCCGTCCCCGGCTCTGCAGCCGGCTGCAGAGCCGGCTCTTCTGCGACGGCCGTCACCACGCGGTCGCCGACACGCTCTGGATAACCCCTTGCTCCTCGAGCCAGCGCTCGGCGTCGATGGCCGCTTTGCAACCATCGGCCGCGGCCGTGACGGCCTGCCGGTACCGGTGATCGTGCACGTCACCAGCGATGAAGACGCCATCGATATCCGAGTGCGTCTCGTCGCGGACGACGAGATAGCCCTTCTCGTCGACGCTCAGCCAGTCGCGGAACGCGTCGGTGTTGGGCCGGTAGCCGATGGCCAGGAAGAGCCCGTCCGCCTCGATCGTCGACTCCTCGCCGGTAACGGTGTCGCGGAGACGAACCCCGGTGACCACCTCGTCACCCAGGACGTCGGCGACCTCCTTGTTCCACTCGACCGAGATCTTGGGGTTGTCCAGGGCGCGCGTCTGCATGATCTTGCTGGCGCGGAACTGGTCGCGGCGGTGCAGAACCACCACGTCCGTCGCGAAGCGCGTCAGGAACGTGGCCTCCTCGAGCGCTGTGTCACCGCCACCCACGACGGCGACCTTCTTGCCCCGGAAGAAGAACCCGTCGCAGGTCGCGCAGGCGCTGACGCCGCGGCCGCGCAGGCGCGTCTCGTTCTCAAGGCCCAGCCAGAGCGCGCTGGCACCGGTCGCCACGATGAGCGAATCGGCGGTGTACTCGTCGCCACCGGCCCACAGCGTGAACGGTCGCTTCGACAGCTCGACGCGCTCGAGGTCGACGTCCACGATCTTTGCGCCGAAGCGCTCTGCCTGGCGCCGGAACAGCTCCATCAGCTCGGGTCCCTGGATCCCTTCGGGGAAGCCGGGGAAGTTCTCGACGTCGCTGGTGATCATCAGCTGGCCGCCCGGCGCATACCCGCCGATGACGAGCGGCCGCAAATTGGCACGCGCCGCGTAGATCGCCGCGGTCAGGCCCGCCGGACCGGATCCGACGATGACGACCTGGTGGTGCCGGTTCCCATCCTCACCGCCGGTCCCGTTGCCGTCGGACGGCTGTTGCGAGACGGCGGCGACGGCCTCCGTGCCTTCGTCGAGCATGGAAATGGAGGGGAATCCGAGTTGGGTCATCGAGCTTCAATCCTAGCATCGGTGGATACCCCCGGGGAGTATTCCCCCAGCGACCGGACCAGCGTCCGCGGCGCGACGGCGCGATACGACTCGTCGAGCCAGGCCGACAGCATCGGCGTCGGCGGAAGGTCGTCAGCGGGAAAGATGCCCGTCACCCAGCCTGCCTTGCCGAGGCCGTACCGCATCGGCGAGACGTGCGGCTGTGCCAGCGCCAGCGGATGCGACTCCGGCAGCTTCACGCCGAGCGTCAGGCCACCGCCGTCGGGATCGCCGACGCCCAGGAAGCAGAAGACCTTGTTGCGCACCTTGATCGCGGTTTCGCCCCATGGGTGATCCTCGTGCGCTTCGGGATACGCGAGCGCCAGCGCTCGGACCTCTTCGAACGGGCTGGCCGGCCTTTGGGCTGACACGTGTTCAAGCCTATCCGGAGGACCGTTTCCCGGCTGTCATACTCGCCCTCGTGGGCAGACTCCACCGCGATTGGATCGCCGGCACGATGTTGGTCGTCGCCGGCCTCTTCATTCTCGGCAATCGGCTGTTTCCGGACCTGCTGCCGATCATGCCGCTGATCATCGGCCTGCTCTTCCTGGGCCTCTTCTTCGTGACTCGGTCGGTCGGTGCCGTGGTTTCCGGCTCGATCCTGGTCGGTGTCGGAATCGGCATCCTCGTCGTGAAGGGCAGTGACCCCGACGTCGGCACCGGGGGCTTTCTCATCAGCCTTGCCGGTGGCTTCTTCCTCGCCTGGGTGCTGGGGCTGCTGTTCAACATCCGCTCCCTGCGCTGGTGGCCGCTCGCGCCGGGCCTCATCCTCCTGGTGATCGGTGCGATCGTGACGAGCGGCCATATGGGCAAGGACCTCGTCAGTGCCGCAGCCGACTGGTGGCCGGCGCTGCTGGTGCTGATGGGCGCGTTCCTGCTCTACCGGGCGCGCTCGCACCACCACGTGTCAGACGAGACGACCGCTGTGCCCGTGGTCGTCCACGACGGCGTCGCCCGTCCGGTCGAGATCATCGAGCACGACGATCACGGTCACCAGTCCCACGAGGATCACGAGAGAACGACGAGAACGACGAGAACGACGACGACGACACGCCCGACGAGGAGCACGACACGCTGCTCCATCCGGACGCCAAGGACGACGACGAGACGTCCATCCATGCCACGCCGATTCCGAGCGCCTACCCGATTCGACCGTCGACTCACTCGCTGGCGGACGCGACCGGTGGCCAGGTAGGCGGCGACCGCCCGGGGAGCGTCGAGTCGCTGTAGGAAGTTGGTGAGGGCCGCGCCCTCAGCCTGTTCGCTCCCGCGCGACGCTCAATCGATCGGGCTGGGGTCCCCCAGGCTCTTCACCTGCGGAATGACGTCCCGGCCGATGAGCTCCAGCTTGGACGTGTCCCAGACGTCGCGGACGCTGAAGATCGTGTGCATCGAACCGGCTTCGGCCCAGTCACCAAGGCGTTCGACGAATGCGGCCGGTGTCAGGGAACCGTGAGCGCCGTCGGGCGTGATCGCGACGCCCGCTCAGGTTGGTCTTCTCGATCTCGGCGTAGTTGCGCCCGACATCGAGGCAATGCTCCTCGAGGATCCCGTACTTGCGACGCAGGTTGTCCGCGTTGCCGAAGATGTTGCATGCGTCCGCGTAGCGGGCCACCAGCCTCAGGGTGCGCTGCTCGCCGCCACCACCGATCAGGATGGGCGGGTGCGGTCTCGAGAGGGCCTGCGGCGAGTTGAGGATCCGCTCCGCGGTCACTGTCTTGCCTTCGAACCGAGCCTCGGTGCCGCGCTCTCCGGTCCATCCTTCGTGCACGTACTTGAGCGTGTCCTCCAGCTGCCTGAAGCGGTCGCGCAGTTCCGGAAACGCGAAGCCGAGCCCCAGGGACTCCTCCTCGTTCCACGCGGCGCCAATGCCGAAGTAGCTGCGCCCGCCGGTCAATACGTCCAGCGTGGTGGCCGCCTTCAGCCAGAGGCCGGGCTGGCGATAGTGGATCCCGCCGACCATGAGTCCGAGTCGGGCGTGCTGGCTGTGCGCCGCGAGATAGCCGAGCGTCGTATAGCCCTCGAGCATCGGCTCCTCGGACGGCCCGACGCCGCGGATCTGGAAGAAGTGGTCCATCACCCAGATCGAGTCGAAGCCCACCTCGTCGGCGGTTTTGACGACGCGGGCCAGGGTCGCGGCGATGTCCTGCGTGCCTGTTGGCCACGTGAACGAAGAAATCTGCAGTCCAAGTTTCATGCGTGGAATGTACGCCGTAAGGCGTCGCTGGACTAGGGGAACAGGTCCATCTCGCGCGGCATGACCACGTCTCGCTGCACGGAGCCCTCGCCCTCGGGGAGCGTCGCGCCGCGCACCAGCACGAGCGGCCGGCGAGTTGACTTGCCCGACGCGAGCTCGGCCGCCGAGCAGATCTCGTCCGCGACGGCCACGACCGTCGCGTGCATGACCCGGCCGTCGGCGTCGGGTCTTCCGCGTTGATCGTCGAGCGGGTTGAAGCCCGCGACGCCGAGCGCCACGTCGACGATGCCGAAGCGCCACGGCCGCCCGAACGAGTCGCTGACGATGACGGCCATCTCGACGCCCAGGTCGCTGGCGATCCGCGCACGGATCTCCCTGGCCGATCGATCCGGATCCTCCGGCAGAAGCGTGACGGTGTCTGCCGTCCCGACGTTCGAGGCATCCACGCCGGCATTGGCACAGACGTAGCCGTGGTGCGTGCGGCAGATCAGGACGCCGCGCTCCATGCGCACCACCTCGGCAGCCTCGCGCAGGACGACCTCGATCTGGCGAGGATCGCGCTCCCAACGCTCGGCGAACTCGACCGCCTCGGAGCGAGGCTGGACGTCGCGCAGGTCGACGATGCGGCCCTCCGCCTTGGAGACGATCTTCTGGGTCACGACCAATGCATCCGTGGCCTGCGGCTTCAGAGATGGATCCTCATCGGCAAGGCGGCGCAGGGCGTCGACGATCAAGCCGCCCAGGTCATCCCCGATGCGGACCTCCGGGAGCTCGGGCAGCGAGACGGCAAGGAGCCGGCCGCCGTCGGTCGCTGCGCCGCCGTCGGCTACAGGGCCGCCATCGGTAAAAGGACCGCCGTCGGTCACGGCGTCGCTGTTTCCGTCGGCGCGAGCCGGCCGAGCTCGAGCAACTCGCCGATCACGGTCGCGGGCAGGCGCTCGAAGTCCTCCGGCGTGTCGAGGTCGAAGCCGAGGCCCGGGTCGGGCACGACCTGAAGACTGGCCCCCACATCCCTGGCGGCACGCGCGTGTGCCTCGAAACTTGCGATCCCGAACGACGGCTCGATCACGTCCGGAGGCGAGAGCAGCAACCCGTTCGTGCCGTTGCGCGCATCCGACGGCGAGATCACCACGAGCGGCCGGCCGGAACCTGCGGCGAGCGCCGCGTCCGCGGCATCCAGCAGCCGGTCGAGCGAATCAGCCGAGAGCAGCGGAAGGTCTGCCGGAAGGACCAGCGCCGCCGCGGCGCCACCGTCCGTAGCCGCCAGGGCTGCCTCTCGGATCGCCGCGTTCAGGCCACTGCCCGGGTCTGGCACGACCCGGGCTCCCAGCTCGATTGCGACGCTGCGCGCGATCGGGTCGGACGTCACCACGTGCGTCGCGGTCAGCGGCTCCCAGTCGCGCAGGATCCGAAGCGTTCGACGCAGCAGCCCCAGGACGAGCTGGGCGCGCTCCTCCGCATCGATGGCCTCGCCCAGCCTTTGTTTTCCGGTGACCAGGCCGCGCAGCGGCACGACGGCGTGCAACGGAGCCAGCGCCGCACTGCCGCGCCCGGTTGTCGACGTCCGACGTCCCACCCTGCGATGGTACGGGCGCTGTCACCGATGCGCGGTCCCGACCGCCGCTCCCCATCGACTCGTCGAGTCGTCAGCCCGCAGAGGGCTCCCGGAGCGCCAGGATCGCCGCCGCGAGCCGCTCCCGGTCCGCGTCTGAGCGCATCACCGTCGCCGCGACATGCGCCCGCAGCCCCAGCGACGAGATCTCGTTCGCGGAATCGGCATCCGCCGCGTCGATGACGAAGTCGTCGACGAGCCCTGGATGCTCCGTCGCGTAGAGCCGCCCGACGGCGACGGCGCTCGCCTCACCCTGGAGCGAGACGAGCATCGCGTCGGCCGGTCCGCGCAGCGCTGCCCCGGCGACGATCGGGCTGACCGCGACGATCGGAGCGGGCGAGGCAAGCAGCGCGTCGCGGAGCCCGGGCACGGCCAGGATCGTGCCGATGCTCACGAACGGGTTCGACGGCGCGAAGACGATCAGGTCAGCCGCTCCGAGCGACCGCCAGGACCTCGGGGGTCACCTGCGCGGACTCGATGCCCGCGTAGCGGATCGCCCGAACCTCGTCGCGATGCCCTCGCCGAACGAAGTAGTCCTGGAACTCGAGCCAGCCGTCGGCGGTCGCGACCTGGGTTCGGACCGACTCATCGGTCATGGGAAGGACCGCTGCCGGCACGCCGAGTGCCGCGCACAACGCCGCGGTGACCGCCGTCAACCGTTGACCGGTGCGCAGCCGTCGCGTCCGTTCGACATGGGTGGCGAGGTCAGCATCGCCCAGCCGGAACCACGTCTCTGCGCCGTAGCGCTCAAGCATCCCAGACCCGGTCCATGTGTCGCCGGCGATGCCCCAACCGGTGTCCGGGTTCGCCAGGCCGGCGAGCGTGTACATGACCGTGTCGAGATCGGGGCAGACCAGCAGCCCGTGGAGCTCCAGGTCGTCACCGGTGTTGACAACCACGGCCAGATCGAGCCCGGGAGCGCCTCCAGCTCGCTGGGCTGACGACGCCAGGGCCAGCCCGTGAGCAAGCTTCGCGCCGCCGACTCCGCCTGCAACGACGACGACCCGTCGCGGACGGCTCGAAGCTGCGTCGGCCACCACTTCGTCCGTTACGCGTGTGCGGACGAGTCCGCCAGTCGCTCTCCGACCCTGGCCGGCACCGGGAGCCGGCTCTCCAGCGGCGCGAGCGGGCAGCTCCAACGTGGGTCGTAGGCGCACGACGGGTGGTAGGCCATGTTGAAGTCGAGGATCAGCGACGGCGACTGGTCGGCTGCCTCGGGATGGGCGCCAAAGGCGTCGATTCCACCGGGCTCCGCGCCGTGGTCGGCGCTCTTGATCGTGTCCAGCAGGTATCTGCCTGCGCCGTAGGTCTCCGTTCCTGAGGTGGCGTCGCGGAACGGCAGGAAGAGGCCGCCGCCGTACGCGTCGATCCAGAAGACGGGCAGCGCGTGCCCCGCAAGCGGACCGGTCAGCTGCACGTGGCCGATCCGACGGAAGGGAATACCACCGAGGCCGGAGCTCGGCAGATCCAGCGGCCCCGCGGTGACGTCGCCATGCGGCCCCGATGCATCGCTCGGATCTTGCTCCAGGGACACGACCATCCGCCAGGCCGGGTCGTACGGCCAATACTCGATACCGCGGAACGTGCCTCGATCCTGGGGCAGCAGCGGCGACTGCGGGTGTCGGGCAAACAGGTCGTTCTTTACGTCCCGGAACGCGGCCGTTGCCTGGGTCGGTCCTTCGGGCCCGGCACATACCTCGCGCCATCCCTGCCAGAGCGCGGCGACCCGTCGGCGCCAGTCCGTGAGCTCGAGATACTCGTTGCGTGCCATCTCTTGAATCATTGGTGATGCGTTGTCACGTCGCCGTCAGCGTATTGAACGAGGCGGCCGCCCCGAAGGGTGACCGCCTCTGGATTCATCTGCCACTGGAGCCCGTGATACGCGGGTCCCGATGACGGTTACTGGACGAAGCCGTTCTGCTGAAGCCACGCCTTTGCGATGACCGGGATGTCCTTCTTGTCGAACGTGAACTGCTTGTTCATGTCGAGCAGGGCGTCCGTGGTCAGCTTGGCCGACACGTCGTTGAGGATCTGCTCGAACGACGTCTTGTCGACCTTGGCGAGGTAGTCGTTGCGGACCAGCGGGACAATGTTGTCCGCCGGCTGGCTGTGCTTGTCATCGGCGAGAAGGACCCACCCGTTCTGGGCGATGTCCGGCTGCGTCGTGCACAGCTCGCCGAGGTCGATGGTCTTGGCCGCGAGTGCATCCACCATGGGCTGATCGCAGGCGGACAGGAGCGTCGCCCCGGCGATGGTCGCCTGGGTGATCCCGTAGGCCGACTCGAGCGCGCCGCCGGGCGCGCCGCACAGCGGGTTGGTCGGGCAGTCGGTGGCAAGACCCCATTTGATCTTGTCCTGTACCGCCGTCGTGTCACTCATCTTGGCGAGGTTGTTGGCCTGGGCGACATCCGCTCGCACGACGAAGCCGTTCTGATCGGCCGCCGGCGAGACGTTCAGGACCGTGATGCCAGCGGCCGACAGGGCATCCTGCAGCGCCTGCATCTCGGCGTTGGGGTCCGTCACGTCGACGGAGGGCGCGCCCGAAGCGGACGCTGATCCGGCAGCTGACGCAGCCGCTGTCGCAGCTGCCGGCGCTGCGTACAGGCTGACGTTCCGCAAGCCGCTCCCGACATACTCGGGCTTGAGATCGATCTGGCCGCTCACCAGCGCCGGAGCGCTGACGGCGCGAGCGCCCATGCCGATGCCAGTCCGGTCGACGGTGTAGCCCTTGGCCTCGAGGGCCTCGGCATAGATCTCGGCGACGATCTTGGCTTCATAGAACCCGTCAGAACCGATCTTGATGGTCGGTCCGCCGACGATTCCGCCCGACGAGGCGGCCTGCGATGCCTGGGCAGATGAGCTGGGCGCTGCCTGTGAGGCCGGAGCTGATGCAGCTGAAGCCTGTGATGCCTGCGCCGTTGCGCTTGGAGCCGCCGCTGTCGGCGACGGTGTGCTGCCCCCACCCGTCGAGCACGCGCTGATCAGCGCGAGCAGCGACGCCCCGAGGGCAAGCGTGCGGATTCTCCGCATGGGTACCTCCTAGTTCGATCCTCCGGGGCACGGGCGCACCCCTCCGAGTCCGTCCCGACTATATCCGTCGATACGTGACATCTCCGGTCACAGATCAGTTACAGCTGCGTCCCGGCGAGCAATTGCCGGGGCTTAGGCGGTCGTAACCGTCAGTGCGGGCTCTGGCCCACCCCGCGCTCGTTCCCGCTCGAGGCGGAGTCCCTGCGGCGTCGTCGTGCGCTGGATCAGCGTGAAGCCGAGCTCGGTGACGATCGCGAGGCCGGCCACGAGGACCACGCCGCCCCACGTCTGGCCCTCATCGTTCTGGGCGACTCCATCAACGAGGTAGCGCCCGAGGCCACCGAACCCGAACACGGCTCCGAGCGTGGCCGTTGCTACCACCTGGACAGCGGCGAGCCGGATGCCCGCCAGAATGATCGGCATGGCGATCGGCAGCTCGACACGCCACAGGGTCTGTCGGTCGCGCATGCCGATCCCACGGCCGGCCTCGATCAGGTCTCGATCAACGCCGCTGATGCCGGCGTAGGCATTGACCAGGATCGGCGGCACTGCAAGGACGACCATTGCGATCAGCGTCGGGTAGACCTTGAAGCCCGCCTGCGGATCGACTGCGGCGGTAATGGGCAACAGGATCGCGATCACGGCGATCGAGGGCAATGCTCGGCCGATGTTGGCGAGGTTCACGACCAGCGTCGAGTGCTTCCCGGTGTGGCCGACCCAGATCCCGATCGGCAATGCGATCGCGAGCGCGATCGCCATGGAGACGATGGAGATCGCGATGTGCTCGCCGAGGCGCACCGGGATGCCGTTCGGCCCCTGCCAGTTCGCAGGGTTCGTGAGCCACGCAATGGTCTGGCTGACGATGTTCATCGACGGCTCATCGAATCAAGCGAGCCGCCCGACGGCAACGCGCGACCACGGTGTGATGCCCCGCTGGACGCCCACAAAGATCACGTCGGCAACAACGGCCAGGGCGATCGATGGGATCGCGCCGAAGTAGATCTCCGTCGGGAAGCTTCGGTGATAGCCCTCCAGGATGAAATAGCCCAAGCCGCCGAACGCGTCGCCGAGCACTGCCGAGACTGCCACAAGCCCGATGGTCGACACGCAGGCGAGTCGCAGGCCGGCAACCATCAGCGGGATCGCCAGGGGGATCTCGACCCGTCGCAGCCGGCCCATCCGCGTGTAGCCGATCCCGTCGGCCGACTCAAGCACGTCCGCCGGCACGCTGTCGAATCCCTCGGCGATGTTGCGTACGAGGATCAGCAGCGTGTACAGGATCAGCGGGATCTCGACCGTCACGATCGTCAGACCGGTGATGGTGACCAGGGCGGCGAAGAACGCGAGGCTGGGGATCACGTACAGGATGTCTGCGACCGCCACGATCGGGCCGTACGCGCGGCGCCGCCGGACGGCGATCACGGCCAGCAAGAACGAGAGCAGGAAGCCGAACAGCAGCGCGATCACCGTGAACACGATGTGCTGCCAGGTTCGCGCCACCAGCTCGTCGAGGTGATCGAGCATCCATGCGAAGTCCATGCTCAGGCTCCGCTCCGCAGCTCTGCTGCGCGGAGCGCGGCCTGCTTCACGGGTCCGCAGGCCGGCTCTCGCGAGGCTCCGCCGTCGCTGGCGGCGCGCAGCAAGCTCGCCGAAGTCGGCAAAGGTGAGCAGCCCGCGCAGCCGGCCGCTCTCGTCGATCGCGATGCCCATCTCGACGCCCGCGCCGAGCAAGCGGCCGAGCGCGTCCTTCAGCGTGTCGCGAGGCTCGAAAAGCGGTGACATCGACTCGGCCGTGGCGAGTGCGATCGAGCCGGACTCGGGCAGCTTGCGCACCGGGATCCAGCCGACGGGCTTGTCGCCCTCGTCCACCAGCAGCGCGAAGCGGTAGGCGTGCTCGGCCGCGCGACGACGCACCTCGTCGACCCGATCGCCGACGTGGACGGTGAACGCCGGCCGTACCTCGACGTCCTGGACCCGCGTCAGCGAGAGCCGTTTCAAGCCGCGGTCGCTGCCGACGAACTGTGCGACGAAGTCCGACGCCGGGTTGGTCAGCATCTCGGCGGGTGGCCCGAACTGCGCCAGCTTGCCGCCGACCTGCATGACCGCGACCAGGTCGCCGAGCTTGATCGCCTCGTCGATGTCGTGGGTCACGAAGAGGATCGTCTTGGCCAGATCCTGCTGGAGGCGCAGAAACTCGTTCTGCAGCCGCTCGCGCACGATCGGGTCGACCGCGCCGAACGGCTCGTCCATCAGCATCAGCGGCGGGTCAGCAGCCAGCGCCCGGGCCACGCCGACGCGCTGGCGCTCGCCGCCGGAGAGCTGGGTGGGATAGCGACCGGCGTATCGACCGGGATCGAGGCCGACCAGCTCGAGCAGCTCGTTGGCTCGGCTCACCTGGCGCTTCTTGTCCCAGCCGAGCAGCCGCGGCACCACCGAGACGTTGTCGCCGATGGTGAGGTGCGGGAACAGCCCGACCTGCTGGATCACGTAGCCGATCCGTCGCCGCAGCGCGATCGGGTCCTCCTGAGCGGCGTCGCGCGCCGTCGATGAGGATGCGGCCCGACGACGGCTCGATCAGCCGGTTGACCATCTTCAGGCTGGTGGTCTTGCCGCACCCGGACGGCCCGACCAGCACGCAGATCTTGCCGGCCGGCACCGAGAAGCTCAGGTCGTTGACCGCACCGGGTCCCTTCTCTCCGACCTCGTAGTGCTTGGTGACGTGCTCGAACTCGACGGTGACGCCGGCGGTTGGGCTCATTGCCGCGCACCCTATCAGCCGCGCGGGATGGGCCGTAGACTCGGCACCGCCCGAGACTCGGCACGGCCCCATTGCCCACAGGAGAGCGACAACCCATGCCCCAGATCCACCTGCGTGCCGAGACCGGCGACTACGCGCCGCTCGTGCTTCTTCCCGGCGACCCGAACCGGGCCACGCGCATCGCGTCGATGTTCGACGGCGGGCTCGAGAAGGCGCGCAAGGTCAACGACAACCGCGGCATGCTCGGCTACACGGGCACGTACCAGGGCAAGCCGGTCAGCGTCCAGACCACCGGGATGGGCACGCCGTCGTTCTCGATCGTGGTCGAGGAGCTCCTGCGGCTGGGTGCGACGCGCCTCGTTCGCGTCGGCACGTGCGGCGGCATCGGGCGCGGCATCCACACCGGCGACCTGGTGGTCGCGACCGGAGCGGCACCGGTCGATGGCTCGACGCGCACCTATCTCCACGGCGATCCGTACGCGCCGTCGGCGGACTTCGAGCTGACCCGCGCGCTGGTCGACGCGGCCGCGCGCAAGGGCGTGAAGCCGTCGGTCGGCCCGGTCGCCACCGTCGACGTCTTCTACAACCCCGACGAGGACTACGTCACCAAGTGGCGCTCGCGCGGGATCCTCGCCTTCGAGATGGAGGCCGCCGCGCTGTTCTACCTGGCGTCGCGTGCCGCGGCCGCCGGCGACGACGTCCGGGCGGCCTGCATCCTGACCGTCAGCGACACGCTGTCCGAGGAGGAGACGTCCGAGGGCACGTACCTCTTCGAGGACCTGGAGAAGGCCACGGACCGGATGATCGAGGTGGCGCTGGAGGCCGGCGCGAGCCTGTAGGAGGCAACGGATGGCGACCGATCCAGTCGATCCGGACGGCCACTTCGGCGAGTCAGTCGCCGCGGAGTACGACGCGTCGAGCGAGATCGGCGGGATGTTCGCGCCCGAGGTTATCGATCCGGCGGTCGACTTCCTGGCTCGACTGGCCGGCGACGGACCGGCGCTCGAGTTCGGGATCGGGACCGGTCGGATTGCGTTGCCGCTGGCGGCGCGCGGAGTCGAGGTCGACGGGATCGACCTCTCGCGGGCGATGCTGCGCCGGCTCGCGGCCAAGCCGGGCTCGGACTCGATCGGCGTCGTCGTGGGTGACTTCTCGACCGCCCGGGCGCCTCGAGCGGGCTCGTACTCGCTCGTCTACCTGGTCTTCAACACGATCATGAACCTGACCACGCAGGACACCCAAGTCGACTGCTTCGCCAACGCGGCGGCGCATCTGCGCCCCGGCGGCTGCTTCGTGATCGAGGTGATGATCCCCGACCTGCGGCGCCTGCCGACCGGCGATCGTTACGTGCTCTTTGACGTCGGCGATCGGCACGTCGGGTTCGACGAGTACGACGTCGCGAACCAGGGCCTGGTCTCGCATCATTTCGGCGAGGACGACGGCCATTGGGAGCGCTCGTCGGGGCCGTTCCGCTACGTCTGGCCCGCAGAGATGGACCTGATGGCGCGGCTGGCGGGGTTGCGGCGGCGCGAGCGGTGGTCGGGCTGGCTCCGGGAGCCATTTACCAGCGAGAGCCGCGCGATCGTGGCTGTGTGGGAGAAGGAGAGCTGATGCCAACGGTGTCGCCGATCCCGATCGGAATCAACCTCACGACCATGGGTGTCTCGGCCGCCTGGTGGCTGGAATCGGCGCTGCGAATGGAAGCGGCCGGGTTCCGAACCGCGTGGGCCTGGGATCACTACATGACCTTCGCGGTCAAGGATCGCCCGACGACGCCGGTGCTCGAATGCTGGACGCTGCTGGCCGCCGTGGCGGCTCGGACGACGACGCTGCGCGTTGGCAGCTTCTGTCGCGAACGCCGTGAATCACCATCCGGCGGTGCTGGCCCGGCACGCGATGACGGTCGCCGCGATCGCTGGCTCGGGCGAGCGACTGGAGCTCGGCATGGGCATCGGCGGGCACCCGGCCGAGCATCACGCCTACGGGATCGAGTTCCCGGAGCCGAAGGAGCGCGCAGCTCGGTTGGTCGAGCAGCTCGCGGTCGTTCGTGGGCTGTTGGGCGGCGGGCCGTTCAGCTTTGAGGGTGACCGCTACTCGCTGGAAGGTGCATACGCCCACCCGGTGCCCGAGCCGCGGCCGCGTCTGCTGATCGGCGCGGAGAAACCGGCCGGCGCACGCATCGCGGCGCGCCACGCGGACGGCATGTCCACCTTTGCCGCTGAATGGGACGTTGCGTATCCGGCGTTCACGGCGGAGCTGGAGCGCGCCGGCCGCAGCCGAGCCGACGTGACGGTGATCGCGGCGGTCGAGAGCTTCAGCCATCCACCCTATGCCGAGCCCGAGCCCGATCTACTGACGGATCTCGGTGCCGTCGCGGCGCGCTGGCACGAACGTGGCGCCGACGAGCTGATCGTCCACTGGGTCACGCCGGATTCGCTCGACGGGTTGCTTGCGGCAGGGGAGCGTGCCGGCCTTCGAGGGTAGGCCGCGAACCTGACTGCCGTAACCACGCCTTCCGGATCCGCTCGAATTGTCGGGATGCTTGTTGTCGGGATGCTTGCCGAATGGATGTCCCAAAAGGCGTCCGAACTGGCCTCGCGGTACGCTCAGCGACGGCATGAACTCCCCTTCGCAAAACGCTTCTCTTCCCGAGTACGACGTCCCCCCCAGCCACTGCATTCGTTGCGGCAAGCCGACGCCGCCCGGCGTGTCACTGTGCGAAGCCGATAATCCCGGTCGCATCAAGGCTCCGAGCGCCTTCCAGGTGCATGGAACGATGTTGCTTGGCGTGGGCATCGGCGTTGCCGGCTTCCTGCTCCTCGCGCAGCTGACCATTCGCCATGCCGGCCCGTTCGCGGCCTCGCTCACCGGCTCGACCACGCAAGCTGACGGCACGGTCCAGGTCGAGCTGCTCATCGAGAACCAGGGCTCGAGCGACTCGATCGCGAATTGCCGTGTCACGCGGGACGGATCGCCACGTTCCGACGACCTGGCACTCCGCACACCGTCGGTGCCGGCCAACAGTTCGATCACCATCACGCGAACCCTGCCGGTCACGCAGGAGCCGCCGCCCTACGACCCAACGCGCTTGACCGTTACCTGCACGTAAGGAGTTTCTTGGTTCGGGCCGTCGCCGGCACCTAATCCTCTTGCGTACCGGCTCCATGGATGCCGTTTGCACACGGTCGGCTCTAAGGCGTTCGCTGCCGACCGACTGTCCGGGGGCCCAGCGCTTGGCTACGTCAGCAACCGTGGGTCTCCAGCTTCACCACCATGCACCTGCAGCGCTCGGGATCGACGATCTGCCGCTTATCGGTGACCTTGCCCAGGCGCCACCCATGCACGCGATACGCAGGGTCGCAAGCGACGGCCGGCCAATCCCGAAGCGACAGCCGGCCAATCGCGAAGCCACGATGCGCCGCGACATTGGTAGACACCGCCCGCCACCGAAGCGCCCGCCGCCGTTGTGGCCGCAGGGCTCGCTCAGCCGAAGCGCACGCATGCAGCCGCCGAAGCGCACTCGCTCAGCCGCCGAGCACTCGCTCAGCCGAGGCTGGCCGCTCCCTCGTGCGGTGCCGGCTCGGCGGGTGCTTGGCCTTGACTCGGCTCGTCCTCTGGTAACGGCTGCGCGCCTCGCTGGAGCCCGAAGCCGTTGACGGCGGCACCACCGAGGAGCAGCGCCGCGCACACCAGCATCGCGAGGTGGAACGAGTCGGTGGACGCCTCCGGCGCGGCCACCGCCACCGTGAGCGGGGCATCCGGAGGGACCGGGTTGAGCGGCTGGAGCTGCTCCTGGACCTGCGGTGACGATGTGTCGAGGCCGGGCACCTTCGAGCCGAGCGAGCTGTAGAACACCGACGAGATGGCAATGAACAGCAGCGCCAGGATCAGCGGCTGTCCAATCCGCGAGACGGAGTTGTTGATCGCCGAGCCGAGGCCGGAGTTCGCGACGGGGACGGAATTCATCAGGGCCGTCGTCAGCGGTGCCACGATCAGCGTGATGCCGATGCCGAAGAGGATCGTTGCCGGCAGAACGTCGGTCAGGACGTCGACGGGCGGCAGGAACCCACCCGGGTTCGACGGGTCGATCTTCCACGGCATGCTGGTCGACGCTACGCGCAGCCACCACAACTGGCCGAACGCCATGATGATCGGCCCGACGATCAGGAACCGACGGGCTCCGATCCGGCCGGCGAGCGTGCCCGCCCGCGTCGAACCAAAGATCAGGAGCAGCGCGCTCGGGAGCCCGACGAGCGAGGCGCCGAGCGCCGTATAGCCGAGCACGTTCTGCAGGAAGAGGCTGTTGAACCACTGCGTGACATACAGCGCGCCGTAGATCAGGAACGTCGAGATGTTGATCACGGTGAAGTTGCGGATGCGGAACAGCCACGGCGGGATCAGCGGGTTGGGGCGCTTGATCATCATGATCGGGAACAGGACAGCGGCAACGATGCCGACGCCCAGGGCGATGAACACCGCCGGGTCGTCCCAGTTTGTCTCCTTGCCCCGGATGAGCCCGAACGAGATGCCACCGACGGCTAGCGCAATGACGATCGAACCGAGCCAGTCGAGCGGCCCGCCGTCCGGGTTGCGCGACTCGGGGACGTGACGGAGCGTCGCGTACAGGCCGACCAGCACCAATGGCACGTTGATCAGGAACGCCGCGCGCCACGAGACGGTGTCCACGAGGATCCCGCCGATCAACGGACCCAGGACAGCCAGCGCCGATGTCGCTGAGGCCCACACGCCGAAGGCGCGCCCTCGAGCCTGGCCACGGAACGAGTTGCTGATGATTGCCAGGGAGCCCGGCACGAGGAGGGCACCCGCGGCGCCCTGCGCGAGGCGGAAGACGACCTCCGCCTCCATGGTCGGCGCAAGGCCGCAGAGCGCGGAGATGATGCCGAAGAACGCCAGGCCGATCGAGAAGACGCGCCGCCGGCCGTAGTGATCGGCGAGCGCACCGCCCAGGATGAGCAGCGCGGCCAGCACGGCCAGGTAGCCGCTGGTGATGTAGGCCTGTCCCTCGAGGACGCCGACAACGCTCGTAGGCAGCTCGCGGCCCATTCGCGGAAGGGCCAAGGTGACCACGCTGCCATCGAGGAAGACAATCCCCGAACCGATGATGACCGCGAGGAGGATCCAACGGCTCTGGGTGCTTTCCGCCTTCGCCGCTGTCAACCGAACCTCGCCATCAGTCGCATCTTCGGGCTTGCGCCGGCAGCGCACAAGCCGCGCCGGTAGCATCGGGTGCGATGGAAGGACCTGACCTCGACCGAGCGCTTGCCTTGGCGACCGATGCGGCGCGCGCCGCCGGCCGCATCCAGATGGAGCGATACGAGCGCCTCGAACGGATCGTGCACAAGAGCGAGCGCGACGTGGTCACCGAGGCCGATCACCTGAGCGAAGAGCTGATCATCGCCGCGATCCGGGCCGAGTTTCCAGGGGACAACGTTCTTGCCGAAGAGTCGGGCAAGACCGATGCGCTGCCGCCGGAGCATCCGCCTGCGCCGGACTCCCCGATGGCCGACCGACTGTGGGTCATCGACCCGCTCGACGGCACGATCAACTACGCCAACGGCATCCCCGTGTTCTGCGTGAGCATCGCGCTGGTCATCGACGGCCGCCCGAGCGTCGGCGTCATCCATGACCCGTCGCGCGGGGAACTGTTCTCGGCCATCGCCGGACGCGGTGCCTGGCTCGACGGGGTTGCCATCCATCTGCCCGGCAAGGAGCGCTTGATCGACGCCGTCGTGTCGGTATCACTGCCCGGACGAGGGTTCGCACGCCGTAGGGCGCGTCTCCACAAACAGGTTCGCGTGACGCGCGACCTCGGCAGCGCAGCGCTCGAGCTTGCCTACGTCGCCAACGGCCGATTCGACGCGTTCATCCAGTGGGGTGGCCTATCGGCCTGGGACGTTGCAGCGGCGGGGCTGATCGCACAAGAGGCGGGGGCGCTCGTGACCACCGTGAGCGGAAGTCCCTGGTTCGATCTCACCCGCGGCTCCAGGAGAATGAGCATTCTCGCGGCCGCGCCGTCCCACCATGACGCGCTGCTCGGCCTTCTGCGCGGCTCCGATCACCCCGTGCCCGACGAGATCAACGGCGGGCCGGCCGCGTGATCAGGGCGTGATGGCCAGGAATGCGTCGACGTCGTCGAGTCGATGAGGATGGCTCATCCGGGTCGTTCGCTGGCTGCGATCTCAATCTCGATCGCGGTGGGGCTTGGCTGGGGGACGGGAATCGCGACAGCTTCTGGCCAATGGGTGATCGTCCCGACTCCGCACCCCCAGGGCGCGACGTCGGACAGCGAGATCTGGGATGCAGCCGCAGCAGGCACCGAGGCATGGGGAGTCGGGTATGTCGCGGGCTCCAGCGGCCAGCAGCCGCTCGCGATCCATCGTGTTGCGGGCCAGTGGCGGGTGGTGACGACGCCAAATCCACATCGATCGTCGAGCACGGTGCTCTTCGGCGTCGCTGTCGCGTCGCCATCGAACGCGTGGGCCGTTGGCTCCTGGTTCAAACCGGGCACCGGCGGCCGCTTGCTGGCCCTCCATTGGAATGGCCACCAGTGGAAGCGAACCCCCATCGCGACACCGACCGGAAGGAACGCGGGCCTGCTCGGGGTGAGCGCGCGGTCAGGCTCGGACGTGTGGGCCGTTGGTCGTTACGAGATCGCGCACGTCGCCTATTCGCTCATCGAGCACGGGGATGGCCGGCGCTGGACCCGGATGCCGAGTCCCACCATCGGCGGGGTGGGCCACTCGAACTACCTGTGGGGGGTCACCGCGCTGTCCGGAACGAGCGTCTGGGTCGTCGGCAACTACTTCGACGGCGGCTATCGCACGCTGGCGCTGCACTGGAACGGCGCGACCTGGAACCAGTCGCCGACCCCCACTCCGGGATCGCAGAATGTCGGCGGCGGCCCATTCGGCCTGCAGGTCCGGCGGATCTTCGCGGTCTCCGATACCGATATCCGGGCCATCGGCTACTCCACCGACAGCCACAACCGGGAACAGACCCTGACGATGCATTGGAACGGTGCCCGATGGCGGCTCGTCGCATCACCGAACCCCGGCGGAGCGCTCCGTGACAACGAGCTGCAGGGGATTGGTGGCCTCGCCGACGGTCATGTATGGGCCGCCGGATCGTCCAGCGACGGCATCTACACCCATACCGTGCTGCTCGAGTTGAACGGCGATCACTGGACGCCCGTCGCGGTCCCAAGTCCGGGCGGCGCGACCGGCGACAGCTATCTCTACGGCGTCGCGGCGGTCGCCCCGAACGACGTCACCGCCCTGGGCTCGTTCGCCCACCGGCCCTACTCCTGGACGCTTGGGATTTACTGCTGCTGAGGAGTCAGGCCGAGTTCGGGAGCTGCCTTCAGTCCTTCCACCGGGGCACACGGAACCGAAGGTTCGGCTCGTTGAGGCGATCGGCCAGCCACGCGAGTGACTCGCGCGGGACACCGTCCCAGCGCAGCTCGTCCGGTGATTGCTGCGGCAGTGGCGCATCCAGGCGGAGCGTGGCCAACTCGCGAAAAAGGAACGCATCGGCTCGGTGGTCGCGGAAGGACGCCGCGAGCGTCGGCGCCCCACGGACGCCGCCCACGTCCCACTTGACGATCGACTCGGGGATCTCCTCGAGGTGGCCGTACCGGCGCAGGACGGCCGCCGTGGAGACTGCGCCCCAGCCGGGAATGCCGGGGTATCCGTCGGCCGAGTCACCGACGAGTGCCAGGAAGTCGGGGATGCTCTCGGGCGAGACGCCGAACTTGGCACGCACGCCGTCCGCGTCCACGAAGAGGCGCTTGCGCCGATCGAACGTCACGACGCGCCCGTCCTCGCGGACACACTGGCCCATGTCCTTGTCGGGGGTCATGATCACGATCCGCTCGACTCCGGGGGCATCGACCCAACGCGCGGCTGCCGCGCCGAGCGCGTCGTCGGCCTCGAATTCGACCATCGGCCACACGACCGCACCGATCGCTCGCAGCGCGTCCTCGGCCAGCTGGAACTGCGCGAGCAGCTCACGCGGAACGCCCATCGACGACTTGTAGCCGGCGTAGCGCGTATTCCGCCACGACTCGATCACGTGGTCCGTGGCACATCCCAGGTGCGTGACGCCGTCGTCGCGGAAGAGGGACAGCACGCTCTCGACGATGCCGAGCGTGGCCGCAACGGGCTTCCCATCGGCGTCCGCGTGTGGCGGCCGCCCGAAGTGCGCCCGGAACAGCTCGTAGGTGGCGTCGAGCAGGTGTAGCTGCACGACCTCAGTCGCCGACGCCGGCGAGCACGGGCGCCGCGTGCTGCTCGGACGCACTTCGGGCGGCCGTCGGCGCCGTGCTCGGCCGAGGCGGAAGGAGTTGCGCCTGCCGCGCGGCACCCGCCGCATACGCTGCGCCGATGATCCCGGACACGTTCAGGTACTGCGCGATCTTGATCGGCGTCTTGCGGGTGAGGTACTTGCCCCAGCGCACCCATTCCTTCGAGACGCCGCCACCCAGGATGAAGAGATCGGGCCCGAAGTAGAGCTCGAGGCGAGCGAGGTACTCGTCGAACTCGCGAGCCCACGCCTTCCAGCCGAGACTCCGCCGCTCCCGCGATGCGCCGGAGAGACGCACCTCCGCGTCCTTGCCGTTGAACTCGAGGTGGCCGAACTCGGTGTTGGGTACCAGCGCCCCGTTGATAAACAGCGCGCTGCCGATGCCGGTTCCCAGCGTGAGCATCAGTACGGTGCCGCCCTCGCCGCGGCCGACGCCGAAGGCCATCTCGGCGAGGCCCGCAGCGTCGGCGTCGTTGATGATCATCGTCGGATGGCCGATCGCCTCGCTGATCTTCTCCTCGGCCGGCCAGCCGACCCACGCCGGATCGATGTTCGCGGCGGTCGTGAGCCGGTGGTACTTGACGACCCCTGGGAGGCCGCAACCAGCCGGGAGATCCGCGGGCACGTCCGTGCCGTCGATCGCCTGCGCGACCACGCTTGCGATGGCGCGTGTGACGGCATCGGGATGTGATGGTCGGGGTGTCCGCTCGCGCGCTCGAATACCGACCAATTCGGCGGTCGCAAGGTTCACGAGCCCTGCCTTGACGCCGGTTCCACCGACGTCGATGCCGAGCGCCAGCCCTTCGAGCTGTGTCCCGGGTGCCGGAACCGCGGGATCGTCCGTGGGCTCGTCTGCCATCGTGGCTAGGATACGTCGGCCCTCAGGGGAGTCGAACGTGCGCATCGTCATCACGGTGATCGGGTGTCTCTGGGCCTCGGTGGTCCTGGCACTGGTCGCCGCACGCCTGTTTTCGCCGGAACGCAGCGGGCCGCTGGCGCTCGGCATGGTCGTCGAGCCGCTGCTGTTGCTGTCGCTGCTCGTCTTTGTGCCGTTGGCGGTTTTTGGCACGTCGCGCCGCTCGACTGGGCCCACGCCCGTGTGGACGAACACCCTTCGAGCGTTGCTGCTGGTCGGTTTTGCCGTGGCCGCGGTTCGTCTCGGCCCTGGGTGGCTTGGCCCAATCGAGAACGGCGCACCGGCGAATGCATCGAGCAACGACGCCACCCTCGGCGTCACGAGCTGGAATATCGAGGCGGACGACATCGACCGGACGGAATTGCTCGATCGCGTGCGAAGCGCACCGTCAGGCGTGATCGTGCTGGTCGAGCTGTCCAAGGCGGACGCGGCCGCGATCTCCGCCGACCGGCAGATCCATCAGAAATTCCCAACGCAACTGCTCTACCCGGACGACGGCTCGAGTGGGATCGGGCTGCTCACGGACCAGAACGTGGTGATCAGCGGGCACCGCAACGCCCAGCCGGCGATGGTCTGGGCGCGACTCGACTTTGGGCTGGGCCGCCAGGCGGTGGTCGTCGGCGCGCACCCCCAGCCGGCGCAGCTCAATCGCTTGACAGGCATGCCGGTACCCCTCGACTACGACCCGACCGAGCGCGACCACGAGCTCGAGATCGTCCGGTCGACCGCGGATGGCCTGATCGCGAACGACCGCGCGCCGCTCGTGCTGGCGGGCGACTTCAATGTCACCGACGGCGAGCCCGCCTACACGGAGCTCTCGAAGGGACTGATCGACGCGCAGCTCGCGACGGCATTCGGCCCGGGCTGGACGTGGCGCCCGGACCAGATGAAGGAGCTTCCGTTCGGGATCCTGCGTATCGACTACGTCTTCGGCGGCAACGGGGCGACGCCCCAATCCCTCGCCGTCGACTGCACCCCGGTCGGCAGCGACCACTGCATGCTGCAGGCGAGCGTCGAGGTGCCGTAAAGGGGGAGTGCGTGCGGCGAGTGCCGGCAGGGAGTGCCGGCAGGGAGTGCCGGCAGGGAGTGCCGGCAGGGAGTGCCGGCTGGAATTGTCGGCTGGAATTGTCGGCGGGGAGTGCCGGGCGCCCGGGGGCGCCGAGGCGCCGGGCGCTCCGAGGCTTACTGGGGCGTCGATGCGCACTGGACGTTGGGTTCGGGCGCAGGTTATGACCCACCGTGATCATTCGCCGGTTGAGGGCACCCAGATCGTGGCGTAGCCAGGTGTGAAGTGGTCGGCAGGCTCGTTCGACGCTGAAACGCGCTGACTTTTGCTGCCCGAGACGCACCAGTTTTGAGATCCGCCAACAGCTCAGCGCAGCCGCGACGACCCGGCGGAGTCCCCACCCGGTCGATGAGTATTCGCAGGAATAACCGACGGTTGGGGGTAGCCGCGGACAGAGGAAACCACGGCACAGGACTAGCTGGGGCCAGGGACAGCCGAGGGCTGGGACGGGGAACTAGCCGAGGCCGGAGAACGAGCCGGGGCCGGGGATTGGCCGAGGCCGGGGATTGGCCGAGGCCGGGGATTGGCCGAGGCCGGGGACCGAGCCGACGTCTGGGAGCAGCCCAGGCCGCGAGGCGCCTCGGTCGCCTCCTCCCTGGAACGGCATCACGCTGACAGGCGGCGATCCTCCATCTCCCAGGCGTGATCGAGGAAGTGGTAACAGGCACGGCGGATCAGGAACTGCAGTGGCCACGAACGGGCCGTCTCGCCGGCAGCGCTGTGCTCGCGGATCGCCTCGATGAAGTTGTCTCGGTAGCTCTGCAGCGCGACCGGGTCTTCTCGCGTCTCGAGCGGCACGCGCACGCCGACCTTGGGCGCGTACTCGTCGATCTCCGCGCCGTTGGCATGGCGCACGATCTTGTCCCGATCGCGACCGCCGCCGCGTGGCCCCAGGCGCAGCTCTGCCACACCCTCGGCGACGGAGTCGAAGTAGGCCCAGCACGCGCGCAGCAACTCGGTCTTGCGCTTGCATTCCTCGGGGCTCATCTGGTCGTACTCGGGGGTGGCGGGCACGCTGGGCGTGCCGTAGAAGTCGGTCATGCCGATACCCGGAACCCGCTCCACTACTTCGAGCGGTCCGGCCGCAGAGAACGCCTCGCCGTAGCCGGCCAGCGCCGCCACGTTCGCGTATCGCGGCCGGTATGCCTCGAGAACGCCGAGCAACGCATCCTCGGTCTTGGCGCTGCGGTCCCATCCGGGCCAATCGAACGCGGACACGACGCTGCGCTTCTTCTTGCCGAGCTCGATCTGAACGCGTACGGGGTTGGGCATGTGGGGACGGTACGCCAACGAGTGGTCGCCGGCTGTCAGCTATGTGGGGCAACCGCACGCGCACGCTGCAAGGCGGGCAAGGGCGGGCAAGGGCGGGCAAGGCGGGCAAGGCGGGCAAGGGTGGGCCTTTGGGCGTCATAAGCCAGGCTTATGCATCGTCCGGTGAGAGCCAGCTCGACACGGCTTCGAGGACGGAGAGCCGCGGAATCAGCCGGAGTCGAGCTCACGCGCCGGCCGAAACGCCGGAATCGTGTGGGTCAAGCCGAAACTTCTTTGAGATCCTCCAAGTCGAGTGGGCTGCATGGCCGCCGACAGGCCGCCCGCCGGACCATGCATAACCTCCGCTTATAGCCAGGCGCTCCGGAGGCGACAAGGGCGGAGCCGCCTGCTGATCCGGCAACGAGCCGACCGCTTCGGCAGCGAACCCGCCGCCTCGGCAACCAGCCGATCGCTTCGCCAGCGAACCCGCCGCCTCGGCAACCAGCCCGATCGCTTCGCCAGCGAACCCGCCGCCCCGAGATCGAGCCAACCGGGTCGTCTCCGGCCCGCAACAACGGCGCGTCCGAAGCGCCGTTCCGCCGAGCGCGGGTTGCGTTCTACACTCCACCGCGATGTTCGACCAGTACGGCGATTTCAAGCGCCAGCTGCCCGACCGCGATCCGTCCGAAACGGAGGACTGGGTCGACTCGCTCGACTCGATCGTCCAGAACGAGGGCAACGACCGGGCCCAGTTCATCCTCTACAAGCTGCTGAAGCGGGCTCGCCAGCTCAACATCGGCCTCCCGCCGCTCACCCAGACGCGCTACATCAACACCATCTCGCCCGGAGCAGGAACCGCCGTTCCCCGGCGACGAGGAGATGGAGCAGCGCATCCGGCGGATGGTCCGCTGGAACGCGGTCGCGATGGTCCTGCGCGCCAAGCCATCTCGGCCGGCATCGGCGGCCACCTCGCCACGTACGCCTCGGCCGCCACCCTCTACGAGGTCGGCTTCAACCACTTCTTCCGCGGCAAGGACGCCCCCGGCGATGGGCGACCAGGTCTTCTTCCAGGGCCACGCCGCGCCGGGCATCTACGCCCGCGCCTTCCTCGAGGGCCGCCTCGACGGAGATCCAGCTGGACCATTTCCGCCAGGAAGTCGTGCCCGGCGAGGGCCTGAGCTCGTACCCGCACCCGCGGCTCATGCCGGACTTCTGGGAGTTCCCCTCGGTGTCGATGGGCCTCTCGCCGCTCGCGGCCATCTACCAGGCCCGCTTCAACCGCTACCTGCTCCACCGCGGCATCAAGGACACATCGACAACCGCGTCTGGGCGTTCCTCGGCGACGGCGAGACCGACGAGCCCGAGTCGCTCGGCTCGCTCTCGATCGCCGCGCGCGAGCGGCCTCGACAACCTGATCTTCGTCGTCAACTGCAACCTGCAGCGCCTCGACGGTCCGGTCCGCGGCAACGGCAAGATCGTCCAGGAGCTCGAGTCGGTCTTCCGCGGCGCCGGCTGGAACGTCATCAAGGTCGATCTGGGGCCGCGAGTGGGACGAGCTGCTCGCCCGCGACGTCGACGGCGTGCTGGTCCACCGGATGGGCGAGATGCTGGACGGCGAGTCGCAGAAGTTCTCGGTCGAGACCGGCGCCTACATCCGCGAGCACTTCTTCGGCACGTACCCGCGCCTGCTGGCGCTGGTCGCGGACAAGTCCGACGACGAGATCAAGGCGCTCCGCCGCGGCGGCCACGACTACCGCAAGGTCTATGCGGCGTACCGCGCCGCCGCTCGAGCACGCGCGGCCGGCCGACCGCGATCCTGGCCCAGACGGTCAAGGGCTGGACGCTCGGCCCCGGCGTCGAGGCGCGCAACATCACCCACCAGGCCAAGAAGCTCAACGAGGCGGAGCTGAAGGTCTTCCGCGACCGGCTCGCAGCTGCCGATCCCGGACGCCAAGCTCAAGGACGCGCCCTACTACCAGCCCGGCCGACGACTCGCCGGAGATCCAGTACCTGCAGGAGCGACGCCGCGACGCTCGGTGGCCCGCTGCCGCGCCGCGTGGTGCTCCGAAGACCGATCGAGCTGCCCGGCGACCCGGTCTACGCGCGAGTTCATGACCGGCTCGGGGACGCAGGAAGCGTCGACCACCATGGCCTTCGCCAAGCTGCTGCGCAACCTGCTGCGCGATCCGGGCATCGGCCAGCGCGTCGTGCCGATCGTGCCCGACGAGGCGCGCACCTTCGGCATGGACCCGCTCTTCAAGGAGGTCGGCATCTATTCGCCGCTCGGGCCAGCTGTACGACCCGGTCGACTCGAACCTGGTGCTGTCAGCTACCGCGAGGCCAAGGACGGCCAGGTGCTCGAGGAGGGCATCACCGAGGCCGGCTCCTCGGCCTCGTTCCAGGCCGCCGGCACGGCCTACGCCACGCACGGCGAGCCGATGATCCCGTTCTACATCTTCTATTCGATGTTCGGCTTCCAGCGCACCGGCGACGAGTTCTGGGCCTTCGGCGACGCGCGCGGGCGCGGCTTCCTGCTGGGCGCGACGGCCGGCCGCACGACGCTCAACGGCGAGGGGCTGCAGCACGAGGACGGCCACTCGCTCTGCTGGTCGCCTCGACCATCCCGGCGGTGCGCGTCTACGACCCGGCGTTCGCCTACGAGACCGCGGTCATCATCCGCGACGGCATCGAGCGCATGTACGGCGCCGACCCGCAGGACGTCTTCTACTACCTGACGCTCTACAACGAGAACTACGCCATGCCGGCGCGGCCCGACGGCGTCAGCGACGACGACATCGTGCGCGGCCTGTATCGCTTCCGCGCCGCCGAGGGCGTCAAGAAGGGCGCGCCGCGCGGCACGATCCTGGGCAGCGGCTCGATCATGCAGCAGGCGCTCAAGGCGCAGACGATGCTGGCCGAGAAGTTCGGCGTGGCCGTCGACGTGTGGAGCGCACCGTCGTACCAGCTGCTGCGCAACGAGGCGCTCGAGGTCGATCGCTGGAACCGTGCTGCACCCCGGCGAGCCGGCCCGCGTGCCGCGTCGTGACCCAGCTGCTGGCCGAGCCGGCGTCGCGCGGCCCGATCGTCGCGGTGAGCGACTGGATCCGCGCGTGGCCGGACCTGATCTCGCGCTGGGTGCCGGGCGACTCGTGGCGCACGCTGGGCACCGACGGCTTCGGCCGCAGCGACACGCGCGAGAACCTGCGCCGCTTCTTCGAGATCGATGCCGCGCACATCGCGCTGGCGATGCTCTCCGAGCTGGCGCGCTGCGGCCAGATCGAGCTCGATCGGGTGCGGTCGCCGCCGGCTGAGCTGGGCATCGACACCGAGGCTCCGTTCTCGCTGACGCACTGAACGCCCGGGCTGGGGGTCCCTTCGTGAAGGTCTATCGGCTGCTCCTCGCCGTTTCGGCGCTCCTGATCGTCCTATCGGCGGCGACGGCGAACGCCCAGTCGGGATCGACATCTCCCGGCCAATCGAGTGGATCGTCAGCGGCGAGCGAATCGCTCGCGGCGGGCAAGTCGCTCACGCCAGGGTAAATCGCTCGAGCCGGGCAAATCGCTCGCGCCGCTGGCCACGCCGGGACGAGCCGGCCACGCTCACCGGCCTGAGCGTCACGCTCCAACCGTTCGCGAAGATCCCGCAAGCGGCGACGTACATGGGCTCCGCGTTCGATGGGACGGGGCAGATGTACGGGCTCCAGCAATTGGGTCGCATCTGGCAGATCGCCCCTGACGGGACGGTCGGCCAGGATCCATGGCTCGACCTGACCGATGAGGTACTGGCCGGCGGCGAGCTCGGGCTGCTCGGTCTCGCGTTCCATCCGGGCTACCCCGCCGATCCTCGGTTCTACGTGTTCTACACGCGCACCTCTGACCACGCCGACGTGCTCGCGCAGATGAGCACGGTGAACGGCGTGCCGGATCGCACCACCGAGCAGGTCGTGCTGGCGATCCCCGACCCGTTCCCGAATCACAACGGCGGCATGCTCGCGTTCGGCCATGACGGCGACTTGTACATCGGCACGGGCGATGGCGGCGGCGCCGACGATCCGTTCGGCAACGGGCAGAACACGCATCAGCTGCTGGGCAAGATCCTCCGTATCGACGTCGACGCGGAGCAGCCCTACGCGATCCCGGCCACCAACCCGTCGAGCCTCGGCATGGACGTCGCGCCGGAGATCTGGGATTGGGGCATGCGCAACCCGTGGCGCTTCAGCTTCGACCGCGAGACCGGCTGGCTCTGGATCGGCGACGTTGGCCAGGACACGACCGAGGAAGTGGACCTCGAGGCACCCGATACCGGCGGCCTCAACTACGGCTGGAACGTGATGGAAGGCACGCATTGCTTCCGGCCGGCGACCGGCTGCGACCAGACCGGGCTCACGTTGCCGCTGCTCGATTACGCACACGAAGACAACCGCTGCGCGGTGATCGGCGGGTACGTCGATCACAGCACGACGTCACCGGCGCTCGACGGCGTCTACTTCTACGGCGACTACTGCTCGGGCGAGATCTGGGCGCTCGATGCGAACACCGCGGAGGCCGGCGGCAAGATAGAGCCGACGGTCGTGGCCAAGAACGGCTTCACGATCACGGCGTTTGCCCAGGACGAGAAGGGCGACGTGTACGTCGTCGGCGACGACGGCACGATCTCCTTGTTGACCGGCGGCTACACCCGCTGAGCTTCGGCTCGCTGCCGGAGTTCTGCAAGTCGTGCTTGGCGGACGACCTCGTGGCCGCCACAGCCCAGGGGAGTCGTTCGCGGAGTCTCCGATCGAGCCCGTGCCGGTCGTCGTCGGACAGTGGCCGCCCGAACCTTGGGCTCGGCGATATCGCCTGCATGGGTGCGCCCAGCGGAACGCGGGTCACATCGACACCGGGACGGTGGCTCGAGTGTTGTCTGGTGCGTCTGGAACGGCAAGCGCGTCTCGGTTCCACGCTCGGGGATTGTCGTGGTCGCAAGTCACGCAAGCAGAGCCGAGAGCTTGGACGCTGGCTTGCCGTGCGGTTAACCATGCAGGCGTTACGCGCGACGACAACGGGCAGGGAATGGGCACCGGGCAACGCGCACCGATGCACGCGGTGACCGCCGCAGCGGCACCTCGCCACAGCGGCACCCTCGCGGGCGAAAGAACTCGCCGGCGAACCGGCCACGTGTGGTCCCAGACCACCACCGCGACGTGTTTCACGTTGGAATGGCCCTCGCCAGGTCGCGCGCACCCCAAAGAGGCATCCGGATGTGGCCGCCGTGCACATTCGGCCCCAATTGCCGTGCCTTCGATGCGCCGAAGAGGCCATGGAGCAAGAAATGCTTCTCGGTCGTGGTCCTCGACCACAAATCGGGGTGGCCCGCTCGGGTGGCCCGCTCGGATGTGGCACCCTCGGGTGGCCCCTCGGATGGCCCGGCTCGGATGGGCCGGCTCGGATGGCCCGGCTCGGGTTGCTCGCTCAAGGGGCCAGGATCCCGCGGGCCTCGGACTCGCTAGTCGATCCCCGGCCCAGTCGCTCCCATCAGGCGTGCCAGGCCCCACAGATCGCGCCACTCGTGATCGGGCGTCGCGGGTCCCGGCTTCGGCTCGACGTGGCGGTTGATCCAGGCGGTCTGCATGCCCAGTTGCTGGGCCGTGCCGATGTCGTACTCGAACCCGAACGCCACGTGGATCACCTGCTCTGGCGGCAACGCGAGTCGCTGCAGGGCCAGCTGGAGCGGGCGCGGGTCCGGCTTGTACGCACCCGCGTCCTCGGCGAGCGCGACATCGTGGAACGGCAAATCGAGCTGGCGCAGCGTGTGGTCCATGATCGAGTGGTCGCTGTTGGAGACGATCACCAGCTTCAGGCCTCGGGCGTGCGCCTGCTCGAGCGCAGGGCGAGTGTCCGGAAAGGGTCCCCACGAGCGCATCGCATTCGCGAACGCGGCGCCGTCTTCGGGTCGAACGTCGTACCCGGTCTGCCGGCCCCAGCGCTGAAGGCTTTCGGCGAGCACCTCGGTGTAGTGCCGGTATGGGCCGGCGATCACCGTGAACTGGATGCGCTCCCACTGGTCGCGAAGCTCGCGTGCCGAAGGCGGATGTGGGTCACCGGACCGCAGCGCGAGCTGGTAGAGGAAACTCGCCGCGCCGCCTTCCCAATCGACGAGCGTGCCGTAGCAATCGAATGTGGCGGCGAGAGGTGTCATGCGCGGATGATTGCAGGGCGTGGCGTGGCGCGCCGGTCTGGGCACCGCCGTGGCACGATCCAACGCGATGACTGCAATCTCCGACCGCTACGACCGCGACGCCGAGAATTACGGGCATTACTGGGCGCCGGTGCTCGACAACGCCGCGCGCCGGCTGCTGGATCGCGTCGAGCCGTACGTCCGCGGGCTGCGCTCACGACCCGCGCATCGTTGATGTTGGCACAGGCCACGGGGTACTCGCCGACGAGGCCCGGCGGCGTTGGCCGAATGCCCTCGTCATTGGCGCCGACGCCTCATCGGGGATGCTCGCGGTCGCGCGCCAGAGGCTTGGCGGCGCAGACGCGACCGAGCAATCTCCCGACACCCTGCGCTGGCTGCACGCGCCTGCCGACGATCTCGGCCTGCCGCCGGCGTCGATGGATCTGCTGGTCTCGTCGTTCGTCTACCAGCTCGTGCCCGACCGCCGTGCCGCGTTCGCCGAGGCATTGCGGGTTCTGCGGCCGGGCGGGCGCCTCGCCTTCGTGACGTGGCTCGATCGGGGCCCGGACTTCGAACCGGCAGTCGAATTCGACGAGGCCGTCTTTGACGTCGAGATCGAGGAACCCGACGAGCCCGAGGAGGAGCATCGATCGGGAGACTTTCGCAGCCCCGATCGGCGGCCCGCGAGCTGCGCGACGCCGGCTTCAAGCACGTCTCCGCCAAGGACGAGCGGCTCGAGTACCGCTGGACGATCGACTCGTACCTCGAGTTCAAGGAGCGCTACGAGGAGGAGTCGCTGTTCTCCTGGTTGCCCGCCGAAAAGGCCGACGCGCTCCGATCACGTGCCCGGGAGCGGCTCGAGGCACTCCCATCGGACGCGTTCAGCTGGCGCGCCGACATCGTTTCGGTCGTCGCGGAGCGGCCGACGTAAGCGCTCGCGGCGTGATTCGCGTCCCGCCAGCGTCGTCGCCGGGCGCAGTGCTGACCTCCGCCGTCGCCGGTCGCCGTCCGTAGGCGTCGACGTGGCCTGTACGCCGTTCCGCTTCCGGCACGCCCGTTCGGGTCGCGAGTCGTCCTCCTCCCGCTACGCGACTTGAGGCGATCCGACGTCAGTCGTTGACGCTGCATGGCACGGACACCGAGCCGTGCCGACCCAGCCAGGCCACATAGCCGCGATGAGCGTGCGACCCGCCAGTCCACCCCTTGCCCGCCGCATGCCGCTACGCGGCGAACACGGCACCTTCCAGCGGCCGGCAGACCTTGCAGGCGCGGTAGCCCGACCGCGTGCGCATCGTCGCCGGAGCGGAACTTCATCAGGTGCTGCGGCGTGACTCGCCGAGCGTGCCGGCACGACGGGAAGCAGAAGATCTTGGTCGTGTCGCGACCCGAAGTAGCGGATGCCGGCGTTGGCCAGCCGCTCGAGCTCGGCCGCGTCGACGCCTTCGACCGCCAGCACCTCGCGCTTGGCGGCCGGGACCGCCGGCGCCGTACTCGCCGATGTGGCCGTCGGTGCGCACCACGCGGTGGCACGGGATGACGAACGGGATCGGGTTGTTGGCCAGTGCCGAGCCAACGGCGCGAACCGCTCGCGGCCGGCCGATCTCGCGCGCGACCCAGGCATACGGGCGAACCTCGCCGCGCGGGATCTCCATGGTCTTGCGCAGCACCGAGCGCTCGAACTCGGTCAGGTGGCTCAGGTCGACCGGCGGGTCCATCGACATTCTCGCCCTCCAGCCTCCGTCCGACCTGGTGCGCGCAGGCGCTCGGGCATGGCGTCGACCTGCGTCAGCGGCTCGCCGAACTGGAGCGAGTACGCGAGCTCGAAGCCCATCTCGTCGCCGTCGCGCTCGATCGCGGTGATGCCGTCGCGGGCCCCAGGCCACCAGCAGCGGCCCGATCGGCCCCGGGATCTGGGCGTAGTGGTCGCCGATGCCGACTTCCGCCAGCACCCGAGCGGACAGCGAACTGCGGAGCGGGCTCGGACAGTCCGCGAGTGGTCGTGACCATGGAACGTGCCTCCTTGAGGGTTCGATGGTGTCGTCATTGCGACTCACCTCCCAGAACACGCAGCCGAGCGGATTGGTTGCGGTGCCTCGTCACGTTCGTACGCCTCCCGCAGCATCGCCACGCCGCGATGGACGTCCGACTTGACCGTGTTGAGCGGCCGGTCCAGGGCCTCGGCCAGCTCGGGGTAGCTCAGCCCGTCGACGTGGCGCAGCGCGACCGCGTCGCGTAGCGTTCTGGAAGCGTCGGCCAGCAGCCGCGACCCAGCGGCGCGCCTCGTCACGCCGCTCGGCAACGCGCTCGGGACTGCGGCCCTGCGATTCGCGCGGCTCGACGATCTCGTCGATCGGAACGGCGTCTCCGCCACGCACAGCGGCGTCGCGCGCTCGATTTCGACCGAGGTTGAGGCAGATCTTCGCGCGAGCCAGCCACGCAGATGCAGCTGCTCGATCCGCTCAGACGGCCAGCCGTGCAACGCACGGTAGGCACGTACGAACGTGTCCTGGGCAAGGTCCTCGGCGTCGGCCGCGGTCCCTGACGAGGCGTTGGGCGATGCCGAAACACAAGATCCTGGTGATGATCGATCAGCATCGCGAACGCGCCGTCGAGGTCACGCGCGAGGCGGGCAGGGCATTCGGTGCACACGCTCAGCAGAACCCTCGATGACCTTGCTCGGTTGCACGACCGCTCGGCGTCGGTGAGCGACGCCGGTCAGCGCAGCAGGAAGCCGTTGCCCAGTGGATCGCGATCGTCGACCACGAAGGCGTGGTAGCCGGTGACGTAGGCGTGGCCTTCGACGCTGGTCACGACGGCCGAATGATCGCCGAGCTGGTCTCCGCACTCGACCCGGCCGCGGAACGCCTCGCCGGTGATGCCCGGCGTTGATGATGTCGGTGCCGATCTCGAGCTGCCCGAGCGCGTGCAGCTGCGCGAGCAGGGCGCTGGTGCCGGAGCCGCATGGCGAGCGGTCGACCTCGCCGTCGGCAAAGATCGTCACGTTGCGCAGGTCGGCGCCCGTGGCACGGCCGTCCGGCGACGATGGCCGGATCGTGGTCGACGATGATCGTGCCGTAGACGAAGCCGAGATCCGGGTCGGTCGGATGGTCGGCGTGTGGTCGCGACGGAGCACCTCGGTGATCGCGGCGCCGGCGCGAGTCAGCGCTCCGTCGTGCTCGGGCACGACGCGCAGCCCGAGATCGGCCGCGTTGACGATGCCGTAGTACGCGCCACCAAAGGCGATGTCCACGTGAGCGCCCCGTCCGCGGCCGCGGGGCCGTGCGAGTGCCACGCCGTCCGGCTGGACGCGGAGGTCCCGATCGTGCAGATAGGACGGGCACGTTCTGGAAGCGGACTGAGCTGACCTCGTGCCGCCCGTCGTCGGTGCGCACGACCGGCTGCCGTCGCGGTCACGATGCCCGCCGGCGTCTCGAAGCGGATCTGCGTCTCCGGCGTCGTGGCCGGGTAGAGGCCTTCCTCGATGAGCGCCGGTCGTGATCGCGATGATCCCGTGGCCGCACATGGTGCTGTAGCCCTCGTTGTGCATGAACAGCACGGCTGATGTCCGCGTCGTCGGCGTACGGCGGCAGCAGGATCGCGCCGTACATGTCGCGATGCCCGCGCGGCTCCCAGATCAGGACGCGCCGGGCGAAGTCGAGCGTTATCCTTGAGCCAGGCGCGACGTTCCAGGATCGGCGCGGACGGCACGGGTGGGAAGCCGGACCGGATCAGTCGCAGCGGCTCACCAGCGGTGTGCAGGTCGATGGCCTGGACGAGGGCACGGGCATGCGCCCGAACAGCGGGCGTGGCCGCCGATATCGGCTCCGAGCGTTCAGTCGAGGAGATGGCCGCGGTATCCGCGCGTTGGGTGTGGGCGGCCGCAATCCACGCCGCGTGATCGTCGGTCGAGAAGGCCGATTGCGTCGAAGGAGCGGCTTCTGCGGGCGTGGTTTCGGCTGGTGGCAGGGCATCGGTCGCCTCTGGCTCGGCCGCCGCGTCGGTTTCTCCTGATCCAGCCTCTGCTGCAGGTACAGCGTCTGCCGCAGGTTCAGCCTCCGCTGCTGGTTCAGCGGCTTCCGATGTCCAATCGGTTTCGGCCGCCGGTTCTCCCTCGACCTCGGCTGCAGTTTCCTGGTCCGTCGCCTGCGAGGGCTCTTCGCTTTCGTCCCCGGCATCTGCCTGGGAGGACTCGCCGACCTCGATCGGCAGCGCAGCCGACTCGTCCTGCCTGTGTTCTGCTACCACGGCAGTCGCCGCGACACCCCCGTAGCCCGGGTCGTGTTCGTCCACGAGAGCGGATTCCACCCAGGGCTGCTCGCGGGCCAGCGCGTCGTCGGGCGCGTCCGTCGGCGCCGCGTCGTACTCGGTCCACGGGGCGCCAGCGTCCACGGCTGACAACGACTCACCGGACGGCACTTCACTTTCGTTGGCCTGTGCCTCGAATTCGGCTTCGATCTGCGCCTCGTGCTCGGCCTCGGCTGCCGCCACCTCCGTCTGCTCGGCTCCGAAGTGCTCGATCGACTCCGCCGGCTCGGGCTCTGCAGCCTCCGCTTCTCCCGTCTCCGGTTCGGCGGATTCCGCATCTCCTGTCTCCGGCTCCTGCAGCTCGTCCGCTGGCCCGGCCGGCTCGGGCTCGGCGGGCGCGGACGGCCACTCGGCAGGCTGGTACGCGGGTTCGGATTGGTCGAGATCGGCCACCTCGACGGCAGGCTCGACTTGGGCTTCGTGCTGCGGTTCGTCCGCCTCGACGTCATCGAAGGCCGGTTCTTCGGTTTCCGTCGCCTCTGTCGCCGCTTCGGCTTGCTCCGTCTCGGCGGGCTGAGTCCACCACTCGTCTTCGGCCGGTTCGGCAGGCTCGGCTGCCCCATCAGTCTCGGTTCCGGCCGCTTCGGGCTCGGTCTCGGCCGCTTCGGACTGCGGTTCGGCCTCTTCGGCGGCCGTTTCGGCAGGCTCGGCCGCCGCGGCCTCTTCGGCAGGCTCGGCCATGGCTGGCTCGGGTTCGGTCTCCGCGGACTGCGGTTCGCCCTCTTCGGCGGCCGTTTCGGCAGGCTCGGCCGGCTCGGCTGCCCCAGCAGTCTCGGCTCCGGCCGCTTCGGGTTCGGTCTCCGCGGACTGCGGTTCGCCCTCTTCGGCGGCCGTTTCGGCAGGCTCGGCCGCCGCGGCCTCTTCGGCAGGCTCGGCCCCGGCAGGCTCGGGTTCGGTCTCCGCTGACTGCGGTTCTGCCCCTTCTTCGGCCGGCTCGGCATGCTCGGCCGCCGCGGCCTCTTCAGCAGGCTCGGCCATGGCAGGCTCGGTCCCGGCGGGCTCGACCCCGGCAGGCTCGGGTTCGGTCTCGGCGGCTTCCGGTTCCGAGGGCTCAACCGCTGGCTGAGCCGCTGCGGCCTCTTCCGCAGGCTCGGCGGAGGCTCGGCGTTTCCTCAGCTGGTTCCGCGGGCTCGGCAACGCTCTCCACGGGCTCGACCGCAGCCTCGTCCGAGACGGCGACCGCCTCGGCGACGGGCGCGTGATCGTCGGCGGTTACTCCATCGCCACCGTCCGGACGATGCTCGAACACCACGGAAAGCTCTTCGCCGGCCCAGGATGAGGACCAGCGATGCGCGACCGGATACCAGTGCTGCTGTTCGGCCGTCTCGGCGTCGAGCCGGTAGGCCTCCTCTGCCTGGGAACGTTCGCGAGCTCGGTACGTGCGAATGACAGGCTGTTCAGCACTCACGCGGTCAGGCTACCCCTTCACCAATCCGACTGTTGGACCTCGTCGCGAGCGATTCCGGCTCGCAGTCGAGCGTTGGTCAGGCGTCTAGTCCGAAGCGGCGCGACCGCCGCAGCATCACGATCGTGACGGCGACGAACACCACTCCGAGTCCGGAGATGGCCATCGACACCACCGTCGTGTCCATGCCGGTTGCGTCGCCGACCGTGGCCGTGCTGGGCAGCGCCACGTGCAGGGTTGCCGTGCCACGGCAGGTTCCGCCCGCTTCAACCGCCACGGCATGCCAGGTGCCAACGTCCGAGTCGGACGCCACGATCGAGAAGGTGAACGGATCCGCGCCATTCAGCTGGAGCGGAACGACCTTGGCTGGGTGGTTGTCGCGCGTCAGGCGCAGCTCGGACGGGGTATACCCGTGGCCCGTGAACGTGAATCGGGTTCCTGGCGCTCCCGACGACGGTGAAACGCTGAGCGGGCAGGACGCACCGAGTGCTGGCGCCGACGGCAACAGCAGGAGTCCGAGCAGAACGGCTGCCGCCGCGGCCGCCCGGATTCGAGTTCTGTTCATTGCCTCTCCGTGTCTTCGAGCACCCCGGACCCCCCGGGACCTGCTAGATCCGAACGGTAGGCACGCCCGTCACCAGTGATGATCACACGATGGTCATGCCCCATGCACGCTAGGTTCGCATCGTGAGCGCCCGCAAATCGTCCTCCACGCCGAGCCCCAGCCCCGCCGTTCGCGCCGAACCGCGCGGAACCGGGACGTCCTCGGCGCGCGATCCGCTGGCCCGCGAGGTCAAGCTGCTGGGCGCGCTGCTCGGGCAGGTCATCGCCGAACAGGCGGGGGTCGGACTTGCTCGACCTGGTCGAACGCGTTCGGCGCAACGCCATCGCGCTGCGACGCGGGCAGGGCAGCGAGGCGGTGCACCGGCAGCAGCGCGAGGCGCTGGAGCGCGACCTGGACAGCTTGGACCCGCACGCCGCCGAAGGGCTGATCCGAGCGTTCACGCTCTACTTCCAGCTCGCCAACCTGGCCGAGGAGAAGCAGCGCGTCCGACGGCTTCGCCAACGCGCACGCTCGGCGACTCGCGGCAGCCCGGACGACTCGCTCGGGGCCGCGGTCGATTCGCTCAGTCGCAATCGCGGCCAGCGCGCCGAGCTCGAGTCGCTCGTCAACGGGCTCGCCATCGGGCTGGTCCTGACGGCACACCCGACCGAGGCTCGCCGGCGGACGTTGCTGGTGGCGCTGCGACGAACGTACGCGCTCCTTGACCAGCTCGACGATCCGCGGCTGACCCCGGCCGAGGACGCCGACCTGCGGCGACGACTGCGCGAGGAGATCAGCCTGCTCTGGCACACGTCCGTCGTGCGAGTCCAGCGGCCGACGCCGATCGACGAAGTGCGCACCGCGATGGTGTTCTTCGACGAGACGCTGTTCGTCACCACGCCGCGGCTCTATCGAGAGCTCGATCGGGCGCTCGACGGGGACACGCCGCGTGGCGCTGCCGCACGCGACACGGGCATGACCGGGACGCGGCCACCGCGGGTGGGGGCGTTCCTGGAGTGGGGATCGTGGATCGGCGGCGACCGGGACGGCAATCCGAACGTCACGGCCGAGACCACGCGCGAGACGCTGCGCATTCACGCGGACCACGTGCTTCGCGGCTACGGCAACGTCGCGGCCCGGCTGATGCAGACGATGGCGGCCGCCGTGGACCCGGACCGAATGGATCCGCGGTTGCGCGACCGCCTGGAGCGAGACGTGGCCGAGAGCTCCCGGATGCGGCCGCCGACGTCGGATCGAGATTCCCCGACGAGCCCTATCGCCAGCGCTTCGGCTTCATTCGCGCACGACTCGAAGCGACGCGCCGGCGGCTGGTCCTGGGGGATTCGGCTGCCGCCGAGATCCGGCTATGCCGACCCGGCGGCGCTGCTGGTCGAGCTCGACGAGCTGCGAGATGCGCTCGTCGCCGACGGGCTGGGGCGCGTCGCCCATGGCGAGCTGCAGGACCTGCGCTGGCAGGTCGAATCGTTCGGCTTCCACGGCCTGTCGCTCGAGGTGCGACAGCACAGCGCGGTGCACGCGGCCGCGCTCGAAGCACTGTCCAGCCCGACCGGACGAGCGTTCGTTGGGCGCGGGAGACGGTCCCGGGCGTCACGGTTGGCGAAGTGCTCGATACGTTCCGGGGGATCGCCGACGCTCAACGAACGTTCGGTGAGGCGGCGCTGCACCGCTACGTGATCAGCTTCACGCACCGGCCGTCCGACGTGACCCACGTTCTCGACCTGGCATCGCACGCGGGCTTCGACGACCCGGTGATCGCTGGACGTCGTGCCGTTGTTCGAGTCCGCCGACGCGCTCGAGAACAGCGCGCGAGCTGCTTGACGCTCTGCTGGCCGAGCCGCGGTACCGAAAGCACCTGGAGCATCGCGGCGAACCGCCAGGACGTGATGCTGGGCTACTCCGACTCGACCAAGGAGTCGGGGCCGCTCGCCGCGGGCTGGATGCTCTACCGGGCGCAGGGCAGAGCTGGCGCGGATCAGTCGCGAGCGCGGCGTTCGACTGACGCTCTTCCATGGCCGTGGCGGCGCCATCGGTCGTGGCGGCGGCCCGATGCATCGGGCGATCCTCGCGCAGGCGCCCGGCTCGATCGAGGGTCGGTTCCGGATCACCGAGCAGGGCGAAGTGATCGCGGACCGGTACGCCAACCGCAGAATCGCGCAGCGGCACCTGGAGCAGGTCACGAACGCGGTGCTGATCGCGTCATCGCCGCGTCACGCCGAGCAGGCGCGCGAAGGCGAGCGTGTCGCGGCTGGCGTCATGGACGAGCTCGCAGCGACGTCGCGCGCAGCCTACCGAGCGCTCGTTTGGGAGGACCCGGCGTTTCCGGCCTTTTTCGGACGGGCCACGCCGATCGACGTGCTGTCCAGCCTGGCGATCGGGTCGCGGCCCGCGAGCCGAGGTGGACGCAAGGCGACTGCGTCGGGTGCCGCTGCCGCCGGTCCCGATCTGGACACACTGCGGGCCATTCCCTGGGTCTTTGCCTGGTCCCAGTCGCGTGCCAACCTGCCCGGCTGGTACGGCATCGGCACGGCGATCGAGGCGTACGAAGAGCATCACGGGGCGACGGGCCGAGAGCGGCTGGCGGCCGCCTATGACCGCTGGCCGTTCTTCGCGACGCTGCTCGACACGGCCGAGATGAGCCTCGCCAAGGCCGATCTCAGCGTGGCCGGTCGCTACGCGGCGCTCGCGGACGGAGACGACGCCGCGCGGATCTGGCAGCGCATCCGCGACGAATTCCTGCGCACGGAAGCCGCGATCCTCCGGATCAGCGGAAGAACGCGGCTGCTCGATGCCATGCCGGTGCTCCAGCGCTCGATCGCGTTGCGCAACCCCTACGTCGACTCGCTCTCAGAACTGCAGGTGCGGCTGCTCGGACGCCTGCGCGCGCTGCCCGAAGGGGCGCCCGACCGAGCCTCGATCGAGCGCCTCGTCCAGCTGACCGTCAGCGGCGTTGCCGCCGGGGTTCAGAACACGGGGTAGAGACTCACATAGGCCGGAGGCGTCGAGCGCGGCTCCTGACGTTCCGCCCGTCCACCTTGGCGGTCGCTCGGTTACCGTTGCAAACGGGACGCCGACGAGGACCATCCAAGGAGCACAGGTGCGCTACGGACATTTCGACGACGCCGCGCGCGAGTACGTCATCACGCGCCCGGACACGCCGCTGCCGTGGATCAACTACCTCGGCAGCGAGGACTACTTCGGGATCATCTCCAACACGGCCGGCGGCTACTCCTTCTACCGCGACGCGCGCCTGCGCCGCCTGACCCGCTACCGCTACAACAACGCGCCGCTGGACCTGGGCGGCCGCTACCTCTACCTGCGCGACGACGAGAGCGGCGACGTACTGGAGCCCGAGCTGGCAGCCGATGCCAGCGCGACCTCGAGGAGTACCGCTGCCGGCACGGCCTCGGCTACACGATCATCGCGTCGCGCCACGCCGGCATCCGCGCCGAGACGCTCTACTTCGTGCCGCTCGGCGAGACGCTCGAGGTCTGGCGCGCGCGGATCACCAACGAGCGCGTCGACGCCCGCGCGGCTGTCGCTCTTCAGCGCGGTCGAGTTCTGCCTCTGGGACGCCCAGGACGACGCCACCAACTTCCAGCGCAACTACTCGATCGGCGAGGTCGAGGTCGAGGACGGCGTGATCTACCACAAGACCGAGTACCGCGAACGGCGCGACCACTTCGCCTTCTTCGCCTGCTCGGCGCCGCTGGCCGGCTTCGACACGCAGCGCGACGCCTTCCTCGGGCCGTACCGCGGCTGGGACCGCCCGCTCGCGGTCGAGGCGGGCAACGTCGCGCAACTCGATCGCGCACGGCTGGCAGCCGATCGGCTCGCACCACGTCCGCCTCGAGCTGGCGCCGGGCGAGACGCGCGAGGTCATCTTCGTGCTCGGCTACGCCGAGAACCCGGCCGACGCCAAGTTCGACCCGCCCGGCTCCGCAGACCATCGACAAGCGCCGCGTGCGCCCGGTGATCGAGCGCTACCTCGAGCCGGACGACGTCGAGGCGGCCTTCGCGGCGCTGCGCGAGCGCTGGGACCGACCTCCTCGGCAGCCTCCAGGTCGAGACCGGCAACGAGCACGTCGACCGCATGGTCAACATCTGGAACGCCTACCAGTGCATGGTCACGTTCAACCTGTCGCGCTCGGCGTCGCTCTTCGAGTCCGGCATCGGGCGCGGGATGGGCTTCCGCGACTCGAACCAGGACCTGCTCGGGTTCGTGCACATGGTCCCCGAGCGCGCTCGCGAGCCGGATCCTCGACATCGCCGCGACGCAGCTGCCCACCGGCGGCGCGTACCACCAGTACCAGCCGCTGACCAAGCGCGGCAACGACGCGGTCGGCTCCGGCTTCAACGACGACCCGGCCTGGCTGGTGCTGGGCGTCGCGGCCTACCTCAAGGAGACCGGCGACGACTGGCGATCCTCGACGCGCCGGTGCCGTTCGACAACCAGCCCGGCAGCGAGCAGACCGCTCTACGAGCACCTGCGGCGCTCGCATCGACTACACGCTCGACCGGCTCGGCCCGCACGGCCTGCCGCTGATCGGTCGGGCCGACTGGAACGACTGCCTCAACCTCAACTGCTTCTCCGAGACGCCGGGCGAATCGTTCCAGACGACCCAGAACCGCGAAGGCGGCGTGGCCGAGTCGGTGTTCATCGCCGGCCTGTTCGTGCTCGCGGCGGACGAGCTGGCCGCGATCGCCGAGCGTCGCGGCGACGCAGCGCCGAGGCCGCTCGCTGTCGCGAAGCCGCGGCCGCGCGATGACTGCCGCCGTCGAGGCGCACGGCTGGGACGGCGCCTGGTTCCGCCGCGCGTACGACTTCTTCGGCATCGCCGATCGGCTCGGCGCAGAACGCCGAGGGCCAGATCTTCATCGAGCCGCAGGGCATGTGCGTCATGGCCGGCATCGGCGCTCGGACGACGGCCGCGGCGGCGCCAGCGCGCTCTGGCGCTCGCGTCGCGCGAGCGGCTCGCCACCGCCGCACGGCATCGTGCTCCAGCAGCCCGCCTTCACGCGCTACTACCTGGAGCTCGGCGAGATCTCGCTCGTACCCGCCCGGGCTACAAGGAGAACGGCGGCATCTTCTGCCACACCAACCCGTGGCTGATGATCGCCGAGACCGTGGTCGGCAACGGCGACGGGCGCGCTCGACTACTACCTGCGCATCAACCCGTCGGCGCGCGAGCCGATCTCCGACGTCCACCGCTGCGAGCCGTACGTCTACGCCCAGATGATCGCGGGCCGCGACGCGCCGACCCACGGCGAGGCCAAGAACTCGTGGCTGACCGGCACGGCGGCCTGGAACTTCGTGGCGATCACCCAGTGGATCCTGGGCATCCGGCCGACGCACGACGGGCTGGCCAGTCGCGCCCGTGGTTCCCGACGACTGGTCCGGCTTCCGCGCCACGCGTCGATTCCGGGGCGTCGACTACGACATCGACGTGCGACGACGAGGTCCCGGCTACGGCGGTCGCCCTGCGCGTCGACGGCAAACAGGTCGAGGGAACCGTCATCCCGCTACCCAGCGCGGGGACGACGAAGGTCACCGTCGAAGCGCTGCTCGGATGACCGTCGGCTCTTCACCGGTGGCGCGCCGCACGACGGCCGACTACCACGGGCATCCGACGTACCGGCTGGATTCGCGGCATCTCTGGGTCGAGTCGCTGGCGAGCTCCGGGCCGCGCATCGTGCGCCTTGGCCTGGCCGGGTCCGACGACAACCTCCTGGCGGAGACGCCGGACGACGGCTGGGACACGCCGCTGGGTCGCTACGAGCTGTTCGGCGGCCACCGGCTCTGGTTCGCGCCCGAGGATCCCAACCGTGTCGCCGTGCCCGATTCGACCGGCCTGCGTTTGACGGAGAACGAACGAGGCGTGGAGCTCGAAGGCGCGCCCGAGCCGCAGACCGGCCTCGTGCGTTCGATATCGATCGAACTGGACGCCGACGCGCCGGCCGTCGAGCTCCGCCACCGGCTGGTGAACCACGGCAGCGGATCGATCGAGCTCGCGCCGTGGTCGATCACGCAGCTGCCGCTGGGTGGAACCGCCATCCTGCCCCAGTCCCAGGTGGGTGACGGGCCCCTTGTCAATCCGGACCGACTCCTGGTGCTCTGGCCATACAGTTCATGGGACGACGAGCGGCTGGTCGTTGGCGACGACGAGCTGCGCGTGCGTGGCTCGGCCGGAGGCAGGCTCAAGATCGGCACGTTCGTGCGGGATGGTCTCGTGTCGTATGCGCGCGACGGTGCACAGCTCCTGTCGCGCTTCACACCGCAGCCGGGCAAGGTCCACTCGGATCTGGGCTGCAATGTCGAGGTCTTCGTGGGCGACCGCTACATCGAGATCGAGGTGCTGGGCCCGCTGGCCACGCTTGAGCCGGGTGCAGCCGCGGAGCTGACGGTGCGCTGGGAGATCGCCGGCGACGATGGGCCGACCGGGGTGTCCGGCTAGGGGCCTGTCTCCAGCGCGCCAAGGTCGGGCGCAGCGCCGTTGTACGGAGCCGTGTCGCTCGACAGCACGATGCCCTGGTCGATCGCCGGTGAGCCACTGGTGAGCCGAAGGTCACCGTTCGCGGCGTCGACGACGAGGGGATCGGCGGACAGGCCGTTCATCTCGTAGCCGGTCGCCGATCGGAAGTCGGCGAGGGTTGCCGGTGAGGGGCCGCCGACGATCGTTGCGATCACCCCGCTGGGACTCCAGACGAGATCGTGGTCGACGCTGACCGTTGCCGGCAGCGTGCCGGGGGAAGGCAGCCCGAAGACCTTTCCGGTGCCCGTTCCGACGAGGATGTTGTCGACGATCCGCGCACCGTCGATGCTGCCGGCGAACGTCGAGCTGTCGTCCGACAGGCTGATGACGAACCGCTCGATGCCGATCAGCGAGTTGTGCGCGATGAGCATGTTCTCGCCGCAGCGGAGGAAGATGCCCCAGCTGCGTCCCTGCGTCGTTGCGGCCCAGGCCTGGTTGTAGGTGAACGTGTTGTTGCTGCAGGGCGTGCTTGCCCTGCCGGTCTCGAGGATGTTCTCGTTGTCCCAACTTCGGTTGCCCGTGATCGTCGCGTTGGAGGCGCTGTAGATGTCAAAGGCGCCGCCATCCCAGGTGTAGTCGTAGGAGTGGGCCCTGTTGCCCCAGAGATCGTTGCCGGTCACGAGGACGCCACCCGTCGACTGGTTGAGGTCGATGCCGATGGCGCCGGTGTCGTCGTTCGGGATGTTCTGCGTGTTGGTGATCATCCGGTCGTTCTCGTGGATCACGTTGTTGCGGATGACGACGCCGCTGCCATGGCCGAACACTTGGATGCCGGTACCGCTGTGACTGATGTCCGAGTTCTCGACCACGACGTTGTCGCTGTTGTAGATGCGGATCGCGTAGCCATCGTTTTGAGTGACCGTAAGGTCACGCAACGTGGTCGGAGAGGATGTGACGGACTCCACGAGCACTCCGGAACTGAACGATCCGGTGGTTCCCTGCACCTTCAGTCCATCGATCGTGACGTACGCGGCGTTGCCTGCGATGCGAATTCCCGGGGTTGTCGAGGTCCCACCGAACACCACCGGTTGATCTCCCGCAGACGCCTCGATGACGACCGGGGCGCTGGCACGTCCCGGAATGCGAACGGCAAATGGCGCGTACGTGCCGCTCCCGACGATGACCGTGTCCCCCGCGACGCTCGTGTTGACGGCTGCCTGGATGGAACGGAGTGGCGCGCTCGCGGTTCCTGCAGCATCGTCCGATCCGATCGACGAGACGTACCAGGCCGTCGCGCCTGCATCCACCGACTTCGTCTTGATCAGCAGCGACTGGACCGAGACGGTCGGGAAGACGGACGCGCTGCTCGAGACGAAAGCTCGCACGCCCCATGAGCCTGCGATCTGCAACGCCGGCGTCGAGTCCTCGGCGCGAAGGTCCCATGTATCCGGCTCGGACGAAGATGCCAGCCAGGCGCGAACGCCGATACGAACAGGTGATGATCCGGTCACGTATGTCCGCAGTCGAATGACGCGACCGGGCACATAGGTTCCGATGCGTGCCACCGTCGTGTCGGTGGCGAGCTGGGTCTCGACGCCTCCGACGACGGCACTCAAGCCAACGAGCACGTTGCCGCTCGCGTCGACCTTCAGCTTGGCCCGGTACTCCGAGTTGTTGGCGACCTTGCGAGCGACGCCGTAGGCAAACACGCCGCCACCGTTGGCAATCCGGTCGAACGAGACACTGAAGACCATCGAGGCGTTGTCTGCGGCGATCGGCAGCAATGCTGAACGGTTGCTGCCTGCGGACGGCAGCTGAATGGTGGCCGTTCCATTGCTGACCGCAAAGTTCGACGCCGTCCCCTCGATTGCATAGGTGGGGCCGCCAGGTGGGGCGCCCCAGCCGTTGGAGGTGACACGCCCGAAGTCATCGGCCGCCAACTGCGCGTCCGGCGTCGGTGTGGGAGTCGGAGTCGGAGTTGGTGTGGGCGTCGGAGTGGGTGTGGGAGTCGGACTGGGAGCGACTGTTGGCTCCGTGGTGGGCTCCGGCGAAGGCGAAGCCGTTGGTACTGCGGTTGGTTCAGATGTGGGCGCGGCAGTCGGCTCGGATGTTGGTGAAGCGGTCGGCTCGGGCGACGGTGTGGCAGTCGGCTCTGAGGTTGGTGAAGCGGTCGGCTCGGAGGTTGGTGAAGCGGTGGGCTCCGTGGTGGGCTCCGGCGAAGGCGAAGCCGTTGGTACGGCGGTTGGTTCCGATGTGGGCGCGGCAGTCGGCTCTGAGGTTGGTGAAGGGGTCGGCTCGGGCGACGGTGTGGCAGTCGGCTCGGATGTTGGTGAAGCGGTCGGCTCGGGCGACGGTGTGGCAGTCGGCTCTGAGGTTGGTGAAGCGGTCGGCTCGGAGGTTGGTGAAGCGGTGGGCTCCGTGGTGGGCTCCGGCGAAGGCGAAGCCGTTGGTACGGCGGTTGGTTCCGATGTGGGCGCGGCAGTCGGCTCTGAGGTTGGTGAAGCGGTCGGCTCGGGCGACGGTGTGGCTGTCGGCGCGGCGGTGGGTTCGGCAGTCGGCTCGGTAGTTGGCGAAGCAGTCGGCGTGGGCGTGGGCACCGGTGTTGGAGTCGGTGTGGGCACCGGTGTCGGCGTTGGCGTGGGCACCGGTGTCGGGGTCGGAGTTGGAACGGGGGTCGGTGTGGGAGTTGGCAGCGGCGTCGGAGTCGGAACCGGCGTCGGCGTAGGAGTGGGCGTCGGAGTCGGAACAGGGGTCGGCGTTGGCGCGTGAGTGGGTGACGCAGTCGGTCGTGGAGTCGGGCTCGCAGTTGGTAGTGGCGTCCGGGTTGGAGTTGGCGCAGGAGACTTGGTGGGAGTCGGCTTTGGGCTGGGGCTCGGAGTTGGCGCAGGAGACTTGGTGGGAGTCGGCTTTGGGCTGGGGCTCGGAGTCGGTGTGGGCGACTTGGTGGGTGTCGGCTTTGGGGTGGGGCTTGGAGTCGGGCGTGATGTTCGCCTGGGCGTCGGAGTCGGCGTCGGTAGGAGCGAAACCGCTGCCTGTGTGACCGTCAGGTTGTCGATCTGTGCCGTCACGCGCTGCGTGGTGCTGGGTGTCGTGGAAAATCGGAGTGTTGTTCCGCCGGCGACTTGGAGTGTCGCGTCCGCGTTCTGGGCCGTCACTTGCCACGTTGTTGGTTCGGTATTCGATCCGAGCCACGCCCTCGCACGAAGTGTTGTTGGTTCTGATCCGCTCGCGACGACGCGCAGTCGAACGACGGTGCCTGCCGCCAGAAAAATCCGGGCAGGCACAACCGCAGTCAAAGGCATTGCCTTCGCATCCACGACCTTCAACACCTGCCAAGTCGTTGCTCCGTTGGCTCCAATCTGGAATACCGCCCGGTATTCGGCCGGGCCGATCCTGCGTGGGGACATGATTACTTTCAGAGACCCATCGCTCGGCAGCGTTGTCAGTCTCACCGACACGCTGACGTTCGCCTCGCGTGTCCTCAGCCCTTTGAGCGTCGACGTTCGCGTGGTGCCCGGGTCGATAAAAACATTTCCTGTCCCGTTCGCCGTGAACAGGGATGTCTGCGGCGCAAGCTTGTATGCGTTTCCGCTCTGGGTGCTACCCCAACCGACTGCGACGGACCGTCCGAAGGCATCGGTCCAGAGCACGTCGGGAGTCGCGCCGGGACCGGCCGTGGCAGTCCGGGCGGCCCCGTCAGGGACAAAGCTCGAAAGGGCACTGCCGGAAGCAGGTACGCCGAACAGGCTGCCGATGACGGCAGCCATGGCGAAACTCACGACCACGAGGCTTCTCGTGGCAGTTGATCGCATTCCGGGTCCCCATTCGTCGCAGCTTCCTGGGTACTGCCGCGAGGACAACAGGGTACCGGTCAAGTACTGGAGTACTACCCCAATTTCTGGCACCTGCGGTCAGCCGCGGCCGCGAACGGTGAGACCGAACGCCCGGACTCGGAGGTCGAACGCGTGAGGATCCTGTTCTGCGCGGGCTTCTCCCCGCTCGTTCAGGAAGCGGACGCGTTGATTCGGTTCTGCCGCGACTCAATGGAGACTCCGTTGACTGCTGGCAACGGGTACCCAGGCTCCAAAGGATTGTTGATCGTCATCTCGGTCACGCCTCGGACGCCCGGCTGTGGCGTCAGCTGGAATTGCTCACCGGCGTCACCCCGCGGGCGTGTACTCCCACCGGCCGATGTCGGGCCCATCGCCGGCCACCGACACTTCGAGCGCGGGCAGCGGCGTGGCGCGATCGATCGCTGGTGAGTCCGGGGCGAGCCGGTAGTCCCCGACCACGTCCGTGGCGAAGCGTGGGTCCGCCTCGATGCCGTGGGACTCGAAGCCGCTCAACTGCGTCACCAGCGAGAGCCCGAAGAGCGGGATTCCGGGAGCCACGGTCGCTGTGACGCCACCTGGCGCCCAGACCAGGTCGTAGTCGATCGTCAGGTCAACAGGCAGCGAGTCGAACGCCGGGAACCCGAAGACCTTGCCGCCGTTGCGCATCACGAAGATGTTGTCGATGATCCGGGCGCCAGCGATCGACGACGCGAACGAGCTGCTGTCGTCGTCGACCGAGAGCGCGAACGATTCGAGGTCGACGATCGTGTTGTGGGCGATCAGCATGTCCTGCCCGCAGCGCAGGAAGATCCCCCACGATCGCCCGATGGTCGTGGCGCCCCAAGCCACGTTGCGCACGAACTGATCGTTGGCGCACGGCGCGCCGTCCGTGCCCGTTTCGAGCACGTTCTCGTTGTCCCACATCGTCGTTCCAGCCGATCAGCAGGTTGGATGCGCCGAAGATCGAGAACGCGCCACCGTCCCAGACGTAGTCGTGCGAGGGCGCGCGATTGCCCCAGATCCGGTTGTCGGTCACGACGACGTGGCCGGTCGTGCCGTCAAACGCGACCGCGTCAGCGCCGTAGTCGTCGTTGGTCGGCGTGACCGTGTCGCGCATCATCCGATCGTTGTCGTGGATGTCGTTGTCGAGAATGGAGACGCCCTCGCCATTGTCGGTCACCTGGATGCCCGTGCCGTTGTGGCTGACGTCGTTGTACTGGACCGTGACGTTGGTCGACTGGTAGACGTGGATGCCAAACCCGGCGTTCTCGGTCACCTGCAGGTCTCGCAGGGTGGTCGTGCCGCTGCGGATGGATTCCACCAGCACGCCGGCGCTGCGGTAGCCGCTGGTGTTGGTGATGGTGAAGCCGGCAACCGTGACCCATGAGGCCGCGCCGGTGATCCGAATGGTGCTCGAGAACGACGCCTGTCCGCGGACAGTGACGAGCTCGTTGGGAGCGGCTTCCACCACGAAAGGGGCGGACCGGCGAGCGGCGACGCTGACGACGAACGGCGAGTAGGTGCCTGCGTGGACGACGACCGCGTCGCCCGCACTGCTTGCATCGACGGCAGCCTGGATGGAGCGAAACGGTCGTGACCCCGAGCCGTCGTTCGCGTCGCTGCCGCTCGTCGACACGTAGCGGGTCATGCCGACGGGCGGCGGAATTGGCGACTCGACCGGACGCTCGGTCGACTCAGGTAGCGGAAGGCTGGATGGCGGCATAGAAGGCAACGTCGACGGTGAGCTCAGGGCGCTCGACACTACCTGGGCTGAGGAAGGGGTCGGCGCAACCGTCAGGCTGGATGGCCCGATGGACGGGTTCAGCTCGGGTGCGAACGGCAGGCTCGTGGCCGGCCGCGTCGACGCGGCGAGGAGCATGGCCATGAAGAGCAAGGCGACGACGAGGAGTACGACGAGCACAGACGAACGCGCTCGCGAGGCAGGCATCGAACGGACAGTAGCCCGGCGCGGTTGCAGCGACAGCCCGTCCGATGGTCCCGGCGGTCGCTCAGCTCACGGCGCTGCTGGTTTCGAAGAAGGTCGAGGTGAACTGACCGCGGCGTTCAGTTGTGATGTCCGGGGTTGGCCGGGCAGGTCTGCCGGCAGACCCAGATCCCGAACGGCACATTCAACGTGCCGCTGATCCCGTCCGGCGTGTGGTACCTGACGTCGAGCGACTTCCCGCCCGCGACGTCGTCGGGTTCATGCCTGGACACCTGTACGGCCAGTTCCGACCAATCGCCATTCGGGTCATCCGGCCCTCCCTGCGAGCAGCGGGAGGAAACCTGTTGCTCGGCGGCCGGGTCGAAACCGTGGCCGTACGCCGCCAGCGTGCCGTCGCTCGTGCCGATCATCTCCTCGCCACTGCGTCCAGGGTTGGGCCGGACACCGAACGCCTCGATGATGGGCTGGCCCGTCGGATCGTGAATGGCGACTTCGGTGATCGTCGCGCCAAACGGCGTGGGCACGCACAACTCAATGCTCCCTATCAGCATCGGAACGCCGTCGGCACGGTCTCCCACGGCGGCGCTTATCACGCTGTCCACCGGATAGACGAGGCCCGGCGTGGCGCCAGTACAGCCCGCAAGAATCAGCGCGAGAGCAGGGCCGACGACCGTCGTGCCGAGCCCAACGCGCATGTCACCCATTCTCGGGGTGAGGGCCGGTCTAGGAAAGAGAAAGCGCGCTGCGAACGGCGGCACGCGACCGACCAGCGCTCGCGAGACCTGCCGTTTGCCGGCCTAACGATCGTTCGTTAGACTGCCCGCCGAATGGTCAGCGAGGTCACGCGCCGGCAGCAGATCGAGAACACCGCGAGCGCGCTGTTCCGCGAGCGCGGGTACGCGGGCACGAGCGTGCGGGACATCGCCAAGGCGCTCGACATGCAGGGCGCCAGCCTCTATGCGCACGTCGCTTCCAAGGAGGACATGCTCTGGTCGATCGTGCTGTGCGCGGCCAACCGGTTCGACGCGGCGGTCGCGCTCGCCGCGGCCGAAACGACCGCGTCTCCCGTCGCTCGACTCGCTCGGATGATCGCCGCCCACATCGGCGTCATCGCGGATGACCTCGGCAACGCCACCTCGTTCCTCCAGGAATGGCGCTTTCTTTCCCCGGACCGGCGTCAGGCCATCGCCGATCGCCGCGACGGATACGAGTCCCGGTTCCGGGACGTGATCGAGGAGGGGATCGCGACCGGAGAGTTCGACGGCGCGATCGATCCGCACCTCGCCGCGACGCTGATCCTGACGGCGCTTAACGGGGTCGCCGGCTGGTACCGCCAGACAGGCTCGCTCAGCCCCGCCTTGATCGCCGACCGCTATACCTCGATCCTCCTTGGCGGCCTGCACGGCCGCACCGAATCGACGTATCCAGATGCCGAACCCACCATGAGGATCGTGCGATGACTGACCCGCTTGCCCTCGAGCCCGTCCTTGCGCCTTCGCGAGCGCGAGACGCCGCGCTTCAGTCAACCGGGGCTGGCCGATCACGAGCGATATGACGCCTTCGAGGCGCACGTCCACGCGGGCGGCAAGATCGAGGCCCGCGATTGGATGCCCGACGAGTACCGCACCCAGGTGCTCCGCTTCGTGGAGATGCACGCCAACTCCGAGCTGATGGGCGTGCTGCCCGAACGCGAATGGATCATGCGGGCGCCGACGCTCCGCCGAAAGCTCGCACTGACCGCGAAGGTGCAGGACGAGTGCGGGCACGCGCAACTGCTCTACCGCGTCGCCGAGGACCTGGGCAAATCGCGCGAGCAGATGTACCAGGACCTGCTCGACGGGAAGACGAAGTATCACAACGTCTTCCACTACCCGACCCGGTCGTGGGCAGACGTCGGGATCATCGCGTGGCTCGTTGACGCCGCCGCGATCGTTGCCCAACAGGCGCTCCGCGAGTCGAGCTACGGGCCGTACTCGCGGACGATGAAGAAGATCTGCTGGGAAGAATCGGTCCACATCATGCACGGCCGCGATGTCGTGGTCACGCTGGCGACCGGCACTCCCAAACAGCGCGAGATGGTCCAGGAGGCGCTGACTCGCTGGTGGGGGCCGCTGATGCAGATGCACGGACCGCGTTCGCCGCGCGAGAAGGACCGCGACCTCTTCTGGCGGATCAAGGCCAAGACCAGCGAGGAGCTGCGCCAGGAATTCCTGACGATCTACGTGCCGCGGATCCGTGAGTTGGGCCTCGAGATCCCCGACCCGGAGCTCCGATTTGACGATGCCGCCGCCGAGTGGCGCTACACCGAGCCCGACTGGGATGAGCTTCGATCGGTGGTGACCGGGCACGGGCCGAAGTCGCAGGAACGGCTGGATTTCCGCCGCCTGAACCATGAGCAGACGGCCTGGGTCCGCGAGCACGTGCTTGCGCCTCGGCAACTCGCCGCCTGATCCGCCACGCGTCGGCTAACGAGCGTTCGTTCGATGACCGGACCCGGAACCACCAGCGTCGGTTCTTCCACGCGATGGCGCGCTCGACCGTTGGCGGACCCGGCCGACTTCGCTCGGATGCAGGCGTTGCAACGCGAGGGCTGGCGACGCCTCGGACCGATCGCCGAGTCGCACCCGGGTGATCTCGAATGGTGGATGCACGGCCTTTCCGACCCGGACGTCGACCACTCGGACCAGATCGCGCTCTGGGAAACCGAGGACGGCGACCTGCGTGGCTGGAGCTGGATCTTTCGCGGCGAGCTCGAGTGGTTCGTCCATCCCGACGAGCGCGACCTCGAGCTGCGCGAGCAGATGCTCGAATGGCATGCAGCAGACACAACCAGAGCTGACTCCCGACCAGGACGAGCTGACGCTCACGACCTGGTCGACCACGCAGCAGCCCGAGCTCGGACATGAGCTGGCACGACGCGGCTTCGGGGCGGAAGGCCACGTCCTGGTCCACTTCACGCAGGAACTGGAGCGGACAGGGCGGCACTGACCCCGAGCCGTCTCTGCCCGACGGGTACTCAATCCGTTCGGTTGTCGGGCCGACGGATCTGCCGCAGCGCGTGGCCGTTCATCGTTCCGCGTTCCATCCATCCAAGCTGACCGAGGCGCGCTACACGCGCGTCATGGCGGCGCCGACGTACCGGCCCGATCTCGACGTGGTCGCGGTTGCACCGGATGGCACCTTCGCCGCGTTCGTCCTCGGCTGGTACGACGAGGGATCGCGCGTCGGGCTGCTCGAACCAGTCGGCGCGCATGCCGATCATCGACGGCTGGGCCTCGCCTCGGCCGTCTGCAACGAGGCGCTGCGCAGGCTGCGCGCCCTCGGTGCAGAACGTGCAAGCGTGCTCAGCAACGCCGACAACGAGGCGTCCCTGAACCTCTATCGATCGCTCGGCTTCGTCGAAGTCATGCGCTCGGTGGAGTGGACGAAGCGGTTGCCGCGGCTGCGCGAAGACGGGACCCGGGAGGGCGGCGCGTGATCGGGCCTGACGATCCGGGCGTCTACGAGGTCTTTCGCCAGGAGAAGGACGGCGAGCCGATGCGTCACGCAGGCAACGTCCGAGCGCCGGATATCGACCTCGCTGCGCACTACGCGCGCGAGTTCTACGGCCGGCGCCAGGAGAGCGTTCGGCTCTGGATCGTCGCGCGTGATGACATCCGCGACCTTTCCGACCCGGATCTGCTCAAGCCGCCACTCGATCGCTCGTTCAAGAAGCCGGGCGGCTACGTGATGCGCGACAAGCTGGAGGCCGCCCGTCAGCGTGCCGAAGATGAACGGGGAGACTCGGAGTGAGCCCGGCCGCCGCCGGCTCCAGGCGCCCGACACGCGAACGGCCCGCCCAGGACGTGCCGCGGTTCGACGCCTCCGCGCTATCGGCCGATCTGCGTTCCGCGGTGGCCGAGCTGCTCCTCAGCATGGCCGACGACGAGTTCGTGCAGGGCTTTCTCGACTCGGAGTGGACCGGGATCGCGCCGATGCTCGAGGAGGACGTCGCCTTCAGCTCGCTGGCGCAGGACGAGATCGGCCACGCGCGTGCCTTCTACGAGCTGCGCAGCCGGCTGACCGGCGAGGATCCCGACGAGCTGGCGTTCGGCCGTCCGGTGGACGGTTACCGGCATGCGCGTCTGCTCGACCACCCGCGGACCGATTGGGCGTTCAGCGTCGCGCGGCGATACCTCTACGACACGGCCGACCACGTGCGGCTCGGCGCACTGACACAGAGCACGTTCCGGCCGCTGGCCGAGCTGGTTGCCAAGGTGCGACGCGAGGAGACCTACCACCTGCTGCATCTCGACGCGTGGATCCGGCGGCTCGCCGGCGGGGGTGATGAGACGCACGACCGGCTCCAGGCAGCGCTTGACCAGCTCTGGCCGGATGCCCTTTCGGTCTTCGCGCCACTCGACGGCGAATCGACGTTGGTCGAGGCGGGCGTTCTGGCGGAACCGATGCGTGCTCTCGCAAAACGCCAGTGGGCATCCCTCCGCGCGACGCTCGGGCCGCTCGGCATCGCGATGCCGGACCGTGCGCCGGACGCGCAGCATGGCCGCACGCGCACCGAGCCTGCGCCCGGTTTCGCCTGGCTGTGGAACGAGTTCACGAGCGTCCGGCGGGAAGACCCAGGGGCCGCGTGGTGAGCGCGCTCGCGGCAGCGCTGCCGCTCGAGGCGGTCGTCCGCGCTCGCCTGGCGGAAGTCGATGACCCCGAGATCCCGGGCGTCTCGATCGTCGACCTCGGCATCGTCCACGACGTGCGCGTCAGCGCGAGTCCGAGCGCGATCCGCGTCGAGCTGCTGCCGACCTTCGTCGGGTGCCCGGCGCTGGAGATGATGCGCGACGCGGTGGCCGGCACGCTCGCCGGGCTCGCGGACGACGTGCACGTCAATTTCACCTTCGCCGAGCCGTGGACCGCCGCGCGGATCACGGCACAGGGTCGAGCAGGCCTGGCTGCGCGCGGCTTCGCGCCACCTGAGATGTCGTTTGAGAGCGTCGACAGCGAGTCGGCCCTACCCGTCCTCCCGATCGCGACAGTGCCCGTTCTGCGGTTCGCGCCGCGCAACGCTGGAGAACGCCTTCGGCCCGACGCTCTGCCGGGCGATCTACTACTGCGCCGACTGCCGCCAGCCGTTCGAGCAGTTCAAGTCGGTCTGACGGAGGTCAAGTCTGTCTGACCGACGTCGAACCCGGACCTCAGCTGCCCGTCACCGAATAGAGCGAGCCGCCCAGGTCGAGTGCGTACAGCCGGCCGTCGTTTCCTTGTCCGAATGAGCTCAGCGCGAGCCCGGACATGAACGGTGTCGGGCAGCGTCGTTCCGTTGAAGCTGGTCGGCACGTTCCAGATGCGTCCGGAGCAGAAGTCGCCGAAGACGTACTGGCCGTAGAGCGGCGCGCCCTGGCGACGTGACACGTACCCGCCCGTCACGGCGCAATTGGCTGGGCCCGACACGCTGTGCGGGTACTCGATCACCGGCAGGTGGTGGCAGTTGGTCGTGCACAGGTCGCCGGACGGGTACAGATGCCGTCCCTCGACCTTGTTCCAGCCGAAGTTCAGGCCGCTGCCGCTGGCGACATGGTCGACTTCCTCGTAGGTGTCCTGGCCGACGTCGCCGATCCAGAGGTCGCCGGTGAGCGAGTCGAATGAGTCGCGCCACGGGTTGCGCAGGCCGTAGGCGTAGATCTCGTCACGGCCGGGCTTGCCGACGAACGGGTTGGTCGACGGGATGCCATAGGTTTTCGGCCCGGATCCGTCGGGATCCTTGGGGTCGATGCGTATGACCTTGCCGAGCAACGACTGGAGGTTCTGTGCGTGACCCTGCGGGTCGCCACCGGATCCGCCGTCGCCGTCGACCGCATACAGGTAGGGCTCCGCCGGCCGGAACGCGATCCAGCCGCCGTTGTGGTTGTCGTATGGATCCCAGATCGTCAGCAGCCTTCGCTCCGACGACGGGTCGGCCGTCGACTTGGTGGCGCGGTGGTACTCCGCGATCACTTCGTTGGCTCTGCTTCCCGACGTAGTACACGTAGAAGAGGCCGGAGCTGGCGTAGTCGTGCGGGAACGCGAGGCCCAGCAGACCCTGTTCGCCACCGTCCGAGTCGACCCTGGCTTGAATGTCGAGGAAGGTCCCCGTGATCTGCCACGTTCCAGAGACCTGTTTGGCGATCACGATCTTGCCCGGGCGCTCCACGATGAAGAGGCGCGCGTCGCCGGCATTGGTCGCGAAAACGGGCTGATCGAGGCCGCCCAGGAGCAGCTGCTTTCCGAGGACCGGTGTCCCCTGTGGTGACGCCGCGTCGCTCAGCGATGCGACGCCGAACAGCATGGCGACGGCGAGCGCGGCGCTCGCCAGCGCGGCAAGGCGCGTGCGGCGGGAATGAGCGATGGTCACGGCGCGATCCTCTCCTGGAGTCCCAACGATCCGAGCGGGTCCGAGCATTCGATGGGTTCGAGCGTGCGCCGAGCCTACTGCCGCTTGTGGCGACGTGCCGATCGAACGAACGGGGGAGGCCCCTATCCTGCTTGGGCGATGAGGACGGAAACGTGAGGGACGCGACGAATGGTTGAGATCGCAGAGCCGGTGCTGCGCGATGCGCCGCCCTGGGCGATGCAGGAGATGATCGAAGCGGAACCCGAGCTGGTTCGCTCGATCCTGCTCGACCCGGCCTTGGAAGCCGTCGTCCAGCGCGTCGCGGCAGCGATTCGCGACGCAGGCGATCGACCGCGAATCAGCGTTGTCGGCTGCGGTTCGAGCGATCACGCGGCGATGGCGATCGCTGCGCTTCTCGGCGATGCGATCCGCGCCGGCGACAGGGATGTGAGCGGCGTTCGAGGGCGGCAGGCGTTCGAGGCGGCACTGGAGCCGGGCACGGAGAGCGTGCTGATCGCGGTCTCCCACGAGGGCGAGACGCCGGCCACGCTCGCGGCGGTTAAGTCGAGCCGAGCTGGCCTTCGCGTGGCGGTAACCGCCAACCCCGACGGGCCGATCGGACGCGCCTCCGACGCGGTTCTCGGGACACCGCTGACTCGATCGATCGTGGTGCCACACGGTGGGTTACCTGTCGCCCATCGCGGTCGGACTGCGGATCGCGGCGGCTGTCTCGGGCGCGGTCTACTGATCCTGACTCGATGGTCGAACGGTTGGCGGCCGTCCTTGCCCTTCGACCCCAGATCGCCCAGGCCGCCCGTGCCCTCGCGAACGCTCGGTCGTTCGTCGTCTGCGGCAGCGGCATCGACGTGATCTCTGCCCGAGAGCTGGCGCTGAAGATCGAGGAGGGTGTTCGACTTGCCGCGGTCGGCCGCGAGACGGAGACCCAGCTCCACGGCCACCTCGTGAGCGCGAACGTCGAGACGGCGCTGATCGGCATCGTCACGGAGCCGCGAGCGGTTGCGGCGCGGGCGGCGCGCGCCGATCAGCTGCTGCGCGCCGGCCGGCGGCTGGGCATGCCGACGCTGGCGCTGCTCACCGAGTCCGCGGACGCTGTTCGTCACGCCCGTCAGCGACCGATGCGCGGATCGTCGTACCGGACCCGAGCGACGGCTCGATCGGTGGCGCGCTGCTCACCTCTGCGCTGGCGCTCCAGCTCCTGACGCTCGAGCTGCTCACGATTCAAGGTCGGAATCCCGACCTGATCGGCCGGGAGAACGTCGATCAGCGCGAGGCAGCCGCGATCGCGAGTGCCAGCTTCCCGATCTAGAAGGGCGGCCACGGGATGACGTGCCGGTAGGGATCCGGCACCGGCATCGTCCGCTCGCGGAGCAGCGTGTCGACCCGGCGGCAGGTGGCGTCAACTTCGGTCGGTGCCAGCAGATCGCGCAGTGACCGCCCGAGGGCGCGCGTCCAATCCGTCCCGCACACGCTCCAGCGTCCGCACCTCTTCGTCGTCGAGTGGCTCGCCGCGCCAGCCCCACAGCACCGTGCGCAGCTTCGGCTCGACGGCAAAGCAGACCCCGTGATCGCAACCATGAATCGCGCCGCTCTCGGTTGGCAGGATGTGCCCGCCCTTCCGGTCGGCGTTGTTGAGGATCGCGTCGAGCAGCGGCAACCTGACGAAGCCTCGGATCCCGCGTGAGGATCATCGAGAGGACGTCCTCTTCCTGATCGACCTCCATCCACAGCTGGACCATCCCGTCGCCGGCGGGGCCGTCCCGGATGATCGTCGGCGGAACGATTCGCCAGCCGGTCAGCAGAGAAACCTGCCACGCGGCAGCTTCCCGGTGCGCGAGCGTGTGACGCGGAAAGTCGTCCAGCGGGCGCTCGCCACGGATCGGCTTGTAGACGGCGTTGAGCGTCCCGTCAGCCGCGCCATCCCAGTGGAGCGTGCAGTAGAGCGTCAGGTTCGAGGCGTCGGTCAGCCGCCCTTCGATCTCAAGGTCGCCTTCGCCCAGCGCCTTGAGCGCATTCTCCGTGTTGAGGAGAACAGCCGGACTCCCAGGACACCAGATCGGGATCGCCGCTCAGTTCAGGTACCCGTTCTTCCGTGGGCAGATGTGGCCTTCGGGGTTGAGCGGTTGACCGCAGAAGGGACACGGCGGTCGACCGGCGGAAAGGACACGGCCTGCCCGGCGCACGAAGCCTGTCGCCTGCGCGGCTGAGAGCCGCACGCGCATCACGTCGGGACCTTCCGCCGCATCGTCCTCGACTTCGTCCTCGTCCGCCTCGTCGTCGTCATCTTCATCGTCGGAAGCGGACCGCGCCTCGAGCACCATCCGCGAATTCGTCCGTGTCCCAGCCGATGCTGAGCGTGCGCACTCCGAACTCGTCGCGCAGCGGCTCGTCGAGCGGTCGGTCGTCGTCGCTCTCGGTGTCGTCGACCTCGCTGCGGTCAAGCTCGATCAGGATCTGGCCCATCCGCTGTGCCAGAACCGCGACCTGCGCCTTCTCCAGCTGGACGCTGACCACGCGGCCGTCCTTGATTGCCTGGAGAAAGAATGTGCGCTGTCCGGGCGGGCCAACGGTTCCGCACACGAACCGATCGACCGCATCGAAGACGAAGAACCGACGAGCCATTGCTTTTGACTGTATACCGGCACGCGCTTGAGGCGCGCCGTGCGCCGAGGAGCGCCCAGGGACCGAGGCGCGTCTTGCGCCGAAGGGCGCCTCAGGGCCGACCGCGTTAGCTCTCCGGCAGGAACCAGGCGAGCACGGTCGACACGAGGCTGATCACGATGGCGCCGAGGACCGCGGCGATCAGCGTGTCGACGCTGAAGTTGGGCGGAAAGCCGCCCAACTGGAACACGTACGGGCTGTGCTGGATCTGACCCATGATCCAGGCGAGGAGGATCAGCATCAACCCGTTCACGACGAATCCGAACAGGCCGAGCGTGATGAGGTTGATCGGTAGCGAGATCAGCTTGGCGATCGGCCGAATGAAGGTATTGATCAGGCCGAAGATCAGGGCCAGCGCCAGCAGGTAGACGTAGCTGTCCTCGACATTGAGCTTGAGCTTGATGTGCGGCACGATCAGGCTCGCGACGACCAGCGCGAGCGCGTTCACGATCAGCTTGCCGAGGCGCATGGGCTGCAAGCCTATCCGGCAGGTTGCCCAGGCGCGCGCGAACCTCGGGCCGTCACCCGCCCTTGGGCCGTCACCCGCCCTTCAAACGTGGGGCGTTTCCAACGGCCACGCAAGAGCGCGTGGCACCTCTCCGCGGAGACTTTGGGGGCATTTCCAAACGCCGCAGGTTTGGTGCGGCGGACGACGCCGCGGACCGCCGCCAACGAACGCGTTTCTCGTCCTTTAGAAACGTGGGGCGTTTGTGGCGAAACGCGGGGCCTCAGTCGGCGCCCTCAGTCGGCGCCCTCAGTCGCTGGCGCCTCAGCCCAGCGTTGGCTCGACCAGGTCGAGTAGCGAACCAACGATCCGGTCGGCGTCTTCCGGCACGTTGTCCGGATCCGACGGAACCGCGATGCACGTCAGTCCGGCCGATTTTGCGCCACGAACGCCGGTCGGAGAATCCTCGACGGCGCAGCTGCGCTTCGGGTCGATGCCCAGCCGCCGGCACGCCTCACGGTAGAGGCCCGGCTCGGGCTTTGGGGCTGCTTCGTCGCCGGTGACGATCGCATCGAACGGCCCGAGGTTCGCGAGCTCGAGCACCATCTCGACCAGCTCGCGTCGCGTGTTGGACGCAAGGCCGAGCGGCACGCGGCCGCGGACCGACGCGAGCAGCTCGCGAGCGCCCGGGTCGAGTCGGTACGCCCTCCTCGAACAGCGCCGAGGCGTGGCCGAGGTACTCGTCCTTGATGCGGCCGTGCTCGTCCTCGCTCGCGCCGAAGCGCCGGGCAAAGACCTTGACCGTGTAGTCCTCCGACGTGCCGAGCACCGCGCGGTGGTCCTCGATGCTGAACGGCAGGCCACGCGCCTCGTAGAGGCGCCGCTTGGCCTCCTCCCAGATGACCTCGGTGTCGACGAGCAGCCCGTCGAGGTCGACGACCACGCCCTGGAACGCGCCCGGCAACCAGCCGTAGACGCCCAGCCCGAGCCCGTCGAGCGCCTGTTGCGCCGCCTGCCACGGCTGCCAGGTCGTCCACGTCGACCGTGACGTTGGCGACCTCTGCATACATCGACTCGCGCGCCTGGGTTTCACGGCGGATCCATGCGGCCATGTCCGTCTGGAACTGCGGCCGGCCGGCGAGCCGGTCGCCGATCCGCGCGACGAGCGTTTCGGCCGACGCGCGCAACCAAACGACGTGCCCGGCTTGCCGAAGCAACTCGCGCAGGTCGGGTTCCAGCACGGCGCTTGCTGGCACGTCGATGACCTCGGGCTCAACGCTCGCCGCGCCGAGGTGTTCGCGCAGGAGTGCGGCTTCGATGTCGTGCAACTTGTCGGCGCCGATCTCCTCGAACACCGCCCCCGGGCCGCCGCCCTCTTCCGCGCGGAGTGCCTCGTCGTTGTCCAGCATCTGCGCGCCGAGACGCTCGGCGAGGACGTGGCCGATCGTCGATTTGCCGCTGCCCATCATGCCGACGAGCAGCACGCGCACGGGAGCGGCTGCCTGAGCGGTACGCGGTTCGGCAAGTGAACTGGTTGAGACCGGGGCTGCCATGGCGCGATTGTCGCCGCCTTCACCTTCAAGCGCGTCTGCCCGCGGAGTGCCCGCGTGATCGCGACAGAGAATGCCGACAGTTGACCCCTGCCTTGCGAGCTGCCACGGCGCGTGTGAGATACTCCGGGGGAGTATGCCGAACCAGGCGCCCGACCGCACCGCAGCCCAGCCGATCGAGATCGTTCTGCCCATCGAGGGCATGACCTGCGCCTCGTGCGTGAACCGAATCGAGCGCTTCCTGCGCAAGGCCGACGGGGTCCTGGAGGCGAACGTGAACCTGGCCACCGAGCAGGCGACCGTGCGCGTCGATCCGGCATTGGCCGGGCGGGCGGAGCTCGTCGTCGCGGTCGAGCGCGCGGGCTACGACGTTCGACCTGAGCCGAGCCAGGCCGAGGTGGATGCGGCTGCTCTCGCGGCCATCGATCCCGAAGCCGAGCGACGACGGCTCACCCAACGGCGACTGCTGATCCAATCGATCGCGAGCCTCGCCGTAGCCGCGGCGTTGATGTTGGCGATGTACCTGCCCCACAACGCGGTGCCGCTCGAAACGCTCAATTGGCTTGCTTTGGTCCCCGCGACCCTGATTCAGGTCGTCTGCGGTCGGCGGATCTACTCGAGTGCCTGGCGTGCGACCCGGCACCGCACCGCCAACATGGACACGCTGGTTGCGCTCGGCACAAGCGCCGCGTGGCTGTACAGCGTCGTCGTGACGGTGGCGCCGCAGCTGGTGCAGAACGCCGGGATCATGCCCGAGACCTACTACGACACGTCGACGGCGATCATCGGCCTGGTGCTGATGGGCCGGTGGCTGGAGGGCCGCGCCAAGGAGCAGACGACGGGTGCGATCCGCCGTCTGGCCGGTCTGCAGTCCCGCGTCGCGCACCGGATCGAAGGGGCGCTCGAAGCCGATGTGCCACTCGAGCAGGTGCGCAGCGGCGATCTGCTTCGGGTCAGACCCGGCGAGCGAATCCCGGTGGACGGAGTCGTCGTCGAGGGGTCCTCCTCGGTCGACAAATCGATGCTGACCGGTGAGCCTGTCCCGGTCGAAAAGCATCCCGGGGAGGCGCTCATCGGCGCCACTCTCAACGGTTCCGGCACGCTTCGGATGCGCGCGACGCGCGTCGGTCGGGAGACGCTGCTCGCCTCGATCGTCCAGATGGTCGAGCGCGCGCAGGGCTCGAAGGCGCCCATCCAGCGGCTGGCCGACCGGATCGCCGAGGTGTTCGTCCCGCTGGTCATCGTGCTCGCCACGGTCTCGTTCGCGGGCTGGCTCCTGCTCGGACCGGAACCGCGGCTCACGTTCGCGATCAGCGCGTTCATCGCAGTTCTCGTGATCGCCTGCCCGTGCGCGATGGGGCTTGCCACGCCGACGGCGGTTGCGGTCGGGACGGGACGCGCCGCGGAAACCGGGATCCTCGTCCGCAATGCGGCTGCGCTCGAAACTGCCGGTCGCGTGGACACGGTGGTGTTCGACAAGACCGGAACGCTCACGCTCGGGCGGCCGGTTGTCGAGGCGATCGAGGTGGAGCCCGGGTTCGACGAGCGCCACGTTGTCGACTTGGCGGCGGCTGCGGAGCGCGGCAGCGAGCATCCCTACGGACGCGCGATCGTCGTTCGGGCGAACCGCGACGAGCTGGGGTTCCACGAGGCGGACGCGTTCGAGGCAATCCCCGGAGAAGGCGTCACGGCCACGGTCCAGGCACGGCGCGTGGTGGTCGGCACGCGACGGCTCATCGCCAGACAGGGTGTGGACGTCGCGGACACCGGGACGGCCACAGCTGCGGGTGCCGGCGCCGTGCCCGGTCGCACGCCGGTCTTCGTCGCAATCGACGGACGGCACGCGGCGACGTTCCTCGTCTCCGATCCCGTGCGTGGACAGTCGGCCATCGCGGTGCGTCAGCTCGTCGGGCTCGGCCTGGACGTGTGGCTCGTGTCGGGTGACCACCAGCAGACCGTCGACGCGGTCGCCCGCCAGGTCGGCATCGGATCTGATCACGCGGTGGGGGAGCAGCTTCCCGCCGACAAGGCACGCTTCATCGAGCAATTGCAGGCCGACGGTCACCGCGTCGCGATGGTCGGCGACGGGGTCAACGACGCGCCTGCGCTCGCCATCGCCGATCTTGGCGTGGCGGTTGGCGGCGGTACGGACGTTGCGGCCGAGTCGGCCGACGTGGTGATCGTCGCGGCGGATCCGCGGCTCGTGCGCTCGGCGCTGCTGCTATCGAAGCGGACGATGCGCGTCGTGCGCCAGAACCTGTTCTGGGCGTTCGGCTACAACGTGATCCTGATCCCTGTCGCCATGGGCGTGCTCTATCCGATCCTGGGTTTGCAGCTCAACCCGGCGCTCGCCGCGGCCGCGATGGCACTCTCATCGGTGACCGTGGTGACCAACTCCCTGCGCCTGCGGGGCATCGAGATCGGGCCCGACGGCTCGGGCTCGGCGCCGACGCAGATCTCGACCACGATCAAGAAGGAGACACCGGCATGACGATGCAGGACGCCACGGCTCAGGCAGGGGAGGCGCTCGATCCGGTCTGCGGCATGACCGTGGACATCGATGAGTCGCGCTCCCGCAACCTCGTCGCCGAGCACGAAGCCACGACGTACTACTTCTGCTCGCGCGGCTGCAAGCTCGACTTCGAGGAGGACGCGGGGAAGTTCCTCGACCCGGGCTACGTTCCGAGCATGTAGCTGCGAGGATTCCTGCTGCGAGAGTTCGTGCTGCTACGGGGCAGCGCTGCGAGGAGTCGTGCTGCGGCTCGGGCGGCGATCCGGTTGAGGCCCGACCTGCGGGCTCATCGCCAGTTCTCCAATCAGATTCAGTGGAATCGCCCGGAACGACGCGGATTCGCCGGGCGGTGCGCCGTCTTTCCAATCTGATTCGAGGTTCTGTGCCATTCCGTGGCTTTTGCTACGCCCGACGGGCGATGCCGGGCCAGTTCGCCACATCAGATTTGGAATACGGGCTGGCGCCGATTGGAGCTCGTTGGGCGACGATTGGAAATCCGGGCAGGCGCCGCGAAATCGCCGACGGGGCGCCGATCGCGCTTCGATGGGCCGATTGGGCGCCGGTGGGCCGAGCACCCGGCCCTTCCCTTCACCTGCACACAGGACGTGCACTAGGAGGGGATTCGGCGATCGAGCGGCTGCGCTCGAGCTCGCGCCACGCTCAAAGCGGCGTCGCGCGGCCTGATCCTGGTCAGAGAACTCCACCTTACGCACGTGGTTGATGCATTTGACGGGAGCTCGTCGGCGCCAGCGTTTGGGCCGCAGCCATGCCTGGATCGGGCGGCATCGAGGCGCTCGTAGATCAGGCCGCAGCCCCGTGGCCCGATGGTTGAGTGGCTGACGCCCGACGGATGAGTGGCCGCGACACGGCGACCCGGCGGAGCGGCCTCTACGCGGGGGTCGAGCTCTGCTGGCCGCGATCCGATCCGCTGCCGCGAACCGGCAAATCGTCGTAGCGCTTCCAGCGGTACAGCAGCGTCGAGATGATCCAGCTGATCCCGAAGAGTCCGATGATCGCCACGCCGATCAGGCCGAAGTCGAGCGTGTCCAGCGTGTCCCAGAACGGCCCGGTCCATCCGAGTCGCTCGCTCAGGATAGAGAGGATCTCGATGCCCCCGATCACGAACGCGATCAGCACCGAGACCAGGGTGATGTTCAGGTTGTAGTAGAGCTTGCGGATCGGCTTGACGTAGGCCCAGCCGTAGGCCCCGAGCATCAGCACCCCATCCGTGGCATCGACCAGCGACATGCCCGCCGCAAAGAGCGCCGGCAGCAACAGGATCAGCGCGATGGGAAGGTGCGTCGCACCGGACGTGGCCGCCAACCCGAGCAGCGCCACCTCGCTGGCCGTGTCGAATCCCAGGCCGAACAGGATGCCCAGCGGGTACATGTGCCAGCTCTTTCGGATCACCTTGAGCGCCGGCCGCAGGAGCCGCGCGATCAGGCCCCGGTTCTGGAGGTATTCATCCAGGTCCTGCTCGTCGTAGGCGCCGCCGGCCGAGACGCGGCGGAACATCCGCCACACGTCGCGCAGCACGATCAGGTTGATCACGCCGACGAGCAGCAGGAAGAGGGCCGATACCAAGGTCCCGATGAGGCTGCCGATCTCCTGGACCGATGGGATCTGACTGACGACGCCCGCCGTGATGGCGAGGAGCACCGAGATCGCCACGACGACGGTCGAGTGGCCTAGCGAGAAGAACAGCCCAACGCCGACGGGCTGCTGGCCTTCCTGCATCAGCTTCCGGGTGGTGTTGTCGATCGCGGCGATGTGATCCGCGTCGACCGCGTGCCTCAGGCCGAAGGTGTAGGCGAGCACCGCGGAGGGAAGGAGGATCGGGTACGGGCCCGATGCAGCCAGCGCGATGCCCCAGCACACGACGTTGAATGCGATCAGCGCGACGTACATCACGATGACCCGTCGTCGTACCGATTTGGAGCTGCCGGTCAGTCGCTGGAGGGTGGAAATCACGCGCTGGTACCCCGAAGCTGGCTGGGTCAGATGGTACGGCTGAAACGGTCTTACTGCAACGAGTTTCAACAAGGACATGTCGCAGCCGCTACCGGTCCATTCGTCATGGGCTTCCGTTCGGATTACGCTTCCGAGCAGTGAATCGCGCAAAAGGGCAATTGGCGATCGACGAGGCGCGCGAGCTGCTCCGTGCCCGAGGGATGCGCTGGACGCCGCAGCGGCGAGCGATCCTCGAGGAACTCTTCGCGGGCGAGGGGCACATCACCGGCGTGGGACTGGTCGAGCGCGTCCGTTTGCGCGACCCCGAGACGACTCCGTCGACCGTCTATCGCACGCTCGACGTGCTCGAAGAGCTCGGCTTCGTGCGCCACTCCCACGGGGCCGACGGGCGGGAGGAATACCACGTGCTGCCGGAGCGGGAGCACGCCCACCTCGTCTGCGAGTCCTGTGGTCGCAGCTGGGATGTCGAGGTCAAGGAGCTCGCAACCATGGCAGCGGCGCTCGAACGCCGCCACGGCTTCCACCCAGACGTACCGCACCTGACGATCGCCGGAACCTGTGCCGACTGCGCCAAGCGGGCCCAGCCGCCGGTATCGAAGCCGCCTGCCGCAACGGTGGCCGTCGGGAGCGCGCGATGACCGAGCTCGACGAGATCCCGAACCTCCCCGAGGGGACGCCTCGGGAACCTGTTTCGGCGCGCCGAACCGGCGGCCGTCCCGGGGTGACCGGCGCGCGGTAGGCCACTTCCGGGAAGCGGAGCCGTAATCGCTGCGAAAGGTTCGGCCGCGCAGCATCCATCCATGGATACTGCCGCTCGACTCACCCCTGCGCAGCGCGACCGAGCACTCCAGCGCATCCGTTCCCTCACTGCCGGGGCGGCAATCGCCGCGACGGCCGCCTTCGGCGCGTTCGGTTTCATGGCCTTCTCGACCAATCCCGGCGCCCAGGTGGATGCCGGCACGACCACCGACGACGGCGGCGCTCCGTTCCCGGGCTCGGGTGGCGACGACTCCGGTTCGGGCGGAGGCACCGGCGTTGATCCGGGCTACAGCAACGGATCGGACAGCTCGAACAGTTCCAACGGGTCCAACGGGTCCAATTCGGGCAGCTCGTCCTTCGGGTCGAATAACTCGTCCAACGGTTCGAGCAATGGCTCCGTGAACTCCGGCTCGCAGAGCAACAGTGGCAACCTCTTCGGTGGCGGAACGATCTCCCGCTCACATTCGCACCGAGCGCACGTCGTCACCGGCGGCTCCTGAGCGCTCGCCATGGCGATGATCCAGTCGACCCGCTTCGAGGCTCTCGGCTGCGAAGTCCGTCTCGCGGTGCTTGATGGGCGCTTGCCGCGCGCGGAGCAGGCGGCGCGCCGTGTTCTCGCGACCGTGGACGAGACCTACAGCCGCTTCCGTCCCGACAGTGAGCTCAGCCGGCTCAACGGTCGGCCCGAGGAGGAGGTGCTGGTCAGTCCGCTCCTCGCAAACGCAATCGACGTCGCGCTGCGAGCGGCGATCGAGACCGACGGCCTGGTCGATCCGACCGTTGGCCGGGCCATGCGACTCATCGGCTACGACGACGACTTCGCGCGCATTCGCGGCCGGACTGAACGCATCGTGCTGCATCTCGAACGCGTCCCCGGTTGGAAGGCCGTCCGTTTCGATCCGCAGTCCCGCTGCGTGCGCCTGCGGCGGGGCGTCGAGCTCGACTTTGGCTCGACCGGCAAAGCGCTTGCCAGCGAGCTGGCCGCCGAGGCGGTGATGAGCGAGAGCCGGGCGCGCGGTGTCCTGGTCAGCGTCGGCGGCGATGTCGCCATGGCCGGCGAGGTACCCCGAGACGGCTGGGACATCCTCATCGCGGACGACAGCCGAGCCCAGCCCGAGGGTGCCGGCGAGCTGATCGCGCTGCACGAGGGCGCGATCGCGACGTCCAGCACGTCGGTGCGCCGCTGGATCCGCGGTGACATCGAGCTCCACCACATCATCGATCCCAGGACCGGCCTCTCGGCGGTGACGCCCTGGCGAACGGTCTCGGTGGTCGCCGACCGGTGTGTCTGGGCGAATGCCGCCGCGACCGCCGCGATTGTCCTGGGTGACTCGGCCATCGGTTGGCTCGAGGCGCATGGGCTCGCCGCTCGCCTGGTGGCAACCGACGGGACCGTGGCGGTCAACCGGGGCTGGCCGCTGACGGCCGGTGCCGCGGCGTGATCGAGGCGGTCCCGTGGTACGTGACCCGCTCGTCGGGGATCGTGTCGCTGGTGCTCCTCACCGCGGCAGCGTGTCTGGGTTTGCTCACGTCTGCGCGCTGGCAGCGCGAAGGCTGGCCGCGATTCCTGACGGCTGAGCTCCACCGCACGATCTCGCTGCTGTCCGTCGCCTTCCTGGTCGTCCACGTCGTCGTGGCGGTGTTCGACCCGACATACGGCCTGGGCATCGCCGCGGCGCTCATCCCGTTCGCTTCGTCGTATCGCGAGCTCTGGCTCACGCTCGGCGTGGTGTCGCTCTACCTCGGCGCCGCCGTCGTGATCACCAGCCTCTTCCGATCGCGAATCGGCCACCGGACCTGGCGCCTCGTGCATCTGACCTCGTACGCGGCGTGGCCGTTGGCCGTGCTGCACTCCATGGGCACCGGGACGGACAGCGTCGCGACATGGCTTTGGGCGATCTACGCCGCCTGCATCGTCGCGGTGGCCGTATCGCTCGTGTGGCGCCTGTACGTCTGGCGTTCGATGCAGCTCCACGTGGAGCGGGCACTCCCAGCGCCGTCGGAGACCGGCTGGCGATGAGAGGCACGACCTCCGCTGCCCGGCTGCTCGACGGACCCGACCCTCGGCTCGGGGCCGAATCGCTGTCGTCCCATCTGGCTCGGCTCGGACCGCTGCCGAGGTCCGGCGCGCCGGCCGGCGTCATCGTCGAGATCGAGCGAAGTGGCCTCCTCGGTCGCGGCGGCGCCGCGTTTCCGGTCGGGACCAAGTGGCGGCACGTGGCCGAGCGGCGACGTGGGGGCGCGGTCGTCGTGGCCAACGGCGCCGAGGGCGAGCCGCGAAGCATCAAGGATCGGACGCTGATGGGCATCCGCCCGCACCTGGTCATCGACGGCGCGGTTCTGGCGGCCCGAGCGGTTGCGGCCGACGAAGTGGTCCTCTACGTTGGTTCCGACAAGGCAGCGGCTCTCACCGCGATGTCGGCTGCGCTCGCCGAGCGGCAGGACCGTGACGGCGTGCCGATCTCCCTGGTCGCGGCACCTCCCCGATACGTGTCGGGCGAGTCATCCGCCGTGGTCCACTACCTCAATGAACAGGACGCGCGGCCGGTGACGGTGCCGCCACGCCCGCACCAGCACGGCGTTGGCGGCAAGGCGACGGTCATCCAGAATGTCGAGTCGCTTGCGCACGCGGCACTGATCGGCCGTTTCGGCGCGGAGTGGTTCCGATCCGTGGGTCGTGGCGCCACCAAGGGCACCGCGCTCACCACGGTGGTGGGTGCGTCGGCCAACCCGGTCGTGCGCGAGATCGAGCTGGGAACGCCGCTCCGCGAGCTGGTCGCCAACGCAGGCGGCGATGCGCTCGCGCACGAGGCGTTGCTGCTGGGTGGCTACTTCGGCGGCTGGTCCGCAATGTCGACGGTCATCGATCGACGCCTCGACCCCGTCGATCTGGCCGCGGTCGGAACGTCCCTTGGCTGCGGCCTGGTCGCGCTATTGCCTGCTGAAAGCTGCGGCGTCCGGGCGACCGCATCGATCCTTCGGTACATGGCCGCCGAGAGCGCCCGGCAATGCGGACCTTGCATCTTCGGCCTCGGCGCGATCGCCGCTGCGTCGCAGCGCGCTGCCGCCGGGGAGGGCGGTCCGATGGAGCTCGCCAACCTTCAGCGCTGGGCGACGATGGTGCGCGGGCGGGGTGCCTGCCACCACCCCGACGGGGCCGCGGGCCTCCTCGAATCCTCGCTGAGCGTCTTCGGAGCCGAATACGAGCGCCACGCGCGGGGCCGCTGCTCACGGCTTGCTCGCGGGCTTCGGGCGGCCTGACGATGGCCCGCCATTCCGACCTCAGCTTTGCGATCGACAGGATTCGGTGCGACGGTCGCGGTCTCTGTGCCGAGATGCTGCCCGAGGTCATCGCGTTGGACGATTGGGGGTACCCGATGCTTCGCTCGCGCTCGGTGCCCGCCGAGTTGGAGGAACTGGCGCGGCGCACCGTCGAGGTGTGCCCGGTGCTCGCGCTGCAACTGGTGCGCACTGACAGCCCGGATCGGCCCGCATCGCGCCACACTGCGCAGCGCGATCGGGATGTCGGCCGGATGGTTGACGCTCGCTCCCGTCGACGTTAAGTGCGAGGTTGGTCGCGATGCGGATCCTCGTCGCCGAAGACGATCGGGCACTCCAGCAGATCATCGCGCTCGGACTGCGCGACAGCGGCTATCACGTCGACACGGTCGATCGGGGTGACGACGCGATCGACCAGCTGCGCTGGTACGACTACGACGTCGCGGTCATCGACTGGCGCATGCCGGGCAAGGAAGGCATCGACGTGGTGGCCTGGGCGCGCCGCAATGACAAGCCCACCGCGCTCCTCCTGCTCACCGCGCGCGATGCGCCGGCCGACCGAATCCGCGGCCTGGACATGGGTGCCGACGACTACCTGGTCAAACCCTTCGACTTTGGCGAGTTGCTCGCGCGCGTGCGCGCGCTCCAGCGTCGACCGCGCGGTGTCGCTGCGCCCATCCTCGAGGTGGGCCGCGTCCGGCTCGACCCCGCGCGCCGATCCGTGGAAGCGAATGACTCGCCCCTGAACCTCACCTCGACGGAGTACCTGATCCTCGAACTGCTGATGCGGCGGGCTCCGGCCGTCGTCGACCGCAAGCAGATCGCCGGAGCACGCCTGGGCCGACGAGACCGACCCGCTCGGCTCGAACGCGATCGACGTCCAGCTCAGCCGGCTGCGCGCGAAGCTCCCGAACGCGGGCATCCGAATCGTCACGGTTCGCGGCGCCGGCTACCGGCTCGAGGCCGAATGAGCGTTCGCCGCCGCATTCGTCTGCGGAGGCCGCGCCTGTCGGAAGTCACGCGGCGGTCGCTGCGGGTCGCGTTCGCGACCACGGCCATCGTGGCGATCGTGTACGCGGTCGCGGCTGGAGCGGTCTTCGGGATCCAGACCAAGAACCTGAACGACCAGATCGACTACCGCCTGTCCGACTTCGTGCACCACGGAGGGCGCGGTCCGGGCGGCAACAGCTTCCAGCCCAGCGACGACGACAGCCCGTTCGACCAGATCTACTACTGGCTGATCGACAACGACGGCAGCGTCGTGTTCACGAACAGCAACGTCTCGACACTTCCCGCCGAGTACCAGCAGGTCGTTGGCTGGAACGACGGGACGATCTCTGACACGCAGGTCCGTCTCTACGGCCAACAATTGACCGACGGCTACCTGCTGGTCGCGCAATCGGTGGGCAGCGTCGCGGACGCGCAGAGCCAGCTGCTCTGGGCTGAGCTTGCCATCACCCCGGTCCTGCTCGTCGTCGTGTTCGTCGGGGCGGTCGTCATCGGCCGCCGGGTCGCCACGCCCGTCGAACGCGCGCGCCGCCGCCAGCTCGAGTTCACCGCCGACGCGTCCCACGAGCTGCGCACGCCGCTCTCGGTCATCGAGGCGAACACCAGCCTGGCGCTGACCCAGCCACGCGACGAGCAGTGGTACCAGGAGGCATTCCTGCGCGTCGACTCCGAGTCCAAGCGCATGCGCCGCCTGCTGGAGGACATGCTCTGGCTGGCGCGCTTCGACGCGACCCGCGGGACGCCGCACGCGGAGCCCGTCGACGTGGCCGTCCTCGCGGGCGCCACCGCGGACCGGTTCAGCGCCGTTGCAGAGGCACGCCAGCTCCGTCTGACCGTGGAGTCGAGCGTTCCGGACGCCGTCATCAACGTGCCGCCGGAGTGGCTGGATCGCTTGCTCGGCGTGCTCCTGGACAACGCCCTGAAGTTCTCGACGACGGGAGGCGTCGTGCGCGTCTCGGTCGGTCTGGATGGGGCCCGGGTCCAGCTCACCGTGGACGACAGCGGCCCGGGCATTCCCGAAGCGGAGCGGAGCCGCGTCTTCGACCGGTTCCACCGCGGCACCGAGTCCACGTCCGGCGCGGGCCTCGGCCTTGCGATTGCCGACGCGATCGTGCGCGTCACCGACGGCCGCTGGCGCATTGGCACCTCGCCGCAGGGTGGTGCCAGCCTCTCGGTCTCGTGGCCGCGCGCATTCGCGGGCCCGCGCGACGGCGCGGTCAAGCGATCGTCCCAGGGCACCGAACACACCGCCTCACCCACCGGTTTCAGTGCGACCTCGGGGCCCGAATCCTGAAGATCGCCTGAACGCGCCCGTAATCGGGGCGAAAGGCTGACGCCGACAGGCTGCGAGGCATGCGGCAGATCTCTCGCTTCATCACGATCGGCATCGGCAGCACCCTGGCGTACCTCGTGCTGTATGCGGTGCTCCGGGGTGCGCTCTCGGCCGAGCTCGCAAACGGCGTCGCGCTGGTGATCACCGCGGTTGCCAACACGGCGGCCAACCGGCGGCTCACGTTCGGCGTCAGCGGTCGTCAAACACTGGTGCGAGACCATGCCGCGGGGATCCTCGCGTTCGCGATCGCGCTTGCGATCACGACGCTCTCGATCGCAGCCTTGCATCGATACGCTCCCGACGCCGGACGAGCGACGGAGCTCGGCGTGCTGGTGGTGGCAAACGTACTGGCGACGATCACGCGCTTCATCGTGCTGCGCTCCCTGATCTCACGACCACGCTCGGAGTCGGGCGCCGTTGCTACCCTCGAAAGAGCTTCCTGATGACATCGAACGCACTTCCCGCGGCGGGCGTCGCGGACACGGCGCAGTCGCGGACACGATCGCGTGCCCGCCGCCTCGCGCTGACCGAGACCGTCCGCGGCCGGCTCGCGCTCATCGGCGTGACCGCCGTGGCCGCGGTCCTGTACCTGACCAACCTCAGCGTCAGCGGCTACGCGAACAGCTATTACTCGGCAGCAGCGCTGGCTGCCGCGCAGAGCTGGTCGGCCTGGTTCTTCGGTTCGTTCGACGCGGCGAACTTCATCACCGTCGACAAGCCACCCCTGGCGACGATGCTCATGGGACTGTCGGTGCGCGTCTTCGGGCTCAGCTCGTGGAGCGTCCTCCTCCCCGAAGCGCTGTGCGGCATCGCGACCGTGGCGCTGCTCTTCCTGATCGTGCGGCGGCACTTCGGCACTCTCGCGGCGACGATCGCCGCGCTGGTCGCCGCATTGACGCCGGCTGCGGTGCTGATCTTCCGGTACAACAATCCCGACGCCCTGTTGACGCTGCTCCTGGTCCTTGCCGCGGGCGCGCTCCTGCGCGGGCTCGAGAACGGGCGCATCCGCTGGGCCGTCGTCGCGGCCGTGCTGGTCGGGTTCGCCTTCAACACCAAGTACCTCCAGGGATGGCTGGTGCTGCCCGCCTTCGCGGTCACGTGGTTCCTGTGCGCTCCAGGCAGCCTTCGCCGTCGAGTCGGTGGGCTGCTCGCCGCGCTGGTGGCGGTGGTCGTCTCGTCGGGCTGGTGGGTGCTGGCGGTCGAGCTGATCCCGGCCAGCCAGCGGCCGTATATCGGCGGCAGCACCAACAATTCCGCGCTCGACCTGCTGCTCGGCTACGACGGCCTCGGCCGGATCTTCGGGCAGAGCGCCGGCGGCGGAGCCGCGCCGGGCGCATTCGGCGGCACGCCGCCGCAGGGCTTCGCAAACGGCGGCGGCCTGGGCGTCGGCGGTGGAAGCTTCGGCGGCCCGGGCTTCGGCGGTCCGGGTGGCGCCGGTGGAGGCTTCGGCGGCGCGGCCGGGTTGCTGCGGATGTTCAACGATCAATTCGGCGGACAGGTGGCGTGGCTCATCCCGTTCTCGCTGATCGCGCTCGTGAGCGGACTGCTCATGCGCCTACGCGCGTCGCGAACCGACGTGCGCCGTGCGGCCTACCTGATGTGGGGCCTCTGGCTGGTGGTCCACCTCGCGGTGTTCAGCCTGATGTCCGGGATCATCCATAGCTACTACGTGGTCGTCCTCGCGCCGGCCATCGGCGCGCTCGTTGGCATGGGCACGGTCGATCTCTGGCGACTCCGCGGCCGCTACCGCTTCGGCGGCCTGCCGCTGGCGATCGCCATCGCGGCCTCGTCGGTTATCGCCTGGCTGCTCCTCGAGCGCACCCCGACCTTCGTGCCGGGCCTCGCGGATGTGATCCTCGTGGTCGGCCTCGTCTGCGCGGCGGTCGTGGCGACGCCATGGCTGACCGACTCGCAGCGCGGACCGCTGGGTCACATCCAACTCGGTGCGGCGGCGATCGCTCTCGTGGTGCTGCTCCTCGGCCCTGCGGCGTATGCCTCCAACACGATCACCACGGCCTACTCCGGCGGCGATCCCGCAGCGGGTCCGTCGAGCGGTGCCGGCATCGGGTTCCCCGGCGGCGGGGGTGACGCGACGGCCGACTCCACGCTGGTCGACTACCTCCTCGCCAACCGTGGCGACGCGACCTGGATCGTTGCGACGACGTCTTCCCAGGGCGCGGGCTCGATCGAGCTCGCGAGCGATGCGCCGGTGATGGCCATGGGCGGCTTCATGGGCAGCGACCCGGCGCCGACCCTTGAACAGCTCCAATCACTGGTCGCATCCGGCCGGCTGCGGTACGTGCTCGTCGACCGTAACGGCGGGCCGGGTGCCCGGTCCGACTCGGAGATCTCGACCTGGATCCAATCGGTCGGGACGGTCGTTGACTATGGTGGAAGTGCCGGAACGCTCTACGACCTCTCGGGCGCGGCGAGCGCGCACGGCAACTCGTGAGCATGAAAGGAACGCCCGTGACATCGACCCCGCCGTCCGCTCCACGCCGCTCGAGCGCGCGCCGGTCGCTGCTCATCGTTGGCGGCTTGATCGTCGTTGCCGCCATCGCGGTCGGCGCCTACGGGATCTGGTACCTGTTCCTGCAGGGGTCCGGCCCGGCGGCGGTGGGTGGGAGCGCGAGCCTGGCGCCCATTCCCACAGGGGTCACGGCCGTGGGAAGCGGCGCGAACCCCGGCGCGAGTTCCTCGAGCGCCGCGAGCGGGAGCGCCGGCACGGGCGGCGCCGGCGGCACTGGGTCGCTTTGACGGCACCTGGAAGGTGGACACGTCGATCGGATCGTTCAGTGACTTCTCCGACTCATTCGTTGGCTACCGCGTCCAGGAGCAGCTGTCGGGCATCGGCGCGAACACGGCCGTAGGGCGCACGCCGAACGTGTCCGGCACTCTCACGATCGCGGGGAACCAGGTGACCGCCACCGATATCACCGCCGATCTCACCTCGTTGCAGAGTGACGATCATCGCCGCGACGGACAGCTGCAGCCACCAGGGCATCGAGACCGCGACCTATCCGACCGCCGAGTTCAAGCTCACCCAGCCGATCAGCGGCACGATCCCGGCCGAGAACACGGAGGTCGACGTGAACGCGACCGGTGAGCTGACGCTCCATGGCGTGACCAAGGAGGTCACGATCCCGCTCAAGGCCAAGTGGGCGGGCGACGTCATCGAGATCGCAGGGTCGACGGAGATCACCTTCGCCGACTACAACATCACGCCGCCGAACTCGTTCGTCGTGCTGTCGATCGCCGACCACGGCACCCTCGAGCTGCAGCTCTTCTTCACCAAGAGTTGAGGCACGAGATGCGAGCCGGCTCGGGCCCCGGGACTTACCTGGAGGCGGCCCCCGGTCTACCGGACGGCGTATCGGGTGCATGGATACGGGGCCAGGGGAAGTCGCTCGATAGCGCCTCTCCGAGGTCGTTTCTGGCGACGCGGGCAAGCGCTGCGTGGGCGGTTCGAGCGCGCGGCAGGTGGATCGACTCGTCGGCGGCGGGCCGATGGACCCGTACCGCCGACGCGAACCCTTCAGCCATCCATGGACCCGATAAACGCGTGGCCAAGGGCCATGCGCGGAGGACAATCGCAATGACCATTGATGATGACGAGCCGATCGGGAGGCTCCTGAGCCGGCGGGAGGTTCTCGTCCTTACCGGCGGGGTCGGAGCCGCCGCGTTCCTGGCAGCCTGCAGCGCAGGGGCGTCGCCGACGGCAGTCGCTCAGTCCGATCCGACCGCAACGGCGAGCGCACCGGCGTCGGCCAGCCCGTCCGCGTTGGCGAGTGCCTCCACGTCGGCCGCGGCCTCAACGGTGGCCAGTGCGTCGATCGCGGCGTCGGTCGTGCCCACCTGCGTGGCAGCACCGGCGCTGACCGAAGGGCCGTATTTCGTCGACGAGAAGCTCAACCGATCGGATGTCCGCGCGAACGCCGACGGCAGCGAGACCCGTGATGGCGCGGCACTTGCTCTCTCGTTCGTGATCTCCCAGCTCGCCTCGAGCGGCTGCACGGCGTGGAGTGGCGTCGTGGTGGACGTCTGGCACTGCGACGCGACCGGTGAGTATTCCGACGTCAGCGACCAGAGCTTCAATACGGTCGGCCAGAATTGGCTGCGCGGCTACCAGGTCACCGACGTGAACGGCGTGGCGACCTTCACCACGATCTACCCGGGTTGGTACTCCGGCCGCGCCGTGCACATCCATTTCAAGGTGCGCACCTCACCCGGCGCGACGAGCGGCTACGAGTTCACCTCGCAGCTCTTCTTCGACGACGCATTCAGCGAGTCGGTGTACGCCGCGCAGCCGTACGCGCAGCACGGCACGACCCCGGACACGCCGAACGATCGCGACAGCATCTACCAGCAGTCGGGCGGCCAGACACTGCTTGCGGTCGAGCCGGACGGCGACAGCGGCTACAAGGCAACGATCGGGATCGCGCTCCAGGCCTGAAATCGCGGATCGCGGTCCGTGGCTCGGAGCCGAATGGGGGCGCGGCTCGGAAGCCGCCCGCAGGACCGGCTAGGAAGCCGCCTGGGTTACTCGGTTCGCGCCACTCTGTTCCGCTCAGGGGCAAGAAGGCCCGGCCGGTTCCTCGACTCCAAACCCGCCCACCCCCCTCGCGATTTCAATCTGATTCAACGGATCTCACGCCAGACGAGCGCGACCGGGCTCGGCAGGCACGAGTGCTCGCCCCTATTCGCATCAGATCGGAATTCTGGCGTTGAGCGTCCATTGAAGGCCGCCGGATGGTGGCCTCGGGGTGCCGGTTCGGAGCTGCCGGGCAAATCCGATTGGAATCCCGACTCGGCGTGCAAATCGGATTGGAATTCCGCCTGCTGGCGGCGATGGTCTCACTGCCAAGAGTGACGCCCGGCCCAGAGTGACGCCCGAGATCGGCGTTTAGCGCTGGTTTCGAATTCTCCGGCCAGGTGCCCATCACTTGGCGCAGGACCGCGAACTCACCGACGTGGTACGCGTTGTGATCGCCGATGATGCGCACCCCACGCGCGATCGAGTGGCCCGGCGCGGCACCCGGCACCGTCGCGAACAGGTCACGGTCCGGATCCAGCAGCAGCGCACGGAAGCGGTCCCGGTCGGCGATGAATGCCGCCACGCTCGCTGCGAACTGCTGGGAAGTCGCGTGCGCGTCGCGGCTTGGCCAGAAGTCGGCGGGCCACTGCTTTTCCCGGTAGTCGTTCCCCGCGGTGAGGTAATCGAGCATGTCCGCCTGGGTGCGGCGGAGGTGCTCAACGAGGTGCCACGGCGTGTAGTCGACGTTCGGTGGGTACGCGTTGATCGCGTCATCTGGGAATCCTGCAACGGCCGCCTCGAATGGCATGTGAGCGTCGCGGCCCTCGAGCAGCCGCACCAGTTGGTCGCGCATCTGTTCGTCGTTCATGGGTCTCCCTCGGCAGAGTCGTCGATGTCCGTCACCTCGCTCCGAGCATGATGACGCGAGCGGGTCCCTCGGCCCGTAGCGGTCGCCACCGGTCACGCCCGGAATGGGTCGCACGGCCCTGCCCTGCAACGCAAGTCTGGTTCAGCCTGCGACTATGACCATCATGTTCGACGCTCCCGCACCGCATGCCCCGAAAACGACCCTCACGACGCCGCGGCCTTCGAGTCCTGACCGCGCCTCGGACGTCCTGCGCACCGGTAGCCACCCGCTCGACGCGATCTTCCGGCCGCGTTCGGTGGCGCTCCTGGGCGCGACCGAGAAAGAAGGCAGCGTCGGCCGGACGCTGCTGTGGAACCTGATCAGCAGCCCGTTCGGTGGCAGCGTCCTGCCGGTCAATCCCAACCGCAAGAGCGTGCTGGGCATCAAGGCCTACCCGAGCCTCCGGGCCATCGAGGATCCCGTCGACCTGGCGGTGATCGTCACACCGCCCTCGACCGCGCCCGGACTCGTTGCCGAGGCTGCGGAAAAGGGCGTTCGCGGCGTGATCATCATCTCGGCCGGTTTCCGCGAGGTCGGTGTGGAAGGGGCGGAGCTGGAGCGCCAGGTGCTCGCCGAAGCTCGCAAGGCGGGCATCCGCGTCGTCGGTCCGAACTGCCTCGGCGTGATGAACCCGATCGACGGCCTCAACGCGACATTCGCCGCGGGGATGGCCGCCCCGGGCAACGTCGGCTTCGTCAGCCAGAGCGGCGCACTGCTCACGGCCGTGCTCGACTGGAGCGCCAGCCAGGGCGTGGGCTTCAGCAAGGTCGTCTCGCTCGGCTCGATGCTCGATGTCGGCTGGGGCGACGTCATCGACTACCTCGGCGACGACCCGCACACGAGCTCGATCCTGATCTACATGGAGACGATCGGCGACGCGCGCGCCTTCCTCTCGGCCGCCCGCGAGGTGGCGCTGACCAAGCCGATCATCGTGATCAAGCCCGGACGAACCGCACAGGCATCCAAGGCTGCGGCGTCGCACACGGGATCGCTGACCGGCTCTGACGAGGTGCTCGACGCGGCGTTCCGACGGGTGGGCGTCCTCCGCGTCGAGCGCATCTCCGACCTCTTCGGCATGGCCGACGTGCTGGCACGCCAACCGCGCCCGAGCGGCCGCAACCTGACGATCGTGACCAATGCCGGCGGGCCGGGCGTCCTCGCCACGGACACCCTGGTGGGCGGCGGTGGCCGGTTGACGGAGCTCTCCACCACCGCGATCGAGGCCTACAACGAGGTGCTCCCGTCGGTGTGGAGCCACAACAACCCGGTCGACATCATCGGAGACGCTCCGCCGGCCCGGTACGGCAAGGCACTCGAGATCGCGGCCGCGGATCCGGCCGCGGACGGCATGCTGGTGATCCTCACGCCCCAGGCGATGACCGATCCGACCGCCACCGCGCACGAGCTGGCGCCCTACGCCCATGTCAGGGGCAAGCCCGTGCTGGCCTCATGGATGGGCGGCCGCGACGTGGACGAGGGCGCGCGCGTCCTCCGCGCGGCGGGGATTCCGACCTTCGACTACCCGGACACGGCAGCCCGGATGTTCAACTACCTGTGGCGATCCGCAGAGGACCTGCGCCAGCTTTACGAGACACCCGCGCTTGCCGAGCAAGCGCTCGACGGGACCGACCGCGAGAAGGCGTCCGACGATCATCGATCAGGCCGTCGCGCGAGGGCCGGACGCTCCTCACCGAGGTCGAATCGAAGGCGCTCCTGGCGGCGTACCGGATCCCTGTCACGGACACCGAGATCTGCCGAACGCCCGAGGAGGCCGTCACCGCGGCACGCGAGATGGGCTACCCCGTGGTGGTCAAGCTCTTCAGCCGCACGATCACGCACAAGACCGACGTGGGTGGCGTACGGCTGAACCTGACCGACGACGACTCCGTCATCGAGGCGTTCGACCAGATCCGCGCTTCGGTCACCGAACGAGCGGGAGCCGAGCACTTCGAGGGTGTGACCGTCCAGCCGATGATCAACTACACCGGCTACGAGCTGATCCTCGGCTCGTCGGTGGACCCGCAGTTCGGGCCCGTGCTGCTCTTCGGCATGGGCGGCCAGTTGGTCGAGCTGTTCAAGGACCGCGCGCTCGGGTTGCCGCCGCTCAACACGACGCTGGCTCGCCGGATGATCGAGCGAACGACGATCGCGGGAGCATTTGCCGGAATCCGCGGTCGGCGTCCGATCGACCAGGCCAAGCTCGAGCAGCTGCTGGTGCAGTTCAGCCAGTTGGTGGTCGAGCAGCGCCGGATCAAGGAGATCGACATCAATCCGCTCCTGGTGTCGCCCGAGCGGCTGGTCGCCGTCGATGCCAGAGTCGTGCTCCATGACGCCGACATCGCGGACGCCGATCTGCCGCGACTCGCGATCCGGCCGTACCCACGGCAGTACGTTCGGGAATGGACCTCAATCGACGGCCGGCGCCTGCTGATCCGCCCGATCCGACCGGAGGACGAGCCGCTGCTCGTGGCCTTCCACCGGGAGTTGACCGAGGAGACCGTCTACTCGCGCTACTTCGAGCACCTGGGCCTGTCCGCGCGCACGGCGCACGAACGGCTCACGCGCGTCTGCTTCAACGACTACGACCGCGAGATCGCGCTGGTGGCCGAGGAGATGGCCGGAGCCGGGAACCGCGGCATCGTCGCCGTGGGGCGGCTCTCCAAGGACCACGCACTGCCAACCGCCGAGTTTGCCGTGCTGGTCGCCGATCGGTGGCAGCGCCGCGGGCTCGGAGCCGAGCTGCTCCGCGAGCTGGTCGCCATCGGTCGTGCCGAAGGCCTCGCGCAGATCAGCGCCGACATCCTCACGGGCAACGTCGCCATGCGCCGAACCGCGATGTCGGCTGGGTTCGCGATCGAGGAGCAACTGGGCGACCAGACCGCCCGGGCCGTGCTGGACCTCCCGAGTCACTAGGGTCCGGAACTGGCCAGCATGGCTGGCCCTGTCGCCGGTGATGTCTCCTGACGACGTCCGACAACGTGGTGGCCGGGTCGGTGTCGTCGCCGCGGACGAACCCGAAGGTCGCGATGGCCGCCGAGCGACCGTCGTGGAAGCTGGTGTGGTCCCGGGAGTCGTGTCAGGGACATGCCGCGGCGCGGTACTCGGGCGGCGAGTCCGGCGATCAGGTCGCGATGGGATCGCGTGGAGGCGCGCCCGACCGACCAGGAGCCGCTCGGCCTATTCGTATGCAGCCATCCGCTTTTGGCTGCCTGGCTGGCCCGCTCGACAGCTGGACCGGTGTCGCCGCGGCCCACATTCGTGCTGTGCGGCTAGTCGTTCTCAAGCAAACTCGTGAGCTGCTACATATGGCGCGCCCCAACCAATCAGGCGTGCCAGCCATAGCGCGTTTGTTACAAACGGCACTGGCATGGGAAATGGCAGGAGCCGACCTTGGGTCGCGCTGGAGTAAGGGCCCGCTTTGGATCGGCACCGCAAGAGGGAGGATGTTCCCATGTGCCGTCAGGTCGTTCGCGTTCTAATTGTCTTCGCGTCCCTCACCGTTTTGGGGGCGTTATCGATGGGGCGCACCGCAGCCGACGACCCTGTCGGCACGACAGGCGGCACGATCTCGAACGACCTCGCTCACGAAACAGGGGTGCAGTCTCCTGACTTTGTCGCGCTCAAGACGTCATATCGCCTCGGTCGCGACGCCACTAGTGGCGCGCCGGTGGTCCTTCCGGTAAGTGGTAGCGGCATTGCCGCCGCGGCAACGAACCTCGATCTGTCGACGGCCTGGACGAAGTACGTTGTCGAGCCGGAGGGACGTTATAGCCGCGACGACAACAAGACTCCGTACACGGATGAAGATTACTGGAATTTCTGCGCCCCCGGTGCGACCACCGTTCTATATCACTATTGGTTCCCCGACAGCCTGAAACAAGGCAACTTCACCGTGCCATATGGTCCAGGCACTGGCGACCCCAACCACGGCCAGGGGTGGTATCCCACCACGCACTGGGAGATCTCGGACACAGGCACATCCGACGATACCCTGGACGGCTATGCCACTCACGGCAGGGCGTGGGTTATGTATTTCGCCACAAAGGTCTTTCCGAACCTGGGTTCCCACCAGTGGGCCGACGCAGGTGAAGATAGCTTCGATTACTACCCGACCAAGGGAGCTGCTCTGATTGACGTGAGAGACGCGCTCAACTGGGAAGTCTCTGGCTATGCCTCAAACTGGTACAACTATTGGTGGAATACCGCCGATCCTGCTGACGCCGACACACTACACGACGACGTGGTCAGCGATCTGAGTGAAGGCGTGGCGGTCTACGCGGCAGTCGTTCCTTGGTTCCAGATGGCAGATGGAACGATTTACAAGCTTCAGAATTGGACCCACGACCTCAATGGATCAGGTCACGCTATTGCGATCACTGGCGTCAGTGACGCCGACGGCACTTACACGTATATCGATACGTGTGGCGCAAATTGCAATCCGTCGAGCACAAATGACAGCGTTCATGTCTGGCATGTTAGTCAGTACGCCTTGTGGAAGCTGATCCATGTGTATCAAAACGGCGGCATCGTTTGGTGATCATATATGCCGGAGCCAGTGGGGTAGGGAGAAGGCAATTCGATGGTAAGGCAGACCGCTCCATCGTGGCGACTTCCGGTCGGGTTAGTCAAAGTAGCAATCATTGGGTTCGTCGTTAGCGGTCTCATTGCAGGTTGCGGGCTACCTTGGAGCGCCGCATTGCGGGGGGTGACGACCAGCTCGCCATCCCCAACCGTCTCCGGGTCGGATCAAATGAGCATCGGCAGTCCGCAGCCGGGGGATCAGGCCGAAGCGAAGCAGTTGCTTCAGCAGTTTGAAGGAGCGCTTATCGCGCACGAATGGCGCACGGCCTGGGACCTGCTCGCCGCGGAGTCTCAGGCGTACGCACGCTCGTTCGCGGAGTTCCGCGATGAGCGTTCTGCTTACTTCCAGAGTGCCGGCGCGACGTACACGGCATCGGAGCCTGTACACGATGTGGCGGCGATCGAGAGGTGGGCAAAGCCCGGAGTGAAAGCCTTCGCCCCAGACTTCGACCGGGCGTTCCTCACCGAGATCCGCTACCCAGCGCTCGCTAACAACAATGCAGGTTGGGAGATACTGCTGCTCGCCCCAGACAAGACAGCCTCAGATGCATGGCGCGTCTGGTACCTTCGCTAACAATAAGCTTGGACCCACCGATACGGACTTAAATTTCCTCTGCCGCGCCCGTCAGATGGTTCTGGCTAGGGTCCGGAACTGCGCCAGGCACCGCCGGCGCGGCCGGCCGGGTGGCACCCCCGGCGCGCGCGCTGAGCAGCGTCTCGGCCTCTCGCACGATCCGGACCAGCGGTGCCGGCACCCGGTTCGGTGCCGCACGGGCGAACCGTTCCCAGGCGTGAAGTGGCTTGTCGTCGCGTGACGGGATGCCTGCAGCACCCTCGAAGTCCGGCACGAGCCGGATGATCGGGGCGTTCGTGGACGCGGCACGGATGCGGGCATCGAGCGCCGCCGACTCGGCACCCCGATCCGCGTCATGGACGACGACGAAGGGGATCGCCAACTGCTCGAGCAGCGTCGCGGCCATGGGCAGGTTCGCCTTGCCGCCCACCTCGACGATCGCGATCCCCTCCGCATCGGGATCGTGGCCCAGCGCTCGGAAGATGAAGGGCAGCGACAGCCGCTCGGTCTGTCCCTCGACGAGCACCACGACGTCGGCGAAGAACATCTCCGAACGCTCATGGTCGAACTCCGCAGCGAGCCGGACGCGCTCGGCGTCGTTGAGCGCGCCCGGGTCCGTGCGCCGGATCCAGCGATTCGCACCGATGCGGTCGAGCCGAACGATCTCCTCGTGATGCGCGGCATCGACGAACGAGGCTGATCGGGTGGAATAGAGCACTTGGTTGCCGCCTTCGGCGAACCGGCGGAGAAGCCGGTAGAGGTAGCGCTGCGCCTGTGGCGTGAGGAAGAGCTCGGGCTCTTCGATGAGCAGCACTTCGCCGCCGTCGCACTCGGCGCAGGTCTGCTCCACCGCGTCGACCAGGGACTCGGCGGCCTTGGCGTCGCTGCTGGGGCGGCCGGTCAGCACACCCAGTCGGCGCGCAACCTCGCCTTTCGAGGAAAGCTCTTGCGGCCCGAACCGGGTCCGCGCACGGAGATAGGTACAGGAGGGGAGCGCCGTCGCGGCGGTGCCGTGGCCCGCGTCCGTCGGGATCGCCAGCGCACGCCCGTTCGTCAGCCGTGCCCGCACACGCGCCGAGCCGTCGCTCCGTTCGGGTGGCCGTTCCGCCGCGCCGAGGAGCCACGCGATCGCCGACAACAGCTGCGACTTTCCGGCGCCTCGTGGCCCCACGAGGGCCGTCATCGGTCCGAGCTCGAGCGTCAGATCGGGCAGGCCGATCATGCCGGACACGTCCAGCCACGCGAGAACGGGACCGCGGGCGACCGGCGATCTCATGCGGCCACTATGCCGCGATCGGGATCAATCCTTGAGGAGCGCGATCAGCTCGGCGGCAAGGCCGATGCGGTCCGGCGTCATCAGCGTCGAGTTGCGCATCACGAATCCGCCGAAACCGGCATCGAGGTATGGGCGGAGCACCTCGGCGCATTGCTCGGGCGGACCCACCGTCACGCCGACGCGTCGTTCCGGTGTCAGGGACGCGAGAACGCGCTCGCCTTCCTCCTGCGTCCGCGCCAGGACAACGGGTGCCATCACGGTCATGACCACGTCCGCACGGTTCCGTCCGACCGCTCGGCAATGCTCATCGAAGATCTCGAGCTTCCGCTTCAGCTCCTCGAGCGATCCGTCCAGGTTGCCGATGTCCGCGTATTTCGCGACCAGGCGGAGCGTGCGCCGTTCTCCACCTCCACCCACGATCACCGGCGGCCCACCCGCCTGAACCGGACGCGGAACGTTGAGGGCCCGCTCGATTCGATAGAAGCGCCCGGAGAAGCTCGGCCGCACCTGCGTGAGCATGAGGCGGCACACCTCCAGCGCCTCCTCCAGCCGGTCCAGGCGTTCGCCGATCGGCGGGAAGTCGAAGCCATAGCCGATGTGCTCGCTCTCATTCCACGCGGCGCCCAGGCCAAGCACGGCCCGACCGTTGGAGATGGTGTCGAGCGTGGCGATCTGCTTTGCCAGCAACGCCGGGTTGCGATAGGTCACGCCGCTGACCAGCGCACCGAGCTTGACTCGCGTGGTGATGGTCGCCAGGGCACCGAGCGTCGTGTACGCCTCGAGCATCGGCAGCGTCTCCGGTCCGATGCCGGCGATCTGGTAGAAGTGGTCCATCACGGTGACCAGGTCGAAGCCGGCGGCTTCGGCGGCGCGCACGTTGTCGGCGACTCGGTCGAACAGCGGACGGTCAGCGTCCGCGTCGGGGAAGGTGTAGCTGGGTTGGTGGTAGATGAACATCGGCTGCATGTCGCCAGTGTCGGTCAAACAGCGACGCTGGGGGCGCCGTGCCCGCCGGCCTCGACTACGCTAGTGGCAGGGCAAGGCGTGTCCGGCGTGCATTGCTGCTGACACAGTCAGGGAGAGTCGATTGGACGAATTCGCGGCTGAATTCGGTTTGCCCGTCGGTGGTGACTGGACCGCCGACGAGCTGCTCGCACAGGAAGACGACGCGCGATTGCCGAGGTTCGACGCAGAGAAGGCGATCCAGCTCGGCCGACGAGTCCTGGAGCGCGGCGACCGGAAGCGCCTTCCGATCGCGGTCGAGGTGTTTGTTGGGGAGCGGCTGATATTCCGGGCGGCCCTACCGGGCTCGAACGCCGAGAACGATCGCTACCTGGCCAGCAAGCTGACGCTGGCGCGGGAAACGGGTCACCCGACCCTGTTCACGTCTCGGCAATATCGGGACGCGTTGGCAGCGGACTCGTCAAGGCGCGATGAGCGACGCGCTTCCTATGGTCCGTACGGCGGCTGCATCCCGCTGCGCGCGGTCGATGGTTCGGTCCTCGGCCATGCCACGGTTTCCGGACTGACCGAGCAGGACGACCACGCGATGGTGCTCTGGGCGATCCGTGCGCTCACCGATGCAGGGGAGGCGGATCGATGATCGATCTGGAGGGCCTGGTTGCGGCGGCGGACGAAGCCCTGCCGTCGATCGTCGACGTTCGGCGGCGGATCCACCGCCAGCCCGAGATCGGCCTCGCGCTGCCACGGACGCAACAGACCGTCGCCGCCGAGCTCGAGAAGCGCGGGTTGCAACCCCGGCTCGGCCGTGCGCTGGGCTCCGTGACCGCGACCATCGACGGCGGACAGCCGGGTCCCACGATCATCCTGCGTGCCGACATGGACGCCCTTCCGCTGACCGAGCGAACCGGGCTTGATTTCGCGTCGGAGGTTCCGGGCGCAATGCACGCCTGCGGGCACGACACCCACGTCGCCATGCTGCTCGGTGCCACGGATCTGCTCCTGGAGCGACGCGATGCGCTCCGCGGCCGCGTGCTGCTGATGTTCCAGCCCGGCGAAGAGGGCTATGCCGGCGCGCGACAGATGCTCGACGAGGGCTTGGTCGACCTGCCAGCTGATGACCGGTTCGGGCCGGTGACCGGCGCCTTCGCGATCCACATCACGACAAACTTCGAAACGCGCACCCTCCATCTGCGTCCCGGCGCGCAGATGGCTTCGAGCGACACGCTGCGGATCGTGGTTCATGGCCGAGGCGGCCACGCGTCCTCGCCGCACTCGGCGGTCGACCCGATCGTCGTGGCGGCCGAGATCATCCTCGGGCTCCAGACGATGGTGACGCGCAGCATCGATGCATTCGATCCCGCAGTCGTGACCATCGCCAACGTGGTTGCAGGAACGACGGACAACATCATCCCGGAGAGCGCGCATCTCCTCGGCACGATCCGGGCCGTGTCCGAGAAGACACGCGGACGCGGTCGGCAACAACGCGCGCCGGGTGGCCGAGGGGATCGCCTCAGCCCACGGAGCGAGTGCCGACGTTGAGATCGAGTTGGGCTACCCGGTCACCGTGAACGACCGTCCATTCGCGGCGTTCGTCGAGAACATCGCGCGTGAGCTTGCCGGGACCGACAAGGTCGCCCAGATGCCGGCGCCGATCATGGGAGCGGAGGACTTCTCGTACGTGTTGCAACGCGTGCCCGGCGTCATGGCGTTCCTCGGCGCGCGACCAGATGGCCTGGATCCGGAGACCGCGCCGAGAAACCATTCCGACGTGGTCGTCTTCGACGAGGCGGCCATGCCCATGGGTGTCGCGTTGTACGCGGCGGTGGCGCTCCGACACGCGGATCGCGCCACTTAAGCCCGGATCCACCGATGCCAACTTGCATCTCATCCGATCTGCTGCGCCGGCTCGGCGGATCCAGGCTATGACAGGTCGACGTAAATGTTCTTGAGCTCCGTGTAGTAATCGAGAGCCTGCATTCCGAGCTCGCGGCCCAGGCCGGACTGCTTCATTCCCCCGAACGGCGCCTCGGTGTGGACCGACGAGTTGCAGTTGACGCTGACCACTCCCGATCGAATGCCCTTGGCAACCCGCAGCGCGCGACCGATGTCACGGCTCCAGACCGAGCCGCTCAGACCGTACGGCGAGTCGTTTGCGAGGCGGATGGCGTCGGCCTCGTCATCGAATGGGAGGACCACCACGACCGGTCCGAAGATTTCCTCCTGGACGATGCGCATCCCGGGCGTCGCGCCATCGAACACCGCAGGCGACACGAAAGTGCCCTGATCCAAGCCGGGGCCGACCATGCGCCGGCCGCCGGTGATCAGGCGGGCGCCCTCGGCCTCGCCGACCGCGATGTAGTCGAGCACGGTGGTCATGTGGCGGTTGCTGACCAGGCAGCCCATCTCGGTGTTCGGGTCGGCCGGATCACCGACCACGACCTTCTCGGTCGCTTGACTGAAGAGCTCGACCACCTGCTCGTGCACCGAGCGCTCGACGAGGATGCGGCTCCGCGCGCAACAGTCTTGGCCGGCATTGTCGAAGACGCTGTACGGCGACTCGCGCGCGAAGCGCTCGAGATCGGCGTCCGCGAACACCACGTTCGGGCTCTTGCCACCGAGTTCCAGGCTGACCGTTTTGATGGTCCCTTCGGCGGCATGCAGGATGGCCGTGCCGGTGCGGGTCTCGCCGGTGAATGCGACCTTGCCGACGCCCGGGTGGGACGCGAGCGCCTGTCCGGCCACCGCGCCCGGGCCCGTGACGACGTTCAGGACGCCATCGGGGATGCCTGCCTCGGCGGCCAGCTCACCGAGGCGGAGTGCCGTGAGCGGTGACCAGGATGCCGGCTTGAGGATGGCCGTGTTCCCGGCCGCAAGTGCCGGTCCCAGCTTCCAGCTGGCCATCATCAGCGGGAAGTTCCAGGGCACGATGAGACCGACCACTCCGATTGGCTCTCGAAGGGTGAGGTCGAGGCCCGGCTTGGCCACCGGGATCGTTTCGCCGTGGTATTTGTTGGCGGCGCCGCCGTAGAACTCGAACACGCCCGCCGCCGCGCCGATCTCCCAGCGCGCGGAACTGATGGGCTTGCCGATATTCCGGCTCTCGAGCTGCGACAGCTCCTCCGCATGGTCGCGAACCACCTGCGCCAGGCGCAGCAGGGCACGGCCGCGCTCGACCGCTGGCATCGTGCGCCACGGCCCGTCGAACGCAGCCTGGGCGGCCGCGACGGCCAGGTCCACGTCGGACGCGCCGGCGCTCGGGACCTGGGCGATGACCTGGTCGGTGGCCGGGTTGACGACGTCGAACGTGCGGCCATCGGCAGCCTGCGCGGGTCGGCCGCCGATGGTCATCGAGAGCGGTTTCACGGCTAGAAGTAGTTGACGCTGATGCCGCCGTCGATCACGAGACTGGCGCCGTTCGTCCACTTCGACTCGTCCGAGGCGAGGTAGAGCGCCATGTTCACGATCTCTTCGGGCTTGCCGAACCGACCCGTGGGGTTCCGAGCCAACCGGATGCGCTTGGCCTCCTCGTCCTTGACCAGCCAGTCGAGCAGAAGCGGTGTCTCGACCGGGCCAGGGCAGATCGCGTTCGCGCGGACACCCTTCGGGCCGAACTGAACGGCAAGGCTGCGCGTCAGGGCAAGGATCGCGCCCTTCGAGGCCGTATACGCGTCCTGTGGAACAGAGCAGCCGAGCAGCGCCACAAAGCTGGCGATGTTGATGATCGAACCGCTGCCCTGGGAGACCATCTCGGGGATCGCGTACTTGCACCCCAGGAACACGCCACGGAGATTGACCGCCATGACCGTGTCCCATGTCTCGACGTCCGTGTCGATCACGCTATGGTCGGCGGCCGGCATGATGCCGGCGTTGTTGTAGAGCACATCCACACGGCCGTAGGCGTCGACGGCCGTCCGGATCATCTCCTGTGCGTCCGGTTCCTTGGATACATCCGCCCGGACGAACGTGGCGGCGCCGCCCGCGTCCGTCACGAGTCGGACCGTCTCCTGGCCCGCGGCCGTGTCGAACTCGGCAACCACGACCTTTGCTCCCTGTGCCGCGAACATGCTCGCCGCGACGCGGCCCATGCCGCTGCCGCCGCCGGTGATGACGCAGACCTTGTCCGCGAGACGCATCGATTTCCCCTTGGTGGTGCGTGCTGGCGCGGCACTTGGGACCAGCGCCACTGGCCGCATTGACCCTCGGGCGTGATGCTACTCGCGAGCGCCGACGGAAGCGGCGCGTCCTCCTAGCCTCGCTCGAGGTACCGCTCACGCTCCCACGGGTGGACGACGGCGTTGAAGGCGTCCTGCTCCACGTGCGCGGCGTTCAGGTAATGGTCCACGACGACGTCACCGAGGATCTCCCGCGCCGCGGTCGACGCCTCCAGCGCGGCGATCGCCTGGTACAGCGCCTTCGGCATCCGATCGCAGCCGGTCGCGACGTATCCGTTGCCGCGCAGCTCAGCCGGTGGTTCCACCCGATTGCGGATGCCCCACAGCCCGGCTCCGATGAACGCCGCGTATGTCAGGTAGGCGTTCATGTCCCCGCCCGGGAACCGGCATTCGACGTGGAGTCGCCGGACCGTGTCCGACAACCCGGAACCCGGTCGTGCGGTTGTCGCGCCCCCAGACCACGTTCACGGGCGCCCACGACGCGACCGCGAACCGCTTGTACGAGTTGACGTTGGGCGCGAAGAAGATCGCCAGCTCGCGCGCCAGCTTCATCATGCCGCCCAGGAAGAAGCGCATGGTCTCGGACATGCCGTAGGGCTCGGCTCCTTCCGAGAACATCCGCGAGCGGTCGTCATCGAGCCCCCACGCGCTCATGTGCAGGTGGCCGCTCGACCCCGTCCAGGTCTGGTCTGGCTTGGCCATGAACGTGAGACCGAAGCCCAGCCCCCAGGCAATCTCCTTTGCACCGTGCTTGAAGATCACCGACCGGTCGGCCGACTCCAGCACGTGGTCGTAGCGGATGTTGACCTCGTGCTGTCCTGCGGCGGCCTCGCCCTTGGAGAACTCGATGGGGATGTCCGCCTGGGACATCAGCCGCCGCAGCGCGCCGTGCACGGGCTCTGCCTTGGTGGCCTGGAGCAGGTGGTAGTCCTCGTTGTAGTGGCCGAACCGCTCCAGGTCCAGGAACCGCTTGCTGGCCGCGCGCTCGTACGAGTCGGTGAGCAGGTAATACTCGAACTCGGAGCCAGCCTTGATGGCCAGGCCCAACTCCGCCGCCGCCGCCACCTGGCGCTTGAGGATGGTGCGAGGTGCGACCGGGATCTCAGCGCCGGTCTCCTCGTCCTTGACATCGCCCAACACCAGCGCCGTACGGTCCTGCCACGGGAGGACACGCAGCGTGTCCCACACGGGATCGACGACGTAGTCGCCGTACCCGGTATCCCAGTTCATCAGCGCGAACCCGTCGGGCGTATTCATCTCCATGTCCGTACCCAGCAGGTACGTGCAGACATGTGCTCCGTGGTCGACGACCCCGTCCAGGAACGCCGGCCCGTTCACCCGCTTGCCCATGAGTCGGCCCTGCATGTCGGCAAAGGCGACGATCAGGGTGTCGACGGCACCGGAGACCATCAGGCCGCGCAGATGGTCGAGCTTGGGGTGATTCGTCGCGTCTGTCACTGCTGGGGCCCCGTGCAGGACGCCGTCATCGGCGCTCGGTCCGGAGTTTGACCGACGGCGCGTCCGCCTGCGTCGCGGGTCGTGCCGGGCTCCATCGTCCGACCCGGCTTGGTGCATGTCTCGAGCTGCGGCGGTCCGCACGGGCTTCAGGCGCTTGCCGCGGCTGAGGAACATTTCGGTCGTGCACCGACTGCGTGACGGGTCGATCGCGATCGTTTTGGCCTTGGCGGCTGATCTGCGTCCATGACGGGCCAGTCGCTTGCGTACCGCGCCAGACCATCTGCTGCCGCCGACCCGCAACGATCCCGAGCACGGTCTACCTCCCATCGTTCGGACATGCGGGTGCCGCTCCACACGCCGGTACCGGCGCGACCCCGTGCCTACGCCCAGCGTTGCCTGATGCAGCGGTTCCGCGTCGTGGTGATGGTGCTCACCCTCACGCTGGCGGCGCTCTTGGGCCCACCGCTCTTCCGCCACTTGACAGGGCAGCCCTTGGACCCAAGGCCCCAGGACTCGCAGTTCCAGGCGGGCCCTCGCGGCGTCCCGAGCGGAGTCGGGCCAGCGCTCACAGGACCGAGCCCCCACTGGTTCATGGGCACGTAGAGCATCACGACCGGGCCATCTCGAGGAGCGCGACGAGGACATCGGCGTGGCACGGCTGGTCAAGCGGGCACCAGCACGGCACTCCGCCGATCGGGCGCCGTTACCATGATGGCGGGCGTGACGGCGGGTCTCCGATACGGCATCGGTTGCCCCAGATCGTCGGCCGCCCGACGTACGCGGCGCCGGCAGGCAGGCGCCAGCCCTCAGCCTCGATCGGGTGGATAAGTAGCTGCCTCGCGCTGCGAAGTGGCGAACCTCAGCCACGTTTTCGCGCAAAGTCGAGCAGTATGCGATGAATTCGGTTTCGCTGTGCCTACACGTACCGTGGACCGCGACATGGAACGCGCTCCGCCTGGGAAACCGTCGGGGCGGGACGGCATGCGGATCCGCGCCGACGATTGACGCTCTTGAAGTTGAACTCGACACGTGTACCTGACGGCGAGGATGTCTACTGACATTCTCGTCACGGTCGTCGGCCCAAAGACCCCCTGAGCGACAGGAGTTCAAGGCCCTTCTCGAAGTCGATCAGGAGCGCTTGCTAGCTGCGGCGGTCACTGCTGTGTTCTCATCGACGAGCGGTTGGCCGGAGGTCGCATGCGAGTCGGACACTGGCGACCGATCGGCGCAACCACGCACGTTTCGTCGAGCAGCCTCGAGACCTGGTTCCCATGGAGCCAGCCGCTGCGCGAGCTACACCTACTGGGGTTGTGTGCGCTACGGCGTGCAGCGGGTGTCAGCGACCGGCGCAACCGAAAGCTCGGCGGTGCGCGACGCGTGGACCTCCGTTTCGACTCGCTCATCCGAGTCGGGATCAACGCTATGCGCGTGTTCCGAAATCGATGCGCTCCTCCGAGCTGGTCGATGGCGTCAGGCAGCCTTGGCGCGCACACGAACGTTGATCGAATGGGCGGCGATGGCGTGGATTCTCCGCGACGGCGACATCGATATGGCCCTGAGGTTCCACGAGCATCCGTGTGGTCGCCCTCGCTGATGAAGCAGACCGAGCAGCTGGTCTGCTCGGTGCCGGTGGCGCGACGCATTCCCCGCGTCACTCGCCGAGACGGAGTTTTGGAGGCTATTCGGATCCCGGAATCGGTCGTGGCTCGCACGGGCGATGCGGCCTGGAGATCATTCGGCGCCAGGTTCACAGCGACACTCTCCGCCAAGTTGCGTACGGCTGGATCCCGAATGAGCGAGATCAGAAGCCGCCTGACGGACTAGAGGACTTACTCGACCTGGCCGGCCTCGAAGGCTGGGAAACGTTCGTCGACATGGCTCGACCAAGTGATTCGATGCGACATCGATGTCGCTTCTCTGGGACATAGGACGGCCCGACAACGGGAAGACCCCGCCCGCCGGCGCGACTAACTTTGGCCTCGGTCTGTCCTGGAAGGGTTGCGTGGCCCTCGCACTCTCGGCGGCCATGAGTGCGGTCCTCTGGTACCCGGAGCGACGACTACCGGTCGACCATCGACGAATCGAGCCCTCCGGCGAGCTCGCGGAGGGCTGCGCGGCTTCCTTCGAGGAGCTGGCAGGACCGGCACTTGGACGAGCTGGATCGCATGCAACGAAGAGAAGCGCGTTCGCCGTCGATCGCGCACGAAAAGGGCCACAACGATGAGCCGATCAGCTGGCGCACTAAGTCGCGTCTCTGTCATCCGCGCATTTTCGACTCTGAGCTCGCGCAGTGCGATCGCATGACGCGCCTGTGCCGCACTGTTGTTGACGCCCTCCCGTCCGGAACGAGCTTCTCGAGGCGGGCAGGCAGCGCGCGCTCGGTGATGCCGAGCGATCGCGCAGCCGACGACTCTGTCGCGCCCGGCTGGCAGCACGGCGTACAGCGCCGCGCGTTCCGCGGCACGTCGGTTCGGTGCCGAGCAGGGGATCGCGGCGTCGCGGCGGCCGTCACCCAGGCACCTAGCAGTTCGGTTTGACAGCGCACCGTCGACAGGCACGGACCCGAGTCTGGACGCGTGCCGCCACGTTCGGTGCGCACGAATCGAGCGTGGGGAGGAGTGTTGGCTGGCGAGGAAGGATTCGAACCTTCAATCCCCTGATCCAGAGTCAGGTGCCTTACCGTTAGGCCACTCGCCAGCGATGCCCGTTGCGGGCGACGCGGAGTCTACCGCGAGCCGCCGCTCGGGCAGCGATGCGTCACGGTCAGCGGTTGAGCGCGGCCAGCTCGTCGTCCGTGCCCCCGAAGATGGGCCGTAGCTGGAGTCCCCCGTCGACGACCAGGTTCGTGCCGGTGACGTAGCCGGCGAGACGGTCGGAAAGCAGGAAGACGACGGCCGGCGCGATCTCGTCGGCGACGCTTCGCGCCGCAGCGGAATGGCCCGGCTCGCCATCTCCCGTTGCGCGGCGGGTGCATCGGCGACGAACTCCGTGTCGACGCCTCCGGGCGTGACCAGGTTCACGCGAATGCCGAACGGCGCCAGCTCGACCGCCGCGACTTCCATGTGCGCCTTGAGCGCGGCCTTCGACGCTCGGTACGCCGTCTCACGTGGCTGGGCGCTGACGATGGCGGTCGAACCGACGATGACGATCGAGCCGGCTGTGCCCGTCGGCGATCCAGCGACGAGAGACCTCGCGACAACCGTAGACGCAGGCGCCGACATTGGTCGCCAGCGTTCGTTCCCAGGCGTCGCGCGTCACGTGGCTCAGTGGTTGGTGCCACGTCCCCGCCGCGTTGTTGACGAACAGGTCGATGCCTCCGAGCAGCTCCTCCGCCCGCGCGACGGCGCCGACGAGGCCATCTTCGGACGACACGTCGGCCTCGATCGCATGGGCGCCATGACCCAGCTCGCGCAGCTCGCGCGACGACCTCCGGTCGTCGACGGCGGCCCACGATCGCGACATCGCAGCCTTCACGCGCCAGGGCGACCGCGATCGCTCGTCCGATCCCCGATCCCCCGCCGGTGATCAGCGCGTGCTTGCCGTTTAGGCCCGATTTCCATCGCTCGGCTGGTCAGCGCGGCGGCAGGGGTTCCGGCATCGCGATGCCCGCCTTGGCGGCGGCGTCGCCGAGTGCCGTCCAGGTTGGCGCATCGACCTCGACCGCATCGGCCGTGGCGGCACTCGCCCGTTCGCGATCGCCGGGCATCATCACGGGCTGCGCCGGATCGATCGGCGGCGATGCCCGCAGGTGATCGCCGAGCCCTCGTGCCAGCGCCGGCGAAGTCAGCTGCCGGGCGCGATCGCGAGCAGCGTCATGTCGTTGCCGACCCTCGAGTGATCGTCCACGGCCTTGTCGGCCAGGAGCGTCGTCAGCACTTCGACGAGCAGGGCAAGCGCAGTGCCGCGATACCCGAGCAGTCCGCCCAGGGGCTGGATCGTGCCCTTTGGCGTCTCGTACAGCGTGCCGGGATCGTTCGTGTCGCGGCCTTCCGCGTCGCGAAGCGTCCCCGGGGGCGCGGTCAGGCCGCGGAAACGCCAGCTGCGCACGACGCCTTCGGCGGTTGCTGCGGTCGAAAAGTCGGCAACGGCCGGCGGTCCGTCCTCGACCGGCCACGCGAATGCCATCGGGTTGGTCGAGATGCGCCCGTCGCGGCCGCCGAACGGCGCGACCCAGTGGCCCGACGGCCCACCGTTGCAGCACGCGATCGCGATGAACCCCTGCCGTGCGGCCGCCTCGGGGTAGGCGCCGATCCGGCCGGTATGCGCGACGCCGCGGACCGTGCCGATCGCCATGCCCAGCTCGCGGGCGATCGGCAGCACGGCCGTCGACCAGCTCCATGCCGGCGACCTGGCCGAACGCGTGGTGGCCATCGAGGAGCAGGCGCGTCGGCGTGACGTGGCGAACGTCGACGTCGGCGCGGGGATCGAGGAAGCCACTCGCGATCTCGTCGAGGTATTGCGGTATCCGCATCACGCCATGCGAATGAACGCCCATGGCGCTCGCCTCGAGCAGGTGTCGCATCACCGTGAGCGCGTGTTCGGGCGGCGCGCCGGCGTGCTCGAGCAACGCGACCCCAATTGCTGCATCGGCTCGATCGCGGCTCGGATCGGCGCTGACGGGAGCCGCCGCTGGCGAGGAGCTCATCGGTTCACGCGGCTCGAGCGGTTCACGCGGCTCGCGCTCCCGCGGCGACATCGATGACCGCCTTGCCGGCGACAAGCCGGCCGCGGAGCGCGTCGAGCGCCTCGTTGATCGCCGGTAAGGGCCAGAGACTGATCGGCGGCAAACGGATCGCCCGATTCGCGGCCAGGGACACGATGTGGGCGAGGTCGTCCCGCCGGCCTGAGCGCACTCCGACGATCGTTGCTCCTTCCGCGCGAGGGGCGCGAGGTCGAGGTGCTTCACGGGCCCGTATCCGGCGGCCACGTAGACGCCGTGCGGACCGAGGACGTCCAGCGCCCAGGGCAGCACCTCCGGAGCACCGGCGGCGTCGATCACGACGGCGGGACGCTCGCGGACGTCCTCGATCGACTCGACCTGACGTCGTGGCCGAGGTCGGCCAACGCGTCACGTCGTGCCGGACTCGTCTGAACGATCACGACCTCGCGGTCTGTCCGCACGCAGCAGCTCGGCGGCAAGGAAGCCGATCGGACCGCCGCCGACGATCACGGTCAGCGACCCCGGTGGGACGTTCGCGACCCGCACGCTGTTGGCCGCGGTCGCACCCGCGTCGACGAGGCTCGCGGCCTCTGCGTCCGACAGTGATCTCGGGAGCTGGCAACGCCTGCTTCGTTCGCACGCGCAATCGCTGGGCAAATCCACCGGGAGCCGAGAGCACGCCGATGATCGAGACCAGCGTAGGACACAGCCGCTCGTCACCGGCCGCGCACCAGGCACACGTGCCGTCGCCGGTGAACAAGGTGATCGTGACGCGCCGACCGACCCAGTCCGCGTCTTCGGGAGAGCCGGCGGCCACGACCCGGCCGACGGGCTCATGGCCAATCACGAACGGAAACGTCGGCCGATACGACGCACCCTCGAGGATGTGGAGATCGGTGCCGCAGACGCCGCATGCGAGCACGTCCAGGAGGAGCTCGCCGGCGCGCGGCTCCGGATCGGGAACATTCGGCCAGGTCGAGGTGATGCGCCGGGATCGAGGTCAGCAGTGCGGCATGCACGGGTCGCGGGCCCGGTCAGGAGCGCGGCGGTCGACGCGGCGTGCCGCTCGACACAGGTGCGATAGCGATCCATCCGATCGCTGGATGGCCGTTCGGGGCGCCGGCCAGCCGAACAGATCCCAGCTGGTTGCGATCGGGCGCCCAGCCAGGCGAGTACCGATCGCGTCGAGGTCCAGCACTCCGAGCCCGGGCGGAAAGTGGAGCTCGGAGGTGACGCAGTCGGAGTCGCTGTAATGGACGTGGTCGATCGCTGAGAGGACGTCGTCGTCGATCGCGGACAGCAGGTCGCGCCCGAGCGCAACGGCGAAATGGCAGAAGTCGAAGCAGATGCCGGCGCCACCGACGGAGCGCAGCTCGGCGAGTTGCGGAAGGCACCGATGAGCCAGCCCGAACGTGAAGGGATGAAGCTCGATGCTCACGCGCGGCGGCTCGCTCAGGCCGGAGGCGTCGCGGGCTCGTTCGATCACCTCACCGAGCGTTCGCAGGGCCGCCGGGCACCTCGGATGCCGAGGCCACCCGGCCCTCCCAGATCAGGATTCGCGGCGAACCCATGGCCGCCGCCCAGCGCAGATGCCGACCCATCGCGTCTGCCGTGGCCCGGAGTGCATCGGGACCGTCGAACGGTTGGAACGACGCGTCGCCAACGACGTTGAGCGTCGAGACGTCGAGGCCGATGCGGCGGATCAGATCGCCGGCTGCCGCGGCATGCGCGTCGTACACCGTGACGCCCGGCATGCCCGGCGAGATGTGGCTGCCGTGCACCTCGATCGCCTCGAAGCCGAGATCCCGGATCGTCTGCGCGGCGGTCTCGAGATCGTCGCGCATCAGGACGACGCTCATGCCGACCAGCTTTCCGTGGTCGGGCTGACGCGCAAGGGACTCGCTCATCGCTGGACCCCCGAGGCGTCGCGTGACGGCAGTCAGCCGATCGCCCATTGCACGGATGCGGTCGTCGGTGAAGCGACCGGATGGACCCGACAGGCCGATCGCGCCGATCAAGGTGCCGCCGATCCGCACCGGTGCCGCCACGCACGTACCGCCCTCGAACGTTTCGTTGCGATCGATCGCATAGCCACGCGACCGCGTATCGTCGAGGCGATCCCTGAGCTCTGCCGGTGTACGTGCCGCGAGGTTGGTTCCACCGTGGAACGTCAGCAGAGCGACTCCGCCGTCGAGCTCGATGGGGAGAGCGCAGCGAGGTAGGCCTTGCCGAGCGCGGAGCAATGCATCGGCCGCGTGGTGCCCAGTCGCTCGCGCACGGCCACGATGTGGACCGACGGGAAGAACGCGAGGTAGACCATGGTGCCGTTGGCCGGGACGCCCATGATTGCGGCCTCGCCGAATTCGTCGCGCAGTTCCGACAGCACCGGATCGACGATCTCGCTCCAGTCCGCGTGGTCGTCATGCGTGGCGATGAGCGAGTAGAAGCGCGAAGGGACATTTGCGTACCGCTTCGACGCCATGTCGCGAATGACGTAACCGGTCGTCTCGAGCTCGGTCATCAGGCGGAGCGCCGAGCTGCGGTCGACGCCCAGCAGGCGCCCGATCTCGGCCGCCGTCCGCGGCTGTTCCGCCAGCGCCTCGAGCGCCAGGAACGTGCGCCGGACCAGGCTGGAGCCGTACGCCGCGACGGCGCAGTGCCCGGCAACGCGGTCGCTTCACGCAGTTGGGCCATGCGTCGCATCGTAGCCGTGTTGTTGCTGCTCCTGCAACGCGCGGTCGCCGTCGTCACGTTCGACCAATCGGCCACGACCTTGACACCGTGACCAGCACGGTGAGACTGCCGCTCACCGCGGTGCTCTGTGGCGCACGGTGTTGCGTGAAACGCAACGCGCCAGCAGCCGCGTGCGGGCTTCGGCCACGAGGAGGGACAGATGAGGGTCTCCAAGTCGATCCGTCGCTTGAGCGTCGGCTTGGGCGTGACCGCGCTGGCGCTGGTGGCCGTGGGCGTCGGCCCGGCATTCGCGCAGGATGCGTCTCCCAATCCCTCGGAGCCGACGGTCTACGTGATCGCCCCGAGCCTCACCGATCCCGTTCTGGATCACCGAGCAGAACGGCGCCAACCAGGCCGGCAAGGACTTCGGCGTCAACGTCATCTTCCAGGCACCTGCCCAGGACACCGGCGACGCGGGCATGGCGACCATGGCCGAGGCGGCGATCGGCGCGAAGCCGGACGGCATCGCGATCGACTACACCAGCAAGGCCATGGAGGCGGTCACCACCGCGGCGCTCGACGCGGGCATCCCGGTCGTGCTCTACAACAACAACCGCTTCGAGGGCGACAACGCGCCGGCCGACGCGCGCATCCTGAACCTGTCGTTCTCTGGCCAGGACGAGAGCATCTCGGGCGAGATCCTTGCGGACCACTGGGCCAGCAACCTGGCGACGCCCGGTTGCAAGGTGCTGATCGTCAACCCGTTCCCGACCGCGTTCGTGCTGACCTTGCGCGGTGATGGCGTGAAGAGGTCACTCGATCGCCAGGGCTTCACCTACACCGACCTCGCGGCCACCGGTGACGAGGGCCAGAACGAGGGGCTCATCGGCCGCCCTGCAGGCCGACCCGTGCATCTGCGGCATCGTCGGCCTCGGCAACCCGGCCGCCAACCCCGCCGCCAAGTACGTCAGCGAGAACAACCTCAACATCCCGATCGCGACGTTCGACGTTGGCCAGGAAGCGGCCGATTGGATCGAGAAGGGCGCGCTCACCATGGCCATCAACCAGCAGCCGTACCTTCAGAGCTACTTCGCGGTCGCCAACCTCAACAACTTGCTGAAATACAACCTGAGCCCGGTCAACGTGAACACGGGCACCTCGCTGGTCACCAAGGACAACATCGCAACCGTCAAGGCCTGCATCGCAGCCGGTCACTGCTAGACCCGGTTCGTCAGTCGGCCCGCGGAGAGTCCTCCGCGGGCCGTTCTGCTTCCTGAAGGGGAGACGGCGAAGGGTGGATTCCGAGCGCGTTCCGGGCGCCGCATCGATGGCCGTCGAAGCCTCTGAGCCGGCGCGGCGGCAGACGCCGACCACCGCGATCCGCACACGGCAACGGCTGATGCGCCTGCGCGAGTTCGGTCCGGCGATCGGCCTGGTCGTCGTGGTCTTCATCTTCTGGTTCATGGCCGGGTCGAAGATCACGTCACCCCAGACTCTCAAGGCCGTCTCGGACATCTCGTCGCTGTTCGCGATCGTGGCGGTCGGCATCACGATCCTGATGATCAGCGGCGAGTTCGACCTGTCGGTCGGCCAGAACTTCGCCTTCACGCCGATCGTGTGGGCGACCCTGTTCGTGGTCAACGGCTGGAACGAGTGGCTGGCGCTGCTCGTCGCGCTGCTCGCAGCGGCGTCCATCGGTCTGGTCAACGGGCTGGTCACCACGCTGTTCCGGATCCCCTCGTTCATTGCCACGCTGGGCATGTTCTTCGTGCTCCAGGGACTCAACAACCTGCTGATCAGCGGCCACCAGCTCGGCGCGTTCGACGACCACCCGTCGATGACGCTGCTGGGCGCGAGGATCGGGGGCACTCCGTTCTCCATGCCGCTGGTGTGGATGGCGCTGATCGCGATCGTTGCCTGGTTCGCGATCAACCGGCTGCGCTTCGGCAACTGGACCTTCGCCACGGGCGGTCGGGTCGGTCCCGCGAAGGCCATGGGCGTGCCCACCAATCGGGTGAAGCGCATCAACTTCGTCGTTGCCTCGACGCTCGCCGGCCTGGCCGGCTGCATGCAATTCGCGGAGCTGCGCTCGTGACCCAGGCTCAGGGCGACAAATACGAGCTGTTTGCGATCACCGCGGCGGTGATCGGCGGCACGTCGCTGTTCGGCGGCTCGGGCACGATCGTCGGCACGGTGATCGGTGCGTTCCTGCTGGCCTCGATCCAGATCGGGCTGGTCCTCGTGGGCGCACCGGGCTCGTTCTACGTCACCTTCATCGGCTTGATGCTGGTCGCGGTCGTGATCTCCAACGTGCGGCTCGGCCGCTTCGGCGGGCAGCGGCGTGGACGTCCCGCGCCGTTGCCCTCCGACCTGGCGCGCTCGCGCCGCGCTCACACCCGCGCTCGTCCCCGACGCCGTGGCACCGCGCTCGCGTCGGCGCTGCCGACGCCGGGCCGCCGCCGAGCATGCGCGACGTGTCGACCGCAGCGGCGCGCCGGTGTTCGAGCTCCGCGGTGTGTCGCACCGCTACGGCACCAACCGGGTGATCTTCGACGTGGACCTCTCGGTCTGGGCCGGCGAGGTCGTCGCGCTCGTCGGCGACAACGGCGCCGGCAAGTCCACGCTGCTCAAGATCTTCGCCGGCTACCAGCGGCCGACCGGCGGCACGCTCCGCTTCATGGGCAGGGACGTCGCCTTCCGCTCGCCCGCCGACGCGCGCGCGCTGGGCATCGAGGCCGTCTACCAGGACCTCGCGATCATCGACCAGCTGTCGCTGTGGCGGAACTTCTTCCTCGGCAAGGAGATCGTCCGCCGGGTGGTCCGGTGAAGGTCCTGCAGCGAAACCGCATGCGCGCCGAATGCGAGCACGCGCTGGCGGAGCTCGGCCTGACCCGCATCCGCTCCAGCGAGGATCCCGCGTGGGCGCTCTCGGGCGGCGAGCGCCAGTCCGTCGCGATCACTCGCGCGATCACTTCGGCGCGCGCGTGCTCCTGCTCGACGAGCCGACCGCTGCGCTCTCGGTGCGCGAGACGCGGAACGTGCTTGACTCGATCGGGCGAGCCCGCGACCAGCGGCTCGGGGTCCTCTACATCGACCACAACATGGGCCATGTGCTCCCGGTCGCAGACCGGATCGTGCTGCTCGAGCTGGGCCGGGTGGTGCGCGTCATCGACCGGGGCGAGGTGACCGTGGAGGAACTGCAGGACCTGGTCGCGGACGCAGCCAGATCGCCTGAAATATAGCGCAGAGAGAGGGAAGTCGAGCGCATGGACAAGCTGATCATCACCGTCACCGTCGACTCGACGATGTCGTATCCCGGCAACCCCAACATGCCGCCGATCGAGGACGTCGGGGACGGTCGCCGCCGAGTACGTCCGGTCGGTCGAGGCGGGCGCGAGCATCGTCCACCACCACGGCGTGCACTACCTCGAGCACGAGATCCAGGCGGACGGCCGGCAGCTCTCGCGAGTCGACTTCGACGGCTGGACGGCGCCTGACGCGCGCGATCCGCGAGGGGTGCGACCCGATCGTGCAGTTCGGCATCGCGAGCGCCCGTCTCGACGAGAAGATCGAGCTGCATGACACTGCGGCCCGGACATGATGTCGTACGCGTTCAACGTCCACGACGAGTTCTTCCAGCCGGACCCGTCGCTGCCGGCCAACGAGATGTACGCGCTCCATCCTCGCGACGAGCTTGAGACGCTTCTGCGCAGCGGCCAAGCAGCACGGCGTCAAGCCCGAGGTCGAGTGCTTCTACACGGGCGCCTACTGGAACCTCGAGTACATCCGCGACCAGGGGCTGCTCGACGACCCGGTCTGGGCGACGCTCTTCCTCGGCTGGCAGGGTGGTGCCTGGACGCCGCCGACCCCCGACGCGCTGCTGTATCATGGTGCGCCACCTGCCCGACAACGTGAACTGGAACGTCAGCGTGATGGACCCGCCGACGCAGTGGCAGCTGCTGTCGCTCGCGATCTGCGACTGGGCGGGCACGTCCGCGTCGGCTGGGAGGACAACCCGTACCTCCCCGACGGGACGCTCGCGAGCTCGAACGCGGAGCTCGTCGAGGTCGTCGTCGACATGGCGCGCAGCGTCGGACGCGAGGTCGCGACGCCCGAGGAAGCGCGGGCCATCGTCGGGTGCCGCGCGCGGCGGCAACGCTCGGAAGACGGTCGCGGCGGTGCCGACGCTCACCGAGGAGGAGGTGCTCGCACTCTTCGGGTCGTGCTCGAACAGCGGCCGCTGGGGCGCCGACGACGAGATCGGCACGCTCAACCTGATCGACGCGCGTCACGCTCGCGGCCTTTCAGCTCGGTGCGCACGGCGTGTCCGTCCCGCTCGGCAGGCACCGCCTGCGCACGGTCGCGGCAGCTGCGACCGAGTTGCGTGCGGCCGCTGGCGGCGCGACTCGCCAGCGCGTTCGTCACGATCGTCCTGCACGTCCACGGCTTCGAGATGACCCACCTCGACTCGCTCGCGCACGCCTCCTTCGAGGGGCGGATCTGGGGCGGCCGGGTGCCGAGGCCGTCACGCGAGCGGCGTGACGTTCGCGTCGATCTCGCGCGGAGCGCGCCGCATCCTGACGCGCGGCGTGTTGCTCGACGTCGCCGCCGTGCGCGGCGTGCCGTACCTGCGCGCGGGCGAGGGCATCAGCGCGGCCGACCTCGAAGCGCCGAGGCGCTGCGCCGACGCGGGTGCGGCGCGGTGACGCGGTGCTCGTGCGCTGCGGGCAGGACGTGCGCCGGGCGCGCGAGGACGACTACCGCATCGAGGTGCGCGAGGGCCTCGAGGCCGACGCGTGCCCTGGCTGCACGAGCGCGACGTCGCGCTCTTCACCGGCGACTGCATCGAGCAGCAGCCGAGCGGCTACGAGCGCGTACCGCTGCCGCTCCACCAGGTCGGAATGGTCGCCATGGGCCTGGCCATCCTCGACTGCGTCGACATGGAGCGGGTGGCCGAGGAGTGTGCGCGCTTCGGCCGCTCGACCTTCCTGCTGGTCGTCGCCCCGCTTGCGCTGCCCGGCGGCAGCTCGAGCGCGGTCAACCCACTCGCCGTCTTCTGATGACGAGAATGGGTCCACGCTGATGACGACCGACGACACGAAGCTGCCAGCGGCACGCACTTCGTCGGCGATCGCCTCATGATCCCGGACCCGATCACGATCGAGGCGGCTGGTCGCGCGGGCTTCGATGGATCGGGCTTGATCTCCAGCACGGTGCCTGGGTCTCGGCCTGGCCTTCCGCGGCGTCCAGCTGCTCGACGCACTCGGCATTTCCGTGCTGGTCCGGGTCAGTGAGCTCGAGCTGTCGCTGATCCCGCGGTGCTCGACCACGGGGCGTCCGGCATCGTGATCGCGATGGCGACCTCCCCCGAGATGGTCGCCGGCGCCGTGTCGATGGCTCGGTACGCGCCGGACGGCGACGCGCAGCTACGGCGGCCAGCGGTACGGGATGCGGCCCGAGCCGCTGACGTATCAGGAGGTCCGCCCGCGCATCTACCCGATGATCGAGGACGCACGTGGTGCGGCCGCGGTCTCGGAGATCGCGCACGTTCCGGGCATTGCGGGGCTCCATGTAGGGCCAGTGGACCTGGGATTGGGAATGGGGTTCGGGATGGACCGTTCGCGTCCCGCCTTCACCGAAGCGCTTCGACAGATCGTCGACGCCGCTCACGCCGGCGGGGTGCCGCGATCCAGCACGCGGTGCGTGGTGAGCAGGCGGCAGGCTGGTTCGAGTTCGGCTTCGACGAGGTGGTGCTGACCGCCGACATCGACCTGCTGCGGCAGGCCTTCGCGGGGCACCTTGCCGCCGCGCGAGGTTCCGGTACGGAAGTTCGGACGACCACGTATGGGCGTGCCAATGGTGACAACAAGGACCACGCTGACTGAGGCGTGCGGGGTGACACGACTTGGTTGGTTGCCGATGGCCAGCGACGCGGCCAATCTCGACCTCTGCTGGTTCCGCGACATGCCGTTGAAAACCGTCGACGAGGTGGTGGCAACCGCGTGCCGAAGACAAGGGATCGCGCTCGCAGCCTGACAATCACGCCTTCCGATGGCTCTCTCTGCCAAGCTTCAAATCGATGGTTCGGGACGGGTCTTCCCGCCGTATGATCGAAGCGGGTCGACGCACGGCAGCCCAAACGAGCGACGTCCCGAAGATGTAGAAAGTCTGTGGGGGGTCGATGCCGTGCGGTCCCTGTCGATCCGGTCCCGTCGTTCACACATTGGCGGTCATCTTCGCCGCCCCGTTGCGCTGTTACTCATCTGTGGGCTGGCGTCACTGACCGCGCCTGCGGCGACCGCGCAGGCGGGCGACGCGCAGCCGCCTGCACTGATCGTCGCTCCGACCCAGGACGAGCAGATCGACGTGCCGACCGGGCAGTCGATCTCGGCACTCGGCGGGACGCTGCCGCAGGACCCTACGCTGGCGGCGGACCAGCTGGTGGCACTCATCACCGGTCCGGTGTCCACACAGTCCGCGACCGCGGTTGCCGAGCTGCTGCGCCGCGCCGCGATCCCGATCGTGACGACCGATGGCGCGGTCATCGGTGCGCCGAGTGACATCACGCTCGGCGGCGACCCGATCTACGCCGAATTCACTGTGCAGCTCGCGCGCTCCGTGCGGAACGGCACGTCGTACGACGCGAGTCAGCTCGCCAACTTGCTCGTGCCCCGCATCTTCCAATTCGACGACGGCGAGTCGCTGCCGCCCGACGACCTCGTCGCCGCCATGGGCGAGTGGGGCAAGGATCCTGGCGCACCGGTGGAGTCGCAGGTTGCCGGGGCCGCATTCCGGGCGTTGTCCGCGTCGCGCGGCGACATCCTGTTCGGCCAGGGATTTGGCAATCCACAGTTCGACCTGCTGCAGACGACCCTTCTGCTCGCGCATGCCTCGGGAGACACGACCGGACGGTTCTCCGCTTCCGGCACGACTGATGGACGAAGTCGCGCCCTTGCAGGCGGACTCGCAGCATCGGACGCCAATCCGTGCGCCACTCCGGAGGAGCCGGTCCCTGGGACGAACGGCGTGCTGAAGCAGCAGGTCAAATCAGTCATCAAGAGCACGCTGCCGAAGGCCGCCCAGGGCCATTTCAGCTCCAGCTTCGATGCCGTCGACACCGGGCTGTCCGTCATCTCGATGATCCTGCTGCTCACCGGCGCCAAGCTCGACCTCGAGGCGGACAAGGACACCACGCACTTCAAGCACTCCTCGAACGACGACGGTCAACGCGTCAAGATGACCTCGATCGCCAGCTTCGACCCGGTGATCGCAGCCAACAACGAGGCCGTCAAGTGTTTCGCGCTCGCCGGAATCTCGATGCCGCCCGCCGGGTTCATCAAGGGCTTCCGGATCCGCTGGACGCTCGACCAGGACAAGGGCTTCTACCCCCAGCACGCCGGCGGGTACGCGTCAAAGCCGTTTCTTGATGACAAGTACCTCGAACCGATCAACCCGGACACATACAAGATCGACTCGTGCGGCAGCTGCGGCGAGCTGACGGACAACAACGGAGAGTCGCATCTCACGCTGGCACCGCCGCGCGAGCTGAAGCCGGGCGAGGGCGCCGAGCTGTACGGAGTCGTCCGTGTTAAGGCGGCGATGGACAAGGACGACATCCCTCGCTTCATCAAGCTGAGTGACTTCACGGGCTTGGCGTCGATCGCAGCACTGCCCGAGTACTGGGCGCTGAAGCGCTTGATCGACATCGGAATCAATGCGATCACGCGTGCCGGCCTGCCGTCGCAGAGCAAGCTCATCTACGTCGAGTACCACGGTAAGAACATGTACCGGGTTCAGGGCACGGTGAGTACCAAGCTCCCCGGCGCCGGCAGCATGTTCCCGAGCATCGACATCATGCTGGACCTGTACACATGCACCGGTCTCCGTGATCCCAACGTCCTTTGGAAGGGCAAAGGCGGTGTCACCAACGAAGACATCGGATCACTCGCCAAGGTTGCCGGCGCGTTCGCCGGGATGTTCTCGCAGATGACATTGGAGCCCGCAGCGGCGCGATCCGAGGCGGCGAAATTTGCCAAAACCGTTGCCAACGCCGAGCGTGATGCCGCAGGTCAGAAGCCGTTCAAGGACCCGCTCGACGCGCAGCCCGACCCACTGCAATCCGCGCCCCTCTTCGGCGCCGCCGGCAGCTACCACGACGATTTCACGATCAATTCCGATGTCTCGCTCACCGGAACGATGACCATCTCGAACGTGCCGCCGGCGCACCTGTTCGACGACGGGATCGCCGAGAAGCATATCGACGGCGTCGTCGGCGATGTGCTGATCAAGCTGGGCGGCGAGGGGCTTGATCAGCCACAGCTCGGGCTGGAACGGTCGGCTTACGCTCCAGGCCTCGGACGACCCCGACGGAAAGTGTCCGGGCGGCAACAAGGAAGACTACGAATACGACTACGAGCCGTGAACGACGTTCGCCGGGTCACGCTGCTGTGCGCCACGTCGATCGTGGTCGCCATCCTCGGGCTCTCCGCGATCGTGAATGCCGCTCGCCCAAACCCACAGCCGGTCGCGGAGCCAGGCGAGGCGTGCCGTCGGCCGCCATCGAGTCACCCGGACCGAGCGGGGGGCAGCCATCGGAGATGCCTGGGACCATCGTGACGGCCCAGGCCTTTCCCGGGCTCATCTCGACGCCGCTCGTGGCGGTCGCCGGTCTGCGGAAGAGGCGCGCCTGCAGAGTGAACTCGGCTGTGAAGACCTGGTCGGCTACCTTGGGTCAACCGAGTGGGCAGTCGGCTCGAGCGCGACGCGCCCCGCACAGGATGGGTTCGGGTCGCTGACCGAGGCGGTCCTTGCGCGCGGATCTGATGAAGCCATCGCCGTCCTCCAGGGCCAAGCCGATGGCGGTTGTTCCGGGACGCTGACGATCCTTCCGAGCGAGGCCGTCACGCTGAGCGGTCCCATTGCCGCATCCGGAACCGGGCACTTCTGGCCGCAGACCTGCCAGCAACTGACCGACGGCATGGTCTCCGTCCAGGGCGTTTACCAGGTGTCCGACTCGATCGGCGAGATCGTGGCGTTCTCGATCCCGCCGGTGGTCGGTCCGTACGCACTCGATCCTGTCGACCAACCCGCGATCGCGGTCGCGCGCCGCGGGAAGCTCGACCTGGTCGATTGGTACACGAACCCGCAGGCGCTCGGGCAGGCAGTCGCATTGCAGGATGCGCCCGACTTCGAGGCGTCCGTCCAGGTCGGGACGACCGATCCGCTCGGCGGCACGCTCACGGCGAGCGCCACGACAACTTGGGGCAAGGAGCGGATGGACGAGGCGTTCAGCTGCTCGGTGACGTCGGCCGACCTCGGGCCGGCGCCGAACCGAGCCGGCTTCGATCCCGTTTACCGCCACGCTGGCTCGCGTCCTCGACACGAACAGCAGTCACACCGGTCTCTATGTCGTCCACAAGGACACGATCCTGGTGGCCGGGACCCTGACCTCCGTCACCCCGTGGCGGTATCAGGCGGTCGTGACTGTCCAGGCGACCGGATCGACCGACGAACCGAACTACGCGAATCTCAACAAGCGCTGTCGGAACGACTGGTCCGGCAGCCAGCCGATCCGTTTCATCGGCGTGGTCGGGACTGACAGTCTCGCCTTGCAGGCATCACCGGACGGCCCGGCGACGTTCAAGTTCAAGGGGTCGTGCAACGCGTCGAGCCACACGACCGATGTCGACTTCCCTGGTGCACCGTTCGGCACCGTCGAGCTTCCCGGAGGCGCCGACGTCACGCTCGTCTGGCCGCCATCGGCAACTGGCGCGCAGCATCTTCGGCACATCGTGGTGGCGTCCAACGCAATCGCGGGCGCGATCGATAGCCGAACGTGGGACGTCCAGTTCGGGGCGGGCGAATGACTCGACTGCTGGGTCGACGCGGGCTCGCTGCGGCGATCCCGTTGGTCGCACTCGGCCTCGGTTGGAGCTACGGCAGGGTTGCCGGTGAGTCGCCTTTCCTGTCGCCGGCGCCATCGCCGTCCGCGTCGGGGTCGGTCGCGCCCCCGTCGGAGGCGGCGGCGCCCCCATCGGAGTCGGCCGGTCCATGCGCCGTACTTTCCCTCGACGCGCTCTATGCGGCGAGCGGCCTACGTTCACGACTGCCGTTGCGACTGGCGACACCGATTGTCTCTACTCGGGCGACCCGCAGGACAACCCAGCGCTGGTGGACCTCACGACCGGGGACGCCACGATCCTGGCCGCGGTTCGGCAGTCCTTTCCCGATGGACAGGACGTCAGCGGCGTCCGGCAGGGTGCATGGTGGGTTGACTCGCTCGGCGTGCTCGTCGTGGATCGCGGAGACGCCACGGGTCTGCAGGTGATGCTCATCGACTTTCGGCCGACGGCTGGGCAGTCGGAGACGGACGTCGCGGCGGCGATCGCGAAGGCGGCAATCACCGGCCACTAGGTTGATCAGCCGAACGAGCAGTCCGGCGTCACCTTCTGCAGCACACGCTCGAGCATTGCCAGCTCGTCGTCGGTCAGGCGGTCCACGAAGCGGTCGCGGACGCCCGCGAGGTGAACGGGCACGGCCTGGCGCAACCGCTCGAGCCCCTCTTCGGTGAGTGACACGACCACGCTTCGTGCGTCCAATTCCGTGCCGGTGCGACATACCAGGCCCTCGCTGACCAGCCGATCGATGCGCCGCGTCATCCCCGAGCGAGAGCTGAACGCGCGCGTGGCAAGGTCGGTCATCCGCAGCTCGCCGCCGCCGCCCGCAAGCTGCGCCAGGACGTCGAAGTCGCCGAGTGTGAGTCCGGTGCTGGTGGGGAGTTCCGTGGCCAGGTCGCGCAGCAGAGAGGCATGTGCCCTGAGGAGCGCCTGCCAGGCGCTGACCCCGCGCGCGCCCGGAATCGCCTCGTGCACGAGCCGGTCCAGCTCGGTCGCGATGTCGGTCGAAGAAGATACTTGCATGTGCAACCAACTAGGCGGTAGGATTGTTGCAGCCGCAAGTATAGCGGCAAGGACGAAAGGATTCCTTCCTTGGCTGCAACCGCAACACTCGAACGAACCGAGGAGGTTCGCTTCGGCACTCCAGCCAATTCACCGCGCGTTCGCCGAACGGCGGCCTCCCTCGAGGCAAACGGCATCACGGTCTTTCGGGCGCGTGACGGCGCTGAGGCGCGCGCGACTGGTCCTCGCGCTCATTCCCGATGGCGCCCAGGTGCATCTCGGTGCCTCTCAGAGCCTGGAGGCGACGGGCATCGCGAAAGAACTCGAGACGTCGGGCCGGCTCGTGCACCTGCGCTCACGACTCTGGAGCATGGATCGCGCGACCCAGGCCGATGAGATGCGGCGCCTGATCGCCGCTCCCGACCTGATGCTCGGCAGCGTCCATGCGGTCACCGAGTCCGGCTCGCTCCTCGCCGCCTGATGGGCGGCAGTCAGCTGGGCCCATACGCAAGCGGCGCCGGCAAGGTCATCCTGGTGGTCGGCACGCAGAAGATGGTGGCAGATCTGGACGAAGGCTTGGGCGTCTCGAGCAGTACGCGCTGCCACTCGAGGACGCCCGCGCCCTGGAGGCGTACGGCATCCACAGCAGCATCAACAAGCTGCTGATCATCAACCGCGAAGTCGTCCCGGGCCGGATCACGGTCGTCCTCGTCGACGAGGCGCTCGGCTTCTAGCCGACAGTCGTCTCGGGAGGCGCTCGCCTCCCGGAGCAGCCACTGGTCCTGCGTCGGCGGGCCACCGTCGCAGAACGAGGCCAGCAATGTCAGCCGCGCGCCTGCACCTTGGCCCAGGTGTCCTTGAGCGTCACGGTCCGGTTGAAGACCGGCGCGCCGGACGCAAAATGGGGTCGGCGCAGAAGTAGCCGAGCCGTTCGAACTGCACGGTCTCCCCGACCACGGGCTCGGCAAGCGACGGCTCCACGAACCCATGGACCAAGCGTTCGGACTCGGGGTTGAGGTCGGCAAAAAGGTCCGCGGCGGCGCCCGGGT
>CAWGBA010000004.1:0-392965 GCA_963820735.1 uncultured Chloroflexia bacterium
CCGCGGCCGCAGCAGCTGCGACTGCATCTCCGAGGGCAGCGGCCCCCCGCGATAGCAGCGAGTCGATCGTCAGCTTGGCGGGCAGAAGCCGCTCCGGTCCGCGAAACGGCTCGCCGGCCGCAAGCCGCACGGATCCATTCGGGAGACGGACGCGAAACAGCGCATCGGCCACGTGGTGGCTCAGCTCCGGATGCTGACCGGCCGCCGGAGCGGGTCGCTTAGCATCCCTGACAGGCGCCGCAGGTCCTCAATGATCGGTTCGCGTCGCTCGTCTGCCTGGATCTCCAGGATCGTGCAGCTGACCGCGTACGGACCCTCGCCGGTACGCCGCCCGGGAAATGCGACGCCGAAGCAGACGACACCCTCCATCGGTCTCCTCGTCGTCCATCGCGTAGCCGCGCTCGCGGACGATGGCCAGGTCGTCGAGCAGCGAATCGATCGTCCGGTGGGAGCGCGCCGTCATGGTCGGGAGCCAGCGGATGCCGGCGTAGCGGCGCTGCAATTCCTCCACGGGGAGGAACGCCAACGCAGCCTTGCCCATTGCCGTGCAGCTTGCCGGCAACCGCCGTCCGATCTCGGACGCGAGTCGCACCGGTTGCTGCCCATCGTGGCGCGCGATGTAGGTCACTTCGGTGCCGTCGAGGACCCCCAGTTGGACGGTGTCCGCGGTCACCTCGTTCATCTCGTCGCAGGCGAGGTAAAACTCCTGCACCGGGTCGATCGCGGAGAGGTACGCGCCACCGAGCTCCGCCAGTCGGCGCCCAAGACCGAACCCGGCCCCGGCACGACGGATGAGGCCGGTGTCCAGCAGCGCGGCACAGATGTTGGCGATCGATGACTTGGGCAGTCCCAGCCGGCGGGCAAGCTCGCTCGTGCCGAGCGGCTGCGAGGGGGCCGCGGCCAGCGCGTCGAGGATTGCCGCGGCGCGGGTCACGGCTGGGCTCAGCGATTCGGGCAGGTCTCGTTCGGGTACCGCGTCGACCGTCAAATCGCGGGCGGGCATGGGGCACTCCTGGGCTGCGATTCCCCCTGGGACATCGGGCTGTACCGGCAGCGTAGCGAACCTGCAGGTTGCGCCGCGGTGAAGCTCGTCGCAGGCCTTGACACTCTCACGATACTGTCCAGCATACCGCTCGCCGTCCAGCATGCTGGCATCTGTAGCCGAGCACTGGGGGCCCGCGGAGGACCCAAAAGAGGTCCGTGAAGTTCCATCGTGGCGAGGCAGTCGACCGGGATCACCGGGCGCTGTCGTCGGGAGGAGGAGGCTCATGGCGAATCGTGGGTTCATCCGGGGACTGGCGCTGATGACGACCGCGACGCTCGCGGCGACGGCGTTCTCAGTCACGGCCATCGCCGCGGATCCGAGCGAAAGCCCGGCCGCGCCCGCCCAAACGGCAGCTCCCAGCACTCCGCCGTTTGCCGGCGTGTCCATCAATCTGCTGACCTTCAATGGTCCCCAGATCGCCGAACCGCTTCAGCGGCGCGCGCCCGACTGGGAGGCCCTCACGGGCGGCCATGTCAACGTGGTCGCGGTGCCGTATCAGGACCATCTACGACAAGACGCTGCTCGACGCGTCGACCGGAACCAACAGCTTCGACGCCTATGTCTTCGACCCGCAGTGGATGGGCGACTTCGTCACCCCGGGCTACCTGCTGGACCTGACCGACCGCGTCAACAACGACCCCACGCTCGACTGGCAGGACATCGGGCCGTTCTTCCGCGACTTCAACGCGACCTACAACGGCAAGGTCTACACGATCCCGTTGGACGGCGACTTCCACATGGTCTATTACCGCAAGGACCTGCTGGACAAGGACGGCCTCAAGCCGCCGGCAACGTGGGATGACTACCTCGCGATCGCGCAGAAGTACAACGGCCAGGATCTCAACGGTGACGGGCAGCCCGACTACGGCTCCTGCATCGCCAAGGCGCTCACCAGCAGAGCTACTGGTGGATCATCTCGATCGCCGCGGGCCTCATCCAGTCGCAGGGCACCAACCAGGGCGTCTTCTTCAATACCGATGACATGACGCCGCTCTTCGGTCCCAACGACGCGATGACCCTCGCGCTCCAGACCTACAAGAAGACCATGGACTTCGGGCCTCCGGACGAGATCAACCTCGGCGTCGGTGACACCCGTGGTCTGTTCACGACCGGTCGCTGCGCGCTGACGATGGACTGGGGCGACATCGGCCCGCTGTCGACCGGCACGTATGTTGCCGACAAGTTCGCGGCCACCATCACACCCGGCTGGAAGCAAGTCCTGGATCGATCCAGCGGCAAGCTCGTCGACTGCGACGCCACCACGTGCCCCGATGCGGTCGACGGCGTGAACTACGCACCGTTCGCATCGTTCGGCGGCTGGTCGGGCGCGATCAACGCCTACGCGGTCGATTCCAACACCGACCCCGCCCACGTGGCGGACCTCAAGCAGAAGCAGGACGCGGCGTTCTCGTTCCTGTCCTACATGAGCGCTCCGGCACAGTCCAGCGTGGACGTGACACTGGGCAAGACGGGCTTCAACCCGTATCGCACGTCGCAGTTCACGAATCTGCAGCCGTGGCTCGACTCGGGCATGAGCCAGACCGCCGTCGACAACTACCTCGGCGCCATCAAGGCAAGCCTGAACAGCCCCAACATGGTGCTCGACATGCGCATCCCGCTGACCAAGCAGTACCAGCAGGACGTCCTCGACAGCCAGGTTTCGTCGTACCTCGCCGGTGAGCAGGACGAGGCAACGACCGAGCAGGGCATCGCCGACGGCTGGAACCAGATCACGGACTCGGCGACTGGCGGCAAGGACGCCCAGCTGGCCGCTTACGTGGCGAGTCTTGGCGTCCAGCGATAACTCGATCCAGATCCCGAATGGAGGCCCGTCCACCGAGACGGACCTCACCTCCTCCGTCGCGCGCCGAGTGGCCAAGCCGCTCGGCGCGTGGCGTTCTGACGGGGCCGCCCGCTGGATGTTCATCTGGCCGGCGGTCCTGTTCATCCTTGGCCTGTCGATCTTCCCGCTGGTCGGCTCGCTCGCACTCTCGTTCTCGAAACTGGTCTTCACCCCGGGCGGGATCAAGCCTCAACTTCATCGGCTTCACCAACTACCAGCAGCTGCTCTTCGGCACGGAGCGGGTGCACTTTCTGGGCCTGCTCAAGGATCCCAATCCATTCGGCTGGGCGTTCGTCATCGCGGTCGGAGCGCTCGCGGCGTGGTGGTTCATGCGGGCCTACCGCGCGGGCACACGCACCCGGGGCCTGTTCGTCCGGCTGATCGCCTGCCTGCTGGGCGTCGGCTTCGCCTTCTACATCGCGCAGGCCATGCTGAGCACCGGCGGTCGCCCCGGCGCGGTGCTCGTCACCTTCATCTTCGTGTTCGGCGGGATCGCGCTCCAGTACGTGCTCGGGCTCGGCCTGGCCATCCTCGCCACGCTGCCGATTGCCCCTGCAGCGCTTCTTCAGGATCGTGTACCTGATCCCGCTGACGATCACGCCGGTGGGCATCGGCTACATGTGGCGGATGATGACCGACACCTCGAAGGGCCCGTTCGAGCCGCTGCTGGTTGCGCTCGGATTGCGCAACTGGACCTGGGTCACGGATCCATGGGCGGCGCGGCTCGCGGTGATCATCGGTGACACGTGGCAGTGGACGCCGTTCGTCTTCATCGTGCTTGCTGGCTGCCCTCGAAGGCCTCGACCAGGAAGTCCGCGAAGCCGCCCTGCGTCGACGGCGCCAGCCGCTGGCAGACGTTCAAGCCACATCACGTTCCCGGCCATCCTGCCGGTGAGCGTCACCGTCGTGCTGATCCGGATGATCGAGGGCTTCAAGATCGTCGACATGCCGAGCATCCTGCTCGGCGGCGGTCCCGGGACGGCCACCCAGTCGCTGACCTACGAGGCGTTTCTCGACTGGAACACACTCAACCTCGGCCGGTCGGCAGCCATCGCCTATCTGCTCCTGATCATCGTGACGATCGTTGCCACGTTCTACGTGAGCGTCGTGCGTCGACCGGTCGTGGAGGAAGCATGACCAGCTCCTCGACGTCGACCAGCGCTGCCCCCGCGTCGCGGCGCGGTCCGTTCCGTCGCTTCCGCAAGAACGGGCCGCTCGATCTCTCGACGCGCGCGAAGGTCGTGTGCTTCGCGCTGTTGGTCCTCTGGGGACTCGTGGTCCTGTTCCCGGTTTACTGGCTCATCGTCACGTCGTTCAAGACGCCGTACGAGGTGGACAAGGGCCCGTTCTACTTCCCGTTCGTCGACTTCCAGCCGACATTGGATGCGTGGCACTACATCCTGGTCGAGCTGGGCAACGACACCATCCGGCCTTACATCAACACCGTGATCGTCGGGCGTAAGCAGTGCGGTGCTGTCGGTAGCGTTGGGGCGCACCAGCCGCGTATGCGCTCGTGCGCTTCAACTACCGGCCCAAGGTGGGGTTGATCGCGTTGATGATCGGATCGATCGCGTTGCTGTTCATCTTCATCGCGCTCGGCGTGGTTCCGATCTTGGCGATCGTGTCCGCGGGCTCGATCTTCCTGCTGCTGATGCTGCCAGTCGGTCGCCGCTTCAATCGTTCGATGGCCAATGGCGACATCGCGTTCTGGCTGATCTCGCAGCGCATGTTGCCGCCAATCGCCGTGGCCGTTCCGCTGTACGTCTTCTACCAGCAGATCGGCCTGCTGGACAACCTGTTCGCGCTCGATCGCCACCTACGTGGCGTCGAACCTGCCGATCGTCGTCTGGCTGATGCGCGATTACTTCGCGTCACTGCCCAAGGACCTCGAGGAGTCGGCTCAGGTGGACGGTGCGTCGACCTGGCGCATCATGCGGTCGATCGTGCTGCCCATCAGCGTCCCCGGGCTGGTGGCCACCTTCCTGATCGTGCTGATCTTCGCCTGGAACGAGTTCATCATCGCGTTGGTTCTCACGTCCGCGAACTCGCAGACGATGCCCCTCCAGGTGGCCGCGCAGAACGCGACGCGGGGCCCGCAGTGGTGGGCGCTCTCGGTGCTGATCCTGATCATGATCGCGCCGGTCGTGATCATGGCCATGATTCTCGAGCGTTACATCTCGCGCGGCATCCTGGTCGGCGCGGTCAAGGGGTAAAACCAACCGAGGGCGCGGGCCGCAAGCGACGCTTGAAGCCCGGCGGCTACGCGGGGATTCAAGCGCTTCGCGCGCAGCAACGCGAAGCGTTGCGGAGGAGAAGGCTGGAGGAAGAAGAGTGCTCAAGGGAACGTTGATCCACCCCGAGATCCTGGCGGCACTTGGTGGGATGGGCCACGGCTCACAGGTGCTCATCACCGACGGCAACTTCCCGCATGACACCGCACCGAACGCGGGAGCCACGCGGGTCTACCTGAACCTGTCGCCTGGCGTGCTGACCGTGTCGCAAGTCCTCGATGCCGTGCGTGCCGCGATCCCGATCGAACGCATCGCGCTGATGGATCCTGCCGACGACGCCGATCCGCGGCCCGGCGCCCACGCCGAACTGAGCGCCACGCTTCCGGACGACATTTCGGTCGACCACATCCGCCGCTTCGATTTCTACGCCGCGACCCAGAGCTCCGACGTCGGACTGGTCGTTGCGACCGCGGACCTTCGCCCTTATGCCAACGTCCTGATCACGATCGGGGTCGTGCGGCCGTCGTAGCCGTCACCGTTGACGCCACGTGGCGGCGGAACCGTCAGCGCCAGGTGGCACCGTCGGGAAAGCGGTACTCCTCGAGCGACGCGGGCAGGATCTCCGCGTATCCGGGCCGTTCCGGGAGCCGGTAGCGCGCGCCGCGAACCACCGTCGGCTCGGCGAAGTGCTCGTGCAGGTGGTCGACGAACTCGACGACACGATCGGGAACATCGCCGGCGACACGCACCGCGTCAAAAGCGGCGAGGTGCACGACGAGCTCGCAGAGGCCGACGCCGCCCGCGTGCGGACAGACCGGGACGCCGTAGCGCTTGGCCAGCAGCAGGATCGCAACCACCTCGTTGACGCTGGCCACCCGGCAGGCGTCGATCTGGCAGAACGAGATGGCACCGGCGGCGAGGAACTGTTTGAACATCACCCGGTTGTGGATGTGCTCTCCGCTTGCGACCCGGATGGGTGCGACACCCTTTGCGATCGCGGCATGTCCGAGGATGTCATCGGGGCTGGTCGGCTCCTCGATCCACCACGGCTTGAACTCCGCCAGCTGGCTCATCCATTCGATCGCCTGCGGCACGCTCCAGACCTGGTTGGCGTCCACCATCAGGTAGCGATCGGGTCCCAGCTCCTCGCGCACGATGCGGCAGCGCCGGATGTCTTCCTCCAGATCCCGTCCGACCTTGAGCTTGACGTGCCGGAACCCGTCGGCGATCGCCTCTCGCGTCCGGCGCCGGATCTTCTCGTCGTCGTATCCGAGCCAGCCCGCGGACGTCGTGTAGGCCGGTAGGCCGTCCGAGAACACGGCATTGGCGCGTTGGCTCTTGTCCGACTCGGACGCCGCGAAGATGGCGAGCGCCTGGTCCGGAGTGATCGCGTCAACGATATAGCGAAAATCGACGAGTGAAACCAATTCGGCCGGCGTCATTTCCACGAGCAGCCGCCACAACGGCACGCCTCGGGATTTTGCGAACAGGTCCCATACCGCGTTCAGCAGGGCACCGATGGCCATGTGCATGACGCCCTTCTCGGGGCCGAGCCAGCGGAACTGGCTGATGCCGATCAGGCGCCGATAGAACGCGCCCATGTCGGCGAATAGGGTGCGTGCGTCGAGCCCCTCGATCTGTGGCCGCAGCGCCTCGATCGCCGCGACGCAGATCTCGGTTCCGGTCCCGATCGTGAACGCGAAGCCGTGGCCCGTGAGTGCCGGATCGCTCGGTGTGCAGGATCACGTACGGTGCGGAGTAGTCCGGGTCCGGGTTCATGGCGTCAGAGCCGTCGAGTGAACGGGAGGTCGGGAAGCGGACGTCGATGGCTTCAAGTCGTGTGATGAAAAGCGGTCCATCGGCCATCGTCGAAGTGTAACGGACGGCGAAAAATCCGACCGGTCAGAATGGGACTCCGCGGGCGCGATTTCCTGTCGACCCCTCAGGACCTGGCGAGCATCCCCAGGATGATCGCAGCGGAGGCTCCACCGGCCGCCGCAAGGCACAGAACCCCGCCGAACAAGGCCCCCACGATCGAACGACCCAGATGTCCGTTTCGGGCCGAACCCATCGCCCCGGCACCGAGGTTGATCCCGAGCAGCGCCGCCGAGACGGCGAAGACGGCCAACGCGGCGACGGTGACGGGAATCACCTGCGACCCGCGCGCGACCAGGAGGCTGTAGGCGGCAATCGACGCCGAGACGACGAGCGCGATGAAGATCACCACGCGGAAGGGCGTCAGCATCGGCTTCCCCTTGGGTTCATGGAGTTCCGCGTCCCACGGTGTCGCTCCGACCGCCGGAACGTATGCCACCGGGGCATATGCGGCTGGCGCGTAGGGGGACCGCGCCGCCGGTGGCTGGGCGTACGGCGATGGCGCGTAGGGCGATGGCGCGTACGGCGACGGCGCCGCCGGTGGCTGGGGGTACGGCGACCCAGCGTACGGCGCTCCTGACTGACCCGCGTACGGTGCCGTGCCATTGGGGGCCGGGTACGGCGCTGGCGCTGTCGGCTGCGATCCGTACGACGCCGGTGCGTACGGCGACCCCTCGTACGGTTGGGCGGCATAGCGCTGCGGCGGCGTGCCGCTCCAGCTCGACCCGTAGGGCAGTGGCGACGCGTCGGGCTGTCCCTGTTGCGGGGGGACTCCGCCGGCGCTTCCGTCGCTGGGCACCGCCTCCGTGGGCCAGTTGCCATGGCGTGGATCGCCGGAATGGCGAGGGTCGTACCCGCTGCTCACGCGGACGCCCCGGAAGCTCCCATCGTCCGATGGTAGACCGCGACCTTCCACTCGACGCGTGGACGGCGGAGCGTCGCCTCGACCGACGCCGGCTCGCGGTCGAATGCGCGCCCAAGAACCGCGCCGGCCTCTGCCATCGACTCGAACGTGAGCCAGCAGTGCAGCACCCGGATCTTGAAGCCATGGGCCAGGAACCAACCCTTCGGCCGACTCCAATCGATGCGGCGTGCCTCGGCCTCTGCGTTCGCCTCGAGCGGCGTCAGCTCATCGCGGCCGTAGTCGTGCACGACCAAGAGCCGGCCACCGGGAGCGAGGATCCGCTCGGCATCGTCGACTTCGGCCTGGGCGGGCATGGAATCGGCTGCCCCAGGTGCGATGCCATCGAACCACGCGACGATCGCGTCGGCAGAAGCGGCCTCAACCGACGGCGCCGGCAGGAAATCGACGGTCTCGGTTGCCGCCAGCCGGTCGATCAATCGATCGCCGAACGCAGGCTGGGGGCGGACCAGCAGAACCCGGTTCCCAGACAGGGAACCCAGGGCCTCGAGGGCAGCGGGAATCTTGGCTTCCCGATCGAGCACGCGCTCGAGCTCGGGCAGCGCGGCCGGGTTGCTCACCCGCAGCGGAAAGTCGGGCACGTGGGCGCGAAGCATAGGCAGATTCACGGGCGTGACACGTGCGCACGCTTGCGTAGTTGGGAGTGCTCGGCGGTAACGACAGGGTCGCGTGGCAGAATCGACCGCGTGCTGCAGCAGGTTCGCAGCATGCCCGCTGGCGTGCTGGTCTTCCTCGTCTACGGATTCCTCATCCTGGCACTGGTCGGCGTGACGACCCCGTTGATCATCAACCAGGCCGTGGAGAGTCCGATCTCACCGATCGGCGTGGTGTGGATGCTCCTCCTCGCGTACCTCATCTTCACCCTCACACTGACACTCCAACGGAAACAGGCGGGGTATCCGCTCGCGATCGGCCTGTCCACACTGACGGTGCCGTTCGTCCTCTTCATGTACTTTTCGCCTGCCGGAGCCGTTGGAGCAGCATTGGCGCTCCTCATCGCGGTCATCGTGATCGGATCGCTCCGGCGATCCACGACACGTCAGTGGTTCGTGGAGCCCTGACCCAGAAAACCAGAGGGACCTGTGACAAAGCGACAGCGGGGTACGCGACGGCCCGCGAACCCCACCCCGCAGCCCAATACGGCCGTGCCCCCGGTCGACATCACCTCGGGTGGAACGACGCCGACTTCCGGCACCACCCCGACGGGCCCCACCGGCGGCACGCAGCCCGTGACGAATACGACCTCGACCCGTGCGTCGAGCACGACCGCGACGAGCCGATCAGCACGGCGTCGGGCGCGCAGCGCGCCCGTCGCCAAGCCGCAATCGGTGCTTGAGCGGTATCGCAACGTCCTCCTGATCCTCTTCGCGATCGTCGGCGTCGGCGTCGTCGCGCTGGTCTTCTACAAGTCGGCGTCGGCCCAGCCGTACCTCTGCGACACGTTGCTGACTCCCGGTCCGGTGGAAACGGACCCGCCGGCCCCATCGATCACCGCGGCTCCTTCGGAGAGCATTGCCCCATCCGCGACCGTCGCCGCGTCGGCGAGCGTTGCCCCATCGGTGGCGCCGTCGCCAACAGCGGCACCGGCCGCTTCTCCGTCCGCGGCAGTGCCCGCGTCACCGGCGGCATCGGCATCTGCGGCAGTGCCCGCGTCACCGGCGGCTACGGCATCGCCGGCCGCGTCGGCTTCGGCATCCGAATCCGCGGCGCCATCCGAGTCTCCCTCACCGACGCCCGTGCCCAATCCGACGGCCCGCCTCGGCTTCAGCACCGAAGACCTCGGACGCCAACACGTCGCCAACGGGACGACGGTCGAGTACGGCTTCTGCCCGCCGACCAGCGGGAACCATTACAGCCAGGCCGCCCCACCCGCGCCGTTGCCGCGCAACTTCTACGACCCCAACACCAGCCTCAAGCCGCAGCAGTGGGTCCACAACATGGAGCACGGCTACGTGGTCATCGCGTACAAGGGAACGCCGGACCAAGAGACGCTCGACTCGATCAAGTCGGTGATGGACACCGCCACCGGCGACGCGTTCGCCACCTCGTGCGGCCAGCCCAACCGGGTGATCGCCGTCCGCTTCGACAGCATGGACACGCCGTTCGCCGTCCTCGCGTGGGACCGTGCCCTGCTCCTGCCGGAGTGGGACCACGACAAGGCGCTCACCTTCGCCAACCAGTGGCAGGACAACCCGGCCATTCCCGAGAACCCTGCCATGGGCGCCGGCATCTGCTGATCGCGTCGTGAGCGGACCGGTGGTCGTACCGAACGGGCCGGACACCGGCACGGTGAAAGCCGCGCGCGGCTCGAGGGTCGACCCGCTGCGCGACCTCGAGTCGGAGATCGCCCAGCTCAAGGACGCCGCGCTCTATCGGCCGCTCGCGGTCATGAGCGGACCGCAGGCGCCGCACACGACCATGGACGGGCGGAGGGTGATCAGCCTTTCGTCCAACAATTACCTCGGGCTTGCCACCCACCCGCACCTGGTCGAGTCGGCGCTTGCGGCCGTTCGCGATCTCGGCGTTGGGAGCGGCGCGGTACGCACGATCGCCGGGACCATGGAGCTGCACGAGGAGCTCGAACGACGCCTGGCAGCCTTCAAGCACGTGGACGCGACACTCGTCTTCCAGTCGGGCTTTGCGGCCAACAGCGGGGTCATCCCGACGATCACCACCGAGGACGACCTGATCGTCTCGGACGAGCTGAACCACGCGTCGATCATCGACGGCGTCCGGCTGTCGAAGGCGTCGCGCGCCGTGTACCCGCACAAGGACGTCGACGGTCTGGATGCCGTTCTTCGCGACGCGCGGGCCAAGGGCGGGACGCGCGGTGCCTACCGACGGATCCTCGTGATCACCGACGGCGTGTTCAGCATGGACGGCGACATCGCGCCGCTTCCCGGCATCTGCGAAGTCTCGGAACGCTACGAGGCGGCCGTGATGGTCGACGACGCGCATGCGTCGGGGGTGCTCGGTCGCAACGGCCGCGGCACGATCGACCACTTCGACCTTCACGGACGTGTCGATATCCAGGTCGGCACGCTCTCGAAGGCGATCGGCGTGCTCGGCGGCTACGTGGCCGGGCCGCAGCACCTGCGCGACTACCTCGTCCAGCGTGCACGCCCGTTTCTGTTCTCGACCTCGCACCCGCCCGCTGTGGCCGCCGCCTGCCTCGCCGCGATCGACGTGCTCGAGCAGGAGCCCGAACGGATCGACCGTCTCTGGGAGAACACGCGCTTCTTCAAGGGCGGCCTTCAGCGTCTCGGCTTCGACACGGGCATCTCCGAGACGCCGATCACGCCGGTCATCGTCGGCCAGGCGGCCGTCGCACAGCAGATGACGCGCCGGCTGATGGAGTTGGGCGTTTTTGCCACGTCGGTGGTCTACCCGACCGTGGCGCTCGACAAGGCTCGGCTGCGCACGATCGTCAGCAGCGAGCACACGCGCGACGACCTGCAGGCCTGCCTGGATGCGTTCGAGACCGCGGGTCGCGAACTGCGCCTGATTTGACGGCCAGGGAAGACAGATCCGCAAGCGGACAGGAGTCCGCAAGCGGAAAGGAGTCCGCAAGCGCGGGTCCGCAGCCTGCTGGGACAGCAGGACGCGGAAACTAGCGCGCGCAGCAGATCAAGCGCAGCGCAGATCTGCGGAGGGACACTGGATCTGCCTCGACGTCGGCGAGACGCTCATCGACGAGACGCGCGTCTGGCTCCTCTGGGCGGAGTTGCTCAGCGTGCCGGCGTTCACGTTCATGGCCGCCATCGGAGCCTCGATCGCAAACACTGACGAGCACCAGTCCGCGTTCGAGATGGTGGGGCGGCCGAACTGGCGCGATCACGTGACCTCGTTCCGCACGCGCTACGGGCCCTTCCGAGATGTCGATCTCTACCCGGATGTGCGACCCGCCCTGGCCGCGCTCCGGCACGCGGGGTTCCGCATCGCGATCCTTGCCAACCAGCCGGCGTCGCGTGGCGCGGAGCTCAAGATGCTCGGGATCGAGTCAGACGTCAGCGCGATGAGCGATGAAATCGGGCTGTGGAAGCCCGATCCGCGCTTCTTCGAGCACGGGCTCGAGCTGATGGGTAATCCGGACCCGGCAACGGTCGCGTATGTCGGTGATCGCCTCGACAACGACGTGCGGCCGGCCCTGGCGGCCGGCATGCGCCCCGTCTGGCTGCGGCGTGGCCCGTGGGGCGTGATCGGCGACGCCGAAGGCCCGCCCAAAGGCACGGCCATGGTGGTGGACACGCTGCTGGAACTGACGCAGCGAACCGACGAGATCTGGGGCAAGCCGCGATGAGGGAGGATGCGCCGACCGATCGGAGCACCACGCCGCCCGGTCTCGTGCTAACCGTCATCGGCTCGGCGGCGGCCTGGTCGACCGACCCGGCGCGCCCGTCGTCGTGCTACCTGGTCGAGTTGGGGGATGAAGCGATCGCGCTCGATCTGGGGCAGGGCTCGTTCGCCGCTCTCGCTCGGGTCCGGCCGCCCGAGTCCCTCAGCGCCATCCTGGTGAGCCACCTCCATCCGGACCATCACGTCGACCTGGTCGCGTTCCGCCACTACCTGACGTTCGCGCGAGGCGGCAGCATCTCGCAGCGAGTGGAGTTGCGCGCACCGCCCGAACTGCGCGCTCGATACGACGCATTTCTCGACGAGCCAGGGTTCCTCGGCCGCCTGAGCGGTCCGGCACTCGAGCCCGCAACGTTCGAGGTCGGGCCGTTCTCGGTCGAGGTCGCCCGCGTGACGCACATCGAGGATGCGTTCGCGTTCCGGGTTCGACGCAGTGGCGCATCGGTGAACGCTCCGGCGCTTGTCTACTCCGGCGACTGCGGACGCTGGTCCGACCTCGTGCCGCTCGTGAGGCCCGGAGACACGCTGCTGTCGGAAGCGTTCTGGAGCTCGGATGAGGCGCGGGCACCATTGATGCACCTGACCGCGCGCGATGCTGGCGATGGCCGCGGCGAAGGGCCGGGCGCGACGCCTGGTCCTCACGCACCTCGGCGAGGACCGCGACCCGGCGTCGGCGGTGTCGGTCGCCCAGACGGTCTTCGACGGCGAGGTCGTCCTTGCCGTGCCGGGACTTCGCCTCGCGATCGAGTAGCCTCCGCCAGCGATGAACACGTTGACCGCATCGACGCTCCGAAGCGCGGCCCAGGTCGCCGTCCTGGACGCGTACCAACGTGCCGTCGAGGCGGGTGCGCTGTCGGCGACGGAAACGCCCTTGACGGTGAACGACATCCAGGTGGACCGGCCGGCGAACCCGGAGCACGGCGATCTCTCGACCAATCTCGCCCTGCGGCTGGCCAAGCCGCTGCGCAAGTCGCCGGTGGAGATCGCCAACGCGCTCGCCGCCGCGCTGCCGAGTGACGGTCCAATGGCGCGCGCGGCGGTCGCGCCGCGCCCGGGTTCCTGAACCTTTGGCTTGCGCCGAGCCATCTCGAGCGAGCCCTGGATGCGGCGGTCGCTGCCGGCACTGATTTCGGCCGAGTCGCGACCCGCAGAACGGGCGTCATATCAACGTCGAGTTCGTCTCGGCCAACCCGACCGGGCCGCTCACCGTCGGCAATGCCCGCGGCGCGTTCGTCGGCGACCTGCTTTCTCGGCTGCTCGAGGCGGCGGGCAACCGGGTCACGCGCGAGTACTACTTCAACGACGCGGGGCGCCAGGTCCGCATGCTCGGCGCCTCGGTCGCCGCACGGCGGCTGGGCGAGCCGCTACCCGAGGACGGCTACCGCGGCGACTACGTCGAGGACCTCGCCCGGGAGGTGCCGACCGACGTCTGGCAGAGCGCCACGACCGCCGGTGCCGACCGTGACGAGGTCATCGGGACGTGGGCGTCGGAGCGCGTGCGAGCGGGCATCGAGGACTCGCTGGAGCACCTCGGCGTCCACTTCGACGTCTGGAAGTCGGAGGCCTCGCTGCATCGCGAAGGGCTGGGTCGATCGAGCAGTCGAGCGACTGCGCGCGGCGGGCCACGTCTACGAGCAGGACGGCGCGGTCTGGTTCCGCTCGACCGACTTCGGCGACGACAAGGACCGGGTGATCTATCGCTCCAACGGCGAGCCGACCTACTTCGCCGCCGACATCGGCTACGTCACCGAGAAGTTCGGACGCGGCTTCGACAAGCTGATCTACGTCTGGGGCGCGGATCACCACGGCACGGTCGCGCGCGTTCGCAACGCGGCCGAGGCGATGGGCTTCGACAAGGACGCCGTGGAGATGCTGCTGATCGCGTGGGTGCGTTTCGTGCGCGACGGCGTCGAGGTTTCGATGTCCAAGCGCGCCGGCGAGTTCGTCACCCTCGACGAGCTGCTGGCCGAGGTCGGCGCCGACGCCGCGCGCTGGTACTTCGGCTCGCGCTCGCACAACAGCGGCGTCGACTTCGACATCGAGCTGGCCAAGAAGCAGTCGAACGAGAACCCCGTCTACTACGTGCAGTACGCGCACGCGCGGATCGCGTCGATCCTGCGCAAGGCCGCCGACAGCGGCTTCAGCGCCGACGGTTTCGCTGCGACGGCGCGCTCGACGGCGACGATGTCGCCCAGGGTCTCGCGCGCCAGATCCTGCGGCTGCCCGAAGTGGTCGAGGACGCGGCCGCGATCGAGGAGACGCAGGGCATCACGGCCTATGCGACCGAGCTGGCGACCACCTTCCACGCCTACTACCGCGATCGGCGAGTTGTCGATGCGGGCCAGCCCGACGGTATCGGCGAAGCGGCTGGCGCTCGTCGCCGCGGCTCAGCTGGCGCTGCGAAACGCGCTCTCGCTCCTGGGGATCTCCGCTCCCGAGTCGATGTAGCGGAAAGCCCCGGGCTCGAATCAGCGGATCGCCGCGCCGCGAAGGAACACTTCCGCCAGACGGGCCGAATCCGGCCGGCGACGACCACGTCGCTTCCGTCAAATCTGCCGCGCCCCTCAACGCCCGAACCGGCGCGCCGGTTCGGGCGGCGGCAATTCCATCAACTGCTGCTCAGGCGTGCCGGAATGCGAGGATCACCGGTGCCGCAAGGGCCCGGAAACGGTCGACGTGACGGAATGATCGAACCCGCCAATGCGGCGAACTCTCTTGCGACTACCCGCTCGGCAGGTTCAACTTCACCGAATTGAGCGTTCCCTGGTCGCTTGCGATGATCACGAGCATCGGGTTCGGGATGTCGCCGGCGAGACTCGTCGGGGTCACGCTCATGGGTCCCGGGACCGTCACCGCCGTCGCCGCCTGCTGGAACTCCGTCGCGTCCTTGGCGGTGTCCCACGCGGTCTGCCAGACGACGACCCAGGAACCGTTCGGCCCGTCGTAGCTGGCAATCCGGTCACCGCCCCAACCGGCGGCCGCGTCCGCGTTCGGAAGACCGCCGAGTCCGCCGAGTAGTCCGCCAAGCGCGCCGCCATCGCCTTCGTCGCCGTTGGCGACCCAGACGCCTGTGAAGAACTCGCCCTCGACCTCGCTGACGGCCTGATGCCAACCCGAGCCGAGGTTGCCTTCCAGGTTCGGCAGCTGGACATCGATCGGCTGCTCGCCGGCGTCGTACTTCTCGGGATGCATGATCTGTTCGGTCGAGACGGGCGGGCTTGCCCACACCTTGTTGACCGCGTCCCAGCCGCCGTTCGACTGGATCGCCGTCACGAAGCTGAGCCCCGAGAGATACGGGAATGTCAGCGACTGGCGCAGCAGCATCGGTGCGTTGTCGAGTGCCTGCTGGTCCTCTGGCGTTCCACTCGACCCGAGCCCGGCGATCTCCTCGACCGAGAGGTTGCTGAAGGCCCATTCGTACATGACGTCCGTGGCGTCGCCTTCGGCGAGCGCCGTGACCGCGGCAAGGTGGTCGGCCTGATCGGTCGGGATGTCCTGCAGCTTGGTCAGGTCGAAGTACTGGTCCTGCAGTGCGTGGTCGTATTCGTGCGCGACGGTGACCTTGTCATCGGCGCTGAACGTATGCCCTGGATCCTGGATGACGGTGAACTTCTTGGTCTCGGGGTCGTAGAACGCGGCGACCTGGCCGACAAGCAGGTCGAGCTCGGCCTGGCCGAGATCCATATCGGGCGGCAGCAACCCCAGGTGCTTGTCCAGATTGCCCTCTGCAGCAACCACGTCGGGTGGGTTGTCCTTGTTGAACTGCTCCTTTGCCTCGACCGCGTACTCGTCACGAGTGATGAACCGATACGGGACTTCGGCTTTGGGCTGCAGCTGGCGGATGTCGGGGACCGTTTTGACCACGGCGTCGATCTGGGCGACAACCTGTGGGTCGATCGAGGCGGAGGGAGCCTCGCTCGCGGAAGGGGCGTTCGAGCCCGCAGCAGAAGGCGAGGGCGATGCCGGCACCGACGCGGCCGGACTGCTCTTGGCCTGGCCGATGGAGCCAATCGATGCGAGCTGCTGCCCCGCGACATTCGTGTGCTGCGGAGGCCGTGGCGACGAATGGGGGGCGAACACGAGGTACCACGCGCCGGCCGCAACGATCGAGACGATCAGAAGCAGGACGATGAGCAGCGCGGGCACGTTGACACGCGCTCGCCCTTGAGGCGGTGGGGCCGCCGGTCGCCACGTCGGTTGCGGCGCGGTCGGCGGCTGCCAATTCGTCGGCTGCCAGCTCGCCGGCTGCCAATTCGTCGGCTGCCAGCCCTGTGGCTGCCAGCTCGGCGCACCGGGACGCTGAGGTGGAGGCGCCTGCCACGGCGACGATGGGTTCTGGCTCGGAGCGAATTGCCCCTGGGGAACGGGTTCGAGGGGTCGAGTCACCGCAGGATTGTGCCAGCCTGCACGCAGATCAGGTCCGGACGATCGTCCCAGCGTGCCCCCAACGACCTGCAGCGCGCCCCGAGGAAGGTGTCCGTTTCTTCACCGACTGCCGGGTTGTCGCGTAATTCGCGCGCCCTAGATTTCTGTCTGCGGAACCGAGAGACCAACGCTTCTCTCGTTCCCTCTCCCTCCCTCGAGGACGAGGGGCGCTGATTGGGCAGGCGCCCCTCGTTCTCATTTTCTGCGCCAAATTCGCCCCTGCTCCGCGCCGGTCCGACCGGGCGCGACGGGTCAGACGCCGGCGGCGCTCTCGGGCTTCTGCACGATGACGCGGAAGAAGTCCTTGGTGAGGTCCGACACCGGGTACCGGCCGAGCACGTGGTAGAAGCGCTCGTAGAGCTCTTCGTCCAGGGGTGCCTCAACGAAGCGGACCGACCGCGTGATGAAGCCGATGTCGCGTAGCGCGTCTTCGTACTCCGCCCAGGTCATGTGGTTCACCCAGGCAGCCCCCTCGTCCTTCCCCGATGTCTGCTTCCGGTACTCGGCGATGACCTCGTCCGAGAAGAGCAGGTGCGGGTAGGGCATGAACAGCTCGCGGTAGATGTGCGAGGCGCGCGGTCCGCGCTGCAGGTTGGCGCGGATCCACGCAAGCCCGCCCGGCCGGAGAACGCGATACAGGTCGGCGAGCGTCTCGTACGGGTTGTGGACGTGCTCGAAGACGTTGATCGAGAAGATCCGATCGATGCTGTCCGCCTCGAGCGGGCTGGACGTCCCGATGTCTGCACAGACAAGGTGGACCGTGGGACCGGAGAGAACCGCCCAGGACTTCCGCTCGGTCACGTCCACGCCCCACGCTTCCGAGCCGAAGTGGTGCGCCACGTACCACGGGCCGTAGCCGCCGCCGCAGCCAAGCTCGAGCACACGCTTGTTCGAAAGGTCGATCGCTTCGTGGATCTCGGTCAGCCGCTTGCGGCTCCGCTTCTCCATCGAGGCCTGGTCGTACTTCGGCGCGTCGGGCACGAGCGGCTTCGAGCGGTACTCCTCGTTGAGCTTGGTGAGGAGCGCGACATCCATGCGCTGGACCGCGTTCGACTTGGCGTCGACCGTGCGCACGATGTCATGAGCACCGGGGATCTGCGGCGGCTCCGGCCACATCGACGTGATTGGCGGCGCGGCCGGCAGTGGCAAATCGAACTCCTGGGCCGATCGGCGGGATTCCGATGAAGGCTGCGTAGGCCGTTGACCGACCGTCCGACCTGACAGAGCCTGGATCGGCTGGACCGCAGCCTGACCACCGACCAGGACCGCGACCCTACCGAGAGCTCTGCCGGAGCGTCGGCGCAGCCGCCGGACGATCTTCGAGAGGCGTTTCGAGCGCAGGAACGTCGAGCGCACTCGGACACCGTTCGCCGCCTTGCGCAGCCTCTTGACCGTCATCGACGTGGAACCCCTCCCTCGCAGGCCGTGACCATGAGCGACTCGACATGATGGACCAGGTCCGCCCGAGAACGTTGACTCGGTCCTCGGCTACCGGGCGCGCGGCAGGTGCAAGGCCGGCCCAGCGGTCGGTCGTCGCCGTGTGTCACCATCCCGGCGATGGAGATCAGCTGGTTCGGCGAGACCTGTGTGCGGCTGCGCGGGCGCGAAGGCGTCGTTGCCGCCGACGCGTATCGAACGGTCGTGGGACCGACCGGTCGTGGTTTGACGGCCGACATCGCCACCTACAGCCATGCAGACCCGGATCCCGGTCGCGTCACCGGCCGAGGCAGCAAGGCTGTCCATGTCTCCGGCAACGGCATCGTTCGTCCGACCAGCCTGGAACCGGCCTTCGGGATCGACGCGCCCGGTGAGTACGAGGTCCACGAGGTGCTCATCACGGGTGTCCGAACGTTCCGCGACGACGTCCGCGGCCGGGACCGTGGCATGAACACCGTCTTCGTGACCGAGCTTGACGGCATCCACACGGCGCACCTCGGTGACGTTGGTCACCTCCTCACCGAGGATCAGCTCGGCGAGATCGGCTCGATCCACGTCGCGTGCGTCTCCATCGGTTCGTCGCTCAACGCCGCGAAGACGGCGGAGCTGGTGGCCCAGCTGGACACGCACCTGGTCGTGCCGCTGCTCGTCGGCGATGAGAGCGCGGCCAACGCCGAGCTGGATCGTTTCCTCAAGGAGATGGGCGTTGCCGACGTGCAGCCGATCGCCAAGTTGCAGGTCTCGATTTCCACGGTCCCCGACGAGCCGACCGTGATCCTGCTCGAGTCGCGCGGAAAGACCTAACCGGTCGCGCCTCCGCGCATCTGCGCGAGACGCAGCTCGAGTGCCATCGTCGGGTCGAAATCGCGGATTCGAAGCCAGGCGGCGGCCCGGTCAAGACGCTGCTCGAGCGGCAGCGAAGGATCGACTCCGCGATGATCGGCCACTGCGGTCAGCGCCGCGACCGGTGCGAGGCCGATCAGCTCCGACTCGCGCAGGTGGACGCCGACGTCCCCGGCCAAGCGCTCAACTTCCTCCCAGGCGCGCCAGATCGGCGTCACCGTGAAGTCGAGCAGGTTCATCGAGACCTGTGCGCAGGCGAGGTCGTCCAGAAAGAGGCCCAATGCCTGGACACGCGGCAGGCCGCCGTTCCGTTCGCGGATCGTCGACGCGATCTGCTTCGCGAGCGCGAGATCGGCCAATTCGAGGTTGATGTTGTACGCGATCAGGAATGGGCGAGCGCCTACCACCGTCGCGCCGGCAGTCGGGTGGCGACGCGCCGGGCCGAAGTCCGGCTCGTGCGCACGGGTGCCGATCACCGATTCCAGCCCCTCGAACTGCGGCTTGCGGATATCGCTCAACACTCGCCGCTCGGGCCGCGTTGCAGCTTCGGCATAGAGGTAGACCGGCAGGTCGTGCTCGTTCGCAAGCCGTTGACCGAATTCGCGGGCGATGGCCACGCATTCGGCCATGTCACTGCCCTCGAGCGGCACGAAAGGGACGACGTCGACCGCCCCGATCCGCGGGTGCTGGCCCTGGTGAGCGCGCAGGTCAATTCGTTCGATGGCTACCTTCGAGGCGGTGAGTGCCGCCGCGACGACAGCGTCCGCGGGCCCGGCGAACGTGAGCACGCTGCGGTTGTGGTCCGGATCCGCCGTCCAGTCGAGCAGCGTGACGCGTGGCGTGCCGGTCACCGCGCGGCGCAGCGCCTCGAGAACGCCGTCCCGCCGGCCCTCGCTGAAGTTGGGCACGCATTCGATCAGTCCGGGCACGTCTTCGAGTGTACGGGCGGGCGGCGACTCACCGCTCGACATGTCGACCGGCGGTTGTGCGAACAAGATTTGCACTTTTCGTAAATCGGCCTTGACAAAGTCAAAGGTGTGGTTCTAGTCTCTGCGCTGCCAACACCAGAACGAGCAGTTCGACGAAAGGAACCGAACGATGATGGACTTCCGCTGGCTGCCTCCGTCCGAGGTGCAACAGCTCAACCGAGAGTCGCGCGAACTGGGCGCGCATCCCTCCATGTCGACCCGCTTTGGCCGGATCCGCCACGCGGTTCCGCTGCGCCAGCCCCAGCCCGCCCGACCCACCTCCCGGAGCTAGATCCACCGCATGCCGCACGACGTCATCTCCACCTGCCCGGTCTGCTCGCACGAGCTCTCCGTCACGCGACTCAACTGCGCGGAATGCGGCACCACGCTCGAGGGGAACTTCTCGGTGGGCCGCTTCGGTCGACTCAATCGCGACCAGCTGACGCTGCTCGAGAGCTTTCTCCGCTCCCGCGGAAACCTCCGCGAGATGGAGCGAGAGCTGGGCCTCTCCTATCCCACGCTTCGCGGCCGGGTCGACGCGCTGGTCCGGGCGCTCGGTCTCGGCGAGGCAGCACCGGCAGACGACCTGGGCGATGGTGGCACGACCCCCGACGCAGGCTCGGCAGCCGACGCGCGGCGCGCGGTGCTCGAACGACTGTCCCGACGCGAGATCAGCGCGGAAGACGCCGCGGCTGCCCTCCGCTCGCTCGGCGCCTGAGTACGGCACGGTTCGAACGCAAAGGAACGCGCGATGACCTCCACCCCGACCGAGCGACACTCGGTGATCACCCATTCCATCGGTCCTCGCGGGACGCTGGTCCTGCGAACGGTCCGTGGATCGGTGCGGGTTCGCGGCGTTGACACGACCGAGGTTCGGGTCGAGGCACGCTATCCCGGCTCTTCCGACCCCACGGTCGACGAACAGGCACTCCGGGTGACCCGCGCCAACGACCTCTTGCAGGTCGAAGTTGATGACACCGACTCGCGCCGCGTCTCGCAGCTTGCCCGGCTGTTCGGAGATGGCCGGCCGCGCGTGGACTTTGACGTCACCATGCCGCGCACCGCGTCACTCCGCGTCTCCGGGGTGAGTGCCGACCTCGACGTCGTGGGGCTCGACGGCACGCACGAGATCAAGACCGTCAGCGGCGACGTCCGCATGTCCGACCTTTCCGGCACGCTCTCCCTCAGTTCGGTCTCGGGTGACGCCTCGGTGACCGGTGGCGGCCTCAGCGTGCAGGCGTCGACGACATCGGGGGATCTGGCCGTGAGCGCCGAGTTGCTGCGGAAGGTCCAGGTGCGCACGATCAGCGGAGACGTCCGCATCGCCGGAGGACTCGAGCCGACCGACCAGCATTCCGTCGAGACGATCAGCGGTGACGTCGAACTGGTCCCCGCGAACGGCGTGTCGATTTCGATGACCTCGATCTCAGGATCCATTCATGCCCCCGGATTCGGCCGGCCGGACCAGTCGCGTGGTCGCGGCTCGCTCGTGGTCGGTAACGGTGCGGCCACGTTGAGCTTCCGGACCATGTCAGGCGACTTGAACGTCCGGCGTGCCGATCCATCTGCATCCAGCCCTCCGGCGGCCGCCGACGCACCGGCGGCCACCGCACCTCCGCGGCCGATCGCGCCGCCAATTCCGCCAGTTCCGCCAGTTCCGCCGCTTCCCTCGCTCCCCTCGCTCCCTCCGCTTCCACCACGGCCGACCGCTCCTTCACTGCCCGACGTGCCACCGTCAGCCGCGTCTCCAGCCGGTCTGCCGCCGTCCGACGATTCGCCCACGACCGTGATGCCCGTTCCGCAGCAGGTGGGCGCCGAAGGGTTCGCTGCCCTCGCAACGGACATTGACGTCCTCCGCGCCCTGGAGCGTGGCGAGATCGACGTGACGACCGCCGCTCGTCTCCTCGAGGAGAAGGCCAATGCCTGACGACCTCGACGCCATCCTCCGAGAGGTCGCCGCGGGCCATGTCTCCCCGGACCAGGCTGAGCAGTTGATCGAGGCGCTGCACCGTCACCACCGGCCTGCGACCCCGCCGCCGCCGAGCCCGCCGCCTCCTCCGCCGGCCGATCCGGGGACCGAACGGTCGCGGCGCGTCGTGCGCCTCCAGGTGACGGAGGGTGGTCGCAGCGTTGTCAACCTCCAGGTGCCCATGTCACTGGCCGCACTGGCCGGCACGGTCCTGCCGGGCCTCTCGAACGAGAACGCCGATCGCCTGCGCGAAGCCATTCGTTCCGGAACCGTCGGACCGGATCCTGGAGATCCAGGACGAGGACGGGGACGGCGTGATCATCTCGACCGAGTAGCCCGGACTCGGTTCGCTACGCCTGTTAGATTGTTTACTAACGATCGTTAGAGACAAGGGGGGAGACGTGACTGCCACGCCCACCGCCGCCGCTCGCTCCCGGCTCGGACTTCTTCGCCATCCGGACTTCCTGAAGCTCTGGACCGGAGAGACGATCAGCCAGTTCGGGACGCAGGTGAGCACCCTGGCGATCCCGCTGATCGCCGCGCTCTTCCTGAAGGTGACGCCGTTCGAGTTCGGCCTCATCGGCACGATCGAGTTTCTGCCGTTCATCCTGCTGAGCCTGCCGGCCGGCGTCTGGGTCGATCGGCTCCATCGTCGCCCGATCCTGATCGTCGGGGACATCGGCCGCGCCATCGCGCTCCTGTCGATTCCCATCGCGTACGAGTTGAACGCGCTGACGATCTGGCAGCTCTACATCGTCGGCTTCATCAACGGGTGCCTGACGGTCTTCTTTGACGTTTCCTACCAGTCATACCTGCCGTCCCTCGTGGAGCGTGACGAGATCCTCGAGGGCAACTCAAAGATGGAGGTCAGCCGCTCTGCAGCGCAGCTGCTCGGTCCCGGCATCGCCGGCTTCCTGATCGGGATTCTCACGGCGCCGGTCGCCGTGATCATCGACTCGCTCAGCTTCTTCGGGTCGGCCGCGTTCGTCTTCGGGATCCGCAAGAAGGAACCGCCGCTCGAGCCGCCACAGACCGCGGATGGGAAGCACCCGAGCATGCGGTCCGAGGTGTCGGCCGGCCTCAACTACGTGGTCAATCACCCGTACCTGCGCTACATCGCTGCGTGCACCGCGACGTCCAACCTCTTTTCGCAGTTCGTCTTCGCGATCCTGTTGCTCTATCTGGTCCAGCCGCCGTTCAACGTGCAACCGGAGCAACTGGGGCTGGCGTTCTCGATCGCTGCGGTCGGCTTCCTGCTCGGCGCAGTGCTGGCCAACCGGTTCGGCAAGTGGATCGGCGTCGGTCCGACGATCATCGTCTCGGCCGTCATTTCCGGTCCGAGCGCGATCCTGGTTGCGGTCGCTCCGCCTGACCTGATCATGCCGGCGGCCGTCGCGTCCCTGTTCGTTGGCGGCTTCGGCGGGGTGGTCTACAACATCAACCAGATCTCGTTCCGCCAGGCAATCACGCCGCCGCGAATGCAGGGCCGTATGAACGCAACGATGCGGTTCATCGTCTGGGGCACGATCCCGATCGGCTCGATCCTCGGCGGCTTCCTCGGTGGCGTCATCGGGCTGCACGCAACCATCTGGATCGGCGCCATCGGTGGCGCCTTCTCGGCGATCCCGCTGTTCTTCGCTCCGCTGCGGTCGCTCAAGGAGATGCCCGAGCCCGTCGGCAACGAGGAGTCGTCCGAGCCCGAGATCGTGCGCGAGGCGCTCGACGAGACACCCCGCATCGGCGTCCCCGAGCCGAACGTGTTGATGACCGAGCGGATGCTGGAGCCCAACGTGCTGGTCACGGACCGGCCCGACGAGCCGCCCTCGACCGACTCAGTCCGTTAGGTCTGCGGCTCCGGGATCGGATAGCGACGGAGCGCGTACCGGCTCAGGACGACGACGAGCACCCAGCACCAGACTGCCGCGATCGGGCCAAGCAGCCACGCGACCACGATCGACAACGCGAAGACGAGCGGCGCAATGGCGAGCTGCAAGGCCACGTTGCGAGCCACTTCTGGCGAAACGTCGGGGGCCACGAGCGGACTGCGGGTGAGCGCTACCCACAGGGCCCAATTGAAACCAGCCGGCACCCGTCTGGATCGCGGCAAAGAACGCGACGGTGTCGGCGGTGAGGGGCTGGTTGCCTCCAAGGATCGAGGAGGCGAACGGGGTGGCGACGATCCAGAACAGGATCCCGAGGTTGAGCCCGTGCCGCACTGAAGATGCGCAGGTGGCTCACCCAGTACGAGCCGATCACCAGGAAGCCGATGATGAACGCGAAGATGGGCCCGCGTTGATCCCACATCGCTTCCCAAAACGAGCGACCGGAGGAGGCCAGCTCGGGCAGGCGCAGGTTGATCACCAGCGGCGTGATCGCGATCGCGAACACGGCGTCGGTAAAGAAGACGACCCGGTCGACGTCCGAGGGCTGACGGCTGCCGCCCTCGTCGGTCACGGTTCGAGCATCGGGATGTGGACGCCGCGCTCCCGCGCAACCTCGATCGCGCGTTCGTACCCCGCATCGACGTGTCGAACGACGCCCATGCCCGGATCCGTGGTCAGCACCCGCTCGAGCTTCTGTGCCGCGAGATCCGTGCCGTCGGCAACGATCACCATGCCGGCGTGCTGGGAATAGCCGATGCCGGTGCCGCCACCGTGGTGGATGCTTACCCAGGTGGCGCCTGCAGCCGTGTTCACGAGGGCGTTGAGCAGCGGCCAATCGGCGATCGCGTCCGATCCGTCGCGCATCGCCTCCGTCTCGCGGTTGGGCGAGGCGACCGAACCCGCGTCCAGGTGGTCACGCCCGATCACGATCGGGGCGCTGACCTCTCCACTGCGCACGAGCTCGTTGAACGCAAGCCCTGCCTTGGCGCGCTCGCCATATCCGAGCCAGCAGATCCGTGCCGGGAGTCCCTGGAACGGGACCTTCTCCTGCGCCATACGGATCCAGCGTCGGAGTGCCTCGTTCTCCGGGAAGAGGCCCAGGACCGCCTCGTCGGTGCGCCGGATGTCCTCCGGATCGCCGGACAGCGCCGCCCATCGGAACGGACCCTTGCCTTCGGCAAACAACGGTCGGATGAACGCTGGCACGAATCCCGGGAAGTCGAAGGCGTTTGGCACACCCGCAGCCTGGGCCTGTGCGCGCAGGTTGTTGCCGTAGTCGAAGGTCACCGCGCCGGCTGCCCGGAGCGCCAGCATCGCGCGGACGTGGTCCGCCATGGAGGACATCGAGCGCCGGACGTAGTCCTCGGGATCGCTCTCGCGTAGCGACGCCGCGCCGGCCACCGAGAGACCGGCCGGCACGTATCCGTTCAGTGCGTCGTGGGCGCTCGTCTGGTCCGTGACGGCATCGAAGCGCTCGCCGCGAATCACCAGCTGCGGCTCGAGCTCCGCCGCGTTCCCGACCAGTGCGATCGACAGCGCCGTGCCGGCGTTCGCGGCCTCGCGCGCCCAGGCAAGCGCCTCGTCAACCGAGTCGGTGAGTCGATCGACGTATCCGATGTCGAGCCGCCGCCTCGCGCGCGCCTCGTCGACCTCGATGACGATCGCGACGCCCTCGTTCATCGACACCGCCAGCGGCTGCGCGCCACCCATCCCACCGAGGCCGGCGGTCAGCACGACCCGTCCTTGCAGGGAGCCGCCGAAGTGCTGGCGTGCCAGCTCCGCGAAGGTCTCGTATGTCCCTTGCAGGATCCCCTGCGTGCCGATGTAGATCCAGGAGCCCGCGGTCATCTGCCCGTACATCGTCAGTCCCGCGCGCTCGAGCTCGCGGAACGTGTCCCAGTTGGCCCAGCGCCCGACCAGGTTGCTGTTCGCGATCAGGACTCGCGGCGCCCACACATGCGTGCGGAAGACCGCCACCGGCTTGCCGCTCTGCACGAGCAGTGTCTCGTCGTCGCCGAGCTGCCGCAGCTCCCGGACGATCGCATCGAACGCTTCCCAGCTCCTGGCCGCCCGCCCAGTCCCGCCGTAGACGACCAGGTCCTCGGGCCGCTCGGCGACCTCGGGATCGAGGTTGTTCATGAGCATCCGCAGCGCCGCTTCCTGTTGCCAGCCGCGCGCCGATAGCTCCCTCCCCCGGGGTGCTCGGACGATTCGAGCGGGTGCCGCGGCGGTCACTCCATGCCTCTTTAGTCGAGCTCTCGACGCATGACGGGAAACCGATCGTCGTCCACCGCGATGTGGAAGCCGCACTCGATCCAGAACCGCGGCCGAGCCGCGCTGGTCTCCTCATCGTGCTGGGTCAGGTCGGGGTAGGCCTCCACCGCCGAAAAACCTCGCGCCGCCAGGTCCCGGCACACCTCGGCGATGAGTGCGCGAGCGTGGCCCTTGCGGCGAGCCGCCTCGGTCGTGGCGATACAGCTGATGACTGCCGGCAACGGGCTCTCGGGAAGCTGTGGGTACAGCTCGCGCAGCCGGGAGGCGCGAGGGTAGGCGGACAGCGGACCGAACTGCGTCCACGCCACCGGATCGTCCGCGTCGAGCGCGATTTTGGCGTAGCTGCCGAAAACGTCGCGTCCGCGAAGCAGCAAGGCCAGCTTCCGGGGCAGCCCTGCGGTCGTCCGAGACGGTCGGCTGGTCGTCGGCACGAACGGGTTCCACGCGGGGTCGCCATCGTCGTCATCGGCGAACGCGCTCAGGGCGGCCGAACGAGCCTGTTCCCCTCTCGGTGTGGCACTGGTTGCCGGCGCAAGGGGGTTCGCAGCCCGTGGCGGCGGCGCGAAGGGATTGTCCGCAACGCGCGGCGGCGGCGCGAAGGGATTGTCCGGGACCGAATGAGCGCCACGACCTGTCCCGCCGCCACCCCCAGTGGCTGCCGCTGCCAGCCACGACGGCCGAGCGGCCTTGGAACCACGGTCCGGGTCTTCCCAGTAGTCGCAGGTCCGGTGATCGAAGCGCGGGTCCGCGCACGGCGGCACGAGGCCGAACGTATCGCTGTCGAGGACGTCGATGAACCGGAGTTGCGTCCGCATGGGACTGCCAGTTTAGGCAGTGCCCGTCAGTCGTCGGCGACTTTCTCGAGGGTGAACGACTTGACGAGGCGGTCTTCGAGGCTGGCCTGCCAGCTGGTCGAACCGCTGGCCCGGCCAACGGTCAGCACCAACATCCCCTTGGTTCCCTGGAAGACATACGTCGAGAGCACGGCGCTCGGCGCCGCACCTGAAGGCGTGGCAGCCGCCGTGCCGGAGGAAGACCGGGCAAGCGTCCAGTTGATCCGCGTCGCGTGCTTGCCGGCGATGGTAGCGGAGGACACCCGGATCCCGGTGGCTTCCCGGGCGGCGCCTAGCGCCGCGGTCACCTGGGCCACGGCCTTGGCGAACGTGGTTGAGTCGGGGTCCTGCAGCACGGTCACGTTCGGCGGTGACGAGGAGCTGGAAAGCGCGCGCATGTCGCCACCGGCCATGCTGATGCGGCCGTGCGTGATGGCGAGAACACGGTCGACCAGCGTCGCAGTCGACGAGTCGCTTGCGTGAAGCGCATTCATCAGCAACTCGTTGCGCACAGCGTCGATCTCGGACGCACTCCAACCCGCGGGCAGCAAGAAGCTATAGCCATCTGAGCTGTGGAAGCGGGTGCCGCCGGCCGCGATGGGGTGGCCGAATCGTCCTGCCCCAACGCTGTCCGAATCCGCTGCGGAGGTACCGAGGGAAACACCGACGAACGCCGAGGCCGCGATGATCGCGACCAAGCCCACGACGACCAGTCCCACGGCGAGGAGGTGTCGCATAGCGACTCTCATTGTCCCATGGACGGGGGGTACAGGGTGAAACCCCGGTGCGTCCTGGACGTTTCAGTCGGACAACAGGTCGAGCAGACCGCTCGATCCAACGAGGCTCACCGCGGCCGCGATGTCGGGTCCCGGGTCGCGGTCGGAACCGAGGTGGGCGACCCGTTCCCGGACGCGCCGATGTGCCTCGGCGACGCCCACCCCGGGACCGGCGCCGCTGCGGAGGCGGAAGTCGATGCCCTGGGCTGCGCAGAGCAGCTCGACCGCCAGGACGCGCCGCGCGTTGGTGAGCACGTCGCGTGCGTGACGAGCCGCGATCGAACCCATCGAGACGTGGTCTTCCTGGTTTGCGCTGGTCGGGATCGAGTCGGAGGACGCCGGATGGACGAGCGACTTGTTCTCCGAGACGAGCGCGGCTGCCGTGTACTGCAGCAGCATCATGCCGCTGTTGAGGCCGGCGTCCTCGGCAAGGAACGGCGGGAGTCCGGAGAGCCGCCCGTCGATCAGCAGCGCGGTGCGGCGTTCGCTGATCGAGGCAAGCTCGGCGATGGCCAGCGCGGCGAAGTCGAGCGCGAGCGCGACCGGCTCACCGTGGAAGTTGCCGCCCGAGATCACCCGACCGCCACCGGTGGCGACCGCGTCGGGATCTGCGTCCGTGCCATCGGGAAAGACCAGCGGGTTGTCGGTGCTGCTGTTGATCTCGATCTCGAGGACGCCTCGCGCGTAGCCCAACGCGTCTCGCACCGCGCCGTGGACCTGCGGGATGCAGCGGATCGAGTACGGGTCCTGGACCTTGTGCGCTTCGCCGTGATGCGAGTGCTGCAGGCCCGAGTCGCGCAGAAGGTGACGCAACTCGGCAGCGACGCGCCGCTGTCCAGGGTGTGGTCGCGCCTCGTGATAAGCGGCGGCGAACGCGACGTCCGTCCCCAGCAGGGCCTCCACGCTCATCGCACCGACGACTGAGGCGGTCCCGGCGAGGGCCTCCGCGGCGAGGACCGTGAGCGCGCCGATCGCGGTCATCTGCTGGGTCCCGTTCAGAAGCGCCAATCCCTCCTTGGCCTCCAGACGAAGCGGACCGAGGCCGACGGAGGACAGAGCGTCTGCGCCGGACATGACCGCTCCTCCGACCTCCGCCTGGCCGCGCCCGATCAGCGGCCCGCAGAGGTGCGCGAGTGGAGCGAGGTCGCCGGAGGCTCCGACGGAGCCCTGCTCCGGGACGACCGGGTGCACGCCAAGGCGCAGGAAGTCGATGAGCCGCTCCACGATCTCTGGCCGGCAGCCACTCTGGCCGCGCGCGAGCGTGTTGGCCCGCAGCAAGAGCATCGCCCGGACGGTCTCGCGGTCATGCGATGGGCCCACGCCCACCGCGTGGCTGACGACGAGGTTCTCCTGCAGCCGCCGCGCCTCGGCTGGGTCGATGCGAACGTTCGCCAGGTCGCCGAAGCCGGTCGTCACCCCATAGACCGGCGCCCCGGCGTTGACCAGCTCTACGATCGTGGCGCGACTGCGCAGCATGCGCGCCCGCGCTTCCGCGCTCAGCGTCACCAGGCTTCCGTCACGAGCGACGGCCGCGACGTCCTCGAGACTCAGGCCCGACCCACTGAGCTCGATCTCGCGTTGGGTAGTGCTCGAGCCGTGCTCGCGTCGCTTCGGCAGGCTCACCCCCAGGTGACCCCGGTCGTGCCCCGGAGATGCGCGATGTCGTTGCAGAGCGTCAGCTCGGCACCTTCGTGGCCGACGAAGTCGAAGAACCGTGAGGTTCGTCCAGTCCTGCCGGAAGCGGCGGCGGTAGTCCTTCAGCGGCGAACCGAGGCAGCGCGCCAACAGGACGCGGTTCAGGGTCGAGTGGCCGACCACCAGGACACGACGCAGCTCCTCGGCGTCGCGCTGGCCCGCTCCCGCTTGCGTGGCCTCGAACGCAAGTTCCCAGTGGACCAGGGAGCGCAGGAACGACGCCGCGCGGTCCGCCACCTGCTGGACGGACTCGCCGTTCGGTGGGGCGACCGTCGCAGGGTCCTTCTCCCACTCCGCGCGAAGCTCCGGCCAGCGTGCCTTGATCTCCGGTCTTGTGTGACCCTCCCAGTCGCCGTAATCGGCCTCGGCGAGCCGCGGATCCGTCTCGATCTCGGCGTCCGGCCGGCAGATCCGTGCCGTTTCCACTGCACGGATGAGCGGGCTGGCGATCACACGCTCGATCGGAACGTCGCGCAGCCGGTCGCGCAAGCGCTCCGCGGCAGAGCGGCCCGCGGCGTTGAGTGGCACGTCCAATTTCTGGCCGAGGTACTGCTCCGGCGAGGAGCGTTCGGTCAAGCCGTGTCGGGTCAGGAGGATCTCGAGCACGCTGGCGAGTCTAGGCGGGGGTTATGCTGTGTGAACAGGTTCATACGCGTCGCCTTCGGGGTTGGGTGAAATTCCCGACCGGTGGTCGGCAGCGGAAGCGCCAGTTTCCGCGGAGCCAGCCCACGACCCGCCGTTCGTTCGGCGGTGGATCCCCTGACAGGGAGCCGACGGTCACAGTCCGGATGGGAGAAGGCTGGCGTGCGGGTCACGCCTCGTGTCCGCTGCAGAGCGGCACTCCGGCGAACCCGCTATCGCTTGCTCGTTTCCTGCCCCGCGGTCGACGCGGCACGGCAAGCGAGGCACGAGACACTGGACGCGATCGAGCTTCACGGGGTGAAGCGTTCCTTCTCCATCGGCGGCCACGAGTTGGTGGCGCTCGACGATCTGTCGCTGCGCGTTCCCGAGGGAACGTTGGTCTGCGTTGTCGGTCCAAACGGATCGGGCAAGAGCACGCTGCTGCGGATCGCGGCAGGACTGATACCGGCGGACGCCGGCACGGTGGTGGTCAATGGCGCGCCCGTCATTGGTCCAGATCCGCAGGTCGGCCTCGTGTTCCAGGAACCGCGATTGTTGCCTTGGCGAACGGTCCTCGACAACGTGACGCTTCCGCTCATGCTTGCCGGCTGGGAGGAGGAGCGACGGGTCGAGCGCGGCTCCCAGCTCATCGAGCAGCTTGGCCTCGAGGGATTCGAGCGCGCATTTCCTGCCCAACTTTCGGGTGGCCTGGCCCAGCGAGCGGGCATCGCACGCGCGCTCGCACTCGAGCCGGACGTGCTGCTGATGGACGAACCCTTCAGCGCGCTGGACGCACTCACTCGCGACCGACTCGACGAGTGGCTGCTGACGCTCTGGCAGCGGACGCAGTCGACGATCCTCCTGGTGACGCATTCGATCAGCGAAGCCGTCTTCCTCGCCGATCGCGTCGTTGTGCTTTCGTCGCGGCCCGGACGGATCGTGGCGGACATCGACGTGGACATCCCTCGCCCCCGATCAATCCGCGACGCTGACGCCGCGGCGTTCAGTCAGGCTGCCATGAGGGTCCGCGAGGCATTGGAGGCAGGGTCGGCGTCGGTGGGAGCGGCGGCATGACAATCCAGGCACGACGGGCCGAGGGCCGCGGGTCGCTTGCTGTACATCGGGCAGTTCCGATCATTGCGGCGGCCGTCGCTGTTCGTGGTTGGCTGGCAACTGATCGTTAGCCTGATGAACTATCCGGCCTTCATCTTGCCCGCTCCGGCCGCCGTCCTCAACCGCCTCGTCCAGGCCTGGGTCAACGGGACCATCGAACCGCACGCGTTCGAGACCCTCACCGAGGTCCTTCTCGGGATCCTGGTGGGAGGCACGACCGGCGTCGCGATCGGGATCGTGCTGGCTCGATGGTCCATGGCCGAGCGACTGCTCTCGCCGTACATCGTGGCCGCCCAGGCCACGCCGATCCTTGCGCTGGCTCCGCTGATCTACCTCTGGTTCGGGAGCGGACTGGGGAGCCGAGTGCTGATCTGCTCGCTGATCGTCTTCTTTCCCATCACCATCTCGACAATGGTCGGCTTCCGATCCGATCGATGCGAAGCTGATCGAGCTGGCACGAAGCCTCCGGGCATCGCGCCGGCAGATTCTGTGGACGTTCGAGATCCCGGGCGCCCTCCCGCAGATCCTCGGCGGCTTTCGCGTCGGCGTGACGCTGGCCGTGGTCGGGGCGATCGTTGCCGAATGGGCAGGCGCCGATCGCGGGCTCGGCGTTCTCATCAATCTGGCTCGAGGAAGCTTGTTCGACACCGCATTGTTGTTCGCAACGCTCATCACCATCGCGGGGATCGGAATCGTGCTGTACCTCGTGGTAGCCCTCATCGAGCGGGTCCTGCTGGGACCCTGGAGGTCCGCATGACTCGGTCGTCTCGTCTATCTCGGCTGCTGCCTGTCATCGTCGCCGGCGCTTTGTCGGCGGTCGCGGCATGCTCGCCATCGGCGTCGTCGTCCCCGTCAAGCGGCTCTGTCGGCCCGATCGGCTCGGCTGGCGCCTCCGCCTCGACTGCGGCGTCGGTCCCGACCGCCTCGTCGGCCGTTGTTCCGCTCGTCGTCGGGCTCGGCTACATCCCGAGCGTGCAGTTCGCGCCCTTCTACCTCGCGCAGCAGGACGGCGCGTACGCCGCGGCCGGCCTCGACGTGACGTTCCAGAACAAGATCGATCCTGACCTGATCACGCTCATCGGGCAGGGCGCGATCGATGTTGGCATTGCCGACGGAACCAGCATCATTCCCGCTGCCGCGCAGGGAATCCCGGTCCGCTATATCGCGACCGCTGTACGCGAAGTTTCCCAATGCCGTCGTCGCGCGGAGCGATGCCGACATCGCCGCGCCGGCCGACCTCAAGGGCAAGACGCTGGGCACCCCCGGTCGATACGGCTCGAGCTGGATCATGCTGCAGGCAATGCTCCACTCGGCCGGGTTGAGCCCGTCCGACGTGGACATCCGGCTCTATCCCGACTTCGGGCAGGCCGCCGCGCTCGCGCAGGGCGCCGTCCAATCGATAACCGGGTTCATCAACAACGAACCGGTCCAGCTGTCAGCGCAGGGCGTCGCGACCAATGTGCTCACGGTCGACGCGATCACGCCACTGCCCGGGCCGGGCCTGGTCAGCGGGACATCGACGATCGCATCGAAGCGCGCGGCGATCACGGCGTTCGTCGCTGCCTCGCTCCAAGCCATGGGTGAGGTCGCGAAGGATCCTCAGAAGGGATTGGACGCCACGTTCGCCGTCGCCCCGGAGCTCGCGAGCGACCCGGTCGGCCAGCGCGCGATCCTCGACGCGACGATTCCGCTCTGGGACAGCGTGTACGTCGAGGACAACGGCAGCGGCGCGATCGATACCGGAGCCTGGCAGACCGCGGTCGCCTTCATGGCGACACTCTCGGACTCCGGGGTCACGTCGCAGATCCCAGTGAACCAGCTGGTCGACACGTCCCTGCTGCCGCCGGCCCACGTGTCCGGCCATAGACTGTGACCTCGATCGGCCGAACCCGGGCTTCCAGGAGATCTCGATGACCGAACCTCGCCTCGAGGTGGAAACTGACCAGCACGCTACCGGCTCCGAGGATGCCGTCCGGTCCGAGGACATCCATGCGGCCGATGCACACGACGTCGGCGGCGGCCACGATCAAGCGCACGCGGCTGGTCACGCTCACGACGACGCGCACGAGACGGATCACGGCGAGCCACCGCCGGGACCGATCGACTGGGGAGCGTGGTCGGTGTCGGTCGTCGGGCTGGCTGCCGGGAGCGTGGTCGCGGTGGTCATTGCCCTGGTGCTTGCCCACGGCTGAGTGCCGGCCGGAGGTCTCGGAGCGGTTTCCGCGTTCGGACGGCGCCGGTCGGGCGTACAGCCTCTGGGGCTAGAACAGCCCTACGATCTTGCCGCTGGCATCGATGTCGACGCCCTCGCCGTTGGGGTGCGATGGCAGACCCGGCATCGTGCGCATGTCTCCGCAATACGCCGTCACGAAACCGGCACCCGAGAAGAGGCGCACCTCGCGGATCGGCACGCGAAAGCCGGTCGGGCGCCCTTTGAGGGTGGGGTCGTGGCTCAGCGACGACTGCGTCTTGGCCATGCACACCGGCAGCGTCGCGTATCCCAGCCGCTCGATCTCGTCGAGCTGCTTGTCGGCCTCGCCGGAGATGTCCACGCCGTCTGCGCCGTAGATGCGGGTTGCAATGGCCTCGATCCGTTCCCGAGGCGTGGCCTCATCCGGGCTCAGGAAGCGGAAGTCTGGCGCGCCCTCCTTCGCAGCGGCCCAGACCGCGCGGGCCAGGTCGGTTGCTCCGTCGCCGCCGTCCCGGTAGTGCGTGGCAACGACCGCGTCCCTGGCACCGGCGTCGAGCGCCACCTGTCGCACGATGTCGAGCTCCCACGGCTCGTCGCTCTCGAAGGCGTTGATGGCAACGACCGCCGGGACGCCGTACTCGGCCACGATCCGGACGTGCTGGGCGAGGTTCTCCGCGCCTCGCCGCAGGACGGCTTCGCGATCGCTGGCAGCGTCCGCCTCGAGCGTCCCGCGGACCACCCGCGCCACGGCCAGCGACCACGGCTTCGCCGTGCATCCGGAGAGCCTTCACGGTCGCAACGATCGCGGCCGCACTCGGCCGGAGTCCCGAGAGCCGGCACTTGATGTCGACGAACTTCTCGAAGCCCATGTCCGAGCCGAAGCCGCCCTCGGTGCAAACGGCGTCGACGAGGCGAAGGGCGACGCGATCGGCGACCACCGATGAGTTGCCATGGGCGATGTTGGCGAACGGTCCTGCATGTACGAACGCAGGACCGCCCTCCAGCGTCTGCACCAGGTTCGGCTTGATCGCGTCGCGCATCACGACCGTCATCGCGCCCGCGACACGAAGATCCTCCAGCGTCACCGGCTCGCCCTTGAAGGTCTCGGCAACGATCACCCGGCCAATCCGGGCACGGAGGTCGTGGAGATCGTTCGCAAGGGCAAGGATCGCCATGATCTCGGACGCGGCCGTGATGTGGAACTCCGACTCGCGCACGTCGCGCGTCTCGCCGAGGCCAATCAGGACACGCCGCAACGCACGATCGTTCACATCAAGCACCCGCGGCCACCGGATCGTCAGCGGATCGATCTGGAGAGCATTGCCACGGAAAAGGTGGTTGTCCAGGAAGGAGGAGCCAAGATTGTGCGCAGCGGCAACGGCATGGAGATCGCCGGTGAAATGGAGGTTCACATCCTCCATCGGCACAACCTGGCTGTAGCCTCCGCCTGCTCCGCCGCCCTTGACACCGAAGACCGGCCCCAGTGATGGCTGCCGAATCGCAGCGGCTGCACGAACGCCGATCCGGTTGAGCGCCTGGGTCAAGCCAATGGTCGTGGTCGTCTTGCCCTCGCCCAGCGGCGTCGGGGTCATCGCCGTGACGACGATCTCGCGGCCGAGCGGCCGGTCGGCAAGGCGATCCAGGATCTCGAGCCGGATCTTGGCCTTGTACGGGCCGTACGACTCGAGCTCTGAAGGAAGGATGCCCAGCTCGTCGGCAATGTCGGCGATCGGCCGCAGCGTCGCGGCCTGCGCGATCTCCAGGCTCGATGCTTGCGTCACGGACGCTGCGCGACTGCGCGCTCCACCGCTCGCACGAGGTGCTCCATCAACAGTGCGTTCGTCACGGGGCCAACACCACCGGGCACCGGCGTGAGCGCTTCCGCCACCGGCAAAACGCTCGGCGCGTCAACGTCACCGAGGATCGCACCGTCCACCACGTTGATGCCGCAGTCGACGACGACCGCCCCGGGGCGAATCAGGTCTCCGGTGACCAAACCTGGGGATCCGGCAGCGACGACGACGAGGTCCGCACGCCGCGTTTCCGCACCGAGATCGCGCGTTTGGCGGTGGCAGACCGTGACGGTCGCGTGTTCGCGCAGGAGCAGCAGGGCGACCGGCTTGCCGACCACATTGCTGCGCCCGATGACCACGGCGCGTCGGCCTCGAACCTCGATGCCCGACCGCTTGAGGATCACGACCGCGGCTTCGGCGCACGACGGATAGAACGAATCTGCGCCGAGCTCCAGCAGACCGGCACTGCGAGGGCCGATCCCGTCGATATCCTTGCCCGGGTCGAGAGCCTCGCGCACGACCGTCAGATCGGCGTGGGACGGAAGCGGCAGCTGGAGGATGATCCCGGCGACGGAGGGGTCGTCGCTCTCGCGCGCGACGGCCTCGGCGACCTGTTGCGTGGTCGACATGGCGGGGAGTTGGATGCGCCGCCCGGGGAGTCCGAGCCGATCGGCGTTGGTGAGAATCCGTCCCGCGTACACGGTCGACGCCGGGTCGTCACCGACGAGGACGACACTGACGCCAGGCAGGGTTGGCGTCCCTTGCCGCAGGCGATCGAGCGTCTCCGCCAGCCCCGAGCGAATCTCGGCCGCGATCGGCGCGCCGAGGAGAAGCCGGGCCGTGGCCTGCGTCCCTTCCGTGTCGGACGACCCGGGCTGAGGCTCTGCCCGGGGCACCTCGGCCACGTCGACGGTCATGCTTCTTCGGGATCCCGCAACGTTCCGGCGCGGACCTGCTCGTGCGTTCGAGCCGCGCTGTCCCCGATCGCGTCGATCCGCCGCTGCAGCTCGGCCAGCATTGGTCCGGCCTCCGGTGCATCCGGCACCGTGTCGAGGTTGATCACCACGTTGGCGCCGGCTCCGCGGGCAGCGGCATGGCACAGCAATGCGCCGACGTCCAAATCGCTCGCCGCGTTCAGATTGCTCCGACCGGCCATCGCCTCGAGCTCTCCTGCAACGGAGTGACAGAGGCGGACGGTTTCCATCGGAACCCGCGCCGCGCCAAGAGCCGCCACGTCGAGAGCCTCGTTTCGCCGTCGAGCGGCAGCATCATCGTCGCGCGGGAGCTTCAGCGCCGCAGCAAAGGTTCGGAACACGGCGGCATCCTCGTCGGCCAACGCGAGAAATCGTGTCCGTGCGTGCTCGCCGGCCTCCAGCGCACGCCGGTGCGTGCCCGTGTATGCGGCGTACCTTGGCCGATCCAGGGAAAGGCGCGCCACCATGGAAAGAAGGCTCGCCGCGAGTGACGCCGCGACCGCGGAAGCACTTCCGCCACCCGGAACGGGTTCAGCCGATGCGAGCGCTTCGGTGAAACGTTCGAGCGTCAGGCTCGCGTATGGGTTGGGGGCCTCGTTCTCCACGCCACCGATTGTCGCAGGTGACCCGCGTGACGATCACGATCCGGCCGGCCCCTTCGCGTCTGGCGGCACGGGATGCGCATGCGTTCAGTCGACCTTCCGGATGACCCCGATGAGCTTGCCCTGGATGCGGACGTCGGGATAGAACTGTGGCGGGTATTCGGGATTGGCCGGTTGGAGACGAACCCGGTTCTTCTCCTTGAAGAAGCGCTTCAGGGTGACGGCGTTCTCCTCGACCTGTGCCACGACGATGTCTCCGTCCCGCGCGGTCTGCTGCGGGCGGATGACGACGAAGTCACCGTCCGCGATGTGGGCTTCCACCATTGAGTCACCGCGGACGCGCAATACGTACGCATCCCCACTCGGCGCGAGCAGGTCCGGCACGGACATGGTCTCGCTCACGTCGTGGTACGCCTCGATTGGTCCACCAGCGGCAATCTCTCCGACGACGGGCAGCACGTGGATGTCCTCCCGTTGGACACCCGGAACGAGCTCGCCCGCGAGTCCTTCGCGCAGTGCCGCAGTCGGCGTGAGTCGGAGTGCGCGCGACTGTGTTGCGCCTCGCTCCAGGTACCCATCGCGCTCGAGCGCAGAGAGGTGGTGATGGACGGCGGACGTGGAGGCGAGGCCGACCGCGGTGGCGATCTCGCGTACCGACGGCGGATAACCACGTGCTCTCAGCGTGGCCGCGATGTACTCGATGATGCGCTGCTTCCTGGCCGCATCGTGTTTGGTCACCCGGACCTCCTTGCGACAGCACGGTAACCGAACGCCTGTTCGATTGTCAAGCTGCTGAGACGCGTGGCCGCGCACGGCGGTGTCCAAGCGTGCGGCCGATATACTCCGCACTCCGATGCGCGCTCGTTCTCCGTTCAGGCTGGGGATTGGAATTCTCGGTCTCTGGCCCTTCGTTCCCCTCGCCTCGCGGGCACCCACCTACGGCAGGCTTCTGCTGGAGTTGCTGCGGGATTCGCGCGTGCCGTTGCGAAGCAAGGCACTGATCGCGGGCGCCGTTGCCTACATCGTGTCGCCGATCGACCTGATTCCGGACTTTGTCCCCGTGATCGGACGCATCGATGACGCAGCGGTCATCGTCCTCGCCTTCGACTTCTTCCTCGAGTCCGTCCCGCAGGCGCTCGTGATGGAGAAGATGCACGAGCTGGGGATCGACGGCCGGGAGCTCGAGCGGGACCTTGAGTCGGCGCGCCGCGCCATCCCGCGACCGATTCGCACGGCCATCCGTCGCGCACCCAGGACGGCGATGCGATTCGTCGCCATGGGTGATCGGGAGTTGCGACGGAGAGGAGTGCTGCCCGCGCGCGCTAGCAGGCGCGCTCGAACGAATTCCCAGAGGGAGGAAGCAACCGCGTGAAAGTGATCCTGACCCAGGACGTCAGCTCGCTCGGCAAGAGCGGCGAGCTCAAGGACGTCGCCGACGGATACGCCCGCAATTTCCTGATCAAACAGAACCTGGCCGTGCCCGCGGCGGGCGGCGCCTATCGCGCGTGGCAGCACGACATCGCCAGCCGCGAGGAGAAGCGCAAGCGCGAGCGCGAGGAAGCCGAGATCGCCGCGCAGCGGATCAGCAGCACCACGCTGACCATGGGCGTGAAGGTCGGCGAGGGCGGCAAGCTCTACGGCTCGATTACGGCCAAGGACATCGCGGACGCGCTGGGCCGGCGCGGCATCGTGATCGATCGCCACAAGGTCGACCTGGACGAGCCGCTCAAGACGCTGGGCACCTACAAGGTCGCCGTTCGCGTCTACCCCGGCCTGACGCCCGAGGTCACCATCGCGGTCGAGCCCAAGGGCTGACGTTCCGACTTCCCGTGCCGCGCCGACGCCGCGGTTGATTGCGGGCGTGTCAGCCTAGCTGGCACGGGACACGCGAAGATGGTTCCCATGGCCGCGTCGAGCGGGACCATCCTGCACGTCGATCTCGACGCGTTCTTCGCCGCGGTCGAGCAACGCGATCGCCCGGAGCTGCGCGGAAAGCCGGTCATCGTCGGCGGCGGTGGGCCGCACGATCGGGGCGTCGTCAGCACGGCCTCGTACGAGGCGCGCGTCTTTGGCGTCCGCTCGGCCATGCCGCTGCGCACGGCTGCGGCGCTGTGCCCCAACGCGTTCTTCGTTCCCGTCGACGGCCGGAAGTACGGTGCCGTCAGCCGCGAGGTCATGGCGATCCTGCGGACGTTCACGCCGCTCGTCGAGCCGGTTTCGATCGATGAGGCGTTCCTCGACGTGCGCGGAACGGAAGGCCTGCTCGGCTCACCGGAAACCATCGCCCACCAGATCAGGGCCGCGATCCAGGGACAGCTGCTGCTGACGGTCTCGGTCGGGGTGGCGACGACCCGCTTGGTTGCGAAGATCGCTTCGGACCTGCGCAAGCCCGACGGATTGGTTGTCGTCCCACCCGGAACCGAGGCGGCGTTCCTGGCGCCGCTGCCCATTTCGCGGCTGTGGGGCGTCGGCGAGCGGACGCGCCTCGCCCTCTCCGATTACAACGTCACCACGATCGGAGACCTGGCGGTCTTACCCGAGGACGTCCTGGTCCGCCGCTTCGGGTCGATGGGAGCCGTGCTCCGCGACCGGGCACGCGGCGTGGATCCGACACCGGTGGGCGAAGGCGACTCGGCCAAGTCCGTCAGCCACGAGCACACCTTCGACGTCGACACGAACGACTGGGAGGAGATCGAGCGGACGCTGCTGGGGCTCTCGGAAGGCGTCGCCAGGCGGTTGCGCAAGGGCAAGGTCAAGGCTGGAACGATTTCGGTGAAGGTCCGCGACTCGACGTTCACGACGCTCACGCGGCAGCGCGCGCTGCCGCAGGCGACGGACGATGCGGACGTGATCTGGCAGACCGCCGTTTCCCTCGCGCGGCCGCAAGTGCGCGGGGTGAAGATCCGCCTCCTGGGTGTCGCAGCGACTCACTTGGACGAACGTGAGCAACTGAGCTTGTTCGACGGCCAGAACGATCGGCGCCGACGAGCGGTCGTTGCGACGGATGACATCCGCAAGCGTTTCGGCTCGCGGGCGATCACTCGCGCGCGACTGCTCGATCGTGGTGTCCCCGAACCATTCGAGCGCGACCCCATGAGCGCGCCGGATGCTCGTCGCGTCGGTCGAGATCCGGACACGAGTCGCGAGTCGTGACAACGGAGCTGTCACAACGACGCCAGATGATGGACAGGCATTGACATCGAACATCTGTTCGGTTACGGTCCCTGCGTCGATTCGAACAGATGTTCTGACTCTGGCGGGCGGTTGTCCGCGAACAAGGAGGTGGACGAAATGGTCGTCGTCCAGCATGTGCAGGCCCCAGCCGTCAGCTGTGATCCGTTCTCCGGGTCGCCTCGGAGCGTCCGGATCGCAGACGAGCAGATCCCGGTGATCGCAATCGAGCGGATCCGCGAGGAGTCGGCGGCGTACCCGGTCGAGACCGGTCCGCGGACAATGTTCGTCGTCCGCACGCCGCGCACGCGGCTTCGGCTGACATTCGAGCACCGCTCGCGACGCTGGAGTGTCGAGCCGGTCGAACCGCATGGCACGTCGCTGGCTGCCTGACCCGGCTATCCACCGGTTGTCCACGACGACAGTTGGCGTCGCCGCGCTTCGTGCATCAGTTTGTGGATGCCGCGCTACGGAGTTGCCGTCCCGCCCGGTGAAGATGGCACGGACGGAATCACGCCGGGGAGCGCCGTGAACGACCGTCGCTCCGGGAGTACGTGTGTCACTGGACCGCCTGCCACCGCAATCCGTCGAGGCCGAGCAATCGGTTCTCGGCGCCCTCCTCATCGACCGTGATGCGGTCGTCGAGGTCGCCGAGATCCTCCGCCCGGACGATTTCTACCGCGTCCAACACGCCGAGATCTACGGCGCGGTGCTCGACCTGTACGAGCGGCGCGAGCCGGTGGACATTGTCACCGTCTCGGAGGTCCTGGAGCGTCGGGACCAGCTCGAGCACACGGGAGGTTCGGCTTACCTCACCAGTCTGATCAACTTGACCCCGACCGCGGTCAACTCCGTCTACTACGCACGAATCGTCGAGCGCAAGGCGGTCCTCCGGAACCTCATCGGAGCCGCCGGGCGGATCGCGGGTATCGGATACGAAGAGACCGCCGATGTCGACGCCTCGATCGACCGGGCCGAGCAGGAGCTCTTCGCCGTCTCGCAGAAGCGAGTCGCGAGCGGGTTCTCGCAACTGCGCACACTGCTCCACGCTGCGTACGACCGGCTCGACTACCTGCACCAGCACAAGGGCGAGATCAGCGGCATCACGACCGGCTTCCGCGGCCTGGATGCAATGACGACCGGCCTCCAGAAGTCGGACCTGATCATCCTTGCCGCGCGGCCAAGCATTGGAAAGACCAGCCTCGCGTTGAACATCGCGGAGTACGCGGCCGTGATCCAGCGTCGAACCGTTGGCGTCTTCAGCCTGGAAATGAGCAAGGAGCAGCTTGTCCTGCGCCTGCTGAGCTCGGTGGCCAACATCGATTCGCAGCGCCTGCGAACCGGCTTCCTCGAAGAGATGGACTTCACGCGGCTCGCTCCGGCCATGAACGCGCTTGCCGAAGCGCCCATCTACATCGACGACACGCCCAACGTCAGCACCATGGAGCTACGGACCAAGGCTCGCCGGCTTCAAGCTGAATCGGGTCTCGACCTGTTGATCGTCGACTACCTCCAGCTGATGCAGTCGTCCGTCCAGTCGCGTGACGCCAACCGTGTCCAGGAGGTGTCCGAGATCTCGCGCGGCCTCAAGGGCCTGGCGCGAGAGCTTCAGGTCCCGGTCGTGGCCCTCAGCCAGCTCTCGCGACAGGCCGAAATGCGTACCAACGAAAACAAGGAACCTCGCCTCTCTGACCTTCGCGAGAGCGGTTCGATCGAGCAGGACGCTGACCTCGTGATGTTCCTCTGGCGCGAGAAGGAACGTGGCGAAGAGGACGGCGGCGCGGACGACGAAGGCGAGGTGGTCAACCTCAGCCTGGCCAAGCACCGTAACGGGCCGACCGGCCACATGAAACTGTGGTTCAAGAAGCGACAGACTCGGTTCGTGCAGCTCGAGGAGGATCGCGTCCCGGCCTACGGCTGATCGGCCTCGGCTCCGCCTCGCCTAAACTCGGCCGCCTTAGCGACAGTCAGCCAGTCGCGCGAGCGACCGGACAAGGAGCTACCGATGGGCGTGATCATCATTCGGGAGATGGTCGGGACGAGCCCCACATCCTGGAGCGACGCTGCACGTGTCGCCGTCGCGACCGCTTCACGCACGGTTCGCAACATCCGCGAGGTCGAAGTCGTCAAGCAGACCGCACGAGTCGCGGACGGTCAGGTCGTCGAATACCGCGTCGAGGTGAAGATCCACTTCGAGTACGAGGGCTGATCCCGGCGTTGCACCAGCGCACATCTCAGCGTTCCGAAGAGCTGGTACGGCAGATGTAGCTTGATGTGACTCGTACACTCACGCTCCGATCGGTTGGGATCGGACGCGAGGGAGGAGGGGAGGTGAGCGGGCACCGCTGGTGCTGATAGGGCCGGTTTGGTCCTGATTGCACCGGATGTCCACACATCCCAGATAAGCCGCAGATGATGGCCGATCCCGAAGATGCGTCGGTGCAGCGAGCCCACGCAGCCGACATGACGCCTACGCCTGCCCCAGACGACGCCGTCGCAGGCGACGCAGGCCAGGCGTCCGCGCCCGCGCTCCGGGAGCAGTTCACCCGCTCGATCATCCGCAGTAAGGTCCAGCCGCCTCCTGTGCGCGACTCAACGCTCGAGCGTCCGCGCCTCCTGGAATGGCTCACCGACCGCACGTCGGATCGCCTTGTTGTCATCACTGCCGAAGCGGGCTATGGCAAGACCACGCTCCTCGCCGACTTCGCTCGTCGCGCTCCGGTCACGTGCCTCTGGGTTCGGCTCGACGCCACAGACGGTGACTGGATCACGTTCACCAACTACCTGCTTGCCGCCATTCGGGAAGCCCAGCCCGAGTTCGGGACGCAGACGGCGTCCCTCCTGTCTCAGATCGCGACCGCGAACGTGACCATGCCGGCCGTTCTCGACTCATTGATCAGCGAACTGCCGATGCTCAACCTCGGACCGACGCTCTTGATCCTCGATGACTTCCACCTGGTCGACGATTCCAAGGACGTCCACACGATCCTCGCACGCCTTCTCGAATTCGCCCCCGACAACGCGAGTGTCCTCATTTCAGGCCGGACGCCCCCGTCCGTTCGCGCGGGTCGACTCACCGCTCACGGCCGAGCCAGCAGACTGAGCACGGACGATCTGCGGTTCTCGGCGGATGAGACGGCAGACCTGTTCGCGACGGCATACCAGCTGCCGCTCGAATCCGACCTCGTCACCGAGATCGACGCTCGCGCCGAAGGGTGGGCAGCGAGCCTCCAACTCGTCTACTCGTCCATCCGCGAACGCCATCCAAGTGACGCGCGCGCGTTCATCCGCTCGCTTTCCGGTGCTTCTGGCGACCTGTACGACTACCTTGCCGAGGAGGTTCTCACTGGTCTCACCGATCAACTTCGGCGTGTGCTGACGCGTGCTTCGATCCTCGAGTGGATCGTGCCCGAGTACGTGCTCGCGATCCTGTCGTCCGAGCCGGATGCTCCCACGCCGGACCAACTGAATGAACTGCTCGACGAGGCCGATCACAGAGGCCTCCTCGGCCGAACTGCAGTCGGCGCATCAGTCAAGCGCTTCCACCCGCTCCTTCGGACCTACCTCGAACACGAACTCAACCTCAGCACGTCGGTCGAGGCGCGGCAGCAGATGCACTTGCGGGTTGCCCAAGCGGCGGACGGAGATGACTGGCTCACAGCGGCCGACCATTACATCAGTGCGGACTACCCAGCCGAGGCGATGCGTGTTATTGCTGAGTCTGCGACCGCGGCGCTCGGCAACGGCGATTTCGGCAATCTCACGCGACTTCTCGCTCGAATGCCGGACATCCAGCCTCCCCTAGCCGTTCAGGCACTGCGTGCTCGCTCCATTCTCGCGAGCGACGGAGAACGTGCTGCCGCAGCGCTCCTCGACTCCTTGGACCTCACACTCGCGACAGACTACGAACAAGCGCTCGTTGCATTTGCGAGAACCTGTACCTACTGGGTCGCGGGAGACCTCAGCAAATGGCGAAAGGCGACGGCAGAAGTTCTGAGTCAATCGTCGGCGGTTCCGGACTCCCTGCTTGAACTGATCACGGCATGGACTGCCCTTGCCGACGTGGGCGAGAGCCGAACTTTGGCGGAAATACAGAAATCGCTCGCTGCGTTGGCTGATCAACAAGCGCAACGCGGGCACCACTACCACGCTGCAATTAGCTTTCACAACGCAATGACCTATGCGCTTGCACGAGGTGAGTTCGAGAATGCGCTTCAATTCGGCGACCAAGCTGTCAGCGCATATCACTCCGTCACCGGCAGTCCGAGGGAATACGCCTCCACCCTAGCAACAATGGCCATTGCGTTGTTCGAAACCGGAGCCGTTGATCGCGCGATTGCGATGGCGAACCTGGTAACGACCATCCGCAGTGCGCACCCAGACGCCTACGCGGACTCTGCCTATGTTCAAGCACTGGTGGGCCAGACAGCTGCCGCATCCGCAACCCTGAACCTCGCCCTCCATGCACTTGCTCAAGGTCAAGTCGACATGTCTGCGCGCTACTCGGTTGCGAACTCTCAGGCGTTCATCGCAATCGCGCTAGGGCGGCCAGAAGAAGCCATCATGGTCTTGGCAGACCCACCAGATTTTCCAGACCCGGAGGTCGGAGTCAGACGCGCACTGAATCTGACTCTCGCCCACATTGCGCTGGACGACGGCATTGCCGCCGACCAGCTCGCAAAGGCGCGCGAGATCATGTGGAGAAGCGGGGCTGAGCGTTATCAGGCGCGGATAGATGTGCTTGAACGCGTCATAGCCGGGGATTGGCATGCGGTTGCCCAGTTACTGCAGCAACCTCGCCAGCCTATCGACATGGTCTTGCTTGACCTGGCGGAAGCACTCATATACGGGCTGGGGCCGGCTGAGCACTTTCCAGGCCCCATTGCACGGTCGATCACGGACCACCCCGACCGTTGGCTTCCCGTCGCGCGCCGCCTTATTACCCGAGGTCAACACCCGATAGCGAGGGCTTCTGCCCGCTTACTTGCTGAATTTGGTGGCTCAGATGACTTGCCGCGAGTTGCCGCATATGAACGCACGTACATCCCCAAGACAGATCGATCAAGGTCTCTCGCACGGAGATTGATATCCCGATCCGGTCCACGGCTAGCGGTTCACGACCTTGGGCGCATTCGTTTTCAGTTGTCGGGTCGTTCGATGTCAGGCTCGCATACGCGGCGGAAGGCGGCATCGCTCCTGGCTTTCTTGATCACATGCCCCAACCAAACCGCGACGAAGGAGCAAGTAGTTGATGCGCTGTGGTCCGAATTGGATGCTGCTGCCGGAATGAACAGTCTCAACCAGACTCTATATTTCTTACGACGCGACATCGACCAATGGCATCAGCCACCCACATCGCCGGAGTACGTCGTGAACGAGTCCGAGCTCGTCTGGTTGGACAAAGAACTGGTCACCGTCGACTCCGTGGAATTCTATGCAAATGCAAGGGAGATTCAAACCGCGCAGTGGACTGACCGAGGACTAGAACTCTGTCGCTCCTACGCTGGTAGATTCGCCCCTGAGTTTGAATATGAAGAGTGGTCGATGGGTTGGCGTGATCGTCTCCATGCGTCATATCTCAGCGCAGTCCACTGGGCCGTGGCGGCGCTTACTGAACGGGGCCGACTCCTCGATGCGCGGTCCTTACTTCTTGTGGCTTCATCGGTGGATCCGGACGCAATGGATCTCGATCCAGCGTTGATTTGGATTTACGACCGGCTGGGCTCGCGAGCGGCTGCGATCGAGCAATACCGACGGTTCGGGGCGGCAACTCGGCTCGTGCTCGCTGAGGAGCCTCCGAGCCTCGAAAAGATCCTCTCCTCCGAAGGTCCGTCTGGTCTGATGCCGCGCCCATAGGCCTTACGCACTTCAGCGTATTGGGTCAGCACATCTCCGGGCACGAGCATGCGTCCAGGCACCGAGAAGCGGTGGCCTTCAACGTACGGACGCTGTGAACCCGCACCTGAACTGGGCACTTGGGGTGTGGTCGAGCGACTTGTGCAACCGACCGGCGGAAGCGTCGAGTCGGCTCGCGTGCTTGGGCACGATGCCGCGAGAAAGGGGAGTCAGATGGAGCCCAACTCCAACATCAAGCCTTGGTAGCCATGCGATACCTTCGAGGAGCGGCCGTGCTTGCAACGCTGATAGCCGTTGCGCTAGCTGCTGGTGCGGGAGTGCGGCCCGCATAGGAACGGAACGTTTAGGTACCAATGTCTCAGTGCGCTAGGGCACTGAGAGTAGGGATACTCGGTGTCCTAGCCTCAGGGACTTGGGCCGAGTACAAAGTTGACAGTTCGCCTCCGAGTGCTACTGGTGGCCGTCATCATGACGGCTTTTTTGCTGTTGGTCGCGTCAGCTATTCGATGGCCGCTGATGGATCAGTCGAGAATCGGCCTACCCCTGTGGTCAACGGCGTTTTGGACGATCGTCGCATTGGGGGCCTCCGCATTCCCCGTTAGGACACCACGCGGTGCGGTCATAAGCGTGTCGATGGCGCCAATGCTTGCTGCAGCAGTTCTTTGCGGACCGACGGCCGGAGGCATAGTCGCACTAATTGGGTCCACAGAACCTCGCGAGCTTTCAGGACGCGTGCCTTGGTATGGCGTCTTGTATAACCACGCGACGATCGTAATTCCGGCTGTTCTCGCAGGCATCGTTTCAGTCTCGTCGTCGGCTGGGATCGACCACTTTACGACCCTCTCATCGTTGATCGTCGTCCTCGTCGCGGGATTGGCCTATATCACAACCAACGAAGTCCTGAGTGCGCTCGCCTTGTCCATTCGCGAGGACAAGCCGTTCGCGGCAACGCTGGTTGGCGACATGAAGTCGTTCGGCCTTGCAATTGTCGGCCTTGCCCCGCTGGCGTGGCTGATGGCTCTTGCCTACTCTTTCATCGGTCCGTTCGTCGTCCTTCTATTCGCGCTACCGCTGTACATAAACAGAGCGTCCTACGCGAGCCTAGTCGAGATCCGGAACATGTTCACCCAGACGGTCACGGCGCTGGCGTCAGCGATCGATGCGCGGGATCCGTCTACCAAGAAGCACTCCGAGCATGTCTCAAGCATTTCGGTGGAGATCGGTCAGGTGCTGCAGCTCGGCGAGGCTGATATCGAGCGGCTCGAATGGGCCGGCTTGCTCCACGACATTGGAAAAATCGGGATCCCGGATTCCGTGCTACTGAAGCCGGACCGGCTGACGCGCGAGGAGCGCGAGGAAATGAACCGCCACCCACAACGGGGTTGGGCGATCCTAGCTCCGGTCGAGCGCCTCAAGCGCGAGCGCGAGTTGATTCTGCATCACCACCAGTGGTTCAACGGCTCGGGCTACCCGCGCGTGAACGAGGCCGGTGATCCGGTCGATCCAAGGGACACCGAACTGTACGCCGAGGCTCGGCCATTGGTCGCGCATGAGATCCCGCGCCTGGCCCGGATCCTGCACGTTGCGGACGCGTTCGAGGCGATGACAGCCGCTCGGCCCTACCGCCCGGTGCCACTGACCGCGGCCCAGGCACTCGCGGAGCTGCGCAAGTACAAAGGCATCCAGTTCGATCCAGAGATCGTGGAAGCATTCGAAAAGACTGACTCGGCGCGCGGCGAAGCCGAGTACCAGCACCGGCGCGACGCCGAAGTCGCCGCACAGATCCCGCAGATCGGTGAGGTCGCCCGCAAGCGAACGCGCGCGGCCGTATCGGCATCCGTTCCCATCGAGCCGAGCTGATCGCAAGCGGCAGGGACACGCCGGCCGCCTCCAACGCCCGCAGAACACGTAAGCCCGTCCCGCTCGAAACCCTCACGAGGAGAACGCCCGCCCGCTACGGTTGGCTGCGTGACGCGCGGTCTCCGCGACCCGAGCTGCCTTGCCGGTTCGACGCGGTTCTCGCGCGCCCTCTGAACGACACCAGCAACCGGCCGACAACGTGATCATCACCGCCGCGATCATCGGCCTCGTTCTCGGGCTCCTGGCGGGCGGGCGGCTCGACGCGCTGCTCAATGCTCGTCTTCGCTTTGGCGTGCTCATCCTGGCAGCGATCCTGCTGCGCTACGGAACGCAGATCGCCATCGCGAACGGCATCCAAATCGCAGACACGCTGCGCCTGCCGCTGTACGCGGCGGGGTTCGGCATCCTGGCCGTCTGCCTGTGGCTCAACCGCGACCGGCCTGGGCTGCTCGCAGTTCTCGCCGGGGTTATTGCCAATGGGATCGCCGTCATCGTCAACGGCGGCTGGATGCCGGTCTACCGGCCTTCGCTCGAGGCGTCGGGGCTCACGGTTGCGGACCTGCTGCCGACGTTCCACGTCGTCCTGCCGGCCGAGCTGAACCTGACGTTCCTTCTCCACGCCGGCCCGCTCGGCGACATCGTTCCGTATCCGATCCCTCCATTGAACAACGTCACGAGCATCGGCGACGTCTTCATTGCCATCGGGCTCGGGTGGTTCCTCTTCGCGACGCTGGCCTGGGGCGAGATCGCGGAGGCACCGGTCGGCGTTGCACTCTGGCGCGGTCGACCGCAACCGGAGTCGACGGACCGTCCCGTGGTGCTTGGGCGGCGGCATTGGACCCGGGCTCCTCCCGCCGACGGCCGATCTCGAGGGCGGCCATGCGAGCGCCACCTCGGGCGAAGCCCCAGAGCCCGCCGAGCACCTCCCGCTGAGTCAGCGAGTCCGTCGCCACCCGTATGTCCGCCTCGCGCGCGACGCCAGGTTCAGTGCCTTCTGGACCGGTCAGACGGTCAGTCTTTTCGGGGATCGGCTCAACCAGATTGCAATCGGCGTGCTGGTGCTGACGACCACCGGCTCGGCATTTCAAACGGGTCTCGTGTTCTTCTGCTGCGACGTTGCCCAACCTGGTGCTCGGGCCGATCGCGGGACCGTTCGTGGATCGCTGGAATCAGAAGCGCGTAATGATTGCCAGCGACCTGATTCGCGCAGCGTTGGTTGCCGTCATCCCGTTCGTCGTGAACACGAACATCGTGCTTGTCTACCCGATCGTGTTCGCGATCACGACCGTGAGCCTCTTCTTCCGACCCGCGAAGGCCGCCGTGGTGCCTCGCATCGTTGACGAGGAAGATCTGGTTCCGGCGAATGCGGCACTCTGGACCGGGGAGACGATCGCCGATATCGCCGGCTATCCGCTGGCTGGGTTACTCGTGGCAGCGCTCGGGCGCGAGCGTCTGGATCGCGTTCTGGATCGATTCTGCGACCTATCTCATCAGCGCCGGACTGATCTTCGCGATCGCCATCCCGCCGGTCGTTGCGACCGTGACCGAAAAGGTTGGCGGAGCAGTCCGGGAGTTCGCGAATGACCTCCGCGATGGATGGCGCGTCCTTCGCGAGCGGCCTGCGATGTTTCAGAACACGCTGGTCAGCGCCGTCGCGCAGCTTTCGTTCGGCACGCTCATCGCGCTGACGATCGTTTACGGAAAGGAAGCGCTGGACGGACAGTTCATTCCGTTTCCCCAGAATTACGCGGTCATCGACGCGGTGATCGGCGTTGGCAACCTCGTTGGCGGGTTCGCAATCGGCGCCGTCGGGGCACGTATGCGCAAGGGGCCGTTGATCGTCATTGGCTTCATCGCGATGGGCATCGGCGTGATCGTCATGGGTCTGACCCAGAATGTGCTCGTGGCGCTGGTGGCGGTGTTCGTGATCGGCGTGTTCAACCTCGTCTACGTCGTGCCGACGCAGGCCCTTTTCGCCGAACAGACTCCCGAGGGGTTCATGGGTCGCGTCGTCGCGTTCCGCTCGAGCCTGGTCTTCGGCGCCATGACGCTGTCGATGGCCGTCTCGTCGGTGGCCGCCGAGCACGTCCCAGTCGGGACGGTATTCGCCGTGATGGGTGCGATCACCCTCGGTGCGGGCATCGTCGCCGGACTCCTTCCAGCCATCCGCAACTCATGAACAGTGCGATTCGCACGCCGGAAGGCACTGACCGTGGATAATCCATCGCGGCGTGACTGTGGGCCCTGTCTGCGGCCGCGACTCGCGCGATGGACGCCAGGAACCTGCCGTGCCCGGTTCCGGTTCAGAAACGATGGGAGACACGCAGCCGCATGACCGACCCGAGCCGGCCGGACGAGACAAAACCCGCCTCGCCTGACGACGCTGCCCTGCCGATCGAGGGCGCCGAACACGAGGGCGTCGTCGGCCACGAAGACGCATCTCCGGGGCCCGAGACGTCGGCAGACTCCCCCGCGCCCGCCGAGCTCGCGGCATCGACTGTGCCCGCGGTTGCGTCGACGACAACTCCTCCGCCTCCCGCGCCGTCCGGGCGCCGACGCCGAGGGGCGCCTCCGCCATCACGAACGACTGCGTCGGCATCGACGGCAGGCACTCACACCGACGACGTCCCTTATATCGACGATCCGGTCGCGAAGATCTGGGTTGGCGTGATCATCACGGTGTTCGCCGCGATCCTGGTCTACGTGCTTGCATTCGGCCACGGCGGCGCACTGACTCCCCGACCGACGCCCGAGCCGTCCCCGAGCCCGACGCCCGAGTGCGCCACGCCGGTGCCCTCGCCGAGCGAGACGATCTTCCCTTCTGAGTCGGCCGGTGCTTCTGCCAGTCCTTCCGTTGTCGCAAGCGCGTCGGGAGCCGGCGCCGCATCCGCGAGCCCGTCCGTTTTCGGCAGCCCATTGGTTTCGCCGAGCCCGAGCGTATCTGCAAGTCCGACCATCACGGCGAGCCCGACCATTACGGCGAGCCCGACCATTACGGCGAGCCCGACCATTACGGCGAGCCCGACCATTACGGCGAGCCCGACCATTACGGCGAGCGCTTCGGCAGCCCCGTCGGCATCGGCGTCGGCATCGGCTTCGCCTTCAGCTTCGCCGTCGGCCCTTGCGAGCGCATCCGCGCCGTCGGTGGCCAGCCCTTCAGCCTCCGCAGCGGCGTTCCTCGTGCCAGCGGCGTATGGGGTTCCTGCGATCGCGCAAGGTCCATCGGCCTCGATCACGACATCCCCAAGCGCGGTTGCTTCGGCATCGCCGGCTGCCTCGCCGAGCGCAACTCCTACCGCCTCGCCAGTCGCGACACCGAGCGCGGCGCCTACCGCATCGCCAAGCGCGATGCCGTCCGCATCGCCAGTCGCGTCGGCTGCGGCAGTACCAAGCGCCTCGCCGGTCGCATCACAGAGCGCGGCACCGTCGGCTTCTCCGTCGGCCGGGGCGGCGTCCGGGTCACCTTCGGCTTCGGGATTGCCGGCAGCATCCGGTTCACCGGCAGCATCCGGTTCACCGCTAGCCTCCGGTTCTCCATCGCCGTCGGAGTCACCGCTGCCTCCGTGCCCGACCGAGCCGCCGTTCCCATCCGAGAGCTTCTTCTTCCCGTCGGAAAGCCCGGCGTTCCCGAGCGAGAGCTTTGCGTTCCCGACTGAGAGCTTTGCGTTCCCGACTGAAAGTCCCGCGCTTCCGAGTCCGAGCGGAGCGTCGCCGCAGCAAGCCCTTCGGCGAGTCAGGCGGCACCGACGTCCAGTCCAGCGGCCCGGCGGCACCGAGCGCGAGCTCGGTGACACCCACCCCAAGTCCGGCAGCCCCGCCAGCCCGGCACCACCGACCGCCAGCCCGGTGGCACCAAGCGCGAGTGTCGCTCCCTCGCCCCTTCCGTCCCTGAGCGCGGCGCCGTCGCCGTCGCAGCCGGCGGCCAGCTAGCGCTTTTCTGATGTCCGATCGTGCTTCGACCGTGGAGGAGTTCGCGGCGGAGCGCGAGCGGATGGTCGTCCTCCAGCTCGAAGCACGGGGCATCCGCGACGCGGAAACGCTCCGCGCCATGCGGACCGTGCCGCGCGACCAGTTCGTCCCGCACGAGTTCCGTGTGCGCGCGTACTCGGACGGTGCGCTCTCGATCGGCGAGGGCCAGACGATCTCGCAGCCATTCATCGTCGGGCTCACCAGCGAGGCGCTGCGACTCAGCGATTGGCGAGCACTCCATCCCGACACGGCCGCGACCGTCCTGGACATCGGTGCCGGTTCGGGTTACCAGGCGGCCGTGCTCGCCGAGATGGGCGCTCAGGTCACCGCGATCGAGCTCATCCCCAAGCTCGCCGAGCAGGCACGCCAACGGCTCGCGGAGCTGAACTACCAGGTCAGGTGCGAGATCGGCGACGGGAGCGCCGGCCATCGCCGTGACGCGCCGTACGCCGGGATCGTCGTGGCTGCGGCAGCGCCGGACGTGCCGCAGCCGCTGCTCGACCAGCTTGCGGACGACGGGACGCTGGTGATCCCGGTGGGAGACCGCTACGCACAGATCCTCACCGCAGTGACGCGTCGCGGCGATCGGTTCGAGCGGAGGGACCTCGAGCCGGTCGTGTTCGTCCCGCTACTCGGCCGATACGGGTTCCGCTGAGCTATCCTCGGGCGCGATGACCCACGTCTTCATCTCGCCACATCCCGACGATGTGGCGCTTTCTTGTGGTGGCCTGATCACGAGCCTGCGCGAGCTCGGTCAGAACGTCACCATCGTGACGGTCTACTCCGGTGGTGCAGGCACGCAGATCGGGTCGCTGACGGACTACCAGCGGGCCGCGCTCGGCTTCGGATCCAAGGCGAACTGGCCTGTCGGTGAGGCCTTCCGACGCACCAACATCCCAGCCGACGTGCTGGTGCCGGTTCTTGCCGGCGAGACCCTCCTCGGGGAGCGACCGCCGTGGGAGGCAGATCCCGATCGCATCACGCTCACCCAGGATCGCGCCAACACCCAGGCGCGCCAGTTCTGGCAGCGCGCCTCGTGGACGCGCAGCGCGAATATCACCAACGAGGAAACCGACGCGCGGCCGCTGGCGGACAGCGTCGGCGGGCAGGGCTCCTTCGAGGAGATCGACTACGAGGATGCAGACGCGACCGAGATCCGTCGCGTCGAGGACGAGCGCTACGCGTGGTTCATGGAAGCGTCGGTCATCCAGCTGGATCTACCGGACGCGGTCTATCGCGGCTACACGTCGGACGGCGAGCTGCTGGGCGGGCCGCGCGAGGACGACGAGCCGCCGTATGACCTGCTACGGCAAGAGATCCTGCGGTTGGAGCCGCAGATGATCTACTTCCCGCTCGGCATTGGGAACCACGTCGACCACGTGCTCTGCCGCGATGTCGCGCTCTCCATGTTGTCCGAGACGCGGCGCTGGGTGATGCCCGGCCCCGATCTCGTCGGCCTGACCACGTTCTACGAGGACTTTCCCTACGCGTGGTGGCGCGACTTCACGACGCCTTCCGAACTGGACACGCCGCTCGACCTGCCGCGCGGCCTCGATCTCGAAGCACGCTACCGGAGATCGGCGAGTTCGATGGAGCGGAAAGCCGCTGGCATCCGCCTCTACTCGAGCCAGATCACCCGGCTCTTCAACAGCGACCAGGGGATGCTCGACGATCTGGCTGGGTACCACGGCCGCATTGCCATCGCGGGTGGCGTACCGAGCACTGCCGCGGAGCGCTACTGGGCGGTCGTTCCCGCCTGAGACGCCTGAGTCGCCGTCTGACCTCGCTGGTCTAGCCGACGGTCGCTGGTCTAGCGGACGGCGATCCCCGACAGACCGCCACGGGATGTCGCCACGAGGCCGCGCTCGCGCGCGACGACAGCACCTTCCTCGTAGACGCCTTCGATCGCCCAGACCATTCGTTCGACGCAGAAGCGATCGTGGACCACGATCCTCCCGGCACGCGCAATCGTGTCGGCAAAGGGATGGTCGGTCAGCACGCGGACGATCGCGCCGGCCAGCGCCTCCGGGTCGTGCGGCGGGACCAGCACGCCGGTCACGCCGTCGCGGATCATTTCGGGGATGCCGCCGACGCGGCTGGCAACGACCGGGCGGCCGAGCGCCATCGCCTCGAGGATCACGAGGCCCTGCGCCTCGCGGTACGACGGCAGGACGGCCACATCCAGCGCAGCGGTGACGGCGGGCACGTCGTCGCGACGTCCGGTGAAGACGACCTTTGCGCCAGGACGGGCGTGCCTCGTGCCGACGCAGGCGTCGCCCTCGCACGGGTCGCCGAGCAACCCGAGCGACTCGGCCTGGTTTTCCAGCTCCTCGTGCCGCGAGCCCTCCCCGACGATCAGCAGGCGCGCTCGTCGGCACGGACCGAAGCACCAGCGGCCACGCGTCCAGCAACGTGGGGTGGCCCTTCTCCGGCTCGAGCCGGGCAACGACGCCAACCAACGGCGTGCCCGCCGCGAACCCGTATTCCTCGGGCAGCGTGCAGCACGCCTCCTGCGTGTTGTACCGATCGAGATCCACTCCGTTGTAGATCAGCTGGGTCGGAACCCCGGTCCGCCCTTCGGCGCGAACCTTGGCGACGATCGAGCGGCTGACGCAGATCAGCCGATCCATCTCCGGAGTCAGCATCGCGAGCAGCGCGCGGTCCTCCGCAGGGCGGACACGACCTGAATGGATCGTGTTGACCAGGAACGGCCGCGGCAAGCCGCGCTCGACGAGGCACATGACGGCACGCGCGCCGATGACCTCGGCACGGTACATGTGACCGTGGATGATCTCGGGCGCCCAGGCCATCAGCTCGAGCGTCAGCTGGTCGACCGAACGGTCGTCGTCGATCTCGTCGATCACGTCGACCGGGATGCCGGTAGCTCGCCACTTGCGCACGGACGAGCCATCCGAGAGGCTGATGACGCGGACGTCGAACCGCGTGCGGTCGATCCGGGTCAGCAGGTTGAGCACGCTCTCCTGTGCGCCACCGTTGCTGCCGGTCGCGACCAGCTCGAGCACGCGGATGCGTTCGCCGCCGGCCGAGCCATGCGGCGTGAGGTCATGACGGCACGGGTCCTCTGCTGGCGTGAACGTGGCCGGCCGATCGAGCGTCGCCGTCATACGGGCACGGTCCGCTGGACCAGGAGCCGGTAGATGGGCTGGTCCGTGGCGCCCCACTCGTACTTGTACGGCTCTTCACCGCGGAGGAAGTCGAAGACTCGCCGCCCCGCCTCGAGGCGATCGCGGATGTACTCGGCAGTGCCCGTGACGCCCGGCGACAGGTCGCGGGCGGAGGGATCCATGCCGGCGTTGTAGAAGTACGTCCTGGTCCCGTCGTCGAAGCCGAGCGTCGCGAAGATGACCTGCTCGCCGACCGACACCGAGCCGATCTGCAGCTGCGCGTCGGCCCCTTCCGCGGCTTCGAGCTCTGCCAGACGGTGGATGAAACGGCGGCTTCGCTCGCCCCCCTCGGTGTGCGGGAAGAGGCCCTCGTCGCCCCAGCGCGCCTGGTGGAGCTTGATGAAGCGTGCGACGGCTTCCGGACCAAGATCGGAGAGCTCGTAGCGGACGTCACCGGTCGCTTCCGCACGGCGGATCTTCCGCCTTACCTCGTGGCGTGCCTTCTTGTCGAGCGTGCCGAGGTAGTCGTCCCAGGTGCCGATCCCCTCGAGGTCGATGACGGGGCAAACGTCCTCCTGCTCAACCTCCACCAGCCAGCCCTGTTCCGGCGCGTGATCGCGGAAGGCCGACGCCAATGCCGGAAGTGCCGGATCGCCGTCGCGGAAGCGCCGCAGATCGATGACGTCCCACGGTCGCTCGCCAGGGTGAACGGGCTCGCAGCAGATCCTCGCGAAGCTCGCCGCGATGGATGGCGCGTCCTCGGGGGCGGCCAGGAGCGTTGCGTAGTCGGCGTGATAGCTGGCCGCCATGAAGACGGCCTTCGCATCGGGATGGACGGAGGTCCCCGCCGCGGCGCGTCGACGCAGCACGGTCGCGGTCGCCGCGTCGGTCGGCTCGACCTCGTGGCGATGCATGAGCGGGACGATCCCGCGAATGGCATCCGGTCGGTCGATGGGATCGGGGCGCCGGCCGTCAGCGTCCTCAGCGACGAAGCAGAGGTACTGCTCGTGGGCCGTGTTGCCGTAGGCGTCCCACCAAGCGCGGTGGAACGTCCATCGGCTGAACGGCGTGGCAAATGGGTTGGCGGCGTGGAGCCGGTCCCAGGCGTTGCGATCGATGGCCGCGAACGGGACGGGACATGGAAGGACGACCTCGGAAGAACCCGAGATGGCGGAGGAGCTGATCACTGGTTTGCAGTGTAAGGCTGATCAGCTCGACCCACCCCCCGATGCACCAGCGGAATTCGAACCAGATCCCATGCGACACGCACCGCCAATCCTGGTCGCACGCGCATGCGCGAGCCTCGGCGATCGGACCACTGGACCGGCACGATGGCGATGCGATAGCCACGACGACGCGCGAGGTGGATGACCTCTGCGTCGAACACGATGCTGGTGATCTTCTGGCGCTCGAACAGATCCCTGCCGACCGGCGTGCGAAAGCCCTTGAAGCCGCACTGCGTGTCGGGCACCGGGCCCGTGACCCAGGCGCCGGCGAGCATGTGGAAGAAGCGTCCGAGCAGCCGGCGATGCAGCGGCTGGCTGGAGCGCCGATCGGTCCCGTCGGGCTGGACGCGGCTGCCGAGGGCCACGTCCGCGTCTCGCAACGCTTCGGTGAGCAGCGGCAGCTGATCGGGCGGCGTGGCCATATCGGCATCGGCGAAGATCACCAGGTCGGTGGCCGAATCGAGGATTCCGGCGCGCACTGCGGCCCCCTTGCCGGCATGCGGACGCCGAAGGAGCCTGAGGCGCGGCTGGCTCGAGCCGTCGGTCGCGGCCTCGCCGGAGCCCGCGGCCTCGACGCGGGCCGCGACGATCGTGGCCGTCTCGTCCTCGCTCCCATCGTCCACGACCAGGACCTGCCACGCACCCAGCTCATCGGCCGAGCGGCCGCCCTCGCGAGCCGGTCCCTTGCGGTCCAGGTACCCGAACAGCTCGTCGAGCGCCGGCCCAATTCGTGCCGCTTCGTTGTAGGCAGGCAGCACGATCGTGAGGCTCGGCGCGGAGGGAGGCATCACGGCATCGTAACCGTCGCTCCGGCCGTACGTTGGTAGGGGGAGACAGCGGCTCGGCCGGTGCTAGCGTGCACCGCCGTGACCGCTTCGGCCCTTGCCGCACCGCCTCGTCTCGCGCTCCTGACGCCGGGACGGATTCGCGCCGTGCGGCACGGCCTCTCGGTCGCAGGCGTCCTGGCCGCCGCGTACCTGCTGGTGTTCGTGGCGCCGCAGGTCGCCACATTTGGCTACGACGCATACGCGTACTGGTCGGCCGATCCATCAGCGTACGGCACGATCCCGATCGGTGCGCTCGGCTTCTTCGGCTATGCGCCACCGCTGGCACAGCTGGCGACCCTGTTCCACGCCATTCCGTGGTGGGTGTTCGACTTCAGCGTGACGTGCCTCCTGTTCGGGACGCTTGCCTGGATGGCCCGCCGTTGGACGCTCGCCTGGCTCGCCTTTCCGCCGGTGTTGATCGAGCTGTACCACGGCAACATCCATCTGCTGCTCGCGGCTGCGATCGTGCTCGGCTTCCGCCATCCCTGGACCTGGTCGTTCGTGCTGCTATCGAAAGTCACGCCGGGCATCGGGTTGCTCTGGTTTGCGATTCGGCGGGAGTGGCGCGCGTTGGGAATCGCGCTCGGCGTGACCGGGTTGATCGCGGCGGTCTCATGGTTCGCCAACCCCGCTGCGTGGTCGGCGTGGCTGGGCGTCCTCGCCCAGGGTGCGCCGAGCGACTGCGGCACGCACTGCATTTCGATTCCGCTGGTGGAGCGGCTGCCGGTTGCCGTCGCGATCGTCGTCGCTGGGGCTCTGACCAACCGACGCTGGACCGTGCCGCTGGCGGCCATGCTGGCGTTGCCCGTGTTGTGGCTTGCAGGGCTCTCGATGCTGGTCGGGGTGCAGGCGGTCTGGCGGATGGAGCGACGCGACCAGAGCGGCGCGACCACGCCGACGTTCGCGCTTCGAATGAACGGGCTTCCGTACCTCAGGTTGCGAGCGTCGGGCGCCCATCACGGCGCGGCCGCGAGAGGGGCCGGAGGAGGCTGAGCACGAGCACGACGGCGCCCGCCGTCGCCAGGGGGAGCCACGCGACGCCGAGCGTGAGCACGGCTGCGGAAGCGACGATCACGCCGCGGTTGGAAGCCGTTGCCCGCTGCCAGGCAAGCGCGGCGAAGGGCAGGAGCGCGGCGAGGTAGTGGAACCACAGCGCCGCGGGGAGCAGCAGCATCGCTGCCGTGGCACTCAGGAGGCGAGCGTCCCGATCCACGCGCGCGGGCCATATGCGAGACGGCCACACTCGTGAAGGCCAGACCCGAGCGGGCCATACGCTCGCGACGAGGCACGCCAGGGCAACGGCGACAGATACCACACGCACGAGCGAGGGGATGGGATCCGGCAGGCCCAACTGCGCAGCCACGGCCCAGGGGGCGAGGTTGGTCGAGACCGGCGCGCCGCCGGCAAGCAGGTTGGGCAGGACGATGGCGTAGTCGCGCCATGCCTGCGGAGAAAGGACGAAGCTGACGCCAAAGAGCGCGAGTGCGAAGGCGCCGGTCATCGCGACGGCGCGAACAACTCGCCGTCGGTCGCCTCCGGTTGCGAGCAGGGCGGCGGGGATCAGCGTCAGTGGCACGACCTTCAGAAACGTTGCCGACGTTGCCGCGATCCCACCAACCGCCGCCGCAGCAGCGCTGAGCACGACGAACAGCGCCACGATGTCGCTCACGTTGCCCTTCCAGAGCGAATCGAAGACCGGTAGGAAGAGCACCACCGCCACGCCAGTCCAGAGCGCCCGCTCGAGCGTGCGACGGCTGCCACCCCAGGAGCCACCGATCCACACGGCGATCGACACGGCCGCCAGCTGGAGCACCAGCCAACCCATCTCCACCACGCCGAGCGGAACCCCTGCAGTCGGCGCGAGCACCTGGGCGAGCACAGGGGGATAGCGGTATCGGTCGGTTCCCTGCGCGTCGACCGGCCCTCGGAGCATCTCCGGGGCGTAGGGCGACAGGCCCGCGGCAATTCGCTCCGACGCGACACGGTAGTCGGCGAAGTCGACCCCGAACTGTCCGTGTGGATCGTTCGCCTGCCGAACGAGTGCGAGCCCGAGCACCAGGGACCCAAGGACCAGCAGCGTCGAGGCGACCAGCATTCGAAACGGGCGCCTTCGGAACGTGCGGATGCCGGGTAGATCCGAGAAGGTTCGGACGCGCGTCGGGGACGTGAGTGCGGTCGGGTGCTGCGCGGTCACGCGAGCGAGGCTAGCAGCGCCGAACGAGCCCACGAAGGGCACTTCCGTCCCATCGCAACCACACCACGCCGCACCAAAGGACCAGCGACGCCGCGACCGGGGGACCCATTCGTACCAGTCCGGGCTACGGGGTGCCGTTGCTACGCTGCACCGGCGATGGCGGCCCCCATATTCCTGTTCCTGATCGCGCTGTGCGCGCGAGCCGCCACCTTCTCCCTCTTCCCCGATCCTGCCTACCCCAATTCCTTCTATTACGTCGACCTCGCCCGTCAGCTCGCGGCCGGGCATGGTTTCAACGTCGACTTCATCTGGAACTTCGTGGAAGTCGGCGGGCGTCTGCCGGACGCCGCCGCGGCCACCCTGCCGATCCCTTCGAACGCCCACTGGATGCCGCTTGCCGCGGTCGTCCAGGTCCCCTTCATCTGGTTGCTCGGTGCGACGCCGCTTGCCTCGGCGCTCCCGTTCTGGCTTGCGGCCGCGGCGACGGCGCCGGTCACCTGGTGGATCTGCCTCGACGCCGGGCGGCCGCGCTGGCAGGCGTTCGCAGCGGCACTGCTGGTCGCGGTGCCGGGCGGCGTGACGCCCTATCTCGCCCAGGCGGACAACTTCTCCCTGTTCATGCTCCTGGGCGCCCTGAGCCTGTGGGCATGCGCCCGCGGGTTGCGCGGCGACCGACGCGCCTTCGTTCTCGGCGGGCTCGTCGTCGGCCTCGCCACGTTGTCGCGCAATGACGGGATCCTGCTTGGAATCCCGTTTGCGATCGCGTTCGTGCTCGAACGCTGGCGCTCGTGGCGGCACAGCCCGAGCGAGGGTGCGGCGCGCCCAACAACGGCGGAGACCCAGGCGGCGCCACCCAACGCCATCGGGTGGCAGGCCGCACTTGGGTGCGCGGCATTGTTCCTGATCGCCGTCGCGCCGTGGTACCTGCGCCAGCTGGAGGTTTTTGGCTCGCTCTCGCCGTCGGCGGCAAGCGGCCGGATCCTCTGGATCACCGACTATCGACAGCTGTACTCCGTGACCGGCGACACGACGCTCTCGAGCTTCCTCAACCAGGGCCTTGGATCGCTGCTCGAGAGCCGTGTCGGCGGGCTTGCGGCGGCCGCCGGGATCTTCGTCGCGATGCCGCTATTGGTCTTCCTAGCGCCGTTCACCGGCATCGGTGCCTGGACGATGAAGCGCGACCCGAACATCTGGCCGTGGCTCGTCTACGGGATCAGCCTGCTGCTCTTCTCGGGCCTGCTCTTCGCGGTGCACGTCCCGTATGGGACGTTCCTGCACTCGGCGGTGGCGCTGCTGCCGCACGCGTACCTCTTGTCGATTGCCGGCATCGGGATCGCGGTCACCTGGGTGGCCCGCCATCGACGCAGCTGGAATGCGCCTCGCGCGATGCGCGTGTTCGCCGCGATGGCCGTCGGTGTCGTGGCCGTCGCCGGGGTCGCGGGAACGCTGCTGGTCGTGAAGCAGTGGCGCACCGAGCAATCGTTGCGTGAGACGCTCAGCGCAGCGATCGACACGGCGCCGGCAACCGACCGGGTCATGTCACCGGATGCCGGCGGCTACCGCTATCTCACCGGACACGAGGGCGTCGTGACGCCCGACGATCCGCTTCCGGTCGTCGAGGAGACGCTGCGCCGCTACGACATCCGCTGGCTCGCGCTCGAGGCCGACCACATCACGCCGGCGCTCGCACCGATCCTGGCGGGCACGGACCGCCCGACTTGGCTCTCTGCGCCGCTCGTCGAGGTGCCGCCCGATCCGCAGATCGCGGCAGGCGGCCAACCCGGATCCGATCTGCCGCGCGGCGCGGTGTACGCCGTCTGCCTCGACGCCGGCGACCAGCGCTGCAACGGCACCGCATCGACACCGAAGAGCAACTCCGCACCGAGCGCCGGTTCGGCTGCGGGTGACGACGTCACTCCAGTTGCCAGTCCGACGGCGCTGCTCGCGATGCCGCACGTGTCCATGCAACCGGCGCCCGAAGGCGCCTCGGGGGTCCGCCGGTGACGCCTACGCGCTCCCGAACGCTGATCATCGTCGCCGGTCTGTTCCTCGTCGCATTGGCCGCTCGTGCTGTCGTCGCGCTCGCGGTTCCATTCCCGGCCAGCGAGGACAGCGCCTACTACGTCGGCGTGGCGCGCAACCTCCTCGAGGGTCGCGGCCTGGTCAGCGACGCGATGTGGAGCTACGCCACGCCGCCGCTCGTGCTGCCGAAGCCCGCGTTCGAGCTGTGGATGCCGATGGCCACCTTCGTCGCAGCCATCCCGATGGCCCTCTTTGGCACGACGTACGGGGCGGCACAGCTGGGAAGCGTGGTTCTCGGCGCAGTCGCCGCTCCGATGACCTGGCTGATCGCCCGCGACGCCGCCGCGACGACCGGCGTCGGGCCCCGTCGCACCGCAGCCGTGGCGATCGGGTCGGGCCTGCTCGTGGCCGTCCTCGGTCCGCTGCTGCTGGCCAGCGCGGTTCCAGACTCGACCGTGCCGTTCCTCGTGCTCGGGCTCGCCGTCGCGGTGCTCATCCCGCGCGCGTTGAAGCCTGGCGCCCGATGGTCGCAGGTCGGCCCTCGGCGCCTGCCTCGGTCTCGCGTGGCTTTCGCGCAGCGAGGCCATCTGGCTCGCGCTGGCCGTCTTGATCGTGGTTCTCCGGGCCGGTCCACGTGGCAGCAAGCTGCGCATCCTCGCTCCGATCGCGATCGGTGGCGCGCTCACGGTCACCCCGTGGTTGATCCGGAACACGCTGACGTTCGGCTCGCCGCTCGCCGGGCAGGCAATCCAGAACGCGCTCTTGACGCGCAACGAGCAGATCTTCGCCTGGACGGACCCACCGACCGTGTCGGGCTTCCTCGGGCCAGGGCGCTTCCGGCATCCTCGGCAACGAGCTGACTGCCGTCGTCCACCAGCTCGTGAGCGTGTTGCTCGTGCCAGCCTTTCCGCTCGGACTGATCGGGCTGGTCGCGTTCGTCGGAATGCGGCGCTCGCCGGCGTTTCGTGCGGGAACCGCGCTGAACGCGCTGCTCCTGGGTGGCTTCCTGACCTTCGCGGCGACCGCGGTGGTCTTCCCGGTCGCCACGCTCTGGGGCACGTTCCTCCACGCGTCCGGGCCGCTGCTGGTCGGTCTGACCGTCTGCGCCGTGCTGGGCGGCGATGCCGCGGTGGCTCGCATCCGAGTCGCGCGCCGCTGGAGCCGCGAGAACGCCTGGATGGCGCCGGCCGCGCTGCTCGCCGTTGCCGTCCCGCTGGCTGCGCTGGAAGGCACGGCGCTCGCCGGCCAGAGTGCGAGCATCCGCGATCGTGTCGCGGAAGTCGCCGACGCGGCACGCCGGCTCCCGGCCATCGTGGACGGCGGACCGATCGTCTCGGACCACCCCGTGTGGCTGTCGGACGCGCTCGGCGTGCCCGCCATCGCGTTGCCCGACGAGTCGGCAAGCAGCGTGGATAGCCTCGTCTCGCGATTCGGCGCCAAGCTTGTGATCGTGCTCGATCAACGCGGCCGCTACCCGGATGCGCTCTTCACCGCAAGCGGGCGTCCGTGCTCGTTCGGCACGCCGATCCCGGTTGGGCCATCGAACCAGCCCGCCTACGTGGTCGGCATCGGTACGAGATGCGCGGCATGAGCAGGCGTGCGGCTGCCGGCCATCCCGGAGCTTCCCCACGGGCATGCCGGGACCAGCCCATATACTCCCGCCACGGTGGAGACGGGAATCCCTGGCGAACGGCCGAATGCCGAGATCGACACCCTGTATGCCGAGGCCAAGCAACTGCTCGGTCAGAGCTCCAACCAGCTCAAGGACGTTTCGGAGCGCCTGCGTCTCGCGCACGGCGAGCACGAGCAGGAGCTGACGGGCACGAGGCGACGACGCGGTTCGGCGCGAGCTCGAGCGCACGGTGGCCGAGGAGCGAGCATTGGCGGCCCGCATCGCGCTCGTCTGCGCCGATCTCGAGCAGAGTTGGCGTTTCCTGGAGCGCGGCACGCGCGGACCGTGGACCGAGACGCAGCGAGCGTCCGCGGACGACTCCGCCGACGGCGATCGATCGGGGATCGCGATGCAGCTCCTGGAGGCACGCGAGCAGGAACGAGCCGCCGTTGCTGCCGAGCTCCACGATGGGCCGGCGCAGGCGTTGACCAACGCGATCTTCCAGGTCGACGTGATCGACCGGACCATGCGCACCGACCCCGCAGCAGCTCGGGTCGAACTGATGACGCTGCGGGGCGAGCTCGACCGTGAGCTCGATCGTCTGCGCGGCTTTATCCACCAGCTGCACCCGTCGCTCCAGGGCGACGACACGCTGGAGCAGTGCGATCGACGAGATCGCGCAGCGAATGCACCGCGACACCGGGCTCGAGGTGGACGTCCAGCTCGATGCGCCCGAAGAGATGCTCGACGTGCCGCGGCGCCGCGCCGTGCTGCGTGTGCGCAGGAATCGCTGCGCAACGCACGCAAGCACGCTGCTGCCACGCGCGTCCGGCTCGCCACGTTCCTGGTGCCGGTCACGGAGAACGGGCGCGGCGGACCCCCACGATGGGTACTCGAAATCTCCGACAATGGTCATGGCTTCCCGGTGGAGGAAGTGCTCGACCAAAGCTCCAAGCGTCATTTCGGGCTGCGGTTCATGCGCGAGCGCGCCCAGCTCATCGGCGCACGCTTGGAGATCATCTCGAACGCGACCTCGGGCACGACGGTCCGCCTGGCGCTCGATCCAGCGAAGAGGAGTTGAGCGGAGATGGCAATGAGCTACTCCGGCCCGGATCGCCGCCGTGGCGGACCCGGATCGACGCAACCCGGACGCAGCGGGTGAAGATCCTGCTCGTCGACGACCACGCACTGTTCCGCGTCGGCATGCGCCAGATCCTGGAACGCGAGCCGGACTTCGAGATCGTCGCCGAGGCCGAGGACCCGCGCGGCGCGTTCGACGGCCGCTCAGCAGTACGACCCCGACATCGTCCTGCTGGACCTCTCGATCGCCGCCGCCCGGCGGCATCGAGACCACGCAGCGCATCAAGCGCGAGGTGCCCGCGACCGGGATCATCGCGCTCGCCGTGGCCGAGGACGAGGACCAGCTCTTCGAGGCCATCAAGGCCGGCGCGGCGGCCTTCATCCTCAAGGACATCAGCCCCGAGGACCTGGTCACCATCATCCGCCGCGTCAACACGCGGCGAGTACCTCATCAACGACAAGGTCTTCGCGCGACCGTCGGTCGCCAGCCGCGTGCTCAAGGAGTTCCGGGAGCTGGCGGTCTACGGCCAGGAGGCCGCGCCGATCTTCGCGCCGCTCTCGCCGCGCGAGGTGGAGATCCTGGACAACATCGCCAAGGGCATGACCAACAAGCAGGTCGCCTATGCCCTCTCGATCAGCGAGCAGACCGTCAAGAACCACATGAGCTCGATCCTGCGGAAGCTTTCGGTCAACGACCGCACGCAGGCGGTCGTGTACGCCATGAAGCAAGGCTGGATTCGGATCCCGGAGGACTAGACCGCATGAAGACCGGTGGCGACGGACGGCGACGCAACCGAGCGAGCGAGCGCCGCCGCGGAACTCGCCTTCATCGATCGAGCCGGCACGCCGGTGCCGGCACGATCGACCGCATGTCGGCAGCCACGAGGTGGCCGCCAGAGAAGCGCTTGGGCCACCGGCGACGAGTGCGGCGCGTCCGGCAATCCGACTCCCTGCAGGCTGCGCTCGCAACGGAACTGGGCCAGCTCGAGAGCGAGCTCAGCGAGATCGGCATGCTGGTCGGCCAGGCGCACGAGGAGACCAAGCGCCACGAGAGCCGCCGAGTCAAGGGCGACGAGCGCGTCACGTGCGCTCGAGGGCGATCCGCGAGCGACGCCGATGAGCTTCGCGAGGCCCGCACGCCAGCTGCTGGCGCAGACCCGCCGCCAGATGCTGTTCGAGGCACAGGACGAAGTGCTCGAGGGCAAGCAGCGGACGCTCACGCGCTACCGGGACTCGCTGGTTCGCATCATCGACGGCGCTGGGCGAGCCTGAGCCCGCCGAGTGGCCGACCTGCGCGGGTTGCCACCGCCCAGGTCGCCGGCCGATGCCGCTGCGCCGCGCCGTCGGCACCCGAGTGCGTACGTGCCGCCAACTCGACCGCCGTGCTGCGCGCGCAGGAGGACCTGCGCCGCGAGATCGCCCGGCAGATGCACGACGGCCCGGCCCAGAGCCTGGCCAACATCGCCCTCCAGTCGGAGATCGTGGAGCGGCTGGTGAGCGCGCGGCGATCCGCGACGCCCGGCGGAGCTGAGCCGCTGCGCGGGATGGTCCAGAGCGACGCTGACCGCCACCAAGGACTTCATCTTCGACGTGCGGCCGATGGTCCTCGACGACCTCGGGCTGGTGCCGACGCTGCGTCGACTCGACGAGCGACCGCGGCCATCGCGGCGGCGTCGAGATCAATTTCGATTCCTCGGGCACCGACCGGCGCCTGGGCCGATCAGGAGAGCGGCCTGTTCCGCATCGTCGATGACGTGATCGCCGCGTACCTCGCGGTCCGTCCCGCGCGCGTCAGCGTGCGCCTCGACTGGACCGTCGCGGAGCTGACCGCCACGGTCCGGGACCACTGGCCGACCAACACGAGCATCGACCCCGGCGACGCCGGACCGCCGGACTTGCCTCCCGCTCTGCGCCCGATGATCGACGAGGTCAACACGGCCGAACGGCGTGCGACGGCAGACGCTCAGTCGCTGCTGGCGCCGTCTGCTGAAGGAGCTCGCCGACCGGGCCGCAGCGTTGCACATCGTGCTCACCGTCCTCGACGACGGCACGACGGTCGAGGTCGTCGCGCCCCTCGCAGGCGGAGCCGGACGCGCAGGCCGAGGCGCAGGTCACGCCCGAGTGCCGGGCGTCAACGAAATCCCTCTCGGGGCCTCCTTCCGTACGGGTCATACAGGCAGGACCACCGTCCCATTCCTGCGGCCATCCCGGCCTACGGTGGCCACGTCCCTCTTGGACTCACTCATCTAGTGCCGGAGGCCATATCCATGCGGCAGATCCTGTCCTGGGGGACCGTGACGAGCGCGGCCAGGGACTCGCGGAGTACGCCCTGATCCTGGGGCTGATCGCCGTGATCGCGATTGTCGCGCTGGTCTTCATCGGCACATCGATCAGTTCGGTGTTGTCGCACATCGCGCTCACGCTCTGACGTTCTCTATCCGAGCTCCGAGCGGGCGCCGGTCGTCGAGACCGGCGCCTTTGTTTCGGCCGGGCGCTGCGGACATGCCGCGGCAGGGTCCTTGGACATCGAGGCCCACCGACCGGTGCGAACCACTGGTACCCCCTTCCTATAGGCGCGGGCAAGGGCCCGCGGCACAGTGCAATCACCGTCCTACGACGCGAATCTCGAGGAAAGGAGGTAACACAGCAAATGGCCTACTTCATGACCTGGCTGTCCAGCGTTCTCCACAAGGAGGAAGGGCAGGGACTCGCCGAGTACGCACTCATCCTGGCGCTCATCGCCGTCATCGCTATCGCTGCCCTGGTTTTCCTCGGCACGAAGATCAGCACGATCCTGTCCACGATCGGCGCCAACATCTGATTTCCGCCATCGGTTAACCCTCCCGCACTGAATGAGCGGTGCCGGCCCATGGGCCCGGCGCCGCTCTTTCATTTGTTGGACGCGATCCGGGCGGCCAGGTGTCCAGCGGCTCGATCGCCGAGGGGCGTGCGCGGCTCCGACGCGGTCGCCCCACTCCGCTCGAGCCTTGCTCCGGACCGCACCGCGACACGCGCACCGCGGCCGAGCCCTTCGCGCGTCCGACACACCAGCCACATCCGCCCACGTCCTAACCACTCTAGCCCATTCGTCATCTCGCCGCACCCACCCGGACCCCATACATTCCTAACTGCCTGTCACAGCACCAGGAGACCCTCCCTTGAAGCGCTCTAATCGGCTCATGCTCGTCCTCGGCGTCGTGTTGGCCGTGGTGGCCTTCGGCGGCGTCCTCATGTTCGGCTCCGGATCGGGTCACAGCGCGACCAGCGCCGACGACCGTCAGCGTGGTCACCGCCGCGGCGGACAGTCCCGCTCGGCACAGCTCTCGACGCGACGATGCTCGTCGTGGTCCAGAATGCCGGTCGCCGATGTCCACCGACACGTACCCCGACCCCGCAGCTCTGCTCGGGCAAGGTCGTGCGCCAGACGGTCAACGCGGGCGCAGCCCTGCACCGCCGGACGACTTCACCGCCGGTCGGCGTCGCCAATGCGGCCCAGGTGACCCAGCGCGCTCAAGCCCGGTCAGGTCGCCATGGCCATCCAGGTCGACGCGCTGAAGGGCGTCGGCGAGCTCATCCAGGAAGGCGACTACGTGGACGTCTCTCATGACCGCGCAGACGCCCGATTGTCATCGCGAATGGCACCGGAAGCTCCAACTCGACCAGCGGCGATGCCGTTCACGCCCGTCGGTGACGCCGCGGAACGACACGAGCGTCAAGGTGCTGGTCCAGAACGTCCAGGTGCTCGCGCACGGCCGTCGGCCGCCGCCACCACCGCTGACGGGACCGCGCAGGTCGACCCGGCCACCGGGCAGCCCTTGGCCGACTCCCAGATCCTGATCCTCAGCGTCACGCCGCAGCAGGCGGAGACTCATCCGCTTCGGGCAGACCGACGGCCAACTCGACATCTGCGCTGGTGCTGCGCGCGCCGCGGATGTCACGGCCACCGACGTCCAGACGACCGGCGTCACCCTGCGTGAGCTGGTCGACAAGTACGGCGTGCTGCCGCCGCAGACGCATCACCATCCACGTACCCCTGATCGACGGGTCCGAGCAATCCGTCGCGACAACGGCCAAGGGCAAGTGATCCGATGGCCGAACCAATCCGAGTCCTGGTCGTGGACGACATCGCCGAGACGCGTGACCACATTTCCAAGCTGCTCTCGTTCGAGACCGACATGGATGTGGTCGGGCTCGCCGCGTCGGGTCCCGAAGTCACTCGACAATGGCGCCAGCAGCTGCAACCGGACGTGGTCCTGATGGACATCAACATGCCGGGCATGGACGGCATCGCCACGACCGAGCAGCTCGCGGCGCGCGTCGCCCAGGGCCGCCATCGTGATGATGTCCGTCCAGGGCGAGGCCGACTACCTCCGCCGCTCGATGCTCGCAGGAGCCCGCGAGTTCCTGGTCAAGCCGTTCAGCTCCGACGAGCTGTGCGACTCGATCCGCAGGTGTCCACGCCGGGAGCGCGAGAAGGCAGACCGGTATCGCGCCGATGCTCCCGGCCATCGTCAAGCCGCTCGCCGTCGAGCAACGAGCCCGGGCAGGTCATCAGCGTCTTCTCGCCCAAGGGCGGCGTCGGCCGCACGACCCTCGCGGTCAACCTCGCGGTCGCGCATGGCCACCGAGGTGCTCAAGTCCGTGGCGCTCATGGACGCCAGCTTCCAGTTCGGCGACGTCGGCGTGCTGCTCAACATGAACCCCAAGAACAAGTCCATCGCCGACGTCCTCGCCGACGTGACCAACGGCGACATCGACGCGGTCGACACGCGCTCGTCAACCACACCACCGGGATGGACGTGCTGCTTGCACCGCCCAGCCCGGAGATGGCCGAGCTGATCACGCGCGGACCAGATCCGCGCGATCATCCACCGGCTCGCCGACACGCACGACTGGTGATCGTCGACTGCTGGCCGCTGTTCCAGGACCCGACCCTGGTCCTCCTCGACCAGTCGTCCTCATCCTCGTGCTGGTGACGCTCGAGATCACCAACATCAAGAACATCCGGCTGTTCCTCGGGCTGGCCGACCAGCTGGGCTACAGCGACAAGCTCCGGCTGGTGCTCAATCGCGCGGACTCCGCCTACGGCATCCGCGTGAGCGACATCGAGCACTCCATCGGCCGCAAGGTCGACCACACGGTCGTCAGCGACGGCCGCACGGTGGTCTACGCCCTCAACCGTGGCGTGCCCTTCGTGTGGAGCAACAAGCAGGCCCAGGTGAGCCAGGACATCGTGGCGCATCGCCAGGCGCCATCGGCGCGGAGGCGCCGACGCGGCGCCCACACCGGAGAAGCAGGCCCAGCGGCGATCGCTGTTCGCACGCCGCTGATCATGCACGACCCGCACGATCGCACTACCAGGGAGATGAACGACATGTCGCTGCTGAGGCGAATCGAGAGCGCTCGTCCGGGAGCCGACGGCGCGCTGCCCGCGCCCCCCGTGCTCGAGCCGCCCGTCCATCGAACCACGCCGGGTCGGCCGCCCACGCCGTCGACGCCGCCCGCCGCGCCGCAGTCGCGGATGATGCCGCAGGTCCCCGGTGCGCGAGTCGTTCCGCGACACCAAGTTCCGCGTGCAGCAGCGGGTCATCTCGGACCTCGACCCGAAGCTCGACCTGTCCAACCAGGTCGAGGTGCGGCGCCAGATCGAGGAGATCTTCAGCAAGGCCGTCGACGAGGAAGGCCTCGCCCTGACCCGCGCCGAGCGCGTCCGCATGCTGGAGCAGATCACCGACGAGATCGTCGGCCTCGGTCCGCTCGAGCCGCTCCTGCGCGACGAGAGCATCACCGAAATCATGGTCAACGGCCCGCGCCAGGTCTACATCGAGCGTGGCGGCAAGATCGAGCTGACCAACGTGACGTTCCAGAACGACGATCACGTGATGCGCATCATCGACCGGATCATCGCGCCCATCGGCCGGCGCGTGGACGAGTCGAGCCCGATGGTCGACGCCCGCCTGGTCGACGGCTCCCGCGTCAACGCCATCATCCCGCCGATCAGCCTGATCGGCCCGGTCATCACCATCCGAAAGTTCGCCGCCTCACCGCTGACGGTCGACGACCTCGTCCGCTTCGGCACCGTCGACGCCCGGAGATGTTCGACTTCCTGAAGGCGTGCGTCGAAGCGCGCCTGAACATCTTCGTGTCCGGCGGCACCGGCTCGGGCAAGACCACGATGCTCAACGTCCTCTCGTCGTTCATCCCCGACCGACGAGCGCATCGTGACCATCGAGGACGCCGCCGAGCTCCAGCTCCGCCAGGAGCACGTGGTCACGCTCGAGGCACGCCCTGCCAACATCGAGGGCAAGGGCGCCATCCCCATCCGCGAGCTGGTGCGCAACGCCCTGCGCATGCGGCCCGACCGCATCATCGTCGGCGAGGTCCGGTCGGGCGAAGCGCTCGACATGCTCCAGGCCATGAACACCGGCCACGACGGCTCGATGTCGACGGGCCACGCGAACACGCCGCGCGACATGCTGTCCCGCCTCGAGACCATGGTCCTGATGGCGCGGCGTGGAGCTGCCACTGCGGGCCATCCGCGAGCAGATCGCCTCGGCCGTGGACCTGATCGTCCACCAGAACCGGCTCAAGGACGGCACCCGCAAGATCACCAACATCACCGAGGTCCAGGGCATGGAAGGCGACGTCATCGTCATGCAGGACGTCTTCACGTTCGAGCAGACCGGCATCGTCGAGGGCAAGATCCAGGGCCTCCTCAAGCCCACCGGCATCCGGCCCAAGTTCACCGAGAAGTTCGAGGTCATGGGCATCCACCTGCCGCCCGGACTCTTCGGCTTCACCTACTGAGGCCTCGCGATGAACGTGCATGACCTTGTTCGCCGCCCTGCTCGCGCGGTCGCGGCCGTCCTGCTGATCGTCTTCGGCCTCTTCGGCAGCCGCCGCGACCGACGTGGAGGAGCGCCTCGAGCGCTACGTCCTCCGCGGTCGAGCCAAGCCGAAGGCCAAGAGCGACGAGACGCCGACCGCCCGGGCGTCGGCAGGCTGATTGCCGGCTCCGCTGCGTTCGCAGTGCTTCAACCGCGTCGTCGAGCGGCGCAACTGGAGCGCCGACATGGCGCGCGAGCTGGCACGCGCCGACCTCGTCGCTCAAGCCCTCCGAGTTCCTGGCCATCCGCATCGGCGTCATCGTCGGCGTGCCGGCGATCGTGCTTCCTGCTCGGCATGACCGTGCTGCCCACGCTGGCCAACCCGTTCACGATCGTGGTCGGCGCGCATCGTCGGCTTCTGGCTGCCGCGCTTCTGGCTGGGCTGGCGCAAGGGCAAGCGGCTCAAGTCACTTCAACAACAACCTCGCCGACACGATCACGCTGATTGCCAACGCGCTGCGTTCCGGCTCGTCGTTCCTGCAGGCCATCGAGATGGTCGTCCGCGAGACGCAGCCGCCGATCTCGACCGAGTTCGGCCGCGTCATCCGCGAGGTCAACCTGGGCCTGCCCTTCGAGCAGGCGCTGGCCAACATGGTCCGGCGCGTTCAGCTCCGAGGACCTCGAGCTGATGACCACGGCGATCTCCGTCCAGCACACCGTCGGCGGCAACCTGGCGGAGATCCTCGACTCGATCGCCTTCACCATTCGCGAGCGCGTACGAATCAAGGGCGAGATCAAGACCCTGACCGCGCAAGCGGCGGATGTCGGGCTATGTGGTCGGCTTCCTGCCGATCGGCCTGGTCGGCGTCCTCATGGTCATCGCGCCCAAGTTCATGGAACCGATGCTGCAGAAGCCACCCGAGATGTTCGGCCTGCCGCTGGGCGTGATCATCCTCGGCATCGGCGGACTCATGATGTTCGTTGGCTTCTTCCTCATCCGCAAAATCGTCAACATCGAGGTCTGAGCCATGCCTGTCGTGTTCGCCCTCATCGCCGGTGCGGGCGTCTTCCTCGTCTTCTACTCACTGGTCCGGGCTCGATCCGTCGACCCGGTGCAGGCCCGGCTGACCCAGCTCGGCTCGATGCAGGCCCGCACGCTCGAGGAGCTCGAGCTCCAGCAGCCCTTCTTCGAGCGCACGCATCCGCCCGCTGGCCATCCGCCTCTCCGGTGTCGGACAGCGCTTCACGAGCGCCAAGAAGCAGGGCAAGACGGAACAGCGCCTCGCCATGGCCGGCAATCCCGGCAACCTGCGGACGGTCGACTTCCTCGGCCTCAAGGTCGTCGTCGCTGGGGCCACCGCGGGTGTCGTTGTGCTGGTGCTCGGCGTCGTCGCGGGTGACTTCGCCTTCGCCATCCTGGCCGCCGTCGTCTCCGCGGTCATTGGCTTCTTCGCGCCGGACTTCTGGCTGTCGCGCCGGATCAAGAAGCGCAAGAAGGCCATCCTGCTGGCCATCCCTGACACCCTCGACCTGCTGACCATCTCCGTCCGAGCCGGCCTCGGCTTCGACGCCGCGCTCGCCAAGGTCGTGGAGAAGACCAACGTCCCCGCTCGCAGACGAGTTCCAGCGGACGCTGGCCGAGATTCGCGTCGGCAAGACGCGCAGGGAAGCGCTGCGCGACGTGGTCGGCCGCACCCAGGTGCCGGCGCTGACGACCTTCATCGGCGCGATCATCCAGGCCGAGCAGCTCGGCGTCTCGATCAGCAAGGTGCTCCAGGTCCAGTCGGAGCAGCTGCGCATCGAACGACGTCAGCGGGCCGAGGAGATGGCGGCCAAGGCCCCGATCAAGATGCTCTTCCCGCTGGTCGGCTGCATCTTCCCTTCGATGTTCATCGTGATCCTCGGGCCCGCGATCATCCTGATCGCGGCGAACATGGGCAGCGGCGGCCTGTGACCAATACGTCCAAGACCGCGGGCACTGCCGCGGGGGCAGCCACCGGTCGCCTGACCGGTGGTGGCGCCGTCATCGCGGGCGAGGTGCATTTCGCACGCTCGTTCTGGCAACGCTTCCGCGGCCTGATGGGCCGCGCGTCGCTCGCCGAGGGCGAGGGGCTGTGGATCCCGGACACGAGCATCCATATGTTCTTCATGCGCTTTCCGATTGACGCCGTGTTCCTCTCGTCGGCAGATGCGTCCGGCGAACGGACCATCGTCGCCTGCCGGCCGTCGCTTCGGCCGTGGGTCGGCATCGTGATGCCAATCAAGGGCGCGGAGGGCGTCGTCGAGCTCGCAGACGGAACGATCGGCCGGACCGGGATTCAGGTCGGGGACACGCTGACGCTCGAAGATCCGGCCACGTAGGAAGGGCCGTCCGGTTGCGCGGTCGCAGGTGGCGCAGGTAGGGCTGGCCGTGCAAGGAACGGCCCGAGCGTGGCGCCGAGTGCCACGAATGGCGCCAGCCACGCTGGCATCCAGAAGAGTGTCAGCAGCGCCAGGATCGCGCCGGCCATCGTGCGCCTCTCGAGCAGGAAGCCGATCACCGGCAACACCAGCACGAGGTAGTGGTCCCACAGCAGCGGTGACAGCAGGAGCGTCGCGCCAAGCGTGACCAGGAAGCTGATCTCCGCGCCACGCCGGATCGAGGCCACGATCGCGACGATCGCGACGAGGTAGCCCAGCAGCAGTGCGCCGGTCGAGGCGATCGACGGCAGACCGAGCCGCGCGACGTTCGAGCCGAAGTCCTGGTTGTTGGGCACGCCCGTCACGTCGGACAGATTTCGAAGCAGGGTCAGGAAGTCGCGGTAGGCGCCGATGCCAACGACCGGAAGGGTCACGACGATGATCGCAAGCCCGGTCGCGATGCAGACGACGATCTCTCGCCAGCGCCGGCGGAGCACCCACCAGACCAGGTAGATCGCGAAGGTCGGGCGGACCGTCATGGCGAACGCGATCGATGCCGCGCCAATTGGACGGTCAAGGAACCGCCACGCAACGACGGACGCGAACAGCACCAGCAGGCTCACGTTGCCCAGGTTCATGTCCACCAGGACGGCCTCGCTGACCGCAGCGACGGCGAGCACGACGGCGCGCGTCTGCCAGCGCAGCGGCATGAGCAGGCAGGATGCGATCAGCAGGATGCCGCGCACGACGAACCAGACCGCGGCCGCCGCGGGCACCGACAGTGCCGTCAATGGCAGCAGCGCCACGGCAAGCGGCGGCGCATAGAGGTAGAGCCCGTACGGTCCCGGCCGAAACGGCGCAGCCAACGTCCATGCGAGGTAAGGCGAGCCGCCGTGGGCCAGGCGGTATGCGGCCAGCAGGTACGCCTCGAAGTCGTAGCCCCACCCCGGCGACTTCACGAAGCTGAAGGCCGACAGGAAGATCCACGCCGCCGCCGTAAGGCCGACGATCGCGAGCACCACATTGAGCGCGCGCTGCGGCGGGCGCCAACGCGCCATGGCCCTCACCGGCGCGCGTTCGCGGTAACTCGCATCGGCCCGGATCATAGGTGGCGGAGAGTGCCGGTGAAGGGCCTGATAAGAGCTGCACGTCAGGCTGTCGGATGTGCGCATGCTCCTTGACCTGCTCCTCCCACCCGCGTGCCCTGGATGCGGCCGCGAAGGCGAGGTGCTGTGCGGTTCGTGTCGCGGTCCGCTCCGGCGCCGGATGGATGAACCGGCCGGCTCACCGCTGGGGCTGCCGGCCGATCTGCCCGACGGCGTGCTGCAGCTCGAGTGGTGTGCAGCGTTCACCGGCCCGGTGCGCGCGGCAGTCCATGCGCTCAAGTACGGTGGCGAGCGGCGCCTCGTCGAGCCGCTCGCGGAGCTGATGGCAGAACGGTGGCGGCGGACATCGCGTGGCGGCGACCTGCTCGTCCCGGTTCCCGTTCATGCGGCGCGCAGGCGAGAGCGCGGATTCGACCAGGCCGAGGAGCTGGCTCGGGTCGTCGGGCGGATCCTCAACCTCGAGGTGGCGACGTGCCTGGCTCGCCAGCAGCGCACCACCGCTCAGCACTCGCTGGGCCGGACCGAGCGAGCGCGCAACGTGGGACACGCGTTTGCGGTGGCGCCCCGTGCCGCTCCGGTCAGAGGCCGGTGGATCGTGCTCGTTGACGACGTGATGACGACGGGGGCGACGCTGAGTGGTTGCGCCGCCGTCCTGCGCGAAGGGGGCGCCCGCGGCGTTTCGGCGCTTACGCTGGCGCGGGAGCGGTGACCCGGGCGAGAGCCTCGCCCATGGCGGTGAGGCGATAGATCCCCTGCTCGCGCTGCACGAAACCCTCGTCCACGAGATAGCGGCGGAGCGCGGCAACGTCCGGATGGCGCAGCGCCAGGCGCATGTTCACGTCCCGCTCCGGATAGGAGACGCCCGGCTCGAAGGCGGTCGCGGCCAGGAACCGCAATACGACATGTCGCTTGGCGTGTTGCGCGGGAATCGTCGAGAGACGGCCGTGATCAAGGTACGACCGCAGGACCTTGAGATCGGCCTTGGACCAATCGCGGATCGCGGCCGCGTCCAGGTCGGGCAGGTCCGTAATGACCACGTCCTGCTCGGCTTCCAGTTCGGCCAGCGCGGCGCCAACCTGGTTCAGGCGGATGACCGACAGCTCGTAGTGCGTCCGTTCTGCCGGGCCGAGGCGCGTTTGCAGCACGAGACCCGCGGCGGTCAGCAGCGCCAGCTCGCGCCGCACGGCGACCTGGGCGAGACCGGTTGCCGCGAGCAGGCCGTCCAGATCGGCAAGTCCCGGCGCAAGGCAGCCCAGGATTCGCAGCCGGTCGCGACCGGTGAGGAGCTTCGCCGCCGCGAGGAGGTCCGCGTCCATTACCGCAGCATACGACCCGGCCGGCCGCGCGCACCCGGCAGGTAGGATCGGGACGTGCCCTCGGATCCCCTATCCGGCCGCTTTCTCGGCCCTCACCTGCAGCTCGAAGAAGGGCCTGCTCAAAGCCGCGGACCGCGCGGTGTCTATCGGCGCAACCTGCGTCCAGGTCTTTGCCGACAACCCGACGGCGTGGCGCCGGAAGGCGCAGCCGCCGGCCAAGATCGCCGAGTTCCGAGCCCGCCTCGAAGCGGGCGGCATCAGGCGCCTTGCCGTGCACGCCTCGTACCTGGTCAACCTTGCGGCTGCGAGTGCCGAGTTCCGCGAGCGATCGATCGAGAACCTCGCGAGCGACCTGCGCATGGGTGGCGCATACGGAGCGCATGCCGTCAACGTGCACATCGGATCGCACGTCGGCCAAGGAGTGGAGGTTGGCACGCGGCTGGCCGGCGAAGGGATCGCCGAGGTCCTGCGCCGCGTTCCACTCGAGGGCGATTCGCCGCTGCTCGTGCTGGAGAACTCGGCCGGCGGCGGCGGAACGCTCGGGACGACAATCGCCGAAGTCGCCGCGATCCTGCGGGCTGCCTCGGACGCGGGTGCGCCGGAAGGGCGAGTCGGGATCTGTCTCGATACCGCCCACCTGTGGAGCTCTGGCTACGACCTTTCCGATCCTGCCGCGATCGATGCCCTCGTGGAGGAAGTTGGTGGGGAGATCGGGCTCGACCGCCTCGCGATGCTGCATCTCAACGACTCGAAAGCAAAGCGCGGGTCACGCCACGACCGCCACGAGCACATCGGTGCCGGCCTGATCGGGGAGCGAGGGCTGCGCCACCTCCTCCTCCACTCGGCGCTGGTGCCTGTCCCGACCTATCTCGAGACACCAGGCATGGACCAGGGCTTCGACGCCGTCAACCTGGAGCGTGTCCGCCGGCTGATCCGCGGCGAGGCCCTCGGGGAGTTGCCGGCGGATGCCGTGGCACCGCGGTCCCGCAGGATGCGGCGCCGCACCGACCCGGTGCGCGATCCGTAGGCACGAGCACTACACCGAACCCCACCAGGCCGTACGGCACTTGCCTTATCCGCTACACCGGTCGAACTCTACGAAGGCGTACTGATGGGCCATATCGAGCACCGCCCCCGCCACGGATGATCGCTTCGCCGCCCACCTCCACGCGGCCCCGCTGACGAGCCCAACACGTTTGCGCGGACCTGCCAGTGCCTGTCGGGAGCCAGATGAGCGTCCAGAACGGTCGAGCCTTCAACGAATGGCTGCGCGCACAGCTCAAGGCAAAAAAGATGAGCCAGCGCCAGCTTGCACAGCAATCCGGAGTCGATCACAGCACCATCTCGCGGCTCGTCCGCGGCGATCGCACCCCGTCGCTGGGTACTGCAACGAAGCTGGCACGCGGTCTGCGGGAGCTCCGCGATGAAGCGGACACGCCGCACTACTTCGGCCTGATGGCCTCGAACGCCAACCATCCGACCGCCCGTGTCGAGTACGCGCTTCGTGCCGACGAGCTGCTCAACGAGCCGCAGGTGCGACAGGTGATGGAGTACTACCTGGCGCTGCGCATGCGCCGCCTCGCGGTCCGGCAGCCCGGTAGCGGGCCCGTTGTCCGACCAATCCCGGTCATCGCCAAGCGCAACTAACCCGCGGGCTGCGGCTCGCGCGGCCTGGATTTGCTCCCAACCGAGGCTTCGACGCGATTTCCTTGCGCGCCGCACATGGCTTACGCGTGCGAAGCTGCCTCGTCGGGTCCACTTGCCGGCGTCGTCGTCACCTCGACGACACGCGCCTTCGTCTTGTCCGACAGCACCCACACGATCCCGCCGAAGACGATCACCGAGAGCACGCTGATCGCGCGATCGAGCAGGGCGATGGCCGCGGCCTCCGTCGTCGGCACGTTGTAGAAGCGCGTCAGGACGCCGACGATGCCCAGCTCGACGATGCCGAGGCCGGCCGGCGTGAATGGGATCGCGGTCAGCAACGACGCGATGAAGGCCACGAAAAAGGCGCCGCTGATCCCGACGTCGATCTGGAAACCGAGCGACAGGATCACCAGGTAGAGGCGCAGGCCCTCGGTCACCCAGATCAGGGCCGTGACGATCGCCAGGCGCGGGATGGCGCGGGGCGAGATCGAGAAGACGCCCTCTTCGAAGCGGTCGTAGAAGTCCATCACGCGCTGCGGCACGGGTAGCCGCGTGATCGCCTTTCGCCCGAAGTTGCGCACGAAGAAGAGGCCGACGGCGAGCACCACGATGACCGCCAGGCCGATGCCGAAGACGATCTTGACCGGGTCGGACATGCCATCCCGGAAGCTCCAGAACCCGGCCGCGAGCCCGAGCAGCACGATCGCGAACAGGTCGAGGATGCGCTCGATGAAGACCGTGCCGAAGATCTTGCTCAGCGAGACCGGGAAGTTCAGCCGCAGCAGGTAGGCGCGATAGACATCGCCGAGCTTGGCCGGCACGACGCAGTTGACCGTCCAGCTGATGAAGATGATCTCGGTCGAGTCGCGCACCGAGAGTTGCTCGCCCGCCCCGCGTACGAGCAATGCCCAGCGGTAACCGCGCAACGGAAAGCCCAGGTAGTAGATCCCGACCGCTGCCAGCAGCAACCATGGGTTCGCTTGCGCGATCAGCCCGGGCAGCTCCTCGAGGTGGAACCCCGGCGCCGCCGCGAACACGAGCACCAGGAGGAGGATCGGCACGACGATCGAGACGATCGTGCGCGGGTTCCGCAGCCTGGACGACAGCGACGGCGGCGGCGCTCCGCCGCCCTCCTGGACGAGCGGGTAGTCGATGACCTCTTCGGTCACCGACTGCGCGTCGCTCGGCGGCTCCTGCGCGGGCTGTCGGTCCATGTCGGTGTCGCCGATGTGGCCGGCGCCGTCGGAATCATTCGCGCTCACGAGGGATCACCCGCGGCGCCGGCGGGCACAGGTCGAATCCGCCGATTGCCACGCGAGCCCGTTGGCCACCTTCGCGAACGGCGTCAGAAGCCGCACGTAGTAGGAGGCACGACCGGTGACGATGTCCGCCGTCGGCAGGAGCGCGCGGAGCTCATCTGCGGTCGAGAACGGTCCGTTCAGCACCGTGTAGGCGACGCCGATCTCCAGCGGAGAGTGGGCATCCGATGACGCGACGCGCGGCAATCCGTGGGCCACCGCCAGCTCGGCGGCCTGGGCATTCGCGCCGCCCATCGCGCGGGCGTTGTGCGCCTCGATGAAGTCGACCTCGCGCACGAGCTCGGCGAGCGCCTCGGCTGCGGCCATCTTGCCGCTCGAGCCGCGGAAGCGATCGAACGGGTGCGGCAGGCCGACCAGCCCACCCTGGGCATGGATCTCCGCCGCCGTATCGGTCGCCGAGAGTCCCGGCGGGACGGGGCGCTCGAGGAAGAGGCCCAGCATGTCGCCGTCGGCCGTGCGGACCTCCTCGCCAACGATGATCGTGAGCGGCAGACCGTCGGTCTCCACCCCGGCCAGGTCGCGCGCGCGCAGCGCGCCGTCGATCTTCTCGTGATCCGTGATCGGCCAGGTGCGTCAGCCCGAAACGCCGCGCGGTCTTGACCAGCGTGCCGGGCGTATTCAGCGAATCGAAGGACGCCGTGCTGTGGCAGTGCAGATCGGCGAACGAGCGGCTCGTGCGGTCGAGCCCCGCTCCGTCTGGAATGGGGTCCAATTCAAACGTGCTGGACGAGCGACTTCTTGAAGAAATCAAAGTGCTCGAGGGCAAGACCGGTCCCGAGTGCGACGCAGTTGAGCGAGTTCTCCGCAACGTGGCAGGGCACGCCCGTGACCTGGGTCAGCAGCTTGTCGATGTTGCGCAGCAGGGAGCCGCCGCCGGACATGACCATGCCCTTGTCGATGATGTCGCTGGACAGCTCGGGCGGCGTCTCTTCGAGCACGGTCCGAACCGACGCGACGATCTGCTGGAGCGGCTGCTCGAGCGCTTCCATCACTTCGGAGCTGGTCAGCGGGATGGTGCGCGGCAGGCCGGCGATGAGGTCGCGACCGCGGACCTCCATGTGCAGTTCGCGATCGAGCGGCAGTGCCGTCCCGATGTTGATCTTGACCTCCTCCGCGGTTCGCTCACCGACCATCAGGTTGTACTTCTTGCGGATGTAGTTCGAGATGGCGTCATCGAAGCGGTTGCCACCGACGCGCAGTGATCGCGCGACCACGATTCCGCCCAACGAGATCACGGCAATCTCGCTGGTGCCACCGCCGATGTCGATGATCATGTTTCCCGATGGCCCGCTGATCGGTACGTTCGCTCCAATTGCGGCAGCCAGCGGTTCCTCGATGAGGTACGCCTCGCGCGCGCCCGCCTTGAGGGCTGCGTCGCGGACGGCACGCTTCTCGACGCTCGTCACGCCCGACGGAACGCTGATCATCACGTCCGGCTTGGTGAACGAGCGGCCGGCCTTCTTGATGAAGTAGCGCAGCATCGCTTCGGTGATGACGTAGTCGGCGATCACGCCGTCCTTCATCGGGCGAATGGCCGTGATGTGGCCGGGCGTGCGGCCGATCATCTCGCGGGCCTCGTCGCCCACCGCGACGATCGTGTTGTCGTCGCTGACCGCCACCACGGACGGTTCTCGGATGACGATTCCTCGTCCCTTCACGTAGACAAGGATGTTCGCCGTGCCCAGGTCGATGCCGATCTTCATGCCGTCATGTCAACTCTCGGAGACGTGCTCGATCGACGCACCCAGATCGAGGAACTTGCGCTCGATGTTCTCATACCCTCGCCGAACCTGGTGCGCGCCGTGAATCAGGCTCGTCCCCTGCGCCACGAGCGCCGCGAGCATCAGCGACGCGCCGGCCCGGAGGTCGCTCATCTCGAGCTCCCGGCCACGGAGCACGCACGGTCCGGAGATGCTGGCGTGATGGGCATCCTGGATGTCGATTCGCGCGCCCATCCGGCGCAGCTCATCCATCCATTCGAGGCGGTCCTCGAAGATCGTCTCGTGGATCCGGCTGGTTCCTTCTGCCTGCGTCAGCAGCACCGCTGTCGGCGGTTGCAGGTCCGTCGCCAGGCCCGGGTATGGCGCGGTCTCGATCGTGGCGGCCCTGTAGTCGCAGTTCTGGCCGCGCACGTGGATGGTGTCGGCGGTCGTGTCCACCTCGACGCCGATCTGCTCGAGCGCGCCGAGAAAGGCGCCCAGGTTCCGTGACGGGGCACCATGGAGCGTCACGTCTCCACGGGTGATCGCGCCGGCGACCACGAAGGTGCCCGCCTCGATGCGGTCGGCAATGACGCGATGGTCCGCACCACGCAGGCGTCGGCGACCCTCGACCTCGATGACATCCGGAGCCGTGCGTTCGACATCGGCGCCCATGCGCTGGACGAAGTCGATGAGATCGTCGATTTCGGGCTCCTGGGCCGCCGGGCGGATGGTCGTGTGTCCTTCGGCGAGCGTCGCCGCGAGCATCGCGTTCTCCGTGCCCATCACGGTGACGTCCGGGAACACCACGTCCGTGCCGCGCAGCCGGCCGGGTGCGCGCGCGAAGTAGTAGCCGTTGCGGTAGTCGATCTCGGCACCGAGCGCGCGCATCGCGTCCACGTGCAGATTCACCGGCCGCCGCCCGATGCGGTCCCCACCCGGGTTGCTGATGATCACCCGGCCGAAGCGCGCAAGGAGCGGGCCGAGAAGGATGAAGCTGGCGCGCATCTTGGCGGCGGCTTCGAGCGGAACGAACAGCCAGTCGACGTCGCCGGCAGCCACCTCGTAGGTGTTGGGAGCCGGATGATCGACGACGACGCCGAGGTCACGCAGCGTCTCGACCAGCACCTGAACGTCTGCGATCTCGGGGACGTTCTCGAATCGGCAGCGCTCCCCGGTCAGCGTCGCGGCCGCGAGGAGCTTGAGCGCCGCATTCTTGCTGCCACTGATCGGCACCGACCCGTGCAGGGCCTGCCCGCCGGTGACGCGAAACGCCTCACGCTGGACCGGCGGCTCCTTGTACTCCCAGTGGAACGGACGCGCGTCGGCCATGAGTGCGCCTATTGGTGCCGCCTCGGTCCCTCGCGTCGCCTCCGCTCGGCAACACGAATGCGCAGGAGCGCGCGCTCCATCGCGGCTCGCGCACGGGCAAGATCGGCCGACTCCGTGAAGCCCTCCTCGAGCGCCCGCTCGGCCTCTCGCCTTGCGGCTTGAGCCGCCTCGAGGTCGATCTCCGACGCCAGGTCCGCCGTCTCGGCCATCACGACGACCTTGTCCGGCCGAACCTGCACGAACCCGCCGGCGATGGCGAAGTACTCCTCGGAGCCGCCCTTGCGGATGCGCAGCTCGCCGAAACCGAGGGTCGACAGCAGCGGCGCGTGGTGCGGCAGGATCCCGAGCTCTCCCTCGCTGCCGGGGCAGATCACCATGTCGACGTCGTCCTCGTACGCCACTCGCTCGGGCGTGACGATCTCGAGATGCAGCGGCATCGGCTAACCCTTCTTCCGCAAGGCGGCCAGGTGGGCGGCTTGTCCGACGAGTTGTGGCACGTTCACGGTCGCGACGGAAGTCCCCTTGGCCCTGACCGGAACGACCGCCCCGTCATTTGGACGGATTTCCCGACTCCGGAACGCGAGGCCACCCGTGTGGAGCCCAGATCTTCGCTCAAATGTGGCGCATTTCTGTCCATGTGAGACGAACGACCCGCGCGATTCGGTCGTCGCGGCGTTCCGAGGTCGCGTTTCCCGCTCATTTGAGAGAAACGCATCCGTCGAGGCCGGACGCGCCACAACCAACGCTCGAGTCGATCGGTCTCGCAAGAGGCTCACGCGTTCAGCTTGGCCGCGTTTTCGCGGACGTCTTCGATGGTGCCGGCGAGGAAGAATGCCTGCTCGGGCAGGTCGTCGGCGTTGCCCTCGAGGATCTCCTTGAAGCTGGCCACCGTGTCCTTGATCGAAACGTACTTGCCGGCGCGGCCGGTGAAGACCTCGGCGACGAAGAACGGCTGGCTCATGAAGCGCTGCAGGCGGCGCGCTCGAGCAACGAGTGCCTTGTCGTCCTCGGACAGCTCGTCGATGCCCAGGATGGCGATGATGTCCTGCAGGTCGCGGTAGCGCTGCAGCACGCGCTGGACCTCGCGCGCCACGTCGTAGTGCTCCTGCCCGACGACGAGCGGGTCGAGCACGCGCGAGGTCGACGTGAGCGGGTCCACCGCCGGGTAGATGCCCAGCTCGGTGAGGTAGCGCTCGAGGCGGATGGTCGAGTCGAGGTGGCCGAACGCGGTCGCCGGCGCCGGGTCGGTGTAGTCGTCCGCGGGGACGTAAACCGCCTGCAGCGAGGTGATCGAGCCGGTCTTGGTCGAGGTGATGCGCTCCTGCAAGCCGGCCATCTCGGTGGCCAGGTTGGGCTGGTATCCCACGGCCGACGGCATCCGACCAAGCAACGCCGACACCTCGGAACCCGCCTGCGTGAAGCGGAAGATGTTGTCGATGAAGAGGAGCACGTCTCGCCCCTCGTCGCGGAAGAACTCCGCGAACGTCAGACCGGTCAGGCCCACGCGCAGGCGCGCGCCGGGCGGTTCGTTCATCTGCCCGAACGCCATCACGGTCTTGGCGATGACCCCCGACTCGGTCATCTCGTGCAGCAGGTCATTGCCCTCACGGGATCGCTCGCCGACACCGGCGAAGACGGAGTAACCGCCGTGCTCCTCGGCGACGTTGCGGATGAGCTCCTGGATGATGACCGTCTTGCCAACGCCGGCGCCACCGAAGATGCCGACCTTGCCGCCCTTGGCGAACGGCGCGATCAGGTCGATGACCTTGAGGCCGGTCTCGAAGACCTCGGTCGCCGTCGTCAGCTCGTCGAACGCAGGCGCCGGCGCGATGGATCGGGTAGTACTGCTCAGCCTCGACTGGGCCCTTCTCGTCGATCGGCTCGCCGAGCACGTTGAAGACGCGGCCCGAGCGTCGCCGGACCGACCGGGACGCTGATCGGCGCGCCCGTGTCGATGGCCTTGGCGCCGCGCGACAGGCCATCGGTCGAGGTCATGGCCACGGTCCGCACCCAGTCGTTGCCCAGGTGCTGCTGCACCTCGCAGACGAGTGACGAACCATCGCGCTCGATCTCGACCGCGTTGAAGATCCCGGCAGCTGGCCTGACGGGAACTCGATGTCCACCACGGGACCGGTGATGGCGATGACGCGGCCGACTGGCGCCGCCAGCGGTCTTGGGCTTCTCGGCGGGATGGCAACGGCCATGGGAAACGGGTCCTCCAGGTCAGCTCGCGGCGTTCGCGCCGGTGGCGATCTCGATCATTTCGCGGGTGATGTTTGCCTGGCGAACCTTGTTGTAGGTCAGCGTCAGGTCCTCGATGAGCTCCTGGGCGTTGTCGGTGGCGTTGCGCATCGCGACCATCTTGGCCGACTGCTCGCTGGCGGCCAGCTCCAGCACGGCCTGGTAGATGCGCGTCGCGACGTAGCGCGGCAGCAGCTGGCGCAGCACCGCGTCGGCGCTCGGCTCGAAGATGAACTGGCGGCCCGGGATGCCCTCGGTGTCCTCGCTCGGCACGATGGGCAGCAGGCGTTCCAGCGTCGGACGCTGGTTGAGCGTCGACACGAACTCGGGTGAACGCCAGGTCGACGACGGAGTACTTCTCCGCGAGGTAGTCGTCCGTGATCAGGCGCGCAAGCGGCAGGACGTCCGCAAACGACGGGCGGTCGCCGTAGCCCTCAAAGCTGGCCGCGATCGGCACGTGCGCGCGCCGCATGGCAGCGTGCCCTTTGCGGCCGACGGTGACCATCTCCAGGCTCGCCGCTCGACTCCACGATCGCACGCGACACGAACCGGATGGTGTTCGTGTTGAGCGAGCCGGCCAGGCCACGGTCCGTGGTGAACAGCACGATCAGCCGCGTGCCGCCCTCGCGCTGGGCCAGCAGCGGATGGTCCTCGCTGCCGAGCACGGCGGCCACGTCGGCGAGCATCTCGTCCAGCTTCTCGCTGTACGGGCGCGCCTGGAGCACCGCGTCCTGGACACGTCGCAGCTTCGAAGCGGCAACGAACTGCATTGCGCGCGTGATCTGCTTGATGTTCCGGACCGAGCCGATGCGGCGTCGGATCTCGCGTTGACTGGCCACGAGCGATGTGACTGCCTGGCCTGGCCGCGGGCCGGTCAGGCCGCGAACGTCTCCTTGAAGTCGGTGGTTGCCTGCGCAACGACTCGACGATCTCGTCGGTCAGCTCCGGCTTGGCGGCCAGCGTCGTCAGCACATCGGGCTGCTCTGCCTCGAGGAAGCGGTAGAACCGCTTGCTCGAACTCGCGGATTCGCGGCGTCGGCACGTCGTCGAGGAAGCCGTTGGTGACGACCCACAGGATCACCACCTGCTTCTCCACCGGCAGCGGCTGGTACTGGGGCTGCTTGATGACCTCGGAGATCTTCTCGCCGCGAGTCAGCTGATCGCGCGTGGCCTTGTCGAGGTCGGTCGCGAACTGCGCGAACGCGGCCAGCTCTCGGTACTGCGCCAGGTCCAGCTTGAGCGGACCGGCCACCTTCTTCATGGCCTTGGTCTGCGCTGCCGAGCCGACGCGCGACACCGAGATGCCGACGTTGAGGGCGGGGCGCTGACCGGCGTTGAAGAGGTCGGTCTCCAGGTAAGATCTGGCCGTCGGTGATCGAGATGACGTTGGTCGGGATGTAGGCGGAGACGTCGCCGGCCTGCGTCTCGATGATCGGCAGCGCCGTCAGCGAGCCGCCGCCGTTCTCCTCGCTGAGGCGCGCGGCGCGCTCGAGCAGGCGGCAGTGGAGGTAGAACACGTCGCCCGGGATACGCCTCGCGACCGGGCGGGCGGCGCAGCAGCAGCGACATCTCGCGGTACGCCCAGGCGTGCTTGGTGAGGTCGTCGTAGACGCACAGCGCGTCCTTGATGATCTTGCCGCCGATCTCGACGCCGTTCTCCATGATCTCCTCGCCGATGGCGGCACCCGCGTACGGGGCGAGGTACTGGAGCGGGGCGGGATCCTCGGCGCCGGCGACGACCACGATGGTGTGCTCCATCGCGCCGTACTGCTCGAGCATGGCGACGACGCTGGCGGACGGTCGACATCTTCTGGCCGATGGCCACGTAGATGCAGATCAGGTCCTTGCCCTTCTGGTTGATGATCGTGTCGATCGCGACGGCGGTCTTGCCGGTCTGGCGGTCGCCGATGATCAGCTCGCGCTGGCCGCGGCCGATGGGGATCAGCGCGTCGATCGCCTTGATGCCGGTCTGCACCGGCGTGTCGACCGACTGGCGCTTGATGACGCCGGGCGCCACGCGCTCGACCGGGCGGGTGGTCTTGGTGTTGATGGGCCCCTTGTCGTCGAGCGGGCGGCCGAGCGGGTCCACGACGCGGCCGATCAGCTCGGCGCCGACCGGGACCTCGACGATCGAGCCCGTGGTCTTGACGGTGTCGCCTTCCTTGATCTTGGTGTAGTCACCGAGGATCACGGCACCGACCGTCTCCTCTTCGAGGTTGAGCGCCATGCCGCGCATGCCGTTGGGGAACTCCAGCAGCTCGGACGCGAGGGCACCCTCGAGGCCGTAGATCTGGGCGATGCCGTCGCCGACCTCGACGACCGTGCCCGACCGAGCGCATCTCGGCGGTCGCGTCGAACTGCTCGATCTCGGACTTGATGATCTCGGTGATGTCGTCAGAGCGGATGGCCATGTCGGCGGTCCTCGTGTGGGCTCGGAATGGTGCGTTTGGGCTTGGTGCTGGTCGGTTGGTCGGGCTAGATGACGCCGCGTTCGAGGCGGCTGCGCAGCCGTTCGAGGCGGCCGCGGACGCTGCCGTCGATCATGCGGTCGCCGAGGCGGACGATCACGCCGCCGAGGAGTGGACGGGTCGACTGCTGCGTCGATATCCAGCGTGCCGCCGGTCATCTGGCCAAGGCGCTGACGGATGGCGCGCAGCTCGGCGTCGTCGAGCGGCGCGGCACTGGTGACGGTGGCGCGCACGATGCCCTTGCGCCGTTCGTACAGCGCGCCGTAGCGCCGGGCCACCTGCGGCAGCAGCTCGACTCGGCCCCGCCGCATCAGCAGCAGCACCAGGTTGAGCGCCTTGTCGGAGATCCGCTTGCCCGAGCGCATCGTCGACGGCCTTGAGCGCGGACCGCAACGGCGACGGCCGGGTTGCCCAGCAGTCGCTCGACGCGTCGGCTGCCCGACCGCGCCGCGGCGAGCGTCGAGGTCGCGCAGCCACTCGTCGAGCGTGCCGTCGCCGTCGGCGATCTCGAACGCGGCCTCGGCGTAGCGGCGGGCGCTCGAGCGGGATGCGGCCATCAACAGCGTCCGCGCATCAGTTCGTTGGCCACGACCCGGCGCTCGGCGGTGTCACCTCGGTCAGGAACTCCTCGACCAGGCGACGCTGCCGTTCGTCGGTCATGCGTCTCGCCGACGACCTTGCCGGCGGCGAGCAGCGCCAGGTCGGCGACCTGGGCACGCACTTCGCCGAGGGCACGCTGGCGCTCGGCGTCGATCTCGGAGACGGCCTGCTCGCGCATGCCGGTCGATCTCGGCTCGCGTCTCGGCGACGCCGCGATCGCGCTCGTCGTCGGCGGCCTTCTGGGCGCGGGCAAGGATCTCGGCCGCTTCGCGGCGTGCCTCGGCCGAGCGTCTTCTGGCGCTCGTCGGCGGCTGCCTCTCGTTCGCGGCGCGCCTCGTCGGCGTCCTTGAGGCCCTGCTCGATGCGCGTGCGGCGCGACTCGAGCAGTCCCGGAGACCGGCTTGAAGAAGAAGCGACCAGATCACGACCGGCGAACACGATGAAGTTGGACGCCGCACGATCAGGACCCAGAAGATGTTGATCGTGAGACCGGTGTTCTCCGTCGCCTGGTTCGCAGCGGCCGCCGCCTGGCCGAACGCCGGCCGTAACGGCGTAGAGGTTCACGACTGGATCGCTCCCCTGGGCTACTTGATGAAGATCGTCAGCAGGCCGACCACGATGGCAAGCACGCCGAGGCCTTCAGCGAAGCCGCGAGGATGATGGCGAGGCCGCGGATCTGACCGGCCGCGTCGGGGTTGCGCCCGATGGCGCCCGCCGCGAGACCGACCGAGGATGCCGATGCCGATGCCCGGGCCGATGACCCCGATGGCGGCCAGGCCTGCGCCGATATGTTCCATTGGTGCGGTTCCTCCTACGCCCGGTCGGTTGCTCGGGACCGATTGGGCCCTGGTTGATCGGGCGTCAGTGCGCGCCCGCCGGTTGTGGATGGCGACCCTCGAGCGATTCGACGGCCTCCTCGCCCATCTGTCCCTCTTCCTCGTGATGAGCGCTCGATGGCGCAGCAGGATGAACATCAGCGTCAGGACGCTGAAGATGAGGGCCTGGATGAGGTTGAGCATGAACTCGAGGCAGCAGCAGGGCGACTGGCACGAGCGTCACGGTCAGCGCCGTGATGACGCCGATGCGCCACTTCGCCGGCGTAGATGTTGCCGAAGAGTCGCATCGACAGCGTGAGGGGCTTGACGAACTCGAGCATCAGCTCGATCAGGCCAACGAACATGGCGATGAAGCCGGCGCCGACGCCGTGCTTGAACTCGTAGAAGGGGAAGAACTTGCCGAGATAGCCGCGCACGCCGAGGCGGCGGAAGCCCTCCGCCTGGAAGTAGACGAAGCTCACCAGCGCGAGCCCGATCGTGATGTTCACGTCGCTGGTCGGCGCGCGCAGGAACTCCACCTTGCCGACGGGCGGAACGAGGCCGGCCCAGTTGCACATCAGGATGAGCAGGAAGAAGGCCGCGAAGATCGGGATGTAGGGCATCGCGAGCGGGCCGCCGATCGAGAGCGCCGAAGTTCCGGATCGACTCGAAGACCCACTCGGAGAAGTTCTGGAGCCGTCCCGGCACGTCCTTGCGGCAGCCGCCCGAGGAAGAACCCGGCCACGATCAGCGCGCCGCCGATGATCCACATGGTGAAGAGCGTCGAGCTGATCCCCACGGCGAACGTCACGATCTGCCCGCTCTCCGGCGCGGTACCGATGACCGTGGCGGCGCCGGGAACTCGAAGTTGCCGTTGATGAAGCAGACCGGGAACTCGCAGGCTGCCGGTCGACGACTGCGGATCGAACGGCGGCGCGAAGATCAGCGCCAGCGCGTCGACGATCACGAGGGCGATCACCGAGCAGCCCGCCCAAGGCGAGCGCGTTGTAGCCGCGCCGCTGGGTCCGGGCCTCGGCGCTCTGGGCAGGCGTGGGCTCGCCGCTTGTTGGATCGCTAGACACGCTTGCTCCCGAAGCGCCGCGTCCCTCGACGCGGGCTCTGCTCAGTCCTTGAACCTGGCCAGAAACCGGCTGATGAGCTGGTAATCACCTACCGCGCCGATCGTTGCACCACCGAGGAACCCGATCAGAACGAAGACTGGGTTGGTCCCCAGCTGTTGGTCCAGCCAGTGGCCCGCGAGCGCCCCCAACAGCGTCGTCACGAACAGCGCGACGCCGATTTCGGTGAAGAGGGCGGCGTACGCCGCCCAACCCGTGCCGTTCAAGGGGAACCAGTGTGGGCGCCGGAAAGTATATCAGCGCCGGTTTCAGCGCTCATCCGGGGCAATCCGGGCAACCCCGACCCGTCGCGCATCAGGATCCGCGTAGCGCACCGACGCGTCAGGAGGCGGGTCGTTGGACGGCATCTCGTCCGGGTAACTGTCCGCCTCGAGCGCGTCGCTGTGGCCGCGCCGCGTGAGCATGAAGAGCAGCACGCCGCCGCCAACGATGAAGCCGGCAAAGGCGTACAGCTGGTCACGCTGGGAGAGATAGAAGCTGAGGACCGCCAGGACGCAGCACATGCCGTAGATCAGCAGCACGACGCCGCGGTGCGTCAGCCCGAGGTCGAGCAGCCGATGGTGCAGGTGGCCGCGATCGGGCGTGAACGGCGAGCGACCGTGGGAGACGCGCCGGATGATGATCCAGAAGGTGTCGATGATCGGCACGCCCAGGACGAGCAGCGCGACGGCGATCTTGGCAGTCCCCAGGACGGACAGCACCGCCAGCGCGTAGCCGACCGCGAGCACGCCGGTCGTTCCCGTGAAGACCTTCGCCGGGTGGAAGTTCCAGGGCAGGAAGCCGCCCAGGGCGCCGGCCAGCACGCCGCACAGCAGAGCAACGGTCGGCTGGCCCTGCTGGAGCGACAGGATGCCCAGGGTGACGGCGGCGATCAGCGCGATGCCCGATGACAGGCCATCCAGGCCGTCGATGAAGTTGATGCTGTTGAGCATGCCGATCACCCACAGCATCGTCAGGATCTGCGGGAAGCGGATCGGCCAGCAGTTGCGTCGACGTTGCCCGCCCTGCAAGCGGGTTGTAGATGACCGCGATCGCAGGTTGCCGGCCGACGACCGGGATGAGCGAGAGCACGACCTGCCCGATGAACTGCCAGCGCGCCCGGATCTGCCAGCGGTCGTCGATGAAGCCGATGGAAGCCGCGGCCAGGGTGCCGGCCAGCAGCGCGATCAGCTCGCGAATTTGGTGGCCCTGGAACGCGAGCGAACTCGGACAGGCGCTAATGACCAGCCAGCGACACGGCGCCGACACCGACGAAGGCGATCGCGATCGCCCAGCCACCCGCTCGCGGGATCGGCGCGCGATGGACGCGTCGCGCCGAGTCGGGGTTGTCGATCGCGCCGAACCGTCGCGCGAAGCGGATCGCCAGCGGGGTCAGCAGGAAGCTCACTGCCACCGCCGCGACCAACGCGATGACGATGGCCGGCACCTGGGCCAGCTGGGAGGAAGTCACGCCGTGGGCAGGCCCGGTACGGGGAAGCGAGCGCAGATCTGGCGAACCTCATCGGCAACCGCTGGAGCGGTCTCGCGGATCGTCGCGGTCCCGCAGTGCCCGCACGATCAGATCGGCCGACCTGGCGCATCTCGTCGGGGCCCGAAGCCGCGCGTCGTGGTTGCCGGCGTGCCGACGCGAATGCCGGACGCGGTGTTGGGCGGCAGCGGGTCGAACGGGATGGCGTTCTTGTTGACGGTGATGCCGACGCCGTCGAGGAGCGCCTCGGCTTCCTTGCCGGTGACGCCGAGCGGTGTCACGTCGACCAGCATCAGGTGGTTGTCCGTGCCGCCGGAGACGAGCTTGGCGCCCTGGTCGGCGAGCGTGCTCGGCCAGGACCGCGGCGTTCTCGATCGTTCGGCGCTGATCGGCGCGGAACTCGTCTGTCGCCGCCAGGTGGAGCGCAACCGCCTTGGCGGCGATGACGTGCATCAGCGGGCCGCCCTGCGTGCCCGGGGAAGACGGCCTTGTCGACCTGCTTGCCGAGCGATTCGCGGGCAAAGATCATGCCGCCGCGCGGGCCGCGCAGCGTCTTGTGGGTGGTCGTCGTGACGAGGTCCGCGTGCGGGAACGGGCTCGGGTGGACGCCGGCCGCGACCAGGCCGGCGATGTGCGCCATGTCGACGAAGAGCAGCGCGTCGACGGTGCGGGCGATCCGGCCCAGCCGCTCGAAATCGATGATGCGCGGATAGGCACTGGCGCCGGCGACGATCATCTTCGGCCGGATCTCCATGCGCCTGGCGCTCGAGCGCGTCGTAGTCGATGCGCTGGTCGTCCTCGCGCACGCCGTAGGCGTGGATGTCGAACCACTTGCCGCTGAAGTTGACCGGCGAGCCGTGCGTCAGGTGGCCGCCGTGGGCCAGGTTCATGCCCAGGACGCGGTCGCCCATCTTGAGCACCGAGAGGTACGCGGCCATGTTGGCCTGCGCGCCGGAGTGCGGCTGCACGTTGACGAACTCGGCGCCCGGGAACAGGGCGAGCGCACGCTCCTCGGCCAGCGTCTCGACCTCGTCGACGAACTCGCAGCCGCCGTAGTAGCGGCTTGCCGGGCTGGCCCTCGGCGTACTTGTTGGTGAGCCACGAGCCCTGCGCCTCCATGACCGCGGCGAAGACGTAGTTCTCGCTGGCGATCAGCTCGATCTTGTCGCGCTGGCGATCGCGCTCGCGGAGCATCGCGCGCCCAGAGGTCCGGATCGACGTCCGCCAGGGGCGCGTTGCCGAGGCCGGTTCGGCGGTCAGGGTCATTGGCGGTCGAGCTCCTCCGCTGGCTGGCGGGCCAGTTTACTTGGGAAACGGGTTTCCTGCAGCGTCTGGCGTGCTGCGCGCCGACAGCGCTTGCGCTCGTTCGGGATCGCCGCCTCGCCGGACTTCCGCCTCGCTCAGGGCGCCGATGCGGAAGAAGGTCAGTTCGCCGTCCGCGCTGACGCCGACGACCGTCGACGCCATGCCGCCGCGGACCGGCCCGTCGTCGATGACCAGCGCCAGCGACGGACCGACCGAGGCCAGCGACGGCCTCGGCCGTCTCCGCCGGCGGCTCGCCCGAGCGGTTCGCCGAGCTGACCGCGATCGGACCGACCAGCCGCGCGATCGCCCGGGGCACCGCGTGGTCGGGCAGCCGCAGGCCGAGCGTGTCGCGGCCGCCGGTCAGCAGCGCCGGCAGCTCCACGCCAGGTCGCAGCGGCAAGGGCCATCGTCAGCGGCGCCGGGCCAGAAGCGCTCCGCGAGCCGCTCGGCCGCGCGCGGGCGACGGCCACCAGCGTCGGCCACCTGTTCGAGCCCGTCGACGATCAGCTGGAAGCCCTTCTCCGGCGGGCCGCCGCTTGGCGTCGAGCAGCGCGTCGAGGCGATCCTCGACCGGCAGGACGGCAACGCCGTAGACAGTCTCGGTGGGGATGCCGACGAGCCCGCCCGCCGCGCAGGACCGCGCGCTGCGGCGCTCGACCGCACCCGGGTCGCGCGCTGGAGATGACCGCGGGCGTCACGCTGCCGGTCGCTCCACGCCGAGGATGCGCGCCCGCTCGGCGAGGTCCAGCCGCGACCCCGGAGCGCCAGTCCCGGGAGCGTGGCCTGCGGCCGCCGCCAGACCGCGTTCACGCCTGGTCCGCGCCGATCTCGAGCAGCGCCCGGCCGTCTGGCGCCAGGCACCGCATCGCAGGCCGCCGAGCAGGCGTCGAACGAGGTCCAGCCCGTCCGGACCGCCATCGAGCGCCGACGCGCGGCTCGAAGCTCGCAGCGACGGCCAGGTCGGGGCACCTCGTCGCTGGGGATGTACGGCAGGTTGGCGACGACCAGGTCGCACCGGCAGCTCCGGCGCTGGCTCGACGTCGAACAGGTCGCCGCGCCCGAAGTCGATCGAGTCGGCAACGCCGTGCCCGACGGCGTTCTCGACGGCGACGCGCGAGCGCATCCGCGAGAGACGTCGCTGGCGCGCAGCCGGAACGCGCCGCCGTAGCGCCGCCGCGCCGAGCTCCGCACAGATGGCGAGCGCGATGGCGCCGCTGCCGGTGCCGACGTCCCAGACGCGGAACGGTCGTCGCGCCGGTCCCACGTGCCGCTGCGTCAGCACGTCGCCGAACGCGCTCGACGGCCAGATCGACCAGCAGCTCCGTCTCCGGTCGGGGGATGAGCGCGCGCGGGTCGACGCCGAAGGCCAGGCCGTGGAACTCCTTGACGCCGCGGATGTAGGCGACCGGCTCGCCGTGCTCGCGGCGGCCGGACGACTTCCTCGATCCGCGGCACCTGTCCGTCGCCGACGCGAGCCTCCGGATGCGCCACGACCCCCGTGCGATCGATGCCGAGCACGAAGCCGAGCAGCAGCTCGGCGTCGAGCCGCGGCGTCTCCGAGCCGCTCCGCGCAGTCGCATCGGTCGTCGCGGCGAGAAGCTCACCGACGGTCTGCGCGGTCGTGGCCTCGGTCTCAGAGCCGGACGACGACGGAGAGGTCGCCGGTGCGCCGCAGCACCTCGACCGCCGGCGAGGCCGTTGGCGCGGCGAACGCGCAGGTCGACGACCGCGTCGCCGACGCGCAGGTTCTCGAGGCGCACCTCCGGCAGCCACTCGGGAAGCGTCGGCGAATGCAGCACCAGCGGTTCGTGTCGCGCGTCCGGCTCCAGTCCGAGCATGGCGCTGAGCAGTTGGAACAGGGAGCCCGGCCGCCCAGGCCTGCGGCGAGCACGCGACCGGATACGGCACGGGGTAGCGGCGAGTGGGCGCGGTCGAAGCCGCAGAACAGCTCCGGCAGGCGCGAATCGCGGAAGTACATGGTCGCTTCGAGCATCGCCGCGCCAACTCGCGACGCCTCCTCGCGGAAGCCGTAGCGCAGCGAGACCGGCCGCGGCGATGGCGTTGTCGTGCGGCCAGACCGTGCCCAGGTGATAGCCGATCGGGTTGTAGCCGGCCATGCTCCGCGGCACAGGGTTCGGATGCCCCAGCCGCTGAACAGGTCGGCACTCATCAGCGACTCGGCCACCTCGCGCCGCGTGCTCGGGCGAGGCCGATGCCGCTCCAGAGCGACGTGCCCGGCGTTCGAGCCGATCGCGTCGACCTGCCGCTTCTCGTGGTCGAGCGCGAGCGCATACGTGCCGACGTCGTCCATCCAGAACCGCCTGCTCGAATCGTTCGGCAAGGTCCGCGGCGGCTTGCTCCTGGGCGTCGGCGAGCTCGTTGTCGCCGCGCAGCCGCGCCAGGCGCGCCATCTCGAGCCGGGCGCGATGGACGTAGGCCTGCACCTCGACCAGCGCGAGCGGCGCTTCCGCGATGCGTCCGTCTCGGAAGCGATTGGCGTCGGTCGAGTCCTTCCAGCCCTGGTTGACGAGGCCCTCAGGCGACCGGCGCTCGTACTCGACGAAGCCGTCGCCATCGAGGTCGCCGTACGTCGTCGATCCAGCGGAGCGCGGCGAGGGCGTTGGGCCACAGCCGCTCGACCAGCGCCGCGTCGCCGGTCCAGCGCTCGTATTCGCCGAGCAGGATCAGCCACAGCGGCGTCGCGTCGACCGTGCCGTAGTACGGCGTGTGCGGGATCTCGCCCGTGACCGTGCCAGCTCGCCGGTGCGCAGCTCGTGCAGGATCTTGCCCGGTTGGGCGTCGCGCCGATCGTCGACCGTCGGTCGCCTGCAAGCGTGCCAGCACGCAGCAGGTGTTCCTGCGCGATCTGCGGCCGGACCGGCAGCACCTGCAAGGCGGTGATGATCGAGTCGCGGCCGAAGAGGCAGCTGAACCAGGGCACGCCGGCCGCGACGTAGCGCTCATCCGGACCGGGGCCGCTGTTGACCAGCAGGCGCAGGTCGGCCAGCGCGCGGCGAAATGCCCGGTCGGCGTAGACGTGGCTCGTCGAGATCGAGGCACTGCTGGCGAACCAGGCGCGATGCGCTGCCTCCGATTCGTCCGAGACCAGGCGATCCGCCTGAACGCGGGCCAACGTGGCGCCGCCCGCGGCGGGCGCCGTGACTGCCTTTTCGCTGTCCGTGACACGAACGACCAGCTCGCGGTGCGAACCCGGATCCAGCGTCCAGTCGAACACGAGGAGCGCTTCCGAGCCAGCCGCGGCCGCGGGCGCGAACGATCGTCGCCATCGGTTGCGAGTGCCGGATCCCTGGAGCCACGGGCCCACGCCGCCCCACGCCGGAGGCCATCCACCGCCTGTGCCGCGGTCAGGTACGACGGCGCAGCCGTCGGTTCCTCACTGAACGTGAGCGTCGTGGTTCGTCTGCGATCGTCGAGCCCGACGTACGCGAACGTCACCGTTCGGCCGTCCACGATCGTCGGTTCCTCGCGGCCGCGCCGGTCGCGCACGACACCGCGCACCTCGAAGATGTCGGCGAAGTCCGAATCCAGCCGGAGGGTCAGCGTGCAGCGTTCTTGATGGAGGGTGTAGTTATCGATGCGAATGGTTTCGGTGAACGCGTCCGCAACAACGCGGTCTCGCACGATCCCCAGCGACTGGCGGCGCAGCACGACCTCGGGATCGACCTTGTCGGCCGGATTGCGCAACAGGTCGGGGTTGGTCAGCTGAATGGTGCTGGCGAAGCCGGCGCCCGCGCCGGTGCGCAGCACGACCGGGCGCTGCCCGTTCAAGCGCAGCTCGTACGTGGAGAGCATGCGCGTGTCACCGACGTAGAGACCGAGGCCGCGCCCATCGCGTTGCAGGTCGCCGTAGGCGTCGGTGAGGACGAAGCGGCGGTCGTGCTTGAGCACCAGCACGCCGGTGATGTCGGTGGCGCGCGGGACCGAGCGAGCCGGCCTGAGCGGGAGCGTCGAAGGCCTCGCCGCTGGCAGCGGCTCCCAGTCCCGGCGCGGCCTCCAAGGTCATCGAGTCGAGGATCTCACCTCGCGCCGGCCGATGCCGGGTCCGCCAGGTGAGCCAGCCGCTCTGCCTGGTCCGTGGTGATCAGCTGGTCGATCATGCTGTCCAGCTCGCCGTCCAGGATCGCCAGGCAGGTTGTGGAACGTGACGCCGATGCGATGATCCGAGACGCGGTCCTGCGGGATAGTTGTACGTGCGAATCTTTTCCGATCGTTCGCCCGTACCGACCATGGACAGGCGGACCACGCGTTCGGCCTCGTGTGCCTTCGCCTGTTCACGATCGAGCAGCCTGGCACGCAGGACGGCCATGGCCTTGGCACGATTCTTGTGCTGGCTCTTCTCGTCCTGGATCTCGACCACCAGGCCCGTCGGGATGTGCGTGATGCGCACGGCAGAGTCGGTCGTGTTGACGCTCTGTCCACCGGGTCCTGACGATCGCTTGACCTCGATGCGCAGGTCCTTGTCCTCGTCGATCGCGATCTCGACCTCTTCCGCCTCGGGCAGGACCGCGACGGTCGCAGTCGACGTGTGGATCCGGCCGCTCGACTCGGTGGCCGGTACGCGCTGCACGCGATGGACTCCACCCTCGAACTTGAGGCGGCTGAACGCACCGTCCCCGTCGATCTGGACGATCGCCTCTCGGATGCCGCCGATTCCCGTCTCGTTCACCGACAGGATCTCGGAGCGCCAGCGGTGACGCTCCGCGTAGCGCAGGTACATCCGCAGCAGGTCCTGCGCGAACAGCGCGGCCTCCTCGCCGCCCGCGCCGGCTCGGATCTCCAGGATCACGTTGCGGTCGTCGTTCGGATCGCGCGGCAACAGTTGGACACGCAGCGCCTCGTCGAGGCGTGCCTCCTCCTGTTCGTACTCGGCGACGATCTCGTTCGCCATCGTCCGAAGCTCCGGATCGTTCGCTGCGTCGCGCTCCGCGCGCGCACGCGAGAGTTCGTCGCGGACGATTCGAAGCCTGCGATAGTCCTCGACGACGGGTGCCATGCGGGCGTGCTCGCGGCCCAGCTCGCGCATCCGGTCCGGATCGGCGACGACCTCCGGTCGCGCCCACTCAGCCTCGATCTCGCCGAGGCGCTGCTCGACGTCATCGAGCCGATCGTCCAGGCTCACGGGATCGGCGTGTCGGGCCCGCCGCTCGCGGTGCGAGCCTCCACGTCTGCCGCCAGCGTCTTCGCGTCGGGGATCGCCTCGATCTCCAACTCCAGGCTGCCGGCCGGCGCCTGTTCACCGTTTGCCGCAAGCGCCTCGCGCATCGATGCGATGGCCACTTCGATCATCGAGTCGTCGGGCTGCTTGGTCGTGATCGCCTGCAGCCAGATGCCGGGAAGGAAGAGCCAGCGAACCGCCCAGTTGTCTCGCCGCTTGGCACCCCAGCGCAGGATCTCGTAGGCAATCGAAGCGACGACCGGGATGAGCAGGATGCGGCCGACGATGCCGACCCAGAGCTCGGTGCCGGCAAGGACGCTGAACAGCAGGATGCTCACGATGATGAACACGACCAGGAACTCGGTGCCGCAGCGCGGGTGGGCCGTCGGGTAGCGGCGGATTCGCTCGACCGTGAGCGGGTCGTCGTGCTCGAGCGCATGGATCGTCATGTGCTCCGCGCCGTGGTAGCGGAAGACGCGCTGGATCTCCGCCGAGCGCGAGACGATCAGCAGATAGCCGACAAAGATCGCGACGCGGATCAGGCCCTCGAGGAAGTGCTGGAGGATCGGTTGGCCGCCATGAACCGCGGCGTTGGTGGCGCCCTGTGCGACGAACAGTGGCAGCAGCACGAAGAGCCCGATCGCGAGCGCGATCGTGACGCCGAAGGTCAAGGCCAGGGCACCGCGTCCCATGGCCACGCCTTCACCGGCCGCGGCGAGCGATCCGGAGCGCATCAGCCAGCGCGTGCCGACGACGAGCGTCTCGTAGAGGAGCACGACGCCGCGGAAGAACGGTGCTCGGGCGTACTTGCTGCGGTGCAGCAGGCTGTTGAGTGGCTCCTGCGCCGCGAAGATCTGCCCTTCGGGGCCGCGCACGGCGACGCCGATCGCATTCTGGCCGCGCATCAGCACGCCTTCGAGGAGTGCCTGTCCGCCGTAGGCGAAACGTGCCATGTGCTATCGCGCCTCGCTGACCAGCCGACGGGTCGGCTGCGGCGTCAGCTCCGGGCCGATCGTTCGAGTCGCTTCTGGAAGCGCTCGACCTGGCCCGCGGTGTCGACGATGGTCTGCTTGCCCGTATAGAAGGGATGGCAGTTGGAGCACACGTCCACGTGGAGCGTCGGACGCGTCGAACCGACCGTGAAGGTCGTATGGCAGGAGCCACACACGACGTCGGCCTGGTAGTACTTGGGATGAATATCTGGTTTCACGGGGTTCGTTCCTGGGCTGGTTTGTTTCTCAGGCCTCTGCGGCCGCGATGGCGAGTTCCGCGGCTTCCACGCGGATGCGCTTCTTGTTCTGGCGCTCGTGCTCGAAGTGGACGTGTCCGGTGACCGTCGCGAAGACCGTGTAGTCACGGCCCAGTCCGGCGCCCGGACCCGCCAGGAAGGTCATGCCTCGCTGGCGAACGATGATCGTGCCGGCATTGACCAGCTGGCCATCGCCGGCCTTGACGCCGAGTCGCTGGCCGACGCTGTCGCGGCCGTTCTTGGAGCTTGAGCCTGCCTTCTTGTGTGCCATGGTGGGCTACTCGTCCTTTGTCGATTCCGTGGCGGCTGCTTCGTCGGCATCCGCGACAGGCTTCGGGGCCTTGGTGGGCTTCTCGGTGGTGGCGGCGGCCTTCTGAGCCGTTGCCTTGGTCGACCGGCTCGAGTTGGTCTTGGACGCCGCGGTCTTGTCCTCGCCCGCCTGCGTGCGCGCTGCAGTCGTCTTGGGTTTCGCGGCGGTTGAGCTCTTCGACGCGGTCTTGGTGCCGGCGGCCTTTGCCGTGGTGGTGCCACCCTTGGTCGTCTTCGTCGACGACTCGGCAGGCGCCGCCGCTCCCAGCTTCGCCGCGAGGGCCTGGTCGGCCGTTGCCTTCTTGGACGCCGAGGCCTCGACCGCTTCGCGGGCTGCGGTTGCTTCAGCCTGGGCAGCGGCCGCATCGCGACGCGCACTTCGTCCGCCGAAGGCGATCTCAGAGATCCGCAGGACGGTCAGGTCCGCGCGAAAGCCCCTCTTGACGCGCGTGCGCGCCTTGGGCTTGTACTTGAAGACGACGATCTTGTCGCCGCGATCCTGGCGGACGACGTCGGCGTTGACGATCGCCTCATCGACCAGCGGACGGCCGATCTCGGTAGCGTCGCCGTCGGCGACGAGGAGGACGCGATCGAGCTGGATCGTCTGGCCGGGCTCGGCCTCGAGCCGGTCGACCTCGATCTCGTTGCCGAGCTCGACGCGGTACTGCTTTCCGCCGGATTCAATGACTGCGTACATGGTTCCTTGAAGATTGCAAATCGTGATCGGCACCGCCATGCGGCGGTCGCGCGCACACGCAACGACCAGCCCGAGGATCGGCGGGAACGAGGATGGTATCCGGAACGGCCCATCGGCGTCAATCGCGACGCGATCCCCTCGGATGGTGCTCGTTCTCCCATGTTCCGGGGGCGGTCACGATGGTACGCTCGGTGCTCGATGCAACGGTCCTACCGGAGACCCAACTGGTACCAGGTCCTCCAGATCGATCCTGAGGCGGACCCGGACATCATCTCGACCGTGTACCGCCGCCTCGCGTTGCGCTACCACCCCGACCGTGATCCGAGCCAGGAGGCCCAGGTGCGGATGCGGGAGTTGAACCAGGCGTACGCGGTCCTGAAGGACCCGGATCAGCGCGCCCGTTACGACGCAGAGCTCGTCGTCAAGCGCGATCGTCGTGCCACTGACCGATACGTCAAGCGCACCGTGCCGGCTCACATGACCGAGAACGGCGCGTTCGGCGAGGCTGGCCCCCCGGTTGGACGGCAGAGCGGCACGGTCCTGGACTTCGGCCGCTACCGGGGCTGGTCGCTCGGGCAGGTTGCCGTGCACGACCCCGATTTCCTCGAATGGCTTGAACGTTCTCCGGCGGGGCGACACCTGCGAGGAGAGATCGCCGACATCCGGCGGACCGCCCAGCGCTGATCCTCGTCACTGAGAACCCGCGCCGGATGTGTCGGGGCGCGACCGTGGTCGCCGCTACCAGGCGTGGCGCCCCTGGCGCGTCGCAATGCTCTCGAGAATCCCGAGCGCGATACCCATGCTGATCAGTGACGCGCCGCCGTGCGTGATGAACGGCAGCGGGATCCCGGTGACGGGCATGATGCCGAGAACCATGCCCACGTTGACGAAGATCTGGAAGATCAGCAGCGACGCGATGGCGCCGGCGAAGGCGAGCCCGAACGGGTCGCGCGAGCGCCAACCGATCAGCAACACGCGCCAGATCAGCCCAGCGAAGAGGAGCAGGACGACGACCGAGCCGACAAACCCGAGCTGCTCCCCGAGCGACGCAAAGGCGAAGTCGGTGGCGTTGACCGGCAAGTGGTCGCTGACGCCGGAGTTGGTCAGCCCCTTGCCGACGAGCCCGCCGGAGCCGACCGCGATCTGCGAGATCGTCACCTGGTAGAGCGCGCCCGTGGTGTCGTTGGAGGGGTTCAGGATCGAGAGCAGACGTTCGCGCTGGTAGTCCTGCAGCAGGGTGTTCCAGATGATCGGGATCGACGCGATACCGGCGGCAATGAACACTGCCAGCCACCGAAGGCTCGCACCCGAGATGAACAGCGCGCCGAACACGATCGCTCCGAAGACCAGCGACGAGCCGAGGTCCGGCTGGAGGAGCACCAGGAGGAGCGGCGGGGCCGCGATCAGCCCGGCCGCGACGATCGTCCAGATGCTGCCGACCTTGTCGCCGCGCGAGGTGATGAACTTGGCGATCACGATCGCCATGACCACCTTGGCCAGCTCGGAGAACTGGAATTGCAGTGGTCCGATCGAGATCCAGCGAGACGAGCCACCGACGCCTGAGCCGATCACGAGCGTGAGGGCCAGCAGACCCAGGTTCAGGAAGTAGATCGGCCACGCGAACGTCTTGCTCCAGCGGTAATCGACCGATGCCGCAATCGTGAACGCGACGATCGCGAGCGCAAGCCAGAGCAGCGCCCGCGTGAAGACGGATCCGGCCTGAAGGGGCTCGCCCTGGCTGTTGGTGAACGCGATCAGGACGCCGATCACGGTCAGGCCCAGCGCAAAGATCGCCAGCTGGACGTCGAAGACGCCCCAGAAGTTGGAGACGGCGCGACCAGTGAACTGCCCGAGCCGGCCCGGATGGATCCGGAGGGTGCCCACCTAGCGCGGACTCAACGGCAGGAAGCCAGCGGTCATGGCCGCCTCAGTTGCCATAGTGGTTGCCCACGGTAAGAAGGGAATCGATCCGCAGGTCGACGCCGGTGTGATAGTACATTTGCAGGAAGTACTTCACGATCTCGGTCGCGGCGTTTCCGATGGTGCGCGAGTCGTACGCGAAAGCCAGGAACGCCAGCTGGCTGTCCGTCCCCTTCACCGCCTCGAACCCGTTCGGATCTGTGGTTGGATGCTTGTGCCAGTCCTTGGGCGTGAAGCCAACGAACCAGGAGTGGAATGGCAGCCGGCCTTCCTTATCGCGTAGGCCGAACTCCGCGGTTCCGGACTTGCCGGCCATCACCACGGGCAGATCCACCAGGTTGTACGTGTGGCGCGACACCGGCACGTTCCGCGCCGCGACGCGCATCGTCCGGAGCACGTCCTGGCTGATCGGCAGGGTGCGAATCAGGTCGGGCTGGAAGTCCTGCACGACGTTCCCATTGGAATCCAGGATTCGCCGCACGATCTGCGGGCGGTAGAGCTTTCCGCCGTTGGCGAGCGCACTGTAGGCATCGATCAGCTGGAGCGGAGTGATCATGTCGTAGCCCTGGCCGATGCCCGCCTGGTAGGTCTCGCCCGGATAGATCGGCTGCCCGTTGAAGACGCGCTCCTTCCAGGCATTGCTGGGCACGATCCCGGATGCCTCGTTGGGCAGATCGATGCCGGTCTTTGCGCCGAAGCCCCACTCGTGCGCCCAGTACGACAATCGATCGATTCCGAGCATGCCGGCGAGCTGGTAGAAGAACGTGTCCGACGAGTGGGCAAAGCCGTCGAAGATGGTGATGTTGCCGAAGCCGATGTGGTTCCAGTCGTAATAGCGGTACTTGCCGATGCTCAGGAACGACTGCGTGTGGATCAAGGTCCGCGGCGTGATGTCGCCGTCCTGCAGTGCTCCCGCGCCGGTGACCAGCTTGTAGGTCGAGCCCGGCGGGAACTGGTCCTGCATGGCGAAGTTGTGCAGCGGATCGTTCGGGTCCCTGAGCAGCTTCTGGTAGTCCGCGGTGCTGATGCCGTTCGCGAACAGGTTGTCGTTGTAGTCGGGCAGGGAGACCATCGCCAGGACCTCGCCGGTCTGCGGGTTCATCACGATGAAGACGCCCCGCTTGATGCCCGCAAGGTTCATCGCCCAACGCAGCGCTTTCTCGGCGATTCGCTGCGTCCCCACGTCGATGGTCAGCTCGAGTGAATCGCCTTCCTGTGGCTGCTTGATGGTGTCGAGCACCTGCGTGACACGACCCTGGGAATCCTGTTCGACCTTCTCGCTGCCGTATGTCCCACGCAGCTGGGACTCAAACGTTTGTTCGACGCCGGCCTTGCCGATCCAGTCATCGTTCTGGTAGCCCTGATCCTTGAGCGTCGCGTATTGAGCGCCGGAAATCGCGCCCTCGAAGCCGAGGATGTGGGACAGCAGGGGGCCGTAGAGGTACTCGCGGCGCGCCTCGACATCGACGTAGACACCGGGCAGGTCGAGATGGTCCTGCGCGATGACCCGCGCAGTCTCCGTTGGGATGTCCTGCTTGATCGTCACGAGGTCGAAATCGGAGCCGATGCTCGAGTCGATCGTCTCGATGATCTGCTGCGCGGGCATGCCCAGGATCTGGCCAAGTCGTTGGGTGACGTCCTCGCGCTGATCGGCTGGCAGGTCGGCAGGCCTGACCTTGACCGCAAAGGTGGGGACGTTGTCGGCGACCAGACGGCCCTTTCGGTCGTAGATCAGGCCGCGGCTTGTCTTGATCGGGATGGTCGTGGTCTGCTGCGCCGCGGACAGCGTTTGGTAGTAGGCGCCTCGCGCAACCTGGAGATCGAAGAGCCGGATTCCCAACGACACGACGACGATCGCGACGACGATCCCAAAGATGACGAAGCGAGGGACGAGCTTCGCGCGGGAACTGCCCTGGTCCAGTCGGCCGCTCATCGCCGGTTACCTTGCCCGTTCATCGCAGCACGTGCTCCACCGGCGTCATTCGCAATCGCACGAGTGTGATCGCGCGCGCAAGGAGACCCGCCAGGAGCATGTTCAGAACCGCGCTGATGGTGATCGTGCTCCAGGACAGACCGTCGAACGAAAGGCCCTGGGTCGCGGCGATCGTCATGCCCAGGAGCCCCTGGTAGACGTACGTCAGCCCGAGGACGCTGACCATCACGACCAGCACTCGAGGCGGCTGCGTCAGACGCGCGATGACAATTCCTCCTCCGGTGGTCAGCAGCAGGCAGAGCGCCGTGAGCCCGAGCGGACGAGTACCCGCGACGAGCAGGTCAAGGGTGATGCCACCGATGAATGCCCACGTGAGACCCTCTTCGATGCTCAAGAGCATGGCGCTCGTCACGGCGAAGACAAGCACCAGATCGATTGGCAGATGGAGCTCGGGGAGGACGCTGGTCTCCAGCAGTGACGCCAACACGGCGCCAACGGCTGCGACGAGAAGGCTCATCCGTTCGTGCCTGGCTGGAGGTGTGCACGCCGGCAGTCACGCTACCGACCCCGATGTGGTGCGATCTGGGGCACCGCAGCCGAGTATACCCAAGGGGTGCCTTTCGAGCCTCGATTCCGGCTTTCTGCGGAGTTGTTTCACGTGAAACATCGCCTGCCCCGCTGGCGTGCCGGAGGCGCTGAGAAGGCTTCGGAGAGCGCGCGATAAGCGCCAGCCAAGGCGCGCCGACTACGCTCGGTCAATGGCCGGCATGATCGTGACCAGCATCCTGTCGCATATGCCGCGAGTGGTCCGGAGAGGGCGGGAGACGCTTGACTCCGGTAGAATCAGTCGACGTGAAATCTTTCCCGCAAGGCTCTGAGTGAGCGAGGTCATTGCCTGCGCAAACCAGAAGGGCGGCGTGGGTAAGACCACGACCGTTGTCAGTCTGGCTTCCTACCTGGCGCTCGCAGGCAGGAACGTCCTGATCGTCGACCTCGATCCACAGGGCAACGCGACCAGCGGGCTCGGCATCGACAAGGCCAGCGTCACCACGTCGGTCTATGACGCCTTGGTCGGCGGCACCCCGATGGCCGGGTTGATCCAACCGACGCAGCTGCCCGGCCTGTGGATTGCGCCATCATCCCGCCATCTGGCGGCGGCGGAGGTCGAACTGGTTCCAATCCCGGATCGCGAGCGGCGACTCGCAACGGCGCTCAACCCCATCGCCGATACCTACGACTACGTGATCTTGGACTGCCCTCCCTCGCTCGGACTGCTCACCATCAACGCGCTCGCGGCAGCTGACACCGTGCTGGTACCCATCCAGTGCGAGTACTACGCCCTCGAGGGCCTCGGCGCCTTGATGGGCACGATCAACCGCGTCCGGGACCGGATCAACCCGTCGCTGGCGCTTCGCGGCGTGGTGCTGACCATGTTCGACGCCCGCACGACGCTCTCGAGCGATGTCTCGCGGGAGGTTCGCCGTCACTTGGGCAGCCAGGTCTTCGACGTTGCCGTGCCGCGCAGCGTCCGCCTCGCGGAGGCGCCCAGCTACGGTCGTCCGATCCCGCTCTACAGCCCCGCCTCGCGCGGCGCACAGGCGTACGAGCAGTTGGCGACCGAATTGATGACGCGCGCACAGCAGCCGGTCGCCACCGCTGGAGCCCCGGGCGCGACAACGTGGGCCAGCGGATCATGACCGTGCAAACGCGACCTGCGCGCGGGTTGGGACGCGGTCTCGAGGCGCTGATTCCGTCGATGGCGGAGGACGAGCGACCGCGCGAGATCGCCATCGACGATGTCGTTGCCAACCCGTATCAACCCCGCCGAGAGTTCGACGCAGCGGGCCTCGAAGAGCTCGCCGCGAGCATCCGCGAGCACGGGCTGCTTGCGCCGATCCTCGTGACGCCCACCGAAGCGGGCTATCAGGTCATTGCCGGCGAGCGCCGGCTGCGGGCGGCACGGCTTGCCGGACTGACGCGCATTGCCGCCGTCGTTCGCTCCGCCGATCAGCAGCAGCAGTTGGGTCTCGCGCTGGTCGAAAACCTGCAACGCTCCGACCTCAACGCGATGGACGAGGCGCGCGCGTTCCGCCGCCTGGTCGACGAGTTCGGCCTGACGCAGGAGCAGGTCGCTGCACGCGTGGGACGCTCGCGACCGTCCGTTGCCAACACCATGCGACTCCTCGACACCTCCGCGTCGGTGCAGGCCGCCGTCGCGAACGGCCACATCAGCGAAGGCCACGCCCGGGCACTCGCGTCCGTCGACGAGCCGGCACGACAAGATGAGCTGCTCGCCATCGTCGTGGCACGCGAGCTGTCGGTCCGTGACACGGAACGCCTCTCACGCACGATGCGCGACGAACGTGAAACCACGGGGTCAGCGCCTGCTCCGGACCCGACCGCAGAGCCACACGCCGACCCCGACCTCGAACGGATGGAGAAGCTCTTGCGCGATGCCCTCGCCACCAAAGTCCGGCTACAACCTGGAACCCGCGGTGGACGAATCACGATTACGTACTTCGACGCCGACGACCTCGCGCGTCTCGTTGACCGGCTCGCCGGAGGCGCTCGATGAACGCTGAGGTGCGCGTCGGCACGGCCGACGGTTCAACAGGCAATGGTCGGGGATCGCGTTCGCGAAACGCGGCAGCGTCGTCGTACACCGCGGAGAGCATCCAGGTCCTCGAGGGCCTCGAGGCCGTTCGCCGCCGACCCGGCATGTACATCGGCTCGACGGACGTCCGCGGCCTGCACCACCTCGTCTGGGAAGTCGTCGACAACTCGATTGACGAGGCAATGGCCGGCTACGCGACCCAGATCGACGTGACGATCAAGCCGGACGGCAGCCTCGTGAACACCGACGACGGCCGCGGCGTGCCGGTCGGCAAGATGAAACAGACCGGCAAGGACGCTCTCGAGGTGGTGCACACCGTGCTCCACGCGGGCGGTAAGTTCGGCGGCGGCGGCTACAAGGTCTCCGGCGGTCTCCATGGCGTGGGTGTCAGCGTCGTCAACGCGCTGTCCGAGTGGATGCGCGTCGAGTCGGCCCGAGACGGCAAGGTTTGGGCGCAGGAGTACGTCCGCGGCAAGCCGCAGGCGGCCGTGGCTGCCATCGGTCCATCGAACGGGTGGCACGGCACGACCACCATGTTCAAGCCGGACGCGGAGGTCTTCGAGAGCGTCGACTTCAGCTTCGAAACCATCGCCCAGCGGCTGCGAGAGTCCGCCTATCTCAACAAAGGCGTCCACATCCGTCTCATCGACGAGCGGGGTGAGCAGCCGCGCGAGAAGAACTTCTACTTCGAGGGAGGACTCGTCAGCTTCGTTCGTCACCTGAACAAGGACAAGGACGTCATCCAGTCGCACCCCATCTCGATCGACCGGCGCGACGGACCAACCTCCATCGAAGTCGCCATCCAGTACAACGACAGCTACTCCGAGACGGTCCTTGCCTTTGCGAACAACATCAACACGGTCGACGGCGGCACGCATGTCGCGGGTTTTCGCGCCGGTCTGACCACGTCGCTCAACGAATGGGCGCGTCGCCAGGGGATCATCAAGGACTCGGGCGGCAACCTCTCCGGGGACGACGTCCGCGAGGGCCTCACCGCGGTCATCAGCGTCAAGCTGACCGAACCACAGTTCGAGGGCCAGACCAAGGCCAAGCTCGGCAATGCTGATGTGAAGGGCCAGGTCCAGGGCGCGGTCACGGAAGGCATCCGCCAGTACCTCGAGGAAAACCCAGGTGACGGCCGGAAGATCATCGAGAAGTCGCTTACGGCCGCCCGAGCACGCGAGGCCGCGAGGAAGGCGCGCGACCTGGTCATCCGCAAGAGCGCGCTGGAGGGTGCAGCGTTGCCCGGCAAGCTGGCCGACTGCCAGGAACGGGACCCGGAGCGGAGCGAGCTCTACATCGTCGAGGGCGACTCGGCCGGCGGCTCTGCCAAGCAGGGTCGGGATCGGCGCTCACAGGCCATCCTCCCGATGTTCGGGAAGATGCTCAACGTCGAGAAGGCTCGGCTCGACAAGGTGCTCTCGAGCGAGAAGATCCGGCCGTTGATCATTGCCCTCGGCACAGGCATCGGCGAGACGTTCGATCTCGCCAAGCTGCGCTATCACAAGGTGATCCTGCTGGCGGACGCGGACGTCGACGGCGCCCACATCCGGACGCTGCTGATGACCTTCTTCTACCGCAACATGCCCGAGCTGGTGGACGCTGGCCACCTCTACATCGCGCAGCCGCCGCTGTTCCGTGTCTCTACGGGCAAGGTCACGCAGTACGCCCGCGACGAGAAAGAGCGCGATCGCATCGTCAAGGAGATGAAGGTCAAGAACCTGACCGTGCAGCGGTTCAAGGGCCTCGGCGAGATGAACGCCGAGCAGCTCTGGGAGACGACCATGAACCCGGCCACTCGCACGCTGCTCCAGGTGACCGTGGCGGATGCGTCGGAAGCCACCAGCCAGGCGGACCACTACTTCACGATCCTGATGGGCGAGAAGGTCGAACCGCGGCGCGACTGGATCAAGGCCGAGGCGCGCAAGGTGCAGAACCTTGACATCTGAGGTCACCGCGAAGGCGAATGCGTTCGTCGAAGAGCACGCCGCGGAAGCGCGCGGGCTGGGCGCGACGCTCGCCGAGCTGACCGAGGAGCCCGAGAGCTTTGCGGTGGCGCTCACGGACGGCATGCGCCGGCTCGAGGATTCCGCCTACAACGCGGTCCAGGAGCGTGTCGCACCGGGATCCGGTCCGACGCTCGGCGTGCGCTGGCCCCTCCTTCGCGCGATCGAGCGCCCGGTCGCGGCCTCGCTGTCGGAAGGTTCGTCGGCCTCTGCACTGTGGCTCGCCCAGCGGCTCGCGACGTCTCCCTACCGGGAGGTTCGCCTCTTCGCGCTTCCGGCTCTTCGACGGTCGCTGACCGACGACCCGGAGCGGAGCTGGCAGCTGCTGCGCCGCATGGCGCACGCCTCGTCTGACTGGATCAGCGTCGACTCGCTGGCTGACGTCTTCGCCCGGGGCATTCTCCAGGAACCGTTCCGGTGGGCTGAGATCGAGCAGCTGGTCTATTCGCCGCAACGGATGGAGCGACGGCTCGTCGGCTCGACGCTGGCCACCCTTCCGCACCGGCTGCCGCGTGGATCCGAGCGCCAGGACGCGATCGAGCGCTGGAGCCCGCGCAGCCTCGCCCTGGTGCGCCAACTGATGGGTGACGCGGACGACCAGGTGCGCAAGGCGCTCGGCTGGGCGCTTCGCGAATGGAGCAAGGTGGCGCCGGCGACGACTGCCGCGTTCCTGCGCTCCGAGACGGAGATCGCGGTCGCGAACGTCGACGGCAACCGCGCCTGGGTGATCCGCGATGCCCTGCAGCACGTGGAGCCGGTACTCGCGATGGAGCTCCGGGCTCGGTTGGCGGACCTCCGCCGACGCCCAACCGACGTATCGACCAGTCCGGCATCGCAGGCATCGGCGGCATTCCTCGCGCCGCTGCCCGCAGCGCAACTCGCCGACGCTGCGATCGCGATGCAGGGTGATCGCTTCGCGCGGAGGGGCGCATGACCGACCAGGCGGGGCGAATCGTCCCGGTCCCGATCGAGGACGAGCTGAAGAGCGCCTATCTCGATTACGCGATGAGTGTGATCGTCAGCCGGGCGCTTCCGGACGTGCGCGACGGCCTGAAGCCGGTCCATCGGCGAATCCTCTACACGATGAACGAGATGGGCCTCACGTCTGCGGCGGCGTACCGAAAGTGCGCGGCGATCGTCGGCGAGGTCATGGGCAAGTACCACCCACACGGCGACGTGGCGCTGTACGACGCACTCGTTCGCCTTGCCCAAGACTTCTCGCTGCGCTATCCGCTCGTCGACGGCCAGGGCAACTTCGGCTCGGTTGATGGCGATCCACCAGCCGCCATGAGGTACTGCGTTGCGGGTGACACGCGGGTCGCCACGCGCCAGGGGACCGTGCGGATCGATTCGCTCGTTCCCCTCGCCGCACCGGACTCGGACAACGACATCGACATCGAACTGCTCGATCGCAACGCACGGCAGGTCCACGGCTCACGCCTGTTCCATTCGGGTTTCCACCCGACACTGAGGCTGCAGACGGGTCATGGTCACCACTTGACCGGCACACTCAACCACCCGGTGTTGTGCCTTGCTGATGTCGCCGGTGTCCCGATTCCCCTGTGGAAGACGCTCGCTGAGATCCAGCCAGGTGACCGGGTCCTGATCTCTCGAGCCGCGCATGACGGGACCGTGTCCCTGTCCGGGCAGGACGAGCAAACAGCCGTGCTGCTCGGCGGGTTCGTGTCAGAGGGCTGGGTCAGCGAGAACCGCGCGGGCTTCAACAACATCGACAAGGAGTACTTCGATTCGGTCGTGGCGGCCTACGACGCGGTGGTGGGCGGACCACGCTACGTCTATCAACGTCGTATCGCCTCGGGCAGCCGGCTGTACGAGTTGGACATCCAACGCCTCGAACATCTGCGCGCCAGCCGTCTGGCCGAGGTCACGGGTCGCAGTCACGCGAAGTCCGTTCCGGATTCCGTGTGGCGGGGATCTCCCGACTTCAAGCGAGCGTTCCTGCGCTCGCTGTTCACCGGCGACGGTTCGTGTTCGGCGCTGCCGCGATCGACCGTGCAGATTTCGTACTCGACCTACAGCGAGGATCTCGCGAGCGGCGTACAGCTGTTGCTGCTGGAGAGCGGCGTCGTCTCGCGCGTGTGCCGCTACGACAAGGGTGAGTTCAAGGTCGTCGTCAGCAATCGGCGCGACGCTCGCCTGTTTTCCAGGCGGATCGGCTTCCTCGGAGCGAAGCAACAGAAGCTCGATGCTGTGCTGGCGAGGATTCCGGACCAGAGCCGCGCCCTCAGCGGTGATTTCGTCCCCTTCCTTGCTTCCTACGTTCGCGCCGAGTCGAGTTCTGCGTGGAGTGACCGTGACTGGCTGACCAGGCACAACATCGATCGCATCGAGCGATGGGACGGAGCGGGCGGCACGGCGATCCTCGAGCGGATCGCGTCGATCGAGGTCAAAGAGGCGATCGCGCCCCTGGTAACGGGTGACTACCTCTACGCCGAAGTCGAGTCCGTCGTCGACGCCGGCACCCAGGCGGTCTATTCACTTCGTGTCGACACGGACGAGCACTCGTTCGTGACCAACGGCTTCATCAGCCACAACACGGAAGCGCGCATGACCGCGATCAGCGCCGAGCTGCTCGCGGACATCGAGAAGGACACCGTCGACTTCGTCGAGAACTACGACGGCACTCGGATGCAGCCGCAGGTGCTGCCTGCCAAGTTGCCCAACCTGCTGATCAACGGCTCCGCCGGCATCGCGGTCGGGATGGCCACCAACATCCCGCCGCACCACCTGGGCGAGGTCGTCCGAGCGACGCAGGCGCTCATCGACAACCCGGAACTGACCACCGAAGAGCTGTGCCAGTACGTCCTCGGGCCGGATTTCCCTACGGGCGCGACGATCTTCCGCTACGACGAGCGGCGCAACCCGATGACAGGCCAAAAGGAACGCATCGACGCGATCCGCGACCTGTACGCCCACGGCCGCGGCCGCGTGATCATGCAGGCACAGTGCGCGTTCGAGGAGACGCGCCAGGACCGCATGGCCATCGTCGTCTCCGAGCTGCCCTACCAGGTCAACAAGGCAAACCTGGTCGAGAAGATCGCCGAGCTGGTCACCGGCAAGAAGATCGAGGGCATCGCCGATCTCCGCGACGAGTCGGACCGCGACGGGATGCGCCTCGTGATCGAGTGCAAGCGCGACGCCAACCCGCGCTCGGTGCTGAACAACCTGTTCAAGCACACGCAGCTGCAGCTGGCCTTCAACGCCAACGTCGTCGCGCTCGTCGATGGGCAGCCACAAACGTTGCCACTCAAGTCGATCCTTCAGCACCACATCGAATGGCGCCGCGAGGTCGTGCGCAGGCGCACCGAGTTCGATCTCCAGAAGGCACGCGATCGCGCTCACATCCTCGAAGGGCTGAAGATCGCCCTCGATAACCTCGACGCGGTCATCCGCACGATCCGCGAGTCGGCCGACGTCGAGAGGGCTCGCCAAAACCTCATGGCGCGCTTCACGCTTTCGGAGATCCAGGCCAACGCGATCCTGGAGATGCAGCTGCGGCGACTTGCCGCGCTCGAGCGCAAGAAGATCGAGGACGAGTACCTCGCGGTGATCCAGCTGATTGCCGAGCTTGAGGACATCCTTGGCAACCCGGCGCGTGTGTTGCGCATCATCCACGAGGAGCTGGGCGAGCTCGAGAAGCGCTTCGCCGGGCAACGCAAGACACGCATCGCCGATGACGCCACGCGCGAGCTGTCCGACGAGGACCTGATCGCCGACGAGGACGTCGTGGTCACCGTGTCGGGCCGCGGCTATATCAAGCGCCAGCCGCTGGCCACGTACCGTCGCCAGGCACGCGGTGGCAAGGGCATCATCGGGGCTCGCACGGTCGAGGAGGACGCGCTCGCCCACCTGCTGGTCGCGAACACGCACGACTGGGCGCTCTTCTTCACCAATCGTGGTCGAGTCTTCAGCTCGAAGGTGCACCAGGTGCCCGACGCCAGCCGCCAGGCGAAGGGCATCCCGATCATCAACCTCGAGGGCGTCCAAGTGGAGTCCGGCGAGCGGGTGCTGGCCGTGATCACGATCCCCAACTTCGAGAAGGGCCACAACCTCGTCATGGCCACGGTCAAGGGGATCATCAAGAAGACCCCCATCGAGCAGTTCGAGCGCGTCCGCTCGACCGGCATCCGGGCGATTACCGTCACCGAAGACGATGCGCTCGCGTGGGTGGCGGTGTCATCGGGACACGATCAGGTGATCCTCGCGACGGCCAAGGGCAGCCTTGCCAAGTTCAGCGAGACCGAGGTACGCCCGATGGGCCGCGACGCAGCCGGCGTCATCGGCATCCGCCTGGCCAACAAGGACGATCGCGTCATCGGCATGGGCATCGCCGATGACGAAGCGATGCTGATCGTGCTGACCGAGACCGGCCGCGGCAAGCGCGTGCGCGTCGGCGACTTCCGTAGCAAGCATCGCGGCGGCCAGGGCGTCCGGCTCATCCCGCTGGAGGGCGCCAAGACGGGGAACGTGGCCGCCATCCAGCTGGTCGCCGAGGACGCGGACGAACTGATGCTCATTAGCGCCGCGGGTCAGGTCGTGAGGACCGACGTCAACAGCGTCAGCCGCCAGAGCTCAGCGGCACGCGGCGTGATCGTGATGCGGCTCAACGAGGGCGACGAGGTGGCTGGCATCGCGGTCTTCCGTCAGGGGTTGGCGGAGCAGCGACAGATGTCCGACAATGCCGCCGCCGGACCCGACGCAGAGGAGCCCGGTCCGCAGGGAGATGACGCGTGATCTTCCCTCGTTCCACCCCCATTCCTGCTCCGTGAGCGTGGCTCGGTCATGAGCGCGTTCGGAATCGCCGACCCCGGCCGCACCGGAGAGACGCTGGAGCTGTACACCGGCAACGCCAATCGGGAGTTGGCCGAGCTCATCGGCAACTACCTGGGGATCCGGCTGGGTCGCTGCGAGGTGTTCGAGTTCGCCAACGAGAACATCTTCGTGAAGATCCTGGACAACGTCCGCGAGAAGGACGTCTTCCTGATCCAGCCGACCTGCTCGCCGGTGCAGCGGTCGATCATGGAACTGCTGATCATGATCGACGCGTTCAAGCGCGCCAGCGCCGGTCGCATCACGGCGGTCGTGCCGTACTACGCCTACGGCCGTTCCGACAAGAAGGACCAACCGCGGGTTCCGATCACAGCCCGGCTGATCGCCGACATGATCAGCGTCGCCGGTGCGGACCGCCTGTTGACGATGGACCTGCACCAGGGCCAGATCCAGGGCTTCTTCAACATCCCGGTCGACGAGCTGACCGCGGTGCATCTGCTCTCCGAGCACTTCATCCGCAAGGAGATCGAGCAGCCGGTCGTGGTGACCGACCTCGGGTTCGCCAAGCGCGCTCGGACCTTCGCGGAGCTGCTCAACGCCCCGCTGGCGATCATCGAGAAGCGGCGCGAAGCGAACGACGATCGCGCCGAGGTGCTCAACGTCATCGGCCAGGTCCGCGGCAAGCGCGCGATCATCGTGGACGACGAGATCGACACCGCGGGCACGCTGACCGAGATCACCCGGGCACTCGAACGCGAGGGCGTCAAGGAGATGTTCGCCTGTGCTACGCACGGCGTGCTCTCCGACCCTGCGATCGACCGCATCCGTAACACCAACCTTCTCGAGGTCGTGATCACCGACACGATCCCGTTGCCACCTGCAAAGCACCTGCCGAACATCAAGGTCGTTCCGGTTGCGCCGTTGATCGGGGAGGCGATCAGCCGCATCCACAACGGACAGTCCGTCGGTGCGCTCTTCTCCTCGGAGATCTCACTCGTCCAGGAGATGATCCAGTGGGGCGACCAGAAGCGCGAAGATCGGCCCTTTTCGGGAGCGGCCGACCGGATCCCGGTGGTTCCCCGCACGAGCAACGCGTGACGGCGACGAGAAGCCGTTAGCCTGACGAACGATTGATGCAGAGGAGCCCGGCCCCGTGTCGCTGAAACTCTACCGGCCGACCCCCGATGGTGGGCTCGAGCCTGCGCAGGTCGAGGGCAACGACTACCGTCGGCAGCTGCGCTCGCGGCGCTGGAATCCGGCTCGCTTCGCCAACCCGGAAGTCCAGAAGGCGAGCCCGCTGATCACGGTCCTGCTCGTCGGCCTCCTCGCCGTTGCGACCTTCCTGATCCTCATCGCGGGGTACCTGAGCGGCCTCTGGTAGACCGCTTCGCTGGTCGTGACGGTCAGCGAGCGCCGCTCGCGCGCCGTCTCAGGGGCCGCCGTCTCAGACGCCGTGGCACTTCTTGTATTTCTTGCCCGACCCGCACCAACAGGGATCATTGCGCCCCAGCTTGGCGGCTGACGCGGGCTGAGCCGCACTCGATGTTCCTCGCGCCGGCGCGCTGCCGACCTGTTCGTCGCCACGCTGCAGCGTCATCGGCCCGCGCCGGGGTGCGCCCAGACCGGGGAGCAGCTTCGTGGTGTCCGGTGCTGCGCCAGCCGAGGCAGATGCGGCAGTTGCACCCGTGGCGGCAGCCACCGAAGCCGCGGCGGGAACAGCGGTCGTGGTCGACGTCAAGGCTGACGGCCCATCGACCCCCTGGCCGTTGCCATTCCCATTTCCATTTCCATTTCCATTTCCATTTCCGCTGCTCGCGCGCAGGGCCGCCAATTGCTCTGGTGACGGCATCGCCAGCGGCTGAGGCGGGGGAACTTCCTGGCGCTGGACAGAGACGCGATAGATCGACGACGCGACCTGGTGGCGTATGAAGCCACGCAACTCTTCGTAGAGTTGGAACGCCTCGCGCTTGAACTCGTTGAGCGGGTCCGTGCCACCGTACCCGCGCAGGCCGACACCGCGGCGGAAGTCATCGAGCTCGGTCAGATGGTCGACCCACAGCTGGTCCATCGTTCGCAGCAGCACCAGGCGTTCGACAAGCGCCCAGACCTCGGCGCCGTACTGCTTCTCTTTCTGCTCCAGCGCCTCGTCGGCCGCATCGAGGAGCGCATCCACGATGGCTTCTCGATTGCCGATCTCGGCAAGGTCGTCCGCACTGATTCCGTCAGCCTCGATGCCGAGGCCCTCCATCGCCCGAGCCAGGCCCTCGAGATCCCAGTCGTCGACGACCTGGCCCAGATGCTGCTCGGCGACGACCGAGAGCTCGTCGTGGACGAAGTCCCGCACGGTGTTGGTGAGGTCCTCGTTGCGCAGGACCTTGTCCCGCTCGGCGTAGATCGTCTCGCGCTGCTTGTTGATGACGTCGTCGTACTCGACGACGCGCTTGCGGATGTCGAAGTTGTAGCCCTCGACGCGTGACTGGGCGTTCTCGATGGTCTTTGAGACCAGTCGTGACTCAATGGCCACGTCGTCGTTGAGGCCCATTCGCTCCATCAGCGACGTGACGCGGTCCGACGCGAACCGCTTCATGAGCGTGTCCTCGAGGGACAGGTAGAACCGCGACGAGCCCGGGTCGCCCTGGCGCCCTGCACGGCCGCGAAGCTGGTTGTCGATGCGCCGCGCATCGTGCCGCTCGGTGCCGATGATGTGCAGGCCGCCGGCCCCAACGACTTTCTCGTGGTCCGCGTTGGTTTCCTCGCGCGCCTGCGCGAGCGCCTCCTCGTACACCTCGGGCTCCGCCTCGGCGGGGTTGATCCCGCGGGCGTGCAGCGCAGCGGATGCGAGGCCGGCCGGGTCGCCGCCCAGCTTGATATCCGTGCCGCGGCCGGCCATGTTGGTGGAGATGGTGACGGCGCCGGAGCGTCCCGCCTGCGTCACGATCTCGGCTTCCTTCTCGTGGTACTTGGCGTTGAGCACCTCGTGACGGAGGCCACGCCGCTTGAGCATGTCGGAGAGGATCTCGCTCTTCTCAACGCTCACCGTGCCGACCAGCACCGGGCGGCCAGCCTCGGACATCTCGACGACCTCGTCGATCAGCGCGTTGAACTTGGCGTTCTCGTCGCGGAAGACGAGGTCCGACTCGTCGTCACGGACCATCGGCCGATGGGTCGGGATGGCGACCACGTCGAGCCCGTAGATCTTGTAGAACTCCTCCTGCTCGGTCATGGCGGTACCGGTCATGCCGCTCAACTTGTCGTAGAGCCGGAAGTAGTTCTGGAAGGTGATCGTGGCGAGGGTCACCGACTCGCGCTGGACCCGGAGGCCTTCCTTCGCCTCAACCGCCTGATGAAGCCCCTCGGACCAGCGGCGTCCGGGCATCTGGCGGCCGGTGAACTCGTCGACGATGACGATCTCGCCATCCTTGACGATGTAGTCGCGGTCACGCTGGTACAGCGCTTGAGCCCGCAGAGCCTGCTCGAAGTGGCGGGCCAGGCGGGGATCCGCGCTAACGTCGTAGATGTCGGGCACCCCGAGCAGCCGCTCGATCTTGTCGATGCCCTCCTCGGTCGGTGAAACCGCGTGCTCCTTCAGATCGATGAAGAAGTCGCCGCCTTCCTCGTCGCCCTCCGGCCGAGCTTTGAGGCGTGGAACGAGCCGCGCGAAGGTGTAGTAGAGATCGGCCGATTCCTCGGCCTGACCGCTGATGATCAGCGGGGTGCGCGCCTCGTCGATGAGGATGTTGTCCACCTCGTCGACGATCGCGAAATAGCGATCGCGCTGGACCCGCTCGCCGAGCTCCGTGACCATGTTGTCGCGCAGGTAGTCGAAGCCGAACTCGTTGTTGGTGCCGTAGGTGACGTCGGCGGCGTAGGCCTCGCGACGGTCGACCGGCCGCAGGTGCAGGAGACGCTCCTCGCTGGGGCGGTATTCGGGGTCGAAGAGGAAGGCACCCTCGTGCTGGATCACGCCGACCGAGAGGCCGAGCCCGTGGAAGATCGGACCCATCCACTGCGGGTCGCGCTTGGCCAGGTAGTCGTTCACCGTGACCACGTGCACGCCGCGGCCGGACATGCCGTTCAACACGGCAGCCAGCGGACCGACGAGGGTCTTGCCCTCTCCGGTCTTCATCTCGGCGATCTTTCCCTGGTGCAGCACGGCAGCGCCCATCAACTGCACGTCGAACGGGCGCATATTCAGCTTTCGGAGGGCGATCTCCCGGGCCGCAGCGAAGACATCCGGCAACGCGTTGTCCATGGCCTGCTGGAGCCGTTTGTTGTCTTCGCGCTGGCGCGCACGCCGGATCTCCCGACGGCGCTCGCGCTCGGGGTGCTCCAGCTCATCGCGTGACGGCTCGGACGAGGCGCCGTCTTCGCGGATCTCCGCGATGACTTCCGCCATTTCGTCGCGTATCTCCTCGTCGGAGAGCGCCTGATAGTGCGGCTCGAGCTTGTTGATCTCCGCGACGATTGGCCGCAGGCGAGACAGATGACTTTCGTTGCTGCCGCCGACGAGGCGGTTGAGAAGGCTGCGCATGGGCGGCAAAGTATAGGTCGGAGGGTGGATGCGACCCTCGCGGCGATGGATCCCGGCCGGCCCGAATGCGGCGGGTGACGCCGCTGGCCGTCGGCCAGGCGCCTCCGGTCGCGGACTGCAAGTCCGCGACCGAGGCGCCTGGCCGACGGCCCAAGCGGCAGGACCCGTCGCATGCGACCGGCGAACGCGCTGCGGTGGAAAAAAGTTCGTCTGGGCAAGCAATTCCGGCACGATTCCCTCTTGAGTACCGCCGGGGTCCTTGCCTATACTCCGAAAAACCCGCCGGAGGATGCCCTCCGGCGTCGTCATACCGGTCAGGGAGCGTGCTCTTCCCTGGCGTCCGGAGGGAGAGAAAGAGCGGTGGACTTATTGCCCGCGCCCGTCGAGGTCGAGATCGGCGACGAGGGATTTGCCGACCTGATCGCCTGCGAACGAGATTGTCGGACGTGCAGCTACGCAGCCTGGCTGGATTGCGACGGAAACTGCGGTGTCTGCCCGCACAACGGATACTGTCCCTGTGTCAACCCCGTCGTCGCTCGGAGCAAGACCGCGTTGAGGATCATCGAACTCCGCCCGCGTCTGCTCCAGGAAGCCCAGGCACGAGGCTAGCTGTTGGAACACGCCGCCATCCGCGACCTCGCCGCCCGCGTCCACGCGACCTCGGGGCGGCTTTGACCTCCCTGGCAAGCGCTCCCGCCTGACCGCGCTCGAGGAGCTCACCTCAGACCCTGACTTCTGGTCCGATCAGCGCACCGCACAGAGCGTGCTGCGCGAGGCAGAAGGCCTGCGGGATGAGCTCGACCGCGTGGGAATCGCTCGAGAAGCGAGCCAACGACGTGCTCGAGCTCGCCGAGCTTTCTGAGCTCGACCCCGAGATGGAACCGGGCGTAGAGGTCGAATTCGGCCAGCTCTCGCGCGAGTACGGGCAGTTGCGGACCGCCCTGCTGTTCTCCGGCGAGTACGACGAAGCGAACGCCATCGTCTCCATCAGCGCCGGCGCCGGCGGCACCGAGGCGACCGATTGGGCCGAGATGCTGCTGCGCATGTACCTGCGTTGGGCCGAGCGCCATCGGTTCTCGACCGAGATCCTCGACCAGCTCGAAGGCGAGGAGGCCGGCATCAAGAGCGCGACCATCGCCATCGGCGGCCGGAAGGCGTATGGCTACCTGCGAGCCGAGCGCGGCGTCCACCGTTTGGTGCGCATCTCGCCGTTCGACTCGCAGAACCGTCGCCACACCACGTTCGCGCTGGTGGAAGTGCTGCCGGAGGTAGACAACAACGTCGAGGTCGGCGAGATCCCCGACGACGACCTGCGCATCGACACCTATCGATCCCAGGGTGCAGGCGGCCAGCACGTCAACAAGACCGACTCGGCGGTCCGCATCACGCACCTTCCCACGGGCATCGTTGCGCAGAGCCAGAACGAGCGGTCGCAGCACCAGAACCGCGAGCTGGCCATGAAGATCCTCATGGCGCGACTGCTGGAGCGCAAGATCGCCGAGCGCGAGAAGGAGATCGCCCTGATCCGCGGCGAGCACGTCGAGGCCGGCTGGGGCAACCAGATCCGCAGCTACGTGCTGCACCCCTACCAGATGGTCAAGGACCTGCGCACCAGCGTCGAGACGAGCGATACGAAAGGCGTGCTCGACGGCGACCTCGACCGCTTCATGCTCGCGGAGCTGGAGCGAACGGCCACGCAGTCCGACGCCGACACCGCGGCCTGATGGAGCTGCGGCCGGTCCGCATCGAGGACGTTGCGGCCTGCCTCGAAGTCTTCTTCGTCTCGCTCGATGAGCTCCATGCCCGCCTTGGACAGCCGCCTTTGCCACGCAACCCCGAGTCGACCGGACAGGCGATGCGACACCTGGTCGAGACCGATCCGGACGGTTGCTGGCTGGCCGAGCACGATGGGCGGGTCGTCGGCTTCGGGTTGGCGCACCGCCGCGAGGATCACTGGTACCTCGCGTTCCTCTTCATCCTCCCGTCGGAGCAGTCGCGCGGCCTCGGGCGTTCGCTGCTCGACGCGTGCCTTGGCAACGCGGAGGGCTCCAGGCCCAGGCGGCGCTCGGTCGTCGTCGAGGCGATCCAGCCGGTCTCGACGGCGTTGTACGCGCAGTTCGGCATGGTCCCGCGGGTTCCCCTGTACGTGTTCACCGGTGAGATCCGACAGGGTGCGTTGCCCGACGGCGAGACGGCGCTCGGCGCGGCCGACTTGAGCGCCGCGGAGTTCAGCGGGTTCCGCGAGCAGGCCCAGGACGATATCGACGCGCTCGACCGCACGGTGGTCGGCTGGGCCAGGCAGCCCGAGCACGTGTATCTCGGCACCGCGGACCGGCGAGCGTTTCTCTACCGCCGTGGCAGCGACGTGGTGGGCTACGGCTACGTCCAGCGCAGCGGCCGCGTCGGGCCGATCTGCACGCTCGAGACCGCTGACCTGCTGCCGATCACGACCCACCTGCTCGGCGCGACCCGTCCACCGGGTGCCTGGCAGGTGATCGTCCCGGGCCCTGCCAGCGCGTTGTATACCGCCCTGCTGCGCGCCGGCCTGCGCATCGACGGTCCGCCGGCCATCTTCTGTTCCTCGTGGGATGGCCCTGCATTCGACCGCTACGTGCCCATGAACTTCGCATATGGCTGACGACGCGCACGCGTTCCTCGACCTGGCACTGGCGATGTGCGACGAGGCCGACGCCGTCTCGCTGGAGTTCTTCCGTGAGGGCGTGACGGCCCGGCGCAAGCAGGACCGTTCGTTCGTCACGGACGCCGACCTGCGCATCGAACGGCTGGCACGGGAGCGGATCACCGCCGCGTTCCCTGGGCACGGGATCGTCGGCGAGGAGTTCGGCGCGGACGCGGAGCGCCCGTCGGGCGTGCGCTGGTACATCGATCCGATCGACGCCACGCACAACTTCATGCGCGGCATCCCCGTGTTCGCGACGTTGCTCGCGGTCGAGGACACGGCAGGGATGGCGGCGGCCGCAGTCAGTGCCCCGGCCCTCGGCGCGCGCTGGCACGCGCGTTCGTGGAGGTGGAGCCTGGCGGCAGGCAACCTTCCGGGGGGTGGTGCTGCCGGACGAAGCACCTCGCCGGTTGTCCGTTTCGTCGATCGAGCGCATCGAGGATGCCCAGATCGTGACCTCGTCGAGCCTCGAGCTGTCGGTGGATCAGGCCGTGCCCGGGTTCACCTCGACGGCGAGCCGGGCGTGGCGCGAGCGTGGCTTCGGCGATTTCTGGGGCTACGTGCTGGTTGCCGAGGGCGCCGCCGAGGCGATGATCGAAGTCGGCATGCGCGTATGGGATCTGGCACCGATGCAGCTGCTGCTGGAGGAAGCCGGCGGCCGGCTGACCGATCTTCAGGGCGTTCGGACCATCCAGGGCGCTGGTGCGATCGGGAGCAACGGACGGTTCCACGAACAGCTGGTGCGTGATCTCGCGAAGGCGTAACTGCGCAGCAGGTCAAGCTCGGCGCAGTCGATGCACTGACCTGCAGAGGGACTCGATGGCCGATCCGTCCGGGGGGCAGGCACTTCGTTCCGTGCTAGGCTCCCGAGCGATCTGGCGTCAACGACTCGGCGCTGACGCTCCCCGCTTGGAACCTTCCCCATCGTGACAACACCCACACTCGGAGCAGACGTGACCGACGAGGCCCTCGGTACGCCGCCAGAGCGCCCCGCCGGCCAAGGACTGCTCACGGTGCTCAAGACGACGGCCGTCCTCGAGCCGACGCCCATCCCCTCGAGCCCGCCTCCTCCGCCCGAGGAGGAGCGGCCACAGATGCCTCTTGGTCCGCCACGAGGCGGTGGCATGCCGGTGCCCCGCTGGTCGGTCCGCCTCGAGGACGTCAGCAAGGTCTATCCGAACGGCAAGGTCGCACTCACCGACGTCACCCTCGCAATCCCCGAGGGTGATTTCGTCTTCCTGGTGGGAGCCTCGGGCGCCGGCAAGAGCACGCTGATCAAGCTGCTCGTCCACGACGAGATCACCTCGACCGGAAGCGTCGAGGTGACCGGGCGCGACCTGGCCCGCATCGGACGCCGCGACATTCCCAAGCTTCGCCGATCCATCGGCGTCATCTTCCAGGACTTCAAGCTGCTGCCGCGCAAGACGGTGCGCGAGAACGTCTCGTTCGCACTCGAGGTCACCGGCACCCCGAAGCGCCACATCCGCCCGTCGGTCGACCGCGTGCTCGGGCTCGTCGGCCTGACCGAGCAGGCCAACCAGCGGCCGGGACAGCTCTCCGGCGGCGAGCAGCAGCGAACCGCCATCGCCCGCGCCATGGTCCACGGACCGCGCCTGATCATCGCCGACGAGCCCACCGGGAACCTCGACCCGCTGATCAGCTGGGAGATCATCCAACTCCTGCTGCGCATCAACGACCTGGGCACGACCGTGCTCATGGCAACGCACAACGCCGAGGTCGTCACCGCGCTGCGAAAGCGCGTCGTGGCACTCGAAGCCGGCCGCGTCGTTCGCGACGAGGTCGGCGGCTACCACCGTGAGTACTAGGAGACCGAGATGATCCGATTCATCGGTTTCTCACTGCGGCGCGCGTTCCAGGGACTGTGGCGCAACCGCGTCATGACCATCGCGGCCACGGTGACGATGGTGCTGATGCTGATCCTCCTGAGCAGCCTCCTGATCGTCGTCTCGGGCATGGACGCCGGCCTCACGTACATCGAGAGCAAGGTCGAGATCCGCGCCGAGCTGGCCAACGGCCTTACCCAGGACCAGGTGGATCGGCTCACCCGCTCGCTTCAGGCGCTGCCCGAGGTCTCCGAGGTGACGTTCATCAGCAAGGCCGACGCGCTCGCGGAATTCCAGGCAGCAGCAAGCCCGAACAACCAGGACAGACCTCACCCAGTACGTCGGCTTCAACCCGTTCCCGGATCAGCTGAGCATCAAGCTGGTCGATCCGAAGCAGTTCGCCGATGTCGTCACCGCCTTGAACGCGGCGCCCGGGGTGGTGAATCGAATCATCCAGCAGCAATCCAACGTCGACCGCCTGATCAGTGTGACGGGCGTGCTCCGCGTCGTTGGGCTCGGGGTCCTTGCGCTGGTCGGGTTCACGGTCCTCCTGATCATCGTCAACACCATTCGGATGGCGCTCATGTCGCGCTCGGACGAGATCGAGATCATGCGACTCGTCGGCGCCTCGGATGCGTTCATCCGTTGGCCGTTCATCTTCGAGGGCGTGCTCGTCGGCCTCATCGGTGCCGGCGTGACGTTGGCGCTGCTGCTTGCCGCGTCCGGGCCGATCAGCGACCTCGCGACGGCCATCGCAGGCCAGGTGCCCGTGGGCTTCAGCGAGACGCTGAGCGCCCAGATCACGGGACTCGTGCTTGCCGCGGGGATTGGCCTCGGCGGCATTGGCGCCTGGCTCTCGGTGCGAACCTATCTCCGTCGCTAGCTCCCCGACGATGGATCCCGAGCAACCTGCGGAGTCCGCCTCGACGCCAGGGTCGTCAGGACCTGCGCCCGAGCTTGAGTCGGCCACTCCGGCCGGCCGACGAGGGGGCTGCCCCTGAAGCACCCTGCGGCACTTCGTTCGCGGCGAAGCATCTGGGTCGCCCTGATCGGGGTCGTCGATCCTCTCGGCGTCCGCGCTCTTTCTGTCCGGATACACGCTCGGCACGCAGCGCTCCCTCACGCCCGGAACGACCGCCGACCAGCAGGAGCTGTTCGCTCCGTACTGGGAGGCTTTCGACAAGATCTCGTCCTCGTATGTCGGAGCGTTCAGTCCCAAGTCCCTGGTCGAGGGCTCGATCAAGGGGATGTTCGAGTCGCTCGGCGATCCCTTTTCCTCGTACATGACCTCCGAGGAGTACCAGGCCAGCCTTTCCGGCATCAGCGGCGAGTTCGAGGGCATCGGCGCGGAGATGGCGTCCGTCGATTCGTCTTTGAAGTCGTGCACGCCGCTCGGACCGTCCTGCGCGCTCGAGGTCGTCCGGATCATCCGCGACTCACCGGCCCAGGGGGCCGGGCTCCTGGCCGGTGACGTCATCAGCGCGGTCGACGGGACCTCAGTTGCCGGGATGTCGATCGACGACGTCGTATCGAAGATCCGCGGACCGCGGCTCAGCCAGGTTCGGCTCACGTTCACCCGCGGCGGGGCGCCCATGGAGCTGACGATCACCCGCGACACCGTGCAGTCCGAGGACGTGATCGAGTCATCGTTCGACGGCGGAACCGTGACCGATCTCAAGATCACGGGCTTCAGCTCCAGCGCTGCCGACGACGTCAAGAAGATGCTCGGCGACAGCCTGGCCGCGGGCGTTCGGCGCTTCGTCATCGACCTGCGCGACGACCCGGGCGGCTTCGTCGGCACCGCCGAATCGATCGCCGACCAGTTCGTCGCGACGGGTCCCATCTACTGGGAGGAGGACGCCCAGGGGAACGACACGGAGCATGACGCGAGCGGGGACGGGATCGCGACCGACCCGGGCATCGCGGTCGTGGTGCTCGTGAACGGCGGAACGGCGAGCGCGTCGGAGATCCTCACGGGCGCCCTCCACGACACGGGCCGCGCCACCGTGGTCGGCACCAAGACCTACGGGAAGGGGACGGTCCAGCAGTGGATCCTGCTGTCCAACGACAGCGGCGGCTTCCGACTCTCCATTGCCAAGTGGCTGACACCGGACAAAACGTGGGTCCACGGCGTCGGCATCACCCCAGACGTCGTCATGGAGCAGCCGGCCAACCTGGCCCTCGGCCAGGATCCGCAGCTCGACCGGGCCGTCGCGCTTGTCGAGGCCAAGCCGCTCCCGGTGCCGAGCGAGTCGCCGAGGATTGGGAAGTCGCCCCTTGAGCCGTCCGCGCCCGCGTCCATGGCGCCCTCGCTCTCCGCAGCTCCCACGCCGACCGGGTCGGCGCTTCCCTCTGCGTCGCCGGTGTCGCCTGCGTCGCCTGCGTCTACTGGGCCATCCGGTCGGCTGCCGGATCTCTCCCTTGCGTCCATCTCCGCCATCGGGTAACGTTCAGCGCAGACGAAAGGAGGTGATGTGCAGTGATCGACAGTAAGCGCTGCACCACCTCGGAGGTGCGGATCTAAAGGTCCGGGAACACCTCCGGGTGGTGACTCAGCCGCGACACGCCGGCCCACTGTGGGCCGGCGTTCGTGCGTTCGGCGCGTGATTCATTCGCAGCGCGCCACCGCTTCGTTCTACCCCACCCCTGTTCCCCTGACTCAGGAGCCCCTCCCATGGGCGAGACCGTCGCCGTCAATCGAAAGGCACGCCACGAATACAGCATCGAGGACACCCTCGAGGCTGGTCTCGTGCTGACCGGGACGGAGATCAAGAGCGTCCGCGACGGAAGGGCGAACCTGCAGGACGCCTTCGCCCGGATCGAGCGCGGCGAAGCGTGGCTCGTTGGCGCGCACATCCCGCCGTGGGCGGGCGGCAACCGCAACAACCACGAGCCAAGGCGCGACCGGAAGCTGCTGCTGCACCGCGTGCAGATCGATCAACTGCTGGGCAAGACGAGGGCAAAGGGGCTGACGCTGGTGCCGTTACGCCTCTACATCAGCGACCGTGGTCGCGCCAAGATCGAACTCGGCCTTGCGCGCGGCAAGCAGCTCCACGACCGGCGACGAGATATCGCCGATCGCGATGCGCGACGAGACATGGAACGGCAGCTCGCGGACGTGACCCGCGGCAGATAGTCGGAGGCTCCCGGGGGTGGAGGTCCGCAAGCCGGGCTGGAGGCCCGCGGCCACGCGGGCACCCAGCCCAATGGGCGCGCAGCAGCGCAAGTTGGGCGCGCAGCAGCGCAAGCGAAGCGCCGCGGTGCGGAGGAGAAGTCCTATCCCTTGTCGACGAGTGGCTTCACCTGGCCGATGAAGCGCTCAATGCTCTCGGTGTCGAACGGCGCCGGTTGCTCGGAGATCACGGTCGTGAAGCCCAGCTCCAGGTAGGGCGCCAGCCGTTCCGCGATCTGCTCAGGCGTGCCCTGCCAGAAGGTGACGTCGTTCTCGACGTTGGCGAACGGCGTCTTGTTGTGCTCGATGGCGGCCCGCATCACGCGGTCCGCCTCGGCCTGGGAGTCACGGATCGTGAACTTGGTGCCGAGCGTGAACTCGATCTCGGACGGGTCGCGCCCGACCGCCTCGCAGTGCTGGCGGAGGACCTCGACCTTGTGCGTCATCAGCTCCAGCGTGCCCATCGCGTTCCACAGGTCGGCGTACTTCGCCACGGTTCGCAGGGTCTTCTTCTCACCCGAGCCGCCGATCATGATCGGCAGCCGCTTCTGGATGGGCAGCGGGTTGTGGCGCAGGTCCTTGAAGTCGTAGTGACCGCCCGGCTGGGACGTCACGCTGCCGCCGTCGAGCAGCGTGCGGCAGGCGTCGACCGCCTCGTCGAGCCAGTCGAGCCGCTGCCCGAAGCCCGAACCGAAGTCGATGCCATGCGCCGTGTGCTCAGGCTCCATCCACGCGCCACCGAGGCCCAGGATCGCGCGCCCGCCGCTGACATGGTCGAGCGTGGTCGCGAGCTTCGCCGGGATGCCCGGATTGCGGAACGTGTTCGCCCCGACGAGTAAGCCCAGCTGGGTGTGCTGGGTCTCGACTGCGAACGCATGGAGCAGGCCCCAGCCCTCGAAGATGGGCTGGTAGGGATCGCCGAAGATGGCGTAGAGGTGATCCCAGGTCCACAAGTGGTCGTAGCCGAGGCGATCGACGAGCCTGGCGGCGTCGCGCATCTCGGGCCAGGAAGCGGCTTGGCTCCAGAGCAGGATTCCGGTCTTCAAGGTGGGCATGGCCCAACTATGCCCTACTGGGGCGAATGGGTGGACAGTCCACCGTTGCGCACCCTAGACTCCTGCGCCATGCACGCCGTCGCCCAGTCGATGCCCATGTGCCGATGCTCCTGTCTCGGGCGAGCCCCGGGAACGGTGGCAGCGGATGTGGACCAGGTGCGCGCCATCCACTGATCCTCTCCGAACCCGAGGCTCGCATGTCGGCTCGTCGGGTGGAGCGCCAAACGACCTCGGCCGGCGTCGCGGAGCCGATAGACGAGGTCGAAGACAAGCCTGATGAACAGAAGTGCGGCCGTCGCGACCGCGACCCCCTCCTCCACCAACGTTGCCGGCGTCCGTTGGGACGATGGCCTGGTCATCGTCGACCAGCGCCAGTTGCCCGGCGAGGTCGTCGAACGACGGCTGACGACGGTCGATGAGGTGGCCGACGCGATCCTGACGCTTGCCGTTCGCGGCGCTCCGGCGATCGGCATTGCGGGCGCATACGGCATCAGCGTTGGACTCCGGGAGGCGCCGATTGCCGATGCGGACCAGGCGCGTGACGCGATTCGTTCGGTCGAGCAACGACTTGCCGTCGTGCGGCCCACGGCAGTGAACCTCGCCGCGAGCCTCGCCCGGGTCCGTGCGGCAGCCGTTGCCGCACCAGCCGAGTCGGCTGCCGAGGTGGCCGCGGTCGCACTCGCCGAAGCCGTTCGCATGCACCAGGAGGACCGTGAGGCCACGCTGGCGATCGGTCGAAACGGTGCGGCGTTGCTCGCCGACCGACACCGGATCCTGACCCACTGCAACACGGGCCGCCTCGCCACCGGAGGCGATGGGACCGCCCTCGCGGTGATCTACGCGCTCGACGCGCAGGGTCGTCGGCCGCAGGTGCTGGCGACCGAGTCGCGGCCGCTGCTCCAGGGCGCTCGGCTGACGGCGTGGGAGCTCGAGCAGGCGGGCATCGACATCCGTCTGATCGTCGATTTCGGCGGCCGGGGCGGCGATGGCTTCAGGCTTGGTGGATGCCGTGATCCTCGGCTGCGACCGAGTCGCGGCGAACGGCGACACGGCCAACAAGATCGGCACGTACCAGCTGGCCGTGCTCGCGAAACACCACGGCGTGCCGTTCTATGTCGCGGGTCCGCTCTCCTCGTTCGACCCACAGACCCCCGATGGCGCGGCGATCGTGGTCGAGGAGCGCGACGCATCGGAGGTCACCGGCTTCCGCGGCCAACAGACCGCGCCCGCGAACGTGCGGGTGTGGAACCCCGCCTTCGACGTGACACCGGCCGCATTGATCACCGCGTTCGTGACGGAGCGCGGAGTCCTCGAACCACCGTACCAACGATCGATCGCGCGGGCTCTCGGGCACGGCGACCCTGCCCGCGCACCCCACGGCGGTGCGTGATGACGCTTCTCAATGAGCGCCAACCCCTGGGAGATGCCGAATCGCTCGATCTGCTGTGCGAGCTGCTGCGCGAATTCCACGCGCGTGCATGGGTTTCCGGCACCGGCGGTGGCATCTGTGGCCCGACCGAGGACGGCAATCTCTTCCTTGCCCCGACCGGCGTGCACAAGGAGCGTGTGCGCCCGAGCGACTTCTTCGTCGTGTCTCCACAGACGGGCGAGGTCGTTCGCGCGCCGGCGGACCCCGCGCTTCGCCCGTCGGAGTGCAACCCCATCTTCGGCCTGGCCGCTCGGGAACGCGGAGCCCGCAGCGTCGTGCATTCACATGGTCTGTTTGCCGTGCTGGCCGGCGACCTCGCGGTCGACGGTGCGTTCGAGATCCACGATCTCGAGATGCTCAAGGGGATCCGCGGCCTGACCAACCGCGACGTCCACCGAGTCCCCGTGATCGACAACACGCCGCGCGAGTCGGAGCTGACCTCGTCGATCGCGGCGGCGCTGCGCGATCCGCGCTTTGCCGCCAGCTATGCGGTCGTGGTGCGTGACCACGGCGCCTACATCTGGGGCGCCGACATCTGGGAGGCAAAGCGCCACACCGAGGTCTATCACTTCCTGTTCGAAGCCGTCCTGGCCCGATCCACTCGTTCCGCCACAACAGAGAAGGAGGCACCCTGATGACCGATTCGGCGACGCCGCACGATCCGTTCCTGTGTCCCAACTGCCAGCAATCGTTGCCCCACACAAAGATCGACGTGGTCGACGTCGCGGCGGCGGTCGAGGCGGACAGCCTGACCGCCGCGGACGTGTTCAAGCGCACGTACATCGGTCACGGAAAGATGTCCAGCGTCTTCGTGTTCCAGGGCCATGCCGGTCCGTTCCGGCGGCACGTCCACACGACGCACGACGAGATCGGCTACGTCCTCAAGGGCTCGGGGTCGGTCACGGTCGGTGGCGTCACGCGACCGGTCAAGCCGGGCGACGTGTGGATCATCCCAGCCAACACGCCGCACGGCGGCCAGTTCGAGGATCCGCCGCAGGTCCTCTTCATCTCGTCGCCAATCGACGATCCCGACAACCAGGACCGGGTCTGGATCGACTGATGGCGGTCGCGACTCTGCTCCCGGTCATCCGCGTCCCGCGCGGCAGCGTCTCGCCGTACGTGATCACGGTCGGCGATCCCGAGCGAGCCGCGTCGATCGCCGGCCGCTTGGAAGGCTCCCGGGAGGTGGGCAGCTTTCGCGAGTATGTCTCGTTCCAGGGGTCGTACCAGGGTGTGTCCGCTCACCGTCACCTCGCATGGGGTCGGCGGTGCCGGGGCTGCCGTCGCGTTCGAGGAGCTGATCCAAGGCGGCGCCAGGACGATCATCCGGCTCGGCACGTGCGGCGCGTTCCCAGCGCACATCCGCTCGGGCGACCTGCTGATCGCGACGGGCGCGGCACGCGAGGACGGCGTCTCGGCACAGCTGTTGCCCCTGTCATACCCGGCGGTCGCCGACCTCAACGTGACCCGAGCGCTGATTGACGCCGCCGATGCGGTCGAGGGCGTTCGCTACGCCGTTGGGGTGATGTTGACCAAGGCAGCTTTCTACCCCGGGGCGCTGCCGGACCAGCGCGAGGTCTGGGCGGCAATCCCGGGCCTGGTCGGCGTGGAAATGGAGCTCGCAACGCTGTTGATCGTCGCCGCATTGCGAGGCGTGCGCGCAGGAGGTGCCTTCACGGTCGATGGCAACCCGGCGGAAGCCGAGAAGTCGATCTATGACTACAACCCGCATCGTCCGGTCGTTGATGAAGGTAAGCAACGAATGGTGACTGTCGGGCTCGATGCCGCAGTCCGGTTGGCGCGGCAGGACGCCGCTGAGGAAGGAAGAGGAGGACCGTCGTGAAACGATTCGTCAGTTCTGCGGCTGCCGCGGCAGCCGCGGCGACCCTGCTGCTTGCCGTTGGCACAGCCCCGATCGCGGCACAGGAGGGCAGCCCGTCGGCGGCGCCGGCAGCATCAGCGACTGGCCTCAAGGCCATCTATGTCAGCTCCGAACCGATCGGACAGAACCCATTCCTGCAGCTCATCGCCCAGGGCCTGACGGACGCCGGTACCGCATGCGGCGTGGAGACCAAGGTCGTCGAGTCCGCTGACACGGCGTCCATAGCCGACAACCTTCAGGCAGCGGTCGACGACGGCTACGACCTGATCGTTGCCAACTCGTTCGAATCCGCCGATGCCGTCACGGCGCTCGCGCAGGCGAACCCGGACCAGAAGATCGCCATCGTCGACACGACCCCGACGACGCCGCAGCCGAATGTGCTCGGGCTGCTCTTCAAGGAGCACGAAGGCTCCTTCCTGCTCGGCGCCACGATCGGGCTTCTGGCAACCGGTCAGTACGAGGGATTCCCCAAGTCGGACGTCATCGGCGAGGTCGGCGCAGTCGACCTGCCGTTCATCCGCCGCTGGTCCGTCGGCTTCGAGCAGGGCGCCAAGCAGGTGAACCCGAACGTCGGATTCGACCTCGGCTGGGCGACCGGCTTCACCGATCCGGCGACCAGCAAGGAGCTCGCGCTGGCCGACAACCAGAAGGGCGAGCAGTACGTCTTCGCGTTCTCGGCGGCCGGCAACAGCGGCATCTTCGAGGCGGCGAAGCAGAACAACTTCTTCACGACCGGAGTGGATACGGACCAGCGCTCGATCGACCCGGATCACATCCTCGAGTCGATGGTCAAACGGACCGACGTGGGCGTCTACAACGCGGTCTGCGATCTCGCACACGGGACGTTCGCCGGTGGCGTGAAGGAATACGGCCTGGCCGATGACGCCGTCGGACCGGCCTTCATCGTCCTGCCGGATTCCCCGCCGGCGTCGCGAATCCCGCAGGCCGTCCAGGACCAGGTCAAGTCGCTCGCCGACCAGATCAAGTCCGGCGCGATCGTCGTGACCGACTACCTGGCGCAACCGCAGCCATCGCCCTCGGAGGGTGCCGCGGGCTCGCCGGCGGCGTCGACGGCGCCCTGAGTTCGTGCCGGAGGTCGCTCAAACGCGATCATCCGGTCGAGCAGCAATCGAACGGTCGGCCGTTGCCGTGAGCGTTTCGGTTCTCGCGCAGTCGGACGACGTCCGCGTCTCGATGCGCGGCATCGTCAAGCGCTACGGCACGCTCACGGCGGTCGACCAGGTCGACCTGGAGCTGTCCGCCGGCGAGGTGCACGCACTCGTTGGCGAAAACGGCGCCGGGAAGTCGACGCTGATGCAGATCCTCGCCGGGGTCACCCAACGGGACTCCGGCGAGATCCGCGTCGACGGGACGGCAGTGCCGCTGCACAGCGTCTCCGAGGCAAACGCCCGGGGCATCGCGATGGTCCACCAGCACTTCATGCTGTTCCCGTCGCTCTCCGTGACCGAGAACCTCACCATCGGTCGCGAGCCGCGTGCGCGCGGTCTGGTCGATCGGCCGGCCGCGCGTCACAGCGTGGTGGAGCTCTCGGAGCGGTTCGGCCTTGCCGTCGATCCGGACGCACGGGTGGGCGATCTCGGCGTCGGCGCGCTTCAGCGGGTCGAGATCCTCCGAGCGCTCTTCCGTGGCGCCGAGATCCTGATCCTCGACGAGCCGACCGCCGTGCTCACGCCGATCGAATCGGAGCGCTTGTTCGAGGTCATCCGGGGACTCATCGCGCAGGACCGCACGGTGGTCTTCGTCAGCCATCGCCTCGAGGAAGTCGTCGGCAACGCCGATCGCGTCACCGTCATGCGCGACGGCCGCGTGACGGCGCGCCTGATGCCGCGCGAGACGGATGTCCGCCAGCTCGCGCGCGCCATGGTGGGTAGAGACGTGGTGATGCGCCTCGAGCGCACCCCGGTCGAGCCCGGCTCGACGGTGCTCGAGCTTGAAGGCGTCAGCGCGCCCGGCCTCCGTGACATCAGCCTGAGCGTTCGGACGGGCGAGATCGTGGGCGTGGCAGGCGTTGCCGGGAACGGCCAGGGTGAGCTCGCGGACGCGATCTCCGGGCTGCTGCCCGTGACCGGAGGTTCGGTCACGATCGCGGGGCGGGACGTGACCCATGCGACCGTCGCCGACCGGCGCGCGGCCGGCCTGGCATACATTCCCGACGACCGCTTCGGCGTCGGCCTCGCCGGCGAGCTTTCGATCCGCGACAACCTCGCGATGGGCAGACACGCTGGCAAAGCCGGGCAGCGCCGCATCCTGCTCGACACGGGCGGTATCGAGCGCCGTGTCGAGCGCGTCGTGGGCGCGTTTCGGCTGCCGGCGGATCGGCTCGACGCACCGGCTCGAACCCTGTCGGGTGGCAACGCACAGCGGGTTGTGCTCGCCCGCGAGCTCGCGGATCCGCACCCGTTGACCGTGGCTGCACAGCCGACGCGAGGCATCGACGTCAGCTCTACTGAGTTCGTGCGGCGCGCACTCCTCGACCGGCGCGCAACGGGCACCGGTCTTCTGCTGATCAGCGCCGACCTCGACGAGATTCGCCAACTGTCCGACCGCATCGTGGTCCTTCACCGAGGACGAATTGTCGGCGAGCTGACCGCCGAGCAGGCGGACGACACGCGCCTGGGCCTGCTGATGGCGGGCATCTCGACCGACGTGACGGAGTCGGACCGACAGGGGCTGGCGGAGGCGCTTGCCGAGGCGCAGGCCGTAGTCGAAGCGGAGGCACGCTCCGAGCGAGTTGCCAGCGAACAGGACCGAGATGACGAGCCGTCCGATGGCTGGCGCTGAGCTTGCCCAGGGCCGCCGGCGCCTGCCGGGCATCTCCCTCACCGGGGTCGCCGTGCCCATCGCCGCGATCGTCATCGCGGTCCTGATCGGGACGGTCGTCATCGTCGTGACCGGCGGCGATCCGACGGTCGCCTTCCCTGCGCTCGTCAACGGCGCCGTTGGCACGCAGAACAACCTCGTTGCGACGCTGGTGCGAGCCGTTCCCATCTGCGTCTGCGGCGTGGGGATCGCGATCGCTCTGCGGGCCGGGGCGTTCAACCTGGGCGGCGAGGGCCAGATGGTGCTCGGCTCGCTCGCCTGCGCGGTCGCCGCGAACACCTTCTCCGGCCTCCCGGGACCGCTGGTCACGCTGCTCGCTTTGGGGTTCGGTTGTCTCGTCGGCGCGCTGTATGCGTTCCTGCCGGCCATCCTCGAGGTGCGCCTCGCGGTGCCGATCCTGATCACGTCGCTGCTGCTCAACTACATCGCAGCACTCTTCGCGGCCTGGGCCGCCAACTACCCGCTTCGAGACCTCTCCGGCGGCGGTGGCCTGCCACAGACGACGGTGATCGCCAAGGATGCGTGGCTGCCGATCGTCCTGCCCGGCACACGCCTGTACCTCGGGATCGTGACGCTGGTGATCCTGCCCTTGGTCGTCGCGTGGCTCTTCCGCCGCACGGTGGCCGGCTATGAGCTGCGGGCGCTCGGCGCCAACCGGCGCTTCGCTCGCTACGGTGGAGTGAACGTCGGTCGCGGCGTGACCGGCGCAATGCTCGCAAGCGGCGCCATCTGTGGCCTTGCCGGTTCATTGGTCGTGCTGGGTGTCAACCACCGCTACATCGATGGCTATGTCACGCAGGCGAGCTTCGCCTGGTCGGGCTTCATCGCGGCGATCCTCACGGGAGCAGCACCAATCGCGACGGTGATCGCCGGCGTGTTCCTCGCGGCGCTGCAGGTCGGCGCCGCCGGCATGACGCGATCGACCGAGATCCCCCTCCAGGTGGTGGACGTGGTGCAGGCAACGATCATCCTGGTCATCGCGGCGCGAGTCGGGCTGGCGCTGTTCCTGCAGAGACGCCTGGGATCCTTCTGATGGGCGTATTCGACGTCGCTCTGATCGCGTCGACGGTGCGCCTCGTCGCGCCGATCCTGCTCGCGGCACTCGGTGGGCTGGCGACGGAACGGGCCGGCATCTTCAACGTCGCGCTCGAGGGCCTGATGCTGATCGGCGCCTTCGTCGCGGTCGCCGTCACGCACGTGACGGGCAACCCGTGGGCCGGCGCGGGCGCGGCAGCCCTGCTCGCAATGGCAACCTCGGCCATCTTCGCGTTCGTCGTCATCGACCTGCGCGGAGACCAGGTGGTCGCCGGCCTCGCGATCAACATCCTCGCCTTGGGCCTGACGACGTACCTGGTCAAGCCCGTGTTCGGGACGACCGGCAGTTTCTACGACCCCAACATGCCGGGACTGCCGGAGATCAACATCCCGTTCCTCAGCGGACTTCCTGTGATCGGACAACTGACGTCGGGGTTCTCGGCGCTCACCTACCTCGCCTTCGTGCTCGCGTTCGTCGGGCACGTGATGCTGTACCGCCATCCGTGGGGCATCCATCTCCGCGCAGTTGGCGAGTCGCCGGTCGCGGCAGGTTCCGTTGGCATCCCGGTCCGGCGAGCCAAGTACGCGGCCGTGTTGCTGTCGGGCATCCTCTGCGGCCTGGCCGGTGCGGAGCTGTCGATCTCGCTCGTGACCCAGTTCGTGCTGGGCATGACCGCCGGCCGCGGCTTCATCGCGCTGGTTGCGGTCATGTTCGGTCGCGCAAGGCCGCTGCCGACGATGGCGGCGGCAATCCTCTTCGGCTTCGCGTACGCGCTCACCCTGCGACTCCAGGGCGGCATCGTGCCGCCGCAGTTCGTGGCGATGCTCCCTTACGTGGCCACGATCGCGGTCCTGGTCGCGGTCGCGGTTCGAGCGAAACGGCGCAACTCCAGCGTGCTGCCGATCACGGAAGCGGTCGTCGACGACGCGGCCGTCGCAACCCCATGAACCCAGTTGTCGAACAGGTGTTCGAATGGTATAGTGCGCACCTTGGGGATGCGTGGTCTCGACAGGGCCCGAATCCCGGGAAACGCGAGCCGAGGTGCCGTCGGGCCTCGTTAAAAGGCGGCAAAACGAAGTAACTGGCAACCGCCAGCCTGCTCTCGCCCTCGCTGCTTAGGCAGTAAGGTGAGCGTGGAAGCAACCCCCTCCCCGCGGGTTGTGGAAGCGTCATTCAGCGGGGATGCGCCATCGAGTAGCGTCGCGTAGTCGAAGGCAAAGCCCGCAAGGGGACGTGACTGGACCGCACGGGATGCTGCCGATGGCAGCCCGGGCGGTTGACGACAAAGCATCGGACACGCTCGTAGCTGGTTCCCGGCAGACGGTTCTGGACGGGGAGTTCGACTCTCCCCCATCTCCACCAAATGACCTCCGCGCCGGCGCGGCGCCCAGTCGGGTGCGTGGCGCGCCTCCGGCTGATCGACGCGCGCGCGGCTGCCCCGCCGATGCTGCCGAGACCGTACCCTTCCGTCCCGGGAGGGCTGGAGCACCAGTGGCTGACGAGCTGATCATCAACCTGTGCCCCACCGGGATGGTGCCGACGCGTGCCGAAACGCCGCACGTGCCGCTGACCCCGGACGAGGTGGCGGCCGACGTGCGCCGATGTGCGGACCTGGGCGTGTCGATCGTCCACGTGCACCCGCGCGACGAGGCCGGCGCGCCAACGCAGTCGGTCGCACGCGCGCGCGAATTTCTCGCCGCGATTCGCGACCGCGGTGCCGGACGTGATCCTTTGCGCCACGACCAGCGGCCGTGCGATCCCGACCTGGAGCCACGCGTGCGGCCGTGCTCGACATCGATCGGCCCGAGCGGCCCGAGATGGCGAGCCTGACCCTGGGCTCGATGAACTTCCCGCGCCAGGCCTCGGTCAATGCGCCGGACACGATCAAGGGGCTCGCCACGGCGGATGGCCGAACGCGGCATCGTGCCCGAGTGGGAGGTGTTCGAGCTGGGGATGCTCGACTTCGCGCAGTACCTGCGTGACTCACGGGCTGTTGGCCGACCCCGTCTACGTCAACCTCATCCTCGGATCGTTGGGCACCCTGGCAGCGACGCCGGCCAATCTCGCGCTTGCGGTGGAGCGACTGCCGGCGGGTGCGACCTGGGCGGGCGCGGGCGTCGGCCGCTTCCAGCTCAAGGTGAACGCGCTGGCAATCGCGATGGGCGGCCACGTGAGGGTGGGCCTGGAGGACAACATCTGGTTCGACGACGCCCGCACGCAGCTCGCGACGAACGCGTCGCTCGTGGAGCGCGTGGTCGCGATCGCCAGGGCAATGGGCCGAGAGCCGGCCACGTCCCGCACAGGTCAGGGCCCGCCTCGGCATCCCAGCCGTCGGCTGAGCTCCGTCAGATCAGCTCCTCGGCTCGCACCTCGCCGACGATGCGTGCCGGATTTCCGGCCACGATCACCCCATCAGGAACGTCTCGCGTGACAACGGATCCGGCGCCGACGAACGCGTTGATCCCGATCGTGACGCCGGGCAACAGGATGCTGCCACCGCCAACCCTCGCCGCGCGCCTGATGCGCGGCGCACGTCGATCGAAGGTCAGCGCGGGACGCCGGTGGACGATGCGCTTGTCGTTCATGGTGATCACCCGCGGTCCGCAGAACACGTCGTCCTCGATGACGACTCCGCGGGTGATGTAGCAGCCGCTCTGCAGCGAGACGTTGTCTCCGATCGAAACGTCGCCCTCGATGTCCACGTACGAGCCGATCTTGCAGCCAGCCCCCAGCGTCGAATTCGCCCGGATCAGCACGAAGTTGCCCAACTGGGTGCCGTCACCCATGGTCACATCTGGAGCGATGACGTTGAACTGACCGCGAACATCCATCAGATCCTCCGACCTCCGGCCGACCTCGCTCGTGGAGGGCCTCACTGCGACTCCCGGAGATGCTACGCACGATCACGCGTCTCGGGTCGGACCCTGACGCTACCCTGAATCGGGATGCGAATCCTGATGACGAACTGGCGTCTCGGCATTCGGGCCGGTTCGGAGCTGTATCTGCTCGACGTCGCTCGCTGGCTGCGCGACAAGGGACACGTTCCGGTCGCGTACGCGCCCACGCTCGGTGCGGTCGCCGACGAGCTGCGCGCCGAAGGAATCGCGGTCGTCGACAACCTGCGGCTGCTGGCGGAACCACCGGAAGTCATCCATGGCCAACATCACCTCTCGACGATGACGGCCATCGCGACCTTTCCGGAGGTTCCCGTCGTCGCCCTCTGCCACGGCTGGTTGCCGTGGGAGGAGCTGCCGATCCCCCACCCGGCCATCCGTCGTTACGTGGCGGTCAGCCGCCACACGCGTGAGCGCGTCGTCCTCGAGTCGGGCATTGACCCGACGCTCGTGCGCGTCCTGCCCAACTTTGTTGACGTCGAGCGATTCCAGCCCCGTGCGTCGCTTCCCGCGCGCCCGCGCCGAGCGCTGATTTTCAGCAACTATGCCGTCTCCGGCCGGGGCTGGGTTGATGCGGTCGCCGCGGCGTGCGCGAGCCTTGGGCTCCCCCTCGACGTGGTGGGCGGCGGCTGGGGCAATTCGACCGACCGTCCGGAGCAGGTGCTGCTGGAAGCTGACCTGGTCTTCGCGAAGGCACGCGCGGCGATGGAGGCGATGGCTACAGGCGCCGGCGTCATCCTGTGCGACGAGGCGGGAATTGGTCCCTTTGTCACCCCCGCCAACTTCGACGAGTTGCGCGACGGGAACTTTGGCATGGCGGTCCTCCGCACTCCACACGACGTCGGGCTCGTCGCCACGGCGATCGAGCGGTACGACTCGGAGGCCGCCACCGCGGTAACGGAGCGCGTCCGGAATGAGCTTGGCCGCGACGCGATCGTTCCGCGCCTCCTCCGCTTCTACGAAGAGGCGATCGAGGACGCGCAGCGCAAACCGGTCGACGAGCAGCTCGCGGCGGAAGCCATGGCGAACTACCTGTACCAGCTCAACAGGCTCGACCCGGTGCCCAAGCAGGAGATTGCCCGCGCTGAGGCGCTCGCGCGAGAACGCCTCGAACTCGACCGGGCAAGGAACCGGGAGATCGCGGCGCTGCGGGCGGAGCTCCAGCCGACGATGGAGGTGCCGCAGCAGATTGCCGCGCTCCGGGCCGAGCTCGAAACCATGCGCGAGGTGCCGCAGCAGATCGCCGAGCTTGGGAGAGAGCGCGAATCCCTGATCAGCACGCAGCGCGAGGTCGCCGCACTGCGGGCCGAGCTCGAAACGATGCGGATGTCCACCTCGTGGCAGGTAACCGCACCGCTTCGGCGCGCAGGCGCCTCGGCACGGAAGGTGGCGTCGCGCTGGCGGAAGTAGCCGCAGCCAGTGGGCCCCCGATTCCCCTTGCCCGCCCCGACCTCGGCGCCGATGAAGAGGCCGCGGTTCTCGAGGTGCTGCGTTCGGGAACGTTGGCCATGGGCGACCGAACAGCTGCCCTCGAACGGGCATGGGCAACCTACTGCGACGCCCCGCACGCGATCTTCATGGCAAACGGCACGCTGGCGCTCGAGGCGGTTCTGGTCGCCCTTGGAATCGGGCCTGGCGATGAGGTCGTCACCGTCAGCCTGAGCTTCAACGCCACGGTGAGTGCAATCCTCCGGGTCGGCGCCACTCCGGTGTTCGTGGACGTGCGCGACGACGACTTCTGCATGGACCCGGAGTTGGTCGAATCGGCGATCACCGACCGGACCCGCCTGATCATGCCTGTCCATCTGTATGGCCTGATGGCCGACATGGCGCCGATCAAGCAGATTGCAGATCGGCACGGGCTGCGAAATCGTCGAGGAGGCTGCCCAGGCCATCGGGGCGCGCTACCAGGGACGCAGTCCGGGGTCATTCGGGCCGGCAGTTTTCAGCCTCTATGCAACCAAGAACGTGGCCGCCGGTGAGGGCGGCATGGTCGTCACGCACGATGCAGACCTGGCGGAGCGACTGCGACTCTGGCGCAATCACGGCATGCGCGGCCGCTACGACCACGTGATGGTTGGAACGAACGCCAAAGCCACCGACCTGGCCGCCGCGATCGCGCTCGTCCAGCTGACCAAGCTCGACGTCGCCGGCGACCGTCGAGGTGCAAACGCGACTCGGTTGTCGGCGGGGCTAAGCGACGCAAGCGGCTTATGCGTGCCGCTCGTTCCTCCGACCCGCGTCCACGCCTGGCACCAGTACACGGTCCGCTTTCCCACGGGGCGCGATCGAATCGCCAGGGAGCTCAGCGCGCGAGGGATCGGCAACGAGGTGTACTACCGGACGCCGATCCATCGCCAGCCCTATCTCCGAGACCACTCGCACCGCGTTGCAGGGCATTTGTCGGTTACAGAACGCCTGGCGAACGAAGTGCTGTCCCTGCCGGTCCGGCCAAATCTGACCGATCAGGAGCTGGAGCGGGTCATCGTCGCAACGAACGACGTCGTCCGCACCTGACGATGCGAAGTACGTTTTGCCCGCGCGTCGCCGTGGTCGGAGTGGGCCGGATGGGTTCCCGGCACGTGCGTGCCCTGCTCGAGCGAGACGACGTCCTCGTCAGCGCCATCGCGGATCCGTCACCAGCGGCACAGGTGCACGCAATGGAGCTCGTCGCGGCCGTGCGCGGCCGCGCAACATTGCGGGTCTACTCCGGCCCCGAGGAGATGCTGGCGCGCGAACGACTCGACGCCGTCGTCATCGCCACACCACCGTCCCTTCATCAACGCCATTGCCTCCTGGCCCTGGAAGCGAAGATCGGCGTGCTCGTCGAGAAGCCGATGGCTCTGCGGGCGCAAGAAGCGCGCGTCATCATCGAGGCGCTCGAACGAACTCAGACGCCGTTCCTTGTCGGCCATGTCGAGCGCTTCAACCCGGCAATTCGAGCCCTGAAGGAACGCCTTGCCGAGTCGGAGAGCGAGCACCCCTGGCTGATCGAGACCTGGCGATTCGGACCGAAGCCCGAGCTCGTCACGGGCTACGACGTCGGACAGGACCTGGCGATACACGATGTCGATCTCGTGTGTCACCTGGTCGGGCAAGAGCCGGTGAGCGTCAGAGCCAGTTCGGAAGGACGGGATCAACTCTTCGGAGAGCTGAGCTTTGCCTCGGGGACGGTAGCCCGCGTGTCGGTGGGTTGGCACGCGAACGATCGCGTGCGACGGATCGTCGTCCAGCTGGTCAGCAAACGTTTTGAGGTCGACTGCCTGCGCCAGGAGATCAAGGCTGTTCACCCTGACGGACCGCAACACGCAGTCCATCTCTCAGGAGACCCGCTGGTTGCTGAGCATGACGCCTTTCTCGCGACGCTGGCCAACGGCACTCAGTCGCCGGTCAGCGGCTCCGACGGGCTTCGGGCGCTGTCCATCGTCGAGGCCCTCTTCGCGTCAGCGTCCGCTGGGACGCCCATTCACTTCAGCTCGGCAACTGCCTGATCCGCTCGGTCACGGAGTCGCGCCACGTCAGCCACCGTTCGCCCCGGTCGACATCCCAGAGCGGGCCGTTGAAGCCGAGCGTGAACTGGCGGAAGCCCATCTCGACGTACGTCTCGGCATCTTCGTCGAGGAACCGATCGAGATCGTCGGGCTCAACGCCCACGCCCCATTCGATTGCCGAGGCGTCGCGATTCGCTTCATCGCACCAACGAAGCAGTGCGTCGATCTTTGGCCGAAGCTGGTCAGGTCGGTCCGGGAATCCCGCATGCCAGCCATCCGCGAACTCGGCCACCAGCCGCAGGGTGCGCCGTTCGCCGCCACCCGCGATCAGCAAGGGCATCCGGCGGTGCAGTGGTGGCTGGAGCTGTTGAAGGCGCGCAACGATCCGTGGCAGGTCGGCGCCCAGTTGGCGAAGTCGTTCGCCGGGCGAACCAAATGCATACCCGAATGCATCAAAGTCTCGCCTGAACCAGCCTGAACCAACGCCCAGGATGACGCGGCCGTCGCTGATGGCGTCGATCGTGCCCGCCATATAGGCCAGCAACTCCGGGTTGCGGTACCCGTTGCAAGCCACCAGCGGTCCGATCTCGATGCGGGAAGTCGCCTCGGCGATGGCGGCCAGCGTCGTCCAGCACTCGAGGCTCAGGTCGTCACGTGCGCCATAGAGCGGGAAGAAGTGATCCCACGTGTAGACGATGTCGTAGCCGAGCTCCTCGGCCCGGACGGCGGCGTCCCGGAAGCCCGGGTAGGTTCCGTGTTGGGGGTGAAGCTGAGCAGCGATGCGAATCGGCAGCACAAAAACCTCCTAGGCGGGTCGAGCGAAACGGGCCGGTTGCGCGACTCTCCAGTCCGCAGCTCGCACGTTCAACCTTGCTCCAAGGGCAAGGTCAAGAGGATAATCGCCGCGTGTTTGCCATCGGTGCGTTCGCCGATCTGTCCGGCATCTCAGCCAAGGCGCTCCGGCTGTACGACCGCATGGGCCTCTTTCGTCCGGCCTGGACCGACGCCGCCACTCGCTACCGCTACTACTCCGCCGCGCAGCTTCCGGAGCTGCGCCGGATCGTCGCGTTGCGCAACACGGGCATGCCGCTCGCCGAAATCGCTCGGGTCCGACATCCCCTCGATCTGCGAGCCGCGCTCGAGCAGCGCCGGCGAGAGTTGGAGGCCCAGCGAGCGGACCTCGAGCGACGGCTTGCGGCGCTCGCGATCCGGTTCGACTCGACGAATGGAGACGATACGGACAGCGCGCTCGACACTGCCGATGTCGTGGTCCGAACGCTCGAACCGCAGCTCGTCGCATCTCGAGCGATCGCGTCGCACGAGGATGTCGCCGACGCCTTCTACGAGCTCGAGACGCACGTTCGCAACGCGGGCGCGAGGGCGCCGCGGCCGCCCGGCGTTGTCCTTGGCGACGACGCTGAAGCCCAGAGAATCTTCGTGCCCATCCGCCGCCTGGTGCCGGCCGGGGAGCGGATCACCGTGGAGCGACTGGCCTCCGTGCGCGCCGCGACGACGCTCCACCACGGCAGCTACGCCGGCCTCGGCGAGGCGCGCGCTTCGCTCGATCGATGGATCGAGCGCGCCGGCATGGCACCGTCGGGTTCCCTCCGAATCCTCTACCTCCAGTTCGGCGCCGAAAGGGAATTACAGGTTCCGTCGGCGTTCATCGTCGAACGCGACGCGGACTTCGTCACCGAGCTGCAGCAGCCCGTCGCCTCAGCCTGAGCCCCACCTCAGACGCCGGGCACCGACCCTGGTCCAGGGTCGGCCGCCATCTCGGCTGACACGACTGACACGGCGGGAGTGGCTGTCGCCTCGGCTCGTGGGTCCGACGAGTCAGGCGCTGCACTGACTCGGCGCCACAACAGCACCCGCCCCAGCGCGACGGCACCGATCACGCTCGTGACGCCGGCGATCGCGAACACGACCGGTAGCGAGACGAAGGACGCGGCAATCCCCGCTGCAGTCGGGCCGATCACCGTCGCGAGTGAGTACGAGGTTGCCGTCAGCACGCCTTGGGCAGTCGCGGCAGTCCCTCGCGCAGTGTGCCCGGCAACGAACGCCACGCTGCCGACGGTGAGCAGGGCGAACGCGACACCGTGCAGCGCCATGGACGCGGTCACGAGCACGGGATCCTTGAGCGTGGCAACCAGGAATGCCCGCGCGACCAGGCTCAATGCGCCGATCAGGATGAGCCGCTCGATGCCGACGCGGCGGCTGAGGACCGGGAACAGCAGCATCAGCGGGACCTCGACACAGGCACCGACGGCCCAGGCGATCCCGATCAGCGTGGCCGGCGCACCGATCTGCTCGAGGTAGATCGAGAGGTAGCTGTTGATCGCGTACGACGCGGCCCAGCTGATCAGCACCGCGAGAAGGAACGGCCCGAGCACCGGGTTGCGAACCACCGCACCGATGGCGTCCAGGCTGCGCAGTGGCGCGCCAACGTGCACCTGCCCACGCGGGCGAAGGGCAAGGCCGATTGCCGCCGTCACCAGCAGCGCCGGCACGAAGACGAGGAAGAGGCTGCCCGGCGATGTGCGTTCGATCAGAACTCCCACCCCGATGCTGGCGACGATGAAGGACGCCGAGCCCCACATGCGAATGCGGCCGAATCGAGCGCGATCCTGACCGAACGCCTCGACGGCGCGCGCATCGAGGATCGGGCCAATGCCCGACATGCCGAGCCCGAGCGCAACCACGAATACGATCAGCGCCGGCCACCCAACGAGCCACACAAACGCGGCCGAGATACCGGCAATCAAGGCAGCGATCGGCAGAATCAGCCGCGAGCGCGGGAATCGGTCTGCCGCAGCACCCCACAGCGGCGACCCGAACAGTCCGGCTCCCGCCATGAGCGCACCGAGCAGCGGGATCAGCCGGACATCGACTCCCAGCGAGTCGTAGTAGACGGGGAGGAACGGCGCAGAGGCGCCGACGGCGACGAAGAGTGCGATGTAGGCCAGCCGGGCAGTCACGACCGTCCCGTGTGCCGCGGGGCCGGTGTCGACTCCCGCAAGGGTACGGTCAGCCGCTGCGGCGGCGCTCGTCATCTGTTGGACCACGCTGGCGCCGAACGCGGCGCCGCGCGGTCAGTCGCCGACCCGCAGAACGACGATGCGCCGCTGCGGCTCCTCGCCGATCGACTGCGTTGCAACTCCGGGCACGCCCTTCAGCGCGAGGTGGATCCAGCGCCGCTCGAGCGCCGGCATCGGCTCCAGCTGGAGCATCGTGCCCGAGGCGATGACGCGCTCCGCTGCCCGGTGCGCGAGTTCGGTCAACTGCCGTTCGCGGCGGCCGCGGTAATCCTCGACGTCGACCAGCACGCGCGTCCACGTGCCCATCCGGCGGGAAAGCATCAGGTTGACGAGGTGCTGAAGGGCCGAGAGTCGCTCGCCCTTGCGGCCGATCAACGCGCCTAGGGCCTCGCGCTCCTCGTCGTCTGATCCGGTGACGTCGATCTTGGACGTCTCGCCCGAATGGACGCTCACGTTCGCGTGGTAGCCCATCAGCCCGATCAGCTGCTCGAGGATCTCCTTGCCGGCGTCGAGCGCTTCGGGCGACGCTTCGGCCGCCTGGATCTCCTCGCGCTCGGCTCCGAGCGACTGCCTGGCGGAATTGACCTCGGCCTGTTCGCGCTGGGAGAGACCGGAGCCGCGGCCGTCGTCGCGGCGTGCGCGGCCGCGATCGCGTCCGAAGCCTCGGTCGCGCCGGTCTCCACGGTCGGAGCGCGGCGGGGCTGAGCCTTCTGGCTGAGTGCCGGTCGTCACGACCGGGATGGACTCCTCCATCACCGGCTGCTCCATCACCGGCTGTGACGGCTGCGGTGCCTGCTGTACCTGCTCGTACGACGGCTCGGGCCGATCCTGCTGGTCCGGACGCGGACCGGACGGCCCTCGGCCACGGTCGCCGCCCGGTCCTCGATCACCGCTCGGTCCTCGATCGCGGCCGCGATCAAATCCGCGCCCATAGCGATCGCGCCCGCGGTCGCCGCCGAAGCCCCGGTCCCGGTCACCGAAGCCGCGCTCCTCGCGAGGCGGCGGTGCCGGCAGCGGCACGGATGCGGCGGCATCACGGCGCGGGGCCGCCCCACCGAGCGCGGACCGCGGCGCAGCCACGATTCGTGCCGGCTCGGCGCCCATGCCCAGCACCCCACGGCTGCCGGGGGTGAGGATCTCGAAATCGAGGTCGTCGAGGCCGCCGACGCCAAAGGACTCTCGCGCGATGCGCAGCGCCTCCTCGACCGTCTTGCCTGTGAACTCCTGGTACTCGCTCATCGGCGTCTCCCTCGACGGCTCGTCCGTCCGCGCGAACGGGCCGGCTTGATGGTCCCAGCCGCGCTGTCAGCCGCACTCCGTTTCTGGGCGGAATTGGTTCCGCCGTCAGTTGAGGCAGCCGCTGGACGCGACGTGAGTGGCTTGACTGGGAATCGCGGCTGATGCCCCACGGCAAACGGCGGCGTGTACCCAAAGAGTGGGAAGAGGCCGCCAAAGCCCGCGATCAGGAACTGCTGCACGATCGAGAAGATCGTGGTGGTGATCCAGTAGATGAAGAGGCCTGCCGGCAGCAATGCGCCGTAGATCAGCGAGAAGAGCGGCAGGATGAGGAAGATGCGCTGCTGGCTGCGCGCCTGCGGGTCGTCCGTGGGCGGCTGCATCATCCGCGTCTGCACCAGCTGCAGGAGCGCCGAGACGATCGCCAGCGCACTGACGCCGAAGCCAACCACGTAGAACAGGATCTCCGGCTTGTGCGCGTCGATGTTGAAGAGCCACGGGATGATCGGGTTGATGCACGGCGCGTACGGGTTGGTGGGGTCGTAGCAGGTGACCGTGATGATCTGGTGCCCGAACACCGTCAGCATCGAGTCGATGTTCGGCGCCGACAGGCCCGATGAGAACACCTGGTACATCGGCAGCAGCAGGAGCAGTTGGAGCATTGACGGCAGGCAACCCGATGCCGGGTTGTAGCCCCGCTCCTTGTAGAGCTTCATCTGCTCTTCGCTGATCTTCTGTCGGTTGCCCTTGTACTTCGTGGAGATCGCGCGCAGCTCCGGCTGGAGCATCTGCATCCGCCGCTGCGAGACGATCTGGGCCCGGAAGATCGGGATCAGCAGGAAGCGGATCAGCAGCGTGACCAGGATGATCGCGCCGCCGATGTCGTGGGTGATGTTGTAGAAGAAGGCCATCGTCATGAAGATGGACTGGAAGAGCGGCGTGAAGATCCACGCGATCGTGCTCAGCGGATCGCTGCCGGGCACAGCCGGGCAGAGGTTCTTGGGCAGTGGGCTCGGGGGAGGACCGGCCGTTTGACCGGGTGCCGGCGACGGAGACGCCGTCGGGACGACGTTTGGGCAAGGCGCCGTGCCGGCCGGCGTGGGTGAGGCTCCCGGCGTGGCCGAGGCCGCAGCCGACGCAGGCAGGGCCGAGGCGTCCGAGGACGCAGGAGCAGCCGACGGCTCCGACGAGGCCACCGGCGCGGCCGAGGCGCTCGGGACTGCGACCGAGGCTGGTGCGACCGAGGCGCTCGGCGCTGCGACCGAGGCACCGGGGCTCTGCGCAGCTGCGGAGAACGAGAAGAACGTGAGCGCGAGCAGCCCCAGGAACGCGGCGGCCAGCGTCAGGCGGACTCGCCGCCGGGGCTCAGACAACCGGGTCATAGCCGCCGGGATTGCCGGGATGACAGCGAGCGACGCGTTTCGCGCCAAGCCACGAGCCGCGCAGCAGGCCGTATCGGTCGATGGCCTGTTCCGTGTAGCGCGAGCAGGACGGCTCGAACCGGCATGGCGACGGCAGCCAGAAGAACGCAACGCGATACACGTGGATCAGGAAGATGCCGACTCGTTTCAAGCCTGCCTGGTTCCTTCCCCGGCCCCGATCTGGCCGATGCTCCTGCGGAGCGAGTCCTTGATCTGCTGGTAGGTTGCGTCGGCGGACGCCGGTCGGGCGACCACCAGGAAGTCGAAGCCTGGTCCGGGCCGTTCGTCCAACCGCCGAAGCGCCTCTCTGATTCGCCGTCTCGTACGGTTGCGGATCACCGCGTTTCCGAGTCGCTTGCCCGTCGAGATGCCGAAGCGATCACGCTCGAGCTCGTTGCGCCGATAGCGGACGACGAGGATCCGGTCGGTGCGGCTGCGGGCGTCCTTTTGGAGCGCCGCAAAGTCCGACCGCGAGCGCAACATCTCGACCGCCGAGGCGGGCATCAGAACTGCCCGGCCGCGGTCAGACGGTCAGCTTCTTCCGCCCCTTTGCGCGGCGTGCCGCGAGCACGCGGCGGCCGCCCTGGGACTTCATGCGGGCTCGGAAGCCGTGCTCCTTGGCGCGATGGCGCTTCTTGGGCTGGTAGGTCTGCTTGGTCATCGTGAGCGCTCTCGGGCGTCCTCCGGACGAGCATTCGGGCGGTCGGAAGCCGGCTCGTCCCCACGGCGACCGAGATTGAGACAAGAACCGCGCCGTGCTGCCGCGACCCTTGGGCCGATGCGCGAGTCTACGGCGTGGCGCGGCCACGTGCGGAGGATCATAGCGTACCGTCCGAGTACCGAGACACGGCACTGCCTCGGGATGCCGGAAGCAGGAGGACCGGGTGGCCGATTCGGATCAGGCGAAGCCCGCTGGCAGCGCCACCATCGAGGACTTCGACCGGCTCGACATCCGCGTGGGACGCATCACCGCCGCAGAGCCGTTCCCGGAAGCGCGGAAGCCCGCCTACCGGCTCACGCTCGACTTCGGGCCGCTCGGCACGCGTCAATCGTCGGCGCAACTGCCGGGGACCTACCCCGACCCTGCTGCCCTGGTCGGCAGGCTGGCCATCGCGGTGATCAACTTCCCGCCACGCCGCGTGGCCGGGTTTCGCAGCGAGGTGCTGGTACTCGGCGCGCTTCCGGCCGATGGCCGGATTCCGCTGCTCTGCGTCGACGACGGAGCCCGGCCGGGCGACCCGATCGGATGAGCGTGGAAAGCGCGAATTATTTGATCGGTCGCCACTGAGGCGGCGGCGAACGCGGCTCACCTTCCGACCGGCGGCCGCCGTACGGCCTCCCCACGGCGAAATCTGCATACTCCCCAGGGGTATGTCGGAATCCCGTTGCGGGTCCCGGGAAGGCGCGCTACCGTATCCGCCCCGGCGCCCGACATCGGCGTCGAGAAGCCTCCGCGGGAGCCCACCGGACCGGCCAGAACTGGCCCGGACCGGCCCCGTCTAGCGAGCGGAGGACGTGTTCCTGGCGCCCCTGCGAGCGGGGCCGTTCGAGGTTGTTTTCGGCTGCGTAGCCGCTATGTGGGGCGATGCCATCGATGGATCCGAAGCAGGTCTGGCGCGCCACCCTTGGCGAGTTGCAGGTGTCGTTATCGCCTGCCAACTACGAGACCTGGCTGAAGGACACTGCCCTCATATCGGTCGATGACACGCGTTTCCGGGTCGCCGTGCCCAATGGTTTCGCCAAGGACTGGCTCGAGACTCGCTATCGGTCGCTGATCTCCCAGACGCTGGCCCGGGTCGTTGGCTACAGCGTGAACGTCGAGTTCGAGGTCCGCGACATCCCGCCGGCCGACGCGCCGTCCTCCGGTGCCGGCGATCGTGGCGAGCGCGTTGGCAGCCAACCGCCGGTGCTCGGCGTCGTCGACGCCTCCGGCAACGTCTCCCCGCGATCCAATGGCCAGAGCGAACGGGTTCGCCTCGAGCCTGGTCGGGTCGGCGGACCGGAAGGCTCCAGTGTCAGCCTCAACCCGCGCTATACCTTCCGCAGCTTCATCGTCGGGTCGGCCAACCGCCTGGCACATGCTGCCTCGCTGTCCGTTGCCGAGCGCCCGGGCCATGCCTACAACCCGCTCTTCCTCTACGGCGGGGTTGGGCTCGGCAAGACGCATTTGATGCACGCCATCGGCAACGCGGTCCTCGCCCGCTTCCCGCGCAAGCGTGTCGTGTACGCGACCAGTGAGAAATTTACCAACGAGTTCATCACCTCGATCCAGCAGGGGCGGGTGGACGACTTCCGCGCCCGCTACCGGCGCATCGACCTGCTGCTCATCGACGATATCCAGTTCATCGCCGACAAGGAGCGCACCCAGGAGGAGTTCTTCCACACCTTCAACGCGATCCACGAGGACGGCAAGCAGATCGTCCTGTCGTCCGACCGGCCGCCCAAGCTCATCACGACGCTGGAAGAGCGGCTGCGTTCGCGATTCGAGTGGGGCCTCATCGCCGACCTCACGGCGCCAGACCTGGAGACTCGCATCGCGATCCTGCGTGCCAAGGCCGAAGAGCAGGGCATCCCCATGCAGCCCGAGGCGCTCGAGTTCATCGCCCGTAAGGTCGTGTCGAACATCCGCGAGCTCGAGGGCGCGCTCAACCGGATCAGCGCCTACGCCAGCATGCAGGGTCTGCCGATCACGACCGAACTTGCCTCCGCGGTGCTCTCGAACGTGCTCTACAACCCCAAGAAGCGTGCCGTCACGCTCGATCGGATCGCCCAGGCTGTCGGCGATTACTACGGCGTCGACATGGACACGCTCCGTTCGCAGAAACGCGACCGGGCGATCGTCGTGCCGCGGCAGATCGCCATGTACCTGATGCGTGCAGAGACCGACGTCTCGCTGCTGCGCATCGGTGCCGAGCTCGGCGGCCGCGACCACTCCACCGTGCTGCACGCATGCGAGAAGATCGACCGCGAGGCGCACGACAACGAGGAGTTCCGCCGGGAGCTCGCCGCCGTCCGGGAGCTGATCTACACCGACTGAGCCGCGGTTCACGGCGGCCGAGTGGTTGCCATCCTCCCAGGTGTCATCGAGGCTCCATTGATGGCAGATGCGCGCCCAGGGCACGTTAAGCGTGGTTGGGCGATGCGAGAGCCCGCGCGCGGCGACGGATTTATCCCGAGCCACGCTCGTGACGGTACGAATCCGGAGTGAGCCAGCCCATTCGAGCGCCATGGACGTGGCTTTACGTGCCCGTCACGCGCGGATGACCACAACACCGCCTGCCGCCGTTGCAGGTATGGCGAATTGCTCGTCTCATCCGGCGTGAAGCAGCGACGGGGGCTGGTCACAATTCCTGCTGCGATGCTCGTCGCCGGCTGCTCGCTCATCGCCCCGTTCGTTCAAACGGCGCAGCCTGCCTCGGACACAGTGCCCTGGGTCGCGGCGACCGTGATCCCCGAAGTCTCGCCCGCGCGCGCGTCGTTACCGAACAACACCCAGCCCTGCGACGTCTCTCAACTGGGCATCACGGTCGTCACCGGCGCCGGTGGTGGAACGGTCGAGGGACGGCTCACGCTGACCCTGCCGCAGGACGATCCGTGCACTCTCGCTGGACCGCCACGAACGATCGGCATTCGACTCGAGGACGGTGGCCGGGATGTTCCGGTCGAGTACGCCACCCGCTCTCGACCCGGTCCTGGAGACAAGGCGGTCCACCCAAATCCACCGGTGTTGATCGATCTCGCTTCGCCTGCCGAGGAGCTCTTCATCTGGTCGAACTGGTGCGGCGATCCGGACGCCAAGATCCGGTTCGTCGTTCAAACAACTTCCGGACCCGGCGCGACAACCGGCCTCTCGAATGCCACCTACGGCGCGCCGCGGTGCGACCAACCCGGGCTTCCAACGAGGATCACCGGCTACGCGTTCCGGGACTCATCGCGGCAGCCAGCAATCGATGTCGCGGTCGATGCTCCGCCGACCGCCGTGGCCGGCGAGTTTCTCGACTACACGGTCACACTCACGGACACCGACTCCATTCCTTTGGCCTTCGATCCGTGTCCCGAATACGCCGAAGTGTTGCTGCAGCCAAGCACCCTAAAACGCATTCAGAGCGATGGCTGCTCAATTGCGCCGACCTGTCCGCGAAGCTCTGGCCCGGCGAAAGCACGAAACTGGCGATGCGGATCGACGTTCCTGTCGACGCGCCGCTGGGCTCCTACGAGCTCAGCTGGGAATTTGCCGGCGGGAGGGCGGAGGCAATGGTCGAGGTGGTCTCTGGCTGAGTTACCCAATTCGGTCGCGCACTGGTGGATGGCGGTTGACCGTTGGTGGAACAAGCCGCCGTCTGAGCACAGGCTCGATTCACCCAATATGTGGATGACCGGCGAGCCCGGGCGGGGGGTCGGTGGACGAACGATTCGGGCTGTCTACACGGCCACCACCCGGAATGCCCGCGGATCAACCGCTGCACGGCAGTCGTCAACCGTCGAATCGACTCGAGTCCGCGCTCGGCCACGCTTGGCTGAGACGGAGTTCTCCCCCGTTTCCACACCCTGATGATGATGATGAGAGAAGAATCTCTGAGAAGATACGATCCTCGAAGAGGAGCCCCGCCGGGCTGGCTCGCGGGCCCGCCGCCTACCCCGGAACACCGTCAGGGAGCCCAACGGACGTGAAGCTTTCCGTCATGCAGGAGAACCTCGCCCGAGGGCTCTCCGTGGTCAGCCGCGCGGTCACCAGTCGCAGCACGCTGCCGGTCCTGGCCAATGTCCTCCTCCGAACCGAGGACGCCGGCCTGAAGCTGACTGCCACGAACCTGGAGATCGGCATCACCTCGTGGGTGCCAGGCAAGATCGACGAGGAAGGCGCGCTGACGATCCCGGCGCGGCTGCTCAACGACGTCGTCGCCGGCCTGCCTCCCGGCGAGCGCGTGGAGCTCAACGTCGAAAACGGCACGACCCTTCACGTCCGGGCCGGCCGCTACCAGACGCGTCTGCGCGGCATTGACGCCGAGGAATTCCCGGTCATCCCGTCGGCCGGCGATCGCCCAACGACCCGCCTCGAGCAGCGTGTCCTGCGTCGCGCCCTCAACGAGGTCGCCTTTGCCGCCGCAACCGACGAGGCCCGGCCGATCCTCACCGGCGTGTTGACCAAGATCAGCGGCGACAAGCTGACGCTCGCAGCTGCGGACAACTACCGCATCGCGGTCAAGACGCTCAAGGTGCTCTCGCCGACCGAGGAGACGACCTTCGTCGTGCCGGCACGCTCCTACCAGGAGCTGATGCGCATCCTGTCGGACACGGACGATCCGGTGAACGTGATGTTGGCCACGGCCAAGAGCCAGGTGATCTTCAGTGTCGAGGGCACCGAACTGGTCAGCCGGCTGATCGATGGGCAGTTCCCCAACTACCAGCAGGTGCTCCCGACCAGCCACGCCAGCCGAGCGGTCGTCGAGCGCGACGACCTGCTCAAGGCCGTCCGGCTCTCGGCGCTGATCGCCAGCACGGCGGCCAACGTGGTCCGGCTCAAGGTTGGCGAGGACGGGAGCGGCGTCCATCACCATCGCCGCCAACTCGGATTCCGGTGACGCCGAGGGTGAGGTCGAGGCCTCGCTCGAAGGCGACGCCGTCACCATCGCCTTCAACGCGCGCTACCTGACCGAGGCACTGGCGAACCTGGGCTCAGATCAGCTTGCGCTGGAGTTCAGCGGTCCGTTGTCGCCGGGTGTCCTGCGGCCGACCGAGAACGACGAGTACGTCCACGTGATCATGCCCGTGCGTACGCCCTCCTGAGCCGGCCGGAGACGAACGCAAACCCGACTCTCGCCGGCACGCGCGTCGCACACCTCTCGCTGCGCGACTTCCGCAGCTACGCCGAGCTGGAGGTCGATTTCGGCGACGGGCCACAGCTGGTGGTCGGCCGCAATGCCTCTGGCAAGACCAACCTGGTCGAGGCCATCACGCTCCTCTCGCAGGGCCGCTCTCACCGGACCAGTACCGACACGGAGATGGTCGGCTGGGGCGCCGAGCTTTGCGCGAGTCGAAGGCGTCCTCGATGAGCCGACTGGGCAAACGCTCGAGGTCGTGCTGGCCGCACCCGGCAGCAACGCTGGTGGGGCTCGCAAGCGGGTGCGCGTGAACGGCGTACCGCGGCGCGCTGCGGCGCTCTCCGTATCGTTGCCGAGCGTCCTGTTCGCGCCCGAGGACATGCTGCTCGTGGTCGGATCGCCTGGACTCCGTCGAGCGCTGCTCGACGAGCTGATCGTGCAGGGCAGCGTGACCGCGGCGGCGAGCCTCGCGACCTACACGCGCGCGCTGGCACAGCGCAACTCGCTCCTGCGCCGGATCCGCGAGGAAGAGGCGTCACGCGACGAGCTGCCCTACTGGGACGACCTCATCGTGCGTGAGGGCGGCCGGATCGTGACGCTCGCGGCTCGAGGCGCTCGACGGCTCTGCGCCGTCCCCTGGCCGACGCCCATCGCGAGATCGCCGACGAGGAGGGCGTGCTCGCGCTCCGGTACGTCACCAATGCCCCGACGCAGGCAGGGGAGACGCCGACCGACGCGCTCCGGCGGCGGCTCGGCGAGACGGTCGAAAAGGAGCTCTGGAACGGCGCCACGTTGGTTGGCCCACACCGTGATGACGTGTCGTTCGAGCTCGACGGCCGAGATCTCTCGACATTCGCGTCGCGTGGCCAGCAGCGCACCGCCATCCTGGCGCTCAAGCTCGCGCAGGTGGAGGTGGTCGCCAAGACTGCTGACCGGCAGCCACTGCTGCTGCTCGACGACGTTTTCTCCGAGCTCGACCCGATCCGCCGTTCCCATCTCGTCCGGCGCATCGCGCAGCTGCCCCAGGCGTTCATCACGACCACGACGCCCGATGACCTGGATCCCGCGCTCGTCGCCGCATCGACCGCCTGGCGCGTCGAGTCCGGGCAGCTTCGGCGGACCGCGTGAGCGAAGCGACATGAACCAGGAACGTCGCCGTCCCATGAAGCGCCTCTCGGACGTCCTTCCGGGTGTGGCGTCCATGTTGGGCCTGGAGGGGCAGCTGGAGCGTGGCCGCGCCATCGCCAGCTGGGAGCGGCTCGTCGAGGAGTTGGTTCCGGCGGCGAGCGGTGCGACCCATCTGCTCGAGGTCCGTCCGCCCGCGCTCATCGTCACGGCCGATGACCCATTCGTCGCCCAGGAGCTGCGTCTGCGCTCCGACGAGCTGCTGCGGGCGTTCGCCATTGCCCCCGGGGGCGTCCGGCTGCTGGAGCTGCGGCCAGTTGTCCGGAGGCTCCCAGAGAGTCCTTCTCGGTAGACTACGGCCCCCATGAGTTCCCGCCTACAGCTCAAGCACGGCCTGGTGGCCGAGCGGGACCGGCTCTCGACGTCCGCTGACAGCATGCTCGTCACCGAGCCGGCGACCGGCTCGAAGTCCCGCACCAAGGGCAATCTCTATGTCCTGGTCAGCTCCGCGGTCGTCGGCGGACGAGCGCGTGACGCGGCTGCGGCTGCGGCGCAGACGGTGCAGCGCGAGTACTACTACGACGAGTCGGCCGGCATCCCCATCCTGCTGGAGAAGTGCTTCCGCAGCGCCAACCGCAAGCTGCGCGGCCGCGACGGCTCCGGGATCCAGCCGGGCTCGATCGGCGTCGCCGTCGCGGTGGTCCGTGGCAACGAGCTGTACGTCGCGACCGTCGGCGCCGTCTCGGCGTACCTGGTCCGATCCGCCCGCCTCCTGGTGCCGGAGCACAAGGCCGGCCCCGGCGTCCCGGCAAACGACGTCACGGTCGACGTCTGGCGCGGCGAGCTGGCGATCGGAGACTCGGTCGTGCTGGTCGCGCATCGCCTGGTCGAGGCGGTCGGGACCGAGGAGCTCAAGAACGCGGTCGTGACGCTCCATCCCCAGTCGGCCGTGGAGCACCTCCACCACCTGTTCGTGGCCTCGGGCGGGGAAGGCTCGGACGCAGTGCTCGTCGTGGAGGCAAGCGAGCTCATCGGCCGCAGCGACGACCACCGGCCGACCAGCGGGCCGCCAGGCGACGTCTACGGCGAGCTCTCGTTGGGCAGCCAGGCGGAGATCGCCAGCGACCCGTCACGGGCGAACGGCGCCACCATCGCCGGAGGCGGCAGGAGCATGGTCGGCGGCGTCACGGCGGGCCTCGGCGACATGGTTTCCCGGGTCACCGGTGGGTTCCCGCGCCGGGGGGCCTCCGCGCGCTCGATGGCGCCGGCGCTTTCCCGGCGGGAGTCCCAACGACGCGGCGCGATCGCGATCCTCGCCTTCCTGCTCGTGATCCTGATCGGCGGTCTTGCCGTCGCGTTCTTCCCACGGGGCACCGAGCGACCGATCACTTCCCTGGGGAACGCCGCCGATAACTTCAACGACGCGCGCGACAAGATCGGCCAGGCGATGGCCGACAACGGCTCGATCGCCGTCGACTCGCAACAAGCGCTCGTGCTGCTGCGCGCTGCGTACGGAGAACTGGCGACCGCAGAGAAGGGCGGCGTCGATCCGAGCCTCATCGCGCCGCTGCGGGCCAGGGCGGTGCACGGTCTCGAGTTCATCTACTCGGCCAAGCACGCCAAGGCGAACCCGGTGCTCCAGTTCGACGAGCGGCGCCCAACCGACCGCGCTGAGCATCGGCCCGACGACCGACTCCAACGCGCTGTACTACATCGATTCCGCCGCTGGCAGCGTCTTCCGAGTGGACCCGACTTCCAAGCAGCCCAGGCCGGTCGAAGTGGTCAAGACGGGCAACGAGGACCCAACCGGTGCACAGATCGCGCAGCCGCGCCTCCTGAGCGTCGGTGGGCTCGACCTGCTGATCGTCGATGAGCACGGCGACCTGTGGCGCTGGCGGCCCTCCGACAAGCAGGGCGACGGGACGCTCAAGAAGGTCCAGGTGCCGCCAGACCCGCTGTGGGGCACCGATGTCACCAACATCACGACCTATCCGCCGACCAACCAGACCTATGCGATCTACATCTCGATGCCGACACAGAACCAGATCCTCAAGTACCAGGCCTTCGGTGACGGGAGCGGGCTGCAGAACGGCCTGCACTGGATGACGACCGACCGCCAGGACGTGGGCAGCTTCATGGACATGACGATCGACGGAAACCTCTACGCGATCATGGCCGCCGCCGGTAGCTGCGATACCACCTGCGTGGGCGACCAGGTGCTCCAGTTCTTCAACGGCAACTACCAATCCGGCTGGAAGCTCGACACGCCACCGGATGACGCTGACCTGCGGCCGGGACACGACTACCGCCACATCGCGACGACCGGCGATCGGACCTCCGGCCGGATCTACCTCTACGACCAGAAGAACCAGCGCGTCGTCGCGTTTGACAAGGACGGCAACTACGCCGAGCAGTGGTCCGCGGGAGTGGGCGGACCGCAGATGAGTGACGTCACGGGCATGGTTGTCGAGGACCACACCACCGATGGTCGAAACGGGCAGGTGATCATCGACTGGATCAACTCGACGGGTCTGTACCGCAGCCCGCTCACCGACATCGGCGATTCCGTCCAGGCGAGTCCGGCCCCGAATGAGTCACCGAGCGCGAGCCCGGCCTCGTCGCCTACCAGGAAGCCGCACAAGTCTCCCAAGCCTTCGCCCTGATGCAAGCGCTCTCACAGGGGCCGGACGGGAGGCGACGGTAAAATCGGAGCCATGCTTCAGGGGATGAGCGAAATGGTCGTGGAGTCGGTCCGCGTCCACATGCTCTCCTCCCAGCACGTGGTGATCCTCAAGGAGTCGGAGCGCGAGCGCTACCTGCCCATCTGGATCGGCCCGTGGGAGGCCAACGCCATCGCCATGAAGCTGCAGGGTGTCTCGCCGGAACGCCCGCTGACTCACGACCTCTTCTCGCGCACCTTGGCAGAACTGGGCGTGACGGTTCGGCGGATCGTCGTCTCCGACCTGGCCGACGAGACCTACCGCGCCAGGCTGGTGCTGGAGCTCGACGGCGAGGTGCGCGAGATCGATGCGCGGCCGAGTGACGCGATCGCCCTCGCGATTCGCGCCGGCGTGCCGATCTACGCCACCGAGCAGGTGCTGGATCGTGCGGGCGTCGTTCCCGAGACCGACGAGGACGAGAAGCTGTCGGTCTTCCGGGAGTTCGTGAACTCACTCGAGATGGACCTGGACCCAGGCGGCGGTGGAGGGCCGCTGGGCAGTGGGTCGGATCCCGAGGGTGGCCCGGAGACGCGGCCGGACTGAGAGTTTTCTCCGCTTATTCCGCCACCACCGGCTCTCCACGCCGAAGCGCGGCGGCGCGGTTTGCCCACAGCCGCAGCCGCAGCCGCCAGAAGTCACGCACGGCACGCAGAACCACCTTGGGATTGGCGCCCGAAGCGCTGCCGGCCACGCGCGGATAGTGCGGCACGCCGACCTCTGCGACGCGTCCGCCGCTCGCCTGGACCTTGATGAGCAGCTCTGCGGACAAGAACGCGCCACCTGATTCCAACCGCACCGGTCCGAGGGCTTCGCGGCGGAAGAGCTTGCACGCGCAGTCCACATCCCGGACGCGCAACCCGTAAAAGATCCGCAACGCAAGCCGATAGAGCCGGGCGTAGACGAGGCGGATTGCCGGATCGGCGCGCTTGATGCGGTAGCCAACGACGACGTCCGGGCGTTTCTCGCCGCCTTGTGCGATCGGCTCATCGATGCGCGTCAGCAGCCGACCGAGATCGGCCAAGCGGAACTGGCGGTCGCCATCCGTGAACGCCACGAGCGGATAGACGCGACGAGCGAAAACCGGTCCGCAGCGCGGCACCATACCCCTGGTTCACCTCGTGGTGGACGGCACGCACCGTCTCGGGGTGCTTCGTCGCGAGCTCGTCTGCGAGCGCGCCGGTACCGTCGCGGCTGCCGTCATCGACGCAGATGATCTCGAAACGCTCGGCGAGGGTGGGCAGGACCTCGAGCGCCTCGGCGACCAGAGCCTCGATGTTCTCCGCCTCGTTGTGCGCCGGGAAGAAGTAGCTCAGCTCGGCCACGCGCGTCCCGGCCGCCGCCCCGTCGGGTGACGCGAGATCGTTCGTCAGGCTCACGATTGCGGTCTCCCGCTGCTACCCGTGCTGCCGGATGTGTTCCCTGACAGTGGCAGCACGCGATACACCGTGCCCGACGGCTGTGACGGGATCCCGGCGACTTTCTCGAGGTCATAGAGCGCCTGATAGGTCGGCAGGTCGTAGTCGACGCGGATCAGATAGACCGGCCGCTTCCCCAGGAATGCGTCGATGGCGTTCTGCGCCGATCCATATCCTTCGTCCAGCACGTTCCTATCGTCGATGATCTTCACGTCCGGGCGCTTCCCCTCGACGAACTGGCCGTACCACAACGGCGTGGAATAGTTCCACCAGCTAACGATCACGGCATTCGGGTCCAGTGCCGCGAACGTCGCATCCATCCACGAGCGCGCGCCGGTCTCATCGGAGCGATCCTGCTGCGGGTACCGGTCGGGCACGGGCAGCAGCAAGGCCACGACCAGCACAGCCGCCACGAGCGTGCCACCAATCGCGATCATGTGCCGCGCACGTTCCGATCTCGAGAAGGTCTCGAGACCACGCCAGATGGCGTCCAGCGCCAGCGTCATCCAGACGATCGCGATCATCAGCGGCACGAGGTAGTAGCGCTCGATGGCGGCGTTCTCGTAGCCCAGGGCGAAGACGAAGGTCAGACCGAACCACAACGCCGCGAGGATCGCAAACGGCAGGTTTCGGAGGAATGACACGATCGCTCCGGCGATCGAAAGCACGGCGATGACGCCGATGTTGGCGACGAGCTCGTTCCAGATGAGGTTGAGGCCGCTCCGGAGCGACGGCATCGCGTGGAACGTGCCCTGGAACTGCTGGCCGAGCACGAGGTACTTGAACCGATCCCAGGTCACCGGGTCGGCGTAATCGAGGGGTGGGTTCATGGCGGCGCGCAGCGGGATGTAGGCGTACACGGCCACGGTCGTGATGGCCAGCGCGACGATGCAGGCCAGCGTCACGCGCCAGCGCCGTCGGAGGAGCTCGGGCTCGACGATCAGGACGAACAGGCCGACGCCGGGCGCCAACAGCACGGTCAGGGCGTGGTTGCCCAGCGAAAGCCCGAACACGATCGAGGCGGCGACGAGCCACGCGGCGTTCCGCCGGTGCGTTCGCACGCGCGACTGCCATGCGAGCAGCAGCACCAGCACCAGCGCCGAAAGGAAGATGTGCAGCGCGTGGGGATCGGCGGCGAGTCCCAGCGACCAGGCAAGCGGGCTGACAGCAAGCGCGATTCCAGCCAACAGGCCGAGCACCGCTCGGTGCGTCAACTGGACCACGACGACGGTCAGCAGAGCGCACGCGCCCGAGACGAGAACCGCAGAGAGCAAGTCAGCACGGAATGCCGGGCTGCCGAACGGCTGGAAGACGATGGACGCGAGCCAGTCCAGCAGCGTGTAGGTGGGATAGCCGGTGGGATGCGCGATCCCGAGGACGGCACCGAGCGTCTGGAACTCGCCGGTGTCCCAGTAGGACACATCCGGAAGTAGGGTCCGAAGATCGAGCGCAAGCGAGACAACGAACACGGCGGCAGCCGCCAGCACCGTGGTCCACGTGCCGAAGCGCGATCCGCCGGTGTCCTCGGCAACGATGGGAGCCGCAGGGACGCTGAAGGACGTTCCCGCGGCTCGGGGCAGATCCGTGCTGGGCGTCGGGACGCCGGCCGGCGAGGCCTCGATCACCATCCCTTCACGACGCCCCAATAGACACCCCATGCGTTGACCAGCACCGACGCGACGATCAGGCCGACCGTGATGGCATTCGAGCGCCACCGCTCCACGGCAAGCGCGACGAGGATGACGGCAAACGGCGCGAAATCATTGCTGAAGCGGTAGCCGAACTGCACCCACCCCTGGCTGAAGTGCATGAGGTTGGCGAGCGCGATCGCGATCGTCGCGAGCGCTGCCCCAGCGACGACTCGACGCCGCCAGGTGGCCGCCGCCAGGGGGATCGCCAGGAGGTAGGCAGGGCTGGTCAGGAAAATGCTCATGCCCACCGGATCGGGCTGCAGCACCGCGCAGTTCTCGTCAAAGATCAGGCCCAATCCGGTCGGCGCGTTGTCGCCCGAGCAGTCGGACGAGGTGATCGGGGTCTTCGGGGGCCAAAGGAGCAGGATCGGCGCGTTGACCACGATGTAGCGCGGGTCCTCGATTGCCCAGTTTGGGTGGTAGAACGCCGGCACCGGGTGCGTCTCGGTCGTGCGCAGGTAGTCGTACGCCGGGTGGAACAGGTGCCCGGTCGTGGCCAGGTTGTAGCCCAGCAACAGCGCGACCGGGATGATCGCGCCGACCCCCGCGAAGGCGGCCCGCCGGAGCCACGTGCCACCGCCTCCGACGAACGCGAAGAACGGCGCCCCGAAGATCGTCGTCAGCCGCGCGATCGCGGCGGTGCCGTAGAGCAGCCCGGCCACGAACTGCCGCCACAGGGCTCCCGTGCGTGCCCGGGTGGCGTTCGCCACCGCTGCCAGCTGTTCCCGCCGCTCGGCGTCGAGCGCTGCCGTGATACCCAGGAAGAGAAAAGTTGAGGCGACGACGTGTGCCAGGAACCAGGTGCTGCCCAGCATGGCCGCGTACCAGGCCACCGTCCCGAAGCCGTAGAACAGCGTGCCGAGAAGGGCCGCGTCCCGACGCAACGTGACGCGCTGCAGCATCCGCCAGCAGAGCGATACGTTGATTGCCCCGATCACCGCGCAGATCAGCGCGGCATTCGTGCTCAGCCCCCACAGTGCGACGAAGGGCAGCAGGATGACCGCGGGGAGCGGCGGGAAGGGAAGCAGCGCCTGGCCTTCGGGGATGACCGGGTTGGTGACCCCGGCCGGTCCGAGCGGCGGTCCGGGGAGGACGTCCTGGAAGTAGCTGTTCGAGACCGGTGAGTCGACTGGGTAGGGAATCGTCACGTGGCCGTGCAGGTATGCGTCTGCCTGCCAGACGAAGTGGTTGTAGAAATTCTGGCGATCAGGATTGGAAAGGATGTAGACGGCCAGCGCGATGAGGAACAACCCGATCCCGACCAGCGCCGGATCGACGCGCGCTAGCGCGCGCTCGATCCTTCCATCGGCAAAGGCAACGCCTTCTGCCACCGGCCTTCCGCGCCCTTCGCGGAGCGCAGGGTCACCCGGGGCCGTTGCTATACTGCCCGACACCCTGATCCTTTCCCTGGAGGCCGGTCGGCGTTGACTTCGACCCCGGCGCGCGGGGCCGAATCGGTTCGTGGGGCGCCAGTGCGATCCGTTCGCGCCCGCCCCTCCGTGTCCCCGGCACTGATCATCCTACTCGTCGGCGGGCTGGCGCTCCGTTTCGCAATCGCGTACCTGTTCTTCCCCCAGTCCGGATTCTCGACGGACCTTTCGAGCTACGCCGCGTGGGCAAACACGCTGGCGCAGTACGGACCGGCTGGCTTCTACGCCAACGCCGGATTTGCCGACTACCCGCCGGGCTATCTCCTGCTGCTGTGGCCCATCGGCCTGATCGCACAGTCCGGCGGCCTCGGGATGGCCACCGAGGATCTGATCAAGATCCCGCCGATCCTGATCGACGTCGCGGTGGGGTTGGTGCTCTACCTGCTGGTCAAGGGCTGGGCTCGGCCGCGTGGCTGGCGCTGGGCCGAACGAGCCGCGCTCGCAGCCGCCGCGATCTACCTCTTCAACCCGGTCACCTGGTACGACTCGGCGCTCTGGGGCCAGACCGACGCTGCGGGAGCACTGGTCATCCTGCTCGGTGTCGCGGCGCTGATTCGGGGCAACACCGAGGGCGCCGCCGCGCTCGCGGTCGTGGCGGCGATGGTGAAGCCGCAGTTCGGCGTGGTGTTGATCCCACTGGTCGGCGTCGTCCTCCTGAAGCGCCACCTCTTTGACCCGGGCTCCGGCCCGATCCACCGTCCGCTGGTCGGCGGTCGCATCGGTGAATGGCTCGTGTCCAACCAGGGCCCGGCTCGCATCGGGACGGCGTTCCTGGTCGCATGGTTCGTGTTCTTCGCGATGGCGATCCCGTTCGGCATGGGGCCGTACGAGTACCTGACGTTCGTTTCCAAGACGGCCGGCGGTTACCCGTACCTAACGGTCAACGGCTACAACCTGTGGGCGCTGATCGGTTCCGAGGGCAATGGCTCGCTCGCATCCGACGGCCTCTGGTCCAAGGACACGATCCCGCTCCTCGGTCCGCTCCCAGGAGTGGTAATCGGCGGCGTGCTGCTGCTTGCAGGCTTCGTCGTCGGGCTGTGGGCCGCGTTCCGGCGTGACAACCGCCCCACGATCCTGATCGCGGCCGTGGTTCTATCGGCGGCGTTCTTCGTCCTGCCGACCCGCGTCCACGAGCGTTACCTCTTCCCGGTGTTTGCGCTGCTCCCGATCCTGGCCGTGTGGAGCGGACGCTGGCGCTGGGCCACGCTGGCGTTCGCGATCGGGTCGTTCATCAACCTCCACGCGATCCTGACCAACGCCAATCCGCAGTACGGGACGGACAACGTCGCCAACCTGCCGTTCGGCGACCTCTTCCGCACCTTCCCGTTCGTTGGCCTGGCCGTCGTGCTCCAGACAGGCGCGTTCCTGTTTGCCGTGTGGCAACTGCGCGGCGCACGAGGCGGCCTCGAGCAGCTGGTCGAGACGCCCGCGCAGCGCCACGACGGCCTCGCGACCGTTCCTGCCATCGCGCCACCGATTCCAGGACCGGGCTGGCCGGCCCCCGCTGGCAAGGAGTGGGGCGCACCGGCGTTCGCCGCGGCGCTTCCCCGGCCGGAGGGCGATTCGCTCTACGCCGCTGAAGCCGACGCCGGCGCTGAAGCTGCCGAGCTCAGCGCCACAGAGGAAGCTGCAGCCCTCACCGGCCAAGAAGATGACTCGGGAACCGAGTGGGCCGGTTTGGGCACGTGGATCGACGGCAAGCTCGGCACGCTGCGTCCCGTTCGACGCGATCGCAGTGCCGAGTTGACGGTGGAGCCCGCAGGCCGGTTCGACCGCGTCGACGCATTGATCCTCGTCCTGCTCACGGTCGGCTCGCTGGCCCTCCGCGCATGGCACCTCGATCAGCCAAAGGACATGTATTTCGACGAGGTCTACCACGCCCGGACGGCGACGGAGTTCCTCCAGGACTGGCGCTACGGGATCGTCCATTCGATCTACGAATACACGCACCCGCACATCGCCAAGTACGCCATGGCGCTCGGCATCGAGGCGTTCGGGGACAACAAGGTCGTCAGCACCACGCAGCTGGACGGTCCGGTGTCCGACGCCGCCATCGAAACGCGCTGGAGTCCGGCTGGGCTCCCTGCGGAGCGCGATGGCGACCGCTTGTACGTCGTCAACGGCACGGACCTGCGCGTCTACGACCTGGCCACACGACAGCTGATCACGACGATCCCGCTGGACAAGCCGGCCACGGCCGTTGCCGTCAACGACGATGGGCACCAGCTTTACATCGCTTCCGACGACGGAACGATCAGCCAGCTCGACACGACCGACCTCGATGCACTGCGCACCGACCCTTCGGTGAGCGTCGACGCTCCGACGCCGATCCTGACGCTCACCGGCACGACCGGAGACGTCGTGCAGCTGGTCGTCGTCGACGATCAGCTCGTAGCTCGCACGAGCGACGGCTGGCTGGCAGCGATCGACCCGGCGAACGCCGTCCAGACAGGCACCCTGCACGTGCCCGGCGCGGTGAAGGCCGTGCGGGTGCCCGCCACCGACCAGGTCGTGGTCGACCAGACCAAGGTCACCAACCTCGAGGAAGAAGCCGGCCTGATCGCCACGGCGCTCGCTGACACGCCCTCGAGGATCCGGCCACTGCTCCAGGGCACGAGCACTCGCGTCGGACTCTCCGGCTACCTCTCGGATACGGATCGGACGGCCATCCAGAAGGACATGGATGCCGGCAAGCTCCCGGGCGTCACGATCGAGTCGGGACCTGTTGTGGCGGTGAGCGACCCACAGGGCGTTTCGTTCCTGGACGCCGCCAGCCTCGGGTCGCTGAGCCGGATGACGATCGAAGGTGCCAGCGGCATGGCGCTGGTGGACCGCGGCTTCGACAACCCGGTCCTCTACCTGGCGGCCGACGGCACGGGCGGACCCCAGCTCATCGAAATCAACATCAACGACACCGGCCCGGCGACAGGGCGGACCCTGCAGATGCCGGGCCTGGTCCACGACGTCGTGTGGAACGAGCCCGCCAACCTCGTCCACGTCATCGGCCAGACCTCCGATGGAAAGCCGACGATCTACGTGGTCGAACCGCACGCCGAATCGGTCTACGCCGATGCTCAGCTGCCTTTCACACCACAGATCACCCTGGCGGACACGCAGCGCGACCGCCCGGAGTCGGATCGCAGCGACCTGCTGGCGCTTTCTCCGGACGGATCGCTGGCCGTCGTGGACATCGGCCAGAACGCCTTCGCGTGGCGCTTCCCGGGCGTGATCATGGGCACCGTCATGCTCGTCTGCATCTACCTGCTGGCGCGCTTCCTCTTCCGCCGGCGCAGCGTGGCGCTCTTCGCCGCGGCGCTCGGGTTGGTCGGCGGCATGTTCTTCGCCAACGCCCGGATCGCCATGAACGACACGTACGTGGCGGGCTTCATGATGGCCGCGCTGACGGTGTTCGTGCCGCTCTACATGGGCCTCTGGCGGCGCCGCTGGCAGGTCATCCTGGGCCTGTTCGCGGTGGGCATCCTGCTCGGGCTTGCGCTCGCGTCGAAGTGGGTCGGCGCCTATGCGATCGGCGGCATCGCGTTGCTCGTCCTGCTGCGCTCGGCGCTCGGCCGGATCATCGCTCTGATGGCGATGATCACGCTCACCGCCGTGCTCGGAGCGCTGGCCGTTCGGGCACCGGATGTGCCCTCGCCGCACGTCGACGTGTTCTTCCTGGGCTTGATGCTCGTACTGACGGTCGCCCTCGCCGTCGCGATGGTTCGGCGTCCGGTGCGCATGACGATGGCCGAGCTGCGCTTCGCCGTCTTTGCGCCGGCCGTGGCCGGGATCGTGCTGATCGCAGGGTCGCTCGCATTCGCTTCGCACCTGCCCGACAGCGGCTTGTTCTCGGCCCGCGCCGTCTCGCTGGCAGGAGCGGCGGCCTTGCTGCTGAGCGCCGGCTCCTATGCGCTGGCCTGGCTCGCGTCGCGTCGCGGTCGCGGGCCGCTTGCGCGACGCCGCGTCGTGCCGCCCGACGAGCCGATCCCGTCACCGGCGCCGACCGGCTGGCTGCTGCCCGGCCACGCGGGCGGGATCCCCTGGCTGTACGCCTTCGCGTGCCTGTCGGTCGTGCCGATCGCCGTCTACATCATCAGTTACATCCCCTGGTTCAACCTGGGCAACCAACTGATCGATGGGATTCCCGGCCGGCCACACCGGCCAGACGCTGTGGCAGTTGACGCTCTCGATGTACGACTACCACAACAACCTGCGAGCGGGCCACCCGGCGTCTTCGCCCTGGTGGGCCTGGCTCCTGGATCTCAAACCCGTCTGGTTCTACCAGGAGGGCTTCGCCAACAACACCACGGGGGTCATCTACGACGCGGAGAACCTCGTCATCGTGTGGCTGGGCATTCCTGCGATGATCTTCACGGCCTGGGCGGCGTGGCGGCGGCGCAGCCTCTCGCTCACGGTCATCGTGGTGATGTTCCTGGCCATGTGGTTGCCGTGGTCGCGCATCGATCGGGCCACCTTCCAGTACCACGTCTTTACCAGCCTGCCGTTCGTGGTGCTGGCGCTGGCCTACTTCCTGGCCGAGCTATGGCACGGGCCATCGCCCGGCGTCTGGCTGTTTGCTCGCTTCTCGGCGGCTGCGGCGATCCTCGGGCCGCCCCTGCTCTGGCTGGGGCGAGCTCCGCTGTGCATCATCGCCGGCTCTGCCGCGGCCCACACCGCCGAGAATTCCGGGCAGGGGGTCGCCTGCGGCTCGATCACGCGCTCGACCGACGTGAGCCAGGCTGCGATGGTCTCGGTGGTCATCCTCCTGATCGGCGCGCTGGCGCTCGGCTGGCAGCTCTGGCTTCTCTACCGGGCGGGCGGCCGCACGGAGCCACTGCGAGTGGCCGGCGTGCGCATCCCGGTTGAGGCTGCTCCGTATCTGACGCTGATCGCGATCATCGCGATGGTGGTGGTCGTGCCGCGGATCTTCAGCGGCGAGCCGATGTTCACGCTCACGGTGAGTGCCGACGAACTTGCCTTGATCGGCCTCGTCGTCCTCGCGATACCTGCGTACCTCGTCCTTCGCGCTCGTGACAGCCGGCGGTTCGCGCTCGGCATCATGACCGCGGCCGTGCTCTGGTTCGTTGCCTGGTACCCGAACCTGTCAGGACTGCCGATGCCCAACTCGATCGCCAACATCTACCAGGGCCTGCTGCCCACCTGGAACTACGACTTCTGGTTCGCGGTCAACAAGGACCCTGCCGCCAAGGGCCCATTGGGCGCCCTGGTGCTCGGCATCCTGATCGTCACCCTGATCGTCGTGGCCCTCGCCATGATCGTGGCCTACTGGCGGCGGCCCGAACGCCAGGTCGCCCAAGCCGAGGATGAGGTCTCCGCGCCAGCGTCCTGACCCCAGTTGTGGATCGCAAGATCCCGCCCGCCTGGTGGTTCGGCCCATACCAGGCTTGGGGGTGGGTCTCACCGCGCTGGTCGTTTGGCCCCGTACCAAGCTCGGGTTGGTCTCACCCCCGGATGGTCGCCCTAGGCCGGGATCCTATGTGGTCATTCGTGCACGGGGAGCACGGTAGAACACCGTCTGTCACGTCGAGAACGCTCGTCACGATCTGTAGGCCGCTAGTCCACGCTCAGCGATGGTCGATTCGGGTCGTCGCCGACGGTCACCGAGCCTCCGATGGCATGCTCCACGGGCCACGAGATTGCCCTACGTGCTGCCCACGCGCGTCTGACCACGAGTCATGCCGAGTAGGGCAATGACCGTGCTCGGCAGGCGCAGCTGACAGCCAGCCCCGCTTCGGAGCGAGCGCTGGCCGACGACGGAGACCGGCCTGCGACCGTACACGGGTTGCCGACCGGACCCGACCACACTGACCGGACCTGACCAGCGGCAAAGCGCTAGACCGGCGAACGGACCTCGTCGGACTCGATCGGGATCGTGTGAGGGTGGGGTGGCTGCGGGATCGGCGCGTGGAAGCCCGACGGCAGCGCTGCCTGTGCCGCGAGTCGACGGATCACAAAGCCGTAGTAGTCGTCGACCTTGGCGGTGATGCTCTCCCAGCTGAACTGCCGCGCTCGCTCCTTGCCGGACTCGCCGAAGCGGAGGCGCAACGCCGGGTCACGCAGCAACGTTCCCAGTGCCTTGGCCAGCGCGTCGACGTCCTTGGGCGGAACGAGGAGCGCCTGCTCGCCGCGTCGAACGACGCCCTTGTATCCGTGAATATCGCTGCACACGATGGCCGTGCCCGCTGCCATCGCCTCGAGCAGCACGATGCCGAACGACTCCTGGCCGGTCGCGGGCGATGAGTAGATGTCAGCGGTCACGAACGCGCGGTTCTTGTCCAGCTCACTGACGCGACCGAGCAGCTCGACGCCCGTGAGCCGTCGCGTGGCGATGTAGCGGCGGACCTCCCGCTCCTGCGGGCCGGTTCCGACCACGAGCAGCCGCGCATCGATGCCGTCTCGGCGCACCTGGCGGTAGGCCTTGAGCAGGTAGGTGAGGCCTTTGCGCGGCTCGAAGCGGCCGACATACAAGATGTTCGGCGTGCCGTCGCGCCAGCGCGCAAACGGCACGACGTTGTCGAAGGCCCGAAGATCGACGCCGTTGGGGATCACCTTGTAGTCGCCCGGGAAGTACCTCTCGATGAAGTGACGTGCCGCGGCGCTGACGGCGATCCGTCCGTGCAGCCGGCGCGCAAAGCGTTGGAGCATCCGCTTGCCGAACTCGTACGACGGGCTCCAGCCGGAGTAGGCGTGGAAGGTGGCCACGTTGACGCTCGTCGAGTGGCGGAGCAGCTGCAGCGACAGGAACGGCACGAACGGCTCGTGAAAGTGCAGCAGGTCGAACTGCTCGTCGACCAGCACGCGTTCGATCAGCTCGCCGTATCGGTGCGACAGCGTGAGCGTTCCCACCGAGCCGTTGGTCGGCACGCTGATGCCGTATCCCAACCGGATGATGTCGCCCTCACTGGAGCGCTGCGGCCCGTGGGTGCTGCTGATGATGCGGACATCGTGCCCGCGGGCGACCAGGTTCTCGTACAGGCGCTGGACATGCGCGTTCACGCCGCCCGGAAGCGGGTAGATGTACGGCGTGACGAGACCGATCTTCATGCGTCGATAGTGCCCGGCTTGGACGAAAGGGGCCGACGCCGGCTGCCGGGATAACCGAGGTCCCGGCCGGTGCCGCGTCGCAGGAGCGTTCCACCGACATCGTCGCGCAGGGCCCGCGCGTTCTTGCGCGTCTGGTGCCCGAACAGGCGGAACTGCTCGCTCCACGGGTAGGCGCTGCCTTCGAACGTGGTCTGCCGCTCGGCAATCGCGCGGCGCAAGTCCTCGGTGGTGTGACCCGAGAAGCGCGTGACGACCTGGCCGACGTTGCTGGCGCGGTGCGCATCACTGCCACCGACCGCGGCGACCCCGCATTCGATGACGAACTCCGGGACGCGTTTCGCCCAGCGCATGGCCGCGGTGGTCGGGTTGAACGCCTCGATCCCGTCGGGATGAACGCGCGGGTCATCCGCCGCCAGCAGGCGCCTGATCGTCCCTGCCGACGCGCACAGTGGATAGGGCACGAGCGGGTGCGCCACGATCGCGATGCCGCCCTGTTCATGGACGCGACGGACCGAGTCGCGCATCGATCCCCACGGGCCGATCCGCTCCTGCATGAAAAGCGCGACCAGGTGGCCGTTACGAGTCGTGATCTCCTCGCCGACGATCACCTCGATCGGCAGCCCCTTGGCGATCGCCATCGCGCGAGCGGCAACGGCCCCGTCGACACGCTCATGATCGGTGATGGCGAGCAGTGACAACCCGCGCGCGACCGCCGCGTCGAGGATCGCCTCGACGCCGTCGATGCCGTCGGAGGCCATCGAATGGACGTGCAGGTCCGCGGATCCCCAGTCATCCATGGGGTTGGGGGTGGCGGCTGCTGCCGGATGCGCGCCTGTCGGCGTCTCTTCCACGTCGTTCATGCGTCGGTGAGCCTTTGGCGTTGTCGCCTCCGGCCAGATGGGGAAGAACAGCGACCACCATTGGTCCGGTGCCCGACTCACGGTCTCCTCGAGGATGCGCACCTCGTCGGCGATCGCGGCGGCCACTTTTTCTCGTCGCGATCCGACCTGCGGGACCTGGAGTTGATCGAGGCGGGCCGACCAGCGATCCCAGCCGATGCGAGTCATCGTCACGATGTAGGTCTCGGCGCCGGTTTCGGCCGCCAGGATCGCGGGCCCGCGGGGAAGGCGTGCCGGCGCACCGAAGAGTGTCACGGCCGCACCTGCACCGCCGATGACCCGATCGGCCACCAGCGCGACGCCCTGGCCTGCTGCCAGTCGGGCGGTGAGGTGCTCGGCGACGTCCTCGACTGGGAGAAGTCGCACGCCCAGCTGCTCGCGGGTGCGTTCGAAGTAGGCGCGAAGAGCCGGGTTGGAAAGTCGCTCCATGGGTCCGGCGATGTCAAGGCTTGCCCTTCGGGCGGCGTAGGCAGCAGCCAGCTCGACGGAGCCGTAGTGGAATCCGACGTACATCACGCCACGACCGCCAGGAGGCGGGCGGAGGGCTCGCTCGGCGACGTCGGGATTCGCCAGCTCGACGCGATCGAGCAGGCCGCCGCGGCGATCAGCTGCCGGTGCGATGGCGCTCTCGGCGTACGTCCGAACCCAGTGCTCGAACGCACTGCGGACGAGGGCGTCGAGCGCGCGGTCGTCAGTTGCCGCCGTTCGCGCACGTTCGGGGCCGGTTCCGCGACTGGCCAGCTCGACGCAGACTCGGCGCAGGTTGCCGCGCACCAACCGGCGCCGTGCAGGCATGGCCGAGTAGCAGATCCGGCCGATCAGGGCGGCCGTTCGCAGCACGAACGATTCGGGAAGTGCCTGGAGCAGGCGAACGCCGCCAAGGAGCAAGGCGAGCATGACGCGGTCGACCAGCCGCAGCGGCTGCTCATCAGCGTTGCCGGCTGTGGCCGCCGCCGTCATCGAGTGCCGCCCCGGTCGTTCACCCGGCATCCATTTCGGCTGCGCGCCGCTCGAGCTCGGCCGCTTCCTCGTCGCTCGTCGGCCACATGGGTTTGAAGGTGAACCACTGCTCGGGCTGCACGCGAACCATCTGCTCGAGCGCGTCGGCGATCTGCTGCGTCGCGCGCCGGATCTCCGCCTGCGAGCCCTCGGCGACCGTGATCGGATCGAAGTGCGAGCCGAGGTACGTGCCGTCGGGTCGGCGACGGTTCACCACCGGAACAATCGATGCACCTGTCTTCGCGGCGAGCGTCGCCGGTCCGGCCGGGAGCGTGGTCCACTCGCCGAACAGCTTCACGGGCACGTCCGTCGGTCGATAGCCCCAGTCCACCACGAGCCCGAGCACGGCCGGCTGCCGCAGTGCGCGGAAGACGTCGCGCAGGTTCCTCCAGGGAATGATCTTCACGCCGCGGCGCGCCCGCATTTCCGTGAGCCGTGCGAACAATTCGGGATACTCCGTGTCGTCCGCGAGGCCGTACGTCGGGATGCCCCGGAGCGCGCCGGCCGCGGCGAACAGCTCGATGCTGCCGATGTGCCCGGACACGATGATGAGGCCCTTGTCGCGAGCCTCGTGCTCCTTCCAGAGCTCAACCAACGAGTCGATGCCGTGATCCGGCGCGCCTTGGACGAGCGTCAGCGGCTCGTCGACCGGACGGCTTGGCAGGCGCATGAGTTCCAGCGCGAACTCGGCGTAGCTCGCGTAGATCTGTCGTGCGAGACGGGCGACTTCCGGGTCGTCAACGCTCGTGCCGAGCACGCGCGCGGCATTCGCCTGGACGATGCGGCGTTTCTGCGGCCAGCCGTAGTAGCCCGCCGACGAAGAGCTGGCGAGCGACCGGCGAGCTGACGCGCGGGCTGATGCGGCCGAGCGCGGTCTCGGCGGCTCGGTAACCGCCGATGACGCCACGCTCGCGGGTGCGACGGGCGAGCCGGCGCAAGCCGGCCGATTCGATCCGTCGATGGGGGGAGTAGCGGACGCCGCTATCCGGCGCCCGTGTCTCGTCCGTCATGAACCAGGGAGGAGTCGCGGGCTAATGCGCCGCGGCAGCCTCGGCCTTGCGTGACGACGAGTGCCCGTTGCCGGCTGTCGCCGACTCGGATGCGGGACGCGCCTCGAGCTCGACCGGGGACGATGCGCCGGGACTTGGCCAAACGCCGCGTCTTCTTGGCACGTGGAGCCTCGGTGCCGACGAGCGTTTCGTTGTCCTCGCCACGGATGAACGCCTCGACGCGGTTGAACGCGATGTCATCGTGGATCTGGATCGGCGGGCTCTTCATGAAGTAGCTCGACGGGGCAACGAGTGTGCCCTTGAGGCCGCGGTCCAGGCCCAGCTTGAGGCAGCGGATCGCGTCGGTGATGACGCCTGCCGAGTTGGGCGAGTCCCAGACCTCGAGCTTCATCTCGACGTTGAGCGGCACGTCACCGTATGTCGTGCCCTCCATGCGGATGTAGCACCACTTGCGGTCGCGCAGCCACGGCACGTGGTCAGACGGGCCGACGTGGATGTCGTCCGGGTCGAGCTCGTAGTCGAGCATCGAGGTGACGGCGTTGGTCTTGCTGATCTTCTTGGACTCGAGGCGCTCGCGCTCGAGCATGTTCAGGAAGTCCGTATTGCCACCGAAGTTGAGCTGGTACGTGCGATCGAGGCGAACGCCACGATCCATGAAGAGGCGCGTCAGCACGCGATGACTGATCGTGGCGCCGACCTGGCTCTTGATGTCATCGCCGATGATCGGCAGGCCTTCCTCGGCGAAGCGGCGCTGCCAGTACGGTTCGCGGCCGATGAACACCGGGATGGCGTTGATGAAGCCGACGCCCGCCTTGAGCGCCTGCTCCACGTACCACTTGGTGGCCTCCTCGGAGCCGACCGGCAGGTACGAGACAACGACGTCGACTTCGCGCTCCTTGAGGATGCCAACGACATCTGCCGTAGGGCCGGGCGCCTTCTCGATCACCTGCGACAGGTACTTGCCCAAACCATCGTGGGTCATGCCGCGCTCGACCTTCACGCCGGTGTGCGGGACCTGCTGGAAGACATAGGTGTTGTTGGGCTTGACGTAGATGGCCTCGGAGAGGTCCTTGCCGACCTTGTTCTTGTCGATGTCGAAGGCGGCAACAAACTCGATGTCACGGATGTGATAGCCGCCCAGGTTGACGTGCATGAGGCCCGGGACGAAGTCGTCGTCCTTGGCGTCCTCGTAGTAGTAGCGGCCCTGAACCAGGCTGCTGGCGCAGTTGCCCACGCCAACGATCGCCACGCGGATCTTGCCGTCCTTGCGGCGGGGATGGCGGCCGTTGCCGTTCTGGCTGCCGCTGTCGTTCTTTGCCATGACTACCGAATCTCCTTTGTGGATTCACGCTCGATGGATTGGTGGCGGACCACGACGATCCGCTGTGCGGTGGTGATGACGGCCAGCAGCGCGATCAGCCCCAGGCTGAGGTCGAGCGGCCGCAGGTCCCCCCAGATGCCGGTGATCAAGAGGCCCAACGTGAGGATCACGATGCGAACCTCCCGGGGCGCCACACCGACGTTGGCCATCCCCGAACCGCCCGTGAAGCCGAGGCTCTCCGCCTTGGCGCGGGCGTAACTGACCATGAACGCGGCGGCCATCGCCGCTGCTGCGAGGACGGCACCAGTCGTGTCCTGGATCACGGCCAGCCCGTACACGATGCCTACGTAGATGACTGCCTCACCGGCACGATCGAGCGTGCTGTCGAGGAACGCGCCGAAGATGGACGTCTTGCCAGTCGCTCTCGCGAGCGCGCCATCGAACATGTCGAAGGCGCCGCCGAAGACCACGAGCAGACCGGCGACGGTCCACCAGCGCGCGCCCGCGGTTCCGGCGGCGACGCAGGCGATCAGAAGTCCGATGACGGTGAGTGCGTTGGGCGTCAGGCCGACGCGGCCGAAGACACGTGCGAGCGGCTCGACTCGAGCGCGGAACCCGGCGCGTTGCTCTGGGGTCAGCAAGGAACCCGCCATGGCTGCCTCCATCCCCCCTAGCTGGCGAGCCCGAGGAGCCGGCGCTCCTGCTCGCGGAACCGATCCAGGACCTCGCGACTGAGCGTCGAGATCACCTCTCGTCCGGAGCGGCGAGTCTCGATCACACCGGCTGCCTTGAGCCGGCGCAGATGCCAGGAGACGAGAGGCTGCGAAAGGTCGACGTGATCGATCAGCTCGGACACGGTCGCGGGCCCTTCGGAAAGCCGCTGCAGGATTCGAAGCCGGGTCGGATCGGCCAACGCCTTGTGGAAGACGGCCATCTCCCGCAGCTCCTCTGGGGGTGCGGTCAGGGTGGCAAGCGTCGAACGGATGTGGGCGGGCGTTGGCACGGGTTGAATGCAATCCTCAACGGCGAGTCGCTCGGGGCACGTATCAACGGCCCTACATATAAGCGCTCGTTGATACTATTCGCCACCCACGCCGCCTGTCAAGGGCGAATCGAACGGTGACCGTGGGTCTCACCGCGCTGGTCGTTTGGCCCCGTACCAAGCTCGGGTTGGTCTCACCCCCGGATGGTCGCCCTAGGCCGGGATCCTATGTGGTCATTCGTGCACGGGGAGCACGGTGAGGACAGCGTCTGTCACGTCGAGAACGCTCGTCACGATCTGTAGGCCGCTAGTCCACGCTCAGCGATGGTCGATTCGGGTCGTCGCTGACGGTCACCGGGGCCGCCGAGGTGGCATGCTCCACGGGCCACGAGATTGCCCTACGTGCTGCCCACGCGCGTCTGACCACGAGTGATGCCGAGTAGGGCAATTACCGTGCTCGGCAGGCGCAGCTGACAGCCAGCCCCGCTTCGGAGCGAGCGCTGGCCGACGACAGGAGACCGGCCTGCGACCGTACACGGGTTGCCGACCGGACCCGACCAGCAACTGCCGGTCGGGCGGTGGCCGCAGGCGCTGTTATCGTCGGTGCGATGCCGAAGCTCAGCCGCGCCGAGCCGGATGCCCTTGCCGCGAGCGCCTTCGCCTCCATCGACTCGGGTGGCGCGGTGCGCGCGCCGTGACCCCGACGCGCCGGCTGGTGCTGCTCCTCGCGCTGTGCGGTGGCGCGCTTCTCGTGGGGGTCGAGCTGATGATCACGGCGGTTGCCCTGCCGTCGATCCTCAAGGACCTTGCCGACTGGACGCAGCTCCGGCGGGCGAGCTGGATCGTCAACGCCTACCTGCTGGCCTACATCGCGACGATGCCGCTCGCGGGCCGGGCAGCCGATCGCTTCGGCCTGCCGCGGCTGTTCATGCTGGCGCTCGGATCGTTCGCGCTCGGGTCGGTCCTGTCGGGAGCGTCGCAATCGCTTGACCAGCTGATCATCGCCCGGCTGGTGCAGGGAATCGGCGGCGGGGCGATCGTGCCATTGGCGACAGCCGGTGCGAGCCAGCTCTACCAGGGCGATGCGCGGTCTCGTGCGCTCGGCTTGGTCGGAGCGTGCACGTTCCTTGGCATGGCACTTGGTCCGTTCCTCGGTGCGACCGTGCTCGAGGCGATGGACCTGACGGCAGCTTTCGCGGCCGCCGGGCAGACGCACACGCTGGCCGCGGAACTGCTCGTGCCTTCGTGGCGCTGGATCTTCTACTTCGTCGCACCGCTGGCGGTCGTCTCGCTCCTCTTCGTCTGGGCGGCGGCACCCGACTGGGAGGAGGTCCACACCCCGGGGCGCATCGACGCGCTCGGTGCCGGCCTGTTCACCGCCACGATCGGCCTCGGACTGCTGACGCTGACCACGCTTGGCCAACCGGCGCCCGATGAGCCGGTCGAGGGGCTCGCGGTGATCCTCGGGCCGCCGCTCTACGCCGCGCTGACGCTGATCACCGGCGCGCTTGCGCTCCGGCACTTCCGCAGAACGCCGGACCCGTTCATCGACCTCCGGACCTTCCGCAACCGCGTCTTCTCCAGCGCCGTGGTCGTCAGCCTGCTGACGGGCTACGGGCTCGCTACGGCGATCATCGGCTCGGCGGTCTTCATCGACCGCGTCCGCTACGAGGGAGCCGACGAGCAGCGGCTGGTGCTGGGATCGCTGGCGTTGGCCACGGCGGTCGGTGCGCTCGTGTCGGGTTTCGTGCTTCGGTATGTCGGCGTCGTCGCGCTCGGGTTGGTGGGCCTGCTGGCGGCGGCAGCAGGTCTCGCACTGATGGCCACGCTCGCCCCGGAGACACCGATCACCACCCTGGTCGTCGGCGTCGTCGTCTTCGGCGCGGGATTCGGCTTGACGGTGACGCCTCGCTCGGCGGCCGCGATCGAAGCACTCGGCCAGAGAGCCGTCGGCATGGCGTCGGCAGGCGTGACCGTCGCGCGGATGGCCGGGATGGCTGTGGGCCTCGCCGTGCTCACCGGGTTTGGCTCCAACCGGATCCAGGCACTGAGCGTCGTGCTGACCGACCAGCAGGCGCGCGACGCGGTTCTGCCGCCCGAGCTGCAGGGGAGGCCGCTCGAGGACGGCCTTGTCGTCAACGCGCTCGAGCGTTGGGCGTCCAGCCAGGCGGCTGGGATTCTCTCCGGTCTGTTCATCGTTGCGGCCGTGGTGATGCTGATTGCCATCGTTCCCACGCTGGCGATGCGTCAACGCGCAATGCAGGCTGACTCCGGAGGCGGCAGCATCCCCGCGGATGGGGTTGACACCAACGGACGCGACGAAGCCGCGCGAGGGAGCGCAGCCGCGTTCTGACGGCACGCCCGCGCATCGGTGGCCGACCTCCGACTGGGAGTTCCTGCCACGCAGTAGTGAACATGCTGTTCTGTCGGCCGCGCGCCGTTTCTGCCTTCATCCAGCAACGGGAATGCTGTCTGGCAGCGATTTCGACGATTTTCCCGGCCTCGGCGCCTGACGATGTGTTTACCGGTACCCCGATCGGTACGTGATCGGAGGTCGGCGGAGAGCGCGAGCGGCGGACGCAGGTGATGTCCTGTGCAATCGTCGCCGCCGGAACGCGTTCCAATCACTTGCCCGCCTCCCGTCAGGACGCGGCACCTCTATGGAGTGTCGTAGCAGCCGCGCGGATCGGCGGGGGGATGGGCGGCGGTGTCGTCGGCCGGGAGGACGTCCTGAAGCGTCGCGAGGACCTGGAGCTTCGGGACGGTGCCGCGAGGGCCCTCGCTGGTCTGAAGGACCAGCTGCTGCGTGCCGGGTGACGCGGTCGCGATCGAGAAGTCGGTCGCGTGGCGCTTCACCTCGCTGATCGTGTAGACGTAGCGCAGGTCATCGTCGGTGTAGACCTCCACGATCGCGCCGAGCATGTTGGCGCCGTTCTGATCCTCGGACGAGATCAGCAGCGGCAGGAACATGCCGTCTCGAGCGTGGGCGTAGAGATAGGTCGTGCCGAGCTGGCCGGGTTGCCCGAACGCGTCGAGGTACAGCGCGACATCGCAGGGCGGATAGCCATCAGGGCCCTGTCCGGGAACGCTCACATCGGGTGAGATCACCGGAAGGTCGATGCGCAGCGACGGAATGATCACGCGAGTCGCAACCGATGGGTCGTCTGCGAATGGCGTCGGCGTCGGCACGACCGGGGTCGGCAGAGGCGTGGGAAATGGCATGGCCGACGGAGTCGGCGTCGGAGTGACTGTCGGCGACGGCGTGGGCGACGGCGACGAGGTTGGCGACGGACTAGGCGTCGGAGCAGGTGTGGGCGCTGGCGAGGGCGACGGCGACGGCGACGGCGTTGGCGTCGGAGCAGGTGTGGGCGCTGGCGAGGGCGTTGGAGCAAGCGTGGAGGTGGGCGACGGAGTACGCGACGGAATCAGCGTAGGTGTGGGCGTGGCCGTGGGCGTCGGCGTCGGCGGGAACGGCGGGAACGACAGCGCAAACGTCGGCGTTGGCGGCGCGGTTGGACTCGGCGTTGGACTGGGGCTCGGACTGGGGCTCGGACTCGGGCTAGGGCTCGGGCTCGGGCTCGGACTCGGACTTGGACTCGGCGTTGGGCTCGGGCTTGGACTGGGGCTCGGGCTCGGACTGGGACTCGGACTTGGACTCGGCGTCGGGCTTCGACGGCTCGGATGCGTCGGGCTCGGACTCGGACTCGGACTCGGCGGCTTGGATCGGCTCGGGCTCGGACTCGGACTCGGCGAGGGTGTCGGCGAGAGGTCGACGGGGAGTCGGCCTGGGTGTGGGCGACGGAGTCGGAGTCGCGATCACCGGCGACGGCGGCGCCCCGCTTGGCGGTAGGGCCGTAGGGTTGTGGTAGGGAGTCGCTGAGGGTTGTGCCTGCGCTCCCCCGTACGCGGCACCGCCCTCGCTCGTCGCGGCCGGGGAGCCGTACCACAGCAGCCCGGCGGCCAAGAGCGTCACGCTTGACGCCATCAGCAAGGCCGGGAAGAGGCGGTCAGCCGCGCGAAGAAGGCGCTCGATTGCTCCTCGGCCGGACTTCATGCGGTCCGATCGTAGCGCGGGAGCCGGGCACACCCGCTGCCACCAGAAGGTACGGTTCGATGATGTCTCCCGCAGGAGAGCCGACCATCGCCACTGCCCGCGAGGCGATCAACCGTTGCGCCCCCCTCCTGGACCACCGTCCGTTCCTGATCGTGTCGGACTTCGATGGGACGCTCAGCCAGATCGTCCTGGACCCGTGGGGAGCGGAGATTTTGCCCGGAGCGCGACGCGCGCTCCGCCGGCTGGTTGAAGTCCCCGGCGTGCACGTGGCGCTCCTGTCTGGCCGGCTGGCACGGGACGTTGCAGCGCGGACCCGTGTCGGAGGCGCCACCTACGTCGGCAATCACGGGATGGAGCTCGGCCGGTTGCCACGCAGCGCTCGTGCCGAGACGCTCGAGGTCGCAGTCGTCCCGGTCGATGAGCGCCTCGTCACCGGCGCGGTCGAGATTGCCGAAGCGGTCGCCCGCGCCGTCAACCAGCCATGGCTGGTCGTCGAGGCGAAGCCGGCGTCGGTGGCATTCCACTTTCGCGGTGCGCCGGACATCGATGCGGCAGCGGTTCACGTGCGAGAAGCGATCGACGACGCCGACCCTGATCACCGTTTCGTGCGGTATGCAGGTCGTCGAGTGCTGGAGCTGCGGCCCGAGGGTGCGCCGGGCAAGGGCGAGGCGCTGACGGCGCTGCTTCACGACGTGCGGCCTGCCGCGGCGATCGTCATGGGTGACGACGTCACGGACGCGCAGGCGTTCGGTGTCCTGCGAGACGCACGGGCCACCGGTGGCCTCGCCGGACTCGCGATGGCCGTTCGGGCGCGGGCCGAGGTGCCGCAACTCGTCCTCGAGCAGGCGGACATGGTCCTCGGCTCGCCGGTCGACGCGGCGCGCTTCCTCGGTGGCTTGGCGCGCGCACTCGCGAGCGGGCCAAGGAATGGAAGCTAGAAGCCTCCGACCAGGGCAGTTGCCGCGCGCAATGCCGCGTCGTAGACGCCGGTGATGACCGCCGGGGCGAGGCCGATCGCGATCGTCGCGAAGGCCGCAACCGCGAGCCCGGTTGTCGTCATACGCCCGATCGTGATCTGGCGGGCGTTGGCGGGCGCTTCGCGCATGTACATGAACACGACGATGCGCAGGTAGTAGAACGCGGCTGCGGCGGCGTTGAGCATCATGATCACGGCCAGCACCGTCAGCCAGCCGCCGCCTTCGACCGCCGACAGCAGGATCAGCGCCTTGGCCATGAAGCCCGCAGTCGGCGGGATGCCGACCAGCGACAGCAGGAACAGCGTCAGCAGGATTCCGAGCAGCGGCGCTCGTCTTCCGAGCCCGGCGAACGACGAGATCTGGCTCGTCACCCCCGGCCTACGCTGCAATGCCGCAACGCAGGCGAAGGCACCCAGATTCATGAAGGCGTAGGCGACGGCGTAGAAGAGCACCGCCTGGAGCCCGGCCTCCTGGACCCGTGGATCGCTCGCGCCCGCGAACACGGTAAGACCGACCAGGATGTATCCGGTGTGCGCAATCGAGCTGTAGGCCAGCATCCGCTTGATGTTGTCCTGGCCAAGGGCCGACAGGTTGCCAACCGTCATCGTGATCGCCGCGAGCACGCCGATGATCAGGTACCAGTCACCGCGGAGTGGCCCGAACGCCTCGACGAAGAGCCGCAGTGCGAGCGCGAACGCGCCGACCTTGGGGCCGACCGAGAGGTAGCCAGTCACCGGCGTTGGGGAGCCCTGGTACGCGTCGGGAGTCCAGTAGTGGAACGGGACGGCCGCGAGCTTGAACGCGACGCCGGTCGTCAGCAGCGCCATGCCGAAGACGATCCCAGCCGGCAGCGTGTGGCCGACCTGCTCGCCCGCGGCCAGCTGCTGCAGGTCCTGAGCGATCGCGTGGATGTTGGTCGTGCCGGTGAAGCCGAACGTGAACGCCAGGCCGAAGAGGAAGATTGCCGATGAGAACGAGCCCAGCAGGAAGTACTTGATGGCGCCTTCCGTCGACAGGCCGTCGCCCTTGGCGTAGCCGGCAAGCATGTAGCCCGGCAGCACCATCAGCTCCAGGCCCAGGAAGAGCACGAGCAAGTCGCGTCCGCCGCCGATGAGCATCGCGCCGCTGATCGCGAACAGGAGTGTCGCGCTGAACTCGGCCATCGGCAGGCCGCGCGGCCGGAGGTAGTCCGGCGCGAACAGCATGGTCAGCACCGCGATCGAGAGGAACACGAGGTCGAGGAACTCGGTCAGGCTGTCGCGGACGTAGACGCCGCTGAAGACCTCCTGGCCCTGGGCGGGCAGGGCGCCGATCGAGCCGAGCGGTCCCGCGGCAACGACCAGTCCGATGATCGCCAGCGTCCCGACGATCCCGACCGCCGAGATGAGGTTGTCGCGTTTCGGCCAGATGATGTCGACGATCACGATCAGGATGGCCAGCGCCGGCACGCACAGCCACGGTCCGATGGCGAGCCACTCGTTCGTCGTCACGTCAGCGTCCCACCGCGATGGCGCCGGCCTGGGCGATCTGGTGCAGCACCTGGTCGACCGGCTGGTTCACGAGGTTGAGGATGAGGCCCGGGAAGAGGCCGAAGAGCAGCGTCAGCGCAATGAGCGGGGTGAGGGTCATCAACTCGACCCGGTTGATGTCCGTGAGGTGGTGGCCGAGCCCCTTGAGGAAGTCGCTCACCTCGCCGAATGCGACGCGCTGGTACATCCACATCAGGTACGCGGCGCCGATGATCACGACCACGGTTGCAACGGCGGCCGCCGGCGGCCAGTAGACGAACGTGCCCAGGAAGACGAGGAACTCGCCAACGAACCCTGACAGGCCGGGGAGCCCCAGCGACGCCAGCATGAAGAAGCCGAAGATCGCCACGTAGACCGGTGTGCGCCCGGCGAGTCCGCCCATCTTGGCGATGGTCCGGTCATGGGCGCGCTCGTAGATCACGCCGACGCAGAGGAACAGCGCGCCCGTGATGACACCGTGGTTGATCATCTGGAGCACGGCGCCCTGGAGGCCCTGCTGCTGGAAGACGAAGATGCCCAGCGTCACGAAGCCCATGTGGCTGACCGAGCTGTAGGCGACCAGCTTCTTCAGATCGGGCTGGACCATGGCCACGATCGCCCCGTAGATGATCGCGATCAGCGAGAGCACGATGATCAGGCCGGCCAGGTCGACCGCCGCCTGCGGATAGAGCGGCAGCAGGAAGCGGATCATCCCGTAGCCGCCCAGCTTGAGAAGCACGCCGGCCAGGATCACGGAGCCTGCTGTCGGCGCTTCCACGTGCGCGTCGGGAAGCCAGGTGTGGAACGGCCACATGGGCACCTTGATCGCGAAGGCCAGGAAGAACGCCAGGAAGGCCCAGAACTGCAGCGTGGGGTCGAATCCGTGGCCACGCAGCGTCAGGTAGTCGAATGCGCCGTTCCATGAGCCGGTCGACGACTGGTAGGCGAACGCGGTGGCCAGGATCGCCACCAGCATCAGCAGCGAGCCGACCAGCGTGTAGAGGACGAACTTGATCGTCGCGTAGATGCGGTTCGGGCCGCCCCAGATGCCGATGATCAGGTACATCGGCACGAGCACGACTTCCCAGAAGATGTAGAAGAAGAAGAGGTCGAGCGACAGGAAAACCCCGAGCATGCCGACCTCGAGGATGAGGAAGGAGATCATGTACTCCTTCACTCGCTCCTTGATCGGCCCGAAGCTGGCCAGGATGCTGATCCATGTCAAGGTGGTCGTGAGCACGACCAGGAGCAGCGAGATCCCGTCGACGCCGACGTGATAGTTCACGCCGAAGGCCGGGATCCAGGGCACGACCTCCTGCATCTGGAACTCGCTGCCGGTCGCGGGGTGGAACGCCGCAACCATCAGCAGGGAGAGCCCCCAGACGATCAGGGAGATCAGCAGCGCCGCCCAGCGGATCAGCCTGAAGTTGTCCTTTGGGAGGAACGCCAGGATCACCGCGCCGATCAGCGGGCCGAAGATGATCGCGGAGAGGATCGGGAAGCCCCCGAGGTCGATCATGTTTCTCTCCGCAGGGCAGCGCTGCGCTTGCGCGGCTGCGCGCGAAGCTGTCGGGTCCCAGTGTTGCCGCTGGGCTCCGACAGACGCTTGCGGTTCATCTTGAGACGACCAGCAGGAAGCCGACCGACAGGACAATCAGGCCGGCGGCGATACCCAGCGCGTAGTTCTGCACGCGCCCGGTCTGGATGTGGCGCACCTCGGACCCGGCCGATTGGACCACGTGTGCGATGCCGTTGACCGTGCCATCGATGACCGCCCGGTCGAACCACCACAGGGAGGCGGCAACCAGGCTGCCGAAGCGCACGAAGAGCAGGTCGTTGAGGTCGTCGAAGTACCACTTATGGAACGAGCCGGTGTAGAGCGGCTTCGCGCGCTCCGTCCAGGCACGCACCAGCGCCTCGCGCGGCTTCAGGTTGAAGAAGCCGAACAGATACCAGCCGCCCACCATTCCCAGCACGGCGACTGCGACGCTGATCAGGATCAGCACGCCGTCGATGCCGAAGAGCGTGAAGGGTTGCTCGACGCGACCGAGCTCCTCGGTCGCCTGCTGGAAGACCGGTGTGAGCCATTGCGTGATCCGGCTGTCGCCGTAGGGCAGGCCCAGCAGCAGCCCGATGAAGATCGACGGGATCGCCAGCAGGATCAACGGTACCGTCATGGTCCGCGGTGACTCGTGGATCTTTGGCTCCACTTCCGGATCGACGTGGCTCGGGCCGTAGAACGTCTTGCCCATCAGCCTGAACATGTAGAACGCGGTCATCAAGGCCACGATCACGCCGATCACCCAGACGACGTAGAAGCCGTTCAAGAACGATTCGCTCAGGATCTCGTCCTTGCTGAAGAAACCGGCGAGCGGCGGAATCCCGGCAATCGCCAGCGCGCCGATCAACATCGTCCAGTGCGTGATGGGGATCTTCTTCGCGAGCGCCCCCATCTTGTTCATGTCCTGCTCGTCGTGCACGGCGTGGATCACCGAGCCGGAGTCGAGGAAGAGCAGGCCCTTGAAGAAGCCGTGCGCAACCAGGTGGAAGATCGCGGCGATGTACGCGCCGACGCCGAGCGCCGCGAACATGTAGCCCAGCTGTGACAGCGTCGAATAGGCCAGCACGCGCTTGATGTCGGTCTGCGTGAAGGCGATCGACGCCGCCAGGATGGCCGTGAAGATGCCGATCGCCGCTACCACCACCATGGCGCCCGGAACGAGCGCGAAGATGCCGCTGGCGCGGGCGATGAAGTAGACGCCGGCGTTGACCATGGTCGCGGCGTGGATCAGTGCGCTCACCGGCGTCGGGCCTTCCATCGCGTCCGGCAGCCAGACATGGAGCGGGAACTGCGCCGACTTGCCCACCGCTCCGCAGAAGAGCAGGAGCGCGATGCCGGTCAACTGCCAGGTTGCAATGGAACCGTTGGCGTAAAGCTGCGGCAGCGTGGCGAAGACGGTCGGAAAGTTGAGCGTCCCCACGACGGTCCAGACCGCGAAGATGCCCAGCGAGAAGCCCATGTCGCCGACGCGGTTGACGAGAAAGGCCTTCTTGGCAGCAAGGGCAGCGGAGCGTCGGCGGTACCAGAACCCGATCAGCAGGTAGCTCGACAGTCCGACCAGTTCCCAGGCCACGAAGAGCACCAGGAAGTTGTCTGCCAGGACCAGCAGCAGCATGCTGAACATGAAGAAGTTCAGGTACGTGAAGAAGCGCCACCGGCCCGGGTCGTGCGCCATGTACCCGATCGAGTAGACGTGCACGAGCATGCCGATCGTCGTGACCACGATGAGCATCACCGCGGTCAGCGCGTCGACCGCGAAGTTGGCGTCGACCACGAAGTTGCCTGCCGGGATCCACTGGTACAAGGTGAAGTGGATGCCCGCGTCCGGGATCGTTTTCGCGAAGAGCGTCTGGTAGACGATCCACATCGCGACGAGCCACGTGATCACGATCGCCGAGACCGAGAAGATCCACGCGTAGCGCCCGAGGCGCCGGCCGAACACGGCGCTCAGGCCCGCCCCGACCAGCGGTAGAGCCATCAGGAGCAGCACCATGACCTGGTCCTGCTGCGTTCCGGGATCGAGAGTCGGCTGCACCGCGGTGCTCGCCGCGGCCAGGAGGTGCGTCGCGAAGGGCACCCGCTACTCCCGCATGCTCGAGTACTCGTCGACCAGCGGCGTGCGGCGGTTGCGGTAGATGGCGATGACGATCGCGAGCCCGACCGTCGCCTCGCCGGCGGCCACGGCCATCACGAACAGGGCGATCACTGCGCCGTTGGCGGCGAGCTCCGGCACGAAGGCGCCGAATGCCACGATCGACAGGTTGACGGCGTTGAGCATCAGCTCGATCGACATGAGCATGGCGATGGCGTTGCGGCGTGCCAGGAAGCCGAACGTACCGATCGCGAAGAGGAGGCCCGAGAGGATCAGGTAGGCGTTGAGGTCGTGAGCCATCAGAGTCCCTCCCCTTGGGGTCCGTGCGCGGTCGAGGTACTCACCGCCGCGCCGGTTGCACCGAGCCTGCGCGAGACGGGCAGGGGAGGGTCGGCGGGCGGGTTGGTCTGGTCGAGGCCTTCTTCGAGCGGGCCGTCTTCGCGCTTGGCCAGGAAGACACCGCCGATGACGGCGGCGAGCAGCAGCACGCTGATCACCTCGAACGGCAGCACGTACGTGCCGAAAAGGAGATGCGCGATGGTCGGCGAGGCCGCGACCGTCGGGCCCGGAGCCGTCGGCCACGGTGTGGCGACGACGACCACCGTGATGATGGCCACGAGGAAGATCGCCAGGATGGCCGCGGCCCACGCCTGGTGGTGGAAGACCAGGCGAGCAGGGCCTGCCTTCGATTGGGTGAGCATGATGGCGAAGAGGATCAGCACGCTGATCGCGCCGATGTAGACGAGCACCTGCGCGCCGGCCACCAGCGGCGCGCCGAGCAGCACGTAGATGCCGGCAAGCGCCGCGAACGAGAGGATCATCCAGAGCCCGGAACGGATGATGTTCCGTCCGAGCACGACCAGCAGCGCAGACCCGAGCATGACCGCGGCCAGGAGCAGGAAGATCAGGTCGTCCCAGGCGATCCCCAGGTACGGGATGGTCGAGGGAAGCGCCACGGCCTAGCGGGGATGCGCGTGGGTGCCGCCGAACCCGTTGCCGGCGCCGTTCCCATGCCCGTGCCCATCCGCCGACCCGTGCCCGTTCCCGGACACTGCCGCGTTCGCCGCCAGCGGGCTCGACGCCACGGCCGCCGACACGGCACCCGGCGGCAGCATCGGAAGCATCCGCCCGGACGGAACGCCGCGACCGTTTGCCGAGGCTCGGGTGGCCCAGTCGCGCTCGCGGCGGACGTAGCTGATCTCGGTGTCTTGATCCATGGCGCTGATCGCCATCAGGTCGATCATCGGGTCGGCGCGGCTCTCGTGGCTGAGCTCGAAGTCGGGGCCGCAGCGAAGCGCGTCGTACGGGCACGCGTCCACGCAGATGCCGCAGAGGATGCAACGGCTCTCGTCGACGTCGTACTTCTCGAGCACGCGCGGCTTGGGCATCAGGGCGCCGGTCGGGCACGTCTCCGCGCAACGGCCGCACGAGACGCACGGCGTGGTGTTGAGGCTCATGTCGAGCGGCGTCGTGACCAGGGTGTCGAAGCCAGTCCGCATGAAGTCGTAGCAGGCCGCGCCGACGACTTCCTTGCACACGTTTGCGCAGCGGCCGCAGTCGATGCAGCGCGACGGCTCGCGAAGGATGAACGCGTGCGAGTCGTCGCGGATGTAGTCGTGGTTGATGCCGGTGAAGCGGTTCTCGTCGACGCTGCGGTGGCTGAAGCCACTGCGTTCCGGCTCGAGCGTGCGCAGCGTGGTCCCGTATTCGATGCCCTGGCGGCGTAGGTCGCAGTAGCCGATCGCCTCGCAGGTGCACTGCAGGCAGCGGCCGGACTCGGCCATCGCCTCGGCCTGCGTGTAGGGAATCTCGTACTCGATGTAGCTCGCGTTGCGCACCTCGGCCGGCATCGCCTTCAGGCGCAGGCGCGGCTCTTTGACCTCGCCGGTGAAGGGCACGATCGAGAGGAACTCGGGCTGCGGCTCGGCAAGCGTTTGGCGGGTGCGGATCGCTTGGAGATCCTGGCCCTTGAGGTACGCATCCACGGCGTAGGCGGCACGTCGCCCCTCGGCGACCGCCTGAACCACGGTCGCCGCGCCGACCCGCACGTCACCCGTTCCGAAGACGCCCGGGCGACCCGTCGCGAAGGTGACGGCATCAGCCACGAGTCGACCCCGGTTGGCGGTGACGCCATCGGCGCCGCGGTTGAGCCACGCCAACTCCGGCCCCTGGCCGATGGCCAGCAGCACGCGGTCGCAATCGATCACGAACTCTGTGCCCGCCATCGGCTCGGGCCGGCGGCGTCCGGAGGCATCCGGCGCGCCGAGCTTCATGCGCTGGAATTCGACGCCGGTGACCTTGTTGTTCGCGTCTGTCACGACCCTCGTCGGGGCCGCCTGGAAGATCGCGCGAGCGCCCTCCTCGATCGCCTCGTGCACCTCGTTGGCCGCGGGCATGTCCTTCATGTCGCGGCGGTAGACGAGCGTGACCTCCTTGGCACCCTGCCGGATGGAGGTCCTGGTGCAGTCCATGGAGGTGAAGCCGCCGCCGATCACGACAACGCGCTTGCCGGCGTGGCCCGGGTACGGCAGGCCAAGCGTCGCGATGCGCAGATACTCGAGGCCGTCGAGCACACCCTCGGCGTCTTCGCCCGGGACGCCCAGCTTGTTGGTGTCGTAGCAGCCGATCGCGATGCAGACGGCGTCGAAGCCGCGGTTCTGCAGGTCGTCGAGCGTGTAGTCGCGGCCCAGTGCTGCGTTGCCCTGGAACTTGACGCCCAGGTCCCAGGCCGACTGGTACTCACCCTCGAGCACCTCGACCTTGGGCAGGCGGTACTGCGGAATGCCGTAGCGCAGCATCCCGCCCGGCGCCGGGTCGCGTTCGAAGACCGTGACATCGTGGCCGGAGATCGCCAGGTAGTAGGCGGCCGACATACCCGCCGGGCCGGAGCCGATCACGGCGACCTGCCGCCCGGACGTGGGCTGCAGCTCGAACGGGACCGGCGCCTTTGTGCCGTTGGCCTGCGCGCGGAGCACTTGATCGCCGGCGTAGCGGTGGCTGTCGCGGATCGCGATCGCCTCCTCGACCTCGTCGCGGCGGCAGTGCTCCTCGCACGGTGCCGGGCAGACGCGGCCGAGCACGGAGGGGAACGGGATCGTGCGCTTGAAGATGCGCGCCGACTCGACGAAGTTGCCCTCCGTGTTGGCCTTCAGGAAGCCCGGGATGTCGATGTGCGACGGGCACTTGTTCTGGCACGGCGGCAGGCAGTAGGCGTTGTGGTCGCTGAAGATCAGCTCGAGGTTGGTCTTTCGGATCTGGCGCAGGCGCGGCGTTTGCGTGCGCACGACCATGTCGGGCTCGGCCTCGCGCGAGCAACTGATCGGCGGGGTTCCTTCGCCATCGACTTCGACCACGCACATGCGGCAGGCGCCGAAGCCGGGCAGCTTGGGCTCGTAGCAGAGCGTGGGGACCTCGACGCCGTTGTCGCGGCAGACCTCCAGGATCGTCTGGCCTTCTCGGCCCGTGACGGTTCGCCCGTCGATCTCGATCGTGAATGTCTGCGAGGCGATGCGACGCTGCGGGCTCTGCGTGACCAGGCGTGCCTCGGCGATCGCGTCCGGGGCAGCCGGATTCACCGCCAGCGTGGCGTCCGAGGCGGCCGTTCGTTGCTGGGGCAAGGTGTCAGTCATGACTCACGCGACGCTTGCGGCGGCCGAGACGGAGGCGGGATGGCAGACGCCGGCCGGGCAGACCCCGCGCTCGATGTGGTCCTCGAACTCCGAGGCGAAGTATCGCAGCCCGCTCAGCAGCGGGTTCACCGCGGTCGCCTCGAGTCCGCACAGCGCGCCGTCACGCACGTCCGCGGCGAGCGAGACGAGCAGATCGGGATCCTGCGGGCTGCAGCGTCCGGAGCAGAAGCCCTCGCCGAGCTGCGCCAGCCGTCGCGTGCCAATGCGGCAGGGAATCGTCTTGCCGCACGCCTCGTCGTTGAGGTAGCGGGTCATCAGCGTCGCCAGCTCGACGATGCAGGAGGAGTCGTCGATCGCGACGATCGTGCCTGAGCCGGGCACGGCACCGGCGGCACCCAGCGCGTCGTGGGTCAGCGGCGTGGAGAGCGCTGACGGCGGTAGGAAGCCGCCGGACGGACCACCGACGAGCACTGCCTTGAGGCGCGGACCGTTGGCGACTGGGGCGAGGCCGCTCGCGGTATCGACGATCTGTTGAAGTGTCGTTCCGGTGGGCACCTCGAGGATGCCGCTCTGCGAGATGCTTCCCGTGATCTGGACGAGGGTCGTGCCGGGTTCAGCCGCATCGCCGATCTCAGCGAACGCGGACGGGCCATTGATCACGATCCAGGGCACGGCCGCAAGGGTCTCGACGTTGTTCACGACCGTCGGCTTGCCGCGCAACCCGCGCTCCGTCGGAAACGGAGGTCGCTGATCGGGTTGGGCGCGTCGTTCCTCGAGCGCGCGAAGGAGCACGGTCTCCTCACCGACCACGAACGAGCCGGCCAGCTGGCGAACCTCGATCCAGAGCTGCTCGCCGGTGCCGGCGATCGTCGCGCCGATATAGCCCGCGTCCTCGGCCGCCGCGATCGCCGACCGCAGTCGGTTCGCCGCCGCCGTCGCATCGGCGGAAACCACGATGATCGCCCGCTCCGCGCCGACCGCCCAGGCCGCCAGCGCCACGCCCTCGACGACGCCGTGCGGGTCGGACTCCATCAACGTTCGGTCGAGCTGCGCGCCGGGATCGGCCTCGAAGCCGTTTGCCACGACGTAGCGTTCGGTCGCGCGACCAGCCGCGGCGCGGCAGTCGAGCCACTTGCGCCCGGTGGGATAGGCGCCGCCACCGCGGCCGCGAAGCCCCGAGTCGGTGACGACCCGGATGACCTGCTCCGGCGTCATGGTCGAGACGGCCCTCCGCCAAGCCGTCCAGGCGCCGTGCTTCTCGGCGTTCGCGAAGTCGGCCCGCTCGATGGATGGGTCGTATGCCCCCGCCCGTGCGAGCAGGATCGACGGCCAACCGTGACGCATCTGCAGCAACTGCATGGCTAGGCGATGCCCCCCTGGGCGACGTGAGCGCGGAGTCCCGCCGAGATCACGATGGCATCATCGACGGTCGCCCGCGGCAGGGCCTGCCCATCCACCTCGACGCGTGGCGTTCCGGTGGCCGTGCCTCGGCAGTCGGTCTGCTCGAGGCGCACGGCGCCGTCCGGGCTCACGCCACCGACGTCAGTGCCCAGGTGCTCGCGGAACGCGGCAAGGATCCGGCCGCTGCCAAGGACCGCGCACGTGGCGCAGCGACAGACACGCACGACGTGGGTGCTCGGCGGCTCGAACTGCAGGTGCGGGTACGAGGTGGCGATGCCATACAGCTCCGAGTACCACGCGCCCGTCTGGTGCGCCACGTGCTGCAGCGCTGCAACCGGCAGGTGCCCGTAGGCTGCTTGGGCGCCTTCGAGGATCTGGACCGCTCGCTTCGGGTCGTAGTCCTCTCGAGCGAGCACGGCGTCTAGCGGGCCGAGATCGATCGGCTCGAAGGGATCGAAGCTGCGGTCCGGGACCGGCCGCCCCGAGCGGCGCAACGCGGACTCCTCGCGGCGCTCGTCGTATTGCTCGGCCGGACCCCAGTGGATGTGGAAGCGGTTCTTCGTATCGACGCCACCCATGTCGATGCACTCGATGGGGCATGCCGCGGCGCACTGGAAGCAGGTCTCGCACTTGAGCGCGCCGTACTCGTCGTAGAGCAGCAGCAGCCGGCCTCGATGCTTGGGCGCGATCGGCTGGACGACCTCGGGGTACTGCACCGTGATCTTGGGCTGGACGAGGCGCGTGAACGTGAGCATGAAGCCCTTCACGATGCCGAGCCCGGGAATGCGATCGGCGCGCATCAGATGGGCTTCCCAAGCTGCGCGAGGACGACGATGGCGCCCGCGGTGACGAAGATGTTCGCCAGCGATGCTGGGATCAGCCACTTCCAGGCGAAGCCCATGATCTGGTCGATCCGTACGCGCGGCAACGTCGCCCGCATGATCACGAACAGGGCGACCAGCGTGAAGGTCTTGGCGAGGAACCAGAAGAGACCGATGACCTCCTGGTACTGGATCGCGAGATACAGCGTGAGCAGGCCGCCGACGATCAGGTTGAACAGGATGAAGCCGACGATCAGCGACTTCAGGAACGACCAGCCGGTGCGGAAGGTCCACAGCAGGAGCGTCAATGCCAGCACGACGATGGCCGGCACGATCAGCACGCCCCACAGCAGGCTCATCCCGAGCGACCCCGGGTCAAGCAGCAGCGTGAACGGCGTGGCGATGCCGAAGAAATTGAGGATTGGGTTGATGCTGAGCGGCGCATTCCAACCGCCCAGGAACACCACGGCGGTGAGCGCCGAGAGGATGAACACGTTCACGTACTCGGCGAAGAAGAAGAAGCCGAAGCGCATCCCGCTGTACTCGGTCGCGAAGCCGGCCACGATCTCGCTGTCCGCCTCGGTGAAGTCGAACGGGCTGCGGCTGCCTTCCGCGGTCGCCGCGATGAAGAAGATCAGGAAGGCGAGCGGCTGCTGGAACACGAACCAGTTGAGGAAGCTGCCCGACTGGCGCTCCACGATCGTGTTCAGGCTGAGCGTGCCGGTGATCATGATCACGCCCACCACGGACAGGGTCAGTGGGATCTCGTAGCTGATGATCGAGGCTGCCGCGCGCAGGCCGCCGAGCAGCGAGTACTTGTTGTAGCTCGACCAGCCGGCCATCATCAGGCCGACCACGCCGAGCCCGCCCATGGCGAAGAAGTAGAGCAGCCCCAGGTTCATGTCGAACCCGAAGACGCCGGGCGCGAAGGGCATCACCAGCAGCGTCATGACGCTCGCGAGGTAGACGACCGCCGGTGCGAGCGTGAAGACCGGGACGTCGACGCCGGTCGGGGTGAAGTCCTCCTTGGCGAGGACCTTCAAGCCTGCGACCACCGACGCGAGGGCGCCCCACGGTCCTGTCCGGTTCGGCCCGACGCGCAGGTTCACGAACGCGATCAGCTTCAGTTCCATGAAGATGATCAGGAACGCGACCGGGACCGTGATCAGCAGTACGACCGTCGCAGCGGCAACGAAGCGGACGATGCCGATGTTCGCGCCGAGCGTGTCGAGCACGCCCTGCAGGAGCCACGGCAGGACGCCTGCCACCCAGCCGACCAGCAGGAAGATGGTCAGCACGACCACCAGGAACAGCAACGGCAGGGCGATCTTGCCCGCCGTCGTCAGCTTCCCGAACGGCTTCGTGATGACGGTCATGCCGAATGCCTCGCGGTCGCGGTCGCGGTGTCGCGGTCGCGGTAGAGCTCAGGGTGCGCGGGCGAAGGCGGCGTCGAGCGCGCGGACCGAGCGCACGGCGTGCGGCGTGAGCGACGCGGCGTAGGCGGCAACGCCCGCCCGGGCCGCATCAGCGACCGTGTTCATTTGTCCACGCCGCCCATGATCGGGTCAAGGCTCGACATGATCGCCATGATGTCCGCGATCAGGTTGCCCGGGGTGACCGCGCCGACCGCCTGGAGATTGAAGAACGACGGGTCGTGGATGCGCAGCCGGAACGGCTGATCGGACCCATCGCTGATGGCATACGCGCCGTACTGGCCGCGCGGGCTCTCCAGGGCGACCCAGGCTCGGCCGGGCGGAACGCGCAGCAATCGCGGCAGCTTGGCCATCACCGGCCCGTCGGGCATCTGGTGCAGCACCTGGTCGATGATCCGGATGCTCTGCTTGATCTCGTCGAAGTGGAGCAGGTAGCGCGCGTACGAGTCGCCCTCGGTGCGCGTGGGGATCTCGAAGTCGAGCTCGGGATAGACGCTGTACGGGTGCGAGCGGCGAACGTCGTAGGGGATTCCCGTCGCCCGGATCACCGGACCGCTCAGACAGGTGCGCAGCGCCGTCTCACGGTCGATCACGCCCAGGCCGCGCGTGCGGCCGACGAAGATCTCGCTCTCGTTGAGGAGCTTCATCTCGTCTTCGAGGTGCTTTCCGGCGTGGCTCATCCAGTCGCCGAGGCGGCTCATGAACTCGTGGTTCACGTCGCCGTTGACGCCGCCGATGCGCAGGTAGTTGAAGAGCAGCCGCTGCCCGGTGAGCGCCGCCAGCATCTCGACGATCTCGTCGCGCTCGGCGAAGCCCCACAGAACGGGCGTCAGCCCGCCCAGGTCGAGCGCGAGCCATCCGATGAAGAGGGCGTGGCTGGAGATGCGGTTGAGCTCCCACGCGAGAACGCGGATGTACTCCGCGCGGCGCGGCACCTCCAGGCCGAGCAGCTTCTCTGCGGCGAGCACCGGGATCGCCTCCGAGAACATCGAGGCGATGTACTCGAGCGGATCGCAGTTGCTGATCGCGTGGTGCCAGTCGCCGTTCTCGACGATCTTCTCGACACCGCGGTGCAGGTAACCCAGGACCGGGTCGAGATCGACGATGCGCTCGCCGTCGATCTTGAGCACGACGCGCAGCACGCCATGCGTCGAGGGGTGCTGCGGGCCGAGGTTGATGAGCATCTCGCCATCGCGCAGGTTGTAGAACTCGGCTTCGCGCTCGGTGCGCGGTGGGTACGGTGGGATCGCGTCGACGATCGTCGCGGGCGAGTCGACCAGGATTTCGGGATCATCGAGCGAGCGGATGCGGGTGGCGGTGTCGCTCATGCCCCGATCCTCCCCGTCTCGTCGCCGGCGCCGACTGATCCACCCGGCTCGTCCGCACGACCAGCACTTCCGGCCGTGATCACCAGCAGCTGCCCGTCCGACCCGATCAAGGCACCGGTTCCGGGGCTTCGGCGCAGCACGGGCTGGCTCCGCGTCTCGGCCGGGTGCGCCGGCTGCTCCATCGCGCGGACGCCCCATCCCGGTGCGCGGGCTGCGTCGTCCGCCAGGAGGAAGTCCTTGCGCAGCGGGAACGACTGGAAGTCGGGATCGAGGTAGATCCGTCGCAGGTCGCGGTTCCCTTCGAAGATGATTCCGAACATGTCGTAGGCCTCGCGCTCGGCCCACTCGGCACCCGGCCAGAGGAACGTGACCGACGGAACTCGCGGGTCGTCGCGCGAGAGGCCGTCGGCAATCACACGGACCCAGTCGGGCGAGAGCGGCGACCAGAGGTGGTAGACGACCTGCATGGTCTCGCCGGTATCCACGCCGCACAGGTCCGCGAGCAGCTCGAAGCTCAGCTCCGGGTCGTCGTGGAGCGCCGTCAACACGTCGGTGACGTCACCCGCGCGAATACGCAGCTCGGTGGTGTCCTGGCGCTGCCCCGCCGGCGCGAGCAGCACGCTGCCGAAGCGGTCGTCGAGGCGGCGTTTCAGCTGAGTGTCCGTCGGTGGGCTCCTTGTTCGGTCCGATCGATCGCCGTTGGTCGCTCAGACGCCGGTCGGAACCGTCGGCCCGACGGCCCGCTCGGCCCAATGGCCGCGCCGCTCTCTGATGAGCTGCTGGAGCTTCATCATCCCGTAGATCAGCCCCTCAGGGCGCGGCGGGCAGCCCGGCACGTACACGTCCACGGGCAGCACCCGGTCGATCCCCTCGACCGTCGCGTAGGAACGCTTGTAGCGGCCGCCCGAGCAGGTGCAATCGCCCATCGCGACGCACCACTTCGGCTCCGGCATCTGCTCCCAGAGCCTCACCAATGGGCCGGCCATCTTGGTCGTCAGCGTGCCGGCGACGATCAGCACGTCCGCCTGCCGCGGGCTGGCACGGAACGGGAACATGTTGAAGCGGTCCATGTCGTTCACGCTGGTCGCCGCGGACATCATCTCCATCGCGCAGCAGGCAAGGCCCGACAGGAGCGGCCAGAGGCTGTTGAGACGGATCAGGTCCAGCACGTAGTCGGCATACGTCGGGATCACGTCGAGCGAACCCCAGCGTCCGTTGTCGCCCTTCTCGAGGAACTCGAGCTCCGCGAGGTGGGTGATCGTCGGAGGCCGGTTGCCGAAGTAGGCGGTCGGGTCGGCCGGTGCCCACATGGTGTTGGGCACCACGATCGGCGAGACGCCCGTCGCGGCGGTCGTCGCCGGCAACGACCCGCGAGGAGTGGCGGGCTGGTCAGAGGGCACCTGCGCGTCCGGATCGATTCGCGGTGAAGTGGGGTCGGCGGTCATGGCATCACTTCCAGGTGAGCACGCCCTTGCGCCAGGCGTACCCGAGTCCGGTCAAGAGGATGCCGACGAATATCAGCATGCTGATGAAGCCACCGACCAGCAGGTCCTGGAAGATCATCGCCCAGAGATAGATGAACACGACCTCGATGTCGAACGCGACGAACAGCAGCGCATAGATGTAGAAGGAGAGGCCGAAGCGGCCCCACGTGTCGCCGAACGTATCGATGCCCGACTCGTAGGGAAGACCCTTGTGCCGGTCGCTCTTGTGGCGATGACCCAGCAGCCAGGCCATCAGGATCGTCACGAAGACGAACGAGAAGCCGGCGAATGCGAAGCCGAGGACGTACCAGAGCGCGCTCGTCACGCTGCAGGAAACTCCTTCGATTGCGGTTGGGCGTCGTGGTGGTTGCCCCGATGGGCGACCGCAAGTTGGGGCTCGGGCCGTCGATCGTGCGCACGCTCATTCTACGCCGGAGGGCAGTCGGCGACCGATGCCGGCACGCTCGGGCATGGACCCGTCAAGCGTCGTGGATGCGTCCGCCCTAGGATGCCCGGCGTGGGAGTGAGGCGATGCGCGGGAGTCCGCGTGCCATCGTGGTCCGACGGCTGGGCGGAGCCGGCTGTGATCGGGGGCCGTCAACCGCTGAAGGGCCGGCGCCCCGGTGACGTACGCATTCGCGTCGATCGGCCGCACACGCCCTACTTCCGCTACACGGGTCCCGGGACGCTGTGCGCGAAGCCGGCAGCCATCGCACCCAAGACGCGGATGGGCCGCGCGGTCGTCGACGCCAAGCGCGTCCTCTTCGGCCGTCCGCTGGCAACCGAAGAGGAGGTCGGCGAGCGCCTGAACAAGAAGAAGGCGCTGGCCATCTTCAGCTCGGACGCCATCAGCTCGTCCGCGTACGCCACCGATGAGATCCTGCACGTCCTGCTCGTCGCAGGCGCCATCGGCCTGATGGCATCGATCAACGTCGCGTTCGCGATTGCCCTGATGCTGGCCATTGTCTCGACCAGCTACCGGCAGATCTGCTACGCATACCCGAGTGGCGGCGGTGCGTACGCGGTCTCCAAGGACAACCTCGGTCGCCTTCCTGCGCTGATCGCGGCGGCGTCGTTGTTGGTCGATTACATCCTTACCGTGGCGGTTTCGACCTCGTCGGCGGTGCAGCAGATCACCTCGGCCGTGCCCAGCCTGACGCCGATCGCACGTGCCCATCGGCTTGCTTGCGATCGCGTTGATGACCCTTGGCAACCTTCGCGGCCTTCGCGAGTCCGGAAACATCTTCGCCATCCCGACCTACCTGTTCGTGTTCGGCGCGCTGCTGATGATCGCGCTGGGTGCGTACCGCATCATCGTGCTCGGCGACACCACGCCGCCACCGAATCCGATCCCCGGCGCGCCGCCCGGAATCGAGCCGCTCACGATCTTCCTGCTGCTGCGCGCGTTCGCCGGTGGATCCGTGGCCCTGACCGGCACCGAGGCCATCGCCAACGGCGTGCCCGCGTTCAAGAAGCCCGAGCCCAGGAACGCCGCCACGACCCTGACCGTGATGGCGCATCCTGCTGGGCGTCGCTCTTCGTGGGCATCACCTTCCTGGCGACCGACTTCGGCATCGTGCCGACCGACACGACAGACCGTCATCGCACAGGTCTCGTCGCGCGTCTACGGCGCGACTCGATCGGCTTCTACCTGTTCCAGGCCTTCACCGCCCTGATCCTCATCCTGGCGGCGAACACGTCCTACAACGCGTTTCCACGGCTGGCCGCGATCCTTGCCCAGGACGACTTCATGCCGCGCCAGTTCGCCTTCCGCGGCGACCGCCTCGCCTACACGCTGGGCATCGCGATCCTGGCGGGGCTGGCGATGTCCCTGGTGGTCCTGTTCAACGCGGACACGCACGCGCTGATCCCGCTCTACTCGGTCGGCGTGTTCGTCAGCTTCACGCTCAGCCAGGGCAGGCATGGTGCGCCACTGGCGACGGGTCAGCGGCGACCGCTGGAGACGGCGCCTGGCGATCAACGCCTTCGGCTGCGTGCTGACCGGCGTGGTGTCGGTGGTCGTGCTGGTCGAGAAGGCGCCCGACGTCGCTGCTCGTCGCGGTGATCATCCCGATCCTGGTGCGGGATCATGGTGTTCATCTACCGCCAGTACGACAACATCGACCGGAGCTGGCCGTCCGACCCGGACCAGATCATCGGGCCACCGCACCGCCACGAGCGCGTGGTGGTGCCCGTGCCCGGCCTGACGCGCGCCGTGGTCCAGGCCGTCAACTTCGGCCGCGCGATCACCGACGACGTGCAGATGATCCACGTCACCGACGACGTCGAGGAGCGGCGAACAGCTACGCGCGCGCATGGAGCGCCAGCTGCCGGGCGTGCCCGTTCGTGATCGTGGAGTCGCCGTACCGCTCGCTGGTGCGGCCGTTCGTGACCTACCTGGACGTGACGTCCCGCGACCCCGACGCGATGACCCTCGTGATCATCCCCGAGTACGTGGCGCGCCACTGGTGGGAGCGCGATCCTCTACAACCAGACCGCGGACCGGCTGCGCAAGGCACTGCTCGGCCGCCCGAACACGGTGGTCGCCAACGTTCCCTATCGCCGCGAAGACTGACCCAGCACCGACCGGCAGGCCGGGTCCGACGAGCGTGTGAGCGCCGAGCAGGATCGGAATTCGGCGACGGTGGCGGCCGAGGCCGTGAGCGCCCGCAGCCACGGATCGCGGATCCCGTCTGGAAGGAATAGATCGCTCGCGTAGCGGTCCTCGGCTGACGGCCAGGCGTCCTCGTCACGGCCGAAACGCTGTGCCAAGAGCACGCGAGTGTCGATGATCGCGCCGTCGGCGAGGGTTCGGACGATGTCCGCCGAGACGATCCGGTCCTCGATCGTCGAGCAGCAGCCCGAGTGTCGACGCGGGCTCGCGGGAATTCCGTGCCGAGGGGACCGGCTCGCCGCCGATGGCGAGTGGTGACGATGCGCGCAGCCCTCGTTCTTCGGCAAGGAAGCGCACGCGGCAACGCACGTTCCGTTCGACCCACCGGAGTTGGCGCGAGCCGCTGCGTCCGAAGATCAGCAGTTCGCGGCGCGGGTCCGACGCCACGGCTCTGATGGCCTCGAGCCGTGGGACGGCCAGCTGATGCTCGTCCGCCAGGCTCCTCAGCCCGCTCGGGGTTGCGCGGACGAGCGAAGAATCGCCAGGTCGATCGGCCCGTCAAGGTCGAGCCCAAGCCGCGTCCGGCCGGGCAGCTCCCGAACCTCGAAGCCGGCACGCTCCTCCAGCCACCGGGGCAGCGCGTTGTCGGATGGCAGAGGGGGGAGGCGGCGGATTGGTTCCGCGTCTCCGATCGCGCAGATATCCGACGAGTAGCGGTTGTTGGTGAGCGCAACCTTCCCGCCCGAAGCCGCGACCGCGACGAGTGCCGCCGCGTCATCGCGTCGAAGAAGCGGGACGGCGCCGCTTCCGAAGACGATGAGGCCGGTGGGCGCCCGTTCCTCGACGGCGAGCCGCGCGAGCCGCTCACCGAAGGCCTCGGCATCGCCGGCGTCGCGGCCGATGATCGCGATCCGACGAGCATTCGCTGCAGTGAAGAGAGACACCTGGTGAGCCACCAGCCGGTCTCGCGCAAGGGCGAGCACGTGCGTCAGCGGCGCATCCTTCCCAGCGGCGGAACCGGGAGGCTGGTGGAAGATGACGACGATCGGTTCTGCCACGGACCCCGGAGTCTAGGCAGCCGCGAACCAATCGACGACAGAGGCCGCCTGGTCGAGTGATGGGACGAACGCGAGCTCACGTGGCGCTCGGCGCCAACGTGGGCGATCCGGAGCGGACGCTCGCTGCCGCCGTGCGCTCACTCGCGGCCCTTCCGGACACGCGGCTGATCGGGGTGTCGCGCCTCTACGCAACGCGGCCGGTCGGCGTCACTGATCAGCCCGAGTTCCGCAACGCCGCAGTTGCCCTCGAGGTGCCTTCCGGGCCTGATCCGGTGACCGGTGCCCTGGCCCTGTTGATCGTCCTCAAGGAGATCGAGCGCGCATTCGGGCGGCAGAAGCGTGGGCGCTGGGGCCCGCGCGAGCTCGACCTGGATCTGCTGCTGTTCGGCGACCTCGCCGCAACGGTGGAGCGGCCCGAGGCGGCACGCAGCATCGATCCGGAGAAGACCGGCGTGCAGTGGCTGACCGTCCCGCACGCATCGCTCGCGGAACGGCTGTTCATGCTCGCGCCGCTCGCTGACCTCGCGCCAGAGCTGGTCGTGCCGGGGATCGGCCGATCGGTGGCCGAGCTTGCGCTAGAACGCACCGCAGCCGAGGGAGCCGACGCCGTGGTGGCCATCGGCACCTGGAGTCGGTGAAGGCTGGGTCGCGCTGGACTAGAGGCGCACCGACGGCGGCCGGTCGCGGTCGAACATGTGGACCGTGTCGACGAAGCGGACCTTCTTGTTCTGGTAGGCCATCACGAGCGAATGTGTCCGCGCGCCGCCGGCGAAGAAGCGGACGCCGCGCAGGAGGTCGCCCTCGGTGACGCCCGTCGCGGCAAAGACGAGGTTCTCGCCGGGCGCCAGGTCGGTCGACGTGTAGACGCGCGACTCATCGGAGCTCGTGCCCATGCGCTCGGCCCGTGCCCGCTCGTCGTCGTTGCGGAAGCGGAAGCGCGCCTGGATCTCGCCGCCGAGACAGCGCAAGGCGGCGGCCGTCAGCACGCCCTCCGGGGCACCGCCGACGCCCATCACGCCGTGAACGCCGGTGCCCGACACCGCGCACGAGATCGCCGCCGACAGGTCGCCGTCCGAGATCAGCTTGATGCGCGCACCGGCCTCGCGGACCTCCTCGATCAGCGCGTCGTGGCGCGGCCGTTCGAGGATGATGATCGTGATGTCCTCGACGCGGCGCCGCAGAGCGGCAGCGATCGCCTGGACGTTCTCGGTGGGCGACTTGGTGATGTCGACGTGCCCCGCGGCGCCAGGCCCGACGCACAGCTTCTCGAGGTACGTGTCAGGCGCATTCAGCAGACCGCCCTTCTCGGAGGCCGCGAGCACGGTGATCGCGCCGCCTTGGCCGTGCGCCACGAGGTTGGTGCCTTCGAGCGGGTCGACCGCGATGTCCACCTCGGGATGCTCGTCGTGCCACATGCCGACCTGCTCGCCGATGAAGAGCATCGGCGCCTCGTCGCGCTCGCCCTCGCCGATGACGATCTGACCCCGCATCTCGACTTCGTCCATCGCCCGGCGCATCGCCTCGACCGCTGCCCGATCCGCCCCGTCACGATCGGCACGACCCATGAGACGGGCAGACGAGATCGCGGCCACCTCCGTGACCTTGACCATCTCGAGCGCGAGTGCCGTCTCCATCGGATCTCCCTCCCCCTGACTCGCCTGTTCTCCCGTCAGTGGCGGAAGTGTCGCCGTCCCGTGAAGACCATCGCCATGTGGTGCCGGTCGGCGACCTCGACCGCCATCTCGTCGCGTGCCGAGCCACCCGGCTGGATGATCGCCGTGACGCCGCGTTCGGCCGCCAGCTGGATCGCGTCCGCGAACGGGAAGTAGGCGTCCGAGGCGAGCACGCTCATCGCCGCGCGGTCGGACGCCCGGTGAAGGCAGATCTCCACGGCGACGAGGCGGCTTGCCTGTCCGGCGCCAACCCCGACCAGCGATGCGTTGCGTGCCGCCACGACCGCGTTGCTGGCCACGTGACGCACGGCTCGCCACGCGAAGAGGAGGTCGGTCAGCTCGTCAAGGGTCGGCCGGCGACGCGTCACGACTCGCAGCTGCGAATGGTCCAGTGCGAGTGCGTCACGCGTCTCCACCAGGAGACCGCCGCCGATGCGATGGAAGTCGAGATCGGCAATGCCGTAGTCGCCGAGGCCCTCCATGGATCCCGGAACGGACAGCACCGAAAGCCCTTCCTTGGTGGCGAGCGCGGTCAGCGCGTCCTCTGTATAGCCGGGCGCCACGACCGCTTCGTACGCGTTTCCGGCGAGCTCTTCGGCGGTCTCGCGGTTGACGGTGTGGTTGAAGGCGACGACCGCGCCATAGGCGCTCACCGGGTCGCCCTCGAGCGCCCTGCGGTAGGCCTCCACCTGTGAGTCGTTCGACGCGAGGCCAACCGGGTTCGCCTGCTTGACGATCGCGCAGGTGGTCGCCGCGAAGTCCATGACGATGCGGTACGCCACATCGAGGTCGAGGAGGTCGTTGAACGTGGGCGGCGTGCCCTGCAGCTGCGTCGCGTCGGCCAGCGAGCGCGCCCGATGAGTGGTTTCGCGGTAGGCCGCGGCGCTCTGGTGCGGGTTCTCGCCGTAGGACAGGTCGCGTTCTTTCTCCAGCACGACCGTGAGGCGCTCGGGAAAGCGGACCCCGTTGATGTAGTTGAGGTAGGCGGCGACCTCCGCGTTGTAGGCCGCCACCGTCGCGAAGGCACGCGCGGCAAGGCGCTGCCGCAGCTCCACCGACACGGACCCAAGCTGCCGCAGCTCCTCGAGGACGGCCGGGTAGTCGGCGGGATCGCAGAGCGCGGCGACGCCGGCGTAGTTCCTCGCCGCTGCCGACAGGAGCGCCACGCCCGCGACGTCGATCATCTCGATCGCCTGGTCGAGTGGCACCACGCGCGCGCCGACCTGCGGCGCGAACGGCTTCACGTTGACGACGACAAGGTCGATGAGGCCGATTTCCTGGGCGGCCAGCGCCGAGAGCTCGTCCTCTTCGTTGCGATGGGCCAGGATCCCGGCGTAGATCTTCGGGTGGAAGGTGCGCACGCGCCCGCCCAGCAGCGGAGCCTCACCGGTGAGGTCGTCGATTGATCCCGCGGGGACGCCATCGGACGCGAGTGCCTCACGGGTTCCGGAGGTCGCGAAGAGCTCAACGCCGCGCGATCTCAGCTCGTTGGCGAACGAGGCGATGCCGTCGCGATTCGCGACCGAGAGCAGGGCTCGCACGCCTTCCTCCATCCCTCGGTTGCGCAGGAGAACACCCCGGGCTGGGGTGCAGTCGAGTATAGGACAGTTGTTTTTCTCCCCTGCGCGGCGTCAGGTCATTCCTCCGCAGCCGCCGGGTTTCCGTTCGTTTGCGTATCCTCTCGGGCCATGCCGCTGAATCCTGGAAGCCTGATCGACGCGCTCTTCCACCATCCCTTCGACGACACGAACTTCAGTGACGCCTATTGGCCCCTGCTGTGGGCGTCGGTGATCCTGCTGATCGTCGCGGTGATCCTCTACAACGTGCAGACGCGTCGTCTCCACCGCCACCCGCCGCTGGTGAACCGCGAGGAGTGGCTGCTCTGGACCGCCATCTGCGTCTTCGGACTGCTGATCGTCGCGAGCGTCTTCCACTGGTATCCGTTCACGCATGCCCTGATCCTTGCGATCGGGCTGCCGACGTTCGTTTGGATCGTCTTCTTCCGGTTCCCGCCACTGATCGAGGCGTACAACGCGCAGCTGCGTCGTGCTCGCTTCTTCAGCCAGGCTCGCTACAAGCACGCCGAGGCGACAATTCAGAAGAAGAAGGCGCCCGTTTCCAAGAGCCGACGTCGGCGACGCTAGCGACCTGCCGTGGAAATCCGCCGGTTCGGTCCAGGCCATCGACGGGCGGAGGGACCGCCCGGGACCTCGGGCATCACCGGGCAGGTGATCTGGAATGATCGCCGCGCGAACGTCTCCGAGCTTGCCTTCTCCCGCCGAGCGGCGATCGCCCCGTATGCCAACCCTCACACGTCGCTGTTCATCGTCGTGAGTGGTGGCGGCTACGTGCAGGTCGGGGCTGAGCGCGTCCGCATCAACCACGGCGAGGCGGTCGTGTGGCCGGCCGGCGAGCCCCATGGCGCGTACACCGACGGCAGCGAGATGCGCGTGATCCTCGTAGAGCTGTCAGGTCCGAAGGAGGACGCAGCCGGCATCGCGGAGGCCGTCGAGTCGGGGATGTTCGAAGCACTCCAGGCGGATGCAGGTGGCCAGCCTGCCGCTGCCGAACGCGGCCCGGCGCCTGAGGCGCGCCCCGTCGAACCGGCACGCGGCGCGCTCGCCGATCGACCGCCCAGCCGCGAGGATCACGACGAGTCCGAGGGTGAGCCCTGGTAGTCCCGGGTCGCCGGTCGGGCCGCGATCCCGAGTCCAATGGCCCTGCGGCGGGGTTCGACCGAGGTGGTACGCTCGCCTGACGGGGATTGCATCGCCCGGCGCGTCCGCTCCGGCTCGGCGGAGAAGCCCACTGGACGTCTGGGCAAGGGAGGCAAAGAGATGAAGCGCGTTCTTGCCATTGCGTTGTTGCTGCTCGTCGTTGCGGGCTGTGCGGTGGCGACCGTCCTGCCGGACGGCCGGGTGCTGTTCATGAACGGCATCTCCAAGATCTATGACCCATCGGCGGGCATCTTGCGCAACGCGTCGACACCGACACCGGCACGCGCCTGGCACACGATGACGCTGCTGAATGACGGGCACGTGCTGCTCGCAGGCGGCGTGACTGGAGACGCCAATCCGACCGGCGGCGTGGCAGCAACCCCGGCACCGAGCGGACTGTCGAGCGATACAGCGACAAACACGGCCTCGCTCTATGACCCGGCAACGGACACCTACACGGCCACCGGCTCGATGACGCAGGGTCGCGTACTGCATACCGCGACGCTGCTCCAGGACGGCAGGGTCCTGGTCGTCGGCGGTGCGAGTGCCGCCATCAACCTGGATCAGACCAGTGGCGGAGAGTCGTCGGGCGCCCCGCTCGCCACGGCCGAGATCTACGACCCGGCCAGCGGCACGTTCTCGCCGACCGGCTCGCTCGCAACCGGCCGCTCGTTCCATACCGCCACGTTGCTTCAGGACGGCAAGGTCCTGATCGCGGGCGGCACCGACGCGACGAGCAAGTCGCTCGCCTCGGCTGAGATCTACGACCCGGCCAGCGGCACGTTCTCGCCGACCGGCTCGATGACCGACGTGCGATCGTTCCACACCGCGACCCTTCTGCAGGACGGCAAGGTCCTCATCGTCGGCGGGCTCAGCAGCAGCAGCGGGTCCGGGTCATCCGGCGTCGACCCGGCAACCCAATCGGCCGAGCTCTACGACCCGTCGAGCGGGACCTTCACCAAGATCACCGCGCCGCTCGTGGCGCCGCGGGCACTGCACACGGCGACCCTTCTGCAGGACGGGAAGGTGCTCATCGCAGGTGGCCTCGACACGGGCGGCAGCGGCAGCATGCTGGCCTCGGCCGAACTCTACGACCCGGCCACGCAGACCTTCACCAAGACCGGTGACATGAATCACGGCCATGCCTTCCACGCGGCCGCGCTGCTGCCGGACGGAAAAGTGATCATCGCCGGCTTCGCTGGCTCGTTGACGGACATGCTCGGGGGCGGGCTCAGTGGCGGTACGGCAACGCCTCCACCGAACTCGACTGATCCGCTGGGCGGGGCCGAGGTCTACGACCCAGCGACGGGCACGTGGGCCGAAGTCCAGGTCGAACCGGGCGTCCTGCCGACCCGTGCGGCGCCGCAGGCGACCGAGCCCGCTGCAACGGAGCCCGCTCCGTCCGAATAGCGAACGGCCCAGTCCCGAGGAGTCGGGGCAAGCGCTAGCCGGCGGACTCCTCGGGCGGACTGGCGAGCAGCGCCCCGAGCTGGCCCATGACGCGAGCGGTCGCACCCCACACGTGGTGTCCCTGCACGACATACGCGCCGTAGCGAAGGCGAAAGCCGTCGCGATCTGCCTCCACGGTCACGACGGGCGCGTCGGGCAGGAAGGCCTCGATCGGAGCGAGCACGATCGAGGCGACCTCGCGCCGATCCGGCGTCAGCGCCGGTAGCTGATCCACAACGCCGATGACCGGCGTCAGGAGGAACCCCGACACCCGAACGTCGACGACCCCGAGCACGCCGGCGATCTCTACGCTGTCTGTGGCGAGGCCGATCTCCTCACGCGCTTCACGGAGCGCCGTCCCGATGGGGAACTCGTCGCCGGGGTCCTCTGCTCCGCCCGGCAGGCTGATCTGCCCGGCATGCCGGAGGTCTCCTGCAGGACGCTCGGTGAGCACGATGTGCGCCTCGCCGTCTGAATCCGGGAACAGCAGGCAGAGTCCCGCCGCTCGCCGGGTCGAGGCACCGCGTGCACTGGTGATCCAGTCCGGCAGCCGGTCTGCCTGTCCGATCACGCGCGCATCGATCGAAGCGGGAGGCGGAGGCAGCTGGACCGGGAACGTGTCGAGGCGTTCCCGAACGCTGTCAAACCTCAACGGCCTGCTCCTGGTGCCCAGGTGACTGCGGGATCACCGAAGCCGCGGAGTGGCGGGTCCCGATCGACGCCCAGACCCCACGCGCGGACGGCGAATCCACCCAGGTGTCGAGGATCGAGCATCCGTGCGACCGCCGAACGGGCGAGCAGGTAGTCGTCGGGCGCCGTGTCGGGCCGGCGACCGAGTCCGGACAGCAACTCGGTCAGGCCGAGTGACGCAAGGAAGCGAGCTTGCGTGGTCGCGCCCACCGGCTCGAGTCCGCCGCCGCGCGCCGCGCGGTCGATGGCGGTCAGGTCGACATGAGCCGTGATGTCCTGCGCGCCGATCCGGACATACGGGTCGCTGCCGGCTTGGTGCTTCGCATAGGTCATCAACGTTCCGTCCATTCGACGTGGCCCGTAGAGCTCGTCGGCCGGGTGCCCATAGTCGATCAGCAGCGCGATCCCGCTCCGCAGCTCCGCGCCCAGCCGCGCGCCCCACTCGATCGCGGCAAGCGAGATCTCTGTCGCCTGGTCGTCTCGAAGCGAGACGTCGTCTGCGGCCAATGTCTCCGCCAGCAGGCATGTGGATGGCTCGTCCTCGACCGTGGCGAAGCGTTCGCCGGCCGTGGTCACGTAGCGCTCCATGAGCCGGCCTCCTCGCTGGACAACCCGATGGACGGGCAACGCGTCAAGGTACTCATTGGCGATGATCGCGCCGGTGACCGGCTCTGATGGCACGTCCGAGCCGACGTCGACCGGCTGCCACTCGAGCACCCGGGTGAGTGCGGAGCTCTCATCCGAGAGGCCGTTTCGCACGGTTCGCTCGAGGGTGCCGCTGCCGGCTCCGTACTCGCGCACGGCAAAGCCCCGCGGCGCGCCGAGGCGTGTCCACACGTCGGCCAGGTGCCGGCCGACCAACCGGCCGAAGAACGGATGCAACTCCGGCGCCGTGAGGAAGTCACCGGCCCTGGTCGGTCGCGAGCGACTGGTTGCGTAGTAGCCGAGGTTCGGTTCCGTCAGCGCGCGCTCCATGAAGCGCGCGAACGTGATCCGACGACCCGGCGCGTCGTCGATCTCGCTTCGGATCAGCTCGACGAGTTCCCGTTCTCGTGCCGTTGGCGCTTCGGGATGCGGCGTTCCCCTGCGGGTTGGCTCCGGTTGCAAGGCACTCGCGCGCTCAGTTGGGCCGCTCGGACCCGTCGCCGCCGCGCGCGCGACTCACCGGCGGCAGATCCAGCACGGAGCCACTCCGCGCTCCGGCGCCGACCGGCTCGGCGTTGGCCGAGCGCACGTCTCGCCGCCGGCTGCTCGCATCGCTCACGACCGAGCCGCCATCGCCCGTGAATATCAGCGTCCCTGACACGGGATCTGCGTCCACGCGGATCACAGCGCCAGGCGGGAACTGTCCCTGCAGCAACGCACGTGCCAGCGGGTTCTCCACCAGGCGTTGGACGGCACGCTTCAACGGCCGTGCCCCGAATTGCGGGTCGTGCCCTTCTCGGCCGATCAGCGCAAGCGCGGCCGGCGTCAGCTCCAGCAACAGGTCGTGGTCGGCGAGTCGCCGCTGCAGGTCCGCGACCAGCAGCTCGACGATGCGCCCGAGCTCCTCGTCGCCCAAGGGATGGAAGACGATGACCTCGTCGATCCGGTTGAGGAACTCCGGCCGGAACGTGGCGCGGAGGGCGTCGGTGACGGCCGATTTCATCCGCTCGTACGCCTGCGGATCATTCTCGCCGTCGCCGAGCTGGCTGATGACGTGGGAGCCGACGTTGCTGGTCATCACGATGACGGTGTCCTTGAAGTTGACCGTACGTCCCTGTCCGTCGGTGAGCCGTCCATCGTCGAGGACCTGGAGCAGGACGTTGAACACGTCCGGATGCGCCTTCTCGATCTCGTCCAGCAGGATCACCTGATAGGGACGACGCCGCACGGCCTCGGTCAGCTGCCCGCCCTCGTCGTAGCCGACATACCCGGGAGGCGCCCCGATCAGGCGCGAGACGGAGTACTTCTCCATGTACTCGCTCATGTCGATACGGGTGAGCGCCTGCTCGTCGTCAAAGAGGAACTCGGCGAGCGCGCGAGCCAGCTCGGTCTTGCCCACGCCCGTGGGACCCAGGAAGATGAATGACCCGATCGGCCGCTTGGGGTCCTTCAACCCGGCTCGCGCACGACGAACCGCGTCCGAGACGGCCTCGATGGCCTCGTCCTGGCCGATGACTCGCTCATGGAGGCGGTCCTCCATCTCGAGCAGCTTGTGCTGCTCACCTTCGAGCAGGCGTGTCACGGGGATGCCCGTCCATGCGCCGACGATGCGGGCGATGTCGTCCGCGTCGACCTCTTCCTTGAGGAGGCGTGCGGCGGCCCCGTCCTTCTGGGCCAGCGCCGCCTCCTGGTCGTGCAGCAGGGTCTGCAACTCGACCTGTCTGCCGTATTTCAGCTCGGCAGCCCGGCCATAGTCGGCGGCACGCTCGGCCTCTTCGATCTGGTGCTGGAGGCCCTCGAGCTCGGACTTGGTCTGGCGCAGGCCGGCGATCGCGCCCTTCTCCTGCTCCCAGCGGCTCTTCAGGGCACCGGCACGTTCCGCGATGTCGGCAAGCTCACGCTCGAGCGCCTCGAGTCGAGCCTTGGACGCGTCATCCTTCTCCTTGCGCAGCGCCTCGCGCTCGATCTCGAGCTGGATGCGGCGCCGCTCGAGCTCGTCGAGCTCGGTGGGCATCGAATCCATTTCCATTCGCAAGTGACTCGCGGCCTCGTCAACGAGGTCGATGGCCTTGTCGGGAAGGAATCGTTCGGTCAGGTAACGATTCGAGAGGACCGCGGCGGCCACGAGCGCCGAGTCGGTGATCCGGACGCCGTGGTGGACCTCGTAGCGCTCGCGTAGACCGCGCAGGATCGAGATGGTCTCCTCGACGGTCGGCTGATCGACATAGACCGGCTGGAAGCGACGCTCGAGCGCGGCGTCCTTCTCGATGTGCTTGCGGTACTCGTCGAGCGTGGTCGCACCGATCGTGTGCAGCTCGCCGCGCGCCAGCATCGGCTTGAGCAGGTTGGAGGCGTCCATTGCGCCTTCCGCGGCACCGGCGCCGACAACCGTGTGCAGCTCGTCGATGAACAGCACGATCTGGCCCTCGGAGTCCTTGATCTCCTTGAGCACGGCCTTCAGGCGTTCCTCGAACTCGCCGCGAAACTTCGCACCGGCAATCAATGCGCCGAGGTCGAGCGCGACGACCCGCTTCTCCTTCAGCCCCTCCGGCACGTCACCGCGAACGATCCGCTGCGCGAGCCCTTCCACGATGGCGGTCTTGCCGACGCCTGGCTCGCCGATCAGGACCGGATTGTTCTTGGTGCGACGCGACAGGATCTGGATGACGCGGCGGATCTCCTCGTCACGGCCGATGACCGGGTCGAGCTTCCCGGCGCGCGCGTCAGTGGTCAGGTCGCGGCCGTACTTCTCCAGCGACTGGTACGTCGACTCCGGGTGTTGCGATGTGACGCGCTGTCCACCGCGGACCTGCTGGAGAGCCTTGAGGATCGGCTCGTGGCCCGCTCCGAATTGTTCCAGCAGCCGCTGGGCATCGCCGCCGGCGCGGCTCGCGGCCAGGAGCAGGTGCTCCGTCGAGACGTACTCGTCCTTGAGGTGCTTGGCCTCGTCCTCGGCACGCTCGAGCAGCTGTCGCGCACGCGGATCGAGCGACAGGCTGCTGCCCCGAACGTGGGCCCGACGAGAGAGAACGCCGCCGAGCTCCGCCGCGAGCGCGGTCGGATCGGCGTCGAGTCGTGAGAGGATGGCGGCCGGGGTCCCTTCGGGGTCTGCGATGAGTGCCGCGAGCAGGTGTTCGGCGTCCAGGACCGGGCTTTCTGCCTCGGTTGCGAGGCGCTGCGCGGCGACGATCGCCTCCTGCGCCTTCTCCGTGTATCGATCGAGCTTCATTTGGGCAGCCTATGTGCTGACAATAATGTTGTCAAGGTTGGTGTAAGCAATGCTGCCCACTCCAGCCGCAGTGGGGCGAGGCGAAGCGTCTTCCGCGAGCGAGCCTGGGGCCCGAAAGACTCCCCAGCGGGACCAGCCTGCTCGTTGAACTGTCTCACGCCGTTGCCCTCCGCGGGTCCGATTGCTTCGCATGGTCAACGAACGCTCGCGCGAGCTCGCGAGACTCATCGTCCAAGCCTGACGGCAGCACCACGTGGACCTTTGCGTAGAGGTCGCCGCGCTCCTCGGACTTGAACCGCGGCAGGCCCTGGCCCTTGAGCCGGAACGTGCGTCCGTTCTGCGTCTCGGCGGGGATCCGGAGCATCACGCGGCCGGTCACGGTCTGGACCGGTACCTCCGCGCCCAGCAGAGCCTCGCCGAGCGTGATCGGCAGATCGCGCGTCAGATCGGCACCGTTCCGCGTGAACACGGGGTGCGGCTGCACGCGCACGACGAGGTAGACGTGGCCGGCGTTCGGGCCGCTGCCTGCCGTCCGCGAGAGCCGGATCTTGCGGCCGTCCTCGACACCCTTGGGGATCGTCACTTCGAGGCGGCGATCGCCGACCTGGACAAGGCGCTTGGTTCCGCTGGCGACCTCCTCGAGCGACACCTGGACGTCCGCCTCAGCGTGTTGCGGAGGCTGCGGTGCCGCAGGCTGGCCGAAGGAGTCGCCATCGGTGTACACGCCAGAGCTCGAGCCATGGGCGCCTCCGCCGAACCCGCCGAGCAGGTCGTCGAGGTCGATCTGTTGGCCCGTGGCGGTCCGGGCCGTCGTCCGAGACCCACGCGTCCGCGTCGTGCCGGCAGTCTGCCCGGCGAATCCGCCGGAGCCGGCAGCGCTTGTGGCGCCCCCGAAGAAGGTTCGGAAGAAATCGCTGAAGCCTGCGAGATCTTCGGCGTTGCCGCGGAACTCGTAGCGCACGCCACCGGGACCGCCGCCAGCCGCGGCGCCGCGGAAGCCGCCGAACGGGCCCTGGCCGGCACCGCCCGCCGCCGTGCCCGCATTCGCGCCCGCCCGCTGATATGCCTCCCAATTCGAGCCCAGCTGGTCGTAGAGCGTGCGCTTCTCGGGGTCGGAGAGGACCTCGTTGGCCTCGTTCACCTCCTTGAAGCGCTCCTCGGCCCCCGGATCGTTCCTGTTGGCGTCGGGGTGGTGCTTGCGGGCGAGCTTGCGGAAGGCCTTCTTGATGTCGGCCTGGGTGGCCGTCCTCGGCACACCCAGCGTCGCGTAGTAGTCGCGATACTCCACGTCTCTCTCCGCAGCGCTAGGGCGCTGCTGCTCGCGAAGCGCTTGAGTCCCGGCGTAACCGCCGGGCTTCAAGCGTCGCTTGCGAACTCATCTTCTCTCCGCAGCGGCACCAATTCCTGAAAAGGCCCGCCGGAGATGAAGCCGGCGGGCCCGTGGAGGAGAAGGCGCTCAGTGATCCGATCGTTGCAGTGCAGCGGCCGGAGGCTGCTCGCCGGGAAAGCCACGCCGCACCTTGTCGGGGGCGGCGGGATGCTCGTCGAGCGGCCGGTTCGGGTCGATGACCTCGGCCGGTGGCGCCTTGAGAGGAGCCGGCTTGCGCCGGAGGGCGTTCGCCAGCACCTGCTCCATGGAGTCCACCATGACCAGCTTCATCTGCTTGCGGATTTCCTCGGGGATGTCGCGGAGATCCTTCTCGTTCTTCTGCGGCAGCATGACCATCTTCGCGCCCGCGAGGTGCGCGGCGAGGATCTTCTGCTTGAGGCCGCCGATCGGGAGGACGCGACCACGCAGGGTGATCTCCCCGGTCATCGCCAGGTCCTTTCGAACGGGGATCCCGGTCAGCGCGCTCACCATGGCCGTGGCCATCGTGATACCGGCAGACGGGCCGTCCTTGGGGATTCCCCCGGCAGGCACATGGATGTGGAGCGTGTTCTTCTCGAACACCTCGCGCGAGATGCCCAGTTCCGAAGCGTGGGCTCGGGTCCAGGACAACCCTGCGCGAGCGGACTCGCGCATCACCTCGCCGAGCTGGCCGGTGAGGATGAAGTCTTCCTTGCCCTCCATCTTGGTGACCTCGATCGCGATGACGTCGCCACCGACCTCGGTGACCACGAGCCCCGTCGCGGAACCAATCTGGTCCTCGGCCTCCAGCTCGCCGTACTCGAAGCGCGGCGGGCCAAGGAACTCGAGCAGCTTCTTGCCGTCGACCACGGTCTTGCGCTTGCGGCCTTCGGCGACCTGCCGGGCGACCTTGCGCATGACGTTGGCGATCTCGCGCTCGATATTCCGGACGCCGGCCTCCTTGGTGTAGGCCTGGACCAGGCTCAGGAGCGCCTCATCGGTGATCTCGATGTGCTTCTCCTTGAGGCCGTGCAGGGTCATCTGCTTCGGCACCAGGAAGCGCTTGGCGATCTGGATCTTCTCCTGCTGCGTATAGCCCGGGAGCTGGATGATCTCCATCCGGTCGCGCAGCGGCGCTGGGATCGGGTCGAGCAGGTTGCCCGTTGCGATGAACAGCACCTTGGAGAGGTCGAACGGCACCTCGAGGTAGTTGTCCTGGAAGGTGTTGTTCTGCTCCGGATCCAGCACTTCGAGCAGCGCCGAGCTGGGATCGCCACGGAAGTCCATGCCGATCTTGTCGACCTCGTCGAGCATGAACACCGGGTTGTTGGAGCCGGCCGTCTTGATGTTCTGGATCACCCGGCCGGGCAGCGCGCCGATATAGGTGCGCCGGTGGCCGCGGATCTCCGCCTCATCGTGAATGCCGCCAAGGCTCATGCGCACGAACTTGCGGCCCATGGCGCGAGCCACGCTCTTGCCGAGCGAGGTCTTGCCGACGCCTGGAGGTCCGACGAACGCCAGGATGGGGCTGCGGATCGTGTCCGCCAGGGTGCGCACGGAGAGGTACTCGAGGATGCGTTCCTTGACCTTCTCGAGGCCGTAGTGGTCCTCGTCGAGGATCTTGGCCGCCTCCTTGATGTCGAGGTTGTCCGTCGTGGAGACGTTCCACGGAAGGCCGACCAACCAGTCGACGTAGGTCCGGATGACACCCACTTCCGGCGAAGCTGACGGGATGCGGCTCATCCGGTCGATCTCCTTGATCGCCCGAGCCTTGATCTCCTCCGGCATGCCGGCCTGCTCGACCTTGTCGCGCAGCTCGCTGATCTCGGCCTGCTGCGGGTCGTCCTCGCCCAGCTCACGCTGGATCGCCTTCAGCTGCTCGCGCAGGATGTACTCGCGCTGGGTCTTGTCCATCTCGGACTTGACCTCGGACTGGATGCGTCCCTTGAGCTCGTTGATCTCGATCTGACGCGCGAGGAAGTTGGAGACGAGCTTCAGCCGCTCGGTGACGTCGATCGTCTCGAGCAACTCCTGGCGTTGCTCGGTCGACATGTCGGGGCTGTAGGCCACCATGTCGGCCAGCAGGCCGGGCTCGGTGATGTTGCGAGCCGCGACGGCCGCCTCGGGCGGCACGGGCGCACCCGATTGGACGTACTGCTCGATCTGTGCCTGCACCGAGCGGACCAGAGCCTGGACCTCGATGTCCGGCGTGCCGTCGTTGCTGACCAGCTCGACACGCGCCGAGATGTACGGGTCGACCGACTCGAAGCTCAGCACGCGCAGGCGCTGCTGGCCCTGCACGATCGCGCGAACCGTGCCGTCCTGCAGCTGGACGACCTGGGCGATCTTGGCCAGCGTGCCGACGGCGTACAGCTCGGACGGATCGTTGATGTCCTCGCGGTCCGCCTGGCGCTGCGTCACCAGGGCGATCAGCGAGTTCTCGGCGGTAGCGTGGTTGAGCGCCTGGACCGACTTGTCGCGGCCCACCTGAAGCGGCACGATCATCTCGGGGAAGATGACCGTCTCGCGCAGCGCGACGAGCGGAATCACCCGGTTCTGGCCCTCGACGGGGCCGGCCGGCTTGTCGCCCGTGCTTGTGGTCTTGGTTGACTTGGTAGCCATGGAGTCTCCTTGGTCGGCTTCGCCGTCAGAACGAGCTGCGTGCCGGCTCAGCTGCCGGCGCCGGCAATTCGTCTTCGCCTCGAGGTACGTCGTTGTAGAGCCGTTCGAGGATGCGCGTACCCAATCGCTCCTCGAGCTCGAACAGGACGCGAATCCCCGCGAGGTTCACGCCCAGGTTCTGGGTCAGGTGCCGAATCCAGAGGACTCGACGAATGTCGTTCTCGGAATACAGACGAATATTCGTCCGGGTCCGCGCCGGGCAGAGCAGCCCTTCCCCCTCGTAGATTCGAAGGGTCCGGGGATGAACCCGAACGAGCTCTGCGGCGACGCTGATGACGTAGACGGGCCGGGTCGGGTCGCGTCCCGGCTCGTGATCGTCTCGGCGGATGGACATGCGGGGATGCTAGAACCCTGACAATGGTGTTGTCAAGACTTCTGGACGAGTTTCAATCCGGGCCGAGTCTCCGAGGCAATCGGGCCTAGGGCCGCTCTCCGTCGAAGGTGACGCCATTGATCTGCCAGACGCCGGCACCGGTGTCGGCGAGATACCCCGTGATCGGGTAAAGCCCCAGCGTGACGCGGCCGAGCACGGCCAGCACCTGGGTCTCGGTGTGCGACGCGGGGATGAACCCCAGGAACGTTCCCGGGACGCTCACGTCGTGGACCACCTGCACTTCGAACGCCGCGGATGCGGCCGAGACCTGCTGCTCCACGAAGCGAAGGTTGGAGCGCGCATCCTGCGCGTTGAGATCGAGGTCAGGGTCGGCTGCATTGAGCGCCGCGACGCGAGCAGAGACCAGGTCGTCCTCGGTGGTCCAGCGCGCGGTCATCTGCGCGTAGAGCTCGGGCGTCGCGAAGAGGGGAGCTGCCGCAGCGACATTGTCGTGCTGCCACGCACCGACATAGCGCTGGAACGTCGCCGCCGGCGATGACAGTGCGCCTGCGACCAGCCAGAAACCGGTCAGCACGATGATCAGCACTGGTGCGGCGGCAAGGAGCCAGGCCGCGCCGGTCGTCCGGCCCGAGATCCGACGTGCGACGCGATAGGCCCAGATGGCCTGACCGACCCAGACCACGATGAAGGTCGCCAGCAGGAGGTAGCAGACGACCCACTCGTCTGTCGGCAGAAGGCCGACCGAGAGGACCAGCGTCCCAATCCAGAGGATCTCGAGGAGGACGAGCAACCAGCCGACTGGACGGCCGAGGCGAATGAGACCGGCGCCCCAGATGAGCAGCGACGCGGCGAGCGCGTGGCCCGGGTCGGCCGCCGACCGCTCCGGCTGCACGTCGAGCGCTTCCGGTGGCGGAACCGTAAGAAAGGTGGGCCCGAGGCCAGTGTCGAACGCTTCAGGCGTCCCGCCGAGCAGCTGAGCGGCCGTTTCCGGCTCGACAATCGGTATCCCGTGAGGCGCAGTGGCGTCCGGCTCGAAGGCGTCGGGATCGAATTCGCTCAGGAGCCGACCGCCTCGGTCATCTCCCCGATGAGGGCGCGCCGGAGCTCTTGCTCGCAATCGGTGGGCGCGAGTGCGAGCACCTTGTCGCCCGACTCGAACACCGTGTCGGCACGCAGCGCGTGGGCAGTCTCGTCGCGGATCACGCCGAAGAGCGAACAGCCCTCCGGCAGGTCCAGCTCGGATGGCCTCTTGCCCACCAGCGGGCTGCCGCTCTCGATCTGTGCCTCGAGCAGCTCGACCTCGCCGCCGCCGAGTTGCGCGATGTGCAGCAGATGGTGGACGGGGATGTCCTGCTCGATCGCCGCCAGGGCCATTCGGGTCGGGCTGATGATCTCGTCGACGCCGAGGTGGCGGAAGAGGGCCTCGTTCCGAGGATTGTTAACCCGGGCAATCGTTCGCGGCACGTCGAAGTGGTGCTTGGCCATCTGGCAGACCACCAGGTTGTCCTCGTCGTCACCGGTTACCGCGCAGACGATCGCGGCTCGGTTGGCTCCAGCCTCGGCGAGATGCTGGCCTTCACAACCATCGCGATTGAGCACGATGCTGCCGACTTCGTCGGCGATCTGGCGCGCCCGCCGTGGGTCCTTCTCGAGCAGCACGAGCTCATGCCCGGCCGCGAGCAGCTCGCGCGTCAGGTAGTAGCCCACCTTGCCGCCGCCGACGACGATGACGTACACGACGCTTCCTTGACTAGGCCGACGGTGTCGAGGCGACCGGCGAGCCAGCGGAGTCGCCGTGCTCGCCATGACCGCCCGCATGGTGGCCAGTCGGACGCATGACACCCGTCGTCGTGCTGTCGCTGGAAAGACCGATATAGCTCGCGAGCGCTTCGACAGCGATCAACGTTCGACAGATCGTTGCAATGCCTAACGCCGCGTACGCTTCCGCACGGACGGGATCGTTCACCTTGGCAACAACACTTCGGACGCCGAGCGTCTCAGCGGCCAACTGGGCGGTCAGGACGTTGCGGTTGTCACCCTCGGTCATGGCGAACAGCTGGTCGGCGCCCTCGGCACCCGCCCTGCGAAGCACATCTTCATCCGTGCCGTCGCCGCGGACCGCCTGTCCCGCGAAGTCCTCCGGCAACCGATTGAAGGCGTCGGTCGACGTGTCGATGATGGTGACCTCGTGGCCCGCGGCGGAGAGCCGCCCGGCGAGCGCGGCGCCGACACGGCCGCAGCCGATGATGATCGAGCGCGGTTGGCCGCTGTTCCTGCCACCGGAGTTGCCACCGCTGCCGCCCGAGCCGCCCGAGCCACCCGAGCCGCCAGGGCCGCCAGGGCCACCGCCGCGGGCGTCGTCGCCGCGCCGATCCGCGTCTGACGGCGCTTCCGTATTCCGGCGCATCACCGACCCGAGGATCATCGAGCGCCTCCGCCCACCAGGCCCTGGGCATGCGCCTGGCGAGCATCCGATACGGCAATCGGCTCGCGAACCACGAGCACGGTGCACGGCGCGTTCTGGAAGACGTAGGGGATCGTCCGGCCCGTGGCGAAGTCGCCACCGTAGCGCTTCCGGTAGGGAAGGCCGAGGATCACGGCGTCGGCCTCGAGCTCGACGGCCTCGTCGACCAGGGCCGCTCCGACGTCCCGGGCCTGCAGCAGCTCGGTGCGCAGCCGCACGTGGTAGGTCTCGGCGATGCCCTCGGCCATGTCCAGGACCGCGGCCGCGACTTCCTCGCTGCCCGTGATCTCGTCACCAAGGCCGTGACGCCAATCGACCTCGACGACATGCAGGGCAACGAGCTCGGTCCCGTGGTTGCGGGCGAGCTCGCAGCCGAGCTTCACGACGAGGCGATCGGTGGGTCCGCCATTGAGGCCGAGCACACCTCTGCGGAGGATGGTCTGGCCGGGCGCTTCAGACACGGCGGAAGCCTACCATCGCGCGTCAGACACCGATCTCCAAGCGCCGTACGAGCCGTTCCGGCAGGCCGTGATCGCGCATGCGGCGCTGCACCGGCTCGATCGGGTACTCGATGCGCAGCCATTGGGCGTGCATGCGCTTGAGGTCGAGGATCAGCGCGCACGATCGCGGGTCGCCGTCGCGCGGCTGGCCGACTCCGCCGGGGTTAATGATCATTCGCCGGTTCTCGATGGCAACCTCGGATCCATCGGACGGCGCAACCGTTTCGATCCGGCCATCGTGCTCACGGAAGAGCAGTGGCACGTGCGTGTGGCCAACCATGCAGTGCGGCGTGGTCAGCGTCTCGAAGACGCGGCGCGCGACAGGCGCGGAGAAGCAGTACTCCCACAGCGGGTCGCGCGGCGTGCCGTGCGCGAGCGTGAACCCGTCGCGCTCGATCGTCTCGGGAAGGCCGCCCAGCCACGCTCGAGACGCCGCGTTGATCCGCTCGGCCGTCCAGTGGATCGCCGCACGCGCGTCCTCGTTGAAGACGTCCGTCTCCATCTTCCCGATGGCCGCCGCGTCGTGGTTGCCCAGGACCGCGACCGCGCCACGCTCCGCGAGCCGGGCGATGACCTCGTCGGGGTCCGGCCCATACCCGACGGTGTCTCCCAGCACCCAGGTCCCGTCGACCTCGCCGACGGCGGCGAGAACGGACTCGAGGGCGGACAGGTTTGCATGGATGTCCGTGAGGACGAGGAGCCGCATCGCGCCCGAGCCTAGCAGGGCGAACCCGGGTGGGGCGCGCCGGCGCCTACGGCATCTGCCGCCGCTGCGCAGGCTCGCGTGGGTAGCGCGCGGGCGTTGGCCGGACCTTGCCGATGTGAACGAGCACGTGGCCGGGCAGGAAGGTGGGATCGGCCGGCGCAACCGGCTCCACGGCATTGAGCGTGCCACCGGCGGCATGGATGATCGGTCGGGCGTTGTCGATCTCGACCGTCAGCGCCCGCGACGACTCCGGATCGTCGCGCTTCCATGCCACGAGCAGGCCGCCTGCGCGCACCAGGGGCAGCCCAAGTTCGACGATCTCGGCCAACGTGCCGACGGCTCGCACGGCGACGACGTCCCAGGCCTCTCGTCCGGCACTCGCATGGGCGAGGTCTTCGGCACGAGCGCGGATCGCCACGACGTCCGGCGCGCCAGCTCCGAGTGCCTCAGTTACCCCGCGCGCGCCGACTTCGAGGAAGCGAACCTTCTTGGCCACCGAGTCGAGGAGGCCGACTTCTCCGAAGGGCAGCGCCGCGGCGAGCACGAGGCCGGGATACCCGCCGCCACTGCCCAGGTCCAGCAGTCGCGCTCGCGGGCCGGCTCGACCGGTGAGCGTCGCCACGGCGGAGAGGCTGTCGGCAACGTGGAGACGCGCGACTGCGTCGGGGTCGCGGATGGCGGTGAGGTTGATGTGGCGATTCCATGCCAAGAGGAGCCTTGCGTGCGCCTCGATCGCGGCCACCTGACGAGGCTCCAGCACGACGTGGAGTCGGGACGCGTAGTCGGCGACCGCACTCGTGAAATCGTCCCCAAGTGGGGGAACGTTGTCAGTGGTCTCGGGAAGCGGTTGCCTGACGGTCGTGGCGCCGCGCTCGCGCTCGGGCCCCGGCGCCACCGAGGCGGCGCCTTCCCGCACTCGCTCAGCCACGCCGAAAACGAGCGTCGGGAGCGATCTGCGACGCCATCACCCAGCGCAGCTCACACGGCGCGGACGGCATGCGACCACTCCCGACGCGGGAAGATCGAGCACCAGCGACGTTTTGGTTTTCCGGCCAGCCATCGGTTCGCAGCACCGATCTCTCGATGCCCCTTCGGCCGGCCGTTACCCGTACTCGGTCGTGGCCCGGAGGATCGAAATCGACCGTCCGGGGGTGCAGGCCGCGCAGTCTCACGCGGTCGGCCTCGGGCGTCAACCGGCTTATCCACCAGCTCCGGCCGGCGCGGCCGGCCTGTGGAAAACGAGGCGAGTCGTTCAGTCGGAGACCGGTCTCGGCGCGCGCGCCGGTCGTCCCATGGTGCGGCGCACGACCTCCATGACCTCCTCGGCGAGCGCGCTCGAATCGCGCGCTCGCATGGGGCCACGCGCGAGGCACTCCGAGACGTGGTCTTCCATCAGCAGGAGCGTCACGGAGTCGACCGCCGCGCGCAGCGCGGCGGTCTGCTGCATGACGTCGATGCAGTACTCGTCGCGCTCGATCATGCGGGTGATGCCCCGGACCTGCCCTTCGATCCTCGCCAGGCGGCGAAGCAGCTGTGCGCGATCCTTCTCGTACCCTCGGGGCGCCGAGGGACGCCGGCGATCGGGGCGGGGCGAAGGTGCGGTGGCGTCTGCGCTCATACTCCCGCCCAGTATAGGTCGCGACCAGACCGGCCCTGACTGTTAGACGCTTGCAAGCTTGACGCTCCCACTCGTGCCAACGTTCAATCGCCCGATGACGTTCAGCCTCCCGAGCAGCGGCGCCTCCCGGGAGCCCGCGGCATGAACGCGGCGCGCAACGTGAGCCCGGCGAGCGGGGCGGCTGCCCCGGAGATCAACCCAGGCGACGCACCGCCGCCGTCTTCGATGCTGCGTCGGCTGACGGCCTGGCTCGGCGGCCCCGAGGGTCTCGAGCCCAAACCCGCTGCCCGCGTGGTCATCGGCCTCGTTCTTGCGCTCGGCGCCGTCGCCTCGAAGTACGTGCTCGATCTGCTGGTGGGAGGCGACACCGGGTTCGTGGCCTACATGACGGCCGTGGCGCTCTCGGCGTGGGTCGGCGGGCTTCTCGGCGGCCTCGTGACCACCGGCGTCTGCATCGTGGCGCACTGGCTCGTGTTCGGGGCGGCTGGCAGTGGAGCGCTGTTCTCGGCGACCGAGTTCGTGCGTGCCGCGATCTTCGCGCTCAACGGTGTGCTCATCTCCGTGGGCAGCTCGACGCTGCGCCGATACACGTATCGCGCGAACCAGGACCGAGTCGTCTCGGCCGAACGGTACGCGGCGGAACGTGATGCCCACGCCCGCGCTGAACAGAGTCGCGCGGCGCTCGAACGACTCCAGACGATCACCGCGTCACTCGCGCAGGCATCGACGCCGACCGAGGTCGCCCGTGCCGTGGTCGAGCGCGGCCTGACCGCGCTCGGTGCCGCCGCCGGGGCCGTGAGCCTCATGACCCCCGATGGCGCCGGCCTGGAGCCGATTGCGCTCGACGGTTATCCGGACGACGCGGCCGCGGTCGGTCGTCCGTATCCGCTCGAACAGCCATCGCAGCTCTCCATCGCGGTGCTTGAACGACGGCCGGTTTTCATCTCCAACATGGCTCAATGGCGACAGCGCTTCCCGCATCGCCCGCCGGCCGTCCTGGGAGAACGGCACGAGGAGGCGGCACTCGCGGTCGTGCCGTTGACCATCGGCGATCGGCTGCTCGGCACGCTCGTGTTCCGCTTTGACGAGGCACACGACTTCGACGACGGCAGCGGCGAGCTGATCATCCGCCTCGGCGACCAGTGCGCACAGGCGCTCGATCGAGCACTCGCGTATGACGAGCAGAGAAACGCGTTGCGGGCAGCCGAACGGTCGCGCGCTCGACTTGCGTTCCTGGCCGACGCGAGCGCGCTGCTCGGTGGCGCGCCGGATCCGCTGCCCGAGCTCACGGCCGTCGCGCGACTGGCATCGGCGCGAATCGTGCAGTGGGCAGCCATCGAGCTCTTCGATCCGGATCGATCGCAGCTCGCCGTCGTGCATCCGGGCGCACACGGCGAGGCGGCAATCCGCGAGCTCGCGTCGATCGCCCCCGAGTCGCTGTCCGCCCTGCTCGCCGGGGAGCTGACCACTGGCGATGCCGTGGTCGTGGATCCTTCGACGCTTGGGAAACGCCTCGGCGAGCCGCGCGACACCGACCTGCTCGCCAGGCTGGGGGCCCCATCGTGGCTGGTCGCACCGATCATGCACGACCATGACTGGCTGGGCAGCGTGATCGTCGGCAGCCATGCCGAAGGCTTCGAGCCCGAGGACGCGGCGACGTTCGAGGACCTCGCGCACCGCATCGCCACCACGCTGGAGCGCTCGGGCCTGCACGATTCGGTCACGCGCTTCAAGTCGACGGTCGACGCCTCGCTTGACGCAGTCTTCATGTTCGATCCGCGCTCCTTCGAGCTGACGTACGTCAACAGGGGCGCGCGCGAGCTCGTGGGGACCACGGAGGACCTCGTCGGAAGGTCGGCGCTGGAGCTCCAGCCGCACGTGGGACGCGAGGAGCTCCGAGAGACCATTCAGCCGCTGCTCTCGGGTCAGGTGCCGTTGATGACCTATCGCGGCTTGATCGCGCGACGGGACGGTCGCCAGATCCCGGTCGAGGTCCTGCTCCAGTGCGTCCGGCAGCCCGACGGCTCGGTCACGATGGTGATGGTGCCGCGCGACATCTCCGAGCGCATCGAATCGCAGGCACGCCTCTCGCGGGCAGCCACCTCTGAACGTCGACGCGCCGCGGAGCTCAACGCGATCCTGCAGGCGATGCAGGAAGGGATCCTGGTCGTGGACGCGGTCGGAGCCGTGCAGCTCGCAAACACGGCCGCGGAGGGGATCTGCGGCGGCGTCCCCGAGACGCTGCGACAGCTGGCCGCCATGTTCGGAGTCCGCGACTCTGCGCTGCCGTCACCAGACGCGCGCGTCGAACAGGATGGCATCGAGTTGCCCGACGGGCGCTGGATCGAAGTCTCCAGCTACCCAACCGGCGCCGCGGGTTTGGTCGAGTCCGGCGAGGCAGGTGGCGCGATCATGGTTCTTCGTGACGTCACCGACTCGCGCGAATCGTCGCGGGCGCAGGAAGCCTTCATGGGCGTGCTTTCCCACGAGTTGCGCACACCGGTGACGTCGATCTACGGCTACTCGAAGCTACTTGCGCGACCGGGCATGCGCGAGCAGTCGAGCGAGATCATTGCGGACATCGAGGCAGAGTCGGACCGGCTCTACCGGATCGTCGAAGACCTGCTGGCGCTGAGCCGGGTCCAGGCGGGCATCACGGTCGAGGGCGAGCCGCTGCTGTTGCAGCATCTGGTCGAGCCACTCGTGCGGGCCGAGCTGGCGCGCTGGGCCCAGGTCACGATCAACCTGGACATTCCCGGCGACCTGCCCACCGTCTCGGGTGAGCGGACCTACGTCGAACAGGTGCTGCGCAACCTCCTCTCCAACGCGGCCAAGTACGGCGGGCCAAATACGAGCATCGACTTGACCGCGCGGCAGGCCGGCCGTGAGGTGGAGGTGCGCGTGCTGGACCGCGGCGCCGGCATTGCCGCGGCCGAGGTCGAGCAGCTCTTCCGCCTGTTCTATCGCTCCGCGACGACGGCACGGCAGGCCTCTGGGGCGGGGATCGGTCTCTACGTCTGCCGTGGCCTGGTGCGTGCCATGGGCGGGCGGATCTGGGCCGCGCCGCGAGCGGGCGGGGGCTCGGAATTCGGCTTCAGCCTGCCCCTCGCCGAGACCGATACGGAACGCGAAGAACAAACGGACGACTCGTTGGCAACCGCGTCGCTCTTTCTCGAGTAGAGAGCCTCCGGCTGTCCCGCGGCCTGCGTGGATGGGATTGCTACAGTACCGAGACCACTTCGTCAGGTGGTTCATGGAGGGGGCGGGGCAGTGCGCGTTTCGCTGCGCGATCTGAAAGGCGTCTCCCAGGGCGGCGTGCTTGCGCGGTATGCGCTCCTGGGTCCTGCCGCCTTCGTCTTTGCCGAGCTACCCGAGACCGGAACGGCCGGCACGAGCCTCGAGGACTGGTGCCACATGGAGCACTGGGGCCTCATGCTCGACGGTACGCTCCGCCTCGACGGGGATGAGCCGCGTGAGTTCCATCCGGGCACCGCGTTCTACATCTCGCCCGACGGCAAGCCTCATCGCTTCCTTGCGACCGAGCGCGTGACGATTGCCGGTTTCACGCCGCTTCGCGAACCGGTCGACACGTCTCCCGAGGCACTTCGGGCCCGCGGCTTGGAGATCGCCACACACATGCCCGCGCCGGTTGCCGTGCCGCAGTTGATGCGCGTGGCAAGCGACCACAGCCGCCTGACGAGGCGCGGACAGATCGAGGTCGAGACCGCGGAGATGGGCCAGTGGGTCTTCACGCAGACGACCTTCGGTCCGCTCAGCGGCTACACGTCCGGTTGGTGCGATCTGACCCATTGGGGCCTGGTCCTGTCTGGCGATCTGATCCTCAATCACGAGGATTCGCTCGAGGTGCTGACGGCGGGCGATGTCTTCTATTGCCCAGCGGGCCCACCTGGGCACCAGTTCGAGGTGGCCGACCAGGCCACGATCATCGACTACACGCCCAACGACGAGCTCGGGCGCATCGCCCGCCAGGAAGCCTGGCGCCGGGCGCGCTCGGTGCCGGCGTCCGAGACGGAGGAGGCCGGGGCAGCCGAAGAAACGACGGTCCCTGGATCGCGGACGAGCTCGCCGTCGGACCGGAATGACGAACCGTTGGCCCGCGGCGCAGATCCGCTCGGTCGGGTGGGCGTCAGCGTCTCGCGACCGGTGTCGAGCGCGACATTCAACCGAGGCGCAGTGCGGTAAACCAGGGCCCCTGGGACCTGGTTGCATCGTTTCGTCACCAGAGGCGGACCGCGCCGGCTGGATGGACGCTCGCAACGCGTTTGTCACGCTGCGCCCGGCCCGGACGGGCATTCGCGGTATGCCTCAAGGGTGAGGATCACGCCCGAGATCCCCGCCCCCTCCAGGATCTCTCGTCAGGCCGCCGGGTGACGGTGGCGGCCGACCCTTCGAGACGGTCCGAGTACCCTCCTCGGGCCGTCTCACTTTCGCCGAGTTACCTCAGCACCTGACGCGAGGACCCGGTAGGGAACGAGGGGACACCGAGGTGGAGGCGCGCGCTACCTCTTGGCTGCGCCGATCCCGCCATGTCGTGCCACCAGGGCCCCGGCGAGGACGACGGCCGGCAGGCCGGCCACTACCGAGACGACCCTCGGCACGCGGCCGAGCATCAGCCCGGCCCACAAGCCGAGCGCGAATGCCGCCCAGCCGGTCAGCTGCTGGTCAGAGCTGCCCTGGATTCGTCGCGTCGCCTCGGAGATCGCGTTCGTCGAGGCGTTCAGCACCTCGGGCGCATGGTCGGCGACGGTTGCTGCCGTATGGCGCGCGGCGCCCGGTGCCATGCGGAGCGCGTCTGCGGCGCGATCCTGGAGCCCGCGGTCGTCGCTCTCCTCCGCCTTGTCGTTCGTGTGCGAACCGCGGCCGTTATGCGAGCCCTTGGCCGCGTGCGCGTCGATCGTCTCTGTCGTTTCGGCTGTACGTGCCATCGTGATGGCCTCCTCGAGGTACGGCGGCGGACACCTTCGCAGTCGGGCCGCCCAAGAGAGATGTTGGTCGCTCAAGCGCGACCAACGCGCCGTACCCCATCGGGCGCGGCTTGCAGTCCGGTTTCAGCACATGCCGGGGCCATGGACCAAAAGCTCAGGCCGAACTTCAATGAGCGTGCAATCGTGCACCGCATTCCAACGTGCCGTCCTGTGAGTGGCAGCGGCGACGATTACGCGGGGGCCGTGTCCGCGAAGGCAGCATGATGGAGGAGCAATGGGTCGATCGAGTTCGCCTGGAGAGCCGTTCGCCAACGACGAGCTGGCCGAGCGTGAGCGACACGAGGTCGAGCAGCTGATGGACGCCGACGTCGAGCGCGACGGAGCGGTCTTTCCAGTCGAGGGGATCGATGATCTCGGCCAGATGACCGACACCCGGATCGACGAGGGAGAGCTCGAGGCCCGGCCTCCCGACAGTGACCAGCCTGACGCACCGCAAGCGGAGAACCTCGAGTTCCTGGAATCGCTTGAGCTGCGAGCCGAGGAGACGGACGACCCGAACGAAGCTGCCGAAGAGGGTCTCACCTGGGTGCCGCCGACCGACCCTCCGGTCATTGCCGGCGACGATGGCGATCCGGTGATCGCGGCAGGCTTCGGCACCACGTCGCTCGACGAGCCGTTCGACGCCGACCACCACGACGAGGCCATGTGGGGCGAGGACGAGGTGACCGCCCGGGTCTACGACGCGCTGCGAGCGGATGCGCTCGCCAGCCAATACGTCGACGACCTGAGCGTGGAGAGCGCCGGGAGCATCGTGCGCATCTCGGGGACGGTCGAGGACCTCGAGGACGAGGAGCAGATCCTGGCAGTCGCAGCCGATGTCGCGGGTATCTCGGAGGTCCGCAGCCGCATCCGCGTGCGTGAGATGGGATAGCGCCCTTCTACACTCCGGGCGTGAGCAGCGTCACGCCCGCCAAGGGCTTCGACTCTCCAGCACCGCTCGCGCGCGCCTCCACGTTGCCGAGCCGGCTGTACCTGGAGCCGGGCGTGCTCAACCTCGAGCGCGAGCGAGTCTTCGGTCGCAGCTGGCAGCTGGTGGCGCATTGGAGCGACCTCGCTCGACCTGGGGACTTCGTGCCGACGACCGTGCTCGACGAGCCGATCGTGCTGGTCCACGGGCATGGACGGCGCGCTGCGTGCCTTCTACAACGTCTGCCGCCACCGCGCGGGCCAGGTGGCGCTCACGCGGGGCAATCGAAAGAGCCTCCAGTGCCACTACCACGGCTGGACATACGGCCTCGATGGGACGCTGCGGACGGCACCGGAGATGGAGGACACCGAGGACTTCGACCTGGCCTGCTTCGGGCTCCAACCGGTGCGCGTGGAGCGCTTCGGGCCGTTCGTCTTCGTCAACCTCGACGACGATGCTCTTCCCCTGGCCGACGTGATCGGCGCCATCCCGGCAGAGGTGGCGCGCGCCGGCTTCGACCTCGACGCGATGGGCAGGGTGGAGCGGCGGGAGTACGTGATCAACTGCAACTGGAAGGTCTACGTCGACAACTATCTCGAGGGTTACCACATCCCCATCGCCCACCCCGCGCTGTACCGCGAGATCGACTACGACGCCTACCGCGTGGAGACCTTCCGCTGGTACTCCAAGCAGCACGCCCCGGTGCGCGAGCTCAAGCCCGGCCAGGAGGTGGGCCGTGACCGACGCTACATGCGCTCACCGGACGGCGAGGAGGACGCCCTCTACTACTGGCTCTTCCCCAACACGATGTTCAACTTCTACCCCGACAACATGAGCACGAACGTGATCCTGCCGCTCGGGCACGACCGGACGTTGACGGTCTTCGAGTGGTTCTTCGCGCAGCCAGGGACCGGCGGCGGGTGGGAGTCGATGCAGCAGACCATCGCGTTCTCGGACGAGATCCAGCAGGAGGACATCGTGCTCTGCGAGCAGGTCCAGCGCGGCCTGCGGTCTCGCTCCTATGACACCGGCCGCTTCAGCGCGCGACGCGAGAACGGAGTGCACCACTTCCAGTCGCTGGTGCTCGAGGCGCTCGGAGAGGCGTAGCCCTTCGGCAGCGCGGCGAAGCCGGCGAGCCGGCGGAGGGGACTAGTGCTGCCGGCGGTCTCCGTTGAGCAGCTCGCCAACACCCCATCCCGCGAGGGCGAGGCCCGCAGCCGACACCCACAGGCCGATGGCGCTATCCGGAAACCCGAAATGGCCCTGGTTGACGAGCGTGGCCACCTCGAGCACCAGGCCGGCAAAGCCGACGACGACCAGCGCGAGATAGCTCGACCGGGCGATCCAGGGCGGACGAACCGGTCTTGGACGCATACGGCAGCGTCAGCAGGCCGAGCATCAGGATCGCCGCGACGAATACGAGGACGCCGGCGCCGTCGAAGCCGTTGGCGGTGATCTGGGGCAGGCCATCGGCCTTCCCGCCCACCGTGACCCACGGCAGGGCCATGCCGATCAGCGCCAGGACCGAGCCGATCAGGACCAGGACTCGCCCACGATCCATCGCCCTGGTCACTCGGTCGTGTAGACCTCGGGCCGCAGCACTCCGATGAACGGCAGGTTGCGATAGAACTCGCCGTAGTCGAGCCCGTACCCAACCACGAACCGGTCGGGGATGCTGAACCCTCGATAGGCGATATCGATGTCCACGAGGCGGCGCGCCGGTTTGTCCAGCAGCGCGCAGATCTTGAGGCTACGCGGGTTCTTGCCGCGCAGGTAGCGCAGCAGGTAGTTGAGCGTCAGCCCCGTATCGATGATGTCCTCGACGATGACGACATCCTTGCCCTCGATCGTGGCGCTGAGGTCCTTGAGGATGCGCACCAGGCCGGACGTCTCGGTCGCCGTGCCGCCGTACGAGGAAACCTCCATCAGGTCGATCGTGACCGGGATGGTCATCGCGCGCATCAGGTCGGCCATGAACGGCAGCGAGCCCTTGAGCACGCTCACGAGCGTTGGCTGGCGATCGGCGTAGTCGGCCGACAGCTGCGCCCCCAATGCGTGCACCTTCGCGGCGATCTGTTCGGCCGTGAACGAGCACCTCGGCGACGTCTTCGATGAGGTCGGGGTCGCGCATCGGTTCGGCTCCCGTCAACTGGTGGCGACTGCGACGATGCGACGGCTGCTCGGCAGGTGCGGTGAGGGTGGTCGCGTTCTGTCGCTGCCGCGCCGCCGCGACGCCGGACGACTGCGACGCGGCCACCTGGCCCTCGATCCCGCTCAAGCGAGTCGGCCAGGCCGATCCGGCCGTACTTCAGCAGCAGGGCGCGGAAGTCCTTGCCGTAGAAGAGCTTGATGCGAACCATCGGATAGAGCTCGCGAAGACGGCGCAACTTGCGGTTCTTCTTGCGCACCAGGCTCTGGCGGAGCGTGGTCAGCTCCAGGTAAAGGTCGAGCTCGGGCAGGTAGAAGTCCGGGGAGAAGCTCTCCACCACGCTGCCCTCGAGGTTCCACAGGATCGGGAAGCTGCGTGGCTCGTACTCCCACGCGACCTGGTAGAAGTCGAGGATTCGGGCGAGCTCAGCTTCGCTCGCGTGCGCGAATGGACGGGTCGCGTCGGTCACTGCGCCCCTGCCGTCTCACGGCCGTCGAAGTGCTCCAGCAAGTCATCGATGCCGCCGGCGAACCCGTCGAGCAGCTTGTGGACCGCGAGGACATCGTCGGCGCTGACGGGATCCGCGGCCGGCGTCGCGGTCAGGGCGACCGAGGCGTGCTCACCCGCATCGATGCGCAGCTCGTCGTCGTCATCGGTTGCGATGGTGACGATCGCGACCGCCTGGGTGCCGCAGTGGCTGCAGCCGAGGTCCACGAAGAAGAGCCCTTCGCGCTCGGCCAGGAGGCGGATCTTGCCGCTCTCGTAGGGCTGTCCGCAGGCGGCGCAACCGAAGGACGTGAGCTGCGTCTTGAGCCACTCGGACCCGTCCATCGGCATCGCAACCGAGTCTACCGGGAGATGCCGAGGGGCGCGTCACACCCACGGTCGGCCGGGGACTCGGCCCGCACCGGAGCGATCAGGCCTCGGCGGCGTTGACTCGGTGCCGCGTTGTCGCGGGTGGCGCCGTCCACGTCGAGCAGGTAGCCGATGCCCTGGAAGGTCTTGATCCGACCGGCCTCGCCGGGCGCGGCGCCGAGCTTGCGGCGGACGCGGCTGACCCAGACGCGCAGGTACTGCAGGTCGTCGCGGTACTCGGGACCCCACACCTTGGTCAGCAGCTCGGTGTGCAGCACGACCTTGCCGGCGTTCGCGGCCAGGTGCTGGAGCAGCAGCCACTCGGTGCGCGACAGCTGGACCAGCTCGCCGTTGCGCGTGACCATGCGCCGCTCGAGGTCGATCTCGACGTCGTCGAAGTTGACGACGCCCGCGCCGGGCGTCGCGCCGGAGTAGCGACGGATGACCGCTCGAACGCGCGCCGCCAGCTCATCCGGGTGGAAGGGCTTCGCGACGTAGTCGTCGGCGCCGAGGTCGAGGCCCTTGGCCTTGTCCGCCGTCGAGCCCTTCGCCGTCAGCAGGATCACCGGCACCGGGCGGCGCTCGCGCAGCTGCCGCATCACCTCGATGCCGTCGAGGTCCGGCATGACGATGTCGAGCAGCACCACGTCGGGGCGGTACTCCTCGGCCTTGCGCAGCGCGTCCTCACCGCCGCTGGCGGCAATGACGCGAAAGCCTTCTTCCCCGAGGGAGATCGACACGAGCTTGGTGATGCGAGGCTCGTCGTCGGCGACGAGGACGAGCGGCTGTGTCGTCAAGTCAGCCCTCCGGCAATTGGGTGAGGAACGGGATCAGCCGGACTCCTTGAGCCGGGCGGTCCGCAATAGCGTTCGGTCGCGAACTCCCCGCAGGCATTGTGGCAGCGCCGGTGAGCAACCGATCCCTCGTCCGTGGCTCGCGCCGTTGCAGCTTCATCACAGCACGGCCGTTGCCGTCGGACTGCGACCAGGCGGCGGCGAGGTGCTCAGGCCCCGATGTCGGTAGCACGATCCCGCGATCGCGTCCCTGGATCGCTCAGGATCTCGAGTGCCGCCGAGCGCAGGTCGCGGAACTCCACGTCGCAGCGGGCAGGTGTCGGCAGGTGATGAAGGTGCGGCCCGACCAGCGCCGTACGGAGGCCGAGCGGGCGCGCCCAGTGGTCATCGGATACGTCGTCGGTGAGCAGCCAGGCTCCCGGATCGCGTTCGCTGCAGCGCGGCTTTCCAGTCGACCCGGAGGCCGGGTGTTCGCAGCTCGCGCGGGCCACCCACGACCGTCACCGACCAGCCGCAATCGCGGAACGCCTCGATGGCGCCACGAGCGTCCGGTGCGACGTGGGTTTGGTCTCGAGAGCTCCGTGGCGACAGGGTCAGGAGGCTGCGTCGAATGTAGGCGTTCGGCACGGTGTCCTTAGCGAGGATCTCGTGATCTGGAGGACGTGGGTGAGGCGTCCGGCCGGCCCGGTCACGGCGAACCGCGACTTCCCCCCGTGGGAGTGTCCGGCCGGACACCCCAACCGCGACGATCGGGTCGCGGCGTGCCAATACGGTGCGCTCGTGAGCGTTGGAGCCGTGCCGGACGCGAGGTCGGGCGCGTTACAGGTGCGTTTCGACCCGCCCTGTGCACAACTACGGTTGGCGCGCCCCGCGTCAGCGTGTTACAACGTCGAGCACGCTCGGGCTCGAGCGGCCGTGCGTCCGGGTCCGCGAGCACATCCATGAGGAGGAGGAGTCCATGACGCGGGGCGTCCAACGAGTTGTCATCGTTGCGTTCTGTATCGGGGCGGTGGTGTCCGCCTGCAGTGGCGGAGGTGCAACGACCAAGCCTTCTGTCGCGCCGTCGGTCGCGGCCAGCCCGTCGGCGGCCGCGAGCGTCGCACCCTCGGTGGCTGCAAGTGCGTCGGCCGCGGCATCGGTGGCGCCAAGCGCGTCCGCCGCCGCCAGCGCGTCCGCCGCCGCCAGCGCGTCCGCCGCGGCGAGCGCATCCGCGGCCCCGTCCATGGCGGCCTCCCCGAGCATGGCGGCCAGTGGCGGCCCCTCTGCCGCGACGAGCGCGGCGCCGTCGGCCGCGAGCTCGCTCGCGCTCGGCTCCCTCGATCCGAACGACCTGCTCGCGATCGTCAAGGCTCGCGGCCAGATCGTGATGTCGACCGACCCCAACTACAAGCCGCAGTCGTTCCAGAACCCGGACGGCTCCTTCGTCGGCTTCGACATCGACGTCGGGACCGAGATCGCCAAGCGTTTGGGCGTCGGCATTCGCTTCGAGACGCCCGACTGGGCTGTCATCACCGCTGGCAGCTGGGGCGGTCGCTGGGACTTCAGCGTCGGCTCCATGACGATCACGCCGGCCCGCCAGCAGGTGCTCGACTTCACGCAGCCCTACTACTACACGCCCGCCCAGATGGCGGTCCGCTCCGACTCCGGCATCACGACCATCGACGGCCTCGCAGGCAAGGTGGTGTGCGTTGGCGAGGCGACGACCTATTTCGACTGGATGCAGGGCACGCTCGATTTCGGCGCGGCCGGCAAGCCGCAGTCCTCACCGCCTCCGGGCGCGACGGTGACCACCTTGTCGACCGATGACAAGTGCCCGCAGGCGTGGCAGGCCCACCACAACGACTTCGATGGCTGGCTCAGCTCGATCACGACCGTCCAGGGCGCGATCGACAGCGGTCTGCCGGTGACGCCGGTCGGTGACCCCGTCTTCTACGAGCCGCTCGGCGTGGCCGTCGACAAGAGCGGTCCGCCCGACACACAGTTCATGGCAGCGGTCGACCAGATCGTCAGCGACATGCATGCGTGACGGGACGCTGACCGCGCTGTCCGTGAAGTGGTTCGGGACGGACTACAGCAAGCCTGCCGGAGGCTGACGCAGCGACGGCGTGGCTGACGCACCGATGGAGTCCTCATCGGCAGTCGGCCGCGCCACGTCATCACCACGTGGCGGCCGTGGCCCGGAACTCGATCCGGCCACGGCCGTCGCGCAGATCGCGCTCGCCGAGCGCCGCCAACGGCTCCGCTTTCGGCTGACCTTCATCGCGACCTGGATCGTCCTGATCGGCGGTCTGGGCATCTTCCTCATCGCTGGCGGCACGTTCAGTGCCGACTTCACGACGACCTGGGGTCCCTACATCCTCGGCGGGACCGGACTAACGGTCATCATCGCCGTTGCGTCGATCTCGCTCGCGATCGTCTTCGCCGTCCTCGGCGCGCTGGGCCGGCTGTCGCGCCGCGCGGTGGTCTATTCGATCGCGACGCTGTACGTGTCACTGGTTCGCGGCACGCCGCTGATCGTCCAGATCCTTTTCATCTATTTCGCGCTGCCGCAGATCATCCCGCAGGCGGCAGGCGTGCCGACCCTCGTCCTGGGCATCTTTGCCCTTGCCTTCAACTACGGCGCGTACATGACCGAGATCTTCCGGGCCGGGATCCAGGCGGTGTCGCGCGGGCAGCGCGAGGCCGCGGAGTCACTGGGCATGCCCGAGTCGCTGGTCATGCGGCGGGTTGTTCTCCCGCAGGCGATCCGCATCGTGATCCCGGCCATCGGCAACGAGTTCATCTCGATGCTCAAGGACTCGGCGCTCGTCTCGATCATCGGCGTCCAGGAGCTGCTCTGGCGGGCCGACACGATCGGCAGCCAGCACTTCCGCACCCTCGAGACACTGACCATCGCCGCGGCCGTGTATTGGCTCCTGACGATCATCTTCTCGTTCTTCCAGGACCGCCTCGAGCGGCGCCTGGCGCAGGCATATCGCTGATGGGCAGCTGATGCCCGCCCTCGGCGAGACGGTCGTGACCGCGACCGGCATCCACAAGTTCTTCGGCTCGAACCACGTGCTGCGCGGCGTGGACATGAGCGTCCGCAAGCACGAGACGGTGGCGATCATCGGCCGTTCGGGCAGCGGCAAGACGACGTTTCTGCGCTGCATCAACTTCCTCGAGGAGCCGACGCTCGGGTCGATCCGCGTCGGCGGACATCAGCGTCACCGCCGACCCGCTTTCCCCGCGCCGCCGCGACAAGCGGGAGCAGATCCGCAAGCTGCGAACGCAGACCGGCATGGTCTTCCAGGAGTTCAACCTGTTCCCGCACATGACCGTGCTCCAGAACTGCATCGAGGCTCCGATCAGGGTCAAGGGCGTGCCGCGGGCCGCATGCCGTCGCGACCGCGGAGGGATATCTCGAGAAGGTCCATCTGGTCGGAGAAGCGCGACGAGTACCCCGGCCGGCTATCGGGCGGGCAGAAGCAGCGCGCGGCGATCGCGCGGGCCCTCACGATGGAACCCGAGGTGCTGCTCTTCGACGAGCCGACAAGCGCGCTGGATCCCGAGCTGATCGGCGAGGTGCTGGTGGTCATGGAGGAGCTCGCCCACGAAGGGCGCAACCATGATCGTCGTCACGCACGAGATGCAGTTCGCGCGCGAGGCGGCCGACCGCGTCGTCTACATGGACGCCGGCGTGATCGCCGAAGAGGGCCCGCCAGAGCAGGTGCTCGACGCTCCGACCCAGCGAGGTGACGCGCCAGTTCCTACGGCGGATGCTGCAGCGATGATGCGCGCGTGCGGCCGTCTCGTCGCGCAGGCTTCGGGTTGCCGTCACCGTCACGATCGTCGTGCTGTTGACCGTGCGGTCTCATGTTCGTCGCCCGCATCGGCCGCACCGGGTCGGTTCGTCGCTGCCGATCGGCAACGCTCGCGCAAACGAGCGGCCCGACTCCGGCCCCAACGCTCGCTCTCGCTGGATCGAGGCACAGCTGGAGCTCTCGCGGTCCGTCACGACGCCCCCTCGAATAGTCCGCCGGTGCACTGCTCGCCGTGTCACGCGCCACAGGTGTCGCTGGTCTTCGGTGTCGCGTCGACGCCGATCGGATTGATCGCATCGGGAATCGAGCGGCCGCCAGCCGTGACCGCGGTCTGGCGCTCGATCGACTCAGGCGCGACCTGGCAGCGTGTCGCCGACGTGCCGCCGCGCGACAGCAGCGGCGGGCTGGCCGTTGCCAGCAATGGAGATCGGATCGTCGTGGCGGGACGTGATGCGACCGGTGCGGCAGTGTGGTCATCCACCGACGGTGATCACTGGACGGTCGTCTCCGGAACGACCGACCTGGCAGGTCCGGCCGGTGGCACGGGCATGACCTCGGTCACTCCCTGGAAGACGGGCTTCGTGGCCGTGGGCGTCAACGACGATCCGATCCATGCGACGGCGGCGGGCGGCGTCTGGATCTCGAGTGACGGCGAGAGCTGGCAGCACGTGCGCGCGGCCGATCCCGTGTTCGCCGGAGCCCACATCCTGGGTGTTACCGGGAGTTCGGATCGTCTGGTGGCCGTGGGAACCACCCACGATGAGACGCAGGGCGCTGGCCGTGCCTGGGTTTCACAGGACGGTCAGACGTGGGCCCGCGCCGACATCGGTCTGGAGAACGGCATCCCTCGGGCAGTTGCTCCGACCTCGGACGGCTTCATCGCGGTTGGGCTCCGGAGCGACGATGCGGGCGCGATGGTCTGGCACTCGAGCGACGGCTCGAGCTGGGTCCCCGTCGCCGATCAGGCGGCGTTCCACGCCGGGACGTCACCCGTGCGGCTCATGACCGTCGTGGTGCGGCCCGACGAGATCGTGGCCGCCGGCTGGCGTGCCGACACGGCGTTCGGCGAGGCGTTCGTGCTGCGTTCGACGGATGGGGGCACGACGTTCACTGCCGACCCAACCGACAACAGCTTCTACGGAGCCGAGATCAACGGGATGGCCGTGACGCCAAGTGGGATCGCCGCGGTTGGGGTCGTTGGCTATCCCGACAACGACCAAGGTGCGGCTTGGCAGGAGCGGCCCCTGCCGTAGGGGACGGAGGGAAAGCCCCCGAGGACCGGCCCTCAGATCTCGCCGAGATAGGCGCGGCGCACGTCGGCGTTGGCTGCCAGCGCCGTCGGCCGTGTCGGACAGGATTACCTTGCCGGTCTGCAGCACGTAGCCGCGGTTGGCGCACCGCCAGTGCCTGGAGCGCGTTCTGCTCGACCAGCAGGATGGTCGTGCCCTGCTGGTTGATCTGCCGGATCAGGTCGAAGATCTGCTGCACCAGGATCGGCGCCAGCCCGAGCGACGGCTCGTCGAGCAGCAGCAGGCGCGGCCGCGACATGAGCGCCCGGCCGATGGCCAGCATCTGCTGCTCGCCGCCCGACAGCGAGCCACGCCTTCTGGTCGAGCCGTTCGCGGAGCCGCGGGAACAGCGTCAGGGCCCGCTCGAGGTCCTCGGCGCGCTCCGCGTCGTGTCCGCGTGAAGCCGCCCATCTGGAGGTTCTCGCTGACGGTCAGGCGCGAGAAGATGCGCCGGCCCTCGGGTGCGTGGGCGATGCCGCGCGTGACCAGCTCGTGCGCCGGCGACGTGGGTGATGTCCTGGCCGTCGAAGATGACCTGTGCCATTCCGCGGATGCAGCAGGCCGCTGATCGTCTTGAGCGTCGTCGTCTTGCCGGCACCGTTGGAGCCGAGCAGGGTCACGATCTCGCCGCGGTCCACCGCGAGGTCGATGCCCTGGAGGGCGTGGATGCGGCCGTAGTAGGTGTGAACGTCGCGCAGCTCCAGGAGCGGCGCTGGCCGTCGACGTTGCGCTGGCGGCCGCCGGCGCCGCGCCGTCGGCATGCGTCCGGTGGCACGGGCTGGTCATGCCGCGCTGGCGCCCCGAGGTACGCCTCGATGACCTTCGGGTCGGCACGCACCACGTCCGGCGTGCCCTCGGCGATCTTCTCGCCGTGGTCGAGCACGGTGACGCGGTCGCTGACGCCCATCACGACGCGCATGTCGTGCTCGATGAGCAGGATCGTGATGCCCAGCTCGGCGCGGATGCGGCGATCAGCGCCGTCATCGGCCGGTCTCGACGGGGTTCATGCCGGCCGTCGGCTCGTCGAGCAGCAGCAGCTTCGGCTGGCTCGCGAGCGCCCGCGCGATCTCCAGCCGTCGCTGGTCGCCGTAGGGCAGGTTGCGCGCGAGACTCGTCCTCGCGGCCGTGCAGGCCGACGTAGGCGAGCCACTTCTGCGGCCTCGACGCGGGAGTCCGCCTCCTCGCTGCGGTGCCGCTGCAGCCGGAACGCGGCGTCGATCAGGTTGGCGTGCAGCCGCGAGTGCATGCCCACCAGCACGTTCTCCATGCGCGGTCATGTTGGCGAAGAGGCGGATGTTCTGGAAGGTGCGGCCGATGCCGAAGGCGACGATGTCGTTCGGGCGTGCGCTGCGGAAGATGCCCGACGCGGGTGCAGCAGGTCGCACGTACCAGCGCGGCCGGATGATCGCGACGAGCAGCGACGCCGATGAGCAGGCCGATGCGACAGCAGCAGCGACCAGCGTCGCCGAGCGACCGTGTCGCCGAGCAGGACAAGAGGCGACCGCGACGATCGCCGGCAAGGACCGGCAGGACGAACCAGAAGATCGGCTCGGCCCAGGCGCGCACGTGGCTTGCGCGACCGATGCGCACGCCGCCCGAGGTCGATCGTCCCGTCGGACGGCTCGGTCAGGCCGGCGATGATGTTGAAGAAGGTGGTCTTGCCGGCGCCGTTCGGGCCGATGAGGCTGACGATCGAGCCCTTCGGGATGTCGAAGTCGACCGAGCGCACGGCGACCAGGCCGCCGAACCGCTTGGTGACCGGCTGGCGTCCAGCATGAGTGCGCCGCGTGTCGGCTGTGTCGCCAGTCGGCGCGTCGACGTCCTGCCGCGGCGGCCGCGCTCGACGTCGCGTTCGCGGCGCAGCGGCGTTCGCCAGCGGAGCCCCGCGTCATCGCTCCAGGGCCTCCTCTGCAACGAACTCCGCGACCTCGTCGACCTCCTCGTGCAGCTCGCGTCGCCGGCGCCTGCTCGGGAAGAGGCCCTCCGGCCGCAGCAGCATCATCAGCCACGAGCGCCAGGCCGTAGAAGCAGGTACTGGTAGTTGAGGAAGTTGATCGAGCCAGGTCGACGTGATCGGGCCGATGTCGATCACCGGGATGTGGAGCGACGTGACGAAGCTGCCCAGCTGCTTGAGGCCCTGGCGTCTGGATCTCGTAGATGATGAAGGCGCCCGACGGCCACGCCCCAGATGTTGCCCATGCCGCCGAGCACGACCATGGCCAGCACGGTGAACGAGACCGTGAAGCCGAACTGGTCCGGGCGACACGATGCCGAGCTTGGAGGCGTAGAAGACGCCGGCCAGGCCGGACGTGGTGGCGCCGATGGCGAAGGCGAGCAGCTTGGTCGTGACCGTGTTGATGCCCATGCTCGCGGCCGCCAGCTCGTCCTCGCGGATGGCCACCCAGGCCCGGCCGAGCCGCGAATCCTGTAGCCGGTACAGGAAGATGAACACGATCGTCAGGATCACGATCCACGACGGTGACGAAGTACAGGCCACGGGTTCTGGAAGCCGAAGCTGTTGATGCCCGGACAGCCCGTACAGGTTCGGCTGGTCGAGGCCGGTGATGCCGTTCGTGCCGTTGCGTGTACGCGTCGGAGTTGAGGATCACGACGGGCACGATCTCGCCGAAGCCGAGCGTCACGATGGCCAGGTAGTCGCCGCGCAGCCGCAGCGTCGGCGCGCCGAGCAGGATGCCGAAGACGGCCGCCACGGCCGCCCCGATGACCAGCATCAGCCAGAACGGGCATGTGCAGGCCGCGTGAACGGTCGACGCGCCGTAGGCGTACGTGTACGCGCCGATGGCGAAGAACGCGGCGTAGCCCAGGTCGAGCAGGCCGGCCAGGCCAACGACGACGTTCAGGCCGACCGCCAGCAGGACGAAGACGCCGGCGTCGGCGAAGCTGCCGACCCAGTCCTTCTGCGTGCCGAAGCCGCTGAAACGGCGGCAGCAGCACGATCAGCGGCAGGAGCGCCAGCGCGATCGCCGGCGACCGATGATGATGCGTCAGCGACTGGTGGCGTCCGCAGGAACGACCGCCGCGGCCTGAGTCGGCCGCCCGAGCTGCGAGCCGGCGGCGAGCCGGCCAGCGGCCGCGGTCATGCGCGATCCGCCAGCTGCTGGCCGAGGATGCCGGTCGGCCGGAAGATCAGCACGAGGACCAGGGTCGCCGAAGACGACCGCCTCGCTCCAGCGGCCGTAGCCGTAGACCTGGGCGATGACCTCGAGGAAGCCGATCACGAAGCCGCCCGAGGGCGGCGCCGGTGGTGTTGCCGATGCCGCCGAGCACGGCCGCGGTGAAGGCCTTGAGGCCGGCCTGGAAGCCGATGTTGAAGACGGTGATGCCGAAGTAGAGGCCCTGGACGACGCCGGCCGCGCCGGCCAGCGCCGAGCCGATGAAGAACGTGATGGCGATGGTCGTGTTGATGTTCGACGCCCATCAGCTGGGCCGCTTCACGGTCCATGGCCGTCGAGCGCATCGCCGTGCCCGAGGCGGGTTCGCGTCGATGAAGAGCTGCAGGGCGACCATGAGGCACCAGGGCCAGCACGATCACGAAGAGGTTGATCTGCGCGGATCTGAGATCGGACCGATCGTGGAGCACCGTGAAGGGGATCAGCTTGGGGACCGTGACGATCGAGTTGCTGACGCCGACGAAGATGATGTTCTGGAGGATGAAGCTGACGCCGATGGCGGTGATCAGCGGCGCCAGCCGCGGCGCGTTGCGCAGCGGCCGGTAGGCGAAGCGCTCGATGACCACGCCGACGATGCCCATGACCAGCATCGCGATGCACGAAGACGATGACGAGCACGACCGCGAGCAGCGGCGAGGTCGTGTGATCGCGCCCGTGAAGCCCATGCGTCGTGATCAGCCGACCAGGAGACGAACGAGCCGACCATGAAGATCTCGCCGTGGGCGAAGTTGATCAGCTCGATGATCCCGTAGACCATCGTGTAGCCGAGCGCGATCAGCGCATAGAGCGCGCCGATGGTCAGCGCGTTGATGAACTGGCTGGCGTGGCGAGGGCGCCGGACGGGATCCGATGATGATGTAAGCGATGACCAGGGCCGCGGCCACGCCGACGACCGGCCGCCAGTCGATGCTGGCGCAGCCGGCTGCGCGAGAGCGTGACGGCTGCCGCGGTCATCGATCGCTTCACCGACGCTGCTCCGGATATGACATCGGCCGGGGCGTGATCGCCCCGGCCGGTGATGTGCTCAACGCGATTCGCTGGCGATCTGCCTACTGGAGCGGATTGCGGTGAAGTCGCGCTGCTTGAGGAACTTCCAGTCCTTGCGTGGTGGCGTCGAACTCGTAGTACGAGATCGATCTTCTGGCTCGTGTCACCGTTCGCGTCGAAGTGATCGTTGCCGAGCACGGTGTCGTACGTGTTGGCCGGGTCCGCGACGTAGGCGCGGACCGCCTCGCGCAGCTGCGGCGAGATCGGTCACGCCGGTAGCCGACGGCCTGTGAGCGCCTGGAGGAAGACCTGCGTGCAGGCGTAGGCCGGCGGCGCTGTACGCGCCGGGATCGGTGTTGAACATGGCCTTGTAGGCCGTGGCGAAGTCCGCCGAGTTGGGGACGGCATCGTCGAGATGTCGTGCGGACCAGCGGGTGCCGTAGGTGTTGCCGTCGCCGTCGGCGCCGGCGATGCTGAGGAACGAGCTCTGCCGTGGCAGCAGAGCCGTCGTTGATGCCGTCGCCGCCGCCGAACGGGATGTTCGCCATGCCCTGTGCTGCCATCTGCTTGCGGAAGACGCCCAGGCCGGACGTGGTGACGCCGCCGTAGTAGACGTACGTCAGCGCCCATGCCCTTGACCGCGGTGATGTAGCTCGTGAAGTCGGTCGTGCGTGTCCGGGATGCCGTCGCTGCTTGACGACCGTGCCGCCGAGCTTGGGGAAGTCGGATGCGAAGACGTCGGCGATGCCCTTGCCGTAGGTCTGGGTGTCGTCGGCGACGTAGGCGTTCTTGGCATGCGCGATGTTGGCGGCGATGTCCGCGCCGGCGGCACCCTGGAGGTCGTCCGTCGTGGCGACGCGGACGTAGGCGATCTTGTCCGGGTTGGTCGGGCGCAGCGTCTTCGGATCCACGCCGCCCCAGGTCTTGGTCAGGCCGGGGTTCGTGTTCGCCGGGCTGCACTGCATCAGGCCGGCCGCGTTGCTGACCGGGATCTCCGCCTGCGCGACGCTCGAGTTGTACGGGCCGACGACGAAGAGCACGGACGGGTCGTTTGCCAGCGCCTGCATGTTGGCAGCGCCGGTGGCCGGGTCGTGCTTGCCGTTGAGGGCGTCGTCCTGCTGAGTGATCGATGATCGTGAAGCCAGGGACGGTGATCTGCGAGAGGGCGAGCGCGACGCCGTTGGCCGTCGGCACGCCGTTGGGCGCCTCGCCGCCGGTCATCGGAAGCTCGATGCCGATCTTCACAGCCATGCCAGCCGCCATCGAGGCAGCCGGTGATTCTGCCGGTGATTGCGCCACAGCCGGCGAGACGGCTGCCAGGACGGCAATTCCGCCCGCAGCCACGAGAACTCCGAACCTCTGGAGTTTCATCAGATCAGGTTTCCTCCTGCTCCTCCAAACACCCGAAACGGGTCCGGATCGTACGCGACAACGATGGCTGGAGACACGCGATGGGAACGCCGACTGGGCGGCGCTCGCGGGCACACTCCCCTGAGTGACCGTTTCCCTGGGTGCCCTTCCCTCGTGACGTCACGAACGATCCGCGGGTCAACGGGTGGCCGCTGACGCGATGCCGTATATTAGTCAGCGGCGTTTCGAATGCAAGGTGTCCCGCGACGCCTGGGCCGTGCGCGAAGACTTTCGCCCACCCCGAGTTCGCGTCTCGCGGCGCTTGTACGGACGGAGCCTGCAGCCACCGGGGAACCGGAACGAGCGGCTCTGAACGTGCGCAGGATTGCCCGCCGCGTAGCGGCACCGCAGAAGAGACGCCAAGGCAGGCTCCCGGCCCCGGGAGCGCCATCAGCCTTCTAGGAGACGCCACGGACGTGGAACTCCAGGTTCGCAACGCGCGAATCACCGATGTCGACGGAATCACGTCGTTGCTTGCCGGCATGCCCGGTTACGACGCGAGCCGTGGCTCGGAGGCCGACGCGGACCTGCTTCGGTCACTGATCTATCTCCCCAACGCGACGGTCATCGTCGCGGCGGACGGCCGCCGGGTGATCGCCGCCGCAGTGCTCGCACTGCGACCCTCGGTGGCCCATGGCGGACACGTCGGAACGATCGACCTGATCGCCGTCGACGCGGACGCGGATGGGGAATCGCTGACCGCCACGCTCCTGCCCGAGCTCGTGCGTTCGGCTCGCAACAAGGGTTGCGTCAGGGTGGAGGTCGATACGACCGCCGCAGGCGCGTCCCGCTGGGTGAAGCGCGGCTTCAAGCCCGAGCCACCGCGTCTCGCGATCGAGGTCACCTCCGGCGTGGGGGTCCGTTGATCACGATCGTGCCCATCTCTCTCATCCGAATCGTCGCCCGGGGCGAGCGACGCCAGCCGCCGACCGTGTGCGGCATCTCAGCGGCCCGCGAGGCGCGGGCCACCCAGCACAGGAGTCTTTCGTGAGCAAGAACGTGGCCGTCTTCGTGGACGTTGCCAACATCTTCTACGCCGCCAAGGCGGCCGGGGTGGACATCGATTACGTCACCCTGCTCAAGTCCGCCACCGCCGGCCGCGATTTCGTTCGCGCGTACGCCTACACCGGCCTCGACCCGGAGAACGAGAACCAGCGCCAGTTCCACGCCTTCCTTGCCCGCTCCGGGTACAAGGTGATCAGCAAGGACATCCGCAAGTACGGCGATGGCCGCATCAAGGCGAACCTCGACATCGAGCTGGTCGTCGACATGATGCGGATGGCCGCAGCACATCGACATCGCCGTGGTCGTCTCGGGCGACGGCGACTTCGCCCCGGCCATCCGCGCCGTGCAGCAGCTCGGCGTTCGCTGCGAGGTGATCAGCTTCCGCGGCAACACCAGCTCGGACCTGATCGACGTGGCGGACGTGTTCACCGACATCACCCAGATCGCGCGCGTCGAGAAGGGCGCCCGCAGCGGCCGGCGCGTCGCCGCGGAGGGCGACCTCTCCATGACCGCGGTGCCCGAGAAGGAGACCGAGGGTCTCGCGCGCCGGCGGCGTGGCCGCCGTGACGAACGGGACGAGCGTGACGATCGAGGCGAGCGCGTCGACCGTCCGGACCACGTGCGCGGCAGAACCACTGCCCGGCAATCTCATCGTGCTTCCGGGCGAGCGCCTCTCGCGTGCCGGAGACCCGGATGATGGTGAGCTCGAGGCCGAGATCGAGGTCTCGCTGGAGGCTTCGGACGCCGCGCCCACAGATGGCTCCGCCGATCTGGATGGTGTCGATGCCGACGGACGTCGGCGACGCCGGCGCCGGGGCGGCCGTGGCCGCGGACGGGGCCGGCAGCAGTACGAGACGCCTCGGCCGACGGAAGGCGGCGTCGAGGTATCCGTCGAGGACGAAGAGTTCCTCGAGGATGAGATCGCGCCGCTGCCGCAGCACTCGACCTTCGGGTCGGTCTGGGACAACCAGCTCGGCGTGACGCCGCCACCGATCAGCGCCGGAGGCGAGCCGGGCGACGAGGAGGACTACGAGGACGAGCCCGAGGTCCCCGAATACCTGCTCGCCGAGAGGCGTCAGCGTGGCCGAGGCGGCCGTCCAGGCGGGATGCGCCCGCAGGGCGGCGCAAGTCGGCGTGGCGGCTACCAGAGCGCTGTCGACCGCGAGCGCTACGGGCGGGCTGGCGCACCGAGCTACGGCGGTGGTGGTGGCGGCAATCGGATCGACCGAGGACGGCCGCAGACCGGCAACCGCGGCCCTCGGCCGCAGCAGCCTCGTCCGCAGCGGCCGGCATACCAAGAGCCCATGCGCGAGCAGGAGCGGCCGTTCAGCTCGTCAGCGGAGCCGTGGAGCGAGGTGCCCCCGGAGGTCCAGGAGCTGCTCCGCGCCGAGCTCGCGCGGCGACAGGCCCAAGGTGGCACCCGCGGAAACGAGGGCTACCGGCGCCAGGAATCGCCCGCGGTGGAGACGCAAGCGGCTGAGCCCGCGGCAGCATCTGCTGTCGCCGAGCCCGAGCCGGCCGCGGCCCGAGGCCGGCGAACGCGGTCGACGGGGCGCTCCACTGCTGGTGCGACGTCCACGACCGAGACGGCGATCGCCGAGACGGTGATCGCCGAGACGGCCGCCACGGCGACGCCGCCGAAACGAGCGACGGAGCGTCGGATGGGGCCGCGCCGGCTGCCCCGCCACGGCGCGGCCGCCGCCCATCGACGGCACGGCACGGGCCACCGGCCGCCGAGGCGGCGACCGAGGCCCCGCCGGCACCGAAGACTCGCAGCCGCCGATCGTCGGCATCTGCGACTTCTGCGGCGCCGGAGCCTGCGACCAGCGCATCGGCTTCGGCTCCGGCCGAGGTGGCGGAAGCCGCGGCACCGCGGAAGCGGACCACTCGGAGCAAGCCGGCCGCCGCCGACAGCACCGAAGGCGCTGCGGCTTCAGCGAGCGTTGACGGCGCAACCGACGGCGCGGCGGCAACGCCTCGTCGCCGCACGACGCGCCGCACTGCGGCCGTGGCAGAGCCCGAAGGCTGAGGTTGGGCCGCGGCCGTCACGCCGTCGGCCGCGGCCGCTCCGGTTGAGACCGAGGCAAGGTTCCGGCTGATGGCAGGCGAACGGTTCGTGACGCGCGGCCACCCGGCCGCGATCGCGGTCATCGATCGCTGGATTCGTCAGCAGCGCGCGCCGCACGCGCTGCTGATCTCCGGTCCGGACGGCTGCGGCAAGACGACGCTGGCGCTCGATCTTGCCGCCGGCTTGCTCTGCCTCGACCCGGAGCCTGCCGCGCGGCCGTGCCGGACCTGCGCCGCGTGTCACAAGGTTGCGCACGGGAACCACCCCGACGTCCACCGGCTGGCGCCGCAGGGTGCCGGCGAGCAGATTCGTCTCGGGCAGGTCCAGGAGCTGATCTCGGACCTGGCACTCAAGCCGATGGAGGGTCGACTCCGGTTCTGCCTCATCGAGGACGCGCAGCGGCTCAACCCTGACGCACAGAACGCCCTGCTCAAGGCGCTCGAGGAGCCGGTCGGCGCGAGCTGTCTCGTCCTCGCGGCCGACGACACCGCGCCGATCCTGCCAACCGTCCTGAGCCGTGTTGCCCGGCTTCGGCTCGGCCCGGCTCCGACCGACGACGTTGCGGACTGGCTGATGGCACGCGGCGTGGCCGCGTCAGCGGCACGCAGTGCGGCGCGAGCATCCGACGGCCGTCCCGGGCGTGCGCTGACCCTGGCCCGCGATCCCGAGATCGGCCTGGCGCGCGACCGTTTGGCACGCCAGCTCCTCGATCTGGCAGATGCCGACCGTCGGACTCGTCTCGCCGCGGCGTCCGACCTGATGGCCACGGGGCTCTCGCTCGACGCGCAGCCGGACCTCGAACGCGACGAGGTCGCACCCGACGCCGAAGACCAGACGAGCGAGGCCGACGCCCGCGTGCCGCGCGGCGCGCAGCCGGCCGGCCCGGACGCGGCGGACGCCGTCGTCTTCAACTCGTCTGCAGCCCGCTGATCGTCGCCGGGCCGTCGCTCGCGTTCTCGAGACGTGGCGAGACGTCGGTCGCGACCTCGCAGTCAGCGCCTCTGGGGGACGTTCCCAGATCCGCCGTATCGAGCTGCTCGAGGAGTTCGACGGCCTTGCGCCGCGCGTCGACCGGCTCGCCTTGGCGAGATTCCTGGACGGGCTGGACGGGTTGAGCGCAGCCATCGAGAGCTATGCCAGCCCCGAGCTGGTCCTCGACGCCCTCCTGCTGCGCTGGCCGCGGCCTCGGCCGGTCGTGCGAGTCTGAGCGTCGGTATGGCCACCAACCGGCCGGACGCGAGCCGTTCAACCGCGCGGCGTGGAGGCCGTGGTCCGCGGTCGCGTCCAGGGCGTTGGCTTCCGCTGGTTCGTCTCGCGGGTCGCGTCGCGGCTGGAGCTCCACGGTTGGGTTGCCAACGAGGCGGACGGATCCGTGAGGGTCGTCGCAGAGGGTCCGGCACAAGCGCTCGAAGAGTTGATCGAGGCGCTTGAACGTGGTCCGGCCGGCGCAGCCGTCGCCGATGTGGAGGTCAATCGGTCCGCGCCAACGGGTTCGTTCTCCGGCTTCTCGATCCGCTCGGGTGCGCATCCGGGCGATTGATCCGCTCCAAGCAGCCACGGTGTTGCTAGGCTGGCGCCATGGCTCTCTCGATCGATGAGAAGCGTTCGTGGCTGGAGCGCGTCGACCTGTTCACGGGGCTGCCGACCGACGCGCTCGATCGCCTCGCGACGCTCACCGGAGAGATCGACTTTCGCGCCGGGCAGCACATCGTCACCCAGGGGCAGATCGGGAACGGCCTCTACATCCTGGTGGCCGGCCGTGCGCGGATCCAGCGAGGAGATGACGTCATCGCCGTGCTCGAGCCGGGCACCTTCTTCGGCGAGATGGCCGTCCTCGACCAGCAACCGCGTAGCGCGACCGTGATCGCCGAAACGGACGTCGCCTGCCTCGGCCTCGCCTCGTGGGATCTCATCGCCGAGATCGAGCGCGATCCCAAGCTGGCACTCAACCTGTTGCGCGAGCTCGCCAAGCGGGTGCGCTACCTGGAGAACAAATATGTGCACTGAAAGGGCAACCTCCCGGAGCACTGTGGCGATCCAAAGAGCTGAGTTCGCAAGCCACGGGTGGAGCCCCGCGGGACGCGGGGACCCAGCCGGTTGGCGCGCAGCAGGCCGTAGGCCTGCGGAGGAAGAGCGTTGAATCCCGACGAGGTCACCGACGCCCTGGCGGGACTGTCCCTGTTCGCCGATCTTGGCCGTCCGCAGCTCGCGGCCGTCGCGCACACGTTCTCGCTCGAATCGTTCCCGCCCGGCCAGCGGATCCTGCGGCAGGGCTTCCAGGGGACCGGCTTCTACGTGATCCTCGAGGGCGAGGTTGCGATCCGGATCGACGGTCAGGATCGAGCGCGGCTGGCCAAGGGCGATTTCTTCGGCGAGATGTCGATCCTGCTCGAAGAACCGCCGGTCGCCGATGTCGTGGCGTTGACGCCGCTGCAGGTGCTGCACCTGCCGGGACAGGACCTGCGCGCGTTCCTTCAGCAGCACCCCAACGTCATGTACCGGATGCTGGTCTCCGTGGCGCGCCGGCTGCGCAGCGCGAACCGCGCGCGCAGTTGATGGCTCGGACGTCAGGCGTGCCCGCGAGCGAATCCCCAGTCGAGCGCCCGTTTCCGCCGGGCGACTACCCCGTCGTCGTCGTCGGCAGTGGCCCCGGCGGACTGCAGGCGTCGTACTTCCTCGGCCGTCACGGCATCGACCATGCGGTGATCTCGGCCGATCCCTCGCCGGGCGGCATGTTCCGTCGCTTCCCGTTCTTCCAGCGATTGCTCTCCTGGACCAAGCCACACGCTCCGTTCGCGCAGCGCACACGCGAATACGAGTGGTATGACTGGAACAGCCTGCTGGCGATCGAGCCGGGCAATCGCTCGGTCATGCCGGGCCTGATGGACGGCACGTCCGAGTTCCCGTCGCGCCCGGAGATGGAGCAGGGGCTCACGACCTTCGCGGATCGTGCCGGCGTGCGCGTCCGCATTCGGAACCACCTGGGAATCGACCTCGCGTGACGGTGACCGCTTCGTGCTCCACACGAGCGACGGCGACTACCGCGCGAACGCGCTGATCTTCGCGGTCGGTGTCGCGGAACCGTGGATGCCCAGCACGCCCGGTGGCGAGCATGTCGCCCATTACGTCGCAACGCGCGACGCGTCCACCTACGAGGGCAAGCGCCTCTTCATCATCGGCAAGCAGAACAGCGGCTTCGAGCTCGCCAGCGGGCTGCTCCAGTGGGCCAGCCGGATCATCCTGGCCTCTCCGCGACCCGCGCAGCTGTCGGTCAACACGCACTCGCTCGCGGGCGTCCGGGCGCGCTACGTCCAGCCGTGGGAGGACTCGAACCTCGGCGGTGGCGTCTTCATCCTCAACGCCTCGATCGAGCGAATCGAACGGACCGGTGACGCCGTGATGGTGCACACGCGACGCTCGGACAACGGTGAGCCGTTCGTTGCGGAGGTGGACGAGGTGATCGCCGCGACCGGTTTCCAATGCCCGCTCAAGGACCTGACCGATCTGGGCGTGACCGTCTTCGGGCAGAGCCGGCTGCCCGCCATGACCAACTTCTACGAGAGTGCCAACGTGCCCGGCATCTTCTTCGCCGGCACGATCGGCCAGGGCGTTGCCGGGCTCAAGAAGTACGGCATCCCGGCGAATTCCGGCGCGGTCCACGGCGCTCGATACAACGCGCGGCTGATGGTCGAGCACGTCGCCGAGACCCGCTTCGGCAAGACGCGTGCCGCGGCCGCCGGTCAAGCCCGAGGACGCCATCGACTACCTGCTGGCCGAGGCGACGACCGCGCCGGAGCTGTGGAACCAGAAGAGCTATCTCGCGCGTGCCGTCAGCCGCGTCGATGGCGAGATCGTCGATGAAGGCATCGTCTCCCTCGCCGACTTCGTCGACTCGGCCGGGCCGGATGCGGTGGCGATCACCGTCGAGACGGACGACACCGGCGATATCCATCCCGAGGTCTACGTGCGACGCCACGGGCGGGTCGACGGAGATGCGCGGCTCGATGGCAGTCCGCTCCACGAGTACCGCACGAGCAGCCACCGGCGCCAGCTCGCGTCGCTCGCGCACGGGATCCTGCCCGCCTCCCGGAGCTGATGGGGATCGATCCGGGAACGCTCGTGGCGGGCGTTCCGGTCACGCTCGAGATCGGCCGCCGACGCGCCTTCGCTCAAGCGGTCGACTGGCCGGGTTGGTGCCGCGCCGGCAAAGGCGAGGAGCGAGCCGTGGAGACGCTCGTTGCCTACGTGGACCGGTACCGCCGTGCCGTCGGCTCCCTGGCGGATCCACTGGGAACCGGTGCACCGGCGATCACCGTGATCGAGCGGGTCGACGGCGACGCGACGACCGATTTCGGAGCGCCCGGCCAGACCGTTCCGTCTGATCGCCGTCCCCTTGCCGGCCGAGAGCCGCAGCGCCTCGCAGCGTTCCTCGACGCCTGCTGGGCTGCCTTCGATGCGGCCCTCGCCGCGACGCCCAAGGACGCACGACCGGTCAAGCCGGAGGTCGGGCGCTCGCCGGATGCCATGCGGCTGCACATCCTCGAGGCGCTGCGTGCCTACGCGACGTGGCTGTCCAAACCCGTGCCGCGCATGGTCAAGGACGATCCTGGCGCATCGGAGGCCGTAATCCGCGACTTCGTCCGCGAGCACGCTCTGGCACTGCCAATCGGCGTCCCCTTCGAGGATGGGAAGCGCACCGGTCCATACGCCGTTCGACGGGAGTGCTGGCACGTGCTCGACCATGCCTGGGAGCTGGAGGATCGGCTCTACGCGAGCTGACCGCGCCGCAGCGCAACGAGGGAGCGATGGCCGCGCTGGTAAGGTCCGTTTGATGGACTTTCGCATCTCCCGGGCCGCGCGCCAGCACTACGGCTTCGACGAATCCCTCTTCAGCACGACGGGGGACGTGGTCCTTGCCGACCCCGCCGCGTCGCGCCGTTTTGCCATGCGCATGGTGCTGGCCGGCGGCTCTCGCCCCGAGCGGCCCGTGCATGCCGGCGACATCGACGCCATCGCGCTGATCCACGAGGTGCATGCACCGGGCAGTGGCCGTCTCCGGGCGCCTGCGAGGCGACCGCTTCGTCGCGGACTCACGCGAAGGGATTGACGCGAGTCTCGCACCCGGTACTACGGACACGACGCTGACGAGCTTCGAGAACGCCTATCCGTCGGTGCCGGTCTATTCCGGTGCGACCCGCAGAGATCTGGCTCCAGCAGACGACCGATGGCGTGTCCAACCGGGAGATCGACCTCGAGGAGCTGCTGCTCCTGTGGGTCTCCAACCAGAACCCGGCCTTCATGGTCTACGGAGAGCTGTATGACGACGCGCTGCTCGACGGCACCGAGTACCCCCGGATCGTCGATCTGCTGCGCGAGCTACTCGACCGAGCGTGCCGCGAGCGATCCGCGCGGTGACGACCTGGTCGAGAAGCTGCTGGCGCCCGGACGCGCGGCGCCGAGCTCGCTCTCCGCGCCAGTTGCGCTGGATCCTCGACAACTGGGACGAAGTCATCGGCGACGACCTGCGCGCCCGGCTGACGCTTTCGCTCGATGTCCTCACCGAGGAGGAGAACGCGGCCAAGCTCGCCTGGGAGCGCGCTGCGGGCGAGGTGGCGCCGCCGGCTTCGACTCGCGATGCCTTCCGAGCGTTGATGCACGAGGAGGAGTCGCAGCGCTTCAGCCCCGACCACGACTGGATGCCCAGCGTCGTGCTCATGGCCAAGAGCACCTACGTCTGGCTCGACCAGCTGTCGCGCCAGCACAGACCGCCCGATCCGGACGCTCGACGAGATCCCCGACGAGGAGCTCGACCGTCTCGCGGGACGCGGCATCACCGGCCTGTGGCTGATCGGCCTGTGGGAGCGCAGCCACGCCTCGCAGCAGATCAAGCAGCTGCGCGGCAACCCCGACGCGGTCGCCTCGGCCTACTCGCTGATGGACTACCGCATCGCCGAGGACCTCGGCGGCGAGCCGGCCTACGAGAACCTGCGCGACCGGGCCTGGGCACGCGGCATCCGGCTCGCCAGCGACATGGTGCCCAACCACATGGGCATCGACTCGCGCTGGGTCGTCGAGCATCCCGGACTGGTTCCTCCAGCGTGCCGATCCGCCGTACCCGTCCTACTCGTTCAACGGGCCCGAACCTGTCGAACGACGAGCGCGTCGGCATCTACCTCGAGGACCACTACTTCGACAGCTCCGACGCCGCCGTCGTGTTCAAGCGGCAGGACCGCTGGAGCGGCCAGGAGCGCTTCATCTACCACGGCAACGACGGCACGTCGTTCCCGTGGAACGACACCGCGCAGCTCGACTACCTCAATCCCGAGATGCGCGAGGCGGTCATCCAGACGATCCTCGCGGTGGCCCGGCGCTTCCCGATCATCCGCTTCGACGCGGCCATGACGCTCGCACGCCGCCACATCCAGCGGCTCTGGTACCCGCTCCCCGGGCAGGGCGGCGCGATCCCTTCTCGCGCCGAGTACGCCATGACCCAGGACGCAGTTCGACGCGCGCGATGCCCGACGAGTTCTGGCGCGAGGTCGTCGATCGGGTTGCCGCAGGAGGCGCCCGACACGCTGCTGCTGGCCGAGGCCTTCTGGATGCTGGAGGGCTACTTCGTCCGCACGCTGGGCATGCACCGCGTCTACAACAGCGCCTTCATGCACATGCTGCCGCGACGAGAAGAACGCCGAATACCGCACCGTCATCCGGGAGACCCTCGACTTCGATCCGGAGATCCTGAAGCGCTACGTGAACTTCATGAACAACCCGGACGAGGCGCACGGCGGTCGACCAGTTCGGCGACGGCGACAAGTACTTCGGCGTGGCAACGATGTTGGCGACCCTGCCGGGCCTGCCGATGCTCGGCCACGGCCAGGTCGAGGGCTTCCGCGAGAAGTACGGCATGGAGTTTCGGCGCGCGACGCTGGACGAGGAGCCGAACCCGGGCTCGATGGTGGCGCGACACGAGCGCGAGATCTTCCCGCTCTTGCGACAGCGCTGGCGATTCGCGGACGCGCACGATTTCCGGCTGCACGACTTCGAGACCGGAGCAGGGCGACGACCAGAACGTCTTTGCCTATTCGAACGGTCGGGGCGACACTCGATCGCTCGTCGTCTACCACAATCGGTACGGCGACACTCGCGGCTTCGTCTCCGGCGTTGGCGAGCGACTCGGCGTTGCCGACGACGGCGACCGTTGGGTGATCCTCCGCGACCATCGCTCCGGCCTCGAGTTCCTTCGCAACGCACACGACCTGCACTCCCGAGGTTTGGAATTGGCGCTGGACGCGTACCAGGCGCACGTGTTCCTGGCCTTCGAGGAAGTCGTGGACACGCAGGAGCGCGAGTGGTCGCGTCTCGCCTGGCGGATCGGCCTCCGTGGGGTCAGCGACCTGCATGCCGAGCTCACCGATCAGCGGCTGGCACCGCTGGTCGATGCCGCCGCGCGGTACATCGACCATGACGTCATCCGGCGGCTTGCTGGCGGGGCACTGGCCCGAGACGCGTCACGAGCAGTCGATCACCAGGCGACGCTCGTGGCCGACCTGACGGGCAGCCTTCGTCACCTTGGTGAGGTTCTTGGATTGGCGCCCGACGACGACCGAATCGGTTCCGCGACAAGCCAGCTGGAGACGCGTGTCGGTACGTTGCTGGACGCGGTGCGCGAGGGCCGGCGCGGGGGCCGTTACGCTGGCTTGGCCACCTACCTCGGCACGTCCCGGTCCGGCTGGACGACGATCGGTGCGTGGGCGCTGGCCGAGAGCGCCCTGGAGCTCGATGCTGATGCCGAGCGCGATCCGGGCCGCGCGTTCGATGCCTGGGGGCTTGGGCGCGCAACCGCGGCCGCGGCACGTGATGTCGGCCTCGGAGATCGCGAGGCCGAGAAGGCCGAGGCGATCGTGCGCGCGCTACTGACGCTCGGGCCGCTGCGCATGGTGGATTTCGAGGCGAACGAGCCGGCGCATCGCCAATCCGAGTGGTGCCGGCGAAGATGGGGCGGCTCCGACGGCCAGGTCGGTGGCCGAGCGCGGCAGCCGCAGACGCGCTTCTCGCGGAACTGACGGCCGACCCGCGCGTTTCGCAGCGGCAAGCGGCTGGAACGAGTTCGAGGGCTCGCAGTACGTCAGCAAAGAGGCCTTCGAGGAGCTGCTGGACGCGCTCGCGGCTCGGGACAGCATCGCCGGCTCCGTGGAAGCCTTCGACGTCGCACGGGACCTGAAGCGCATCGTGGCAGCCGCGGGCTACCGCGTGGGCCGGCCGCAAAGCGGCGCCCGGCGCGTGACGAGGTCCGCGGGCAACGGGTCCGCAGCTTCCCGACGAAGGTCGCAACCGCGTCGTCATCGAAGGCATCTGGCCAGCAGGTCGACGGCGGTCGTTTCCCGGTGAAACGAGTCATCGGCGACATGCTGACCATCTATGCGGATGTCTTTGCGGACGGTCACGATGAGCTCGGCGTCCGTCTCCGCTGGCGCCGTGGCACCGCAGGATGCGGGTTGGCTCGAAACGCCGATGGAGCCCATCGGCAACGACCGCTGGCGCGCGACGTTCACGACGGACTCCGTCGACCGCTACCAGTACGCAGTGACCGGCTGGGTCGATCGTTTCTCCAGCTGGGAGCGCGATCTGCGAAAGCGCATCGACGCAGGCCAGGACGTCTCCGTCGATCTGCTGATCGGGGCGGACCTGATCGACGCGGCGGCCAGCCGTGCCGCGACCGAGGCTGACCCTGATGCAGCTACCCGGCTCCGCGCGTGGGCGAAGGAGCTGCGGTCGGACGCCGACCTGACCGAGCGCGCGCAGCGGGCCGTGGACTCGACGGCTGGTGAGCTGGCAGCGCGCTTCCCGGACCGGAGCCTCGCCACGGTCTCGCCGATCTACGAAGTTACCGTCGACCGGAAGCGGGCCGCGTTCTCGGCTTGGTATGAGCTCTTCCCCCGGTCGACGTCGCCAGACCCGAAGCGTCACGGCACGTTCCGCGACGTGATCGCGCGGCTGCCCTACGTGGCCGGGATGGGCTTCGACGTCCTCTACCTGCCGCCGATCCATCCGATCGGTAGCCACGTTCCGGAAGGCGCCCAACAACAAGGTCGGAGCCGGGCCCGACGATCCGGGCGTTCCGTGGGCGATCGGCGATGACGCGCGGCGGGCATACGGCCGTGCACCCGGACCTCGGCACGCTCGAGGATTTCCGAGCGCTCGTCGAGGCGGCCCACGGCCATGCGCATGGAGATCGCGCTGGACATCGCCTTCCAGGCGTCTCCGGACCATCCATGGGTTCGTGAGCATCCCGAATGGTTTCGCAGGCGCCCGGACGGGACGATCCAGTACGCCGAGAACCCGCCCAAGAAGTACCAGGACATCGTTCCGTTCGACTTCGAGACGCACGCCTGGCGCGAGTTGTGGCAGGCGCTCGAAGGCGTCATCCGCTTCTGGATCGACCAAGGCGTGCACATCTTCCGCGTGGACAACCCGCACACCAAGGCCTTCCCGTTCTGGGAGTGGTGCATCGCGTCCATCAAGGCCGACCACCCCGATGTGCTCTTCCTGGCCGAGGCGTTCACCCGGCCGCGGCCGATGCAGCGGCTGGCCAAGATCGGCTTCAGCCAGTCCTACACCTACTTCACGTGGCGCAACCTCGAAGACTGGAGCTCGTCGAGTACTTGACCGAGCTAACGGCTCGCCGCCATTGTCCGAGTACTTCCGCCCGAACTTCTGGCCCAATACGCCGGACATCCTTCACGAGGTGCTGCAGGTCGGCGGCCTGCCGATCTTCGCGGCACGGGTCGTCCTGGCGGCAACGCTGTCGGGCGATTTCGGGATCTACGGACCGGCGTTCGAGCTCGGGGAGAACGTCGCCGCTCGAGCCCGGGTCGGAGGAGTACCTCAATTCGGAGAAGTACCAGCAGCGAACGTGGGATCTCGATCGCCCGGACAGCCTGGCACCGCTGCTGACGGCGCTCAATGCTGCTCGGCGTGCGCACCCCGCCTGCAACGGCTACCACGGGCTGCGTTTCCATGCAATCGATAGCGACGAACTCATTGCCTACACGAAGCAAACCGACGACAAAGCCGACCTCGTGCTCGTGGTCGTCAGTCTGGACGCACATCGCGAGCAAACGGGCACCCTCGATCTGGACTTCGACGCCCTTGGGCTCGACGGAGGCCATCCGCTCGAGCTGCGCGATGTGCTGACCGGTGAGACGCGCCTCTGGCATGGCAACCGACAAGGGATCACGCTGACACCGGGGCAGCGGCAGGCGGTCGTCTTCGAGGTGCGCCAGTCGGGCCGTACGGAACAGCACTTCGAGACCTACCGATGACGGCCGGATCCGGCGAATCGCCCTGGTACAAGGACGCCATCATCTACGAGCTGCACGTCCGCTCGTTCTTCGACGGCAACGGCGACGGGTCGGGCGACTTCCGCGGGCTGACCGAAAAGCTCGACTACCTCCAGGACCTGGGCGTGACCTGCCTGTGGCTGCTGCCGTTCTACCCGTCGCCAATGGTCGACGACGGGTATGACATTGCCGACTACACGGGCGTCAACCCAGACTACGGAACGCTCCCGGACGTGCGCGCATTCATTCGAGAAGCTCATCGTCGCGGGCTGCGGGTCATCACGGAGCTGGTTTGCAACCACACCTCTGACCAGCACCCCTGGTTCCAGCGCGCTCGCCGTGCACCCCGAGGCAGCAAGGAGCGCGACTTCTACGTCTGGAGCGACATCGGACGAGCGGTACAAGGAGGCGCGCATCATCTTTCGCGACGTCGAGCCCTCCAACTGGAGCTGGGACGACGTTGCCGGCCAGTACTACTGGCACCGCTTCTACGCGCAGCAGCCCGACCTGAACTTCGCCAACCCCCAGGTCCGTCGCGAGATCTTCAAGGCGATGGACTTCTGGTTCTCGGCGGGCGTGGACGGGCTGCGCCTGGACGCCGTTCCGTACCTGTACGAACGAGAAGGCACCAACTGCGAGAACCTCCCGGAGACGCACGCGTTCCTGCGCGAGCTGCGCGCCCGGATCGACGCCCGCTACGACAACCGGCTGCTCCTTGCCGAGGCGAACCAATGGCCCGAGGACGCGGTTGCCTATTTCGGCGATGGCGACGAATGCCACATGTGCTTCCACTTCCCGCTGATGCCGCGGATGTACATGGCGCTGCGCACCGAGGACCGCTTTCCGATCGTTGACATCCTCGCCCAGACGCCGGCCATCCCAGAGTCCTCTCAGTGGGCCCTCTTTCTGCGAAATCACGACGAGCTGACGCTCGAGATGGTCACCGACGAGGAACGCGACTACATGTGGCGGGTCTACGCCTCCGACTCGCTGATGCGCCTCAATCTCGGCATTCGCCGCCGGCTTGCGCCACTGCTGGGCAACGACCGGCGCCGGATGGAGCTGCTGTACGGGCTGCTCTTATCGATGCCGGGGACGCCGGTCCTGTACTACGGCGACGAGATCGGCATGGGTGACGACGTGGCACTCGGCGACCGTAACGGCGTCCGCACGCCGATGCAGTGGAACGCGATCGATCAACGCGGGCTTCTCCACCGCCGATCCGTCGCGGTTGCGCCTTCCGGTGATCACGCAACACTCCGTACCACTACGAAGCCGTCAACGTCGAGGCCGAGCAGGCCGACCCCCACTCGTTCCTGTGGTTCCAGAAGCGCCTCATTGCCCTGCGCAAGCAATCGCTGGTCTTCGGTCGCGGCTCGCTCGAGTTCCTGAACCCGGACAACCGCCGCGTGATCGCGTTCATCCGTGAGTACGACGGTGAGCGAGTGCTCGTCGTCGCAAACCTGTCGCGTTTCGTGCAGCACGCAGAACTGGACCTGAGCCGTTTTGCGGGGCAGATGCCGATCGAGATGTTCAGCCGCAACGAGTTTCCGGCCGCGGGCGCCAGTCCGTACCCGCTGGTGCTCGGCCCTCACGACTTCTACTGGTTCCAGCTCACGACCGCTGGACAGCCGGCCGCCGTCAGTGCGCCATCCCGCTTGCCAGAGCTCCCCAACGTCCGCAGCGTCGACACCCTCCTCCGCGGGGCGCCGCTGGCGGCCCTCATTCGGATCCTGCCCGGCTGGTTGCGGAGCCGACGCTGGTTCGGTGCCAAAGCCCGCAAGCAGCGCCAGATCGCACTGCGCGACGTGCTGCCGCTGCCTGAAGTGGATGGCCTGGATGCACGGTTGGCGATCTTCCAGATCGACTACGTGGAGGGCGAGCCGGACACCTACGTCCTCCCACTCGGGATCGCCGATTCCGCTCGCGTGGCACAGATCTCCGAGGAGTCGCCCGGCGCGGTGATCGCACAGCTGCCCGACGGGCGCGTGGTCTACGACGCCATGGCCGACGCTCGCTCTGCCATCGGAGCCCTGGGCTCTGCTCGATCGATCCCGGACGATCCAGGGTCGTTCCGGGTCTCTGCGCGGCGTCCGCACCGCGGCATACCGCTCGCTGCGCGGCTCCAGCCGGACGCGACTCCCCGTGGCCCCGATGCACGTCCGAGCAGAGCAACACATCGGTGGTGTTCGGGGACCGGCTGATCCTGAAGCTCTACCGGCGGATCGAGCCCGGGATCAACCCCGACTTCGAGATCGGCCGGCTCCTGACGGAGAGCGGCTTCCCCAACACGCCGCCGACTGCCGGCGCGCTCGAGTACCGACCGCGCTACGGGCGAACTGATGACTGTCGGCATCCTCCAGGCCTTCGTCGCGAACGCGAGCGACGCGTGGTCATACACGCTCGACTCGGTCGACGAAGCCTACGATCGCGCACTCGCGTCACTCGATATCGCGATGCCAGCCCCGCCGTCGGTGGCCCGGTTGCTGGCGGTGGCCCGCGGAGGCGTGCCCGAGTTCGACACGGTCCTGGGTCGGCCCGTACCTCGAATCGGCCAGGCTGCTCGGCGTCCGGACGGCACAGCTTCACAAGGTGCTGGCAACCGCTTCGACGGATCCGGCTTTTCGTTGCCGAGCCGATCAATAGCTTCCACCAGCGCTCCATCTACCAGGGGACCCGGACGCAGGTTTCCGAGACGCTCACCCTGCTGTCGCGCCGTCGCGACCTCGTCCCCGCCGAGGACCAACCGCTCGTGGACGAGGTGCTGACGCTGCACCAATCCCTCGTTGACCGGCTTCGCTCGATCATTGCAACGCCGATCGACTCGCTTCGCATCCGCATCCACGGTGACTACCACGCAGGCCAGATCCTATGGACGGGCAGCGACTTCCAGATCATCGACTTCGAAGGTGAGCCAGGTCGCCCCTTGAGCGAGCGGCGCCTGAAGCGCTCGCCGCTCCGCGACGTCGCCGGGATGCTTCGTTCGTTTCACTACGCGGCCTACGGCACGCTCAAAACCGACGGCCTCGCCAGCGCCACGCGTCCCGAGGACATGCCGCGACTGCAACCGTGGGCGCGCGTCTGGTACGAGGCGGTCGCCGCAACCTTTCTTGGTGCGTACCTGGACGAGGCCGCCGGCACGCGCCTCTACCCGAGCGACGACACGCAGCTCATCACGCTGTTGGATGTGCTGTTGCTCCAGAAAGCGCTCTACGAGGTCGTGTACGAGCTCAACAATCGGCCGTCGTGGATCAACATCCCACTCCAGGGGATCCTCGAACTGGCCGGTTCGCACACCGAGGTGCGCTCGGCCGCGCCACGGTGACGCGACCACGCGCTGGCGGACGTGACCTGCGATGTGGTCGTGTGTCGGAAATGCCCTCGACTCGTGGCCTGGCGCGAACTCGTTGCCGTCGAGAAAGTCGCGCGGTTCGCTGCCGATCCGTACTGGGCGCGACCCGTTCCAGGTTTCGGCGACCCTGGTGCCCGAATCCTGCATCGTCGGGCTGGCACCCGCGGCGCACGGTGGAAATCGGACTGGGCGCGTGTTCACGGGCGATCGTTCCGGCGATTTCCTCTTCGCAGGGCTGCATCGGGCGGGCCTCGCCAACCAGCCGGTGTCGATCGGCGCGACCGATGGCCTGCGCCTCGACGAAGTGTACGTAGCAGCGGTCAACCGGTGCGCCCCGCCGGTCAACCGTCCAACACCGCAGGAACGCGACGCGTGTCTGCCCTACCTGGTGCGTGAGCTCCAGGCGCTGGCACGGGTCCGCGTGATCGTGTGTCTTGGAGCATTCGCGTGGGAAGGGACGCTGCGCGCGCTTGGCGGTCTGACCGGAGCGCCGGCACGGGCGCCGAAGTTCGGGCACGGCGTCGAGGCCACGGTGGCCGGCTATGGGTTGCTCGGCTGCTTCCACGTCAGCCAACAGAACACGTTCACCGGCAGGCTCACACCACCGATGCTCGACGGAGTGCTTGCCCGAGCGAAGAAACGCGCCCGGGAAGGCTGACTCGGCCCGTACGAGGGCGAGACGACGCCGGCTGCGAGCGAGTCTGGAGCCCGAAGGCCTCCCCGTGGAGTGGGCGGGTCGTGAGGCCTCGCTCCCGCGTGCCGTCAGCTGGACGCAGACGGATCGTCGACGCGGCCGAAGAAGAGGATCGTCCCCGTGGGGTCATCGCGAAGCGCGAACAGGAATGGACGGTTCACGGTCATCCGCGCGATCCTGGACGGCAGAGCGGTCGTGCCGACGACGATGGCCGTTGCAGCGGCGGCCTCGGTGCCTGCCTCGTCAACCGTGATGTTCGCCTGGTGAACGACATCGCTCACGTACAGCTGCTCGTCGGTTGTGATGCCCGAGAAGTCGGCATGCTGCGGGTCGAACGCGAGCGGCATGCCCAGCGCCGAGAGTTGCCCTTGAAGCTCGGTCTTGGTCTCGATATCGAACTTGGGCAGGCTCAGCTGCACCTCTGAGGATGCGAGCCCGCTGACGATCGAGGCGAGCGAGTCGGCGCTCAGCGACCGTTCGAAAGCGGTCATGTCGTCCGGCAGGATGATCGTCATCGAGAGTGCGCCGCCCACGTAGGGCAGATCCACGGCCTGCCAGCCCGCGCCCTCGGCGTATCCCCAGGTCTCACGGCCGGACATCATCGGCACCTGGACCGTGTGCCCGTCAGCCGTGGTGAACGACTGGGATGTCGTCGAATCCTTGGAGAACTGGGTCTGCCACGGTGCCTTCAAGTAGATCGCGTTTGCCAGGACGAGCCGCGTGAGCGCGTCGATCGAGCCCGGTCCGAGGAGCCCCGGGATGCGCTGCTCGGTCTGTTCCGCGACCCAGTCGTTGATCAGCTTCCGCGCAGCATCCGGGTCGGCCGCGTAGTCGACGAGCCGGACGCCGGCATCAAACCGCGATGACAGTGCCTCGAGGTAGGCCTGCTCGATGCTCAGACCATGCTGGGCAAACGCCGAGTTGGCGATCCGCAGCGTGACCGGGACGTCGTCACCCTGGTCGTTCTTGTACGTACCGGAACGCGAATCGAGTGCTGCCTGCAGCGCGCTGATCGCCGAGGCCATCTCGTCGGACCCGACCGAATGCATCACCGTGTCCATCTGGCTCGCCGTTTCTGTCCGCGCGCCCGGCCGCAACATCGCCAGCGCGAGCTCGATGCTGGCGGGCGAAAAGACCAGGTTCCCGTCCTGGTTTGCCAGCTGGGCATACAGGTCGAGCCCGAAGGCGTTCATTCCCGCAGCCGCGGGCTTGGGATCGGCATCCGGTGAAAGGCGGGGCGTGTTCGCCCGCGCGAGTTCGATACCCGTGGTCACGGTTTGGGAGCCCGCCGGCGATGCGGCAGGGGCTCCGGAAGCGAGCGGCAACGGCATCGGAATGCCGAGCGACGCACATCCGACGAGAAGGAGTGGCAACAGCAGGATCGGGAGTTGGTTACGCATGGCGATGGTTGACGTTCGATAGCATCGTTTGGTTTCGACCCGGTGCGCGTCAGTTGCCCCAGAAACGGGCCAACCAGGCCCACCTCGCGAAAGTAGGCTGCGGCGGTCTGCGGGTCGCGACGACGATAGTCCCGGTCCAGGCGGCCGTCATACCAGTGGCGCGCCAGCCACCACAGGGTGGCCAGGTCCATCACCGCGCCACGCTGATTGCCAGTGACCGCGAGCCACTGGTCGACGCACTCCTCCGAACAGAAGATGCGCTGGTTGCCGCACGCATGGATGACGTCATCCCAGACGCGCGCCATCGGGACGAGGAAGTGCGCGACTTGCAGCCCGCCGGGTGGCCCGAGTCGGTTGACGTTCCAGGCGTGGCCCATGCCGCAGGCGGGACACGTGGTCGCAACCAGCACCGACGGCTCGTCGGACAGCAACGCTGGCATGGCGAAGGCATCCCAGGCGCAGCCACCCCACCACAGCGTGCGTCCGCCCATCACCGAGAATCCGAGTGGAATCGTCGCGAACGGGTGGGCCATCAGGACTCGATGGTGTCCATCGAGGACGAGGTGCCGCGCTGCAGCAAGCGTCTCGAGCGTTTCCCGAACCTCGCGCGTCCGGACGCCAAAATGCTCGGCCAGCGAGCTTGCATCGGGGCTGCGGCCGGTCTTCGCCAGGTGCCCGTAGATCGCGAGCCGGACGTCCTCGGCGTCCAGCGTGCTCCGATCGCGTCCCTTCGTGCCGACGCGTCTCTTCCCCACGCGGGAACAGTATCGGGTCAGGCGCAGAATCGCTGGCACCATGGCAGACATCTCGATCGAGGCTGCGGATGAGACCAGGAACAGCCGCGCGCTGATGCTCGACCTTGATCTGCGTCGCGGCAGGTTGCGCCACGGTCTCCAGCACGCACTCCGTAGCGCGATCCAGGAGGGCCGCCTCACAGCCGGCACGCGCCTGCCCTCGTCGCGCTCGCTCGCGGCCGAACTTGGTGTATCGCGCGGAGTGGTTGTCGACACGTACGACCAGCTCGTGGCGGAGTGCTACCTCGACGTCCGCCCGCGCCAGGCTCCGGTCGTCGCGACCCTCATGCAAACCGCAAAGGACGGGTCATCTCACGGCTCGGGCGCGTCTGCAGCTGCGGCGATTGCGCCGCCCGCGCTACCCGAACCGATGGTGCACGACTTCATTGCGACGACGCCCGACGTCGACCTCTTCCCCCGTCGTGCCTGGCTCCGTGCGGTGGAGCGCGCTGTCACTGGCGCGACCAATGAAACCCTCGACTACAGCGACCATCGCGGCCGGATCGAGCTGCGCGCTGAGCTTGCGGCGTACCTGGGACGCGTGCGCGGCGTGCGCATCACGCCGGAGCGGATCGTCATCACCCAGGGCTTCACCCAGGCGCTTGACCTGCTCTGCCGCGTGCTTCGGCAGCGCGGGACCCGCCAGATCTGGTTCGAGTCGCCGTCCCTCGCCGACGTGTGGGGCACGGCCCGATCGGCCGGCCTCGAGGTTCGAGCCGTCGCGGTCGACGGCGCCGGCATCCAGACCGAACTGCTGCCGCCGGATCGATCCTGCGCGGTGGTCGTGACGCCGGCGCACCAGTTCCCGACGGGTGCGGTGATGGCACCGGAGCGGCGGCACGCACTGATCGCGTGGGCGCAACGCCACGAGGGGCTGATCGTCGAGGACGACTACGACGCCGAGTTCCGCTACGACCGGGCCGCGATCGGGGCGCTGCAAGGGCTGGATCCGGAGCACGTCGTGCACATCGGGACGGCCTCGAAGACGCTGGCGCCGGGCGTGCGGCTGGGGTGGATGAGCCTGCCGTCCGGGCTGGTCGCCGATCTTCGGGTGGCAAAGGGATCGGCCGACTCGGGGTCGCCGGCGATCGACCAGCTGGCACTCGCGGAGATGATCGGGCGAGGTGACTACGAGCGGCACGTGGCCGGTGCGCGGCAGGTCTACCGCCAACGTCGGGATGCACTGGTCGCGGCGCTTGCGAGGCACCTCCCGGAAGCGCGGATCGAGGGGGCGGCGGCCGGGCTTGGCGTTCTCCTTCGGCTCAACGGCCTCGACGATGTCGCGCTCGCTCTGGAGGCGACGTCTCGCGGCATCCGCATTCGGCCGCTGTCCCCGCTCGTCCTCGTCGGCCCGCCGCAGCAGGGGCTGGTGCTCGGCTATGCACGTCTGGCTCCCGCGTCGATCGACGCAGCCGTCGGACGTCTCGCGGCGCTCATCCGGGGCGCCCCGCCAGCGGCTGACGTCGCGGTCGCAGCTGGGGCAGCCGAGCGTTGACGATGCCGATCCCGGCAACCACCAGCGAGGTCCCCGCGATCAGGCGCGCGTCGATCCGCTCGCCGAGCACCGCCGCGCCCAGCGCCAACCCGAACACGGGGATCAGATAGGCGACCATCGACGCCCGGGTCGCTCCCCACTCGCGCAGCAGCCTGAAGAAGAGCATGAACGCGATCCCCGACCCGACCACCCCGAGCCAGACGGGCGCGAGCAGCACGGCCGGGTTGGCAGGCACGTGCAGGGGCGACTCGAAGACGATGGCCAGCGCGGCGACGATCGCAAACGCGAAGACCAATTCGAATGTGGCGGTCGTGATCGGGGTGACGTCGCGCAGGAACCGCCGCGCGTAGACGCCACCCGCGGCGTACGAGAATGTCGAGCCGATCAACGCGACGACGGCAGCGAGCGAGCTGCCCGCGACCACCCCGGGATCGAAGCCGACCAGGACCGCCACTCCGGCAAACCCGACGACGAGCCCGAGCGCGCGGCCGGGGGTCAGGCGCTCCTCGGGCAGCACGAATGGTGCGATGACGATCACACACAGCGGAATGGCGCCGTTGATCACGGCAGCGAGCGTTGAGTCGACGCTGCGCTCGGCCCAGGTGATCAGCGAGAATGGCAGCGCGACGCTGAGGATCGCGATGACAAAGAGGTGCCCGTACGTGCGCAAGCTGCGCGGTGCGCGTTGTCGGGAAGCCAGGAACGCGGTCAGCACGACCGCGACGCCGACTGCGAGACGGATCGCGATGAGCGTGAACGGCGTCAGACCGCCATCGACCCCGATCTTGATGAAGAGGTAGCTGCTGCCCCAGCAGGCACCGAGTAGCAGGAAGACCAGCCAGGCCAGTCGGTTCGCGTTCATGACACTGGCGCTCCGGCAGATGCTCGCGCCTTCCACGACCGGTAGGCGGGCGGCCAGTCGTTGGCGCTGCGGCGCTCGCCGACCAGGGCGTGCTCGATATCGAGCTCGAAGAGCAAGTAGGTCTCGTTGGTCGAGAAGGGCCAGACGGAGGCGGCGCGGGACCGGTCATCGGGGTCACTCAGCAAGCGCGCCCGGCCGCGCGCCTGGAACTCGTGCGGGACCTCGGGATCCTGGTGGGCATGGACGGCGTACCGACCGTCCTCGGCCAGGTCGCGCCCCTTGGCCGAGTCGTCGTGGATGAAGGTGAGCAGCCGCCCGTCGACGATTTCGAGGTTGATCGGGTGGATGCGCGGCGGCAGATCGCGACCGCGGACCGTTGCCAGCAGCGCAAGGCCCTCGCCGCCGCGGTACAGGAGCGAGCGCCCGAGCGCCGCAAGCTCAGGTGCATCGGTTTCGAAGTCGTTCCAGGTGGCCATGACTCTGTTCTCCGCGAGACGGCTATCAAGGTGTCAACGCGGAGATCTTCAGGTTTCGCTGGTCCTGTGGACAGGACCACGAGCGAGTAAGGCGATGGGACCAGGCGGGCGATGGGACCGGCGGACATGAAGAAGCGCCCGCCGGCGTGTGCCGACGGGCGTCTCTCGACGTCGACTGGATCTCGGTCCCGCCTCGATCGCAGTCGGTCAGCGTCCGACTACTGCACTGGCGTCCAGGGACCGCCCACAACGGCGTTGTCGTCGTGGAGCAGTGCCGCGTCGTTCGGTGCGATGGGGTCGACCAGCCACGTCAGGTACAGCTGATTGGCTTCGTCGAGTCGCCACCGCATGTCGCCGTCAAAGGTGCATTCATGGTCACCAGTCGTCACGAGCCGGATGACGTCATCCGCCACGAGCGACGAGCCGGCGCAGTGCTCGCTGGGGACCTCGTGTTCGAGACGCCAGGCGGCGTCTTCGAAGGTGAGAGTCCAGATGCCTGCATTGTCCGAGGCGAACGTTCGGCGGACACCGGCTGCAACCAGCTCGTCGGCGGTGTGTTGAATGCGCCATGTCCCGTTTGGTGGCAGCCGGTCGCCGATGAATCCGGCAGCAGGGTCCCCCGAGGGCTGGGGCGCTTCTCCGACGCGATCCCAGGTCCTTTCGATGAATGGCTTGTTGTCGGCGAGTCCTTCGGGTGCGCCGACCCCGACGAGACGGAACGTCAGATCTTCCCCGTCCTGTCGCCACTGGATGGTGTAGTCCATCCCGCACCCGTGGTCCTCGACGGTCACGAACCGAACGCCGTCACGATCGACGGCATACGAACCCGCGCAGGTCGAGCTCTTGAAGGTCGCTGACCATTGCCCGCTCGCGAATGACCACGTCCAGGTCCCTGCGTTGACGGTCGCGAAGTTGGCGCTGGAACCACCGGCTCGGAGCTCGTCTGTGGTCACTGTCGTCCGGTACGCGCCGTCCGGAGGAAGCTGGTCGCCGATGAAGCCGGTATCCGGACCTGGCGACGGCGACGTCGCCTCGGTCGTCGGGGAGCAGGTCCCGGCACCCGGAGCATCGGGCGTCGATGCATCCAGCGCCGCGATGTCGGCCATCAGACCGCCCGTGACGGGGTCTGCAGCGAGTTCGTCGGTGAGCGGCTTCGCGGTCGCACGGAAGGCGGCGATCGCGGCCGGGCCGATTTCCGTGACGGTGGCACCGGATGCGCACAGGTCCATCGCGAGGTCCCGCTCAGCGAAATGCCGGCCGACCGCATCCGTGAGCGCCGTGCTGACGACCTGATCAAGCAGGTCGCGTTGGGCACTGGTCAGACTCGCCAGCCTGTCCCCGCTCGCAACAAGCGTCTGGAACTTTGAGTAAACCGGCAGGTCGCCTGCAACCGTGACATCACCGGTGGGAAGTCCCGCCCCCCACAGGCCCGTGATCATCCCGGTCAGCGCGCCCGATATCGCGTCCGCGTTCCGATCCCCGGTCAGGCCATCCTTGGCGACGCCTTCCTCATAGACGGTCCCGCCAAGCGTCGGAATGAGGGCGTTCCCAGGCTTCCCCGCGACGACCAGCACCTGGGACTCACGAACGGACTCCGGCGTATCGAAGGTCCGGCCCGACGCGTTGAAGGCGAACAGGTGCCGCAGGTCCTCCGGCCAGATCGAGAGTCCGGTCACGCCGACGGCGTCCAGGCCCGCCATCAATGCCGGCGCGAAATCGCTGGTCGCGATCGCCTCGGCCAGCGCGTCGTCGTGAACGAGGAACGGCGCCTCGAGTGCGTCGAAGCTGGTGACGCCCTGCGCGTCCCAGTCGCGCGAAGGCACGATTCCCAGGTCCGTGCTGCCGTCCCGTACCGCGCTCGCCACGTCCGTACCATCGAAGGTCGGAACGATGGTGATCCGGCCGTCCGAGACCTCGTTGGCAATCCGAACGAGGTCTTGGGCGACGATACCCGCCTGCCGGTCCTGTGGGTCCTGGACGAGGAGGTTCAGGGTGAAGGGCTGGACATCGCCGCCTCCCCGTCCTTGGGCCAGCGTGACCAAGGGAGGTGCGAGCAGGCTCGCCGCCATCATCGCGACCGTACCCGACACCGATATTACCCGCATGTGTCCCATCGATCGATCCTCCATTCCTTTAGAAGTGACGATCCAAGGCTGGGCGCGGCCGGATGCTGCCACATCGGTGCGTCCACCAGACCTCTCGGCCGTCGAATTCGTGCCAGCACCAATCCGCGGGGAAGTTCGGAGAGCGCATCATCCCGGCGATGTCGCGAACTCTTCTCATCGTCGACGATCACCGGGAGTTCCGCGCGTCCGCGCGTGCATTGCTGGAAGCCGACGGGTTCGTGGTCGTGGGTGAGGCGGCTGACGGCGAAGAGGCGCTGGATCTGGCCACGCGACTGCGCCCGGAGGTGGTGCTGCTCGACATCGCTCTACCGAACCTGGACGGATTCGCAGTGGCCGAACGACTCGCGGCCGGCGAACAGGCTCCAGCCGTCGTGCTCGTCTCGAGCCGCGAGCGGAGCGCATACGGCGGGCGAGTCGAGACCGCCCAGGCGCGCGGGTTCCTCTCAAAGCGCGAGCTTTCGGGGCGAGCGCTGGCGGTTCTCGTGGGGTGACCGAGCGCCGGCGGGCAGCCATGTTGACGGGGATCACCCTGACCCTCGTCGTCGTCGGTTTACTCGCCGAGTGGCTGTACCTGCACGGTCGTCAGCAAGTGCCCGGTCTCGTGGACCTGGCGACCGGATGGGCGATCGGCGGATGCGGCGTCATTGCCTGGGCAGCCATTCCGCGCAGTCGACTCGGCCCGCTGCTCGTGCTGGCGTCGGCAGCATGGTTCATGGGCACGCCACGGGATCCGGGGACGGAGATCGGGCGGCTGGCGCTCATGGCGCTCTACCTCTACGCAGGTCCCTTCACGCAGGCATTGATAACCTGGCCAACGGGCCGAACAACTCGTCGACTCGAGAGAGTCCTGGTCATCGGCGGGTATCTGGTCGCGCTGTTCGCTCCGATCTGGGAGCGGGATGCGGGTGTGCTAGCGATCGGCGTGCTCCTGGCCCTGGCCCTGATCGTCCAGTACGTCACTCTGCCCTCTCGGGACCGGGCAACACGTCGACCTGCGGTCCTCGCGGGCGCCCTCGTGGTCGTGACCCTCGTAGGGAAGCAGGCCGCAGCTCAGTCGCGCGCGATCTTGGTCTTGGATTGCTGGGCGACCCGGACACGCTCTGGTCGATCGCGCTCGTGGCCGCGGCGTCGCTTCTCGTGGCCGGCGCCGTCGCGTTGGAGCGCAGCCGCGCGCGGATGACCGACCTGATCATCGAGCTCGGCGACGGGGGCGAGACCGCTCTCATGGCCGCTGCCGACATCGCGGATCCGGACCTGCGTACAGCCGTCCTGCGCGCCGAGGCGATGTTCGCGCGTAATTCGCGCCTCAGAGATGAGCTGGATGACCAGGTTCGTGCACTCGAGATCTCGCGTCGTCGGCTGCTCGAGGCCGGAGACACCGAGCGGCGGCTGCTCGAGCAGCGCCTGCGGACTGGTCCCGTACGGCAGCTCGACCAGCTGGGCACGATCGTGGATGCCCTGATCAACCGGTTGGACCGACGATCCTGCGGCGCTTGCACGGTTGCGTCGCTGCACGGAGCAGCTCGCGCACGTGCGCGTCGAGCTCGACAGCATCTGCCGAGGCCTCGATCCGGTCTTGCTCGCGGACGGCCTGGCACCCGCCTTGCGCGACCTCGCGGAGCAGAGCCCGGTTCCGGTCACGGTCGAACTGACCGATGGTGTCTGCCCGGCCGACAGCGTTGGCGTCACCTTGTACTACGTTGCTTCCGAGGCCCTGGCCAACGTCATTCGGCACGCACGAGCGACGAGAGCCACGCTCCGACTGGGCAGCACGGACGACGACATCGTGCTGGATGTCGAGGATGACGGCGTTGGCGGCGCCGACCTCGGTCGAGGTACGGGCCTTCGCGGGCTCCGGGACCGACTCGAGGCACTTGGAGGGTCACTGAGGATCGGCGACTCCCCGACTGGCGGAACCTTGCTCGCCGTCAGCGTGCCGACTCGAACGGCGGGAATTGCAGGTCAAGGATGACCGCGACGATCGTGCGGTTGGGCCTCGTCGTGTCCGGCATCGTCGTGGTTGCGGCCGCCACGCTGACCATGCTGGTACCGCCTCGCGCGGCCGTGGGCGCATCGCCGGCGACGTTCGGCCAGGTGCATTGGGCCATCGCCATGCTCATCGTGATTGCTGCGGCTGCCCTGGTGACCGCCGGCGGCGCGGCGTGGTTCTCGCGTCCGCGGACATTGCTGGCGATCATCGCCATCTGGGCCGCCGCCGCCTGGCTCGCACCTGAGCTCCTGGGCAGTCCGGCCGTCCCTCGAGAGTTTCGGAGCGTGGCGCGCCTGCTCGTTCCGATGGTGACGCCACTCGTTGCGCACACCGCGGTCATGGCGTTTCCGGGCGACCGAGTTGGCCGAGCCACCCGTGTCCTGCTGGCCGTAGGCTACGTGGGCGCCGCGGCCCTCGCCGTCGGGCATGCGACCACGTGGGACCCATATCGCGCCCTGGCCTGCCTGGGGCTTTGCTCGCCCGGGGAGAACGTTCTGCTCGTGCGAGCGGACATTGGCCTGTCCCAACGTTTTCTCGTCCGCATGGGCAGCACTCACCCTGATCGGTGGCGTGCTCCTCGCGCTACGAGCGGGAGCGGTGCTCGCCCGTCGGACGCGGACGAGTCGAACCGAACGGACGATCGGGCTCGCTGCCTTCGCGACCGGCCTCGCCATGACCTGGTGGGCCTTCGGGCGGCTGCGGGGCGATGGGTCGCCCACCGTCGACTTGACCCAGGTTCCCTCGGTCGTGGTCCTGAGTGTCAGCCTGACGGTCCTGGCGATCGCGACGACCTCTGCCCTCATTCTCGAAATGAGACGGAGGAGCGCGTTGCGCCAGCTGGCGGAAACGATCGGCACCGAGGCGTCACCGCGGACCCTCGAGCAGGTGCTCGTCGCAACACTGGGTGATCCGACCGTGCGCGTGGCGTACCCCCTCGACAGCGGTGAGGTCGTGGATGTCGCGGGTCGGCAGGTTGCGCTGCCGTCGGGTTCACCTGGCCGAAGAGTCGCGAGCATCGAACGTGGTGGCCGGACCGTCGCGATCGTGGAGCACGCTGAGGCCGTCGATGCCGGCCCGTTGACGCGCGAGATCGGGACGGCCGCACGCCTCGCAGTCGAGAACGAGCGTCTGGACGCGACCGTGCGCGCCCGGCTGAGGGAGCTGCAGGAGTCCCGGGCTCGGATCGTTGCAGCCGGCGATGCGACGCGTCTACGGATCGAGCGTGATCTCCACGACGGAGCCCAGCAGAGACTGCTCGCCGTGTCGTACGAGTTGCGACTCGCTCGCGCCGCAGTGACGGATCCGGACTCGGGCCACGCGTCGAGGCTCAATGATGCGATCGAGCGCCTCGACCAGGCCCTGATCGAGCTGCGGGAGCTCGCCCACGGCATCCACCCGGCAGTGCTCACGGAAGCAGGGCTCGATGCCGCGATCCGCGCACTCGCGGAGGTGTCTCCGCTCGCTATCGAGCTCAACGCTCACGCAGGCCTCCGCTGTGCGTCGCCGTCCGAGTCGGCCGCCTACCTCGCGGTCGTCGAGGTCCTCGAGCGCGCGACCGCGGTCGGCGCCGATCGTCTCGACGTCGCACTTCGTAGGGACCGCAACGTGCTGCGTGTGGAGCTGGAGTACGCAGCCGACTCTGATCACGAGGGCTGGGAGCGCATCGAGGACCGGGTCGGGGCGGCCGGCGGTCAGGCGTCGATCACGGCCGGTGCCAGCCAGATGCGGCTGCGGCTGGATCTGCCATGCGCGTGATCGTCGGCGACGACTCGCTCATCGCTCGCGAGGGCATCGTGCATCTGCTCGAAGCGTCCGGTGTCGAGGTTGTAGATCAGGCCGAAGACGGCGATGGTGTGCTGGCCGCGGTTGCGCATTACCAACCCGACGCGGTCGTCGTCGACATCCGCATGCCGCCAACCCACACCGATGAAGGGCTGGTGGCGGCGACTCGGATCCGAGATGCCTACCGCAGCATCGGAGTTGTCGTGCTCAGCCAGTACCTCGAGACCTCGTATGCCGTCAGGCTGCTCGAGGGGGAAACGACGGGCGTCGGTTACCTCCTCAAGGAGCGTGTCTTCCATCCGGCAGTGTTGGTCGATGCCCTGCGCCGCGTTATCGAGGGAGAGACGGTGGTCGATCCCACGATCGTTGCCCGCGTCATGGGGCGCAAGCGCGCACACGACCCGCTCGCAGACTTGAGCCCCCGCGAGCGTGAAGTACTTGCGCTGGCGGCCGAGGGGCTCTCCAACAAGGCGATTGCCGTGCGTCTCTTCGTCACCGACCGCACGGTCGAAGCGCACATGGCGCAGGTCTTCAGCAAGCTCGGCCTGGAGGAAACACCGGACCAGCATCGCCGGGTGCTGGCGGTGCTGACGCTGTTGCGCGCCTGACGCCCGTGCCGCTCGTCGTGGGGCCGTTCCGACCCACAATGGACGGCGTCGGTTCGGCGGGGCCAGGAGTGTCGAATGGCGGTCGAGGAACATCCCGGTCCGTGGCTGACCGTAGTCGGTAGCACGATGATCGACCTGGTGGCCTACACGAGCCGCGTGCCAGAGCGTGGCGAGACCGTTGTCGGTGAGCGGTTCGCCCAGGGCTTCGGCGGCAAGGGCGCCAACCAGGCCGTCATGGCCAGCCTGCTCGGTGCGCGAGTCTCGATGGTCAACGCGGTCGGCGACGACGGCTACGGCGCCGACACGATCGCGAACTTCGCGCGGTATGGGATCGACACGACGCACGTTCACCGTGTTGCCGGATCAAGCGGCGTTGCGCCCATCTGGGTGGAGGCAGGTGGGAGCAATCGGATCATTGTCGTTCCGGGTGCGAACGGTCAGCTGCAGCCCGAAGACGCGGTGACGGCAATTCAGGCCGTGCCTCGCGTCGACGCGGTGATCGGCCAATTCGAGATCCATCCGGCCGTGACGCTAGCCGCATTCCGCGCTGCGCGATCGCGAGGCGCGATCACCCTCCTCAATCCCGCGCCAGGGCGTCCGATCGAGCCCGAGTTGGCAGCGTTCTCCGACTGGATCATCCCAAATGAGACCGAGTTCGCGATCATTGCCAATGCGAACGGGTTGGTTGCCGATGCGACCGATCCAGCGGCCCTGACATCGTTGGCGGACGCGCTCGGATCGCGGCTACTTGTGACCCTCGGTGAGCGCGGAGCGGCATTGGTGAGCTCGACCGGTGAGGTCGTCGTCGTTGCTGCGCCCAGCGTCGACGCCGTCGACACGACCGGTGCCGGTGACGCGTTCGTGGGCGCCTTCGCGTTCGCGCTTGCGGCCGGGTGGGACGAGAAAGAAGCGGTGCGCCTCGGCTGCGCCATCGCAGCCAATTCGGTCACGCGGCCGGGAACCCAGGCGTCCTTTCCGGATCCTGCTCGGTGTCTTGAGATCCGGACCCAACTCTCTGGTCGATCGTAGACGCGGATTGAGTTGACACGAGTCGGACTCGCGATTGTGCCCGCACGGGGGCTGCCTCCAAGATGGGTCCGACGAACGACCAACGACAGCGGAGAGACAGATGCCCAGGGTGATCGTGACCGGCGGCAGCGGCAAGCTCGGTCGAGCCGTGCTGCGGGACCTGGTCGAGCATGGCTATGACGTGCTCAACATGGACCAGGCGCCACTCGCGGACCCGATCTGCCCAACGGTCCGCGTCGAGCTCACGAACTTCGGGGAGGTCGCGACCGTGCTCCACGGCGGCCTCGACGAGCACAGGGGTTCGTTCGACGCCGTGGTGCACCTGGCAGCGATCCCGGCACCCGGTCAGTTCGCCAACCCGCGGACCTTCGCCAACAACGTACCGGCCACCTACAACGTGTTCGAGGCGTCACGGATGGCCGGCATCAGGAACATCGTGTTCGCCTCGAGCGAGACGGTGCAGGGCCTGCCGTTCGATTCGCCGCCGCCGTACGTGCCGGTGGACGAGGAGTACGCACCGCGCCCGGAAACCACCTACTCGCTGGGCAAGCTCGTCGACGAGACGATCGCGCGCCAGTACGTGCGCTGGGACCCGCAGCTGAAGATCGTTGGCCTGCGGTTCTCCAACGTCATGAACGTGGAGGACTACGCGGCATTCCCCGGCTTCGATGTCGACGCGACGAAGCGGAAGTGGAACCTGTGGTCGTACATCGACGCGCGCGACGGCGCGCAGGCCGTCCGGAAGGCGCTCGAGGCGACGTTCACCGGGTTCGAGGCCTTCATCATCGCCAACGCCGACACGGTGATGAGCCGGCCGAACCTGGAGTTACTGGCCGAGGTGTTCCCGGGTGTCGAGATCCGCCCCGGCGTGACCCCCAACGGGACGCTGTTCTCGATCGAGAAGGCGCGGCGAATGCTCGGCTACGAGACCGCAGCACAGCTGGCGCGATCACAGCTGACGCGTCGCTTCCCGAAATGGTGAGCGACAACGCCGACCAGGTGTGCCTGTTCGCGCGCGAGCTCGGCCTCTCGCCTTCAGCCCGATCCGGACTTCCAATCGAGACGGGACACGCCTTGGGCGACATCGACGACGTGCTCAGGCCGCCACCGCGGCTGCGCGTGGTGGGTGGCGGCGATGACTGAGCGGGCTATCGGAGGGCGTGGTCCTCGGGAGGCCACAGATCGATCTGGCGAAGGCCCGCGATGCCGAGCGTCTGGGAGAGCTCGCCCGCGTGGTAGGCGTCGTGCGAGAGGAGGCGCAGCAGGATCGACTGGCGGGTGTGGAACCGCACGCCACCCGCGGATTTGACGCCGACGGTCTCGTCCAGCGTCTCGGGCGTCCAGCGATCGAGACAGCGATCGACGATGGCCCACGTGCTCGTGAGGGCGTGGGCGAGTTCTTCCGCCCCGCGCGGATGGTCGAGATCCTCCTCCCAGCCCGTCTGGGCGGGGTCGGCCCAGGGAGTCGCCTCGATGCCCGGCTCGCCGATCACGTAGCAGAGCCAGAAGACGCGGACGCCGGCCATGTGGCCGACCGTGGCCCAGATCGGCCACCGCTCCGGAGCGGGCCGGATGCCGAGCTCGTCATCGCTCATGCCGCGAACGAGGTCGACGATGTGGCGGTGATACACCGGCCAGTCGGCGTAGAACGGGCGGATCGACTGAGGACTCACGCCCTCAGGGTAAGCGGCTCCGACCTGAGGCCGACCGCGCAGGACCGTCCGGGCGGCGGCGCGAGTAGCGCGTGGTCCCCGATGCTCTCACCGGCGGTCCGAGGTTTGCCGCCTTCTGCGAGCACGAACGTGATCGAGTTGGAACTCACCGAGGATGCCAAGCGCCATGGCCTGGCATGGGCGTTACCCGAGCAAGTGAAGGTGGCATTGGCGCGCCCGGCGGGCGCCAGGCACAGGCAAGCCACCATAGTCCGCGTGCCGATCCACGGGAAGGACGCGTGGCTCGCGGCGGCGCGAGAGCGGGCCGCGTCGTGAGTCAGACGCGCGACTCTGATCGGTGCAAATGGGATAGGACTCAGCAATCCGCATCGAGCACGGCGGGTTCACGATCACCAATGCGCAGGGATCCTGGCAGCAGGTCCCCGACATCAACGTCGTCCAGCCTGACGGGACCGGCACCACGCGCACCAGCGTCTTCCTGGGCCAGGGCGCCTACGAGGGTCTGACCGCGATCGCCGAGATCTCGCTCGCTAACGGTGTCTGGAGCTTCGAGGGCATCATCATCGACGGAGAAATCCCACCGGCCGGGCCGTCCGCGACGGCGGCCCCGTAGCCAAGGCGACCTGACGAAGCGGCTGCCGGAGTGCATGAACTGTCGACACACAACCGGCCCGGATCCCGGTCCTGGGCCGGTTCGTCTCCGATTCGACTCGGACTCCCCGCCGGTCCTTCCCTACGGCCGGCGGGGACTGCCATTCGGGCCATGCAGCTGGTCGGCAATGAGGCAAGCGCGCAGCGTGCAACCCATGGAAACCATGGGAGATATCACACATGAAGTGGCTCCTGCGGTGGGACTCGAACCTACGACCAAGCGGTTCAGCCTTGTCCCTTATCCTCTCGTTCGAGTCGGTGGCAGCGGTCGCTGAGAGGGAGGAGCGCTTTGTCCGCGGCCGCACGCAGCCTGCTTCTCGTTTCGATGGTCGCCTTGATCGCTGCCTGCGCGGGTGCGTCGGCGCCGAGCCCAGTTCCGACGGCGGCGACCGCCCGAGCAAGCCCTGCTCAGGAACCGGTGACTCTCCGACTCGCGCTATCGGACGACCCCGGTCACCCCTACGAAGTTCCGATCCGTGCATTCGTTCAGGCAGCACACGACCTGTCCGGCGGTGCGGTGACCATCGACCCGACCTACGACGCCGGCGGTGTCGCCGGCGAGCGTGGCGCCGTCCAGTTGCTAGCGAACGGCCAGTACGACCTCGCCATCGCGCCCACCCGTGCCTACGAAGCAGTCGGGGTCACCAAGCCGGAGGCGCTGCTGGCGCCGTTCTTGATCGACAACGATGCGCTGGCTATTGCCGTCGCGACGAGTTCGATCGGCGGCAACCTTCTCGCGGGGATGACGGACCAGGGGTTCACCGGATTGACGATGTGGCCGGAGGATCTGCGCCACCCAGGGGCTTACGACCAGTGTCACCCGCCGATCGTCGACCCGTCCGACTTGCACGGGATGAGCATTCATGTGATCGACGAAACGGTCGCGGACGACCTATACACGCTGTTCGGCGCCACACCGTCGAACGGCAGCTTGGCTCCCTGCGGCACGTTCCAAGGCGGCGAGCTTGGCCTGCAGCAGGTTCTCTCTGTCCCGGGGCCAACAACGCTGACCGGTGATGTGACGTTCTTTCCCAAATACTTTGTGCTCGCCGCCAACTCTGCCGCTTTCCAGCGGCTGCCTGACCGGTGGCGGCAGGTGCTTCGCGATGCCGCCGCCTCCGCACAGGCGGCGGCGATCCAGGCGGATCCAACCGATGTCGGCGCTGCCGTGACCTGGTGTGCGGCGGGCAACGCGGTCGTGTTGGCAGGACCCAACGCCGTTGCCGCGTTCAAGGCAGCGGCACAACCCGAGTTCAACAAGCTCGTGTCGAATCCCAGCCTTCGGCCAACCATCCAGGCGATCCAGGCGCTGAAGGCAACGATCACGCCGTCGCCGAATGCCACGGCATGCCACGGCCCGGTCACGGCTCCAGCTTCGGATGCGCCCGCGGACACTCAGGCCGGATCGACGGCACCTGGGTCGTGAGCTCGCTCGGTGGACTCCGGATGCTGCTCAAGTCGGCGTTTCGCCGATCCGTGGAACGACGGTGTGTTCGAGACGGTCGGCTGCGTGACCGGTGTCCATCTCGCGCCTTTGCCTGACACGCGAGTCAGTTGGGACAGCGGCGCCCATCCGCGGTCATCCGGGTCACAACCCGTAGACGCGAGCCCTGAGGGTCGCCTATACCTGTCACGATTCGTGTAACCCACGCCAAACCACGGGTCTCCGTGCAGAGAAATCACGAGTGAAATGGCTCCGGCGGTGGGACTCGAACCTACGACCAAGCGGTTAACAGCCATCTCGCTTCGGACCGTTTCACGTGGAAAGACGTCCTCGCGACGTTTGGGCGTGTCACAGGCGTGTCACGGGCGTGTAATCCAGCTGTCTCAGACGCAGTCCCACAAGCCGAATCCGCCGTTGCACAAGTAATCAGCCATAACGCACCGCGCCGTCGGGCCCTCGCCGATGGTGGTCATAGTGATTGGCGTGGGACGTTTTGGGTCCGAGCGGCATCTACCCGATGTGAATGCCCACGAATTGGTCAACACGACGGCGACGGCCGAGCTGTTAACGCGAGCGCGGACCGGCGAGCGCGAGGCTTTTACCGCCCTTGTCGAGCGGCATCATGCCGAACTCGTGCGCATCGCCTATGCCATCACCGGCGACCTCGACGAGGCCCGCGACGCCGCCCAGCGTGCGTGGATCAAGGCTTGGCAACAGCTGCCGAAGGTCCGCGAGCCCGAGCGCCTCCGGGCATGGCTGATCGCGATCGCCGCGAACGAAGCGCGCCAACACCTGCGCGCTCATCGACGGCGTCAGGTGCGCGAGATCACACCGCTGACCCAGGTTGAGACACCCGGGCACAGTGCGATCACCTCAGCCGATCGACTCGATCTCGCCGCCGCCCTGGTGCGTCTCGATCCGGCCGACCGCGGCCTGCTCGCGATGCGCTATCTGGCCGGCCTGACCGCAGAGGAGATCGGAACAGCGACCGGGCGAACCGCTTCTGGGGTGCGCACCCGTCTGTCTCGCCTCATCGCGCAGCTGCGTGAGGACCTTGACCATGACTGATCGCCCGTCGTTCGACCCGTTCGAGCAGCGCATCGCCGCTGAGTTCGAGCGCTACGTCCAGCCGGCGACGGATCCGAAGCCGATCTCCGCGATCGTGGGGGCGGCGATGCGGCCGCGCGGACTCGCGGTCCGCGTCGGGAACCAGTCACGGCCACGCCGCTTCCTGCTGCTCGGAATTGCAGCGGCCTTCCTCGTGCCGGCGACGTACCTCGCCGCGGGCAGCCTGCAACCTCCAACTGCGGACCCGAGCGACCGCCTTCCGCCGCCGTTCGGACCTGCCCGCAACGGGCTGATCGCGACCAGCATCAACGGCGACATCGTGACGGTCGATCCGGCGACGGGCGCCAAGACGGTGATCATCGCGGGGCCCGAGACGGATACGGATCCGATCTTCTCGAGCCTCGGCACGCAGCTCCTGTTCTTCCGAACGGCGCCCGGCCAGGCGCAGTACGGCATGGGGGACGCCCTGTTCATGGCGGACGCCGACGGATCCAGCGTCCGACAGCTCGTCAGCGGGAAACCGGACACCGGCCAGCACTCCCCGTGGCTCCCTTGGTTCGACTTGACGGCCGACGGACGGCGGCTGATCTACGTCACCTGCTGCGGCGATGGCTCGACCGGCAGCCCGCAGATCCTCGACACCGTCACGGGAGCGACGACCACGGCCCTTACGGGCAGCGCGAAGTCGCCACTTCCCGCGGCCTTTACGGGCAGGGCGATGTGGCGACCGGGCCACGACGAGTATGTCTTCGCGGGCGACTTGAATCAGGGCGCACGGGCTTGTATGTCGCCCCGGCGGACGGCTCCGCCGCGCAGGCGATCGCCATTCCGGAGGGTGGCTTTTCGGAGTGGGGCCTGTCACCCGACGGTTCCAAGATCGTCTACGTGCAAGGGGATGGCCCGGGCCCTCTGCACATCATCGACATCGACACGGGCCAGGATCGACTGCTGACGCAGCCGGGCGACGGCTACGTCTGGTCCAACCCGCAGTTCTCGCCCGACGGGATGCAGATCCTCGCCGAACGGTACCCGGCACCGGCGACTGGGTCGTCTGACATCGTGCTTGGGAAGTATTCCCTGGTGCTCCTGCCCGTCGATGGTGCCGGTCCTGTCGTCGAGCTCGGCGCGTACGACGCCTGCTGCGACGGAGACAGTGCCCGGATGCAGTTCTCACCCGACGGGACAGAAGTGCTTGTTTATTTCACTGCAGACGACACGTCGTGGATCCTCGACACGACGGGTGGACCGGCACGGCAGCTCGACTGGTCGTACGGCGGTGGGTCGGCCTGGCAGCGACTCGCGCCCTGAGGCAGGTGACAGGAGGTATCAATGCGCTTTGCGTGGCTCTTCGGGCGAGCAACCTTCGCGACAGTTCTCGCGACCAGCGCCATAGCCGGGGCGATGACCGCGGCAAGTCCTCCGCTCGGTCAGACCGCAGCAGCGGTTCCCCCGGGCGTGTCGGCTGCGCCCTCGACCGAGGTGGCGGTCTCTCCATCGCCCTCGGCATCGTCCGCCTCGCCGGCGACGAGCGCGGGCGGGGATGGTCTCATCCTGTTCACCGTTTATGACGGCGCCGGGGCCGGGCCATCACCGTGCACGACGTTCCACACCATCCGCCCGGATGGGAGCGACGAGCGACAGCTGACGACGGTCGTTGGCTGTGCAACTCCTACACCAGGAACTGTGGTCTTTGGTGCCGCGAGCTGGAGCCCCGCGGGCGACGGTATCCTCATCGAGAGCGAGACCGCCACCACCCAGATCTCCGAGGTCGCCACGGACGGCGGCACGCCGCACGTGCTGCTGACGGTGCCTGGCAGCACGCCCGCGTTCTCGCACGATGGTTCCCAGTTGGCCTATGCGGACGGCTCGGGCGGCATCGTCATCGCTGCCGCCGACGGCACGCACGCGCGCCAGCTGACGAGCACGCCGGACGCGACCAAGAGCTCGGACTCGTACCCGAGCTTCTCGCCAGACGGCTCGCGACTCGTGTTCACGCGGTCCACCGGCGACCCCGTCGGGTCGACTCTTGGCACAGCCGAGGTCTGGATCGTGAACGCCGACGGCAGTGACCTGCACCGTCTGACCTCGGAGTCACCGTTCACCTATGCCCGCTGGTCGCCTGACGGCTCGCGCCTCCTGTTCATCGGCTTGGACGGCGGCTTTTGGACCATCGACTCCGACGGCACGGGTCTGACCCGCGTCAGCATGCCCTGCGAGGGGGTGAGTCCCAGCCCAGCCGTGCCTCCCTATGTGAGTCCCAGCCAGCCGTGCCGCCCGGCGACCGTGGAGTTCGCTTTCGACTGGTCTCCCGACGGTTCACGCATCGTCTTCCACCAGTTCGGCGGTAGGCCCAACAACTCCCTGCGTGTCATGAACGCCGATGGCAGCGGCAGCGTCAGGACCCTCGTTTCTGGCTCGGGCGAACCGAGTCTGTACGGGTCGCTCGACTGGGGTCTGCCCAACACCCTGCAACCGGAGGCTCCGTAGATGCGATCTCGATCCCTCACGGCGCTGGCGATCATCACCGTCGCGATCGCCACCAGCGTTGTCACCGTGGCGCTGACAGCGACCGCGCCTGCGCTCGGTCAGACCGCGCCGACGGCTTCTCCGGGCGTGTCGGCCACACCCACCGATGTCGCCGAGTCCCCATCGGCCTCGGCGGGTGCGTGCCCGACATCTTCCGGCTCGATCCCGGTCGAAGCGCGGATCGAAAGCCGCGTCGTTGTCGGCGCTCCGGTCGGTCCGCGCTGGTTCACCTCCGACGGTACATCGCTGTGGGTCCACGAGCCCACCAGCCTGGTGCGCGTGGACCTGGCGACGTCCACCATCACCGGGACGGTCCCCTTGAACCCGATCGAGTACGGCTTTGACACGAGCGGTGAGGGTTCTGTCTGGGAGACGGACTTCGATCGCGACGTCGTCCTCCGGATCGACCCGGTCGCCGACAAAGTCGTTGCGTCGATCCCGGTCGGATCGGCGCCAAACGGCGTCGCCGTGACGGCAGGGGCGGTGTGGGTGGCGGATCATCACGACGGGGCGATCACGCGCGTCGATCCCGCGACCAACCGCGTCGTGGCGACGATCCCGGCGGGCCCGACCGGAGCCGGCGGCCCGTACAGACATGTACGCCGGACCCGCCGGTGTCTGGGTCGATGTCCCCAACATCGGTTCGGTGGTGCGCATCGATCCCGCGACGAACACGGTCGGACCGATGGTGCCGCTGGACGGACCGGTCGCGAGTGACGGCGAGGAGGTCTGGATCGGCGTCGAGGTGGGGCCGAATGGGCTTCCGCAGGCCGTCCGCATCGATCCGGTCTCGGGCCGGATCATCACGGCGGTCGACCTGCACGTGGCGAGCCTCGCGGACGACCTCGCCATCGGCCTCGGATCCGCCTGGGTCTGACCTCCGACGGTCTGTTCCAGATCGACTCCGCGACGGGGTGCATCGTCGGCCGCATCGATGTCGACGAAGGTGGTGACGTCATCGTGGCGGGTGGCGCGGTCTGGGTGTCAGCGAACGATAAGCCGTATGTGCTTCGGATCTCGCCGCAGTGAGTGGCGCGCGCACCCGCTGTCTGATGTGGGCGGCGCAGCGCTCCGCACACACGGGAGGACGGCACCATCAACATGCCTTAGTTCGACCTCAGCGGTGACATGAGCCGGTTCGTCCGGGAGATGAGCGCCCGGTCCGCGTTACTGGCTCGAGTTCCCAGGCGCGTCACCCGACGGCGCTACCGCGTCACCCACACCGCCGATCGCGTGACCATCAAGGACCGCGTTAATGGAACAAATCGGTATGTCGCCATTCCGGCCCTCGACCTGCGCGATCGGTGGCTAACGATCGATGCGCTGGTGGGCCAGAGCCTCAGGCGGCCGAGTGTCGCCGGCGTCATCGGTGGCGCCGATGTCCCGACTCGATGTGTCACCCATGTCGCGACTCAAGACACTGGCGCGCCCGGCGGGACTCGAACCCACGGCCTTCTGCTCCGGAGGCAGACGCTCTATCCGCTGAGCTACGGGCGCGCGACGGCGTCAAGAGTACGCGCGAACGCCCGCAACCGCGAGGACCGAACGCGCGCTGCCGCGAGCCGGGCGCGCGCTGCCCAAGGCCGACGAGATACATGCACGCGCATGTATCTGCTACGATGGGCCACGCAATCAACGCACAGGTGCCCCAATGCAGTTCGGAATCTTCTCGGTCAGCGACGTCTCGCGGAACCCCGTCACGGGTGAAACGCCCAGCGAGGCAAAGCGCATCAAGGACATGCGTCCAGATCGCCAAGCGCGCGGACGAGGTCGGGCTCGACGTCTTCGCGATCGGCGAGCATCACAACCCGCCGTTCTTCTCGTCGTCGCCGACGACCATCCTCGGCTACATCGCGGCGCAGACCGAGCGGATCATCCTCAGCACGGCGGTCACGCTGATCACGACCAACGACCCGGTCAAGATCGCCGAGGACTACGCGATGCTTCAGCACCTCGCGGACGGCCGCGTGGATTTGATGCTGGGTCGCGGCAACACGGTCCCGGTCTACCCCTGGTTCGGGCAGGACATCCGCCAGGGTCTGCCGCTCGCGCTCGAGCACTACAACCTGCTCCATCGGCTGTGGCGCGAGGACGTGGTCGACTGGGAGGGCAAGTTCCGCTCGTCGCTGCAGGGCTTCACCAGCATCCCGCGGCCGCTCGACGACGTGCCGCCGTTCGTCTGGCACGGCGCGATCCGCACGCCCGAGATCGCCGAGCAGGCGGCCTTCTACGGCAACGGCTACTTCGCCAACAACATCCTCGCGCCCAACTTCCACTTCGTGCCGCTGGTCAAGCTGTACCGCGAGCGCTTTGCGCACTACGGCCACGGCACGCCGGAGCAGGCGATCGTCGGCCTCGGCGGACACGCGTTCATCGCCAAGAACTCGCAGGATGCGGTGAATACGTTCCGGCCCTACTTCGAGGGCACCGCCGTGTACGGCAAGACCTACAAGCTCGAGACGTGGATGCAGGGCACGCCGGTCAGCGTCGGCAGCCCGCAGGAGGTCATCGACAAGACGATGAGCTTCCGCGAGGGCTTCGGCGACTACCAGCGCCAGCTCTGGAACGTCGACCTCGGCGGGGCTCCCGCTCGAGATGGTGCTCGAGCAGGTCGAGCTGCTTGGCACCGAGGTCGTGCCCGGTGCTGCGCCGCGAGATGGAGGCCGTCCGAGCGCCCGGGGTTCCCGACGCGCCGACGCACGAGACGCCTCGTGACGGCCAAGTACGGCGAGCGCGCAGCCGCGCCAGCCTCGACCGAACGACAACCGAGGCGACAACCTCACCGGCGCATCGCCCTACCAGGACAGCGACCCGGACCGGCCGGCCGAGTACCCGCTCGTCGCGTGAACGAGATCCGGACGCAACACGACCAGGCTCGCGAACGAGGCGTGGGAGGCGCTGTTCCGCGCCCAGGCGACGATCAGCCGCGAGCTGTTCGACGGTGACGTCTGGTCGGACCTCGTGCCGCGCGAGTACGGCGTGCTCTACGCGCTCTCGTCGGCGCCGGACGGCCTGCGGATCACGGAGCTCGGCCAGGACGTGCTGCTCAGCCAGCCCGGCATGTCGCGACTGGTGGCACGCCTCGAGAGCGCGCGGCCTGGTCGAGCGGGTCGATGATCCCCGCGACGCGCGCGCATGCCGGATCCGGATGACCACCGATGGAGCCGAGCTCCAGCGGCGCGTCGGTCGAGCGCACGCCCGCCAGGTGGCTCGAGCCATGACGCGCACGCTCGATGAGGACCAGCTGCAGCAGCTCCTGGATCTCTGCGGGCGGCTGGCCTGATGGAGGCGCAAGCGGAGCGGACGGCTCGTCATCGTCTCCGCGGGGACGAGCCAGCCGTCGACCACCCGGATGCTCGCGGACCGCATCGCCCAGGCGAGCCTCGATCTCCTCCGCGAGATGAAGATTCCAGCCACGCTGTCGGCGATCGAGATCGCCCCGCTGGCGGCAGACATCGCCGGTGCCGCCGCGACGGGCGTACCGTCCGACGAGCTCAAGACCGCGATCGCCCAAATCGCCGAAGCGGACGCGTTGATCTTCTCGACGCCGGTGTACAACGCCGGGCTCAGCGGTCTGTTCAAGACCTTCGTTGACGTGCTCGATGGCGACCTGCTGATCGCCAAGCCCGTCGTCCTCGCCGCCACCGCAGGCAGTGCCCGCCACGCGCTCGTCGTCGACGAGCAGATGCGCTCGCTGTTCGCCTATCTGCGCGCCCTGACGCTGCCGACGTCCGTGTTCGCGGCGCCGGAGGACTGGGGATCGCCCGAGCTCGGCGAGCGGATCCGCCGAGTCGCAATCGAGCTCGCGGTGATGCTCGACGCCAGGGTCGAGCAGCGGATCGCCGAGCGTGCGTGGTCCGGCTACCGGCACGAGTTCGCCGGCAACGCCACCCGCACGCAGCAGACCGCCGCGGACGTCGACTTCGACTCGCCGCTGATGCGACTCGCGGCTGGCGGCAGCCTCGCAGACGAGCCGCCACCCACGGGCTGACGGCCTCGACGCCCGGCGACGTTGCCCCGTCGCGTGGGAGCGGTCTCACTTCCAGCCCAGTTCAGAGCGCGCGACAAACGGCCCTCAAAAGGGCTTGACAGGTCGTCTATGGTGCCCACGTTGTAAGAGCGCTCTTACAAAGAGAGCGCTCGATGCCGGCACGAGGGAACGCCAGGCACGTGGACCGCAGGGAGGGGGCCACGCTCGAGGAGGTCGCTGCCGCGGCAGGCGTATCGCGTGCGACCGTGTCTCGCGTCGTGAACGGCCTGGACCGGGTCAGCCCAAAGACGCGACAGTCCGTCCTGCGCGCTGTCGATCGTCTCGGCTACACGCCCAACCGGGTCGCCCGAAGCCTCGCCACCCGTCGCACCGACTCGGTCGCGCTGGTCATCCCGGAGCCTGCCACCAAGCTCTTCGGCGACCCGTTCTTTCCGCGCCTCGTGGTGGGCATCGGTGAAGTGCTGTCCGCCGCCGACAAGCAGCTCGTGCTGCTGGCGCCACAGTCCAAGGACGACGAGGACCGGCTCGAGCGCTACCTGCTCGCGGCCCAGGCGGATGGCGTGCTGCTCGTCAGCCTGCACGGCAACAACCCCTTGCCGGAGCACCTCGCCGCAGCGCGGTGTGCCGCTCGTGGTGGGTGGTCGCCCGCCGGGCCAGGGCATCAGTTACGTCGACGTCGACAACGTCCAGGGCGCCATGAGCGCAGTGCGCCACCTCTCATGCGTCGGGGCGCCGCCAGATCGCCACGATCACCGGGCCATTGGACATGGCCGCCGCGGCCGATCGGCTCGAGGGGTACCGCCGCGCGCTGCGCGAGGCAGGGATCGACCGCGACCCGGGACTCGAGGCTCCAGGGCAGTTCGAGCAGGACCTTGCGCGCCGGTCGATGGCCGAGCTGCTGGAGCGGCGGCCCGGACTGGACGCCGTCTTCATCGCTTCCGACCTGATGGCCGCCGGTGCGCTGCAGACCCTGCGACGGGCCGGCCGGCGCGTTCCGGACGACGTCGCCATCGTCGGCTACGACGACTCGCAACTCGCCACTTCCGTCGACCCGCCGCTTTCGAGCGTGCGGCAGCCAACCGAGGACATGGGTCGGGAGATGGCGCGGCTGTTGCTGACGTCGATCACTGCCCGCCAGCACGTCGCGCGTCGGGTGATCCTCGACACGCAGCTGGTTGTCCGTGGCTCCAGTGGGGGTGATGCCGCTGACTGATGCCCGAGCAGACGCGAAGTTCGCCGGCCAGGCCAGGAACAGGACAGGAGGGTAGATGCACCGATCCACGAGACGAGGCGGTCCCAGTCATCCGCAACGGGAACCAGAGGAGAGAGGAACTATGCGACAACGATCCCGCCGCCGGCCGCTGACGAGTTGGCTGGTCGGCCTTCTCGTCATTGCGTCACTGCTGGCGATCCAGTTGACAGCCGTTACCAACGCCGCAGACCCGACCGCCGGGGCGTCCCCGACCGAGCCCCCGCCGCCCACCCCGATCATCACGCCGCTGCCGCAGGGCCAGCCCGGTCCTAACGGCGGCACCGTCGTCGTCTGGTTCATCGGCCTTGGCGCCGGCACCCAGCCCGTCAACCTCCCGGTGGAGCAGGCGTTCGCGGATGCGTACAACGCATCGCAGAACGACGTCTACCTGTCGCTGAACATCGTCCCGAACACGAACGCAGCCGCGGTGCTCAAGACGGAACTCGCCGCCGGTACGGGCCCCGACATCATTGGACCGGTCGGCGTCGAGGGGCTCAACATCTTCCGTGACCAGCTGCTCGACCTGGCGCCGATCATCGCGTCGACCGGCTACAAGTTCAATGGCGTCTCGGATGACCTGGTCAACTTCTTCAAGCTCGGCCCGAACGGCACCACGATCGGTGTCCCGTACGCGGTCTATCCGTCGTTCCTCTTCTATAACAAGGACCTGTTCGACGAGGCCGGGCTGCCGTACCTCCCGACCAAGGTCGGTGACCTGTACCAGGGCAAGCCGTGGGACATCGACGCGCTACGCGACGTCTCCATGAAGCTGACCGTCGACAAGAACGGCAACGACGCCACGAGCGCGGACTTCGATCCCAACAGCATCGTCCAGTGGGGCTTCGACTCGCAGTACCAGGACAACTCCGCTCGTGCGGAGGACGCGTTCTTCGGCGCCGGTCCCTTCCTTGCCGCCGACGGCAAGACGGCCGTCATTCCGGACTACGTCAAGCAGGGCGAGACGTGGTTCAACGACGGCGTCTGGAAGGACCACTTCATTCCCACGGCCGATGAGATCAACAGCGACCTCCTCGGCAAGGGCGGCGAGTTCGGCTCCGGCAACCTGGCAATCGACGAAGGCCACACCTGGTTCACCTGCTGCGTCGCGCCGCCGGCCGGCACCAAGCAGTTCAACTTCGGCTTTGCCATCAACCCGCTCGTCAACGGCACGATCACGTCGCCGTTGCACGCGGACACGTTCAGCATCCTCAACTCGTCCAAGGTGCCGGACAAGGCCTTCCAGGCGTTGACCGCCATGATCGCCTCGCCGGAGCTGCTGACGACCTACGGCGCCATGCCGGCAGATCAGACCAAGCAGCAGGCCTGGTTCGACTCGATCAACGCCCAGTTCCCCGGCATCACCCTGGATTGGTCCATCCCGCAGGCCATGCTGGCCTACCCGGACGTGCCCAACCATCAGTCATGGCTGCCGAACTACGCCGAGGCGAAGGCGGCATTCCAGGCGTTCCAGAACAAGTACCGCACCACATCCGGGCTCGACATCAACGCCGAGCTCGCCACCCTCCAGCAGACCCTCCAGGGCATCTTCGACAAGCCCGAAGCTCCCTAGAGACCCCGCCGAATTCGATCCCCCCGGGCGCCTCGCTCGGGGGGATGATTTCTGTCACCGAGCAGCAGGAGCGCCCGAGGGTATGGCTGGGACCGCGAACATCGTCGCCGCCGCTCCGCACCCCCATCGCCGCTTGCAAATGACGCCGTCACGCCGAGAAGCGGCCTGGGGCTACGGCTTCATCGGCCTCTGGCTGATCGGCTTCGTGATCTTCACGGCGGGACCGCTGCTCATCTCCTTCATCGTTTCGTTCACCAACTTCGACCTGGGACACCCGGAGACCTGGTCCTTCGTTGGCCTGGACAATTACAGGCTGGCGTTCAACGACCCGAATGTGCGCCAGGGCCTGCTCGTGACCTTCAAGTTCGGGTTGATCTCGATTCCGCTGACGATGGGCGCGAGCCTTGGCGTGGCGCTGCTGGTCAACCATCAGAACCTGACCGGCCGGCCGCTGTTCCGCACGCTCTTCTTCATGCCCATCCAGATACCGCTGGTGGCTGGAACCCTTGTCTGGCTCGGCTTCCTCAACACCAACACGGGTTGGCTGAACGGGCTCTTGGGCATGTTCGGCATCAAGGGGCCGGACTGGATCAACAGCGACCCCTGGATCCTTGCCTCGCTCTCGCTGATTGGCCTGTGGGCCATCGGCAACTTCATGATCATCAACATCGCCGGGCTTCAATCCGTGCCGACGGAAATGTATGAAGCCGCAAAAATCGACGGCGCCAGCGGATGGAAGGCATTCCGCCGGATCACGATCCCGCTCATGTCACCGGTGTTGCTGTATGACCTGGTCATCTCGCTGATCGGTGCGTCACAGTACTTCACCCAAGCGTACGTGCTGAGCAATGGCCGCGGCGACCCCAACAACGCGACGCTCTTCATCAACCTTGATCTCTATCGCGAAGCGTTCAGCTACAACCATATGGGGTATGCGTCCGCGATCGCATGGATCCTCTTTGCGATCGTCCTCGTCATCGCCCTGATCATCTTCGCCTATGCCCGTGACCGGGTGTACTACGCCGGCGCGGACCGATGACGGCCGAATCGGCGAACACGCAACTGCGCTCTTGGTCAGACCGCAGCCCGGTCGGCCGGATCTACAAGCGATACATCGGCAAGGCGCTGCTGACGCTCTTTGCGACGCTGCTGATCATCGCGTTCCTGCTGCCGCTGCTGTACATGCTGGCCCAGTCATTCGAGTCGCCCAGCCAGTCGGTCACGCCCGGCGCGCCGGCGTATCCCGCCGCTCCCTCAACGGGAACGTACCAGGGCGAGACCTACCCGATCTACGCCGTGCCGATGCCCGACGGTTCGACGCGCGACCTGATGCTGGTCAAGAAGGGCCGCGAGTCGAGCGTCTTCGTCGATCCGTCGGATTCAACCGCGACCGAGATCACCTGGCAGGGGCGCTGGCGGACGCTCAGCCAGGCGTGGCAATTCGCACCGACCCTGGATAACTTCTTCGCCGTTTGGCAACAGCTGAATTTTCCACGGCTGTTGTTCAACACTGCCACAGTCGCGATCCTGAGCACCATCGCCGCCGTGTTCTCGGCGACCCTCGTCGCCTACGGTTTTGCGCGCTTCCGGTTCCCGGGCCGCAACATCCTCTTCGTGATCCTGCTGGCGACGATCATCCTGCCGTTCCAGGTCACGCTCATCCCGACGTACATCATCTTCACGCGGCTCGGCTGGAACGGAACCTGGCTACCGCTGATCATTCCGCACCTGTTCGCAAACGCGTTCAACGTGTTCCTGCTGCGCCAATACTTCATGTCCATCCCGCGCGACCTCGATGAGGCGGCAATGATGGACGGCGCAGGCCCGGTGCGGATCCTGCGATCGGTGATCGTGCCACTGTCCATTCCCGCGATCGTGGCCGTGTCGTTGTTCCACTTCTTCTTCTCGTGGAACGATTTCTTCGTTCCCCTGCTGTACCTGTCGTCAAAGCCGGAGCTGCAGACGCTGCCGATCGCCATCCAGCAGTTCAACGCGCTCTACGTGGCCAAGCCCAACCTGATCCAGGCGTCGGCATTGATGACGATGGCCGTACCGGTGATCGTCTTCTTCCTGGCGCAGCGCGCGTTCATGCGCGGCATCGTCGTCACGGGCGTGGAGAAGTAGCCCGACCGCCGCGGACTGACTCAGCCGGCTGAGGCGCCCCGAAAGAACCGCGGCAGGTATTGGCGGTTGGCGTCGAGCAGCGCGTCCAGGACCGGCTTCGCGGCAGTCCAGCGGCTCACCAGCGGATTGGCCAGGAGTGCGCGGAGTGCCGTGTCTCGATCGCCCGAACGAGCCGCTGCGATGGTCAGCTCCTCGTAGGCACGCATGGCATCGACCAGGCCGTGCATCTCCGGCGCCAGCGGCTCGAGCCGGAGCGGCTCCGCGCCGTCACGCGTGATCGTCGCCGGCACCTCGACGACGGCGTCGTCTGGCAGGTCCGGCAGCGCGCCGCGGTTGAACGTGTCGACAACCTGGACATCGCCGAGCCCGTCGTGGAGTGACGCGATCAGCTGGGCGGCCGCCTCGCTGTAGAAGGCACCGCCGCGGTGCTCGAGCAGCTCTGGCTTGGTGTCCAGGTCCGGATCCTTGTAGAGCTCCAGCAGCTCGCCGCTCGATGTCCATGACGTCCTGCGCCCGCGTGTGCCCCTCGAGCTGCTCACGGAGCACGACGTCGGTCAGGTAGTAGTAGCGCAGGTAGTAGGACGGGAGCGCCCGGATCGCGCGCACGAGGTCGCCCGGAACGCCGACCATCTCGCCCAGCGCGTCGGCGTCGGTGTCGATCAGCTCCGGCCAGGCGGTCGACGCCGTCCACGCGCACGGCGCGCTCCCAGGAGAGGTGGTTGAGCCCGACGTGCTCCAGCTCGAACCTGCTCCGGCGTGACGCCGAACTGCACGGCGAAGCGCCGCTGCAGGCCGATGGCGACGTTGCACAGGCCGATCGCGCGATGGCCGTCGTCGAGCAGCGCGCGTGGTGACGATGCCCACGGGGTTGGTGAAGTCGACGATCCAGGCATCAGGCGCGGCGCGACGAGCGACCTCTTCGGCCAGGTCCAGCACGACGGGCACGGTCCGGAGCGCCTTGGCGAAGCCACCGGGCCCGGTCGTCTCCTGGCCGATCAGCGCCGAATTGGTGCGGCAGCGTCTCGTCGACGAGGCGTGCCGGCCTGCCCGCCGACACGGAGCTGCACGAGCACGAAGTTGGCGCCGTCGAGCGCCGACGAACGGTCGCCCGTGACCGAGAGCTGCCCGTCCCAGCCGTCGCGCCGCAGCATCCGGCGAGCCAGATCGCCCACGATCTCGCGCCGTTCCGGGTCGATGTCGTAGAGGACCAGCTCGTCCACCGTCGAGCCGCGTCGAGCGCCGCGCGATGCCGTCGACGAGCTCGGGCGTGTAGGTGCTGCCCCCGCCCACGACGGCGATCTTCAAGCGGCATGCGTCCCGGCGCTCCTCGTTTGCGGCTTGACACGATGGATCTGGATTGCTTATAAGCGTATGAGCAATCGCGGTCAAGACCCACGGACGACGGAATCGCTGGACAGAGGAGAGTGCGTGGCTGGCTCCGATTCCGCCTCGAGCTCGGCCCGATCCCGTACTACCACCAGGTCTACCTCGACCTGCGCCAGCTGATCGACGGCGGGTCCTGGCCGGCAGGCCATCGTGTGCCGCCGGAGCGCGAGCTCGCGCGCCAGTACGGCGTCAGCGTCATCACCGTCCGTCGCGCCCTGGATGAGCTCGCCCGCGAGCAGCGCCTGGAGCGAACGCGCGGCCGTGGCACGTTCGTGCTGCCGTCGCGCATCGACCGCAAGCTCGACGAGCCGATGACCTTCACCGAGGAAATGGCAACTCGTGGCCACGACCCCGGGACGCGCCTCGTCTCCGCACGTCCGGAGCCGGCCGGTGAGAGCGTCGCGCGACAGCTCGCGCTGGAGCCCGGCTCTCCCACGCTGTTCCTTGAGCGGCTGCGCCTGGCCGACGGAGACCCGCTGCTGCTCGAGCAGGTCCATCTCCCCGCGGAGCGGTTCCCAGGGCTGCTGGCCAGCGACCTCGAGCACGACTCGCTCTACCGGCTTCTCACCGAGCGCTACGGCACGCACATCCGGCGTGCCCGCGAGACCTTCGAGCCCGTGCTCCTGCGCACGCGCGAGGCGGCACTGCTCGGGACGCGACCGCGCGTCCCGGCGCTACTGGTCGAAGGAGTCGCGTTCTCGGACGACGGTTCGCCTGTCGAGTTCAGCCGCACCTATGTCCGCGGCGACCGCACCCGCTACTCCGTCGAACGCATCGTCTCCGACGAGCCGTCGCGCGACCAGACGGTCACGCCTCGCCGGCCAATCGGTGCGCTGACGACGGTTGCCACGAACCGCGCGCTCGGCCATTCGCCGCGTGCCAAAAGGGAGGAGGTCGAGCCATCACGTTCCTGATCGCATCGCAGGCAGTCCCGCAAGCGACACGAGGTGAAGCATGAAGTCACGTCTGGTCCGGCCCGCGGCAGTTTCCGTCGCGGTGGTCATTGCGGCACTCGCCGCCGCCGTTCCTCTGCAGGCGGCGTCGCCTGCTCGAACCATCGGGCAGTCGCCCTCAGAGGCGGCGCCATCAGCGACGCCCGTTCCTACGCCCGTGATCGTCGGCCCGCAGAAGCAAGGCGCGACCGTCATCCGCTGGTACTGCTGCCTCGGTGCCGGTGACGCACCGGAGCAGGTCGCGGTCGAGAAGCAGATGATCGATCAGTTCAACGCCGCGCACGACGACATCCAGATCGCCGGCGAGTTCGTCGATCTACGCCCAGGCTTACGACACGCTGGCGACCGAGATCGCGGGTGGCAACCCGCCCGACATCATCGGCCCCGTCGGCTTCGGCGGCGCCAATGCGTTCGCCGGCCATTGGCTCGACCTTGCTCCGTACATCCAGAAATACAACTTCGACACGAGCCAGTTCGAGAGCTCGACGATCGACTTCTTCAAGGTCGGCGACCACCAGGAAGGCCTTCCCTTCGCGATCTACCCGTCGGAGCTGTACTACCAGCGCGGCGCGTTCGCGGAGATCGGCATCAACGAGCCGCCGCACAAGTACGGCGACCAGTACGTGGCAACCGGACCGGCGGCGACCGCGCTCGGTGTCGCCGATGGCGCGTCCGTGCCGTGGGATTACGACACCGCGCGCACGATTGCAATGCTGCTGACCGTCGATACCAACAACCTCGACGCGACGCAGGACGGATTCGACCCGACCAAGATCGCGCAGTACGGCTTCGAGCAGCAGCGCGATGACCTGCGGGGCCTCGGCGCGTACTGGGGCGCGGGCAAGCTCGTCGCCGACGATGGCAAGACCGCCCAGGTTCCGCCCCAGTGGGCGGCCGCATGGAAGTGGTACTACGACGGCATGTGGAAGGACCACTTCATCATGGATGGCTCGCACTTCAACGACCAGAACGTCTGGAACCCTGACGGCGTCCCGTTCTGTGACGGCAAGGTCGCCATGGCGGAGAACTTCCTCTGGTCCACGTACTGCATGGCGGGCGCCGGCGATAACTGGGACATTGCTGCCGTCCCCGCCTACAACGGCACGCAGACGGCTGCCTTCAACGCCGACACCTTCCGAATCTGGAAGGACACCAAGAACCCGGACGCGGCCTTCCAGGTGCTGACCTACCTGCTGACCGACGCGGCCGGACCCCTGACCCAGGTGTACGGGGCCATGCCGGCCCGCGAGGAACTGCGGCAGTCGTTCTTCGACACGCTCTCGTCCGGCTTCACGACACAGCAACCGATCGACTGGCAGGTCGCAATCGATGGCATCGACCACGCCGATGTGCCCAACTTCGAGTCGCCGTTGCCCAGCAACTCGGAGGGTGAAAACACCTACAACGAGTCGGTCAGTGCGATCAACACGTACGCCACGCGCTGGGACACGACGCAGGGCCTGAACATGGACGACCAGATCGCGGCCATGCAGGCGGACCTGCAGAAGATCTGGAACAAGTAGTCAGGCAGGGTTCGCGGGAATGACCAGTTTCTCGCTCCCGCGGCCCCGCAAGCTCAAGCCCCTGGAGCGCCGTGAGGCGCTCTGGGGGCTGCTCTTCATCTCGCCGTGGCTGATCGGCTTCGTGCTGTTCACGTTCCTGCCGACGCTGGCGACGCTGATCTTCTCGTTCACGAACCTGAACCTGGCTTCGAGCGCCCCGTTCGGGTTCGTCGGCCTCAAGAACTACCAGGACCTGCTGACGGACCCCCAGGTCTGGGCCTCGCTGACGGTCACGTTCACGTTCGCCGGGCTGTGGCTGCCGGTGACGCTGATCGTGCCGTTCCTGGTCGCGATGATGCTCAACAGCCGCCACCTGCGCGCCTCGAGCTTCTTCCGGGTGCTGATCTTCCTGCCGTACGTGGTGCCCTTCGTGGCAGGCGTGCTGATTTGGCAGAACACCCTGCTGCCCGACACTGGCTGGCTGAATGAGGCGCTGCGCGCGCTGGGCTGGTCCAACCCACCCGACTGGCTCAACAACCCGACATGGATCTATCCGGGCCTCGTGCTCGTTGGCGTCTGGGGAATCGGCGGCGCCGTGATCGTCAACCTCGCGGGTCTGCGCTCCGTACCGAGCGAGCTGTATGACGCCGCACGGATCGACGGCGCCGGCTGGTGGGGGCAGATGCGCCACGTGACGCTGCCGATGATGTCGCCGGTCATCTTCTACTCGCTCACGTTGGGCGTGGTCGAGGTGATGCAGTACTTCCTCGTGCCGTTCGTGCTCAAGAACGGAACCGGGGAGCCGGGAGGCACGACCTACTTCCTCAACCTCTACATCTACAAGAGCTTCTTCACGTTCCAGCACATGTCGTACGGCGCCACGTTGGCGTGGCTCCTCTTCCTTGTCACGTTGATCATCACGGTTGGGCTGTTCGCCTCCGCGCGAAAGTGGGTCTACTACGCGGGTGAGCGCTGATGGCCACCGAAACGGCTCCCGAGCCGTCGGTGCGGCCCGCGGTGCCGAGCATCCCGCGGCCGCGCGTCGACGCGTCACGCATCCGTCGTGCGAGCAAGTCATTCACGGTGACGCTCATTGCCGTGTGCGCGATCGCGGCGTTCCTCGCACCCCTCCTGCAGTCGGCCTCGATGGCGCTCAAAACGCGCGAGCAGATCACCCAGCTCGGTTCGCCGCTCTGGCCGGCCGACCCGCAGACCTTCGCCTACAACGGTCGGACGCTGGATGTCTACGAGGTCCCGGTCGATGGCCAGACACGCGAGCTGGCGCTGGTGACGCCCGGGCGCACGACCAGCCAGTTCGTGGACCCCGCCAGCCCCGATGCGGGGCTGATCACCTGGCAGGGCTCGTGGCGCTCGCTTGGACGTGCCTGGACATTCGCCCCACATTTCGAGAACTTCGGCCAGGTCTGGGACCTGCTCGAATATCCGCGCCTGCTGTTCAACACGGTCGTGATCGCGATCGTTGGCATGATCGGGGTGCTGGTGTCCTGCACGGTCGTTGCCTACGGATTCGCGCGCTTCCGATTCCCGGGACGCAATCTGCTCTTCCTGCTGCTCATCTCCACGATCTTCCTGCCGGCCATCGTGACGACAATCCCGACCTATGCGGTCTGGCGCCAGCTTGGCGTCATCGGCAGCTCGAACCCGGTGATCGCGTGGGCGCCACTCCTGGTACCGACGTTCTTTGCCAACGCCTTCGACGTGTTCCTGATGCGCCAATACTTCATGACGATTCCACGCGAGATGGACGAGGCAGCGGCCATGGACGGCGCAGGTCCCTTCCGAACGCTCGTCGCTGTGATCATCCCCCAGTCGTGGCCGGTGATCATCGCGGTTGGGATTTTTCACTTCGTCTATTCGTGGAACAACTTCTTCGAGCCGCTGATCTACCTCACCACGCAGCCCGAGCTGCAGCCACTCGCGGTCGGCCTGCAGCGCTTCAACGGCATCCACAGCCGTGAGCCGTCGCTGTTGCAGGCCGGCACGCTGATGACGCTGATCATCCCGGTCATCGTCTACGTGATCTTCCAGCGAGCCTTCACGCGAGGCGTGGTCATCACCGGCGTGGAGCGGTGACGGACGCCACGGGCGCGCACCCATGACGTCACCGATGCGCGTGGCGCTGACCTTCGACATGGAGCATCCCGACCGGCCGCCTGAGTCGCGGGTCTCGGAACGGATCCTCGAAACGCTGGCCGCGGCCGGCATGCACGCCACGATGTTCGTGCAGGGTCGCTGGGCCGAGGCGTACCCGGAGCTGGTGCGCCGCATCGCCGATGACGGACATCTGATCGGCAACCACTCTCACTATCACGTTCGGATGCCGCTCCTGACACGTGCGGGGATGGCCACCGATGTCAGCTCCGCTGCTCGCGCGATCCACGCTGCCTGCGGCGTCGACCCGCGTCCATGGTTTCGCTGTCCCTTCGGGGTCGCCGACAGGGGAACTCGGGTGTCCGGTGTGCTGGCGCGGCTGGGATACCGCGATGTCGGGTGGCACGTCAGCAGCGACGACTGGGACGCTCGCTCCGGAGCCGAGCGTGGAGGCACGCGTCCTTGATGGGGTGGCCTCCAACGGCGATGGGAGCATCGTGCTGTTGCATGGCTGGCCTCCCGCGACGGCGGCTGCGCTGCCGACATCTGATCGAACGGCTGATCGATCGAGGGGCGACCTTCGTCACCGTCGATGCCCTGACCGAGATCCCGGCAGCAGCCGTGTTTCCGGGAGGCGCATGACTCCTTCGGAGGGTGGCAGTCGCGAGCTGGTCCTCGGCATCGACGGCGGCAACTCCAAGGTCGACGTTGCGCTGGCGCACGTCGACGGCACGCTGGTCGGAGCCCGGCGCGGACCGACGATCTCGCACCAGCAACGAGAGCTCGCCTCCGGAATGGCTCATTTGCGCGAACTGGTCAACGAGATCTGCGCCGGTGCCGGCCTGCCGGCAGCTCGGCCGGTGGCAAGTCGCTGCGTCGCCTCGCTCGCCGGCGCCGACTACCCGGCCGACGTCCGCCTGCTCACGCGAGCAATTTCCGGGCTGCGGCCTGTCCGAGCACGTCACGGTGGTCAACGACACGATCGGCGCGCTGCGCGCTGGCGCGTCACGGCCATGGGGCGTCGGGCTGGTCTGCGGCCAGGGCATCAACGCGTCGGCGATCTCTCCCGAACGGTCGACAGGCCGGCTTCCCGGCCGTCGGAGACATCGCCGGAGACTGGGGCGGTGGCCACGAGCCTCGGCATGGCCGCACTCGGCGCGGCCGTTCGTGCGCAGGACGGCCGCGGGCCGCGAACCGTCGTTCGAGCGGTCCGTGCCCGCGTTCTTCGGTCTGCGACGCCCGGCGGACGTGACCCGCGCGCTGTACGAGGGGAAGCTGGGCCCGCGACACCGGCCTCCGGCAGGCTCGCGCCGCTCGTGTTCGATGAGGCTGCCGCGGGCGATGCGATCGCGCGAGACATCATCGAGCGACTGGCGACCGAGCTCGCGGCCATGGCCAACGCGCTGATCCGACGGCTGCGGATGACCAGGCTCGACGTCGAAGTCGTCCTGGCTGGCGGCGTCTTCCGCACCGAGGAGCCAGGGTTCTACGCCTCTCTCGAACGCCAGGTCCGCGCGGTTGCACCTCGCGCGACGTTCGTGCGGCTGCGCTGGCCGCCGGTCGCCGGAGCGGTTCTGCTGGCGATGGAGGAGGCGTTGGGTCGCGGGCGCCGGCATCGGACGAGTCGGGGCGGGTCCGCGGCTCGTTGGCCACGTGGGATCGCCAGGTTCGCGACGTCTGACGCGCCGGGTCGGCCTGGGCGGCGGCCATCAATTTCCTCTCGAGAATCGAAGCGGCCCCGCCGAAGCGGGGCCGCGTTCACTGTCCCGGCTTGGCCGACGGTTTCCCGCCGGTCTTCTGCCACGCCACAAGGGCATCTATCACGCCGGCTGCACCGGCTACCCTAACCCAACCTACCCATGACCTTGCGCCTGGGGCAGTCGTGCTGTCGAGCAGCACCACGGGCAGTGTACCCGGAAGAACCCCTTCGGCTCAAGTGGAATATGCAGATTGCATCGTTAATATTCCGCAATGAGCGAATTGCAAGAGTCACGGGGAAGCCCGGCGAAGCCGGCTACGGCGCGCTCGGCATCAGGGGACGCCGTCGGCTGCTGGACGGTCACGAGCTCATGACGACGGGGTTGGTGGCGGCGTTGGCCGGCGGACCGCTGTTGGGCATCGCGGCGATCTTGTCGACGACATCCATCCCCGACGATGACGTCGCCGAAGATGACGTAGCTCCTCGACAGCTGGTCCATCACGCTGTCGTCGAGCACGATGAAGAACTGGGATCCGGCAGAGTTCGCGTTCGGATGTTCGAGCCATGGCAACCGTCCCGCGCGTGTAGTTGCCGACGACCTGCTCGTCGGGGATGGTGTAGCCGGGACCGCCGGTGCCGTCGCCTTTCGGGTCGCCGCCCTGGATGACGAAATCGGGCACCAGGCGGTGGAAGGTCGTGCCGTTGTAGAAGCCCGCCGAGGCGAGGTTGATGAAGTTCTGCGACGGCGACCGGAGCCGACTGGTCGTAGAGCTTGATCACGATGTTGCCGAGATCGGTCTGTATGGTGCGGTGACACCGCGACCCGCCCGGCTGGGCGGCAGGACTGCGCCATCGGTGTCGCACGTTGGAGGGCCGACGCTCGGACGCGGCGTCTGCGACGAGCCGCGCTGCGCTGCAGGCGACCGCGAGCAAGCGCGACGAAGGCCAGCACGCAACGCGCGACGCCCGACCCGCCATGCGGCCGGTGCCGTTGAAGCCGGTGATGCGGCTCATGCTGCAGCCGCCACGGCTGCCGGGTAGTCGACGGCACCGGTGAAGATCGCTTCTCCAAGGATCACGGCACGAACTCCTGCATCTCTCATCTCCGACAACGTGTCCTCCGAACGGATTCCCCCGGCAACGATCAGTTCCGCGTCAACCGAGCCGGCAAGCGAGCCCAGCACGGCTGGGTCCGGCGTCGCGCCGCCGTGCGAGAGCACGAACCGATGCACGCCGGCGTCCGCGAGCTCTCCCATCAACTGGTGGAGTGTCGGCACCGTTGTGCGTCGCGTCCACTGGAACTCGGCCAGTCGATCCGGGCGCGCGTCCAGGCCGACGGCCAGCCAGTCGCCTGCGATCGCAGAGCATGGCGCGCAGGCGCTCCGCGATCGTCTGCAGCCCACAGCGGCACGACGACACGGGTCGCACCAGCGGCGAATGCCAGCTCGACCTGCTCTGGTCCATCGACGCCGCCGGCCAGCTGCAGCGGCACGGCCACGGCGCGCGCCACGGCACCGATCGCCTCGAGGTTCACCGGCCGCCCGCGAGCGGCCCCGTCCAGGTCGACCAGGTGCAGCATCGAGCGCGCCCTGCGCGACGAACGCCTGCGCGATCCGCTCCGGGCGTCCGTCGGCGCGCCGCTGCCGGTCGCAGCGCCCGGCCACCAGACCAGGCGCGATCGACCGTTGCGAAGGTCGAGGCTGGGGACGATCTGCATCACGCGAGCTGCGATCCCCTCGCCATCGTCCGGCATCGTCGGCCCGCCTCCCTCGCCCCGCAAGCAGACGCCGATGGAAGCTGATCGGGATGCTGCCCGAGTAGAGGAGCGCGTCGTGGAAGTCGCGCAGCGAGAAAGCGTCGCCAAGGCGCTGCTTCTCGTCCTCGCGCAGCCGCAGCAGCATGACCTTGCCGAGCAGGTAGCTCAGCTGGTACGTCGGCGTATAGGTGTAGCGGTGCACTTCGGCCGTGGCCTGGGGTCGCTCGAAGCCCGTTTCATTGATCAGGAACTCGACGGCATCCTCGACACTGATCTCGCCGCGGTGCAGCCGGACGTCGAGGATGATCCGGCAGGATCGCCAGATCGCGTCGGTGTACATGATCACGCGGTGCGCGGGCGAGGTGTCGAAGCCCTGCTCGCGCATCATCTGCTCGCAGTACATGCCCCAGCCCTCGACGAACTCGGGCGCGTCGATCAGCAGCCGGGTGAGGCTGGGATGCTCGACCGCCGCCGTGAGCTGCTGGTGGTGCCCGGGGTAGGCCTCGTGGATGCTGGTGTTGCTGATCGACGCCCAGTTGTGCTCGAGCATCGCCCGCGGGTCGCCGTCGACCGATGGCGTGACGATGTAGATGCCGCTGCCGCTGCGCAGTCGAACTTGGCCGGCTGGAAGTAGGCCGCGAACGGGATGACGTTGCGCAGGTACTCGGGCGTCGGGATCACCGAGAGTGACTCGTTGGCCGGCACGGTCGCCAGTCCGTTCTCGCAGGATGAAGTCGCGCGCGCGGAACATGGCCTCGCGGTAGCCTTCGAGCGCACCCTCGAACGAATTGCGGGTGGTCTTCCTTGACCCGGTTGAGGACCTCGCGCGTCGTCCGCGTTCGGATCGATCTCGGCGGCAGCATTGCCGACGTCCTTCGTGGTTCGCGGCCAGCTGATCGAGGCCGATCTGGAGGATGTCGTCGGTCGTCAGGCCGTCGAAGCGCGCGGAGCGCGACCAGCTGGTCGTAGTCGCTCGGAGCCCAGCGCGAAGTCGTCGTTCGAACGCTCGATGACCGACTTCAGCCAGCCCTCGTAGTCGTTGAGGGCTGCCTTCGCTGCGTCGGCGGCGGCCTCGAGGCGCCGCAGCTCCGGGGAGCCTGCCTCGAACTCCGATCGTGCCGCCGCGAGGATCTCGTCGATGAACGACGGCAGCGACGTCGTCGACTCGAGCTCCATCTCGTTCCACAGGCGAACGGGTGCGTCACCGATTCGTGAGCGTCCCTCACGAAGTACGCGCGGCGTCTCCTCGAGCCGTGCCGGCGATGGATTCGAGGCGCTCGCGCAGCGGCGCGAAGTCGCGCGCGAACAGCAGGAACAGGCCGTCGCCGATCGTCGTCGCTGGCCGACGCACGACGCTCCCAGACACGATGGACCTCGTCGTCGAAGATGGCGCGCTCGGACGCGTTGATGGCCAGCTCGCGCTCGAAGCGGAACGGCTCGGACAGCGTTGCAGGATCGAGCGCGTGGAGCGCGGCCAGGAACTCGTGCTCCTCCGCGATCTGGCGAAGCTTGGCCTCGCGGCTGACGTCCCCAAGCCGGGCGTCATGGTCGTGGATGCCGAGCCACGTCGCGAACGTGGGAAACTGGTCGATCGTGCGTTCGAATCGTTCGCGCACGAGCGTTTCGAACTGCCGGTCTCCCTCGGTCTGCGCGGCTATCCCGACGCTGCCGGTTACCAGATCCACTCGCGTGTTACTCCTCGTTGCAGGGCGGCGAGCATACCGGCGTCAGGCTGGAGTCGCGACGGCCTCTGCCCTGGGATCGGCCGCCGCCGTCGAAGAACCCCCGCCGAGGTTGTTCAGCACGCGGCTCGCGGCGTCGATGGATCGGTCAATGTCCGACGCGACGATGCCGTAGTGCGTGACGGCACGAACCATCGCGCTGCCCGGGTACGAGATCATCAGCACACCCTCGTGCTCGAGGCCCGAGAGGAATGCCTCGCGCGCGTTCGAAGGCGTCATCCCCGGGATCGCAACGCGGAACAGCACGAAGTTGGTGCGCGCTCGGTCCGGATCCAGCCCGATGATGCCTGGCAGCCCTGCGAGGCCATCCGCGAGCCGTCGGGCGTTGGCATGATCCTCAGCGAGGCGATCGATCATGCCCGACGGGCCGTCGCGCAGCGCGATCAGGCCGGGCGCCGCGAGCACGCCCACCTGACGCATGCCGCCGCCGACGAGCTTGCGAGCACGGCGCGCCCGCCAGATGAAATCACGGTTCCCGACGACGAGTGACCCGACCGGGCAGGAGAGTCCCTTCGAGAGGCAGAACGAGGCCGAATCGGCGTCGGCGAGCAGCGCGCGCGCCGAGGTGCCGAGCGCGACCGCGGCATTGAAGATGCGTGCCCCGTCCACGTGGAGTGGCACGCCGCGCTCGTGTGCCACGGCTGCAACCGAGCTGACGTAGTCGGCCGGCAGCGGTTGGCCCATCGAGTCGGAATGGGTGTTCTCGACGATCACCAGGGACGTGATGGGGTCGTGCACGTCGGTCGGGTCGCGGAACGCATCGCGGATGTCGTCCAGGCTCATGCGCCCGTCGCGATCCCAGTCCAGCGTTCGGATCGAGGCGCCGACCACGACCGCGAAGTTGCCGGCCTCGTGCTGGAAGCTGTGCCCGCCCTTCCCGATGATGATCTCGCCGCCCCGCGGGACGTGCGCCATCTCGGCAACCAGGTTGCCCATCGTCCCGCTCGGCAACGAAGAGCGCGGCTTCCTTGCCGGTGAGCTCCGCGGCGCGCTCCTCGAGCGCGATCACGGTCGGATCGTCTCCCCAGACGTCATCGCCGAGTTCGGCATCGGCCATGGCGCGGCGCATCTCGGGCGTGGGGTGGGTGACGGTGTCGGAACGGAAGTCGACGGGCTGTGTCATGGCGTTCCCGAGGATAGCGCGACGCTTTTCCGTTACCATGCGTCGGCCGCGCGGACCCGTGGTGTAGCGGCCCAACATGCCAGCCTGTCACGCTGGAGATCGCCGGTTCGAATCCGGTCGGGTCCGCCAGTACCTAGGTCTACGCCTCTTGAGCGACCCCTACAACCCGAACTCCGGACCGCAGTACGACCTGCCTCCGACGCGTGATCGGTTTCCGGACGGCCAACGCGGTTCTCGCTCGATGGCGTCGTACGTCCTCGTGATCGCACTCGTCGTGCTGTTCGTCATCAGCGCAGCCGGATTCGCGGTGATGGCGCTCTCGGCCAAGCCGAGCCAGGCGCCGGGAAGTTCGGAGATACCCGCTTCGGCCGGCGCGTCGGGCGCCCCGCTGCCCTCCGAGTCGACCGTACCGCCGGCCAGTCACGGCGCCGGGGACGGCACCACGCAGAAGCCAACGCCGTCGGCACCCATAGTGTCGGCAACGCCGACTGACTCGTCGATCCCGACGGAGTCGTCGAGCCCGACGGGGTCCGGTGCGCCAAGTGAATCCGTGTCACCTCTGGCATCTGCGACTCCCTCACCCACGGCCGGACCCCTGACCGAGCAGCAGATGCCGATGGTTCCAGTCGTGGACTTCTGGTCGACGCAGGACAGCATCTCCTCGCACGACCTGAAACAGGCACTGCAGGGCCAGAACGGCGACTTCAAGGGCGTGATCGTGCCGGACACAGATACGGATGCGATCGGCCAGGCCCTCGGCATCACGCTCGACGGCTCCGTCCAGACCGGCACCACGGACGACATCCTCGCGAAGATCCGTTCCGGCTGGCTCGGGGTCGTCCGGGGCTCGGATCTAGGCCCGCAGATGCGCGCGTTGGGCATCGACGGCGCCGATCTCGTCGGCGAGAACCACGTCCAGAAACTGAGCGCTTGGCCCTTCGTGGCGACGGTGAGTGCGCCCTCGAATGAGACCTGGGACCAGGCGAGTACCTGGACGATCGCCGCGGGAGGCGACATCTTCATGGACCGCGGCGTCGAGAACACGACGCTGAAGATGGGCAAGGGCGTGAACTACCCGTTCCAGGGCGGCACGGCCGTCGTGACCGGCCACTGCACCTGCTCGCCATCGCAGCAGATTCCGAACCAGATCGTCCCGGTCGTTCGGCGAACGGGTCATTCCGGTGCGGTGCGGAGCCTGGTCCAGAACGCCGATCTCTCGATCGCCAACCTCGAGGATCCCGTCATCGACAACCCGACGTGGCACACCTCGGGGACGATCTTTTCGGGGGTGCCGAAGCTCCTCGGAATGCTCAACTACGCGGGCATCGACTGGGTCTCGCTGGCCAACAACCACATGTACGACTACGGCCCGAGCGGGATCGACCAGACCCGCAACAACCTGAAGCAGGCCGGGGTTCCGTTCGGCGGCGCCGGCGCAAATCTCGACGAGGCAAGCCAGATCAGCTACCTGCACGCCAACGGCCGGAAGATCGCCATCGTCGCGTGCCAGGAGATCGTCAGCGACCATCGACGCCGGTCCCGACAACGCGGGCACGCTCTCGTGCAAGTCGAAAGTGACAGTTCCGACTGATCGAAGAGGCGCGCCAGAACGCGGACGTGGTGATCGTCTTCGCGCATTGGGGTCACGAGTTCTTCCGCGAGCCGTTCCCGAGCCAGGCGCCGCTCGCCCAGAAGTGGATCGACGCCGGCGCCGACATCGTCATGGGCAGCCATCCGCACGTGTACGGCGGCCTCCAGGAGATCGACGGCAAGCCCGTGATCTACTCGATGGGCAATTTCATCTTCGACCAGTACTGGTCGACCGACACGATGGAGGGCGCCCTCACCGAGATCACGATGCAGGGCGATCACGTGGTCCAGATCCGCCTGCATCCGTACGTGATCCTCGACCAGAGCCAGCCGAACCTGCTCAACCCGGCCACCGACGATGGGAAGCAGTTGCTCAAGGAAATCCAGGCGGTCGCCGACCCGATGGGCTGGTAGGCAACCATGTCGTGGCAATCGAACGGCCAGCAGCCCTGGTCGCCCCCGCCGCCTCTCGAGCCCCCGGCCTACTCGCAGCCGGTCGGCCCCGTCGGGCCGCTCGCGCCACCCACCGGCCCGCCGCCGCTACCTGGGCCGCCGTCAGAGCCGCCGCGGCGCCGGGGCCCAATCGCGCCCTGGTTCCTGCTGACCACGCTCATGGTTGTCGTGGTCGTCGCGTTCGGTGCCGTCATCGTGATGCGCGGACAGGCGGCACCGCCCGACTCGAACCGGCCACCAATCGAGGAACCGGCACCCAGTGACGCCGGACCTGACGCGTTCCCGTCCGAGTCCACCGACGAGTCGTTCGCGCCTTCAGAGGCTCCTGACTCGCCCAGCGCCACGGATGGCACACCGAGCGCGACCGTTGGCGCGAGCCCGGGCCCGGTTTCGAGCAGCGCCGCGGGCTCGGGCTCGATTCCGGTCGTTCCCGTCGTGAGCTTCTGGTCCACGCAGACCGACGAGAGCCTCGACGACCTGCGGGCGGCGTTCTCCGGCACCGGCGACTCCGCGAATAGCCTGGTGGTCACGGCCGACGACGCCGACGCGATCGCGTCCGCGCTCGGCGTGACCTTGGGCAGTGACGTGCAGCGCCTCTCGCTCGACCAGGTCCGCAAGCAGGTCAGCAAGGGCGCTCTGGGCCTCATGCCTGTGACCGACGTCGATCCGAGCGTTCGCGCGTTGTCGATCGACGGCGTCTCGCTGTTCGGCAATGATCGGATCAAGGACTCGTCGGCATGGCCGCTGTCGATCGCGACGACCGGCCCGACCGGATGGGATCAGGCGACGACCTGGACGCTCGTCGCCGGCGGCGACATGTTCATGGACCGTGGTCTCTACCGGGAAATCGTCAAGCAGAAGAAGGGCGTCGATTTCCCGTTTGACGGTGGCACGGCGACGGTAACGGGCCACCACTGCTGCGGGATCTACGTGACGACCCACGAAATCCCGGACGTCCAGCTCACAGGTCACGCGGGTGCCGTTCGAGCCCTGGTGAAGGGGGCCGACCTGGCGATGGCGAACCTCGAGACGCCGGTCCCCGACAACTGGACGTACCATCCCCACGACTACATTTTCAGCAGCGATCCGGCGTTGCTGCCGATGATCACCGACGCGGGCATCGACCTCGTCACGATTGCCAACAACCACATCAAGGACTTCGGCAACAGCGGGATCGCGGACAGCCGCAAGAACCTCGGGGCCGCTGGCCTGCAATTCGTCGGGGCCGGTGACGACCTCCAGGAAGCCGGCCAGATCGGGTACCTGCATGCCAACGGCACAACGGTCGCCGTCATCGGCTGCCAGGGCGTCTCGTCCGCGTATTACGCCACAGCCACGTCGCCTGGAGCGCTCCCTTGCACGACCAGTGACGTGGTCCCGCGGATCACCGAGGCGAAGCAGCACGCCGACCTGGTGATCGTCTTCGCTCATTGGGGCAAGGAGTACGACAACAACCCGTATTCGACGCAGCCGCCGTTGGCCAAGTCGTGGATCGACGCCGGGGCCGGTCTGATCCTCGGAGCCCACACGCACGTCCCCGGCGCGATCGACGACATCGACGGGTCGGTCGTCTTCTATTCGCTGGGCAACTTCATCTTCGACCAGACCTTCTGGACGGCGACGATGGAGAGCGCCCTGCCCGAGATGACCTTCGATGGCAACCGGCTTGTCCAGATCCGGTTGCACCCGTACGTCGAGCCCGACAGCCAGCCGAACTTCCTCAATGCCGCCACCGACGACGGCAAAGCCGTGATGGCGACGATCAAACAGGCTTCGGAGGGCGTCGGCCTGAACTGGTAGCGCGCATCCGTCGATGCCGGCGTCAGCCCGCCTGGCTCAGTCGATGCCGGCGAAGAGGTCGTCCTCCGGGATGCGCACGGGAGTGGCGTACGAGACCTTCAGCGTGAAGTCTTCCGTCGGCTGGAAGCGGCGCCATTCCTCCGGCGTGAACGCCACGAAGAAGAAGTCCGGTGCGATCTGTGTGACGTGCTCCTTGAGGGCGTCGAGCTTGTCCTCGATCACGTCACCGATGTCGACCGACGTGGTCTTGGGACCGGTGGCCGCGGCCATCTTGCCCCACTGCTCCTGGCGCGCCTGCTTCTGCTCGTCTGTCTCGTCCGCGGGTGGATTCCAACGATTCTGGATGCCGCGCTCGGCCAGGACCTTGGCCATCTCCTCGCGGCGTGACATGTCGAAGATCGTTTCGTAGAGCTTCTTGGGTTGCCACTGGGAAAGCCCGCCACCGGCCAATTGCTCCGGGTACCACGCGGGATCACCGGCGCGTTCGAAGGCCAGCCTGCAAACCCTGCCCGCGTTGATGTGGTCGGGGTGGCCGTAGCCACCGAAATCGTTGTAACCGACCATCACGTCGGGGCGCGTCTCGCGCACGATCTTCACCAGGCGCCCCGCCGCCTCGTCGATGTCGGCCTGCCAGAAGCTGGCCGCCGCCTCGTTCTCGGGCGTGCCCATCATCCCGGAGTCGACGTACCCGAGCTTTCGGCTCTCGACCGGCCCGAGCTTGGCGAGCGCACGGCGCAGCTCCTCGGCGCGCAGTTCGCCGAGCTTGGCGTGGTTCTCGGCGGTATCCATTTCGGGAACGACGATCTCGCCGTGCTCACCGCCCGTGCAGGTGACACAGATCACGCGGTGGCCGGCGCGACTGTAGCGGGCCATCACGCCACCGGTGGAGATCGTTTCGTCGTCGGGGTGCGCGTGCACCGTCATGAGCGTGTGCGTTGGAGCCATGAGGCGATCATCGCCGATGCAGCGGGAGCGTGCGTTTCGTCAGCCGCGGCCGCCTGATCGCGGAATGGACCAGCGATCGAAGTCGAGCTCGGGCGCCAGCTCGGCGAGTTGCTCGACCTCGACTGCGTAGGCGCTGGAGATCGCTCGGCGGATCGATGCTGGGATCGTGCTCCCTGGGTCGCGCGGCGGCGCCGGCGGCTGAAGCGTGGCCGCTGCGAGCGTCGCGTCCGTCGCCAGGCCAAGGTGCGCGAAGGTGCGCGCCAGCTGCCCGTCCGGGTCCGCGCGGCACGCCTCCTCCTGCAGCAGCAGCACCTGCCCGCGTGGATAGGCGCGGAGGAGCGCGCGCAGGTGCTCCGCATGCAGGCCCCGCATGAACTGTCCGATCGCATCGCGTTCGTCCCACTGCCGCGGTTGCTCCGCCACTGCGCGTCCGAAAGCGGCCAGGAAACGTGGCAGCGGATCTGCGAGCAGCACCACGATCCGGGCATCCGGAGCGGCCCGAGCCAGCAGCGGGGTCACCCACATGTCGCCCAGGTACGTCGGCGTCCACTCGCCGGCGATCGAGCCATCCGGACGGGGAAACCAGCCCGCGTAGTCGACTGCCGGGGCGGATGGTGGGTCCGCGGTCCAGAAACGGTCGAACCAGTGCACCGACGCTGCCGCGCCGGGTGCGCGAGCCACGGCTGGGTGCCGCTCGATCTGCGCGTGCCACCACGCAGTGGCCGCCCCGGCCGTGCCGACGCCGACAAAGTCCGGAGCCGCAACCGTCCACCCGACGGGAACCGCAGGTCGCGGCGCGGGCTGGCGAGGCTTGGGAGCCGCCACGCGCCTGCCCGCCTGCACGGCGCGCTGCAGCCCTCGCCGGGTGCCGGCTCGAACCTTGGCTCCGATTGTCACGGACGATTCCATAGGTCCAGGTCCAGCTCAGGAACGAGCCGGCCAAGGCGCTCGTTTTCGGGTGCGTACCGTTCGATCAGCACCTGTTCCTGGCGCCCCGTGAGCCGGAATGAACCAGCTTTCGACGCGTTCAGCGGCGTCGACGTGGCCGGCTCCGGCAGACGTCCCGGGTCAAGGCCGATGAACCGAGCGGTCCGGTCAAGCTCGGCGCGCGTGTCCGCGACGCAACGCTCGTACTGCAGCACCAGCACCTGGCCGCGCGGGAAGACGTTCCACAGCCGCAGCAGCTGATCCGCGTAGAGGCCGCGCGCGAACGCGCCGCCGGCCGCCGCAGTCGCGTCCCAGCGGAGCGTCAGGCGGCCTTCCGTGAGCGCCATCGCGGAACGAAAGCGCGCGACTGGATTGCGCAAAAGCACAAGCAGTCGAGCCTGGGGTGCTGCGACCCTGAGCTGCTCCAGCGCCCACGGCTGCAGGATCGTCCCGGGCGTCCACTCCCCGGCGTACGAGCCCGCTGGTCGCGCAAAGAACCGTGCGTAGTCGGCAGCCGCAGCCTCGTCGAATGATCCATCCCAGAACCGATCGAACCAGTGGATCTCCTTGGGTACGCCGGGCAGCCGAACCACGTCCGGATGCGAGTGGATCAGCGCGTCCCACCACGTCGTGCCAGAGCGCGCCGTCCCAATACCGACGAATTCGGGCGGCCGCGGCTCGTATCCGTCCGGTGCCGGTGGTGGCGCGCTACGCGGCCGCTCGAGGCGGCCACCTCGAGCCGTGCGGACCAACCCGGCGAGCGCCGAGAGCCGGCTCGGTCGTGCGGTGACCGGCGTCTCGGGTTGCGGGTCGGGCGTCGCGGGACCCGTCTAGGAGCCGATCCGCCGAACCACGACCGAGCGCGCAAGCCGGTCATGCAACCCGCGGCCATGGCGTTCGATCAGGGCGCTGACCAGCAGGACCGCGTACCAGATCACCGGGAGGGTGATGGCGATGCCGGACGCGGTCGTCTGGTCGTCCTGCGTCGACGCGCCCAGCGCATACGACCACCAGATCCCGATGTCCGTGCTGGCGGTCAGGATCAACGCCGGCAGGAACAGCAACACCCAGCGGACGAGTGCGGCGCGACGTGAAAGGCGGCGGCCATCGGCATGTCGCACCGTCTGCAGTCCGGTGAGCATCTGACCCGGCGATGCCGTGTAGACGCGCCAGAAGCCGGCCAGGATCAGGGCCTGGATGAACGCGACGATGACGACCGGCAAGAAGAAGCCGATCCACGCGCCGACGAGCTGGTCGGGCGGCCCCGACCCGCTGAGGAGGAGCTTGCCGGCGAGGAAGCCGGCCGGCTGCAGCAGCACCGTGCCGGTGCTCTGGATCAGCAGCAGGTCGATGACGAAGGCGAGCGATCGGACCGCAAAGTCGGGGTACTCGACACCCGCAGCGGGAGCATCAGCCGATGGTGCGAAGACCTCCGCCGGCTCGGGCTCGAGGATCCAGCGCTCGGCATCGTGGTCTTGCGATCGGTTGCCCGACCCGCGCCCGGTGGTGACAGTCATGGACCGGAGCGTAGCAGCGGCAGGACGAGGTCGCGGTCAGTTCCCGTTCGCGTATCCGGTCAGCTCGACGTACGCCTGGCCACCGAGCGGGGAGCCGTCATGCGACGCCGAGACGCGCTGCGACCCTTCCCAGTAGATGACGCCGGTCGTTGGACGGGTGTCCAGCTCCTGCGCGGCCACGGTCGGCGTGAGATCGACAGCCAGTCCGTCGGTGAACGTCACGTGCCAGCCGGCAGGGTAGGTGGCACCGGTGTGCGGCGAGGTCCAGTGATCCGTCACCTCAACCGTGAACGCGTCACGATCGATGTGCTGCACCTGGCCGTCGGGCGTCACCCGCGTCCCATAGACGAGCGGGTAGCTGCCATCGGCCGCCCGGACGAGCGAGAGCGTGATGTCCGTGCCGTCATCGAGGTTCATGGCGAACCAGTCCCAGCCGCCCCCACCGACGGCAATGAAGTCGCCCCACTGGTGGTCGAACCAGGCCTCGCCGGAGACCTCGAGCGGCTGGCCGTCGAGGGTGAGCGTGCCGGTCGCATCCATCCGCGTGCGCGAGTAGTAGTACGACCCGCCCGCGAGGCCGAAGCTCACGTAGCCGTCGCCGTCGTGGAGCGCGACCGGACGGTTGCCTGCGTTCAGGGAGAGGTCGAGCCCGAAGCCGAGCGCGGAGCCTGCCGCGCCCGCCGCGCTTGGAGCGCCGTTGGGGGTTCCGCTCGCGGCCAGATGGTCGACGCCGTTCGCGCCCTCCATCGTCCACGGCGTCGCGCCGGTGTTCGGAAAGCCGGGGGAGACGTCGCCGACGATGGCGAGGTCGAAGCCGCCGCCGGCCGGCGAGTGATTCACCTCCGGCCCGATCTCCGATCGCTGGTCGTAGAGGAAGCGGTTGCCGTCTTCGTCGGTGATCGCGAAATGTGAGGCCCAGCTGACCGGCAGGTCGCCGCGCTCGGCGCGGAAGATCACCAGCTCGAAGCCGAACGTGCGTCCATCGGTTGAGCGCAGGTGGCCGGTGTCGTACCACCACTCGGTCAGCCGGTCGTGCGGTCCATCGTCGCGCGGAAAGACGATCGGTTGCGGATCCGCGGCGATGCTCGCGGCGGCAGTTTGGGACGGCGTCGGAGCCGGGGCCTTCGTCGGGTTGGCCAGCACGAGCGCACCCGGTGTGCACGCGCCCAGAACGAGTACGGCGATAAGCCCCAGCGCGATGGTCCCGCTGACGACCGGGAGCCGCGAGGCGACCCAGCGCTCGAGCCGCGCCGGCATCCACCAATTCCAGTGTCCCAGCAGCCGCATCGTCGCGGGCACCAGGAGCGCGCGCACGACCGTCGCGTCGAGCGCGACCGCGATCGCGACACCAAGGCCGAGTGCCTTGATCAGCACGATCTCCGCACCCGCGAACGACGCCGCAACCAGCACCACGATCATGGCCGCGCTGGTCACGATCCGACCGCTGCGTTCCAACCCGCGTGCCACCGCGATCCGGTTGTCGCCGGTCGCATCCCAAGCCTCTTTCATGCGCGTGAGGAGGAACACCTCGTAATCCATCGACAGGCCGAAGAGGACGCAGAAGAAGATCACGGGCAGGGTCGTCTCGACGAAGCCGAGTGGCTGGAACCCGAGCAGCGCGGACAGGTTGCCGTCCTGGAAGATCCAAACGAGCGCGCCGAAGCTGGCCAGGATCGAGAGCCCGTTCATGATCAGCGCCTTCGCCGGGAGGACCACCGAGCGCAACAGCACGAACAGCGCCAGGTAGGTCGCGATCACGATGAAGAGCACCGAGCGAGGGAAGTCGGCGGCCATCTTGTCGACCGTGTCGACCACTTGCGCGGCGCCGCCGGAGACTCCGACCGTGACGCCGGCGGGCGGCGCCAGCGACGACGTCGGATCGCGCAGGTCACGCACCAGCTGGCGTGCCTCGGGCGCATTCGGCCCGAACCAGGTCACCGCCGTGAAGGTCGTGAGGTTGCCGTCGGTCGTGCGCTTGAGCGCCTCTTCGACCGAGCGATCGCCCGGACCCGCGGGGTTGGCGAGCATCAGCTCGTACTGAGGCAGCGTGAGCCGGGGATCGATGTCGACGATGCTCTCGACCCGGTTGATCCGCGGGTCCGCTGCTAACTCGCGGGAATAGTCGTAGAGCTTCTCGACGTTGGCCGGCGTCGTGACCGGCCCGTCGGTCTGGACGGCAAGCAAGAGCGGCGCGAACTCGCCGGTCTGGAACTTGCCGGAGAGCGCGTCGTAGGCCACCTTCGAGGGCACATACGAGGGCAGGATCGTGTCGTCCGGCGCGTTGAAGCGGGCGTGCAGGAACGGCAGTCCAAGGAAGACGAGGAAGCCGAGCACCAGCACGAACACGCGCACCGGGTGGTCCATCACGCGGTTGGCCAGCCGCCACCAGGCACCCTGGCTGTCCGGTGCCTGTACGCCGTGCGGCGTGCCGAACAGGCGCCGGGCGCGACGCGGCAGGAAGCGCCGCACGGCAAAGGAATCAAGACGCGGCCCGAGGATGGCCAGGATCGCCGGCAACAGCGTGAGCGCGCCACTGACCGCCAATGCCAGGACGATCGCGCCGGCGATGCCGACGGAGCGCAGCACCATGAACTCGAAGAGCATCAGCCCGACCAGGCCGAGCAGCACGGTCATCCCGCTGAAGAAGACGGCACGACCCGCCGTCGCGACCGTGGCGCCGATCGCGCTCTCGAGAAGTTCGCGCTCGCTGGCTCTGGTGCCTGGCACGGCCGGGATTCGGATCGCCGCGAGCTCGCCTCGCCACGACCATCTCCTCGCGGAAGCGGCTCGAGAGCAGCAGCGCGTAGTCGACGCCGAGTCCGAAGCCGAGCAGCGTGGCGAGGTTGAGCACGAAGATGCTCATCGGCGTGATCGAAGCAGCGATCGCGATCGCGGCAAGGGCGATGGCGACCGACACGCCACCCACGACCACGGGCACACCGGCCGCGACGAAGCTACCGAAGACAACCAGGAGCGCGATAGCCGCCAGCGGGAGCGAGATCACCTCGCTGCGGCGCAGGTCTCCCTCGGAGACGACCTGGATGTCGCCGTAGAACGCCGGCCCACCCGCGATCCCGATGGTCAGCTCCGGCTGCGGCTGGATCGCCGCCTCGACCGGCGCAACGGCGGCGGGCGAGTCGTCCGGGGCCAGATCGAGTGCCACCACCTCGTAGACCGTCGAGCCGTCAGCGCTGACCTGGCGGGGCTGCAGGCGATGGGTGAGCAGGCCGACGACGTGCTGCGCATTGGGCACGTCCGCGATCGCTCGCACGGCTGCCGCCTCGAACGCAGGGTCACCGGCCTTGAGGCCATCGTTGCCCGTGGATCACGATCACCAGTGCTGATGGCGGCAAGCCGATGCGCTGCTCGAGCAGGTGCGTCGTCTGGGATGCCGGCAGTGTGTCGAGCGAGAAGCCGCCCGGTCGAAGCACGTCGGCGGCGCGCGGCGCGATCGGCAGGGCCAGCAGGAACAGCACGCCCCAGACGCTGACGACGATCCACGGTCGGCGGGCGCAGAAGCGACCCACGCGCTCGAAGATGCCCCGGCGCGGGCCAGCGGTCTCGGTAACGGGCACGGTCAAACCGCGCGAGCGGCCGCGGCAGCCTCAGCTGTCGGAACGATCTCGATCGATTCCTCGATCACCGTGTTGGGCCGGAACGTGCCGATCACCGAGCAGTAGCGATCCAGGCTGAGTCGCAGAACGCGGGTCAGCTCGACCTCGTCCACGCCCGTTCCGCTTGCGATGAAGTGCATCTTCACGACTTCGTACGCATGCGGCGGCTTGTCGGACTGGTGGCCATCCACTCGAACCTCGAGGCTGTCGAGCGGACGGCGGCGCTTGCGCAGGATCGAGATGACGTCCCATGCCGTGCACGCGCCTGCGGCCGCGAGCAGGAGCTCGGTCGGGCTGAAACCCGTGTGCGGGGTGGTTTCGACCGCGTGCGGGGCGTTGATCAGGATCGAGTGGTCGATCGCTGTCCCGTCCCCGGTGAAGGTCTCGGTGGCGGGGTCCCAGCGGATCGTGACGGTGCGCATCAAACGGATCTTCCTCCGCAACGCGGCGCTTCGCTTGCGCCGCTGCGCGCGAACCGGCTTGGGTCCCTGCGGAGTCGGCGGGCTCCAGCCGTGGCTTGCGATCGCGACTGGCCCATGAACACTTCGGAGGCTTCGTGCGGGCCGCCGGTCCGCTTCTACCGCGCGGCGGTTTCCAGAAGGTCGGTCTGCTCTATCGCAGCGAGTCCTGGAGCCTCGCGGCCAGGCGCCAATCCCTTGCGCCATGCGGTACCGCGTGCACAGATGGCAGGAAGCGAGCTCAACCTTAAGGTCGGCGCAGGACGCCCGCCGGTCACTTGGGAAGCGCGGTTCACGTTCGGGGCGAGCGTGGACGCTTGAGTAGGCGTCGACCCTTGCTCAAGGCACTGGCCCCGATTCGGTCGTTAGCCGCTTCTGTGCGCTTGGCGTACCCATGCAGGCGATAGGTCAGGCGACAAGCACGGTTCGAGTGGCAGAAGCGACAGCCGAATGGCGACGACGCCAGGTCTTCTCCTCCGCAACGCCGCGCTGCGCTTGCGTTGCTGCGCGCGAAGAGCTTGAGTCCCGCCGTATCCGGCGGGCTTCGAGCGTCGCTTGCTACGGCACCCAGTAGCCCGTGAAGGCGAGCGTCGAGAAGAGTGCGAGCAGGACGACCGACGCGACCGGCCAGGCGCGCCGCCAGAAGAACGAGTTGCGCCCGGCGATCAGCCAGAAGATCGGGAACGCGGTGGTCACGTACCGGCCCACCGATTCGAGGTTGCCGCTCGCGAACACCGCGCCAAGGAACAGCACGGGAACGAGCACGTACTCGAGCCGCATGCGGTCGGTGCGCGCGTAGACCAACGGCCAGATCGAGAGGCAGAGGATCACCAGCTGCGTGACCTGGATCGGTCCCAGCCCGGTGGCGAGCGATCCGCCCGTTTGCGCCGCCGTGCCGACGCCGCTTCGCCCCCACTGCGCCATGTTGTCCGCGTACGAGCCTCCCGCGCCCGTGAACCAGGCGACGCCCCCGAGGAACGCGACAACGGCGAGCGGTCCCAGGAGCAGCCATGCCTGACTGGGACGCGGCCGCCAGCCGTCCTGTCGCAGCAGGATCAGCCACAGGGGCAGCACGAAAATCGCGCCCTGGAGCCGGCACAGTGCGGCGAGCGCGAGAAGCACGCCAGTGAGCGCACGGCGATCGCGCTCCGCAGCGACGAAGGCACCGAGCGCCAGCACGAGGAAGAGGCTCTCACCGTAGGCCATCGAGAAGACGAACGAGAACGGGCTCACGGCAAGCAGGAAGCAGGCGACCGCGGCGCGCTCCGCGCCGAGACGCGTCCGGCCCAGGACGAAGAGGAGTCCCAGTGCGACTGCGAAGAGCACGTTGGACGCGAGCACGGCAATGAGCCCGTCGGCGGCGGGGAACGGGATCGAAAGCGTGCGAAGGAGAGCCGGGAAGAGCGGCAGAAACGCGTAGTCGTGGTACGTGCCCTGAATTGCTGCGAGGTGGTAGCCATCGCGCGCGATGCCCAGGTACCACCACCCGTCCCAACTGGTGAGTGGGCGAAGCAGGAAGCCGAGGTCGCCGCTCGTGAGTTGCGGGTTCCGGGCCAAGCCGAGCTCGGACGCGAGCGCCGCCACGAGGACGACTGCCCGGCTCAGCACGAACCCAGCGACGACCAGCAGCGTCGAGCGGTCGAGTGATCGGAGTCCTTCGAAGGACAGCGCGCGACGGCGAACCGCGGCCTGACTGAGCGGGGTCACGCGCCAAGGGTGGTGCGACGGGGCACCAACGGCCACCCGCCCGGAGGTCCCAGTGCCGCGACGTCAGATGTTCTGGGCGATCGCCGACAGGATCGAGCTGATGTTGGTGCCCAGGAAGAGCAGCGCCACGATCGCAACGAGCACGATGAGCGCCAGGATCAGGGCGTATTCAGCCAGGCCCTGGCCATCCTGGGTCCCCCGCTGCGCCAGCGGCGCGCGGCCGTTCATCGATCGATGTGACCTAGTCGCCGATCACGGCCCAGATGAAGCCCATGAATACGAACACGCCGGCGAACAGGCCGACGAGTGCGAGGCCGCCGATCTGCGTCTCGGTCTGGCTGCCCGCCTCGAGCCCGAGCAGGCTCATGCCGACGATCCAGGCGATCAGCAGGAACCCGAAGAGGTATTTCGCATTGATGCTGCCAATGGCGCGCCGCACCCACGCCGTGTAGCGACGATCCGGAATCAGCGCCAGCTTGAGGAAGAGGGCCACCATGCCAGCCGCAGCTGCCACGGCGGTCAGGAACGCGATCCAATGCCCGTCCACGATGAGCTGCTGAAACGCCCCGTAGAGGCAGATCATCACGCCAAAGAAGATCAGGAAGCCGATCAGCGGGGCAAGCTTCGAAACGCGCTCCATCGGTGCGGAGAATAGCAAAGGCACGAGTGACCTCGGCGCGTCGATGTCGACGGGGTATCATCCGCCGTCTATGCAGCCTGCATAGCCTTTATGCACGAGTAGTCGCCATGGGAGGTGGCACGTGAGCGAGACCGATCGGGCAGCCGGATCGGCGATCGAGGCGGCTCCCTTCGTGAACCCGCGCGACCCGTCGCGAGCCCTCGGGCCCGACGGCAATCCTGCCGTGTCCCGGCGCGCGCCCCGTTGGGCGGACGTGCCCGACGAGCAGTGGAACGACTGGCGCTGGCAGCTCTCCCACCGCGTGAACGATCTCGACGAGATCGAGGGGGTGCTCAACCTCACGGACGAGGAGCGCGACGGCCTGTCGGCACCCGACAAGTTCCGCGTCGACATCACGCCGTACTTCATCAGCCTGATCGACCCCGACGATCCGGACGACCCGATCCGCCGCCAGGTGATCCCGCTCGGCCGGGAGCACGACGCCTTCACGGCGATGATGGAGGACTCGCTCGCCGAGGACCGACACTCCCCGGTACCCGGGCTCGTGCATCGCTATCCCGACCGGGTGCTGATGCTGGTGACGACGCAGTGCGCGAGCTACTGCCGCTACTGCACTCGCTCACGAATCGTCGGTGACCCGACCCAGAACTTCAACCGGCGCGACCACGAGGCCCAGCTGGACTACCTGCGCCGCACGCCCCAGGTGCGCGACGTGCTGATCTCCGGGGGCGATGGCCTGACGCTCGCGCCGAAGCTCCTCGAGACGATCATCCGGGGCATCCGCGAGATCCCGCACATCGAGATCATCCGGATCGGCTCGCGCGTCCCGGTCTTTCTGCCCCAGCGGATCGACGACGAGCTGTGCGAGATGCTCGGGAACTACCACCCGATGTGGATCAACCTCCATTTCAACCATCCGAACGAGATCACGCCCGAGGTCTCGCGGGCCGTCGACCGGCTGACGCGTGCCGGCATTCCGGTCGGCAACCAGTCGGTCCTGCTCGCCGGCGTGAACGACTGCGTGAACATCCAGCGCGCGCTGGTGCAGAAGCTCGTCGCGAACCGGATCCGGCCCTACTACCTCTACCAGTGCGATCTGGTCGAAGGCTCAGGGCACTTCCGGACTCCGGTCGGCAAGGGGCTCGAGATCATCGAGGGACTGCGCGGGCACACGTCCGGGTATGCGGTCCCGACGTACGTCATCGATGCGCCCGGCGGCGGCGGCAAGATCCCGGTGATGCCCAACTACCTGATCAGCTACTCGGACCACAAGGTCGTGCTGCGCAATTACGAGGGCTACATCACGACCTACGAGGAGCCGCTGTCCTACGCCCAGCACGACAAGGCCACCTGTACCTACTGCCGGAACCCGCGACCCGAGCCGGGGCAGGCGGGCATCCACGGCCTGCTCCAGGGCGATCAGATGTGGATCGAGCCGGCCGCGTTCGAGCAGGTGCATGCCCGAGGCAACGTGGAGGCCCACCGGTTGCAACGCTCGGAGAAGTGGGTGCCGTACGGAGTCGGCGTGCTGGAGGGAACCGCACGGTCTCCGCTGCCGCAGATCGAGGCGAACGGGAACGGTGGCACGGCCCCCGCCACGGCGGCCGCCGGCACGGCGGATGGAGGCCCGAAGCCCGCGTACGGCCCGGGCGAGGAGCCGCGACCGCGTGAGGGCGAACCGTCAGCCTCGGCCCATGGGGAGCTGCTTTAAGCCTGGATACCGGCTATGGCGTCCACGGCTGGGTGCTGAAGGTTCAGGCAGCCAAGGCGAATAGCTGTCGCTCGCCTTCGATGCCCTTGAGGTGGTGGTAGCCGCGGTCATCGAACTGCAGCCCTGAGCCGGCCACGAGGTCGCGCACCGACGAGGAGATGAGCACCTCGCCGGGGTGCGCCTCCGCCGCAACGCGCGCTCCCAGATGAACGGCAATCCCGCGGATGTCGCCGCTCGGGAGCTCCTCGACTTCGCCCGTGTGCACGCCGGCGCGGATGGAAATGCCCAGCGGCGCAACCGCGTCGACGATGGCGTGCGCGGCGCGGATCGCCCGGGCCGGACCGTCGAAGACCGCGAGGAATCCGTCGCCGGCGGTGTTGACCTCCCGTCCGCGAAAACGTTGCAGCTCGTGACGAACGACCGCGTGATGGAGGTCGAGGAGCTCGCGCCAGCGACTGTCGCCGAGCGACGTGGCCATCTCGGTCGAGCCGACGATGTCGGTGAAGAGGACGGTCGCGAGGATGCGATCAGGCTCCGCTGCCTCGCGCGAGCCGGTCAGAAACTCGCGGATCTCTGCGATCACTCGATCCGGCTCGAACCAGGGCACGTGGTCTCCGCCCGCGAGCTCGAGATACCGGGCATTCGGCATGCGTGCAGCCAGCCAGCGCGCATTCTCGACGTGGCAGACCTGGTCGTCGACGGCGTGCAGGATCAGTGCGGGGACGTGAACGCTCGGCACCACACCACGGACGTCGATGTCGAAGGCCATGCGCGCGAACGCCTCCCACCCCGCCGGTGTCGCGGAGTTCCGCTGAAGCTTGCCCAGCCAGTGTTCGTACGCCGCCAGCGCCGGATCGTCGCGGAGCGACGGCACCCGAGCGAGCATGTTGCCGCCCTTGCCCCAGCCCTGTGGGATGCGCGCCATTCGCGCTTCGAACTCCTCGGCCGTGCCTTCTCCCCATGGCCAGTCCGCGTCCGTGCGCTCACGGACCTCGCCGCCCTGGAGGATCAACGAGAGCGTCCGGTCGGGATGCGCCGCCGCGAAGAGAATCGCCAGCGGTCCGCCCTCCGACTCACCCATGACCGCTGCTCGATCCGAACCGACGGCATCCATCACGGCGCGGATGTCGTCCATGCGAACTTCGAGCGGTGTCGTGCCCGGCACCCGATCCGACAGACCCATGCCGCGCTTGTCGAAGATCAGGACGCGGGTGAACTCGCCCAGCCGTTCCAGGTAACGCCGGTATGCCGGCAGCTCCCACAGGACATCGAGATTCGTATACGCGCCCTCGATGTACACGAGGTCCGTGGGACCGTCCCCGATCACGCGGTAGGCAACATTCACCTCGCCGCTGGTCGCGAACATGACCTCGGAAGCGGGAACCGATCCGCCGCTCGTCACGCGTGCATTGTGTCCCCGCGGTATGGAGCCTCGCGGTAGCCTGAGCGCCATGGGTTTCCTGCGACGGTTCTTCGGATCGGGCTCTGGCGAGGCAGACGCGCAAAGCGCGATGTCGGACGACGACGACGGCGAGGAGCTTCCCGACGACCGGGCACGCGTCACCGCGTGGATCCGGCTCGGCGACGCGAGCTTCACCAACGAGCGCGAACAGCAGCGCGTTTTCCAGCTCGAGAACCGCATCATCAAGGCGGTCGAAGAAGCTGGTGCGGGCACCTACGACACGAACGAGCTGCAGAACGGCGCGTTCGGCATGCGCCTGGTGGGGGACACGGAGAGGCTGCTCGAAGTCGTGCGTCCCCTGCTGAAAGACGAGCCCACCGGGTCATACCTGACGGTCAGGCCGGCGGGCCCGAACGCGTCCGAGGAGCGCGTCGAAATCGATGAGGCGGCCGGGTGACGGACGACACGAGGGCGCCTGGTGCGATGACCGCGTTCGACGAGGACGTCATTGAGCGCCTGAACGCCGAGCTCGAGGTCGACATCGAGAGCTGGCGCGGCGAGAACGTCGGACCGCGCCGCACCACGATCTGGATCGTGGCCGTCGACGGCGCTCCGTACGTGCGATCGATCTTCGGTGACCGCGGACGGTGGTTCGCGGACCTCATGCTCGAGCCGCATGGTGCCGTTCATGTCGGCGGCCGGCAGCTCCCCGTTCGAGCGGAGCTCGTGGACGCGAGCGAAACCGACGTCCTCGATGCTGTTTCCGGCGCGTTCTCGCGCAAGTACGAGGGCGATCCAGACCTCGCCGGCGTGCTCACGCCCGTTGCAGTCGGCGCGACGTTGCGCTTCCTGCCTCGATGATCACTGCCCGGGGTCCGCGCACGACCACGTGCGCGTCGCGGGTTGTCGCGTTTGTCGCGATTTGTGTCGCATTCCTGCTCGGCGGAACCGTCTCGACGGTGAATGCGGCCGCCCAACCGGTCGTGCCGGTTGCGGCGACCGCGTTCCTGCGCGTCGACCAACTCGGCTTCCTCGCGGCTGAGAAGAAGATCGCCTGGCTCCTTGCCCCTACGGACGAAACGGGCCTTGCGTTCCGCGTCGTACGTGGCGACGGCAGAACGGTCGAGCGCGGGACGGCCCGCGCCAGCCGTGGGCCTTGGAACGGAACCTTCGGCGCCGTCAATCCGCTGGTCTTCACCGATCTCCGCGCGGCCGGCCGGTACCGCGTCGAGGTGCCGTCACTTGGCATCGGATCGCCGTGGTTCTCGATCGGGACCGCGCACCAGCTGTTCGCCCCGCGCGTTGCCGACGCCGTCGACTTCTTCCAGGCGCAACGAGACGGGAGTGACGTCATCTCCGGACCGCTGCACCGCAAGCCGTCGCATCTCAACGATGCCAACGCTGCGCTCTATGCGTGGCCCACCTACGAGAGTCCTGACAGCGACGTCATCGTGGGCTCATCGCTGAAGCAACTCGCGGGCGACGTCGACCTCGAGGGTGGCTGGTTCGACGCTGGCGACTTCCTCAAGTTCACGCACACGACGGCATATGCGGTCGTGCTGATGTTCGCCGCCGTTCGCGCGATGGGGGATGCCGCGCCGGCCTCTCTCCTTGCCGAAGCGCGGTTCGGCCTCGACTGGCTGCGGAAGGCCTGGGATCCGAAACAGGGCGTCCTCTACCTGCAGGTCGGGATCGGATCGGGCAACCAGCAGGGCACGTTCAACGGCGACCACGACCTGTGGCGGCTCCCAGAACGCGACGACTCGCTGGCCGGTTCAACCAACCGCTACCTGCGCAACCGCCCGGCCTTCCGCGCCAACGATCCGGGAACGCCGTTGCCACCCAATCTCGCGGGACGAGTCGCGGCCGCGTTCGCACTGGCTGCACAGGTCGACGCCGCATCCCTCCCAGCGCGCGCCCGCTCCGAGTTGTCCACGGCCGAAGCCATCTACACGGCAGCGAAGAAAACGAACGTGACGGCAGCGGACGTCGTCACGGCGTTGCCGCACGCGTTCTACCCCGAGTCGTCGTGGCGCGACGACCTGGAGCTGGCGACAGCCGAGATCACGCGCGGCGAGGAACGGCTCGGCCACGGTGGCGAGATCGCCCGCCATTGGCTTGGACCGGCCTCGCACTGGGCGATCAAGTACCTGGAGCACGAGGCGGGCCATGACACGCTCAACCTCTACGACACAAGCGCGCTTGCCCACGCTGACCTGATCGACGCACTCCACGTGGCCGAAGTGAACGGGCACACGCTCGAGCACGAGCTACTCGCTGATCTTCGCGAACAGCTCGATGCGGCGCAACAGCGGGCCAAGTCGGATCCGTTCCGGGCAGGCGCGGTCTACTCGGACTTCGACGCCGTCGCCCACACGTTCGGCCTCGTGACCACCGCCGCGCTGTACCAACGGCTGACCGGCTCTCATCGCTACGAGTCGTTCGCCACCGCACAGCGCGACTGGGCGCTGGGCGCCAATCCGTGGGGTGTGTCGATGATGGTCGGCGTCGGGACCACGTTCCCTGACTGCATGCAGCACGTCGTGGCGAACCTGTCGGGCAGCGTCGACGGGACACCGCCGATCGTGCGCGGCGCGGTCGTGAACGGCCCGAACGACGAGGCGCTCTTCAAGGGTGGCTTGGGCGAGTTCTTCGACAACGGCAGGACGTGCCCGGCCAATGGCGTCGACCGTTATCGCCAGTTCACCGGCCATGGCAGCCGATTTGTCGACGACGTTCGCTCGTGGCAGACCGTCGAACCGTCGCTCGACTTCACGGCCATCGCGCTGCTGGCGTTCGCGCTCTCCTCGTGACGTCGCCGACGCAAACATCGGCAGAAGAACCATTCGCGCTCGAAGGCTCGAGCGCAGGCGCTGACCAGGTCGATGCGGCGCTCGAGGCAACCCGCGCGGTCGCGAACCTGACCGCGGCCGCCGCGGCCGCAACAGCGGCGTCGGCGGACCAACACGCGACGGCGGACCTGCCGCTTCGTCGCAATCGCGACTTCCGGATCGTGCTCGGTGGTCAGACGGTTTCCGCTTTCGGCGACGCTGTCACGTTCACCGCCATGCCGCTACTCGTGCTCGCGATCACGGGCTCGGGCATCGCCATGGGCCTCGTCGGGGCGCTTCAGACGATCCCGGATCTCATCCTTGGGCTTCCCGCGGGAGCGATCGCGGATCGCTGGGATCGCCGCAAGCTGATGCTCTGGGCGGACGCGGGACGCGCCCTGCTCACCGCGTTGATCCCGATCGCCGTCCTTGCCGGCTGGAACACGATGGTCGTGATCGTGCTCGTCACGGCCCCGATCAACGCACTCCGCGTCCTCTTCATGGCGGGCTTCTCATCGTCCGTTCCGAGCCTCGTCGGCCGATCGCAGGTGGCTCGTGCGAACGGCACGATCGAGGCGATCCTCAGCCTCAGCTTCATCGCGGGTCCCGCGCTCGCCGGCATCCTCGTCGGCACGATCGGGGCCGGCCAGACCCTCGCGATCGACGCGGTCTCGTTTGCCGTCTCGGCGGCCTCGTTGAGCCTCGTGCGGCGACCGCTGCAGGCTGCACGCCTGGGCCCACGCGATACGCACTTCATCGCCGACATCGTCGAGGGCCTCCGGTTCGTGATCCATCAACGGACCCTGCGGACGGTGATCACCTACTGGAGCGCGACATCGGTCGTGGCTGCGTCGCTCACCAACGCGCTGATCTACCTGCTGACGATCGACCAGCACGCCACGCCCCAGATCGCTCGGCGTGATCCTCTCGGCCTACGGGTTCGGCTACACCGGCGGTGCCGTCCTGGCCGGTGCGATCTCACGGCGGCGCCTGGGGCTGACGATGCTCGTCGCCAACACCGCGAACGGGCGCGTGCGTTGTCGTTGTCGCCCTCGTCCACGAGCCACTCATCCAGGCGGTCGTCGCGGTGATCGCCGGAGTCGCCAACGCGCAGGTCCTCATCAGCTATGTGACGTTGCGCGCGACGATCCCACCGGACGAGCTGCTCGGTCGCGTCGGAAGCACGGCCCGGATGCTTGTCGATCGGCCTCACGCCCATCGGCGTCTTCCTGGGTGGCGTGCTCCTGGAATCGATCGGCGGGTCGGCGACGCTGGCTGCTGATCGGCGCGCGGCGTGTTGGCGCTGACTGCCGTGTTCGCGTTCTCCGCCACGCAACGAGGAGCGGTTGCGGGGCCAGCGCATCAGACGAGTGCCGCTGGCAGCGTGTGATAGCCTCGCGCTCCCAGATCCACCCGCCTGAGTCTCGGGAGTCGAAAACCGTCCGTGCTCGTCCTTCGCGAAGTCGCAGGCCTGCCCGACCCGAACGTCCAGCCGCCCATCGTGGCCGAGCTGGGTGATCCGTTCGCGGAGCTTCGTGTCGTGCACCTGATCGCGCGCCTGCCGATGGGCATCAACCATCGCGTCCGCGACCTGGTCGACGAGCTCAACCACGAGTACGTCGATTGGTCGTTCTCTCGCTCGGTCGTGATCGGCGCGGTCGTCCAGCTCCAGGCGAACTGGATGGTCGACTACCGCAACAGCAACGGCATCGAGCTGACCGATGGGCTGGCCGGGCCGGAGCTGCGGATCGAGGACTCACCGCGGGTGGAGCCGTGGATGCTGCGGCAGGCGGACCGCTTGGCCTGCGCGTGTACCGAGCGTCTCCGCGCGTTTGCGGTCGAAGAGGGCGCGCTTCCCTAGCGGAAGTCGATCCGCTCCATCCGTCCGCTGCGGCGGCGGCGCGCCACTCGCCCAGACGTTCCTTCACTCCGCCGTGCCGTCGCGCCCCGTCGCCGGCACGCCACTCCCCAGGAGACACGACCCATGGTTGACGCTACCCAGACCCGAGACGACGCACCCGCAGGGGTTCCCGGCTACTCCAGCGACACCGCGCTGGTCAGCCCCGAGTGGGCGCAGCAGCATTTGAACGATCCGAACGTGCGCTTCGTCGAAGTGGACGTCGACACGGCCGCGTACGAGCAGAGCCACCTGCCCGGCGCTGTTGGCTGGAACTGGACCAGCCAGCTTGCCGACGGTATCCGCCGCGACATCGCCTCGCCCGACGACCTGTCCAAGCTGCTGAGCCAGTCCGGAATCGGCCCGGACACGCACATCGTGCTGTACGGCGACAACAACAACTGGTTTGCGGCGTGGGCCTATTGGCAGCTCCGGCTGCACGGCATCACGAACGTGAGCATCCTCAACGGCGGCAGGCGTTACTGGTTGGACAACGGCCTGCCGGTGACCACCGACCTGCCCTCCTACGCCGCGACGAACTACCAGGTCAACGGTCCCGATTACTCGCTGCGGGCCTTCCGCGACGACATCCTGCCGCGTCTCGGCGACCCGGGCTTCACGCTCGTTGATGTCCGCTCACCTGCCGAGTTCAACGGCGAGGTGATTGCGCCTCCCGGCATGACCGAGACCGCTCAGCGGGCCGGTCACATCCCGGGTGCGCAGTCGATCCCCTGGGCGCAGACGGTCAAGGAGGACGGGACGTTCAAGGACGCGCCGGACCTGCGGGCCCTGTACGAGGCCAAGGGAGTGACCGCCGACAAGGACGTGATCGCCTACTGCCGCATCGGTGAGCGTTCGAGCCACTCGTGGTTCGTGCTGCACGAGCTTCTCGGCTATCCCAACGTCCGCAACTACGACGGTTCGTGGACGGAGTGGGGCTCCATGGTCAACGTCCCGATCGAAAAGTAGGCGTCTGCGGCGGCGTGACGCCTTCGCCTGTTCTTCAGCGCCCGGTCGAGTAATCGACCGGGCATCTTCTTCGACCAATCGTCATCGCCGGGACCCGGGTCGGGTATGTTCGCGGCCCGGGCAGACCTGGCCGCCCTGTCACATCGGTCGGTTCTGGCCGCCGGTGCGACGGACGATCCTTGCATTCCGGCACACCGCCGCAATAGCTGACGGACACGTCGCCATCCCGAGCCGCGCGCGTGCGTTCATCCCTTGCGGCCTGCGGCCGCTTTGACGGAACCTCTCTGGTCATGGCCGACCAGAAATGGCCGACCTGACAGGAACCCATCACCGGCGCCGGACGGTGAGGACAGGATCAGGCGCGCACAAGGGCTTTGGGTGCTGCCGAGTCGCGAGTAGGCGCTCCGTCGCGAAGCCGGCGGCGCAGAGTCAGCCGCTCGCGGCGTCCCATGCGGTGTAGACCTCGCGCAGGACGGAGAACATCGCCTGGTCGGACACGCCCCAGTGGTTCGTGAGGAACACGAACACCAGCTCCCGCTCGGGGTCGATCCACAGGCGCGTGCCGCTCGCGCCACCGTGGGTGAAGGTCGAAGGGGACGCCGGGACGCGTACGACCTCGCCGCCGTCGGGCGCCGACGAATCGTCGATGACGCTGGGTGCCAGTCCCGCAGGATGCGGCTTTCCCCATCCGAGGGCGTAGCGCGGATCGCGCGGCGTGCCGTCCTCGCGGACATCGAAGATCCCCTTGGTCTGCTCGCGGGTCATCTCGTCGATCGCCGCCTGCGACAGGATTCGCGGCGCCAGGCCGCTGCCGCGCGGCAGCAGCGACCGGCCGAAGCGCAGCAGGTCGCTCGCACTGCCCCAGAGGCCGCCGCCGGGCAGCGTGGCCCGCGCAAGGAAGCGCAGGACCACCTCCTGGACCAGCCGGTTGTCGACCCCCACGCCGTGCACGCGAACGATGCGCGACCGCAGGGCCCGTGGATCGAAGCGGATGTCTTCCGCCCCCACGGGGGCGAGCACCCGTCGTCGCAGCGCCTCGGCGAAGGGCAGACCGGTGAGCCGAGAGATCGCCGCAGCCAGCAGATAGAACGAGTCCGACGCGTACCTGTACCGCGATCCTGGCTCGAACGACGGCGTCTCGGCGCAGACCCGGGCGAGTGCCTGGTCCGCGGTCAGCCGCTTCTTGAGGTACAGCATCATGTCCATGTCCGGGAGGCCGGACGTGTGCGTGAGCACGTGCCAGACGGTCACGGCGTCCCGGCCGTCCCCGCTGAACTCCGGCACGTACTTGGAGATCGGGTCGTGCAGCTCCAGCCGCCCCTCGTCGACGAGTTGCATGACCGCGGTCGCAACGATCGGCTTGGTGACCGATGCAAGGAAGTAGAGGCTGTCCCGGCGCACGTTCTGGTCGCGCGGGCCGGGAACGGCGATGGCCCCGAGCTCTCCGGAAGCGTCCGACACGGCCATGACGGCTGTCGGAACCAACCCATCGGCAACGATCCTGCGCGCCTGCTCGTACGCCGCCGACAGATCCAGCGCGCCTCGAGCCGGCGTGCTCGCCGTCATGCTCGAGCGCTCGTGCTCGGTCGTGGCAACCATCCGGGCGATCATAGAGGCGCATGACGCGAGACCAATTGATCCGCGAGACCGAGCGCCTGATCGAGGAAGGCGAGCGGCTTACGCGCAACCCGTCGCTCGACGCGATGCGCACGTGGCTCGCGCTGTCGGACCAGCTGTTGTCGGAGGCGTGGGGGTCGATGGACCGCTACCACCTGGCCTGGCTGATGGTCGGCAAGTCGACCGACCTGCCGCGAGGACGCCCATTCACACCGGAGGAGGAATCGCGCTACGTCCGCGAGGTCAGCGCGCAGAAGACGGACGTGCTGCGAACGAGCCTCGGGTCCGCCCGCCAGGGCATGCCGTTTCTGGGAGAGACGCTCGGCTGAACGCGAGCCGCCGCGGTGGGCACCTGCTACCTGATCGGTGGCTGCTAGTAGCGGTGGACCGCCTCGACGGGGAGGATGAGCACGGTCGCGCCGCCGTAGGTCACTTCCGTCGGCAGCCAGGTCGCATCGAGCCCGCCCATCAAGTCCATCGGCACCTGTTCGGTCCGACGCTGGCTGTTGCGCTCGATGATGCCGAGCGCCAACGGCACCTGTTCGTCTTCAACGCCAAGCAGCAGCGTCGCGTTGCGCGCCCGCAGGAATCCGCCCTCGGACCGGAGCTCGGTCACGCGCATCTCGGACTCCTGGAGTGCCGAGACCAGCCGCGCAGCGTCATCCCGGTGTGCAAAACAGACGATCAGCTTCGCCATGCCTCGTCTCCTGCGTGCATGTGCCTCCGACGGATCATCGCGGCCGTGCCGCGAACCACGCAACACCGGTCAAGAGCAGGATCTCGATGACCTCGAGCGGGCCGAACTGCGGCGTCAGCCAGTCGAGGAACGGCAGCGCCGCGAGCCGATCGAAGAGACCGACCGACGAGTCCGGCAAACGCCACATCCAGATGAACCAGCCGATCACCTCGCCGACGAACCACGCGGCGAACGCGATCGCCACGGCCCCGATCGTCACCCGAGAGGCCCGCAGGCGCGACTTCCGGGCCGCGCGCGCGAGTCACGGCGTCCCACGCGCCGACCCAGGCCGCTTCGCCGACGTACCAGCCCCCGAGCCCCGCCACGATCAGCAGCGGCCAGCGCAGGTCGAAGCCGATCCCGATGCCCAGCGCCAGCGAAACCTGTAGGCCCGCGGCCACGGCGGCGGCGATGAACCGGACGCGATTCGGAGCGACGGCCTCGACACCGCGGCCGGTCGCGCCCGCCGTCGACGCGAAGCGGTCGCCGGGGGCTCGATCCAGCATCCGCGGCCGCTCATCACCTGGGCCAACTGGAGCGCCGCTCGTCGGCTCATCGCTCATGACGGCGAACTCTAGCGGCCGTTCCGGCGCCGCTAAACTGTGATCGGCATGACGCACCCGAGCCTTGGCCTTCCGCCTCCCGATACGACCGCCGGCCAGCCGCAGGCCGCCGCGCGGATCCGCGCCGAGAAGACACGGCTTGCCCAGATCGCCCTCGAGACGACGCTCAACCGCGATCCGAGCTTCCGCGAGCGCTACGACGAGCGGATGCTGCAGATGCTGTTGCGTGACTACGACCGTCACATCGAGCAGGTCGCGCGCGCGTTGGAGACCGGCCAGGACCGCTTCGTGGTCCAGTACGGCGAGTGGCTCGTCCCGGTGTACCGCCACCGCCGCGTGCCGATGGGCGACTTCGTGGCCATGCTCGACGGCTTGTCTGCGGCGGCATCGAGCGCGCTGTCCGCCGACGATGGACGTTTGCTGCGCGAGCTCATCGCGCGTTGGGCCGTACGGCTGCGCCACCACCAGCGGCTGGCCGGGGACCACAAGGGCAACTCGATCGTGCGCTTCTTCTGGAAGGGCGCCGGCATCGGCGACGACTCGGTCGTCTGATGCGAATGTGGAGCCCCTGCGCGGTGACCATCAAGTGGGTCACGTCCGACCCATTGATCATGAACGGCGAGCCGTTCTGCTACGGCACGCGGCTGACCGTCCGCAACGTGCTCCAGATGCGGTCCAGCGGTCTCGACGCCCTCTCAGATGCTGGCCGAGAACCCGGAGCTTCGGGTGGTCGGGATCGCAGAGGCGTTCGCGTTCGCGGCACGGAATCGTGAGCGATACCCCGACTTCTTCGAGGACGACGGCACGCTTCGCGGGCCGGGCTTCAGCGCAGAGGAAGCTGCTCGACTGCCCGAAGACCTGCGCATGCAGGCGGGCATCGTCGTATCGGCCGGCGAGCCCGTTCCGGTCGGCGCTCACCGCTGACGTCCAGGCTGGACGCTCGGGCATGTTCCGATCTCGGCGGGCATAATCCCGACTCAGTGGGTCAGGATTTCCGACCCGGTGCTAGGCTGTTGAGAACATGACCGACACGCTCGCGCCCGAAGCAACTGCTCCCGCCGCCACGGACCCGACGCCCGCGCCCGCGCCCGCGTTCGACCCGCAGACTCGCGCCCGCGAGCTCGCCATCCTCGATGCGCTGCGCTCGGTCGTCGATCCCGAGATCGGGATGAACGTCGTCGAGCTGGCGCTGATCAGGCAGATCGTGCTCGGCGATCCGGTCACCGAGATCAAGATGATCCTCACGACGCCGTTCTGCCCCTATGCCGGCGCGATGATCCAGCAGGTCAAGGAAGTCACCGAGGAAGCCGAGGGGCACGAGGTCAAGGTCACGCTCCTGGCTGAGCGCTGGGACCCGCGCGACGCCGGCCTCGTCTGGTAGGTCGGACGCTCCGCCACTCCGACTCATGACCGACGATCCGGCGCCATCGCGCCGGCCCGGGATCGCAGACAGCCAGGTCGCCACCGGCAAAGGTGACGACGGCACGACGGGCCTCCTCTACGGTGGCCGCGTTTCCAAGGATGACCCGCGAACCGAGGCGTACGGCACGGTCGATGAAGCCGTTGCCGCACTCGGCGTGGCGCGAGCCGAGGTCTCGCACGCAATCGAAGGCGGTGCGGAGCTGGCTGCCAACTTCGGCACGCTCCTGCTTCGCCTCCAACGTGAGCTTTTCGTTCTTGCCGCGGAGCTCGCCACGAATCCCGAGCGGGCTGACGCTGGACGACCGGGCGTGACGCAGGTCACCGAGGAGATGCTGACCGGGCTCGAGGACCTGCTCCGAGATGCCGAGGCGCGAATCACGATCGGCAACGAGTTCGTGATGCCGGGCGCCGACCGGTTGTCGGCCGCACTCGAGGTCGCACGGGCGACGGTGCGTCGCGCCGAGCGCCGCACGGTCACGCTCCTCGGCGACGCTTCGGCCGCGTCATTGGTCGTGGCCTATCTCAACCGCCTGGCCGACCTCCTCTGGGTGCTCGCTCGTGAGGTCGAAGCGGCGTCGGGATCGGGCACGTCCCGTGTGCCGCGCAGCCTGGCCAGCGCGAATCCGCGAGGAAACGGGCAACCGGCATAGACTCGCCGCGTGGCGACGGCGCAGCGAGGAAAGTTCGTCGCCCTCGCCTTGGCAGTGGTCGTTGTCATCGCGGGTTGCGGGCAATCCGGCGCGACTTCTCCACCGACGGGCCTGGCCGGGGCGAGCGGTTCGCACGGCGACACGACGCGATCTCCAGCCGCGGGTACCGGAGCGCCGGTCGATTCGACTGGCTTGCCGGCCAACGCTGCTGGGCCGTCCGCCGAGCCAACCGGCGGAAGTGAATCGTCCCAGCCGGACGCGACTTCCGCCGTGCCCACCGGCGCTGGCGAAAGCCTCCCGCCAGGATCGCCCTCTCCTTCGTCGTCGGGGTCCACCGGCACGGCCACGCCGAACATCGTCGTGCTGATGCTCGACGACGTTCCCTACCTCGACCCGGACACGCCCTGGCAGGCGATGCCGCAGCTGCAGCAATCGGTCATCGACCACGGCGTTGCCTTCACCGACTTCCACGGCGAGACGCCGCTGTGCTGTCCCGGCCGGGTCGGGTTCCTGACGGGCCTGCATACCCGCAGCTCTCACGTCTTCTGGAACAACGCGCAGCTCTTTCACCCCGAGATGTCGCTGGCGACCGCGCTCCACGACAGCGGCTACTACACGTTCGAGGTGGGCAAGTACCTCAACCTCTACAACCGCATCGCGCCGGAGGTGCCGCCGGGCTGGGACGGCTTCCACGCGAACGAGGGCTCGCCGCTCTACTACAACTACCGGATCTGGAACAACGGCGGCAAGCCGGTGAAGTACGGCAACAAGCCGGCCGACTATTCGACCGACGTGCACTCGCAGATTGCGGTCGACGAGATCCAGAACGCACCCGCCGACCAGCCGATCTTCGCCTGGATCGCCACGACGGCCGCGCATGCCATCCTCATCCCCGCGCCACGCGACGCGAACGCACCGTGCACCGAGCTGTCGACCTGGAAGACCGCGGCCACGAGCGAAGTGGATCTCAGCGACAAGCCGGCCTACGTCCAGGTCGCGCCGATCAAGGCGACCTCGCACGACATGGTGCCGCTCTGCCGCGTGCTCATGTCGGTCGACGACCTGTTCGCAGCCGTCCGCGACGCGCTGATGGCAACGGGTCGCTGGGACAACACGATGTTCGTGGTCGCCGGCGACAACGGTATGGACTTCGGCATGCATCGCCTCGGCGAGATCTACGACAAGCGCGTGCCGTACGCGACGCAGCTTCCCTTCATCGTGAGCTGGCCCGACGGGCTGGGTGACCAGCCGCGCAACGTGGACGCCCGCCTCCAGAACATCGACTTCGCGCCGACGGTGTGTGAGCTGGTCGGCTGCACCCTGGGTCCGTATCCGACCGGCCAGAGCAAGCCCGACGGCGTCAGCTTCCTGGCCGCACTGATGGGCACCGGACCCCCGCCGGTGCGCGATGCCGTCCTGTCAACGCAGATGGAGAAGAAGCGCAGCGTTCCACCGTGGGACGCGGTCACGACCACGTCTGACTCGCCGCTTGCGCACCAGGGCTGCAGCAGCGCCGATCAGGGCGGCTGCATCTGGCACTACATCAAGTACTCGGATGGAACCACGGAGCTGTACGACAACTCCGGCGGGCCTTGCTATGCGTGGCACCAGGGCATGCCCGGCGATCCGTGCGAGCTCCAGAACCTGGCTGGGAAGAAGGCCTATGCGTCGCTGATCGCGACCCTGGACGACCGCCTGCAGCAGCTGGTCACCACGGGGCAATGAGGTCCCGTGCGAACCTGCGCGGGAGCCGGCCGCGAGATCCGATGGTCCCGATGGCCCTCGAACACAGGTTCCGTACACTAGTGGCGGACGCGGCACGCGCGTCCATCGCAACCTGAGGACCATCCGTGTTCGATCCAAACACCAACAAAGCCAACGTCCCCCCTCAGACGTCCGGACAGCCATATGGCTGGGCGACGCCCAACACCCTGAGCCAGGGCATTGCCCCTGCGACGACGGCGGTTGTGCCCCGCGAGGGCTTCCTCACGATGAGCTTCGTGTGGATGTTCCTGGCGCTGCTCGTCAGTGCCGGCTCTGCGTATTTCGTCATGTCCAACGCCCAGATGCTCGAGCGGGTCGCAGGCGCATGGTTCCTGCTGTTCATCGTCGAGATCGGGCTGGTCGTTGCCATCAGCGGCGCCATCAACCGGATCGGCGCGCTGCCCGCTCTCGCGCTGCTGTTCGCCTACGCGCTGGTCAACGGGCTCGTGCTCGGCCTGATCATCTGGGCCTACACGCGCGGACAGGGCATCAGCGGCGTCGTCTCGGCATTTGCCGGGGCGTCGGCGATCTTCGCCGGAGCTGCGATCTACGGCGGCGTCACCAAGCGGGACCTGACCAGCCTCGGCGGGATCCTCTTCATGGGCCTGCTCGGGCTGCTCGTCACGATGCTCGTCCAGGTCTTCCTCTTTCCGACCAGCAGTGCCCTCAACCTGGTGATCGGCGTGGTCGGCGTCCTGATCTTCACCGGTCTCACGGCCTGGGACGTGCAGCGCATCAGCCGCGGCGCGATGCCCTGGATCAAGAACCGGGAGTCGGCCTCGGTTGTGGGTGCGCTGGCGCTCTACCTCGACTTCGTCAACCTCTTCCTCTTTCTGCTTCGGATCTTTGGCGCTGGCCGCAATTAGTCGCCTCCGCCAGCCACAGAACATCGATGGAGCCCTGCTGACCCGCGGGGCTCTACCATTTCGGGGTGCCTGAGCGCGTCGGGTTCTGTGGCCTCGGGACGATGGGCGTCGCCATGGCGGCCAACCTCCGCAGAGCTGGCTTCCCACTGACCGTCTGGAATCGCTCGCCCGATCGTGCCCACGACCTTGTCGCACTCGGCGCGGCCGAGGTTGCCTCTCCCGCGGACGTGGCACGGGTCAGCGACATCGTGGTGGTCTGCGTCTCGGACACGCCCGACGTCGAGGCCGTGCTGTTCGGGCAGAACGGCATCAGCGCCGGCGCACGGTCAGGTGCCCTGATCATCGACTGCTCGACCATTGATCCGACCGCAACCAAGCGGTTCGAGGCGCAGCTCCGCGACCAGGGCGTCGCACTGGTCGACGCCCCCGTTTCCGGCGGGTCGGAAGGTGCTCAGAAGGGCACGTTGACCATCATGGTCGGCGGCTCCTCGGACGACTTCGAGCGCGCGAAGCCGATCCTCGAAGCGATGGGCCGCTCGATCACGCACATGGGTCCGATCGGCAGCGGTCAGCAGACCAAGGCAGTCAACCAGGTGATCCTGTGTGGCACCTACCTGGGTGTCGCCGAAGGCCTGGTGCTGGCGATGAAGTCCGGATTGGACGTTGAGAAGGTGGTCGAGGCGCTCTCCGGCGGCGCGGCGCAGTCATGGGTGCTGGCCAATCGCAGCGGCCGGATGATCGCTAACGACTATCCGCTGGGTTTCAAGATCTCGCTCCATCTGAAGGACGTGATGATCGCCATCGGGATGGCTCGCGAGACAGGTTCGGCGCTGCCCGTGACAGCTCTGGTGTCACAGATCGAGAACGGCCTCGTGGCGCGCGGACACGGTGACGACGACATCTCGGCCGTGGCGCGCGCCATCCGCTCCTGGTCCGGCCTCGAGGACTAGTCGTTGAAATTCCGTCGCGCGGGCGCCGTGGGCGTCCTCGTCGGCTCGTTGCTCCTTCTCGGCGTGGTCGTGCTTGCCTGCGGTCCAGAGCAGCAGGCCGGCAGCGAGACACCGAGCCCGACCGTGCTCGACTCCGGGATTCGCGGAATCGTTCTGCTGGGTCCCGTCTGCCCGACCGACTCAGCCGAGTCGTCGCCCTGCCTCACGCCCTACGCCGCCAACCTGGTAATCACCGACTCGGACGGCAACGTGGTCACGCGGATCACCTCCGGTTCGGACGGTCACTTCGAGGTGCTCCTGCCGCCCGGCGACTACGTCATCCAACCGGATAACGGCCCTGACGGAAACCCGAGCTCGATCCCCCAGCCGGTGACGGTCGGACCCGACGAATTCGAACAGGTCGAAGTCGACTACGACACGGGGTTGCGCTAGGGCGTGCGAAAAGTCGTCGTGTACGAGTTGCTCTCCCTCGACGGGGTGGCCGAGGCTCCAGACCGGTTCTTCGGCTGGGACGACGGGTTGGATGCCAACCTCGCCGCCGTGATCGCGACACAGGATGCGGTCATCCTCGGCCGCCGCAGCTACAACGAATGGGCGCAGTTCTGGCCGAACAGCGAGATCGAGCCGTTCGCGACATTCATCAACGGGGTCAACAAGCATGTCGCCACGTCGACACCGCTCGACCATCAGTGGGCCAACGCGACCGCCATCGACGGCGGGCTGGTCGAATTCGTCCGGGATCTCAAGCGGAAGCCCGGAGGCGACGTCGGCGTCCACGCAAGCATCTCGGTCGCGCAGGCGCTGCTCGCTGCCGGCGTCGTCGACGAGCTCATCCTGACGACCGGGCCGATGATCGTCGGACACGGGCGGCGACTCCTCGACGGCTTGCCTCCGAACCAGCTCGAATTGGTCCGGAGCGAGGCATCCGCCGCCGGCTACCTGATCGCCGACTACCGCGTTCTACATCAGCCCGTTTCGCTTCCCTGACCGCGATTGACGCTCTCCGAGGTCGCGACTAGACTCAATCCTGATGGAAACAGTCGGAATTGCACCCGTGCGTGACGCGGCAGCGGAGCCCGTCGCTGACGCCGCGAGCCGCGGTCGCACGCTCCCGGCGTATGGCGCGCTTCATTTCTCGACGCGTGGCGAGTACGGCGTCCGGCTCATGGTCGAGCTGGCGCGACATCACGGTTCGGGCCCGGTCAGCCTCTCGGAGATGGCCATCCACGAGGATCTGCCGCGGCCGTACCTGGAGCAGTTGGTCGTCAGCCTCCGAGCGGCCGGCCTCGTCACGTCAACGAGAGGTGCGCACGGCGGGTACGAGCTCACCCGCGACCCGCGCGACATCCGCATGGGCGAGGTGATCGAGGCGCTCGAAGGGCCGATCGCGCCGATGGTCTGCGCCAGCGAGGATCCCGATCACGCGGCACTCTGCTCCCGCACCGGCTTCTGCAACGTGAACCTGCTTTGGGTCCGCGTTCGGGAGGCCGTGGTCGGTGCCCTGGACTCCGTCACGCTCGCCGAGCTGGCGACGCCCCGGGCGAGCCACCCGCATCACTCGACCGATCTGCCGGTCCTCGCCCTGGCCGCACCGTCCACGAACGCCACAACCGAAGGAATCCCCTCCGTATGACCTCAGTCGACCTTGCGCCCGCCCCTGCCGCCGCCGTCGTCGCGGACGACGCAGACCGCGTCCTCGAGATCCGCGACCTGCATGTCGTGCCCGTCGCCGAGCCGTCCCGCGAGATCCTGGCTGGCATCGAGCTGACCGTCCGCAAGGGCGAAGTGCACGCGATCATGGGCCGCAACGGCTCGGGCAAGACCACGCTTGCCTACGCGCTGATGGGCCACCCGGCGTACCAGGTCACACGAGGCCAGGTGCTCTGGAAGGGGATCGACATCCTGAAGCTGTCGCCTGACAAGCGCGCGCGGCTTGGCCTCTTTCTCGCCTTCCAGTACCCAACCGCGATCCCCGGGCTTTCGGTCGCCAGCTTCCTGCGCACGGCCTTGAACGCCCGACGCCGCGACCTGAATGTCGGCAACTCCGAGATCGACCCCTCGGATGCCACGCGCGGCGGCATCAGCATGCGTGACTTCCGGCTCCTCATGCGCGAGAAGATGGCGCTGCTCAAGCTCGACGACGCGTTCGCGGCCCGCTACGTCAACGAGGGCTTCTCGGGCGGCGAGAAGAAGCGTCTCGAGATGCTGCAGATGGCCGTGCTGCAACCCGAGTTCGCAGTCCTGGACGAGACCGACTCGGGACTCGATATCGACGCCCTGCGGATCGTCGCGGAGGGCGTCAACGCACAGCTCAATCCAGATCTCGGCGTGATCCTGATCACGCACTACCAGCGACTGCTCAACTACATCACGCCGGACGTGGTCCACGTGCTGGCCAAGGGCCGGATGATCAAATCGGGCGGTCGAGAGCTCGCGCTCCAGCTGGAGGAAGAGGGCTACGCGCCGATTCTGCGAGCGGCCGGGCTCGAGGCGGAGGCCGAAGAGGCCGAGCCTGCGGAGGTCGAGTCGCAGCGATGACCATGGATACGGCAGCGCGCGAGTCGGTGGCGCCGGAGCTGCTGGCTGACCACGTCCGCCGCTTCAACCACGGGGTTCGCACGGCCGACTGGCGGCCCATGCTCGAGAACTTCTCAGTCGATGGGATGATCGTCTTCGACGGCGTCCGGGTGGGGCCGTTTCGCGGACACGATGCCATCGAGCGCGGGTACCGGGAGCAGCCACCCGACGACACGATCACCGTGCTCGAGGTGCTCGAATCGACGCCCGAGCGGTTGGTGGCTTCCTTCGCCTGGGACAACCAGCCCGGCGTGCGCGCCGGCGAGCTTCGCTTCGCGCTCACCGGTCGCCAGATCCAACGAATGACCATCCGGCTCGATCGAGCCGTGGCGGGAATCCGATGACGACTGTCCTGCCGCACAGCGAGAGCGCCGCCATCCCCGGCACGCAGCCCTCGCGCCTTCTCGATGTCGAGCGGATCCGCGCGGACTTCCCCATGTTCGAGCGTGACTTCGGTGGGCGTGAGCTGGCGTACCTCGACTCGTGCCGCGACCGCGCTCAAGCCGCAGGCCGTGATCGACGCCGTGACGGGCTACTACTCCCGCTACACGGCGAACATCCACCGCGGCGTCTACACGACGGCCGAGGAGGCAACCTCCGCCTACGAGGGGGCACGCACGACCATCGCGCGCTTCATCAACGCGCCCGATCGGCGCGAGGTCGTGATGGTGCGCAACGCCAGCGAGGCCATCAACCTGGTCGCCGCGACATGGGGCCGGCGCACGATCCGGCAGGCCGACACCATCGTCCTGACAGAGCTGGAGCACCACTCGAACCTCGTCCCGTGGCAGCTGCTGGCGCAGGAGAAGGACGCCGACCTTGAGTTCGTCGCCATCGACGAGCAGGGCCGGCTGAACCAGCAGAGCTTCGAGGTGCTGCTGCGAACCCGTCCGCGACTTGTCGCGTTCAACTTCGTCTCCAACGGGCTCGGGACCATTAACCCTGCGAAGGAAATGATTGCCAAGGCGCACGACGCGGGCGCCCTGGTGCTGATCGACGGCGCGCAGGCGGCACCGCACCAGCCGGTCGACGTGCAGGACCTGGACTGCGACTTCTTCGCCTTCTCTGGCCACAAGACGCTCGGCCCCACGGGAAGCGGCGCGCTGTGGGCGCGGCTGCCGCTGCTCGAGGAGATGCCCGTCTACATGGGCGGTGGCGAGATGATCCGCGAGGTCCATTTGCGCCGCGCGACGTGGAACGACGTGCCCTGGAAGTTCGAGGCGGGCACGCCCGACATCGCCTCGGCCATCGGGCTCGGGGCCGCGCTCGAGTACCTGGAAACCGTTGGCATGGACAACGTTCGTGCCCACGAGCATGCCCTCACGGAGTACGCGTTGGACGTGCTGCCGCGCGAGGTGCCGGACCTGCGGCTGCACGGCCCGCTCTCAGCGGACGAGCGGGGCGGCATCATCACCTTCAATCTGCGCGGCATCCATCCGCACGACGTGGCGACGCTGCTCGACCGTGACGCGATCGCGGTGCGCGCCGGCCACCACTGCACGATGCCCCTCCACGAGCGGCTCGGCGAGGCCGCGTCCGTGCGGGCGAGCTTCTCCGTCTACACCGGAACCGACCATATCGACCGCCTGGCCGAGTCGCTTGCCAAGGTGGTGCGCATCTTCCAGGGCGGGACGCGGAGCCCCGCCGAACCCACACCCGCTACGCTTCCACACTGATCATGGATGACCTGTACCGCGACGAGATCCTCGAGCACTACCGCAACCCGCATAACTTCGGAACGCTTGCTGAGCCGGACGTGACCCTGGAGGGTTTCAATCCGTTGTGCGGCGATCGCCTGACGCTGAGCCTGAAGTTCGCTGACGGCAACGTGAGCGATGTCGCGTTCACGGGTCGCGGCTGCGCAGTCAGCGTGGCCTCGGCGTCGATGCTCACCGACGACATCAAGGGCCGACCGATCCCCGAGGTCGATGCCCTGACCAACCAGCACGTCATCGACAACCTGGGCATCGAGCTGAGCCCGGCTCGGCTCAAGTGCGCGCTGCTGCCGATCGACACGCTCCACAAGGCGATAGCGCAATCGGGAAAGGGCCCGTCGTGACCTGTTCGTGTAAGTCGCCGGTCCGCTGAGGGCTGGCGCACCCCCTGAAACGACGCTGCGCGGGCGAACCCCGACCCGCTCTGCCCCCGACACCTGAACCCTGGAGACTCTTCGACCAATGAGCATGACGTTCGCTGAATTGATGCGGCAGGCCCGCGCCGACGTGCGCGAGCTGTCGCCCGGCGAGTCGGAACTCGCCGTGGAAAACGGCGCCCGGCTGATCGACGTGCGCGAGACGAGCGAGTGGGAGGAGGGCCACATCCCCGGCGCCGTCCTCATCCCCAAGAGCTACGTGGAGCAGCAGATCGAGGCCCAGGTGCCCGATCGGGACACGCCGGTCGTGCTCTATTGCGCCGGTGGCGTCCGATCGTTGATCGCCGGCACGACCCTGCGCCTGATGGGCTACACGAACGTGGCCTCCATGAGCGGCGGCTTCCAGCAGTGGAAGTCGGAAGGCCGTACGTGGCGCAAGCCGGTCGTGCTGACGCCGGCCCAGAAGCAGCGCTACAGCCGCCACCTGCTGATGCCCGAGGTGGGCATCGAGGGCCAGGCCAAGCTGATCAATTCGAAGGTGCTGCTGATCGGCGCCGGCGGGCTCGGCGCTCCGGCGATGCTCTACCTGGCCGCCGCCGGTGTCGGCACTCTGGGAATCATCGACTTCGACGTCGTCGACATGTCCAACCTCCAGCGCCAGATCGTCCACACCAACGACCGCGTCGGCCAGAAGAAGGTCGACTCGGCCGCCGAGACGATCCACGCGCTGAACCCCGAGACGAAGGTCGTCACCTTCGAGGAGATGCTGACCGAGGAAAACGTCGAGCGGATCATCGACGGCTACGACGTGATCCTCGACGGCACCGACACGTTCGAGACTCGCTACACACTCAACGACGCGGCCGTACGTGCCCGAATCCCGGTCGTCCACGCGTCGGTCTTCCGCTTCGAGGGTCAGCTGACGGTGTTCAAGCCGTTTGACGGCCCGTGCTACCGCTGCCTCTACCCGACTCCACCGCCGCCCGAGCTTGCCCCCGGCTGCTCCGTGGCCGGTGTCCTCGGGGTCGTGCCGGGCACCATGGGCATCTTGCAGGCGACCGAGGCACTCAAGCTGCTGCTCGAGATCGGCGAGCCACTCGTGGGCCGTCTGCTGATCTACGACGCGCTCGACTCCAGCTTCACGGAGCTCAAGCTGCGGCGCGATCCGCACTGCCCGGCATGCGGTGATGGCGCCAAGAACACCGGCACCACCGCGACGGCAGCTCCTGCCTACGCGCCGGCCCAGCCCCTGGTGGCGGCCCGATGACCGCGGTGCGCATTCCGCCGGTGCTGCGCACGTCGGCGGGCAACAACAAGCAGGTCGAGGTCGAGGGCACCACGGTCGGCGAGGTGCTCAACGGCCTGGTCGCACAGTACCCGACGCTTCGCGAGCAGCTCATGACGCCCGAGGGCGGACTCAACCGCTTCGTGAACGTGTACATCAACGGACGGGACGTTCGCTACGAGCAGGAGCTGGCCACGCCCGTCGCCGCCTCGGACACCGTGATCCTGCTCCCGGCGATGGCTGGCGGCTGAGGCCGCCATTCGCCCCGCTACGCGCGGATCGTCGGATGCCAACGACTGAAGTTCCGGCCGCCCCGGCACGCTCGGGCGGCCGCTACGCATCGATCGTCGATGCGATCGGACACACGCCGCTGGTCGAGATCCCGCGGATGTGCCCCAATCCTCGTGTCCGCCTCTACGCCAAGCTCGAGTTCCTCAATCCGACTGGGTCGGTCAAGGACCGGGTGGCGCGGGCGCTGATCGAGGACCTCGAAGCGTCCGGCCGACTCGGACCGGACTCGATCATCCTCGAGCCGACCAGCGGCAACACCGGCATCGCCCTGGCGATGATCGCGCGGCGCAAGGGCTACCGGATCACGGTCGTGATGCCCGAGAACGTGACGCACGAGCGGCGCTCGCTGCTGACGCTCTTCGGCGCCGAGATCATCGACTCTCCGGCGGAGCTCGGCTCCAACGGAGCCGTCGCGCTTGGCCAAGCGCCTCGTGGCTGAGGACTCGCGCTACGTGATGCCGTACCAGTACGGCAACCCGGCCAACCCGCGTGCCCACGAGGAGACGACGGCCGCCGAGATCGTCGCCGACTGTCCCGAGGTTGACGTGTTCGTCGGCGGGCTTGGGACGGGAGGCACGCTGGTTGGCGTGAGCCGTGGGCTGCGCCGGCACAACCCGAACGTCAAGGTCTACGCGGCCGAGCCGCTCCCCGGGGAAGCGCTCCAGGGGCTGCGCTCGCTCGATGAGGGCTTCATCCCGGAGATCTTCGACCCGTCGGCGATCGATGGGAAGTTCCTCGTCTCCAACGCCGAGTCGATCGCGGCGCTTCGAGCGCTGACCGAGCGCGAAGGGATTTTCGCGGGCGTCTCGTCCGGCGGGATCCTCGTCGCCGCCGCGCGCGTGGCCGAGACCATGGAGAGCGGCACGATCGTGACCCTGCTGCCGGACGGCGGCTGGAAATACCTTTCCGAGGACATCTGGACACGCGATCTCGCGTCGGACCGCGAGCAGATCGAGTCGCTCAACCTGTGGTGAACGGGACGCCCAGCGGGCAGAACGCGCCGCGAGGAATCGATCCCGGTCCCGAAGCAGACGCCTGGAAATCCGCCGCCGACCGCGGTGAGGCCGACCGTTCGCGTCCGGCACCGCCGCCCTGGTCGCCGGCGAACGCGACGCTTTCTCGCACGCTGCTCGAGCAGATCGTCACGTGGTGCGTGGCCGGCAAGCCAAACGAGGCGTGCGGCCTCCTGGCAGCGCAGCGAACTGCTGACGATGGCGGCGCGCCAACCCGGTTCCTGCCGCTCCGCAATGCCATGGCCTCGCCCTACCGCTATGAGATCGATTCCCAGGATCTCTACCGCGCGCTGATGGACCTTGACGATCGCGACGAAGTGGTCTGGGGAATCGTCCATTCGCACGTCGCCTCGGCACCCGTACCGTCCAACACGGACGTTGGGCTTGCGGCGTACCCCGACGCGCTCTACCTGATCTGCTCGCTTGCCGCCGATCCCCCGGTCGTGCGCGCTTGGACGATCGTCAACGGCCAGGTCAGCGAGGTCGTGCTCCAGCCCGGATAGGCGCGCTGACTCAGCATGACGGGCCTCGCGCCGCGGATACGGGCGAGCCGCTCGGCCCGAACAAAGGGGCCGATCTTGCAACGTACCAACCGGGGTGGTGCTAAGTCGGGGATTCCCGCCTCATGCCCCGAGAAAGCGCAAAGAAAGGCGCTCCGCACGACCCCGGTTGCTAGCACGCGCTGATCTGGCTCGACACGGCACATACCACTACCCCCATTCATTTCCTGGAGTTCGGCGACGATCGCGGGCACGGCCGCAACTCGCCTACCTGTGGCTGATCTGGCAGGCGGCTCGAGTTCTCGATCCATCTCGGGACACGTGAGACGACGATTGGCACTACCTTCGCAGCGCCCGGACGAACGCCTCGTCCGTGGGGGTCGAGCCGAGGCCTAGCTGGGCGCCAAGGCGCGCGGGGTAGGTTGGCTCCAGGAACGTGCTTCCCAACGCCGGCCAGTTCGGCTCGCCGAAGACCTCGACGGGCATCCCGTCGAGGATCACCTCGCCTGCCCGCATGACGATCACCCGACCGAATCGCTCGGCTACGAAGCGCATGTCGTGGCTGATCGCGATGACCGTCCGGCCCGCCGCGTGGAGCTCGTCAACGACCGTGCCGATGCGGTCGAAGCCGCGCGCATCCTGACCGGTGGTCGGCTCGTCCAGGACGACAATCGGCGTTTCCATGGCGAGGATCGAGGCAATCCCCAGCAGCTTCCGTCGCGAGTAGCCCAGGTCGTACGGGTTGACCGACTCGAAGCCTCCGAGGGCGACGCGCTCGAGGGCGCTCCGCGCGCGACGATCGATCTCGTCAGCGCTGAGGCCCGCGTTGTGCACGCCGAAACGGACCTCCGCGCCCACCGAGCGACCGAAGATCTGACGGTCGGGGTTCTGGAAGGCGATCCCGACCATCCGGGCGAGATCGGCGACGTGCTGCTTCGTGATCGGGACGCCGTCGATGCGAACCACGCCGGCACTCGGGTGCAGGAGACCGTTGAACTGGCGGACGAGCGTCGATTTTCCAGAGCCGTTCTGCCCCACGATCGCAACACTCTCTCCGGCCGCGATCGCGAGGCTGACCCTGCGGAGCGCCTCGGTTCCGTCGGGGTAGCTGAAGCCGACGGCCTCCAGCTCGACTGCGGGACTGCTCATGTCGCCGCCGCTGGAAGCAGAAGGCCGGCGTCGGCCACGGCGCGCTGCAGCCGAACGATCGAGGGCGGTGCGACGCCAAGATCCATGAGTGCCGGGTCCCCAAGGACGGTCGGCGGGTCACCGCGCATGACGATCCTTCCACGGGCGAGCACCACGACTGAGCTCACGAGACCGGCCAGCAGGTCTGCCTTGTGCTCGGCAACGAGGATGCCCGCCCCCGTCGCGCGGGCCGCCTGCGCCAGAGCGTCGCCGACGAGGTGCGTTCCCTCCGGATCGAGCTGGCTCGTCGGTTCGTCCAGCACCAGGTAGCGCGGCCGAAGTGCGAGCACGGACGCGAGAGCCACCAGCTGCGCCTGTCCGCCGGAGAGCCGTTGCGGGTCGCGCTCCTGGAGCGCAGTGATCCCGAGCGCCGCGAGGGCGGTATCGACGCGTTCGATGACCTCATCGAGCGACAGTGAGAGGTTTCGCGGCCCGAACGCGACCTCCTCCCAGACGGTCGGCGCGATCCCGGACAGCTGCGTCGAGGGGTTCTGGAACAGCACGCCGCAGCGCTGTGCCAGGTCGGACGGCCGGGACTTGCCGGTCTCGAGGTCGTCGATGCTGACCGTTCCCTCGAGTGCGCCGCCGATCGTTGCCGGCGCGATGCCCGCGGCAACCAGGCACAGCGTCGACTTGCCCGCGTCGTTTGCGCCCATCAAGCCGGTGACCGTGCCGGGCTCGATCTCGAGGTCGATCCCCGCGAGCACCGGTGCACCGCTCCCGGCGTAGGTGTAGCCGGCGCCTGCCAGTCGCAGGCTCACGGGAGGACGGCCAGTCGTCCCGTCACGGACATGATCAGCAGGGCGACCGTGAGGATCGCGACAAGCCAGCGGAGCCCGCGCTGGGTCGTCGAATCGGGCAGCACGCGCAGGACCGTTCGCTTGCCCGGAGCCGTGAAGGCGCGTGCCTCGAGCGCCATCGTCCGTTCCTCGACTTCGGTCAGTGCCCCGAGGACGAGCGGACCGGCCAGCGGAACCAACCCGCGAACTCGGTGCCAAAGGCGGCCCTGCGTGTCGAGCCCGCGAGCGCGCTGGGCATCGGTGATCTCGCGAGCTCGATCGATCATCCGCGGCACCATGCCGATCGCTGCGCCGATGACGAAGATCGGCCGGCGGCCGAGCCCGCGCCGCTCGAGGTCGGAAAGCAGCGCGTCCACGCTCGTCGTGAGGGCAAACACGCCCACCGACACTGCGAAGGCGATGATCCGAAGGCTCGACAGGAGCGCCACCTGGAGGCCGGTCCACGTGGCGTTGAACGGTCCGATCTGCGCGATCGTGTCCGTGGCGCCCGGGTACGAGAGCGTGTTCACGAGAACGATCGAGATCAGCAACGGGACCGCGACCAGCAGGAACGGCAGCAGCGATCGTCCGAGACGCAGCACTGCGGCGATCGCCAGGCCGATCGCCAGCACGGCTGCCGGCGCGAGCCAGCCGCGAACCCCGAACGCGACCAGCGTCATCGCCAGCGCGAACGTCAGCTTGGTGAACGGATTCAGGCTGCGATAGAAGCCTTCCGGCGGTCTGCTGACGAAGTCGGGTAACCGCCTGGTCGCGGCCTGTTCAGCCAGCCGGTTCGGCACCCAGCGCATCGGCCGGCTGGGCGGCCTGCGGCACCAGACGGTTGCCAAGCGGGAAGCGAGCGATCACGCGCGGCGAGAGGCTCAAGAGGATGATGTAGACGACGAAGCTGGTGATCGTCTTGTCGATCGGGTCGGAGAACAACCCCTGACCCAACGACGCCTGCAGGACATCGGAGCCGCCCTGCCGGAGCGCCAGCACGATCAGGTCGGTGCCGCTGCCGGTCACGCCGCCGTAAACGATCGCGGCGATGGGCGCCGAGACGATTGCCGCCACGATGCCCGTCGCGATTCCCGCGAGCGCAACGAACAGTCCGGCGAGGTCGCGTCGCACGTAGATGAACGCCGCAACGACCAGCGCCACGATCACCCCGATCGAGCCCGCCGCCGCGTAGACCCAGCTCGGGTAGCCGCCGATGTCCGGATCCGTGTAGGCCGAGTTGTTGAGGATCGGGACGATGATGATCACGACCAGCAGCGCGGCGATCACCGCGGCCGCCGTCAACTGCCGTCCGGTCGCCGGGCGGGGACGGTAGACGCCGAGGTACCCCCAGAGGCCCGCGAGCAGGCCGATCACTGCCGCGGTGATCCAGAACCAGAAGATGGTGGGCACGTTCAGCACCCACGCCCAGATGATGTTCGAGGCCGCCCCGGTCAAGGCACCCGCAAGTGGCCCCGCAAGGACTCCCACCAGGATCGTGCCGATCGAATCGAGGTAGACCGGCAGCTTCAGCACGTTCTGCGTGATGTAGCCGATCACGATGTTGATCGCGATCGCGACCGGGATCAGGGCGATGACGCGCGTGGTGAATTGCCCCGAGACCCAGCTCATCGAAGCTCTCCTCCCTTGGCCTTCTGGTGCGGCGTCTAGCGTGCCACGTCCGCGCGCGAGGCGGACAGCGCGCCGACGCGCTCGATGAAGCGCTCGAAGAACGCCGGAATGTCCGCCTCCACGCCGATCTCCAGGTTCGGAGGCTTGCCCCACCGTCGTCGCCAGTCGGTCACCGTCTCCCCGGTCGTCAGCGTGCCGCCCACCTCGACCTCCACGGGAAGTGCCTCGAACCGGACGAGCGCCGGGTCGATGGCCGCGGCGACGGCAAGCGCGTCGTGGATGTGCGCGCCGTAGAAGCCGTCGTAGCGGGAGTGGAACTCCATGTAGAAGCGCAACGCGTCCTGGACGAAGCGCATCACTGGCGTATCCGGGCCACCGCCCCGCTTGACCAGCCGCTCAAGGTGGTGCGGCTCGAACTTGGCACGCTCCGTCACGTCAAGGCCGAGCGCCCGTGGCACGGCACCGGGCGGGGAGGGCGAATCCGGAGCGAACGCCCTCAGCACGACCTGCATCGCCTCTGGATCCACGGCCACGTTCCACTCGCTGGTGGGTGCCGTGTTTCCCGGCGAGCGATACGAGCCCGCCATCATCACGATCCCGCGCAGCAGCCGTGGCAGCTCCGGCTCCCGAAGGACCGCCACGGCCACGTTGGTGAGCGGCGCGAGCGTGATCAGCAGCAGCTCTCCGGGGCGGCGGCGCGCCTCCTCGATGATCAGATCGGCGGCGTGCCGGCGCGACACCGGCGCTCGGGCAGGTGGCAGCTCGGCATAGCCGACGCCCTTCGGGCCGTGCGTCTCCGGCGTCGTGATCAGCTCGCGGACGAGCGGCACTTCCCGGCCGATGGCCACCTCGACATCGTCACGGCCGACCAGCTCGAGGAGCGCGCGCGTGTTCTCCGACACCTGGCGCGCCTCGACGTTGCCACTGGTGCAGGAGATCGCGAGCAGGTCGATCTCCGGCGATGCCACGGCGTAGAGGAGGGCCAGTGCGTCGTCGATTCCGGTGTCGCAGTCGATGACGACGGGAATTCGCCTGTCCACGAATGGATGCTACTTGGGCAGTGGTATCCCGTTCGGGATCGTCGGCAGGCCGGGCAGCCCGTTGGGCAGGATCGAGCGGAGGTTGGTCGGCAGGAGCGGGCTCAGCAATCCCTGGACGATCGGCACGGTCGTGTCGCGCAGCAGATGGACCGTCGTCGAGGCGTTGAACGACGACGCGAGGGATGTCAGCTGCGTGAGCCCCACGGTGTGGTGGAGGTTGGAGCTCGTCCCGAAGTAGGTGTCGACGATGACGATCACGTGCAGAGATGATCAGGATGGCCTCCATCGCGCCGAGGACCGCGCCAAGCCCGCCGTCGACCTCGCGCCGGAGACCGCTCTTCGGCTTGCGAAACAGCGCCATGCTCAGGATCGTCAGACCACCCAGGATCAGCGGAAACGCGATCGTGTAACCGACCAGGTTGGCGTAGTCGGCGGGGATGTTCTTGAACAACGTCTGCGAGATCGCGCCAATCGGGTAGCGAAGGTAGGCACCGAGGACGATCGAGACGACGATCAGGACGATCCCCAGCGCGCGACGGATGAAGCCCGTTCGCCAGCCGGCGAAGAGCATTCCGGCAATGAACCCGACGAGAACGACGTCCATCGATACTCCCGCGCGGCGACGGCGCGAACAGTACGCCTTCGTCCCGATTCGGCTTTGGCGCGTTCGCGCGCTCGGACGCGCCGGCTCGGCTAGGATCGGTCCATGCCCAACCCATCCGTCGCCTTGATCTGCGGCAGCCGCTCCGACTTCGCCACGCTCGAGGCAGGCGGCGCCATCCTCGACGAGCTCGGTGTCGCGCACGAGCTGCGCGTCATTTCCGCGCATCGTGCCCCCGCCCTGCTCGACCAGTACATCAGCGACGCGGAGCGTCGCGGCGTGCGTGTCTTCATCTGTGCGGCCGGACTAGCAGCGCACCTTGCCGGAGCAGTGGCCGCACGAAGCCCCTGGCCGGTCATCGGCGTCCCGATGCCGGGCGGTGTCGCGGACGGCCTGGACGCGCTCCTGTCGACCGTCCAGATGCCCAAGGGCGTCCCGGTTGCGACGGTTGGCGTTGGCCGGGCCGATAACGCGGCCATCCTCGCGGCGCAGATCCTCGCGGTTGTGGATGACGGCCTCGCGCAGCGGATCGTCGACTACCGGACGGCACAGACGCAGAAGATCCTCGACGACCCGACCAACCAGCCTGCCGCGTAACAGCGCTCGCAAGCGCCACGCGGATCTCAGTCCACAGATGGAGGCAGCTTCGTGGCTCACCGCGTGACCCTGATTCCCGGCGACGGTGTGGGCCCCGAGATCACGGCTTCGGCGCGGCGCGTGATCGACGCGGCGGGCGTCGCGATCGAGTGGGAGAGCCGCCGACGCGGGCGCCGAGGTCTTCAAGCGCGGTGACAGCTCCGGCGTGCCGCGTGAGACCGCCGAATCGATCGAGCGAACCCGCGTCGCGCTCAAGGGCCCCCTCGAGACGCCGATCGGCTTCGGCGAGAAGAGCGCCAACGTCACGCTGCGGAAGCTCTTCGAGACCTACGCGAACGTGCGCCCGGCCCGCCAGATCCCTGGCGTGCCTACTCGCTACGCCGGCGAGGGCGTCGACTTCATCGTCGTGCGCGAGAACATCGAGGACCTCTACGCGGGCGTCGAGTACCAGCCAACGCCCGAGGTCGCCGTCGCGTACAAGATCATCACGCGGCTCGGCTCGGAGAAGATCATCCGCTACGCGTTCGAGCTGGCGCAGCGCGAGGGCCGCTCGAAGGTCACCGTCGCGACCAAGGCAAACATCCTCAAGCTGACCGAGGGGATGTTCAAGCGCATCGGTGAGGAGCTGGCACCGGAGTACCCGGGAATCCAGCACGAGCACCTGATCATCGACAACGTCGCCCACCAGATGGCCAAGAACCCGGCCCAGTTCGACATCATCGTGACCACGAACCTGGCGGGCGACATCATCAGCGACCTCGCCTCCGGGCTGGTCGGCGGGCTCGGATTTGCCGCATCCGGCAACTACGGCGACGGCGTTGCGATCTTCGAAGCGGTCCATGGCTCGGCGCCCAAGTACGCCGGCAAGAACACGATCAACCCGACTGCCCTGATCCTCTCGTCGGTGATGATGCTGCGCCACCTCGGCGAGGCTGACGCAGCCCAGCGAGTCGAGGACGCGGTCTTCGTCACGCTCGAGGAGGGCCAGGCAGTCACCTTGGACGTGGCGCGCCAGCAGGGCGACGTCGAGGAGGCCGTCTCGACCACTGGTTACACCGACGCGATCATTGCCAACCTGGGTCGCAGCACCGAGCGCGCAGGTCGGGTTGACCCGACAGGCGCCGGCCTCGGTCCCCGCCGCGCCGCAGCGCTGGGCACACGGCCGCGCCGCCAGTGGCGTGAGTTCCAGGCTCGTCGGGGTGGACGTCTACGTCGAGGACGACGGCGAGGTCGCCGCCCTGGGCTCGACGCTCGCCGCCATTGCGGGACCCGACTTCACGCTCGGTGACATCGCCTCGCGTGGCACGGTCGTCTGGCCGGCCAGCCTGGCCAACCCCGACAACGTCGGCTGGTGGCGCTGCCGCTTTCTGGCCGCGAACGGCGCGGCAATCGATGACGGCGCGATCGCGGGCCTGCTGGGGCGAATCTCGGCCGCCAGGACCTGGGTCGGCGTCGAGAAGCTGATGCGCCACGGGAGCGAGGAGGGCTTCACTCGCGCACAAGGCCAGTGACGTGAGCAAACTCGAGTGGGAACCGCTTGACCGCGCGAGCTTCCGACTCGACGACACGCGCCAGACCTACGACCGCGTTGCTCGCCGCTATGCGGACGAGATCGCGACCGAGCTCGGTGCCAAGCCGTTCGACCGCGCGTTTCTCGACGACTACGCCAACGCCGTGCGGAGCCTCGGCCGCGTCGTCGAGCTCGGCTGCGGTCCGGCGCACGTCGCCGCCTATCTCGCCACCCGTGGCGTGACCGTGTCAGGCCTGGACCTCTCGCCAAACATGGTCGAGCAGGCAGGCCGCCTCTTCCCGGGGCTCGAGGTGGTGGTCGGCGACATGCTCGACCTGCCGTTCGACGACCGTTCGCTCTGCGGCGTGGTGGCGTTCTACTCGATCATCCACTTCCACGACGGTCAGTTGGCGCGTGCCTTCTCCGAGATGGCCCGCACGCTGATCCCGGGTGGGCTCGCGGCGTTGGCATTCCACGTGGGCGACGACGTTCTTCACCGCACGGAGTGGTGGGGCGAGGCGATTGTCCTGGACGCGCGCTACCTACCGACCGAGCACGTCGCAGGGCTGCTCCGCGAGCAGGGTTTCGAGGTCACGCGTTCGAGCGAGCGCGAGCCGTACCCACCTGCTATCGAATACCAGAGCCGGCGCGCCTATCTCATCGCGCGGCGGTTCTGAGCCGGACGACGGCTGGGTCAGATCCCGAGCGCGACGTTGATCGCGTCGTTGAGCGTTCCGGAGAAGGCCTTGGCGTACGTGTTCGTCAGGTGGTGCCGGTCGCGGAACTCGAGCACGTTCCCGGTGACGACACGACATGGGAAGCCGGCACACATCTTGCCGGTGAGGTTCACGTAGTGGCCGCCGGCAACGCGAGCAGCCTCCTGTTCGCGGGTCTTGATCCCGCCCGAGAGGACCTCGGATTTCGGGATCTTGCACGCGTCCGGTCCGTGGGCGGCAACGCACGACGGCACGTCGAAGTTCGAGTAGGGCGTATCCACGATCACGATCTTCTGACCGGTGAGCTGGGCGAGCATGCGTCCGATCGCCGCTCCGGTCGCCGTCGCGCTCGCGCTTCCGTGCATCGGCGTGATCCAGCGGAACGGGATCGTGACCGTCAGGTCGGGCCTGATCTGCTTCAACTGGGCGAGCACGTTCCGGTTCCAGGTGGAACAGGCCGGATACGGGGCGCCCGTGGCCGCGTTGTAGATATCGATGTCGATGAAGGGGCAGTCTGCCTTCACGAACGTGTAGAGCTTCCAGCCGTGCGCCTTGGCAATGCGGTTGAACGCTGCGAACAAGTCGGACGTGTGCGAGTCGCCGACGATGGCCATCTTGTAGCTGGACGTCTTGTCACCGAAGACGCAGCCGCTCTTGGGCTTGGTCTGCGTGAAGGAATACGAGAAACAGCCGTCTGACCAGAGCCGCTCGTAGTCATGCGGAGCGTTCTGCGGGGACGGCGTCAGTGTCTCGGCGCCTGCGGCGCTTCCGAACAGCGTCAGCAACAGGCTGGCGACGAAGAGGCTGGATAGGACGCGGAAACGTCCCCGGGCGCTACGCAATGGCTCGGCTCCTTGGGTCTGCGCGACGGAGACCGGGATGATGGCAGACACTGACGAATACGGCAGACGCCGGCGCATCCGCGGGGTCGAGTCCGTCGGATGGTGAAGGCGCGCGCAGCCAGAGGGCCACGGAACCCGGGTGCAGACACTCGAAAACGAGCGCAGTGGCAGCTTCCGTCCGGAGCTGGAGGGGCTTCGCGGCGTGGCCATCCTGCTGGTGCTCGCGTTCCACGCCGGCATCCCCGCGATCACCGGCGGCTTCATCGGGGTGGACGTCTTCTACGTCCTCTCCGGCTTCCTGATCACCGGGTTGCTCGTCCGCGAGCGCGAACGATCCGGGACGATCGGCCTGCGCGACTTCTATGCGCGCCGCGCGCGCCGGATCCTGCCGGCGGCGGCGGTGGTGCTGGTCCTGATCGTCGTCGCATCGTGGTTCATGGTCGCGCCGCTCGAGATGCCGAGCGTGGCGGGGGACGCGACGGCCGCTGCCTTGTCCGTCGCGAACATCCGTTTCGCCCTCCAGGCGACGGACTATTTCTCCAACATCGCTCCGCCGTCGCCGGTCCTGCACTACTGGTCGCTCAGCGTGGAGGAGCAGTTCTACCTGCTCTGGCCGGCGTTCCTGCTGGTCGCGATGCGCCTGTCGCGGCCGCGCTTCTCGGCCGCGATGCTGCTGCTCGTCATCCTCGTGACGTCGCTCATCGGCTCCATCGTGCTGACGACCATCTCGCCCCCGTGGGCGTTCTACTCGCTGCCGACCCGCGCGTGGCAGCTGGCGCTCGGTGGGCTGCTCGCGGTTGTCGCGTTCACCGGTCTCTCCCGACCGGGCCGCTGGCTCGTGGCCGCCGCCGGCTGGATCGGTCTCTTCGGGGTCCTCGCGTCAGCGCTCGTGATCGACTCGTCGACGCCGTATCCGGGCATCGCCGCGATCCTGCCGACCGGCAGCACCGCGTTGTTGATCTTGTCGGCCGATCAGCCGGGCTCGCCCGGATTCATCCTGCGAACGCTGCCGCTGCGCTTCTTCGGCCGAATCAGCTACTCGCTCTACCTGGTCCACTGGCCGATCCTGGTGCTGCCTGCGGCCGCCCTTGCCATCGGCCAGGAGTTGCCGCTGTACGAGCGACTGCTGCTTGTGGCGATCTCGGTCGTTGCCGGATGGGCATCGTGGCGATTTGTCGAGCAGCCGTTCCACCGCGGAGCGCGGCTGCGACTCCCGTCCCGCGCGGTGGTGGCTCTCGGGCTCGCCGCGGTCGTCGCCACGGCCGTGTTCACGGCGAGCGTCGGCATCTACGCGCGTGCCCAGATCGACGCGCCGGTGGGACCGGGCCCGATCGCCGTCGGCCCGACCCCATCGCGTGCCGGCGAGACGGCGGCCGCTGCAACGGACTCGCCCGATCCCAGCGAGTCCGTCGTGCCCGGAACGAACGCACAAGCCGACGCCGACGCCGCGCGCCGTCCCAACGCCGGTTGTCAATACGGGCGCGCTGCCGCGCGACGTGGAGCCGAAGCTGTCGGACGCCGCCAACGACTGGGAGCGCATCTTCGCGGACGGCTGCGAGCTCCAGTACAACGGCTCCAACCCGCCGTCCGGCTGCGTCTACGGCGACCCCAATGGCACGAAGACGGTCGCGCTGGTCGGTGACTCGACGGCGGGCGAGTGGTTCCCGGCCGTGGCAGAGCTCGCCCAGCAGCACGACTGGAAGGTCGTGCCGTTCGTCAAGTTCTCCTGCCGCTTCGAGGACATCCCGCAGTACTCGCGGATTCTCAAGCGCGAGTACACCGAGTGCGAGCAGTGGATCCCGATCGTGATCCAGGACCTCAAGCAGCTCAAGCCGGACCTGACGATCGTCTCGGCGGATCGTTCGCCGGGCGTGCTCGACCCGGCCAACGACAACCCTGCCGTCCAGGGCGCCGCGATGGCACGTCTCCTCGCCGAGGTGCCCGGCCAGATCGCGCTTATGGTGGTCACGCCCCAGCTGACCCAGGGCAACGGCTTCCTCGACCCGCCGACCTGCCTATCACAGCACAAGGACGACGTGACCCAGTGCGAAGGGAACCGGAACCTGTCCTACGGCTGGCGCTACGGGATCGCCGAGAAGGCCGCCTACAAGGCGCTCAAGCCGCGGGCCGTGATCGTGAACCTGTCGGACTACATCTGCCCCGGCAGCACCTGCCCGGCCGTGATGAACGACATGATCGTGTGGCGCGACTACTTCCACCTCACGGCCACCTTCTCGGCCAGCCTTGCGGATGCGCTCTATGCGCAGCTTCCAGCCCTCGGACCCTGAGACGAGCGGGCCGATCTGGATTCCGCGCCTACACTCGGTGGCGTGGACCCCGACGAGATCGCTCGCTCGACGATCCCGCTCGACCGCCAGGAGCGACCGGTGCGGCTCGATGTGCAGGGGCGTCCCATCGTTCCGAGCCGCGTCCCCGAGACCAAGCCGACGCCGCTGCAGAACGCCTTCATCGAACTGTCGATCGTGGTGCTCGTGTGCGGCGTCGTCGCCATCGCAGCGCTGGAGCTCGGCGCCCCGCTGGGATCGGCAGTGGTCAAGGTTTCCGTCCTCATCGGCGGTCTCGTGTTGGTCGTGGTGACTGGTGACGCGATCGTGCGCATCTGGCGATCGGCCTGGGCGTGGTTGCCGGTCGAACGCGGGCGTGGTCTGTTCCGCTTCGTCTGGGTGGGTGTGCTGGTGCTCAGCCTGGCGCTGGTCGTCGGCTTCATGCTCGCAGTGCTGATCGCGTAGCCACGGATGACAGGCGGAAGCCGGAGCAGATCGGACGCGCCACTGGTGGACGACGGCGCCCGGTTCATGCGGAACATGCAGACGCACCAGGGCGTGCCACGCTGGATGCGTGACGACTACACCTACTGCGGCCGCTGTGGCGGGGAGCTGCGCTTCGGGTCTGTGCCGGACGAGGAGCGGCACCGGCTGCAGTGCGACTCGTGCGGCTTCGTCGCCTACGTCAACCCGCGGATGGTCGTCACCACGCTGCCGGTGACCGACGACGGCCGGGTCGTGCTGCTGCGCCGCGGGATCGAGCCTGGATACGGCCTCTGGGCACAGCCGGGCGGCTTCCTGGAAGTCGACGAGACCGCGCTCCAGGGGGCCGTTCGCGAGACGGTCGAGGAAACCGGGCTCGTGGTCGAGCCGGTTCGGATCGTGGGCATTTACTCCCGGCCGCAGGCGGCCGTGGTCGTGGCGACCTGGGAGGCGCGAATTGTGGGCGGAGAGCGCACGACCGGTCTCGAGGCGATCGAGATCGAGGACTTCGGCGTGGACGAGATTCCCTGGCCGCAGGTCGCGTTCAACACGAGCACATGGGCGTTGCGCGACTGGGTTCGGTCCGTGGCGCCGGACGTCGATCTCAGCGCGGCGGTCGAGCGGGAGCGGCGCTGACCACCGGCGGCACAATTTCCGTCCGGAACAATCGCGGGCGACGGTCTTGACTCTCGGGTTACCGGAGACCGCAGACTGCCGCCATGAGCGAGGAACGACTCTCCATCGGACGGTTCGCGCGTCTGTGCGGGCTATCGATCCACGCTCTGCGCCATTACGACGAGCTGGGACTGCTCGCGCCGGCTGAGGTAGATCCAGATACGGGCTACCGCTTCTACCGGCCGGAGCAGCTCGAGCGGGCACGGCAGATCGCCCGGTTGCGCGACCTTGACGTGCCACTTCCCCGGGTGTCCGCATGGCTCGCGGCCGGCGAGGACGAACGGCGACAGATCCTGGCGCGCCACCGCGCCGAGGTCGAAGCCCGCACCTCGCGCCAGCTGCGCATCACCCATCACCTCAACCAGGTTATCGACGCAGGAGGTTCCCTGATGTCCACGCCGAGCACCGATCGGACGCTCGATCCTGCCGACGAGCGCCGCCTCGCCGTCGGCCTCTTCAACCACGTCTGGACGCTGATGGAGATGCCCGACCGAACCGCCGAGCAGACCGACGAGATGATCCACGCCGCCCATGCGTCTCGTTACCACTGGGGCGTCATCGGCAAGCCCGAGAACCGGGCACGGGGCGAGTGGCAGGTCTCGCGCGTCTACGCGATCCTCGGCCGCGGCGAGCCGGCGACTTGGCACGCCAGGCGCTGCCTGGAGATCTGCCAGGAAAACGGCATCGGCGACTGGGATCTCGCCTTCGCGTACGAGGCGCTGGCGCGTGCGGCGCGCGTGTCGGGCGATCCCGAGGGCCGCGAGCGCTATCTCGCCAAGGCCCGCGAAGCCGGCGATCAGGTCAAGGACGCCGAAGACCGCCAGCTGTTGGAATCAGACCTGGCGACGGTCTGACGATGCCTCGAGCTGTGCCGTGTGCCCGTCGAATCTGAGACTCGACGAGCGGTCGTCGGGTCGTCCGCGCCATTTCCCTCGTTTTCTCACACCAGAGGCAGTAATCGGGTCGGCCGCCGCCGTTCACCTCGTTTTCCCGTACCACGACGTTTTACGTTGGAATGCCGCACGTTGCGGACACTCAAGGGCATGCGGCCCGTGTGTCTCCACGCTTGGCAAAGGCCCGTTTCCATGCTCGGGTCGTCTGGCGGGTCGTCGCGATCCTCTGAACGCGCGCAGCGTGAGAATTTGAGGGCAACTGCCGGCTCGCCTGCGGCAGACAGCCTGCGTATCGGGCTTGCGACAGCGGAGGTGAAAACCTCCGTGTCAGAAGCTGGCGATGTTGGAGAAGCCGCCCATGACGCCCGCGAGCACGCCGATGGCGATCAGAATCCTGGCGGCTTTCAGGTGCCGCGAGCGGTAGAGCAGCACCGTCACGCCGGCAAGGAAGAGCACGCTGGCGAGCTTGGCCAGCGTCAGTCCCGGGAGGCCAAAGTCCGTGGCCATCATCACGACGATCGGGTTGGCCTCGGCGGACAGCCCGTGCCGGCTGGTCATCCACAGGAAGGTCCCGTAGTCGAAGACGTGCGCTAAGAGCAGCAGTCCGAACGTCACAGCGGGCAACTCGCAGCCTCCCGATCTCCGTTGAGGTCAACGGGATCGGGCTCGCCATTGCTCCACGGGTCCCTGGGCGACCGCAACTCAGACCCGCATCAACGCTTCCCGCGTCTTGGTTTGTGACCGCATCCTAGGCAGCCACGCGACGCGATGTCGAGATGCATCCGGGCGCGCCGTTGCTGCACCGCACCGGCCGCAGAAGAGGAATCCACCTGACCATTCCGCTCCGCCCACGAGCTCGGTTCCGTCGTTCAGCCGCCGCCGGCCACCGTCCCCACAGTCTGGAACCATTCGTCGATCCGTGCTGCAACGGCCCGTGCCAGTGCGGTGTGGGCCTCTGCGGTGAGGTGCACGCCCTCGGCAGGATCGACGCTCGCGACCGACCCACCATCGAGGAACTGCGCGCCCTCCCGTTCGGCCAGCAACCGGTAGAGCTTCGCCACCTCGAGTGACTTGCGCTCGCCTTCGCCGAATCCCCAGAGCCCGGCGAGCTCGGTGATCGGCCCGACGGGCGCAGGCGCGATGACCAGTACCGCTGGTGCGCCGCCGTTCGGACCGGCACCACTCTGTCGGCAGAGTCGGACCAGGTGCGTCATCCCGGACGCGATCATCGACGGGGTCGTGTGGAAGATCTCCTTGAGATCGTTCGTCCCGAGCATGATCGCGACCAGGTCGATCGGCGCGTGCGAGTCGAGGCACGGGACCAGGTAGGTCCTGCCGTTGCGGCCGACCGATGTCGGATCATCGAACACGGTCGTGCGGCCACCCAAGCCTTCCTCGATGACGCGCCACGATGGGCCGAGCAATCCCTGCAGCACGCCCGGCCAGCGCACCGACCAGGGAAAGCGCCCGCCGCCGACCGGGTCGGCGCCGTTGGTGTTGGAGTCGCCGAAACAGAGCACGGTTCGTGTCACGTTCGTCCCTCAGCGAAGATCGACGAAGATGTTCTTGAGCTCCGTGTAGAGCTCGAGCGCGTGCATGCCCAGCTCCCGCCCCGTGCCGGACATGCGGTAGCCGCCAAATGGCGCCTCGGTGTGGATCACCTGGGTCGAGTTGATCGCCAAGGTGCCCGCGCGGACGGCCTTTGCCACGCGGAGTGCCCGCCCGATATCGCGCGTCCAGATGGACCCGGCCAGGCCGTAGCTCGTGTCGTTCGCTTTCGCGATCGCGTCGGCCTCGTCGTCGAAGGGGATGATCGAGACGACCGGCCCGAAGATCTCCTCGCGCACGATGCGCATGTCCGGGCGAGCGTTGTCGAAGACCGTGGGTGCCAGGAAGGCTCCCTTGTCGAACGCGTCGCCGACTGGTGGCGTGCCACCGGTCAGCAGATCGGCGCCTTCACTGCGGCCAGCTTCGACGTAGCCCATCACGCGTTCTCGATGGCGCACGTGGACGAGCGACCCCACCTGGGTCTTGTCGTCCGACGGGTCGCCGACGACGAGCCGCGCGGTCGATTTCAGGAACAGCTCGACGGCCCGGTCATGGACCCGTCGTTCAACGAGGATGCGGCTCCGCGCGGTGCAATCCTGGCCGGCGTTGTCGAAGATGGCCGAGGGCGACTGCCTGGCGAACTCCTCGAGGTCCGCGTCGGCGAAGACGATGTTGGGGCTCTTCCCGCCGAGCTCGAGTGAGACCTTCTTCACGTTCGCAGCCGCGAGCCGCATGATCTCCTGCCCGGTCGTGGTCTCGCCGGTGAAGGCGACCTTGCCGATTCCCGGATGTGCTGCGATCGCGGCACCGGCCGAGCCGCCGGGACCCGTGATCACGTTGACGACTCCGGGCGGAAAACCGGCCTCGAGCGCCAGCTCGCCGAGGCGGATCGCCGTCAGCGGTGTCCAGGACGCAGGCTTCAGCAGCATGGTGTTGCCGGTTGCCAGGGCCGGGCCGAGCTTCCACGCTGCCATGTTCAGCGGGAAGTTCCAGGGCACGATCAGGCCGACCACGCCGATCGGCTCCCGAAGCGTCAGGTCGAGCCCGGGAATGCTGGTCGGGATCGTCTCGCCGAGGTGCTTGTTCGCGGCGCCGGCGTAGTACTCGAGCACGAGCGATACCGCAAACGCCTCGTTCCGGGCACTCGAGATCGGCTTGCCGACGTTGCGGCTCTCCGTTCGTGCGAGCTCCTCGACGTTTCGCTTCACGAGGTCGGCGAACTTCTGCAGAGTGCGGCCACGCTTCGCGGCGGACCAGGTCGACCATGGCCCATCGAAGGCCTTCTGAGCCGCCTTCACGGCGCGGTCCACGTCCGCCGGTCCCCCGAGCGGTGCGCGCGCGATGATCTCGCCGGTCGCCGGGTTGGTCACGTCGAACGTCTGCCCGTCCAGGGCATCCACCTGCTCGCCGCCGATGACCATCTTCACGCTCGTCGGCGAGGCCGCCGACTCCCGCTCCGTGCCTGCGCGAGAGGTGGTGTCGGTCATGCCTCGATGGTACGCGGCTCGAGCCGATGAGCTGCCCTGCGAACCCTCGCCAAACGGCCGGCGCACCGGCCAGCGCCGATCGAGCCGCGCTTCGAGGCGGCCGATGGGATCGCGTGGCAGACGCACGCGTCCCAGGCCGAGCCAGTCGTCCAGCGACCAGCACAGCACCGGCGCGAGCGCCGCGAGGTAGGCGTACGTCGACCACCAGCCAAGGAAGAGCGTGGCGAGAAAGACCGCCGTGCCGGCCAGGATGAATCCCCGGTCGCTCTTCACGAAATCGAGGCTGACGACCGCGACGACGATGCCAGCGCCATAGCGGAGCGCCGACCAGGTCTGCTCTGGCAGCTGGACCTGATGCTGGAGAGCGTAGGCCAGCGACCAGTACGGAGACGCATGCAACGCGTCCGCGCGCTGGAGGCTCCATGCGATCGAGCTTGGTCCCCAGGCCACGAGTGCCGGCCCCCAGCAGATCACGCGTCGCGATGACGAAGGGCACCAGCACCGCGGCGCCCGCATAGGCGATCAACGGCAGGAGCCACGCCAGGGCGTAGAGCTTGAACGCCACGCACACCGCGAGCAGCACGGCCCCGAGCCAAGGCTTTCGGACCGAAACCAGCAACGCGACCAGCAGCAGCAGTCCCATGGAGGTGTCATTGGACCCGTCCCCGGCGCTCGAGACGAGCGCGGGCAGCGTTGCGTAAATGGCGAGACCGAGCACGCGGCCCCGAAGTGCGAGCGCGGCGAGGATCAGGAGCGACACCACGAACTCGACCTGGCCGGGGTCTGCGCGGAACGGCAGATACCAGAGCAGCGCGATCGGCCCATAGGCGAACGGTGCTCCGGGTGGAGTGGACTGATCGAAGCCGTGGCCGTAGGGATTGCCGCCGGCCAGCACCAGGTCGATCGCCGCGCGCGTGACGGTAAGGACGTCCGAGTACGAGTGGAATCGAGCGTCGAACCGCAGCACGACCCCGGCAAAGACGAGCAGCAGGATTGCGAGGATTCCCACGCTCCAACGCAGCGACGCGAACAGTGTCGTCACGACGAGGACCAGGCAGAGCAGAACGGCGGTCGGCGGGTTGCCGGTCTGCGTGAGGAGCAGCGCGGCGACCAGCAGCCCGAGGGATACGCCGATCCGAGATCGGTCGCCCCCGCGGACGAACGCCTCGTCGGCGAACGTCACCGGATTACGCGGAGATGCGCGGGTGGATCACCCAGCAGCGCCCGCCGAGCCCGGCGCGTCCATCCAGGGTGCGGCAGTCCACCGGTTGTGCCTCCACCGGCGACCGTTCGCCGGCTGACTCCGAGCCCGGAGGGCCCGACTGCCACGACGATCCGCCGCGCGATCGCTTGGTGCGGGCGGCTGCGCCGGTGCGAAGCAGCTCCTCGAGCGTGGCTGCTGCCTGGTCCAGCGTCGCGATCGTCGCTGCCGGCAATTCCTCGAGCAGTCCGGCGAGCGCCTCGACTCGTTGCTGACGGCCACGAACGAGTATCTCTTCGCCTTTCGGCGAGGCATGGATGATGATCGAGCGCGCGTCCGTGGCGTGCTTCTCGCGCCTGACCAGGCCGCTCAGCCTCCATGGCGTTGACCAGCCGGGTCATCGATGGCGGCGAGACGGCCTCAGCGTCCGCCAGCTGTCCGAGAGTCCTGGGTCCGCCGAAGACGAGCACGGACAGTGCCGAGAGGCGAGCGCCCGACAGGCCGAGCCGCGAGTCCTCGCGTTGCAGCCGCCGAAGCAGGTGGATTGCGGCCGAATTCAGCCGAGTCGCCAACTCGGTTGGGTCGATCGTGGAGGGGGTCGCGGAGTGCTCGCCAACGGGGGCCGCATCGGCCGCCTGGACTTCCGCGTCGCGTTTCTTGTGGCTCTTGTCTTTCTTCGCCATGGCTGTATCTTAGTTAGTGCAGCTAAGCAGTGCAAGTCGCCGGGAGATCCACCGATGACCGAGGAAGACCTCATCCGGGCGTTCAACGAGGGCGACTCCGCCCGAGTGCGGGAGATCGTCGTTCAACATCCGGACCTCGCTCGCGTGCGGAAGGATGGCGTCTCCCTCCTGCTGCAGGCACGGTACCGCAACGATCGGCCCATGACCGAGGCAATCCGCACAGCCGGCGCGCCGCTCGACATCTTCGAGGCGGCAGCGTTCGACGACGTGCCGCGGCTCAAGGGCCTGGTGCGCGACGATCCTGCGCTGGCGATCAGCTGGAACGGGGACGGGTTCACGGCCCTGCACCTCTCCGCGTTCTTCGGCGGCGTCGAGGGGGCTCGCGTGCTCCTGGACGCAGGGGCGGAGCTCGACGTGGTCAGTCGCAACGACTTCAGCGTCTATCCGATCCATAGTGCCGCAGCGGGTCGCGTGCCGGTCGCGCTGCTCCTCGTGGAGCGCGGCGCGGACGTCAACGTGAAACAGCGCCACGGCTGGACGCCGCTCCACAGCGCCGCTCGTAATGGCTCCGACGCGCTGGTCGACGCGCTGCTGGCGGCCGGTGCGGATCCCGCTGCGACCAACGATGACGGCGTCACCGCCGCGGATCTCGCCCGCGAGGCCGGTCACGACGCGATCGTCGAGCGGCTCCAGGCGACCGCACGGGTCGATCAGTAGAGCATCCGCACGTCGGACGAGAGGTGCAGGGTGAAGGTGTCGTCGCCAACGGCGGGATCGATGTCCAGCAATGACACCTCGGCGTGGCGAGACACGTGGTCACCGATGTGCTCTGCGAGCAGGAGCAGGAAACCCGTCTCTCGGTCGACGCCGACTTCGACCCAGCGGTCGGGACGGTCGGTCAGGACCAGTGTCGAGCGGGGATGGTCGCTGCGGATGATCAGGGCCTCCCGATCGGCGACGGCGCTCACCCCGACCAACGACACGGCGCCGCTTGCGAGCACGTTCCGCGCGAAGTGATACGGGTGCACGAACGTCTCGGCGAGGCTCTCGGCTGGTAGGAGCGTCAACGGTCGGGTGAGTCGCGCAAAACCGGGCAAGTCTTCGTTCTCCGCGCCGACCACTCCTCGACGCAGAGGCCTGACGCTCGCCGCGTTCGCCTGCGCATCGAACGTCCGCACCAGCTCGCCGTCCGTCAGCCACATGCTGTAGTCGCGGCCGAGCGTGTCCTCGCTGTGGCGAGTCACGACGCGGGCGTGGCCGGGATGTCGCAGGGTGATGTCGATCCAGGCCGTCTCCTCACCACGGGCTGTCACGCGGACGTCTCGGATGCGCATGCGCAGCGACTGGACGCGGAGCTCGGCGTCGGCCATGAAGCCGAACAGCTCGCCGAGCGAGGGAGCATCCGAGGGAAGAGCCACCAGCCGCGGAGCTCGATAGGCGGGAGCGGGGGTAGCCAGGACGACGTCCGACATGCCGGCCGATTGTAGGGCCGGACGCGATGGCTGGAGTGCTGCCGGATGCTGCGACCCGGCCGGTTCGCGCGCAGCGCCGCAGCGGGCGGCTGCAGAGAGGCCGTTGGTGGAAACTTGTGCCCATGACGACTGAGATGACTGACCCAGCGACCCGCGTCGAGCGCGACCCGCTCGGCGAGCTCGAGGTCCCCGCCGACGCCTATTACGGCGTGCAGACGGCTGCGCGCGATCCGCAACTTCCCGATCAGCGGCCGCCTTCCGGACGACGGCTCTCGTGCGTGCGGCGGTCCAGGTCAAGAAGGCCGCCGCGCGCGCCAACCACGCAACCGGCCGCCTTCCCGATCATCTCGCCGCGGCCATCGTTCAGGCAGCGGACGAGATCCTCGGCCTCGCCCCGGATGCCGATTCTCCGGAGGGGGAGGCGCTGCGGGCCGAGCTGATCGGCAACTTTCGGGTCGATCCCTTCCAGGCCGGTGCCGGCGTGAGCCACAACATGAACACCAACGAGGTGCTGGCCAACCGCGCCATCGAGATCCTTGCCGACCACGGCATCGGCTCGGGCCTGCGCGGCGACTACGCGGTCGTCAGCCCCAACGACCACGTCAACATGGCGCAGTCGACCAACGACACGTTCCCCACCGCGATGCGGGTCGCCACGCTCGACCGGACGCGCGAGCTGCTCGACGCGCTCGAAGAGCTCGCGGCCGCCTTCGCCGAGCGGGCGCAGGCATTCGACGGCGTGCTCAAGAGCGGGCGCACCCATATGCAGGACGCCGTCCCGATCCGTCTCGGCCAGGAGTTCGCTGCCTATGCCTTGACGACGCAGCGCGCGCGGGCACGCATCCTCGTGGCCGCCGAGGGCCTCGCCGAGCAGAACATCGGTGCCACCGCGGTTGGAACCGGCCTCAACGCCGAGCCCGAGTACATCGCGCAGGTCATCCAGATTCCTCTCGGAGCAGACGGGCTACCACCTCCGGACGGCCGAGCACCTGGTCCAGGCGACCCAATCGATGGCGCCGATGCTGGACGTCTCGGCGTCGCTGCGCGGGCTCGCCGTCGACCTGGCGAAGATCATGGAGGACTTCCTGCTGATGTCCTCCGGCCCGCGCACGGGGTTTGCCGAGATCAAGCTGCCGGCGAAGCAGCCCGGCTCATCGATCATGCCGGGCAAGGTGAACCCGGTGATGGTCGAGAACCTCTCGATGATCTGCTACCACGTCATCGGCAACGACACGGCCGTGGCCTGGTGCGCGTCACGCGGTCAGCTGGAGCTGAACGTGATGATGCCGATGATCGCCCACGAGGTCCTCGAGGCTCTCGAGGTGCTGGCCAATGGCTGCCGCAACTTCGCCGTCGAATGCGTCGCCGGCATCGAGGCGGACGTGGAACGCGCCAACTGGTTGCTGGAGCAATCCTCGGCAATGGCCACGCCCCTCGCCCCGTACATCGGCTACGCGCTGGCAGCGTCCATCGCGAAGGAGGCAGTCGCCAGCGGCAAGACCATCCGCGAGCTCGTCCTGGAGAAGGGCATCTTCGACCAGGAAGCGCTCGACGCAATCCTCGATCCGCACGAGCTCACGGAGCCTGGCGTTGCCGGCGGATTCCGCTACGAACCGCACATGCCCGAGGGCTACGAGCGGCCAACCGGACCGGTCGGCGCAGGCGGCTGACGGGATGGACGCGGGCCTGATCGGTTTTGTCGGCGTGGCGCTCGTGGTGATCGTCACACCCGGCCAGGACACGGCCCTCGTCATCCGCAACACGCTCAGCGGAGGCCGGCGCGCGGGGTTCTTCACGGGCCTGGGGATCGCCGCCGGCCAGCAGGGCTGGACGTTTGTTGCGGCAGTCGGCCTGACGGCGTTGCTTGTCTCCTCGGCGCCGGTCTTCCTCGCCATTCGCCTGTTCGGTGCGGCGTATCTCGTCTGGCTCGGCGTGCAATCGCTCTGGGCGGCATACCGCGGACAGATTCACGAGGCGCACCTGGCCGGCCACGGGCCACGTTCGGCGTCACGCTCGTTCCGGCAAGGCGCGATCAGCAATCTCTCCAACCCGAAGATGGCGATCCTCTTCACCAGCCTGATGCCGCCGTTCCTGCCCGCCGGAATGCCGCCATTCGCCGGCTTCCTCTTGCTCGGCATGATCTTCTCGGCACTGACCGTCGTGTGGTTGTCGGGCTACGCGATCGTGGTCGAGCGAGCCGGCGACCGCCTCCGCCGCGGGCCGCTCCGTCGGGCCCTCGATGCGGTCACTGGTGTGATCCTCGTGGCGCTGGGGATCCGTGTCGCGACCGAGCCCGCATAAGCGAGACCGATCGCCTCAGGCGCGCTTGACGACCTCGCCACCCTTCACGACCAGGCGCACCGACTCCGCTTCGGCGAGGAGCTTGAGGTTCGCGACCGGATCACCCGGAACGCCGATCAGATCTGCCCAGTTGCCCGGTCGCAGGCTGCCAACGTCAGGCATGCCGATCGTCGCGCCAGCAACGGTCGTGGCGCTGCGGATTGCATCGATTGGCGCCATGCCGAGCTTCTCGAGGAGCAGGAACTCCTCGCCGTTCGATCCGTGTGGACCGACACCCGTGTCGGTTCCGAAGCAGATCCGAACTCCTGCCTTGATCGCCGCTGCAACGCTCGTGTTGTGGTCGTTCGCGACCATGCGCCCTTTGACCGCCGCGAACTGCGGCATCTTGCCGGCCTCGGCGTAGCGAATCACCCATTGCGGCGCGACGAGCGTCGGTGAGAGGGCGCGGTTGCCATCGAGCATCAGCTGGATCGCCTCGTCGTCCAGCCAGACCCCGTGCTCGATGGTCGCCACTCCGGCGACGAGCGCATTCTTGATGCCCTGGTTTGATTGGGCATGGGCCATCACCTTGCGGCCCTGCGCCGCGGCCTCAGACGTGGCGGCGCGGATCTCGTCCGCGGTGAAGGCCGGGTGATTGGGCTCGTCTCCCGGTGAAAGCACGCCGCCCGACGTGCACAGCTTGATCCAGTCGGCGCCCGCACGGATCAGCTGTCGCACGCGGAGTCGCATCGGCTCGACGCCGTCCACGACGCTCGGCGGTCGATCTGGAAGCGGAACGACGAGATCGACACCACACGCGAAGAAGCCGTCGGCATGACCGCCGGTCTGGCTGAGCGCCGTGACGGTCACCAGCATCCGAGGTCCGGGAAAGTAGCCGTCGTCGATCGCCCTCTTGACGCCGGCCGGCGTCCCGCCCGCATCGCGCACGGTCGTGAATCCGGCATCCAGCGTCCGTCGGGCAGCGCGGACGGAGCGAAGGATCTCGAGCGTCGGCGGATCGGTGAGCTCGCGGGCGAAGTCGATGCCTTCGCCGAGCGCCGTCATGTGGACGTGGCAATCGATCAGCCCTGGGAGCAGCGTGAGGCCTTCCGCGTCGATGGTGGTCGCAGAGCGCGGCACCCGAACCGAAGTCCTCGGGCCGGTGCGAACGACGCGGCCATCCTCGATCAGAACGACGGCGCTCTGCTGCGTTTCCCCTGTCTCGGGATCCAGCAGCGCGGCGCCGTGGATCGCGGTCGTCGATGTCACGATTTCAGCTGGCGCGGCGCGCGTGGCGGGACCGCGGGAGTGGCTCGAACCGCGGCGTCAGCTCAGCGCTGAAATCCCTGCTGCTGGCCGTACGGCACGAGCTGCCGGCCGTCGACCCAGCCGCTCCACCCGTTGGAGCAGATGATCCGGGCCCAACCCGATGGCAGCCACTCGGCGACCATGGCATCGAGACCTGGCGCGAGGTGGAACTGCGGCTGCAGCCGCGGATCCGGCTGTGGCCATGCAGGCATGCCCGCAGGCGGCACGACGTGCGTGGGCCGGTATGCCGGCGTCGGGGCAGGCGCCGGCTGGGCGGCGACAGGCGCTGGATTGGCAACTGGCGTCGGTGCCGGCGCCGGAGTCGGTGCCGGTGTCGGGGCCGCCTGCTGCGCGGCCGCGTACATGGCGGCAGCCTCGACGGGCGCGGCGCTCATGGTCGGCGTGGCGGTACCGGCCGAGCCGGCGTCGATCGCCGCAGACGGCTCGCTGACGGCCGCAGCCACCACAGCGTCGGCCGCCACTGGTGCCGCCGCAACCGGCGTCGCGATGGGCTGTTCCTCCGATATCACCGGGGCGGCGGCGATGACAGCCTCGACGGCACCGGTTGGCTGCTCGGATGCGACCGTGTACGCGCCGTCGCTGACGCTCGCCGGGGCTGCGGTGCCTTCCGCGGCCATCGGCTGGGCATCGGCGATCGGAGCAGCCTCAGCCGCGGGCTCAGCATCGGCATCGGTCTCGATGGGCGCGGCCGCATCCCCGAGCACAGCTGCGTCGGAGGCGCCCATGGCCGCGGCAGCCGCCAGCGGCGCGCCGGTCGTGGCTGACCAGTCGCTCGTGGCGGCAGGGGTGTCGGTCGTGTCGCTGGTTTCGGCGCCGCTCTCGTCCCAACTGCTTGTCGCGAATCCCGCGGCGGCTGCCGCCTCCTCGCTCGAGCTCGTGTCCATCGAGGGGATGGTCCCGTCGACGCTGGTCAGGACATCCTCGCCCGAGCCTGGCGCGGCGGTGTCGCTCGTGCTGTCCGTGTCGGCCGTGCCGTCCGCATCGGCATTACCGTCCGCGTCCGTCACGCCATTCGCGTCGGTGGCCGCGGCTCCGAGGACGGCTGCGCCCGCCAGCGGGTGGTCCCAGTCCTCGTTCGCACCTGACGCTGCATCCGAGACCGCCGAGGTCTCTTCGACCGCCTGGTCGGAAGCGGCGTCCGACTCCGCGGCCGCAACCGTGGCCAGGGAGGCCGCTTCCGTCGCGGCGGAGGCCCCCATCGCGGAGACTTCGGCCGACGCCGCGGCTGAGGTGTCCTCCGCCCCGACGGCGTCGTTCGGTCCAGCCGCGTCCTGTGCCTCGACACCGTCCTGCGTTGCCGCCCCGGCGTCGATGCTGGTCGCGCCGACGGCCCCAACGACCGGCGTCGAGCGAGCGAACTTTGCGGTGGGGCTGTACTTGAATGCGTCGAGATCGAGCGTCGCCGGAGGCGTCATCTCGGTCCATTGCTGCGAATCCCACACCCACCACGTCGCTCCGGTGTAGCTCCACAGCCGCTGCTGGTCGTCGCGGAAGCGAAACGACCCAAGCGTGGCGATGAGTGTGCTGTCCGGCAGCCGGTCGTCGTCGAGGCCGTCGCGGATCTCGGCCGTCCGTGACGTCCACTCCGTCGAGTTGATCTGTGTCGCTTCGTTCGGGGCGGTCTCAAGAGCCATCGGTGTCCTCGCGGTCTGTGGTCTCGCACGTTTCTGGGAGCGGCGAGAAACGGAGCCCAACGTCTGTTTCGACGCGTATGTTCGCGTCAATCGTACGCACCGCGCCGTTTCAGGCACAGGGGCCAGTTGGCGGTCCTCCGCCGCGCCGCGCGGCATCATTCCAGCGTGGCCTCCGACCAGCCCAAGAATGCGGGCTCCCGACCGCTGCTGATCCGGCGTGATCGCGTCATTCGCGAGTCCCAGGAACGGCGCGACCTGGCCGCGGGGGCGCAACTTTCGGCGTTGTCGCTGGGGCGAGCGCAGCCCGAAGAGCCGGACGAGTTTCGGATCGCCTTCGAGCGCGATCGCGATCGGATCCTGCACGCCAAGGCGTTCCGCCGCCTGAAGCACAAGACGCAGGTCTTCCTCAACCCGGAGGGCGACCACTACATCACCCGGCTCTCGCACACGCTCCAGGTGACGCAGATCGCGCGGGCGCTTGCGGCCGGGCTTTCGCTCAACGAGACACTCGCAGAGGCGATCGCGCTCGGCCACGACGTCGGCCACTCACCCTTCGGGCACACGGGCGAAGAGGCGCTATCGCCCTACTTCCCAACCAGCGGCGGCTGGCATCACGCGGCACAGAGCGTGCGCGTCCTCTCGACCCTGGAGCCCCTCAACCTGAGCTGGGAGGTGCTCGACGGGATCCGGGCGCACAGCTGGCGGATCGAGCCGCCACCGGCGACAGCAGAGGCCATGTGCGTCCGCTATGCCGACCGGATTGCCTACCTCACGCACGACGCACTCGATGCGTTGCGCGCGGGCGTTCTTTCGATGAACGACTTCCCGACGGCGTCACTGGAACGCTTCGGGGCGCCGGGTCGACTCTGGGTCGGCGAGATGATCGAGGCGGTCATCGAGCACAGCTTGTCCGCGCAGACGGTGGCGATGGACCCGGAGACGCTCGCGGTCATGAACGACCTGCGTGCCTTCATGTTCGAGCGCGTGTATTACTCGCCCGGTTTGCGGGCCTATGCGGTCCAGGCGATCGATCTCATCCGGCGCCTGGTGGATCACTACCTCCTGCATCCGGACGAGCTGCCCTCGACCTATCGCGACACGGACGCCGACCGCATCACGCAGGTCGCCGACCACGTGTCGGGGATGACCGACCGGTTCGCGGTGGCGGAGCACCAGCGGCTGTTCGGAACGCCGGGAATGCAGGACGCGTCGCCCTGACCCACAGTTCTCCTCCGCAACGCGGCGCTTCGCTTGCGTTGCTGCGCGCGCAAGTTGTCCGCGTCCGCCGGCCCGGCAGGCTGCGGACCCGCGCTTGCGCTTCTCCTCGGCACTCGGCCTTCGGCCGGCACTTGCCCCTAGACTCGGAATTGATGCCGACTGTCCGCGCCAACGGTCTCCAGATGCACTACACGACCGAAGGCGCCGGACCTCCGCTGGTGCTGCTGCACGGTGCGAGCTCGACGGCGGAGGCCGACTGGGCGGCCCAACGACCGCTGTTCCGCCAGGCGTTCCGACTGTACCTGCTCGATGCGCGCGGGCATGGTGGCACGCGTTGGGACGGGTCAGGGGAGTGGAGTGCCGACGCGCTCGTCGACGATCTGACCGCGTTCACCGACGCACTTCACCTGGACACGTTCCACGTGGCCGGCTTCTCGATGGGCGCGATGACCGCACTCCGTTTCGCAACGCTCCACGCCGAGCGGCTGCGGACGGCTGTGATCGCAGGGATCGACGTGCTGCGCGAGCCACGCACGAGCGTCGCGCGGCGGCTCATGGATCCCGAGCGGATCGAGCGGCAGGAGCCTGCCTGGGCGGCACAGCTCGAAAAGCGGCACGCGGCGCAGGGCCCGGGAGCGTGGAAAAAGGTGCTCAGTGCGGTCGCCGCCGACGTCGCGGTGCAGTCCCTGCTGTCGCCCGAGCAGCTGCGCAACGCGCGCGTCCCGGTCCTGCTCGCCTACGGCGACCGTGACGTGTTCGTTCCGGCGGATCACGCCGTGGCCCTGTACCGGCAGTTGCCCGACGCGCGCCTGCTGATCGTGCCCAACAGCGGGCACGTCGTGATGGTCAATCAGCCACAGCTCTTCAACGACGGGTGCGCCACGTTCTGGCGACAGACCGAGTCCGAGGCGCGTAGCCGCGCCGAGGACGGGCACGGTCGACGGAGCGGCGCGACAGGCGAGGGGGCGGTCGTCCTCGAGCCTGAGGTAGAGGCGCGCTCGCTATAGCCGGAGGCGGGCGTCAGGAACCGTCGGAATGCCGTGCCACGGCGGACCGGGCCGGCTGGGTCGGCTACGCTTCTGCCGCGACGTGATCGCTCGCACCGGGAGAGTGGCTGCATGTCGGTGACCCTGCTGGCGCAATTCCGCCGACCCGAGGGTGGCGATGAGGCGCTCCAGACCTTCCTCGACCGCTACGAGGCGGAGCACCTTCCGCTGATCGCGGCCGTGCCGGGCCTCCGCTCGATCACGATCCACCGCGTGGTCCAGAGCTTCACGCCGGACTCCGAACTGGTGCTGACCAACCAGATGGTCTTCGACGACCGGGCTGCGCTCGACGTGGCGATGGCCAGCGAGCCCATGCGCCTCGCCGGCAGGAACCTGCGCGAGATTGCGCCCGGGCTCCTCACGCTGGTCGCGCTCGAGGAGGCCGGCCCCGCCGCAGAGCCGGTCGGCAATCCGGACGCCGCATGACTGCCGAATGACCGTCCACTACACGGTCGAGGGTGCCAGCGCGACCATCCGGCTCGACCGCCCGGACGTGCTCAACGCGCTGGATCGCCCGACGATCGAGGCGGTTCGAGACGCCATGCGGGAGGCTTCAGCCGATCACGGGATCGGCGTCGTGGTGATGACGGGAACCGGCGATCGAGCGTTTTGCACCGGCGCCGATCTCGTCGAGCAGAAGCAGTTCCTCCGCCGGCCCAACGACTACTGGGACTGGATGGGTCGCTTCATCGAGATGATCGAGGCGGTTCGCGGCTGCACGAAGCCGGTCGTTGCTCGACTCAACGGCATGGTCGTTGGTGGAGGTAACGAATTGAACATTGCCTGCGATCTTGCCGTTGCCGCCGATGACGTCGTGTTCCGTCACGTCGGTCCATCCCGGGGCTCGCTGCCATCGGGTGGCGCGACCCAGTGGATGCCGCTGCTGATCGGCGACCGCCGCGCCCGCGAGGTGATCATGCTGAACCGGCCGATCAGCGCGCAGACCGCGCTCGACTGGGGCTGGGTGAACCGCGTTGTGCCGCGCTCCGAACTCGATGCCGCGGTCAGTGACTATTGCGACGAACTGCTGGAGAAGATGCCCGAGATCATTCGCGCCACGAAGGTCGAGCTCGACTTTTGGAAGGATCTCTCGTGGGGCGCCACGATCCGCATGGCCCGCGAATGGCTGACGATCCATGCGTCATCGGCAGAGGTCGCCGAGGGCCTTGCCAGCTTCGAGGAGAAGCGCGGCGTGGATTACGACGGACTGCGGCGGTCGATCAAGGACGCGGGCAGTGGCTGATCCGACTGCCGGCGCGCGGTCGCGAGTTCGCGTCGATTCACCGGCGGCGAACCCTGCAACCGGCGAAACCGTCGACGGCGTCGCCCTGGTCACGCTCGACCGTCCAGAGGTGCTCAACGCGCTCGATTACGAGACGTTGCGCCAGCTTGTGGAGGCCCTCGAGACGCTCGACGCGGACGAGAGCGTCCGAGCAATCGTCATCACCGGCGCGGGGGAACGTGCCTTCGCGGCGGGTGCAGACATCAAGGAGATGGCCGGCGCAACGCCAATCACCCTCACGGTGGCGAACGGCTTTTCGCGCTGGGAGCGGCTGCGGCGCATCCGCAAGCCCCTGATCGCGGCTGTGCGAGGGTTCGCGCTCGGCGGCGGTTGCGAGCTGGCGATGGCCTGTGACCTGATCGTCGCGGGCGACGATGCCGTCTTTGGCCAGCCGGAGATCCGGATCGGCATCATCCCCGGCGCCGGTGGCACGCAACGGCTCACCCGCGCGCTTGGCAAGGCCAAGGCCATGGAGATGATCCTCACCGGCGACCAGCTGCCGGCAGCTGAAGCAGCGGCACGCGGCCTGGTCAGCCGGGTTGTCGCGCGCGAACAGACCCTCCCCGAGGCGCTTTCGCTGGCGGCCGAGATCGCTTCGCAGCCGCCGCTGGCGGTCATGGCCGCCAAGGAAGCCGTCAACCGAGCCTTCGAGCTGTCGCTCGAGGCTGGCCTGGAGTTCGAACGACGCAACTTCTTCCTGCTCTTCGCAAGCGACGACCAGAAGGAAGGGATGGCGGCCTTCGTGGAGAAACGGCGCGCGGACTGGAAGGGCCGCTGACCGTGCCCGATCGAGCCGCGCCGACCTACGAAACGCTCCTCTTCGACACGACGGACCGGGTGGCGACGATCACGCTCAACCGTCCCGATGCGCTCAACGCGTTCGACCACGGCATGAAGGGCGAGCTGCTGGCCGCGTTTCGCGAGATCGCGCGCGACGCATCGATACGCGTCGTGGTCCTCACGGGCGCGGGACGGGCCTTCTCGGCCGGACAGGACCTCAAAGAGCCGCGCTCCGACGACGCGCCCGACCTGGGCGCCGAGCTTCGCCTCCGCTACAACCCGCTGATCCTGGCCATGCGCCGCCTGGAGAAGCCGATCATCGCTGCGATCAACGGCGTGGCCGCGGGCGCCGGCTGCTCGCTCGCGCTTGCCTGTGATCTGCGCATCTGCGCGGAAAGTGCCACGTTCATCGAGGCGTTCGGTCGGATCGGGCTCGTTCCGGACACGGGCTCAACCTGGTTTCTGCCTCGTCTCGTGGGGGTTGCCAATGCAGCCGAGATGATCTACTCGGCAGACCCGATTGACGCCCACACGGCGCTCAAGATCGGACTCGTCAACCGGATCGTTCCAGCGGGCCGGCTCCCTGAAGAAGCGCGTGCGCTCGCGCTTCGGCTCGCGCAGGCATCGCCAGTCGCACTCGCGCTCGGCAAACGCGCGTTGAACTTCGCGCTGGAACATGACCTGGCCGCAGCGCTCGAGTACGAGGCGCAGCTCCAGTCGGTGGCCGGACGCTCGGATGACCATCGCGAGGGCCTCGCCGCGTTCCGTGAGAAGCGTCCGCCCTCGTTCTCAGGCACCTGACCCCGATGGTCTCGACACCCGAACGAGCCGCGCGGCTCGTTCCTAACCGTCGCGGTGATCGGCACCGGGACGATGGGCGCTGGCATTGCCCAGGCGGCGCTCCTCGCCGGACACGTGGTGCTGATCCACGACCTGAACGTCGACGCGACGGCTGCGGGGCGTGCCCGGATCGTGGCGGCGCTCGACCGCCTCGTCGAGAAGGGCCGACTGACCGCCGAGGGCCGAACGTCCGCGCTGGCACGTCTCGAGGAACGCCACGAGCTGCGCGACATGGCGCGCGAGGCGGACCTCGTGATCGAGGCCGTGATCGAGGATCTGACTCTCAAGCGATCGATCTTCCGCGCGCTCGACATGGAGGCACATCCGTCCGTCGCAATCGCCACCAACACGAGCTCGCTTTCGGTCGGTGCGATCGCTGAAGGGACGCACCACCGCGAACGCGTGCTGGGCTTGCACTTCTTCAATCCGGCCCCGGTGATGCCGCTGGTCGAGGTGGTCGCCACCGACGATACGTTGCGCGAGGTGATCCAGGACGGAATCGGGTTCGTGGAGGGGTTGGGCAAGACGGCCGTCCTGAGCGCAGACGCGCCCGGGTTCATCGTCAACCGCGTGAACCGCGGTTTCACTCTCGAGCCACTTCGAATGCTCGAGGCGGGCGAGGCCACGGTCGAGTCGATCGATTCGGCAATCGAGGGGGCCGGCTATCCCATGGGACCGTTTCGGCTGATGGACCTGGTGGGCATCGACGTCAATCTTGCCGTCGCCCGCTCGCTGTACGAAGGGTTCGACGAGGCGCCGCGCTTTCGGCCATCTCCGATCCAGGAGCAGATGGTCTCCGCGGGGACGCTCGGCCGGAAGTCCGGCCGCGGTTTCTATGCCTATGGCGACGGCGCGAGCCCCGGCGCGGCCCCGGTGGCTCACCCGGCGGCCTCGTCTGCCGAGTCGTTGCCTGCCGCAACGATCGTCGAGCGCATCAACCTCGCGCTGATCAACGAGGCCTACCGCGCGGTCGAGGAACGGGTCGCATCTCCGCAGGACGTGGACACCGCGATCAAGCTCGGCGTGAACCATCCGATGGGGCCATTCGAACGAGCCGGACAGCTCGGTCTTCGCGCCGTCGTCGAGGGATTGCGGCGCCAGCATGGTGCGGCCAGCCTCTCCGGCGACCAGTACGAGGTGGCACCACTGCTGTGGCAGATTGCCACCGCGTGAGGGCTCCGAAGTGGGCTGCGACACCCTCCCGTCAGTGCCATCCTGACCGCGACCCACTCGCGAGTAACCCATAGGTACGGTGACCTTCGGGCCATTCTGGTGCGGTCATGCACCACACCTACACTGTGCCGCATGGAGCGAGTGCTCGGTCGCGCCGTGCGTGATGCATGGATCGTCAGTGCCGTCCGGACCCCTGTTGGCCGGTACGGTGGTGCTCTCGCGTCCGTTCGCCCCGACGATCTGGCCGCCCTCGCGATCGGTGCCGCGGTCGAGCGCTCCGGTGTTCAGCCGGACCTGATCGAAGACGTGATCCTTGGCAACGCCAACGGTGCTGGTGAGGAGAATCGCAACGTGGCCCGCATGGCAGGGCTGTTGGCAGGTCTTCCGGTCGAGGTCGCCGGCCAGACGATCAACCGGCTCTGCGGCTCCGGCCTCCAGGCGATCAACTCCGCGGCCCACGCGGTGATGGTCGGCGACGGCGAAGCGTTCGTAGCCGGCGGCGTTGAGAGCATGACGCGCGCGCCATACGTACTGCTCAAGCCCGGCGCGGCCTGGGAACGCGGTGCTCACGAGCTGGTCGATACGACCCTCGGCTGGCGCTTCACGAATCCGAAGCTCGCCGCGATGCACCATCCCTACTCGATGGGTGAAACCGCTGAGAACGTCGCCGAGCGGTGCGGCGTGTCACGAGCCGACCAGGATGCGTTCGCGGCGCGCTCGCAGCAGCGGGCGGTTGCGGCGATCACGTCCGGCCGTGTCGCCAACGAGCTCGTCCCCGTGATGGTTCCGCAGCCCAAGGGCGACCCGATCACCATCGATCGCGACGAGCACCCGCGTGCGGACACGACCGCGGACGGCCTGGCGCGCTTGAAGCCGGCGTTTCGCGAAGGCGGCAGCGTGACCGCGGGCAACAGCTCGGGGATCAACGATGGCGCCAGCGCGACCGTCGTGGTCGACTCCGAGTTCGCCAAACGTCACGGTTTGCGCCCACTCGCACGGGTGGTGGCGACGGCCGTGGCAGGCGTCGATCCTGCGGTGATGGGACTCGGTCCCGTTCCGGCAACCCGCAAGGTGCTTGCCAGGGCGGGGATCACGGTCGACGACCTCGACCTGATCGAACTCAACGAGGCCTTCGCGAGCCAGGCGATCGCGTGCATGCGCGAGTTGGGTCTGGATCACGAGAAGGTCAATGTCAACGGCGGAGCGATTGCGCTCGGCCATCCATTGGGAATGAGTGGAAGCCGGCTCGTGACGATGCTCGTGCACGAGCTCAAGAGACGAACTGGTCGATATGGCCTCGCGACCATGTGCATCGGAGTAGGCCAAGGCATTGCGACGCTCGTCGAGAGAGTGGACGCGGAGGGAGCAGCGGCATGACGGCTTCGTGGAACAACACGGACGAGGTCGGCTGGCCCGCGGGTGCGGAAGGCAGCCAGGACCCAGAGCCGTTCCGGCCCGACTGGTCGTCGTTCGAGGATTCGCTCCGCGCTCACGGATTCGAGGTCGTGCCGCCTGCGGTGGATGCCACCGCGGTGGAGACGCCGGCTGCGGAAGGGTTGACGAGCGACGGCATGAGCCGGGCGGCGGTCGAGGAGGCGTCCCGAACTGCCGAACACAACGTCGAATCCGAGCCCGCGGCGGCCGAGTCGGACGGACAGTCCGCGGCTGCAGAAGTTGACGCAGCGCCCACGCATTCCGACGTCGTTGCGGAACCCACGCATTCCGACGCATCTGCGGAGCCGGTCTCGGCCACAGCCGAGCCTGTGACCGATCAGGCCGAAAGCGGTCGCTCGAACGACTTCTGGTCATTCGAAACCGACGAACCGACGTGGATCGTTGCCGACGACGTTGAGGATCCTGCCTCGACCGGCGCCACTGCCGAGCCGGACGGCCTGCCCGCGGCCGAAAACGTCGCGCCCGCAACGGCAGACCCCGCGCCCGCGACGGCAGACCGCGCGCCCGCCGGAGTTGCAGACGAACCGGCAACCGCCCAGTCAGACGAGTCGGGCACGTCCTGGGACTTCGACGATGCCGACGCACCGGTGCTCCCGGACGTCGGTCAGCCGGTCGATCACGCGCCGCTATCGGTGTTCGGCGAAGAGGCGGCTCCTGCGACTGCCGGCGCCGTGTTCCACGCCGACGAACTCGCCGACGCAGCAGCTCGAGGATGTCAGTCTTGACGCGCGCTACGAGAACGGCCACGAGGATTCCGCCGATCGCTGGTGGACGGAGCCGGAGGACGTGTTCGGTGCGACCGATGCCGTTGCCGAGGCCGCGCCGGAAACCGAAGAGAGCCTGAACCTCGAAGGGCAGTCGGATGGGGAGCCCACGATCGGCGCTGAGTCGATGGAGACCGCCGACGAGATGAACGTGGGCAACGACTCACCGCAACCGTACGTCGACCCGACGCACGGCGCGCGTGTGCCCCAGACACTGCCCGACGATCGCCTCCCGACGCCTCCGCCCGATCTCGTCGCACGGTTCGCCCAGAGAGGCGCCGCAGCGACCGCCGCTGCCGCGGCGACCGACGTTGAAGCGCCGGGCCTCGCCGACGCATCGTCAGCTCCCGAGGAACCGGCGGCATTCGTGCCCTGGACCTACGAGGAGGCCAGTGCCGCATCCGTCACCGACGCCGAGACGCAGACGGGCGAAACGCAGACCGCCGAGCCGGTTGGCACCGAAAACGCTCCTTGGGTTGCCGCGGACACTGACGCTGCCCAGGCCAATGGCTGGACGAGCGAGCCCGTGGATGTCCAGGTGGACACCTCGGCCGAACATGCTGGTGCCGGCGACGCGGCAGACTGGAGCGATTGGGCGTCCATCGCGGGGCCGGTCGCAGCAGCCGAATGGCCGGACACGACCGCAACGGATCAGGTGACTGTGCAGCCCGCCGAAGCGTCGGCTGATGAGGCAGCAGCACCCGCCGAATCCGACCAGGCGAGCGAGGTGGCGGTCGATTGGTACGAAGCTGCGGCCATCGAGGCCGTCGGCACCAGCTCCGGCGAAGAGCTCGCGAACACGGAGTTTGTCGGTTACGACGCGACTCCAGTTGCATCGGCCGCTGTCGCTGCCGGGCTGGTCGACGGAATCGGGGGAGCCGACGAAGGCACCGCGTCCGCTGACGAGTCCCACGACCAGGCGGCCGAAGCCGAACTCGACAATTCGCATGCGGTAGCGGCTGATGACGGCCGCCGCGATGCCCTTGGCTGGGCCGTGCTTGGTGCCGCGGCAACGTCCGACGATCGGGAAGCGCCGCCCACCGAAACGCATGAGTGGCGCGCCGATGACGAATGGCCCGAGGCGACCGCCTACGGCGCCGCCCCGGCCAATGGCGACCACGAACACGCCGCAACGCAGGACGCGCCAGAGCCGCAGGAAGCGGCTGCTGCGGAACACGAACCCGCGGAGCCGGTCACGGCGGAGACTCTTCCGGACGAGCCACACCCCGCCGGGGCCGACGCTGCCGTGGCCGACGCTGCCACGGCGGACGCTGCCGCAGCAGACGGTGCCCCGGCCCACGCTGCCGCGGCCGTTTCGACGGAACCCGCAACGGCAGATGCCGAGCCCGAGGCAGCCGAGGTCGCCGCGTCCACGCCGACCGAGCCGCAACCTGAGTCCGGCGCGGCGGATGTCCATGTATGGCCGATGCCCGAAGCCGTCGACTGGGAGGCCGCCGATTCGGATGCCTGGTCGACTCCCGCGGGGTCCAAGCCATGGAAGGACAGCGAATCCGCTGCCGCCGCGGCAGCCGTCGCCGCCACGGGTGCTGGCAGGCGCGCCGCCATCGGCGGGCGCGTCGATCTCGATGTCAACCGCCGACTCCCACGGCACGTCCGCGAGCCAGCCCGACGCCCGGGCCGCGGCGTACACCACCTCGAGCAGCCTCACGGGGAGCGGCCTCTTCAGCCGCTACGACACCTCGCCTGCCCTGACAGCGAGTGCTGCCGTGGCTGCCTCGGCGCCACGACCACGTCGCCGCGCGGCGAGAGCGACCTGTGGCACCTCGTCTCGGAGCCTGCCGCGACCGCTCCGACCACGAGCGAGAAGCGCTCCTTCGATCCGGTGACGATCTTCCTGACGGTGCTCGTGGCGATCATCATCGTCGCGCTGCTGCTCGGCCTGCTCTACACCGTGGCCCCGATGCTGACCGGTGCGGCCCACTGAGCGCGATTGCCGCTCACGAGTCGCGTGCTAGCATGGTCGGGCGTGACGGTGTAAGGCCATCACTTCGCACGAATTCGTTCGGTCCGGGGAGGACAACGCTCGCATGATCGAAACCCAAGCCCAGCCGATGCCGTTGAGCATTCCCCAGGCGCCGCCCGTGTTGGTGACGCTTTCCGATGCGGCCGCGACCAAGCTGCGTGAGCTGACGGCGGAAGAGGCCAACCCGCAGATCGGGCTGCGCGTGTACGTCTACAGCGGTGGCTGCTCCGGCTTCCGCTACGGGATGATGCTCGAGGATCAGCCAACCGCGGACGACGTCTCGATCGAGTCCAAGGGCATCAACGTCTACGTGGACCGCGAGAGCACGCAGTACCTCGAGGGTTCAGAGATCGACTATCTCGACACGCTCATGGGTGCCGGGTTCACGGTCAACAACCCCAATGCAGTGTCCGCGTGCGGCTGCGGCAGCAGCTTCCGCACCTCCGACTCCGCAGGCTCGCCGGGCGCCTGTCACCACTGAACCGCAGACCGATTGTCCAGCGCGGCGAGCCCACGAGGGCTCGCCGTTCTGATTCGTGGCGCGTTATCGGCGTTCGCGGCATGCTGACTGCATGACCGGATCTGCCCGGCACATCGAGCTTCCGCTCTTCCCGCTCCATGCGGTGCTGTTCCCCGGTGTCGCGCTGCCGCTCCACATCTTCGAGGAGCGCTATCGCAGCATGGTTGGCCACTGCATCGCAGCCGGCGAGCCGTTCGGCGTGGTGCTGATCAAGGACGGCCGCGAAGTCGGTGATGCGCCCGTCTCGCTGGCGCAGGTGGGAACCACGGCCATCATCCGCCAGGCCGGCCGCTATCCCGACGGGCGGCTGGACATCGTGACGGTCGGTGGCCGCCGGTTCCGCATTGACGAGCTGTACGAGGACCGCGAGCCGTACCTCGTCGGCGAGGTCGAGATCCTCGACGAGCCGATCGGCGAGCGTGAAGAGGCCCGCCGGCTGGCCCGCCGCGTGGGCAGCAGCTTCATGCGCTATCTCGACCGCCTCGCGCCCACGCTCGACAACGCATCCGACGGGCCCGAGATCGAGCTCGAGGTCGACCTTGACGACGACGATGACGATCCCGATGACGACGAGCCGATCGAAACGACTCCGCTGATCAACGCGCTCGAGATCGTCTCGAGCGAAGGGCTCGAGCCGATGGTGTCGGGAACGCTCGACCGCGCCGAGCTCGACGATCGTCAACGGCACCGCCTGCTGATGGCAGCGGCAAAGCGCCTCACCTCGACCAGCGACCCGACCGTGCTCTCGTACGTGATCACCGGCCTGGTCCATGTCGAGCAGGATCGACGCCAGAACCTCCTCGAGGCACCCGACACCGTGAGCCGCCTGCTCGGGCTCGAGCAGATCCTGCGCCGCGAGATCGGGTTGCTGTCGCGCCACCTCAAGCCGCTCGTCGTGGACGCGTCCGCGACGGCGCTTCGCCGGAACTGACGTTGGTGGGGACCTCCCGCAGCACGACTTCGCTCGCGCGATTCGTCGGCGCGATTGCGGTCGTCATTGCCGCCCTCGCGGTCGGCATCAACCAGGCCCCCGCCCGTGGCGCCGGTGGTGTGCCGCAGTTCCTGAACCTGCCGTTTGACGCGTCGAACAAGAAGATCGTGATCCAGCGTGCCTGGACCACGCGCGACCCGACGACCGGCGCGTTCACGCTGCTGCACCACGCGATCGACTACGTCAACGGCACGCGCGACGTCCCGAGCACCTGGAAGACGTTCGACGTGCTGGCGGCGGCCGCCGGGGACGCGTGCGGCGCCAAGACCGGCCAGGGCGGCTGCTTCGACGACGGCGAAATCATGGGCAACCGCGTGCTGATCAAGCACAAGGTCGAGGGGCAGACGTACTACACGTTCTACAACCACCTCGCTAGCATCGAGAAGAAGATCCCGCTCAACGACGTCCACAACACGGTCCACGTCGACGCGGGCGAGGTCATCGGCGAGGCCGGGGACAGCAACAGCCCGGGCGTCCTACACCTCCACTTCGAGCTACTCGACGAGAACATGAAGCCGATCGATCCATACGGGATCTACGGCGTTACCGACCAGTATCCGGATCCGCGCGGCAAGAACGGCCAGGACGCCGCCAAGAAGAACTACTTCCTGACCGACCCGCCGCAGCCGTTCAATTTCGTGCCCAAAGGGACGGACACGCCCTCGGCAACCGAAGCCGGTGTCGGAACGGCATCGCCCACGAGCGCACCCGGAAGTGACGCCCTCGCGAGCGCTTCACCGTCGATCACGGTGACTCCGAGCCCGGTCCCGACCGCGACCGTCCCGCCGGCCCTGGCTACCGTGCCACCCACCCACCCGCCGTCGTCCGGCGGTAGCGGCGGCACGCGAGATGGCGGTGGCAGCAGCGGCGGCGGCATGAACCTCGTCCCGCTTGTGCTCGGCGTTGGTGCCGTGATCATCATTGGAGCCCTGCTCGGGTTCTACGGCCTCACGCGTCGGTCGAGGAATCCGTTGCCGCGGGACCGCTGGCGACCCTGACCGTTCGCCGCGTTGGCGGCGATCAACCGACGCCCGCGCCGACCAACCTGCCTACGAAGTAGGTAATTGCGGCGGCCACGCCACCGAGCACGACCTGGCGAAACGCGCTGAACAACGGTGATCGCCGCGTGAGCCGGCTGATGCCCAATCCCAGCAAAGCAAGGGCGATCAGGCTCGCCCCGAGGCTGGCGACGAGCGCCGCCGTTCCCGACGACAGCAGGAAGGGCACGAGCGGCACTGCCGCGCCGATCGTGAAGGCAATGAACGAGCCGACTGCGGCGGCCATGGGCGAGCCGATCGAACGGCTGTCCAGGCCGACCTCTTCGAAGATCAACATCCGAGCCGCATGGTCGGGATCCTCGAAGACCGCATCGACGAACCGGTTGGCCTCTTCCTCGCTGAAGCCACGGTCCGTGTAGATCGCGCGCAGGATGCGGCGCTCCTGGTCGGGTGCCTCCCGCAGCTGCTTGTGCTGGAAGGCAAGTTGGTACTCCAGCAGCTCGCGTTGGCTCTGGACCGAGATGTATTCGCCGACTCCCATGCTGAACGCACCGGCGATGAGACCGGCGACGCCAGCCAGCACGATGACTCCGGGTGCCGGATTCGCGCCGGCGACGCCCATGACGAGCGCGAGGTTCGACACGAGTCCGTCGTTCGCGCCGAATACGACGGGCCGGAGGATCCCGTTGATCGCTGTCTCGTGCGGCGCGGTAGCGGGAGGGAGGGCGTGCTCTCGGATACCGGTCGCCACAAGACCAATTGTCGGGCGCGACGCCCGCCAGCGCCAGAGCCGGTTGTCAGTCGCTCAGGCGGTCGGGTGGAACATCCGCCGCACGATCACCCGCCGTCGTCCCGCGCTGTGTCCGTTCGTGATGCCCACCTGTTCGAAGCCGGCACGCTCGAACATCGGTACCAGTCCCACGTAGGCGAAGCCAACGTCGACGCGCTTGCCGTCGGGATCGATCGGATAGGCCTCGACGCCCGGCGCACCGGCGATACGCGCGGCCGTCACGACTCCATCGAGCAGGGCGCCTGCCACGCCCTTGCGCCGGTGGCCCACTCGGACGCGGAAGCACGCGATGACCCAGACAGGCTCTTCGTCGATGGCCGGGATGGTGCGGGAGTTCGCGAGGCGTGGCGATTGGGAGCGGAGCGCGATGCCGCACCAGCCTGCGACGTCGCCATGGACATAGGCCAGGAATCCGGGCGGAACGTCAAAGGTGGCCAGCTGCCTGCGAAGCGTTTCGGGGCGGGATTCGCCGGCTTCACGCGCGATCTGGTCACGCCCCCGCCAAGGCTGGCACCAGCAGCCAACCTCTCCGTTGCCGTCCAGGACCAGCCGGACGTCGTCCCAGCGCTCGAGCGTGGCCGGGACGACCTCGATTGCCGTGTCGAGGGTGGGCTCCGACCGTCGCTTGCCGCTAGTCGGTGAAGCGCTCTTCCTTCCAGGGGTCGGCGTTGTTGTTGTAGCCGTAGCGCTCCCAGAAACCGAGCTGGTCCTGCGGCAGGAACTGAAGGCCGCGGATCCACTTGGCGCTCTTCCAGAAGTAGCGCTTGGGGACGACGAGGCGCAGCGGGTAGCCGTGATCGGGCGTCGAGCGGCTGCGCCGTCGGCGATGTCGGCAAGCAGCACGTCGTCGTCGTCGAGCATCTCGAGCGGCAGGTTGGCGGTGTAGCCCTGCTCGGCGTGGCTGACGACGAAGTGGGCGGTCGGCTTCAGGCCGGCACGCTCGAGGATGTGCTGGATCGGCGACGCCCTCGAAGTCCATGTCGAGTCGGGACCAGCGGGTCACGCAGTGGATGTCCGTGTGGAGCGACTTGCGCGGCATCTGCCTGAACTCGTCCCAGGTGAACTAGAACGGGTTCTCGACCTCGCCCCAGACCTGGAAGTTCCACGTCGGCCAGATCGACGCGCGGCACGGAGCCGTAGTGGAGCACGGGCCACTTCTCGGTGACGTACTGGCCGGGCGGGATGCGCTTCTTCTGCTCGTCGCTGACCTTCGGGCCGCCAAAGAGACGAGATACCACGAGAGTCTCCGGTGTGGGCGGGCGCGCGTGAACGCCCGAGGTTTTGAGCTGTCCGAAGTGTAGGGCGCCGGCGTGACGGCACCGTTACGGGCCTTGGCGCGTGCGTATTCAGGTGCTAGAGATCGTCCAGCATTCGGTCGATCGCTCGGAGGATGAAGCGCGAGGCCTCGGCGCTCTTGCCACCCAGCTTCTGGTCGTCGTCCTGCTCGAGCGCGACGTCGAGGTCACGCGACTGCCTGATCGACCAACGGTGTCCGCTCCAGGTCGCCGGCCGCGAATGCGGTCTCCAGCCGCGCCATCGCGTCGCGGGCGTTGTCGACGGAGTGGCCCTTGCGCCCGATGATCTCGCGGAAGTCGGCCCGGGCCTCCTTCGGCCGCCGGGCCCGTGTGGTCAACGCCGCCTGGCCGACACGACATTCTCGGGCGGTCCAGCCGTGGACCCGGCTGTCAACGCCTCCGTCGCGGCGCTCTCGCCGCTCGACCCACTCCTCGTTGAGGATGCCCATCTGGACCTCGTCCCACCAGCGGCCGTCGCGGGCGATCGCCGCTCGCGAGCCGGCCTTCGACCTGGAAGCCGGCCTTCTCGTAGGCGCTGCCGCGCCCGCTCGTTGAACTCGAACACGGACAGGCCGACGCGATGCAGGCCCAGCCGATCGAAGGCGTGCGAGAGCATCAGCTCGGTCGCCTCCGTCCCGTAGCCCTTGCCCCACGCGTCGTGCTCGCCGATGGTGATGTGGAAGAGCACCGAGCCGTTGTCGCGTCGAGCGCCGAGAAGGTCGTGAGGCCGATCAGGCGGTCGGTCGTCGCCTCGTGGATGGCGTAGGCGATCGCTTCGTCGGACATCAGGCGCGAGTGGAAGAAGCGCTCGATCTCCTCGATCGTCATCGGCCGCGTCTGGTAGCGCGTCAGCCGCGCCAGCTCAGGGTCGCGGTACCAGCGCGTCACGTGGGGCAGGTTTCGTTCCCGGTGCCGGCGCAGGTTCACGAGGCGGCCGAGGAGCTCCTCGGGTCGCCAGTGCTCGGGGGTCATCACGGCCATGGGCCGCGATCCTACCCCGCGGCCGCGCCTCGCTACCATCCTCCGGATGCGCGAGTGGGCAGACGTGGCCGAACGCGTCGCCTCGACGACGCGGACATCCGAGAAGGTCGCCGCCGTGGCGACCTACCTGGCGTCGCTGGAGACTGACGATGAGCTCGCCACGGCCGGCCGTCTTCTTCTCGGGACGACCCTTCCCCGAGCGCGATCCGCGCACGACCGGGCATCGGTTGGGCCACAGATCGCAGCGATCGCCGAGCGCATCGCCGGACAGGGCGAGGGCGCGCTCTTTGCCGCTTACAACGAGTCTTCCGACATCGGGACGGCCGTTCGCGATCTGTTGCTTGCCGGAGGTCACGATCCCGACGGTCCGGCCCCGACCCTGGCAGAGACGGCGACGGCGTTCGCAGAGATCGCCGCCGCGCGCGGGACGGCGGCAAAGGCGACGCTGATGGACGATCTGCTGGGCCGTGCCGACCCGATCACCGCGCGCTACCTCGTCCGGATCCTCGCCTCCGAGCTGCGCATCGGGCTGCGCGAGGGCCACCTCGAGGCCGCGATCGCCAAGGCGTTCGGGGGCGAGCAATCGGCCGTCCAGTGGGCTGGGATGCTGACCGGCGACCTCGGGCGAACCGCGGTTCTTGCCCGCAACGGCGCGCTGGACCAAGCCGAGCTGACGCTGTTCCGGCCGCTCAAGTCGATGCTCGCGTCGCCGGTCGCCGACGAAGCCGCCGCGGTGGCGCGTATGCCGCCTCCGGTGTGGGTCGAGGACAAGTACGACGGCATCCGCGCCCAGCTGCATCGCCTCGACGGCGAGGTACGGCTGTACAGCCGCGATCTGCACGACATCAGCGGGCAGTTCCCGGAAATCGTTCGCGCAGGCAGCGACCTGCCATTCGGACGGAATCCTCGACGGCGAGGTGCTCGCCTGGCGCGACGGACAGGCGCTGCCGTTCCTCATGCTCCAGGCGCGCCTCGGGCGGCAAGGATCCGTCCAAGCAGATCCAGGCATGACGTTCCGACGATCTATGTCGCGTTCGATCTCCTGGCGCATCGGCCGGCGGGCGACTCGGCCGCGCCGATCGAGCCACTGCTGCGCGAGCCGCTGCGCGTCCGACGAGAGCGGCTCGACTCGCTGGGCCTCGCGGACCGGCCTGGGATCGGGATCGCGAACCTCGTGACCGCGGCCGACGAGGCGGAGCCTTGCGACGATCTTCTCGGCGGCGCAGCAGCGCGGCAACGAGGGCCTGATGGTCAAGGATCCGGACTCGATCTACACGCCGGGCCGGCGCGGCTACGGCTGGCTCAAGCTCAAGCGGCCGCTGACGACGCTCGATTGCGTGGTCGTCGGCGTCGAGGTCGGCCACGGCAAACGCCACGGCGTCCTCTCCGACTACACCTTCGCGGTGCGTCGACGATCGGCCCGAGGCCGCGGAGGGCGCGCTGGTCACGATCGGCAAGGCGTACAGCGGCCTGACCGACACCGAGATCGCCGAGATGACGCGCTGGTTCGAGGAGCACACGCTCGCGCCGCTTCGGCCGTTACCACGTGGTCGAGCCCACGGTCGTGGTCGAGATCGCGTTCGACGTCATCCACCGCTCGAACCGCCACGCCTCCGGGTACGCGCTGCGCTTCCCGCGCATCGTGCGGATCCGCGACGACAAGGGGCCCGCAGAGGTCGATCGGCTCTCGACGGTGGCGTCGCTCCACGATCAGCTGCAGGTTGGCGGCCGGTACAGCGTCGCTACCACGGCCCGATAGGGCGATCGGTCCGCGCCATGCAATCCGGTTCCGACGACGCGACGCGGGTCGCCGCGCTCCGAGCGGCGCTGCCCTCGACGGCGGCCGGCATCCAGTTGGATGTGATCGGGGGAGGGCCGCTCCCGGCGGAAACGGCACGCGCGATGGCAGAGGCCGACGAATGGGACCTGCGCACCGGGCGCGCCGGTCTCGATCGCCGCGATGACCTGTTGCAGCGCATGGAGGAGGCTCGCGGCGTTCTGGCCGCGCTGCTGGGCGCGGATGCGAACGAGATCGTCCTGACACACGGGGTCCGAGACGCGATCACGCTCGCGCGATCGTTGTCCCAGTCGGCAGGACCTTCCCGTGATCGAGCACGTCGACTCGCGGACCGGCTTCACGCGACTGCTGCCAGAGAGCCACGCGACCGGTGGCCAGTGGGTGCTCGACGCCGGCAACAGTGCGGGGGCCGTGCCATTTGCAGCCACGGAGACGGGCGCCTCGTTCGTCGCCATCGCCGGCGATCGCTGGCTCCTCGGGCCGGAAGGCACCGGTGCGCTGTGGATCGGCCGTGGCGCGGTGGCCAGCGGGGCGCAGGCATCGGCCCAGGATCGCGTCGACCTGCTCCCTCGACGCTCGGTGTTGGGGTTCGCCCGTTCCGTCGGCTGGTTGGAGATGTACGTCGGCCTGCCCTGGCTCTACGCAAGAACCACGGAGGTCGCCAGGGGCCTTCGCCGGCGCCTCTCCGCGATCCAGGGCGTCGATCTGGTGACACCCGTGGACGATCCCGGGCCGATCTGCGTCTTCGCGGTCGAGGGCTGGGGCGCCGAGGAGGCCGCCCGGGAGCTCTCCCAGCGGTCATTCGCGATCCTTGGACCTCCCGTCGATGACCGCCGGCTTCGCCTTAGCGTCGGTGCATGGAGCACCGAGGAAGACCTCGACCGCGTCGCAGGCACCGTCGGACTTCTTGCCGGCCACTCGCCGGAGTCGCTGCCTCGTCGTCCCGGACTGGTCGTCCTCGCTTCTCCGGACGAACGGTGACGACGGACCTCGATCCCGAGGGACGTCCCCCGCAACGCTCGTGGCTCGATGTCCGGATCCGCCAGGCGCGCAATCCTCCCCCGCCGGTGCTCCGCGCGGTCCTCGCCAACCTGGCGGTCGCAGCCGTCGGCGGCCTGATCCTGCTGGTGTACGACATGTTGATCTCACGAGGCGTACAGCTCCCTGGTGGCGACCTTCGCACCGGGGTCGTGGCCATCTATGTCGTCGTCGTGATCGTTGCCGGTAGTCTCCTGACCTACCTGTGGGTGGAGCTGCCAACTGGCAGCGGCACAGAACGCCGCAGATCGGGTTGGGCAGCGTTGCTGGGCTTCTTCGCATCACTCCCGATCGTGTATCTGTCCCTGGTCGTGCTCTTCCAGATCGTCGCGCCCCTGATTCGCTAGGTCACCCGGCGATCCCTCGCACCAACGGCGTGTACGATCGTGCCGCCGTTCGGGGGAGTAGCTCAACGGTTAGAGCGGCCGGCTTATATCCGGCTGGTTCCTGGTTCGAATCCAGGCTCCCCTACCAGCACCCTCGCGACCGGTCGCGCGGACCGGCAGCCCTCGCGACGGGAAGGCAGGCGGCAGGCGTCGAACCTGTGGTCGCAAGACCGGACTCCGAGGGAGATCGAGATGTTCAACCGAAGCCCGGAACGCGCCCCGAATGACGACCCTCGGCGTGGCACGCCAGCGCCGGTCGGCGGCATGCCCGCGCCATCGTCGGCGCCTGCGACCGACTTGACGCTGATCGCTCGCGAGGATCGCGTCGAGGGCACGATCCGCGTGCACAAGCTGATCCGCATCGCCGGCTGGTTCAAGGGCCACCTCGAGGCGCCCAGCGTGATCATCGACGCTGGCGGCAGCGTCAACGCCGAAGTCATCGCGGACGACGTCGTTGTCGCCGGTGAGTACACAGGCAACCTGGTGTGCCGCAAGCGGCTCGAGGTGCAAGCGACCGGCAAGGTCAGCGGCCGACTCGAGACGCTGAAGCTCGTGCTGCAAGAGGGTGCGGCCATGGACGGGGAGATCCACATGATCAAACCCGGCGAGGAGCCGGGTGCGCGCGCAGCCGGGTCCGTCCGCGCCGCGCCCGATGCGCCGATCCGTCCGGCAACCCCACCTGAGCGCCCCGGCTAATGGCCGATCGGTTGATGACGGATCGGCTGTTGTCGGATCGGCTGATGACGGAGCGGCTGAAGACGGATCCGCGCCTGAAGGCGTAAAGTTCCCCGGCGGCCATCGACTCGGAGGGAGTCACCTCGGGTTGGTCGCGAGCCCGCCGCCCGTACCCCAGAACGCGCAGCGAGCATCCGGACCAGGGTCGAGCAGTTCCTGGCGTCGGATTGCGTCCATCGGAGGAGGCCGCCATGTTCAGCCGCCACAGCGACCGTGCCATGCGTGACCCCGAACCTGTGCCGTCAGAGCTTTCCCGCAACGGCGCGCTCTCTCCGGTTCCGACCGCGCCCATCCGCGACGTCGAGCCGACGGTCCAGGCGGTGGCCTTCACGATCGGGTCGGTCGTTGGCCGCGACGATGCACTCGATGGTGCGATCCGCGTTCGCCAGGCGCTACGGATCTTCGGCCGCGTGACCGGCTCGGTGGAGTCGGAGTCGTCGATCACGATCGAGGAAGGCGCCGTGGTCGAGGCCGACATCACGGCGACCGAAGTCACGATCGCTGGCAGCTACAGCGGCAAGCTCGTGTGCCGCGAGCGCCTCGAGATCCGTCCCAGCGGGTATGCCAAGGGCGAGATCGAGACCGTGCGGCTGATGCTGCACGAGGGCGGCTTCATCGACGGCGCGCTGAAGATGAAGCGTCCCGAGCGACCGGTCGCGCCTCCCCGCCCTGCGCCGGATGCACCCCCGTCCTACGTCCGTCCGATTGAGACCGTGCCGGTTCCCATCGGTGCCGGCGCACGCAGCTTCGCCATCGCCGCACCGACCAGCCGAGGAGCAGCAGCTCCCCGCCCGATGGATCCGGTCGCGGTTCGATCCGGAACGCGGTAACCGCCAACGTCCTTGTTCTGGCCGCTGACTCGCGGCCGGGTCAGCGCCTAGGCAACCGCCAACCTCCTCGTTTTGGCAGCAGGCCTGCGGTCGTTCAGCGCCGAGGCAACCGCCTCGCGAACAACCTCGTCACGCTCGCATCGCACAGACGATGCCGGGCTCATTCGGTGGCTCCGACCCGGTTGTGAGCGCCCGCAGCCAGCCGATCGACGAGCCCGGAAACGCCGCAGCCACGATCTCCGGATAGCGACGGAAGAGAGCTCGATTGCGCGTCACGTCGCGCACGACCCAGCACGAGCCGACACTCCATGCTCCGCCGCGCGCCGTCGCGAAGTCCTCGAGCTCCGCGCGCTTTCGATGAGACGCTCTGACCTCTGCGCCGAAGTCGGTGACCGTGTTCACGCACTCGATCAACACGATCCGTCGCGCTACCGGCGCGATCAACCCGACATCGGTCGACCGCGAGCTTGGCCCTCCGCTCGCGTTGAGCTCGAATCGGCGGACATATCCGGCAGGGCGAGCGGTTCTCAGCGCGAGTTCCTGAATTGCCAGGTGCCCAGCGTCCGCAGGTTCCTCTGCCCTGTCTCGTGAGAGGGAAACGCCAAGTGAGCGGTCCAGTGCGATCGCCAGCCTCTGCCACGTGTCGAGCGTGTGGCTGCCGCCCTCGCCGTTCTCGATCTGGCTGATCGTCGACTGCGCAAGTCCTACCCTTCGGCCGAGTCCGGCCTGGGTAAGCCGGCGTTGTCTCCGTGACTGCCGAAGCACCTGGCCGAGGCGAGCCATCTGCTCGATATTGCGTCGCCGCGCCTCAGCGCTCAGAGCGACTCGCTTGCCCTTGGTCATATCGCGTGCATGGTTGCCGACAGGGCTTCTCGGCGATTAGCTCCTGCTTCCCGAGCAATCACCGCCGATGCCTGCGCGATCACCGGGATGTGCGCTTGGAGGCACGGAGCCGACGAGCAACGGAGCATGGGACAGGCGCGATCGGGAGCCGGGCGCACCGCTGCGGCGTACGTTGCCCAATGGCGATCCATGGACCGAGCGTCGCGCTAGTGCTGGACCCAGCGGCGGCCGCGGCACAGTCGCCATCGTGCTCGACCGCCGGCCGCGGCGTGTCTCGCCAGAAGCGCTCGACCCGAAGGCCGAGGCGCGACCATAACGAACGGCCGGCGTCCATGACGCCGGCCGGCTCGATCCCAGGGATGACGCCCGAAGGCGTCGCTGGTTATGCGCGACGCTTCGCGAAGCAGTCGGCGCAGTACACAGGCTTGCCGCTGGTGGGGCGGAAGGGCACCTTTGCGATCTGCCCGCAGGAGGAGCATGTCGCCTCGAACATCTCGCGCGGCGGCCGATCGCGGTAACCGCCTCCTCCGCCCGAGCTGTAGCCGCCCGACGAGTAGCCACCGCCGGCGTTGTAACCACCGCCGCCGGACGAGTAGCCGCCGCCGCCACCACCTGAAGATGAGTAGCCACCGCCACCTGACGAGTAGCCGCCGGCACCATTGCCGAAGCCACTGTCATAACCCCCCGAATTCCGTGCGGCCTTGCGGCTGGCGCGGCAGGACTGGCAGCGACGCGGCTCCGTAAAGCCGCGGTCCGCGTAGAACTCCTGCTCGCGCGCGGTGAACGCGAACTCGTTCCCGCAATCCGCGCAGGCGAGGGTCTTGTCCGTGTACAAGAAAACCACTCCTTGCTCGTGCCGGCTCTCGCGACGTTTCTGTCTCGCGGGAACCGTGAGAAGGAGTGGGTCGTGTGCGTCCGGCGTTTGTAACCCGAGCGTTCTCGGGCGATGACCGCGGCACCCTAGCACATCGAAATCGCGTCGTACAGGCAGTTCCGCATGGGAAAACTGGCGATTTTTCCGGCCTTCAATTAGCAGCGATCAGGCCCCGATCGGGCCCCCGATGAGGAGTCGATCGAGCCTCGGCTACGCATCCCAACCGGGCCGAGTCCCAACCTCACTCTGGCACTCCAGTCCTCTCCGGACTGATCCGCAGGTCATGCTCCCGGATGGCGCGGACCCATACTAGGCTCGCGGAACACGTCGCCCACAATTCCCGCATGCCCGCACCGACGCAAGCCAGAAAGGACCCCCGATGACCGAGCCTGATCCCAGGCAGACCGCGCGCGAGCTCCTCGTCGAGGCGCATCCGTCGCTCGTCGGGCTGTCGCACTGGATTCATGCGAATCCGGAGCTCGGCTACCAGGAGACGCTCGCCGCCGGCTGGGTCGCGGAATGGATGCAGTCGGCCGGGTTCGACGTCCGGGTCGGAGTGGCCGGAATGGACACCGCGATCGTGGCCACGTCCGGCACGGGGAGCTTCCACGTCGGACTGTGTGCCGAGTACGACGCGCTGCCCGCCATCGGGCACGCCTGCGGGCATAACGTGATCGCAGCCTCATCGGTCGGTGCCGCCGTGGCGCTGGCTGCCGTCGCGGATGAGCTCGACCTGCAGCGTGACGCTCTTCGGCACGCCCTGCGGAAGAGGGCGGGGGCGGGAAGATCCGGCTCATCGAGGCGGGCGAGTTCGACGGCGTGCACGCCGCGCTGATGGTCCACCCGGGGCCCGACGACATCCTCGAGCCCGAGCTGGTGGGAGTCAGGCAGCTGACGCGTGACCTACATCGGCCGCGAAGCCCATGCCGCCGCCTACCCGGAGCTCGGCGTCAATGCCGCCGACGCCCTTACGGTCGCGCAGGTCGCGATCGGCGCGCTGCGGCAGCAGATCTCCTCGGGCGATCGGATCCACGGCATCGTGACCAAGGGCGGCGACGCCCCGAACATCGTTCCGGCTCATACAACCGCGGCCTTCATGGTCCGCTCGCACACGCGCGATGGCCTCGATGATCTGACCGAGCGCGTCGAACGCTGCTTCGAGGCCGGCGCCATCGCGACCGGCTGCGAGCTGACCATCCAGCGCGAGGTCGATTACCTGCCGGTGATCCACGACCCCGATCTCGTCGAGCTCTACGCCCGCAACGCCGAGCAGCTGGGCCGCACGGTTCGACCCGAATGCGCGGATGGTCGTGTCCACCGACATGGGCGACGTCTCCCACGTCGTGCCGTCGATCTCACCCGATCATCGGGATCGACTCGAGGCCCGCGGTCAACCACCAACCCGGGATTCACCGACGCAGCCGCAGGACCCGCCGCCGATCAGGCCGTCTTCGACGGTGCACTCCTGTTGGCATTGACCGCGATCGACGCCGCGCGAATCGGCCGGCCTCCGAGCCCGATTGACCGGCCGGGCCGCGCCCGAGTCGGGCGACGCCGTGGTCGCCGACCTCGGCGAAATCGAGTGGGAGCTGGAATCCGAACGCGCCCGTCGAGGCGGAAGGCCTGGCGTGGGAGGACGGCCATGATGCCGATTCCGTTGAGCCCGTCGGGGACGTGCTGGCCGACATTGACGCGAACGAGCCCGGAACCGACCACGACGATCCGACGCACGGCGCGCACTACGACGCGTGGGAGGCGGAATACCAGGCCGCCCTGGCGACGCTCGAAGCCGGCGAATAGCTCCAGGCTCCGCGGTCGCCGGACAGCGTCTCGCCGCGCGGCTACTCGGCCCGCATCACCAGGATGTGCTGGTGGACGATGTTGGGCACGAACGCGCGCGGGGATTACCCGTAGGGCCGGAGCCGCGTCCCTGCCTGCGTACCAGACAGAGATCGCCCTTCGGCACGAGAGACCTGCGTCGACGCCGCCCTGCCAGCGAGGTCGGCGCCGGTGAAGCGGTATCGCCCGTCCTGGTAGGCATCCCGGACGATCACCGCCGCGTAGCGGCCGTCGCGCAGCACGCGACGAAGCTTCCCGAAGATGAGGCCCATCCGCTCGAGGAACTCGTCGTAGCTGGCGCTGTTGGCGAGATCGGCGGGATCGTCCGAGATCGATCGCGTAGTCGGTCCGGCGGTTCGCGAACGACTGCGGCGAGCCTCCCGCCGGCCATCGTCAGCTTCAGCTGCGGGTTGTACGGCGGGTCGGTCGCCACGAAGTCGATCGATCCTGCTTCCAGGGCGTCGAGCAGGCGGACCGCGTCGCCCAGGCGGATTCGGGAGCGCGACGAGGTCGAAGGTTCAGAGCACCGCCGGGGTCCGAGGGTCCAAGGTCGGGCAGCGGCAGGCCCGCGCCGTCGCGCTCAGCGCTGAAGTCACGGACCACTCGATTCGTACACCTCGATCCCAGCGCGGGTCGAAGCTCGAAGCTCCGAGCGCGCCGTCGCCCGCCGCGTGCGATCGCCGCACCAGCAGGGTGCCTCCGACGCCCGCGAACGGATCGAGCACGAGCGTCGCCGGATCGGCTGAAGAACTCGATCAAACGCGCCATCAAGCGGGGCGGCTTGTTCGCCCCAGTGCGCCTTCCGGGCGGCGTGCCCGAGCTCCGACGGGATAGGCCGTCGTCCACAGCGACTTGGTGAAGTAGAGCCACTCTTCGCCGGCGAGCTCGTTCAGCTCGTTGTCGGGGTGCACGCACGCGCTCCGCCACGCGCGGAGTATGGCGTCGGGAAGCCGGCACTCCGTTCCGTATGCTTCCAGGCGTGGCGTTCGTCGGTCGGGAACGCGAGTTGGAGCTGCTCGCGCGCGCCCTGGAGGCTGGCGCAGACGGCCGGATGAGCCGTGTCGCGATCACGGGCTCGGTCGGGGTCGGGGTCTCGCGCCTGATCGACGAGCGTCGTCGGCCCGAGTCTCGGCGATCGACAGCGTCGTCGTAGCTCGCGCGGCACCGCCCGCGAGTCGACTCGTGGCGTGCCCTTCTCGGCGGTGGGTGAGGCGCTCTCGGGCGCGCTCCACGCGACCCGGATAACGGTCGCGGCGGTCGTCGGGGATGGCGGCAGCGATCTCGGGGCGTCTCATTCCGGGTTCGGGGTCGCGTCTCGATCGACTCGGGGTGGATTGCGGCGCCGCATGCCCTGCAGGCGCCGGACCAGGTGGCCAGCCGCGTCACCGAGTCGATAGTCGGCGCCCTTGCGCAGGTCCTCGGCGCGCCGGCGTGGTCCTGCTCGCGCTCGAGGATCTCCACTGGGCCGATCCGGCGACCCATGCGTTCGTTATGTCGCTCCTCGCGTATGAGCCGGCGCATGCCGCTCTGCCTGGTCGTCTCGTCCAGCCCCGACTCGTTGCACCGGCGCCACCCGGCCATGCCGTTCGCCAGGCGCTCGCCGCCACCGCGGATGTCCGATCGATCGCGCTCGCCGCACTGACGCGGGAGGAGACGGCGGCATTGGTCGAGGCGCAACTCGGCGAGGCGCCGTCGAGCAGCCAGTTGTCGGCGTTGGTCGCGAATTCCCGGATGCGCTCGATCGTCCAGCCGGCATAGCGCCGATGGCTCAAGGGCATGTGCTCAGAAACGGTCGTGTGCTTCCGGTTCCCGCTTGCCCTTAAGTGGACGGCAATGCGCTCGCCCTTGTGGAAGATCTCGACGCCGCGGGCGGTCAGCCGCGCCTCGACCTCGGCGCGGGCGAAGCGGTAGGGGACGGAATAATAGTGGGCGTCGATGTCGACGTGATCGTCGACGCCGACCCGGCGCACGCGCGGCTGGTATTCTCGTCGGCTGGCTGGAGACCTTGAGCGCCGGGCGGTCGACCTCTTCGAGCAGCTGGCGGCGGGTGACGCCGAGCCTCCCGCAGGCCCTGCTTCTAGTTGAGCTGGGTCATGAGTTCGCCGAGCGCGGCGTCGACGTCGGCGAGACGGTAGAAGGTCCGGCGGGCTGAGCCGGCCGAGCGGCCATCGCTCGACGATCAGCACCGCCTGCTCGACTTTCGCCTTGTCGCGGGGTTTTCTCGGCCTTGCCGGCAGAATGGCGGTTCCGTAATGGGCCGCCATCTCGGCGTAGGTCCGATTGACCTCAGGCTCGTAGAAGCTGGCCTTGACGATGGCGGTCTTGGCGTTGTCCGGCACGACGAGCTCGGGAACGCCGCCAATCGCCTCGAAGGCGCGCACATGGGTGTCGATCCAGTCGGGCAGCGCCTGCGTCCAGGTCGCCTTGGCGAAGGTGAAGCTCGAGGCGCCCAGCACGGCGACGAAGATCTGCGCCATGCGGATTTCGCCGGTGAGCCGATCGATGACGACCGGGACGCCGTCGCCGGCGTAATCGACGAACAGCCGCTCGCCGGCGGCATGCGTCTGCCGCATCGTCACCGACAGCGTCTTCTCGAAGGATCGATGAGCTCGCAGAACCGCGAGTAGCTGTAGCCGTCCGGGTTCGCGGCGATGTATTCGTCCCAGAGGATCAACAGGGTGACGTGCTTGCGCTTCAGTTCGCGATGCACGCCGGCCCAATCCGGCTCTGCGATCCGCCGATGGCCCCGTTTGCTGCGCCGGCTGGCGTAGAGCGCCGCCTCCAGCGCCTCGTCGTTCATGCCCTCTGGCAGGGGCCAGGCGAGACCTGCGGTCTCCACCCGCTTCAACGTCTCCCGCACAGTCGAGCGGGCGATGCCAAGCCGGCGGGCGATCTCGTGCGTCGATACGCAGGAAAACTTCAGCCGAATGATCTCGCGCGCACCGCGCATCCCAATCCGCTCCGCTGGCATCGATCCTCCTTTGGGGTTGCCAAAGGGGCGACCTGATCAAGCCAACGGCGGTGCCCGCCAATCCGTAAATCACCCCGGGCGGGATCATTCCGTTATGGGGGGCGCGATCATCTCGGAATTGGGGGGCGGGATCATTCCGTTACGAGGGGCGACATCATCCCGGAATTGGGGGGCGGCTTCCTCAGGAATCAGCAGGCCTCCTCGATCAATCGAATCTCGCGCTCATTGTCGGCGTAGATCGCCGCCCGGCCGCTCCAAAAGACGCCAATGCGATCTTTGAAGAAACGCCGCGCCGCCTTGTCGGGCAAATGGCGCTCAACCGCCATTCTGAGCGCCGCGAGCGGGACGGGGCCGCGCCGCTTGTTCTTCAACGGCGGCCGTCGCGCCCCGTTCAAGTCGAAATCCTTGCCCTTGGCGAGCGCATCGTGAAGCGTGTGCAACTGTCGCGCCATGCGGGCGGCGCGCCGCGCCTCGGCCGGCAGGGGAGCGGCCTCCGCGATCGAGACCGCGCCGTCTTCGCTGACTTCAAGCGAGGCCCGCAGGCGTTTCATCGCGCCGGGCTCAAGCCGCCGTCCTCGCCGGAATGCGTCGCGCAACGTCTCAGGCTTGACGCCGACCCGGACGCTGAGTGCGTCCAGGTCAAGGCCAGTCAAAAGCGAAGGATTGAAGCCGCGGCGGAAGATTGGGACATTGGGCAAATCCTCGATTTCTTCATCGCCTGCCTCCTCAACGTCGGGGTCTATCAGCGAATTGGTTTCTTTCCCGATATATTCATGGTCGAGGATGACCAATTTTCCGCCGCTGCAACATGCCTTTCGCGCCGCGCGATTTCATTTCCAAGTGACCAAAATAATCCCACAGGCAATCGGCGACCGTGCATAGTCTCAACCCGAATGCATCATGAAAAATTTCGGCCGGGAATTCGATTGTTGTCGCTGCGGCGCAAACTGTCTACATCCAACAATCCTTTCCGGCTTTTGCGTACAGCGTCGTCGTCGAGCAGATCATCCCGCGTCTTGTCTATTTCGGGATCGTCCGTGGCGAACGTCCAATCGGATGAAACCGGCGCAGGCAGGATGTTGAAGAACATGAATGCGCGCTTGTCGGGCAGTCGATCATAGGCGAGCCAATCGGCGCGCGAGGACAAAGCGCGCTGCTGGAATTGCGGCTCGCTCAGAGCCGGGCAACGTGCTGAGCGCGTCTCTGACGGCAAGTTCAATATCGTCGCCGCGGCCGGCCGCCTCGAACGCGATCCGCCACAGGTCGCAAACGAGCTTGGGATTGCGGCTGTTGCTCAACTTGCTCGAGAACGGGCTTGCCGGTCTTCTTGTCGAGCGGCACGGCGGGATGCGGCGGCAGCGCGGTCTGATCGTAAGCCGGCGCCGTTATGTGGCCGAGCCCGTGGCCGCTCGCCTTGCGGATGATCCATTCCTCCCCACCCGACGGCAGGCTTCGCCGGTTCGCGAGCGCGTAGCGCTTGGCCGAAACCGCGAGCACATAAAGCGGCTCCAATTGTGTTGGGATCATCGTGCGCAGTAATTGACGGCCTCGATGTTGAACAGCGCGTCATTATTGGAATAGGGATTGAGCGCCTGAAACCATCCGTGCGGCCCGGCGATTTCCTGAACGCGCGCTCGAAAATCGTCGCGCGACATTCCATCGGGCCGGACAAAGCACATGCTGTCGGTATCACAGAATGCGTACTCGAGCCCGCGATCGGCGGCGAGCCGTTCGGCGATGGCGAGCAACAACCGGCCGCCGGCCGGAATGAGCGGCCCCCACGGCGCAAACCATTCGCCAGCGCGCTCGGCCTTATAGCCGCTGATTTCAAAACCGCCGTCGTCCGACGGAAGCGCGGCGCGCGCCAGCCGCCGCGTGCTTTCCGTTCCGTGATAGACCGTCGTTCCGCGCGGCGTCTTGTGTTCATCGACAATGAACTCGATCAGCGCTCCATAGGATGTCGCACTGGCGAGCAATTTCAAACCGAGCGCCATGGCCGGGTCGCCGTCCTTGACCTCGGCGCGCATGTCGATGACACGCTGGAAGAGATCGTCGCGCGCAAGATCGATTTCGTAATTCGGATCGCCGAAGAACTTGATCGGCTTCAACCCGCTTTGCACGCCGTGCGGCGTCGAGCGTGATTGTGCGCAGGATTTCCGGGCAGCGCCCCGTGAGGATTTTTGAGGCGAGCACGTCGGCGAATGAATACCAGGTCGGCGGGCCGCTCACGACGACGTTGACGCCAATCTGTTGCGCCCTCAGCGTCGGGTCGGCCGTGTCGTGGGCGTTGTTGGCGTGATAAGACCGTCCGCACGGGCAGAATGTCATTGGCCGGGCCGGATCGAGCGCAACGCCGCGCAGCTTTGGCCAGGTCTCTTTTCGCTGCAAATCGGCGAGCGTCACGCCGCGCAGGAATTGCGCCGCCTCGCCGGCCGGGCCGCCTTCGATCGCCTCGACGCGTTCGGCAATCAACAATTCCTGCAACCGCATGAGCGCGTTGACGGTCGAGTATTGACTCCTGAAATCCGCCTGTATCGCCTCGCGCAATTCGTGACGGATGCGAACCTCGCTTCTCCCACCGTACAGCGACTTCCATGAAGGGGCCGATCATCCGACGGTCAAAGCCGGGGTTTTGTTGCAAGAAAGGCTTGATTCCGAAATCCTCGAGATAGGCCTTGCCGAGCGAGGCTTCGCTGTAGATTCGATCAATCTCGCGCGTGCGCCCATGCTTGCGGTACAGCGTCCGCAGCTCGACGAAGATCCGCCATGTGGCGCGTACGTCGCTGCGGCAATATTCGATATAGGCGTCTGTGATCGGTCCTTCGTGGTCGGCTTCGCCCTTCGCTTCGTCGTCGATGCTTCAATTTATCCAGCATCTTTTCGATGCTGGAATTGCCAGGGCCGAGCAGCGCGCGACCCAATTGCATGGTATCGACAAATTGAAGATTGCGGCGCTTGTTCCAGCTCCTGATGCGCAGCAAACAGATGCTTGGCGAAGCCCAATTTTTTGATGACGATAGAAGGCCTCTTCTCGGCGAGCTTGAGCGGTGAGGCCGCCATAATTGCGCCCGATGCTCGGCGCGGCGCTAGAGCTGATGGCGCCCAAATCGAACGGCAGATTGTGGCCGATGACCAGCATCGGCATCGTGAGGGCCGGGTCGCCATCCCGCCAGCGTTTGTAATAATAAAATCGGTAAAAGCACCGTGTAGAGGAATTTTTCCAGCGTAAGGAACCGGAGCCCATGTTTCTCCGCGTGGGCGCGCATGGTCTCGATTTCAGTTTCCGAGCATGTCGCGGGATTGTAGAAAATTCCTTCCGATCTTTCTTCGTCCATGTCGTCCCGCGTGATCCGACCGTTCCGTCTCTTGCGCTCAACAAGGTCGCGGTAGTTGAGGCCGCGTTCCTGAAACACGCCAAACCGAAGTTTCTGGCCAACATCGGTCGTCGTCTCGCAATCGAAAATCAGCATCGGCCCAAACCACGGCCATGCGTCCGGCCCAAGCAGCCGCTCGATTTCCGCCATTTCCATTTTTTGAGCGGCAAGCGGGAGATTTTCGCCCTGGACCCGGTCCCTTTGTCTTCGGCGGGTCGGTCTCGATGAAGGCGCGCAACATTTGCGTGACGGGCTTCATCGCCGCTTCCCGTAGAGCGACCCCCGCGCCCTCGCCGCGACGCGTGCGCGCGCCAATCCGCCGCATGTTCGATCCGGTGACAGTTGACACACAGATCGACCGTCTCGGGCGAGTTGCGCCGTCCATGGACATGATTGCGCTCAAAGGGAGCCATGCGGCCGCAACGGGGACAGCGTTTGGACGGGCGACCGCGCGCGCTGGCGTCGCAGTTGCCGCACACGAAAAGCGTCGCCGCGCGCCATAAGCGCCGAAGGATGAAGCTCGCCACAGGTTCTGCACTCGGCCAGCATCACGCCGCCTCCGACGACATAGCGAACATCGGCGGCGAAACTCTTGCGCTCGCGCGCGGGCATTCGCTTGATCCGGGCGTGGATCGCCTTCAAATCCGTCTCGGGAAAATAGGTCTCGCCATCATCGCCGACCACGCCGCTCGGATGCGCCTTTAGCCATGCGTCCAATTCCGCCTGACTGCCACCGCGGCTTCCAAGTCCGTCGTCCGGCGACCACGCCGAGCGATAGTCTTGCATGGCGATGAGCTCGCGCCCGCCGAACGCGACATGCCGCACCTGCCCTTGAATATCGACGAAGGTGTGAACGCGGCGGAAGCGCGCTTCATCCAACCGCCAGCGGCCCTTTTCCTTGGTCCATGGGCTCGCGCCTTCGCGCCCCGATGCGACGAAGCTCCTGCGATAGACGTCAAGCCCGCGTAACATCGTAACCGAAGTCCCGCATCGGCGAGGGAAAGATCGGCGAGATCCAAATCGCGTCGATACCGAGGTCGACAATTGCTCAGATCGCAGCGAGATCCCTTTGAGGTCGCCGACACCGTCGCCGTTGATTTCGAAGTCCTGAAAAAAGTCGCGGATATATCTGGTAGATCACTCCCTTCTGCACCAAGCCCGCTCCTTAGTGAGAACTCCGACGATCATCGCCAGTGATGGAAACGCCAACGCTCGCGGTCCGTTCGACTCCAACCACGTGGATGGCCAATACGCTCCGGCCAGAGCAGAGTTCCTGCGCCGCGATATGCTCAGCACGCTAGCCGGACGGCTGGAGATCGAACTCCACCCGGTGACCGCTACCGTCGTTCCCGACGTATAACTGGATAGGGGATCGGCCAGCATCACGTAGGCCGTAGCTAGTTCTGCGGGCTGTCCGGCCCGTTTGAACGGCATGTGTTTCCCGTGATTCTTGACCGTTTCCTCCGGCATAGTGGCGGGAAGTGGGGGCGTACAAATAGGACCGGGCGCGACGGCGTTCACACGCACGCCCTTCTCTGCCAGCATCTTGCGCGAGGCCACCCGTAAAGTTCTGGATTGCGCCCTTGGTGGTCTGAGTAGGCGAGCAACGTCTGATTTGGCATGTCCGAGGTTACGGAGGCCGTGTTGATTATTGCGCTTCCTGGCTTCATATGCGGGCACCGCCGCCTTGGTCAGGTAAAACATGGCGTGGATTTCACGTCGAATGTTTCTCGCCACTCCTCCCGTCGCTTATCTCGCCGATTTCCTCGAAGCGTGGCTTTGGTACGCGGCATTGTTGACGAGAATGTCGATCCCCCAAGTTCACCACGGCGCGCTCCACAATCGACGACAGTGGTCGGGGTCCCGTATGTCACCCACCACCAGAATCGCCTTGCGGCTTCGTGTTCGACTAACGCCTTGACCTATTAGCGTCTTCTTCCTCGTTGAGGTAGGAGATCAGCAATCAGCGCCCTCACGCGCGAAGGCAATGGCGCACAGCACGTCCTATGCCGCTGTCGCCGCCGGTTATGATCGCGACCTTGCCATTGAGTTTGCCGGATCCCTGTAGCTCGATTCTCCCCATGATCGGGGCGGGGGTCCATCTTATTCGTCACACCCGGCATCGGCTGCGTTTGAGCTGGAAAGGGCGGCTCTGGGTACTCGGAGATGTCATGATGTACGGCTCTTGGTTTGACGTGGAGATCATTATCAACGGCGTTAGCGAGTGTCGTCGGTACCCTCTCGCGTCGCACGGACCGGGGACGAGTTGGGGTACGAACGCGGGCTCCGCTGCGATCTTCGGTCACGCGGGATGGAAGACCACTTTCACGCAGCCGTCCTTCTTAGTTTTGAACGTCTGATAAAGATCAGGACCTTCCGCGAGGTCCGTGCTGCGGTGCGTGATGAGGAAGGTGGTGTCGACCCTCTTCTCCTGGATGAGCTTGGTTAGCGGCTCAAGGTAACGCTTCACGTGCGTCTGGCCGCTGCATAGTCTCAGGCCCTTCTGCACGATCGAGCCCATGTTGACCGTGACCGGACCGCCATAGACGCCGGGCACAGAGACCACGCCGCAGGGCCGCACGGCCCGGATCGCTTGGTCGAGCACATAGGTGCGCTCGGCTGGCATCACCTTTTCTTTGACGGCGCTGAGGATGCCGCCCTGCCCGTGACCGGGGCTTGCCTCCATGCCGACGCAGTCGATTACCACATCAGCGCCCTCGCCCTTGCTGATCTCCTTGATGCGCTCGAAAACGTCCTCTTTGGCGAAGTCGATGATGTCCGTGGCGCCCGCCTTTCGCGCCATGGCGATCCGCTCCGGCACGGTTTCGATCGCGATGATCCGCTCCGCTCCCAGCACCTTGGCCGACTGGATAGCGAACAGGCCGACGGGACCCGTGCCCCAGATCGCTACGATCTCCCCACCCTTGATGCCGGCCTGCTCGGCTGCCTGATAGCCTGTGGGGAAAATGTCGGTGAGGAAAAGCACTTCCTCGTCCGTCATTCCGTCCGGAGCCTTCATCGGCGCGACATCGGCCATCGGCACGCGCACATATTCGGCTTGGCCGCCCGAGTAGCCGCCAGTGAGGTGGGAGTAGCCGAACAGGCCAGCCGTCGTGTAGCCGAACTGCGCGGCCGCCATCGCCGCGTTCCTATTGGATCGCTGGCAAACTGAATAATTGCCGAGCCTGCACTGACGGCATTCGCCGCAATTGATGTTAAAGGGAACGACGATCCGATCGCCCTTCTCGAACTTGGTGTGATTGGAGCCCGTCTCGACCACCTCGCCCATGAACTCGTGTCCAAGGATGTCGCCGCTCTTCATAGTCGGCATCAGGCCATCCATCAGGTGGAGGTCCGAACCGCAGATCGCGCAGCTCGTCACTTTGATTATGACGTCTCGACCGTCCTCGATTTTCGGATCAGGGACATTATCGCAGCGGATGTCGTTCGTGCCGTGCCAGCAGAGCGCCTTCATGGGTGTGCCTTAGCGATTTCAGAGAAGGAGCCTCGGGCGCCCAACGGAAATGATCCGTTTGGCACCCTCAGGCTGTAACTGCATCTAAACCTCAGCCGCGGGCGTAGGTTCCAACATCCACCGCCAGCGCGGGGCCGGTGCGAAGTAAGCTGCTGGACGCGCGCGCGGCCAGTCTAAAGCTGGGAGAGTCGCATTGCCCAGAGGATCCATATCACCCGCTTCGCGTTCTGTTCTGTGTCCCACGCAACACACGGGAAGCGCCATGATCAGCGAGGACCTGCGACGAGAGAACGCGAGCCTCCACGACAGGATCGAGCAAGTTCTCGAGATGCATCCGGAACTCCGCGACGGTATTGAAGCGATAGCTTTGAACGAAGACCTCCGTGTAGAGGTCGGGGCTCCATTCCTTGAAAGAACATGTGAGAAGCTGAAAGAGCGGGCGCGAGCGATAGTCGAGCAACGCCCAGAGTTAGAGTATTATTTTGACGATCTCGTGCCGAGACGGCAGCGGTCGGAACATAAACTCCAGGAAACTGAGCCGCGTGGAAGTCTAACAGCTCCGATAGTGCGCCTGTCATGATCTACACTATCAAGTGTATTTGTGTTCATTCTCTAGCACCGGTATTTTCCGTTACGGCACAAAACCTTGGTTCTGTGCCACGTCGGTGACGATATGGTGCCAAATCAACCGGTTCACTGAAAGAACTCGACTGCGTCGAATCCGTGGAGGGCAGCGCCCTCGCACGTCTTATTTTTTCTCGGATGGGAAGGGATCCGCAAGCCGCAGGACTACTGCTTGCAAACCGCTCGCCTCCACCCTCTCGCTCCGGAACCTTCAGGCCAGATGTCGGTTAGCAGACAATATCTGTTGCTGGAGACGAGGTATGTCAAAGCTGACGAGCAAAACGCGAGACAAACTGCCCGCGAGCGAATTTGCAGGACCGGGCCGAAGCTACCCGGTGCCCGACAAAGCGCACGCAGTAGATGCTAAGGCACGTGCCTCGCAGGCAGTGAA